>NZ_LQQA01000001.1 GCF_002101965.1 Mycolicibacterium wolinskyi
GGGGAGCGGCGCCGGCCCCGGTCGACATGCTGGCCGCCCCGGCCCCGATGCCGCAGGCACCTCCGCCGGCGCCGCTCCCCGAGCCTCTGCCGCCCGCTCCCGCGCCCGAGGCGCTGCCCCCGGCACCGGCACCCGCACCTGAGGCGCTGCCGCCCGCACCGGCACCCGTCGCGCCCGCTCCGGTCGACGTGCCGCCTCCGCCGCCGCCTGCTCCCGAGGCCCAGATCGTCGACGCCGCACTGCAGGTCGCACCAGCCCCGCTCGACGCACCGCTGCCCGTTGACGTGCCGCCGCCTCCGGCTCCGCCGGCACCCCCGGCCCCGCCCGTCGATGTCGTCGCGGCTCCGGCCCCACCGGCTCCGGAGAACTGGGATCAGGCCCCCGCTCCGGTCGACCAGCCGCAGACGTGGGCACTGCACGCCGGCACCCCGTTGCCGCTCGAGCCCGCGCTGCCGGCTCCCCCGGCCCCGCCCGCTCCTGCCCCAGCACCTGCGCCTGCCCCGGTCGCCGCACCCGCACCGGATCCGTTGGCCCCGCTCAACGGTGTGGACATTCCGCAGCCGGCCTTCGATGTGGCCAACCAGGTCGTGACCAACGGAACCCCGTTGCCGCCGGAGGGCGTCCCGCACCTGGCCAGCCCGGAGAACCTGCCGCCCGGCACGACAGACAGCCCGGCACAGATTCCCGGCCAGGGCCCGAACATGACGTACCTGCGCGAGATCTGGCACGCGATCCAGACCCAGGACATCAGCGGCAAGGACGCCTTGCTGGCGCTGACCCAGCGTCCGCTGACCTCGGCGCCTCCCGGCGGGCAGGCCGCGAACCTCCCGGTCGGCACGCCGCCGCCGGCAGATCCGGCCGCTCCTGCCCCGGCTCCAGCACCGGTGGGCGCTCCGGCCCCGGCCGCGCCCGCGCCGGTTCCGCCGCCGGCCTGAGTCAGGTCAGGCGGAGCCGACCCATTCGTCGGTGCCGTCGGCGAAATGCTGGTGCTTCCACACCGGTAGTCGCTCTTTGACGGTGTCGACGAGGCGGGCACAGGTTTCGAACGCCGCCCTGCGATGGTCCGCTGCCACAGCGGCCACGAGGGCGGCGTCTCCTATATTCAGGGGCCCGATGCGATGGCTCACGGCGATCGCCCGCACGCCCTCGGCCTGGGCGGCCACCTCGGCCGCGACCTCTTCGAGGGCCTGCTGAGCCGTGGGATGTGCCGAGTACTCGAGTCTGGTCACCGACCGGCCGCCATCGTGGTCGCGAACCACACCCGAGAAGCCGACGACGGCTCCGGCCGCCTCGTGCGCGACGAGTTCTTCGTACTCGGTCAGCGAGATCGGCGCGTCGGTCACTTCTACCCGGATTACGGCTGCGCTCACCGGTTGTGGTCCTTTCCCCCGAGCTGATCCAACGCGTGCTCGAGCACGTGATCGAGCACGCCCAGCCCGTCTTTGACGCCGCCGGGCGACCCCGGCAGGTTCACGATCAATGTGCGCCCAGAAACGCCGCAGACGCCACGGGAGAGCACCGAGGTCGGCACCTTGTGTACGCCGGCGCGCCGGATGGCGTCGGCGAGCCCGGGAACTTCGTAGTCCAGGACGGCCATGGTCGCCTGAGGCGTCGCATCAGTCGGCGAAATGCCGGTGCCGCCCGAGGTGATGATGAGGTCGACGTGTTCGGCCAACGCTGAGCGCAGGGCCTCGCCCACCGCGCTGCCGTCGGGCACCACCATCTGCTCGGTGACGTCGTAGCCGCGGTTGGCCAACCAGCCGACGATGAGAGGTCCGGTCCGGTCGTCGTACACACCGGCGGCCGCCCGGGTGGATGCGATCACAACCCGGGCAGAACGTGTCACTGCGTTGGTCTTTCCCACAAACCCGTTTTACCGCCTTCTTTGCGCACGACGCGGATGTCGTCGATGCGTGCGGCGGGGTCGACGGCCTTGATCATGTCGTAGAGCGTCAGCGCGGCCACGCTCACGGCCGTCAGTGCTTCCATCTCGACACCGGTGCGGTCGGTGCTGCGCACGGTGGCGGTGATCGCGACCGCGGATTCACGGACGTCGAAATCCACGTCGACACCGGTGAGTGCCAGCTGATGGCACAGCGGGATCAGGTCGGGAGTCCGCTTGGCCGCCAGGATGCCCGCCACTCGCGCGGTCGCCAGGGCATCGCCTTTGGGCAAGCCGCCGGACGCGATGAGCGACACGACGTCGGCCCGGGTCAGCAGCGTGCCCTGCGCCACCGCGGTGCGTTTGGTGACGTCCTTGGCCGTGACGTCGACCATGTGGGCCGCGCCGGACTCGTCGAGATGCGACAGTCCCACCGTTACCTGTTGACGACGGTGACCGACTGGACGAATGGCAGCTCTTCGGCTGGCAGCGGGAAGGTGATGTCACCGAACGGAGACAGTGAACCGGTGCGATCGGAGACGAGCTCGCTCACCGCGTGGTCATCGCCGTCGGAGAGCACCGGCCAGCCGTTGTCGACGTACTGTTTCTTCTTCTTGTCAGCCACGCCCCATATTGTGGCAGGCCCCATCGCCGGTCGCGATACCGGCGGGCTGCTTTACGCTGGTCAGGATATGAGCGCCGCACCGACTCCCGGAATTCCGCTGGGCGCGTGGCTGGCCGACCTCCCCGACGAGGGACTCATCCGTCTCCTGGAGTTGCGGCCTGACCTGAGCCAGCCGCCTCCCGGCACCATCGCGGCGCTCGCCGCCAGGGCCACGTCGCGGCAGTCGGTCAAGGCCGCCACCGACGGACTGGATTTCCTGCGGCTCGCGGTGCTCGACGCGCTGCTGGTCTTACACGCCGACACCGCGGCGGTCCCTCTTTCTGCGGTGACCGAACTGCTTGGCGAGCGGGCCGATGAGACCGACGTGCTCGCGGCGATCGACGATCTGCGCGAACGCGCCCTGGTGTGGGGTGAGACGTCCGTGCGGGTAGCTCCCGAGGTCGCATCCGGACTGCCCTGGTACAGCGGGCAGGCCGTCTTGGAAGTACCGGACCGCAGCGCCGAGAACATCGCCGGGCTGCTCGACGGGCTCGACGACGCCCAACGGGACCTGCTGGCCCGCCTGTTGGAGGGTTCGCCGGTGGGCCGCACGCGCGACGCGGCTCCCGACGCTCCGAGCGATCGTCCGGTGCAGCGACTGTTGGCGGCCGGGTTACTGCGCCGGATCGACAACGACACCGTGATACTGCCCCGCCTCGTGGGGCAGGCGTTGCGCGGTGAGGTGCCCGGCCCGACCACGTTGACCGCGCCGGAACTGAAGACCACCACGACGACCGTCGGCGACGTCGACGCCGTCGCAGCCGGCGCGGTGATCGATCTACTGCGCGAAATCGAGTTGGTGCTCGAAAGTCTCGGCACCACACCCGTTCCCGAGCTGCGCAGCGGCGGGCTGGGGGTGCGTGACGTCAAGCGGCTGGCCAAATCGACCGGGATTGACGAAGGCCGCCTCGGCCTTCTGCTGGAACTCGCGGCCGCCGCCGGGCTGATCGCGGCGGGCATGCCGGACCCCGATCCCGGCGAGGGCACCGGCCCGTACTGGGCTCCGACGGTGGCCACCGACCGGTTCGTCGAATCGACGACGGCCGTGCGCTGGCATCTGCTGGCCTCGACCTGGCTGGATCTGCCCGCCAGGCCCGCGTTGATCGCCACCAGAGGACCTGACGGCAAACCGTTTGCCGCGCTGTCGGATTCGCTCTACTCGACCGCGGCGCCGCTGGACCGCAGGCTGCTGCTGCGGGTGCTGGCCGACCTTCCGCCAGGTTCCGGCGTCGATGCCGCCGAGGCGTCGCGGGCGATGATCTGGAGACGGCCGCGCTGGGCCGCACGGCTGCAGCCCGGCACGGTGAGCGCGCTCCTCACCGAAGCCCACGCCCTTGGGATGGCGGGCCGGGGCGCGATCAGCACACCCGCTCGCGGCCTCTTGGCGGGAGACGCCGACGAGGATGTGCTGGCGGCGATGTCGAAGGCGCTGCCCAAGCCGCTCGATCATTTCCTGCTGCAAGCCGATCTCACGGTGATCGTGCCCGGACCACTGGAGCGCGACCTGGCCGAGCAGTTGGCAGAGGTGGCCACCGTCGAATCAGCAGGCGCCGCCATGGTCTATCGCATCAGCGAACCGTCGGTGCGACGCGCCCTCGACTCCGGACGGACCGCCAGCGAGCTACACAGCTTCTTCGAGAAACACTCGAAAACTCCGGTGCCGCAAGGTCTTACCTATCTCATCGACGATGTCGCTCGGCGGCACGGCCAGTTGCGGGTCGGCATGGCGGCGTCGTTCGTGCGGTGTGAGGATCCCGCGCTGCTCGCGCAGGCCGTCGCCTCCCCCGGTTCCGAACGCCTCGAATTGCGACTCCTGGCCCCGACGGTCGCGGTGTCGCAGGCGCCGATCGCCGATGTGCTCGCCGTACTTCGTGACGCGGGATTCGCACCGGCAGCTGAAGATTCGACCGGCACCGTCGTCGACATCAGGGCCCGCGGCGCACGCGTCACCGCACCGACGCGACGTCGGGTGTACCGGCCGCCGACGCCTCCGACCGCACAGACTCTCGGCGCGATCGTCGCGGTATTACGCAAGGTCGCGGCCGGACCATTTGCCAGCGTCCGCCTCGATCCCGCGATGGCCATCACGCAATTGCAGGAAGCCGCGATCGCGCAGTCCTCCGTCGTGATCGGCTACGTCGACCCGGCAGGCGTTGCCACGCAACGCGTCGTGGCTCCGATCAACGTCCGCGGCGGACAACTCACCGCCTACGACCCGGCCGCCGGGCGGGTACGGGAATTCGCGATCCATCGCGTGACATCGGTTGTGTCAGCTGACGATTGAGGATCGTCGTCGACGTCAATCGGCGAAGCGATCCGGTAGACACGCCTCCTCGAGATCAAGGTCGCCGGACGCTTGCCTACTCACGAGACAGGCATGCGCCCGCTCAAGCTGCTCTGCTTCTTTTTCTTTCCTTCTTCTGGGATGTGTCGGCGCCGCCCTTACCGGAGGATCCGATGGCTATGTCAACTCCAGTTGGCGCCCCGGTAGGAGGGTTTAAAGTGGCCCCAGTTGTGCCGTGGGAGGCGGACGTTGGCGGGTTAGCCTCGGCTGATAGTCCACTGTCGAAAGTGGATTCCGGCTGCGGAAAGATCAATCAACGGGGGTGTGTCGAAGGCAAGGCGTTAGAGGCTTTAAGGCTCACGATCGGCGTCTAGCTGCGAGTGGATCTGATCGTCCTCGGTTGACTAGAAGCAAGACAGCTTCGCGATACGGAGAAGATCTGTGGCGGTTAGCTATCGTCGATGAGGACATTGATGACGTCGGTTCCGTTGCCGGGCTGGGCTTCTCGGGTGAGCACGCGGATAGGGATGGAGCCGGTCCGCCTGAGTGGAACGTGGTGGTGGTATTCCGCGGTTGCCAGGATGCTGCCGAAGGTGAGTTCGGGTTCGGGGAAGTTCAGTGGCGTGTCGAAGATGAGTCGACCTAGGCCGGTGGTGTCGGTGCCGCGGTACACATAGATGTCGACCGTGCGATCACCGTGTTGGTCTTGGTCATCGGCGAAGGTGAAGACGTTGACGCTGGATTCGTCGGCAATGAACTCCACGGGATACTCATCGCCAAGTTCGGGAACCTCGTCCCAACCCAATGCCACGAAGGAGACTTGTTGGTAGTCCGGAATCATTGTGGCTTGAGCGAGTAGTTCGTTGCCCGCCATTCTGGTTGGTCCTCTCGGCTGGGTTGAGTGTCATTTGGGCTTTTTGTGGTGTTTCTTGCTCTTCTTGTCTTTCTTGGGTTTCTGCTTGTTGTGGTCGCGGTTCTTGTTCGATGACGCGGAGTGATCGCCGTTACCATTGTTGTTGCTGTCGCGGGTGGCTTGCACCCCGGCCTTCTGCACGGCGGTGAGGCGTTGACGATTGGTGACGGTGCTGACCCGTTCGGCGTCGATAGCGCGTTGCTGGGCGGGGCTGGACGGACGTAACTGTGGTTGCCGTTGGAGCAGGTCGCGTTGCGCGCAGTTGCGGCAGCTGGTTTGGCCGGCGCGGTTCCGGAACACCACTTCGACTAGATCGCCAGGCTTCAGCTTGTACTTGCGGATCACGGTCGACCAAGTATTGCCCTCGACCGAGGATGCCCTGGGATTGAGGTACCGCACGTTAGGGCGGCCAGTGCCGCGGTCGGCGCTCATAGCGAGTGGTTTCTCGTCGCGCGCATACCCCGACCGCAGCGGGAAGCCTTTCATGGCTTCGTTGCGATTAGCGTTCCGTGCTGACTGAGTGGCGATCGGAAAAGGACTGGGTTGGTCGAGGATTGCCGCTTCGTAGTGGTCGATGAACGGTCCTTGCCCGCCCATCTTGGTTTCGTCGTAGACCCCGGCCGGATGCTGGGTGATGCACCCGCAGTCCAGAGTGTGTCCCGGGGGAACGTGTACGGGAGCCTTGCCCGGGGGCGCGTTGGGAGCTTTGGGAGTGCTCACACCAGGCACCGGTGGTTTCGCCGCGTCCGCGACGTCATCGGCGAGTTGCGCTGGCGGGGTGGGTGTGGCTTTGGCGACGTCGATAACGTCGTCGGCGTGCTTGCCTAGTTGTTCGACGGCGAGTTCGGCGCTCTCGGTGACCACCTTCTTGGCCGCGCCTTGCGGGGTGACCATCGAGGCGGCGCCCAGCACCGTGGAGGCGATGCCGAGGGCTTGGTTGTCGGGCATGGCGGCGGCGGCGATATCCACGGCGGCGCTGGAGATGTTGACGGTGGCCGAGGCGATCATGGCCGCACCGGCAGGTCCGCCGACGCCGGTGACCGCCAACGCGACACCACCCACGAGCAGCGCGGATTCGAGTGGGTTTTCCTTGACGAACCCGCCCACGGCTTTGGCGCCGGAGACGGTGGCCGACATCGCCGTGGAGGCGGCCGATGTGACCGTGTCAGCCATCGAGCTGACGGTGCTGGTGAACGAATCAAACAAGCCCACCGGCACCCCGCCGGTCCCGGTGAGGTGCAGGGGTGGGTCGACGTAGACCGGCCAGGTGGTGTGCGGTTGGGGGTCGATGACCTCGGCGAGCACATATAGCTGCGGGGCGAGTTGTTTGACCACATACGAGCTGGGCACCAATCGGCCGGTGGCGTCGCGGGTTTCGGCCGGTGAGAACATGCCGATGGTCTCGGCGGTCGGGGTCGCTTTGTTGATGGTCAGGTAGCCGTTGGTGTGGGCGAGCATGACGGTGTCGGCCGGGGTGCGTACGAAGGTGGTGACCATCCGCGGCCCGCCCGGATCGCTGATCCGGGCGACGGTGCGGGTGCCGGTGGCGGTGTTTTCGGCCAGCATGTCGAACCCGGCCCCGGCATTCGGGTAGACGACCTGCCCGCCCGCGGTGTGCTGGGCGTTGCCGAGCCCGCCGGGCAACACCACCTGCACCGGGCCGGCGGCGGTGGGTGCGGTCAGGCCGGCCACCGGCTCGTCAGGTAATCCGGCGCGGCGCTGCTCGACGGTCAGAGTGGGATCGGAGCCGACCGCCGAATCGGTGAACGCGGCGACTGCGGCGTCGGCGAACCCCTGCGCCGCCGACACCGTTCGCGCCGCCTGCCCGATCCCGCTCGACGGCGCGGCCAGGTGCAGCCCGCCGACGGTGACCGCCACCGCGCACAACGCGGCCAGCCAACGCGCCGGCCACCCCAACCACATACTTTGCTGACCGTCGCGCAGGAAGTTTCCTGCACCCGCAATCCAGCTTCGATCCCCCGACATGCGATCCCCCGATCAGCAACTTTTTATAGTTCACTCGCAGCTATCTTCAGCAAGCTTGATAAGCACTGTAGACATCCGCGCCTTAATGCGCAATTAACAGCTACAATTCGCAACATCAACGCGCATCTGGCATCGCCCATATCTCATCTAGCGAAACTTCTCTACCAGTGTTGAGTAACTACAGCTATCTATTAGGAACCGCCGTCAATAGTCGTCACCGTTACCATGAACGCAGCTGGTCATAGATAGCTGTCGGAATCACCTCCGCGTCCGAACCTCCGTGCGCCAGACGTCCAGCTCGACGGGTTCGGAATAATGGACAGGATGAGTTTGCAGCCGGGAAGCAGGGCGGATCGCGCATGACTGACGGCCCGTTGATCGTGCAGTCCGACAAGACGGTCCTGCTCGAGGTCGACCACGAACAAGCAGGAGCGGCGCGAGCGGCGATCGCACCCTTCGCCGAGTTGGAGCGTGCCCCCGAACACGTGCACACCTACCGCATCACGCCGCTCGCGTTGTGGAACGCACGCGCGGCCGGTCACGACGCCGAGCAGGTCGTCGATGCCCTGGTGTCGTTCTCCCGGTACCCGGTTCCGCAGCCGCTGCTGGTCGACATCGTCGACACCATGGCGCGTTATGGCCGCCTGCAGCTGGTCAAGCACCCGGCGCACGGGCTGACGCTGGTCAGCCTCGACCGCGCCGTGCTCGAGGAGGTGCTGCGCAACAAGAAGATCGCGCCGATGCTGGGCGCGCGCATCGACGACGACACCGTTGTCGTGCACAACAGCGAACGCGGCCGGGTCAAGCAGATGCTGCTCAAGATCGGTTGGCCGGCAGAAGATCTCGCCGGTTACGTCGACGGTGAGGCACACCCCATCGAGCTCGCACAAGACGGCTGGGCCTTGCGCGACTACCAGGAGATGGCCACCGAATCGTTCTGGGCGGGCGGCTCGGGCGTCGTGGTGCTGCCATGTGGCGCGGGCAAGACGCTGGTCGGTGCGGCGGCGATGGCCAAGGCCGGCGCGACCACGTTGATCCTCGTCACCAACACGGTGGCGGGCCGGCAGTGGAAGCGCGAGCTCGTCGCCCGTACCTCTCTGACCGAAGACGAGATCGGCGAATACTCGGGCGAGAAAAAGGAGATCCGGCCCGTCACCATCGCGACGTACCAGGTGATCACCCGCCGCACGAAGGGCGAATACAAGAACCTGGAAATCTTCGACAGCCGCGACTGGGGCCTGATCATCTACGACGAGGTGCACCTGCTGCCCGCGCCGGTGTTCCGGATGACCGCTGACCTGCAGTCTCGCCGGCGCCTCGGGCTGACCGCGACGCTGATTCGTGAGGACGGCCGTGAGGGCGACGTGTTCAGCCGCATCGGCCCCAAGCGGTACGACGCACCGTGGAAGGACATCGAAGCCCAGGGCTGGATCGCGCCCGCCGAGTGCATCGAGGTGCGGGTGACGATGACCGACAACGAGCGCATGCTCTACGCCACCGCGGAACCCGAGGAGCGCTACAAGCTGTGCTCGACCGTCCACACCAAGATCGCGGTGGTGCGCTCGATCCTCGAGCGCCATCCCGGCGAGCAGACCCTGGTGATCGGCGCCTACCTCGACCAGCTCGAGGAACTCGGGCAAGAGCTCGACGCGCCGGTGATCCAGGGGTCGACGAAGAACGCCGAACGCGAGGCGTTGTTCGACGCCTTTCGCCGCGGTGATATCTCCACGCTGGTGGTTTCCAAGGTCGCCAACTTTTCCATCGACCTTCCGGAAGCCTCAGTGGCCGTGCAGGTTTCGGGCACTTTCGGCTCGCGCCAGGAAGAGGCACAACGGCTGGGACGGCTGCTGCGCCCCAAGGCAGGCGGTGGCGGTGCGGTGTTCTATTCGGTGGTCTCCCGCGACAGTCTCGACGCGGAGTACGCCGCGCACCGGCAGCGGTTCCTGGCCGAGCAGGGCTACGGCTACATCATCAAAGACGCCGACGATCTACTCGGCCCGGCGATCTAGCCGCGACTCCGCAGGGTCATCAGCAGTTCGCCGTCCGGGCCGCCGGTGAACGTCAACTCGCGGCGCAGCCGCTGACCAGGTACGAGATCGAGCTCGAAGCGCTGCGCGAGGCTCGCGACGATCAACGTGGCCTCGAAGTTGGCGAACCCAGAGGCGACGCACATGCGCTTGCCCGCCCCGAACGGCATCTGCGCACGACGCTGCGCACCGTCGAGGTTCTCCTTGAGAAACCGCGCCGGATTGAAGTCGTGCGGGCTGCCCCACACGCGGGCGTTGTGGTGCATGCTGTGCATCAAGATGGCGACGCTGGTTCCGGCTTTGATCGGGTAATCGCCGAGGATGTCATCGCCTTTCGCCATCCGGGCCACGCCCATGATCGGCGGGTACACGCGCATGGCCTCGGCAACCACGGCTTGTGTCCAGGGCAGGTTGTCGACGTCGTCGGCGGTGGGTTCGCGTCCGCCGAGCACGTCGTCGAGCTCACTGCCCAGCCGTTGGCGCGCCTCGGGATTCTGCGACAGCAGGTACCAGGTCCAGGCCAGTGCCGCCGCGGTCGTCTCGAAGCCGGCCCCGAGGAATGTCATCACCTCGTCGCGGATCTCCAAATCGGTGTAACGGTAACCGGTTTCGGGATCCTCAGCGGCTATCAACAGTGCCAGCAGATTGTCGGTGCGCTCGATCTTGCCGCTGCGGTGGTCGGCGATCAGCCGGTCGATGAACCGCTCTATCCGGCTAAGCCCCCACCTGGCCCGCGGTGCGATGATCCACGCACCCCGCCGCAGCGCATTGATCGCGAGCCGAGGTGAGGACATCTTGTCGGCACCCCAACGCAACGGCCGCGCCACGCCGAGCAGGAACCCGTAGCCGAAAAGCGTTAGCAGCCGGGCGAAGTCGGTACGCATCTGTTCGGCGAGCTTGCCGGTGAGTTCGATGCCGAACATCGTGCGGGCGATGATGTCCATCGTCACGTAGTTCATCTCCGCGGCGATGTCCACCGGCCGCCCGGCGGCCAGGATCCGGTCCCAGCGGTCGGCGGCCGCGACACAGGCGGCGGTCATCTGCGGCGCGAACGTGTCCACCTGACGTTTGGCGAAGAGGGGCTGAACCAGGCGCCGGTTGCGTTGCCACAGTTCGTCGTTCAGATCGGTGACCAGGCCGCGTCCGAACGCGACGGCCAGCAGGTCGTACTCGGCGTTCTTGGCGTAGTTGTCCTGATTGGACACCAGGACGTGGCGCGCGATATCGGGGTTGCGCACCACCACGAACTTGGCCAGCGGCGTACGTGCGACGACGATGTCGTCCTGACCGGGCAGTTCGGTGGCGTACTCGTAGATTGTGTGCCGGTACCCCGCCCGGATGGCCTTCATGGCGAGCCACCACGACTTCAGATAGCCGACCTCGGTGTGTTGCCAACGCACCGGTGTCGGCGCCCACCGCGGCGGATGCAAGCTCGCCTCGGCGTGGACTGGGCACGCGACTTGCGCGGACTGTGCGCTCGGCTGGGACATATGCCACCTCCCCGGGAGTCCGCGCACCCCCCGGAGCACGGACTCGCGGTATACGGTACCGCTGGTACCGAGTCAGGCCAAGCCCCCAATTTCAGGTATGCGGCCCCATGGTCTTCACCACGGTCAGCAACACCACCGAATCCGCCAACGCGTGCAGGGTGTGGCGGGTACGCGGGATCACGATGTGGTCGCCCGGCGACCCTTCCCAGCTGGCCTCCGAGTTCGCCAGCCGGACCCTGCCCTCGATCACCTGCAGAGTCGCCTCACCGGGGCTCTCGTGCTCGTCCAGACCACTGCCCTGCGTGAGGGCGATCAGCGTCTGACGCAGTGCGTGTTCATGCCCGCCGTAGACGGTGTGGGCACTACGTCCGCTGTTGGCCGTCCGGGCTGAGGCCAACTGCTGACGCGCAAGCGCGGTGAGCGAGATCTTCTCCATACTTGAATCGTGCCACTTCGTGACGGCAGATTCTGCGCAGTCGGGTCAACCGCCGGTGTTCGCGGTGGACAACTGTGCCTTGGCGCTACGCGCCCAATCGTCGGCCAGGATCTCCGCCCGCCCATCGAGTAGGCCGGCAATCGCCTGGGAGGCCACCACTGCGGGATCGATCTTCTGGTCCGCGGGAACGTAGCTGACCATGTCGGTGTCCATGTAGCCGACGTGCAATGCGGCGACGTGGATCCCGCGTGGCGCGAGGTCGATTCGCATCGCATCGGTGAGCGCCCACGCGGCCGACTTGGCCGCGGCATACGCCCCCGAGGTCGGCGGGTGGTACCAGGACAGGACCGACAGGACGTTGAGAATCGCACCGCCGCCGTTACGTTCGATGATCGGCGCGAACTCGCGTGTGACGTTGAGAGTGCCGAAGTAGTGGGTCTCCATCTCCAGCCGGATGTCCTCGATTGGCCCGGTCAACAGGTTCGCCCGCGTCGATACACCGGCGTTGTTCACCAATACCGTGACGTCTTGCGTGATTTCGGCCGCACGGCGTACCGACTCCGGATCGGTGATGTCCAGTTGAACGGGAATCACCCCCGGCAGATCGACCGTCTCGGGCCTCCTGGCCGCCGCATACACCTTTGCCCCGCGTGCGACGAGCTCGGCGGCGAGCCGGCGCCCCAACCCACGGTTGGCTCCGGTCACCAGTGCGGTGATGTTCTGTGTCATCGGACTACTCCTTTCGCGTTGTGCGAACACCACAACAACTCGGATCGATGTCCGCAATCCCGTGGTGTGAAAGGCAGTTCCTTGCAGCTGTGAGGATTTCGATCGTGGTCACCGACCGGCGCCGCGCCGCACGATGGATCGATGCAACACCATGCGCACGTGACCCGGACGGCGGCAGTACTGGCCGCCGCGATGGGCATCGGCCGATTCGTCTACACGCCGATCCTGCCGCTGATGACCGCACAGGCCGGGATCTCGCCGCACACCGCGGCCAACCTGGCCACCGCGAACTACGTCGGATATCTGGCGGGTGCCCTGATGGGTACCGTTTGGCCACGGCTTGCCAGATCGATGACCGCGTGCCGGGTGTGCCTGATCGTCCTCATCGCCAGTCTCGCCGCAATGCCGTTGTTCACCAATACAATCGAGTGGACAGCGCTGCGCGCCGTGGCCGGGCTGACCAGCGCCCTGGTGTTCGTGATCGCGGTCAACGCGATGCTGGAACACCTCCATGGCCATCCTGCGCGTCTTGCCGGCTGGGGGTTCGGCGGTATCGGCGCAGGCATCGCGCTTTCAGCGGTGCTCGTGCTGGCCATCGACGACTGGAAGGCGGCCTGGTGGGCGTCGGCGGCGGTGTCCGCGGTGCTGGCGATCGGCGCCTGGTCGATGCAGCACGCTCCCGAAACGGCGACGGCGGTCGATGACGCCGAACAGCGCCCACCGCACGGCGCCTTCTCGATGCTGCTGGCCAGCTACACACTCGAAGGGATCGGCTACATCATCGCCGGGACGTTCCTGGTCGCGGCAGTCGCACAAGGCACACCGGATTGGCTGGGCGGCGGCACGTGGCTTGTGGTCGGCGTGGCCACCGTTCCGTCCGCGGCATTGTGGGCAACCCTGAGTAGCCGATGGTCTCATCCGGGATTGCTGGTGGCGGCACTGTGCCTGCAGGCGGTCGGGATCGCCGTCGCAGGTTTGGTCGGCGGAATCACCGCCGCACTGGTCGGCGCCGTGCTGTTCGGCGGCACCTTCGTCGGTGTGAGCACACTCGCGCTGGCCGCCGGACGCCTGCTGCGTTATCCGCGTGCTGTCGCGTTGTTGACCGCGGGGTACTCGGTGGGCCAGATTGTCGGCCCGCTGGTGGTGGCGCCGCTACTGCACCACGGGTTCCGGCCCGCGCTGGTCCTGGGCGCTGTCGTGGTGCTGGCCGCCGCCCTGATCGCCGGGCTTATGCGGATCGTCGGCGGGCAGCCAGACCGTCGGGTCCGCCAGCCCGAAATCAATGGTGCCGCCGGTGAATTCGTCGATGACAGCGTGGACAGCGGGGTTCTCTTCGCCACGCCGCCACACCAACGACCACGTCCACAACGGTGACGGGTGAATCACCGGCCGACGCACCAGACCCCGCGGCAGCGACACATCCTGGCCCTTGGGGTTGTTGAGAACCGGACGACGCAGCCGGCGCACATGCTCGAAGAACGTCGGGCCGGTGACGCCGCCGTCGTCGGTACGCATCACCCGCGCGCCCGTCGCGGCCGCGAACTGCTCGCCGTAGCGGTTCCACGACGACCAACTGGCACCGTCGGCGTCCACCAGCACCACGGTGTCGGCGGCTTCGACCGGCGCCTCATCGGTGCCGGCGTCCAACGCGTACAACCGGTCGACGCCGAGCAGCCGCGCGTCAAGCGACAGCGCGTCGAGGTCGGCGTTCTGCACCCAGCAGATCGCCAGGTCAAGACTGCCGTCGGCGACACGGGCGGCCTGCGTGTGCGACGGCATCACCCACGTGTCCACCCGCAGTTCGGCGACGCCCGCGGCCCGCTCGGCCCAATCGGTCGGGCACCAGTTCACACAGCCGATGCGCACCGGGTCGGAGATCGCCATACCTTTTGCGCGCCTGCGTAGTTCGTCGGCCTGGGCGATCAACGCGCGGGCATCGGGCAGTAGTGCCGCCCCGGCCGAGGTGAGCGCGACGGACCTCCGGTCCCGGTCGAACAGGGTCACCTTGAGGTCGCGCTCCAGCGCCTTGATCTGCTGGGACAGCGACGGCCCTGCGATACGCAGACGCTCGGCAGCGCGGCCGAAGTTCAGCTCCTCGGCCACGGTGACGAAATAGCGCAGCTGCCGCAGCTCCACCGTTGCAGCGTAATAGGCACAGCCTCTCAGCAGAGAGGCAACCGGTCCCTTCGACCGGACATGAGCGCGCCCGATGCCGTGTTGAGTGGTGCAACCGGATAGGACCGGATCAGAAAGGGACCAGACATGAACACTCCAGTCGCGATCATCACCGGCGCATCGCAGGGCATCGGCGCGGGCCTGGTGACGGGATACCGCAAGCTCGGCTATGCCGTCGTCGCGAACTCGCGCAGCATCGGTGAAAGCGATGATCCGATGGTGCTGACCGTGGCGGGCGACATCTCCTCGCCCGGCGTCGGACAGCGCGTCGTCGACGCGGCGCTGGAACGCTTCGGCCGCATCGACACGGTCGTCAACAACGCAGGCATCTTCATCGCGAAGCCGTTCACCGAGTACACCGACGCCGATTACGACGCGATCACCGGCGTGAACCTGCGCGGGTTCTTCGAGGTATCCCGAGCAGCGCTCGCCGCGATGGGCGACTCCGGCCATATCGTCAACGTCTCCACCAGCCTGGTGGATCAGGCCAATTCGAAGGTGCCCGCGGCGCTGGCCTCCCTGACCAAAGGTGGACTGAACGCGGTCACGAAGGCGCTCGCGGTCGAATATGCGAGCCGTGGCATTCGCGTCAACGCGGTGGCTCTCGGCTCGATCAACACGCCGATGCACGATCCGTCCAGTCACGACTTCATGGCATCGCTGAACCCGATGAATGAGCTCGGTGAAATCGACGACGCCGTCCAGGCGGTGCTGTACCTGGAGCAGGCCGGGTTCGTCACGGGCGAGATCCTGCGCGTCGACGGAGGTCAAAGTGCAGGCCACTGAGAACATCCTGCGCGGGGTGCTCGACGTGTGGAAGACCGGCATCGACGCACACGAGCCGCAACGGGTGGCCGACGTGTTCACCGCCGATGCGATCTTTCAGGGCCTGCGGCCCTACAGCGTCGGACAACAGGGGGTGTTCGAGTACTACGACTCCCAGCCGGCGGGCATGACGGTCGACTATCGCATCCGCGAGACGCGCGACCTCGCCGACGGAGTGGTGCTCGGATACCTGGTCGCGGACTTCTCCTTTCGCGACCGGGACCCGATCCACCTAAACCTGGGTGTGGTGGTCACTCGCAATGACGCCGGGTGGCACATCGCGCACTACCAGGTCAGCCCAGTGCAGGGATGACCTTCTGCTCGAACAGTTCGATACCCGACCGGTCGTATGCGGCCTCCGGGAAGTACAGGATCGCGTACTCACAGCCGAGATCACGCATCCGCTGCAGTTTCTCGACGACCTGTTCCGGTGTGCCGGAGGCGGATTCGGGAGCACTCATGGTCGACAGCATCGCGTCGACCGCGGCCTCCCCCGCCACCGGCACCTGGCGGTCGCGCAGCCGGGCGATCCGGTCTTTGACATCGGCTTCCGAATCGCCGATGACGGCGTTGAAGTTGGCCGACCGCACGATCGCGTCGTAGTCGGTGCCGACCTCGCGGCAATGCCCGGCCAGCACTTCCGATTTGTGGGCGAACCCGTCGGGCGCGGAGGTGAAGTTGGTGTACTGCGCATACTTGGCCGCGATGCGCAGCGTCACCTTCTCTCCGCCCCCGGCGATCCACAGCGGGATGCTGTTTTCCTGCAACGGCTTCGGTGCGACGATCGCGTCGTCGACCTGATAGTGCTTGCCGTCGAAGCTCACCCGCCCGTCGCGCCACGCGTCACGCATGATCTGCACACCCTCGTCGAGCCGGCCCAGCCGCACCCCGGCCGACGGGAAGCCGTAGCCATAGGCCCGCCACTCGTGCTCGTACCACCCGCCACCGATGCCCATCTGGATACGGCCGCCCGAGATGATGTCGGCGGTGGCCGCGACCTTCGCCAGGTACACCGGGTTGCGATAGCTCATCGCCGTACACATCTGGCCGAGTTTGATGCGTGACGTCGTCGCCGCGTACGCCGACATCAACGACCACGCCTCATGCGTCGCCTCGTCGGTGGGCACCGGCACGGTGTGGAAGTGGTCGTACACCCACAGCGAATCCCAGGCGCCGCCGTCGGCGTAGGTGGCCAGGTCCTTCATGACCGGCCAGTGCTGCTGTGTGGGAATGTCTACGAGATCGAGTCGCCAGCCCTGCGGAATGAAGAGTCCAAAGCGCATGGATCCTCACTCTACGACGGCCTGCCGTGTCGGTGGACGCGGCTAGCCTGAGTTCATGGCCCTTTCCAAGGAAGAACGCGAACAGTTTCTCGCCGAACCGCACATCGCCGCACTGTCGGTGTATGCCGGAGACAAGCGTGGTCCGCTCACGGTCCCGATCTGGTACCAGTACTCACCCGGCGGTGAGCCGTGGGTGCTGACGGGTGTCGGGTCGCGCAAGCACCGGCTCATCGAGGCCGCAGGCCATTTCTCGCTGATGGTCGAGCGGCTCGAGCCGACCGTCCGCTATGTCGCCGTCGACGGTGCCGTCAGCCGGATCGAGCCGAGCACCGACGAACAACTCGTCGAGATGACCAAGCGCTACCTCGCCCCGGAGAAGGTCGAGGGGTACCTGGAGTTCGCGCGCCGCGAGCACGGCGAGAGCGTCACGGTGTACCTGAAGCCCGAGCATTGGCTGTCGGCGGATCTGGGGGCCGTGTGACGCCCTAGGTTTCGGCGCGGCCGCCGAGGTGCTTGGCGAGGAACCGGTCGGCTCGATGATAGAAGTCGAGCCGGTTCTCGGGCTTGGCGAAGCCGTGGCCCTCGTTCTCGTACAGCGCGTACTCGTGGTCGATGCCGTGCTCAGCCATGGCCGCGACGATCTGCTCGGACTCGGCTCGTTTGACCCGGGGATCGTTCTCGCCCTGGGCGATGAGCATCGGGATGCGGATGTCCTGCACTCGCGACAGCGGCGACCGTGACCACAGGAAATCGGGGTCGTCGCCAACTCGCTTGTGCCACAACGCGATCATCGGCTTCCAGTACTCGGGGAACGAGTCCATGAGGGTGTTGAGGTTGGATGGGCCGACCATCGAGACCGCGCACCGGAACACGTCCGGGGTGAACGTCGCCCCGATCAGCGCCGCGTAGCCGCCGTAGGATCCGCCGTAGATCGCGATGCGATCACGGTCGACGATGCCCCGCTCGACCAGGTAGTCGACGGCGTCGATCAGGTCGTCGTGCATCTTGGCTCCCCACTCGCGGTTGCCCGCGTTGAGGAACTCCTTGCCGTAACCGCTCGAGCCGCGGAAGTTCACCTGCACGCACAGATAACCGCGGTTGGCCAGCCACTGCGCCTCCGGGTCGAGGCCCCACCCGACACGCACCCACGGGCCGCCGTGGACATCGAGCACCGCGGGCAGGTTCGTGCGCTGCTCGCCCGGCGGGTACGACAGGTAACCGTGGATGGTCAGGCCGTCGCGGGCGGTGAAGCTAAAGGGCTCCATCGGCACCAGCGGATAATCGTTGAGTTCCGGACGATGATCGAACAGGAACGTCGCTGTCTGCGTAGCCCGGTCCCAGTGGTAGAACTTCACCGGCCCGGAGTCCTGATCGAACGCGACGAGCCATGTGGTGTCGTCGTCGCTGCGGTCGCTGATGATCAACTCGCCGGCGTGCAGGCGTTGCAGCGCCTCGATGTCGCCACGGATCGCGTCGTCGAATATGCGGTACTCAAGGCGTTCTCCGTACAACGTCACGCCCTGGATCTCCCTGGTGTCGGGATGCATGATCACGCCGGCGATGTCGTAGGTGTCGTCCTCGGCGATCACTTCGGTCGCACCGGACTCGACGTGCATCTTGACGAGCCGCGACGTGTTCGACCCGACCGATGTCTGCAGATACATCCCGGTGCCGTCTTTCGTGAAGCCGACGGGCCCCGTCGACTCGGCGTCTTCCGGAGGTACCTCGAGTAGCGGCCGCCAATCCGCATGCTCGTCCTCGCGCACCATGATCACCATGCCGCCGTCAGGAGTAGGCGTCACCGCGCCGCGCACCTTCAGGTCGTCGTCGACCACCCAGCCGAGAAACCCGGGATTTTCGAGGACCTTGCGCAGCTCACCGGTCGTCAGGTCGAGGTGGTACACATCGTGCAGCTGCGGGTTGTCCTTGTTGATCCCGACGAGCACATCGTTCGGAAATCGCTTGTGATGGGCGATGAGTCGGCACTGCACACCGTCCATCGGCGTGAGGTCGCGTTCGGCACCCGTCTGCAGGTCGACGTCGTAGAGGCGGAAGTTCTCACTGCCGTCTTTGTCCCGAACGTACATGAGGTGACGATTGTCGTGGGCCCACAGATAACCCTGGATCCCGCGGTCCTTGTCGTGGGTGACCGACTGTTCGTTGCCGGACCCGGCGTCGCCGACGAACACGTTGAGCACGCCGTCGAGCGGCGCGAGGTACGACAGCCGGGTGCCGTCGGGCGAGATCTGCGGTGCGGCGCGCTCCGGGTGGCCCAACAAGACTTCCAGCGGGATCAGCTCGGCTCCGGTCATTGCGCCCCCGTATCAGCGATGCGGTCCAGTGCCGTTCGAGCGTAGCGTGACGAAGTGGCCGATCTATCCGATCAAGTAGTCAAGTTTCTGTCTGAAGGCACCCGCACCGCCGTCTTGAGCTGGGTAGCGAAGGACGGCCGGCCGTTGTCGGCGCCGGTGTGGTTCCTCGTCGACGACGGTGAGCTGGTCTTCAACACCGGCAAGGAAACCGCGAAGGGCCAGGCGTTGGCGCGAGATCCGCGGGTGGTGCTGTGCATCCACGACGACAACCCACCGTTCTCGTTCGTACAGGTTCAGGGCGTCGCCACCATCAGCGAAGAACCCGACGACCTGCTCGACGTCGCCACCCGAACCGGCGGCCGCTACATGGGTGCCGAGCGAGCCGAGGAATTCGGCAGACGCAACGGAGTGCCGGGAGAGCTGGTGGTACGGGTCAAGCCGACCAAAGTGCATGCCGGATTCGACGTAGCGGACTGAGACGCGGAGTCGAAACCACTACGCTTTGCCCCATGGCAGAGTCGGTGCACGTTTCCACGTCCGCAATGCAATCGACGGCCGAAACGGTGGGCGGTATCGGCAACGAGATCGCCGGGTTTCGCGCAGGTCAGCAGATCGCGGATGTGGCCGCACGGGCGATGAGCGGGTTGGCGTGCGGTGCGGCGGTGGCGGCTGCGGCCAGCCGGGTAGACGAAGCGTCCGCCGTGGTCGGATCCTCATTGACCAAGCTTTCCGAGGACCTGCGCGCGGCGGCTTCCAGATACGACCAGACCGACGACGACGCGAGCGCGGCACTGGCACGACAATTCCGGACGATGGACGCCGAGTCGTAGTCAACGGGTTCGGCACCAATGACTGTCACGATTCCGACCATCCTGGCCTCGCGCCCCGCCGGCCTGATCGACGCGGCACAACTGGTGCAGCAGCAGGCGCAGACGGCCGTCGATCAACTGGACCAGGGCCGAAACGCCTTGGCAGACATGCGCAAAGGCTGGGACTCGGCCGCCTCCGACGCGGCGAGCGCCAATGCTGAGCGGGTATTCGCGAGCCACCGCAAGATCGTCGACGCACTGCACGACATGCAGGCGGCACTGCAGCGCGGTGGCGACCAGATGTCGGCCACCCGCGCCGACGTCGCCGAGATCATCGGCAAGATCCAACCGTTCGGATTCGAGGTTGCCGACGACGGCACGGTTTCGATCGCCCCGGGTAGCCGAGCCGATGAAATGGCTTCGCGCAGCCCGGTTTTCGCGCGGCAGATGCAGATGCTCGCGATGCAGTATTCGATCGATCTCAAGCGACTGATCGCCGAATTCGACACCCAGGACAACACGCTAGCCAACGCTCTGCAGCAGGCCACGGGCGACTTGGATCTGAAGGAGATCGCCCGGATGGGTCGCGCCGAGGAGGGCAAGCCTTCCGCGGACGACACAAAGAAGGACGCAGGCTCACCTGCCGAGCCGGGCAAGGACGCCGACCAGACCACGCCTGGCGCCACCCCTGCCGCAGTACCACCCGTGCCACCGGTGGTCACCGGGCCCGCCAATCCTCAGGCGGCGCCACGGCCGGCCGCCGCCACACCGCCACCGAAACCCGGTGGCACACCGACACAAACACGAGCAGCCGAACCGGCGCGGCCGAGCACCCCGGCGCCCACACCCCCACCGACGAAAGGCCCGGTGCCGGCGCAGCCGAATCCAACACAGCCGTCACGGCAGAGTGGCCCGGTGCCCACCGCGCCGCCGACAACGCCGGGCACCCCGGCCCAGGGCTCAGGTTCGACGGCCACGGCGGCAACGCCCGCGAGCTATTCGGCAGCACAGACGTCATCGTCCAGCGGTGCGCCGGAAAGCAACATCCAAGCCGTCAGCGCCACAGGCGGTCTCCCGGAGAAGATAATCTACGAGATCGACGACGATGGGTGGCTCTATCCGGTTGGGGACCCCGATTTCGACCCAGACGAATTTGATGACGACTGGGGACCTTAAGCTGCGCACACGAAAAGAGGAGCCCACCATGGCCGACGTTTCCGCATTCGCCGACGTGTTGTCGCGCGATCAGGGGTTGTGTGTGCTGAGCACGCTGCGCCGCGACGGCAGTATCCAGTCGTCGGTCGTCAATGCCGGGGTGATGGCCCACCCGCAGAGCGCTGAGCCCGTCGTCGCGCTCGTGGCAATCGGCGGATCACTGAAACTGCGCCATCTGCGTGCCGACCCACGCGCCAGCGTCGTCGCGCGCGCCGGTTGGCAGTGGGTCACGGTCGAGGGGATCGCCGAGATCATCGGCCCCGACGACTCGGACGTCGATCCTGAAACGCTGCGAGTGTTGTTGCGCAACATCTTTCAAGCCGCCGGCGGCACACACGACGACTGGGACACCTATGACCGGGTCATGCGCGAACAGCGTCGGGCGGCGGTTCTGATCACGCCTACGCGGGTCTACTGCAACCCCGGGTGACAAGCGCAGACGACGTCAGCGCCGCTCGGTGTTCGCCCAGATACCGCCGTCGTCAAGGGCAGCCGTGACGTGCGGACAGTCGAGCAGATCCGCGTGCGGGCACGACAACGTATGCGTCAAGCCGTCAATTGCGGCCTGTATCACCGACAACTGCTGTTGAAGCTCGTCCTGCTTGCGGTGAATCATGTCGCGCCAGCCGTGGTTCGCGCGCCTCCGCTGATCGAGGAACTGACCGACCTCGTCAAGCGTCATGCCCGCCCGCTGAAGCATTCCGATCACGCGCAGCCGCTGCACGATCGACGGTTCGTACAGCCTGCGCAGCCCATTTCGGCCCGCGGGTGCGATGAGTTCGAGGCGTTCGTAGTAGCGCAGCGTCGACGTCGTCACGCCCGTCGACTTCACGACGTCAGCGATGTCCAGGAGTTGTTGCATTCACCGAACCTCTTGATTTGAAGTGCGGTTCAAGTATGACGCTGGGGCCATGAATGACAAGACCTCCCTGCGCCCCACAGCACCAACCCGGGTTGAGATTGCGCACAGGGTCGTGAATGCCCGAGAACCACGACCCGGTACGCAATTTCAATGCCGGCAGACGCAAAAGCCCCCGGCTCGCGCCGGGGGCTTTCGACGTTGTTGCCTACGACTCCAGCGAGGCCGGCGGCAGGAAGCGGTCGCCGTACTTGGCGGCCAGCTCCTTGGCGCGCGCCACGAAGCCTTCCTTGCCCTTACCGGACGGGCCTTCGTAGCCGACGATGAACTGGTGCACACCACCGGTCCAGGCCGGGAAGCCGATGCCGAAGATCGAGCCGATGTTCGCGTCTGCGGTCGAGGTCAGCACGCCCTCGTCGAAGCACTTCTGGGTCTCGAGTGCCTCGGCGAACAGCATGCGGTCGATCATGTCCTGCAGCGGCGGGGTCGAGCTGCCTGACTTGAACGTCTCCCGCAGACCGGACCACAGGCCAACGCGCTTGCCGTCGGCGTACTCGTAGAACCCGGCACCCTTCAGACGCGACGGGCGGCCGATCTCGATCATCTTCTCGACCACGGCCTCGGCCGGGTGCGGCACGTGCGTGCCACCGGAAGCCTCGACGCCCTTGCGGGTCGCGACCGCGATCTTGTGCATGAGCTCGAGGTTCAGCTCGTCGGACAGCTGCAGCGGCGGAGCCGGGTAGCCGGCCTGCGAACCCGCCTGCTCGATGCTGGCCGGTTCGACACCCTCGCCCAGCATGGCCAGCGCCTCGTTGACGAACGTGCCGATCACGCGCGAGGTGAAGAAGCCGCGGCTGTCGTTGACGACGATCGGGGTCTTCTTGATCGCCAGGGTGTAGTCGAACACCCGGGCCAGCGCCTCGTCAGAGGTCTTCTCGCCCTTGATGATCTCCACGAGCGGCATCTTGTCGACCGGTGAGAAGAAGTGGATGCCGATGAAGTCCTCCTGGCGCTTCACGCCGGTGGCAAGACCGGTGATCGGCAGCGTGGAGGTGTTCGAGCCCAGCAGTGCGTTCGGCTCGACGATGTCCTCGATCTCCTGGAAGACCTTGTGCTTGAGGTCCTGATCCTCGAATACGGCCTCGATCACGAAGTCGACGCCCTTCAGATCCTGCGGATCGGCGGTCGGGGTGATCTTGGCGAGCAGCGCGGCGGACTTCTCCTCGGTGGTCTTGCCTCGCTTGAGTGCCTTGGCCTCCAGGCCCTCCGAGTAGGCCTTGCCCTTCTGCGCGGCCTCGATCGTGACGTCCTTGAGCACGACGTCGTAGCCGGCCTTGGCCGACACGTAGGCGATGCCGGCGCCCATCATGCCCGCGCCCAGCACGCCGATCTTCTTGATCTCCTGCTTGGCGATGCCATCGGGCCGGCTGCCGCCGCCGTTGATGTGCTGCAGATCCAGGAAGAACGCCTGGATCATGTTCTTGGCGACCTGGCCCGTGACGAGCTGGGTGAAGTAGCGGCTCTCGATGCGCGACGCGGTGTCGAAGTCGACCTGCGCACCTTCGACGGCGGCGTCGAGGATCGCGCGCGGGGCGGGCATCGGCGCACCCTTGAGCTGCTTCTTCAGCAACGCCGGGAACGACGGCAGGATGCCGGCCAGTGCCGGATGCGACGGCGTGCCGCCGGGCATCTTGTAGCCCTTGACGTCCCACGGCTGAGTGTGGCTGTCGGGGTTGGCCTTGATCCAGGCCTTGGCGGCGGGCACCAATTCCTCGACGCTGCCGACCAATTCGTCGACCAGACCGGTTTCCTTGGCCTTGGTCGGGTTGAACCGGGTGCCCTGGCTCAGCACCTCCATGAAGGCCTTCTGGATGCCGAACATGCGCACGGTGCGGGTCACGCCGCCACCGCCGGGCAGCAGGCCCAGAGTGACCTCGGGCAGACCGATCTGGCTGCCCTTGACGTCGGCGGCGATGCGGTGATGACACGCCAGCGCGATCTCCAGGCCGCCACCCAGCGCAGCACCGTTGATGGCGGCGACGACAGGCTTGCCCAGGGTCTCCAGCTTGCGCAGGTCGGCCTTGATGAATTCGACCTCACTGAAGGCGTCGCCGGCGTTCTCCGGGCCGACGTTGATCATGCCCTTGAGGTCACCGCCCGCGAAGAAGGTCTTCTTCGCGCTGGTGATGACCACACCGGTGATCGAATCCTTTTCGGCAACAAGGCGTTCCACCGTGTTGTGCATGGATTCCTTGTAGTGCTCGTTCATCACGTTGGCCGAGCCGGTCGGGTCGTCCAGCGTCAGGGTGACAATGCCGTCGGCATCCTTGTCCCACTGAATGGTGTTCTCTGCCATGACTGTTCGCTTCTCCCTAGACGCGCTCGATGATGGTGGCAACGCCCATGCCGCCGCCGATGCACAGCGTGATCAGTGCACGCCGAGCACCGCGACGCTCGAGCTCGTCGACCATGGTTCCGGTGATCATGGCGCCGGTGGCGCCGAGCGGGTGGCCCATCGCGATGGCGCCACCGTTGACGTTGAGCTTCTCGTCGGGGATGTTGAGGTCCTTCTGGAACTTCAGCACCACCGAGGCGAACGCCTCGTTGAGCTCGAACAGGTCGATGTCGTCGACCGTCAGCCCGGCACGGTCCAGCACCTTGCGCGTGGCCGGCGTCGGGCCGGTGAGCATGATGACCGGATCGGCGCCGCTGGTGGCGGTGGCCACGATGCGCGCCCGCGGGGTGAGGCCCTGCGACTGGCCCGCCTTTTCGGAACCGATCATCACCAGCGCCGCGCCGTCGACGATGCCCGAGCTGTTGCCGCCGGTGTGGACGTGGTTGATCTTCTCGACGTAGTGGTACTTCTGCAGCGCCACGTCGTCGAATCCGCCCATCGCGCCGATGCCGTCGAACGCGGTCTTGAGCTTGCCCAGGCCCTCGAGGGTGGTGTCGGGACGCATGTGCTCGTCATGGTCGAGGATGACCAGACCGTTCTGATCCTTGACGGGCACGACCGACTTCGCGAAGTAGCCGCCCGACCACGCCGCGGCGGCCTTCTGCTGCGACCGCAGCGCGTAGGCGTCGACGTCGTCGCGCGAGAAGCCCTCGATCGTGGCGATCAGGTCGGCACCGATGCCCTGCGGGACGAAGCCGATGCGGTAGTTGGTCTCCGGGTCAGAGGCCCAGGCGCCGCCGTCGGAACCCATCGGCACGCGGCTCATCGATTCGACGCCACCGGCCAGCACCAGGTCGTCCCAGCCGGAACGGACCTTCTGGGCGGCCAGGTTGACGGCCTCCAAACCCGAGGCGCAGAAGCGGTTGAGCTGGAAACCGCCGGTGGTCTCGGGCAGCTTGGCCACCAGCCCTGCGGTACGGGCAATGTCGCCGCCCTGGTCACCGACCGGTGAGACGACGCCCAGGATGACGTCGCTGATCAGCGTCTCGTCCAGGTCGGGGTAGCGGCTGCGGATCTCTTCGATCAGGCCGACGACCAGGTTGACGGGCTTGACCTCGTTCAGCGAGCCGTTGCGCTGCTTACCGCGCGGCGTACGGATCGCCTCGTAGATAAAGGCTTCTTCGGACATGTCTTTGCTCCAGGTCCTGTCAGGTTGATTGACGGGTCCATCCGCGCAGCAGATGGGCCTCTGCCCGGAGGCTACCAGGGGCTTCGATCAACCTGTTGGTTGGGAGCTTGAACGCTGCGCATCGCGGGATGTCAGTGCGTGTCGGCACACTCCGGCAATGGGGGAACCGTTCATCGGCAGCGAGGCTATGGCCGCGGGCACACTGACACGTCATGAATTGCGGAGCCGCTTCATCGCAGTGCACCGCGATGTCTATGTCGCGCGGGATACCCCGCCTTCGGCGGTACTGCGAGCCAAAGCCTGCTGGTTGCGCTCCCGGCGGCGCGGAATATTGGCCGGATTTTCGGCCGCTGCATTGCACGGCGCGCGTTGGATCGACGCCGGCTTGCCCGCGTACATCATCGACACCAATCACCGGCCCGCCCGCGGGATCGTCGCGTGGGGGGATGCGGTCGATGACGACGAGATCTGCCTGATCGGCGGTATACGTTTGACCACACCGGCGCGTACCGCAATGGACCTGGCCTGCAAGTTCCCCGAAGACACCGCCATAGCGGCGATCGACGCGCTCGCGCGAGCGGCGCGGTTGAAGATGGCTGACATCGAGCTGGCGGCTGCGCGGCATTCGGGACGCAAAGGCATCAAGCAAGCCCGCGCCTCTATCGCGCTCGTGGACCCGGGAGCGGAATCGCCGCAGGAAACGTGGTTGCGGCTGCTGGTCGTGCGTGCGGGCTACCCGCCACCGAACACGCAATACCCCGTGCGCAACGAGTACGGCGCGTTGATCGGTGACGTCGATCTCGCGTGGCCGGAATTGAAGATCGCGGTCGAATACGAAGGCCGCCACCATACCGATCCCAACGTCCTGCGCAAGGACATCGCTCGGGTTGACGAGATGACCGACAACGGTTGGATCGTCATCCGGGTGACCCGCCGCGACGGTGAAGCGAACGTGCTCGGCCGGATCGCCAAGGCGTGGACATCACGCCAGTAACGCTGTGGCGGAAAAACGGCCGAAAAACCGCCACAGCGTTACTGGCGCGGCCGTGTGGCCACCCCGCTCAGGCGGACTTGGGCTCGGCCACCTCGGCCAGCGTCGGGTAATCGATGTAGCCGACCGGCCCGGGCGCGTAGAACGTCGCCACGTCGGGCTCGTTGAGTTCGGCGCCGAGGATCAGCCGGTCGATCAGGTCGGGGTTGGCCAGGTAGGTCCGGCCCACCGCGGCCGCGCTGATCGCACCCCATTCGGCGTAGCTCTCGAGCTGGCTGAAGTCGGTACCGGTGTTTCGGCCGGTGTTCAGCACGAACGTGCCAGGCCACAGTGCCCGGATCACGCCGAACGTGTGCGCGCTGGGATCGATCAGCAGGTGCAGGTAGGCGATGTTGAGCGGTGCGATGCGGTTCAGGAGTGCCTCGTAGACGCTCACGGTGTCGTTCTCGTGCATGTCGCCGGCGTGGTTGCCGGGCGAGATGCGGACACCGACCCGTCCGGCACCGATTTCGGCGACGACGGCCTCGACGACCTCGGCGGTCAACCGCGCCCGGTTCTCCGGCGAACCGCCGTAGGCGTCGGTGCGCTGGTTGATCACATCCGACTGGAACTGGTGCAGCAGGTAGCCGTTGGCCGCGTGGATCTCGACACCGTCCATGCCCGCATCGATCGCCCGGCGCGCGGCCGCGCGGAACTGGTCGACGATGCCGGGCAACTCGTCGGTGCGCAGCGCCCGCGGCGTCTCCAGCGGCTTCTTTCCGGTGGGCGTGTGGCTGAGCATGTCGGCGGCTATCGCCGAGGGCGCGACGGATTCCGCCCCGCTGATCTCGGGATGCGCCAGCCGGCCGACGTGCCACAGCTGCACGAACATCTTGCCGCCCGCCGTATGCACGGCATCGGCGATCTCGGCCCATCCGGCCTGATGCCGGTCGGTGTAGATGCCAGGGGTGTTCATGTAGGCACCGTTGGCAGTCTCGGCGATGGCGGTTGCCTCACTGATGATGATTCCCGCGGAGGCTCGCTGTGAGTAATACTCGGCGGCCAGCGGCGACGGGGTGCCGTCGGCGTCGGCGCGCGAGCGGGTCAGCGGTGCCATGAACAGCCGGTTGGTCGCGGCGGTGTCGCCCACCTGGATGGGCTGCAGCAGTGCGGCGTCGGCGTCGAGGCGGAAAATCTTGTCGGTCACGCCGCACTAAGCGCCACAGGTGCCCGGTTCATTCCCGCACTAGCCTCTAGAAACATGACCGTCACAAGGCTGCAGCCCTACGCCGTCACAGTGTTCGCGGAGATGTCGGCGCTGGCCACGCGCTTGGGCGCGGTGAATCTGGGCCAGGGCTTTCCCGATGAGGACGGGCCGGCCGCGATGCTGAAAGTGGCACAGAACGCAATCGCCGATGGCGCCAACCAGTACCCGCCCGGGCTGGGCATCGCCGAATTGCGCCAGGCGATCGCCGCGCAGCGCAAACGTCACTACGGCATCGACTACGACCCCGAAACCGAGGTGCTGGTGACGGTCGGCGCCACGGAGGCGATCGCGGCCTCGCTCATCGGGCTGGTTGAACCGGGTTCCGAAGTTGTCGTGATCGAGCCGTTCTACGACTCGTACTCCCCCGTGATCGCGATGGCCGGTTGTGTTCGCCGCGCGGTCCCGTTGGTACCGGACGGCCGCGGATTCGTCATCGACCTCGATGGCCTCCGTCGCGCGGTCACGCCGAAAACCCGGGCACTGATCCTCAACACCCCGCACAATCCGACCGGGGCGGTGGCCTCCGACGCGGAGTTGAGCGCGATTGCCGCAGTAGCCGTCGAACACGACCTGCTCGTCATCACCGACGAGGTGTACGAGCAACTGGTCTTCGACGGCTATCGGCACATGCCGCTGGCCGGGTATCCGGGGATGTCGGCGCGCACCGTCACGATTTCCAGCGCGGCCAAGATGTTCAACGTCACGGGCTGGAAGATCGGGTGGGCGTGCGGGGCACCCGAATTGATCGCCGGGGTGCGTGCGGCCAAGCAATACCTGACGTACGTGGGCGGGGCACCGTTCCAGCCCGCCGTGGCGCATGCTCTCAACAACGAGGACGGCTGGGTGGCGGACCTGCGCGACACCTTCCAGACGAGGCGTGACCGGCTCGGCTCGGCATTGACCGACTTGGGTTTCGAAGTGCACGACAGCCACGGCACGTACTTCCTGTGTGCCGACCCGCGACCGCTCGGCTATTCCGACAGCGCCGCATTCTGTGCCGAACTCCCCCACAAGGCTGGGGTGGCCGCGATCCCGATGTCGGCGTTCTGCGATCCCGAGGCACCGCACGCCGATGTGTGGAATCACTTGGTGCGCTTCACGTTCTGCAAGCGTGACGAGACCATCGACGAGGCGATCCGGCGTCTTGAAGTGCTGAGACAGCGCTGACGCGAGACGGCCTGACCGTCTACTGAATCAGGAGTCGAAGCCGAGACCCGCGGCGTCGAGCGCACGCAACAGCAGATTGCGCTTGCCGTCGCGGTGATCGGCGCGGTCCAGCGCCCACCGCGTCGCCGTGACCCCGAGCCAGGCCAGCGGTTCCGGCGGGAAGGGCAACGGCTTGGACGTCACCATCGACAGCTCAGTTCGTTCGGTGCGCTGTCCCTGGACTTTGTCGAGCAGAACATTCGCGGCGAACCGCGTCGCCGCGACGCCCAGACCGGTGAATCCCGCCGCATACGCGATGCGGCCCCGGTTCGCGCCACCGAAGAATGCGCAGAACTGCGTCGACGTGTCGATCACGCCGGCCCAGCGGTGGCTGAATTTCAGGCCTTCGAGCTGTGGGAACGTGGTGAAGAAATGACTCGCGAGCCGGGTGTAGGTCTCGGGCCGGTCTTCGAGGCGGGGGTCGATGCGTCGGCCGAAGTGATACACCGCGTCGTATCCGCCCCACAGGATGCGATTGTCGGCCGACAACCGGTAGTAGTGGAACTGGTTGGCCATGTCCGCAATGCCTTGGCGGCCACGCCATCCGATGGAATCCAGCTGTGCGTCCGACAGCGGCTCGGTCATCAACACGTAGTCGTACACCGGCACCGTGTGGTACCGATACCGCTTGAGCAGTGATGGAAAGGCATTGGTGGCCAGGATGACTCGGTCGGCATAGAGGGGCGCGACCTCGGTCGCGACGCAGATCGGCGCCTGCCCGCGCGCGCCGGTCAGTCCCGTCACCGGGGTGTTCTCGAAGATTTCCACGCCACTGCGTGCACACACCCGCGCGAGTTCGGCGGCCAGCTTGGCCGGGTGTACGGTCGCGGCCTCGCGCGGCGAGTAGAGACCGGCCAGGTACGTCGGCGAATTCACCTGCTCCCGAACGGCACTCTGGTCGAGGAACGTGCTGCCGGAATGCTCCGGCTGCGAGCATAATTCGGCGGCCTGATAGTCCTCAACCGCAACGTTGAGCACACCGTTGCGTTCGAAATCGCAGTCAAGGCCGAGTTCGAGCACCGCCTTCTCGATGGCGTCGAGGTTCTCGTGGCCGAGCCGCTGCAGCGTGTCGAATTCTTGTGGCCATCGACTGCGTCCGTTCGCCTCGCCATGGGTGAGGCTGGCCTCGACGAACCCGCCATTCCGGCCCGAGGCGGCGCTGCCGATCGTGGCGGCTTCCACGAGCGCAACCCGGATGCCGGGGTCACGCTGAACCGCCAGCAGCGCGCTCCACAGCCCGGTGTAGCCGCCGCCCACGATGACCAGGTCGTAGTGCGCCGTCCGGGCGACCGCCGGGAATTGGGTGCCTGCGCCGCTGTCCGCGAGCCAGAAGCAGCCGAGTTCGGATTCGCTGAGGGATTGGCGCACAACGTGTTGCGATGGAAGTTGACGTTCGAAGACAGTGCCGGACACGACTTATCGACCTCTAGCGAAGAAGTGGTTAGTGGGAGTCATCCTGCCAGGCAGAACAGCCCAACAGCCCCGGCATTGTGTAACGGATCAGCACCTTGACGTGACACTGTGTCATCGCCTTTTCGCGCGCGATCAGCTAACCGCGGCCACATCTGTGACGATAGCCGGGTGAGCTACCCGAGAGATCTGATCGGTTACGGCCGCACGCCACCAGACCCGCAGTGGCCCGGCGGTGCGGCGATCGCGGTGCAGTTCGTGCTCAATTACGAGGAGGGCGCCGAGAATTGCGTGCTCGACGGCGACCCGGCCTCGGAGACGTTCTTGTCGGAGATGACGCCCGCCGAGGCGTTTCCCAACCGCCACATGAGCATGGAGTCGCTGTACGAATACGGGTCGCGGGCCGGGTTATGGCGGCTGCTAAGGGTTTTCGAGCGTCGCCAGATCCCGTTGACGATCTTCGCGGTGGCCCGCGCGATGCAGCGCAATCCAGAGGCGGTGGCCGCTTTCGCCGAGCTCGGCCATGAGATCGCGTGCCACGGCCTGCAATGGAAGTCGTACCAGCTGATCGATCGTGACACCGAGCGCGAGCACATGGCCGAGGCGGTGCGGATCCTGACCGAGCTCACCGGTGCGGCCCCGCTGGGCTGGTACACCGGCCGCGACTCACCGAACACCCGCGAACTCGTCGTGGAGCACGGCGGATTCGTCTACGACTCCGATTCCTATGCCGACGACCTACCGTACTGGGTTCGGGTGGCAGAGAAAGACCACCTGGTCGTGCCGTACACGTTGGACACCAACGACATGCGCTTCGCTTCCCCCGCAGGGTTTTCCAACGGTGAGGAGTTCTTCGCACATCTGCGCGACGCGTTCGACGTGCTGTACGCCGAGGGCGTGGCGGGCAACCCCAAGATGCTTTCGGTCGGACTGCACTGCCGGCTCGCGGGCCGGCCCGCCCGCACCGCGGGGCTCGAGCGATTTCTCGACCACGTGCAGGCCCACGAGAACGTGTGGCTGGCCCGTCGCATCGAGATCGCCGAGCACTGGCGCGCGGTGCATCCGGCGGCCTAGCGCCGTCGGATCGATCTCGGGTCCACCACCCAGATGCGGATCACGACACCGACACGGCGACCAGCGAATCCCGTTTGGCCAACCCGTAGTACAGGCCGAACGCGACACCGCAGCCGATGAACCAGCTGTACTGAGCCGCGGTGTGCATGCCCACGACAGTTCCGGCGAGGAGCACCGGAATGACGGCCAGCACCGCGCCGACCACGGTCGCGATCACCGCGATCCGGTTGTAACCCTTGCTGTACCAGTACTTTCCGGACTCCGCCATGGTGAACAGGTCGTCGACGACGACCTTCTGCTTGCGCACCAGGTAGTAGTCGGCGATCAGCACACCGAACAGCGGTCCGATGAACGCGCCGAGCGTCTCGAGGGTGTAGTGGATGACTTCCGGGTTGTTGTAGAGGTTCCACGGCGTGATCAGCACCGACCCCACGGCCGCGATCATGCCGCCGGCGCGCCAGCTGATGCGCTGCGGGCTGACATTGGAGAAGTCGAATGCCGGGCTGATGAAGTTCGCGACGATGTTGATGCCGATCGTGGCGATCGTGAACGTCAACGCGCCCAGCACGATCGCGAATGTGCTGTCGATGCGGGCCACCGTCTCGACCGGGTCGGTGATCAGCTCGCCGAACACCGGAAGCGTGAGCGAGGCCGTCACCACCACCAGCACCGAGAACACCAGGAAGTTCACCGGCAGTCCGAGGAAGTTGCCTTTCTTCACGGCCGCGAACGTTTTTCCGTAACGCGAGAAGTCACCGAAGTTGAGCATCGGACCGGAGAAGTAGGACACCACCAAGGCGATCGCGCCCAGCATGACCGGCACCGAGGCCCACCCGGTGTAGGTGACGTCGCCGAGGTTGAGATCGATTGCGCTCCAGCCTGCCTGGTAGATCAGATATCCGCAGAGCAGGAACATCACGACGTAGACGGCGGGCCCGCAGAAGTCGATGAACTTGCGGATCGACTCCATGCCGCGCCAGAACACGCAGGCCTGCAGGACCCACAGCAGCAGGAAGCTGCCCCAGCCCAGCAGCGACAGGCCCGCGAAACCGTAGTCGGCGACCACCGCGTAGGGCGCCAGTGCGGGAAACAGTTTGATGAGCACGATGTCGAGCGCCGCCGACGCCAGGAAGGTCTGGATGCCGTACCAGGCGACCGCGATCAACCCGCGGATGATCGCCGGGATGTTCGCGCCGAGCACACCGAACACCGTCCGGCAGATCACCGGGTAGGGCACGCCCGCGGCCTGGCTCGGTTTCGCGACCAGATTGCAGAAGAAGTACACGATCGTGATGCCGATGAGCAGTGCGACCAGCACCTGCCAGCTGGCCAGGCCGAGGGCGAACAAGCTGCCCGCCGTCACGTAGCCGCCGACGCTGTGCACGTCGGACATCCAGAACGCGAATATGTTGTAGGAGCCCCACGTCTGCTTGCGCAGCGGCGCGAGGTCCTCGTTGGTCAGCCGCGGGTCGTAGCCGGGTTTGATGTCGCCGCTGCCGACCGGGTGTCCGGCCGCCTCGATGAGATCTCCGGCCCCGACCACGGCACCCGGCGCAAGATCGCCGGTGGTCTTGGGAACTGCGGTTTCTGTCATGGGCTGACGCTAGAAACGCAGTGTTTCCGCGGCATTTCCCCAGCGCTATGCCGCTATTTCGGGAGAAATATATTCAGCGCCGTCAGGCCAGCAGTCCGGTGTCGGTCGGCAGGGTCGCGATCACCGCGTTGAGCCGCGCCGCATGTGCCTCGGAGGCCGCGACCAGACGCTCGGGATCCTCCGCGAGGAACGCGTCGAGCATCTCGCGGTGATCGGCGTGCAGGTGAGCGCGGTCGGCCGGGCCGACATGCACCATCGACTGCACGGGCTCGGTGACGTTCCAGGCCGCCTCCAGCATGTGCAGCAGGCGGTGCATGCGTGACGGCCGGGTCAGGGCGGCGTGGAACTGCCGGCTCTGACGGTGGTAGGCCACCGCGTCGTCGTCGGCGATCGCCTGCTCGAGCAACCGGTTCACCTCGATCGCGGCCGCCCGGTCGGCGTCGGATGCGTTGGCCACCGCAACCATCAATGACGCCGACTCCAAAGTCTCACGCACGATGTACATCTCGCGCAGCTCCGCAGGAGTCAACACTGCCACGCGGTATCCGGCATTGCGGCGGTGGGCGACCAGGCCCTCGCCGATGAGGGTCTTGAGTGCCTCGCGGACCGGGATCTGGCTGACTCCGAACACTTCGGCCACCTCGGCGAGCGGGATCGGCGTCCCGGGTGGTACGCCGCCGTCGAGAATCGCACGGCGCAGTTCATGGAGGACGGCCTGTTGTGACGGCGAAACTGGATCAGCCATCAGCTGTTCGAGCAGAGCCGATCGCCGATGGGGCCGCATGACCGGCCAGGCTAGGCCACCAATGTTGCGGCCGCCCGTCACCGGCGTTTCGAACGTGTGGCGCAGCGACCGTCAGAGCGAGGCCGTCACATCCCAAAGCGCCTGCAAGTCGGACTGTTCCGTGCGCAGCGGGCTGAGGGCCACGTCGGTCGCCCCGGCATCGAGATAGGTCCGAAGCTGGGCACGGACCTGGTCAGCGGAGCCGACGGCAGCGAGCTCGGCGACACTGGACACCCCTTCCCGGGCGATGACCTTCTGATACGACGGGATGGTCTCGTAGAACGCCAGCTGCTGCGCGGCCAGCTCGCGTGCGGCGTCGACGTCGTCGGAAACCAGCGCGGGCACCATCGCGGTCACACGCGGCACGGGCCGACCCACTGCGGCGGCAGCATCGTTGATCGTCGGCACGATGAACTCGCCGACGGTACGCGGCCCGGCCAGGTACGGCAGCGTGCCGTCGGCGAGTTCACCGGTGACGCTCAACGCCTTGGGACCCATCGCGGCCACGTAGATGGGCACCGGCGTTCCGCCCGGGATACGTACCGGCCACTCGGGTTCGACGGTGAATTCGCGGCCACGGTAATTGACCTCGCCGTCATCGAAGATGGCCCGGAGCACCTCCAGATGTTCGCGTAGCCGTTCCACCGGGTTCGGCCACACGGTGCCGAAGCCCTGTTGTTCCGGTGCGTGCGATCCCAAGCCGAGCCCGAGGCTGAAGTTGCCGTGCGCGGCTGCCTGCGCGGTCTGGGCCGCGGACGCCACCAGCAGCGGATGGCGCGGGTTGATCGGCACCACCGACGTGCCGACGCCAAGGCCGGGAACCGCCGCACCGATCAGACCGGCCAGCGCGATGGCATCGACATCGAACCGCTGCGCCAGCCAGATCTGCCGAACTCCAGCGTCGAAGGCGCTGCGGGCCTGGGCAATCGCGTCATCGACGACATTGGGCGCGGACAGGTTCACGGCGAGCACGATTCCGGTGGACATACCCGCACCAACCGTCCACCGCCGCCGAGCTATTCCGTTCTACTCACGCTGAGCTTTACTCATGACGCGACGCCGCAATTGTTCGGTGGCAACGTCGAGCACAAGCTTCTTGGCCCGCTTGATCAAGAATTCCGGTATCGGCATCGCCAAATCGACGATGATGTCGAACCGCACCCGGGTTCTGTCGACCTCGGGCGTGAGGTTGTACTCGACGTGCTGTCCACGCTGCTGCAGGTTGGCCTCGGCGTCCCACACCATCCAGTGCTCACCCCAGTGGTACTCCAGCAACTCCTTGTCGGTGATGCCGAGCAACCGCATGGTGGCCTTGACATGGTGCGGACGGCCGTCGGGATAACGGTCGATCACCTCGACATGCCGGTGCAACGACGACCAGGCCGGTAACGCGTCGACGTCGGCGAGCACATCCATGATCGCCTCCGGCGGCGCGTCGAAGACCACTTCCGTGGAGGCTTGGACGGCCATGCCGGCAAATCTAACGCCGCGGGCGCTCCCGGACGGCGGTTTGGGGCGATCAGGATGATCGTCGTGCGACGATCACCGGTACCCGGGCCGAGTGGAGGACCTCCGAACTCACCGAACCGAGCAGCATCCCGGTGAAACCGCCCCGGCCGCGGCTGCCGACCACGATGAGCTGTGCGGACTCCCCCTGTTCCAGCAGTTGCCGTGCCGGATTGTCCCGCATGACGATTCGCCGCACCGCGACGTCCGGATACCGCTCGGCCCAGCCCGCCAACTGCTCGGCAAGCACCCGTTCTTCGCGGGGTTTGAGATCGGTCCACCTGACGTCGGGGAAGTTGTAGTCGAGATCGTTCCAGGTATGCACCACAACGAGTTCCACACCGCGCCGCGACGCCTCGTCGAATGCGATCTCGGTGGCCAGCTCAGACGCGGGCGATCCGTCGAGCCCCACCACCACCGGCGCGGTCTCCGATACGGATACGCCGTCGTGGATGACCGCGACGGGACCGTTGGCGTGCAGCACCAGGGTGGAACTCACCGAGCCGAGGATGCGCCTGCCCCACTTTCCGAGGCCGCGCGAACCCACCACCACGAGATCGGCTTCGCGCGAACAGTCGATCAGCGTCGCGACCGCGTGGGCGGGGGTGAGCTTCTCGACGATGTGGAGCGGTTCGGCCGTGGCGGTGGCTTCCTGCGCGACCCGGCGCGCAGCGGCCAGCACATCCCGGCCGTGCTGCTCTTGCACCTGCCAATACTCTTCGGACAGTGGCACATCCAGCCATACCGGGGCTGCGGCAGTGCCCTGCGCGTAGACGAGGATGAGCGGTACCCGCCGCAGCGCCGCGTCCTGCGCGGCCCACCGTACTGCCGCGTCGGATGACGACGAACCGTCGATCCCGACGACGATGCCGCGGCGTTCGGATGGTGACTTCATCGCTCATCTCCTTGCCTGTCGGCGCGGCACACCAGGACCGGCACCGGGCTGTGGTGCAGCATGTTGAGGCTCGTCGACCCGAGCACCACACCGGCCAGTGCGTTGCGGCCGCGGGTACCGACCACGACGAGTTCGGCTCCGTCGGCGTGGCGCATGATGGCCTTACCGGGTGAGACCGGCTCGACGAAGCACTTCGCGTCGACATCGGGATGGCGTTTGTTCTGCGCATCAACGGTTTCGGTCAAGGCTGTCAGTTCGGCGACTTCCAGAGCCTCCCAGTCGATGACGAACGGGATCGTGACACCTGTCTCGGCCGGTACGGCAAACGACAGGGAGCGGACGGCCTTGAGCGGGACTCCCAGCCGGTCGGCCAGTTCGAACGCGGTCGCCAGCGCATTCTCGGCGGCCGGGCTGTCGTCGACACCGACCACGATCGGCCCGCCGCCGGGCGCGACGCGGTCGCCACGGAACGCGACCACCGGGCACGCCGCGCGGGTGGTCACAGCGAGCGCCGTCGAGCCGATCAGCAACGCCGCGGCGGGCGTGACCGCCTTGCCGCCGAGCACGACGAGGCGCGCCTGTGCGCTCGCCGCGATCAGCGCCTCGTCGGCCGGCTCGTTGACCGAGGCCGTGGTGATCTGCAGGCCGGGGCGTTCAGCGCTGACCGCCTCGACCGCGGCCTTGAGAAAGATCTCGGCGCAGTCCTGCTGATAGCTCATCATTGCCGCGACCATGGCACCGGCGGTCTGGGTCAGGTTGCGGCCGATCGTCGGCAGCGCGTGCAAGACATGCAGCGGCGTACCGAGTTTCTCGGCGACCGCCCCCGCCCAGCGCGCGGCGTTCACCGCGCTGTCGCTGCCGTCGATTCCGACCACTACCGGTGCCGTCGAGGAAGTCATACCTCAATCCTGGCCAGCTCCGGTGGCCGCGGCAATGGTCCAAAGACCCTAATCCCAGCCGATGTCCCCGATGTCGGTGGTGGATTGGGGTGGGGTGCCCGGCGCCGCGGGCGGCGTGCGGGAGAAGCGCGGCGCGGGTGCGGCCTGGTCGACGCCGTCGACCGCGACGAGCGTCGAGCGGGCCCGCAGATGTTCGTTTTCGGCGGCCTCGCCCCACGTGAGGACGGGTGTCACGCAGGCATCGGTGCCGGAGAAGATCTTCGTCCATTCGTCGCGAGTCTTGGACTTGAATCGCTCGGTGAGGATTTCCCGCATCTCGTCGTAGCGGGTCAGCTCGAACTGTCCGGGGATCTCGTCGGCGCCGAGACCCAAGCCGGCGACCAGCTGAGCGAAGAACTGCGGTTCGATCGCGCCGACGGCCATGTACTTGCCGTCGGCCGTCTCATAGGTGCGGTAGTACGGCGCCCCACCGTCGAGCAGAAACGACTCCCGCTCGTCGCGCAGCGTTCCGGTGGCCCGCATGGTCCACATCATCTGCGCGAGCATGCTGACCCCGTCGACCATCGCGGCGTCGATCACCTGCCCTTTTCCGGAACGTTCGCGCTCATAGAGCGCCGAGACGATGCCGACCAGCACGAGCATCGACCCGCCGCCGAAATCGGCGACCAGGTTCAGCGGCGCGACGGGCGGCCGGTCGCGGTAGCCGATCGCGGACAGCGCACCCGTCTGCGACAGGTAGTTGATGTCATGGCCCGCGGTCTGCGCGAGCGGGCCGTCCTGCCCCCAGCCGGTGATGCGCGCGAAGATCAGACGCGGGTTGACGGCCTCGCAGTCCTGCGGCCCGATGCCCAGCCGTTCACAGGTGCCGGGGCGGAAGCAGTCCAGCAGCACGTCGGCCTTGGCGACGAGATCGAGCAACTTGCCGGGTTCGGCCTTGACGTCGAGGTCGACGATACGTTTGCCGCGGTGCAGCAGATCGACGTTCTCGGGGGGCATGGTCAGACCGCCCGGACGGCGCACCCGCACCACATCAGCGCCCAGATCGGACAGCATCATCGCGGCGTGCGGCCCGGGGCCGATGCCGCCGAGCTCGATAACTCTCACCCCGGCCAGGGGTCCCGTGTTCGTCATGCGAGGCACACTAGCTGGGTGACGGAAAACGCCTACACAGTCGGTGACTATCTACTGGACCGCCTCGCAGAACTCGGCGTGACCGAGATTTTCGGCGTCCCCGGCGACTATCAGCTGGAGTTTCTCGACCACATTCTGGCCCACCCGCGCATGACCTGGATCGGCGGCGCCAACGAACTCAACGCCGGTTACGCCGCCGACGGCTACGGCAGGCTGCGCGGGATGGCCGCGCTGGTCACCACGTTCGGCGTCGGCGAACTCTCGGCCGCCAACGCGGTCGCGGGCAGTTACGCCGAACATGTTCCGGTCGTGCACATCGTCGGTGCGCCGTCCAAGGACTCTCAGGCGGCACGGCGCATCGTGCACCACACCCTCGGCGACGGCGACTTCGAGCACTTCCTGCGCATGAGCCGCGAAATCACGTGCGCCCAGGCCAATCTGGTGCCCGCCACGGCGACCCGCGAGATCGACCGCGTCCTCTCGGAAGTCCGCGAGCAGAAGCGCCCCGGGTATCTGCTGCTCGCAACCGATGTGGCCCGCTTCCCCACCGAGCCGCCGGCCGCGCCGCTACCCCGCTACACCGGTGGCACCAGCCCGCGGGCGCTTTCGATGTTCACCGAAGCCGCATCCCAGCTCATCGGTGAGCACCGGCTGACTGTGCTCGCGGACTTCCTGGTACATCGGATGGGCTGCGTCGACGAGCTCAATGCCCTGCTCGGCGCCGACACCGTCCCGCACGCGACGCTGATGTGGGGCAAGAGCCTGGTCGACGAGAGCTCGCCGAACTTCCTCGGGATCTATGCCGGTGCGGCCAGCGAGGATTCGGTTCGTGAGGTGATCGAGGAGGCGCCCGTGCTGATGACCGCCGGCGTGTTGTTCACCGATATGGTCAGCGGGTTCTTCAGCCAGCGCATCGACCCGGCCCGCACCATCGACATCGGTGTCAACCAGAGCGTGGTCGCGGGGCAGGTGTTCGCCCCGCTCGACATGGGAGCCGCGCTGGATGCCGTCACCTCGATCCTCAAGGGCCGCGGTGTGACGTCGCAGGCGTTGCCGCCGGCCCCCGCCCGCCAAACCGCCACACCTCCGGCGCGCGACGCCGCGCTGACGCAGGAAACGTTGTGGGACAGGCTTTCCGACGCGTTGACGCCGGGCAACGTAGTACTGGCCGACCAGGGCACGTCGTTCTACGGCATGGCCGGGCACCGATTGGCGTCCGGCGTCACGTTCATCGGCCAGCCGCTGTGGGGCTCGATCGGCTACACGCTGCCCGCCGCACTCGGCGCCGGCCTGGCCGACCGCGACCGCCGCACGGTGCTGTTGATCGGGGACGGCGCCGCGCAGCTGACCGTCCAGGAACTCGGCGCCTTCGGCCGCGCCGGGCTCGCGCCCGTCGTGGTCGTGGTCAACAACGACGGATATACGGTCGAGCGCGCGATCCACGGCGTCACAGCCGAATACAACGACATCAGCGGATGGCGCTGGACCGAACTACCCGCAGCACTGGGGGTCTCCGATGCCCTGACGTTCCGGGTCAGCACCTACGGCGAACTCGACGACGCGTTGACCGCAGGCGCCGACGCACAGGACCGCATGGTCTTCATCGAGGTGCTGCTGGGCCGCATGGACATCCCGCCGTTGCTGACCGAGCTCGCGCAGTCCGCGTCGGCGGCGAACGCCGGAAAGGTCAGCCCTTCTTGACCTTGAGCACCTGCTTGCGCAGACCGTCCGTGGCGGTCTCCATACCGCCCTTCATGGTCCGCTTGAGGATGAACCCCGGCAGCGGCACCGACAGGTCGATCGACATGTCGAACCGAACCCTGGTCTTGTCACCGTCGGGCGTCAACGTGTAGCTGGCGTCCTGGGCCTTGAGCTGGCCGGCACTCACCAACGTCCAGCTGACCTTGTTCTCCGACCAGGTGTACTCGATCACCTGCTCGTCGGTCAGCCCGGCGGCCTTGACCGTCATCTTGGCCCGCCGCGGACGGCCGTCGTCGAACGTCTCGAGGATCTCGGCACGCTGGAACTGCGGTGACCAGCTGGGTGTCGCCTCGACGTCGGCGATGACGTCGAGAATCTCCTCCGGCGTCGCTTCGATCACAACTTCTCGGGAATCGCTGGTTGCCATGCCGCGAACCCTATCGGGCTAGGCTCGGCGCCATGAGCGATACCGTCGATCCGACCGCGCCGCCGAGCGGCACCGGATGCGCGGAATGCGATGCGGTGGGCGGCTGGTGGGTGCACTTGCGACGCTGCGCGGCATGTGGACACATCGGCTGTTGCGATGATTCCCCCGCCCGTCACGCATCGGCCCACTGGCGGGCCACCGGGCATCCGATCATCCGGTCCTTCGAGCCGGGTGAGGACTGGTTCTGGAACTTCGACACCAACGCTTACGCCGATGGGCCCGAGCTCGCCCCGCCACAGCACCGGCCGGCCGATCAGCCGGTGCCGGGTCCACGCGGGCGGGTTCCGGCCGACTGGGCTGCGCAGCTGCGCCGTCGTTAGCCGGCCAGGACGGCCTTGGCGGCGTTGTAGCCGGGGATGAAGGTGATGCCGGGGCCACCGTGGCATCCGGCACTACCCAGGTACAACCCGTCGATCGGTATCGGTTGGTCCACATAGCCTTTGGGTCCGGGCCGGTTGGGTCCCATCTGCTCGGGATGAATGAGCCCGTGACAGTAATCGCCGCCGGGTGCGCCGAACATCGTGCCCATGTGCTTCGGCGTGAACGTCGTGTGGCGGATGATGCGGCGCTCGAAATCCGGTGCGAGCCTGGTGATCTTCTCGATGACGCGCCTGCCCATTTCGACCTTCATGTCCCCGTAGCCAGCGGTGGCCTCTTCGACCGGGAACCACAGCGAGAATGCCGATGCGGCATGCTTACCCTCGGGCGCCAGGGTCGGATCGTGGGCGGACGGTATCTGGAACGCGATGGCGGGATCGGCGGGGACGATACCGCGCCTCGAGTCCTGCCACTGCTGCTGCAGTTCCTCGGGTGTGCTGAAAATGCCGATGGCGGCCTGCATCTCGGGATCGTTGAGCAACTCGTAGGGTGCGTCGAACGTCGGCGCGCCGTCGAGGGCGAAGTGCATCTGCAGATAGCTGCCACGGTGGTCGGTGTGGCCGAACCGATCCCGGACCTCAGCCGGCAGCACCGCGGGGTCGATCAGTTCGGTGACCGTCAGATCAGGTGCGATGGCCGAGACGACGACAGGCGCGGTGACCGTCGAACCGTCGGTCAACCGCACTCCGGTCACTCTCCCGGTGCCGACGAGGATTCTCTCGACGCTGCTGCGCAGCCGTATCTCACCGCCACTGTCGGCCAGTTGCCGGCACAGATGGTCGGTGAGCGCGCCGACGCCGCCTGCCAACTTCTTCATCAGCACCGCGTTCTCGTCGGGCACGGCGAGCCCGAATGCGAGTGCGGCGGCACTGCCGGGTGTTTCGGGTCCGCGGTAGGTGGTGTTGACGGCAAGGAATGCCAGCATGCCGCGCAGTGCGCCGTGCTTCTCACGGTCGGGCAGGTAGCGGTCGAGCACATCGCTGACCGAGCCGAACAGCAGATCGGTGATCGCCGCGCGCTCGGATTCTGTTGTGGCGCAGGCATACATCTCGTCGAGGGTGCGCGGCGGCCGATTCGCGTCGAAGCGGCCCAGCGCCCGTGTGGGGGCCTGGCTCCACGCCATCAGACCGGCCATGCCGGTGACCGCGTCGGCCCCGTGCACGTCCCCGAGGTGCGTCAGCATTTTCATCGGGTCGGAGTAGTAGACCACCGGGGCATCGCCGATGCCGCGCAGGGACACCGACATGACCTCGAGGTCGATGGTCGGCAGATCGTCGAGCCCCAGCTCGCGGCTGACCACCGCAGACGTCGGGAACTGCAGGGACCCGGCGATCTCGAACCGGTAGCCCTCGAACAACTCGACCGTCGAGGCCATGCCGCCGGCATAGCGCTTACCCTCCAGGCACACCGTGCGAAGCCCCGCGCGCTGCAACAGCGCGGCCGCGGTCAATCCGTTGTGGCCGGCACCGATCACGATCGCGTCGAAATCCGCCATCGGCTGAGGCTGACATGCGACCCAAAGTTTTGTCAATAGTGACAAAACATGGTCACACGAGACCCGAGCGCAGCGATTCCAGCCCCGCCCGGCACAGCCGCGCGAGCTCGGGCAGCGTCCGCTCCTCGTCGCCGGCCATCCACAGCTCCATGGCACCGAAGACCGCGGCTGCCACACACCGCGCGGTGACGACGACGCGCAGCAGATCGTCGCCCCGCGGCGCAGCCGGTTCGCGTTTGGCCAGGTGGTCGGCCACCGCCTCGGCGAAATCCGTTTCGACCTGGCGGATGTGCCGCACGATGCGGCCGGGGTCGAGTTCGGACGAGCGCATCGCCGCGATCTTCGTGACGGCGTCAACGTCGTAGGGAAAAGCCAGGATCGCCGACTGCACCGAGTCGAGGATGGATTCACCGGCGGGCCGTTCGGCCAATGCGGCGCGGAACCAGTGCAGGCCGGCGTCATAGTCGGCGAACAGCAGGTCGTGCTTGGAGTTGAAGTGACGGTAGAACGTGCGCAGCGATACGCCGGCATCGGCGGCGATCTGTTCGGCCGAGGTGTCCTCGACGCCTTGCGCGAGAAATCGCACGAGCGCGGCCTGGCGCAACGCTTCGCGCGTGCGTTCGCTGCGTGCGGTCTGCGCCGGCCGGGCCATGCCGGTAAATTACCGCACCGCCAAATCACACTGTAGAAATGTCAATATTGACAAAACATCGGTCAGCGAGTGTGCTCACGCCATGGTGTCTCTCATCGTTCATGCCGTACTGGGTATCGCCGTCATCGCGCTCGTGGTCCGCTTGAATCCACAGATCTTCAGCCGGCCGCCCGGCCCGCAGTTCTCCAAGACGGAGCTCGCGTTCTACGTCGTCGGCATCGCGTCGATCCCGTTGTGCTGGTATTTCAACTCGCAGTTCGTGGCTCAATATGCCGTGCCCGGGGGTAATCCGATCTGGGGTCCGGGAAGCTGGACCGAGTTCATTCAGCTCGGCTACACCAATCCGGCCGCGAGTTCGGCCAGCGCCGACTACACGATCGCCAATGTCATTCTGTTGCCGCTGTTCACGATCATCGATGGACTGCGCCGCGGCATCCGCCATCCCTGGCTGTTCTTCGTTTCCAGCCTGTTCACGAGCTTCGCGTTCGCATTCGCGTTCTACTTCGCGACCATCGAGCGGCAGCGCCGCCACCAGCAGGCCGGGCTGCCGGTCGGCTAGCGCTAAGGGGTCGCCGCGGCGGCTCGGCTGCGCAGCCGCGTCATGGCCATGCTAATGACGTCGTAATACCGCGTGGGTGCGATGCGCGCGAGCGCGTCGAAGACGTACGCGTCCGGCCCCACCATGATCCGGGCCTTGCCCGCCTCCACCCCGCGATGGATGATCTCGGCGGCCTTGTCGGGCTGGGTCATCGTGATCGCGGCGAACTCGTCGGCCATCTGTTCGTGGCTGCGGCCGCGACCTTCGGGGTCCTTGCGGAACCGGGCATTGCGGACGATGTTGGTGTTGATCCCGCCGGGGTGGACGTTGATCGCGGTGACGCCGGTCCCCCGCAGTTCCTGGCGAAGGGAGTCGGTGAACCCGCGCACCGCGAATTTCGCCGAACAGTAGGCACTTTGGTTGGGCATGCCCACCAGGCCGAAGACACTCGACGTGTTGACGATCGCGCCCTCGTCCTGTTTGACCAGGATGGGCAGGAACGCCCGCGTGCCGTTGACGACACCGTGGAAGTTGATGTCCCACAACCAGTTGTCGTCCTCCGGCACCGAGTCGAGCACACTCGACGAGACGGCGACACCGGCGTTGTTGAACACCGCACCGATGGGCTGTGGCGCCCAGTCGGCGACCTCGGCGGCGAAATCGCGCTGGGCGTCGGCGTCACGCACGTCGAGTACGCGGGCCAGGACCGGGCCGCGCAAGCCGGCTTCGGTCTCCTTCAGACCGCCCTCGTCGACATCGGAGATCGCGACCGGGCACGAGTGCGCCGAAAGCCGTTGCGCGAGCGCACGTCCGATACCCGACGCGGCACCCGATATGACGACGGTCCGGCCGCTGATGGTTCGACGCTTGCTCACTGGTGCTCCTTGAGTTCGGGGTGGGCGGCGGTGTGCGCCGTGATCAAATCCAGCAGTTTCGGCCAGGCACCGACGGGCAGGTCGTGTCCCATGCCGGTGATGGTTTCCAGCCGCGCACCCGGAATCGCCCTGGCGGTCGCGGCGCCGCCGGTCGGATGCACCATGCGATCGCGGTCGCCGTGGATCACCAACGTCGGCACGTCGATATGGGCGAGTTCGGCGGTGCGGTCGCCGGACGCGAAGATGCCTGCCAGTTGCCGGGCCGTCCCCTTCGACGCGGCGGGGTCACGATCCCAGTCGATGCCGGATGTCTCGCGCACCCAGGCCTCGTCGAACGGATAGCCGTGAGAACCGATGTGCCGGAACATCTTCACCGCGGCATCGGTGGCCTCGGCACGGGTTCGCGGCGGGCGCGCCGTGGCCATCCGCCACCACGTCGACGGTGCCGGCCTGCCGATGCGCGGCGCACCGGTGTTCGACATGATCGACGTCAGCGTCGTCACCCGGCCCGGATGGTGGGCGGCCACGGTCTGGGCGATCATGCCGCCCATCGAGATGCCGACCAGGTGCGCCTGCGCGTAACCCAACGCATCGAGGAGTCCCACGGTGTCGCGGGCCATGTCGCCGAGATGGTACTGGTCGGGGTGATTGCCGCCGCGCAGGATGGCCAGCGGAGGTGGCGGCGGATACGGCATGTGGGTGGACAGTCCGGCGTCGCGGTTGTCGAACCGGGTCACGCGATATCCCCGGTCGACCAGCGCCGTGACAAACCCGTTGGGCCACGAATGCAGTTGCTGGCCCAGCCCGGCGATGAGCACGACAGGCGTCGCATCCGGGTCGCCGAACTGCTCATAACACAGCCGGATTCCACGCCCGACGTCGACGATGTGCTGCTCGGTCATGCGCTGACCTCCTCGGCGGCGCGGTTCGTGTTCACCGGCGATCTGCGCCTTCGCCGGTAGACGACTGCCACGCCACCGCGGCTCGGCGCCGTCGCGATGCCACGGGAATGCGTGCGTTCACCCGGCGAATAAGTGGTGCGGAACTCGAATTCCCTTAACAGGGTGCGCAATACGACGTTCATCTCCATGTTGGCGAACGCGGCGCCGATGCAGCGACGGATACCGCCGCCGTAGGGAATCCACGTATGCGTGTCCGGGTTGGCGCCGAGGAACCGGTCGGGGTCGAAAGTCTTGGCGTCGCGGAAATTTCGTTCGCAGTCGTGCGACAGCGCGATGCTGGCGATCACGACATGCCCTTCGGGAATCACCCACTCCCCCAGACGCAACCGCTGCCGCGCGACGCGGCTCGTGGCGGCGATCACCGGGCGGGTACGTTGCACCTCCCAAATCGTCGCCTGGCGCAGTTTGGATCCCCCGGCGTCGGCTTCGGCGGTCAACCGGGCCAGCAACCGCGGATGCCTGCGCAACCGCTCGATCGCCCACGCCAAAGTCGTTGCGGTGGTCTCATGACCGGCGGCCAGCAGGGTGAGCAGCTCGTCGGCCACATGCGCATCGGAGATCGGCGTGCCGTCCTCGTAGCGCGCACTCAGCATGAGCGCCAACACATCTGATCGGTTGTCGAAGTCAGGATCGGCACGCGCCTCGGCGATGAGCGAGGCGACGATCTCGTTGTAGCGGCGGCGCGACCGTTGCACCCGGCCCCATGGACTCCACGGGCCGAGGTCGCGGCGCAGCGCCGCGGGCAGCACCGCCATGCGGGACGCGAGCGGCACCATCGGCGGAAGCAGTTCGCGGAGTTCGTCGAGAGATTGGCCCTGCGCGCCGAACACCGTGCGCAGGATCGCGTTGAGGGTGATCCGCATCATCGGCTCCAACGTCGCGAACTCGCGACCTTCGGGCCAGCCGGCGGTCTCTCGCAGCACCTCTTCCTCGACGATGGCCTCGTAGCCGGCCATGCGCTTGCCGTGAAACGGGGGCACGAGCAGCTTGCGGCGGGCCCGGTGATCGTCCCCGTCAAGGCTGAACGTCGAGCCCGGCCCCAACACGGTGCCGAGGTTGGCGGCGCGGCCGACGAGGTCACCGTTCGTGGTGAAGAGGTCTTTGAGCAGAGCCGGGTCGCTGACCACGACGGCTTCACCGAAGATCGGCAGGTTCACGGTGAACGCCCCGTCGTAGCGTCGACCGACCGCCGCGACCGCCCGGTGACGCGCGGCCAGGAACGCTATCCCGGTGACGAGCTTGGGGATCCGGGGTCCGGGCGGTAACCGCACCGGATCTGTCGTCGCCTCGGCCATGCTTGCCCTCCCGCGTCGGTACCGCGATGTACCAGACGTACGGTACGCCGCGGTACCGCTCACGGCAAGGTGTCCTGCTCTGGCCGTCAGCGCGCCCGCGTGGTGTGAGTTACCCGCGGGGTTCCAGCAATGCGATCGACGCGTCGACGGCCTCTTCGGTGATGTCACTCATCCGGCCGCCGCTCTCGACGGTGATCGCGGTCAGCTCCCGTAGGCCGCCCAGCACCATGATCACGCGCTGACGCGACACCTGAACTCCCGCGGCGTGAAACTCCTCGGTGTCACTGATCGTCTGCACCATCGCGATGAAGTTCTCCATCGCCTCCCGCTGCAGCGCGCGTGCGGACGTGCCCAGCGACGGCACGTCGCGGATCCAACTCAACATCAGCTCGGGATGCGCCTCACCCGACGCGATCCACGCCTCGATGGCCTGGCGGACCTGGTCCCGCCACGGCGCATGCGGATCGACCGCGGCCGAGATCTGACGGACCTGTTCGGCATTCGCGTTGGTGAGCAATGCGACAAAGCACTCCTCACGGTCGGCGAAATGCTCGTAGAACGTGCGGCGTGAGGTGCGGGCACGGCGGACGATATCGGCGACCGTGGTCTTCTGGTAGCCGTCCTCGATGATCGAGGCCTCGAGTGCGTCGAGCAGGCGGAGCCGAAAGGCACTCTTGTCGGCCTCGACGGCGGTAGCGGCACTGTTCATATCGGGCTGCAATCGTACTGACCGAGCCGCTGCTTCAGCGGCGCACCGTCGGGCTGTGGCCGAATGTGGACCTCGGGCCCGAGCCACGGGGCTGGTTCTGCTGAAACGCCAGGCACGTTCCCAGATGCCCGGCCACACACGGCACGCCGTTCATCGTCGGCACCGGGCCCCCGGAGTACACGCCGGTGGGATCACGGTAGGCGGGCTCGGCCGCCGCCGAGGGTGCGAACATCACCGCCAGCGCCACACAGGCCGTCACGATCCGGCACATAGCGCCAGGGTAGACCTGCTCATCAGCCGATCGGCGTCAACGGACTCAGCACATCACGCACGAACTGGGCGATGTTCACCGACGGATTGCCGTCGGGGAAGCTCACGGTGGCCAGGATGTTGCCGCCGGCATCGGCGAAGTTCTGGTCGGCGCGGCCCTGGTGCGTCGACGAGGTCACCAGGATGATGCCCGACGTGCCGGCCTTTTTGGCGAGCGGCACCGAGAACTGCGCGTTCTGGACGGTGCTGTTCGCCCGGTCCTCGACGATGATCCGGTTGGCCGGAAAACCAAGCAGCAGAAGCAGATTGCGCATCTGCCCGGCTTCGGTCTGACCGTTCTGGGGGTTGCCGCCGGTCACGATGATCGGCGACTGCGGAAACGACTGCGCGATCACGAGACCGGTGAGCACGCGGTGGTAGAGAATCGTGCGCATCGAGCCATCGGGCTTGAGGCCGTAGCCGAGGATGACGATGGCCGGCTTCGAGAAGTCCTTGCTCGCCACCGGCGGGGCGGCCTGCGCGATGGCCGGCGCCACCCCGCCACACACGACCGCCAGGGCCAGCGCAGCGCCCCCGAGTGCGACTCTCAGCCGTTTCCCCACAATCCACCCCCGAGAAAATTGCGACACGCGTGTTTATCGGTGCGTTTGGGGATGATGTTACAGATATGGTTTTTGTGGTGCAGTGTGTCTGCTGTTAGGCGAGCGGATCCTGAGTAGCCGAGCCAACGTCTCGCAGTTCACCGCTGCGCAGCGTGAGGTCGTACGAGAGTTCGTCCAAGGCTTGGGCAATCCCAACGTAGTCATTATTGGAGGCGGGTAGTGAGCGGCTTTGTTCGATTCGTCGACGGTGACTGGTCCTGGAATTCGTCGATGACTCGGATCATGTTCGACTTGCTCGAAGACCGCTTGCCCGACGGTGACCGCAAGGCCGAGATCGTCGAACTGCGTGATAACAACGTCTTGATGCTTGACCTGCGTGATCCGTCACAGGACCAGCTCGTTGCGATCATCGCCAACGAGCTAAACGACTACCTCGCGGGTCGATTCGATGCCGACGCCCGAAGGGACTTTGAACGGGGGTATTCCGAGTTACTCCGGTTGGCGGCGGCACAGCATCGCCGCAATACGGAACAGGATGGCGGCGGCCCGACTATCGCATGATGTCAGACTGTGGAGGGGTGACGGTACCACCGACGAAGACGTCGATGGAATTCATACGAGAGCCTCGCCGAAAATTGACGACACGCGTCAACCGCAAATCTGACTTGGTCAGGAACAGTTCGAAATCTTCGTCAGCCACACCTCGTAGACCGCCGCGGAGAATAAGGCAGCCGGTGTGTCACATGTGTCAGATTCGGGCTTCCAAGCCGCGTCTCCCAAACACAGGAAAACCCACCCTCACCAGTGGGTTCTCTCAGTGGCCAGGGCCGGGATCGAACCGGCGACCTTCCGCTTTTCAGGCGGACGCTCATACCAACTGAGCTACCTGGCCGGAAGGCCTCGGCTCTTGCAAACCGAAGTGCCTCGCCGTGATGGCGACCCTGACGGGACTTGAACCCGCGACCTCCGCCGTGACAGGGCGGCGCGCTAACCAACTGCGCCACAGGGCCTTGCTTTCCTGCGTGCTCCGCGTTACCGCGTAGCGTACCCCCAACGGGATTCGAACCCGTGCTACCGCCGTGAAAGGGCGGCGTCCTAGGCCACTAGACGATGGGGGCCTAATCCGAATCTCTCCGGGGTACTCGCGACGTTGTCCGTTGGGAGCTTCGATAGCTTAGGGTACAAAGGCCGAATTCCTCAAACCCAATGGTCACAGGTGGTTGGGCCGGTGCCCGCACACGCCTTCGCCGCACCAAGTATCCTGTGTCTCCGCGCCCCTATAGCTCAGTTGGTAGAGCTACGGACTTTTAATCCGCAGGTCCCAGGTTCGAGCCCTGGTGGGGGCACAAACAACGTCCGATGAGTTTCACGCCGTCGGCAGTCGGTATTGGCATGAATGAAGAAACCGTCGTCGCGAAGACCGTCGTCAATGCCCCCGCCGAGGCCGTCTTCGACCTGCTGGCAGATCCGTCGACGCACGCGGCGATCGACGGCACCGGTTGGGTGCGCGAGCCCGTCGATGCGACTCGTGTGACGGGCACCGGACAGGTTTTCCGGATGGCGATGTATCACGACCTGCATCCCAACAAGCACTACGAGATGGCGAACCGCGTCGAGGTGTTCGACCGGCCGCGGGCGATCGCATGGCTGCCGGGAACCGAACCGCGGCACATTCCCGGCCGCGACGCATCCGACGACTCCGCGGTCGAATACGGGGGTTGGATCTGGCGGTATGACCTCGCACCGGCCGGCGTCGACCGAACCGAGGTCACGCTGACCTACGACTGGTCGAATGTGCCGCCGCGCCACCGCGACATCGAGTTCCCGCCGTTCGGCCCCGAGCATCTGGACAACTCGCTGCGGCATCTGGCCGAGTTGGCCGAGCGCGCTTAGGCCGTCGTACGCGGACACCTGTCAACATCGGTGGGCGCCGCACAGGAATGCCCTCTATGGTGTCTTCCGGGGGGTTGCTGGTTGAACAGACTGGTCGTACGAAGGAGTCGCTATGTCGTCCCGGCGCCTTGCCACCCGGGCTCTCGCCACCTCGGTCAGCGCCGCCGCGTTGGCGGCAGCCATGACGTTGGGTATCGCACCGGCACACGCCACCCCTGAGGACGACAAGTTCTTCGCCATCGTGAAAGAGCTGGGCGTCGCGACGAATTCGCCAGAAGAGGCGGGCACGGTCGGGCGCGGCGTGTGCGATGCGGTTGACAAGGGCAAGATCGAGCCGGCCCGCACGGTGCGCAGCATCATGAACCAGCTGATGAACCAGGCGGGCATCGACAAGGGCCAAGCCGCGAATCTGGTCTGGGGCGCCGTCAAGGTTTACTGCCCGCAATACAGCTCGATCGTCGGCCGCTAGCCGCCCGATTGATGGGCCGGGACGCGCACCTCCGGCGGCGATCCCATGACGCCGAGCGCGTTGTCGACGGCCGACCGGGCGGCGTCGAGCAATTCCCTCGCCCGCTGCGGAACGAATCCCACGGGGTGTGACCAAACACTCTGGAACGCAAGGCTTCCCAGCACGGGCACGATGTGCGCGCTGGCCGCCTGCGGCAGGTATGCCGGATGCGCTGTCGCGGTCACCGCGCCCAGCGCGACCACCGCGGCGCTGAGCACCGCGGCAAACGCAACACCGATTGACCGAGTAGTGCGGAGAACGGCCCCCCGGCGAATCTTCATTCGCACCACACAGTGATCCTGCACCAAACCACGGCGCAAGGTACAGCGGTTAACGCATTCGGTACATCAAACCTCGGGACAGTAATGCCACGGATTTCCGCGGGCGTCCAGCGGCGGCAGGTTGCGCGCGGGCGTCTCGCGCAGTGGCGCGTCGGCCGGAAGACGGCCGGTCGCACGGTCCCAGCCCGCCCGCGCGCGGGGATGCATGCGGCGACGCTTGGGCAGCATCTTGAACGTGTAGTGCACGAGTTTGCCGAACAGCCGGTGCAACTTCTCGTCACGCTCGGACCACGTGTAGCCCATCAATTCGCGCACCGGCGGGTCATAGAGGCCGACGGTCACCCAAACGGCGAACGGCCCCAACAGTTTCAGATTGAGCTTCCAGAGTGGATCCGGAATCCATTGCAGCGACGGATGTTTCGGCATGGTCGACAGGTCGAGCACCTCACGCGCGGCATAGTTGTTCTCGAGCACGTTGCGGCACATGTGATCCCAGTAGACCTGGAACTCCTCCCAGGTCTTGGGGACCGGTCGCATGCTCATGCCGTACTGGCGATACCAGGTGATGTGCTCGTCGAACAGCTGGCGCTTCTGATCCTCGGTGAGACCGCCGCCGAAATGCTCCGCGGTGAGGATCGTGCCCATGAAGAACGTGGAGTGCGCCCAGTAGAAGACGTCGGGGTTGAGTGCGCTGTAGCGACGTCCCAAGGAGTCGACGCCCTTGATCCCGATGTGGTAGTCGCGGACCTGGGCGCCGGTCTGCGGTGCGCGGTCGCCGTCGAACACCACGCCGCCGATCGGATACAACGACCGCAGCAGCCGTGGGAGGCGCTCGCGGAAGAAGATCGAATGCTGCTCGACGGCTGCGCCGAGCTGCGGGTGCATGTTCTGCATGGACCCGGCCCACGGGCCCTGCAACAGACCGCGCCAGTCCCCGAAGATCTGCCACGTGAGCGAATCCGGGCCCAGCACGTCGGGCAGCGCCTCGTAGCCGCCCGATGCGGGGCATCCCGCTGCGAGCGCAGCGGAACCGCTGGTCACCGGGCACGTCTCAGAAGTATCTTGTGTCACAGATGCACTTTCTGCCGGCAGGGTCAGCTAGCCTGATCCGATTTTGACTACACACGTTGTCATCAAGAGCTTAGGAGTACATGTGCCGTCCGGTCAACGACGCGGCCGATGGTCAGGCGTTCCGCTGCGCGAGCGCACGGCCCTTCGCCGCGACGAGCTGATCGCTGCCGGGGTGAAATTGCTCGGTGATGCCCAGGGCCCGGCACTGACGGTTCGTGCGGTTTGCCGGGAGGCTGAGCTGACCGAACGGTACTTCTACGAGAGTTTCACCGACCGCGACGGCTTCGTGCGGGCCGTGTACGACGACGTCTGCGCCAGGGCGATGTCGGCGCTGACCTCGGCGGCAACACCACGTGAGGCGGTGGAACGGTTCGTCGCGCTGATGGTCGACGACCCCGCCCGCGGGCGGGTGCTGTTGCTGGCACCGGAATCCGAGCCGGTGCTGACACGGTCGGGCGCCGAGTGGATGCCGAACTTCATCGATCTGCTGCAGCGCAAGCTCACCCGCATCGCCGACCCGGTGCGTCAGGCGATGGTCGCGACCAGCCTGATCGGCGCCCTGACGGCGTTGTTCACGGCCTACCTCAACGACCGGCTGCCGGCCACCCGCGAGCAGTTCATCGACTACTGCGTGGACATGCTGCAGGGCCGGGTGCCGAGTTTCTGAGCCGACCTACTCGTCGGGCGTGCTGACCTCGGCCAGTTCGCCTTCCTCGGCGGAGGCGGCCTCATCCGCGGCGGCCTTGGCCTCACGGCCGAGCGGGCTGGCGATCGAAGCACCCGGATTGACGGCCGTGGCATGGTCGCCTGCGCAGTTCAGCGACAGCTGCACGACGTCCTCGGTGTGCTCCCAGTAGACGTCGTCGGTCATCGGCACGAGCGGCCTGGTGTCCCAGGCGTTGGTGACGATGCACTCGTCCTTCGGCAACCGGCCGCCGACGGTCACCGCCACGCGCGGCGTGCCGCCGGCGTCCTCGATTGCCGACGCGGCGTCGGCATACGGCTGACCCACGACATCCGGGGCCGCCGACGCAGCTCCCGCGCCGGCCAACGCGACTGCGAATCCCGCGGCTGACGTGCCGAGAACACTTCCGAGCACACTGACGATCTTCATTTGGCCCGACCTTCCCCATCCGGTGATCTCTCCCGGAGATGGGGCGGCCAGCGCCTTCGGTAGTGCTCTCAGTCGCCCCACGGCCCGCGACGCAGGTCGCGGACTCCAGGAGCTAGCTGAATTCTAACCGTCAGGGCGATTGACGAACCGAAAACTTTTACTCGTCGGGCGTGCTGGCCTCGGCGAGCTCTTCCTCCTCGGCGGCGGCTGCCTCGTCGGCAGCGGCCTTGGCCTCCCGGCCGGCCGGGCTCGCCAGCGAGGCACCCGGATTGGTCGCGGAGGCGTATCCACCGTCGCAGTTGAGAGACAGCATCACTTCACCGTCGGCGTGCTCGTACTCGTCGCCGGCATCGCGCACGAACGGCGCGTCCCAGGCGTTGGTGACCACGCACTCGTCCTGCGACAACTTGCTGCCGACCGTGACGGCGACCTTGGGCTCGCCGCCGTCATCCTCGATCGCCGAGGCGGCGTCTTCGTACGTCTGACCCACGACATCAGGGGCGGCAGCCGCGATACCTGCTCCGAACAGGCCAGCCGCCCCAAAAGCGATGGCTGCTCCAGCTCCGGCAACGACGAGCTTCTTCATATGCGCCCGGCTCCTCACGGTCATTCCACCACTGCACCAAACGGCAGTCCGCGAGGAGATTACCGAGCAGACCGCACGAAAGACGGTTGCGCAGAAGGGAACTGTGCGTGAACGCTCAGTGTGAACGGGGCGAGCGCCCGGACTTACTCGTCGGGCGTGCTGGCCTCGGCGAGCTCTTCTTCCTCGGCCGCGGCCGCCTCGTCGGCGGCGGCCTTGGCCTCGCGACCGGCCGGGCTCGCGACCGAGGCACCCGGGTTGGTGGCCGTGGCGTGGCCGCCGTCGCAGTTCAGCGCGACCATGACCTCACCATCGGCATGCGCGAACTCGCCACCGTCGTCGCGCATGAACGGCGCGTCCCAGGCGTTGGTGACGATGCAATCGTCCTGCGACAGCTTGCTGCCCACGGTCACCGCCACCTTGGGGGTGCCGCCGTCGTCCTCGATCGCCGTCGCGGCATCCGAGTAGGTCTGACCCACGACATCGGGCGCTGCGGCGGCAATACCGGCGCCGAGGAGGGACGACACGGCCGCACTGGCAGCAACCGCCGCTCCGGCCCCGAGAACGATGAGCTTCTTCACGTGTGCCCAACCTCCGAGTCTGGGTATTCGGTATCTGTTCGATGAACGTTTGGTTGTGATCTCTTGACGTTCCCGCGGATCGTACCGTCATCCCCCGCGTGGCGCAGCGCTGATGTGAGACGGCCGGCGTAACTTGATGTCACCGGGTTACACAGATATATTGACTGCAACCAACAGGTACAGATAACTGGGCGGCGTCTCCGGACGCGAGGAGGGTAAGGACCTATGACGAAGGAACTCACCGACCTACAGCTCCTGCACGAGCTTGAGCCCGTCGTCGAGACGGCCATCAACCGCCACATGCGGATGCGCAAGGACTGGAACCCGCACGACTACATCCCGTGGTCGGACGGCAAGAACTACTACGCCCTCGGCGGCCAGGACTGGGAGCCGGGGCAGTCGAAGCTGTCCGAGGTCGCCCAGACCGCGATGGTGCAGAACCTGCTCACCGAGGACAACCTGCCCTCCTACCACCGCGAGATCGCGATGAACATGGGCATGGACGGCGCATGGGGCCAGTGGGTCAACCGCTGGACCGCCGAGGAGAACCGGCACGGCATCGCGCTGCGCGACTACCTCGTCGTGACCCGCGCCGTCGATCCGGTCGAGCTTGAAGAACTGCGCGTCGAGCAGGTGACCCGCGGCTTCTCCCCGGGCCAGAACATGCAGGGCGACCTGTTTGCCGAGAGCCTGTTCGACTCCGTCATCTACGTGACGTTCCAGGAACTGGCGACCCGCGTCTCGCACCGCAACACCGGCAAGGCCTGCGACGAGCCCATTGCCGATCAGCTGCTGCAGCGCATCTCCGGTGACGAGAACCTGCACATGATCTTCTACCGCGACGTCAGTGCGGCCGGGCTGGACATCGCCCCCAACCAGGCGATGGCCTCGTTGCACCGGGTGCTCGACAACTTCAAGATGCCCGGCTATACCGTGCCCGATTTCCGCCGCAAGGCCGTCGTCATCGCCGTCGGTGGTGTCTATGACCCGCGCATCCACCTGGACGACGTGGTGATGCCGGTGCTCAAGAAGTGGCGCATCTTCGAGCGCGAGGATTTCACCGGTGAAGGCGCGCGCCTGCGCGACGACCTTGGCCGGCTGGTCGAGGAGCTGGAGGATGCCTGCGACAAGTTCGAGGTGGCCAAGCAGCGCCGGCTGGAGCGCGAGAAGAAGGTCGCCGAGAAGAAGGCCATGAAGAACCTGTTGGTGACGACCTCGTCGACGGCATGACCCTGACGGCACCGCCCGCCGATACGACCCGATCTGGCCTCCAGATCGGGTCGATCGCATTGCGCAGCCCAGTCGTCCTCGCGCCGATGGCCGGGGTGACCAACGTCGCGTTCCGCACCCTGTGCCGCGAGCTCGAAGTGGCGCGGGCAGGCACCGTCAGCGGTCTGTACGTGTGCGAGATGGTGACCGCGCGCGCGCTCGTCGAGAGTCACCCGGTGACCATGCACATGACGACGTTCGCGCCCGACGAGTCACCGCGGTCGCTTCAGCTCTACACCGTGGACCCGGAGACGACCTACCGGGCCGCGAAGATGATCGCCGACGAGGGCATGGCCGATCACATCGACATGAACTTCGGCTGCCCGGTGCCCAAGGTCACCAAGCGCGGCGGCGGCGCTGCCCTGCCCTACAAGCGCCGGCTGTTCGGCCAGATCGTCGCCGCAGCCGTGCGCGCGACCGAGGGCACGGACATCCCCGTCACGGTCAAGTTCCGCATCGGGATCGACGACGCACACCACACCCACCTCGATGCCGGCCGGATCGCCGCCGAGGAGGGCGCGGCCGCGGTCGCCCTGCACGCGCGTACGGCGTCGCAGCGGTACTCCGGCACCGCGGACTGGGACCAGATCGCCGCCCTCAAAGCACACGTCACGACGGTCCCGGTGCTCGGCAACGGTGACATCTTCGAGGCCGATGACGCGCTGGCGATGATGGCGGCCACCGGCTGCGACGGCGTGGTGATCGGCCGCGGCTGCCTCGGGCGGCCCTGGCTGTTCGCCGAGCTGTCGGCGGCCTTCAACGGCCGGCCGATCCCGACCCCGCCGACGCTCGGCGAGGTCGCCGACATCGTGCGCCGCCACGGCGAGTTGCTGAGCGAGCACTTCGGCGAGGACAAGGGCATGCGTGACATCCGCAAACACGTCGCGTGGTACCTGCACGGCTTCCCGGCCGGGGCCGATTTGCGTCGTTCCCTGGCTCTGGTCAAGACGCTGCGCGAGCTCGACGAACTGCTCGACCAAGTGGATCGCGACGCGCCGTTCCCGCCCGCCGCGACCGGCCCCCGGGGCAGGCAGGGCTCGGCGGCTTCGGTCTCGCTGCCCGAGGGCTGGCTCGACGATCCCGACGACTGCGCGGTGCCCACCGGCGCCGACGTCATGCACTCGGGAGGCTGATCCCCATCGGCGATCGCATCGGCCATCGAGACAAACTCGAGACGGGTCTGTCATCTCTCGTGACTGGCTGTCTCTCAGGATGGCTCAGTACGATGAGGATCCTGTCGCGGCTGACGCAATCGCCCCTCAAGTAGCGCAGCCACGCACACTGCTGCTAGAAGATTTAGGGGTCAGCACTAGCAGCGCCAGGCAGATTGACGCGCACCGACGCGCACTATCCATGGAGTCGGAGGCCGATAGGACATGAGTGACGGCGAAAACGCCACTCCTGGCCGTCGGCGCCACCGTGCCCCGGAGGACGGCTCCGACAACCAATGGATTACCCGATCGCCACAGCCTTTACCAGGCGCCGCGCCGTGGGAACGCAGTGATCGCGTGCAACCCGACGACGTGACACCCGACGAGCCCACCGGAAGCCATGCCGACGGCGTCACCGTCGCCGATCTCATCGCCAAGGTCGCCGGGACCGCGCCCGAGAACGCGCCGCGGCGCTCCCGTCACCGGCTCGAACCGGAGCCCGAGCCTGAACCGGAGCCCGAGCCGACACCGGAGCCCGAGCCCGCGTTCCAACCGCAGCCCGAACGACCGGCCGAACGGACCGAGGTTCTTGAGCCGGTGCGGTACGAGCCCGAGGACTATCCGCCGGACTACCCGCCCGACGTCTACGAACCGCAGGCATTCGCGCCCGCGGAGTTCGTACCGGCCCCCGCGCCCGTGCGCGACCCGGACGCGATGGAGACCGAAGTCATCCCGGCGGTTCGCGACCATCCTGATCTGCCGGACACGCACCGGCCCTCGTGGCGGCCCGGCCGCTCGCCCCGGGCAGACGAGCCGGTGGACGACCTCGAGGACTTCGATGAGCTCGAGGAGCGTGATCCGGCGTCGCGCCGCAAGGTCATGCTGGCGGGACGGGCGATCGCGGCCCTGATCGCCGTGCTGACGCTGGTTCTGACCGGCGGTGCGTGGCAGTGGCAGACGTCGAAGAACAACCTGCTCAACAAGGTCGCCGCGCTCGACCCGAACTCGCGCGACATCATCGACCCGAACGCTCAGTTCGGTGACGAGAACTTCCTGATCGTCGGCGTCGACAGCCGGTTCGGCGAGAATGCCGACATGGGCGCGGGCGACACCGAGGACGCCGGCGGCGCACGTTCGGACACGATCATGCTCGTCAACATCCCCGCCAATCGGGAACGTGTCGTCGCGGTGTCGTTCCCGCGCGATCTGGAGATCAGCCCGATCGAGTGCGAGCCGTGGAACGCCGAGACGGCCACGTACGGTCCGCTCTACGACGAGGAATCCGGCACCTACGGCCCAGACCAGGTCTACACCGAAACGAAGTTGAACTCGGCGTTCGCCTTCGGCGGGCCCAAATGCCTCGTGAAGGTCATCCAGAAGATGTCCGGCCTGTCGATCAACCGCTTCATGGCCGTCGACTTCGCCGGGTTCGCGAAGATGGTCGACGCGCTCGGCGGCGTCGAGGTGTGCAGCACCACGCCGCTGGAGGACTACGAGCTCGGCACCGTCCTGGCCAACGCAGGCCGCCAGACCGTCGACGGCCACACGGCTCTCAATTACGTGCGGGCCCGCCAGGTCACCACCGAGTTCAACGGCGACTACGGCCGGATCAAACGCCAGCAACTGTTCCTGTCGTCGCTGTTGCGGTCACTGATCTCCAAGGACACGTTCTTCTCGCTGAACAAGCTCAACAACGTCGTCAACATGTTCATCGCCGACAGCTACGTCGACAACATCAAGACCAAGGACCTCGTCGACCTCGGACAGTCGGTGCAGGGCGTCAACGCCGGGCGGATCACCTTCGTGACGGTCCCGACCACCGGCTATGCCGACGAATGGGGCAATGAGCAGCCTCGCATCGAGGACATGCAGGCGCTGTTCGACGCGATCATCAACGACGACCCGTTGCCCGGCGAGAAGAACCCGGACAACACGCCCGTGCCCGGCACGCCGGAATCCGCCACGTCGTCCGCACAGGCATCGCAGGCACCGGAGACGACCACCGAGGCACCCGCACCCACCGCGCCGGAACCCGCCGAGCTGGTGAACGCCATCACCACCGAACCGCAGCATGTCACCGTCCAGGTCTCGAACTCGACCGGCCAGAGCGGGCTCGCGGCAACCGCCGCCACCGAACTGCAGCAACATGGATTCAACGTGAACACGCCGGACGACTACCCGGGTCCGCTCGCGTCGACCACGGTGTTCTTCTCCCCCGGCAACGAGGAGGCGGCCGCGACGGTGGCATCCTCGTTCCCGAACCCGACCATCGAACGGGTCGGCGGCATGGGCGATGTCGTGCAGGTCGTGCTGGGTAGCGACTTCAACGCCGTGAATGCGCCCACCCCGAGCGGTTCGCCCGTACAGGTGAACGTCGTGCACGGCACCAACAGCCCGCCGACCCATCTGCCCGAGGACCTGAACGTCACGAACGCCGCGGACACGACCTGCGAATAGTCCGGTGAAGGGCATTCACTGTCCGTTCACTCATGGCGTCGTGACTATCAGGCCTCTGACCGCCTAATCTTGGTGCATGCGTACCCAGTACCACGAACAATTGGATTCACTCACAGACCAGCTCGGCGTCATGTGCGAGTTGGCGGGTACCGCGATGGAGCGCGCAACCCAGGCACTCCTGCAAGCCGATCTCGTACTGGCCGAGCAGGTCATCACCGACCACGACCAGATGACGGCACTCAGCGCGCAGGCCGAGGAATCCGCATTCGTGTTGCTGGCCCTGCAGGCGCCGGTGGCGGGGGATCTGCGTTCCGTCGTCGGTTCCATTCAGATCGTGGCAGACGTCGACCGCATGGGGGCCCTCGCGCTGCACGTGGCGAAGATCGCGCGGCGCCGGCACCCCCAGCACGCGCTGCCCGAGGAGGTCAACGGCTACTTCTCGGAAATGGGCCGGGTCGCAGTCGAATTGGGCCACGCCGCCCGCGAGGTGTTGATCACCCGCGATCCGGAGAAGGCCGCTCGGATCCAGGAAGAAGACGACGCGATGGACGATCTTCATCGCCATCTCTTCACCGTCCTGATGGACCGGGAGTGGAAGCACGGCGTGACCGCCGCGGTCGATGTCACGTTGCTGAGCCGGTTCTACGAGCGATTCGCCGACCATGCGGTCGAGGTCGCCCGTCGGGTCATCTTCCAGGTCACCGGAACCTATCCGGACGGCGAGAAGGTCGCCAACCAGCACTGATGCGGGTTCAGTCCGCCGGCACCAGGCGGACACCCACTTTCTGCGCGGCTGCGAGGTCGCGCAGAACTTTTGTCAGCACCTGCAGTTCAGCAGTGCTGTAGTGCATCAGGAAATCGGCGAACCCCCGGTTCATCTCCTCGTGGAGCTGCCGGTGCACCTCCGCGACGAGTTCGCCATCGGCGCTCAGTGCGAGCTCGATCTCCTTGCGGTTGCCCGGGATCGGCGTTCGGGTCACGAGCCCGGCGTCGACGAGTCGCTGGACATGTTTGGACACCGTGCCCTTGAGCTGACCGGACCTGGCGGCCAGGCCGACCACGCTCACCGGTCCGTCGGCGATGGCTGCCAGCAGGTGCATCGACAGCGTCGGCAGCGTCCGCACCCGAGCTGACAGCTCGGCCGGGCACCGTTGCGCCATGAAGTCGCGCTCGGCGTCGCCGTCCTCGTCGCCGTCGAACTTGTCCCCCACCGCGGCGAGCAGCTCGGTGATGTCCTCGACCAGCGCCATCTTGGTTTTCACGGAAACCATATTGCCATCCCGTCGTGCGCAGGTATATCGTTTCCATAGAAACAATATCCGTGGAAACGATGGAGTGATCATGAAGGCAGCAGTTGTCACGCAATGGGGCGAAACACCCACATACACCGACGTTCCCGACCCGCAGCCGCGCGACGGAGCCGAGGTCGCCGACGTCGAGGCATCCGCACTGACCAACCTCACCCGCGGTCTCATGACCGGAAAGCACTACGCCAGCAAGGAAATTCAATTGCCCGCGATTCCGGGCGTCGACGGTGTCGCCCGCCTCGCCGACGGGCGCCGCATCTACACGGGCGCACTTCCCCCGTACGGCATGATGGCGCAGCGCGCGCTGGTCAACCCCACGGGCGGCGTCGAGGTGCCCGAACATGTCGATTCGGTGGTCGCGGCGGCCGTGCCGAATCCGGGCATGTCGGCCTGGATGGCACTGTCGTATGCCGCGGCGGTCAAGCCCGGCGACCATGTCCTGGTGTTGGGCGCCACCGGCGTGACGGGCTCGATGGCGGTGCAGCTCGCCGGATCAGCGTTCGGCGCTGCCAGGATCGTGGTGGCCGGCCGCGACACCGCCCGCCTGGAGTGGTTGCGGACCGCGGGCGCGCACGACGTCATCGCGCTTGGCACAGACGATCTCGGCGCAAGGGTGGCCGAACTACACGCGCAGCGGCCCTTCGACGCCGTGCTCGACTATCTGTGGGGCGAACCCGCCGAACAGACGTTGACCGCGCTGGCCAACAGCCACCCGGCGGCGCATCACCACGCCACGCGCTTCATCCAGATCGGCTCGATGGCAGGCCCGGCGCTCAACCTCGATGCGGGCGTGCTGCGCAGCACCGGAATCACGTTGTGCGGCGTGGGCATCGGCAGTGTCCCGCCTGAGGTCATGGTGCAGACCCGCGCCGAAGCGTTGCCGAAGCTGTTCACCATGGTCGCGTCGGGCGAACTCCAATTACGCACACAGGCCCGGCCGCTGTCCGACGTCGAGCGGGTGTGGACAGCTGCCGGGCCTTCGGGCACGCGCGTGGTGTTGACGCCCTGACTCAGCCGAAGCGGCCGGAGATGTAGTCCTCGGTCGCCTTCTGGTTCGGGTTGGAGAAGATCTTCTCGGTGTCGTCGATCTCGATGAGCCGGCCGGGCTTGCCGGTGGCCTCGAGGTTGAAGAACGCCGTCTGATCACTCACGCGGGCGGCCTGCTGCATGTTGTGCGTGACGATGACGATCGTGTAATCCAGCTTGAGCGTGGAGATCAGATCCTCGATCGCCAGCGTCGAGATCGGGTCGAGCGCCGAGCACGGCTCGTCCATCAGCAGCACGTCGGGCTGCACCGCGATCGCGCGGGCGATACACAACCGCTGCTGCTGACCACCGGACAGGCCACCGCCCGGCTTGTCGAGGCGGTCCTTGACTTCGTTCCACAGGTTGGCGCCCTTGAGCGAGCGCTCCGCGACCTCGTCGAGCGTCTTCTTGTTGCGCACGCCCTGCAGCTTCAGGCCGGCCACCACATTGTCGCGAATCGACATGGTGGGGAACGGATTCGGACGCTGGAACACCATGCCGATGGTCTTACGCACACCCACCGGGTCGACGCCTGCGCCGTAGATGTCCTCGCCGTCGAGCAGCACCGAGCCCTCGACCCGCGCACCGGGGATGACCTCGTGCATGCGGTTGAGGGTGCGCAACACGGTCGACTTGCCACAGCCCGACGGGCCGATGAACGCGGTCACGCTGCGCGGTTGCACCGACAACGCGACGTCGGCGACGGCGTGGAACGCACCGTAGTAGATGTTGACGTCTTTGAGATCTAGCCGTTTGGCCATGGGGAGCTCCTAAACCTTCTTGGGGGCAAAGACTTTTGCGAGGACTCGCGCACCGACGTTGAGCAGCGCGATCAGCAGAATGAGCGTCAGCGCCGCGCCCCAGAGTCGATCGGTGGGCACCGGGTTCGCGCCCGCGCCAGCCGAGATCTGGTCGTACATCATGCCGGGCAACGAGCCCATGAAACCGCCGAACATGTCGAAGTTCATCGCCTGCGCATAGCCGACCAGGATCAGCAGCGGCGCCGTCTCACCCATCACGCGGGCCAGCGACAGCATGATGCCGGTCACGATGCCCGAGATTCTATCTCTAGACAGAACTGTTGTTAGCGTGCTCCGACAGAGACGCATACACAGTGGTGATCGGGCAATTGTCTGA
>NZ_LQQA01000002.1 GCF_002101965.1 Mycolicibacterium wolinskyi
GCCTCCCAGAACCGCTCCCGCACCCAATCTGCCAACCCGCCGCCCGGCGGTACACCACGACCACGAAACCCCGTCTGCAAACCCATAAAAGCAACACCCTTCGAATCACGGTGTTGCAGCCACCACTTGAGTCTGAGCCGCTGCGCGCGTACGAACCCGCACACTCGCGAGTCGTAGGTCAAGCGTGCGGTGTGTCGCCGAGCATCGCGTGGGCGAGACGCGCCAGTGCGCCGGCGATCTCATCGACGCTCAGACCACGGGAGCGTTGATGCTGGAAAATCTCCGCGGCGAGCGGTGCCAGCAGTATGTCGACGAGGTGATCCGGCTGCTCGACCTGTGCCTGTACGAGCAGCGAGCGCACATGTGCCGTCCAGAAGTCGTATGCGCCGGAGGCGAACCGGGCGCCGCCGACTTCGGCGCCGAGCGCGAAATCCACATGCGCCTCCAGTAGCTCGACCATGGCGGCGTAGAACGCCGAAAGGCGATCGGCCGGGGGCGCGCCGGGCCCCAATGGTGGCTCGCCCGATATCAGTTCCTGTTGAAGGGCCCGCTCGTGCTCGTCCAGCAGGGCCACGGCGATGGCCGCGGTACTGGGATAGCGCCGGTAGAGCGTGCCGCGTCCCACCCGGGCCGCTGTCGCGATCTGATCCATGGTGACGCTGCGCGGGTCATGCGTGGCGAACACCTGCGCGGCGGCGGCGAGGATCTTCGCCCGATTGCGCGCGGCGTCGGCGCGTTCGCCCGGGCCATCGGCAGTGTCGAGCAGATCTCTACCGACATCCATGTTCGCACTGTAGTCGAACCCGGAATATCTGGACGCATTGTCCGGTTAGGTGGAACGTCGATCCGGACACCCTGTCCAATTCACTCGGAGGATGCTCATGACCACGCTGCTTCATCTGGACTCCAGCGCGCGCAAACAATCGATCAGTCGTCGGGTGGGCGCCGAGTTCGCGCAGGCCTGGCGCGCAGCGGTCGGCAATGGTCACTACGTGTACCGGGATGTGGCGGCCGAGCCGATCCCGTTGATCGACGAAGGCTGGGTGCAGATCTGCGACGCCGTTCTTGCCGCGGGCGCCACCGACCTGGATCGGCTTCCGGAGTTGGTCCGCACACCCGCACAGGCCGATGCCTGGCGCATCGTCGAACCCCTGCTGGCCGAGGTGCGAGCCGCCGACATCGTCCTGATCACTAGCCCCATGTACAACTACTCGATACCGGCGTCCCTCAAAGCCTGGTTGGACCAGGTGACCTTTCCGCGGATGTCCTTGGCGCCCAGACGATTCGTCGTCGTGACCGCGCGCGGCGGCGCGTACTCGCCCGGCTCACCCAAGGAGGCGTTCGACTATCAGGAGCGCTACCTCCGGGACTTCTTCGCCGGGCACTTCTCGGTCACCGACACCGTCTTCATCAACGCCGAACTGGCCAACTCGCATTCGGACCCCGCGCTGGCCCGATTGCGTGCCGCGCACGACGAGTCACTGACGGCGGCGTTGCAGGCGGCGCGGGCGCTGGCCGTGGAGTACGCGAAATGAGTTGGCTGGTACTGGGTTTGGCGGGCCTCGTGGAGATCGCGTGGTCGCAGAGCATCAAACCCACCGACGGATTCACCCGCCCGCTGCCGACCTTCTTGTGTGTCGTCATCGGTGCGTTGTCGGTGTACCTGCTGTCGCTCGCGATGCGCACACTGCCGGTCGGCACTGCCTACGCGGTGTTCACCGGCATCGGTGCCGTCGGGGCGATCGTCCTCGGCGTACTTGTGCACAAGGATCCGCTGAGTGCCGCACGCGCACTTGCGTTGTCGATGATAGTCGGCGGCATTGTGCTCGCGCGCTTCACCACACCGGGCTGAGCCCAGGTCACCTCAGGAAGTGGCTGCCAAGTAGGCCCGCCCGCGTGGCGACACCCGGTAGCCGACGTCGAGGCTGATCGTCAGGCCCAGCCCCTTCAATTGGCGCACGCGCCGTTTGAACCTCGGCACGTCGAGGCCCACGCGCGCGGCCAGATCCGGCGCCCGCACGGCCTCGTTGGCCGCGATCATCCCCAGGTACCGGCGCGTCCACGGGCCGTCGGCACTCGCCGCGTCCCAGCGGTCGAGCCGCGCGGTGATCGCCTCGACGGCAGCATCGTCGAGCGCGTCGTCGGCCGCGAGGTCGGGTCGCTCGTCGGGGCCGAAGTAGGAGACCGAGATGACGTAGGTGTGCGCGGCGGGCCTTCGGTCGAGCTCGGCTTGCGCGCTTTCGGCGTCGGGGTATCCGGCTGAGCGGGCCTGCTCGGCGCTCACGCGGTAGTCGCCCGGGAATTCGGCGACGTCGTCGATGCGGATGGTCCCCGCGACGGTGCGCTGGGTACCGCCGACCTTGGCGCGTGGCGCATCCCACCTGCGCAACACCAGGGTGATCGTGCCGTCGGCGATGCCTTCGGCCGTCGTGCGGGTTAACAGCACGGTCACGATCGTATGTCGCAACACCGATGTCGGCTGGTGCGTTCCTAGGATCGGCCGGGTGACTGATCGCTACGGTTCTGACGTCCTCGCCCGAAACCCGCACACTCCGAAGCGGATCCGTTCCACCGAGCAACCGGTCGAGATGGGCATGGTGGTCGAGGATGCCCAGAGCGGCTACGTCGGTGCGGTCGTGCGGGTGGAGCAGGGGCGTGTGGAGCTCGAGGACCGTCGCGGCAAGGTCAGGGTGTTCCCGATGGGACCGGGGTTCCTGATCGACGGCAAGCCCGTCGTGCTCACCGCCCCGAAGCGGTCGGCGGCGCCCGCGCGGACGGCATCGGGTTCGGTGGCCGTGCCGGGCGCCAAGGCCCGTGTCGCGCTGGCCAGCCGGATCTATGTCGAGGGCCGCCACGATGCCGAACTCGTCGAGCAGGTGTGGGGCGCTGACCTGCGGATCGAGGGTGTGGTCGTCGAATACCTGGGCGGGGTCGACGATCTGGCCGGGATCGTGGCCGAGTTCGAACCCGGCCCCGGGCGCCGGTTGGGCGTGCTGGTCGACCATCTGGTGACCGGATCGAAGGAAGCCCGCATCGCCGACGCGGTCCGCCGCGGACCCGGCGGTGAGCACACGCTCGTGGTCGGCCATCCGTTCGTCGACATCTGGCAGGCCGTCAAACCGGCCCGGCTCGGCATGACGGCGTGGCCGGTCATACCGCGCAGCATCGAGTGGAAGCACGGCATCTGCGACGCACTGGGCTGGCCGCACCGCGACCAGGCCGACATCGCGCGCGCGTGGCAACGGATCCGCGGCCAGGTGCGCGACTGGAACGATCTCGAGCCCGCGCTGATCGGCCGGGTGGAGGAGCTGATCGACTTCGTGACGCAGCCGTCGGGCTAGCGCCCGGGTGGTGTCAGGCGTGGTATGCCTGAGACGTGTCCGATAGTTTGTTCGATCTGCCCGGTGACGCCGACCTCACCGGACACGGCGCGGCACCCGTGGCGGCGCCGCTCGCGGTCCGGATGCGCCCGGCGAGTCTCGATGAAGTCGTCGGACAGTCACACCTGCTGCAGGCCGGCTCGCCGTTGCGCCGCCTCGTGGAGGGCTCGGGTGCGGCGTCGGTGATCCTCTACGGTCCGCCGGGAACCGGGAAGACCACGCTCGCCTCGCTCATCTCGCAGGCGACCGGACGTCGGTTCGAGGCGCTGTCGGCCCTGTCTGCCGGCGTCAAAGAGGTCCGCGCGGTGATCGATTCGGCACGGCGTGCCGCCATACACGGTGGCCAGACCGTGTTGTTCATCGACGAGGTGCACCGCTTCTCCAAGACCCAGCAGGATGCGCTGCTCGCCGCGGTCGAGAACCGCGTGGTACTGCTGGTCGCCGCGACTACGGAGAACCCCTCGTTCTCGGTCGTGGCGCCCCTGTTGTCGCGGTCGCTGATCCTGCAACTGCAACCGCTGACCACCGAGGACATCGGCACCGTGGTACGTCGCGCGATCGCCGATCCGCGCGGGCTGGCGGGTGCGGTCGAGGTCACCGACGAGGCAGTCGACCTGCTGGTCCAGCTGTCGGCCGGCGACGCGCGACGTGCGTTGACCGCGCTCGAGGTGGCTGCCGAAACAGGGGAACGCGTCACCGTCGAGACCATCGAGCAGTCACTCGATCAGGCCGCGGTGCGTTACGACCGCGACGGTGACCAGCACTATGACGTCGTCAGCGCGTTCATCAAATCGGTGCGGGGCTCCGATGTCGACGCGGCGTTGCATTACCTGGCCCGGATGCTGGTGGCGGGGGAGGATCCCCGGTTCGTGGCCCGCCGCCTCATGATCCTCGCGAGCGAGGACATCGGGATGGCCGATCCGACGGCACTGCAGACGGCGGTTGCCGCCGCGCAGACCGTGCAGCTGATCGGCATGCCCGAAGCGCAGTTGACGCTCGCGCACGCGACCGTGCATCTGGCCACCGCGCCGAAATCGAATGCCGTGACAACTGCGCTGGGCGCCGCGATGAACGACATCCGATCGGGCAAGGCGGGGTTGGTCCCGCCGCATCTGCGCGACGGCCACTATTCGGGAGCGCAGAAACTCGGCAACGCGGTGGGCTATCGATATTCCCACGACCATCCCGATGGCGTTGTGCCCCAACAGTATCCACCGGACGACCTGGTTGGCGTCGACTACTACGAGCCGACCGGGCGCGGCGTCGAACGCGAGATCTCCACGCGGCTGGAGAAACTCCGCGCCATCATCCGCCGCAAGCGCTGAGCACCTGGCAGGCCGTCCCGAAAACTGCTCTTGACACCTACCAAAACGCCTTCTACGTTGGTATTCAACCAACTCATTGATCAACACAAAGGTTGATATGGAGCGTGATGACGATGCCGATGCGCAGCTGGACCGTGCCTTCATGGCGCTCGCGGACCCGGTGCGACGGTCCATCGTGGCGCGGCTGTCGCGCGGCCCGGCGACGGTCAACGAGTTGGCTGCGCCGTTCGACATCACCAAACAGGCTGTGTCCAAACACATCCAGGTACTGGAACAGGCGGGTTTGGTCACCCGCACCCGCGACGCGCAGCGCAGGCCGGTCCATCTCGACGCGGCAGCGCTGGAAGGGCTGACCGCATGGATCGACCGCTATCGGCTCAACGCCGAACGCAGTTATCGCCGGCTGGATGACCTGCTGGCTCAGATCTCACCGAAAACCGACACCACTCAGGAGAAGAAGAAATGACCAACGCACTCAACCTCAACGCTCCGGTCGACACCCTGGCCATGGACTTCACCAGGGAGTTCAATGCCCCGGTGGCGGCATTGTTCCGCGCGCACGCCGAGCCCGACCTGGTCAAGCAGTGGCTGGGGCCGCACGGCCTGGAGATGCAGATCGAGCGGTGGGACTTCGAAACGGGCGGGGGTTACCGCTACGTGCACTCCGACCAATCCGGCGAGTACCGCTTCAACGGGGTGTTCCACACCGTGCGGCCCAATGAACTCATCATTCAGACGTTCGAGTTCGAGGGCGCGCCGGACATGGTGAACATCGAGTTCATGTGGTTCGAGGACCTCGGCGGCGGGCGTAGCTCGTTGCGCGGCCGATCGATCTGCCCGAACACCGACGCGCGTGACGCACTGCTCTCCTCGGGAATGGAGGGTGGCATGGTCGACGGCTACGACAAACTCGACGCGCTGCTCCCCACGCTCTGACAGTCGTTTCGGCGCAACCGGTTTCGTCGGAAATTACTCTGGACATGCGACGGTCCCGGCCGCAATGCAAGCCGGGACCGTGCGCGTCGAGTGGTTTGTGATCAGCGAAGCAGGCCCGAACGTCGACCGCCCATGATTCCGGTACGTCGGCGACCCATCAGTGCCGCAACGAGGGCGACGCCGAGCGCGGCGACGATGACCTGGACGAGCAGCTCGAGCCAGTCGATGCCGTTGGTCACAGTCGGTATGCCCAGCGCACGTGCGATCGCGCTGCCGATGAATGCCGAGACGATTCCGACCAGGATCGTCACGAGGAACCCGATGGGTTGTCTGCCGGGAACAACTAAGCGGCCGATCACGCCGACGACAATGCCGATCAAGATCGCGCTGATGATGCCGGTGATGGTCATTTCTCCTCCAGAGCTGGTTGGGCTGGAGGGGAGATACCCCGGCTCGGCACCGTCCAAACGGAACCGTCAATTGTGAATCTGTTCTCGGTCAGGCCATCTCGGGAACGCGCAGATGGGCCAGGACGAGTTCGAACTCGCCGACGTCGAGCTGGTCGGCGCCGAGGTCGCGCAACCGGGCCGTGCGCAGCGAGCGGGCCTGATCGCGGTTCCGTTCCATCGCCGCCGCGCTGTCGAACGTGGCGGAGGACACCGCCCGGCCGGAACTGCGGTCCAGCATCAGGCTGGCACTGCAGAAACCCTCGAGTTCCTCCAGCGACGGCAACACCGAGTTCCGGTAGAACTCGATAGCCCGGTCGAACTGTTCAGGACGGGCCCGCAGCCAGGTGGCCCGCACACAGGCGCCCGGCCCCGTGTACTGCTCGCGGTGAACCACCGCGATCTCCCACTCGTCGACCGTCGCGCTGCCTTCGAACACCTCGACCGCACGATGACGAATCGGCGCCAGGATCGGCGCGCTCGCGTGCATGGCTTCCTCGGACCGCCACGCCGACGTGGCGATGCACCGACCGGATTCTCGATCGACCATCAATGACAGGCCGACACAGCCGGCCACGGCGTCGAGGGCCGGCATGACCTCGTCGCGGATATGCGCGATACCTGCGTTGATGGCCCGCTGGTCCGGGCCGTCGTGCGCCGTGATCGTGGTAGAACGTGCGAACACGGTCCACCCCTTTCCTGCCAGGGCAGCGCCCCGGTGGCGCCACCGGTCCAATCACTACCTTCCTCCGCTACTTCGCAGGTGGCAATGGGTGCGGCATCGCCTCGTAGGCTGAGTGGATGGACACCAACCTGATCGACGTCGACACCACGCGGCGGCGCATCGTCGATCTCACCGGCGACGTGCGCAGGTTCTGCGGAACGTACCGCGACGGGCTGTGCAATGTGTTCGTTCCGCACGCCACCGCCGGTGTGGCGATCATCGAAACCGGCGCCGGATCCGATGACGACCTGGTCGACACCCTGGAGCGGTTGTTGCCGCGTGACGACCGCTACCGACACGCCCACGGCTCGTTCGGCCACGGTGCCGACCACGTGCTCCCGGCCCTGGTGTCGCCGTCGGTGACACTGCCGGTGCAGGCCGGCGAACCGCTGCTGGGAACGTGGCAGAGCGTCGTGCTCGTCGACCTCAACCGGGACAACCCGCAGCGTTCGGTCCGGCTGAGTTTTCTGGCGGCATGACGCGCCCGGTGGACCGGGTCGTTGCCCTGTTCAGGGCGAATGCGTTGACCGGTAATGTAAGGCGGTCGAAATAGTCGCGGTCAATCAGCACGGTGACTATTCCGGCCTCATTGCGGACCATTGAGACCAACTCGACCATCTACGACACGAGGACATAAACGACGTGCAGACACACGAGATCAGGAAGCGCTTCCTCGATCATTTCGTGAAGGCGGGCCACACCGAGGTGCCCAGTGCCTCGGTGATCCTCGACGACCCCAACTTGCTGTTCGTCAACGCCGGCATGGTGCAGTTCGTGCCCTACTTCCTCGGTCAGCGCACGCCACCGTGGAACCGCGCGGTCAGCGTCCAGAAGTGCATCCGCACACCCGACATCGACGAGGTCGGCATCACCACCCGGCACAACACGTTCTTCCAGATGGCCGGCAACTTCTCGTTCGGCGACTACTTCAAGAAGGGCGCCATCGAGCTGGCCTGGACCCTGCTGACCAACCCCGTCTCCGAGGGTGGATACGGATTCGATCCGGAAAGGCTCTGGGCCACCGTCTATCTCGACGACGACGAGGCCATCGGCCTGTGGCAGGAAGTGGCCGGGCTGCCGCTCGAGCGGATCCAGCGCCGCGGCATGGCCGACAACTACTGGTCGATGGGCATCCCCGGGCCGTGTGGACCGTCGTCGGAGATCTACTACGACCGCGGCCCCTCCTACGGCGTCGAGGGCGGCCCCGAAGCCAACGAGGACCGCTACATCGAGATCTGGAATCTCGTGTTCATGCAGAACGAGCGCGGCGAGGGCACGTCGAAGGAGGACTTCGAGATCCTCGGCCCGCTGCCGCGCAAGAACATCGACACCGGCATGGGCGTCGAACGCGTGGCCTGCCTGCTGCAGGGCGTCGACAACGTCTACGAGACCGACCTGCTGCGCCCGGTCATCGACCTGGTGGCGGGCGTCGCCCCCCGCGGCTACGCCCAGGGCAACCACGGCGACGACGTGCGCTACCGCATCATCGCCGACCACACGCGCACCGCGGCGATCATCATCGGCGACGGCGTCAGCCCGGGCAACGAGGGCCGCGGCTACGTGCTGCGCCGCCTGCTGCGCCGCATCATCCGCGCCGCCAAACTGCTCGGCGTCGAGCAGGCCATCATGGGTGACCTCATGACCACGGTGCGCGACGAGATGGGCCCGTCCTACCCGGAACTGGTGACCGACTTCGAGCGCATCAACCGCATCGCCGTCGCCGAGGAGACCGCGTTCAACCGCACCCTGCTGTCGGGTTCGCGCTTGTTCGACGAAGCCGCCGCGGCGACCAGGAAGTCCGGCTCGACGGTGTTGTCCGGCAATGACGCGTTCACCCTGCATGACACGTACGGATTCCCGATCGACCTCACCCTCGAGATGGCCGCCGAGGCAGGCCTGTCGGTGGACGAAGAGGGTTTCCGCGGTCTGATGGCCGAGCAGCGTCAGCGCGCCAAGGCCGACGCCGCCGCGCGCAAGCAGGCGCACACCGACCTGACCGCGTACCGTGAACTGGTCGATGCCGGCCCGACCGAGTTCACCGGATTCGACGAATTGACCTCCGAGGCAAGGATTCTCGGAATCTTCGTGGACGGCAAACGCGTTCCGGTGGTGTCACACGACGGGCTGGAAGCCGATCGCGTGGAACTGATCCTGGACCGCACGCCGTTCTACGCCGAGTCGGGTGGCCAGATCGCCGACGAGGGGGCGATCAGCGGGACCGGTGCGTCCGGGACGGCCAAAGCCGCCGTCACCGACGTGCAGAAGATCGCCAAAACCCTGTGGGCGCACCGCGTCAACGTCGAATCCGGCGAGTTCGTCGAAGGCGACACCGTCACCGCGGCCGTCGACCCGAAGTGGCGGCACGGCGCGACCCAGGGGCACTCGGGCACCCACATGGTGCACGCGGCGCTGCGACAGGTGTTGGGGCCCAACGCAGTTCAGGCCGGTTCGCTGAACCGCCCGGGCTACCTGCGCTTCGACTTCAACTGGCAGGGTTCGCTCACCGAGGATCAGCGGACGCAGATCGAAGAAGTCACCAACGAAGCCGTCGAAGCCGATTACGAGGTGCACACGTTCAACACCGCACTCGACAAGGCCAAGGCCATGGGTGCGATGGCGTTGTTCGGCGAGAACTATCCCGACGAAGTGCGGGTGGTCGAGATCGGCGGGCCGTTCTCCTTGGAACTGTGCGGCGGAACCCACGTCCACAACTCGGCGCAGATCGGCCCGGTCACGATTCTCGGCGAGTCGTCGGTGGGCTCCGGCGTGCGCCGCGTCGAGGCATACGTCGGGCTAGAGTCGTTCCGGCACCTGGCCAAGGAACGCGCGTTGATGGCGGGGCTGGCGTCGTCGTTGAAGGTGCCCTCCGAAGAGGTGCCTGCCCGCGTCGCCAATCTCGTCGAGCGACTGAAGGCGGCCGAGAAGGAACTCGAGAAGGTGCGGCTGGCCAATGCGCGTGCCGCGGCCGCCAACGCCGCAGCCGGGGCAGAGGTCGTCGGTAAGGTGCGTCTGGTGGCGCAGCGGATGGCCGGGGGGATGTCGGCGGGCGATCTCCGCAGCCTCGTCGGTGACATCCGCGGCAAGCTGGGCTCAGAACCCGGAGTCGTCGCGTTGATCGCCGAAGGCGACAACGACACCGTGCCGTTCGTGGTGGCAGTCAACCCGGCCGCGCAGGATCTCGGGTTGCGCGCCAACGAGCTCGTCAAGCAGCTCGGCGCGGCGGTCAACGGCCGCGGCGGCGGCAAAGCCGATCTGGCACAGGGTTCGGGTAAGGGGGCAGCGGGTATCGACGCGGCATTGGCCGCGCTACGCGCTGAGATCGGCCGGGGTTAACCCGTGGCCAGCACCGACGACCGGCTGCCGGACCGTCCAGGGGATGACGACCCCGGACGCGGCCGGCGGATCGGCATCGACGTCGGCACGGTGCGCATCGGTGTGGCCACCAGCGACCCGGACGGCATCCTGGCCACGCCCGTCGAGACGGTCGCGCGCGACAAGCGCGACAAGTCGGGCAAACATGTGCGCCGGTTGGCGGCGTTGGTCAGCGAATACGAAGCCGTCGAGGTGATCGTCGGATTGCCTCGCACACTGGCCGACCGGGCCGGAACCTCGGCCCACGACGCGATGGACCTCGCCGATCTGCTCGCCGGCCGGATCGCGCCGATACCGGTACGACTGGCGGACGAACGGCTCACGACCGTCTCCGCGCAGCGGTCGCTGCGCGAGGCCGGCATCAAGGCCAAAGGACAGAAAGCGGTGATCGACCAGGCCGCCGCAGTCGGCATTCTGCAGAGCTGGTTGGACCAGCGGCGCGCGACCCTGGCCGCGCGCGGAGAGGGCACGGATGGCTGAAAAGTGGGGTGCCGAGCGAGCGCAACCGGTGTCGGTCGGTCCACCGAGGCGTGGCATGAGCCGTGCCGAGCGGGCGCGGCAGGCGCGCAACAACCGCAAGCGTCGCCTGGCCAGGGGCCTGTCGTTGGCGCTGCTGATCATGGTCGCGGTCGGCGCGGTGTTCCTTGGCTCCAAACTGTGGCACGGCATGTCGGGCAGCGGCAGTGATTACGCGGGTGAGGGCGTGGCCGACGTCGTGATCCAGGTACACGACGGTGACTCGACGACCGCGATCGGCGAGACGTTGCAGGACCACAAGGTGGTCGCCACGGTCAAGGCGTTCGTCGACGCCGCGCAGGGCAACGAGGCGATCTCGGCCATCCAGCCCGGTTTCTACAAAGTTCGGACCGAGATTCCCGCCGCGAATGCCGTTGAGCGACTGGCGGATCCCGAAAGCCGCGTGGGCAAGCTCACCATCCCCGAGGGACGTCAGCTCGACGACATCACCGACGTCAAGACCAACGCCGTCACAGCGGGCATCTTCAGCCTGATCTCGCAGGCCTCGTGTGTGGAACTCGACGGCGAACAGCGCTGCGTGTCGGTCGACGACCTGCGTGCGGCCGCCGGGTCGGCGCCGCCCGCCGCGCTCGCAGTGCCGGAATGGGCGACGGGTCCGGTGACCGCGATGGGCGGCGATCATCGCCGGCTGGAAGGGCTGATCGCTGCCGGCACGTGGAACGTCGACCCCGCCGCCTCGGCGCAGGACATCCTCACGACGCTGATCTCCACCAGCAGCACGATGTACACGCAGGGCGGACTGCTCGACACCGCCGCGGCGATGAACATGTCGCCGTATCAGATCCTCACCGTCGCTTCGCTGGTGCAGCGCGAGTCCAAGCCGCAGGACTTCGCGAAGGTGGCCAGGGTCATCTACAACCGGCTGGCCGATCACCGCAAACTCGAATTCGACTCAACCGTGAACTACTCGCTCGACCGGCAGGAAGTGGCGACAACCGATGCCGACCGTGCTCAGGTGACGCCGTGGAACACCTATGCGAGCGAAGGGCTTCCGCAGACACCGATCTGTTCGCCAGGAACCGACGCACTGGTCGCGGCCGAACATCCCGCACCCGGTGACTGGCTGTACTTCGTGACCATCGACCTGCAGGGCACGACACTGTTCACGCGAGATTACGACGAGCATCTGGCGAATATCGAACTGGCACAGCAAAACGGTGTCCTCGACAGTGCCCGATAGGCGGCCCGCCGCCGTGCCCGATAGGCGGCCCGCCGCCGTGCCCGATAGGCGGCCCGCCGCCGTGCCCGATAATGCGCGCAAGGCCGCGGTGCTCGGCTCGCCCATCGCCCACTCGCGGTCACCGCAGCTGCATCTGGCCGCGTATCGCGCGCTGGGCCTGACGGATTGGACGTACGAGCGCATCGAGTGCACCGCCGAGCAGCTTCCCGGGCTCGTCGCCGGGCTGGGCCCCGAATGGGTCGGCCTGTCGGTCACCATGCCCGGCAAGTTCGCCGCACTGCAGTTCGCCGATCAGCACACCGACCGGGCCCGGCTCGTGGGGTCGGCCAACACCTTGGTGCGAAACCCATCCGGCGGATGGCGCGCGGACAACACCGACGTCGACGGCGTGATCGGCGCGTTGGGGACGGCGGGGGAGTCCGCCCTGGTGGTGGGGTCGGGCGGGACCGCGCCGGCCGCCGTGGTCGGGTTGGCCGAGCTTGGCGTACAACGGATCACCGTGGTGGCTCGGGACGGCGGCAAGGCCGAGCGGCTCGTGGACCTCGCCGGGCGATGCGGCGCCGAGGGTAGTTGGTGCGACATCGGAAGCCCCGGGCTGACGGACGTCGTGGCCGCCGCGTCGGTTGCGGTCAGCACCATTCCGGCCGACGCTGCCGCCCGGTATGCGCCCATGTTGGCCACGGTGCCGAGACTGCTCGACTCGATCTACGATCCGTGGCCGACGCCACTTGCAGCCGCGGTCGAGGCGGCGGGCGGTGAGGTGATCAGCGGCCTGCACATGCTGCTGAACCAGGCCTTCACCCAGGTCGAGCAGTTCACTGGCAAGCCGGCGCCCAAGGACGCGATGCGGGCGGCGCTACTCGGCTGACGGTGACGGCGCGAACGTGCCGCGGTGATATGTGCTGTGCACGTACTCCTTCGAGCCGACGAGCCGCGCCAGCGGCGTGCGGACCGTACCTTCCTGCGCCACCATCTCCGCGATCGCGGCGAGGTCGTAGACCGGTCGCCAGCCCAGCTCCGCGCGGGCGCGGGAGTTGTCGTAAACCCGATCCAGGCGGGTGGGAAAGCGCCAGCCGCGCTGCGTCCACACCTGCGCCGCCCGTGGCACCCGGCGGGCGAACACCGCAGCCGCATCGGTTCTCAACTGGGGCAGGTCTTCTCGGCTGAACGGTGTGCTGGCCGAGATGATGTAGCGGCCGAATCCAATGCGCCCGGCGGCATCGGCGGCCAGGAGATGCGCGCTGACGGCATCCTCCAGGGCGACCCGACGTGACGCGAACTCGTCGGCTTTCACATTGTCGTCACTGCGTGCCTCGTGGGCGCCGGGCGTGTCGTCTGACTCCGGGAAGAACCGGGCGACGCGCAGCACCACGGCGGGCAGGCCCTGGTTGCGGTGGGCCAGCTGACACAGGTCTTCGGCAGCCGCCTTGGTGACGCCGTACATGTTCTTGGGTACCGGCACCACCGATTCGTCGATCCAGGCTGCCGGTTGCGTTGGCCCGGGGACCAGCGCATCGCCGAACACCGTTGTCGACGAGGACATCACGAACGCCCGCACCCCGGCGGCAGCGGCTGCGTTCAGCAGCGTCAGCGTGCCGCTGACGTTCGTGTCGATGAACGCCTGGCCCGGTACGAAGGCCAACTGCGGTTTGTGCAACGTCGCGGTGTGCAGCACGACGTCCACACCGGCCATGACGTCGCGTACGACGTCGACGTCCGTCACCGATCCGACCACATCGGTCCACTCGGAGGGGCGGATGTCCAGGCCGACGACGTCGGCGTCGCGCTGCCGCAGTGTGCGGACGATGCCTTCGCCCAAATGTCCCGAACTGCCCGTGACCAGTGTGCGCATGAATTCGACGGTGCCACAGCGCGCAACCGAATTTTCAGTTGTGCCGGGCCGTAGGGTGACGGGCGTGACCGAACTTGCGCGCCCACCCCGGATCGGGGTGGTGTTTCGACCCGACTTCCGTCCAGACACGTTGATGCACAGCGCGAAATGCGTGCAGCGCGGCGCAGACGAGCTCTGGCTGTGGGAGGACTGCTTCCTGCAGGGCGGTATCGCTCAGGCTGCCGTTGCCCTCGCGGCCACCGACACCCTCACCGTCGGCCTCGGCGTCCTGCCGACCCCGCTGCGCAACGTGGTGTCGACCGCCATGGAGATCGCGACCCTGGCGAGCATGTTCCCGGGCCGCATCCGGGTCGGTGTCGGCCACGGCGTCCAGAGCTGGATGCATCAGGCCGGGGCCGCGGTGTCATCGCCGCTCACACTGCTGCGGGAATACGTCAGCGCGCTGCGGGATCTGCTGGCCGGTCGATCGGTCACCGTCGAAGGGCGCTACGTCCGTCTGGACGGCGTGCAACTGGAGTGGGCACCACAGGCGCCGGTCCCGGTGCTGATCGGCGGGACAGGACCCAAGACATTGCAACTTGCCGGCGTGATCGGCGACGGCGTCATCGTCGACAGTGAAAACACCGTTGACTCGGCCCGGGCAGCGCTCGACCACGTCGCCGCCGGGCGGGCCAGGCGGGACGACGCAGGCTCATTCGCCACGGTGCAGTACCTGGCATGTGCGCCCGGACCCGACGGGCGGCGCCTGCTCGCCGAAGAAGCCGAGAAACGAGACGTGCCAGAAGACAGCTACGGCGTCGGCGGAACCGTGGACGAGATCGCTGGGGCGGTCGCCGCCTATCTCGGGCAACCGGAGCACACCGTGGTGTTGCAGCCCGTTGGGCCAGATGTGGACATGGACGCGTTCGCCACGACCGTGCGTGAGGTCGTCGCGCATATTCGCGCCACGGACGGTCGCTGAGCGCCGTTAGCCTCGGTTGGTGGGGGTGGTGATCGCCGGGGTCGGTTGGCTCGTGGCATTGAGCGCATACGACATTCGCCGGCGGCGGCTGCCGAACTGGCTGACGCTGCCGGGCGCGGTGGCGATCCTCTGTGCCGCGACGTGGAGTGGCCGCGGCAGTGCCGCGTTGGCCGGTGCGGCCGCACTCGCCGCCCTCTACGGCATCGTGCACGTCATCTCCCCGCGAGCGATGGGCGGCGGGGACGTCAAACTCGCACTCGGCGTTGGTGCGATGACGGGGGCATTCGGGCTCGACGTGTGGGTGTTGGCGGCCTTGGGCGCGCCGATCCTGACGTCGGTGGTGGCGCTCGTCGCGCTGCTGCGCGGCAACGCGACCGTCCCGCACGGCCCGTCGATGTGTCTGGCCAGTGCGGCCGCAGTCGGATTGGTGCTCGTGTAGTCGAGCGTGAACTTGTTGTCGAGAATCTGCCGCCGAAAACTCGCAAACAAGCTCACGTTCGGCGCAGGCGACCACGGATTTCCGGAGGCAAAACCCGACGTGGGAGAATGACAGCCGTGTTGCGTTGGACCACAGCTGGTGAATCCCACGGCCGCGCCCTGGTGGCCATGCTCGAAGGGATGGTCGCCGGCGTGCCCATCACCTCGGATGAGATCGGGGCGCAGCTGAAGCGCCGTCGCCTCGGGTATGGCCGGGGCGCCCGGATGAAGTTCGAGCAGGACCAGGTCACGATGCTGGCCGGGGTCCGCCATGGGCGCACGCTCGGCGGGCCGATCGCGATCGAGATCGGCAACACCGAATGGCCGAAGTGGGAGACCGTGATGGCACCCGACCCGGTCGATGAAGCCGAACTCGACGTCGCGCGCAACGCTCCGCTGACCCGCCCGCGGCCCGGTCATGCCGACTACGCGGGCATGCTCAAGTACGGGTTCGACGACGCCCGCCCGGTGCTGGAGCGGGCCAGTGCCCGCGAGACCGCGGCCCGCGTCGCGGCAGGCACCGTCGCCAGGGCGTTCCTGCGTGAAGCCCTCGGCGTCGAGGTCGTCTCCCACGTCATCTCGATCGGGGCCTCCGAGCCCTACGACGGCCCGCCGCCGCAGTACTCCGACCTGGCGGCCATCGACGACAGCCCGGTGCGCGCGTTCGACAAGGACGCCGAAGATTCGATGATCGCCGAGATCGAGGCCGCCAAGAAGGACGGCGACACCCTCGGCGGCGTGGTCGAGGTCGTCGTCGACGGCCTGCCGGTGGGCCTGGGTTCGTTCACGAGCGGTGACAACCGCCTCGACAGCCAGCTTGCCGGGGCCGTCATGGGCATCCAGGCGATCAAGGGTGTCGAGATCGGCGATGGCTTCGAGACCGCCCGCCGCCGTGGCAGCGTCGCCCACGACGAGATGTATCCGGGGCCGGACGGTGTGCTGCGCTCGACCAACCGGGCCGGCGGCCTGGAAGGCGGTATGACGAACGGCCAGCCGCTGCGGGTGCGCGCCGCGATGAAGCCGATCTCGACGGTTCCGCGGGCGCTCGCCACCGTCGACATGGCCACCGGTGACGAAGCCGTCGCGATCCATCAGCGCTCGGACGTGTGCGCGGTGCCCGCCGCCGGTGTGGTGGTCGAAACCATGGTCGCGCTCGTGCTGGCGCGCGCCGCGCTCGAGAAGTTCGGCGGGGATTCGCTCGCCGAGACCCGTGCCAATGTCGACGCGTACCTGCGCGCGGTCGCCGAGCGCGAGCCGGCGGCGCAGGCGTTGGGCTGATGGCGCCCAAGGCGGTACTGATCGGCTTGCCGGGTTCGGGCAAGTCGACCATCGGCCGCCGCCTGGCCAAGGCGCTCGACCTGACGATGCTCGACACCGACGCCGCCATCGAGGAGACCACCGGCCGCACCATCGCCGACATCTTCGCCAACGACGGCGAGCGCGAGTTCCGCCGCATCGAAGAGGAAGTCGTGCGGTCCGCGCTCGAAACGCACGACGGGGTGCTGTCGCTGGGCGGCGGCGCCGTCACCACACCGGGAGTGCGCGAGGCGCTCGCCGGCCACACCGTGATCTATCTGGAGATCAGCGCGGCCGAGGGCGTTCGCCGCACCGGCGGCACCACCGTGCGGCCACTCCTCGCGGGCGGCGACCGCGCGGAGAAGTTCCGAGCGCTGATGTCACAGCGCGTGCCGATCTACCGGCGCGTGGCCACCATGCGGATCAACACCAACCGGCGTAATCCGGGAGCGGTGGTGCGCACGATCGTCTCCCGGCTGGAGAACCCGCAGCCGCCGAAAACCGCGGCGAGCAAACCCCGGCGCAGGCGGCGCCCGCCGTGGCGACGCGGCCCGGCGTCCGACGGTGACGGCAAGGCCGGATCCAACGGCACCGCCAAGAACAAGCCCATGCCCACCCCCGCGGCCCTGGCCGCGCGCAACGCGGAGCGACACATTGACTGAGCCCGTCATCGTCGAGGTCAAGGTTGACCGGCCGTACCCGGTCGTCATCGGTACCGGGCTGCTCGGTGAGCTGGGCCGGACGCTGGAGGGCAGGCACAAAGTCGCGATCCTGCATCAGCCGGTGCTCGCGCAGACCGCCGAGGCCATCCGAAGCCACCTCGCGGACAAGGGAATTGACGCCCATCGCATCGAGATCCCGGACGCGGAATCGGGCAAGGAGTTGCCGGTCGTCGGGTTCATCTGGGAAGTGTTGGGTCGCATCGGAATCGGCCGCAAGGATGCCCTCGTCAGCCTCGGCGGGGGAGCGGCGACCGATGTCGCCGGATTCGCCGCCGCCACGTGGTTGCGCGGCGTGGACATCGTGCATGTGCCCACCACGCTGCTCGGCATGGTCGACGCCGCGGTCGGCGGGAAGACGGGCATCAACACCGATGCCGGTAAGAACCTCGTCGGCGCGTTCCATCAGCCCGCCGCGGTGATGGTCGACCTCGCGACGCTGGAAACCTTGCCGCGCAACGAGATTGTCGCCGGGATGGCCGAGATCGTGAAGGCCGGGTTCATCGCCGACCCGGTGATCCTCGACCTCATCGAGGCCGACCCGGAGGCCTCGCTCGACCCGACCGGATCGGTGCTGCCGGAACTGATCCGCCGCGCGGTCGCCGTCAAGGCCGAGGTTGTCGCGGCCGACGAGAAAGAGTCTGCGCTGCGCGAAATCCTCAACTACGGCCACACTCTGGCGCACGCCATCGAGCGGCGCGAACGCTACAAGTGGCGTCACGGTGCCGCGGTGTCGGTAGGCCTCGTGTTCGCCGCCGAGTTGGGCAGGCTGGCCGGCCGGCTCGACGACGAGACCGCCGACCGGCACCGGTCGGTGCTCACCGCGCTGGGCTTGCCCGTCAGCTACGACGGCGACGCGCTGCCGCAGCTCATGGAGTACATGGCGGGGGACAAGAAGAACCGGTCGGGTGTCTTGCGGTTCGTCGTGCTCGACGGGCTGGCCAAGCCCGGCCGGCTCGAGGGTCCGGATCCGTCGCTGCTGGCGGCTGCCTACGCGGAAGTGGCGCGGGACCTCAGCTAGTGAGGGCTCCGCGCCACCGACGGTGACGGCAGGTCAGCTCTGGCGCGGCTGCTCCGGGTAGTCCACCGGCGTGGTCCGGGTGGTGTCGTCGGCGCCGTTCGCGCTGACCGCGGCGAATACGTCGGTGTCAGCACGGTCGTCGTTGGCGTGGCTGCCGTGATGGCGGACCACCTGAGGTGTGTGCCGGTCCACCATCCAGCGCCCGATCGTCACCCCGGCGACCGCGACCAGGAACACCAGCAGCGCGGTGAACGCGGCGAACGTCGTGAGCTCGTTGAGCAGCGCCTCGGTGTAGATGCTCTTGTAGAACAGCCCGACGAACCAGGACACCAGGCCGCTGAGGATGCCCGCGCACAGGCCGGCCAGCAGCCAGGTCATCGCCAGGTCGGCACGCCGGTCCGGGTCGGGATTGCTGCGGGCATCGGCACGTCCGTCGAGCAGACCCCAGATGGCGACGGCGATCCCGAAGATGACGAGCAGCGCGACGCTGAACCAGATGGCGTTGCCCGGCGAGGCGTTGATCAGTGCTCCTTGCAGTAAGCGCACGATGACCATCGCCGTTGCGAACACCACTCCGCGCAGTAACCACTTGCTCATGGGGGCACAGCGTAGCGAGTAGCGTCACAGACCGTGACTATTTCCCAGCGCAGGGAGCGATTGCGGCAGCGGCTCGTGGCCGCCGACCTGGACGCCATGCTGGTAACCGACCTGGTCAACGTGCGTTACCTGTCCGGATTCACGGGCTCGAACGCCGCGCTGCTGGTTCGTGTCTCCGACGAAACGCCGGTGCTCGCCACCGATGGGCGTTACCGGACGCAGGCGGCTCACCAGTCGCCTGACGCCGAGCTCGTCATCGAGCGGGCCTGCGGGCCACATCTGGCCGCGCGCGCCGCCGCCGACGGTGTCCGCCGGCTCGGTTTCGAAAGCCATGTCGTGACGGTCGATGTCTTCGGGGCGCTGACCAAGGCAGCCGGTGACGACGTCCGCCTGGTCCGGGCGGCAGGTGCGGTCGAGGCGCTGCGGGAGGTCAAGGACGCGGGCGAGATCGCGATGCTGCGTCTGGCCTGTGAAGCCGCCGACGCCGCGCTCGCCGATCTGATCGAACGGGGCGGGCTGCGGCCCGGGCGCACCGAGAAAGAGGTGCGTCGCGATCTCGAATCGCTCATGCTCGACCACGGGGCCGACGGACCGTCGTTCGAGACGATCGTCGCCACGGGCGCCAACTCCGCGATACCGCACCATCGGCCCACTGACGCGGTGCTGGCGGTCGGAGACTTCGTGAAGATCGATTTCGGTGCGGCAGTCGAGGGCTACCACTCCGACATGACCCGCACGTTCGTGCTCGGGCAGGCCGCGCAGTGGCAGCGCGACATCTACGACCTGGTGGCGACGGCGCAGCGGGCCGGCCGTGAGGCACTGGCGGCCGGCGTCGTCCTCAGCTCGGTCGACGCGGCGTCGCGCGAAGTCATCGCCGACGCCGGCTACGCCGAGTACTTCGGCCACGGGCTCGGGCACGGCGTGGGGTTGCAGATCCACGAAGCGCCGGGAATCAACTCCGCGGCCGCCGGTACACTGCTTGCTGGCTCTGCGGTGACCGTCGAGCCAGGTGTCTACCTGCCAGACCGCGGCGGCGTCCGTATCGAGGACACGCTGGTCGTGCCCGGCGGCGAAAGCGCCGAGGGCTTCGGCAGTGGCACCGGCGGTGACACCGCCGCGCCAGAACTGCTTACCCGGTTCCCCAAGGAACTGGCCATCCTGTGACAGAAAGCTAGGAGCTACACCGACCATGGCATCGACTGCCGACTTCAAGAACGGTCTCGTCCTGCAGATCGACGGCCAACTGTGGCAGATCGTCGAATTCCAGCACGTCAAGCCAGGCAAAGGCCCGGCGTTCGTGCGGACGAAGCTGAAGAATGTCGTGTCCGGAAAGGTCGTCGACAAGACCTACAACGCCGGCGTCAAGGTGGAGACCGCCACCGTCGACCGGCGTGACGCGACCTACCTGTACCGCGACGGCAGCGACTTCGTGTTCATGGACTCCGAGGACTTCAACCAGCATCCGCTGCCCGAATCGCTCGTCGGCCGGGCGGCCGGGTTCCTGCTCGAGAGCCTGCCGGTGCAGATCGCATTCCACGACGGTGTGCCGCTGTACCTCGAGCTGCCGGTGTCGGTTGAACTCGAAGTCACCCACACCGAACCCGGCCTGCAGGGCGACCGCTCGAGCGCGGGCACCAAGCCCGCCACCATGGAGACCGGTGCCGAGATCCAGGTTCCGCTGTTCATCAACACCGGCGACAAGCTCAAGGTGGACACCCGCGACGGCAGCTACCTCGGCCGGGTGAATGCCTGACCGTCGTGGCGACCGGGGCCGCCATCAGGCCCGCAAGCGCGCCGTCGACCTCCTCTTCGAGGCCGAGGCACGTGGCCTGACCGCGGAGGCGGTCGCGGATGCCCGCGCCGCGCTGGCCGAGGACGAGCCCGACGTCGCGCCGCTCAACCCGTACACGGTCACGGTCGCACGCGGGGTCACCGAACACGCCGCCCACATCGACGATCTGATCTCCGCGCACCTGCAGGGCTGGACCCTGGAGCGCCTGCCCGCCGTGGATCGGGCGATCCTGCGCGTCGCGGTGTGGGAGCTGCTGCACGCCGAGGACGTACCGGAACCGGTTGCGGTGGACGAAGCGGTCGAGTTGGCCAAGGAGTTGTCGACCGATGAGTCGCCCGGGTTCGTCAACGGTGTGCTCGGCCAGGTGATGCTCGTGACGCCCCAGATCCGGGCGGCGTCGCGGGCGGTGCGAGGCGCGGGAACACCGGAGAGCTAACTGATGCCGCGGCGTCGTGGACGTGCGCGGGCGGCGCTGATTCGCGCGGTCGCGTCGCTGGCGGTGCTGTCGTTGGCGGGTTGCTCGGCATCGCCGTCCGCGGCGCCACCGGAAGCCGTACCGGCGACGCCGCAGGCCGAGTTGACCACCACCGCGCTGAGCGTGTCGGCGGTCAAGCCGCCGGTGCGGCTGGCCGGCAGTGACCGCCGGACGCACGTCGAGTACGACCTCGTCCTGCAGAACGTGTTCAGCGCACCGGTGACCGTGACGTCGATCGAGGTGCTCGGTGCCGACGGCTCGGTGTTGCTCGCGTTGGACGGACCCGACGTCGCCGCGGTCAGCAGCACGCTGTTTCCCGGATCGCCGAGTGCCGTCGTCCCCGCGGGCGGTGCACTGGCCGCCGTGATCGATCTGGCGATCGCCGCCGAACAGGTGCCGGACCGGATCACTCACCGAATCCGATATGAGCCGGGCTCGTCACCGGCGGCCGCGATCATCGGTACGCGCGAGATCAGCGGACCGGAACTCACCGTGGACAGCCGCGAACCCACGGTGATCTCGGCGCCGCTCAAGGGAACTCAGTGGCTCAACGCGAACGCCTGTTGTGCGCCCGGCGCCTCGCACCGCGCAGCTCGACTTGCGGTGGGCGGCAACGCGATCAAGAAGGCCGAGGAGTTCGCGGTGGACTGGGCACAGGCCAGAAACGGCCGGTTGTTCGACGGGGACGGAAGCCGGAACGTTCAGTGGTACGGGTTCGGGGCCGATGTCCTGGCGGTTGCCGACGGAACCGTCGCGTCGACCTTCGACGGGTTGCCCGATCAAGCCCCGAACACCCCGGCGACCGGTCTGCGCGGCCCGCGGGATTACACGGGAAATCATGTCTCGCAGCAGATTGCGCCCGGAGTGTGGGCGATCTACGGCCACCTGCAACCCGGCAGTATCACGGTGCGGACGGGCGATCAGGTCAAGAAGGGGCAGGTGATCGGCAAGCTCGGCAGCTCCGGGAATGCCAGGAATCCGCATCTGCACTTCCAGTTGTCCGACGGTCCGGAGATCACCACATCGAACAGCTTGCCGTTCGCACTGGGCTCCTATTGGCTCGCGGGCACCGTCGATCCCGGCCGGCTCGCCGGCGCGTTCGGCGACAACGGTGCACCGGCACCGCTGAAGGTCAACGGCCCGGGCCGCCAGGAGCTCGGCACGTACCCGTTGGCGTACACGATCGCGAACCTGGGTTACTGACCGTCTCGCCACACCTCGTCGATGACGTCGAGGAACCGCCGGGCCGTCGGCGGCGGTTTCGGGCCGGTCCAGGCGATCGCCATCGGAACCCCCGGCGCCCCAACCACTTCACGGAACACGACGCCCGGCCGGCTCGCCGCCGCCACGCCGCGAGTGACGAAACCGATGCCGGCGCCCGCGGCGACGAGGCCTGCGAGCGTCGTCACCGGGGTGGCTTCCTGCACGATGACGGGTTCGACCCCGGCGCTGCGGAAGCAGCCGACGAGTTTGTCGAACAACACCGGACCCACGCTTCGCGGTGCGGCCAACAACGCTTCACCGGCCAGATCCCTGAAACCGATCGTCGTGTGCCCGCACAGTGGATGGTGGGTCGGCAACGCCAGCACGAGTGGTTCGTCGGGAAGTTCCCGGTACCGCAAATGCGTTCGCGCCAACGGTGGATGCAGCACACCGACATCGATCTCGCCACGGTCGAGTGCCTCTTCGACCGCGGGCGAGTTGAACTCGACCAGATCGATCGTGATGTCCGGGAAGGTGCTGCGGAACCGCTGCACCGCCCGCGGCAGCCGGGTGTAGGAGGCGACGACCGTGAAGCCCAGACGCAGACGACCGTGCAGGCCTTGCTCGGCCCGTCGCGCGACATCGATCGCGTGTCCGCCGTGGGCCAGCATGGCGCGCGCGGGCGCCAGGAATGCCACCCCGGCCGCGGTCAACCGGACGCCGCGGCGGTCGCGATCCAGCAGTGTGGCACCGACGTCGCGCTCGAGCGTCCTGATGCGTTGACTCAGTGCGGGCTGGCTGAGGTGAAGGTCGGTGGCCGCCCGGCCGAAATGCAGCGTTTCGGCCACGCGGATGAAGCACTCGACCGACCGCAGGTCCATACCCGTGATCGTATTCGCCTATCACAGCCCTTGAACTACCGATTGATACTGAATCAGCCGTCGCCGAGGCTGGTGGCATGCCCGCATTGCGCACCTCCGTCATCTGCCTCACGGTCGTCGTCGCCGCTGCCTGTGCCACGCCACGAGAAGAGGAGCCGGCGGTCACGATCGAGCGACTCGTCGCCCTGTCCGACGGCGACCACCTGGCGAGCACGTATGCCGACGGAATCCTGGCTCCCGTCTCGGCGGGCCATCGAGACCTGCTGAGCACCGTCAGCGTGCGGGACGGCGTCGTGGACACCGCGCACGTCGAGGTTTCGAATTCGGTGACGGCCGCGCCGGAAGTGCTTGCGTTGTCGCCCGACGGCACAACGGCATTCGTTGCCGAACGGCTCAAACCCCGCAACGTCGGCGATACCAGGGCCCAGCAACTGGCGCCCGGTGACCGGCTCTTCGCGGTGAACATCTCGAACCGGCAGGCGCCGGCGATCGGCGACGTCGCCACGATCGCGCCATCGCCCGAGGCGCTTGCCGTGCATCCGGACGGCAGCCACATCGCGGTGGTGTCGAACACGGCGGATTCGTCGCTGCTGCAGTTGATCTCGTGGACGCCGGACGGGTTCGGCGCTGTGGAGCAATTCGATCTGGCCGCCCTCGGGGTCCCCGGCGAAGCCGGCAAGCCACGTGGCGGCGTGACCGCGACCAACGTGCACTGGCATCCGACCGGCCGTGCGCTGGCCGTCAACATCGACAGCCAGAACCGCGTTGCCTTCTTCACGGTCGACACGTCCGTTCCTGGCCGGCCGGGCGTGCATGCGTGGGGCGAACCGGTCGCCACCGGAGTGGATCCATTCGTGGGCCGGTTCACGCCCGATGGACGTCACTACCTCACCTCGGACTGGGGCCGCGACCTCAGCACCACCGACCTGAACAAGCGGTTGCCCACCGGTCGCTCCACGCTCAGCGTGATCCGGGTGGGCGATCTCGGCGCGGATCAGCCGCGGAAAGTCGGTACCGCGGAGTCTGACAAGTCGGCGGAGGGGTTGGCGATCAGCCCGGACGGCCGCTGGGTGGCCACGGTGAACATGCGTGGCACCGCCGTACCCGCCGGATCGCCGCTGCACGACGACCACGCGACAGTCAGTCTGCTGCGACTCGACGGCGACACCGGCGAACTGAGCAAGGTCGGCGACTACCACCTCGACGGAGTCCTGCCGGAGGGCGGCACGTTCGACGCCACCGGACGGTACTTCCTGGCGACCGTGTACGAGGGCCGGCCCGGCGGTAACGGTTCGGGGGTGCAGGTGTACCGGGTCGGATCGGCTGACGACCCAGGACTGACTGCAGTGCAACGCATCCCGCTGCCGCACGGAGTGCATCACGTGGTGGCCGGCTGAACCCGCCCGTCGGGGCCGCTCGGCGGGCAGGGCAGATTTACGCTCAGCCGGATTGTAAATTCTCTTCGAGTCCCAGGTGGCGCAATACTCCTGCGGTGCCGGGGTTTGGGCTGGTGGGCGTCAGTGGCAGGGGGCGCAATCAGTTAACCTGCGCCGACACCGGATTCGCCGCGCTGCGCCACCCGTGGAACCGCCCTTACCGTTTGATGCGTGTCGCAGCCCGATGCACAACCTGTTTCGTTGCCGGTCCGCCGTCCCCGCGCCGACCGGGCACGCCAGGTTGCCGACGTCCTACGGCACCAGATCTACGACGGCGCCTACGATCGCGGACTGCCCGCCGAGGCCGACCTGGCCGCGGAGTTCTTCGTATCCCGCAACACCATCCGGGAAGCACTGGCCGTACTGAAAAACGAGGGGCTGATCGAGCGCGGCACCAAGGTCGGCACCCATGTGGCGGTCCGCAAGTTCGACCACGGGCTCGACGCGCTCGTCGGCCTCAAGGAGACGTTCAAGGATTACGGTGAGGTCCGCAACGAGGTGCGCGCCGTGCAGCGCCTGGCCGCCCCGCCCGCGGTGGCCCGCAAGCTCGCGCTGGAACCCGGCGCGCAGGTGGTGTTCATCGAGCGGTTGCGCTACCTCGGCGATCTTCCACTGTCGCTGGACCTGACCTATCTGGCACCCGACATCGGTGAAGCGGTGATCGCGTTCCCGCTCGAGACCAACGACGTCTTCGCGCTGATCGAGCGCGTCAGCGGGCAACGCCTGGGCGGCGCAACCTTTGCGCTGGAGGCGGTTTCGGCAGACCCGCACTCCGCGGCCACTCTTCAGGTGCCGAACGGCTCGGCGTTGTTGATGGCCGAGCGGCTCACGAGCCTGGACGACGGCAGGCCCGTCGACCTCGAGTACATCCGGATGCGTGGTGACCGGATCACCATGCGCGGCAACCTCTTTAGGAGCGACACATGACGCTGGTCAACCAACGCGCCGACGTCCCGGTGACAATCGACGAGTCACTGTGCATCGAGGGTTGCACGTTGTGCGTCGACGTGTGCCCGCTGGATTCCCTTGCGATCAAGCCGGAGAACGGCAAGGCGTACATGCATGTCGACGAGTGCTGGTACTGCGGGCCGTGTGCGGCCCGCTGCCCAACCGGAGCCGTCACCGTCAACATGCCCTACTTGATCCGCTAGAGGACCCCGTGAAAACAGCCCTGATCGCCCTCACCGCCGGCCTCACGCTCGCCACGGCCGGATGCTCGCTCGACTCCGCGACGCAGTCGGCCGATACCGTCGACGTCGTCATCGGATACCAGTCCAAGACCATCAATACCGTCACCGCGGGAACCCTGCTGCGCGCGCAGGGATACCTGGAGCGCCGCCTCGGTGACATCACCGCGAGCACCGGCACGAAGTACAACGTGACGTGGCAGGACTACGACACCGGAGCGCCGATCACCGCGCAGATGGTGGCCGAGAAGATCGACATCGGATCGATGGGCGACTATCCCATGCTGATCAACGGGTCGAAGACGCAGGCCAACGAGCGCGCCCGCACCGAGATCGTGTCGGTCACCGGCTACAACCCCAAGGGCGCGCTGAACATGGTTGTGGTGACACCGGACTCACCGGCTCAATCGTTGAGAGACCTGGCCGGAAAGAAGGTGTCGGCGAGTGTGGGTTCGGCCGGGCACGGCATGCTCGTCCAAGCACTGGAGAAGTCCGGCATCGATCCCAAGACGGGTGTCGAAGTGCTCAACCAGCAGCCGCAGGTCGGTGCGTCGTCGCTGGAATCCGGTCAGGTTCAAGCGCTTTCACAGTTCGTCGCCTGGCCCGGCCTGCTGGTGCACCAGGGCAAGGCCAAACTTCTCTACGACGGCGCCGAGTTGGACTACCCGACGTTGCACGGCGTCGTGGTCCGCCGGGCGTATGCGGCCGAGCACCCCGAGGTGCTCGACGCCTTCCTCCAGGCGCAACTCGACGCCACCGACTACCTCAACGCCGAACCGCTCGAGGCGGCCCGCATCGTCGCCGAGGCCAGCGGCCTGCCGCAGGAGGTCGTCTACCTCTACAACGGTCCCGGCGGCACGTCGTTCGACACCACACTCAAGCCGTCACTGGTCGAGGCGCTCAAGGGCGATGTGCCGTACCTGAAGTCGATCGACAACTTCGCCGACCTCGACGTCGCGGGCTTCGTGCAGGACGGTCCGCTGCGTGCCGCGTTCGCCGCGCGCGGACAGGACTACGACAAGGCGCTGAACTCCGGCGCCAATCCTTCGGTACTGAGCGGGACCGATGCGGTGTGCAATACCGCCGTCGACAACCCAGCCACCGCAAGCGAGTTGTGGCTCGACGGATCCGACTCCACCACGCCCGCGGCAACCCCGACCTGCCTGCTCAAGGCGATCCGCGAGGCCGAGGGCGGCGGCAGCAAGGTGCGGGCGGCTTACGTTCCGGATGCTGAGCTCGGCACCCGTTGGTTTGCCGACAAGGCGGTCTGGGTTCGAGCCGGCGCCGAACACCTCCCGTTCGGTACTCCGGCCGGTGCGCAGCGATACACCGCCGCTCATCCCGGCAGCGTCGTCGTCGACTATTCGCAGGCATTGGCCGGTGCGGTATGACGACCGCTGAAACCGTCCTCACCGGGGTCTCCGACCTGCCGGTGGCCGAGTCCGCCGCACCACGGCGCCGCACTGCGTCGGCGTGGCCACGCCGGCTCGTGCGGCTCGCCTCGGTGATCACCGCCGTCGTGCTGTGGCAGTTGTTGACCGCCAACGACATTCGGCTCGGGCTGCGCTTCGACACCTTGCCGACCGTCACCGAGATCACCGCGGCGCTGGTGAATCGGCTCGGCACGCCGGAGTACTGGCTGGACCTCGGCCAGTCGTTGATCCGCATTCTCACCGGATTCGGGCTTGCCGCCGTCGTCGGCGTGGTGACCGGAATCCTGCTCGGCCGGTCCGCCCTGTTCGCCGACATCTTCGGCCCGCTCACCGAACTGGCCCGGCCGATCCCGGCGATCGCGATGGTGCCGGTGGCGATCCTGCTGTTCCCGACCGACGAGGCCGGGATCGTGTTCATCACGTTCCTCGCCGCCTACTTCCCGATCATGGTCAGCGTCCGGCACGCGGTGCGCGCGCTGCCCACCATCTGGGAGGACTCGGTCCGCACACTCGGCGGCGGGCGCCTCGACGTCCTGCGCCAAGTCGTGTTGCCCGGAATCCTGCCGGGGCTTTTCGGTGGCCTGTCGGTCGGTATGGGGGTGGCCTGGATCTGCGTGATCTCGGCCGAGATGATCTCGGGCCGGCTCGGCGTCGGATACCGGACGTGGCAGGCCTATACGGTGCTGAACTATCCCGACGTGTTCGTCGGCATCATCACGATCGGCATCCTCGGGTTCGGCACCGCCGCAGCGGTAGAAATCATCGGCCGCCGCGCCACCCGCTGGTTACCGCGCGGTGAGGAGGGCGCACGATGAGCGCATCCGCCACCGAGGTTGCCGCGGGCATGCGATTGGAGCTCGACGCGATCCGGCTGTCCTACACCGACACTCCGGTGATCGATGGGTTGAGCCTCACCGTGGAACCGGGGGAGATCCTGGTGCTGACCGGCCCGTCCGGGTGTGGCAAGTCGACGCTGCTGCGCGCGTTCACCGGGCTTCTGCGTCCGGATGCGGGCCGGGTGCTGGCCGACGGCGAACTCGTCACGACGACGTCGCGGGATCGCGGCATGGTGTTCCAGGACAGCGCGCTGCTGCCGTGGCGGACCGTGCGATCCAACATCGAACTCGCCCTTCAGCTTCGCGGCCTGCCCAGGCAGGGCAGGCGCGAGCGCGCCGAGCGGTGGATCGCCGAGGTCGGGCTGACGGGGTTCGCCGACTTCCTGCCGAAGAGCCTGTCCGGTGGTATGCGTCAGCGTGTGCAACTCGCCCGGGGACTGGCCGGTGCGCCACGCGCGGTGATGATGGACGAGCCGTTCGCGGCACTCGACACCCAGACGCGTGCCGCCATGCAGCGGCTGTTGATCGACACGTGGCGCGCGCACCCGACGACGATCGTCTTCGTCACGCACGACGTCGACGAGGCGTTGATCCTCGGTGACCGGGTCGCGGTGCTCGGCCGTGCCGGGCAACCGCTGCGGGCGCTGATCGAGGTGCCGCAACCGCGTAGCGCCGACCCGTCCACGCATTCGGCCCTACGCGCCGAAATCATTGCCGCACTGGAGCAATCATGACCGAGCTGACCGCACCCGACGTGTCCGACGCCGTCCGGCTGGACTGCGATGTCCTGGTGATCGGGGGTGGCACCGCGGGGACGATGGCGGCGCTGACGGCCGCCGAGAACGGCGCACAGGTACTCCTGCTGGAGAAGGCGCATGTGCGGCACTCCGGGGCCCTGGCGATGGGCATGGACGGCGTGAACAACGCGGTCATCCCCGGCAAGGCCGAGCCGGAAGACTACGTCGCCGAGATCACCCGCGCCAACGACGGAATCGTCAACCAGCGCACCGTTTACCAGACCGCGACCCGGGGCTTCGCCATGGTGCAGCGGCTGGAGCGCTACGGCGTGAAGTTCGAGAAGGACGAGCACGGCGAATACGCGGTGCGCAGGGTGCACCGGTCCGGCTCCTACGTGCTGCCCATGCCGGAGGGCAAGGACGTGAAGAAGGCGCTCTACCGGGTGCTCCGGCAGCGTTCGATGCGCGAGAAGATCCGCATCGAGAATCGGTTCATGCCGGTGCGCGTGCTCACGCAGGACGGCCGCGCGGTTGGCGCCGCCGCATTCAACACCCGTACCGGCGAATTCGTCACCGTTGCGGCCAAGGCCGTGATCCTGTCGACCGGTGCGTGCGGGCGGCTCGGGCTGCCGGCGTCGGGATATCTCTACGGCACATACGAGAACCCGACGAACGCCGGCGACGGCTACGCGATGGCCTACCACGCCGGTGCGGAACTCTCGGGTATCGAGTGCTTCCAAGTCAATCCACTCATCAAGGACTACAACGGACCGGCCTGCGCCTATGTGGCCAATCCGTTCGGCGGGTATCAGGTCAATGCGCTGGGGGAGCGGTTCGTCGATTCCGACTACTGGTCGGGGCAGATGATGGCCGAGGTCAAGCAGGAGATCGAATCCGCGCGCGGACCCATCTATCTCAAGGTGAGCCACCTTCCCGACGAGACCCTCACCGCACTGGAGAACATCCTCCACACCACTGAACGGCCCACCCGTGGCACGTTCCATGCCAACCGCGGGCACGACTACCGGACCCACGACATCGAGATGCACATATCCGAGATCGGTTTGTGCTCCGGACATTCCGCATCCGGTGTGTGGGTCGACGAGCATGCCCGCACCACCGTGCCCGGGCTGTACGCGGCAGGCGACCTGGCGTGTGTGCCGCACAACTACATGATCGGTGCGTTCGTCTACGGTGATCTCGCCGGTGAGCACGCCGCGTCGACACTGTCCGATGTGGTTGCGCCGAGCGAACTTCCGGTCGATCAGATCGCCGAGGCGCACGAGTTGATCTATCGGCCGCTGCGTCACCCCGACGGTCCGCCGCAACCACAGGTCGAGTTCAAGCTGCGCCGCTTCGTCAACGACTACGTCGCGCCGCCGAAGACGGCGACCAAGCTGTCGATCGCGGTGCAGACCTTCGAGCGGATGGTCGGCGAGATCGAGGAGATCGGCGCGCGGACCCCACACGAATTGATGCGCGCGGCAGAGGTGTCGTTCATCCGGGACTGCGCGGAGATGGCGGCACGGTCATCACTGACCCGGACCGAGTCGCGGTGGGGGCTCTATCACGAACGCGCCGATCTTCCCGAGCGGGATGACGAGCAGTGGCGTTACCACCTCAACCTCTACAAGGGTGCCGACGGCACCATGCAGTTCGTCAAACGTCCGGTGGCACCGTGTTTCGTGCCCGTGCCGGGGCTGGAACACCTGCCGTCGGATCATCCGGTCACCGCGGTCGCCCAGCCCGATCTCCACGGTGGGCGGGCACCCGCCGCTGAGCGTTCCCGGGTGCGCACCGACGGTGGGGCGCAACCGCCGTCGCCGCGCATCGCGGCCGTGCTGGCGCTTGAGGAACCGGCACTGGCCGACCTGGCGGGATTCTTTGCCGACCCGGACCCCGGGGTGCGGCGCACCGCGGTCGCCACACTCGTCGAACACCTGCCCGATGGTTACCAGGCGGCATTGGTCGACGCGCTCGCCGACGACGACCCTGCGGTGCGCCAGGAGACCGCAGAAGCGGTACGGGAACTCGTGGAGGTACTGCCCGAACCGGCGGCGTTCGCCGTTCGGTTGGCCTCGCCGGATCCGGTGGTGCGGGCGGCGTCGGTATACCTGCTGAGTTCACGGCGCGCAGGCACCCGGGTCGCGTACCGGTCGGCCGTCACCGATCCCGACCACCGCGTGCGGATCGAGGCGGTGCGGGCACTGGTGTCGGTCGACGATGACGCCGGCGTGGCCGAGGCCACCCGCGACGAGAACCGGGAAGTGCGGATCGGCGCGGTCGGCGGGTTGGCGACGTTGCGCAGCGGCGGCCATGCGGTGCGGAACCTGCTGCACGACCCGGATCCGTTGGTACGCGCGGCAGCGCTCTCCTCGCTCGGGGCCGTGGGGTGCGCGGACGACGACGTGGCCAGTGTCGAGAAGGCACTGACCGAGTCGGCCTGGCAGATCCGGCAGGGCGCGGTGCGGGCGTTGGCAGGCGCCGATCCGGCAATCGCGGTGCCGACGCTGGCGCGGGCACTGTCCGATCAGCATCTGGATGTCCGCAAGGCAGCGGTGCTGAGCCTGAGCCGGTGGGCCGACTCGCAAACCGCGGCCCGTGACGCACTTGCCGGTGCGCTCGACGACGGCGACGCCGACGTTCGCGCCTACGCACGCCAGGCGCTCGCCCGCGCCGGCTGACAGCAGCCCGACCCGCGGCGGCGAAGTTTGTCATTACTTTTGCTAACGACTCGCGGGCACCTTAATCTCGATGAGTGAGTCTCGTCTGGCCGCTGACCGGGCGGCTGGAGGAGGCGCGGCTCATCGACGCCGCGCTGTCCTCGGCCGATCTGTCGGGAATCGTGATTCACGGGGCCGCCGGAGTCGGCAAGAGCCGAATCGCTCGTGAGGCGTTGGGTGCCGTCGCGACCAGAGGTCATGAAACTCGTTGGGCCGTCGGAACATCGGCGGCCCGGGATCTCCCGTTGGGGACATTCGCCAGATGGGTCGGTACGGCTGACGCCGACAACGTCGCTCTCGTGGGCCGGGTGATCGAGGCGATGACGGCGACCTCGAACGGTCGATCCGTCGTGGTCTGCGTCGACGATGCCCATCTGCTCGACGACCTGTCCGCCTTCGTACTGCATCAGATCGTTCAGCGCGAGGCCGCCAAGCTTCTGCTGACCGTTCGGGACGGCACCACGGTTCCGGCTTCCGTCCACGAGGTGTGGACCGGCGGGCAATTCGAGCGGCTCGACCTGCAGCCGCTGTCGCGCGACGAGTCGATCCGGCTCGTGCACGCCGCGCTCGGTGGGCCGCTCGACCCCGATGCGGCGGGCCGGCTGTGGCGGATGACGAGGGGCAATGCCCTCTACCTCCGCAACATTGTCGAGCAGGAGGTCGCGCAGGGCCGACTTGCCGGCCGGCACGGATATTGGCGATGGATCGGCGATCCGGTGATACCACCGGGTTTGGTCGAGCTGATCGAATCGCGCATCGGTGCGCTGCCGCCGTCGGTCGGCGAGGTGATCGATATTCTCGCCGTCGCCGAGCCGATCCAGTTGAGCTTGCTGACATCTATCGCCGCGAGTTCCGCGGTGGAAGAGGCCGAGGCCCGTGGGCTTATCACGCTGGATGCCATCGAAAGTGGCGTCGAGGTGCGCGTCGCGCACCCGCTCTATGCCGAGGTGCGACGCAAACGCGTACCGGGCACGCGGTTGCGCAGGCTGCGCGGTCTTGTCGCCACCGAGCTCGCGCACTGCGATGACCGTGACGCCATGCGCGTCGTCGTACACCGGGCGACGCTGACCTTGGACTCGGATCTCAAACCCGATCCCGAACTGCTGACCCGCGCTGCGCAGGGCGCGGTGTGGTTGTCGGACTTGCCGCTCGCGGACCGGCTGGCCGCGGCGGCCGTGCGCGCGGGCGGGGGAGTCGAGGCCAACTTCATTCAGGCGCACGCCTTGTCGTGGCTGAGCAGAGGTGAGGAGTCCGACGCGGTGTTGGACGCGATCCGTACCGCTGACCTCACCGACGACGGCCGTGCGCGTCTGGCGTTCCTGCGGGCCTCCAACGAGTTGTGGTCATTGGCCGACCCGGTGCGGGCGAAACGGCGTATCGATGAGGCATCGGCCTCGATACCCGCCGATGCGCGCGCATGCGTCGATGCCTTCTATGCGGTACACGGAGCCGCTGTGGGCACGCCCGAGACGGCCGCGGCCGCTGCGGCGGGACTGAATCTCGAAGCGCTGCCGGGCATCGTCGGCGCGGTGACCGGCTGGGCCGTCGCGGTTTCCGCCGGCGACGCCGGGCGAACGCAAACCGCGGTGGCCGCCGCGCACCGCGGTTATCGCATTGCCGACAGCTCGTTCGACGCTGCCCACATGCGGTTCGTGATCGCCGACGGCCACATCGGCGCCCTGCTGCTGGCCGGACAGATCGCCGAGGCCGAGCGCGAAGCCGACCGGCAGCGGCGACAGGCTGCCGAGTTACCCGGCGTCGCACAGTTGTTCGGTACTGCGCTGGCGGGCCGGGCGGCCCTCGGCGCCGGCCGGCTCGACGTCGCGTCGGATCTTCTGCACCCGGTCGTCGAGCTGATGGCGGCGGCCGGCGAAACCAACGGCTTCGGCTATCGCTTCCGGCTGCCGTGGTCCCTGGCCCTGGCGATGCGGGGCCGAGCCGACGACTCAACGCTCGACGAACTGCATCGGTGTCGACACCCGAGCTGGCAATACCTCGGTTACGAGGAGGCGCTGGTCCGGGCGTGGGTGTCGGCTTCGCAGGGTGCGGTGTCCGAGGCCGCCGCCGCCGTGCGGGACGGTGCCGAGAAGGCCAGGGCCAATGGGCAGTTCGCCGCCGAGGTGCTGTGTCTGCAGACCGCGACCCAGTTCGGCGACCACACCGGAGCAGACCGGCTGGAGGAATTGACGACGCTTGTCGAGGGACCGCGGGTAGGCGCGGCCGCGGCGTTCGGCCATGCACTCAAGCACGACGACGCCGATGGCCTCGCCGCCGTCGTGGATCTGTTCGAAGCGATCGGCGATGCCGTGACGGCGGCCGATGCGGCAGCTCACGCGGCCGTGGTGTATCGCAGGAAGGATATGCGCGGATCGGCACTCGGTCTGGCCACTCGCGCCGCCGAGCTGGCCGCTCGGTGCGGCGGCGCGGTGACGCCGATTCTGCTCGCCGCGATGGAACGGCTTCCGCTCACCGAGCGTGAACGCGAGATCGCGATGCTCATCGGCGGCGGGCTGTCGAGCCGGGCGATCGCCGCGCGGCTGAACCTCTCCGCCCGTACGGTCGACGGGCACATCTACCGAGCCATGGCGAAGACCGGGGTGGCCACCCGTGCCGAACTCGCGGCCCTCGTGCGGCGTAGGCACGCTTGATTCGAGTATCCCGCTACTCGCTCGGTCCTGCCCGGTCGACCGCATGCTGATCACATGACCGACCGCCGCGACGCGAGGGAACAGGCATTACGGGTTCTGCCGCTGCCGTACTCCCTGGCGTTGCGGTTGCGTGATGCCGGCGTCGCTCCCGAGGTGGTCAGCGAGTACCTCAGCGTCGACGAGTCGGCGCTCGACGGCTTCTACCGGATCGCGGAGGCGAAGCTGGCTGCTGCGCTGCCGTCATCGCCCGCGGAGGTTGATCCCGGGTAACCGGGGCGGGACAGGAAGACCTCATCGAATGTTGGCTTGTGCGCGAGGGATTGCCCAAATCGCGAACACAAGCCAACTTTCGCCGAGCTGGGCTCCGTGCCGGATCAGATGTCGAGCGCTTGATACGTGCGGCGCACGAACTTCGGTTGTGCGGACTGCAGTTTCGCGAGCGACGTGTTGCCCGAGATCGCGGCCGCGTCCACCGACATGTCCGGATGGTTCTGGATCAGGTAGATGAGGATCAGGTCGGCTGACGGATCGGCTTGCCACCACGTGCCGTAGGCGCCCGGCCAGCTGAAGGTGCCGAGCCCGCCCGGGCCGAACAGCTGGCGGGACTTGGCGGGATCGGTGACGACCGACAGGTTGAGCCCGAAGCCGCGGCCGACCCAGAACGGTGCCCCCAGAAAGGGATACTGCTTCTGCTCGGCGGTGAGCCGGTCGGTGCGCATCAGCCGCACCGACTCCTCCGACAACACGCGGACACCATCGACGGTTCCGCCGGACAGCAGCATCCGGGCGAACTTCAGGTAGTCGTCGGCCGTCGAGAACAAGCCGGCGCCGCCGGTGCAGAACGGTGGATCGGTGATCGGCGGAGGCCCCATCACATCGTGGGTCAACGTGTTGTCGGCCGTCAGCTTGTACATCGTCGCCGCCCGCCGCCGGCCTGCCGCATCGACCGAGAATCCGGTGTCGGTCATGCCCAGCGGTTCGAAGATGCGCTCCGCGAGCACCTGCGCCAGCGGCTTGCCCTCGATCCGGGACAGGGCGATGCCGAGCACGTCGGTGGAATGGCTGTAGGTCAGGCGGTCGCCGGGCTGGTGGGCCAGCGGCAGCTTGGCCACCTCGCCCAACCAGCGGTCCTGGTCCTGGCGCAGCGACAGCCTTCCGTAGGCCGACGCCAGCGGCCCGAGCACCGAGAACACGTAGGCCAGCCCGCTGCGGTGGGTCATCAGATCGTCGATCGTGATCGGCCGCCGAGCCGGTTCGGTCCGGTCCAAGGGGCCGCGCGGCTCCCGCAGCACGCGCATGTTCGACAGCTCCGGCAGCCACTTGGTCACCGGGTCGGTGAGTGCGACCTTGCCATCCTCGACGAGCGCCATCGCCGCCGCCACGGTGACAGGTTTGGTCATCGACGCGATCCGGAACACGGTGTCGCGTTGCATCGGCAACCGGGCCTCGACGTCGCGGTTTCCCAGCGCGTTGACCTGTACCACCTTGCCCGCGTGCCACACCATGGTGACCGCACCGGCCAGCAGGCCGGCGTCGATCGCCTCCCGGATGGACGCTTGATTGCCGTCGAGGTTCACCCGGGCCAGGGTAGTCAGCCGCGGTCGTGACCGGCGGTGCGGCGCCAGCGTCGGCGTGCCCGCGCCGCGTCGACGACTGCGGAACTGGCCCGCAGTGGCCGGAAATGTCGTGTTGTGGGCGGGTCTGCTCTATCGAGACCCGCGGCAGCCACTCACCGTGCCCATAGTGATGCGCGTCTCGCGTCTGGCATGGAAATGTGTCAGGCAAGCCCAGTTCCATTCATGCCGGTACTCGGTGGGCACGAGGGCGCGCACCTGCTGACTGGGGAAGTCGTAGAACGAAGAGGTCACCGATGAAGAACCATGACACCAACTACATCGACGGCAAGTGGACCGTATCGAGCGGAACGTCGCGCATCCCCGTCACCAACCCGGCCAACGACGAGGTGATCGCCGAGGTGGTGGCCGGTACGGCCGCCGACGTCGACGCTGCGGTCGCCGCCGCCCGGGCGGCCTTCCCGGGCTGGTCGGCGACACCCGTCGGGGAGCGTGCCGATTACCTCACCGCGATCGCGGGCAAGCTGACCGAACGCGCAGAAGACCTGGCCCGCACGATCTCCGCCGAAATGGGTTGTCCCATCTCGATTTCCCGGGCGGTCCAGCTGCCGCTGCCGATCAACAGCTTCGCCGAGGCCGCGAACATCGTGCGCGACTACGAGTTCGAAGGCGAGTACCGCGGGTCGACGATCGTGCGCGAGCCGTTCGGTGTCCTCGGTGCGATCACGCCGTGGAACTATCCGCTGCACCAGATCGCGCTGAAGGTGGGTTACGGTCTGGCCGCCGGCAACACCGTCGTCGTCAAACCCAGCGAGGTCACCCCGCTGTGCGCGATCGCACTGACCGAGATCGTCGACGAGATCGGGTTGCCGCCAGGGGTTTTCAACATCGTGTTCGGAACCGGCGCGGAGGTCGGCGAGGCGATCGCCGGGCATGACGGCGTCGACATCGTGAGTTTCACCGGATCGACCCGCGCGGGCAGGCGAGTGCAGGAGATCGCCGCCCGCACGGTCAAACGCGTCTCGCTCGAACTCGGCGGCAAGAGCCCCAACATCATCCTGGACGACGCCGACCTGCAAACGGCCGTGCCGGCTTCGGTGAAGTCGATGATGCTCAACTCCGGACAGACCTGCTCGGCGCTGACCCGCATGATCGTCCCGCGCGACAGATTGGCCGAGGTGGAGGCGCTCGCGAAGGCGACCGCCGAGGCGCTTCCGGTCGGCGATCCCGCCGAGGACGGGACTGCGTTGGGCCCGCTGTCGTCTCGCGCACAGCAGAAGCGGGTGCTCGGCCACATCCGCACCGCGATCGATGAAGGAGCCCGCCTGGTCGCCGGCGGCGACACCGACTCCGACGCTCCCGGCGCTTTCGTCCGGCCGACCGTGTTCTCCGACGTCACCGAAGACATGACGATCCACAAGGAGGAGGTCTTCGGCCCCGTTCTCGCGATCGAGGCCTACGACTCCGAAGACGAGGCGGTGCGCATCGCCAACGCCACGGATTACGGCCTGGCAGGCGCGGTCTGGTCCGGGTCGGCGGACCGGGCCGAGAAGATCGCGCGCCGCATCCGCGCGGGCCAGGTGCAGATCAACGCGGGCGCATTCAACGCCAACGCACCGTTCGGCGGATACAAGCAATCTGGGAACGGACGTGAGGCCGGGCTGTTCGGGCTCGAGGAGTTCCTCGAGGTCAAGTCGATACAGCGCTGATCCGCTGATCAGCGGCGCTGCGCCTGCAGCAGCCAGAACGACGCGTCCGCCCCGTTGTGGGGCAGCGTCGTCGTCTCGGTGGTCAGCGAGGTGATGTCCCACCCCGCGTCGCCCAGCGTCGTACGCAGCGTCTCCTCCGAAACCGTCGGCGCACCCCAGTCGGGCTGCTGCAGGTTGGCATCGGAGAACGCGCCGAGCAGCAACGTCGCACCGGGCCGGGTGGCCCGGTGCACGGCGGCGGCGTAGTCGCGCTTGCCGTCGTCGTCGAGGCAGTGGTACATCCCGCTGTCGATCACGGTGTCGAAGGCGTCGTCGTACCCGTCGAGGCGCGTGGCGTCGGACACCGCGAACGTGATCTTCACGCCCGCGTCGGCCGCGCGGCGCTCGGCGGTGATCAGCGCCGTCGGGGAGATGTCGAGTGCGGTGACCTCGTAACCCTGCTGCGCGAGATAGATCGCGTTGTCACCAAGACCGCAGCCGATGTCGAGCACATGACCGTGCACCAGGCCTGCTTCGGCCCAGGCGACGACATTTTCTTTCGGCGCCTTGGTATCCCAGGGCGGCGTGGTGATCGGCGGCACACCTTCTGCGGGACTTTCGCCGCGGTACAGGGCATCGAAGTCGAACGGGGAACCGGGGGATGTCATTTTCGTCAGGATAGTCGTGCTCTGTTAAGCTGCCCGGCAGTTCGACGTCCTTTAACGATCCGTCCAGAGAGGCGGAGAAGGAGGTCAGGGTCTCACCATGGGCTCTTCAGGTACCGACCGGGAATTGCTGTCCGCGGCGGACGTCGGCCGGACAATTTCCCGCATCGCCCACCAGATCATCGAGAAGACCGCGCTGGACGATCCCGCGGAGCGGGCGCGCGTGGTGTTGCTGGGCATCCCGACGCGGGGCGTGATCCTCGCCACGCGGCTCGCCGACAAAATCAACGAGTTCGCCGGTGTCGAACTGCCGCACGGCGCGCTCGACATCACGCTCTACCGCGACGACCTCAACTTCAAGCCGCCGCGTCCGCTCGCGTCGACCTCCATCCCGGCCGGCGGCATCGACGACGCCGTGGTCATCCTCGTCGACGACGTCCTCTACTCGGGCCGCTCGGTGCGCTCGGCGCTCGACGCGCTGCGCGACATCGGCAGGCCCCGCAGTGTCCAGTTGGCCGTGCTCGTCGACCGCGGCCACCGCGAGCTGCCCATCCGCGCCGACTATGTCGGCAAGAACGTGCCGACCTCACGCAGTGAGAGCGTCCACGTGCTGTTGACCGAGCATGACGACCGTGACGGGGTGGTGATATCCAAGTGAGTGCTCGGCATCTGTTGTCGGCAGCGGATCTGTCCCGCGACGACGCAACCGCGATCCTCGACGACGCCGACCGCTTCCGCGAGGCGCTGCTTGGCCGTGAGGTCAAGAAGCTGCCCACGCTGCGCGGCCGCACGATCATCACGATGTTCTACGAGAACTCGACGCGTACCCGGGTCTCGTTCGAGGTGGCGGGCAAGTGGATGAGCGCCGACGTCATCAACGTCAGCGCCTCGGGATCGTCGGTGGCCAAAGGCGAGTCGCTGCGCGACACCGCGCTGACACTGCGGGCGGCAGGCGCCGATGCGCTGATCATCCGCCACCCGGCTTCCGGCGCCGCGCAGCAGCTCGCGGAGTGGACCGCCGAGGAGGACGGCGGCGGGCCTTCCGTGATCAACGCGGGCGACGGCACCCACGAGCATCCGACCCAGGCCCTGCTCGACGCGCTGACGATCCGGCAGCGGCTCGGCGGCATCGAGGGCAAGCGGGTGGTCATCGTCGGCGATGTCCTACACAGCCGCGTGGCCCGGTCCAACGTGACGCTGCTGGCGACCCTTGGCGCCGAGGTGGTGCTGGTCGCACCACCGACGCTGTTGCCGACGGGGGTCGCGGACTGGCCGGTGTCGGTGTCCTACGACCTCGACGCCGAACTGCCCGCGGCCGATGCGGTGTTGATGCTGCGCGTGCAGGCCGAGCGGATGAACGGCGCGTTCTTCCCGTCCGCACGCGAGTACTCGGTGCGCTACGGGCTGTCGGAGAAGCGGCAGGCCATGCTGCCGGACCGCGCGGTCGTGCTGCACCCCGGCCCCATGCTGCGGGGCATGGAGATCGCCTATCCGGTGGCTGATTCATCGCAATCGGCGGTGCTACAACAGGTTTCGAATGGCGTCCACGTGCGGATGGCTGTGCTGTTCCATCTGCTGGTCGGCGCAGACCGGGAGGCGATCAGCGTATGACCGCGCAGAGCAGGGGTAACACGGTGTTGATCCGCGGGGTACGGCTCTACGGTGAAGGCGACGCGGTCGACGTGTTGGTCGACGACGGTCAGATCGCCGAAATCGGTGCCGGGCTGGCGATCCCGGACGCGGCCGAGGTCATCGACGCCACCGGGCAGGTGCTGTTGCCCGGGTTCGTCGACCTGCACACCCATCTGCGCGAGCCCGGCCGCGAATACGCCGAGGACATCGAGACCGGCTCCGCCGCAGCGGCATTGGGTGGGTACACCGCCGTGTTCGCGATGGCCAACACCGATCCCGTCGCCGACACCGCCGTCGTCACCGACCATGTGTGGAACCGCGGGCAACAGGTCGGCCTGGTCGACGTGCACCCCGTCGGTGCGGTGACCGTGGGACTCGAGGGCAAGCAGCTCACCGAGATGGGCCTGATGGCGGCAGGCGTCGGTCAGGTGCGGATGTTCTCCGACGACGGTGTGTGCGTGGACGATCCGCTGGTGATGCGCCGGGCGCTGGAGTACGCCACCGGGCTGGGAGTGCTCATCGCCCAGCATGCCGAGGAGCCGCGGCTGACCGTCGGCGCGGTAGCGCACGAGGGACCCAACGCCGCCAAGCTCGGTCTCACGGGCTGGCCGCGTTCTGCCGAGGAGTCGATCGTCGCCCGTGACGCGATCCTGGCCCGCGATGCCGGGGCCCGCGTGCACATCTGCCACGCCTCCACCGCAGGCACCGTCGAGTTGCTGAAATGGGCCAAGGCGCAAGGTATTTCGATCACCGCCGAGGTGACACCGCACCACCTGCTGCTCGATGACACCCGGCTCGCGAGCTATGACGGGCGCAACCGGGTCAACCCGCCGCTGCGTGAGGCCGGCGACGCCGAGGCGCTGCGTCAGGCATTGGCCGACGGCGTCATCGACTGCGTGGCCACCGACCACGCACCGCACGCCGAGCACGAAAAGTGCTGTGAGTTCTCGGTCGCGCGCCCGGGCATGCTGGGTCTGCAGACCGCGCTGTCGGTCGTGGTGGAGACCATGGTGCGGCCCGGCCTGCTCGACTGGCGCGGCGTGGCCAAGGTGATGAGCGAGGCGCCGGCCGCCATCGTCGGCCTGCCCGACCAGGGCCGGCCACTGGAAGTGGGGGAGCCGGCCAACCTGACGGTGGTCGACCCGGACGCGACCTGGACCGTGGCAGGCACCGAGTTGGCCAGCCGCTCGGACAACACGCCGTTCGAGTCGATGGAGTTGCCCGCCACCGTGACCGCGACGTTGTTGCGGGGGCGGATCACGGCGCGTGACGGGAAGTGTGAACGGTGAACACCCCCACGCTGATCGCCTCATTGGTGATGGCTGCGGTGCTGGCGCTGCTGATCGCGTTCTTCATCCGGCAGATGATGCGCGGCTGGTTGCACCGGGCGCAGCGGCAGGCCGAGCTGATCGGCACCCTGCCTGCGCTGCCCGATACCGTCGGGCAGGCGACCGTGTCCGCCACCAAGGGCCTTTACGTGGGAAGCACGCTGGTGCCGCATTGGAACGACAAGGTCGCCGCCGGTGATCTGGGGTTCCGCGCCAAGGCGGTGCTGACGCGCTACCCCGAGGGCATCATGATGCAACGCAGTGGGGCCGGACCGATCTGGATTCCCGCCGAGTCGATCACCGCGATCCGCACCGAACGTGGCATCGCGGGCAAGGCGCTCACGTACGACGGCATTCTGGCGATCCGGTGGCGATTGCCGTCGGGCGCCGAAATCGACACCGGCTTCCGCGCGGACAACCGCGCCGAACTCGACCGCTGGCTGGAGGAAAAAGCATGACAACGCGCAATCAGGCCGTCTTGGTGCTCGAGGACGGTCGCGTCTTCTCCGGCACCGCGTTCGGCGCGATCGGACAGACATTGGGCGAAGCGGTGTTCTCGACCGGCATGTCGGGCTATCAGGAGACGCTTACCGATCCGAGCTACCACGGTCAGATCGTCGTCGCGACCGCGCCGCAGATCGGCAACACCGGCTGGAATCGCGAGGACGGCGAAAGCCGTGGCGACAAGATCTGGGTCGCGGGGTACGCGGTACGTGATCCGTCGCCGCGGGCGTCGAACTGGCGCGCCGACGGCACCTTGGAGGACGAACTCGTCGCGCAGGGCATCGTCGGGGTCGCCGGTATCGACACCAGGGCGGTGGTGCGCCACCTGCGCACCCGCGGCTCGATGAAGGCCGGGGTGTTCAGCGGCGATGCGCTGGCCGAACCCGATGAGCTGCTGGAGCGCGTGCGCAGCCAGCCGTCGATGCTCGGCGCGAACCTGGCCGGCGAGGTCAGCACCGAGGCCACCTATGTGGTGGAACCCGAAGGTACGCAACGCTTCACGGTCGCCGCCGTCGACCTCGGCATCAAGACGAACACGCCGCGCAACTTCGCGCGCCGCGGCATCCGCAGCCACGTGCTGCCGTCGTCGGTGACCTTCGAGCAGATCGCCGACCTCAAGCCCGACGGGGTGTTCCTGTCCAACGGGCCGGGCGATCCCGCGACCGCCGACCACATCGTCGAGGTGACCCGCGAGGTACTGGGTGCCGGGATCCCGTTGTTCGGCATCTGCTTCGGAAACCAGATCCTCGGCCGGGCCCTGGGCCGGTCCACCTACAAGATGGTGTTCGGCCACCGTGGCATCAACATCCCGGTGATCGACCACATCACCGGACGTGTCGCGATCACCGCGCAGAACCACGGGTTCGCCCTCGAAGGCGAAGCGGGGGAGACGTTCGACACCCCGTTCGGCGCCGCCGAGGTGAGCCACACCTGCGCGAACGACGGTGTCGTCGAAGGCATCCGGCTCGCCAACGGCCGGGCGTTCTCGGTGCAGTACCACCCCGAGGCGGCGGCGGGCCCGCACGATGCCAACTACCTGTTCGACCAGTTCGTCGACCTCATGGCGGAGGACAAGTGATGATCTGCTCGGCGAGCGACCACTTTTGTACAGATTTTCGCGGCGTGTCGTGTACAGACACGGTCGCTCGCGGTGAGGGGAACCAGTAATGCCACGTCGCTCTGATCTCAACCATGTGCTGGTCATCGGGTCGGGCCCGATCGTTATCGGCCAGGCCTGCGAGTTCGACTATTCGGGCACCCAGGCGTGCCGTGTCCTGCGTGCCGAGGGCCTGCAGGTGAGCCTGGTCAACTCGAACCCGGCGACCATCATGACCGACCCCGAGTTCGCCGATCACACCTACGTCGAACCCATCACGGCCGCGTTCGTCGAGAAGGTCATCGCCCAGCAGGCCGAGCGTGGCAACAAGATCGACGCGGTGCTCGCCACACTCGGCGGGCAGACCGCGCTGAACACCGCAGTCGCCCTGCACGAGGGCGGCGTGCTGGAGCGCTACGACGTCGAACTCATCGGCGCCGACTTCGAAGCCATCCAGCGCGGCGAGGATCGGCAGAAGTTCAAGGACATCGTCGCGAAGGTGGGCGGCGAATCCGCCCGCAGCCGTGTGTGTTTCACCATGGACGAAGTGCGCGAGACGGTGGCCGACCTCGGCCTGCCCGTCGTGGTGCGGCCCAGCTTCACGATGGGCGGGCTCGGTTCGGGCATGGCGTACTCGGCTGAGGACGTCGAGCGGATGGCCGGCGACGGGCTCGCCGCATCGCCGTCGGCCAACGTGCTGATCGAGGAATCGATCTACGGCTGGAAGGAATTCGAGCTCGAGCTGATGCGCGACGGCCGCGACAACGTCGTGGTGGTCTGCTCGATCGAGAACTTCGATCCGATGGGCGTGCACACCGGCGATTCGGTGACCGTGGCGCCGGCGATGACGCTGACCGACCGCGAGTACCAGAAGATGCGCGATCTCGGCATCGCGATCCTGCGTGAGGTCGGCGTGGACACCGGCGGCTGCAACATCCAGTTCGCGGTCAACCCGAAAGACGGGCGGCTCATCGTCATCGAGATGAACCCGCGCGTGTCCCGCTCGTCGGCGCTGGCGTCGAAGGCCACCGGTTTCCCGATCGCGAAGATCGCCGCGAAGCTGGCCATCGGCTACACGCTCGACGAGATCCTCAACGACATCACCAAGGAAACCCCGGCCTGCTTCGAGCCGACGCTGGACTACGTCGTGGTCAAGGCGCCGCGGTTCGCGTTCGAGAAGTTCCCGGGCGCCGACGCGACCCTGACGACCACGATGAAGTCGGTCGGCGAGGCTATGTCGCTGGGACGCAACTTCATCGAGGCGCTCGGCAAGGTGATGCGGTCGCTGGAAACCAGCCGCGCCGGGTTCTGGACGGCCCCGGATCCCGAGATCTCCGTCGAGCAGGTGCTCACCAATCTGCGGACGCCGATGGACGGCAGGATCTACGACATCGAGCTCGCGCTGCGGCTCGGCGCGTCCGTCGAGCAGGTCGCAGAGGCGTCCGGCGTCGATCCGTGGTTCGTCGAGCAGATCGCGGGTCTCGTCGCGTTGCGCGCGGAGCTGATCGACGCGCCGGTCCTCGACGAGGAACTGTTGCGCCGGGCCAAGCACAGCGGCCTGTCCGACCGCCAGATCTCGGCACTGCGACCCGAGCTGGCGGGTGAATCGGGTGTGCGCGCACTGCGACAACGGCTCGGTATCCACCCGGTGTTCAAGACCGTCGACACGTGCGCCGCGGAGTTCGACGCCAAGACGCCGTACCACTACAGCAGCTACGAACTCGACCCCGCCGCCGAAACCGAGGTGGCTCCGCAGACCGAGAAACCCAAGGTGCTGATCCTGGGCTCCGGACCGAACCGCATCGGGCAGGGCATCGAGTTCGACTACAGCTGCGTGCATGCGGCGACGACGTTGAGCCAGGCCGGTTTCGAGACGGTCATGGTCAACTGCAACCCCGAGACGGTCTCCACCGACTACGACACCGCCGACCGGCTGTACTTCGAGCCGCTCACGTTCGAGGACGTGCTGGAGATCTATCACGCCGAATCCGTGTCGGGCGAGGGTGGGCCCGGCGTCGTCGGCGTCATCGTGCAGCTCGGCGGGCAGACTCCGCTCGGCCTCGCCAAACGCCTTGAGGAGGCGGGCGTTCCGATCGTCGGTACGAGCCCCAAGGCCATCGATCTGGCCGAGGACCGCGGCGCGTTCGGTGAGGTGCTGACCACGGCCGGGCTGCCCGCACCGCGGTTCGGCACCGCCACGAGCTTCGAGCAGGCGCGCCGCATCGCCGCCGACATCGGCTACCCGGTGCTGGTGCGGCCGTCGTACGTGCTCGGCGGGCGGGGTATGGAGATCGTCTACGACGAGCAGACCCTGCAGGGCTACATCACCCGTGCCACGCAACTGTCGCCGGAACATCCGGTGCTCGTCGACCGGTTCCTGGAGGACGCCATCGAGATCGACGTCGATGCGCTGTGCGACGGCTCCGAGGTCTACATCGGCGGCATCATGGAACACATCGAGGAAGCCGGTATCCATTCCGGCGATTCGGCGTGTGCGCTGCCGCCGGTGACGTTGGGCCGCAGCGACATCGAAGCGGTGCGCCGCGCGACCGAGGCCATCGCCCACGGCATCGGTGTGGTCGGGTTGCTCAACGTTCAGTACGCGCTCAAGGACGACGTGCTCTACGTCCTTGAGGCGAATCCCCGGGCGAGCCGGACCGTGCCGTTCGTGTCCAAGGCCACCGCCGTTCCGCTGGCCAAGGCCTGCGCCCGGGTGATGCTGGGCGCCACCATCGCGCAGCTGCGCGAGGAGGGTCTGCTGACCGAGACCGGGGACGGTGCGCACATCCCGCGCAACGCCCCGGTGGCGGTCAAGGAGGCGGTGCTGCCGTTCCACCGGTTCCGCAGAGCCGATGGCGCACAGGTGGATTCGCTGCTCGGCCCGGAGATGAAATCGACCGGCGAGGTGATGGGCATCGACCACGATTTCGGCACGGCCTTCGCCAAGAGCCAGACCGCCGCGTACGGATCGTTGCCTGCCGACGGCACGGTGTTCGTGTCGGTGGCCAACCGCGACAAGCGTTCGCTCGTGTTCCCGGTGAAGCGGCTGGCCGATCTGGGCTTCCGGGTCCTGGCCACCGAGGGCACCGCGGAGATGTTGCGCCGCAACGGCATTCCGTGTGACGAGGTGCGCAAGCACTCCGAGGAACCCGTCGACGGCGACACGCGTCCGTCGGCGGTGGACGCGATCCGCGCCGGCGAGGTCGACATGGTCATCAACACGCCGTACGGCAATTCCGGCCCGCGCGTCGACGGTTATGAAATCCGGTCGGCGGCCGTGTCGATGAACATCCCGTGCGTCACCACGGTGCAGGGTGCGTCGGCCGCGGTGCAGGGCATCGAGGCGGGCATCCGCGGCGACATCGGCGTGATGTCGCTGCAGGAACTGCACAGCGAGCTGGAATCCCGATAGCCATGGCCGGCTTTGGGCAGCGACTGGCCGACGCGGTGTCGGCCCGCGGGCCGTTGTGTCCGGGGATCGACCCGCATCCGGAGCTGCTGCGGGCGTGGGGTCTGACGACCGACGCCTCCGGTCTGGCTGCGTTCTGCGACATCTGCGTGGCGGCGTTCGCGGACTTCGCGATCGTCAAACCGCAGGTGGCGTTCTTCGAGGCCTATGGTTCCGCCGGTTTCGCGGTGCTTGAGCGCACGATCGCGGCATTGCGCGATGCCGGTGTGCTGGTGTTGGCCGACGCGAAACGGGGAGACATCGGTTCGACGATGGCGGCCTATGCCGCGGCGTGGGCCGGTGACTCGCCGCTCGCGGCCGACGCGGTCACCGCATCGCCGTACCTCGGATTCGGGTCGCTGCAGCCGCTGCTGGACACCGCCGCCGAACGTGGCCGCGGGGTCTTCGTGCTGGCCGCCACGTCGAATCCGGAAGGCGCGAGCGTGCAACGTGCCGTGGCCGGGGCACGTACGGTCGCGCAGTCGATCGTCGACTCGGTTTCCGAGGTCAATCACGCCGCGAACGACGCCATGGGCTCGGTCGGGGTGGTCGTCGGCGCGACAGTCACCGAACCACCCGATCTCAGCACGCTCGGCGGTCCCGTCCTCGTTCCCGGGGTGGGCGCCCAGGGCGGCCGCCCGGAGGCGTTGGGCGGACTCGGTGGCGCCAAGACGCTGCTGCCCGCGGTGTCGCGTGAGGTGCTGCGCGCCGGCCCGGCAGTCGGTGACCTGCGCGCCGCGGCCGAGCGCATGCGGGACGCGGTCGCCTACCTGGCCTGACGGGCGCGCCACACCCACACGATCAGGACGGCGACAATCGTCGAGATCGCGGCCAGCGCACTGCCCGCCAGCAGGAAGAATCCGGTGACATCGCCATGGTCGCGGTATTCGTGGACGACCTTCTGGAACGCCGCGTCGGAATCGGCGCGCTCGAAGACGTAGTCGCCGTCGATGGATTCCGGCCGGCTGATGTCGTTGCTCCACCGGGTGAGGTAGGCGCCCGACTCGAGGTGGGGCCGCAGGGTGTACGCGACCGATTCGGCCGCGACGGGGCCCGCGAACTCCAGCGTCGGCCGCTCACCCGCGACCGGGTATTTCACCGGATCCATCCGGTGCTCGGCGATCACGTAGAGGTCGACGGCCTGCGGCATCTTCGCCGACCGGGACAACCGCATCGGGTACACCACCTTGCCGGAGGCAAACGAGAGCCGAAGCGGCTGCAGGTTTCCGGTGAGCTCGGCTCCCGCGGTGTCGGGCGTCAACTGGATCGCGACGATCTCCCAGCCGTCGGCGACATAGGGGGCGATGTTGCGCGACAGGTCGGGCGGTTGCGGAAAACCGTTGTCGGCCAGCCAATCCGCCAATGCGGCCGGATCGTCTGCGGCGAGCCGGGTGATCGCGAAAGGCCCGATGCGCTGCTGGCTGAGCACGCTGACGTCGGCCCCGGCGGGCGCTCGGTCGGCACCGCCGTCGGCGGCCGCGAAACCGCCCAGCCAGCCGAACGTCGGCCACCACGAGTCGCGGTATTCGATGCGCGGCGCAGTCAGCCGCGCCAACTCCTCGAACACCGCACCGTCCCCGGCGGTGACGTGGGATGCGGTGGGCACCGGCATCACCCACGCCGCCTTCTCCGAGCCGCCACGCACGTTGAACGACATCAGGATGTCCTGCGTGGTGCCGTCCCAGGTGATGAGCGCGCGTTCGTCGATGACGGCCGCGTCGTCGTTGTCCGGTATGTAGGCACCGCAGCCACATGCCCACGCCGGTGCCGCGATGTTCGCGCTCAGACCGACGAACACCATGACGAGGAGGGCACGCAGCATCCGGGCCACGCCCCAGATCGTATGGCCCTCCTCGCGTCCGTACGTAGCGCCAGGCCGGTGAGTCGGCAGCGCAATCGCCGTGGCGCTACGTACGCCGCGATGTCAGTCGAGTGAAAGCCCTTCGATCACAGCGGGATCCAGATCCCGAACAGCCAGAAGCCCCAGTTGTTGAAGCCCGGGTTGAAAATCGGGGTGACCCAGTGCCCGTTGTAGTTGAACGGCTGATGGTCGAAGCGGCCCTGGTCGATGCCGCGCCAGGCCAGGTTCGGTGGGGGAGGCGGAGGCGCGTCCCAGTGCCCGCCCGGACCACCGGGGCCGCCAGGGCCGCCCGGCCCCGGACCACCGGGGCCGCCAGGGCCGCCCGGCCCGGGACCGCCGGGGCCACCTGGGCCGCCCGGCCCGGGACCGCCGGGGCCACCCGGACCAAAACCACCGGGCCCGCCGGGTCCGCCGGGGCGATCGGGACCACCGGGCCCACCCGGACCGGGCCCACCCGGACCGGGCCCACCCGGACCGCGAC
>NZ_LQQA01000003.1 GCF_002101965.1 Mycolicibacterium wolinskyi
TGTGGTGTCTCGGGACATCGCTGACACTTTTGTCTCGGGACATCGCTGACACTCATTGTGCCGGTTTGGGTTGGTGTGTGCGTTTGGTTGGCGTGCGTTTGTCGCCGGGTTGGTGTGTGCGGTAGGTCCGCGTGCGTTTGTCGCCGGGTTGATAGATCCGGCGGGGGTCGGCGATGAGCTCACGCAGGAGAACGCTGCCGGCGAAGACGGCGATGTGCTCGCCGTCGCGGATGCTGTCGCAGACGTGGCCGGCCCAGCGCAGGCCGAGGTGGATCTGATAGGGCGCAACGAACAGGCGCCCGCGCTTGTCGACGATGGCGTTGCGGGTGACCAGCACTGGTGCGGGCAGGGGCCGATCGACGGGGCGGGACTGGGCGGTGGCGGTGAACGCCTCGGCGGGAGTGGCTCCACGCAAGGCGCGATGGGGCCGTTGGTGGTTGTAGAACTCACGGAACTCGTCGAGGAGATCGTTGAGCTCGGCGATGGTTTGTGGGACTGGGTGGGCCCGCAGCCACTTCTTGAGGGTCTGCCACAGCCGTTCGATTTTGCCGCAGGTCTGCGGATGAAATGGGCGCGAGTTGATCGTGACCGTCCCCAGCGCCCGCAGGTTGGCCTCAAATGAACATTCGAACCCGCGCCATTTACCGGTGTAGACAAATCCGTTGTCGGCCAATGACATTGTTGGAACACCACATTCGGTGATCCCGGCCATCATCACCGACCACACCAGATCGTTGGTGGCATCACCGGGGCCGGCCCGCAGGCCCACCAGGTAGCGGGAATGGTCGTCGAGGGAACCGGCGATGGCCGCGGGGGCCTCGTCGGCCAGGACCCATCCGGTCCAGTCGGATTGCCAGCACTCGTTCGGGCGGCTGAAGGTGAACCGCTTGGTGGCCGATTTCGGCCGCTTCTGCGGTTGGGCGACGATCACCCCGTGACGGGTCAGAATCCGCCACACGCTCGCACGGGAGGGCACGGCGCTGAACTTCTCGCGCTGCAAGGCCCACACGATCGACTGGGGCCCGTAATCCGCACCGGCTTCCAAAAGCTGCTTGCGTTTACGCAGCACCACCTCTTCGACCGCGGCGCTGGTCTGGCCCGGAGACGTCAGCGGCCGCCGTGAGCGCTCTTCCAGCCCGGCCAAACCCTCGTCGAGGAAACGCCGCCTGAACTTGTAGAACGTCGTGCGACTGATCCCCTGCTCGCGGCAGAACCCCGCCACGTTGTGCACCTGCCCGGCCAACGCCGTCGCGGCACGAACATCCATCGCCGTCACCTTCTGAGCCATGAACCAATCTGGCCCACAGCCACCCTCAGGTGTCAGCGATGTCCCGAGACATCCACCTGTCAGCGATGTCCCGGATCAGAACATG
>NZ_LQQA01000004.1 GCF_002101965.1 Mycolicibacterium wolinskyi
GGGTGGGACCGGGCGTGGGCCGGGGGGAGGGCTTGGGGGTGCCTGGCTCACTGGTTGTCATATCCGCTCCTCGTACTCCGCGCGGTTGACCCGCGCACCTGCCGCGCGACGCGGCGCCCGTTGCTGTCAGCTTTCGACCGCTATTCAAGCAGGTCGTGCTGTGCCGTGCCCATGGCTTTAGGCTCAATGGCTCCACAAACTCGAAAGGGCGGCGATGGACGCGGGCATGGCACGGGCGGATCTGGCGGCCCTGCTGGCCCTCGGGGCGGCACTGTTCATCGCGATCGGCGACGTCATCCACCAGCGATCGGCGCATCAGGTGACCGACGAACCGGTGAGCCACGTGGGACTGTTCGCCCGGTTGCTGCGGGATCGGCAGTGGTGGCTGGGCAGCCTCGTGGCAGCAGTGGGTTTCGCGCTGCAGGCAGCGGCCCTCGGCCTCGGCTCGGTGTTGCTCGTACAGGCCTTGCTGGTCACCTCGCTGCTGTTCGCCCTTCCGATCAACGCGCGGCTGGCGCACCGGCGGGTGACGCGCTGGGAATGGCTGTGGGCGGCGCTGCTGGCCGGCTCGGTCGCGGTCATCGTCACGGTCGGCAACCCGACCGAAGGCCATGCCAGAGGGCCGCTCGACGCGTGGACGCTGGTGATCGCGGTGCTCGGTCCGTCGCTCGTGCTCTGTCTGATCGGCGCCAGGATCTGGTCCGGCGCGACGAGTGCGGTGCTGCTCGCGGTGGTCTCCGGCGCCATGTGGGGCCTGTTCGCGGTGCTCACCAAGGGCGTCGTCGACCACCTCGGCGACGGATTGTGGGCGCTGTTGCGCGCCCCTGAGCTCTACGTGTGGGCGGTGGTGGCCGTCGCGGGCACCGTGATCCAGCAGTCCTCGTTCCGGGCAGGCGCTCTCACGGCATCGCTACCCACCATGACCGTCACCGAACCGATCGTCGCCTCGGTGCTCGGCGTCGTGGTGCTCGGTGAAACCCTGCGGCCGGGTGAGGCCGGGTGGCTGACCCTGATCGTCGCGGTCACGGCGATGGTGGTCGCCACCGCGGCACTGGCCCGCGGCGAGGCCGCCAGCGAACAGGCCGCGACGTCGGCGCACTAGTTTGGTGACGTGCTGAGCGCCATTGCGATCGTCCCCGCGGCACCGGTCATCGTGCCCGAACTGATGGGTGGCGCCGCCGCGGAGATGGCCGGGCTGCGCGAGGCGGTGCTGGCGGCGGCCGGCGCGCTGCCCGCGCACTGGCTGGCCGTCGGCGCCGGCACGGCCGACGCCGTGTTCGGACCCGAGCGGGCCGGGACGTTCGCCGGCTACGGCGTCGACGTGCCCGTCGCGCTGAGTCCCGACTCCGAACCCGCGCCGACAGAACTGCCGCTGTGTGCGCTCATCGCGGGCTGGATCCGCGGGCAGACCGACGCGCGGGCCGCTGTCGGCGTGCGGGTGTTCGCGGACGCGTGCCCCGCTGACGCCGCGGTCGCACATGGACGGCGGCTGCGTGCCGAGATCGACGAATCCGTCGATCCGGTCGGGGTTCTCGTCGTCGCCGACGGCGCGAACACGCTCGCCCCGGCAGCTCCCGGCGGCTACGTGCCGGAGTCGGTTGCCCTACAGCTCAACCTCGAGGACGCCCTGGCCGGTGGCGACGTCGCGGCGCTCACCCGGGTGCCCGACGGCATCGTCGGCCGCGTCGGCTACCAGGTGCTGGCCGGTCTGGCCGAACCGGGGCCGCAGGCGGCCCGCGAGCTCTACCGGGGCGCGCCGTACGGGGTCGGGTACTTCGTCGGTGTGTGGGACCCGGCGGGCCGGAGCGAAGCGACCTGGGGATCGATACCGTGACGAGACCGATCGCGATCATCGGTCCGACCGGCACCGGCAAGTCGGCGCTGGCATTGGACTTCGCCGACAGATTGAGCGGAGAGATCGGCGTTGAAATAGTGAATGCCGACGCCATGCAGCTGTACCGCGGCATGGACATCGGAACCGCCAAGCTCACCGTCGCCGAGCGCCGCGGCATCCCGCACCACCAGCTCGACGTGCTCGAGGTGACCGAGACCGCCACGGTCGCCCGCTATCAGGAAGCCGCGGCCGCCGACATCGAGGCCATCGCGGCGCGTGGCGCGGTCCCGGTGATCGTCGGCGGCTCGATGCTCTACATCCAGTCCCTGCTCGACGAATGGTCGTTCCCGGCCACCGACCCGGCGGTGCGGGCCCGCTGGGAGGCCCGGCTCGCCGAGGTCGGTGTCGCGGCATTGCACGCCGAGCTGACGCGGGTGGACCCGGCTGCCGGGGCGTCGATCCTGCCGACCGACGGCAGGCGCATCGTGCGGGCGCTCGAAGTCGTCGAGCTCACCGGGCAGCCGTTCGCGGCGTCCGCGCCGCGCATCGGTACACCCCGCTGGGATACCGCGATCGTCGGATTGGATTGGGAGACAGAGCTTCTCGACGAGCGACTGGCCCAGCGTACGGACAAGATGTTCGCCGAGGGCCTTGTTGACGAAGTGCGCGGTCTGATCGATCGCGGGCTGCGCGAGGGCGTGACGGCCGCGCGGGCGCTGGGGTATGCGCAGGTGCTCGACGACTTCGACGCCGGGGGCGACGGATCCGGTGCGCGCGAGCCGACTTTCATCGGGACGCGCCGCTACGTCCGACGGCAACGGTCCTGGTTCCGGCGTGATCACCGTGTCGTGTGGCTCGACGGCTCCGGCGACGGGCTGGTCGACGAGGCCATGCGGGTGTGGCAACACGTATCCTGATCAGGTGATCTTCGCTAAAGGGCATGGCACGCAGAACGATTTCGTCGTGCTGCCCGACGTCGAGGCGCGGCTGTCGCTCGCGCCCGCCGCGGTCGCCGCGCTGTGCGACCGCCGCCGCGGTCTTGGCGCCGACGGTGTGCTGCGCGTGACGACGGCAGGCGCCGCACTGGCCGCGGGCGTGTTCGACCGGATGCCCGATGGTGTGGGCGACGGTGACTGGTACATGGACTACCGCAACGCCGACGGTTCGATCGCGCAGATGTGCGGCAACGGGGTGCGGGTTTTCGCCCACTACCTGCGCGCGTCCGGGCTGGAATCGGCCGACGAGTTCGTCGTCGGATCCCTGGCGGGCCCGCGCCCGGTGGTGCTGCACCGATCAGACGCCACCATCGCCGACGTCACCGTGGACATGGGCAAGGCCAACCAGTTCGGCACCGGAACGGCCGTGGTCGGTGGCCGCAGTTTCACCGGGTTGGCGGTGGACGTCGGCAACCCGCACCTCGCGTGCGTGGGCATCAGCGGCGAGGAGCTTGCCGCTCTCGACGTTGCCGGGCCGGTGTCGTTCGACCCTGAACAGTTCCCCGAAGGGGTCAACATCGAGGTGCTGACCGCCGCGGTCGACGGTGCGGTGTCGATGCGCGTGCATGAACGCGGTGTCGGCGAAACCCGGTCGTGCGGCACCGGCACCGTTGCCGCCGCCGTCGCGGCGCTGGCCGCCGACGGCGCCGACACCGGAACGTTGCGCGTGCGGATACCCGGCGGCGAGGTGGCGGTCACGGTCACCGAATCCACCAGCTACCTGCGCGGACCGTCGGTCCTGGTGGCACACGGCGAGCTTTCGGAAGAGTGGTGGAACTCTGCCCAGAGCTAATTGGGGTGCGCGACCGGCCATTGACGTGCCAACCTGGAAGAACATATGACGTATCCAGAACATCCTGTCGCGCCCAGCACCGGTGAGCTGGCCCTCGAAGACCGCGCCTCACTGCGCCGCGTCGCTGGGCTGTCGACCGAGCTGGCCGACGTCTCCGAAGTCGAATACCGCCAGCTACGGCTCGAGCGCGTCGTGTTGGTCGGCGTGTGGACCGAAGGCAGCGCCGCCGACGCCGACGCGAGCCTGGCCGAGTTGGCCGCGCTGGCCGAGACCGCGGGCTCGGAAGTGCTCGAAGGCCTCATCCAGCGTCGGGACAAGCCGGACCCGTCCACCTACATCGGTTCGGGCAAGGCCGCCGAGTTGCGCGAGGTCGTGCTCGCCACCGGGGCCGACACCGTGATCTGTGACGGCGAGCTGTCGCCTGCACAGCTCACCGCCCTGGAGAAGGCCGTCAAGGTCAAGGTGATCGACCGCACCGCGCTGATCCTCGACATCTTCGCGCAGCACGCCACGAGCCGCGAAGGCAAGGCACAGGTGTCGCTGGCACAGATGGAGTACATGCTGCCGCGGTTGCGCGGCTGGGGTGAATCCATGTCCCGGCAGGCCGGTGGTCGTGCCGGCGGCGCGGGCGGCGGAGTCGGCACGCGCGGACCCGGTGAGACCAAGATCGAAACCGACCGTCGTCGCATCCGCGAGCGAATGGCCAAGCTGCGCCGCGAGATTCGCGACATGAAGAAGATCCGCGACACCCAGCGCAGTGGCCGCAGGCGCAGCGAGATCGCCTCGGTCGCGATCGTCGGCTACACCAATGCGGGCAAGTCGAGCCTGCTCAACGCGCTGACCGGGGCCGGTGTACTCGTCGAGAACGCGCTGTTCGCCACGCTCGAACCCACCACGCGCCGCGGCGAATTCGAGGACGGCCGGCCGTTTGTGCTGACCGACACGGTCGGATTCGTCCGGCATCTGCCCACGCAGCTGGTCGAGGCGTTCCGGTCCACGCTGGAGGAGGTCGTCGACGCCGACCTGCTCGTGCACGTCGTTGATGGCTCCGACGTCAACCCGCTCGCACAGATCAACGCGGTGCGCACGGTGATCAACGAGGTGGTCGCCGAATACGACATCGTCGCGCCGCCGGAGTTGCTCGTGGTCAACAAGATCGACGCGGCGACAGACGTGGGTCTGGCTCAGCTGCGCCGCGCGCTGCCCGATGCGGTGTTCGTATCGGCGCGTACCGGTGACGGGCTGGGCAAACTGCGCTCTCGCATGGCCGAGTTGGTGCCGCCCACCGACACCACGGTGGACGTGACGATTCCCTACGACCGCGGGGATCTCGTCGCCCGGGTCCATGCCGAGGGCCGGGTCGACGCCACCGAGCACACCGCCGCGGGCACCCGGATCAAGGCACGGGTTCCGGTCCCGCTGGCAGCGGGACTGCACGAGTACACCACGTTCTGATTACGACGAGTCAGGCGGCGGGCTGCGACGCGTCGCTCTGCTTCGTGTCGGCAGCCTTCTCGTCATCGTGTCCCAGTGCCTTGCGCACCGAGCCTTGGACCGACTTGGCGAAGTCCCGCACGGGATGGCCCTTGATGCCCAACGCTTTACGCAGCGACGGCCGCTCGATCTCGGTGCCCTCCTTGGGCTGTGTGAGCCCTTCGGCCGGCCGCGCGATCGCGCTGAGCCGGGTCAACGGTTTGCGGTCGGGTCTCGTCGTGACCTGCTTGGTGACCGGTACGGCGGCGTCGTCGACGGTGGCGTCCGGTGCCGGCACTGCGTCGTCGTCCTCGGTGGGATCGGTCCAGCCAGGCAGCGGATCCAGGCCGGGATTGAGTGCGGCGTTGATTCCCTCCGGAATGTCACCGGCCAGGTCGGTGACCAACTTGACCGGGTCGACCTTCGGCAGCAACTGGAACGGCGTCGGCTTGCTGTAATCCTCTCGGTCATAACCGGTTTCGATCAGTGTCTGAGCCAACGGCGAGACCAGGTCGACGATCGGTACCACCAGCGCGGACGTGCCGGTCGACTCCGCGAAATCGAGGAACGGCTGCATGATCGGAAGCACCTTCGCCGGCAGCGTGATGTAGCGGGTGTCGCCGCGCTCTTGGCAGTGCGTCTCGGCGGTGCAGCTCTCTTGGGCATTCTCGATCGCGGCCTGCACCTGTTGCGGTGTATAGCCGTACGGAGTTTCGGTCGGCAGATCGTCGCCGTCGGGCGCCAGATACGTGGGGTGCGTGTATTCGAACCCGGCGAGTGCGTTGGCCAATGCCAAGGGATTGAGCAGCCAACTGGGCGCGTCGGCGACGCCGTCGTACTGCAGCGCGATGTCGTAGGTGTTCACCTCTTGCGAGGTGTCGGTGGGTGTCGGCTCGCCGAACGTCGCGTCGAGGATGGGGACGGTGCCGAGCGCGGCGAGCCGTTCGAACAGGCCGCCGTTGGGGCGGTTCGGGTTGCCGATCACGACGAAATCGATCCAGTCGGGGATGGTTCCACCGTTGTCTTCGGCCAGTTGCCGTTTGACGATGCTGGTGACGGCCGCGCCCTGCGAGTAGCCGAAGATGACGACCGGATGCTCGTTATCAGGGGCGGCGATGTCGAGTTGGTCGTTGAGACTCGCCACCCCGCTGGCCACCGACACGTTCCACTTCGCGCCCTGCAGCCCGCCCCACCCTTCGAACGGGAACGGCCAGAACTGGGCGATGTAGGAGACCGGCACCGGGGTGCTGCAGCCGTCACCGCAACTGCCGCTCGTTTCGACGTAATACGCGACGGCGTGCGCCATGTAGTTGTTCGAGTCGGCCGGGTCGGGTGTGCCGGTGCCCGGTACGACGAGCGGCGTCGTGGCGACCACGAGGCCGACCGCAGCCGATATCGCTGCCGAGAAGGCCGCGGTCACGCCGAGGGCGACCGTCGAGGTCAGCACCAGGATGGCGACGAGCAGCGCTCGGACTGTGGAACGGGCGGTCGCACACACGGGACACCAACTCCTTCTTGTGACGCGGGCGTCAGCAGAAGGAATCTTCGCACCGTCGGGTAGCGGTCACGCGAAAACGCGGAGATTACCGGCGCGGCGCGATCACCGGTGGCTCGTGTGCCCGCACGCGCGGCAGCGGGCCGTCGAATTTCTCGACCTGCACCAGCACATGGGCGCCGGTGCAACCGCGCGCCAGCGACGACGTGCCGACGTCGTCGGTCAGCACGTTCGGGTTGCCGTGCACGCACATCGAGTCGGGGTCGGCCGGATCCGCCGGGTCGAACCAGGCCCCGGTCGAGAGCTGCACCACATCGGGCCGTAGCCGATCGTCGATCACCACGCCCGCCAGGCAGGCCCCGCGGTCGTTGAACACTCGGACCACGTCGCCGTCGGCCAGTCGGCGTGCGTCGGCATCGTCCGGGTGCATGCGGATGGGTTCGCGCCCTTGCACTTTCGACGCCTGGCTGAGGGCGCCGCCGTCGAGCTGGCTGTGCAGCCGTGAGGCGGGCTGGTTGGCCAGCAGATGCAGGGGATAGAACTCGGCGCGCTCACCGCGCAGCCACTCGCTGGGTTCGTACCAACGCGGATGGCCGGCGCAGTCGTCATAACCGAAGCTGTCGATGTCTTCGGAGAAGATCTCGATCCGGCCGCTCGGCGTTCCGAGTCGGTGGGTCTGCGGGTCCGCGCGGAAATCGCCGAACAACGTCAGGCCCGGCTCGGTCGGCAGTCGCAGCTGGCCTGCCGCCCAGAACTCGTCGAAGCCGGGCACCTCGAAATCCAGTCCGGCGGCCCATTTCTCGTACAGATGCACGAGCCACTGCCGGGCCGTGCGGCCCTCGGTGAACTGTTCGCCGAAGCCGAGCCGCTCGGCCAGCGCCGCGTACGTCGTGTAGTCGTCGCGGGACTGCGCGTACGGCTCGGTCAGTGCGCGCATCGCCACCAGCAGGGGATCGTTTCGTGATCCCGAGAAGTCTTCGCGCTCATAGGCGGTGGTCGACGGCACCACGATGTCGGCGTGTTTGGCCATCGCGGTCCAGTACGGGTCGTGCACCACGATGGTGTCGACGCGGGCCAGCGCACGGCGTAGGCGGGGGATGTTCTGATGGTGGTGAAAAGGATTGCCGCCGGCCCAGTACACGCACTTGATGTCGGGGTAGGTCAGCCGCATGCCGTTGAAGTCGTACGACTCGCCCGGGTGCAGCAGCATGTCGGAGATCGCGGCGACCGGGATGAATGTCTGCACGGGGTTGAGACCCTGCGGCAGGGCAGGCAGCCGGCAGCGCAGAGGCGCGAGTCCCGGCTCGTTCATCGACCCGTAGCCGTGGCCGAAACCGCCGCCGGGCAAACCGATCTGGCCGAGCATCGCGGCCAGCGTCAGTCCCATCCACGGTGCCTGTTCGCCATGCCGGATGCGTTGCAGCGACCAACTGACCGTCACGATCGTGCGGGCGGCCGCCATCTGCCGGGCCAGCGCGGTCAGTTCGTCTGCCGCCAGCCCGCTGATCCGCGCGGCCCATTGCGGTGACTTCGCGATGCCGTCGTCGTGGCCCAGCAGGTAGCGCTCGAACCGCTCATATCCGGTGCAGTACGTGGCCAGGAAGTCGCGGTCGGCCAGGCCCTCGGTCGCCAGGACATGGGCCAGGCCGAGCATCACGGCCACGTCGGTGCCGGGAACCGATGCCAGCCAACGACACTCGCCGTCGACGTCGTCGCGCAGCGGGCTGACCGACACGACCTGCCCGCCGCGGTCACGGAACCGGCGCAGGGCGTCGCGGGTCGGGTGTGCCGTGGTGCCGCCGTGGTTGATGCCGGTGTTCTTCATGGCGATCCCGCCGAAGCACACCAGCAGATCGGTGTGCTCGACGATGACATCCCACTGCGTGGAGCGCTTGAACAGATCGTCATGCGTTCCGACCACGCGCGGCATGATCACCCCGGTGGCTCCCAGGCTGTAGGAGTGACGGGAGGACGTATACCCGCCAAGCATTTTCAGGAACCGGTGCACCTGGCTCTGCGCGTGGTGAAATCGCCCGGCGCTGGCCCAGCCGTAGGAGCCGCCGTAGATCGCCTGGTTGCCGTGGGTTTCGACGACGCGGCGCAGTTCGTCGGCCAGAAGTTCGGTCAACTCGTCCCAGGACACCGCGACGTATTCGTCGGCGCCGCGTTCGCGGCTGGGCCCAGGACCGTCCCGCAGCCAGCCCCGCCGCACGGCGGGCCCGGCGATACGTGAACGGTGCCGAACCGATCCGGGCAGGTTCCCCAGCAGCGGTGACGGATCGGCGTCGCCGGGCGGTGGCGTCACAGCGGCGATGTCGCCCCCGGAGATGTCCGCCCTGAACGCACCCCAGTGCGCGAGGCTCGTGGGGGATGGGCGCATGGCCGAAGTTTACGGTGCGGGCTCTCGCGGGGCCGACCTCCAGTGCGACCAACCATCCGGTTGGTATAGGTTGGCCTACAAGTCCACAACCCAGTACCGGAGGTCACACCATGGGTGGTGCCGTGAAGTACCAGCGCACTCTTTTCGATGCCGAGCACGAACTGTTCCGCGAGTCCTACCGGGCCTTCCTGGAGCGCCATGTCGCGCCGTACCACGACCAGTGGGAGAAGGACAAGATCGTCGACCGTGGCGTCTGGCTGGAGGCCGGCAAGCAAGGCTTCCTCGGTATGGCGGTGCCCGAGGAGTACGGGGGTGGCGGCAATCCCGACTTCCGTTACAACACGATCGTCTGCGAGGAGACCGTGGCGGGTCGCTACAGCGGCATCGGCTTCAGCCTCCACAACGACGTCGTCGCGCCGTACCTGCTGCGGCTGGCGAACGAAGAGCAGAAGCAGCGCTGGCTGCCGCAGTTCTGCACCGGCGAGCTGATCACGGCGATCGCCATGACGGAGCCGGGAACCGGCAGTGACCTGCAGGGCATCAAGACGCGCGCGGTCAAAGAGGGCGACCACTACATCCTCAACGGATCGAAGACGTTCATCACCAACGGCATCCACTCCGATCTGGTGATCGTGGTCGCCCAGACCGACGCTGAAAAAGGCGCGCTGGGGTTCAGTTTGCTCGTCGTCGAACGCGGCATGGAGGGCTTCGAACGCGGGCGTCACCTGGACAAGATCGGCCTCGAAGCCCAGGACACCGCCGAACTGTCCTTCACGGACGTCAAGGTTCCGGTCGAGAACCTGCTCGGCGAAGAAGGCCAGGGCTTCGTCTACCTCATGCAGAACCTCCCGCAGGAGCGCATCTCGATCGCCATCATGGCCGCCGCTGCCATGGAGGCGGTCCTGGAGCAGACACTGCAGTACACCAAGGAACGCAAGGCGTTCGGCAAGCCGATCGGCAGCTTCCAGAACAGCAGGTTCCTGCTGGCCGAGCTGGCGACCGAGGCGACCGTGGTCCGCATGATGGTCGACGAGTTCATCCGGCTGCATCTGACCGACGAACTGACGGTGGAGCAGGCCGCGATGGCCAAGTGGTACTCCACCGAGAAGCAGGTGGAGCTCATCGACCGCTGCCTGCAACTGCACGGCGGTTACGGGTACATGCGCGAGTATCCGGTGGCCCGGGCCTACCTCGACGCCCGCGTGCAGACCATCTACGGCGGCACCACCGAAATCATGAAGGAGATCATCGGGCGCAGCCTTGGGGTTTAGGCGTCAAAATTCCCCGCGATGCCGGGTCTGCGGGCCCGTATGACGCCGGTTTCGCGGGTTTTTTGGCCTAGTACGGCCATGTCCCTTGGTTATCGTCTCCTACTGACGCAAAGTTGTCGGGCGGGATGTTTTCAGGTGAACCCTGTGAGGGGAACTTTGCCGAACGAGCGGAGGGTGCATGACGAGGCCGGGTGCGAGGCTGAACACGGCCGTTCGGCGGATGACCGTAGGCCTGCTTGCGGTGGCGCTCGCGGGTCTGTTGGCGCCGACCGCGTCGGCGAGCCCGGAATCGGACGCTGACGCCGCCATCACCTCGGCCTGGGATGCCAGCGGCGGTGACGGTGGCCCGCTCGGGGCTCGGCAGGGCGGCGTCTATGCCGTCGGCCCGGGATTCGCTCAGAACTTCGCCGCGGGCAAGATGTTCTTCACTCCCGACACCGGCGCGCACTACGTGCAGGGCGCGATTCTCGAGAAGTACGAGTCGCTGGGCGGCCCGGCCGATGGTGATCTCGGATTTCCCACCATCGACGAGGGCGCGGGCCGCGCACCCGACAGCAGGAACTCGACTTTCAGCGCGGCCGACAAACCGGTGATCTTCTGGACCCCGGCCACCGGTGCGAGGGTCGTGCGCGGCGCCATCAACGCGGCCTGGGACAAACTCGGTGGCTCGGCCGGAGTCCTCGGCGTGCCTGCCGAGGACGAGACGTACGACGGCGACGTCGTCACCCAGAAGTTCACCGCGGGCGAGCTGTCGTGGAACCGTAAGACCAAGGCGTTCACCACCGTTCCGCCGGAGTTGGTCGATCAGCTGGCCGGGCTGCAGGTGCCCGACGATCCGACCTCGGCGATCGATGCGGCGCGCCGCGCCGCGGGCGGGCCGTTGGGTCCGCTGGGCGCCAAGGACGGTGACCAGTATCCGATCGGCAACGCGGGCGGCCTCGGCCAGAACTTCGCCGGCGGCAAGATCTTCTACAGCCCGGAGACCGGCGCCAACGTCGTGACGGGCCAGGTGCTGGAGAAGTACGAGAGCGTCGGCGGCCCGGAGGGCGATCTGGGCTTCCCGACCAGCAGCGAAACCGAGGGCGGGCTCGGACCGAACAGCCGCATCAGCACGTTCGCCGCGGCGGACAAGCCCGTGATCTTCTGGACGCCCGACTACGGTGCGGTGATCGTGCGCGGCGCCATGAACGCCGCGTGGGACAAGCTCGGCGGCGCCACCGGCACGCTCGGGGCGCCGATGGCCGATCAGACCGAGGACGGCAGCGTCGTGACGCAGCGGTTCAGCGGCGGCGCGATCTCGTGGGATCGCTCCGACAACACGTTCACGACCGAGCCGCCCAACCTCGCCACGGAACTGACCGGGCTCGAAATCCCCGGCCTGGAACAGTCGCCGCAGGCCGGCAGTCCACCACAAGCATCCGACGACACGGATTCCAAGCCGTTCTCGTGGCAGTGGAACTGGTGGTGGCTTCTTGCGCTGATCCCGGTCCTGTTGCTGGCCGGGCTCATCGTCGGTGCCGCGCTGTGGCATCGGCGCCGGGGTCGCGACGACGACGGCTTCGATCACGACCCGTTCGACGACGATCACTACGACGACGGTCCGCACGACGATCGGTTCGATGACGACGAGCACTATGGCGAAGGCCGCTATGAGTCCTCCCGCTACGACGAGAGTCGCTTCCGGGACGACGCCTATGCCGACGACCGGGGCGGGGATCGCGGCGGCCACTATCAGCCGACGGCGGATTACCAGACTGGCGAGGCCCCGACATCGCGCCTCGTCGCCGAGCCCTACCGTGAGACGGCTACGGGCGGATCCCCGTTCGACGGGCCGACCGATGCGTCGATGCCGGTCAGTCAGTGGGCCGCGCCCGGCGGTTTCGGCCCGCGCGAGGCCGACGAGGAGGAACCGCCCGAAGAGGCGGCCGAGCTTGCCGACGCCCATCCTGGCGAAGACGGTTTCGACGAGGATGGATACGACGAGGACGATTACGACGACGGCGACGAGTACGTCGACGGGGACGAACTCGAAGACGACGAGGATGTCGTGGACATCGGCGTCCTCGACGACCAGAGCCAGCTCGACGATGACTTCGACGACGAGGACGAACTCGACGAAGAAGGCGACCTCGAGCAGCACGGTCAGGACCTACGCGCGGCGCCCGGGATCCCCAGCAGCCTGATCGCCGGCGTTCCCGCCGCCGCGGCGTTCAACGATGACGACGATCAGGACAACGTCGATACCGCGCCGACCCGTGTGGTGACCGACGCCGACCTGCGCAGCAGCGGACCACCCAGTGGACGGCACGCCGCGATCGAGCTCGATGAACCGATGCCAAGCGCGACGGCCATTCATCTGCCGCTCGACGACCCGCAGCGGGCGCCGCAGGGCTACCCGATCAAGGCGGACACCAAGTCGGGGCTGTACTGGTCGCCGGACAGCAGCGAGTACGACGATGCGATCGCCGAAATCTGGTTCGCCAGCGAGGAGTTCGCCCGCACGAATGGCTTCGTGCGGGCCGACTGAGTAAGCCCGGGCCGCCCGCTCAGATCTTGCGGATCACCGTGACGACCTTGCCGAGCACGGCTGCGTCGTTGCCGGGGATCGGGTCGTACGCCGGATTGTGCGGCATGAGCCAGACCTGGCCGCGGGTGCGCTTGAAGGTCTTGACCGTGGCTTCGCCGTCGATCATGGCCGCGACGATGTCGCCGTTGTCGGCCACGTTCTGCTGACGGACCACGACCCAGTCGCCGTCGCAGATCGCCGCGTCGACCATCGAATCGCCGACGACCTTGAGCAGGAACAGTGAGCCTTCACCGACGAGCTCACGGGGCAGCGGGAAGACATCCTCGACGGCTTCTTCGGCGAGAATCGGCCCGCCCGCCGCGATGCGCCCGAGCACGGGCACGAACGTCGGTTCGGGCAGGGCATCGGACCCGGCCACGTCGGTGGACACCAACGGGGTCGCCGGATCGTCGGCGGCGCGGACGTCGACTGCGCGGGGCCGGTTGGGGTCGCGGCGCAAATAGCCTTTGCGCTCGAGCGTGCGCAACTGGTGAGCAACCGACGACGTGGAGGTGAGACCGACGGCGTCGCCGATCTCACGGATGCTCGGCGGGTAGCCGCGACTGGTGACCGACGCGCGGATGACCTCGAGGATGGTGCGCTGGCGCTCGGTGAGGCCGCCGTCGACCGCGCGAGGACGGCCGGCGCCCTCGGTCCCGGCCGGGCTGTCGGTGCTGCCGTCCGTGATGTCGCTGCTGTCGTCGCTCATGGCGCCGAATGTAGTCGCCTACCGCCGGATAATCAAACATGTGTTCGAGGCGTGTCGGCTGTGTCGGCCCCGCCTCCGTCGGCGAACCGAACTTGTCGGTACCCCGCTCTATCGTTTGGCAACAGTTCGATCACACGTTCTATTAATCGAACATGTGAGCGACTATATTCGAACACAGGAGCGAATACGCCGGACGAAAGGCAGACAGATGGCCATCCTCGACATCCCCACCGAACGCCGTGACAGCGCGTTCCGTGCTCCCAGTGCTTCTCGCGCTCTCCGCGACACTGTCGACCCCATGCCGCGCCCGGCTCGGGTCCGGCCGCATGGCGAGCGCCCGATCTCCCGGCCGCAGCAGGTGCGGCCGAACGGGGCGGCCCTGCGTCACCGCGGAACCGGCGTGCTGATGTCGCGCGCGTCCCATCGCCGGCGTCCCATCACCCCGGCCACCACCGTCCTGCTCGCACTGGTCGCGGCGGCGATCACGGTGTGGCTCGGGTTGGTCGCGCAGCTGGGCGGCGTCATGGGGCCTGCCGAGTCGGTTCCCACCGAGCTGGCGGTGGTTCAGGTCCAGTCCGGCGAGACGTTGCAGCACGTCGCGCAGCGCATCGCGCCCGACGCTCCGGTCGCCGAGGTCGTGCAGCAGATCCGCGATCTCAACGAGCTCGACTCCGCGGCCGTGGAGGCCGGTCAGACGCTCATCGCCCCTGTTGGCTGACGTGTGACATGAGGGATGAAACGCCGTGGCGGGCAAGCGCACTGACCATCGGCGCCACGACATACGCACCATTGGACCCGGCGGTGAGTCTCCCGAGAGCCACGCGGGTACGCTCAAGAGCGCTCGAACTAGTTGTCTGGCTGCGTGACGAAGGAGCGGTGATGCACTGTCCGTTCTGCCGTCACCCTGATTCGCGCGTGGTCGATTCCCGGGAGACCGATGAAGGCCAGGCGATCCGTCGGCGCCGGTCGTGCCCGGAATGCGGCCGCCGGTTCACCACCGTCGAGACGGCCGTGCTGGCCGTGGTCAAGAGAAGTGGCGTCAGTGAGCCGTTCAGCCGGGAGAAGGTCATTCGGGGCGTGCGGCGCGCCTGTCAGGGCCGGCAGGTCGACGACGATGCGTTGAACGTGCTGGCGCAGAAGGTCGAAGACGCCGTGCGCGGGCTGGGAACCCCGGAGATTCCGAGCCACGAGGTCGGCCTGGCGATTCTCGGGCCGTTGCGCGAACTGGACGAGGTGGCCTACCTGCGGTTCGCATCCGTCTACCGGTCGTTCTCGTCGGCCGAGGATTTCGAACGCGAGATCGAGGCGTTGCGGGCGCACCGCGGCTAGTGGGCGCTCAGTCGAGCCGCGTGGTGCCGTCGTTGACCACCCGGCCGGCAACGCGTACCCAGCCTTCCGGGCTCCACCGGGTCGAGATCACCGAACCCTTGCCTTGAATGATCGTGAGGTCACGGCTCAGGTAGTCGGTCATGCGAACAGCCGCCGCGCCGGTGGCCTCGTCCTCGGGAATGCCGAGATTGGCCGCGAACACCCGCGACCGGAGCACGCCCTCTTCCTGGTCGACCCAGGTCCACAGATAGTGCTCGACGTCGTCGGCATAGTCGTCGGGCTCGGCGGCGAACAGCTCTTCGGTGGAGGGTAGGTCGTGGATGGCGAACTCGGGCGCCCATTCCGAGCGCGCGCTGATCGCGGCGAGGTCGCCGTCGTAGGAGACCTGGACGATTCCGGCCGGAACCTGCAGGGTGTGGATCGGTGTACCGATGTCTCGCAACCACCACGATGCGCCCACCGTGGGATGGCCCGCGAACGGTATCTCGGCGGCCGGGGTGTAGATATGGGCATGCGCCGTCGTGCCGCCCGGCTGCGGCAGGTCGATGAATATCGTTTCGCTGTAACCCAATTCGGTGGCGATTCGCTGGCGATCGGTGGGTGCCACCGTACTGTTGTCGACTACGCCGAGTGGATTGCCGAATTTGCCGTCGGAATCGGTGAACACCCGCAACACGGTCACGTCGATGGCCATAGACCGATGCTACGTCGTGATGACCGATCGGCAGGGTCGCCCCACGAAGGTCAGGTCGCGCTGCGCTCGTCGCCGCCCATCGCCTCGAGCACCGCCACCTGGGTGTCGAGCGACCCGCTGATCGTGGATTCGCTGAGGCCTGTACGCAGCAAGCTGCGCAGCATCTCCTGGTCATAGACGGCAGGCTCGGTTGAGTCGATGAAGCGTTCGACCACCTCGACGAAGCGATCGGGATCGTCGTGGAACGGGAAATGCCCGGATCCCTTGAAGATCTCCAACTGGGAACCGGGCATCGCCGCATGTGCCATCCGGGCGTGGCTGACGGGGATCACGGAATCGGATTCGCCCCAGATCAACTGCACGGGAACGGATTCGGTCAGATAACAGCGGTCCAGCATGGTGACCACCTGGCCGCGCCAGTCGACCACCGCGCGCAGGGTGCGAGCGAACGCCGAGGACGCGGTCGGCTCGGGGAGGTCGGCGAGGATGCGCAACATGTCGGGGATGTCGCGTCCGACGCCGGTCGATCCGAACACGGTTCCGACGGCGCGGCCGAAGACCTGCAACGCCGGCAACATCAGCGGCAGGCGCAGCAACGCGAGGGCCTCACTGCCCATCGGCAGCGACGCGATCCGCAGTGCGACGTTGACGTCCTTGGTGACCCCACCCGCACCGACCAGGATCAGCCGATCCACCAACTGCGGGAACTGGTAGGCGAATTGCATCGCCACGCCGCCGCCGAGCGAATGGCCGACCACGGTCACCCGGTCGATGTCGAGCACGCTCAGCAGATCCCGCATGCCGTTGGCGTAGGCAGCGACGGAGTAGTCGGCGCGCGGTTTGTCCGAGCGGCCGTGGCCGAGAAGGTCGGGCGCGATCACGGTGAACCGTTGCGCCAGCGTGGACTGCACGGTGTGCCACGTGGTCGAGTTGTCGCCGATGCCGTGGATCAACAGGATCGCCGGACCGGAACCCGCCACCCGGAACGCGCGACGGTAGCCGTGGATCGTGCGGAACTCGAGCGTCGGGGTGACCTCACGTACGGTCCGCAGATTCGGTTTTCGCTCGGTCATGTCCGCCAACCTCGATGTCGGCCCGGCGTCGGGCTGCTGTCAGTGGTTGTCGCCATGAGGGAATCCGTCCCCGAACCCTTCGGAATGTCCGTCCTTGTACTTGTCGTCCTTGAACTTGTCGCCGGCCTGCTGGGCGAGGAACCGCTCGAACTCCGCGCCCAACTCGTCGCCACTCGGCAGTTCCTCGTCGCGCGCCAGCAGTGACCGATTCTCCTGTGCGGCAACGAACGCATCGTACTGTCGCTCCAGGGCGGTCACCACTTGAGCGACTTCGGCGCTCGCCTCCACCTGCTCGTTGATCTTGGAGTACACCTCGGCGCCCGCCTCCGACAGCGCGGCCAGCGGCAACTGCAGCGAACCTGTTCTGGACACCTCGGCCAGCAGCGCCTCCGCGGCGGCCGGATATGCCGTCTGCGCCAGATAGTGCGGGACGTGCACGGTGAACCCGACCACCTCGTGTCCGTGCTGGGCCATCCGGAACTCCAGCAGGTTGGACACGCTCGCCGGAACCTGCACCTCGCCGACCCATGGGGTGTGGTCGGCGATGAGCTCCTTGTTGTTGGAGTGTGCGGTCAACGTGACCGGCCTGGTGTGTGGCACGGCCATCGGAATGGTGCCGAGGCCGATCACCTGGCGCACCCCGAGCTGCTCGGCGAGAAGCCGGACGGCGGTGATGAAACGCTCCCAGCGCAGATCCGGCTCGAGACCGGCCAGCAGGAGAAATGGCGTACCGACACTGTCGTGCAGTGCGTACAGGTTGAGTTCGGGTTCCTCGTAGCCGGTGAAATGGTCGGTCTTGAACGTCATCAGGGGCCGGCGGGATCGGTAGTCGAGCAGTTCGTCGATGGCGAACGACGCCACCAGTTCGGTGTCGAGGGTGTTCTTGAGGTGTTCGGCGGCGAGCCGGATCGCGTGGCCCGCATCGGAGAACCCCTCCAGCGCGTGGATGAGCACCGGGCCGCGACCATCCGTCGAGGTCAACTGCGGCGCGGGGAATTCGAGCTCATACATCCCGCTCTGGTCGGGCTGGTAGTGCTGTTCGGGGTTATTGCTGCTATCTGCCATTTCGTCTCGTCTCCTCGCCACGGCAGGTGCTGTGAAGACCTCCTGCCGTGTCACCTAGTGTCGCGCATTCTCGTGGTGCGGGCTCGCGCCGCCCCGCGTGTTCGTTCGAACGCGTGGCCTCACCACCGGCATTCCGGCCGTTCGCGTCCGGGTCGGGCAGTATCGATGGGTGCGGGTAGTTCGGAAGGCGATGGTGATGGCCGCGGTGGCCATCACGGTGACCTACGTCGCGTCCGCGTGCGCCGACGCGCAGCCGAGGCACGACGGCGCGCCTCCCACGGTGCCCGATCCGAGGGTGGGGGCGCTGTTCCTCGGCGGCGGTTCGTTGCACACCTGCACTGCGGCCGTCCTCGACAGCACTGCGGGCGATCTGATCCTGACCGCGGCCCACTGTCTGGTGGACGGCGTCGAAACCGAGTTCATGCCCGGCTTTCGCGACGGCGCCGAGGCCGCCTGGCGGGTCACCGCGGTGTATCTGGATCCGCGCTGGCTCGCCGACCAGGATCCGCAGGCCGATTTCGCCATCGCCCGGGTCGTGCGCGACGGGGCCGCGTCGGTTCAGCAGCAGGCGGGTGGGGGACTGTCGCTCGGCGCCGCGCCGAGCGCGGGTGCCACCGTGACAGTGACCGGGTACCCGACCGGAACGGGTGGTGGCCCACGTGTCTGTCGCGGCTCGACTTCGATGTCGGCCCAAGGCTTTCCGTCGTTGTCCTGTGCCGGTTTGGGTGACGGTTTCAGCGGCGCGCCATGGGCCGTCGGATCGACGGTGACCGGAATCGTCGGCGGTCTCGACGGCGGCGGATGCGACGACGACGTGTCCTACTCACCACGGTTCGACGACGGTGTCGTCCGCCTGCTGCACCGTGCGGAGGAAGCCGGCGACGGAGACACGATCCCGACGGTCCTGGGATCGGACTGTTAAGAGCGGAATTGGTTGAGCACGCGCAGCTTGTTCATGACGTCGAGTGCGGCGACCTTGTAAGCCTCGGAGAACGTCGGATAGTTGAAGACCGCGTCGACCAGGTACTCGACCGTGCCGCCGCAGCCCATGACCGCCTGGCCGATGTGCACCATCTCGGTGGCGTTGGAGCCGAAGATGTGCACGCCGAGCAGTCTCAGGTCTTCGGTCGACACCAGCAGCTTGAGCATGCCGTAGGAATCTCCGGCGATCTGGCCGCGCGCGAGCTCCCGGTATCGCGACACCCCGACCTCGTACGGGATCGAGTTCTTCGTCAGCTCAACCTCGGTGGCGCCGACATAGGACACCTCGGGGATGGAGTAGATGCCGATCGGCTGGAGGTCCATCATGCCCTTGGTGGGTTCACCGAACGCGTGATAGGCGGCCAGCCGGCCCTGCTCCATCGAGGTCGCGGCCAGTGCCGGGAATCCGATCACGTCACCGACGGCGTAGATGTGATCGACCTTGGTCTGGAAGTTGTCGTCGACGAAGATGCGCCCCCGGTTGTCGGACTCCAGCCCCGCGTTGGTGAGGTCGAGGTGGTCGGTCTGGCCTTGGCGCCCAGCCGAATACATCACGGTTTCGGCGGGGATCTGCTTGCCGCTGGCCAGCGTGGTCACGGTGCCTGCCGATCCGACGTCGACGCCCGTCACCTCTTCGCCGAACCGGAACGTCACCGCGAGGTCGCGCAGGTGGAACTTCAGCGCCTCGACGATCTCGGGATCGCAGAAGTCGAGCATGTTGTCGCGCTTCTCGACCACCGTCACCTTCGTGCCGAGTGCGGCGAACATCGAGGCGTACTCGATGCCGATGACCCCGGCCCCGACGACGACCATCGACGCGGGCAGCGACTTGAGTTCGAGGATCTCGTCGGAGTCGAGGACGCGTTCCTCGTCGAACTCCACGCCTGCCGGCCGCGCCGGTTTGGTGCCGGTCGCGATCACGACGTAGCGGCCCCGCACGGTGATCAGCTCGGCCCGGCTCGGGTCCTCCACGTGGATGGTGTGTTCGTCCACGAAGCGGCCGTGCCCCGTGTAGAGCTCGACGCGGTTGCGCATGAGCTGTGACCGCACCACGTCGATCTCCTTGCTGATCACGTGTTGCGTGCGCGCGAGAAGGTCGGCCGGGGTGATCTTGTCCTTCACCCGGTAGCTGGCGCCGTACAGTTCGCGCTGGTTCATGCCGGTCAGATAGACGACGGCTTCGCGCAGGGTTTTCGACGGGATGGTTCCGGTGTTGACGCACACGCCGCCGAGCATCATGCCGCGTTCGATCACCGCGACCGTTTTGCCGAGCTTCGCCGCCGCGATGGCGGCCCGCTGGCCGCCGGGGCCGGAACCGATGACGACGAGGTCATATTCCTGCATCGAACCCATGGGAGAGTGTCTACGCCGGTTGCTCGGCTCTCGCACGTCGGCAACGCCAAATTGCGCGTGAACAATTGTTTCGTCCAGTTATCCCCAACCTGGAGTTCGTCCACAGGGCGGTGGCCGGTGCCGGATTTGCGCTCGTCGCCAAAACCGCGACGACGGTGCCGGCTGCCACGTTGTGGCCATGACACCTTCACCACACATCCCCGAGTTCGACGTCAGCAGGCCCGGCTCGTTGATCGCCGCACTGCCCGCCGTCCTCGGCTTCGTTCCCGAGCAATCCCTCGTCCTGGTCAGTATTGAGGATGGACACTTGGGATGCGTTATGCGCCTTGATCTTTCGTTGATGATGACGGACGCCGTCGATGAACTCGCCGAAGTGGCTGCCGCGTCGCAGCCGGATGGGGCGATTGCGGTCATCGTCAATGAGGATGGGGCCGACTGTCAGCATTGCTGCGATATCCACGCCGAGATGGCCGACACGGTCGAGGACGCGCTGTCGCTGCACGGCATCGAGCTCATCGCGGCCTATGTGGTGGACCGCGTGGCAGCGGGCGGGCGCTGGCATTGTGCCTACGGGTGCGCCAAGCGGGGCGTCATCGAGGATCCGTCCGCATCGCCGTTAGCTGTGGCGGCCGTACTCGACGGCCGTCGGCTCTATCGGCGGCGCGCCGACCTGGCGCAGATCGTCGAACCCGACGAGAGCCGGGGGGAGCGGATGAGGGCGGTGATCGCCGGCCTTCCCACGCCGCCGCCCGCGCGCCGCCGGGCCGAGGTGCGTGCCGACATCGAATCGGCGTTGTCGTCGGCGGCCGAGCTCGCCGACGGGCGGTGCCCGGCCGATGAGCAACTGGCCCGGTTGGCGGTCGCGTTGACCGATCCCCAGGTGCGTGACACGTTGTACGCGCTCGCGGTCGGGGAGCGGGCGGGTCAGGCCGAGTCACTGTGGGTCGAACTGTCGCGCGCCCTGCCGCCGCCGTGGCGTGCGGAGGCGCTGGTGCTGTTGGCGTTCTCGGCGTACGTCCGTGGCGACGGGCCGTTGGCCGGAATCTCGCTCGACGCAGCGCTGCGTTGCGTACCGGACCACCGGATGGCAGGCATGCTCGACCGCGCATTGCGTTCGGGGATGCGGCCGGATCAGATTCGCGAACTCGCGCTCAGCGGGTATCGGCAGGCGGACCGGCTCGGAGTTCGGTTACCGCCACGGCAGACGTTCGGCGGTGAGGCCAGGAAGGCCGGCGCGTAGTGCGCCGGCCGCCGGATCAGACCTTTTCCACCTTGACGGCGTGTGCCATGTGGTGGGGGAGCTCAACCTGTTCGTGGCCCGGGATCAGGATCATCACGCCACCGTGGTCGTTGGCTTCGACGGTCACGCGTGCATTGGGCACCACACCGGCGTCCTTGAGACGACCGATGAGCTCGGTGTCACCCTGCACATGCTCGGTGAGCTGCCGGACCACGACCGCCACCGGCAGGCCGACCGGCAGTTCGGTGAGCCGCACCAGGCTCACATCGTCGGACCCGAAGCCGGCGCCGCCGACACCTAGCTCGGACAAACCGGGGATGGGGTTGCCGAACGGGGACGTGGTGGGGTTGTTGAGCACCTGCACCAGCCGGCGCTCGACATCCTCGCTCATCACATGCTCCCAACGGCACGCCTCGGCGTGGACGTCTTCCCACGGCAGTCCGATGACGTCGACCAGCAGCCGTTCGGCGAGCCGGTGCTTGCGCATCACCGCGACGGCCAGCGCGCGGCCCTTGTCGGTCAACTCCAGGTGCCGGTCACCGGCGACGTGGAGCAGGCCGTCGCGTTCCATCCGCGAGACCGTCTGGCTTACGGTCGGGCCGCTCTGGTCAAGCCGTTCGGCGATGCGTGCACGCAGCGGAACCACGCCCTCTTCCTCGAGGTCGTAGATGGTCCGAAGGTACATCTCGGTGGTGTCGACAAGATCGTTCATTCGCGCCTTCCCAGCCCAAACGTCACTGCACAGTCTACCGTTCTCGCGGCTCGAACTGAGGTCCAACATTGCGGTGCCGCTCACGCAGTTCGAACCGCGATTTCGCCGGTGAACCACGCCAAATCCGGTAGGCGCAGACACCAATGTGCCCGCCCGGGGTGACGGGCGGGCACATCGAGGGGTTCAGCTAGCTGGCGTAGGACCGGAGCCGATCGGCACGCTCGCCGTTGCGGAGCTTGGCCATCACTTCGCGCTCGATCTGACGGACCCGCTCGCGGGACAACCCGAAGAGCTTGCCGATCTGGTCGAGCGTGCGGGGCTGGCCGTCGTCGAGGCCGAACCGCAGCCGGATCACCTGCTGCTCCCGCTCGTCGAGCGTGGCGAGCACGTGGCGGATGTCGGTGTGCAGCAACTCGGAGATGACGGCGTTCTCCGCCGACATGGCCTCGGAGTCCTCGATGAAGTCGCCGAGCGGGGCTTCCTCGTCGGTTCCGACCGGCATGTCGAGGCTCACCGGATCGCGGCTGTGCTCGAGCAGGTCGTTGATCTTGTCGACCGGAATGCCGGACTCGGCGGCCAACTCTTCGTCGGTGGCCTCGCGCCCGAGGTTCTGGTGCATCTCGCGCTTGATCCGGGCGAGCTTGTTGACCTGCTCGACGAGATGGACCGGGAGCCGGATGGTGCGGCTCTGGTCAGCCATCCCGCGGGTGATCGCCTGGCGGATCCACCAGGTGGCATACGTGGAGAACTTGAAGCCCTTGGTGTAATCGAACTTCTCCATCGCGCGGATCAAGCCCAGGTTCCCCTCCTGGATCAGATCCAGCAGCGGCATGCCGCGGCCGGTGTAGCGCTTCGCCAGTGAGACCACCAGGCGGAGGTTGGCTTCCAGCAGGTGCCGCCGGGCCGCCTCCCCGTCGCGGACGACGATCGCGAGATCGCGTTTGCGGTTCTCGCCCAGACGCTTCTTGGTGTCCAGCAGATGTTGTGCGTAAAGGCCCGCCTCGATGCGCTTCGCGAGCTCTACCTCATCGGCAGCATTGAGCAACGCTGTTTTGCCGATGCCGTTCAGATACACGCGCACGAGGTCGGCAGCCGGGCTCTGGGCGTCCAGATCGCTGTCGACGCGGCTTGTGGTGGCATTTGCCATGACGGCCTCCTGATCGGCTCGAACTGTCATGACTTACAACGCGTCATGCCCCCGAAGAGTTCCCACTGCCGATTGGATTCATGCCTATTGACCTGCTGTTTTTTCGCGATGACCTGAGATTCTCCTGAGAATAGCTACAGAACCGTCTCAGGTCGGAACGTCACCGCGGGTTTCTGCCGTCCCCGGTTGCGGTGGCACGACGGGGCCGGGCGCAAGTGCCGGCCGCTCGGCGGTCGGGAAGAGCGGGATGCGGTTCTTGCTGCCGGCGTAGCGGCGCGGTTCTTCGGCGCGACGCGGCGGACGATCGTTGGCGATGAGCACCGCCATCCACGGCAGCGGCACCGACACGAGGATGATCGCGAGCGAGACCAACCCGTTCTCCCAGACGCTGTAGGCGACGGCGGCCAGGATCAGCGCGGGGATACGGAACGCCATCAGCGTGAGGTACTTGCGGACGCGCTGGCGATGCTGTTCTTCGTACGCGGGCGCGGCGCGGGTGATGAGTACCGGGCGAGCTTGACCATCGAAGTCGTCGTCGAAACTCAGCTCGTGGCTTTGTTTCATGCCTCTACTGTTCCACACCTGGGGCCCGCGGTGGCAGTTGGATTTCGTCGCGTTCGTCGGCCGGGCACAATAAAGGTATGCAGACCGACACCCTCGAGCGCACCGACGCCGACGAACGCGTCGACGACGGGACCGACAGCGACACCCCGAAGTACTTCCATTACGTCAAGAAGGACAAGATCGCCGAGAGCGCTGTGATGGGTACGCACGTCGTCGCACTCTGCGGCGAGGTGTTCCCGGTGACGAAGGCCGCCAAGCCCGGTTCGCCGGTGTGCCCGGACTGCAAGCGGATCTACGAGACCCTCAAGAAGTAGTCGGCTGATCGGCGGTGTCGGGCACCGGTTGCGCCGGTGCCTGCGCACTGCCGTTGTTGGCCTTGTCCTCCAGCCACGTCCGGAAGCGCCTGGCATGGGTGTCCGCCGCAGGCCATTCCTCTTGGATGGCGGCGTTCAGTTCGGCTCCGAGCATCACGGCGAAACCGAGGAAGAACGCGAACAGCAGGAACGCGATCGGCGTCGCCAGCGCGCCGTACGTGTAGCCGGTGCTGGTGATCCAGCCCAGATAGATGCGTAGGCCTACCGTCGCGACCAGGAACACCACGGTTGCCAGCACCGAGCCGAGCAGCAGTCGATGCGTCGGCAGCGGTTTGGGCAAAGAAACCCGGTACAGCACCGTGACCCCGACGATGACCGCCAAAAACAGCGCCGGGTAGTAGCCGTAGCGCAGGATGTGGTCCCAGCTGTCGGGGATGTGCTCGGCGATCGTGCGCGGCCCCAGCGCGATGAACGGCGCCGCGGCGATCGCGCACACGAGCATGATCACGTAGAGCCCCAGCGCGTAGAACCGCTGCCGTACCGGGTGCCGCAACGGCGTCTGGTCGTGCGCCTCCACGATCGAATCGACGAACGCCGAAACCGCCGACGAGCCCGCCCATAGCGAGATCACGAACCCCACCGAGACCACCTCGCCGCGAGCGCCCTTCACGATGTCGCGGATCGTCGGTTCGATGATCTCGTTGACGACGTTGGGGGAGAAGAAGCTGTTGGCCGCGTTGATCAGCTGCTGCTGGATGGTCGGCAGGGTGTCCGGGCCGAACAGTGGTGCGATGTAGGCCAGGCTGCCGAGCATGCCCAACAGCAGCGGGGGCAATGACAACGCGCACCAAAACGCCGCCTGCGCCGATTCGGAAAAGATCGAATCGTCCCAGCTTTTCGACAACGTGCGTCGTGCGATATGTCGAATGTGGTGGCGTGTCGGTGGTACCGGAAGCGGCTGGCCAGTCATGACCAGACCAGCATTACTGACGAAACGTGTTCCTGCCCAGGCGGGTGCTGTTCGGTCGGCGTGTCAACGACGCGATCAGGCGTCGACCGGGCTGACTTCCAGCACGGCGGCCAGTTCGATCAGCTTGGCCTCGTGCTCGTTCGCGTGGTGCTGGCAGAAGAGCAGCTCGGCACCCGAGGGCAGCTTGGCGCGTACGCGCGCGGCCGCTCCGCAACGATCGCAGCGGTCAGCTCTGGTTAGCTCGGGGCTTGTCAGAGTTGCGTTCATGGCTCCTCCGTCTTCTGCTCTGCGCAACGCCGGCAAAGTGCCGGGTTTGCGTATCTCTACTGTGTCAGACGTTTTGGGTTCCGGCCTTGTTCCCTAGGGGTTTACCGGTGTGTCGTGTCTCACGTCCGGGACGTGTTGCCCGACGGGCAAGCTGGCAGTATGCCTGCCATGCCACGCGTCCTGGTTCACCTCTGCAGTGCCGACGAGTGGCAGGCCGCCCGGGAATCCGGTGCGCACCGTCCCGACTCGTTGACAACGCAGGGGTTCGTGCACCTTTCAGCGCCTGAGCAGGTGCATCTACCGGCGAACCGGCTCTACGCGGGGCGCACCGATCTGCTCATGCTCCAGATCGATCTGGCCAAGTTGTCGGATCCCGTGCGTTGGGAACCCGGTGTACCAACGGACCCCGACGCGATGTTGTTCCCGCATCTGTACGGACCGCTGCCCGTCGCGGCTGTGATGACCGCCACGTCCTACCTGCCCGGCGCCGACGGCCGATTCGAGCCGTTACCGCCCGCGTAGGCCGTCGGGCAATCTCGGCACGCCACGCTGGGCCGCGCTTGTCACGCTGGCGTGGCTGTTGGGCTTGTTTGTCACGCTAGCGTGGCTGTGGGGCGCGTTTGTCACGCTAGAGCAGCGGTGGGGGCGTGGTGTTTGGATGGCACGTCTCGTTGGGCCGTGTTTGTCACGCTGGCGTGGCTGTGGGGCTTGTTTGTCACGTTAGAGCAGCGGCGGGGGCCGTTTGTCGATGCCACGCCCCGCGGCCAGGGGCGAGGCCGAGGCACACGAGCTGGGCGCGCTGGTCGTGCTGGCCGACATGCTCGCCGACCAGGCGCAGAAGGGCCCAATCCATTTGCAGCGCAGTATGATCGTGCACCACGACGGGTCGATCACAGGCGGGTGGCAGACGGCGGTGCAGACCGCGCAAACCGAGTTCAGCCGGGTCGACGTGCTCGTCAACAACGCGGGGATCTGCGTCAATCAACCCTCGCCGTCGACGGCGGCGCGAGCGCCGGGCGGATGCCTGTGGTGGCCGGGTGACAGTCACTGCCGAATTCGAGTAGTCCACTACTCAAGTCCGCGCCCCGATCACGACCATAGGCTCTCGGCAGAGGGCTTCGGATGCGTGAGCGGGGATGATGAATATCCATTCGTCAGGTAGCGGCGAAAGTTCGACCGGAGAGTCGGACGGTCATGGCTGACTGCGTCGTCCTGCGGGAGAAACTTCGGGTGCCGGAGGTGTCCGGTTTGGCCCGCGAACGGCTGGAACAGCCGCTTTTGTCGGGACCGCAAACGATCGTCGACATGGTGGTGGCGCCGGCCGGCTGCGGGAAGACGACATTGCTGGCACACGTCGCGACCGCGTCGGAGCGGCCCGTCGGGTGGTACCGCATCACCGCCGACGATTCCACCGAGCACCGCATGGCGGCCCACATCGGCGCCGCCTTGTCGATGCTGGCGGACACGGGCCGCGCCGAATCGATGGGGGAGCTGCTCGGGGGCCTCGATCAATGGAGCGGCGCGGGCGCTGTGCTGATCCTCGATGACCTGCACGAGATCGCCGAGACGCCCGCCGAGCGCGCGTTGGAGCGGTTCATCTCGCTGCGACCCCGCCGGCTGCGATTGATCTGCGGTTCACGCCGAATGCCCGACATCAACGTCCCGCGTCTTCGCGTTTCGGGTTCGATCTCCGAAACCGGCAGCGACGACCTCCGGTTCCGGTCTTGGGAAGTCGAGGAGTTGTTCGCATCGGTGTACCGCGAGCCGCTACGGCCGGAGGCGGCCGCCGCGCTGACCCGCCGGACCGGCGGCTGGGCAGCCGGGCTGCAGCTGTTCCACCTCGCCACGGTCGGTCGAACCGCATCCGAACGCCACCAGGCGGTCGCCGGGCTCGGCGGCAGGTCGAAGTTGGTGCGCTCGTACCTCACCCGCAACGTGCTGGCCGAACTGCCCGCGGAACGGCGTGACTTCCTGTTGCGTACCTGTACGCTCGGCCGCCTTTCCGGGGAGGCGTGCGATGCGCTGCTCGGCGCCGCGGGCAGCCACCGCATCCTGGAGGAGCTCGAATCCGCGCAACTGTTCACCTCCACCGACGACGGAGGCGTGTACTTCCGGTATCACGAAGTGCTGCAGTCGCACCTGGAGCTCGCGCTCGTGGAGGAGTACGGGCCCGCGGCGGCGCGGTCCTACTACCGCAAGAGCGGCGCTGTGCTCGAGACCTTGGGGGAGTTGCGGCCCGCGGTGCGCGCGTACGCCAAGGCCGGTGACTGGGCCTCGGTGTCACGTCTGGTGGCCGACACCGGCGGCGCCCGGATCGATGCCACGGTGGTCGACGACGCCCACTTGCTGCCGGCGAGTACGTGGCAACATGACCCGTGGCTGGCAGTGGCGAACGCCCGCCGCCTGGTGCGCGAAGGTGCGCTGGCCCGCGGCGTGGAGGCCTACCGGCACGCCGAGGCGTTGTACGACGAACCCAACTACCGCCAGATGTGTCGCCAGGAGTCTGCGGTCGCGTCGATGTGGTTGCCCGGCAACCGGAATGGGCGAGTGCCGGAACCGCTCGTGCAGCACTGGGCCAATCCGCTTCGGGACGCGCTGCGGCGCGCGCCGGAAGTTGCCGGTTCGACGGCAACCGACGGGTGGGTGCGGCTCGCGCACGCGGTCGCGGCCGTCGCCGCCGGTGAGCTTCGTGCGGCCCGCGAGATCTTGCAGTCGGTTGTCGACGACCGCCAACCCGAATCGTCGCTGACGATCTGGGTCAGCCTGGCAGCGGCAGCCCTCGACCTCGTCGACGGCGGGCCGAATGACCCGGCCGCCCGGTTCAGCACAATCGCCGCGGAAGCGGAACGTGAAGGGCTTCCGTGGGTTTCGCGGTTGTGCCACGGTCTGGAGCAGGTTGCGCTGATCGTCTCACGTGATGCGGTGTGGCGCTTGGAGGGGTGCAACGACCTGATCTCGGCGGCGGACCGGATGGGTGACAGCTGGGGTTCCGCCCTGCTCCTGTTCGCGGTGGCGCTGGCCAAGCTACGCGTCGGCGAGGACGGAAAGTCTCAACTCGCAGCTGCCGAAGCAAGGTTCGGTCAGCTCGACGCGCCCGTGCTGCAGTTGTGGTGCCGGCTGCTCGCGGTCATCGACCCGCAGGCGACAGTGCCGGCCGCCCGCCGGGTGGTCGACGACAGCCACGCACTTCGGTGCCGTGGGGCCCGCGCCTTGGCCCTCGCGGTCTTGCAGCAGGTCTCAGATCATGAAGTTCCCGAGGCGGTCGGTGCCGCAGCGCTCGCCGAACAATGCGGTCTGCCAGTGCTTTTCGCCGAAATTGGGGACGCTCCCGAACCGCCGAGCGCCGTCACCGCGGCCGCCGAGGTGGTGGAGGCCAGCCTGCCACCGGTGGCGATCACCTGCTTCGGCGGCTACCGCATCGCGATCGACGGTGAGATCGCGGCGCTGAGTCAGCTGCGGCCACAGGCGCGTTGGGTGCTGCAGATCCTGTCGTTGAACCCCGACCACGATCACCACCGCGAACTGCTGGAGGACATCCTGTGGCCCGGTGTCGACCATTCCGTCGCCTGCCATCGCCTGCAAGTGGCCGTGTCCAGCGTGCGCAGCATGTTCAGCGAATCCGACCTCGTGATCCGGCGACGCGGCGAATCGTATCGGTTGTCCTTGCCCGACCGGGCGACAGTCGACGTCCGAGATTTCGCCGACGCGCTGAGCCGGGCGGCGACCGCGTCGGCGCGTGGTGACGTGCGGGGCCGGGTGGTGGCCCGTCAGGAGGCCCTCAACCTGTACACCGGTGAACTGCTGCCGGAGATGTCGGGCGCACCGAACATCGACGAAGAACGGGAACGCCTGCACCGTGCGGCGGCGGCCGCCGCTGCCGCACTCGCATCGGACTACCGCACGCTCGGTGAGTACGAGCAGGCCCTGGTCACGGCGCAGCGGTCAGTACAGCTCGACCAGTACCAGGACAATGCCTGGGTGGTACTCGCCGACCTGCACGAGACGCTCGGCGACCTCAGCTCGGCGGAATATGTCCGCCGTGAGCATGCCCGGATTCGGGCGGATCTAGAGGTCGCCGTGTTCTGACCCGTTCGGATCCTTGGGCGGGTTCAGATCGGTGATCCTGAGCTTGCGAGTCTGCGGATCATCCGTTGGTTGCGGCGCGGGCCGTCGGACTTCGGGCACCGGGGTGACCACCGGGGCGGGTGCGGGGGTCGCCACCGGTGCCGCGCGCGTGACCAACTCGACACGATGCGGGATGTGCGCGGGTTTGACGGCGTCGACGAGGGCATCGACGCTGCGCACGTCGACATCGTCACCGGCGTCGACCGTGACCCGCACCAGCAGACCGGGGGTGGCCCGGCCGCCGGGTTTCGAGTCCGGTGTCAACGACCATGTCGCGCTTCCCGATTCGATCACCTCGGTGTCGCGGCTGAACGCGGCCGTCACGGTGTCGCGGATACTGCGCGCGGTGCCCTGCCAGCGCAGCATCGCCGCGCCTGCCGCGATCAGTTCTCGCTTGTGCGTGGTTTCGCGGCCACCGAGGGGCAGGCCGATCCACCCGGCGAGCCAGTCGAGCATGTCGCTCGGAACGGTCTTGGGGTCCAGGTATGCCGGAAAGCAGTCGAGGGTCGCGAAGATCGGCGCCAGCACTTCGTCGAAGGCCTCGCACAGGTGCTCGGTGAGTGGATCACTCCAATACACCGACGGCATCGTGTCGAGAAAAGGTTGAGGCGTGTCCAGTTGCGGCACTCCGGCTCTCATCGGTCCACCACCCGGACACTGTGCCGGCCGAAGGAGTATGCGAGCTCGTTGCGGCCCAACGGGATGACGTCGACCGGCTCCGTCGACCGCTTCCCGGTCGCGGGGTCGACACCGAACAACTGGACCGTGACCTTCCTGGCCATGTCCACCCCGGGGATCCGGGCCAGCGCCGCGGTGACCTCGTGTACCTGCACGGCACGGCCGATGGGCCAGCCCGAGCCGTCCGGGCCGCCCTTCAACGGATGCAGCAGGCCGTTCAACGTCCGGGCCACATCGATTTTCACCTGATCGCGGGTGTACCCGGCCAGAACCGCCAGCGTGACGACCACCGTGACACCCCGGTAGTGCGGAGGTTCGACGATCAGCCGGGTCCCGGCCAGGCGGCGCTCGTCGAGATGGCTCTTGATCCGCTGGATGGTCTCGGGCAGCGGAATGAGATCTTCGCGGCGCACCAGATCCATGGCATCGCTTGCCACGTGCGGCACCACCAGCACCCGCACGACACCTGCCTCGCGTTCGTCGGCGGCCGTGAGGCAGTGCGCCCGGGCCACCTCGGGGGCGATGTCGAGGGTCAGTTGCTCGAAGTCTTGTGCGGTCACGGCCTTTCCGCGGGTACGCAACAGCAAGGGGCCGCGCGCCTTGACCTCGTCGACGGTCTCTGCCTCCGCACCGCCGACCGCAGCTCTGCGGTTCTCGACCCGCGACACGTACGGCACACTGGTCTTGAGCACGCGGATCTGGCCGACGCCCACGTTGCCCTTGCGGCCGCCGCCCGTGCGGTATGCCGACATCTTGATCGTGGCGGTTTTCCGCGGAATCCGGCCGTACTGGCGAATGGTCCCGTCCGATTCGCGGACCACCGGACCGAACACCACCTCACCGGCAACCGGGTCGATGTGAAACGACTGGCTGGACTCGTTCTGATCCCCGAAGTGTTCCACCGGCTTCCACTCGGTCGTATCGCCCTCGGCGACAACGCGCAACGAACTGCCCGCCCACGGGAGCACGGGCCGGTGCTGCAATGCGAAGCGCTGCCCGGCGGTGCCGTCGGAGGTGCCGATCGTCTCGTCCCGCACCACCCTGGCGTGCACGATCCGCGCGGTACCGCCGACCGTGCACGCCGAAATCGAGGTGATGAACGGAGATTCGCTGTAGGTCGACTGGCCGGGAGCGGGGTCGACAAGCCGGCAGCGCAGCCAGCCGCGGGCCTCGCCGCCGACGCGGGGCGGGGAGTCGAGCACATGCCCGCGCGGCACGTGCAGGATGACATCGCCGGGCTTGTTGAAGGCCTTCGTCTCGTCTGGTCCCGGTTCGCAGGCGACCCAGTCGCCTCCGGTCCAGGCTTCCCAAACGTACGGCGGGTTGGTGGGATCGACACCGACACCCGAGACGCGGCAGTTCACCCGCAGTAGCACGGCGCACGACGGCACCGCCCGGTCGAGACCGAGCAGCAGTGCGTCACCGGCCAGCGGCCGATCCGAGAAGCAGCGGAATTCGTTGCCGCCCAACTCGTTGCGTTGCGTGACCGGTTCGCCGCCCTCCGCCATCGTCGCCACCCGGCCGCCGTCGAGTGAACACGGGATGATCTCGAGTTTCTCGGTCGTCGAGAAGACGATCGGTTCGTCGAGATCGGTGCGGTCGGTGCTCACCTCGGATTCTTCGCGCACGGTGATGGGCTGCCGTTGCGGAGCCGACAACCAGAAGGTCGCCTCGCCCTGCGCGGCCCCGGGCGGGCGTAGTTCCAGGCCGAGCAATTCGAGGAACTTGATGTAGTTGCGATCCGGAACCCGGTTGAGCCGGTAGATGAGCTGGTCGACCATCATGGCGAACGTTTCGATCAGCGTGATGCCCGGATCTGAGATGTTGTGGTCCGACCACTCGGGACAGCGGCGGTGGACCAGCCGGCGGGCGTCGTCCACCAGGCTCTGGAACGTCCGGTCGTCGAGATTCGGTGCGGGCAGCATCGTCACGCCTCATTCAGCTGGTAGACGGGTGGCAGTTCGCCGGACCCGGGAGCGCCGGCCTCGTCGGGGATGACGTAGAACGGGAACACCAGGTTGCGTTCGTCGTTGTAGCCGCGGATCCGGTACCCGACGTCGATGTGGGCCATGCCGAGATCGCCCCGGTCGAACAAAACCTTGACGTCCTCGACGTCGATGCGTGGTTCCCACACTTCCAGGGCCCGGCGAACGTCGTTGGCAATCGCCGCGAGTGTCGCATCGTTCATCGGTGAGAACAGGTGATCCTGTATGCGACAGCCGAATTCCGGACGCATGGGCCGCTCGCCGGGAGCTGTCCTGATGATGATCTCGATGGCCTGTTCGATGTCGCGGACATGGGTGGCCAGGCCGATCGCATTGGTCGGGTCGATCTGCAGCGGGAAATTCCAGCCCGCCCCGATGAAATCGTTGGTGAGATCGCTCATTGTCAGCCTCCGATCAGGACGGTGGGACAGCCGGGTGGAAGGATCGGCGCGCCACATCCGGTCATGTCTCCGACGCGGGCGGCCGGCATCCCACCGATCAACACCGTCGGGCAGCCCGGCGGGAGGATCGCGTTGGGCGGGTGGGGTACGACCCCGGGAAACGCGCATGCGTGAGTGGTTCCGACGACTGCGGCAGGCATGCCGCCGATCAACACGGTCGGAACGCCCGGCGGACCGATGGTGCCGGGGTGTGCGGTCAGATCGCCGACGCGTGCGGCTGGTGGCATGGCCACTGCTCCTCTCAGTTGATCTTGACCGGTGCGCCGGTGATGACAGTGGGCCCACCGGCTTTGAACTCGCCGGCCGCCTTGGCCGCGACCTTGACCGTGGTGCCCTTGAGCGACAACGCCACCTGCGTCTCGACATCGACGGCTCCCGCCCCGCCCGACATCGCGACGCCGTTGGTCGCCGTAATGGAGATCTTCTTGCCCTTGAGTTGCAGGTCAGAAGAAGCGGCGTCGACGACGATGCCCTTCTTGCCTTCGATCAGGATGCTGCCGTCACTGTGTACGACGATGCGGGTGCCCACCGAGTCCAGGGTCAGCTTGAGCTTGCCGTCGCCGGTTTCGGCGGTGATGCCTTCGGTCTTGCCGTCCTCGTCGAGAAGATCCAACCGGTGACCGTTGCGCGAGATGAGCGAGCGGCGGTTGACCGCCCCGGATCCGGAGTCGATCAGACTGGGCCCCTTGGTGTTCACGGTGTCGACACCATTGTAGAGACCGCCGAGCACATACGGCCGTTGCGGATCCTGTTGTTCGAACGCCACCAGCACCTCGTCGCCGACTTCGGGGATGACCATGGCGCCGCGGTCCTTGCCTGCACCGAGTTGCACGGTGCGCGCCCAGTCGCTGACGTAGTCATCGGACAACCAGGGGAACGTCAACTTGACTCTGCCCTGGTGGGTGGGATCGTTGGCGTCACTCACCACGGCGACGGCCACCCCCGCCGCCGTCGAGGCGCGTCCGCCCGCCGCGGTCAGGCCGTACAGACTGCGTTCCTGGCGGCCCGTCACCGAGAACGCCGTCGTGTAGCCACCATTGGCCGGGTCGTAGCGGTGCCGCGCCGAGGTGATGGTGTACTTGCCGTCGAACGGTTGCCCCGCGTTGTCGATCTTGATGCCGACGTTGGCTCGCAGCTTCGGATTACCCCTTGCGACGGCGTCGATCTCGGCGAACGAACTGCCGATCTCCTCGGTGAGCGCGGCCGCGGCGGTGTCGGCCTCGGACTGCGTACGGTATGCGACGTCGGAGGCGACATAGCGCGGATCGCCGAACGGCTTGGCCACGTCGGCGGGATTCATGGACGGCAGTTCAACGCTTTTTGTGCCCGCAGGCACGGTGCTGACGATCTTGCGTTTCTGCGCGACGTCCCAGCCGCGCACCTCGACCTCGGCCACTTGTTCGGCGGCGGTGATCACCGAGCGGAACCGCAAGAGGTCGGTACCCAGCCTCAGCACCAACGGATCGGTGTCGTGGGCGTCCTGCGACGGCGCCCGGTTCGCCTCTTCACGCGGACGGAAGCTCAGCTTGTTGTCGCGCACCGTCAGCTCGTAGCCGATGCGCCGGGCCATCGAGTCGAGAAACTCCCAATCGGTCTGGCCGAACTGGCCCAGGTGGTCGAAAACTGTTTTACTGGATTCGATTTCGCCGGCCGCGATCTTCGTCCGCTGCGAGATCTGAGTGACGGCGTCCGACGCCGTGGTCTGGGTGTACGACTTGGTGTGGCGGCCACGGAACAACCGGTGCGCCGGATCGTAACCGCGGATGACCGTGAACGATCCAGGCCCACCGACCTCGGCCTCCAGCGATGTCACCTCCGCCTCGATCAGCTTCTCCGGCGTCTCGGTCTGTGTGCTGGAGATGGTGATCTTGACCTTCGTGCCCATCTTGACCTTGGACTTCTCGATCACGATCCGGTTGGGGTCGCGGAACCGCAACATGAACGCGTCCGGAAGCCGCAGGCTCGAATCGACGTATGCCGACGTGAGCAACGGGCTGATGTCGTCGGGCAGTGCGGTGCCGTCGAATTCGATCAGGAACGACGCTGCGGTGGCCATGCCGATCAGCCCGCCCTGGCCGCGAGCGCTTCGAGCCGCGGCAGCTTGAGCCGGGTTCCGTTGGGCACCCGCATCGGGTCGTCGATGTCGTTGTAGGCCGCGAGTGGCCGCCACAGTTGGGGATCGCCGTACTCCCGGTAGGCGAGCAGTGCCAGCGAGTCGCCGGTGACCATTGTGTGGACGTCGTCGGCCCATTGCGAACCCGACGTGGGGTTCTGCTTCGGATCCGGCGTGACGTCGATCTCCTCCAGGTTGATCGAGCAGGTCGCGCGGATCGGGACACCGTTGGCGGCGAAGCGGGTGTACTTGGCCTGAACCTGGCTGATGTATGCCGCGAAGCTTTTCACCTGGCCCCAGTTGAAAACCACCAGAAACGGCATGGCTTTGTCGCCTTCGGTGCACGGGACACAACAGCTGAACAGTTTGTCCACCGATGCGACGACATCGACGCCGTCTTTCGCGGTGGCGTCGAAGTACAGCTCGAGGCTGAGTTTGCACGGTTCGGACCCGGAGAACTCGGGCGGTCCGGCTTTCTTCTCCTTGGTCGGCTTGCGTTCCCACTTGGCGGATTTGGTGATCGAGACCTCTTTGGGGTTGAACTGAAAGGTGACCTTGTCCTTGAGCGAACCCAGCTCCGGCTTGCCGCCCTTGACGTGCTTGGGTTCCCAGAGCTCCAGGAACGCGTACTGAGGTTGCGCCCAGGTGTCCGGAGCGCTGTCACCCTTACGCTCGGGCGGCGGCGCCTTGAGCGCGATCGTCTTGTCAGCCATTGGCCGTGCCCTTCTCCGGAGTGAAACCGTGGTGGGCGATTTCGAGGGTTTCGGTGAACACCTTGGGAGAGTCCAGGTTCAGGCTGGGCCCGGTCCATCGGACCGGTACGACACCTTCGAGTTGCCAGGTCATCACCGGATTTCCCGCGGCGTCCATGGCTTTGATCTCACCGGTGGTCGGCTTGAGGCCGTTGAGTGCCTTGACGATCCATTTGGTCAGCTTCTCGCTGTCAGGACCGATGGGTCGGGTCAGCTTGATGTTGCTGTACTTCATCCGCGTCGGCAGTTGCCAGACCAAGCCGTTGTTTCCGCCCTCCTCGCGCTGCTCCATGACCACCTCGAGGCCGAAACCCTCGCAGCTGCTGAATTTTCCGACATCGGTCTTGTCGAACTTGACCGCGAAGCAGACGCCGACGAAAACCTCGTCCTTGTCCTCGGGCGGCAGTTTTGGCGGGCTCATCGGTCCGGTCTCCTCTCCCCACAAGCGCTCATCGGCCCAGGTCCATGAGGACACCGGCCCGCTCGCGGTCCAACCACAGTTCTGCGCGTAATCGCGCGGCCAGCGGGTCGTAGAGCCGGTTGACCAACTCGTCGACGTCGGGGGTGGCCGCCGCCGGGGCGCCGAGCGCCGGGGCGGCGGTCAGTGTCGGCGCGGCGGCCGGCGCGGCGGTCGGAGGCGGTTCGGGATCGACTACCGGTGCCGGCTCAGGAGCCGATTCCGTGGTCTCTCGTTGCACGCTCGGCGGCGCGAAGGTGATGGTGTTCGTCGTGGCGTCATAGCTCGCGCCGTCGGGCGGTGCTGTGCTGAAATGGTTTTCAGGTGACGGAGCATCGCCGGAATGCCGGCCGCCGTGTGCCGTGACCGTGGGTGCGCGTTCGAATCGGTCCGGTGACGTCCCGAACATGCGCTGGAGGCCGACCGGGCGAGGGCTGTGGAAGACGTCTGAGTGTTGGTGCGCCGGTGTCGGATCGGCGTTGCGCTGGATGTCACTGCTTCGGCGGACGGGCGGCAGCACCACGAGGCGCCTGCCTGCGGCAGTCGACCGCTGAATCACCGCCGGCACCGAAGGCTGAGCCGCGGTGCCGCGCTGCGGGGTGGCGGCGGGCTGCGGTGCGGGGTGAGCGACGGGCAGTGTCACACGTTGCACGACGTCGGGTTCGGTCACGCCGGAGGCGTGTGGCGTGGGGTCTGGCCGATCGGCTGCGAGTAATTCCGGCGACTCACTCTTTTCGGGCTGGTAGTCGATGGGCGCCGAGGGCAACGCGTGCTCTACGTGAACCTCAAGGGGGGCGGGCACGGACTGGACGGGTGACGGCTTGTCCGCCGTGGGGAGCGGTGGACGTACGGTCGCGTCGGTTGCGGACCGTTGCACGGTCGGCGATTCGAGACGCGTGGGTGCCGCGGTGGTCGGCTCCGTCCGGCTCATCGGGCGGGTCTGGACGACGGGAAGGCGCTGCACAGGGACTGAGGAAGGCTGCGCCGCACGCGGCGAAGCACCCACCGAAGTCGTTGTGCTGCGCGGCTCATCCGGTGCGGCGGCGATCCGGTGGACGGCGACCGGGGGCGGTGCGCTTGTGGGGTCCGGCGCAGGCGTGGCCGCAGTGACCGGTAGCGCGGAATTCTCGGCGGCCGGTTCCGCGGGCGGGCCGGCATCGATCGACACCACGGGCGGCGCCGGCGTGGCGGGTTCGGCGGGCGCGTTCTCGACGGCGTCGGGTATCGGGGTGCGCTGGATCGCCGCGACGTCCCGAATCGTCGGCGTGCTGTCGGGCGGATCGCCGGACACACCGATGGATACATCCTCGGGTGCCGATGCCGGGGGACGGGTGGCGATGACGGGTGGGTTCGGCTCAGGCGAGGTCAGCGTGCGGAGCACAGGCAAGGGAGAACGGGTGGTGAGGCGCTGGACCGAGGACAGTGTCCGCAGCGGTGGGGCCGCTGCGGTACGTGGATGCGTTGCCGGAAGTGGCTGGACCACAGGAGAACTGGTAGCGCCATCGGATGGCGTCCGCTGAACCGGCGCCGACGGGACGGCCGGTGTGGCGTCGGGCGCGCTCACCGACGGAGGTTCAGGTTGCGGACCGGCCGGCGCTGCGGGCTCGTCGGCCACGTCCAACGTCCGGCGGTCGTCGGGATCGGTGGCCTCGACCATCGTCTTCGGCTCCGCATAGGCAGCGTCGGTGGCGTCGACGGGATATACGTGCGCCGCAGGCTCATCGGTCGCGGCGACATCATCGGCGGCGCGCTGCACTGCCGCCACGGTGCCGACTCGGGCGCGCTGGACGGACGGCAACCTGGGGGCCCACGTCCTCGACGCCGGCTGTGCCGGTGTCGGCGCGTTCGGGGTGTTGACCGCGCTTCGTGCCAGCTCCAGTACGGGCAACCCATCGGTGTTCTCCGCCGTCAGGAGTTGGACCGGCCGGGTGAATCCGGGGTTCTGGGAGGTGGTCAGTGACTCGGTGAATCCGGCGAACTGTGCGGTCGATTCGAGCCCGACGGTGCGTTGCATGGGCGCCAACCGTTGCCAGGACGGTGTCGGAGGTGTCGCTGCCGGGGGCCGGACGGCGGCCTGCGCCGCAGCCGAATCCGCCGATCTCTTCCAAGGCCACCACTTGGGCATCGGTGCCTCCCTTCAGTTCTGCGTGGCGAGGTTGCGCGTCAACTGCACGAATCTGCGACGGTCCGCATGCTCGAGGTCGAGTACCGCGTCGAGTTGCCAATGCAGGTGATAGGCGAGGTAGGAGACTTCGTCGTAGAGTGCGTCGACCCCGCACGTCACGATTCCCCCAGGCGACTCCCGGCAACATCGACGGCGAAGTCGTTGCTGCAGTGCGGGCATGTGACTCTGGCGTGGGTGTGGCCGTCCTGATTGATCCGGCGGTACAGGTCTTGCAGGAAGGCCAGGTCGGACGCGAACAGGTTCTCGATCACTCCGCCGTGGACGTCCTCGATCTCGCCGATGCGGGTGACCACGCGGCTGATCAATACCACCGCAAGGTAATTCGGGCTCTCACGAACGCGGTCATCGCGTTGTGAAACCAGCTCGTCCCTGGCGGTGGCCAACCGCATGACGCCGTGGCGGTGGACGGCGCCTGCCGGGTCGACATAGCCGCGGGGCAGTACGAACGGGAACTCGGTTCGCAGTTGGGGTGTCTCGTCGGCGGAAGGCATCTGCCCCGGCGCGTCGGCCAGGGCAGAAGTCCCGTGAATGTTGCCCCTGCGCATCAGGCCGGTTCGCACTTCTCGTACGTCAACACGAGCTTCTCGGTCATGACGCTCGTGTCGCCGGCCTTCATCGAACTCAGCTCGAGGCTCTTCGGCCATGCCGCGGTGAGGTTGTAACGCTTGACTTCCTCACCCTCGTAGTCGAAGACGATGATGGAACCGCCCTTGCGGGCGTCCTTCATCTTGCCCAGCTGCGAATCCTTGACCCACTTCTCGAAGCCGTTGTCCTTGGTCAGCGGGCGGGTCAACGTGCACTCTCCGGCCTTCCATCGGCCCGGCAGCTTCTTGACGTTGTATTTGCCGTCCTTGGCCATGTTCGATTTGTATTCGATGACGTCCTGCTCCATCTTGAGGCCGGTCACCTCGGTGATGGCCTTGATCTGTATGCCGTCGAACTCGAGTCCGAACGAGTGGCCTACCGAGCTGTCGTCGTCCTGCAGCGCCATGGTTGTCTACCCTTTCCTTCGGTGTGTGGCTTATTCGGCGACCAGGCTGGTTCCGCCGGAGTACTGCGACAGGCGGAAGATGACGAACTCGGCGGGTTTGACCGGCGCGACACCGATCTCGCACACCACCTCGCCGGCGTCGATGCCCTCGGCCGGGTTGGTCTCGCCGTCGCACTTGACGTAGAACGCCTCGTCCGGAGTCAGACCGAACAGCGCCCCTTTACGCCATTCGTTGACCAGGAATGCGCTGATGGTGCGGCGTATCTTGGCCCACAGCGAGTAGTCGTTGGGCTCGAACACCACCCAGTCGGTGCTGGTGAGGATCGACTCTTCGAGATAGTTGAACAGCCGCCGGATGTTGATGTAGCGCCAGGCCGGATCCGACGACAGGGTGCGTGCGCCCCAGACTCGGATACCACGACCGGGAAACGCACGAATGCAGTTGATGCCGACCGGGTTCAGCAGATCGTGTTCCCGGCGGGTGATCGAGCTCTCGACATCGATTGCACCGCGGACGATTTCGTTGGCCGGAGCCTTGTGCACGCCGCGAGTGTCGTCGTTGCGGCCCCAGATGCCCGCCACGAACCCCGAGGGCGGCAGGTACGTGCCGCCGCCGGTGGTGACCCATGGCCAGTACAGCGCCGCGAACTTGGAGTCGTAGCGTGCCTTGTCCACTCGCCATTCCTTGATCTGCTGCGCGTTGAGGCCCGGCGGCGGGTCCAGGATCGCCATCCGGTCACCCATCAGCTCGCAGTGGGCGATCATCGCCGTCTGCACCGATTGGACGGTGTCCAGATCGATTGCGCCGCGCTGGTATGCGCTCAGCAGGTCCGGCATGCAGACCATGGTGATCTCGTCGATGGTCTCCAGGCCCGCGACACCGCTGCGTTCTTCGACGTTGCCCACATAGTCGTCGCTGCTGAGCCGCTCGGGCGCAGTGGCCACGGCAACGTCCTCCGGTGCGGCCAATGCGATCTGCATACCTGCGTGCAGGTCTTCGGCCGGTTTGCCGGGGATCTGCTCGACCTTCACCGTCTGCGAAGCGGCGTTGACGACGGTGGCGACGTTGTTCTTACCGCGCGCCGTGGTGACGTTGGGGAACTCCTCGACGACCTGACCGTCGCGATGCACGACGAGCTTGACCCCGCTGGGCTGTTCCTCGCCCTCGTTGTGGAAGTTGCTGATCTCGACACGCAACCGGTCGGGCGGTGTGCTCGGGTCGAGCGCGAGAATGCGGTAGTTGGCCAACACGGCCTGCGGAGTCGCTTCCAGCTGGGGTTGGTTTCCCGCCGAACCGTTTTCGCCTTCGCCGTCCCCGATCCGGACGATGTACGAATTGCCACCGCCGTTCTGGAAGTAGGCCGCGACGGACTCGGCCAGGCAGGCGCCCTCGATGGCGTTGCCGAAGGTCTTCTTGTACTGGGTCCAGTTGCTGATCAGCGTGGGCTTGTTGAACGGACCTTTCTCGGCAAGGCCGATGAACGCCGCAACAGCGGTGCCCACGCCTTCGATAGGCCTTGAGCCGGAGTCGGTTTCCTCGACATAGACACCCGGCGACAGATACGTCGGCATTGCGCCTCCTCGGTGGTCTCGATGGGCTGGCCACGATCGTGCGCTGGTTCGGCGGGCGAGACGAGGAGCGCGGGGACTGCCGCGTGGGCACCGCATCGTGCACTTTGAGGCAGTCCCGCGTTCGCGCCTTGCCAACCACCATCCGCACACCGGATCGTTGACGTACAGACGCGAGGGAAGCGGGGCAGCATGCGAACCCACGACAGCGATCACACCCATGCATCGGAGTTGCGCCCGAAAGCATCTCGGCTGGAGGAGCCGGAATCGGCGATGGCGATGCGGGCGGCCTTGTCGGGCCGGCTCGACGTCGCAGGCCCGGCCGGCGTGGCCGGGCTGCAGCGGGTGGCGGGCAACTCCGGTGCGTCCGCGTTGATGGATGAGGACCGCTCACCGGTGCACAACGTCATCGGCTCGGGCGGTTCGCCGCTTCCGGCCGACCTGCGCACCGACATGGAGGGCCGCTTCGGCCATGACTTCGGTGACGTGCGCGTGCACCATGACGGCGCGGCACACGATTCGGCCAAATCGGTGAACGCCCAGGCGTACACCGTGGGGTCCGACATCGTCTTCCAGAGTGGGAAATACGATCCGGCCTCGGACGCGGGCAAGCACATGATCGCCCATGAGCTGACGCACGTCGTTCAGCAGCGCAGCGGGCCCGTCGACGGCACCGACGCAGGCGGTGGCGTCAAGATCAGCGATCCGTCGGACCGCTTCGAGCGCGAGGCCGTCGCCAATGCGGACCGCGTGATGGCGTCGCCGGCACCGGCCGCCGCACCCGCCGGTGCGCAACGGGTCGCCGAGAGCGCTGCGGTACAGCGCCAGGAGGAGCCGGCCGAGGAAGAAGAGACGGCACAGACCTTCGTGCAACGCCAGGACGAAGAAGCCGAAGAAGAATCGGCCTGAGCAGAGTCGGCGAATCGAACATGACGGAGCCGGCTCGGGCCGCACGGCCGGTCAACGACGCACTGACGGAGGGCCGTAGGCGAGCGGGGCCTGCGCGACCCAATGGCGGTCCGGCCGGTCTGGCGGCGCTGCAGCGGGCGGCCGGGAATGCGGCGGTCAACGCGCTGCTGATGGGAAAGCTCAGGGCACCGGGCAAGGACGAAATCGACGCTGCCCTCAAGGAAATGCGCCGTGACGAGCCGGCCATCGACACGGTCGAGAAAGGTCTAAAGGCGGCCAAAGCGGTCGGGGTGCCCGTCGAACTCGAAGGTCCGAAACCGCCGCCGTCGGCGCTCGCGGTCACGACAACGGGATTCGGGCCGGCCGCGGTGGCGCCGAAGAAACCGGTGCCGCCGCCCAAGCCCTTACCCGCCAAGAGTCCCCTCGGCAAGGCCGCGGCGAAGCCCGCCAAGCGGACCGGCGGCGGCGGTGGAGCTCGCCCGGCGGCCGCGCCGACCGCTGCGGCGGGTACCGGCGCATCGGGTGGGGCGACTCTGTCTGCCGATCAACTGCTGCAACCGCCGGTGGCCCCGAAATCGGTCAAACCGGGTCAGGATCCGGCGTTCACCGCCGTGACGGCGAACGTGAAGTCCTTCGCCAACGAGAAGCGCGCGCATCCGCCGGCGGCCGCCAAAGCCAAAGAGGCACAGGACGCCGCGCTCGCGCCGACCGACGACATCGCCGGCCAGGCGAAGGCCGCCAAGGTCGACACGATGGACGCCCAGCAGGCCGGGTCGTTCGACAAGAAGGCGTTCATCGCGGCGGTGAAGGCGGCCATCGAGGCCAAGTCGCCGAAGACGCTGAGCGAGGCCGACAACTACGCGAAGTCAGGCAAGGCCGGCGAAGTAAAAGGCGATGTCAAGGGATTGGTGACCCAGGGCAAGGAGAGCCAGGAAAAGGACATCGAAACGGCCACCGCGGCAGCGCCTGACACGTCCAAGGCTGTCGCGAAACCGGTCACGCCGATGGGACCGGAACAGCAGGGCCCGGCACCGGCGATCCCGGCGAGCGGTGCGGTGCCGAAACCGGCGCCACCCGAACAGCTCAACCTCGAAGCCGGCAAGCAGCAGGCCAACCAGGAGATGGCCGACGCCCAGGTCGACGAGAAGCAGCTCGCCGAGTCCAACGAGCCGGACTTCCAACAGGCTCTGGCCGACAAGAAAGAGGCTGCCGCACACGCCGATACGGCTCCGGGCGCGTTCCGCAAGCAGGAGGCCGACGTCATCGCCCAGTCGAAGACCGAAGCCGCCGCGGAGACGAAGGCCGGTGTGGCCGGTATGCAGGGCTCGAAGGCGGCCGCGTTGGCCAAGCTGGTCGCCGACAAGGGCAAGACGAAGTCGAAGGACGAGGCGAAGCGCGCCGAGGTCACCGCCCGTGTCCAATCCATCTTCGCCGCGACCGAAGCCGACGTGAAGAAGATCCTGGACGGCATCGACCCCAAGGTCGAGAAGGCGTTCGAAACCGGCGAAGCCGACGCCCGCAAGACGTTCGAGACCTACGTCGCCGCGAAGATGTCGGCCTACAAGAAGGACCGCTACAGCGGGTGGCTCGGCGGATTACGTTGGGCCAAAGACAAATTGGTCGGCATGCCGGACAAGGTCAACAAATTCTACGAGGCCGGCCGCGAGCTCTACCTCAAGCAGATGGACAACGTCATCTCGCGGGTGGCCGACATCGTCGGCAACGACCTCACCGCGGCGAAGAAGCGCATCGCCACCGGCAAGGCCGAGATCGCCTCCTACGTCAAGAGTCTGCCCGCAAATCTGCAGAAGGTCGGCGCCGAGGCTTCGAAAGAGATCAACGACCGCTTCGAACAACTCGAGGACGACGTCAAATCCAAGCAGGACGCCGTCGTCGACACCCTCGCCACCAAGTACGTCGACGCCCGCAAGGGCCTCGACGAACGCATCGAGGAACTGCAGGCCGAGAACAAAGGACTGGTCGACAAGGCGATCGGCGCGATCAAGGCCGTCATCAACACGATCCGCAAGCTCGCCGCGATGCTCATGGACACGCTGGCACGGGTTTCCAGTGTGGTCGGCGACATCATCAAGGCCCCGGTCCGCTTCCTGGGCAACCTGGTTGCCGGCGTCAAGGGCGGCATCATGCGGTTCAAGGACAACATCCTCGAACACCTGCGCAAAGGCTTGATGACGTGGTTGTTCGGCGCGTTGGCCGAGGGCGGCGTCGAGCTCCCCGACAAGTTCGACCTGCAGGGCATCATCAAACTCCTTGCGTCACTGTTCGGCCTGACCTGGCGCAACATCCGCAACCGGCTGGTCAAGCAGATCGGTGAGCCGGCGATGGCCGCGATCGAGAAGGGCGTGGAGATCTTCCGCACGATCGCCACGGCAGGTGTCGCCGGCCTGTGGCAGATGCTCGTCGACAAGCTCGGCGACATCAAGGAGATGATCCTCGAACAGGTCAAGGACTTCGTGATCACCCGGATCATCACCGCGGGCATCACGTGGCTGATCGGTCTGCTGAACCCGGCCGCGGCATTCATCAAGGCCTGCAAGCTGATCTACGACGTCATCATGTTCTTCGTCAACAACGCCGAGCGGATCATGAAGTTCGTCAACACGGTGATCGACTCGGCCGTCGACATCGTCAAGGGCAACGTCGGGGGTGTCGTCGCCAAGATCGAGGACGTCCTCGGTCAGATGGTGCCGATCCTGATCGGCTTCCTCGCCAGCGTCATCGGCATCGGCGGCATCGGCCAGAAGATCCGCGAGATCATCGGCAAACTGCAGAAGCCCGTCAACAAGGCGATCGACTTCGTGATCAAGACCGGACTCAAACTCGCAGGCCCGATCATCCGCGGACTCAAGGGGATTGGCGGCAAGGTCAAGGCGAAGGTCGCCGCGGGTAAGGCGTGGGTGAAGGGCAAGGCCGAGGCGGGCAAGAAGTGGGTGAAGGAGAAGGCATCTGCAGCCGCAAGCAAGCTCGGGTTGGGCCCGAAGACCTCTCAAGAGGTCAAGGCGGAGGCCAGGAAGCGCGTGTTGAAAGCGGTCGAGAATGGTGTGACAGTCGATCAACTTCGCGGCACGCTACCTGCAGTGTTGGCCGACCTGCGCCCGCATGGCTTGAAGAGGCTGGAGTTGACAGGCGGCGACGGGGCAGCTGTCTCTGTGATGGCGGAGGCGAGTCCGTTCGATCGTCTGATCGAGCTGATACCCCGCTATCTGAAGGAAAAGTGGAGTGAGACCAAGGCGAAGTTCGTTCGCGGAAAACCCTACGTGACGATGAAGATCACGCTGACACTCAACGACGCCGAACAGCAGCTACCTCCCGATATGGCGGGTGCGAAGCCGCACAAATGGGATGGGGACCTTCGCGTCCATCAACTACCGCCCGTGGAGCTGCATCCCGCACGTCCGAAGGGATATCGCGGTGTTACGGCGAGTCAACAGGTTGGCGGCGGTCTCGTTGAGGTCCCTGCGGCCGGCGCTGCTTCGGTCAACGTGGTGACTTTCAATACTGCAGAGGGCAGTCCGGTCCAGTCCAACGCAACCCATGCCGAAAGACAGTTCGTCAACTGGTTACGTCGGTCCGACGAAGATTGGCGCAAGCGGATCGTCGGTGTGGCCGTAGACATCAGCCACAGTCCGTGCACGCTGTGCACGGACGACATGATCGCGGTCAAGGCGCTGACTCCGGAAGCCACGACTCGCACACTGACATGGAGAAAAGCGTACGTCGACAAAATGCGAGAAGCCGCAGACAACAGGAGCACCACGAACGCGACGCTTGCCGCCATTGCGGAATCGGGCGGCTGGAAAGTTGAACCACGAGCCGTCGGGCCTGATGCCTCTCCGGCCGAAGAACAAAAGCCCGAGGACGACAAGAAGCTGACTGTCATCCGACGACGTCGTTGACGTTCACCCGCCGTAAGAGGTGGGGTCTTCTGGACAAATGGCTTCTATTGGAGTCGACTAGACGCGTGCCCCGATATCGAACGTCGCGGTTGGTAAGTCCGTCGCACACCCGCCGCGGTGCGACGCGGACCGCGGAGGCCGAGATGTCGTTGTGGCTGGCGGTGTCGGGACCCAGTAAAAGTCATAGGGTGGTCCGTGAGCTGCAACGTTTGGCGGGCAACGCAGCGGTCTGCGACATACTCACCCGCCCGCACCAACCGAGCCCCATCGTCCACAACGGCGGCCCGAGCGTCTCCCTGCATGGCGACACGACCGCGGCGTTCGACGGCGGGACGTCGAAGTGGACGCCGAAATCGATGAAGCGCGCGAAGAGCTGCACCGAGTGCCCCGAGGACGACCCGTGCCTGCATGCCGTCGGCACCTTCAACGTCACGTACAAGGCCGACGTGACGATCAAGATGCCCGACGTCCCCGACGGTCTCACCGCGTGTCAGGAACGCCGAGTCCGCGCGTTCCTGCGTGACGTGCTCGGTCCGCATGAGCGTGAGCATGCCCGCCGGTTCCGCACGTACGACGGCACCACCACGCATCGCATCGACTTCACCGGCTGCGGAACCACGGCGCTACAGGAGCACCTGCAGGAGATCCACGACAAGGAAGAGGCCAAACGCCACACTGATGCCGAATCACTCTCCGCGGCAATCGATCCCTTCAACAAGCCGATCGATCTCGACTGCACCGACTAGGTGCCCTGAGGTGTGATATCGCCGGTGATAGCGCACTTCCAACACGAACTACGATCGCCTCCCGCGACACGCCCGAACGCTCAAGAACCAAGACCCGGCTGCGCCATGACCCGGCCCACAAAAGCCTTACGTTGCGTGGCCACAACGTAGGGGCAGGGCATCGACACCTCGAAGCTCACCTGCTCGACCCGCGGTCCAGGTGGCGGCGGCCCGGCCCCGACGTAGCTGCCGCACCCGGTTTCGGGTGTGCCGGTGTAGCCGGGCGGACACACGCACGTGCCGCTGGCGTTGCGGCTGCTGATTCCCGGACATGGGCTCACGCAACTGCCGTTGTAGAGTTCGGTCCCCGCCGGGCAGCCACAGGTGCCGCCGGCGCCGCGCACCTGGCCCGACGGACACGGGCTCACGCAACTGCCGTTGTAGAGCTCGGTCCCGGCGGGGCAGCCGCACGTCCCGCCACTTCCGCGGACCTGTCCTTCGGGGCAGGGTGAGACGCAGGTGCCGTTGTAGAGCTCGGTTCCGACGGGGCAGCCGCAGGTTCCGTCGCTGCCGCGGACCTGTCCTTCGGGGCAGGGTGAGACGCAGGTGCCGTTGTAGAGCTCGGTTCCGACGGGGCAGCCACAGGTTCCGTCGCTGCCCCGGACCTGTCCGTCGGGACAGGGTTCGGGTTGACAGGTTCCGTCGCTCCCACGCACTTGACCGTCGGGGCAGGGTTCGGGTTGGCAGGTTCCGTCGTTGCCGCGCACCTGGCCGTCCGGGCACGGCTCCGGCTGGCAAGTCCCGTTGGCGTCGCGAACTTGTCCTTCCGGGCACGGCTCGGGTTGTGGCGATGTCACTTTCGGCTCGGTGGGGCAGGTGGCATCGGCCGCAACTGTGCTGCCGTCCGGGCACTGCTTTGTGCGTGGCCCGATCCTCGGCTCGGGGCACATCTGATCGGGTGCCACGGTGGTGCCATCGGGGCATTGTTTCGGTGGCGGAGGAGGATTCGGCGCACACGGGCCGTCGGGAGGCGGCTGGTGCGATTGTCCCGGCGGGCAGACCTGCGTGCGGAACTCGTTGACGGGGAAGAACGAGATCTCTTCGACACGCCAGCCCTCAGGGCTCTTCTTGGCGACCACCCGCTCGATTCGCATCGTATTGCTTTCGAGCACTTTGCCGTCCGGCGTCTTGACCGTCTGTGTCACCACCACGGCGCGCTGCACGGTGTCCGGCTTGTCGGCGGGATGTTCCCCGGTAACCAGCAGCGCATCGGCGGTGACCTCGGCCTTCTTGGCCTTCCACTCCTGCCACCAGACGCTGTTGCCGCGTTCGAGGGTGTCCTTGCCCGCCCGAAGTTCAGCCCCGAAGTACGGCAAGGCACGGTTGTACGCGTCCAGCGTCGACCCGTCCCGCACGGGGTACCAGGTGAACATCGTCTCGAGGCCGTTGACGATCGCGTCCTGAGCCTCGGCGGGAGCGGTCTCGTCAGAGTCGGTACCGCCCGGCTCCGGTGCGTCGCCGGACGGGCCGCACGCGGCGACCACGAACACCGCGGCGGCAAGCAGGACGGCAAGAATTGCCTGCCCGCGCCGCCGCCTGCGGTGCCGACAATCCGCGTGGCGTCCCATGCCGTCTCCTCGCACCGGTATGTGTGCTGTCCCATCATTGTTCGGTCTGGTGTCAGTTACCGCGACGTCCGTTGGTGCGGTCGTGGTCGGCTGGTAGGGCAGTACTGGTTGACCGATCGGGCAAACCCGTCCCGCGGGCGATGACGAATCGTCGCATGCGGCGGGACACTGCTCAGTGCAGCCGTACATCCGTGCTGCCGATGCCGCGACGAAAGATGAATGATGACAGCCCTCGTCACGATCTCCAGGAGAGCTTTCCTGATCGCGTTGTGTGTCAGCGTCGCGGCCATGCTGATCACGCCCGCACCGCCGGCCTGGGCGGCCGGTGTGTGTGCACGCAACGGAAAACCGTTGGCGGACGGCACGTACACCACCACGTCGGGATTCGGGCCACGCGGCAACTCCATCCACCAGGGCGTCGACCTCGCGGGCAGTGACGGCACCGATATCTTCGCCGCGATGGACGGGACGGTCGCGGCCGCCGGGCCGGCCAGCGGATTCGGTCAATGGATCGTGATCGACTCACAGACCCGCACCGGCCTGGTCTCCACCGTCTACGGGCACATGTACCCCGACGGCGTGCTGGTGCGCCAGGGAGCGCCCGTCCGCGCAGGCGACCACATCGCCGAGATGGGCAACAACGGCCAATCCACCGGCACCCACCTGCATTTCGAGTACTGGGAGGGCGGCCGGCTCAGCCACGGCCAGGCGGTGGATCCGGCGTTCATCCTGAGCGGTCAAGCGGTGTCGGCGAATCAATCGACCGCACAACAGGCTTCGTCTGCGGCAGACTGCCGAACCGGCGTCCTCAAGCCCGGCCTGGTTCCCCCGGCGTTCGTGCCCTGGCTGCTCAAGGCCGGTGTGATGTGTCAGGGCATCACCGCCCCGCTGCTCGCGGCGCAACTGGAGGCCGAGAACGGATTCCGGCACGGCCCGACGGCACCCGTCTCGTCGACCGGAGCGCAGGGGCCTGCGCAGTTCATGCCAGGGACATGGAAAACCTGGGGTAAGGACTACGACAACAGCGGCCCGCCCCCGGATGTCAACAGCATCGCCGACGCGGTGATGTCGCAGGGCGCGTTGATGTGTGAGAACTACCGGTTGTGCGCCGCAGGAGTCGCGGACGGTTCGCTGGCCGGTGATCCCGTTGCCCTCGCGTTGGCCGCCTACAACGCCGGATTCGGAGCGGTGCAGCGCAACGGCGGCATGCCGTCGGGAGGCGAGTACACCACCCAGACGCAGCCGTACGTGTACAAGATCATGCAGCGCGCCAAGGCATTTGAAGCGAGTCCCGGTCTCGGCGGCATGCCGCCCGAGTCGGTGCCGATCACCGGTGGCCCGACGACGATCGTCGACGCCGCTACCGAATTCAAGGGCAAGAAGTGGGTGTGGGGCGGAGGCGGGGTGGACGGGCCGACTCGCGATGGTTTCGACAGTCCGGGGTTGACCTACTACGCCGTCGTGCGCGGCACGGGCGGCAAGGAGGTGCTGCCGCGCACCGCCGATGAACAGTGGAACGTGGGCAAGGAGATTGCGCTGCCCGAGGTGCAGCCCGGCGACTTGATCTTCAGCGGCTGGGACCGGCATGACCGACCCTCGCACGTCGGGATCGCCGTCGGAAACGGCGAGATGATCCACGCGGACCCGGCTCGCGGGGTGGTCATCGCCGAGTTCTATCCGGAGTCGAAGGCGCGGCGGGTGTCATGAAAAAGCTTGTTGCCGTGGTTGTCTTCCTGACCATCGTCGTCATCGGGCCGGTCACCGGCTGCCGGCTGGATCCGCTACCGATCGATCAGGTGGCCAGCGTCGACCTCAGCGATCCTGATCAGGTCATCGCCGATGCTCTGACCACGATGTTCACCTGGCGCCCGACCCAGGACGAGTCTCCCGACACGGCTTATCGGCGCGCAGCGGCCTATCTTGCCGGTGATCTTGCCAAGCAGGGCGAGCAGACGACCACACCGGGACCGGGATCACAATGGGATCAATGGCGCTCTGATGGTGCGAACGTCACCGCCAAAGTCTATTTCCTGGCCGACGAAACGCCACCGAACTCAACCGATGTCACCCACCGGGTGGTCGTGGTGGTGCAGTCGATCGCGACGTTGGACAACCGGCTCATCGACGAGATACGCCACACCGCATGGGTGACCGCGAAGCGGTCGAACAACGGTTGGCGCGTCACCAGTATCGAGTTCTGAGGGGGAATCCCGGTGTTGTTCAGTGGTGGACGGATTGTGGTGGCGGCGGCGGGCGCCATTGTCCTCGTGATCGTCGCGATCTACGTGGTCCGTTCGGTGTGGTGGGATCCGACCTCGAAATCGGCATCGATCACTCCGTCGACATCGGTGTCCGGCAGTGGCGCGAGCACGTCCGAAACCGACGGCTCGGGCGGCGGTGACGGGTCAGGTGCCGGGTCGGGTGGGGGATCAGGTGGTGATACGGGCGGCGGCGGTGACAGCGGCGCAGGCGGGGGAGACTCCGGCGGCGGGGACAACTCCGGAACGTCGAGTGGGCACCCGCCTTTCACCGCGACAACCGAGCAGGTGAAGCGGTTCCTCGGCACGGTTTTCGTCGATGCCGAGGTGCCTCGTGTCGAGGGTGGCAATCCCGAGGTAGCTGCGGTTTTCAATGACGAGATGGATGCGGCGCTGCAGGCGCAGGCGGACTCGGTGACGGGCGGAAGCCTGGAGGGTCGTCCCGGTAGCGAGGTGCGGATCGGCGAGCGGGTACTCAGTGGTGTGCTGCGGACCGCGGCCGTCGACCTGGCCGAGGCGCAGTCGATGCCGTTGGCCAGCACGGTCGTCGTCGATTCGGAAAGCGGGAGTCTGATCACCTTGTCGTCGCTGTTCAACGACCTCGACGAAGGCTTGGCCCGCTTGCAGGAGGAGTCGGAGACGCTGGGGCCGAGCACCGACCTGGGTGACAGCTTCGATGCCTCCGGTTTGGAGCCGACCGAGCAGATGTTCGGGCGATGGTCAGCCGAATCATCCGGTATGCGGGTGTTTTTCGAACAGGGCGTGGTCGGTCCGATGGCTGCCGGCATCGTCGAGTTGACCATACCCTGGGACAACCTCAGCGACATCATGAAGCCGGGTGTGGCCGATATCGTCGCGAGCTGAATCCAGATCGCTCGCGGCCTACGCCGTACTGCGTTTGATGCAGAACCCGCCGATGATCCCGATGATCGCTCCGACCACCACCAACGGCACACCGTAGGCGGGACCGCCCGATTCGAGCCTGCTCATCGCAAACGCGACGTAGAGCACCGTCAATGCGCCGGCAAGGAATCCGGACACGATCGTATAGCGGCCTGAGGCACTGAGGATTCCGAGGAGCATCACGCCGGCCAGCACGAGGATCAGTGCCCGTGTCACGGGTTGGCTCACCATCATCCAGGTCTCGATGGTTGTCGGTGCGATCTGGCCCTTGTCGTCGAAGATATCCTGCAACCGCCCCAATTCACTGGCGGCATAGTTCCTTCCGCTCAGGAACCAGGGTCGGAACGCACCCAGCACCATGATGAGCCCGCCCAGCAGGGTGGCGGCCAGCCGGATCAACGGCAGGATCTCCGACATGGACTGGGTGAAGCGGCCCTGATCTTCGACGGCTCCGGTGCCGTCTTCGGCGCGAACGGTGAACTCCCGGGAAACCTCTTTCCCGGCCCCGGGCAGGTTGCCCCAGAGCCGAAGGGCTGCGGTTGCGATCGCCCCCGGTGGGACGTCGAGGCGCGAGGGGGTGAAGGTGAAGCGCAGCGCCGCTTCGGGATCGGTTCCCGACAGCCAGGCGCTCAGCGGCAGCGCGCCTTTGGTGTTGTCCAGCGTCACCCGGAACCGGCCCCGCCGGCGGTTGCGGACCGACACGTGTTCGGGCTCCAGGCGCAGCTGCGCCGTGGTGATCGGAGAAGTGCTGGCGGACTGCACCAGAGACCCGGTGGCTTCGCTCTCGTCGGTGCCGTCGTTGCAGAGCACCACGATGGGGCGTTCGGCTTCCTCGCCCGGATGGGGCAACGGTGCGCGCACGCTGGCCAAGATGCGGGCCTGCTCGCCGGCCCGCACGTACAGCTGCGGTTGGGAGAAGGAAAAGCGCACCACACCTTCCGGGTCGCGCCCGGCGAAGACCAGCCGCCTGTCCTTGCTGCCCCGCCGGTTGTCGACCAGGATCGCGATCTCGGCCGACGTGGCGTCACGGATGCGGGTCACGGTGCGTTCCAACCGAAGCCGCACGGGGCTGTCAGACGGGGCCTGGGAGCGTTCCTGGACGACGTTGACGATCGTTTCCACGATCCCTTGGTCGCTTGCCGCGGTCAGTTTGAGCGAACGGGGCGCCTGCTGCCCGTAATCGATCGGTGGCGCGTCGAATCGGACATCGACGAACATGAACCGCCGTGGCGGGACCTCGACAGTGGTCTGCCGGAAGTTGAACCGCACCACACTCTCCGGGTCGGTTCCCGTCAGTGAATACCGCTGAGGGTAGTTGCTTCCACTGTTGTCGAGCCGCAACCGGAACCGGCCGCTGGTGTGGTCACGCAACCGGACCACTTGGGGCTCCGCGGTCATCGTGATGGGCCCGCCGATCCGTGGCACCGTGATGACGAGTTCGGCATCGGCCCGCTTCGCCGGATCCTCGACCGAACAGATCTGGATGTGAAGCCGGAAGCGTTGCACATAAACGTCGAAACCGTCGCGGATGGTCAACGAGACCGTGGTGACACTTTCTTCGTCGGTCAGCACCCGGATTTCGGGGTGCTTGATCTCAAGCCATTCCGGTGCTCGCGGCGCGACGACGGTGTAACCGTCCACGATCGACGACCGGTTGCGGATGCGGATGTCCACGGTGCCACCGGTGTGTGGATCGAGTTCGACATCGGGACTTTCGACCGTGACTGTCGGTGCTTCGGCGGGCCGTCGATTCGGTGTGGTTGGGCGCCTCGGGGTGGGCGGCGGTGCGGTGTGCCGGAGTTGGTCGCGTGACACGGCGGGGAACTTCTGGCTGTGCGTCTCACGGACGATGGGTGTCGACGCCGTGAGCGGTGCGCCGTCGAGTGAGGCGACCCCGGCGTCCCATCCCAGGTAGAAGTCGCACTTGGTGCAGAACTGTGCGTCGGCGGCATTCTCGGCGCCGCACTGCTCGCAGTGGTGCTCAGTCATTGGCGGTCCCCTTCGCATTCTCGCCACGCTCGTGGGTGGGCAGTAGCCGGCCGAGTTTCCGGTACTCCTGATGGATGGCTGCGCCGATGTGGTCGGCGCCGATGGCCGAGCCGGACTCGGCGGCTAGGTAGGCAGCCGTGATAGCCGCCGATCGAATATTGCCGCCCGACAACGGAAATGAGTTCGCGTAGCCGTGCAGCTCGAGGTCACCGCGCGTGGGAACCGGCGCGGCCAGGCAGTGTTGCCACAGCGCGAGCCGCGCCGACTCGTCGGGAAGTGGGAAGTCGACGACCATGTCGAGCCGTCGTGTGAAGGCGTCGTCGAGGTTGGCCCGCAGGTTCGTCGCGAGTACTGCCAGGCCGTCGAACGTCTCCATCCGCTGGAGTAGGTATGCGCTTTCGATGTTGGCGTAACGGTCGTGCGCGTCGCGCACCTCGCTGCGCTTGCCGAATATCGCGTCGGCCTCGTCGAACAACAACACCGCGCTCACCCGCGACGCCTCGGTGAAGATCCGTTCGAGGTTCTTCTCGGTCTCGCCGATGTACTTGTCGACGACCGTCGCGAGGTTGACGGTGTAGAGGTCCAGACCGAGATCGCCCGCGATGACTTCGGCAGCCATCGTCTTCCCGGTGCCGGAGTCGCCGGCGAACAGTGCGGTCACGCCGGTCCCACGCCCGCCGCCCGGGCGCATCCGCCATTCCGACAACACGATCTCGCGCGTGCGTGCCCGGGTGGTCAACTCCCGCAGTTGTTTGAGCGTCTTGTCCGGCAATACGAGATCGCGCCACGATACGGCCGGCTCGATACGCCTGGCGAGGTGTTCGAGGCCCGCCGCGTTCTGAGTGCGGGCGCCGCGGCGCAGGTCGCGGTCGCTGGGCACGCCCCCGTTGGAGCGGGCCAGCGCTTCGGCGGCCGTGATCGCCGCTGACACCTGGCGGGGCCCGAAGACATACTGTGCCGCGATATCGGCGACGTCGACGGACCCGACGAGCGGACCGAGGGCACGCCGCCAGAGTTCGCTGCGTTCACCGACCGTGAACCTTGCGGCCTCCGCGATCAGCGGTACGCGGTCCGACCAGTTCGGGTCCCAGGCCGACGTCCCGGTGAGCACAACCGGCACCGGCATCCTGGCCAGCCGGAAGACGATGTCGGCGGTATCGGCGCCGAGCGCGTCGATCGGGGAGACCACGAGCGCCGCGCCGCGCAACAGCGCTTCGCGGCCCAGCACGGAAATGGCGTCGTGCACGTCGCCGTTGGCGGCCAATCGTGCTGCGTCGCAGACCATCACGCTCAAACCGGCCGCCCCAAGCGCATCGGTGGCGATCGCCGCACCCGAATCGTTCACCGTCTCACGCAGATAGCACAGTCGCACGCCGGACTTGAATGCCTGTGCCAGTTCCCGGGATTGTGCGCAGTGATGGCCTTGAGGCGTGACCAGGACGCCGGACAGCGCCGCATCGGGCGTGTCATCGCCCAGCAGGTAGGCGGTCACGCGGTCCGGCACCCGCATGGCGCGGGTCAGGAACGGCCGGTCGGCGTCGTCGATCACCACGAGCGAGTTGTCCACGAGCGATGATCCCGGCGACAGCATTGCGCGGGCCGCGGCATCGAGTGGGGAGAGATCCGAGAGCTCCAGTGCCAGGCCTACGGTCGCGCGGCGGCGAGTCACATCGTCGTTGAGATAGCCGTACAGCTTTTCGAAACGAGTGTCCAGATCGGGCAACTGGCAGATGATGAGGAACTCGACCTCCAGTTCGCACAGACCGGCCGAGCGGGCCAGCACCCGCAGCCGGAGTTCGACCCCGGCGGCTTCCGCGGCATCGGCGCGCTCCTCCAGAGCGTGCCGAAGGGACTCACTCACGGGTGGCGGCGCGGGCGTGGGGGAGAGCAGCGCGTCGACGACGTCGTCGCTGAGGTACAACCCCCGGAACGGATCGTCGGGCGCCGGATCGTGGCCGCGGCGGTGCGCGACCAGGGTGCGCACGCGTTCCTCCACCAGCATTGCCCGGCCGAGCAGGTAACGCGTGCTGTCCAGAGGCATGTCCATCGGCGGACCTACTGCCTGCGCTGACGCTTGCGGACCCGCACGGCGCCGGGTGCTGGTTCCTGACCAAATGCCGGGTCCCCGACGGCACGGCGCTGCGCGGATTCCTGGCCGACCGAGGCATCCATCCGGTTGGTGCGCAGCCGCGGTGGACGCTCGACCGGAGGCCCGGCGACGAACGAGCGGCCGGTGTCGGTGGGCGCCGTGACGACGATATCGAGTGACGGCTTCAACTCGCCGCCCAGCGCAGTCCACACGTCGGCGAAAGAACGGTCTTCCGGTGGCGGTAGAGCCACCGTCACCGGAACCGGAAGGCCGAGTGCGGCAATCGAACCGGTGAGGACGTCGGCCGGCAGCGCCTCATAGCGCAGAAAGCAGCTCAGCAGGGCGGCCAGCAGTTGGTGTTCGTCCTCGGGGCGCTGTGTCCAGGCCGCCACGAGATAGGACAGTTTGAAGTATCGCGGTGGCAGATGGCGTGCGGTGACCCGGTTTCCGTCGTACTCGTTGAGCAGGCCACGCTCCCGGCGCCGCAGGTCCTCGCGGATGTCGTAGAGATACACCCCGATCGTGGGGGCGTTGCGGCGGCTCGCCCAATCCTTGGTCGGCGCATCGAATTCCACGTCGACCTCGGTCGGGTCGACGGCTTCGCGCTCGATGAGGGTGCGCAGCGCGTGATCGACTTCAGGTATCACTTGCCTATCGTTCCGTGGAGTCGGTTGTCGGCCTACGAGCGTGTGTTCCGTTGGGAAGGCACTGGTTCCTGCCTCATGGGGCAGGACTCAGCGCACCACCATGCATCGCCCGGATCAGATGAGACCTTCACGTACCGCGTACGCGACGGCGTGGGAGCGGTTGCGCAGCTGCAGTCGGGTGGTGACATCGTGCAGGACGTTTTTCACCGTGCGCTGGCTGTAGCACAGCTGGCGGGCGATCTCGTTCGTGTCGTGACCGTCGGCGATCAACCGCAACACTTGGATCTCCCGATCCGAAAGCCCGGTGAACGTCAAACCGCGTGGCGAAAGCACCTGACGCTGAAGCCGTCCCACCTGACCGAGCAGATTGCCCAGGAGATCGGGCGGGATGACACCCTCACCCGATGCGACCTTCTGGACGGTGCGCACCAGCAGATCCGGCGTCGCCTCACCCCGGCGAAGCAGCCCGCTCACCCCGACCTCCGCGGCGCTGACGACGGTACTGTCGTCGATCGTGCTCATCACGAGGACGGTGTGGGCCACCCCGGCTTTCTTGAGCGAGCGCAGAATTCGGATGGTCTCGTCGTCGAGGGCGTCGGCGACGGCGATGCCGACGTCGACACCGGCGAGATCACCGGCTTCGACGACATCGACTTCAGGACGCATCCGTAGCTGGCTGATCACCCCCGCCTGCAGGATGGGATCGTCGGCGTAGACATATGTGGACACTCGGCGCTGCATGGCAGTTCCCCTTCGGGCGGGCGGTCAGTTGCCGATGAGTATCCGGAAGGGCATCAACGCTGACTCAACAAGATTCAGGCGATTTCTCAACAAACGCTCAACGAGATCTCGGCCATACGTCATCGACGTCAGGCATCGACGCAGGAACATGCCCGGTTCCGGCGGGGCCGAGGGCGCAGCCCATGTCACGGCAGGCGTTGTCCGCGTTGGTTGTTCGGCGTCGGGCAGAACAGATGATCCCACTCAGTAGACCGTGTCGATGGTGCTCGACAGGCCGTTGTCGCAATTCACGGTGACGCGGAACGTCGAGCCTGTCGCGGGTCCGTCGGGCGCGATCCGCGTCTCCGCCGAACCGGCCACGGTGAAGGGGTAATCCCGCCGGTAGCCGATCGCCGTGGCGGTACCCGACACGGCAACGGACGTGAACATGCAACCCACCGGCTTGTCGCTGTTGGCAATCGCCACGGTGGCCGTGCCCGGTTGGTCAAACCTGAACACCAGCTGGGGCGGTGGAGGAGGTGGTGGCGCCGGCGGCGGTGCCGGAGCGGGAGCGGGCTGCGGTGCCGGGCGGGGTACCGCACGGCGCGGCGCGGGCGCTGGGGCGGGCGCCGGTGCGGGTGCCGCGGCCGGGGGCGGCGGTGCCGGGGGCGGCGGTTCCCACCACTCGCTCGTCGCAATGAGTGAGAAGCTCGACGACCCGGCGCTCGCGCCGGTCGTGACGCCGGGCGCTCCCGGATCGGTTACGACGCTTCCGACCGCGGCGATCAACGCCGCGAAGCCGGCCGCCATGCCGACGCGCCGGCACCACGGCGGGAGCAGCAGTGTCTTCCCCGGCGCGAGCTCGTCGTCGATTTCGGCGTCCATGGCTACTCCTTCGGTGCGTACGCGGTGGTGTGGGCGGCCGGCACGAGAACGTGACGCGGACGCGCTGCACCGCACTGGGACGACATGTCGAAAGTGTGCGCGCCGGGAACCACGCCGACGCGAGTAGCGCAATACTCGAATTTCGATCCGCTGCTCGCGCCGGGCGCATGTTCCTGGGAGTTCACGGCTTGATCGCGGTCTTCTGGACGATCACGCCGGTCGCGGCCTTCAACGCATCGGCATCGGCCTCCGGCCCCTCGGCATTGAGCTGCAGTACGTAGAAGCCGCTCGCGTTCTCGATGACTACCGTGTTCTGGGCGATCATTCGGGTCACGCCGTTCTTGGTGTACGAGCCGCCGAGCCTGGACGCGGGGTAGCCACTGAGGGTACTCACTTGACCGTCTCCGCCCTTGTAGCCTGGCAGGTTCCTGACCTCGCCGGGCGCGACCGACAGCAGCTTGTACGGGTCGGCATCGCCCGTCAACTTCACGAGGGTCGCGATGATCTTGGGCGGATCGTTGGGATCGGTCGGTGCTTTGGCGACGATCCCGCCGTACAGGCCCTCGGCACCTTCGGGAATCGGTGTCCAGCCCTCGGGAATCGGCAGGTCGATCGTCGGCGCTCCCGGTGTGCCGCGGGAGACCGTCGTTTCCTGGAGGTTGCTCTTCGCGATGTAGTCGGCGATCGTCTCGTTGCCCGAATCCTGGACGGGTGTCGCGGGAGTCGATGTGGGTGCCGCCGGCGTCGACGTGTTCGGCGACTTGGAGCTTTGAACCACGGTGAACACGATCAGGCCACCGATGAGGATCACACCGATGATCGCGACACTGGCGAACCAGGTGCTGGTTTGCCAGCGTCTTCGGAGCCCCGCAATGGCGGCCGAGATTCCGGTGGCCTTGCCTCGAGGCGACGGTTGCGGTGCCGATTCTCCTTCTGCCGGCGCGGGGCCCGATGAAAGAAACTGGGGTGCTTGGCGATTCGGATCGGTGGGGGAGCGCCTGTGGGTGGCCGCCGCCGGATCGAGGTGGGCGCCCCGCCGCTTCGGCCGATCGTGTTCGGTCGGGGGAACGCTGAGCGGTCCAGACTCGGTGGGCGGCAACGGAGGCTGCGGCAGGGGGCGAGTCATCGGGGTCGTGATGGCGCCCTGGGCGGCGCGCGCCAAGTCCACCGTTGTCGGGTACCGCTTCTCGGGGTCTTTGGCCATCCCGGTGGCGATCACCGCATCGAATTCGGCCGGCACACCCGGGTTTGTGCTCGACGGCCGCGGCGGCGGCGCGGTGAGGTGGCCGGCCACTTGGCTTTCCACGCTGTCACCGGGAAAAGGCCGACGGCCGGTCAGGCTCTCATACAACACGCAGGCCAACGCATAGATGTCCGCGCGGGCATCAACGTCTGACACCCCCAGCCGTTCCGGTGCCATGTATTGCCACGTGCCGATCACTGCACCGGTGGTCGTCAACCCCGTCTCACCTGCGGCGCGCGCAATCCCGAAGTCGATCAGGTAGGCGAAGTCGTCCTCGTCGAGCAGGATGTTGGACGGCTTGACATCTCGATGCACCAACCCGATGCGGTGCGCGGCGTTGAGTGCCTTGGCGACCTCCCCGATGATCCGCACCGCACGTGCGGGCTCCAACGGGCCGTCCGCGGCGATCACGCTCTGCAGGTCGCGCCCCTCGATCAGCCGCATATCCACATAGAGGCGTCCCTCGATCTCGCCGAATGTGTGAATGGGGATCACATGAGGGTTGTTGAGTCCGGCGGCCGCGAAAGCCTCCCGGCGGAAACGCTGCTCGAACGCGGGATCGGAGGCGAGGTGCGCCGAGAGAACCTTCACCGCGACCATGCGGTTGGTCACGGTGTCGAAAGCTCGCCACACCTTGCCCATTCCGCCGCCGCCGAGCGACTCGAGCAACCGGTAGCGGCCGAACGGGGTACCTTCCTCCATCAGCCACCTCCCCATCGACAGAGCACCGGACGAGGCGGGGCCGGTAGGGCTCGGTACGCCCTACTGCGGCTCATCGTGGGCCTGCCACGGCCGAGGTCAGAATTCAATGCTGGTCACCCGCCAGCCGTCGTCCGATTTGGTGGCGGTAACCCATGCGGTATGGCGGATCTCGTCGATCAGCCTGTCGTCCTCGGTCAGCGCGGACTGCACGACCACGACGACGCGATGCATCTGGTCGGTCGAGTTCGGCGGTGTTTCGTCGACGACGAAGTAAGCCTGCGCAGCGACGGTGGAGTTGTCGAGGCGCCACTGATCCCATTGTGATCCGGGACGGGGCTCGGTTGCGGTATCGGCCTGTTCCACCAGATCGTCCGAAAGATAGATTGCCGCCCGCTGATACGCGGCGTCGGGGGAGGCATCGCGAGTGGGATGCCACGTGAACATCGTCTGCACGGCATTCGCGATGACCTGATCGGGGTCGCTGAGGTCCACGTTGGCCGAGCTCGCGACCGGCAACGGGTCCAGTGCGCACCCACTCGCCGGTACGAGGGCGAGGATCGCGGCGAAAACGCCTGCGAGGATTCGGCGTTTCATGTCGCCCGCCGAGCGCGCGACCCCGGGTAGAAGTCGGCTGTCACGACTCCGCGATCCGGATCGGCGTGAATCATCTGGCCGTTGCCGATCGCGATTCCGACATGGGACGGCCGCACCCGGGCGTCGCCGAGAATACCGCCCAGCCGCGTTTTCCCGATGCCCCAGCCACTGAACACCAGATCGCCGGGCTGGACCTGGTCCAACGGCACCTCCTTGCCGAAACTCCATTGCTCGTCTGTCGTACGCGGCAGCAACACCTTTCCGTCGGTGCCTCGATTGACCGCGAAGAACGTCAGGCCCGCACTGTCGAACCCGTCATGGGTCGGACCGTCGAAACTGCCGCCGCCCCAGACCCACTTCTTTCCCTTGAACTTGGTGGCGGCCTCGACGATCGCTCGGTTGCCCGGTGTCGGTCCGGCCGGAACTTGGATCTGAGGCGCGCCGCCGAACGACGGTGAGGCCTCGAATGCCCTGGCGCGCTGCATGATCGTGTACACGTAGGGCTGCGTCTGGATGGTGTAGTCGCCGCCGGACGGCATGCCACGGTTTCTCTGGACTGCCCCGAAACCCGCGTTGTATGCGGCCAGCGCGAGCGCGACCGGGTCGCCGGTGATCGAACCGCTCTTTATCCCGTCCGCGCAGAGTTTGTAGTTCTCGCACATCAGCGCACCCTGGGCCATCACCGCATCCGCGATGCTGTTGACGTCCGGCGGCGGGCCGCTGTTGTCGGCATCTTTGCCCCACACCGCCCACGTGGCGGGCATGAACTGGGCCGGTCCCTTGGCGCCGGTCGGCGATACGGGGGCGTTCGCCCCGTGCCGGAAACCGTTCTCCGCCTCCAATTGTGCGGCCAGCAGCGGCGCCGTGATCCCCGGGCACAACGCGCCCGCCCTGAGAAGCCACGGGACGAACTCCGGTGGAACCACGCCCGGCTTGCGTACTCCGGTCTTGCAATCCGCCGCGGCAGAGACCTGCTGGCCCGCCGTCGCATCCGCGGGCAGGCTCGGCCCGTCCAACACGAACGACGGGTCGACCGCCTGGCCCTGGGTCAGGCGGCCGCCCTCCCAGTACTCGAAATGCAGGTGCGGGCCGGAGGATTGGCCGTTGTTGCCGACCTCGCCGATATGTTGGCCTTCCTTGACGGCCGCGCCTGGCTGTACCAACACACCGTCGGCGTACATGTGGCCGTAGACGGTCGACACCTTGCCGGTGCGGGTTTGCGAATCGACGACGATCCACTCGCCGAACCCGCTCGCCGGCCCGGCCGCCGCGACGGTGCCGTCCATGGCGGCGAAGATGTCGGTACCTTCGCTTGCCGCCAGGTCCACACCCTGGTGCATCGAACTTCCGCGTGGCCCGAACGGTGAGGTCAGGGTGAAGGTTCCGTCGGCGAGCGGCTTGCCGTTGGATGCGCAGACTCCGGCGGCCCATGCCGAGTTCGGCGGGGTGACGAACACCGAGACCAGACACACGCAAAGCGCGACCGGCATGATCCGCGTGCGCATCGTGAGCCGGACTGTCATGGTGAATCTTTCGTCGCCGTCAACGAATTCGACAACACGCCAGTGCGGCGTGCATGAAGTGAGTGTCGCGTCGAGTCGACGGCGTGTCACCCACCCGGCGGGGGTTCTGCCCGTTAGGTCAGCCAGAAGTGCCCGTGTGGCCGTCGCCCAGCACCGATACAAGCTGAACAATGAGGGACACCGTGCGCGACGAGGGTGTCCGATGCGAGGAGCGCGAGGAGGCGGTATGAGGCAGCGACGCGTCCTGCTGGCCGTTGCCGCGCTGTTTGCGGCGATCTCGCTCGTCGTCGTCGGTTGCGGTGGGTCCCAACCGGATTCGGGCTCGGAGCACACGGGCACCGACAACGATGAGCTCGTCCTGTCCGAGGCGGAGAACGTCATCCTCAAGGCGATCAAGACCATGTTCACCTGGTCGCCGGCCCGCGACGATTCGCCGCTGGACGGCTACAACCGTGCGCTGCCGCTTCTCGGCGGTGAACTCCTGGACATCGACATCGAACTGGGCAACAGCGTGCGGGTGCAGGAGTGGAAGGACGCGAAACTGGAGGTCATGGCCGACGCACTGCTCGTGCCGAGCGAACACCCGAAGGACACCCCGGACACCGTCGAGCGTGCCGTGATGCTGACCCTCACAGCGACGGCGCCCGACGGCAAGCTGATCTCGTCCATCACCATGCGAGTCGAGCGGGTCGTGGCCAAGAAAAGTCCCGAGGGTTGGCGCGTCGAGGATGTCAGCTTCTTCCCGGAGAAGGAGATTCGCACCCAGGCGCAGATCTGCCCGCCGGGGCAGTCGAACCAGCCACCGCCCGATGGGCCTTGTGTACCGAATCCGCCGCCCCCCGCGAAGCACTGCCCTGACGGCGCCACAGTCGCCCAGGATGTGGTCTGCCCGCCTCCACAGGGCGGCCCGGAAACCAAGCAGTGCCCCGACGGCACGTCGGTCCCGGCGAGCGGGCCATGCCCGCAACGACGACGACCGAAGCGTGCCCCGAGGGTGCACCGGGGTCATGGCTCGAGGTTAGGAGTATGACGGAAGTAGCGGACCAGTAAGACAATTCGTCAACGCAAACGGCGGACCGGATGGTATCCGGTCCGCCGTCTGAACGAATGGTGATCTAGTCGAGGTAGTCGCGCAGCACCTGCGAACGGCTCGGGTGGCGCAGCTTCGACATGGTCTTGGACTCGATCTGGCGGATGCGCTCGCGCGTGACGCCGTAGACCTGGCCGATCTCGTCGAGCGTGCGCGGTTGTCCGTCGGTGAGGCCGAACCGCAGCCGCACCACACCGGCCTCGCGCTCCGACAGCGTCTCCAGCACCGACTGCAGCTGATCCTGCAGCAGGGTGAAGGAGACGGCGTCGACAGCCACGACGGCCTCGCTGTCCTCGATGAAGTCGCCGAGCTGGCTGTCGCCCTCGTCGCCGATGGTCTGGTCGAGTGAGATGGGCTCACGCGCGTACTGCTGGATCTCCAGCACCTTCTCCGGCGTGATGTCCATCTCTTTGGCGAGTTCCTCGGGGGTGGGCTCGCGGCCCAGATCCTGCAGGAGCTCGCGCTGGATGCGGCCCAGCTTGTTGATGACCTCGACCATGTGCACAGGGATACGGATGGTGCGGGCCTGGTCGGCCATCGCGCGGGTGATGGCCTGCCGGATCCACCAGGTGGCGTACGTCGAGAACTTGTAGCCCTTGGTGTAGTCGAACTTCTCGACCGCGCGGATCAGACCCAGGTTGCCTTCCTGGATGAGGTCGAGGAACGCCATGCCGCGGCCGGTGTAGCGCTTGGCGAGCGAGACCACGAGGCGCAGGTTCGCCTCCAGCAGATGATTTTTCGCGCGATCGCCGTCGCGGCAGATCCACTGCATGTCGCGGCGCTGCTGGACCGGCAGCTTCTCACCCTTTTCCGCCAGCTCGGCCAGCTTCTGGGTGGCGAACAGGCCGGCTTCGATGCGCTTGGCGAGCTCGACCTCTTCCTCGGCGTTGAGCAGTGCGACCTTGCCGATCTGCTTGAGATAGGCGCGCACCGAGTCCGCGGAGGCGGTGAGCTCGGCATCCTTGCGGGCCTGCCGCAGCGCCTCGGACTCCTCCTCGTCCCACACGAAGTCGCCGGACGCCTTGTCCTTCTCGGACGGCTCGGCGATCTCGTCGTCGGCGGCTTCTGGCTTGGCCGCGGCAGGGGCATCGCCCTCGGCAGCGTCCTCTTCGCCCTCGTCTTCGTCGTCGGAGTCCTCGACGGTCTCGTCGTCGGTGTCGAGGTCGTCGAGTTCGAGATCGGTGTCCTCGACGTCAAGATCCTCGCCGGGCTCAGCTTCGAGGTCGTCGGTCACCTCAAGGTCGTCGGTGGCGGCGTCCTCGGGTTTGGTGCCGGGAGCCTTGGCTGCCCGCTTGGCCGGAGCCTTCTTGGCGGGCTTGGCGCCTGGCGTCTTGGCCGCAGTGCTCTTGGCTGCCCGCTTGGCTGGGGCCTTCTTTGCGGGGGTCTTGGTAGCGGTGCGCTTCACCGGCTCTTCGGTTGCCGGGCTTGCCTTTGTCGCTGCCACGTACACCCTTTCGGTCTTGCGTATTTCCGATGGGCATGGGCATACACCACCGGAAGCGTCGTCTGTCGAATGTTGGCGTTGTTATCGGCTGGGATACTCGCCGCTATTCGGTAGGCGGCCGCCGATGACCATTGTAACGACAGTGTGTGGTTTCACCGCGCCGAGCGGCAAATTTCGGCACGTCGGCCGGCCGTCTGGCCGTTGCTACTGCGCGGTAGCCGTGACGTCGACAGCCGAGGCCATGGCGGCACCGACGATGCCCGCGGTGTTCTGCAGCGCCGCGGCCACCACCGGCGTCCGGTTCTTCAGCAGGGGCAGCCACTTGTCGGCTTTGCGGCTGATGCCACCGCCCGCGATGAACAGATCCGGCCAGATCGCGTTCTCGATGGCGATGAGGACCTTGGTCACCTCTTCGCTCCAGCGCTCATAACTCCAGTCCTTGCGCTCCTTGACCGAGGAGGCCGCCCGGTGCTCGGCTTCCTTACCCCCGACTTCGAGGTGACCAAACTCCGTGTTGGGCAACAGAACACCGTTGTGGATCACGGCCGATCCGATGCCGGTGCCGAACGTGAGCAGCACGATGACACCGGTGTTGTCCCTGCCTGCACCGTGTTTCTCCTCGGCGAGGCCGGCGGCGTCGGCGTCGTTGAGCACGGTCACCTGCTGCCCGTCGAGCGCCTTGCTGATGACCTCTGCCGCGTTCACCCCGATCCAGCCCTTGTCGACGTTGGCGGCGGTCCGGACGATCCCCTCGGTCACGACGCCCGGGTAGGTGACACCGACTTTGCCGGTCCATCCGAACTCCCGGACGACGGACACCACGGTCTTGGTGACCGCTTCCGGTGTTGCCGGCTGCGGCGTCTCGAGCTTGAACCGCTCACCGATCAGCTGGCCGGTGTCGAGGTCGACGATGCCGCCCTTGACGCCGCTGCCACCGACATCGACACCGAATGCGCGGCGCCCGGGGTCGCCGTCGGTGGTGGGATCAGCCGCGGTCGACTCGGGTGCAGTCATGGGATGCTCCTTTGTGGGACAGGCAATTGCGTGGCTGGTGAGAAGGCTCGGGGGTGAACTGGGGCGACGCGCCTCACCCTAGTTGTTCGTCAACGCTCGTGCGGGCGGTCCCGCATCCCGGCGAGCGACTTTTCGGCGCAAACGTGTTGCGATAGTGCGGTGACTGAAAACAGTGCCGACTCAGCCCGCCTGCGTGATGTTGCCGAGCAGCTGGCAACCGAAGCCGCAGAATTTGTCCGACGCCGTCGTGGCGAGGTGTTCGGTGCCGCGTCAGGCGCGCCCGATTCGTCGGAGGCCGGGGATGGCGCGGGTCCGATTCGTTCCAAGAGCACCCCCACCGATCCGGTGACCATCGTCGACACCGAGACCGAACGGTGGCTGCGGGAACGGCTGGCGGTACTGCGCCCGGGCGAACACGTGCTCGGTGAGGAAGAGGGTGGCGAGGAGGACGGACGGGACGGTGTGAGTTGGGTCATCGACCCGATCGACGGCACCGTGAACTTCGTCTACGGCATCCCGGCGTACTCGGTGTCCATCGCGGTCCAGCGCGACGGCCGATCGGTGGCGGGCGCCGTCGCGAACGTCGCCGCGGGTGAGGTGTTCTCCGCGGCGTTGGGTCACGGCGCTCAGGTGCGCAGGGGTGATGTCAGCACGCCGCTGCGATGCAGCGCGGCCGACGATCTGTCGATGACACTCGTCGGCACCGGCTTCTCGTATGTCGCCGACAAGCGCAGGCGCCAGGCGCAGGTGCTGGCCGAGATTCTGCCGGTCGTGCGCGATGTGCGCCGGTTCGGCTCGTGTGCCCTCGACCTGTGCATGGTTGCCGCGGGTCAGCTGGATGCCTATTACGAGGAGGGCGTCAACGTCTGGGACTGGGCGGCAGGCGCGCTGATCGCGGCCGAGGCCGGGGCGACGGTGTGGTTGCCGACCGGGTCCGGGCCGGGACGCCTCGGGGCGTGCGCGCCGGGCGTCGCGGACGCGTTGCGCGCCGCCTTAGCAGGCGCCGGTATGGATCTTTGACAGCAGCTCGGTGTCGGCGGGCGCGGTGGCGTCGGGCCGCAGGCTGGCCAGTACGGCGTTGATGTCGTCGCTGCTGCTCAGTTCGGTGAACTCGGTGCCCAGCGCCAAATCGACTGTGGCATCGGGCCTTTCATCCTGGAACAGCTCGGTGCACGGGGCCACCAGCCAGACGGCGGCAGCGGCGGCGCGCCCGGTCGGACCGAACCGGATCTGGCCCTGGCACTCCAGCCGGACGCTGGAGTAGATCGCGTCGTTGGCCGCCTCGGGCTGGGCGAAGCCGAGGTCGCGCAGTTGACCGGCGATCTCGCCTGCCTGCCCGCCCTGGCCGCTGGCGTTGAGCACCCTGATCTTGGTGTCGGCGAGCGGGGCCGGCGTGACTTCGATCATGTCGGAGCCGGCCACCTGCTGACCCAGTTTCGGGGTTGCCGGATCCGTCGCGGGTGGCGGCGCGTTGCACACCGTGGCCTGCTGGACATCGGCCGGCTGGTTGAGGGCGATGATCCAGACCATCAACGTCACCACCGCAAGTGCGACGAGCAACACAATGCTGGGGACAAAGTTGCGCCGACGGAACGGTCGACCGTGCCGGTCGAAAGCGGTGCCTTCGGTGATTTGCGAGACCACCCCTGCACTCTAAGGCCAAGGTCGCCGGGTGCGGCGCCGGAGCTCAGGCCGTAATGTGATGTAAATCACACTGAAACGTGTGGCAATACGGGCACGAATCATTTGGGGAATGCGTTCGACGCTGGTACAAAGCTCTGCTGCAAGGTAAGGGAGGGGACACAGACGATGGCTACCGACTACGACGCCCCGCGGCGCACTGAGACCGACGACGTTTCCGAGGACTCGCTGGAAGAGCTCAAGGCGCGGCGTAACGAGGCGCAGTCCGCCGTGGTGGACGTCGACGAGTCCGAGACCGCCGAGTCATTCGAGCTACCGGGTGCAGACCTGTCCGGCGAGGAACTGTCGGTTCGGGTGGTCCCGAAGCAGGCCGACGAGTTCACCTGCTCCAGCTGCTTCCTGGTGCATCACCGGAGCCGGCTGGCCAGCGAAAAGAACGGTGTGATGATCTGCACCGACTGCGCAGCCTGAGGGCTGCTCAGCCGCTGTAGCCAGATTTGCGGCTCAGCCGCTGCAGCTAGCCGCGGAGCGCCGAGAGCAACCGGTCCGGATGTCTGGTACTGACCAACCAGTACGGGGTGGGGTCATCCGGATCGTCGAGAACCAGCAGCACCATCGGGCCGACCCAGGCCCGGTGCACGACGTAGGCAGCGGGATCCAACTGGCGGCCCAGCGCGGCGGATTTGGCCGACCGCGGCACCTCGGCGGTGCGCGAGATCACGCTGGTCGGCAGGTGGGCCTGGCCGACCCAAACCTCGGTTTCGCCGCCCGGTCGGCTGACCACGCGCAACTCGGTCTTGCTGAACCACATCAGCACAGCCGCCGCGACCGGGAACAACACCGCGTAGGGCACCCATTTCGGCATACCCGACACGCCCATGCCCACCTCGAGAGCGATGATTCCCGCCAGGATCGCTGCGGGCAGCGTCCACCACCAAGGCACCCACAACCGCTCGCGATAGCGCACGGTTTGGGTGGTTGCGCGCGTGTCTGACACGCGGCTCAGAGTAATCTGTGACGTCGTGTCCAACTCTCTGGCGGTCGTCCGATTGGATCGCGAACTCCCGATGCCCAGTCGCGCGCACGACGGCGACGCGGGCGTCGACCTGTACAGCGCGCAGGATGTCGAACTGGCTCCCGGGCAGCGGGCGCTCGTGCCCACCGGGGTTGCGGTGGCGATTCCGCACGGCATGGTGGGGCTGGTGCATCCCCGGTCGGGTTTGGCTGCGCGCGTGGGACTTTCGATCGTCAACAGCCCGGGCACGATCGATGCCGGGTACCGCGGTGAGATCAAGGTTTCGCTCATCAACCTCGATCCGGAGACGCCGATCGTGGTGAACCGTGGCGACCGGATCGCCCAGCTGCTGGTGCAGCGGGTGGAGCTGCCCGAACTGGTCGAGGTCACCTCGTTCGACGAGGCAGGCCTGGCCGACACCTCCCGTGGTGATGGTGGCCACGGTTCCTCCGGCGGACATGCGAGTTTGTGATGGCATTCGGAAAACGCAAGAGCAATGAAACGACGAGCGACCAGGGCAGTGACACGCCCGGCAACGAACGAATCGAGCCTGCTGTGACGGACGAGACTGACGAGGATTTTGACGGCCCGTTCGACATCGAGGACTTCGACGACGCGGCCGTCGCAGCACAGGGCCGGCTGGACCTCGGATCGGTCCTGATCCCGATGCCCGACGGCGGCCAGGTGCAGGTGGAACTCAACGAGGCCGGCGCGCCGAGCGCGGTGTGGGTCGTGACGCCCAACGGCCGGTTCACCATCGCGGCCTACGCCGCGCCCAAGAGTGCGGGCCTGTGGCGGGAGGTCGCCGGTGAGCTGGCCGATTCGCTGCGCAAGGACGCCGCGTCGGTGGCCATCCAAGACGGCCCGTGGGGCCGCGAGGTGGTCGGCGCCGGCAATGGTGGCGTGGTCCGGTTCATCGGCGTGGATGGTTACCGGTGGATGGTGCGCTGCGTCGTCAACGGTTCGCCCGAAACCATCGACGCGCTTGCCGAGGAGGCTCGGGCATCGTTGGCGGACACCGTGATCCGGCGCGGCGACACGCCGATGCCGGTGCGCACGCCGTTGCAGGTCCAGCTGCCCGAGCCGATGGCCGCGCAGCTGCGCGCCGCCGCCCAGGCCGCGGCACAGCAAGGGCAACAGCAGGCGCCGCCACAGGAGCAGCCCCCGGCCGAGCCCGCGGCCCGGCGCAGCGCGCAGGGTTCGGCGATGCAGCAGCTCCGCACCATCACCGGGGGATAGGGGAGCCGCTCACGCCTCCTGCAGGGCGGCGACGCACGCGGCGCCAAGGACGCCGGTGTCGACGCCCATCTGCGCCAGGGTGACGGTGCGCAGCGCCGCACGAGGCACTGCGGCGACCCATTCGAACCCGACCTCGGCCGGGTGTACCGGATCGTCGGTGGCCACCGCCACCCCCATGGGCACGGCGAGCCGCTCCAGCTCGGCGCAGCTGGGGGCGTCGTACCCGGCGGCCTCATCCATGGCCTGAGGCAACGTGGGCCACTGGCCCACCCACGAGCGGGTCAGTTCATCGGCCAGCCACGCCGGGCTGGACTCGCGCATCTGCGCGACGGTGGCCGCAAGCCCGTCCCGGCGCAGTAGGTGGGCCGATTGACGCGCCAGCAACGCCGCAGGAGCGTTCTGCGGGGAACCCATCCAGGGCGGCAGTGCGGCCAGCACGGCCACGGCCCGGCTGGGATGATCCAGTGCCCATCTGGTGGCGACGACGGCGCCGATGGACACCCCGCCCACCGCGATCGGACCCGAGCGGGCCGCGTCGTCGAGCGCGGCCAGGTAACCCGCTACGAGCCGGTCCGGCTGTGGCGGCGGAGTCACCACCATCGCGTTGACGTCATGCAGCGCAGCCGAAAACGCCCGGTAGACGTAGTCGTCGTCGGACCCGGTTCCGGGAAGGAGAACGGTGGTGACACCGCGCAGAATGACGCTCATCACATGATCGTGCCTGGCTCGTCAAATTACCGGCGTGCCGACACACACCCCGCGTGGCATTCGGGGAATAAGAGGTCTACCGTGGCGTTGGTTGGGTGGATCCACGGTGGATCCGCGAAAGGTCAGGAGAGGACCATGGCTACGGCCGAAGGGTATCTGCGCCGGCTGACGCGACGCCTGACGGAGGACCCCGAGCAGCTCGATGTCGAAGAGCTCAGCGACGAAGCGGCCAACACCGGCGCGCAGAAGGCGATCAATTGCCAGCGCGGCCAGGAAGTGACGATGGTCGGGACCCTGCGCAGTGTCGAATGCAACGGCAAAGGCTGTTCTGGCGGCGTCAAAGCCGAATTGTTCGACGGGACGGACACGGTGATGCTGGTCTGGCTGGGACAGCGCCGCATCCCCGGTATCGAATCGGGCCGCACCCTGCGGGTGCACGGCCGCGTCGGCAAGTTGGAGAACGGTACGAAAGCGATCTACAACCCGCACTACGAAATTCAGAAGTGAGCCAGGCCGAAAACGGCCCAGGTAACGCACCCCCAGGCCCCACGAGCGAGCCGGAACCGACATCCGCGCGGCCGAATACCGGGGGCCGGGCGATCCTCGACCAGATGGGCGGCGTGAGCGGCCTCATCTACTCCACGCTGCCGGTGGTCGTATTCGTGCCGGTGTCATCGGCATTCGGACTGATGCCCGCGATCGCGGCCGCCCTCGGCGTGGCCACCCTGATCCTGATCTGGCGGCTGATCCGCCGGGATTCGGTGCAGCCCGCGATATCCGGCTTTTTCGCAGTGGGCATCAGCGCGCTGATCGCCTATCTGGTGGGGGAGTCGAAAGGCTATTTCCTGCTTGGCATCTGGACATCGCTGCTGTGGGCGGTGGTGTTCGGTGTCTCGGTGCTGATCCGCCGGCCGGTGGTCGGATATGTGTGGGGCTGGGTCAATTCGCATGACCGGGGCTGGCGTGACGTCCGCAAGGCGGTGCTGGCCTTCGACATCGCCACGATCACCTGGGTGCTCGTGTTCGCGTCGCGGTTCCTGGTGCAGGAGTACCTCTACGACGCCGACGAAACGGGTTGGCTGGGTTTCGCCAGGATCGCGATGGGCTGGCCGCTGACGGCAGTCGCCGCGTTGGTGACGTATCTGGCCATCCGCACCGCGCAGCGTGCTCTGCATGCCCACCAGGCGGCCCAGACCGCCGACTGAGTGGCTTCAGCGCGACGCGGGGCGCAGCAACAGTTCCCGCAGTTGGTCTTCCACCTCGGTGACCGCCACGAACAGGAGTTCGTCGCCGCCCTCGAGCGGTTCGTCGGATTCGGGCACGATCACCCGTGCCCCGCGCAGAATGGTCACGAGCGCCGCGTCGCGCGGTAGCTCCAGGCGCTTGACCGGCTTACCGCCCCACGGGGTGTCGTCGGGCAGCGTGATCTCGACGAGGTTGGCCTGGCCCCTGCGGAATTCCATGAGCCGCACCAGATCGCCGACGGCGACAGCCTCTTCCACGAGGGAGGCCAGCATGCGCGGCGTGGACACGGCGACGTCGACACCCCAGTTCTCGTCGAACAGCCACTCGTTGCGCGGATCGTTGACTCGCGCGACCACCCGGGGCACCGCGAATTCGGTCTTGGCCAACAGACTCACGACGACGTTGACCTTGTCGTCGCCGGTGGCCGCGATCACGACGTCGAATTCCTCGAGCCGTACCGACTCCAGCATCGTGAGCTCGCATGCGTCGCCCAGGCGCCAGTGCGCGGCGGGGATGGCATCGACATCGATGTGGTCGAGGTTGCGCTCCAGCAGCGTCACCTCGTGATTGCTCTCAAGGAGTTCGCGGGCGATGGAGCGGCCGACGGCCCCGGCCCCGGCGATCGCTACCTTCATCGACGCCACTCCTCACGTTCGTCGTCGGCGCTCATCGTTCGGACTCCAGGTCTTCACTCGGCGGCAGTGCCGCGATGGCGAGTGCTTCGGCGATGTGACCGGCGACCGCCGCGACATAGACCTGATCGCCGGCCTGGATGACGGTTTTCGCGTCGGGCAGATGGCCGCTGCCGAACCGGATCATGAACGCCACGCGCCCGCCGGTGGCGGCCTCGAGGTCGGTCACCCGTCTGCCGGCCCAGCCCTCGTGCAACGGAAGCTCGGCGACGCCGACACTGCCCGAGGGATCACGCCATTTGGTGGTCTCGGTTTCCTTGGTCAGCACGTTGAGCAGGCGGTCGGTGGTCCATGGCACGGTCGCGACGGTCGGAATGCCCAGCCGCTCGTAGACGGCCGCACGCTTGGCGTCGTAGATGCGCGCCACGACACGTTCGACGCCGAAGGTCTCGCGCGCGACCCGCGCCGAGATGATGTTGGAGTTGTCGCCGGAGGACACCGCGGCAAACGCGCCGGCCTCTTCGATCCCGGCCCGCAGCAGCACATCGCGGTCGAAACCCATGCCCAGGATCCGCTCGCCGGGAAACTCGGGGGACAACCGGTGAAATGCGGTGCTGTCCCGGTCGATTATGGCGACGTCGTGGCCAATTCTGGCCAGGCTGTCTGCGAGGGATGCGCCCACGCGGCCACATCCCATGACAACTACACGCACCAGACGGTCCTTTCCGGCAGCAGAAAGATCAAGCTATCTCAACCCGTGCACTGACGAACGCTACAGCTTTCTGACACCCGTTCGCCTTCGGGCTTACTCTTGGCACTCGTGTCCAAGCTTTCGACGGCAGCGCGCCGGTTGGTCCTGGGGCGGCCGTTCCGCAGCGACAAGCTGTCCCACACGCTGCTGCCCAAGCGGATCGCGCTGCCGGTGTTCGCCTCCGACGCGCTGTCCTCGGTGGCATACGCACCGGAGGAGATCTTCCTGGTGCTGTCGGTGGCCGGGCTGACGGCTTACTCGATGTCGCCGTGGATCGGCCTCGCGGTCGCCGCGGTCATGCTCATCGTGATCGCGAGCTATCGCCAGAACGTGCACGCCTACCCATCAGGCGGCGGCGACTACGAGGTCGTGACCACCAACCTGGGTCCGACCGCCGGCCTGACGGTGGCGAGCGCACTGCTCGTGGACTATGTGCTCACGGTCGCGGTCTCGATGTCGTCGGCGATGTCGAACATCGGCTCGGCGGTACCCTTCGTGGCTCAGCACAAGGTGATTTTCGCGGTCGTCGCGATTCTGCTGCTGGCGTCGATCAACCTGCGCGGAATACGGGAGTCCGGCACCGCATTCGCGATCCCCACCTACGCATTCATGTTCGGCATGTTCATCATGCTCGGCTGGGGCCTGTTCCAGATCTATGTGCTCGGCCATCCGTTACGCGCGGAGTCGGCCGGATTCGAGATGCACGCCGAACACGGCGAAGTCCTCGGTTTTGCGCTGGTGTTCCTGGTGGCGCGCGCGTTCTCGTCCGGTTCGGCCGCGCTCACCGGCGTCGAGGCGATCAGCAACGGCGTGCCCGCGTTCCGCAAGCCCAAGTCCCGCAACGCGGCCACCACGCTGCTGCTGCTCGGCCTCATCTCGGTGACGCTGTTCATGGGCATCATCATGCTGGCCAAGGCGACCGGCGTGCAGATGGCCGAACGTCCGCACGAACAACTGGTCGGCGCGCCGCCCGATTACCACCAGAAGACGCTCATCGCGCAGCTCGCCGATGCGGTGTTCCACGACTTCCCGATCGGCCTGTACCTCATCGCCGGTGTCACCGCGCTGATCCTCGTGCTGGCGGCCAACACCGCGTTCAACGGGTTCCCGGTGCTGGGCTCGATCCTGGCGCAGGACCGGTTTCTGCCGCGGCAGCTGCACACGCGAGGGGACCGGCTGGCGTTCTCCAACGGCATCCTGTTCCTGGCGTTCGCCGCGATCGCGTTCGTCGTGGCGTTCCGCGCCGAGGTCACCGCACTGATCCAGCTCTACATCGTGGGCGTGTTCGTGTCGTTCACGCTCAGCCAGATCGGCATGGTGCGGCACTGGACCCGGCTACTGCGCACCGAAACCGATCCGGCGGTCCGCAGGCACATGATGCGCTCGCGGATCATCAACGCCATCGGTCTCACCGCCACCGGTGCGGTGCTCGTCGTCGTTGTGGTGACGAAGTTCCTCGCCGGGGCCTGGATCGCGATCCTGGCGATGACGGCGCTGTTCGTGTTGATGAAGGCCATCCACAAGCACTACGACACCGTGGCCCGCGAACTCAACGCGCAAGACGAAGGCGAAGAAGGCGACATCGTGCTGCCGAGCCGCAACCACGCGGTGGTGTTGGTTTCGAAGCTGCACCTGCCGACCAAACGCGCGCTGGCGTATGCGCGTGCCACCCGGCCCGATGTGCTGGAGGCGATCACGGTCAGCGTCGACGACGCCGAGACCCGTGCGCTGGTGCATCAGTGGGAGGACAGCGATATCAGTGTGCCGCTCAAGGTCATCGCGTCGCCGTATCGCGAGATCACCCGTCCCGTGCTCGATTACGTCAAGCGGGTCACCAAGGAGTCACCGCGAACCGTGGTCACGGTGTTCATCCCCGAATACGTCGTCGGGCATTGGTGGGAGCAGGTCCTGCACAACCAGAGTGCGCTGCGGCTCAAGGGCCGCCTGTTGTTCATGCCGAACGTCATGGTGACATCTGTTCCGTGGCAGCTGAATTCGTCGGAGCGGCTCAAGGCGCTGCAGCCGCAATCGGCGCCGGGGGATGCTCGCAGGGGATTCTTGGAGTGAACGAACTGACACTCACCACCGGGCCCGCGGCCAACGGTGGCAGTTGCGTGGCCCGCCACGAGGGCCGGGTGGTGTTCGTGCGGTACGCGCTACCCGGTGAGACCGTGCGCGTTCGTGTCGTCGACGAGCGCGGATCTTATTGGCGCGCCGAGGTTGTCGAGGTCATCGAGCCATCGCCGGATCGCGTCGATTCGCTGTGCCCGATCGCCGGCGTGGACGGTGCGGGCTGCTGTGACCTGGCGTTCGCCGATCCGGCGGCCACGCGCCGGCTCAAGGGCGCTGTCGTCGCCAACCAGCTGGAGCGGCTGGGTGGGTACCACTGGCGTGACGAGGACGCGGCCGCCGCCGAATCGGTTGGTGCGTCCGGGGCGACGGGGTGGCGCACCAGGGTCCGGCTGGACACCACGGCGGATGGGCGCGCGGGTTTTCACCGGTATCACAGCGCCGAGCTCGTCACCGATCTGGGCTGTGCGCAGTTGCCGGACGGTCTGGTGACGGGTTTGGCCGAGACCCGGTGGCCCGGCGGTGCGCAACTGCACATCGCCCTGGATTCCGATGGCGTACGACACGTGGTGCAGTCGGGGCCCAAGAACGGCCGCAAGAGCCCGACGCGGGTGGTCGAGGGCGATTACGAGGCCGTGCAGCGGGTCGGGCAGCGCGTATGGCGCGTGCCGGTGACGGCGTTCTGGCAGGCGCACCGCGGTGCCGCAGCGCTCTACAGCGAGCTGGTGGCCGGCTGGGCGCAACTGCAACCGGGGATGACCGCGTGGGATCTGTACGGCGGCGCCGGGGTTTTCGCCGCGGCATTGGCCGAGAGCGTGGGGGAGAGCGGGCGCGTGGTCACCGTCGACACCTCGCGTGGCGCCTCGCGCTCGGCGCGCACCGCGCTGGCTGACCTGCCGTGGGTTTCGGTCGTCACCGATTCGGTGCGCCGGGCCCTGGCCAGGCGGGACCGGCCCGCCGATGTCGCGGTGCTCGACCCGCCGAGGACCGGGGCCGGCCGTGAGGTGATCGACCAGCTCGCCGGCGCCGCGGTGCGCAGGATCATCCACATCGGTTGTGAGGCCGCATCATTCGCGCGCGACGTCGGACTGTACCTCGGCCACGGTTACGCCGTCGAGGAGATCCGGGTGTTCGACTCGTTCCCGCTCACCCACCATGTGGAGTGCATCGCGGTGCTGACCCGTTAGCCGACAGCACCCCGTTGCGAGCGGTGCCTGCGGCGCAGGACCGGGCTGTATGGCGTGGGGTCGATGTCGGGTCGCCTGCCGTCCATGAGGTCGGCGAGCATCCGGGCCGAACCACACGCCATGGTCCAGCCGACGTTTCCGTGCCCGGTGTTGTAGTACAGGTTGTCGTGGCGGCCCAGCCCGATCAACGGTGGGCCGTCGGGCGTCACGGGACGTAGCCCGGTCCGGTAATGGGCGCCGGCCCAATCGATCGCGCCCGGGAACAGGCGGTCGCCCGCGGCCAGGATGCGGGCGTAGTCCGCGGGCGCCGCGCTGCGGTCGTATCCGACGAACTCCGCAGTGGCCGACATCCGCAGCTCACTGCCGAACGGTGACCACGCCACCATGTAGCGCTCGTCGATGCCGCCGAGCGCCGGCGCCCGGTCCGGGTCTTTGATGGTCGCGGTGACGCTGTAACCCTTCGCCGGATACACGGGCAGGTACACCCCGATGTCACGGGCCAGTAGCGGGCTGGCCGATCCGGCGGCCAGCACGACGGCGTCCGAGCGAACAACACCGTCTGCGGTCCGCATGCCGTTGATGGTCGACCCGTCGGTGGTCAGACCGTCGATCGCAGTGGACAGGTGGAACTCGACGCCCTGTCGGCGAGCGGCAGCGGCCAGCGCCGTGGAGAACTTGTGCGGGTCTCCGGTGCCGTCGGACGTGTCGTGGATCGCCCCGGCGAACTCACCGGCGGCGTGGCGCAGGGCCGGTTCGACCGCGGCGATCTGCTCGGAATCGAGCGCCTTCTGCTGACGACCGTGATCGCACAGCAGCGCCGATCTGCCTACCGCGTCGGCGAATTCGGGCTCACTGCGGTACAGGTAGAGCACGCCCTTGTCGGTCTGGTTGAACTCGAGCCCTTCGCGATGGGCGATCTCGTCGAGCAGTCGTTGGCTATAGCGCGCGAGTTCGAATTTCGCCAGCGTGTTGGCACGTGACCGAGACGGTGTGCACTCACGAAGGAATCGAAGTCCCCACCGGGCCAGGGCGGTATCGGCCCGCCGCACCCTGATGGACGTCTCCCGGCCCGCCAGTGAGCGCAGCAGCATCATCGGCGCACTCGGCGATGCCCACGTGTATGAGTGTCCCGGCGCGATCAGACCGCCCGTGCTCGCCGAGGTGTCGGTGGCCACTTGGGGTCGCCGGTCGTAGACGTGGACCTCATGCCCACGCTCGGCCAGTGCGTGCGCGGTCGCGACGCCCACCACTCCTGCCCCGATGACAGCTACCTTCACTTCGAACTTCCTCCTTCGACTGCACTTTGGTCAGAACTGTTGTCGCGCAGCACTTCCTGGACGTAGAAGCGCCAGCCGAGAAATCCGACCCAGAGGGTCACGACGATGACCAGAACGGGTATGCCGTAATACAGCAGGTTGAGCATCATGCGGGTTCTCCTTGTGCGACGAGGGCCGGTTGGTGCCGGCGTGGGTAGCGGTTGGCGGTCGCCGCGGCGACGACGATGTAGACGACGAGATTGGCCAACACGCCGGGGATGAGGCCGTCGGCGAGTCCGAACGGTGCGTCGAGCCCCCACTGCCACACCGCGGTCACGAGAGCACCCGCGGCGATCGCCGACAGGGCGGCGGGCGCCGAGCGGATCCCGAACAGGACGGCACCGAACAGCGGCACGATGATGGTGGGCGCCCACAGCGCGTAGCTGTAGAGCAGCGCGTCGACGATGGACGGCACACTCAGCGCGAAAGTCGTTGCGGCGGCGCCGACTATGACACTTGTGGTGCGTTCGACCGTGAGGCGCCGTTTGGGCGGCAAGGGGTCGACGCGCATCGGCTGGTAGACGTCCTTGGTCAGGACGACGGCCGTGGAATTCAGATAGGAACTCGCGGTGGACATCACGACGGCCAACAGCGCCGCGATGACCAATCCCAGGATGCCGACCGGCATCAGTTGCATCACCACGGTCGGCAGCGCTTCGTCGGTCTTGATGTCGGGGTAGAGCACGAGTGCGATCAGCCCGATCGACGCGGCCGTGAAGTAGAAGCAGAACGAGAAGAATCCGGCCATGGTGTAGCCGATCTTGGCGTGGCGCGAATCGGGCGTGGAGAACGTGCGCTGTGCGTACGGCGGCACCAGCGTCTCGCCGAGCAGTAGCGCCACGAACAAGGTGAGGAATTTCAGCGGCGTGTAGTCGCCGAGCAGCGTGAGGTGATCGGCGGGCACCTGGTCCAACAGCGAGGCCGGGCCGCCCACCGCGTGCAACCCGATCAGCAGTGCGACCGGCAGGAAGACGCCGAGGAAGACGAACTGCAGCATGTCGGTCTGGATCACGGCCCACGCCCCGCCGAATGACGAGTACAGCACCACGACGCCCATCCCGATGATCACCGCCGGGCCGGTCGGGACGTCGAGGGTCGCGTTGACCACGGTTCCGATCGCCAGTGCCTGAGCGCCCAGGATCCCCGAACACAACGCGAGGGACAGGATTCCGGTGACCACCCTGGCCGCCTTGCCGTAGTGCTCGTCCATCACGTCGCCGAGAGTGTGGGCACCGCGGTAGTTCTTCAGCCGAGGGGCGATGAACAGCCCGACGAGTACGGTCTGAATTCCGAACGCGCAGAACGCGAACATGTAGACGTAGCCGTCGCGCATCGTCGCACCGGCGACGCCGATCGATGCGCCACCGCCCAGGAATGCGGCCGCGAGGCTGCCGAAGAAAACCGGCCAGACGATCCGGTTGCCGGCGACTGCGAAATCGTCGGGATCCTTGATCCGCTTCATGGTCTGCAGCCCGATCACGACCAGCAGCGCGAAATAGCCTGTGAGCAAAGCCCAGTCGAGTGGTGTCATGTGAACTCCTTGCCGAATTCGCACCATCGTATGGAGCAAACGTGACCTACGTCTCTAGGCGATGTGCCTAAACTGTCGTTAACTCTGGGAGAGCAATTAGGCGGATTGCCTAGTTCGATAGGTGGGAGGGCAGGTGCTCGGCCAAGCTCTGGCGCAGCAGATCGCCAATGAGATCACCGACGTGATCGGTTACAACGTGATGATCTCCGACGAGTCGGGGATCGTGGTCGGCAGCGGTGACACGTCGCGCATCGGTCAGTTCCATGAGGCGTCGGTCGAGGTGATCCGCAGCCGCCGGACGATGACGCATTCCAGTGCGGACGTCCAGAATCTGGTCGGTACGTTGCCCGGGGTGACCACCCCGCTCGTCATCGACGACGTCGTGGTGGGCACTGTCGGGCTCTCCGGCCCACCCGAGGAGGTCGAGCGATTCGGCCTTGTGGTGAAACGGCAGACCGAGATCCTCATGCAGGAGGCCGCGCGCATCGGTTCCCGGGTCATTCGCGAGCGCGCGGTGACCGAGCTCTTGCGCGATGTGTGCGAGTGGCACCACTCGCGTATTCCGGCTGCCCAATTACTGCGTCGGGCAAGGACTCTCGGCCACGATCTGACGCTGCCCCGCCGAATGGTGTTGGTCGCATCGGAGGATCCCGACGGTTCGCGGTATGAAGTCGATTCCGCCCAGCTGATGCGGCACACCGAGGCGGTGTTCAACTCCACGGCCGATCTCATCGCGCCGCTCGCGGGTACGGTGATCGCGGTCGCGACTCCGGATGATCCGGACGGTGGCGAGCGATCGGTGCTGGAGCGCTGTGAGGAACTCGTCGCGGTGACCCGCACTCAGCACCTCGGCACCCGGGTGGCGATCGGGTCGGCGGCTTGCGGCGTCGAGGAGCTGAACGTCTCCGCCCGCGACGCCTTCGACGCCATGCAACTCGGTTCCGTGGTCACCGGTCAACAGCCGATCCGCCACATCGAGCACTTCCGGCTGCAGCAGGCGCTGTCGGTCGTACCGATCGATTCGCGCACGCGACTGACGGAGAGCCTGCTGCGCCCACTACTGCACGACCGCGAGTGGCCCACCATGCGCGCAACGCTGATCAGTTGGGGCGACTGCGCATTCAACGTCACCAAAGCAGCGGCGGCCATGCATGTGCACCGCAACACACTGATCTACCGGCTCGACCGGGTGGCACGACTTCTCGGGCGCTCGCTCGACGAGGCGGGCCTGGCGGTGGCGCTCTACGTGACGTGCATGATGGACCAACTCGGCCGGGGCCCCAACACCACTCGGCTGTGACGTGCCGCGCCCGGCTCGTGGGTTCAGTCCTGGTTGTTCGGCCCGATGGTCGGGGTGGGGTAGTGGGCGTAGGTGGTCTGATTGCCGCCCGCGGCACGGGACTGATTCATCGCCTTCACTGCGAGGTCGACGAGGGCATCGACGACCTGTTCGGCCGGAAGTTCGGTCAGCGGCCGCAGCGGGCTGCACGCGGTTCCGATGCTCGCGGTCAGCCGCATGGGCGTGGTGCTTATCGCGATCCGGATCCGATTCACCAGGGGCGAGGGGTCATTGGTCTTGAAGACGTCGGCGATCAGGAACTCGCTGTCGGACACATGCGCGAGCGGAACCCGATGGCGCACGGTTTCCCGCATCGCCTGCCCGACCGCGACACGCGCGTGCAACGTACTGTGCGTCCCGTCCATGTCGCTGAGCAGCGACATGTCGTCGATGCCGACCGCGAGGATCACGACGTACTGGTCATCGTGACGGCTGTGCGAGCCCAGCATCGTCGCCGCGTGGATGTCGAACGCCTCCCGGTTGAGCAGGCCCGTCAGCGGATCGATCTCATCGGGGTGCTGAACGTTGTCGTGGTCGATCAGCCCGACGGCCATGCGGCACATCGCCGACGTCGTCACGATGACGAGCATCGAAGCCACCGCACCGCACAGGCCCAGCCAGACGTCGGTCATCGCGACCCGTACCGCGAGATAGCCGACGACGACGCCCGAGGCCAACCAGGTCAGGATCAGCACGCGTCTGCTGTGCAAGAACGCCGCATAGGTGGTGATCAGGCTGAACGCGGCGGTCCCCAACAATCCGACGACCGGATCGGCCATCAGGATGCAGATGACCGCGATGCCCGTCGTGCCGATCGACACCACGAGCCAGGACTGGTTCCGACTCGGCCACTGCCTGCGCCACCACCACCAGGCCATCAGCAATCCGCAGGCGCTCACCCCGATCTCGAGGTAGCGCCCGACGCCCGTCGGGCCGGCCGGCGTGCCGAGCAGCAACAGCGGGACGACGCCCAAGCTGATGATCGTCACCGCCACGATGTGACGCATCCGGGTGCGCTGGCCCTGCGCGGCAAGCAGGGCAGTACGCGCATAGTAGTTGTCGAAAGGACTCAATCCGCACCCCGGAGTAATCGATTTCGTAGTACACCCTACGTAATCACGACGCGATCGGTTTATTGCCCTTTTGGCTTCGTCCAACCGATTTCGTAGGCGCCGAATTTTTCGCGCCGGTAAATCAACGCAGCGACGCCGTCACCTCGTCAGGTTTGGGCTGCTCAGCCACCAGCCGCTGGATCGGTTTGAGCGCGATATCGACGCTCACGATCCGCATTGCGAGCTCGCGCAGCACGGCGAGTCCGCGGCTGCGCTTGAACATGAGTCTGGCCAACTGACGGGAGTTGTCCTGGGCCGCCTGCACTCGCGGGCGTTGCGTACGCTCGTAGGCGCCCAATACGTCGGCGAGCCGGTGACCGTCGATGTTGTTCAGCATCCGGCACAGGACCCACGCCGATTCCATCGCCATGCCGGCCCCGATGCCGGCGGTGGGCAGGAACCCCGCCGCGGCGTCACCGAGCAACACCGTGCGCCGCGTCGTCCAGACCGGGGCCCGGCAGTCGGACAGCGACCAGTAATAGGGATCGCGTTCGGCGGCGACGGCGTCGAACGCGGCATCGATCGGCGGGTCGACAACACTCAGCGTCTTGCGGAATTCTCTGACGAACGCGGCCGGACCGGCATCGGTGTCCGACCGGGGACCACCCAGGAACACCCCGACCGCCCCGGCGACCGGGTAGAGGCCCGCGAAACGGCCTGCGCCCCAGAGTTCTTCACCGCGCGACGGCGGAACGGACCGTTCCGGTGCCCAGGCCACCCAGCCGCCCCATCGCGTGTCGACCACTTCGACCGGCCGGCCGGCCAGCACCAGATCGCGGGTTCGTGAACGGATTCCGTCGGCGATGACGACGAGATCGAATTCGAGACGGTGGGTGTCGCCCGCTTCGGCGATCGTCACGTGCGCGGCCGTTTCCGTTTCGGTGATCGCCGCGACGGTGGAGTCCAGCGTGACCGGACACTGCGCACCGCTGAGCACATCGATCAATGCCCCGCGGGAGATGCCCCGATAGTCGCCGTAGCTGCCGAGCACGCGGTTCATCGAGTCGACGCGCATGAGCCGGCCGGTGTGGGCGCGCATCCCGTAGTCCTCGAACGGCACGCTCGCGGCGCGGTATGCCGCCCGCGCGCCGAGGTCGTCGAGTGCGGAGTCCGCGATCGGCATCAGGGCAAGCATGTACCCGGGCGGTGCGCCGTCCGGTGCGCGCTCGATCACCACCGGATGATGACCGGCTCTGCGCAGCAGGCCGGCGGCGGTGAGCCCCGCGATGCCCGCTCCGACGATCAGGATTCGCAGCTTGTCCGCGGAGGCCGAACGATATTGCTCTTGGAGCGTTGTGGAGGTGAGCACAGAAATCCTCTCGAATCGTTCGAGCGCGACGCTACCATTCTGTGTACCAGGTGGTCCAGTCTAATATTGGCTCGTGCACAGTGGTCGGTTGAACCGGATGTCCGGCGAGCGACGCCGCCGTTTGGTCGATGTAGCAGCGGCAGAGTTCGCGTCGGCCGGCTATCGCGAGGCCTCGTTGAACCGGATCATCGCGAAATGCGGCATGAGTAAGAGTTCGTTCTATTACGTCATCGAATCCAAGGACGAATTGTTCGAATTCGTCATGGCCGAATTACTCGGCGGGCTCGCGAATGCCGTCGAGATCCCGGAACCCGAGAAATTCCGCGGGCCCGACTACTGGCCGCGGGTGGAGGCTTTCTTCGCCCACCTCGTTTCGGTGTCGCAGCGTGAGGAGTCCGCGCTGACGCTGGGCCGGATGTTTTACAGCGACGCGCCCGGCGGCGATGCGTCGGCAGGAATGCTCGCGGCGGTGCGCCAGTGGGTGGAAGAGGTGCTGCGGGTCGGCCGAAGCTGCGGCGCAGTCCGCGCTGATTTGCCAGAAGCATTGCAGTGCAGCGTCGTTCTGCGGATTCTTCAGGTTTTCGACGAGTGGACCGTGGCCCATTTCGACGAGGTCGGCCCGGAAAATCTCGATGGGCTCGCGGCCGCGCAGTTCGCGACGGTCAGGCGCGTACTGGAGGCGTCCGCCTGTTAGCGTGATCGGCAGGGTGTGCCGGGAAGCCTGGTCGGCGCCATCGCACGCTGTCTACGGGAGCCCGCCATGACCAGTCCACCTGACCGCACTCGCCCCAGGCTGCTCACCCGCACGACGTGGCCGGAGTGGCAACGCGTCTCCGAGCTGCTGCGTGCTGAAACGGTCGGCGGCGCACTGCTGCTCACCGCCGCTGCCGCCGCACTGGTGTGGGCGAACTCGCCGTGGTCTGCGTCCTATGACCGGTTGTCGAATTTCGTCATCGGTTGGGAGTCGCTGCATCTGGAACTGAGCGTCTCGGCCTGGGCGGCCGACGGTCTGTTGGCCATCTTCTTCTTCGTCGTGGGTCTTGAGCTCAAACGCGAGTTCGTCGCGGGGGATCTGCGCGACCCGGCTCGCGCGGCGCTGCCGATCGCCGCCGCTGTCGGCGGTATGGCGGCGCCCGCGGCGATCTTCATCGGGATCAACCTGTTCGCGGGCCAGCCGGAGAACATCGACGGCTGGGCCGTGCCGATCGCCACCGACATCGCATTCGCGCTCGCGGTGCTGGCCGTCCTGTCCACCCATCTGCCGTCGGCGCTGCGGATCTTCCTGCTGACCTTGGCCGTGGTCGACGATCTGCTGGCGATCATCGTCATCGCCGTCTTCTACACCGACCACCTGTCCGTCGGGCCGCTGCTTGGCGCGCTCGTGCCGATCGCGCTGTTCGGCCTGGCAGTCCAGCGCGGACACCGGCAGTGGTGGATCCTGGTACCTCTCGCGGTGGTCGCGTGGGCGCTCGCGCATGCCAGCGGTGTGCACGCCACGGTGGCCGGGGTGCTGCTCGGCTTCACCGTGCCGGTGCTGGGCCGACACGCCGCCGCCGAACGCTTCGAGCATCGGCTGCGGCCGCTCTCGGCCGGGGTGGCGGTCCCGGTGTTCGCGTTCTTCGCTGCCGGGGTGACCGTCGGAGGCCTGTCGGGATTCGCTACCGCGCTCACCCATCCGCTGACGATCGGCGTGATCGCCGGCTTGGTGCTCGGCAAACCCATCGGCATCTTCTGCACGACCTACCTGCTCGCCAGATTCACCAATGCGAGCCTCGACGAGGACCTGGCCTGGCGCGATGTGTTCGGCGTCGCATTGCTCGCCGGCATCGGCTTCACGGTGTCTCTGTTGATCGGCGAACTCGCGTTCGAAGACAGCCCGGTCGCCGACGCCGACGTCAAGATTGCGGTGCTCACCGGGTCGGTGGTTGCCGGTCTGCTGGCCGCTGTCGTGCTGATCTCCCGCAATGTCGTTTACCGGCGCATCCACATTCTGGAGACCACCGACGCCGACAGCGACGGAGTGCCCGACATCTACCAGCCTCGGCAGGACTGACCCCGTGATCCGTGCGTAGACTGACGGGATGCTTGAACAGGTCCGCGGCCCCGCAGATCTGCAGCACCTGTCGCAATCACAGCTAAGTGCATTGGCGCAGGAGATCCGTCAGTTTCTGATCCACAAGGTCGCTGCAACCGGTGGGCATCTCGGCCCGAATCTGGGCGTCGTCGAACTCACTCTGGCGTTACACCGGGTGTTCGATTCGCCACACGATCCGATCATCTTCGACACCGGGCATCAGGCCTACGTGCACAAGATGCTTACCGGCCGCAGCCAGGATTTCGACACGCTGCGGATGAAGGACGGTCTGTCCGGCTATCCCTCGCGTGCCGAGAGCGAGCACGACTGGGTGGAATCCAGCCACGCCAGTGCCGCGCTGTCCTACGCCGACGGGCTGGCCAAGGCCTTCGAGCTGACCGGGCACCGCAACCGGCACGTGGTGGCCGTCGTCGGCGACGGTGCGCTAACCGGCGGCATGTGCTGGGAGGCGCTCAACAACATCGCCGCCGCCGGCCGGCCGGTCGTCATCGTCGTCAACGACAACGGCCGCAGCTACGCGCCGACCATCGGCGGGTTCGCCGACCACCTCGCGGGCCTGCGGCTGCAGCCCGGCTATGAGCGGCTGCTGGAGGAAGGCCGCAAGGCCGTGCGCGGCCTGCCCGTCGTCGGCGAGTTCTGCTACCAGTGCATGCACAGCATCAAGGCCGGTATCAAGGACGCGATCGCCCCACAGGTGATGTTCACCGATCTCGGCCTGAAGTACGTCGGGCCGATCGACGGCCACGACGAGCATGCCGTCGAGAACGCGCTGCGCCACGCCAGGGGCTTCAACGCGCCGGTGATCGTGCACGTGGTCACCCGCAAGGGCATGGGTTATCCGCCTGCCGAGAACGACGAAGCCGACCAGATGCATGCGTGCGGCATCATCGACCCCGAAACCGGGGTGCCCACCAAGGCGGCCGGGCTCGGGTGGACCTCGGTGTTCTCCGAGGAACTGATCAAGACCGCCGCCAAGCGTCGCGACATCGTGGCGATCACCGCGGCGATGCCGGGGCCGACGGGGCTGAGCGCGTTCCGCGAGAAGTACCCGGACCGATTCTTCGACGTGGGTATCGCCGAGCAGCACGCCATGACGTCGGCGGCCGGCCTGGCCATGGGCGGCCTGCATCCCGTCGTCGCGATCTACTCGACGTTCCTCAACCGCGCGTTCGATCAGCTCCTGATGGACGTCGCGCTGCACAAACTGCCGGTCACCCTCGTGCTCGACCGCTCCGGCGTCACCGGCCCGGACGGCGCCAGCCACAACGGCATGTGGGACCTCTCGGTGCTCGGCATCGTCCCGGGTATCCGGGTCGCCGCGCCCCGGGACGGTTCGCGGCTGCGTGAGGAACTCGGCGAGGCGCTGGCCGTGAACGACGGGCCGACGGCCATCCGGTTCCCCAAAGGCGATGTCGGCGAAGACATCCCGGCCGTCGAGCGCCGAGGTGGAGTCGATGTGCTTGCCGCACCCGCAGCCGGGCTGACCGACGATGTGCTGCTGGTCGCGGTGGGCTCGTTCGCGAAGATGGCACTCGCCGTGGCCGAGCTGCTGCGCAACCAAGGCATCGGCGTGACCGTGGTGGACCCGCGCTGGGTGCTGCCGGTTCCCGAGGCCATCGCCGAACTGGCCCGCGCGCACAAGCTCGTGGTCACGGTCGAGGACAACGGTGTGCACGGCGGTATCGGCTCGTCGGTGTCGGCCGCGTTGCGCCACGCCGAGATCGATGTCCCGTGCCGAGACCTGGGCCTGCCGCAGGAATTTCAGGACCACGCCTCGCGCGGGGAGGTGCTCGCGGAGGTCGGCCTGACCGATCGGCACATCGCCCGTCAGATCACCGGCTGGGTTGCCGCGATCGGCGCACCGGTGGCCGAGGACGAAGTCAGCAACCGTCTCGACTAGCGGCGGGCAGCCACCGACCACATGCACATCAGCAGATTGGTCTTCCCGACGGGCGGCCTCGACACGTTCGTCGACGACATCGTCACGTGCGAACAGGCCGGCTTTCACGGTGCCTGGGTGCCCCAGATCTTCGGTTGGGACGCGCTGACGGCGCTTGCCATGGCCGGCGGAAGAACCACGTCGTTGCGTCTGGGGACGGCGGTCTTGCCGATCTACCCGACGCATCCGGTGGTGCTTGCGCAGTCGGCGATGACGACGCAGGCCGCGGCGGGCGGCCGGTTCACGCTGGGGCTGGGAACATCGCACCGGTTCGTCGTCGAGAACGTGTGGGGCATGGACTTCGACCGGCCCCGGCACCGGATGGCCGAGTTCCTCCGGATCGTGGTGCCCGCCATGGCCGGCGACGATGTCGAGTTTCGTGGTGAGGAGCTCAGCGCCACCACGCTGCGGCCGCTGGAGCTACCGGGCATCGAACCACCCGACATCGTGCTGGCCGCGATGGGCCCGGCGATGCTGCGGCTGGCCGGTGCCCACGCCGACGGGACCGTGACCTGGATGACCGGGGTGCGCACGCTCACCGAGCACATCGTGCCGACCATCGCCGCGGCCACCGAACACGCGCAGCGTCCGGCGCCGCGGATGATCGCGGGACTGCCGGTTTGTGTCACGGACAACCCAGCCGCGGCCCGCGACGCGGCACGCCGGGAGTTCGCGGCCTACAGCGACGTGCCGTCCTATCGCGCGATGCTCGACCGGGAAGGCTTCACGCATGCCGGAGACGCGGCGCTGATCGGGTCGGCGGATGAAGTGCTCGACCTCATCGGGGGAGTGGCCGGCGCAGGCGCTACGGAGTTGTGCGCCAACATCTTCGGCAGTCCCGACGAGCGGGCCGCCACGATCGAGGTGCTCGGCCGGGGTCTCGGCTAGGCGTCGTCGGGTTTGTCGCGCATGTGGTCGGCGTTGCGGCGCTGTAACCGCAGTACGAAGATGGCGGCCGCGAGCACGAGCACCAGACCGCCGAGCACACCGACCTGAACGATGGCCCGGGCGAACTCCGGGCCCTTGTCGAGCAGCTTGGCCGCGTCCACCGACAGCACGACGATCTCCTTGATGCAGGCGAGTATGCCGACGATCAGGAACGGCTCGGCGACGAGTTCGCGCGACCGCAGCGATGTGCGCACCGCGTAGAGAAGCTCGACGAAGATGAAGACCAGCAGCAGGCCGTCGAGCAGCTCCAGCATGATGGTCGTCGCCGGGTTGTCGCGCAACCGCAGGATGACGTTGACCTGAGCGACGATCAACACGACGCACCCGGCAAGCAGGAGCACGGCGATCGACCAATAGACCGTGTCCTCGGCGATCCTCAACGCGCGGTCGGCGAACCGCTCCCGCTCCTGTTCGCCTTCGGTGTCTTCGCGCGTCGCCACCACACAGACGTTATTGCAGTCCGGGGGTCGCCATACCGGAATTGACGCCCGTGCCGACGGTCGGTGGTTCAGTCGGTCTTGAGTGCTGACGTCAGCACCGGCACCGTGAGTTCGCGTTGCCACGGCCGGACCTGATTGGCCACCAAGAATTCCTCGATCGCCGTCGCGACGTCGGCCACGGGTTGCCAATCCCAGCACAGGCGTCGAACCACCTCGGGCGTGATGAGGTTCTCGGTCGGCACCGACACCCGTTCCGACAGTTCGGCAAGCGCCGCCCGCGCCGCCTCAAGCCGCGCCGCGGCTTCCGGTTTGCGCCGCGCCCAGCGCGCCGCCGGGGGCGGCCCGTTCGGGGCCTCCGCGGTCTGCGGCGGGTCGGGATTCTCGCGCGCCCGCTTCAGCGCGTCCAGCCAGATCTGGGCACTGCGCCGTTGTTTGGACCCACCGAAGATCGGCAGCGCCGTCAGTTCGTCCAAGGTTTTGGGATCGACGGTCGCGGCGTTGACGATCGCGGCGTCCGGCAGGATCCGGCCGGGCGCGATGTCGCGGCTGCGGGCGATGTTGTCACGTGTGGTCCAGAGCTCGCGTACGGCGGCCAGCGCCCGGGGGTTGCGGACCTTGTGGATTCCCGACGTGCGCCGCCAGCGGTCCCGCCGGGTGGGTGAGGCGACGTAGGTTCGCAGATACTCGAATTCCTGTGCCGCCCAATCGGTTTTGCCCTGCTCTTCGAGCACGGCGGCGATTGCGTCACGCAGTTCCAGCAGGACCTCGACATCCAGTGCCGCGTAGTTCAGCCATTCCGCGGGTAGTGGCCGCTTCGACCAGTCGGCGGCGCCATGGCCTTTCATCAGCTGCAGGCCCAGCAGGCGCTGCACCATCGCGGCCAGGTTGACCCGCTCGAATCCGGCGAGCCGGCCCGCCAACTCGGTGTCGTACAGTTTGCCCGGGCGTAAGCCGATCTCGGCCAGGCACGGGAGGTCCTGGTCGGCGGCGTGCAACACCCATTCGTCCTGGGCGAGCGTCGCCGAAACCGGCGCGAGTGCGTCGATGGGGGAGCCGCCGTGATTGACCGGGTCGATCAGCGCGGTGCCTGCCCCGGAACGGCGGATCTGAATGAGGTATGCCCGGTTGGAGTACCGGAAACCTGACGCGCGTTCGGCGTCGATGGCGAACGGGCCGCTGCCGCGCGCGAGAACCGCTGCCGCAGAAGAGATTTCCTCGGCCGTGACGCACACGTCGGGCACGCCGTCGGCCGGCGCCAGCAGCGGGGTCGCGTCGGCCTCGACAGGCTCGGTCTGCTCGGTGTCCCCGTCGGTCATCTCACGCGCGGGTGCGGGAACTCAGGTCGGTCACGCCGACCGGCGGCAGGCCGGCGGCGTGCTCGAGAACTTCACAGAACGCCTCCACGTGCGGGCCCAGCTCCAACGTGGTGGCCGTCCACGACGCGCGCAATTCCAGCTGATGCGCCCGCGGCGGGCCGGAGATGTCGCCGTAGCGCACCGAGGTGGTTGCGGTGACCGTTCCGCCGAGCGCGGTGACGTGCTCGGCTCGGGTTTCCAGGGCATCCACCAGCCAACTCCAGGCCACCTCAGGCAGCAGCGGGTCGACGGCTTCGCTGGAATCCAGGTCGGCCTGGATGTAGGCGACCAGTCGCATGGTGCCGTCCCAGGCTTCGGCCCCGTCGGGGTCGTGCAGCAAGATCAACCGGCCGAATGCGTCACCTTCGGACCGCTCGGGAACGATCGTGGTCTCCGGATGCCGGACCTCGGCGCCCAGGGCGTAGCTGTAGGGCGCCAGCCGCTGCGGCGGACGGATCGGGCCCAGCTCGATTTCCGGCCGCACGGTGGTGGCATTCATCGCCGCCACCGCCGTCCGGAACTGAGCCGGTTCGGCAGAGGTCACGGCGTTTGACGCTAGCCGATGTGGCCAGCACCGTGGGCAGGCGCGCCGTAATAAGGCGCCCCAGAGCGCACAACAGCCCCCGAAATGGGCTCATGGCACCATAGGAGCCGATGAATACCCGCCGGGAGCTGCCCTCCTCGCCCTATTTGGCCGCCGTCAGCGGCCGCACCCCGCACCGTGTGCCGGTGTGGTTCATGCGCCAGGCCGGCCGGTCTTTGCCGGAGTACCGGGAGCTGCGCGCGCAGCACCGGATGCTGCAGGCCTGCTTCGACCCCGAACTGGTCTGCGAGATCACGCTGCAACCCGTGCGCCGCCACGGGGTGGACGCGGCCATCTTGTTCTCCGACATCGTGGTGCCGCTCAAAGCCGCCGGTATCGGGCTGGACATCGTGCCCGACGTCGGGCCCGTCATCGACAACCCGATCCGCACTATCGCTGATGTCCAAGGCATGAGGCCGCTTGAACCGCAGCAGGTTTCACCGATTTCCGACGCCGTGGAGCTTTTGGTCTCGGCATTGGGCGACGTGCCGCTGATCGGATTCGCCGGGGCGCCGTTCACCCTCGCTTCCTATCTCGTGGAGGGCGGCCCGAGCCGTCACCACGAGCGCACCAAGGCCATGATGCTCGGTGAGCCGGCGACCTGGCACGCCCTGATGTCGGCGCTCACCGACCTCACCATCGCGTTCCTGCAGGCCCAGGTCGACGCCGGCGTGGATGCCCTTCAGGTGTTCGACTCCTGGGCGGGGACGCTGTCATTGGCCGATTACCGCAGCTACGTGTTGCCGCACAGCAGCCGGGTGTTCGCCACCATGGCCGCCGCGGAGGTGCCGATGACTCATTTCGGCGTCGGAACCGCCGAGCTGCTCGGCGCGATGTCCGAGGCACTGGGTTCGGCGCCCGCCAAGGTGGTCGGCGTGGATTGGCGGACCTCGCTCGTCGACGCCGCCGCCCGCGTCGTGCCCGGCACCGCACTGCAGGGAAATCTCGACCCGGTCGTGTTGCTTGCCGGCTGGCCCGTGGTCGAGCCCGCGGTGCGCCAGGTGGTCGAGGACGGCAGGCGTGCGGTCGCGGCCGGGGCCGCGGGTCACGTGTTCAACCTGGGTCACGGTGTGCTGCCGGCATCCGATCCCGGCATCATCACCGAGGCGGTGACACTGGTGCACTCACTGTGAGTGCCGCATATTGCGTTGTCGGCGGCGGCATTTCCGGGCTCGTCGCGGCCTACCGGTTGAGGATGGCGGCGGGGCCGCACGCCGATATCACGTTGTTGGACCCGGCCGACCGCCTCGGTGGCGTACTGCGCACCGAGCGGGTCGGCGGACAGTCACTCGATGTCGGTGCCGAGGCGTTCGTCGCCCGGCGCCCCGAGATGCCGGCACTGCTCGCCGAGCTCAGCCTGGCCGGCCGTCAGATCGGCACCACGGGCGTGCGCCCACTCATCTACAGCGGCGCTCGGCTGCATCCTTTGCCGCAGGGCACGTTACAGGGCATACCCGCGCAGGCCTCGTCGGTGCTCGGGTTGGTCGATGACGCGACCGTGGCCCGCATCCTCGACGAACGCACCCGGCCATTCAGCTGGCGGCCCGGCGCGGACCCATCGGTCGCCGAACTCGTCGGCGACCGCTTCGGGCAACAGGTCGTGCAGCGATCCGTCGATCCGCTGCTGACCGGGGTGTATGCGGGCTCTGCCGCGACCATCGGGCTGCGGTCGGCCGTTCCGACCCTGGCCGCCGCACTCGACCGGGGCGCGCGCAACCTCACCGAAGCGGTCCGCGACGCGCTCGGGCCGCCGGTCACCGGTCCGGTGTTCGGTGCGCTCGACGGCGGCTACACGGTGCTGCTCGAGGAACTGCAGCGGCGGGCCGGCGTGCGGTGGGCGCAGGTGGCCGCCGTCCGCGTCGACCGTGGAACCAGAGGCTGGGAAGTCCTCGACGACGAAGGCAACAGATGGCGCGCCGACGGGGTGGTCCTGGCGGTCCCGGCGCCCGGCCTGCCCAAGCTCATCGAGCACATCGCGCCCCGCACCGCGGCGGCGGCCCGGCGGATCCGCGTCGCGTCGGCGGCCGTCGTGGCCCTGGCCCTGCCGGGAGGCACGCCGTTGCCGCAGCAGTCGGGGGTGCTGGTCGTGAGCGGAGAGCGCTTGAACGCCAAGGCCGTAACGCTGACGTCGCGTAAATGGGGACGGCGCGGAAACGTCGAACTGCTGCGGTTGTCGTTCGGCCGCTACGGCGACGATCTCGCGCGCAGCACCGGCGACGAGGACCTGCTGGCGTGGTCGATGCGCGACCTGCAGACCCTGTTCGGCATCGCCGTGGAACCAGTCGACTGCCACGTGCACCGCTGGATCGATGCCATGCCGCAATACGGTCCCGGGCACGCCGATCTGATCGCCGAGCTACGGGCCGGCTTGCCGCCGACGCTCGTGGTCGCGGGCGGTTACCTCGACGGCATCGGAGTGCCTGCCTGTGTGGGGACAGCCACCCGAGCGGCCACCGCACTCGTCAACAGCGGCGTGGCACGATAGGCGTATGGCCAAGCTCGACTTCGACGCACTCAACTCCACCATCCGCTACCTGATGTTCTCGGTCTTCACGGTGAACCCGGGAGAGCTGGGCGAGGACCGCGCCGACGTCATCGACGAGGCCGCCACCTTCTTCAAACAGCAGGAGGAACGCGGCGTCGTGGTCCGCGGCCTCTACGACGTGGCCGGGTTCCGGGCCGACGCCGACTTCATGATCTGGACGCACGCCGAAAAGGTCGAGGCGCTGCAGGCGACGTACTCCGACTTCCGCCGCACCACCGCGCTCGGCCGAGCCAGCGACCCGGTGTGGAGCAACGTCGCACTCCACCGGCCCGCCGAATTCAACAAGAGCCACATCCCGGCATTCCTGGCCGGCGAGGACCCGGGCAACTACATCTGCGTGTACCCGTTCGTGCGGTCGCTGGAGTGGTACCTGCTCGAAGACGAAGAACGCCGCCGCATGCTCTCTGAGCACGGCATGGCCGCCCGCGGCTACAAGGATGTGCGCGCCAACACCGTGCCTGCGTTCGCGCTCGGCGACTACGAGTGGATCCTGGCCTTCGAGGCGCCCGAACTGCACCGGATCGTCGACCTCATGCGTGACCTGCGAGCCACCGACGCCCGCCGCCACGTCCGCGAGGAGACGCCGTTCTTCACCGGCCCGCGCGTCAGCGTCGAAGATCTCATCGCCAAGCTGCCGTAGTTTCCGGGGCGGGGCACGCCGCCCCACGGTTGCTTGGCTGCTTGGCTGCTTGGGCGGCGTTTGTCACGCTGGAGTGGCTGGCGGGCTCGGTTGTCACGCTGGAGCAGCGGTGGGGCCCTGATTGTCCGATGGCATCCCACGCTGGGTCGCGTTTGTCACGCTGGCGTGGCTGTTGGGCTTGTTTGTCACGCTGGAGCAGCGGTGGGGCCCTGATTCTCCGATGGCATCCCACGCTGGGCCGCGTTTGTCACGCTGGCGTGGCTGTTGGGCTCGGTTGTCACGCTGGAGCAGCGGTGGGGCCCTGATTCTCCGATGGCATCCCACGCTGGGCCGCGATTGTCACGCTGGCGTGACGCTCGGCGTCGACAGCCACGCTAGCGTGACAATGGCGCGGCCAGGCGCGGCCAGGCGCGGCCAGGCGCGGCCAACGCACACACACGCGAACGAAGCCCCTCAGCCCTCGGCAGGCACCAGCTTCAGTGAGATGGAGTTGATGCAGTAGCGCTGATCGGTCGGCGTCGGGTAGCCCTCACCTTCGAACACGTGCCCGAGGTGGCTGTGGCAGTTGGCGCACAACACCTCGACGCGGCGCATTCCCAGCGAGTTGTCGGACCGCAGGATCACCGCGTCGGAGTTCGCCGGGTCGAAGAACGACGGCCACCCGCAATGGGATTCGAACTTCTCGCTGCTGCGGAACAGCTCGGCACCACAGGCCCGGCATTCGTAGACGCCCTCGGTTTTGGTGTCGGTGTACTCCCCGGTGAACGGCCGTTCGGTGCCGGCTCGGCGCAGTACGGCGAACTCTTCGGGGGTGAGCTTCGCACGCCATTCGTCATCGGTCAGTTCCAGCTTGGGACCGGGAATCGTCATATCCCCAAGTTACGTCCGGGGACTGCAGCGCGCCAGATCGGCCGGCGATAGCCTGCGGTATGCGCGGTGCATGGATCAGCCGGCCCGGTGAGATGGTCGTGGCGGGCTCGTTCGGGGACATCGCGGTGCACCACCATCCCGCGGTTCAGCTCGCGGTAGGGCTTGACGGCGCGTTGTCGATGGTCGCCGACGACGGTTCGGCGCAGCAGTGCCGGGTTGCGGTCGTCGCCGGTGGTGCTCGGCATGCGCTGCGGTCGGCCGGAGCGAGCGCCGCCTTGTCCGTGTATCTGAGCCCGCAAACCTCCACTGCCGCAGCGCTTCACGCGCTCAGCACCGCCAACGGCGCGGTGCCGGGAGTGTGGGCGATCGACGACGGCGAACTCGTCGAATCGGTCGCAACGGCGGTACACAACGACGACCTGTCCGCAGCCGCCGACCTCGTGATCGCCGACCTGCTGGCCCGGGCCGACGCAGAAACCGGCAACGCGGTGCACCCGCAGGTGCGGCAGGCGATCGAAGTGCTCGCGGCCAGGATGCCGAACCGCACCGCCCTGAGCTCGGTCGCCGGTGAGGTGGCGTTGTCACCCGACTATCTCGGGCGGCTGTTCAAGAAGCAGACCGGGGCGTCGTTCGCGGCGTCGGCCCGCTGGACGCGGTTGCTGGCGGCGCTCGAGCACCTGTCGCAGGGGGCATCGATCACCGATGCCGCACACCGGGCCGGTTTCGCCGACGGCGCCCATGCGACGCGGGTGTGCCGCGAGCTCACCGGAATCGCACCCAGCGATGTGTTGCGCGCGTTGACCGCACGCTGATCGGACGGATCTGTTCAAGCGCCGGGCGCTCGGCCGCGTGATGCTCGATGTCGAACACTGACAACCGGGAGCCGATATGCCAGCGATGTCACGAGTCGAGCGTGCGTTCTGCAAGGGAATGTTGTGGCGGGGCAGCGGCAATGCCGTGCTCGGCAGCCTGCCGACCGACCGGCTGGGGCGTGACGTGCTCGAAATCGGTTCGGGCAGCGGCGATATCGCAGCCCGGTTGCGTCAGGCGCGCCAGGATCTCGCCATCACCGCGACCGACTTCGACCCCGTCATGGTCCGGGCGGCGACCGGGCGCCTGCGCCGGTATCCCGACGTCACGGTCCAGGCCGCCGATGCCACCGACCTACCGTTCGCCAACGCTTCGTTCGATTCGGTGCTCAGCTGCCTGATGTTGCACCACATCGTCGAGTGGGAGAAGGCGATCGCCGAGATCGCCCGCGTGCTGCGCCCGGGCGGGGTTTTCGTCGGCTACGACCTCGTGCGCAGCCCGCTGGCCACCACGATCCACCGGCTCGACCGCTCGCCGTTCCGCCTCGTGAATCCCGGCGAACTCGAATCCGTGTGTGCCGAACACGGACTCACGATGCGGACGCAGACCCGGCTGGCCGGCCAGGTCATGCAGTTCGCGTCACACTGACTCGGTGGCGCGGGCCCGGCTCAGCCACGGCGGATCGATTCCCTCGTCGAGCCGGCCGTCCTGTTTGGCGTCGAGGTAGCGGAAGTACAGCACGCAGAACACCACCACGAGCATCAGCGACCAGCCGTAGGTGATCTTCATGTACTCCAGGAACCGCCCGGTGGTCGGCCAGTGTCCGAGCAGCCAGCGGTCCATCGTCATGAACCCGTAGATCGCGAGCCACGCCGGCCAGTTGCGGATCACCGAGTTCGGCAGCACCACCGTCATCAGGAACGGGAACAACATCATCGAGTAGTAGCCCTGGCCCAGGGACAGCACCAGGAACGACGCGATCAGCAGCACACCCGAGGACGTCAGCATCCAGAACAGCGGATCGCGTTCGCGGTAGTGGCGGTACAGCAGCCACAGGCTGCCAACCGCCAGCAGCAGGAACACGATGCGCAGCAACAGGATCAGCCACATGGGCAGCCCGTAGTAGATGCCGTTGCCCAGGATCGAGCTGTTGAAGTAGTCGCGCGTGGACAAGATGTAGGGCACGGTGTTGCGCACGAACCCCATGGGATCGGAGACCAGCGGCCAGGCCACCGCGTTGAACAGCACCGGCACACCCAGGGCCGTGATGAACGTGTAGAACTGCCGGTTGAGCAGCGGCAGCAGCAGTAGCGGCGCCAGTGAGGGTTTGACCACGAGCGTCAACCCGATCGCGACACCGGCGAGTAGCTCGTTGCGAACGCCGCCGGCCAGCAGCCAGCGGAAGAACAACACACCGCACAGCAGGATGCAGCCGTTGATGTTGGTGAACACCAGTGTGTTGGTCACCGATTCGGTGCAGAACATGGCCAGCAGCAGCGCTGGCATGGCCACTGAGGTGAACGAGTACTTGAACAGGCGGACGAGGAAATACGCCGCGAGGATGATCGCGACGGTGTTGAAGAAGATGAACCAGTACCGCGACGCGTCGACGGGCAGGTAGCCGAACGGTGCGAGCAGCAGCGTCCCGCCTGGTGGGTACAGGTAGTGCGGATCGACGTACTCGAAGTGCTCGTTGTAGATGTCGAGCCCGAGCTTGAAGTTGATCACCGCGCGGTACACCGGTCCGAAGTCGTCGGTGATGTATCCGTTGGTCGCCAGCACGTAGCTGCGATGAATGATCGACAGAATCGCGACCGGCCACAGCACCGAGCGCAGCACCGTGGCGATGCCGGGCGGGGAGGTGCGTGGACGGAACGCGTTCAGGAGACCGGTACTCATGCGATTAGTCGTGGAATCTGTCGCCGCCACCAGCGAACCGTACACCGACCGATATTCGGCCAGGCGTCAGGCAGGACAGTACGTGTCGGTCTCCGGAGCTTTGCCGCTTTCGAGGTATGCGGTCACCGGCGGCAGTGCGCATGGGCTGTAGATCGACGCGCCGTGGCCGATGCCCTGCCACATCACGCGCCGGTTGGTCGCGCCCGCGTTGATGATCGTCGCCGCGACGGCCGCGACGCCTTCGTTGCCGACGATCGGGTCGTTCTGCACACCGAGCAGCAGCACCGGCGTCTTCAGATCCTTGGGTTCTTCCGGAGCCGAACCGCTCGGCCAGTTCAGGCACTTGACGAGATCGAGCGCACCGACGGCACCGAATTGCGGGTAGAGCTTGCCCCAGGCGACGACGAGTTCGCGGACGCGGTCGGGGGTGGGCCGGTTCAGCGCGTCGCTGCAACTGTTGACGAACTGACCGTCGGTCTGGCGGAGATCTTCGGCCTTGGTGATCAGGTCGGTGATCGGGTTGGGGTCGCCGTCGCGGGCCGCGGCCAGCGCAACAGCGAGGTTGTTCGTCGCGGCGACGCGGTCGCCCTGCGGGAATCCCAGGCTGGTCGCGATGGCCTCGGCCAAGGTGGCCACCGAAGCCCCGCCAGGGCCGCGGCCGGCCCTGGCGTCCGCGAGCAGCGAGTCGACCACACCCTTGGGGTCGGGGCCGAGTGGACAGTTGGTCGCGATGCACTGTGCGGCGAACGCGTCGAGCGCGGCCTGTTGGCCCTTTACGCGCTGTTCGGCGGCGGCCTCGGCGCCGATGGCGAGCGGCAGGGGCGAGTCGAGGATCAGGCGCGAGACCTTGTTGGGGTGCGAGCCGGCATAGGCCAACGCCACCTGTGCGCCGTTCCCGACGCCGAGCAGCGCCAGCGTGGGAACGTCCCAGGTGCTGCGGAGCCGTTCGAGATCCTCGGCGGCGTGCGCGTTGTCGTAGGCGGAGTCGCCAGGGGCGATGGTGTCGGTGCAGCTCGTCGTGGCGGTCACCGTGATCGCGCCCAGGTTGGCCACCGGATCGTCACCGGCCTGGAACTGCGCCTGGTCCAGCATCTCCTGGCGGTCGTAGAGGTCGCGGCAGTCGATGGCGCCGGACATGCCCATCCCGCGGCGGTCGACGGCCACGATGGGATGGGACTTGAGCACGTCACTGCCCGAACGGGACAACCACACCGGCAACTGGGCCGAGGACGGCAGGTCGGAACCCGTCGTCATCACGAGCGGCCCGGCGTCCTGCGGGGTGTCGGCGGACCGCGCCTGCACGACACCGATCGGGAGCGTCCCGGTCGCGCCTTCGATGGGGTCGAGATCGGCGTCGTAGGTCGCGCACTGCAACGTCACACCGGGCACCGGCTGGACACCGGCGCCGCCGAACAGTCGCGACGTGCAGTCCTGCCACCCGTTCAAATCGTTCTTGGGCTTTTCGATGGCAGGCGGTCCGGCGGGGGCGTCGGAGGTCGTCGCGGGCTGCCCTTGCGGGTGCGCGCCGGAATCGGTGGCATACCTGGGGTCGACGGCGAACATCGGCGTGCATGCGGTGAGCAGTGCCGACACGGCAACTGTCGACACGCTCAGGGCCCTCACCAGCTGATGACGCATGCTGACCACAGTAGCGACAGGTTTCTGTTCGTCAGCTCCGGACGTAACGCGTGTACAGATAGCCCTCGTCGTCGGTCAGCAGGTGTGCCGGCCGCATCCGGGTGTGTGTCTGACCGGGGCCCGTGGCGATGCGCCGCGCGACGCCACCGACGAGCACGGGCGCCATCGTCAGGCACAACTCGTCGAGGAGGTCCTCTTCGATCAGCAGGCTCAGCAGCTGCGGGCCGCCCTCGGTGAGCACCCGAAGCAACTTGCGCTCGGCCAGCACGCGCAACGCCGTGGCCGGGTCGACCCGGCCGGGGTCGGAGCCGGAGGCGTCGATCACCTCGGCGACCGCACCCAGTCGGCGCCGCGCGTCGGCGACGGTGTTGGCCGCGGTGAGGATGAGCGGCGCGACCTCGGTGCGGGTGAAGAACTTGGCCTCGTGGTCGAGGTCGGCGGACGCGGTGACGACCGCGATCGGGGGCACCTCGGACTGGCCGCGGCGTTGGCGGGCCTGGCGTTGTTCGACGCTGAGCTGTGCGCCCGAGTAGTTCTCGATGCGCACCGTCGCCGCGCCGACGAGGATGACGTCGGCGGCGTCGCGCATGAGGTTGAACACCGCGCGGTCGCCGGCGCCGGCCAACCCGCCGGCCTTGCCGTCATCGGTGGCCCCGCCGTCGAGGCTCGCGATCATGTTGCCGCGTACCCAGCAGCGTTGCAGGTTGTCGGGGTAGGCGTAGAAGTCGCGCAGGCGGTCGTCTGCGGCCGAATCGACGGCCCCTAGCACTGTGAGCTGTGTCCCAGCGGCGTCGTCGGACATAAACAGAATTTGAGCACGTGGCTACGCTGCCTGCATGCACGGGTCCAGCGGCGTCGCCCATCTCGCCGATCGTCATCCCACGGTCACGCCGGAGAGGTTGGTCGCACAGCTAATTCCACCGCCGACCTTCGCCGACGTCAGCTTCGACAGTTACCGGCCCGATCCGGCCGAGCCGTCGCAGGCCGCGGCGGTGCAGTCGTGCCGCCGGTTCTGCGAGCAGGCGGCCGAGCGCCGGGCCGGCAAGAAGAAGCTGTTCGGCAAGCGCGAGGTGCTGCCCGGCGTCGGGCTCTATCTCGACGGCGGGTTCGGCGTCGGCAAGACACACTTGCTGGCCTCGACGTACTACACGCTCTCCGCGGCGGGCGATGCCCCGACGGCGTTCGCGACGTTCGGTGAACTCACCCAGCTGGCCGGCGTGTTCGGTTACAACGAGTGCATCGACCTGCTCGCCGATTACGTCGTGGTGTGTATCGACGAGTTCGAACTCGACGACCCGGGCAACACCACGCTGATCTCGCGGCTGCTGTCGGCGCTCGTGGAGCGCGGCGTGTCGATCGCGGCAACGTCGAACACGCTGCCCGAGCAACTCGGCGAGGGGCGGTTCGCGGCTCAGGACTTCCTGCGGGAGATCAACACGCTCGCGCAGATCTTCACCACCGTGCGCATCGAGGGGCCCGACTACCGGCACCGCGATCTGCCGCCTGCGCCCGAGCCGCTTTCCGACGACGCGGTGGCCGAACGCGCGGCCGCGGTCGACGGCGCGACCCTCGACGACTTCGACGCGTTGTGCACGCATCTCGCGACCATGCACCCCTCGCGCTACCACGCGCTGATCGACGGCGTGACCGAGGTGTTCATCACCGGCGTGCACCCGATCGAGGACCAGAGCGTGGCCCTTCGGCTGGTCGCGCTGACCGACCGGCTCTACGACGCGGGCATCCCGGTGCTGGCGTCGGGCACGAAACTCGACACGATCTTCAGCGCGGAGATGCTCGCCGGTGGTTTCCGCAAGAAGTACCTGCGGGCGACCTCACGCCTTCTGGCGCTGACGGCTGCGGCGCAGCAGGCCAATTAGAGCGTGCGCACCATCACGTAGTCGTTCTCGACACCGGCGCCGAGCTGAAAAGTCTTGGTGCCCTTGATGTTGAAGCCGTGCTTGGCGTAGAACCGCTGAGCCCGCACGTTCTGCTGGTTCACGCCGAGCCACACACAGCTCATGCCCGCGTCGGCGGCCCGCTTCAGCGTCTCGGCCATCAACGCCGCAGCCGCGCCCCCACGGTGGTGATCGGCGAGCACGTAGATCTTGGACAGTTCGAGCGCCGGGCGTTCGGTGACCGCACCCTGCACATCGTCGTCGGCAGGTACGCCGTGAATCAGCATGGCGTAACCGGTGATCGCGTCGCCGTCACGCGATACCAGCACGATCCGCTCGGGGTCGGACAGGTAGCCGGCGAAGCGTTGCGCCGAAAGGTTCTCGGCGATGAACGCAGCGATGTTGTCCGGTGTCGCCGACGGGGGACAGGCCAGCGGGAAGGTGGCGGCCGCGACGGCGGCGAGTTCGGGAAGGTCCGCGGGGGCCGGAACCTCGACGGTCACCTCACACAGACGCTCATCGGTCACGCCCCTACGGTAGCGGCGTACCCGGCTGCCACAGATTCCACTGCGCGAGGTGCTCACCGGTCTTCGTGTTGACGAGTACGACGTTCGTGACGAGCGCGCGGTAGACGTCCCAGTACACGTCACCGCTGACGGTGGCTCCCGGAGGGGCGTTGCGCAAGGCGTCCTCCAACGCGTTCGGCGCGTCGGTGTGCTTGGGCGGGTAGGCGTCGGCGTAGGGCGTGACGCCGTTGAAGGTGAACGCCAACGCCATCACGTACGGGTTCGGGGCCTCGATGGTGGTGATCGTGACCGGCGCCCGCCACGGGCTGCCCTGAGCCCGCCAACGGGGCGAGCCGTTCCAGCCCCAGCCGGGCGGAACCTCACTGGCAAGCACGTCGTGCACGGTGACGTCGGCGACGATGCCCTTGAAGTCGACCCGCAGCGTTTCGCCGATCCGTCCGATGGGGGTGGCATCGGCGGCGGCCGACGGCGCCGCCAGCAGGCCGGCGGCGACCGTCAGCACAGAAACCATGAGTGCGAACCAGCGAGGCATGCCAGGCATGATCGCACAGACTGAAACGTGTTACAGCCAGTTGGCCGTCAGGCCCATGGCCCCACGCCGCCGACCTTGTCGATGCGGATTCGCGTGAGCCAGCCGTCCGGCGCGTCGTCGGGCGGGAACTTCGCATCGGGGTTGGCCAGGGTCTGGGCGAGGTTCTGGAGCAATTCCTTCGCTCCACCCTCGACGACGCGTGCGGTGCCGTTGATCGCCAGGTACGGCCGCATCACCTGCCCGACCTTGCCCGGGTCGACGATCGTGACCGCGACCCGAGGATCACGGCGGACGTTGCGGACCTTCTTGTGCTCGGCCAGGTGTGCGGTGACCAACTCGTCACCGTCGGGGGTGGACTGCAAGGCCACCCACACGAGGGTGACCTGCGGGCTCCCGTCCGGATTGAGGGTGACGAGGGTGGCGTCGGCTCCCGCTCCGATGAACTCGCGCGCGGCGTCGTTGAGAATCACGCTTCCTTCTACGGATGCGTCCGCGGTTTCATTCCCCTTCGTTTTTCATGAACGGTTCCAGCGCCGCGGCGAGTTCGGTCTCGAAACGCTCGGCATCCACGCCCAGCCGGTGCAGCGGGCCGTCGTCGGGTTCGGCTTCCATCAACGCCAGCACGATGTGCTCGGTGCCGATGTAGTTGTGGCCCAATCGAAGTGCCTGGCGGAACGTCAGCTCCAGTGCCTTCTTGGCGGCGCTGCTGAAAGGGATGAGTGCGCCCGCGTCTCCGGTCGACGGCGGCAGCGTGACCGTGGCGCGCACGGCGTCGGCTTCGATGCCCTGGTTGGACAACAGCTTGGCCGCGAGCCCGTCGGGTTCGGCGAACAACGCCAACAACAGGTGATCGGGTGTGATCTCGGGGTTCCCGGCATCGTGGGCCAGGTTCTGCGAGACGACCACGACGTTGCGGGCCCGCGGGGTGAAGCGGCCGAATCCGGCGTTGGGATCGAGCGCGGCGGGATCGAAGTCTGGGACTTTGGGCACGAATCGCTTCTGGGCGGCCTGCTTGGTGACGCCCATGCACTTGCCGATCTCGGTCCATGACGCTCCGGAGCGCCGGGCCTGGTCGACGAAATGTCCGATGAGGTGGTCGGAGATCTCGCCGAGTGCGTCGGCGGCGATGACAGCGTCGACGAGCTGTTCGAGGGGTTCGGTGTGCGCCTTCTTGATGGCGCTGATCAGGTCATCGAGGCGGACGGGATTGCTGATTTTCACGGGTTCGACCATGCCGTCAACTCTAGGTTGACGATCTTGTTTCGTCAACCAAAAGTTGACGCTCGTGCGTCGCTCCGGCCGATCCGGCAGATCGGGCAAGATAGCGCCGGTGAACTTCGAAGAGCGCGTGATACAGCTGCTGAGGCCGGTGCTTCGGCCGGTGATGCGGGTGCTGTCGCTGCGCACCATCGTCATCGTCGCTGCGCTCTCGGTGGTCGTCACGGTGCTGACGCTCGGCACCTGGGTGTGGATCGGTGTCACCAACGACCAGTACAGCCAGCTCGATCGCCGGCTGGATTCCCTGAGCAGCCTCGGCGACGTGAGCACCCTGCTCAACACCGCGAAGGTCGACACCGACGAGTCGACGCCCGACGACGGCGGCCTGGTCCGCACCGCGCACATCGGCGGTATCACCGTCTCGGTGCCCAGCGACATCGTGCTGCCGCAACTGGAGAACGGCTACGCCAACACCACGATCGACGGCGTCGAGTACCGCGTCCGCACGTTCAACGCGGGCCCGGCGTCCATCGCGCTCGGCGCCCCGTTGGCCGAAACCCAGCGCCGCATCGACGAACTGCACCTGCGGGTGGTGTTGATCTGCGCGGGCGTCATCGGCAGCACGGTCGTCGTCGGGTGGGTGATCTCGCTGGTGATGATCAACCCGTTCCGGCTGCTCGCCCAGCAGGCGCGAGCGATCAACGCGCAGTCCAATCCCGACGAGGTCCAGGTGCGCGGCGTACGTGAGGCGGTCGAGATCGCCGAGGCCGTCGAGGGCATGCTCGCCCGGATCGGCAACGAGCAGGAACGCACCAAGGCCGCACTGGAATCGGCGCGCGACTTCGCCGCCGTCGCCTCCCATGAGCTGCGTACGCCGCTGACCGCGATGCGCACCAATCTGGAAGTGCTGTCCACGCTGGACATGACCGCCGAGCAGCGCCAGGAGGTGATCGGCGACGTGATGCGGACCCAGAGCCGCATCGAGGCCACGCTGACCGCGCTGGAGCGGCTCGCCCAGGGCGAGCTGACGACGGTCGAGGACTTCGTGCCGATGGATGTCACCGAACTGCTCGACCGTGCCGCGCACGACGCGCTGCACACCTACCCGGGTCTGCGGGCCACGCTGATGCCGTCGCCGACCGTGCTGATGCTCGGCATGCCCGCCGGCCTGCGTCTGGTGATCGACAACGCCATCGCCAATGCCGTCAAGCACGGCGGCGCGACCGAAATCCGGCTCAGCGCAGTGAGTTCCGCCGACGACGTGCAGATCGTGGTCGACGACAACGGGTCCGGGGTGCCGGAGGCCGAACGTGCCGAGGTGTTCGAACGGTTCGCGCGCGGGTCGACGGCGTCGCGTTCGGGCTCGGGTTTGGGCCTGGCCCTGGTGGCGCAGCAAGCCGAATTACACGGCGGCACAGCTTCGTTGGAGGCCAGCCCGCTCGGAGGCGCGCGGCTGTTGCTGCGGCTGCCGATCATCCGATCGCGCGTGGAGGACGCTCCGTTCTGAGCCGGTCTCAGCAGTCCTGGTTGGGCATCCGCGCCAGGAGTTCGTCGAGGAATCCACTGGCCTCGCGACCGGCCCGCTCGACGTCACCAGCCGCGATCGCCTCGATCAGCTCATCGTGCGAGTACCGTCCGGCGGGCACGGCGCTGGCCGTCGCGACGCTCGCCATGATCACCTCGGTCAATCCGCGGTAGAGCTCGATCAGCACGCTGTTGTGCGAGGCCTGCACGACCGCGAGGTGGAACTCGGTGTCGGTGCGCGCGAATTCTTCAGGGTCCGACGTGTCGCGGCGGTCCCAGTAGGCGCGGAGTTCGGCCAGATCCTGCTCGGTGCGCGCCTGTGCCGCGAGCCGCGCGCCCTCCATCTCCAGGCAGCGCCGCACCTGCAACACCTCACGTAGCTCCGAGCCGCACAGCCGCCGCAGGGCGCCGGATACCTCGCTCGTCGCGCGTACATAGGTGCCATCGCCTTGACGGACTTCCAGGATCCCGCTGTGGGCGAGCGCGCGGACGGCCTCGCGGACGGTGTTGCGCCCGACGCCGAGCGCCTCGACGAGTTCGGGCTCCGTCGGGATCTTCGCGTTGACCGCCCATTCGCCCGAGCTGACCAGGGCACGGAGCTGCTCGATCACCTGGTCGACCAGGCCGGTTCGGCGGGTAGTGACGAGGGGCACGTCAAAAGCCTTTCATCCAATCATGGGATGTATGGCACCATAGCCGAGTGAATCGGAACGTGCGCAGCGAATCCCTGGACAGCTACGAGCACGATCTCGAACTCGAGCTCGACGGGGCTGCCGAGCTCCGGCCCGGAGCGATGGCGGCGGGCGGGGCCCTGCTCGTCGTCGCCGTGGTCCTCACCGCACTCAACCTGCGGCCGGCCATCACCAGCGTCGGGCCCGTGTTGGGCGAGATGCGAGAGTCGCTCGGCGCGTCGGCCGTATGGGCCGGCGCGCTCACGACGCTGCCCGGGCTGTGCTTCGCCGCCGCGGGGCTCGCCGCGCCCTGGCTCGCGCACCGGATCGGATTGGGTCGCGCGATATCGGTGGCCATGGCCGTCCTGAGCATCGGACTGCTGGTGCGGGTGCTCGACGGCCCTTATGTCGTGATCGGCGGCACGCTCGTCGCGACGGCCGGGATCGCGCTCGTGAACGTCCTCATCCCGGTCGTCATCAAAGGCTCGTTCCCGGCCCGGATCGGTCTGATGACCGGCATCTACACCGCGGCTTTGCAAGGCGGTGGCGCGCTGGGCTCCGCCGTGACCCCGCCGCTGGAATCGGTGTTCGGCAGCTGGCGCGGTGCGCTTGGCAGCTGGGCGACCCTGGCCGTGCTGGCGCTGGTCTTCTGGCTGCTCGGCTCGCGTGGCATCACCACCGCGAGAACCGCGGACTCGTCGTCGGGCGGATCGACCCGGTCCCTTATGCGCAGCTCACTGGCCTGGACCGTGACGTTGTTCTTCGGCTGCCAGGCGTTCTTGGCCTACGTCGTGATGGGCTGGTTGCCCGAGGTGTTCATCGACAACGGTGTGAGCAAGAGCGATGCCGGGCTGCTGGTCGGATTGGCCTCAGTGCTCGCGGTGCCGATCAGCCTCTTCATCGCGCCGCTGGCCGCACGCCAGTCGAACCAGAGCTGGTGGATCGTCGGCCTCGGGGTGGTCGGATTCGCCGGCATGATCGGCCTACTGGTCGACCCCGGCGCGGCGCCACTGCTGTGGAGCGTGCTGGTCGGGCTCGGCATGAGTGTGTTCTCGTTGGCGCTCACCGTGATCGCGCTGCGGGCCCGCAACGCCGAGGACACCGCCCGGCTGTCGGGAATGGTGCAGGGCTTCGGCTACCTGCTGGCCGGTATCGGCCCGTTCCTGTTCGGGTTGCTGCACGAAGCCACCGGCGGCTGGACCGTGCCGTGGGCGATGGTGCTGGTGGTGTATCTCGTGCAGATGGTCGCGGGCGCGCTGGCGGGCCGCAACCGCTACGTGTGAGCCACAAGCCTGGCTTGTGATCCCACAACGACGTCGTGACTACCGGCCACCGGGTTACCGCAGCAGCATTGACGAGGTGAGCACCGAACTCGCCCTTCGTCCCTTCCACACCGCGCTGTATGCCGAACTCGACGACACGAAGACGGCGTTCGGCCACATCACGCCCAATTGGTTCGCGTCGGTCATGGGGACGGGCATCGTCGCGACCGCCGCGGCCACTCTGCCGGTGCACGTGCCGGGTCTGCATGAGTTCGCCACCGCGGTTTGGCTTCTCGCGGCCGTGGTGCTGGTCGCGTTGACCGCGGCGTTCGCCACACACTGGATACGCCACCGCGAACAGGCGAAAGCCTATGCGGCCCACCGAATCATGGGCCAGTTCTACGGCGCGCCCGCCATGGCCCTGCTCACCGTGGGTGCCGGTGCCATGCTGCTCGGCCCGCCCGTCATCGGCGAATCGGCGGCGCTGGCCGCCGGCGTGGCGCTATGGCTCGCCGGGACGGCGCTGGGACTGGTTGTGAGCGTGTGGCTTCCCTTCGTCATGATCACCGGCCACGACCACGCTCAGATGGACGCGGTACCCGCGTGGATGATGCCGGTGGTTCCGCCCATGGTGTCGGCCTCCACCGGGTCGCTGCTGCTCGGTCACCTCGGTGCCGGGCAGGCCGGGATGACCCTGTTGGTCGCGTGCTACGCGATGTTCGGCCTGAGCCTGCTGGCCGGCTTCATCACACTGACGATGGTGTATTCGCGGCTCGTGCACGGGGGCATCCCCGAGGTGCAGGCCATTCCCACGGTCTGGATCGCGCTCGGGGTCGTCGGTCAGTCGATCACCGCCGCCAATCTTCTTCCCGCGCACGCCGGTTCGGTGCTGACCGACCCGTCCGCGCTGTCGGCACTGCATGCCTTCGGCGTCGTCTACGGACTGGTGATGGGTGGGTTCGGGGCGTTCGTGTTCTGTCTGGCCGCGGCTTTGACCGTGCACGGCGCGCGTCGCGGGTTGTCCTTCACGCTGACCTGGTGGAGCTTCACATTCCCGGTCGGCACGTGCGTGACGGGTGCGTCCGCGCTGGGAGTGGCCACCGGCGCGGTGGCGGTGTCCGGGCTCGCGGTGGCGCTGTACGCGCTGTTGCTCGGTGCATGGGCGACGGTCGCGACGCAGACGCTCAAAGGCGTGGTGTCCGGGCGGCTACTGCGGGGCTGAACTCACCGCGTCGCGCCGATATGGCTGAGCAGATCGCGCACGGCTCCGGCAGGTGGCGTGCGCCCGCCCAGCCAGATGGCGCGCAGTTCGCGGCGCAGATCGAGCTCGGCGACCGGCACCGCGCGCAGCCTGCCCAGGGTGAGGTCGTCCTCGACCGCGAGCCGGCTCATCACGGCGGGGCCCGCGCCTGCCAGCACCGCCGCACGCATGGCTGCCGCAGACGACAATTCGATCGCGGGATCCGCTTGCTGTGCACCGTCGCCCAGCGCTGCGCGTAACGCGGTGCTCAGCGCATCCCTGGTACCAGAACCGACCTCGCGGGACACCAGGGGAGTGCCGTTGATCTCCTCGGCGCCGACCGCTGAGCGGCGGGTCCATTTGTGGTTCGGCGGCACCACCACCACGAGCTCGTCTCGCGCCACCACCCGGCTGTGCAAACCCTTTGGGGTGCCCGGAGATTCGATGAATCCCAGCTCGGCCGAGCCGTCGCGGACCGCTGCGATCACCTGATCGCTGTTGGCTGCGGTGAGGATCACCTCGGGAGCCCGAACACCCCGCCGTTGCGCGTCGGCCTGCAGCGACACCAGCCAACGAGGCATGAGCTGTTCGGCGATGGTCAGACTCGCGGCCACGGTCAGCCGATTGTGGCTCTCGGTGCGCATCGCGGCCAAGCCGGCGTCGACTCGTTGTGCCACGTCGAGCAACTGGTCGGCCCATTCGGCGACCACCACGCCCGCGGGGGTGAGCTGCGATCCGCGCGTGCTGCGCCGGACGAGTTGAACACCGGTCTGAGCCTCGATCGAGGCCAGCCGTGACGACACGGCCTGCTGGGTCAGTCCCAGTTCCCGCCCCGCGGCGCCCAGGCTGCCGGTCCGCGCGATGGCCAACAACACCTCGAATGCCGCCAACTCGGGCATTCGCGCACTCAGGGCCACGGCTCGAATCGTAACGCAGGTCACAAATCCGGCTTGTGAGGAAGGGGAGGTTGTCACCGATGGTGAACCGTGGTGTAGTGTCGCCATCGTGACTATCGGTGTGTGTGCCAGCTATTGGCGCTTTATCAAGGCTCCGGGCGGAGCCGATAAAGCGCAGCAGTAAGCACGCATCCACCCGGAGCCCAGGCAGTGACCACCAGGTTGCTGCCTTTCGTCATTCAAGGGCGCCGGACATCCACCCAGGTGCCCACCACCAGGAAGGCACCCGAACATGAATCTGGCGCAGATCGCCAACCCGCCCGCGACGTCGGATCGGCGAATCCGCAGCTTCAGCGCCATTCCCAGCCCGCACGACGTGCTCACCGAGTTCCCGCTGGGCGCCCGGCGCGCTGAACGGGTCGCCCGCGACCGCGACGAGATCGCCGACATCCTCGCCGGACGCGACGACCGACTGCTGGTCGTGGTGGGGCCGTGCTCGGTGCATGACCCGGCCGCGGCGCTGGAGTACGCGAGCCGCCTGGTCAAGGTCGCCGACGAACTCAAGGACCGGCTCAAGGTCGTGATGCGGGTGTACTTCGAGAAGCCGCGCACGACGATCGGTTGGAAGGGCCTGATCAACGATCCGGGGATGGACGGAACGTTCGACGTGGCTCGCGGTCTGCGTATCGCCCGCCAATTGCTGCTCGACATCATCGACATCGGACTCCCGGTCGGGTGTGAGTTCCTGGAGCCGACCAGCCCGCAGTACATCGCCGATGCCGTGGCGTGGGGCGCGATCGGCGCCCGCACCACTGAATCCCAAGTGCACCGGCAGCTGGCGTCGGGCCTGTCGATGCCGGTCGGGTTCAAGAACGGCACCGACGGCAACATCCAGGTCGCGGTGGATGGTGTGAAAGCCGCTGCCGCTGAGCATGTTTTCTTCGGGATGGACGATCTCGGGCGCGGCGCCGTGGTGAGTACGGAGGGTAACGAGGACTGCCACGTGATTCTGCGCGGCGGGACCGACGGGCCCAACTATGACGCCGAATCCGTGTCGGATGCCGCGGCGAAGCTGTCGAAGGCCGGGTTGCCCGGTCGCGTCGTGATCGATTGCAGCCACGCCAATTCGGGCAAGGACCACGTGCGCCAGGCTGTCGTCGCCGCCGAGGTCGCCGCCATGGTGCGCGACGGTGCGCCGGTCAGTGGCGTGATGCTGGAGAGCTTCCTCGTCGGCGGGGCCCAGGCGCCCGAGGCGCGGCCGCTGACCTACGGGCAGTCGGTCACCGACAAGTGCATGGATTGGGCGACAACGGATCTGGTGTTACGCGAGCTCGCCAAGCGGCCTTAAGTACCGCTCGGCTGCGTGTACTTCGCGGCGTTACGGTCGAATTCCGGCTCTTTGGTGAAGTCGAATTCGATGAGCACCTCGCCGTGCGGGTCGTGCGGCGCCCGGGTGACCACTACGGCGGCACCCGGGCGCGGCACCCGCCTCGTGGTGGTGACCATGTTCGCGGTGACGCGCTGCGCACCGGATTCGGCGGCGAATTCGACGACCACCGTGAACAGCGGCCGGCTGTCACTCCAGCGCTCGAGAAAGGTGACATCGCGCAGGACACCGGGTGTCCGGATGCCGTACTGACGCATCGAGGCCATCCACGCCTGACGTCTGCGGGTGTAGCGGATGCCCGCCCACGCGCTCGTCGTGGCGATCGCCGCGCCGGCCCAACACGCGACGCTCGCCAGGGCGATGATCCCGCCATCGAATCCACCGACCCACAGCGCCACGATCAACAGGCCGACGCCAACCCCGGAGAACGCGGGTATCGCCGCGATCCGATTCGCCGTGGTTCGCTGCCCGAATCTGTCGCGGGCCTGGTCGGCGGTCAGGCCGATGAGCAACCCGGGCAGGAAGGTGTACAGCACAGAGGCGACCCACTGCCACACCGCCGGCGGGTTCTGCTCCCGCACACCGTAGAAGAACAGTGCGGCACCTGCGCCGGACGGTATCCACAACACGAACGTCACCACGGCGAAAAAGCCCAACATTCCCGGAGCGTCGAGGGGCGGTGCGGTGATCCGGTTGCCCTTCTCGCTGACGGAGAAGTGCGGCAGGGTGTCCTCCCAAGCGGGACTCTCGATCGCGGAAGAGATCTCGCTGGTCATACGCGGCTCCCTTCACTTCCGCTGGATGAGCCACCCACCTTGCCAGCAACTGCGGCAACCGGAACGCCGCGACCGCCCAATCCCGGCGATTCTCACGAAAAGCTCACAGGTTCAACATAGTTCGCTGCAGGTATGCGAATGAAGGTGTGAGCACTGTGGTGAGGAAGAGACGAAAACGTGAGTGGCCGGGCCGGCCGCGCGACGTGTGGGCGGAGGCCTCCCGGCGCCACGGCGTGCCATCGCTGCCGCGACCGGAGGTTCCGAATTGGCGCGATATCGACGTGTTCGGCAGTCGCGTGCTGCTGCATCCCGCGACGCCGTCACCGCCGGCCACGGTGGGATTCGGCGCCTTCACGGCGATGCTTGCCCTGCTCGCGTGGTGGAAGGACCATCCCACACTGCTCGTCGGCGCGCTCGGGGTCGCCGCCGCGATACTCGTGTCCGTCGGCTGCTTTTGGATGTGGTGGGTACCGGCCCGCCAGGAACGACGGCTATCTCGTACCCACGCTCGCGCGTTGGACTACGGCGTCGGCACCCACGCGTACCGAACGCGTTTCACGCGGCCGGAGGAAAGCAGTCAGCCGAGGACGACGTCCTTGCTGATCGACGAACGCCTACCTACTTTCGCCGCGAGCCGCCTGCAGCACGCGGTCCGGGATTGGCTGGCCCACGTCACGGCGGACGCGGCGATGAACGCCGAGGCGGTGCAACTACTCGGCCGCCGATGGGTGGTCCCGATCACCGAGATCTTCGGGCCCGACGCGCACGGCGGCTGGTTGGTGATCGACCAAGGTGATGACGACACACCGTGGCGGCTGCTGATCGACCGGCCGGACGGCCCCGAGGAGTACTTCTACGACGAGGTCATGGCGATCGACGGGCCGCCCGGGCGGCTCTATCTCGAGGGTGCCTAGCGGTCGTCCGACGGTGCGTCGGCGCTCCACGTGCCCGGCATCATCGGGACCGCGGTACCGCTGCCGTACGAATCCTCGGCCAGCGTCGTCAGCCCTGCCGGGTTCGTGGCAGTGGATTTGGTTGCGGTACCGGTGAATCCGAGATTGCCCGCGCCCCGGCTCGACGCGGAAGCGGCGGCCCGCTCGGGCGGGGGAGCCGAGCCGTCGTCGTCCATGCTCAGATACTCGTAGCGGTAGCCGCGTTCCTTGACGTCGGCGCCACGTCGCTTGCGGCTCTTGGACCTGTCGCGAGCGACCGCCGACGCCGCGGCTGCCGCGGATGCGGCGGCGCTGTTCGAGGAATGCGCCACATCGACCGCGCTGCTTCGCATCGACGGGCCGAACCCGAATCCGGGGCCGTCGCCGCCCACGGCGTACGCACTGGTTTCCACGCCGGTGACCGTCGGGGTCGGCGCCGGGGCCGTGGCGACCGTGGGCGATGCAGGCGACGGCGGGGCCGGCGCGCTCGCGGGCACCGACGGCGACGAGGGCCCGGGCAGCGCGGCCACCGGAGCCGGCTCAGCGGGCTGGTTGACCGCCTCGGGGGCCGGTGCGTCGATCGGTATGTTGTAGTTCTGCGCAAGGCCGATGAGTCCGAGCAGGCCCAGCATGGCCGGAGACACCGCGCCGATCACCGCGGCATAGAGCGGGGTGCCCAGCACGGCGAAGGTTGCCGCGTACGCGCCGAGGAAGAACACGTTGATGTACGTGGTGAACAGCAACGACGGGTCGGCGATGATCTCGGCGAGGATCTGGGGAATCCGCCACGGCTGCAAGATCAATTCCTTGAGCTGGACATACATTCCGTGGAAATGCTCGGAGTTCTCGGCGAGCCACTTCTCGATCGGGTCCTCGAAGGTCAGGGCAAGTCCCGACTCGGTGGCCCGCGCCTGTGCGGCCGTCTGCATCAAAGTGGCTGATGCCGTTGCCGTTTCGCTGACACCGGGGGTCAGCACGAACGGCGCCACCGTGGTCTGTGGTGCCGACGTCACGGCCACTTGCGAGGTGGCCTGGTACACGGTCATCGTCGTCGCGGCCTGAATCCACATCCGGATGTAGTCGGCCTCGTTGACCGCGATCGGGATCGTGTTGATTCCAAAGAAGTTGGTTGCCACCAGAACGCCGAGGGTGGCTCGATTCGCCGTGAGTTCGGCCATGGTCGGCATCGCAGCCAGCGCCGCGCTGTAAGACGCTGCCGCGGTTTCGATCTGGGCCGCGACACCGGCGCTCGCCGCGCTGGTCTGGGTGAGCCACGCCAGGTACGGGACGTGTGCCGCCGCGTATCGCTCGGCGCTCGGACCCTGCCACGCCCCGGCTTGAACCGTGCCCAGAACAGTGCTGAGTTCGGCTGCCGCGGAGGCATATTCGGCGCTCAGTGAATTCCAGGCGCCGGCCGCGGCGAGGAGTGGGCCCGGCCCCGGCCCGCTGCTGAGGAGCGTGGAATGTACTTCGGGGGGCAGCGCCATCCACACCGGGGCGGTCATCGCCGGTCTCCTCTCCGTCGCTTTAGCTAGTACAACTCAACAAAGTTTGGTTAGCGTAAGCTAACTTACCGAAATTTGCGGAGAAATTGGCTCCTCCGCAAACTCACACCTAGCTCAGCGTCGGTACGTCGACAGGTTGTGTGCGAGTTCGTCGAACAGCGCGTGATTCAGCCGGAACGCGACCTTGACCTCATTGACGACGGCTTCGGCCTCGTCGGTGCTCAGGGCGAGGCCGTCCAGGCGAGCCCGGTAGTCGTCCTTGTACGGCTTGGGCCGCATCGGGAAAGCGTAGAAACTCAGGCCGGCCCCGTTCAGGCCGAAGGTGCGGTCGAGTATGCGGCCGATGGCCTGTCCGCCCGAGAGGTCGCCGAGGTAGCGGGTGTAGTGATGGGCGATGAGTGAGCCGGCCCAGGAACTTTCGGCAATCCGGCCGCAATATTCGCGTGTTGCAGGTGAGTCGACAACCCGCGGAGCGTCGGGCGCCCAGTGGTCGAGGTCGGCATCGATGGGGCCGAGCCGCTCCAGTGCCGGGTCGTAGACGGCGGCAATCAAGGGGTCGGCGTGATGGGCGCGTACGGCGTCCTCGAGTGCGGCGTAGATGGCCCGCAGCCGCACCAGGTAGTCGACGTAGCCCTGTTCGTTGACGCGGCCGCTCAGCAATTCCGACATGAACGAAGACTGCTCGGCGGCGTCGTGCTCGGCCTGTGAGTTCTCGCGCATCGCGGCGGACAACGATCGGATGGCCTCGGGGACAACGGCGCTCGGCATGCTTCGCTCCAGGTGAGTTTTAACGACAGATTGTCAACATGATGCCGACAATCTGTCAGAAAACCTAGCACCGCATCGCACGGCGTGGGGGTTTACCTTTTCGCGCCCAACGCACGCAGGACGAATCGTTCGATCGCCGCCACCGGCAGATGCCGTGGCGCAAGGCAGGCGTGGATCAACGACATCGTGGCGGTCTCGTCCTCCACGACGAACTCTCCCGCGGCCACCCCTTCGGTCAAGATCTCCCGGAGTACCTCTTCCACCACCACCACGTGCTCGCGGATCGCCAGCATCGCGTCCTCCGACAGCGCGCCGTAGAGGTGAACGCCCATGCCCATGTGGAATTGCTGCCCGGCGTCGAGCTGATGGCGGATGTAGACCGACAGGCGTTCCCGCGGATTGTCGGCCTCGGCCAGCGCGGCCCGAAGTCCTTCGAGGTACCGGCTTGTCTCATGGGACACGAAGGCGACCACCACGGCGTCCTTGTCGGGGAAGTGGTGGTAGATCGCCGTGCGCCCGATACCGGCCACGGCGGCGAGCTTGGCCATCGTGATGGCGTCGAAACTGTGGTCGGCCATCAGCGTGGCGAACGCGGCGAAAACACGCCGCTGGACCTGCTCGCGGTGTTGTTCAACCGATGCGGCGCTGATCCTGGGCACGCTCGACTCTAACGCCGGCCGCAGCCCGTGAAGCTGTGGGTTCGACACGCCGCCCGGGCGTGTCGTGGGTCCGGCCCGACAACCCGTCTTCAGTGCGATATCGCACTTACGACTCCGGCGTGATCCGTGCGGCCAGCATGGTCGTCCACTCGGTGAGGTACTCGTCGTCCGGGGTGTCCGCGGCCTGGAAGAACATGGCCGTCGCACGCTTGCCGAGCAGCGCGTTGATGCCGACTGTCGCGATGGTTCGGCTCTGCGCGGGCTCCAGATCGGCGACCCACCCGTGGATCCAGTCGTCGAGTTCGGTGTAGAGCCCGTCGACGAGCGCGGCGTAGGCATCGTTGAGGCGCGACGAGCGATCCGACGGTGTGCGCGCGGCGATTTGCAGGAGCTGGCTCTCCTCGTCGATGACATTCAGCAGGTATCTGCCGAGCAGGGTCAGCTCGGTGCGCAGATCGCCGAGTCCGGCGAACATCGCCCGGATGTCATGCATCGCTCGCCTGCGGTCCAGCTGGCGGTCGATGCCCGCCTCAAGAAGGGATTCCTTGGATTTGAAGTGGTGGTAGAGCGCGCCCGACCCCGCCGCCAGGCCGGCGGCCGCTTCGATCTGCGCGACGCTGGTCGCCCGGTAACCCTGCTCGCTGAACAGCCGCATCGCCTCGGTCACCAGGCGGTCGCGGGTCGTCGTCTCCGTCATTGACCGCTCCAAAGTGTTCACTTAGTATCGTCAAGTAAACACTTTAGCAGGGTGAGGGAGGGCTCGATGGCGGATCCAGACCGCGCGGTTCCCCGGGGTAGGGTCCGTCGCACGATGCCGCTGGCGGGCTTCACCGCCCGCGCTGCCGGAGGGCGTGTGGTGGCGGCGCTGCGCAAGCAGGCCGGCGATGCCGGTGCCGTCGACCGCTTCCACGAACGCACGGCCGAGCGGTACGCCGAGTTGCTCGGGCATTCCAAGGGCGTCCTGATGAAGGCCGGTCAGATGGTGTCGATGGTCGACGCGACCGCGGTGGGTTTCGGCGAGCTGTCGCCCTATCAACGGGCGCTGACCCGGTTGCAGGGCGACGCCCCGCCGATGGATGCCCGGTTGGCTCGCGAGGTGGTCGAGGCCGATCTGGGCCGCGCTGTCGCCGACGTGTTCGCCGACTTCTCCGATGAGCCGATGGCCGCGGCGTCCATCGGCCAGGTGCACCGCGCGACGATGCGTGACGGGCGTGAGGTGGCCGTCAAGGTTCAGTATCCCGGTGTGGCAGAAGCGATTCGCGATGATCTTGCCAATGCCGAGTTGCTGACCACCTTCGTCCGCTTCATGAACTCGACGGTCCCGGGATCCATGCCCGATCTGCGCCGGGCGTCTCAGGAGCTCACCGAACGGATCTCCGAAGAACTCGACTATCGGCACGAGGCCGCCAACATCACGGCGTTCAGCGAGCTGTACCGCGATCACCCGTACATCCGGATCCCCGAGGTGGTCTCGGAGGCCTCGGGCGACCGGGTGCTGACCATGACGTACCTGGATGGCATGGACTGGGCGGAGGCGCTGACCGCGGACCAGGACCTGAAAAACTGCTGGGCCGAGGTCATCTCACGGATGCTGACCGGTTCCTATCGCCACTCGAACCTGTTCCATGCCGATCCGCATCCCGGCAACTACCGGTTCCGCACCGACGGCACCGTGGGGTTCGTCGACTTCGGCTGCGTGAAAGTGCTTCCATGGCAACGTCGCTGGCAGATGTTGCGGATGGCCCGCGCCGTCGTAGAGGGCCGCAAGGAAGATCTGCGCGATGTGATGGCCGAATCCGGCTTTCTCGCCGAGGATTCCACGTTGACTGCCGAAGAGGCATACCAGTGGTGGTCGACGCTGATGCACGAGTTGCTGATTCCTCAGCCCGTCACCTACACGCGGGAGGCGTCTGAACGTTCGGTCCGGTCGCTGCTCGATGTGCGCGCCACCGACCATCCCGTGCGCCGCATGTCGGTGCCGGCGGACTTCGTGTTCTTCTCCCGGCTCAACCTGTCCATGAATTCGATCTTCACCGCGTTGGGAGCGACGTTCTATGCCCGAGCATCGCTCGATGACATGGACGGCGTAATCGAACCCGTCTCGGACCTGGGCAAGCAACACATTGCCTGGGTCCGCCAGCGCGGCTTGCCGTTTGGGATGGATCACCATGACGAGCAGTGAGGTGGTCACGGCCCGGCTGCCGTGGGATGCCGCGGACCCGTACCCATTCTACGAGACCTGCCGCGCCCACGGTGACGTGGTGTGGGACGACGTCGCCCACGGCTGGCTCGTCCTTGGCTACGAGACCGCGCGGCGGGTGCTCGGTGGCAAGGAGTGGACCAGTGACCCGATGGCGAACCCGATCGCCCGCGCCAACATGGATCCGATCAGCCTGCAGTTCTCGGGCCGGTCCATGTTGATCGCCGACGGCGCGACCCACCGACGGCTGCGGGGATCGGTGCGTGACGTGTTCACGCGCACGTTCGTCACCGGGCTCGCCGAAGGGGTCGACGCGATCGCGTCCGCCGTCATCGACGAACCCGCGCCCGACACCGAATTCGACTTCATGTCCCGGATCGCGCTGCCGATCCCGATGGGAGTCGTCGCGGAATGGCTGGCCCTGGATCCCGGCACCGCGGACTTGCTCGCCGAGCTGTCACCGGCGATCATCCGGATGCTCGGCACCCTGGCCGACACCGACGAGACCCGGGCCGGAGCGGCCGCGGCCGCCGAACTGATGGGAGAGTTCCTGCCACTGGCCGCCGACCGCAGGCAACATCCCGGCGATGACCTCCTGAGCTTCATCGGGGGCGATCCCGATCTCGAACTTGAGGACGTCGTCATCACTGCGATCCTGATCGCCGTCGCCGGACATGAAACAACAGCAAATCTCTTGGGCGCCGGCCTGATTCGCTTGCTCACCGAACGCCCCGACGGAACCCGGCTGGTCGATCACATCGACGCTGCCGACCCGGCAGTCATGACCGAGCTACTACGCCTCGACAGCCCTGTCCAAGCGGCGCTACGGACTGCCACCGAAGACACGCGGATCGGTGACGTCGCCGTCGAGGCGGGGGCGACGGCGCTCGTCGTGGTGGCCGCCGCCAACCGCGATCCGCGGGTATTCGACGATCCCGGTGAACTTCGTATCGACCGAACCGGGCCCGCCCCACTGACTTTCGGCTACGGCGCGCACCACTGTCTCGGCGCCAGCTTGGCTCGGCTGGAAATCAGCACAGCGCTCCCGAAGATCCTCGCCCGTCGGCCCAGGCTCGTTGGCGCGCCGGTCTGGCGCGATACTCCGGCGATCCGCGGGGCACTGCGCATTCCGATGGTATTTGACGCGTAGGTTCGGTTCGCCGGATGAAATGGGCTATCAGCGCGGCTGCCGGTTTCGCGTGGGTCTCCAGCAAGGAGTAGCCGCCCGCGAGGGCACGAGCCTCCACGCACGGCAATGCCACCGAGGTCCGCATCGGCTCGGGCGTTGGCGATCGGCGCAACCAGGTGCAGCAACAGTACGGTAGGCTGCTGCCAGCAGGTTAGCCGGTTGGGGGATTGGCGTGGCAAACGAATTAGAAGTGAACGCTGATGGTCTCCGTGCGTCCGCTGCCAGTAGCGCCTCCCTAGCCTCGGCATTGAGTGGAGCGGCCTTGGGCGCAGCGATGAGTACGCGGGCGAGCAGTGCAGGTGTTGCGGCGTTCAACGCGGCGCTTACGTCCGCACGTGACCGTCAATCGAATCGCATCTCAGGCCAAGCCCGCGACTTATCGACGAGCAGCGCTGTCTACACCTCCACCGACGATAACGGTGCTGCCTCGATTTCAAGCACGATATGAACGCAATCAGTCCATCTCTCGGTCAACCGACCCGTTCGGAGATCGAGAACTGGGACACCTCAGACCTCGATAGTGCGGCTTCCTACTGGAAAACATCGGCTATCGAATCCGAAGACGCTTTTGAACAGCATCAGCGAAACGTCGCCGCACCTGGTGGTACGGACTGGGAGGGCGACGCCAAAGATGCTGCGGTCGATCGCGTCACCGCCGATGTCGCTGTGGTCCGCAGTCAAGCTGGTGTAGTGCGCGAGGCTGCCAGAATTGCCGAGAACGGCAGCGTGGACATAAAGGCAGCACAACGCAAAGCGCTTGAGGCGATCAGCGAAGCCGAGTCCGACGGTTTTAGGGTCGGTGAGGACCTATCAGTGACTGATGTTCGGAGAGTCGATATCGACACCATGGCTGCCCGTCAGACGGCTGCCAGGGAGCACGCCGAAAATATCCGTTGGACCGCCGAACAACTCAGCCAGACTGATCATCTTGTCGGACAGAGGCTCGAGTCAAAAGCGGGTGAGCTTGACGGGATTCAATTCGGCGGGCGATCAGACGACACTCAGGTAAGCATGTTCGGTCGCGACGACGAAACTGACGTCAAAGAAGACGTAGAGGGCGAGCCCAAAGCTTCGCCCGGAGCGCTACCGGGAGAACCGGGCGGTCCTGAGTTTGTGATCGCGCCGCCGACCAAGCCCAAACTCGAATGGGATGAAGGTTTCGAGTACGGTTCCGCCAAGCCGACGTGGCAAGACTATGTCAAGCGAATGGAATGGCTGGCAAAGCTAGCAGGGGGCCGAATGATTCGATCGGATCTTGACGACGCTACCCAGATGTACCGGCATTATTGGGATAACAACGGCGAACCCATTGAGTTTGATTACGAAGAAGCTTATCAGGAGGACCCTGGAATTAGAAAAAATGTCGACGGTCAAATTGCTCGCGCACAACAAGGTGCAGAGGAACTTATTCGTGCCGGCAACACATCATTTTCGATGACCGGTGACCCAGTACCCTCCGAAGCCTATCCAACCACTGAGAACTGGCAGAAAGCTATTGGCGGCTATCAACAGTGGAGCAGTGCGGACGTTCAGGTTGAGGGGAACAAAGTGACGATGACAGTCACTGTGCACGCTGAAGACCACTACAACTTCAATCGGGGACAAGCGGATATTGCCACGGGTGCAGCTGACAACGAAAATGGCCGCTTCACCGAACTCGGCTGGGCCAAACCCTTTGACTCACATGGAGAAATCACCAGGACGATCACTTGGGAGCTGGGCAGTGCACCAACACAAGCCGGCGAGGGATCACCGCAGTTCAACCCAGGGCGTGAAGACAGGGCAGACGGTAGAGGAAGTCCCGGCGGTGTCGAATGGCCCGACAACAATCGCAATACAGGAGTATCAGTGCCGTGACGCATCGGATCGCCAAAGCACTCGTACTGACCGCGACTCTGCCGTTGATTGTGTTCAACGCTGGATGTTCGCCCACGCCAGGCAATCCCCGCCCGACGGAGACCAGCATGAATGAGCCGGCAGGTAAAAGCACCTCCAACCCGGTACGCCACGAACTTGAGCCACTTACCAAGAGGTTCGCAGCGTTAGGAACCCCGGTGGCGGCGTCCTGGGTGAGCGGGGATATGGGCGATCCGCGCGTGGCCGGACCTTCCCTCTACTGGATCGACTCGGTGGTGGAGCTGACTCCCGGCACAGCGAGCGATCTGAAACAGCGGTACCAACCTGCTCCGTCGAACGAGGCGCCCGACGTGTGGAACACGTTGCGCGGGAGCCTGCCGACTGGAGGCTATCTTACGAGTCCCGAGCTGGACGCGGCGTTCACATCGACGAAGATCAAGACGAAGGCCTTTCTCGCAGAACATGATCCGATCATCGTTCTGACAGCTGTAGGGGAGTAGCTCGCCATGATGCCTGGCGGTCTACACACGCGCGTGGCGCTAGCTCGCGGGCATCGGTAGAGCTCGGTGATAGCTCGCCGTGCTCGCTGCGCGCCGTCACCATACGCAAGGCGCGCATCGCCGGGCCGGCTCGTTTGAGGCCAAACCGGCCGGAGGGGGCCGAAAATCGATCCGGGGCAAGGCCCATCATGCATCCGCTGGTAGTCGAGGCACGTCAGCAGCTGTTGGCCTCGGGGAGAGCTGATCGCCTCAGTTGGACTTCCGAATGACTTGGCCGACGTTACGGTTTGGCCACGAAACGGGAGATGTCGGTGCTGTATCGGTTGCCGATGCCGGCCGAGCTGCGCATTTACCACCTTGCGGATTGAGGGCAGCTATCGTGGGACGGCGATAGCTACGGCCCCAAGTGGAGGCCGTCATCGGGCGGCCTATCTGCGGTGGCTGCAGGCGCGGCATAATCGCTGGACCATTACAAGCATTTGCCTTTTGATCCGGCGACAGGCCGGCTGGCGATGTGGCGTGATGTGGCGTGTTCGAGGATCACGGTTGCGGTGGCATGGGCTTCTCAGGTACTGCGCGCAGCGGCTCGCTCGGCTGCCCGTTGAGTTCTGCACCGGCACCGCCGGTTTCGTAGCGTCGGATGGTCTGGCGGATCTCGTCGGTTGCGACCTTGTAGATATCCACCACCGACGTAATGTCGCGCCGAACGCCAGCGTCCTTGCCGTGCTCGAAGGTTGTCACGAACTTGACACTTTTACCGTTGAGGTTCAGCCGAATGATTGGCTTCCTGTTGTTGTCGTCGAGCAGAATCGCGAAGTAGGACTTGCTGTCCCGATAATGGACACGTTCCGGTGCAACCTCGGACACCGCGATCGCCCGAACGATGTTGAACCCTTCCAGTTCTTCATCTGTCGTCACTACGCCGGGGTCAGTCACTCCGTCGGCCGTGGCCACTACTGCTTCAGCGATTGCGGCCTGCCCGATCGGAGATTGCGGCGCAGCGTTCGATTGAACGATTTCTGTCGAGCGATTCGGGTCTGGCGCGTCGTCGCCGAGGGCAGTCTTCAGTCGGCTGTTGACCTGATCGCCCACGTACTGATTGAGCGCCTTCGCCACCAGCGGTCTGAACTGGTCGACAACTTTCTGCGTGGTACGGCCCTCATAGATGCGGTTTACGAAGAAACGCACCCATTCTTCGGATGGGTCTTTGACCTCGGCTGCGATGATCCGGCGAATACCGCCTATGTACTTGAGTTCTTCGGCGGCGTTTACCACCGAGTCGATGTCGAATGATTCCTTTGAGAACTTCTGGATCTCAGGGACCAGCGTTCTATCGATGTCTAGAAGATCGAAGATCAGAAATGGCTATTCGTCCATTCGGTTCGGCATGTCGCCGTCGGTGTAGACATGATATTGCTGTCCGTTCGTCAAGATGGCGATGCGGGCCGACGTGACAGCGAAGTAGCGGAACAGCTGGGATGCGTAACGGAGGTCTAGCGGGTCGCCGATCTTTTTGCATTCCATTAGTATCTGAACTTGCCCGTCCTTGAAGATCGCATAGTCGACCTTCTCGCCCTTTTTGACTCCGACATCGGCAATGAATTCCGGCACAACCTCGGACGGGTTGAACACATCGTAACCAAGCACATTCGAGATGAACGGCATGATGAACGCGTTCTTTGTTGCCTCCTCGGTCAGTACCGAGTGCCGCATGTCGCGGATCTTGTTGGCAATTGTCGCAAGTCCGTCAGAAAATGCCATGGCTGTCCCCTCTGTTGACCCTCGCGGCAGACTGTAGAGGATAAAGGCGACAACTTTCAGGTGTTCGCTGCAAGAACGGGTGGGTCTTACACCCCAACGATGCCCAGGCGATCGACGTCCTGCGCTTCCAGTAGGGCGGCGCGGACGCCGCCGACGCGGGGTTCCTGGTCGACGGCTACCAGAACGGCAACGCGGGCAGTGGCAACGTGTTCGGCCCCACCACCCCCCGCGTGGTGTCGCCGTCCGTCCCAGAGGGCACCGCCGTGTTGGGTGCTGGAACCAGCTCCGGCTGTACGTCCGTGAGGGCGTACGGATCGACGTGGACGCGGGCGGTGTGCTGGTCACCAAGAACCAGGCTGTCCTGCGCGCGGAAACCCGCGTCGGTGTCGGCGTGCTCAAGCCCAGCAGCTCGCCGTCGTGGATATGGCTGCCTGACGATGGCGTGGTGGGATGACGCGCTGAATGCTCACGTGACGGCCGACCAGCTGGAGGGGGTTCGTCACCGTTGAAGAGGCGGCCCACCAGATGGGCGTCACCCGCCAACGGGTTCACCAGCTGGTGGAACAGCGGGTGCTCCGGACAGCTGGATAAGGCGGGGCCATGGCTGGTCCAGCCCGCCGTCACCAACCGCACATGAGCGCGTTCGCGGTCCGGGGACTGGTCATTCCTGTCGTCCGCGCGGCCGCCGCTCTAGCGTCCGATAAGCCCCGCCCGGCGCTCGTATGTCGCCATGGCCTCCCTGACGAATAGACGGGCGGCATGAAGGGCCATATCGAACCCGCTGTCATCGAATAGATGGGAGTCCGGGCGTTGAGTGTCCGACCAGTGATAGCCGTGCGCGGTGGACGACCCGATGCGCCATAGGTGCAGCGCGGTGAACCCATCGGCAGACTTGGCAGCGATCAACGTATTCAACATCGATAAGGTGTCGGGGGGCTTCTTCAACTCGACGCCCAACGTGTCCGCGCGAGACTTGAGCGGCAATATCGCGTCGTCAAATCCAGCCAATATGGCGTCTGCCTGTTGCGCCAGATTGTGATTGGCGGCGGTGCCGGCCATCGTTTGGAAGGCCTTGCGTTGCTCGTCTATATTCACGAATTCGATTTGTAAGCAACGTATTGACGCTCGCGCGACTCGTCAGGCGCGAGCATCCACCGCGCCCGCGCAGATGCCAGGAGGGCTGTTCGTAGCGAGGTGAACGGCGCGTAGTGGCGCATCGGCTCGTCACGAACCATCGCGTCCACCACCGAGCCCAGATGATCCAACGCTGTGATGACGCAGTAGTGGGCAACTGGACCTGCTTCCGACCCTGCGTCCGCATCGGCCGCAAGATCGCTCCTTGGACGCGGACTTCGGTCTACCCGTCCCTTGATGGTCCAGGGGTCGCCGACCTCCTGGTACCAACTGACGACTCCGCGACGTGGTCCGCTGTCAAGGTTCATGCCCTCAGTGTGGCTGCGCGCACCGACACGTTCGGGCTGCTTACTACCGCCCGTCGGTATAGCCCGCTAGATTCCCGCCTATGGGGGCGTGGCGTAATTTCAAGCGGTGGTGGCGCGAATGGTGGGCCGACACCAAAGGGTCAATCGCAGTCATCTCAAGCGCCATTGCGCTGGCCATCTTGGTGATCGCCGTCCTTCAATCCATCGACTTGATGGAGAAGTATCCCCGGATCAACTGGGGCAACGTCTGGGAACCCTTCGCAGCCGTCGGCACTATCGGAGCCGTCGTGGTGGCGCTATGGCAGTCGGTCGTTATCCGCCGACAGGCCAAGGACGACGCCGCGGAAGCAGCCACGCGGTTTCAAGCCGAGATTGAGGCCGCTAACACGCGCACCGTCCAGGAGGTTGAAGCCGCCGAGCGGCGCTCAGCACGTGAACTGACACATTCCCGCGAACTGCACGAGGTAGAGATGGCGAACCAGCGTGAGCTGGCGCGCATACAGCGTGTCCAATTGCTGGAGCAGTCGCAGAAGCAACAGGTCGTGGTGCTCAACCGCGCGGTGGACGCCCTAGGTCACCAACTGGCCAAGTTGTGGAATGAAGGCACGAAGATCGCGCGGCTCGATAAGTATGAGGACCGAGTCAACGGGATGGATCAATTGAGCAAGGAATTGTCTTTGGCCGCAAAGAATATGGTTCAAGAAATCGCGGCCGCCCATCTGCTGGTCCAACGTCAAGAGATCCACGACGCCCTCGACAATCTCAACCTGGCCGGCCAGAACGCCATGTACGTCGAGATGCAACTCCGAGAGGCGTATGTCGCCGGTCGCCAGTTGAACCCCAGCCCAATCCCCGGCGCGATGGAACTCATACACCAGCGAATGCGGGTCGTTTGGACCCTCGCTGCCGACCTACTGCGTACCGGCTACGACGACGAGGTCTACACCTAACCGGGAGTCGAAACTCGGCGCGCCGGTCGCCGCCCCTGGCACTCGTCAGGGGTTGTACCCCAGGGCGTCAACCGAACGATTTTCGCGCTGCCGCAATGAGTCCGGGCCGACCTGATCGTGCCGCTGACCAGGGCGGACTCAGCTCGATGCTATCTCGTTGCTGCACCGTAGAATCGCACAATTTGCAGCGGGTAGATTGCGAGCGCCGGGACCGTCGAGTGGTGCAGCTGGTGTTGGCCGGTGCCAGCTACCGGGAGGCTGGGGCGGTGGTGGGGTTGAGGTCGCCCAGCACGGTCCACGCGATCATGCAGAAGGCGTTGGCAGGCGATGCCAGACACGATGTGCTGGCCTCTCAATCGGGGGCGATGTTCTTGGAGCGGTCGGAGTCGTTGATACGGGGCCAACTGGTCCGACGCGATGGCGGGGGACTATCAGGCGTCGGTGATGGTGCTTCGTCAGATGGATGAGCAGGCCCAGGTGCTGGGCGTGTATGCGCGCGCCGCCGCCCTACGTGGCTGAGAACCACTCTGCTCGTTGATCGCTGCACGCCAACGCGTTCGGCTGTTGGTGCGATATGCGGGCGGTGCCCTGACCGGGTTCCTTCTGACCCGAAGGGGTTCTTTGGGTGGGTCGATCGAAATACGGTGCCCAGTGGCCCGGCCCCGGTGATCGGGGGTCGGGCTGCCGTTTGTCTGGGGGTGTAGCGGCGGAGGTCCATCTGCGCGTCCCTGCGATGCCTCCGCGCTGACCGGCGCGTCGGCTACACCACCACGGTACCTCCGTTGCGAGTTTCTGGTGGTTGGTTCGCGCGCAACCGCTGGTGCACGCATATGCGTATCAGTCTGCAGTTTCGTAAACAGCTTGTGCCACTTGTAGATTCGGCGTAGTCAGAGTTACCGCCACCACCATGCCGACCAACACCTACACCGCGCCGACCAACCCCGCCGACCCCCACCATACGGCCATCACCGAGGACGATCCGGCGGAGGTGCCGCGTGACCGTGCCCGTGTGCTGCTGGCCGGCCGTGGGGCCGACTGGGACAACCCGCTCGGGGTGGCCCGTGCGTTGACGGTCGCGGCGACCCTCCTGGACCTGATGTGACAGCTGCTCGAACGCAATCACCGAAGCCGGACCTCAAACGTGTATCGAGCAAACCGTGTGACAGCGGAATGCATTGTCAATTCGTACAGACCGGGATTCTTGGCATCGAACACAAAACCGGCCGCAGCGCAACGTCGGTTGAGCATCCCCTTCGGCTCTGGCACCGCGACGTCGGCCGAACCTTGACCGCACTCGACGCCCGACTGATCGGTCACCGTGAAGTTGAACCCGAGCAGCGTGTTCGGCTCGATCGTTCCGAACTCGACCACGAACGCCACGTGGATGTTTGCGCGACAGGGGAACTCGGGAACCCAGTAGTACTCCCATCCACCGCCCACGAGATCCAGCAGACCATCGACGGACAACGCGATGCTGTTTGCAGGGAACAGGAGTCGGACGGCGAGACCGCGATCCACGTCCTCCGCAGTTGCTGGTCGGCCCTGAAACACCAGTACTCCGCCGCCCCCGCCGCCAGACCCGGGAAATTCACCGTTACCACCGGCAAGGTCGATCTTCATTTCGCGCTCGACGTCGGAGGGCAGGCTGGCGATTCCCACGATGGTCAAGACGCCGCCCGAGCCGCCACCGCCAGCCAGACTCCCGCCCTCTCCACCGACCTTGAACACGGCGTTGCGGAAGTCCATGTGCGTGGCCCCGGCCTCGTACACGGTGACGGTCCACAGCAGCGCCGTGATCACGTCGGGCGGGGCGGCGATCTCACCGGACTCGCGGGCCTTGTCCTCATGGGCACGCTTGGTGTCCAACAGCCACTTCACCGTATAGATGGCCAGGTTCGCGGTGGTGTCGATGACCTTGTGGTGGTTGCGGCACATCAGGATGAGGTTGTCGAACCCGTGCCGCTCCTCGTCGGTCTGCGACGCCAGGTACCGCGGCCCGCCGACGTTCTGCGCGTGGATGTGGCAGACCTCTCCGATGATGGTCCCGGTCTCAGCGGTCACCAGCTGCGTCGAGCAGTCGGGGAACGCGCACTGGTTCATCGACAGCGCGTAAAGCTGCCTGACGGTGGACTCGCGGGGGCGGTCTAGATTCACCATCCACACCACGGTAATGGCGTTTCGATAAGCGGATCGCTAGCGCGCTGCCAGACAGGTGGACGGGCCACGCGCTGCGTCACCGCTTCGCCACCACCGCCTACCGCGCCACCGGGGACTGCGGGCCGTCCAGGAACTGTTGGGCCACGCCAGCCCACCACTACGGCCGTCTACACCGCCGTTGACGACGACGCGATGCGCCGGGCCGCGCAGGGAGCGGCAATCACCGTGAAGTGGGGGAGCGGCGCGGAGCAAAAGCAGCTCAGCTAAAGCGCCCTCCGACGGCTGGGGGCACGTGTGGGGGCATGGGGTGTCTTGCAGGTCCCCAAAACACCGTCTGAACTGGTCAGATGGTGGTGCGCGATACTGGGATTGAACCAGTGACCTCTTCCGTGTCAGGGAAGCGCTCTCCCGCTGAGCTAATCGCGCTGGTCGAAACTTTTGGAGGTGGAGACGGGAATCGAACCCGTGTGCACGGCTTTGCAGGCCGTTGCCTCACCACTCGGCCACTCCACCGCGGGGGTTGATGCCTTTCGCACCTTCGAGCGGATGACGGGATTCGAACCCGCGACCCTCACCTTGGCAAGGTGATGCGCTACCAACTGCGCTACATCCGCGCGCCACGAGCGAGATCGTCGCCCGTCGCGAAGCAGAACACTAGTCCACTGAGGCGTGCAGACACAAATCCCCATTACGGGCGGGGAACGAGCGCCCAAAATCAGTGTTTCAGAACCGGTCGTACCCAACGCGGGAAATCGCAAAACCATGGCCCGTCACCGAGTCCCGGCCGGCGATCCCGCCATCGCAGGCTTTCGCGCCGCAGTGCTCCGGCCGTCCGTGGGTCGCCGTACGCGACGGCTCGCCGGCGCCGAGGATGCAACCCACGGGCGGCGGCGTGAAGGCCGGGAGTTCGTCGTTGTGGCGTTCGGCCGATGTCGGGCGCCGGGCCCTGACCGCCACTGGGAGCGCGGTCCGTCGGATCAGTCGAGCTGTGGCATCCCGACGTGAGCGGGGCAGCAACCCGTGAAAGGCGAGGCGAGTATGAGAAACGCCATTTCGGCGGGCCTTCGATGCGCGGTGGCGTTCATGCCTGGCAAACCGGGTGACATGACCGCGGGGATATCGATTCTGGCCGCGCCGGCCAAGCGTGCTAGTCTTCGACGTCGTTCCCCGGTCTCGTAGCTCAGTGGGAGAGCGTCCGCCTCACACGCGGAAGGTCGCTGGTTCGAACCCAGCCGGGACCACTCAGTTCGCCCCGATCACCTGCCACTCGGCAGGTGTGATCCCTCGTTTCAGACAGTGCGATATCGCATGTGATATCGCACTTCAAGGTCGTATGCCGCCTCGGAAATTCGCCTGAAGAAGCCGAAGCCAAGCCAACGACACACAGCGCTTCCTGACGGAGGGTTGTCGGCCGGATTCGGTAGGGTCCTCCGACGTGACTCAGAGCTTGCCTGTCGTCAGATCCGTTACCGCCCGCCTGGCCGAGGAACTCGCCGTGGGGGAGCGTCAGGTTGCGGCGGCCGTCCAGTTGCTCGACGAGGGCTCGACCGTGCCGTTCATCGCGCGGTACCGCAAGGAGGTCACGGGCAGCCTCGACGACGGTCAGCTGCGCACCCTGGAGGAGCGCCTGACCTACCTGCGGGAGCTCGATCAGCGGCGTGAGGCAGTGCTGGCGTCGATCGAGGAGCAGGGCAAGCTGACCGACGAGCTCAAGGCCGCGCTGCTGGCCGCCGACACCAAGGCCCGCGTAGAGGACATCTACCTGCCCTACAAGCCCAAGCGGCGCACCAAGGCTCAGATCGCCAAGGAGAACGGGCTTGAGCCGCTGGCCGAGCGCCTGCTGGCCGACCCGACGCTGGTACCCGACGAGGTCGCCGGCGAGTTTCTCAACGAGAACGTCGCCGATGCCGCCGCGGCGCTGGAGGGCGCACGTCACATCATCATCGAACGGGCCTCCGAGGACGCCGAACTCGTGGGCGCCACCCGCGAAAAGTTCTGGGCCGACGGTTCGCTACGCACGGCGCCGGCCTCCGATGAGGCCGCGAAAAGCCCTGCCGCCCAGAAGTTCCGCGACTACTTCGAATTCTCCGAGCCGCTCGAGAACATGCCGTCGCACCGCGTGCTGGCGGTCCTGCGCGGCGAAAAGGAAGAGGCGCTGTCGCTGACCTTCGACGGCGGCGACGACGAGACGTACCAGGCGATGATCGCCCAGTCGCTGGGCATCGACATGACCAAGAACGCCCCGGCGACGCCCTGGCTGGCCACCACCGTGCGGCTGGCGTGGCGCGCCAAGCTCATGATCTCGGCCTCCGTCGACGCGCGTATCCGCCTGCGGCAGCGCGCCGAGGAGGACGCCGTCGCTGTGTTCGCCCGCAACCTCAAAGACCTGTTGTTGGCCGCGCCTGCCGGAACCCGCACCACCCTCGGACTGGACCCGGGCTTCCGCACCGGGGTCAAGGTGGCCGTCGTCGACGCCACCGGCAAGGTCGTCGACACGTGCGCGATCTTCCCGCACCAGCCGCAGAAGCAGTGGGATCAGGCGAAGGCCACGCTGGCCGCGCTCATCGCCCGCCACAACGTCGAACTGATCGCGGTCGGCAACGGCACGGCCTCGCGTGAGACCGACGCCCTGGCCGCCGAACTCATCTCCGACATTCGGGCCGCCGGCGCCAATGCCCCGGTCAAGGCCATGGTCAGCGAGGCCGGTGCGTCGGTGTACTCGGCATCGGAGTACGCGGCCCGTGAGCTGCCGTCACTCGACGTCACGCTGCGCGGCGCGGTCTCGATCGCGCGACGCCTGCAGGATCCGCTGGCCGAGCTCGTGAAGATCGACCCGAAGTCGATCGGCGTCGGGCAGTACCAGCACGACGTGACCCCGGGCTCGCTCGCCCGCAGCCTCGACGCCGTCGTCGAGGACGCCGTGAACGCGGTGGGCGTCGATCTCAACACCGCCTCGGTGCCGCTGCTGTCGCGGGTGTCGGGCGTGACCGAGTCGCTCGCCGAAGCCATCGTCGCGTACCGCGAGAAGACCGGCGCGTTCCGCAGCCGCAAGGCGCTGCTCGACGTTCCACGCTTGGGCCCCAAGGCGTTCGAGCAGTGCGCAGGCTTCCTGCGGATCCGTGACGGCGAGGACCCGCTCGACGCTTCGGGTGTGCACCCGGAGTCCTACCCGGTGGTGCGGCGAATCCTGGATCGCTCGAACGTCAGCCTCGCCGAACTGATCGGCGACGAGCGCACCCTGCGTTCGCTCAAGCCTGCCGAATTCGCCGACGACCGGTTCGGCATCCCGACCGTCACCGACATCTTGGCCGAGCTCGAGAAGCCGGGACGTGACCCGCGTCCCGCGTTCTCGACCGCGACTTTCGCCGCGGGCGTGGAGAAGGTCGCCGACCTCAAGGTCGGCATGGTGCTCGAAGGTGTCGTGACCAACGTCGCGGCCTTCGGCGCCTTCGTCGACGTCGGTGTGCACCAGGACGGCCTCGTGCACGTCTCGGCGATGGCCGATCGCTTCGTGTCCGATCCGCACGAGATCGTGAAGTCCGGCCAGGTGGTCAAGGTCAAGGTCGTCGACGTCGATGTGGACCGCCAACGGATCGGGCTGAGCCTGCGGCTCAACGACACCCCGGAACGCGGCCAGGGCAAGCGCCCGGACCGCAATGACCGTGGCGGTCAGCCCCGGCGCGACGGCGGCGGCAATCAGGGCCGCGGGGATCGTCGTAGCCAGAACCGGGGCAACAACTCCGGGCGGCGGGATTCGAACAAGCCGATGGGCTCGATGGCCGAGGCGCTGCGCAACGCCGGTTTCGGCAAGTAGCTCCTACGGCGTGGGTTCCGGAGTGTGGTCGCGGTTGCGCCACGACCGGTAGCCACGGTGCGCGGCGAAGGCCCCGATGATCGCGGTGATACACCACACCCCGATGGCGGTGTACGCGAGCGGGGCTGACAGGTCGCCGATCGACGCTCCGAGTGCGGTGTAGACGAACGCCCGCGGCACGGACCCGATGAACGCGCCGACGGCCATCTGCCACAACGGAACTCCGAACGCGCCGAACGTGTAGGACGCCAGCGCATCGGAGATGCCCGGGACGAAGCGTTGCCCGACGACGGCCCACAGCCCGCCCCGTTCGATCTGGCGGTCGAGACGGTCGGCCCGCTCGGCCCCGAGCAGCGCCCGCGCGCTGTCACGGCCGGCCCGCCTGCCGATGAGCCTGGCGATCACCGCCGTACCCACCGTCGCGCCCAACGTCACAAACGTGCCGAGAACCGGTCCGAACAGCACACCGCTGCCCGCCGCCAAGATCGGGCCCGGCACGAACAGTGCGCCCAGGACGGCCGACACGAACACGTAGGTCAGCGGCGCGACCGGGCCGGTCGCGGCGGCCGTCGCGCGAATGTCGTCGACATCGACCACTCGCGCCACGGCGACCAGGTAGAACAGGCCGAGCAGAAACGCCGCGAACGCCGCCAGGCGCAGGATGTGGCGCCGTCGGCCGATGGGCGCGGATTCGTCGGTGTCAGACATGCTGCCGACGATTCTTCCGCATGCGGCCGAATCAGTGCGGTGTGGCCAAGCCCAGGTGGTCGCGCAGGGTCGTGCCCTCGTAGTCGGTGCGGAACACCCCGCGTTCCTGCAGCAGCGGCACCACCTTGTCCACGAACGGGTCGAGACCGCTGGGCGTGACGTGCGGCACCAGGATGAAGCCGTCGCTGGCGTCTTCCTGCACGAGCGTGTTGATCGTCTCGGCGACGGTAGCCGGTGACCCGATGAAGTTCTGCCGCCCGGTCACCTCGATGATCAGTTCGCGCGTGGTGAGCTTCTCGGCCTCGGCCTTGGCCCGCCACTCGTTGGCGACGGCGATCGGGTCGCGATGCATCCGCACGCTCGCCCGGCCCCGCGCGATCGTGTTCTCGCCGACGACCGGATCGACCGACGGCAGCGGACCGTCGGGGTCATGGTCGGACAGATCGCGGTTCCACAGCTGTTCGAGAAATTTGATCGCCGTGGCGGGTGACACCTGTGCCAGCCGCACCTCGTGCGCGATCTCGGCGGCCTCGGCGTCGGTGTCGCCGAGCACGAACGTCGCGGCGGGCAGGATCAGTAACTGGTCGTGGCGGCGGCCGTACTTGGCGAGCCGCCCCTTGACGTCGGTGTAGAACTGTTGACCGGCCTCGAGCGTGCCGTGCCGGGAGAAGATCGCATCGGCGGCACGGGCCGCGAAGTCCCGGCCGTGGTCGGAATCCCCGGCCTGGAAGATCACCGGCCGGCCCTGCGGACTGCGCGGAACGTTGAACTGCCCGGCGATGTCGAAATGCGCGTCGCGGTAGGAGAATTTCCCCGCACCCGGGTCAGAGAGGAAGACGCCGCGATCCTTGTCGGCGACGATCTCGTCGCCGTGCCACGAGTCGAACAACGTGTGCGCGGCGGCCAGGAAACTCTCGGCACGCTCGTAGCGCTGGTCCTCGGCGAGGAATCCGCCGCGGCGGAAGTTCTCTCCGGTGAACGCATCCCACGACGTGACGACGTTCCAGGCGGCCCGCCCGTCGGACAGGTGGTCGAGCGAGGCGAACTGCCGTGCCACCTCGTAGGGCTCGTTGAACGTCGAGTTGATCGTGCCGGTGAGTCCGAGCCGGTCGGTCACGGCGGCCAGCGCGGCGAGCACCGTGAACGTGTCGGGCCGGCCCACCACGTCGAGGTCGTAGATCAGGCCGTTCTGTTCGCGCAGCCGAAGCCCTTCGGCCAGGAACAGGAAGTCGAACTTGCCGCGTTCGGCGGTCTGCGCGAAGTGCACGAACGAGCCGAACTCGATGTGGCTGCCCGATGCCGGGTCGCTCCACACCGTGGTGTTGTTGACGCCGGGAAAGTGCGCGGCGAGGTGAATCTGCTTGATGGGCTTGCTCATCGGAGGTCCTAGGCGGTGGCGTAGCGGTTGGCGGGGCGAGGCAAGCCGAGCAGGCCGCGCAGGGTCGGGGCGCCGTAAGCGTCGCGGAAGACGTTGCGCCGCTGCAGTTCGGGCACCAGGGCCTCGGTGATCTGACGCAGATCGTGGGGGAGCGTGGCGGGGCGTAGCCGGAAGCCGGTCAGCCCGGCCGCATGCCATTCCTGCAGTAGATCGGCCAATTGTTGTGGAGTGCCCGCGAAGATCTCGGCGTCACTGCGGTATTCGGAACCAGCGAGCTCATCGAGCCGGGCTCGTCGCGCCGCCGCGTCCGCGGCGGTGGCGTCCAGGAACACCACCAGATCGGCGAACACCCGGACCGGATCGGAAGCCGTTCGCGCCGCGCTGATTTCGTCGACAAGAGTAGCCGTCTCGTCGGCGCTGTGCGGCGTGATGAAGCCGACGTCGGCGCTCGACGCGATGAGCCGGTAGGCGTGATCGACGTGACCGAGCGCGGCCACGATTGGCTGCCCCTGCGGCGGGCGCGGCGTGATCGAGGGACCCTTCACCGAGAACTTGGCACCTTCGAAATCGATGTAGTGCAGCTTGTTCCGGTCGATGAACCGGCCGGTGGCGACGTCGCGAATCTCGGCGTCGTCCTCCCAGCTGTCCCACAACCGGCGCAGCACCTCCACGTAGTCGGTGGCCTCGCCGAACAGTTCCTCGGACAGCTCGGGCGAGCGCTCGGGGATGTCGCGGCGGCCGAAATGGGCGGCCGCATCGCGGCGGGCCGATACCTGCACCCGGATGCCTGCCCGTCCCGTGCTCACGTAGTCGAGCGTCGCGATGGCCTTCGACAGATGGAACGGCTCGGTATGGGTGACGATGGCCGTCGGGATCAACCCGATGTGGCTGGTGCGGGGTGCCACCCGTGCCGCGATCAGCACGGCGTCCAACCGGCCGCGCACTCGGTCGGTGCGGTCGTCGGCTCGCCACGGGTGGTCGGACTGCAGCGTCAGACCGTCTTCGATCGTGACGAAGTCGAGCAGGCCACGTTCGGCCTCGGCGACCAGATCGGTCCAGTAGTCGTGCTTGAACAGGTCTGCGGGCCTGGCGTCGGGCTCGCGCCAGGAAGCTGGGTGCCAACCCGTGCCGTCGAGTGCGACGCCGAGGTGGACCGGAGGGGATTCTGACACAGCCGTTCCTCGCTTTCGTGCGTGGTTTCAGCGGCAACGTGTGTGGTGGCGGGCCCATTCCCGCGCCATGTGCCCGTCTGTTCAGTCTGGCGCGATGTGCTGGGCTTTCAAGAGATCAACGCATGGTGATTCAGTTCGAGCGCGGTGCGGCCGGGTCCGCCGCGGCGGCGATCACGCTGTCGAGCACCTCACGCGAGGTGATCAGCTCGCGGATGGACCGGTCGAGGCGGGTCCGCTCGGCAGAGAGTTCGGTGAGCAGGCGCGGGGTGGCTTGGGGTGCCGGGCCGCCATCGTCGCGCATACACGGCAGCAGCGATGCGATGGTGCGGCTGGTCAGGCCCGCGGCATACAGCTCCTGGATACGGATCACCCGGTCGACGGCCCGTTCGGAGTATTCGCGTTGCCCGCCGGGCGTCCGGTCGGAAGCCAGCAGGCCTTGCTGCTCGTAGTAGCGCAGAGACCGCTGGCTCACCCCGGTTCGACGCGCTAGTTCGCCGATACGCATACGCCAGTTATACCGCCGCGGCTTGACTCTGACATTGGTGTCACCTCGTACCGTGCGGCATGACCACACCGCCTTTCGACTACAGCCCCATCACCGAACGCGCGCCGATCACCTGGCCCGACGGCGCACGAGTCGCGGTCTACGTGGGCCTCAACATCGAGCACTTCCTCATCGACCGCCCCTCCACCAGCATCTGGCCCGGAACCGCCGACCTGCAGCCGGATGCGCTCAACTACGGCTGGCGTGATTATGGCGCCCGGGTGGGCATATGGCGCACGATCGAGAGTCTCGACCGGCACGGCGTGCGTCCCAGCGTGCTACTGAACTCAGCCGTCATCAAGCACCATCCGCAGATCGTGGCCGCCGGCCTGGAACGGAACTGGGCGTGGCTGGCGCATGGCCGCACCAACTCGATCCTGCACACCGATCTGGATGTCGACGAGGAACGCCGGGTCCTCGCCGAGATCGCCGGTGACATCGCGGATGCGACCGGCCAGCAGCCACGTGGCTGGATGGGGCCGGGCCTGACCGAGACGCATAACACACCGAAACTTCTGGCGGAGTTGGGTTTTCACTATGTGCTCGACTGGACCAACGATGACCAGCCCTATCCGCTCACCACGCCCGGCATGATCAGTGTGCCGTATTCAGTCGAGCTCAACGATCTGCTGATTTTCGGCAAGGGCACCACCGGACCCGAATTCGAGCAGATGGTGATCGACCAATACGAACAACTGCACGCCGATTCCGCCACCAGTGGCCGCGTGTTGGCGTTGGCACTGCACCCGTTCGTGATCGGCCAGCCGTTCCGGCACAAGTACCTCGACCGGGTGCTCAAATACCTTGCCGCGCAACCCGACGCCTGGCTGACGACGAGCGACGAGATCGCCGCACACGTCCGGCCTAGCCTGTTGAGTTGACTGCGTCCACACTCGGTGCGGAGAAGCGGCCGCGCCAGTAGCGGGCCGGATGCCGATCGGGCAGGGCAGGACCGGCGCCGAAGAGCTTGTCGCGCAGAGTTCCTGGCGCATACTCGGTCTGCGCCAGGCCACGTGCCTGCAGCTCGGGGACCACATGGTCGATGAAATCCTCGAAGCTGCCGGGTGTGGTGATGTAGCGGATGTTGACCCCGTCGACGCCGGCGTCCTGCCATTGCTCGAGGGTGTCGGCGATCTGCTCGGGCGTTCCGATGATCCTGGTCGATTCCTGCTGCTGGCGCACCAGGTCGGCGATGGTCGGATTGGTGCCGGGCGGCGCGGCGGCGATCAGCGCTTCGATGGTGCTGCGCGTGCCCTGGACAGTGGGGGCCAGGTCGCCGATCGGGGTGTGATGGTCCAGGCCGCCCAGGTCGACGCCGATACCGCCGCTGCGGTGCGCGATCAGTCCGTCGACGCTCAGGTATTCGTCGAGTTCGGCGGCGCGGGCCTTGGCTTCGGCTTCGGTCGATCCGACCACGAAGGACAGTCCTTGGAAGAACTTGATGTCATCGCGGCGCCGCCCCGCCGCGACCGCCCTGTCTCGGGTGTCCTCGATCACCACACGAGCCCCTTTCGGTGACACCGCATTGATGAACACGCCCTCGGCGTGCCGGGCCGCGAACGTGCGCCCGGCCGTCGAGGTTCCGGCCTGGAAGATCACCGGTGTGCGTTGCGGTGAAGGAAAACTCAGGTGCGGACCTTCGACTCGGTAGCGCTTGCCGGCATGATGGATCTTGTGCACCCTGTCGGGGTCGGCGTGGAGACCGCGTTCGCGGTCTCGGATGAGCGCACCGTCATCCCACGATCCTTCCCACAGTTTGTAGACGACTTCGGTGTACTCCTCGGCCCACTGGTAGCGCTCGTCGTGTTCCTCGCGCTCGAGCAATCCGAAGTTGCGCGCCGAATTCTGCAGCGCACTGGTGACGACGTTCCAGCCGATGCGTCCTTTCGAGGCGTGATCCAGCGTCGATATCTTGCGGGCGAATGAGAAAGGGTGGTCCTGCAGCACCGAGCTCGTGATCACCAGGCCGAGATGTTCGGTCGACAGCGCCAGCGCCGAGATGATCGCCGACGGATCGTGATTGGGGATCTGCAGACCTTCACGTACATAGGTTTCCCACCCGCCGCGATAGTCGTCATAGAGTCCGACGACATCGGCGAAGAACACCGAGTCGAACTTCCCGCGTTCCAGCAGTTTGACCAGATTCACCCAGACATCGAGCTGATCGAATTCGGTGCTGCGGTTCTCGGGGTTGCGCCACGAGCCGTAAGAGACGTGGGTGGCGGTGTTCATGGTGAAGGCATTGAGGATCAGCCGCGGGCGGGTCATGTTGTCCGACACTAGGAACCGGCATCCCATCCGGGAACGGTTTGTCTCAGCGGGCGTCAAACATGTCAGGGGGCGCCTGCGACGCTGTTCTCCCGCACGCGGTCATAGAAGGATTTCGGTGTGGTGCCGTTCAGGACGAAATCGCCGATGATCCTGGGCTTGTAGATCACCGGGTTGTGTGATGCCAGTGTGCGGGCGTTTCGCCAGTGCCGGTCGAGGCTGGTGCCCTCGCGGATGGCCGACGCGCCGCCCGCGTTGAAGATCTGGGCGCCCGCGGCGAGCACCGCCTCGATGATGGTCACCTGTGCCGCCGACACATCGATGAAATTCCGGGCGTAGTCCTCCTCGGCGTCCAGCCCGGCGGCCGCCACCTGGTTGGCGCGTTCCAGGCTGTTGGCGACCGACACCAGCAGGGCATCGGCCGTCTGCGCGTGGCGGTAGAGGTGGCCGAGCACGGCGAGCACCTCGGGGTCCTCGGTGGGTTGTTTCGACAGCGCATGCAGGTTGGTTCGGACCCGGGAGCGGATCAGCGCGGTGGCGTCGTCTACGACGTTGCGGGCGATGCCGGTCAGGTTGGCCAGATGCACGAGCTGCACGAACGCCTGAATCGAGCGCAGATTCTGTTTGGAGCGGCCGAGTTCGCCGTTCTCCTGCACCGGTACCGCATCGAAACGTGTTGTCCCGCTTCCGGTGAGTCGCTGTCCGATGCCGTCCCAGTCGTCATCGTGGGTGACCCCGGTCTCACGGGCGTCCACGACCGCGAAAGTGATCTTGCCTGCGTCGGCATCTTCGGGATCCTTGACGGCCGCTGCGACGCGGATGTAGTCGGCGTAGAGCGCACCGGTCGAGTAGTACTTCACGCCCGAGACGACCGGCCGTCCGGCGACGTGGTGCAGCCTGGTGGTCGGCAGGAAGTCCGGGCTGTCGGCGGCAGGCTCGGACTGTGCGTTGCCGAAGATCGCGCCGTTGGCGATGCGGCGCAGCCAGTGGGTGCGTTGTTCGGGGGACGGGGACTGTCGCAGAATCTCGACGGTGGTGAAATGGCCACGCAGGATCTGCGGCACATTCGAATCGGCCCGGCCGGCCTCGGCGAGCAGTTCGAACAGCGTGGGAAGGTCGACCCCGAAACCGCCGTGCTCGACCGGGACTCGCAACCGTCCGAATCCGGCTGCGGCAAGCGCTTGAATCTCCTCGTGTACCGGTTCGTGGGTGTGGCTGCGGGCGGCGGCCTTAGTGGCCAATTGGTCGAAGATGCGGCGGAACTGGGCGAGGCTGGATTGAAATGCTGCGGACAAGGGTGCTTCCTTCGGTTGGCGGCGTGAGTCAGGCCACGACCGAGGCGGCCGAAGCCGGTCGCGGATCCCGCAGCCCGAGGCGTTCGCGGATGGTGGACCCGTCGTAGGCGGTGGGAAAGGCTCCGGAATGTTGCAGCAGCGGCATGACCGTTCGGTTGAATTCGGCGATGCCGTCCGGCAGCACCGGGATGTGGATGTTGAAACCGTCTACGGCGCCCGCGCTCCACCAGTCCAGGATCGTGTCGGCCACGTCTTCGGGAGTACCGATGGCCAGGCGGTGCCCGCCCTCGACCCGGCGCACCAGCTGCCGGGGCGTGATCTCCTCTGCGGCAGTCAGTTCGGCGAATGATCGCACGAATCCCACGGGCCGAGACTGATCTTCTGTGTAGTCGAACAACTTCGGGTCGAGCGCGCGGTCGGGGTCGAGCGTGTCGTCGATGTCGAACAGGGCTGCTCGTTTGAAGAAGTCGGCGATCAACCCGTCCTCGCCGTGAAAGCCGTGCATCGCCTCGTGCTTGCGGTAGGCCTCTTCCCGGGTGTCACCGACGATCACCACCAGCCCCGGCATCAAACGGATGTCGTCGGCGTTCCTGCCATGGACGGCCGCCCGCTCCCGCAGCTGCGCTCGGTAATCGAACGCAGCCTGCTTGTGCAGCAGCGAGGCGTAGACGATGTCGGCGTGTTTGGCGGCGAGATCGACCCCGGCCTGCGACGCACCGGCCTGTGCGATCACCGGATGGCCCTGCGGCCCGATCGGGACGTTCAACGGCCCTGCCACGTCGAAGAATTCGCCGTGGTGGTCGATGCGGCGTGCGGTGGTCGAATCCCAGACGGTGTCTGATGGCGCCGCGCCCCCGGGAGTGTCCCAACTGAGCCACAGTTTTTTGACGACCTGGAGGAATTCATCGGCCCGGCGGTATCTTTCGGCCCGAGGCGGTAGCGGCGCGGCCGAGAAGTTCGCCGCGATGTCCGGATTGAAGCTCGACACCACATTCCAGATCACCCGGCCACCGGAGATGTGGTCAAGCGTCGCGAGGCGGCGCGCGAGGTTGTAGGGCGAGTTGTACGACGAGGACGCGGTGAGCAGGAATCCGATGTCGGGCACCGCTGCGGCGATCGCCGAGAGCAGCACTGTCGGATCGAAACTGTGCAGCGGCCGTGCCGAGTTGTCGCGTTGCAGCGCAGGATGATCAGACACGAACACGATGTCGAAGGCACCGTCGTGTGCCAGTTTCGCCGAGCGCAGGTAGTGGTCCCAGTCGCTGAACCGGCTCCACTTCGTCCCGGGCCATGCCCATGACCGCGCGGCCGACCCGGTGCTGTTGATGGCGACGCTGAGAAACAGCCGTCGGCGAGTCATGAGATTCTCCTGTCGGCCAGTGCGGCGAGTTTGCCGCGCAACCGGCGCCCGGGCGTGGCGTCGAGCAGTGCGCGGGTGTACTCCGAGCGCGGTTCGGCGAAGATCTGCTCGGTAAACCCGGTTTCGACGACCCGGCCGCGACGCATCACCGCCACGTGGCCGGCTATCGAGCGCACGAGATCGAGGTCGTGGGAGATGAACAGATAGGTCAGCTCGAGTTCGCGTTGCACCTCGTCCAGCAGATCGAGTATGCGGCGTTGCGTCACGACGTCGAGCGCCGATAACGCCTCGTCGAGCACCACGATGGGGGACCGCGGCGCCAGGGCACGCGCGATCGCCACGCGCTGCTGTTGCCCGCCGGAAAGCTCGCGCGGCTTGCGGGTGGCGAAGGAACCGGTCAGTCCCACCTGATCGAGCAATTCGGCGACTCGGCGTCGGCGGGCCGCACGGTCGCCGAGCCCGAACGAGCGCAGCGGCTCGTCCACAATCTGCTCGACAGTGAGCCGGGGGTCGAGCGCCACCTGCGGATTCTGTTGTATCAGCTGGACTTTGCGCCACACGTCACGTTTGGCATGCCTGCGCAGGCCGGTGACCTCGCGACCGTCGATGTAGACCTGGCCGGAGTCGGGCTGGGCCAGTCCGAGGATCAGCCGCGCCGTGGTCGACTTGCCCGATCCCGACTCGCCGACCAGTGCGAAGGTGCTGTTTCGGGCGAGGGCGAACGTGACGTCGTCGACGGCCTTGAAGTGTCCGCTCGGTCCGTGCGTAAACGTCTTGGTGAGACTTTTCACCTCGACGACGGGTGCGGCAGGGGTGACCGGCACGTTCGGAACCGGTGCGCCGGTGCCGCCGAGACCGAATGCGCTGCTGATGAGTTGTCGGGTGTAGTCGTGAATCGGGTTCAACACCAGGTCGTCGATCCGACCGCTGTCAAGCACCCGGCCGTTGCGCATCACGATCGCGTGGGTCGCGTGATCCGAGGCCACCGCCAGGTTGTGCGTCACGAACAGGACCGCCACACCGGTGTCCCCGGCGAGCCGGTCGAACACTTCGAGCACTTGCTTCTGCACGGTCACATCGAGGGCCGAGGTGGGTTCGTCGGCGATCAGGAGCGTGGGACGCAAACCGAAGGCGATCGCGATGAGGACCCGTTGTTTCATACCGCCGGACAGCTCGTGCGGGTACTGCCGCAGGCGCTGTTCGGGGTGATCGATTCCGACCAGGTCGAGTAGTTCGACGGCCTTGGCGCGCAATTGCCCGCGCGACAGCCGCTTTCCGCCGGGGTGCAGACGAAAGACCTCGGTGAGCTGGCGTCCGATCGGCTGAACCGGATCCAGCGATGTCGCCGGATCCTGAGGTACCAAGGCCACCACCTTGCCGCGGAGTTTGACCAGGTCCCGTTCGCGCAGGCCGGTGAGCTCGCGACCGGAGACCCGGATCGATCCGCTGTCGATACGGGCGCCGCCCGGCAGGAGGCCGATGGCCGCTTTGCTCAAAGTCGTTTTACCCGAGCCTGATTCGCCGATCACCGCGACCACTTCACCGGGCTGGATGCTCAGGTTGACTCCGCGTACTGCGGCCTGCGACGCACCGTGATACGAGATCGTCAGGTTCTCGATCTCGAGCACCGGTTGCGTGGCTGAGTCGCCGGTGTGTTCGGCAGCGACCGGCAAGGTGGTGGTCATGTTGTTCTCCTTGTCAGATCCGGAAGCGGCGCTGCAGGATTCGGCCGGCACGCGATACTGCCAGGACCGCGATCAACACGACGATCCCGGGCAGCGTGGTCAGCCACCAGGCGTTGGCCAGATAGTCACGCCCCTCCGACAGCAGAGTGCCCCACTCCGGTGTCGGCGGTGGTGCGCCGTATCCCAGAAAGCCCAGGCCGGCGATGTTGAGGATGGTCGAGCCCAGTTCCGTCGGGATCAGGGCAACGATGGGTCCGGCCGAGTTCGGCAGGACGTGGCGGAACAGCACAGTCGTCGGTTTCGCACCGGAAACCCGTGCGGCATCGACGTATTCGAGCTGAACGACGCGTAACGCCTCGCCGCGGCCGACGCGCGCGAACGGGGCAACCGCGGCGATGCCGACGCCGATGGCGACATGCGTCGTACCGGGGCCGAAGGCTGCGACAACGCACAGTGCCAGGAGAAATCCCGGCAGTGCCAACAGGACGTCTACAAGCCGCATGATCACCGCATCGACGGCGCCGCGCAGCACCCCGGCGGTCACACCCAAGACCGTGCCGAGGACCAGACCGATCGACGTCCCGATCACGGCGCCGTACACCGTGTTGCGGGTGCCGTGCACAACGCGGGTGAACGTATCCCGGCCGGCGCGGTCCGTCCCGAACCAATGCTCGGCCCCGGGTGGCAGGAATTTCTGGGCTCCCACACCGACAATGGGATCGTGGCTGGTGAACCACGACGGAAAAAACGTCCACAGCGCGACGGTCACCAGCACGAGCACTGCGAGCCCGGAGGCAATGTTGTTGGGACTGAGCCGAACTCGGTAACCCAGCGGTCGAATCGGTGAAGCCAGAGTCGTCGTCATGCGCGTGCCCCTCCCGTGGTCAGGAGAATCCGCCGGTCCAGCGCGGGGTAGAGCAAGTCGATCACCAGGTTCACCACCACATAAACGCCGGCGATGATCAGGATGAAACCTTGCACCAGCGAAACGTCCTGTTGCGACACCGCGGTCTGCAGCACTCGCCCGATACCGGCGCGCGCGAACACCGTTTCGGTGACGACTGCACCTCCCACCAGCGTGCCCAACACGGTTCCCGCCACCGTCAGGCCCGGCCCCGCCGCGTTGCGCACCACATGTCGCCAGAACACCCAGTGCTTGCCCGCGCCCTTGGCGCGGACCACGTCGACGAAGTCGCTGTCCAGCACGGTCTCCACGCTCTTGAGCAGCACCTGTGCCATCGCCGCGGACAGCGGTAGGCCCAGCACCAGTGCGGGCACCAGAATCGACAGGAACGTGCCGTCGGGAAACGCCGAGATCCAACCAAGCCGGAACGACAACACGTTCAGCACCACGATGCCGACCCAGAACACCGGTGCGGCCGCGAACAGTGGCGGCAGCATCACGGCCGACGAACGCAACCAGCGCCGGCTTGCCAGGACCGCGGTCGACACGATGGCGCCGGCGATCAGCACGGCGATGACGAATGCGGTTGCCGTCAATCGCAGCGTGGGCAACGCTGCATCACCGATCGCCTGCGAGACCGTTTGGCCGGTGCTCATCGAGTAACCGAGGCCGCCACGGACGACATGGCTCAACTCGATGAAGTACCGCTGAAACACCCAATGGTCGTAGCCGTAGTACAGCTTCATCTGCTCGACGGTCTGTGGGTCGATGACCCCGGTGTCGTCGGCGGCGAACATCTCGATCGGGTTGGACGGAAGCAGGGTGATGGCGATGAATGTCAGGGTGTACGCCAGCCACAACACCACCACCGCCTGCGTGAGACGGCCGAGGACGTAGCGGATGAACTGGCGCGAGCGGGGGGCACCCCGACCATCCGGTTGCGTCGGGGTGCTGCCGAGGACGGCTGGAACCTCCTGGACGGCTGTCATCTGGCTTTCCAGGCGTTGTAGAAGTCCGGATACGTCTGGGTCTGAAATGTCACGTGGACGTCCGGCGACGCTCCGAACGTCTGCGCCTCCTCGAAATAGGCGATCACATAGGACCCCTTGATCAGTGCCTTCTGCTGTTCGATCTGAACAGCCTTGAACTCGGCGTCGTCGCGGGCCTCCAGTTCGCGGGCATAGAGCGCGGTGAGCTCGGGTGAAGATCCGAGAAGCGCCGTATTGCCCTCACCGCCGAAGCTCTGGCCAAGGGAAATGATCGATGTCCGGCTGACCACGATCGGGACGGTGACGTCGTTGTTCGCGGCTGCCGCGAACGACGGGTCGTTGCGGACATCGAGCACGATGCCGAGTTCCTTGCGCCACTGCTGGGCGATGTACTCCCACGCCGGTCCGAGAGCCACCTGCTGGGCGCTCTGGGGCACCGTCAGATGCAGCTGCTTGCCGTCCTTCGTACGGATGCTGTCGGGTCCTTGGCGCCACCCCGCCTGCTCCAATAGATCACGCGCCTTGTCCGGGTTGTAGGCGAACTCGCCGGCGAGGTCGATGGCATTGGCGTTGTTGACATTGAGGATCGATATCGGCGGAGGATAGCTCGGGGTGAGCGCGTCACGACTCAGACCGTCACGATCAATACCAAGCACCAGCGCCTGTCGCACCAGCGGATCCTTGGTGAACTCGTTGTCCACGCGCAGGCCCGCGTAGTTCGATGTGCCGAGCGGGGGACGGTAGAGCAGCAACTGGAAGCCGGCCGCCTGGATCGCCGCCTCGTCGGACGGCTGGATCCCCCTGGCCACGTCTACCTGGCGGGACGTCAAAGCGCCGGTGCGCAAACCGCTTTCGGGAAGAACTTTCCAGACGATCTCGTCGAGGTAGGCCTCGCCTTGATTCGGTGAGCCCGCGGGTGCCCACCGGTAGCCGGGACGCCGCACGAGCACCGCCGACTGGTTGGGGACCTGTGACTTGAACACGAACGGCCCGGCACCGACGTGGTTTTCCGGCCGGCCTGCGTCTTCGAGTTCCAGGCCGATGGTCTTCGCGCCGAGGATCGGAGAGTTCAGCCGTGTGGTATCGATCAGGAACTGTTGATTGGGTTTGGACAGGACGACGGTGACCGTGTCGCCGTCGACCTCGACGTGGTCGTAGCCGCGAGAAATCTGCTGGTGCACCGGAATCCGCAACTTCTCGTTGCCCCGGCCGTAGAGCTCGTAGTTCTGGGCGACGATCTCCGGGGTGAGCTGGGTGCCGTCGCTGAATGTGATGCCCTTGCGGATCTTGAAGCTGAAGCGAGTGTTCTCGTCGTTCTTGGTCCACGATTCGGCGACCCATGGTTGCAACTGCTTCTTGTAGGGGTCGAAGTAGAGCAGGAACACATTGGTGTGGAATGTGAGGTTCCCCGCGCTGTACGTGCCCAGCTTCTGCGCCTGCCAGCTGGTCACCGCTTCGGTATCCGAAAAGGTCAGCGTCCCACCGCGAACCGGATCGCCCGAGGGGCCGGTGGGGCCTGCGCCCGACTGTGGGGTTCCCCCACGAGGTCCGCCGCACGCGGCAAGGAGGCCGGATCCGAGGACTGCGGCGCTCAAGCTGAGGAATCCGCGGCGGTCGAAGAGATCGGTCATCGGATCAGCGTTCCTAATCTGCGTTGCTGGCGGTCGGTTATGCGGCCACAACGGGCCACGCGAAGCGCGCACAACAACATTCACCGGTCACAGTGCACAGTCTTTCGGCGTGGCCGACCGCAATCAACCCACTCTCGCTACGCAATTGGTTGACCTCAACTTAATTGTGGTCGGGTGCATCATCCACGCCGGCTTACCGCGCGAGGTCGGTCAGTTGGGCGTTTCGGACATCGGCGCTCTGGCCTTGGACGAGCAGGAAAAGCGCTGAACGCGCGTACAACTGCGCGGTGTCGTCGAGCGCGATCGCGTGCCCGGACCTCGCCACGACGAGGGCGCGGGTGATGGTGGCGAGTGCCTCACCGACCGCGACCTTGGTCCCGACTCGCTCTGTGATGCGGTGCCGCTCGTCGCCGGCCGCCTTCGCCTCGTCGGCGAGCCCATAGGCGTCGGCGCGCAACGCGTCGACACGTGGACGCCAGACCTGGCCGATTCGCCGTACCTGGGGATCCGGTGCACCGTCGAGTTCGTCGAGCACGGTCGCCGCCAGGCCGAAGTACTGCGGACGGGTGTCACCTGAGTTGGCGAGATCCTCTGTGCGCCAGTCTGTGAGCGATTGCGTGAGGATCACTTCGGACGATGGGACGAAGACCTCGTCGAGCGTCACCCGCTCGGTGCGGCTCCCGGCGACCGCACCGAGTTCGAGACGGGTCGCTCGGACCCGGTCACTGATCGGGACGAGGGCGGTGACCACGGTCTCGGTCGACGCTTCGACGGCGGCGACCGCGAGCACCGTGTTCAGTCCCCAACCGCTGACCCACGAGATCGTGCCGGTGAACGTCCAGCCACCGTATGTGCGCGAGGCGGCGATGTAGGAGCGCGGGTACCGCCGGACGTCGCTGATCGCCGCGCCCAGCAAGACGCGTCCGGCGAGCGCGTCGCGCGACAGGTCGGACAGTTCGGCACCCTTCTGGTAGGCCAGGGTCAGGCGTCTGACCATGGGTGCGTGTTGTGCCCACACCAGCCAGGTGTTGAAGCATGATCCGGCGATGATCTCGTGAAGCCGGCGGTCGCCCGCCGTCCCGATTGCCGCACCGCCGAACTCCGTAGGCGCGGAATGGTTGAACAGACCCAGGCCGGCGAGGTGGGTGAGCTGCGCGGAGCTGACGCCGTCGCGGTCGGTTTGCAGCGCGGCGGGGCGAAGCACGGCATCGGCGTGCGCCTTGACTCGTGTGATGAACGGGTTCGCGTCGCTGGCGGTCACCGCGTCTGCCGATGACGTCACGGTGGATTCGACGGAAGTCACTCATGTCCTATCTGTGTGCGTCGGCGGATTCGGGTGGACGGTTCCCAGTGCAAGAAATCTACCGCGGACGAAATCTGTTGATGTGCTTGTGATCAGCGTGAACCGAATCGGTGTATCGCCGGAGGTGTTCTGCTTTACTACTCGAAGTATCGGGGTGGCCGGTGCGTGCTCACGTCTCGACGCCGCTGTAGGTCTCGGCAGAGGGGATGAAGCTTGGCCGACATCGGTCTGACCGTCGCGGTATCCGCGCGGCGATCCGCCACCCGCCGGCCTCTTCTGAGCGCTCGGTGCCCACACGGAAAGGCATCACGCACGCATGTCCCACGGAACCTTCGAAACCACATACGCCGCGACCGACGCGCGATATGAGAACATCCCGTATCGGCGGTCTGGGCGGTCGGGTCTCGACCTGCCTGCCTTCTCGTTCGGGTTGTGGCAGAAGTTCGGCACCGACTATCCGTTCGAGACGCAACGTGAAATCATCCTGCATGCTTTCGATCTCGGCATCACCCATTTCGACAACGCCGACCGCTACGGTCCGCCGCATCGCGCTGCACAGCAGAACTTCGGAAGGGTGCTCGCCAAGGATCTGTCGAGGTACCGCGACGAGCTCATCCTCTCCACGAAGGCCGGCAACGCCATCGGCCCGAGTCCGTACCTCAAAGGCGGGTCACGCAAGTCGTTGTTGACGTCGCTCGATCACAGTCTGCGCGACCTCGGCACCGATTACGTCGACATCTTCTACAGCCACAGCCCTGATCTCTCGACACCGATCGACGAGACTGTCGGAGCACTGGTATCGGCGGTCAACCAGGGCAAGGCCCTCTACGTCGGCATCTCGAACTACACGCCGGACCGGGCGCACGAGGTGGCTGTGCTGCTCGCCGACGCCGGTGTGCCGCTGCTGATCCACCAGCCGCGGTATTCGATCTTCGATCGTCGCATCGAACAGAACGGCCTGCTGCAATTGGCGGCTGACGATGGTTTCGGGCTGGTCGTGTATTCGCCGCTGGCGCAGGGTCTGTTGACGAACAAGTACCTGGAGTCCATTCCGGCGGGTGCACGCGCGGTCAACAGCACCTTCCTCAAACCCGACGTGATCACCGATACCTATCGGCAGCGCACGTCCGAACTCAACAAGATCGCCGAGTCGCGTGGCCAATCACTGGCCCAGCTCGCGCTGCAGTGGGTGTTGAGGAACCCGACTGTGACCTCGGCGCTGGTGGGCGCGAGCTCGACGTGGCAGCTCGATCACAATGTCAAGGCGCTCGACTTCCCGGAGTTCACCGAAGAGGAGCTGGCCCTCATCGACGAGCATGGCGTGCACGGAACCGGATTGAGCCTGTGACCATGCCGAAACTGGTGCTGAACTCAGTGATCCGGCCCATCGGATTCACCCAGGGCGGCTGGCGGCACCCGGACGCCACACCGCAGCGCGCGCTCGACCTGAGCTATTACCAGGAGTACGCGCGGATCTCGGCGGATGGGCGCGGGTGCACAGAAATTCGACCAGGCGCCGTGGAGCTGTTCGGCCAAGGTGTCGTATTCGATCACGGTGAATCGAAGCAGTGACGGCGTGCTTCCGACTGAATTGAATGAATCACGATGTGGTCGACCGCTGCGCGCGTGCGCTTCGAACTTGCCTAGGAATATTGTGAAAAAGACTGTAAGACAGGCATTGATGATGTTGGTCGGCGTCATTCTCGTCGCCGGCACCGCTGCCTGTAGTGAATCGACCGATGTAGCCGGGCCTCCGGGGGACGTTTCCGACCCGAACAATCCCGTTTACTTCAAGTACGCCGACAACCCCAGTTTCGACCTCGTATACCTCGCCGACAGGCTGGGGTACTTCGAGAAAGCGGGTATCAAACCGAAGTACGTAGGTGCGGTGGATGCCAATCAGTTGATCCCGCTTACCGATACCGGCGACCTCGACTTCTCGACTCGGATGGCGTCGCTCACCATCTCGGCGATCAACGGTGGCGCCGATCTGAAGATCATCGCGGCATCTAACCGAACCCTGCCCGACGCACCGCACATGAACTACTTCGTGCGCAAGGACTCCGGGATCACCCGCGACAGCTTGGACAAGCTCGAGGGCAAGACGATCGCGATGAACGGGTTCGGTGCCTGCGCAGAATACGTCACCAAGCAGTATCTGACGTCCAAAGGAGTGGATGTCAACGCGATCAACTGGGTGCCGACGCCGGATGCCCAGTCCGAGCAGGCGGTGGAGACGGGAGGCGCTGACCTGGCCATCATCCACGCACCGTTCTCCGGGCACGCGCTCAACAATCCCCGATTGGTAAGCCTGTTCAGCGATTTCGACCTCGATGGCGGCGCGAGCGGTAGCCAGCCCTACACCGGCAACGGCGAGTTCATTCGGAGATACCCGGCGCAAACCGAGGAGTTCGTCAAGATCCTGGGCAAGACCCAGAGTTGGGTGAACCGCAATCCGGACCAGGCGCGCCAGTTCATCGCCGACCGCGTCGGACAGGACGTCAAGGACATCACCCGCTACGCCTACGTCAACAACGCGATCATCGATCGACAGCAGATCCAGTACTGGATCGACACTCTGGAAAAGTTCGGCCAACTCCCAGAGGGCAAATTGACCGCCGACGACGTCGCCACCAACAAATACAACCCCTACAGCGACAGTGACGAGTTGATCGACACCCAGGCCGACAACCAGGTCGATCTGACCGAACTGGCTAAGGGTGAAAAGTGACCCTGTCAGAAGACGGGATCATCGCCACCACCGATACACCCGCCGGCTCAGTACCGTCCGGCAAGATCGTGGCACACCAGGTGCGAAAGACCTTCCCGCCTCGCAAAACCGGCCGGCTGCGGTCCGACGAACTCACCGTGCTGACGGATTTCGAGCTCGCCATCCCGGACGGCGAATTTCTCGCGCTGCTCGGGCCGAGCGGTTGTGGGAAGTCGACCTTCCTCAACATCCTTGCCGGACTCGAGACGCTGTCGGGCGGCGAGGTCCTCGTCAGCGGTGAGCCGCTGGCGGGGGTGAACAGAGACATCGGTGTGGTGTTCCAGGGATACGCGCTATATCCATGGCGCTCGGTCCTCGCCAACGTCGAGGCGGGACTTGAGATTCGCGGCGTGGCGAAGGTCGAACGGAGACGGACGGCCACGCAACTACTGGACAAGGTCGGTCTCGGTGAGTTCCTGCACAGCTATCCCCACCAGCTCTCCGGAGGCATGCGCCAGCGAGTGGCCATCGTCCGCGCGCTGGCCTATGACCCAAGCGTCCTGGTGATGGACGAACCGTTCGCCGCGCTCGATGCCAACACGCGGGAGCTGCTTCAACTGGAGTTGCTGCGGATCTGGGGGCTGAGTCAGGCGGACGGCGCCAAGCGCAAAACGGTCCTGTTCGTCACGCATTCGGTCGACGAGGCGATCTTCCTCGCCGATCGCGTCGCGATCATGACCGCACGCCCCGGTCGCGTCAAGGCCACCATCGACATCGATCTGCCCCGACCGCGCACTGAAGAGATCCGCAACTCGCCCGAATTCGTCGAGATCCGCCGCACCGTGTCGGAGATCCTGCGTGCGGAGGTGCGTGGTGTCGCTTGATTCATCTCCCGCCGCGGTGCGAGATCACCGTCCGCTCGTGGGCACGCAGGCCGATATCCCGTCACAAGGCGTCACGCCAGCGGGGCCACCACGACGCCGGTTCCGTTGGAGCTCGGGTCTTTTCGTCAGCTCCGCGGTGGGATGGGCCGGGTTCATCCTCCTGTGGTATGTCCTCATCTGGGCCGGAGTCGTCAAGGAGCACTACCTGCCGCCGCCTCATGAGGTGGTGAAGGCCTTGGTGGAGGGGCTTCTCCCCGGCGGGGACATGCGCAGGCACGTTCTACCCAGCCTGCGTCGTTCGCTGGTGGGATTCGGCCTCGGCATCGTCATCGGCGTGACACTCGGCATCGCCATCGGGTGGTTCAAACCGTTCGAGAGAATCATCGACTCGGTACTGCAGTTCTTCCGCCAGCTCTCGGCCCTGGCACTGTTCCCGGTTTTCCTGCTGTTCTTCGGCCTGGGCGAGCCGTCGAAATACGCGATCGTGACCTGGGCGGCACTCTGGCCGATCCTGCTGACCACCATCGCCGCGGTGAAAGGTGTGGAGAAGCTCCAGATCGACGCGGCCAAGAGCATGGGCGCAAACAGCTGGTTCATATTCACGAAAGTGGTTCTTCCGGCGTCGATTCCACGCATACTGCCAGGAATTCGGCTGGGCGGCGCCTACGCGATCACGGTACTGGTTGCAGCGGAGATGGTAGGAGCGCCGGCCGGCCTTGGCATCTTCACCCTCACGATGCAGCAGACCTTCCGGATTCCGCAGATGTACGCGGGCATCTTGCTCCTCGGCCTCCTCGGCCTCGCCGTGAATTATCTACTGGTGCTGGTGGAACGGCGACTGACCGGCTGGCAGGAGGGGATCACGAATGGCTGAGCAGCCCTACGTCGTGCCTACCGGAGGTTGCGGGCCGGCGTGCCCGGCCCGGCCACCAGATTCTCCGGGACCCCGCCGTCGGCATAGACGCTGATCTGCCGCAGCGCGATCGCCCACGCCCGGTCCCAGGCCCCGCTGGTGCTCCCGCCAACGTGCGGAGTCAGCAGCAAGCCCGGTGCCGACCACAGCGGATGATCCTTCGGCAACGGCTCGGGATCGGTGACATCGAGTGCCGCACGCAGGCGCCCGGCATTCAGTTCCGCCAGCAACGCCTCGGTGTCGACGGCGGCACCCCGGCCCACGTTGACGACCACCGCACCATCGCGCAGCGCGGCGAGGAATTCGGCGTCGATGATGTGATAGGTGGATGCGTCGGCGGGCAGCATGGACACCACGACGTCGGCGCGCGGTAAAAGGCGCTCGACGGCGTCGTACGCGTGCACGCCGGGTCTGGCGCGGCGGCCGACCAGCGCCACGTCGGCGTCGAACGGTGCCAGTCGGGATGCGAGATTCACCGCCAAGTCGCCGGCACCCAGCACGACAACCCGTTTGCCGATCAAGGTCTCGGTGACCTTTGGCTGCCAAATGCCCTTGGACTGTTGCTCTGAGAAGAACGGCAGGTCGCGGTAGATGGCCAGGAGCGCGGCGACCACCCATTCTGCCGACGACCCGCCGTGCGCCCCGCGCGCGTTGGACAGCATGACGCCGTCGGGCAGGTGCGGCAGCCACTGGTCATATCCGGCGTTGAGAGTCTGCACGAGCCGCAGGTCGGGCAACTCTACGAATCGGGCACCAACAGCGGCGGCCGATTCGTAGCCGACCACGACGACCGTGGCGTCCGCGTGCCCGGCCGGCCACGGTTGGCCGGGCTCGTAGCGGATCGCCTCGAGATCTGTCGCGGTCTCCAGCACCTTGACCCCGAGGTCGTCTGGAACAAGGACTTTCACGGTTCTTCCTGACGGAGCGGTCACCAGCGGCCTCGATGCACGACCTCGTCGAAAGGACGACGATCGGGTTTTTCGATGGGCTTGAACGGCCGGTCGGCCGGATACCCGACGCCGAGAAGATAGGAGACGACGTGGTCGTCGGGCACTCCGAGGATCGTCCGCGCCTTGTCCTGGTCACCCACCGAGCAGTGCCCGGTGCCGATGCCGAGATCGGTCGCGGCGATGGTCATCGCCAGTGTGGCCTGCCCGAGGTCGTACTGGTCGATGAGTTTGGTGCGTTCGTCAGGTGGTTGCGGGACCACCAACGCGATCGCCGCGGGTGCCGACGCGATGTGGCCCGCGCCGCGCCACACCGTCGAGAGTTCCTGGAGTTGGGCGCGATCCGTGACGATGACGAAGTCCCAATGCTGGCGATTGGATGCCGACGGTGCCCGCCAGGCCGCCTCGACGATCCGGTCCAGATCATGGTCGGCTATCGGGTCCGGCAGGTAGGTTCGTACATTTCGCCTGGCGCGTATCGCATCCCACGTTTCCATTGCGTCCTCCGTAGTGTGGTGTTATCGCGGATTCTTCTCGCCCGCCTCGACGGCGACCGTCAGCCGGTTCTCGGCGGGCGCCACCGGGCACGTCGCGTAGTCGGTGAACGCGCACGGCAGATTCGAAGCCCGGTTGAAGTCGAGTTCCACGGTCCCATATGCATCAGGCGGGGCGATCGACAGCGATCTGGCCGCGGGATACGTCGTCACCCCGCTGGTGGCATCGGTGAACAGAACTTGCAGGTCGCCAAATGGGCGACCGAACGCGACAACTCGGTGGGCCGCACCCTCCAGCTCGAAATCGATGACACCGACGGCGTTGTGATGATGCTCGAGCCCTTCCACCACGGCGCCGGTGGTGACCGTCTGCGACTGCGGATACGGCGTGAAGGTGCCGGTGGCCTGCCAGCGCGGGCTCGGCGGGTAAGTCGGAATGCCCCGGTAGGACTGCAGATGTGGCGACTTCGGGTCGTGGACCCGCAACGCGACCGATCCGGTGCGGCGGATCACCTCGATGCGGCGGTCGCCGGCCTCGACGAGAAGACCCGGGGCGCCCTCGACCGGCTCGAGTCGGTCGGTGCCCTCGAGCCCTTCGACGAACACCGCATCGGCGTCGGCGCGCCAGCGACCGGGGAGGTCGGCAACCTCGTCGAATTCATCGGTGAGCCAGTACAAACCGGTCAGGCTGACCCAACCGAGTGGATCGCCGTAATAGCGTTCGCGCTCGGCATGCCAGTCTTCCCAGGCGGTCTCGAATGTCGTTGCTGCTGTCATGATTGGTACGCACCTTCCTTCACGTGGTGTTGTGCGGCCAGGGGCCGGCTGGGGATCTTCTCGCGGAGCACCGGTGCGACGTCGGACTGAAACAACTCGAGACTGCGTCGTTTCTGGGCTGTGGTAACCCCGACGGTATCGGCGCTCAGATGGATCACCTCATGGCCCAGCTGTTCGTGGTAGCGCCCCACCTTGTCGATCACCTGCTGCGGACTGCCGACGAGCGCTGAGCTCCGGTCGATGAAGTCTTCGATCGATTCGAACACCACCGGAAGCCCGGCGCGCCGCGCGAAGGCCAACCGGGTCTCGAACACGGGCCGGTACTCGTCGGCGGCCTGCTGCGATGTCGGCGCGATGTGAAAGCCTGCGGTCCCTGCCCCGACGAGTGCGTCCTCGGGGTTGTGACCGTAGGACTCCCATCGCCTGCGGTAGTGACGTACGAGTTCGGCATAGGGCTCGATCGGGTAGGTGACGTTGGCCGAGAAGAGGGGATCACCGTGGCGCGCAGCGAGGTCGACCGAATCCCGGCTGGTGGCGCTGCCGTGCCAGATACGGATCTTGCGCTGCAGCGGCCTGGGAAGTGCCTTCGCGTCGGCAAGCGGGGGACGGAACCGGCCCGACCACGTCACGTGCTCGCTGTCCCACAACGCGCGGAACAACTCGTAGCCCTCACGGTTACGGTCCCACTGATCGGCGGTGGTCACCTGGAACAGTTCGGCTTGTGCTGCGCCGTTGCCTTTCCCGATGATCAGTTCGAGCCGCCCGCCGGACAAGTTGTCCAGCGTGGAGTAGTCCTCGAAAGCGCGCACCGGGTCGAGCAGGCTCAACGTCGTCACCGCGGTGAACAAGCCGATCGTCGATGTGCGCGCCGCGATATTGCTCAGCACGACCGGCGGAGAAGACGAGATGAACGGATCCTCATGACGCTCACCGACCGCGAACCCGTCGAAACCCAGTTCTTCGGCGAGCACCGCGGCGTCGACGACATCGCGTAGCCGTTCCGCCGGGCTCTTCTTTTCGCCGGTGACCGGGTCGGGGTGATGCGCAATCAAGGTGAGAAGCAGGAACTTCACGGATAACCTCCCGCTACCGGGAATCGCATGACCATGTGCGATTCAACGCCTGCGGCGGCGTCTTAGTCCCGCAGCGGCGAAGTGCCGAATGCGAACAGCGCTCGTCACTTGTTGGTCAATCCCCGCTGCCAGCCGGTGAGGCGCCATTCGATGCCGGTCATGACGGCATTGACGAGCACGCCGATCAACCCGAGGGCGAGGATACCTGCGTACATCTGCGGGGTCTGATAGCGAAGCGCCGCGTTGTTGATGTAGATACCGATGCCCTGGGCGCCGCCGACGAGCTCGGCGGCGACGAGGGCGGTGAAGGCGTTGGCCGAGGCCAGCCGGATGCCCGGGAAGATCGCGGGAATCGCGGCGGGCAGGATGACATGAACGAACGTGTACCAGCGGCCCGCGCCGAGCGCGCGGGCCGAGTTCAACAGTTGCCTTTCCACGCCACCGACCGCGCCGACGGCGTTGACGAAGATCGGCCAGAAGCACGCCCAGACGACGATGGCGACCTTGGATTCCTCGCCGATTCCCAGGAACACCACGAACACCGGCAGCAGCGCCAGCAGGGAGAGGTTGCGGAAGAACAACAGGACCGGTTCGGCGAGCGTTTGGAAGAATTTGAACGATCCCACGACGATGCCGAGCCCGATGCCCGCCACCAGTGCGATCGTGAATCCGATCAACGCCCGCTGCACGCTGGGCCAGATCTCCGAGCTCAAGGTGCCGTCCACAAGGCCGTCGAGGAAAGCCTTGAATGTGTCCTGCGGGGTGGCCAGATACATGTCGCTGACGTAGCCGGTCGCCACGACCAGCCACCAGATGACCAGGAACGCCGCCAACCCGATCGCCCCGCCGACAAACCTGCCGTACTTGGCCAGCCACGGACTGGGCGTCTCGATGGCGTCGTCTTGGTCCCGTGTGCTCACCGGCTCGTCATGAATCGTTGCCAATTCGCGCCTCCTTCTCCAAGATTCGCGACACTCGCGCCCGGATGTGGGCGAACTCCTCCGAATTGCGCACGTCGTTGTCGCGCGGCCGCGGCAGGTCGACGTCCACCAGGGTCTTCACCGTTCCCGGCGCCTGGGTCATGACGGCGATGCGGTCGGACAGGAAGATCGCCTCGTCGATCGAGTGGGTGACGAACAGGATCGTCTTCTTCCTCACGCCGGCCTCCCAGATCCGCAGCAACTCGCTTTGCAGGAACTCGCGGGTCTGGGCATCCAAGGCCGCGAACGGCTCGTCGAACACCAGGATCTCGGGGTCATAGGCGAGCACACGTGCGATCGCGACGCGCTGACGCATGCCGCCGGACAGTTGATGTGGGAGCCGGTTCGCGGCGGCTTCCAGACCCACGGTTCGCAGCACCGCGGCGGCCCGTTCACGTCGTTCGGCCTTCGGTACCCCGCGAATCCTCAGGCCGGCTTCGACGTTCTTCTGCGCTGTAAGCCAGGGGAATAACCCGTAACCCTGAAATACGACACCGACAGTCTTGTTGACGCCGTCGACTTTTCGGCCGTCGACGAGGACGGTGCCCTTGTTGTAGGTTTCCAGGCCCGCAAGGATGTTGAGGAATGTGGATTTGCCGCAACCACTCGGCCCGAGCAGCGAGACGAACTCACCGCTCTTGATCTTGAGGTCGAACCCCTCGAGAACAGTGGTGGATTCCATGGCCGATCGCGAACGAAGTTTCGGGTAGCGCTTGGTGATTCGCTTGGCTTCGATCTTCCAGGTCGAGTCGACCGGCTGCGGGACAGTCGGTTCGGTACCTGGTCCGGCGAGGACGTGCTGGGTCATGTCAGGTGACTTTCCTAGAAGGGATCACTTCTGGTCTTCGAGCCCCGAGATGTCGACCAGGTGCGTCTTGAAGACCCCGTTGTTCTGCTCCTGGTCGAGGATTGTGGTGTTGTGGTCCTGCGTCTCCAGAAGATCGGCGGACTTCGCATAGGGGTTGAAGGCGTTGGTCGCGATGTCTTCGGGCTTCAGCTTTTCCGATCCCGGCAGTGGTTCGCCCACTTCTTCGACGAGATCCCACCACAACTGCAGGCTGGCCTTGTCGAGAAGCGCGTTGGGCGCGTAGTGCCAGTTGGTGGTTTGTTCGACGGGGTATCCGGTTGTCTTGCCTGCGATCTCGGCGGATTCCTTGGGATGGGCGTTGGCCCAGTTCGCCGTCTTAGCGATGATGCCGACGAGCTCACGAGCGGCCTCGGGGTGCTTCTGCAGCCACGCGTTGCTCGCGACATATGGGGCCTGGCCGCCCAGCGGCCCCCAGTCATCAAAGGAGGTGAAAGCCTGGGTGAACTTGTCGGGCTGGCTCAGCAGAACTCCGACCAACGGTGGGTGGAACACACCGAGGTCGACTTCACCGCGTTCGATCGCCGGGGCGATGAGTTCATTCTTGAGTTGCAGGAATTTGACCTTGCCGAGGTCGACGCCGTTCTTCTTCAAGTAGCGCTTGATCACCAGGTCGGTGCAGCTGTTGAAGTCCGATAGGCCAATGGTCTTGCCCTCGATGGCTTTCAGATTACTTTTCGTGATGTCCGAGCCGGCTTTGGTGAAGTAGGCCATATGAGGCTCGTCGGGGAGATCGAGCATGCTCGATGCGATCGCGGTGAACTTGAAGCCCTTCACCTTGCCGTCGATGTCGTTGTTGAACATGCCGGTCGCGATATCGATGGCGTTCTGATCGAGCAATTGCACGGCGGGAACCGCGGTCGCCGGCCCGACGTATTCCGGGCGGACACCGGCGTTCTCGAAATACCCCAACTCGTCTGCTATTCGGACCAGCGACAGTTCGGTTGTCGATTTGGCGAATCGGAACTTCACCACGCCGTCGTCATTCTTACCGCTGCAGCCGGACAGCAGCACAGGGGTGACAAGGGCAGCTGCCCCCAGCGCGATCGCCGATTTGCTGAATAGGCGCTTGATTCCGGATATCACGCGCGCACCTCCGCTGTACTGTGACCGCCGATCGGGACTATGCGGCCAATGCAATTGCGACGCTAAACTTCCCGGCAATTGCCAGCTACGGATTTATTCAGCGTGAGCGCAGCTGTGCCGGCCGAACCGCCGGCGATGAGCCGGATATCAAGCGCTGCCAGGCGAACTGTTTCCGCGAAGGTCTCGGACAAGCTCGGCGAGGTCAGCGCGCTGGATGGCAGCCGGATCGTTGCACACCGCGCGCAAGTGCCCGTACACCTCGAGGGTGATCAGCCCGTGGATGCGGCCCCACACTCGCAAGGTGAGCGCGGCCAGCGCCGGCGAGGCGTCGGGTATCTCGGCGCGCACCTTCGCCACATAGTCGGGCGGGAACTGGGACCACCTCGCGGTCCTGGACAGGTCCGGGTGTGCGGGCGAAACCTCTTCTGCGACCAGACGGTTGAGCCCACCGCAGATGCGTCGAGCCGCTCGCACTCCTGGCCCGTCGAGTGGCGGTACGTAGCCGGGAACAGGGTCGCCGTAGATGAGTCGGAACTCGGCGGGATGGGTCGTTGCCCACTTACGCAGGGCAATACCCCAAGCAACGAGCCGCGAGCCGCCGCTCCGCTGACTGTCCCGGGCGCTCTCAAGCGTGTGCGCCAGGTCGGTGGTGATGTCATCGACCAGCGCGGTGATCAGGTCATCGCGGGTGGGGAAGTAGGTGTAGATGGCTCGGGCAGTCATGCCCATTTCGGCTGCGATCCCACGCAGTGAGATGCCACCGGCGCCGTATCCGGTCAGCTGTTGCAGGGCGATCGCCTTGATCTCCCCGGAGGTCTCGGCGCGGAGACGCTCGCGCCGTGTCACTGGTTTCGGTCGGCTGGTCGGCACCCGCTGATCCTAGCCGTGACATAAAGAAGCTGCGATGCAGAAGTACACGGCGTGTACTAGCGTGATGGGTGAAAGGAGCTCGTATGATCATCAGCGCCCAGCGTTTCAGCTTCAAACCCGGCGTCTGCGAGAACGACAAATCTCGGGCTTTGGCGGCGGTAGCCGCTCTGGCAGAGGCGGAGCCGGTCGAGTTCGCTTTCGTCGGAAGGGATCTTGGTGATCCCGCCGGCGGTTTCACCCACGGTTTCAGCATCGGGCTCGCCGATCTCGATGCGCTGGAACGCTACTTCGACCATCCACTCCACGCGGCCGCGGACCGGGCTTTGCTGCCGCTATTGCAGAAGACGGTCGGCACCGGACTCTCCGACGACGATGATGCCGATCTGAGAGCGAAGATTGTCGAACTGCATCAGCGCAGGGTGCAACGTGATCCGGAGTACGTCGCGCTCCTGAGTGCGATCCCCGAGATCGCACTACTTCACCAAACGCGGTCGGTGAAGTAGTGGCCTCCGCCTATCTCATTCACATCGATCCGATCGGTGGATACGGCAACCCGGACGGTATGGCGCAGTACGCCCAACGTGTCCGGGAGATCGTTGAAGCGTTTGGTGGCACCTACCGCCTCAGGCACCGGGAAATCCGTGTCCTGGAGGGCCCTTGGGACCGAGACTATATGACGCTCATCGAGTTTCCTTCGATGAGCCGCTTGATGGAGTTCTACGAGTCCGAGGAGTATCGGCCGTGGCTGGAGCTTCGGAAGAACGCGGGCGAAGGGGATCTCATCGCCGCCGAAGGCTGATACCCGGTCATGAAACCGTGGGCGGCCGCCCAATCAATAGTTGATCGCACCCAGCAAGCCACCGCCTGCGGCGACCGCGTCCCCGGTGATGCTCACGCTGCGCGGCGAGGCAAGGAAGGCAACGACGTCAGCCACCTCGGCCGCTTCGACCACCCGCCCGATCGCGTTGTTCGCGATGCGCTTCTCGTATTCACCGATCGCCAGGCCAGCCTTCTCCGCGGCCGCCAGATAGTCCAGTGACTTGCTCTCCGTGCGGGTCTGGCCCGGGTGTACGACGGTGACGTTGATCCCGTGCGGCCCAAGTTCGTCGGCAAGGTTCTTCGTCAGCGCAGCGACGCTGACGTTGCGAATGCTGCGTACGATCGAGTGCGTCTGTCGGTAGCCCAGGCCGCTGATGTTGATGATCCGTCCCCAGCCCTGATCGATCAGATGTGGGGCCACTGCCCGCGCGGTCCGCAGATAGCCGACGACTTTGACGTTGACGTCGCCCCAGAAAGCCTCGTCGGTCGTACCTGCCAGGCCGGGGAATGCCGAGCCGATCGCCTGGTTGGACGCGTTGTTCACCAGGATGTCCACGCCGCCGAGTTCGGCGACGGCATGAGCCACCAGCGCCTTGACCGATTCGTCGTCGCCGGCGTCGGCGACGACCGGAATGGCGCGCCTGCCGCTGCGTTCGGCGACTTCGGCAGCGGCTTTCTCCAATGGGTCCCGGGTGCGTGCGGCGAGTACGACGTCGACTCCCTCGGCCGCCAGTGCGTGGGCGATGGCAAGCCCGATTCCCTTGCTGCCGCCGGTGATGATCGCCCGCTTGTCGGTCAGTCGCAGATCCATCTCATGTCTCCTTGTGTGGTTGGGATATTTGGCGCGGGGCCACGGGTCGGATGTCAGGGTGCGAACGGCACATGCGCCGATATGAACTTGCCGTGGTATGTGGTCGCGAGATACTGAGCCACCTCCTTGCTCTCCAGCGCGTGCGCGAGTGCGGACACCCGCGGATCACCGGCCAGGCGGGACGCAGCGACGAGGACGCGGGCATACGGATTGCCGGGCCCCGGCTCGATCGCAAGCGCGTCGTTCGCCGGAACCAGGCCGATCGACGTCGCGGTGGTGGGGTCGAGCACCACCGCGTCGTAGTTGTGGTAGATGTCCTCGGCGTACTCGGCGAAGTCGAGTTGGCGAATGGCCAGATGCCGTTGCGATTCCAGCACATTCGCATCCGACACCGACAGATCGGCGACCGTAAGCCCACCGAACGGGCGGTCGAGTTTCACCAGCCCCGCTGTCTGTAACAGGTACAGACTCCGTGCGAACCCGGCTTTGGTCTGCGGCACCGCCACCTCGGCGCCGTGGGGAAGACTCTGTCCGGTGACCTTGTCCGAGACCAGGTTCGAGTTCACCCAGTCGTCGGTGGGTTCGAGATCCTTCCACTTCGAGGAGTAGAGAGCGTAAGGGGCGACGTCGACTTTGGAGACGATGCTGAGCGTGCCGTGCCCGTCGGTCTCCCGATTGCCGAGAAAAGCCGGCTGGGTCTGGTAGAACGCGAGATCGGCTCTGCCGTCTGCCACGTGGGCGTTCGCATCGGCCGGAGCGTCGACCAACTCGAGTTCCACATCGCCTGCCAGCTTGGCCTTCGACACGTACTCCAACACGTCGCGGTAGCCTTCACCGCCGACCTGGACGCGCAGGGCATCGCCGGGGGTGTTTTCGGAGTACGTCACCGACACGTCGTTCGAGCAACTCGCCGCCGTCGCGGCCACCCATACCGCCGCGATGACAGCCATGACATTGCGTACCAATCTCATTTGAAACCCCATCTACAGCACCTCGTAGAAGAATGACGCCAACTTCGGACCACGGCCCCTGTCGAATCGCACGGTCACCTTCCACCGGCCGGGTGCGGGCACGATGAGGCCGTCGCTGCGCCACACGACCGCGCCGTCCGCGCTGCGATCCCGCACGAGTTCCACCGGCAAACGTGCGACATTGGCTTGCGCCGAGGAAAATTCGACACCCACCTCGACGTCGGCCGAACCCGGGTCCCGATCGCGGACCGTCACCACCTGGGCGCCGCGGCGCACGGTGTCGATATCGACGTCGAGTGTGTCGGATCCACCGAAATCCAGCCGGGTGGCGATGTTGGTCGTGTAGGTCTCACGCGCGGGCGTCAAGGACGACAGCGAGGACGTCAGGCCCAGGATCAGCAGGGCCAATGTGGTCTCGACGAGCACGGCGTGCGTCCGATGCCTCGGACGCACGCGCAACGCGCGGAAGGCGGCATAGCCGGCACCGATCGCGGCCGCCACCAGGCCCGCTTTCACAAGCAGAGTGATTCCGTAGGACGTGCTGAACAGCGCGGCGAACGGTCGGATCTGGAGAACTGCCAGAACCACGCCGGCCCCGACCGCAAGGACGAGGTGACCGACGACCACCCGATGCCATCGCGCCAGATGCGGAACGGCCTTGTGCACCAAGGCGATCACCGTCACTCCGCCCAGCCAGACCGCGGTGGCGTAGACGTGGAGCAGGGTCGCGACAAACGGCAACGGCCACAGGTTGGTCGAGCCGCCATGGCCTCCGAGGGTGACCGCGACGATGGCTGCCGCGGCCTGGAAAAGCCCGATTACCTCGGCATCGCGGTGCCGGGCGGGTAGGCGGAGGAACGTCGCCATGCTAAGTACGGCGGCCATCGCCAGCGCGATGCCGAACGGCGTGCGTGCGATGGTCGTGATCGCCGACCACGATACGGCGGCGACCGCACCGGCCTGTTCGGCGACGAGCACGGTGAACCGGCCGAGCAGACCGGCGATCAGCAGACCGGCGCCCGCCCGGTAGACAGTGCGGAACCGGGGCGTTCCAACGGTTTCCGGCCAAGACCACCGGCTCGCGAGCAGCAGCCCGGCCGAGGCGACGGTTCCCAGATACACCAGGATCTTGATGGGCAGCAGCACTACCCGGTCGACCGCCGACTGGCCGCCGACGTCCGTCCACTGCCCCTGCTCGGTCACCGAGCCGACGGTGAACCGGATCGACAGGGATACGACATGAGTGTCGGCGGAGACCACCCGGGCGGTTGCCAGGTACGCGCCGTCGGGCAGGGTTTCGGCCAGCTGCAACACGATACGTTGTCGGCCGCCTTCCAGGCGCTGATCAGCCAGCGGGTAGTGCGTGCCGTCGACGTCGATGAGCTGTGTGGAACCGTCGACGAGGGATACGGGTTCATTCAGGTCGAACGCCAGCACGGTGGGGGACCCGTCAAGTCGTGCGCCGTCGGCGGGTGTGCTCGCCACCACGGTGGCATGTGCCGCCGCGGGCGTGGCCGCCCACAGCGAACCCGCGGTCAGGACGACCATGATCAGCCCCCACAGTGCCGCACGTGTTCGCGACACATTCCTAAGACCTGTTGCGCCGCAGCACAACACCGAGTGTGGCCGCGGTGCCCAGGGCGATCAGGAGACCGGCGACCGACGTGGCCCGCCACCACCACGAGTCCGCGGCGGGCGCGTGGGCGGCGACCAATGTGGGGTCCGTCGTTGCCGTCTCGGCGCCGGAATCGCCCGGCACGCCGTGCCCGTCGCCAGTGTGGCCCGATTCGGCGGCTGCCAGTGTCACCACCGGAGCGGGGTGCTCCGGCTCACTGTCCTTGTCGACGGCGATCTCGTTCCAGGAAACCACCGAGCCGTCGCTGTAGGCCTGATCGGACAGCAGCGACACGGAGTCCACGTTCTCGGGCCACGGTCCAGCGGAGAACGTGAACTCACCGAACTCCGAGGGCGTGAGACCACCGGCTTTCTCGATCGCCCGCCACGTAATTCGCGATACCCGCTGACCGTCGCCGGACGGCTCGGTCTCGATCGAGGCACTCCAGCCGGGAATAGGCAAGGTCCGAGCCGACGTCAGATCGACGTCGTCGGGGAGTGTCACGGTCAAAGCGACGGTGGCGGCTTGTTGTGATTCGTTCGGCACGATGAGCCGCACGATGCCGTACCCGCCCTTGGGCGGTTGGTGTCCTTCGTCCACCCGGACGTGAGCCGCCGCAGGCGCTGCGGTAAGGAGTGCGCCCGCGGCAAACACGGTGGAGACGACAAGCAGGTGAAGCGATCTCGGTGTCTTCGGCATGGCGGCCCGAAAGGGTGGCATGAAAGCTCGATTCTGATTCTCAGTACAGCGCGGAGGTGGTCTGTAGAAGCGGCAGCAACTCGTCACCGACCCTGCCGACCTCGGACTTGTACGGCGTATCGGACAACACGAAGTGAGTTACACCGAGTTCGGCGTAGCGCTGAAGTGCGGCACCGACATCAACGGCCGAACCGACGAGCCAGGTTGTCCCTGCACCACCGCCGCCATAGCGGCCGGGCGTGGTGTAGAGGCAGGTGTCGAGAACCTCGCCGCGTTCGGCGAGGTCGAGAAGACGTTGCTGACCCACAGCAGCACCCTGCCTGCGGCCGTGCAGATCAGGCCGCCCCGCGATCGAGGCGATCTTGGCTTCGGCGTCGCGCCAGGCCTGCTCGGTGGTGTCGCGGATCAGGGTGGTCACCCGTAATCCGAATTCGAGCGGAGCGTGTTCACGACCGAGCTTGTCCGACAGCGTCTTCAACCGGTCGATGCGCTCGGCGATCCCGTCGAGGGGTTCACCCCAGAACAACTGCACGTCCGCTTCGGCGACCGCGACGTGTTCAGCGGCTGTCGAGGCGCCACCGAAGTACAAACGGGGGTGGCGGCCCTGCTCGGCACCGAATACTCGGGGGGCCACCGTCGAATGTTCGACGCGGAAGAACTCGCCGTCGAAACTGACGTCTTCCTCGCGCCACAGGCGGCGAACCACCTGCAGGAACTCTCTGGTGCGGTCGTACCGACGAGACTTGTCGAATTCGCCGTCGCCGTATGCCGCCAGGTCGTCGGTGCCGCTGACGATGTTGATGAACAGCCGACCACGGCTGAGCTGATCGAGTGTTGCCGCCGCACTGGCGAAGTGGGCGGGATGCCAGTAGCCCGGCCGGATCGCCGCGAGTGGGGTGAAGGTGGAGGTGCGTGCCGCGATCGCGGTTGCGACGGTGAAGGTGTCGGGCCGACCCCACCCCGTGCCGATCAAGGCGCCCGCCCAGCCGTGCTGCTCGGCCCGGAGCGCGAGATCGACCGAGTAGTCCAGGGATCCCCAGCCATCGACCGTGTCGTCGCCGCGATGCCCGGGCTCGACGGTGTTCGGGATGTACCAGAGAAACTCGTGTCCGAGCCGGTCGGTAGTCGTCATCAGGCCCCCTTCGCGGCATGGAGATCGGCGAGAACGAGGTCTCTGGTGATGGCCTGAGCCAACCGCGGCACCCCGATCCGCAAGCTCGGAATGTCGCCTACGGGGCGGCCGAAACTGACGTTCGCGCCGATGCTGAACACATGGATGTCGGCGAGCCACGGCGCCGATCCGGGCTGCTTTTCGGTGAACTCGTATCCGGGTCCCAGATACGGTGCCACTGCGAGGATGTCGTTCTCGAGCCCTTCCGGTGGTGTGTAGACGTCCTTCCACAGCGCGATCTGCGGCGCGATGGTCGCGAGTTCGGGACGTGTGGACGGGTCCTGCTGGTAGCCCGTTCCGGCGATCACATAGTCGAACGTGCGCACACCGTCGGCCGCGTCCACCCGCACGCGGCCGCCCTGCTCGGTGGCCGACGACCACGCCGCCGACACGTGCAGGTGGTAGTTGTCGAAGACTGCGGCACGGGTGACCGAGTCCTCCGGGACGTTGGCGCCCTGCCGGGCCGCCGTGACGCGCTGTTCCCAGCGCTCCGCATCACTGAGGAGATGGAACACGTCCTGTGCCAACGGGTTGGGCCGGTTGGCGAGATTGGCGACGACGACAGCGGGACGGCGGGTGTACACGTGCACCTCGCCCGCACCCGCTTCCAACGCCGTGGCCGCGGTGTCATAGGCCGAGGCCGCGGCACCGAGGACGGCGACACTCTTGCCGCGCAGTGAGTCGAAGTCGATCGCGTCGGCGGTGTGCGCCCACAGCGCCGCGGGGAGATCACGAAGTTCGGCGGGGATGTAGGCACCGCCGGTGCCGGACACGCCACCGGCGAGGACCAGCTTGCGAGCGGTTTCGGTCCATCGATGGCCGTCTTGTTCCAGTGTCAGACGCAATCCCGTCTCGCCGGGCGCGATGTCGATGACGCGGATGCCGCGGCGAACCTCCACACCGACCTGCTCACGGAACCAGCTCAGGTAGTCCGCCCAGTCGGATGTGGCGATGCGGTCGATGTCATCGAAAGCCGCTGAACCGTAGATGCTTTCGAACCAAGCGCGAAACGTCAGTGCCGCGTTGCCCAGCTCGGGCCCCGAGATGGTCTTGCCCGTCCGCAGCGTGCGCATCCGTGCGCGGGACTGCCAGGCCAGATCGGACTCCTGTCGGCCCGCGTCGATGACGGTCACGTTCGCCACCCCTGCCCGCAGCAGGGCATGAGCCGTGGTGATGCCGGTCTGTCCACCGCCAATGATGGCCACATCGTGGTCGACGTCCTCGCGCGCCGCGATCCAGTTGTTGCCGTCGAGCCCGAGTAACCGTAACGATTCCTTCGCCGCGATATCCGCGCTCGCAATGCTCAGATCCTGTGTGGTCATCGGGACACCGCCTCGGCGAGTAGATGGGAATTGGCAGGCCGGCCCGCCAACACCGTCGACAGGGTCAGTGGTTCGAGCACGGGTCGCTCTCCGGCAGACGCCACGACGCCTCGTGGTGGCCCGTGCTCATGAGGAACGCGTTCAGGTGCAGCTGACGTCGACTCACCTGGGTGACCTCCAGACCGGATATGGTGAAATCTGTTGACTGGTCGCAACGTATCGACGAGGTGCGGAAAAAGCTCCGAACTTTCGCTACGGGAATGGTGTAGTGGAACTGCGTCTGTGCCGCGCCGCACCCGATTTCAAGAGGCGACGCTCAGCGCCTCATCGGACTGCACAGGCAGCGCTTCGTCCGCAATCGCCCGCAGTGTCCGCAGGATCAGCGAGATGTTCGGGTCGCGTTGCCGCCCGGCGCGGACGACGGCACTGATGGTCCGCCCGCCGAGATCCAGTCCCGGCACGATGAGACCTGCCAACTTCGCCGGGACCGACAGGCGGGGCACGATCGCCGACGCGACCTCGGTTGCCGCGAGGTCACAGATATTCTGCGCTCCGATCAGCCGGTGCTTGACTTGTGGTGTGAAACCGGCGCTTTCGCCTGCCCGTATGACCGCGGCGCCGAGGCCGGAATTCTGGGGGCCGGTCACCCATGGTCCGTCGGCCAGTGCGGCAAGGCCCTGTTTACGGATCCTCAGGTGGGTATGTGTCGGCGCCAACAGCACGAGCGGCTCGAACAGCAATGGCACGGTGTTCAAGCCCCCGGGGGAATCCTCGCCGACGAAGTCGTACTGGCAGGTGATCGCGACGTCGACCTCGCCTTGGCGCAGCAGGCGGATGGCAGCCGAACTTGACTCCTGCTGCACCTGCACCCGTAGATCCGGCGCCTCGCCACTGAGCCTTTGCATGAGCGGAACGGCCAGCGTCGGTATCCCCATGTTGAACGTGGCGATCGCGACCTGCCCGGCGACCCTGTCACTGGTTGCGGCGACGGCGCTCATGGCTTCGTCGACCGCGACCAGCACGCGACGCACGTGCTCGGCGAGCACCTGGCCGCTACGAGTCAGTCCCAGAGTTCGGCCGTCGCGCCGGAACAGGACCGCGCCCGCCTCTTCTTCGAGCACGCGAAGTTGTTGGGATACGGCAGAACTCGTGATGTTGCGCCGCTCCGCTACGGCGGTGACCGAACCCAGGTCGGCCAGGTCGGACAGCAGCATCATGCGGCGTAAGTCCAGCATCAGGTACTCCCTGCGCTGGCACGTGCCGGAAGGGTGGTGATCCACGTGATTGACATTGGGACCTCGTCAGCGTTGGTGCGATTGCGGCGGACACAACTGACGGGCAGTGTGTCGATTAGTGTTGTCGTTCGTGACCGGGCAGCCGAAGCAGGCTCAGCGACAACAGATCGCGCTACAGTCGCGCATGAGATCGACGTGCAGCATGGTGATGAGGTCCGTCGAGTTCACAAGACCAAATGATGGCAGACGAACGTCCGTGGGTGCCGGCGTTCTGCGCCGACCGCCGCGGTTGTGGGTGGTTTGAGCAGGCCTTATGTCGTCGAGCCCGCAGGAATCACGGCGGTTGTAATTCCAGCGTCGTCAAGGCACGTCGCGTCTCGACAACTGCGGAGTTGCGGGGGACATTAAGCCTTGCTGAAAGGTTCCGGTAGCAGAAGACGGTTGTTTGCGCCGACGGCCGAACCGACGCTGACCAGAGCGAGGCGGACCGCGCTCGCCAGACAACACCTCGATACAGGAGTCAGCCAGATGACCGACCTCTCCGAACGAGCTACCGCAAGCAGCCCCGTCACCGAAACCGGCCTGGACGTCGTTCCCCTCGCCGGCTACATCGGCGCAGAGATCCGCGGGGTCGATCTCCGTGGCGATCTGGAGCCCAGTGTGGTCGAGGAGATCCGGGGCGCGCTCCACACCCACAAGGTGATCTTCTTCCGCGACCAGGAGATCGGCCACGCCGAGCAGATCGCGTTCGCGCGGCGGTTCGGCCGCGTCACCCCGGCCCATCCGCATGAGGAGGAGCCGCCGGAGGGCTTTCCGGAAATCCTGCCGATCGACAGCCGTCGCTATGAGCGTCACCTCGGCCGCAAGCGCACGTCGTACGACAACAGCTGGCACACCGACGTGACGGCACTGGTGAACCCGCCCGCGGCCTCGATCCTGCGTGCCCACATCCTGCCCCCGTACGGCGGCGACACGGCATGGACCAATCTGGTCGCCGCATACGAGAACCTGCCGAAGGAATTGCGCGAGTTCGCCGACAAACTCGACATCAAGCATCAGTTCAACACCAGGGCGGTTGCGGGCAGCCAGCGCGACCGCAAAGTCCGGGAGGCCAACCTCGTCGCATACCACCCCGCCGTCAGGGTGCACCCCGTCACCGGTGAGCGGGCCCTGTTCGTCAGTCCCGGGTTCACGCGTGGTGCCCGGGAGATCCGTGGCTTCAGCCCATCTCAGAGCGAGGCGATTCTCAAGCTTTTCTGGGAGGAAGCCACCCGAACCGAATTCACCGTGCGTTTCCGTTGGGCGCCTGGCAGTGTCGCGTTCTGGGACAACCGGGCGACGGCACACCTGGCCATCCCGGACGCCGGCCATCTCGATTACGACCGCGTCCTCTACCGTGTGACACTCGAGGGGGACATACCCAAGGGCGTCGACGGCCGCGAATCCGAACTGGTGTCCGGCGAGCCGTTCCACGGCTCCTGAACCCACCTGCCCTGCAAAGAGAAACGGATCATAATGTCAGTCGCGCTACCCAGCACAGACCATCGACAACTAGGCGCGAACGGGCCGGTCGTCTCGCCAATCGGGCTCGGCTTCATGAGCTTTCGCACGGGCGCCGGGCCCGAAGACGAGAAGCAGGCCAAAGAACTCGTCGACACGGCCATCGATCTCGGTGTGACCCTGTTCGACACCGCCGACGTCTACGGTCCCGAGTTCAGCGAGATCCTGCTCGGCAAGGCGATCCGCGGAAGACGGGATTCCCTCGTCATCGCAACGAAGTTCGGTAACGCCCTCGACCGGGACACCAACCCGAATGCCCGTGCACTCGACGGCCGGCCGGAGTATGTCCGCACCGCGATCGACGGCTCGCTGCGCCGCCTCGGAATCGACCACGTCGACCTGTACTACCAGCATCGCGTTGACCCCGAAGTGCCGATCGAGGACACCGTCGGCGCCCTCAAGGAACTCGTCGAGGCGGGAAAGATCCGCTACATCGGATTGTCGGAGCCCGGCCCGCAGACGTTGCGACGCGCGCACGCCGTACATCCGATCGCCGCGATCCAGAACGAATGGTCATTGTTCACCAGGGATATCGAAAACGACACCGCGCCGATCGCGCGCGAACTCGGCATCGGGATCGTGCCGTACTCCCCGCTGGGGCGGGGCTGGCTGACCGGGCGGGTGCGTACCACCGCCGACGTCAAGGGCGTCCAGAGCCGCCACCCACGGTTCGGTGCCGACGTGTTCGACCGCAACCGTGCCCTGGCCGACAACGTCGCCGCCGTCGCGGCTGGGATCGGGGTACAACCCAGCCAGGTCGCCCTGGCGTGGGTGCTGTCGCGCGGGCATGACGTGGTGCCCATTCCCGGTACCCGGCATGCCGAGTACTTACGGGAGAACATCGGCGCCTTGAGCGTCGAGCTCGCTGACGAACATCTCGAACGGCTCGGCACCATTGCCGAGGGAGTGGGTGGCCACCGGTCCATCCGGCCCGAGCACCTGGGCACCGAGGCTCCGGCCGCGCCCTGACCTCGTGCCGAACGTGAAGAAGATGGCGAGATTTTCCGGAAATCTCGCCATCTTCTTCACACTGGGCGCCGACCGAATCAGAAGAATCCGCTGTCGGGAAGCGGCGCCCCGTTTACTGCGATATCTCCGAGGACGCGGGCCTTGTACACGGTCGGGTTGTGGGAGAACAAGGTCCGCAGATTGCGCCAGTGCCGGTCGAGGTGTGCCGTCGAGCGGGCTGAGGATGCCCCGCCGACGTCGAAGATCCGCGAGGCCGCGCGCAGCGCAGGTTCTTCGATCGCGACCTTGACCCGTGCGGCCGCGATCGAAGCCTTGGCCTCCAGCGCAGCGTCGATTCCGTTGACCCGGGCGGCGTCCAGCGCGGGTGCCAGTTCTGTTGCGGCGCGCAGAACCACCGCCTCGGCGGCGTACGCGGCCGCGTCGATCTCGCCGACGATCTCGAGCAGTTGCGGGTCGCGCGCGGGGGCGTCGGCGGTCGCGAATGTGTAGGTACGGTGCCGCTCTCGTACGAGTGTGGCCGCCTCGGACGCGACGCTGCGCAGGATCCCCGCCGCGATCGCGTGCAGGTACAACTGGACCAGGGCGCCACGCGCCCGGTCGACGCCCACGTTGGTGCCCAGCGTGAGCACCTCGTCGTCCGACACCGCGACATCCTCGAAGACGGTTGTCCCGCTACCGGTATGACGTTGGCCCACGCCATCCCAATCGTCGAGATGGACGACCCCGGTGCGGTCTGCGGGGACCACAGCCGCAACGGGCGCGCCGTCTTCGTTCTCGGCTGTCACCCGCAGGTAGTCCGAGAACTGGGCACCGGTGCTGTAGAACTTGCGGCCGCGCAACCGCAAACCGCCGGCTTCCCGAGTCAGTTTGGTGTCATAGCTCTGGCCACCGACGCTGCGCGTGGTCTGTTCGGAGCTCACCCCGCCGATCAGGCGGCCCTCGGCGATCACCGAGATCCACCGGTGCTTGGCCGCGGTGACCGGGACGCGCTGGAGCTCTTCGGCATTGGCGAAGTGCACGCGCAGAATGTGGGCCAGGTCGGGATCGGCCTCGGCCAGTGAGATCAGGAACTCGAAGAACTGCGGCACCGTGTAGTCACCGCCGCCGTATTCCGCGGCGAGGCGCACCGCACCCAGTCGGTTTTCACGCACGAGTTTCAGCCCGAGGCCGGGTGGTTCGTTGCCACCCTCATTCAGACGGCGGCGGTAGTCTGCAGCGATCTCGCCGAAAACAGTCATTTGTCAGTCCTTTCCGGGGCCGGCAGGCGCGGACCCGTCGATCCAGGTGTCGTAGAACCACGGCACCGAGTTGGCGGCGTTGGCGAATCCCCGCACCCGCGGCGCGACGGCGAAGATCTGGGTGTCCTCCAGCAGTGGAATGGAGTACGCGTTGTCGATCACGTAGTTGTTGTATTCCTGCAGCAACTTGAGCCGTTGCGCCGGATCGGTGGCGCTGATCTGGGCCCGCAGCAGGCGGTCGATCGTCGGGTCAGAACCCTCCAGCGCATACAGATCACCGCCCTCGCTGTCGTAGTTCTGCCACAGACGCACCGGGTCGGCGGTAGGCCATCCGTTGCGGCGCAAGCCCACTGAGTCCTCGATGCTGGCGGTCGGATAGTTGGCGAAATCGGTCTGGCGGATCACCAACCGGATGCCGATCCGTCGGAGCTGGCGTTGGATCAGCTCGTACATCGGTTTGGCCGTGTGGTCATAGACGTCGACGTAGATCTTCACTGCGAGCTCTTGGCCGTCCTTGGTCCGGTACCCGTCGTCGTTGACGTGCGTCCACCCGGAGGCCTCGAGCCGGCGAACGGCCTCGGCGGGGTCGTAGCGCACCGCGTCGCTGCGGTCGGTGTAGCCGGGGAAGTTCTTGGTGACGATGTTCTGCGCGGCCTTCCAGTTGTCGGTGTAGAGGGTGTGCAAAATCTCGTCACGGTCGATGCCGTAGCCGATCGCCTTGCGGACGTTGATGTCTTTCAGGTGCGGCGCTGTCTGGCGGACGTCTAGAGTGTTGGCCAATCCCGGTGTCCGCAGCCCGCGCACGTCGAAACCTTCCGCGGCCAGCAGGCGTTCGTCCGGCGGCTGGGAGTAGCGGATCGCATCGGCTTGACCGGCCCGCAGGGCGCCGACCCGCACACTGTCCTCGGTGACCGGGATGACGGTGATGGTGTCCAGGTACGCCTCGCCCTGGTGCGGTGCGGTGGCAGGCGCCCAGTTGTAGCCACGTCGTTTGGACAGGACGATCTGCTTGTCCGGGATCTCGGAGGTGGCATAGAACGGTCCGGATCCGATCAGGTTGGTGACGACCGACTGCTGCTCCTTGCTGGCGTCGATCGTGGCGTCGGCGACCAGCCCGGCGGTGTTGAGCGTCAGGACGGCGATGAACGGCGCGTACGGCTCGGCCAGCGTGACGCGGACGAGGCGGCGGCTGTTGTCGGCTGTGACCGATTTGACCTTGGGAAAGTAGGTATTTCGCGTGATGCCTTTGGCTTTGTCGCCGTTCGCTTGCCAGTCCAGGTTCCGCCGCACCGATTCGGCATCCAGGACCTGGCCGTCGCTGTAGGTGACGCCTTCGCGGATGGTGAACTCGTAGACCAGCTGGGAATCGTCGATGGTCCAGCGCTCGGCGATCCAGGGCACGAACTCGAAGGTCTTCGGATCCTGATACACGAGTCGATCCAGCATCTGGTCCTTGAGCAGGCTGTTCTGCCAGTAGCTGACCTGGATCTGAAGGGATGCCGGGGCTTCCGCGTCCAGATAGGTCAGGTGGCCGCCGCGGGTGCCCGCCGGGGCCGGACGTTGATCGGGGTCGGAGCCGCATGCGACCAACCCGGACGTGACGACCGACACCGCCGCCACGAGTGCGGCCACTCGTCGCCGCGTGCTCATGCCGCTCGCGCCGGAGCGCCGGGAATCGCGTCGAGCAACCGCCGGGTGTAGGCCGCGGCCGGGGTGCTGAAAACCTGTTCGACAGGCCCGGTTTCCACCAGCCGACCGTGCTCGAGCACGCTGACGGTGTCGGCGATCTGACGCACCAGGCTGAGGTCGTGCGAGATGAACAGGTAGGTGAGTACCAGTTCGCGCTGGAGTTCGACGAGCAGCTCCACGACCTGTGCCTGCACGGTGACGTCCAGCGCCGAGGTCGGCTCGTCGAGCACCAGGATCGGCGGATGAAGTATCAGGGCCCGAGCAAGAACAACGCGTTGGCGTTGGCCGCCGGAGATCTCGCGCGGCTTGCGGTCGGCAAGTGTCGCCGGGAGCCCGACCCGGTCGAGTGCCTCGGCCACCTCGCGGCGCCGTTCCGACCGTGACCCGATGCGGTTGATGCGCAATGGTTCTGCGACCGCTTCACCGATCGTGAACCGGGGGTCGAGTGCTGCCAGCGGATTCTGATGCACCATCTGCAGCGTGCGGGCCTGTGCCCGCTGCCGCACCGGATCCAGCGGGCTGCGCGGCTCCCGCACGACGCCGTCGACCCGGACCTCACCCGAGTCGAAATCGGTGAGGCCGGCCAACACCCGCGCGGCCGTGGTCTTACCGGAACCGGACTCTCCGACAAGCGCGTGGATCGAGCCGGTTTCGACGTCGAACGACACGGAGTCCAGGGCGCGAGTTTCGCCGAACTGTTTGACCAGTTCACGGACTCTCAATATGGGTTCGGCGGAAGGTTGTCGCGAGATGGAGGATCGGGCGTACTTGTCCGGGGACAGTGCCGGTGCGTCGGCGATGAGCTGACGGGTATAGCCATCCTGTGGCGCGACCAACACTGTTGCCGTCGGCCCGGTCTCGCGAACCTCACCGTCGCGGAGGACAACGACGTGATCGCTGTGATGCTCGGCGAGGGCCAAGTCATGCGTGATGAACAGAACTCCGAGCCGGCGTTCTCGCCGGAGCTCGTCGAGCAGCTCGAGGATGCGCTGTTGCACCGTGACATCGAGAGCGGAGGTCGGTTCGTCGGCGATCAGGAGACGGGGTTCGCCGGCGATCGCGATGGCGATGAGCACACGTTGCAGCTGCCCACCGGACAGCTGATGCGGGTAGTGCCTGGCCCGCCGCTGCGGCTGGGGGATACCGACGCGTTCAAGTAGTTCGACCGCGCGAGTCTGTGCGCGGCGGCGGTCGGCGATCCGGTGCACCGTGAGCACCTCCGCGATCTGGTCGCCGACCCGCTTCAAGGGGTCGAGTGAGCCGAGCGGATCCTGCGGCACGAACCCGATCGTGGTGCCGCGTAATTCCCGCCACTTCCGTTGGGAGAGTGCGGTCACGTCCTGATCGCCGATGCGGATCTCCCCAGCGGCCACCCGGCCGTTGTCGGGCAGGAGTCCCTGAACGGCGCGCGCGATGGTTGACTTGCCCGACCCCGATTGGCCGACCAGGGCGACAACCTGGCCGGCTCCGACGTCGAGCGAGACATCGTGCACCACACCCGATTTGGTGCCGTAGTCGATCGTCAGCCCGGAAACCGCCAACAACGCAGTGGAACTCATATTTCAGCCAATCTTCATTCGGACGATGTGGGCGAGCCTGGACAGGCTCATGACCGTCAGCACGATCGCGATGGAGGGAAAGAACACCAATCCCGGTGCCGAGTTGATGTAGTTGCGTCCCTCGGAGATCAGCAATCCCCATTCGGGCTCCGGGGGCTGAGCGCCGTAGCCCAGGAAGCTCAGTGACGCGATGGCGAGGATGGCGGTGCCGAACTGCAGCGCCGCCAGCGACAGCACTGCCGAGTAGGAGTTGGGCAGGACATGGCGGAACAACAACGCCAGGTGCCCGGCCCCGAGGTGTTCGCTCGCCTCGACGAACGGCAGGTTTCGGATCTCGAGCACCTCGGACCGGGCAAGCCGCGCGAACACCGCGATCGAGGAGACGCCGACGGCGATAGCGGCGTTCACCGTGCCGAACCCGAGCGCGACGATGATGGTGATCGACAGCAGCAGCGTGGGAATCGACAACAGGACGTCGACGATGCGGCTGATGACGCTGTCGGTGGCGCGGCCGAAGTACGCGGCCAGCAGGCCGAGGATCGTTCCGACCACCAAGCCGATCACGACGGCGATGAAGGAACCTGCAATGGTCGCCCCGGTACCCGCGACGACACGGCTCAGCAGGTCTCGGCCGATGTAGTCGGTGCCGAACGGGTGGGCCAGGCTCGGACCCGCGAGCGGCAGTTCCGGATTCTCCTGCAGTGGGTCGTATGGGGCGATAGCGCCCGGGGCGACGATCATCGCGGCGACAAGCACCAGGAAGAGCAGGGGCACGAGGTCGGCGATCCCGACGTCGATGCGCCTGATTCGGGGGATCCGAATTGCGGGGAGTGCCTCGGTGAGTGTCATGCGGCGGCCAACCCTGCCGCGCGCGGAATCGACCGCTCGATACGGGGATCGATCAGCGGATAGAGCAGATCCACAATGAGATTGACGACGACGAACGTCACCGACACCGTGATGACCACGGCTTGGATGATCGGTGTGTCCTGGTTTCGCACTGCGGTTTCGGTGAGGTATCCGATACCCGTGCGGTTGAAGATGGTTTCGGTGATGACCGAGCCGGCCAACAGTTCACCGACAGTGATAGCCACGATGGTCACGGTGGGAATAGATCCGTTCTTGAGAAGGTGTCCGAAGACGATGCGGTCGTTGCCAAGGCCTTTGGCCCGCAGTACCTCGACGTAGGGTTGGCCGGCTGCATTGCTGAGCCCCTGAATCAAGACCTGGGCGATGGGAGCGGCCACGGGTAACGCCAATGGGAGCGCCGCGAGCACCGTCGACGCGAGGCCCTCGTCGCGCACGGCCGAGACCCAACCGAGGCTGAACGAGAAGACCTGCAGGGCAACGAGTCCGGTGACGAACACCGGAATGGACAAAAACGCCGGCGGCAGCGCGCGGGCTGCTTCGCGAACCGGTGGCCAGGGTGCGAACACGGCGGCGAGGGCGATCGCGAAGCCGAGCAGCGCAGCGAGGACGAAAGCCACACCGGCAAGTGCCAACGTCGACGGCAGCGCATGGGCCATCAACCGCGACACGGACTGCCCGCTGTTGAGCGAGTAGCCGAGATCGCCGGTGAACAAGCGTTGCACCGACACCCCGAACTGCACGATCGCCGGGTCGCTGAGCCGATAGTAGTCACGCAAAACCTGTGCGTCCTGGTCGGAGATGGGGTTCTCCGGATTCGATATCTGCTGCTCGATAGGATCGCCCGGCAGCACGTTGAGGACGAAAAACACTGCCGTATACGCCAGTACGATCACGATGACGGACTGGGCGATGCGCCGCAGCGTGAAGGTCAACACCTCGGGAAAGCTATTGCCGCGATCGCCCGCCGGCAAGGATTCATACCTTTAGGAACTTTAAGCCGACGCTTCAGCTGAGCTTAACTGTCGTGCGGCAATTCAATTTTCGTTGATCGCAACGGTTGTTCAGGCCGGCTGGGTCAGTAGCGTATGCGCCATGGCTGTCTCACTGTCGGTCGGAGTCGAGGTCACCGGGGACGGGCTCGATGACCCAGGCAGCGACACCACGACACGCGGTATCGCCGCACTGGCCCGACGACTGGAATCCGCGGGGGTGTCCTACTGGGTGATCGGCGCGCAACGTGGTGAGGCGCCCGACGCCGCCTCGGTGAGCCTCGACCCGTCGCTTGTCGCCACGGTGGCAGCACGCCACAGCGCCACGCTCGGACTCGTCGTCGCGGCCGCGGGACATCGCGACCACCCGTACAACCTCGCCCGGCGGTTGGTCTCGGTCGACCACGCAGCGCAGGGCAGGGTCGGCTGGTTGGCGCTCGACTTCGACCACACCATCGCACTCAACGCGGCCACCGACACCTGGACGGACGCCCGACTCGATCGACACCACACCGCAGATGTGGTGTCGGCCGTGCGAACCCTCTGGCGCACATGGCCATTGGATTCGGTCGTGGGGGACCGGGCGAGCGGTGTCTTCACCGACGTGACGAGGATTCGGCGCGCAGATGTGCGACGCGGATATGACATCGCCGGGCCACTCAACGTCCCCGGTTCGGTACAGGGCGACCTGCCGGTGTGGCGGCAAGCGCACGCCGGTGAGGCCGCCGAGGGCGCGGATCTGCTCGTGGTGGAAGACGGTGAGCCCATCCCGCGCGACCGCGCCACAGTGGTCCGGCTGCGAACGGGCGATGGCATCGATGCGGCACTCGAGCGGCTCGCACGGTCGGCGGTAGCAGCCGGCGCGATACTGCGTCTGACACCCGACGAACTGCCCCACGTTCTCGATCGCGTGCTGCCCGATGCGCGGGCGCGGGGGATCGTCGGCCGGGCCGGTGCGGGCACGCTGCGCGAGCTGCTGAGATTGCCCTTGCCGGCGGCCCCGGATCTCAGCGGCCACCCCACCGTATTCGCCACCGTTCCCACTCCGGGAGGACGCCTGTGACTCGCATCGACCGTGAGCTGATCCTGAACGTCAACGTGCTCAACGTCGGTATCCACACCGGCTCGTGGCAGCGCAGCAGCGAAGCGGCGACCGCGTTCGCCGACCCGGGCTACTACGTGCGGATGGCACGTATCGCCGAACGGGGACGGCTCGATGCGCTATTCCTCGCCGACGGCCCAGCTCTGCGGGAACACCCGGCGCTGCGTCCGTCGCAAGCGTTGGAGCCCAGTGTGATTCTGGCTTCGGTAGCAGCCGAGACCGAACACCTGGGTCTCATCGGGACGCTGTCTTCGACGTTCAACGACCCGGTCGAGTTGGCCCACCGGCTGCTGGCGCTCGATGACCTGTCCGGCGGGCGTCTGGCGTGGAACATCGTCACCACGTATTCGTTGCCCGCCGGGGGAAACTTCGGGCTCGCCGACTATCCGGACCGGCCGACGCGGTACCGGCGGGCCGCGGAGTTCGTGGACGTGGTGCGCGCGCTGTGGCGAGATGCCGCCGATCCGAGTGGACGCGGTATCGATCACCACGGCGAGTTCTTCACCGTCGTCGGGTCGTTGCCGCAGGGGCCGTCACCACAGGGTTACCCGCTGCTGGTGCAGGCGGGCGGGTCACCGCAGGGCCGCGAACTGGCCGGCCGGGTAGCCGATGCGGTGTTCAGCGCTGAACTCGACCTGGGCGCAGGCATCGACCATTACCGGTACGTGAAGGACGTCGCCGTCGCGCACGGCCGCCGGCGCGGCGACGTCAAGATCCTGCCGGGACTCATCACCACGATCGGCAGTGACCGGGCCGAGGCCGAACGCCGCTACGACGAACAGAACGCGCTTCTACCGGTCGGCCATGATCTGGAGCGGCTTTCGCAGGTGCTCGGCGAAGACCTCTCGGCACATCCGCTCGACGAACCGGTTCCGGCCCGCCTGCTCGGTGAGGTCTCCGATCCGGCGAAATTCGGTGCCTCATTGGGATTCCGGGAATCGGTGGTACGGCTGATCGAGAGTCGCAACCTCACCCTGCGCGAAGCGGTCCGGGAGTTCAGCGGAGCCGGGCACCGGGTGATCGTCGGGTCACCAGTCGACGTCGCGGACACCATCGAACGATGGTTTCTGGCAGGTGCGGCCGACGGCTTCAACCTTATGCCCGATGTCTTTCCCGACGGTCTGGAGATATTCGTCGACGAAGTGGTCCCGCTACTGCAACAGCGCGGGGTGTTTCGCACCGAGTACACGGAATCGACTCTGCGGGAACGGTTCACTGGGCACGTCTCTCCGATCGGCGTGCCAACCTTGGTGACAACGCGCTTCGCGTAGTCGTCCGGCGCGGCCGGCGCTTTGGCTTGCGCAGCCCACGCCGTAAGTTGGTGCCCATGGACACGCCTGTCGCCGTCGTCACCGGAGCGAGCCGCGGGGCGGGTCGCGGGATCGCCGCGGCCCTTGTCGCCCGAGGCTGGCGGGTTTATGGCACGGGCCGCACGGTGACCGATGCCGGTGGGGTGGTGCCGATGCAGGTCGACCACGCCGACGACGAAGCGGTCGGTGCGATGTTCGATCGTGTCGCCGCCGAATCGGGCCGGCTGGACCTGTTGGTCAACAACGCCGCCGTGATCAGCGACGACCTTGTCGATCCGAAACCCTTCTGGCAGAAGCCGATCAAGCTTGCCGACGTGCTCAATGTCGGGCTGCGCTCGGCGTACGTCGCGTCGTGGTATGCCGCGCCGCTGCTGATCGCCAACGACAAAGGGCTGATCGTGTTCACGTCGTCGCCCGGTTCGGTGTGCTACATGCACGGGCCGGCGTACGGCGCCCAGAAGGCCGGTGTGGACAAGCTGGCGGCCGACATGGCCGTCGACTTCCGCGGCACCGGGGTGTCCACGGTGTCGATCTGGATGGGCATCCTGCTGACCGAGAAACTGCGGGCCGCGTTCGCCGGCCATCCCGACGCGCTCGCCAAGACCGCAGCGCACGCCGAAACCCCGGAATTCACTGGCCATCTGATCGATGCGCTCTACCGCGACGCTGAGGTGTCCGCCCTGTCCGGGCATACGGTCATCGGCGCCGAACTCGCGCAGCGCTACGGCCTCACGGACGAGGGTGGGCGCGTGCCGCCGTCGCATCGCGACATGCTCGGCGCCCCGCGCGAACCCAGCTCCGTCGTGGTGAGGTGAGCGCCCGTGGCCCAGCGTGATCGCGACGAATCGGGGCGTCCCCGCAGCGCGCGTCCGCGCGACGCCCTCGGCCGGCCGCTTCCACCCGGAAGCGAGGGTGTTCCCCGTATCCCGGACGATCTGGAATTGGAGCCGGCCGATACGCTCGCGTACGCGCAGGACCTGCTGAACCGGGGCTTGGCGTTCAACGCGCACGAGGTACTCGAGGCGGCCTGGAAGAACGGTCCCGACGACGAGCGAGCGCTGTGGCAGGGGTTGGCCCAACTCATGGTCGGCGTCACGCACGTTCAGCGCGGCAATGTCAACGGGGCGATCGCACTGCTGCAGCGCGCGGCTGATCGTCTTGCGCGCACGGGTCTCCCCGCGCCGCACTCTATCGACGCGACGGGTTTGATCGCCTACGCCCGCGCACTCGTCGACGATCTCCGGGCCGGCATCCCGATCGCGCCGACCCGCCTGCGGCCGCCGCTGACCGTCGACTAACTCCGCCGAAAACCGGTGCGGCTGCGGTATGCCATACGTTTCCGCCTCCGATGCCGCCGCCCTGCGATAGTTCGACAGGCTAGCCAATTTCGGTCCCGGTGTGGGCCGGTCTGGGGAATCCGGCGATTACGTGCGGAGTAATCGAACATCGGCGCCCGGCCCGGGCATACTGACGCCGTGGCCGACAGTGATGCCAAGCCCCCGATTCTGTTCCTTCACGGTGTTTTCGGCAGGCCCGCGCTGCTGGCGCCGTGGACCCGGTTCTTCGAAGCGGCCGGATACGAATGTCATACGCCGACGCTGCCGGGGCGTGATCCCAGTGACGACGCCGTGCTGACCCGCACCGGTATCCAGGACTGCTACGAGGTGGCGCTGGCAGCGTATGACGAGTTGTCCGAGCCGCCGGTGGTGATGGGCCACAGCATGGGCGGGCTCCTGACCCAGAAGATCGCCGCGGCGCGCACCCCGCGTGCCGCGGTACTGCTGGCATCCATCCCGCCCGGCACGTTGTGGCCGCAACTGCGCCCCCTGCCGCACCTGTTCCCTCTGATGCCGAAGATCCTGGCCGGAAAGCCGTTTCTCCCGTCACCGAGGACCATGCGCGAAGTGCCCTTGAGCACGCTGCCTGCCGCCGAACAGGACGAGTTGATCCCGCAGCTCGTACGTGACTCCGGGCGCGTGTTCCGCGAGATGTCGATGGGCGCGCCGGTGACCAAGGTCGACGCGAGCGCGGTCACCTGCCCGGTGCTGTGCGTCAGTGCGGGATCGGATCGCAATGTGGCCCAGTGGATTTCGCGTCGTATAGCCGCCCGTTACGGGGCTGAGCACCAGATCCATCCCGACAAGCCGCACTGGATCATCGCGCAGTCCGCGCTCGACGAGGTGGCGCCACCCGTGTTGGCGTGGCTGCAACGGACCCTGCGGGTGGCCGCATGAGTGTTCGCGGTGCCCGACGCGGTCTGGTCACGCGCAGTGCGGTGGGCCCGAGCGCGGCGGAGGCGTTCGTCCTGATCGCGATCGCCACCATCCTGATCACGCGGCTCTACCTGGAACTGACCGGCTATCCGCAGATCGGCGGCGGCAACCTGCACATCGCCCACGCGTTGTGGGGCGGTGCGTTGATGATGGTGGCCCTGCTGATCGGGTGGATGATGCTGGGATTCGGCGCCCGCATCGTATGTGTTGTATTGGGCGGCATCGGGTTTGGCCTGTTTCTCGACGAAGTGGGCAAGTTCGTCACCAAGGACAACGACTACTTCTACGGCCCGGCCGCGGAAATCATGTACATCCTCGTGATCCTGATTCTCGTCGGCGCGCGCGTGTTGCGCGGATTCCGGCCGCTCACCGCGCGGGAATGCCTGGCGTCGGCGGCCTCGATCGCCGCCGACGGGGTCGCGCGCGGACTGGCCGATCACCGTCGGGAGATCGGGTTGACGCTCGTCGAGCAAGCGCTGGCGCGCGGCGCCACCGCGGCCGAGGCCGAACACATCCGCGCGCTACTGATCGCGGCCGATCACGCACCCGACCGCCTGTACCGGTTGCAGCGCCGGCTGCCGCAGCTCGTGCCCGGCTTCTTCCGCAGCCCGCGCTGGGTGCCGGTGGTGGGCTGGCTGATGGTGGCCGGTGCCGTCGCGGGCGTGTTGTTCGGCGCGCTCGGCCTCGTCGTCGGCGACTACTTCTACGACGACCACGACATCACCTTCCGGCTCGCCGGTGCGAGCCCCGCGTCCATCATCCTGTTCGTCACCGCGGTGCTGACCGCGATCCTGGCCGTGCCCGCGATGATCGCGCTGCCCCGCACCGACGCCATTTGGCCTTTGCGCTGGCTGCGCAACGCAGCGCTCACGTTCACTTTTCTCAACGCGCTCGTCGACTTTGCGACGGAAGGCTTTGGCGCCCTGCTCAACATGTCGATCGGGCTGTTCACGCTGGCGATCCTGTCCTACCAGCTGGACCGCGCCGTCGTTGCTCGCGCGCCACGCGAGCCGGTCGCTGCGCCTTGACCGCCATTGTCACGTTGGAGTGGCGGTCGGCCTCGAATGCCACTCCAACGTGACAATGAGGCCCGGTTCAAGCGTGCGGGGCTGCGGTCGACGCCGCTGACAAGCGGGCTACGGTATGGATATGACCGGCCACGGACTCCTCGTGGGCCGCTACGAACTGCGCCGCGTCTTGGGCTACGGCGGAATGGCCGAAGTCTGGGACGGCTGGGACCATCGACTGGACCGCGCCGTCGCCGTCAAGATGATGCATCGAGCGGTTGCCGCGCAACCCGACACCCGGCGACGTTTCGAAAGTGAAGCTCGTGCGGCCGCGAGGTTGTCGCACCCGAACATCGTGGCAGTGCACGACTTCGGCGAACAGGACGGAACACCGTTCATCGTGATGGAGCGGTTGCCGGGCCAAACGCTCGCTGACGTCATCGCCCAGGGACCGCTTTCGCCGCAGCGCGCGGGGGCGGTACTGGCCGACGTGTTATCTGCACTCGCGGCCGCCCACGGCGCCGGGGTGCTGCACCGGGACATCAAGCCGGGAAACATCTTGATCGCTGCCAACGGAAGTATGAAGGTCGCCGACTTCGGCATCGCAAAGACGGCCGGGGACGTTCAGACGATGGCGGGCCAGGTGGTCGGAACGATGGCTTATATGAGTCCCGAGCGCATCACCGGCGCACCGGCGTCGGTGAGCGACGACCTGTACGCCGTCGGCGTGATGGGCTACGAGGCGCTGGTTGGATTCCGAGCGTTCCCGCAGGACACGCCCGGTGCCGTGGTGCGCGCGATCATGGACAACCCGCCGCCACCGTTGAGCGTCGTTCGCCCCGACGTCGACCCCGCCCTGGCCGGGACGATCGATCGAGCCATGGCCCGCGACCCCCGGCATCGGTTCGGCAGCGCCGAGGACATGCGCTCGGCACTTGCCGGCAATCCCGTGGCGGCGTTCGCCGGCCCGGCGATCGCCGGCGGCCCACCTCGCCCGGCCACCAAGGTCTTCACCCAAGCTCCGATGGCTCCGGCCGCCACCTACTTCGTGCCTGCGGCGCCGAAGCGCAGAATTCCGGCCCGGACACGCAAGATTCTCGCCGCCGCGGCGATCATCGCCGCCTTCACGGTGTCGGTGCTCGCCGTCGCGATGGACTCGTCGTCCACCCAGGCGCCTGACCCCGTCAGCACCAGCACCTCGGTGCCGACTCCGAGCAGCGCGCCACCTGCGCCTCCGCCTCCGGCACCTGTTGTCGATCACCCCCGAAATGAGGGCAACGGCAAGGGCGAGGGCAACAAAGACCACAGGAAGAATCCTGGCCATGGCGGCGGAAACGGCAAGGGCGACAAGGAGAAGCGCGAATAGCGTTTGTCCCGTCATTGTCACGCTGGAGTGGCGCTCGGGCTCGGTAGTCACTCTGGTGTGACAATCGTTAGCGCGCATGGGTTTCCCGCTCGTCATTGTCACGCTGGAGTGGCGTGCGGGGTTGGCGGTCACTCTGGTGTGACAGTCGCGGGCGCGCACGGGTTTCTGCCCACCATTGTCACGCTGGAGTGGCGTGCGGGGTTGGCGGTCACTCTGGTGTGACAGTCGCGGGCGCGCACGGATTCCCGCCCACCATTGTCACGCTAGAGTGACGCCCGGCTTCGGCAATCACTCTGGCGTGACAATCATTGGGGCACGCGGAAGCCACAGCCCACTCAGTCGCGCACGCTGACCCGGCCGACTCCCCAGATGTCGTCGCAGTACTCGGTGATGGCCCGGTCCGACGAGAATTTGCCGCTGCGCGCCGAGTTCAGGATCGACATTCGCGTCCAGGCGTCGGTATCGCGCCACACCGCCGAAACCCGGTCCTGGCAGGCGACGTACTCGGCGTAGTCGGCCAACACGAGGAACGGGTCGGAGTTGCGCAGTGAGTCCACGATCGGGCGCAACACCTCGGTGTCCCCGCCGGAGAACTGGCCGAGTTCGATGAGCCCCAGGACGGCCGCCAACTCGTCGTTGGTGGTGATGTAGTCGGCGGGACGGTAGCCCTGTGCCTTGACTCGTGTGACGTCGGCTTCGGTCAGGCCGAACAGGAAGAAGTTCTCGGCACCGACCTCGTCGCGCATCTCGACGTTGGCGCCGTCAAGCGTGCCGATCGTCAACGCGCCGTTGAGCATGAACTTCATGTTCCCGGTGCCCGACGCCTCCTTGCCCGCGGTCGAGATCTGCTCGGACAGATCGGCGGCGGGGTAGATCAGCTGGGCGTTCTGCACGTTGAAATTGGGCACGAACGCGACCTTGATGAACTGGTTGACGGCCGGGTCGGTGTTGACCGTGTCGGCAACGGCGTTGATCAGCTTGATGATTCGTTTGGCCAGGAAGTAGCCGGGGGCCGCCTTGCCGCCGAAGATGAAGGCGCGCGGGCTGATGGCCAGGCCGGGGTTCTGCTTGAGCCGGTGATACAGCGTGATGATGTGCAGGACGTTGAGGTGTTGGCGCTTGTATTCGTGGATGCGCTTGACCTGAATGTCGAACAGCCAGTCGGGGTTCAGTTCCACGCCGGTGGTGGCGTGCACGTAGTCGGCCAGCCGAGCCTTGTTGGCGCGCTTCACCGCACGCCAGCGCGCCCGGAACGTCGCGTCGTCGGCGTACGCCTCCAGTCCCCGCAGCTTGGTCAGATCGGTCAGCCAACCCTGGCCCACGGTCTCGTCGAGCAGGTCGCGCAGCCCCGGATTGGACAGCGCCAGGAACCGGCGCGGTGTCACGCCGTTGGTCTTGTTCGAGAACCGCTCCGGCCACAGCTCGTAGAAGTCTTTCAGCACACTGGCTTTCAACAATTCGGAGTGCAGTGCCGCGACGCCGTTGATGGCGTGGCTGCCGACGGTGGCGAGGTGGGCCATCCGCACGCTCTTGCCGTTGTCCTCACCGATCAGCGACATGCGTCGCACTCGGTCCTCGTCGCCGGGGAACGCGGCCCGCACCTCGTCGAGGAAGCGCCGGTTGATCTCGTAGATGATCTCGAGGTGGCGGGGCAGGGACTCGCCGAACATCGCCAGCGGCCAGGTTTCCAGGGCTTCCGGTAGCAGCGTGTGGTTGGTGTAGCCGAAGGATGCGACGGTGATGGCCCACGCCTCGTCCCAGCCGAGGCCGCGCTCGTCGACGAGCAGCCGCATCAGCTCGGCCACGCCGATCGACGGATGAGTGTCGTTGAGCTGCAAGGCGAACCGATCGGGCAGCTCGTGCACGGAGACGTCGGCCAAATCATCGAGGATGTGCAGGACATGTTGCAGCGAGCAGGACACGAAGAAGTACTGCTGGAGGAGACGCAGCCGCTTGCCTGCCTCGGGCTCGTCGTTGGGGTAGAGCACCTTGGTGACGGTCTCGGAGTTGACCTCGTCTTCGACGGCCCGGTAGTAATCGCCGGTGTTGAAGGCGTCGAGGGCGAACGACTTGACGGCCCGAGCGCTCCACAGCGTCAGCACGTTGCACGTCTTGACGCCGTAGCCCTGGATCGGGGTGTCGTAGGCGACGCCTTTGAGCACCCGTCCCGGCACCCACCGGACGCGGTCGTGACCGGCGTCGTCGACGTAATGCTCGGCGTAGCCGCCCCAGTAGACGAGGTAGCTGACGTCGGGTTTGGCGATCTCCCAAGGGTTTCCGGCGTCGAGCCAGTTGTCGGTCTTCTCGACCTGCCAGCCGTCGTGGATCTCCTGGTCGAAGATGCCGAACTCGTAGCGGATGCCGTAGCCGATCGCCGGGCGCTCAAGCGTGGCAAGGGAATCGAGGTAGCAGGCGGCCAGTCGCCCCAGACCGCCGTTGCCCAGTCCCGGTTCCTCTTCGCACGCGAGCACCTCGTCGAGGTCCTGGCCGAGTTCGGCCAGGGCGGCGCGCGCGGCCGATTCGATCTGCAGGTTGAGCAGGTTGGCGCCGAGCTGCGGACCCATCAGGAACTCGGCGGACAGGTAGCAGGTCACCTTGCGGCCGAGATCGAGTGACGTCTGGGTGGATACGACGCGGTTGTCCTGCATGCGGTCGCGTACGGCGAGCGCGAGTGCCCGGTAGTAGTGCTCGGGCCGCAACGCGGCGGCCGGGCGGCCGATCGAGTAGCGCAGATGGTCGACGATGCCGCGGCGTAACGCGTCAGCCGACAGGCCGGTGCGGCTGTGTTCGTGAACGGGTGCGGAAGGAACGACATCGGTCATGACGCGCAGCTTGGCAGTGCCGAGTGCACGCCAGGCGGGAGATGGGCGTCAGACAGGTGAACGCCGTTAGACCGCCGTCAGATATCTGCCGGTGACGACGCGTTGCGCGAGCCGGGTGACCGGCCCACCAAGCTTGCTCCACCACGTCGCAGGCCGTGAGAACGCCGCGATCTCGGCATAAACCGTGTCGGTCGCGGGGTCGTAACGCACCGAGAACAGTTCTTCACCGGATTCCGGATGGCCTGGCAACGTGCCGTACGCGAAGCCGCGGCGGTCGGGCTCAGGACCTGATTCGGAGAGTACGTAGACCACCCGGCACGGCGCCGGGATCGGCCCGAGCCGCACCAGCAGTTCGGTGCCCACCTCCGCCACGTCGCTGGTGGTCTGCACGCCGAGTCCGGCTCCGCGCTGCATACCCCAGCGCAGCACCGAGTCGCCGGCGCGCTCGAACCGCTCCCGGCCGGATCCGATCACCGCCGAGGCACGAGCGTGGTGGTAACCGTCGGGCATCACACCGGCGGTGGCCCCCACTTCGGGATAGGTCAACGCCAGCCCGGCGAGGTCGCTCAGTTTCACACCCACCACCATGGCACTTCGCGCGTGGTCGGCGACAGGCAATACGGTGGCGGTGTGGCCTCCGACTCCGACCTCGCCGGCAACCATCCTGGCGGCGGCTTCAACCCGCCCGAGCCGACCGATCGTGGCGGACCCGATTACGGCCGGTTCGTGGAGGCCGTGCGGACCCTGCAAGACCATGCCAGGGCAGCCGATGCGCCCGACGATGTGATCACCGAGGCCGCCAACCTGATCGAGAAGGTCTCGGCGTTTCTGGCCCCGTACGATGCCGACGAGTGGAACTCGCCGTCGGGCCGACGCATGGACCTGCCCAACCGCGGCAACGTCAGCTCCGTGCCGGTGCACCTGGACGTGACGGCCGACAACCAAGTCACCGCAACCGCGTTGTTCCGGCGGTTCCACCTCGGCCGCAACGGTGCGGTACACGGCGGCTGGCTGGCCCTGCTGTTCGACTCGCTGCTGGGTTACACCGCTGCCAAACTGACTCGCAGCCCGTATCAACGCACGGGTTATCTGCACGTCAACTACCGCAAGATCGCGCCGATCGAGAAGGAACTGCAGGTGGAGGCTGGTATCGACCGGATCGAGGGTCGCAAGATCTTCGTGACGGGCCGGTTGTGCGACGGCGCTGACGTGCTCACCGAGGCCGAGGCCCTGTTCGTGCGGCTCAAGCCGGGGCAGCCATGAGCGACGCTTGCGAGCGAATCATCAGGAGAGCATGCGGCTGGCGAGCCTGCGAGGCAGTCGCATGAACATCTCGGAGGCCAAGCGCGCGTGGGCGAGCTGGCGTGACCGGCTTCGTGAGCGGCGGATGGTGAACTTCGCCTATCGCATCGTCGTCGGCGTGGTGGGCACGGTCGTGCTGTGTGCCGGCATCATCGCCATTCCGTACCCGGGGCCGGGCTGGGCCATCGTGTTCCTCGGGCTTGCGATTCTGGCCACCGAGTTCCGCTTCGCCCAAGTCGCGCTGCATCACGTCCGGCTCCGCTACGACGCGGTGATGGAGTGGTTCGGCCGGCAGCACATCGCTGTCAAGGCGCTGAGCGCGGCTTTCACCGCACTGGTCGTGGTCGTCAGTTTGTGGGGATTGGGCGCCCTCTATTTCATGGGCGACCTCGTCGGGTTCGAACCGCCGTGGCTCAAGAGCCCGCTGGGCATCGGGTCGTAGCGGTAGTACCTGGCAGAAGTACGTCGATAACCCCCGATAGCATTAGTCGCGATCACCCGATCTTTCGAAGTCCGCGCACCGTACAGGAGAGTTCCGATGACCGCCGTCGCCAGTTCCGCCCCAGCAGCCCCTATCCGGGTGCCTGCCGGGACGACCGCGGGCGCGGCGGTTCGCGAAGCCGGGCTGCCCGGCCGTGGCGCCGCCGACGCCATCGTGGTCGTCCGCGACGCCGAGGGACGGTTGCGCGACCTATCGTGGGCGCCTGACAGCGACGTCGAGGTGACGCCGGTGGCCGCCGACACCGAGGACGGCCGCAGCGTCATCCGGCACTCCGCGGCCCACGTGCTGGCGCAGGCCGTGCAGGAACTGTTCCCGCAGGCCAAACTCGGCATCGGCCCGCCCATCACCGACGGCTTCTATTACGACTTCGACGTCGCCGAGCCGTTCACGCCCGAGGACCTCGACAAGCTCGAGAAGCGCATGCGCCAGATCGTCAAGGACGGTCAGCTGTTCTCGCGGCGCGTCTACGAGTCCAAAGACCAAGCGCGCGAAGAGCTTGCCAACGAGCCGTACAAGCTCGAACTCGTCGACGACAAATCCGGCGACCCCGACGTCATGGAGGTCGGCGGTGACGAGCTGACCGCCTACGACAACCTCAACGCCCGCACCAAGGAACGGGTCTGGGGAGATCTGTGCCGTGGGCCGCACATTCCGACCACCAAGTACATCCCGGCGTTCAAGCTGACCCGCAGTTCGGCGGCGTACTGGCGCGGCAACCAGAACAACGCGAGCCTGCAACGCATCTACGGCACCGCATGGGAGTCGCAGGAGGCCCTCGACCGCCATCTCGAGCTCATCGAGGAGGCGCAGCGTCGCGATCACCGCAAGCTCGGCGTCGAACTCGACCTGTTCAGCTTTCCCGACGAATTGGGTTCGGGCCTACCGGTTTTCCATCCCAAAGGTGGCGTGGTGCGCCGCGAGCTCGAGGACTACTCGCGGCGCAAACACCTTGAGGCGGGCTACGAGTTCGTCAACACCCCGCACATCACCAAGGAGAACCTGTACATCACGTCGGGCCATCTGGAGTGGTACGCCGATGGCATGTTCCCGCCCATGCACATCGACGCCGAGTACGACGCGAACGGCGAGGTGCGCAAGCCGGGCCAGGATTACTACCTCAAGCCGATGAACTGCCCGATGCATCACCTGATCTTCCGCTCGCGGGGGCGGTCGTACCGCGAACTGCCGTTGCGGCTCTTCGAGTTCGGTTCGGTGTACCGCTACGAGAAGTCGGGCGTGATCCACGGCCTGACCCGCGTGCGGGGCATGACGCAGGACGACGCGCACATCTACACCACGCGCGAGCAGATGCGCGACGAGCTGAGCTCGCTGCTGCGCTTCGTGCTGGACCTGCTGAGCGATTACGGCCTCGACGACTACTACCTGGAGCTGTCGACCAAGGACCCGGAGAAGTACGTCGGCTCCGACCAGATCTGGGAGGAGGCCACCGAGACGCTGCGTGAGGTCGCCGAAGCCTCCGGCCTCGATCTGGTGCCGGACCCGGGTGGCGCGGCGTTCTACGGACCGAAGATCTCGGTGCAGGTCAAGGATGCGCTCGGGCGCAGTTGGCAGATGTCGACCATCCAGCTCGACTTCAACATGCCCGACCGGTTCGAGCTGGAGTACACCGCCGCCGATGGCAGCCGGCAGCGCCCGGTGCTGATCCACCGCGCACTGTTCGGGTCGATCGAACGGTTCTTCGGCGTGCTCACCGAGCACTACGCGGGCGCGTTCCCGGCGTGGCTGGCACCGGTCCAGGTCGTCGGGATCCCGGTCGCCGACGCGCACGTGCCCTACCTGGAAGAGGTTGCGGCGCAGTTGAAGTCGCGTGGCGTCCGGGTCGAGGTCGACTCCAGCGACGACCGGATGGCGAAGAAGATCGTCAACCACACCAACCAGAAGATCCCGTTCATGTTGCTCGCCGGCGACAAAGACGTCGAGGCCGGCGCGGTGAGCTTCCGGTTCGGTGACCGCACCCAGATCAACGGCGTGCCGCGCGACGAGGCCGTCGAGGCCATCGTGAACTGGATCGCCGGCCGGGAGAACGCGACGCCCACCGCCGACCTGGTGAAGGTAGGCGCTCCCGAGTGACCGAGGACGAGCGCACGATCGTCGACCGCGGCGTCGGCGACCCCGACCACTTGCAGCGCCTGTGGACCCCGCACCGCATGAGCTACATCGCCGAGGCCCCGATGAAAAAGCGCGGCGAGGGCGGTGGTTCGGCCAGTTCGTCTCAGCCGTTCACCGACATCCCCGAGATGTCCGACGAGGACGGCCTCATGGTGGCGCGCGGTGGGCAGGTGTATGCCGTGCTCAACCTGTATCCGTACAACCCGGGCCATCTGATGGTCGTGCCGTATCGGCGGGTGTCGGAGCTGGAGGATCTGACGGACGCCGAGAGCGCCGAGCTGATGGCGTTCACGCAGAAGGCGATTCGCGTGATCAAGGCGGTGTCGCGCCCGCACGGTTTCAACGTGGGCCTGAACCTGGGGACGTCGGCGGGCGGGTCATTGGCCGAGCATCTGCACATGCACGTGGTGCCGCGATGGGGTGGTGACGCCAACTTCATCACCATCATCGGCGGCTCCAAGGTGATCCCGCAGCTGCTGCGCGAGACCCGTGAGCTGCTCGCGACGGAGTGGGCTCGTCAGCCGTGAGCAATTTCTACCTCATGACCCGCGCGGCCTACGTCAAACTGTCCCGGCCGGTGGCCAAGGCCGCGCTGCGTGCCGGGTTGACGCCCGACATCGTGACGTTGGCGGGCACCGCGGGGACGGTGATCTCGGCGCTCACCCTGTTCCCGATCGGGCAGTTGTGGTGGGGCGCGTTCGCGGTCTGGATCTTCGTGCTCGCCGACATGCTCGACGGTGCGATGGCCCGCGAACGCGGCGGCGGCACCCGCTTCGGGGCGGTGCTCGACGCGACGTGTGACCGCATCGCCGACGGTGCGGTGTTCGCCGGGTTGCTGTGGTGGGCCGCGTTCGGGCTCGACAGTGCGACGCTCGTGGTGGCGACGCTGATCTGCCTCATCACGTCACAGGTGATCTCCTACATCAAGGCACGCGCCGAGGCCAGCGGACTGCGCGGCGACGGCGGCCTCATCGAACGCCCGGAGCGGTTGGTCATCGTCCTCGTAGGCGCCGGGCTCTCCGGGGTTCCGTTCCTACACGTGCCATGGCTTCTGCACGTGGCGATGTGGCTGCTCGCCGTGGCCAGCGTCGTCACCCTGCTGCAGCGGCTGCACACCGTGCGGATCTCACCGGGCGCGATGGATCCGCTGCAACCGGCGTCACCCAACAACGGCGAGAAGCCGGAGACGAGCGAGCCGTGAACACCCCCGGCCGCATGCCGCTCGGCGAGCACGTGACGGACTTGGGCTACGCGGCTGGTTGGCGGCTGGTGCGGGCGCTCCCGGAGCGCATGGCGCGCAACATGTTCGGGGCGGGCGCCCGGTACGCCGCACGCAACGGCGGACCGGCACAGCTCCGGAAGAACCTCGCGCGGGTGACCGGTGTTTCGCCTGCCGAGGTGCCCGACGCGCTGATGCGGGCTTCGTTGGCCTCCTACGCCCGCTACTGGCGGGAGGCGTTCCGGCTGCCGACCATGGATCACCAAGTTCTGGGCAAGCAACTCGATGTGCTCGACATCGAGCTGGTGTGGGCGGCGATCGAAGCCGGCCGCGGTGCAGTGCTTGCCCTGCCGCACAGCGGCAACTGGGACATGGCCGGCGTGTGGCTCGTGCAGAACTACGGCACCTTCACGACCGTCGCCGAACGACTCAAACCCGAATCCCTGTACCACCGGTTCGTCGCTTATCGGGAAAGCCTCGGATTCGAGGTGCTGCCCCTGACCGGTGGCGCGCGGCCGCCGTTCGAGGTGCTCGCCGAGCGGCTGACCGACAACCGCGTGATCTGCCTGATGGCTGAACGCGACCTGACCCGCAACGGCGTGCCGGTCGATTTCTTCGGCGAAGCCACCCGCATGCCCGCCGGCCCGGCCAAACTGGCCATCGAAACCGGTGCCGCGCTGCTGCCGGTGCACTGCTGGTACGAGGGCGACGGGTGGGGGATGCGCGTCTATCCAGAACTCGATACGTCGTCGGGGGACGTCATGGTGGTGACGCAGGCGCTGGCGGACCGCTTCGCCGACAACATCGCCGCCTATCCGGCCGACTGGCACATGATGCAGCCGCAGTGGCTGGCCGATCTGTCCGATGAACGACGCGCCCGGTTAGGCACCTGAGCGATGCGTATCGGGATGGTCTGCCCATATTCGTTCGACGTCCCAGGCGGCGTGCAGTCCCACGTCTTGCAGCTGGCCGAGGTCATGCGCGAGGGCGGGCACTACGTAAGCGTGCTCGCGCCCTCATCGCCCCACGTCAAACTGCCCGACTACGTCGTGTCCGGCGGCAAGGCCGTCCCCATTCCGTACAACGGCTCGGTGGCGCGGCTGCGGTTCGGCCCGGCCACGCATCGCAAGGTCAAGAAGTGGATTGCCGATGGTGCGTTCGATGTGCTGCACCTGCATGAGCCCAATGCCCCGAGCCTGTCGATGCTCGCGCTGCAGGCCGCGGAGGGCCCGATCGTCGCGACCTTTCACACCTCGACCACAAAATCGTTGACGCTCAGCGTATTTCAGGGGATCCTGCGCCCGTACCACGAGAAGATCGTCGGCCGCATCGCGGTGTCCGACCTTGCCCGCAGGTGGCAGATGGAGGCGCTCGGGTCCGACGCGGTGGAAATCCCCAACGGTGTCGACGTCCGATTCTTCGCGGAAGCCCCGCTGCTCGACGGTTATCCCCGGCCCGGTCGCACCGTGCTGTTCCTGGGCCGGTTCGACGAACCCCGCAAGGGGATGGCGGTGCTGCTGGGGGCGCTCCCGAAACTGGTCGAACGGTTCAGCGACGTCGAGATCTTGATCGTGGGCCGCGGCGACGAGGACGAACTGCGCGAGCAGGCCGGTGAGCTCGCCGGGCATCTGCGGTTCCTCGGCCAGGTCGACGATGCCACCAAGGCCGCAGCCATGCGCAGCGCCGACGTCTACTGCGCGCCCAACCTCGGCGGGGAAAGCTTCGGCATCGTGCTCGTCGAGGCGATGGCGGCGAGAACTGCCGTCGTGGCAAGCGAATTGGATGCGTTCCGGCGGGTTCTCGACGACGGTGAGGCCGGCAGGCTCGTGCCGATCGACGATGCCGACAGCCTGGCAGGCGCGCTGATCGAGATCCTCGACGACGACGCGGTGCGCGAGCGCTACATCGCACGGGCGGCCGATTGCGTGCACCGCTACGACTGGTCGGTGGTGGCCGGGCAGATCATGCGGGTCTACGAGACCGTGGCCGGCTCCGGAGTCAAGGTGCAGGTGAGCGACTAGATGTCGGCGTGGATCGTGATCACCGTCCTGGTGGTGCTGCTGATCGTGCTCCTGCTGATCGCCGGCTGGGCCTACCAAACCGCCAACCGCCTGGATCGCTTGCACGTCCGCTACGACCTGTCCTGGCAGGCACTCGACGGCGCCCTCGCCCGCCGCGCGGTCGTGGCACGGGCCGTCGCCACCGATGCCTATGCCGGAGGTCCGGAAGGCAAGCGGCTGGCCGCACTGGCCGATGCCGCCGAACGTGCGCCCCGGCCGGCGCGCGAGGCCGCCGAGAACGAACTGTCCGCGGCGCTGGCCGGAGTCGATCTCGCGGCGTTGCCGGTGGCGCTCGTCGCCGAATTGGCTGACGCCGAGGCGCGGGTACTGCTCGCGCGTCGCTTCCACAACGACGCCGTGCGCGACACCCTGGCACTACGGGAGCGCACCGCGGTACGCATGCTGCGCCTCGGCGGAAGGGCAGCGCTACCAACCTATTTCGAGATCGCCGAGCGTCCAGAGGCGCAGGCGGGCCCGAACCCGGTCAGCCGCCGCACATCCGCGCGCGTGGTGCTGCTCGACGAAACCGGCGCAGTGCTCCTGCTACGCGGCAGCGACCCGGCCCACAACGATCCGCACAACCCGGCGCCGCGGTGGTGGTTCACCGTGGGTGGCGCCGTGCAACAGGGCGAGGACCTGCCGGCCGCAGCGGCCCGCGAACTGTTCGAGGAAACCGGGCTCAAGGTGCAACCGGCTGACCTGATCGGGCCGGTGTGGCGGCGCGACGCGGTCATCGACTTCAACGCATCGGTGATCCGCAGCGAAGAGCTGTTCTTCATCTACCGCACGCACCGGTTCGAGCCGTCCGCGTCGGGCCGCACCGCGCTCGAGCGGCACTACATTCACGGTCACCGCTGGTGCGATGCGACAATGATCGCCGAGTTGGTTGCCGGCGGGGAGACCGTGTATCCGCTTCAACTGGGTGAGCTGCTGGCTTCGGCCAATGAACTGGCCGAGCAGTCGCTGGTGAACGCGCGTGGATCCGCGCTGCAAGCCATCCGGTGATTGCGGATTTAATGGATTTGGCGGCTCCACTACACTGAATCAGTAGAAATCTGGAGGAGATAGCAGTGGAAACCGCGGCGCAGAACGGTTCAAACAACCAGACCGGAACCGCGCGTGTGAAGCGTGGTATGGCTGAGATGCTCAAGGGTGGCGTGATCATGGACGTGGTCACGCCCGAGCAGGCTCGCATTGCTGAGGGTGCGGGTGCGGTGGCGGTGATGGCGTTGGAGCGGGTGCCTGCCGACATCCGCGCCCAGGGCGGGGTGTCGCGGATGAGCGATCCCGACATGATCGAGGGCATCATCGATGCGGTCACCATCCCGGTGATGGCCAAGGCCCGCATCGGCCATTTCGTGGAGGCCCAGATTCTGCAGAGCTTGGGTGTGGACTATGTCGACGAGTCGGAGGTGTTGACCCCGGCCGACTACACCAACCACATCGACAAGTGGCGCTTCACCGTGCCGTTCGTGTGTGGGGCGACCAATCTGGGTGAGGCGTTGCGCCGGATCACCGAGGGCGCGGCGATGATCCGCTCCAAGGGTGAGGCCGGCACCGGCGATGTCTCCAACGCGACGACGCACATGCGCAAGATCGGCGGCGAGATCCGCCGGCTGACCTCGATGAGCGAGGACGAGTTGTATGTGGCGGCCAAGGAACTGCAGGCCCCCTATGACCTCGTGGTCGAGGTGGCGCGGGCCGGCAAGCTGCCGGTCACGTTGTTCACCGCCGGTGGCATCGCGACCCCGGCCGATGCGGCGATGATGATGCAGCTCGGCGCCGAGGGGGTGTTCGTCGGGTCGGGCATCTTCAAATCCGGCAACCCCGCGCAGCGGGCCGCCGCGATCGTCAAGGCCACCACGTTCTACGACGATCCCGATGTGTTGGCCAAGGTGTCACGCGGTCTGGGCGAGGCCATGGTCGGCATCAACGTCGAAGACATCGCCCAGCCTCACCGCCTCGCCGAACGCGGCTGGTAAACAACTCACGTGGCGATCGAAGAGATCCTCGACCTGGAACAGCTCGAGGTCAACATCTATCGCGGTGGAGTGTTCAGCCCGGAATCCGGCTTTCTGCAGCGGACGTTCGGCGGCCATGTCGCCGGACAGTCGCTGGTGTCGGCCGTGCGGACGGTCGACCCGACGTTCCAGGTGCATTCCCTGCACGGCTATTTTCTGCGGCCAGGGGATGCCAGGGCGCCGTCGGTGTACACCGTCGAACGCATCCGCGATGGCGGCTCCTTCTGCACCCGCCGGGTGAGCGCGATCCAGCACGGCGAGACGATCTTCACGATGTCGGCGTCGTTCCAGACCGACCAGACCGGGATCGAACACCAGGACGCCATGCCCGAGGCTCCGGCACCCGATGATCTCCCGGGCTTCCGGTCCGGGGGAGCGTTCGACGACGCCGGGTTCGCGCAGTTCGCCGAATGGGACGTCCGGATCGTGCCGCGCGACCGCGTGCAGCGGCTGCCGGGCAAGGCGTCGCAACAGCAGGTGTGGTTCCGGCACCGCGACCCGCTGCCCGACGATCATGTCCTGCACATCTGCGCCTTGGCCTACATGAGCGACCTCACGCTGCTCGGCTCGGCGCAGGTGAACCATCTCGACGTGCGCAAGCACCTGATGGTCGCCTCGCTCGACCACGCCATGTGGTTCATGAGGCCGTTCCGCGCCGACGAGTGGTTGCTCTACGACCAGTCGTCGCCGTCGGCCTGCGGAGGCCGTTCACTGACGCAGGGCAAGATTTTCAACCAGTACGGCGAGATGGTTGCGGCGGTCATGCAGGAGGGGCTGACCCGCTTCAAACGCGACTTCACGCCCGAGGCCAAATGACCGCCCACGTGGGGGTGCTCGCGCTGCAGGGCGACACCCGCGAACATCTGGCAGCGCTGCGCGAGGCCGGCGCGGAAGCGTCGACCGTGCGTCGGCTCTCCGAGCTCGAGGCCATCGACGCGCTGGTGATCCCTGGCGGGGAGTCCACCGCCATGAGTCACCTGCTGCGGGAGTTCGACCTGCTCGAACCGCTTCGGGCCCGCATCGCCGAGGGCCTGCCGTGCTACGGGTCGTGCGCCGGGATGATCCTGCTGGCGACCGAGATCGCCGATGCCGGCGTCGAGGGCCGGGCCGCACTGCCGCTCAAGGGCATCGACATGACCGTGCGCCGCAACGCTTTTGGCCGGCAGGTCGACTCGTTCGAAGGTGACATCGACTTCATCGGGCTCGATACCCCGGTGCACGCGGTGTTCATCCGGGCGCCGTGGGTCGAGCGCGTCGGGCCCGACGTGCAGGTTCTCGCGCGCGCGGCCGACCACATCGTCGCGGTGCGTCACGGCTCGATGCTGGCCACGGCATTCCACCCGGAGATGACCGGCGACCGCCGGATTCACAAGTTGTTCGTCGACTCGCTCTGAGTTTCCCGGCCAGGGCGGACCGAGGAGTGACCATGAGGCGCTACGCCAGCAGCGGCAGGTATTACTGGAAGACGCCGGGGGAGGGCGCCTGGCTCCCCAGAGAGTGGGCCTACACGCCAGACGAGTTCGATTCGGTGTCCGTTCTGACCACCACGGAGCGGATGAGCCGGTGGTTCATGAGAACGCTCCTCCGCGCGGATGCTTTTGCCGAGCGCGTTGCCAGAGAGCGGCTCGCGATGACGGCAGTGCGCCGCCACGAGCAGGCACATGCCCTGAGCCGCGCGGGCAGTCGGACCCGTACCGCCACTGTGGTCGCCGTTCACGACTCCGGGATCGCCGTGGATGCAAGCTCGTCGCCCACGGCACAGGTGATCGCGGACGCCGCCGTCGTCACGGTGGGGATCGAGATCGATGGCGACCGGCGGGACGCGGTCACGCTTCTTCCGCGGACGGTTGCGATCGCACCTGCGCAGGAGTTCCTCGTGGTCGATCACCCCGATGACCCCATCCCGCTCTGGGTCGGCCGATAGCGCCGAGGCCGACGCAGTGGTCGATCCGCGGCTCGTGAGCCGACCCTTGTGTCGGTTTCGACGAGTCAGGGCCGGGCGCCGCGTGACCAGCCACGTAGACTGGTCAACCGGAGTTTCAGCAGAAAGAGGAGCACTACCTGCATGAGCGGCCATTCCAAGTGGGCCACCACCAAGCACAAGAAGGCCGTCATCGATGCCAAGCGCGGCAAGATGTTCGCCAAGCTGATCAAGAACATCGAGGTCGCGGCCCGCGTCGGTGGCAGCGACCCGGCCGGCAACCCCACGCTGTACGACGCCATCCAGAAGGCCAAGAAGTCTTCGGTGCCCAACGACAACATCGAGCGCGCCCGCAAGCGCGGCGGTGGTGAAGAGGCCGGCGGCGCCGACTGGCAGAACATCACCTACGAGGGCTACGGCCCCAACGGCGTCGCGGTGCTCATCGAGTGCCTGACCGACAACCGCAACCGCGCGGCCGGCGAGGTGCGCGTCGCGATGACCCGCAACGGCGGCAACATGGCCGATCCCGGTTCGGTGGCCTACCTGTTCTCCCGCAAGGGTGTCGTGACGCTGGAGAAGAACGGTCTCACCGAGGACGACGTCCTGATGGCGGTGCTGGAGGCCGGTGCCGAGGAGGTCAACGACCTCGGCGACTCGTTCGAGATCATCTCCGAACCCACCGACCTGGTGGCCGTGCGAACGGCTCTGCAGGACGCGGGCATCGACTATGAGTCGGCGGAGGCGAGCTTCCAGCCGTCGGTCACCGTCCCCGTCGACCTTGAGGGCGCACGCAAGGTGCTCAAGCTCGTCGATGCGCTGGAGGACAGCGACGACGTGCAGGACGTGTACACCAACATCGACATCCCGGACGACGTCGCGGCCCAGCTCGACGAGGAGTAACCGCTCAGCCGATGGCCTCGGCGATCGGCGTCGTCCCGGCGATGAGCTCGAATGTCCGTCCGGCGGTGTCCGGCGCGTCGAGGACCGCGAGCAACACCCGCGCGACGTCTTCGCGGGCGATGCTGCCGCGTCCTGTCGACTCCGCGATCGTCACGTTCCCGGTGCCGGGCTCATCGGTGAGCGAACCCGGACGCACGATCGTGGTGCGTAAACCGCTGCGCGCGCGGACATTTGCGTCGGCATCCGACTTCGCCCGCATGTACGCCCGGAACACCTCGTCGTAACTGTCGTCGAGCGATCGGTCGTCGGCCGAGATCGCCGAAACCATCACATACCGCTGCACCCCGGCGGCCTCGGCGGCATCGGCCAGCAGGATCGCGGCGTCCCGGTCGACGGTCTCCTTGCGGGCCGCCCCGCTGCCCGGCCCGGCGCCCGCCGCGAACACCACGGCATCGGCGCCGCCCACCGCCTCGGCCACCTCGTCGACCGAGGCCTGCTCCAAGTCCAGCACGACGGCCTGCGCGCCCGCTGCTTCCAGGTCGGCGACCTGGGCCGGGTTACGGATGAGCCCGGTCACCGAATCACCCCGCTCGGCCAGCAGCCGCTCGAGGATCATGGCGATCTTTCCGTGTCCACCAGCAATTACGACGCGCAATGTCAGTTACCTCCAATGGGGTTCGCCGAACACGTTTCTCACTCGAACTTACCGACCGGTCATGGCTGACCACCTATACCCGAGACTGGAACGTGACGAACCAGCAAGATGTCTGCGTGGCAGTGGTGACGGATCCGAACGGTACGGAGTGGTCGGTGCATCGGCGCTGGTGGCCGTTCCCCGATGTGTTCGATCTCGTCGATGTGGCTTTCTTCGGCTGGATCGGACTGCTCTTCGCGTTGCCGTTCCTGCTGTTGTGGCCGATCTGGTTGGCGACGAAGTTCCTCGGCGCGCGCTGGACGATCGAGGTCGAACGCAACGGAAGCCGGGTCGATACTGAGCTCGTACGCGGTTGGGCGCGGTCGGACGCGCGCATCGCCGAGCTATCTGGCCAGCTCGCCCAGGGCTGGCGGTCCGGCAACTACGCGATCTGAGCGTGTCCCTGCCGTCGGGCGTAGCGGGGCCACGCTAGGCTCTCGAACAGATGTTCTGACGAAGGGGTACGCGTGCGGGTGATGGGTGTCGATCCCGGGTTGACGCGCTGTGGTCTCTCGGTGATCGAGAGCGGCAAGGGCAGGCACGTCATCGCGCTCGACGTGGACGTGGTGCGCACCCCTGCGGACGAGCCGCTGCAGAAACGCCTGCTGGCGATCAGTGACGCCGCCGAATATTGGATGGACACCCACCGCCCCGACGTGATTGCCATCGAGCGAGTGTTCTCGAACCAGAACGCCAACACGGCGATGGGTACCGGGCAGGCCGGCGGGGTCATCGCGCTCGCCGCCGCAAAACGCGACATCGACGTGCACTTCCACACGCCGTCCGAGGTCAAGGCCGCCGTGACCGGCAACGGGCGAGCCGACAAAGCTCAGGTGACCACAATGGTCACGAAAATCCTTGAGCTGCAGCAGAAACCGACCCCTGCCGACGCCGCCGACGCCCTCGCTCTTGCGATCTGCCATTGCTGGCGGGCGCCCATGATCGCCCGGATGGCCGCCGCCGAGGCCATGGCCGCCGAACAACGGCGCAAGTACCAGGCCAAACTGAAGGCGGCCCGATGATTGCCTCGGTGCGCGGCGAAGTCATCGACATCGCACTCGACCATGCCGTGATCGAAGCCGCGGGCGTGGGCTACAAGGTGATGGCCACCCCGTCGACCTTGGCGACGCTGCGGCGGGGCACCGAATCCCGGCTGATCACCGCGATGATCGTGCGTGAGGATTCGATGACGCTCTACGGCTTCGCCGACGGCGACGCCAGAGACCTGTTCCTCACGCTGCTGGGGGTCTCGGGGGTGGGGCCCAAGATCGCGCTCGCGACGCTGGCCGTCCACGATCCGCAGGCGCTGCGACAGGCGTTGGCCGACGGCGACGTGACCGCGCTGACCCGGGTTCCCGGCATCGGCAAGCGTGGCGCCGAACGAATGGTGCTCGAACTGCGGGACAAGATCGGCCCGGTCACCCCGGGCCCCGGTCTCGCGGCCGGTGGCCATGCCGTCCGCGGCCCGGTCATCGAAGCGCTTGTGGGGCTTGGCTTTGCGGCCAAGCAGGCCGAGGAGGCCACCGACAAGGTACTGGCCAACGATCCCGAGGCCACCACGTCTGCTGCGCTGCGCGCCGCGCTGTCCATGCTGGGTAAGAAATAGCTCATGGGTCGCTTCGAGGATGATGACGCCGCCGCCGAGGACCGCGAGGTCTCCCCGGCGCTGACCGTCGGCGAAGGCGATATCGACGCGAGCCTGCGGCCGCGGTCGCTGGGGGAGTTCATCGGCCAGCCGCGCGTGCGCGAACAGCTGCAGCTCGTTCTCGAAGGGGCCAAGAACCGCGGCGGCACACCCGATCACATCCTGCTGTCGGGCCCGCCCGGCTTGGGCAAGACGTCGCTGGCCATGATCATCGCGGCCGAACTGGGCACGTCGCTTCGGGTCACGTCCGGGCCCGCGCTGGAACGGGCGGGCGACCTGGCCGCGATGCTGTCCAACCTGGTCGAGCACGACGTGCTGTTCATCGACGAGATCCACCGCATCGCCCGGCCCGCCGAGGAGATGCTGTACCTCGCGATGGAGGATTTCCGCGTCGACGTCGTCGTCGGAAAGGGTCCCGGCGCCACGTCGATCCCGCTCGAGGTCGCCCCGTTCACATTGGTGGGCGCCACCACCCGCTCCGGGGCGTTGACCGGCCCGTTGCGCGACCGCTTCGGGTTCACCGCGCACATGGATTTCTACGAGCCCGCCGAGTTGGAGCGCGTGCTGGCCCGGTCGGCAGGCATCCTCGGGATCGAGCTCGGGGCCGAGGCCGGCGCGGAGATCGCCCGGCGCTCGCGCGGAACGCCGCGCATCGCCAACCGGCTGCTCCGCCGGGTCCGCGACTATGCCGAGGTACGCGCCGACGGTGTCATCACCCGCGACATCGCCAAGGCCGCGCTGGAGGTCTATGACGTCGACGAGCTCGGCCTCGATCGGCTCGACCGGGCCGTATTGTCGGCGCTGACAAAGAGTTTCGGTGGCGGGCCGGTGGGCGTCTCGACGCTGGCCGTTGCGGTCGGGGAGGAGGCGACCACAGTGGAGGAAGTGTGTGAGCCGTTCCTGGTGCGTGCGGGGATGGTCGCCCGCACGCCGCGCGGCCGCGTCGCCACCCCGTTGGCCTGGACGCACCTGGGCATGCGGCCACCGGTTACCGGGCTGGGCCAGGCCGGCCTGTTTGAATGACGAGCATGGTCATCGCCGGATTGGTGTTCGCGGCCCTCGCCGCGCTTCTGCATGTCTACATCTTCGTGATGGAGTCGCTGACCTGGACCTCGCCGCGGACACGGGCGACGTTCGGCACAAGCCAGGAAGAGGCCGAGGCCACCAAGGAGCTCGCCTTCAATCAAGGCTTCTACAACCTCTTCCTGGCGATCGTGACGGCTATCGGCATCGTCGCAGCCGTGTTGGGACACAGCGCCATTGGTGCGGCACTGGTGTTCGCCGGCGCCGGTTCGATGGCGGCCGCGGCGCTCGTGCTATTGACGACTTCGCCCGACAAGACCCGGGCTGCGATCACGCAAGGCGCACTTCCGTTGATCGCGGTCATCCTCGTCGCCGTCGGACTGGCCGTCTAGAACAGCCTAATTTCCGCGTCGAAGCTGTTGTGGCCACATCGAATACATACTGATTGGCCGCGGTCCTGGTGGGACCGCGGCCGCTCAGGGGAACTTCCCTTGTGGGGAAGGCTGTTACAGCAGGCCGAGCTGCTGCAGGTTGGTGATGTACTGCACGATGATCGGCGCCGAGATGTGCGGGATGTCCTTGTCGGGCCCGATCTTGGCTTCCTGCACGGCAGCCCGGAACACGTCGGTCGGCGCGCCGGCGCCGAGCATCGGATGTGACGGCTGCTGGTAGTTGTGCAGCAGCGGCAGCAACGATGCCTGACGTTGCTTGTCCGGCAAGGCGCGCAGTGCCGTCTCGAAACGCTGCAACCACGTGGCGTAGTCGTCGATCCGATGCACCGGGTAGCCCGCGTCGATCAGCCAGTCGACGAACTCGTCGAGGCCGATGCCGTCGTCGTAGGGGTTCATGACGTGGTAGGTCTCAAATCCGTCGACCACGTGCACGCCGAGCGTCGAGATCGCTTCGGCGATGAACTCGACGGGCAGTCCGTCGTAGTGCGCGCGTTGCCGGTTGCCGTTGGCGTCGAGTTCGTAGAACGAGCCGGGTGCGATGCCGGTGGCGACGAGGCTCAACATCATCCTGGTGAACATGTCGGGCAGGTTCAACTGACCGGAATACGTTGTGTCCGCGAGGATCATGTCGCAGCGGAACACCGAGACGGGCAGCCCGCAGAGGTCGTGTGCCTCGCGCAGCAGCACCTCGCCGGCCCACTTGCTGTTGCCGTAACCGTTGGCGTACGAATCGTCGACCTGACGGGCCGGGCTGATCACGCGGATGTCGGCGTCCTCGACGAACTCACCGGGCTTGATACCCCAGCCCACACCGATCGTCGAGACGTAGACGAACGGCTTGATCTTGGTGGTGAGCGCGATCCGGATCAGCTCGGCGGTGCCGAGGGCGTTGGGGCCGAACAGCTGGCTGTAGGGCAGCACGTGGTTGACGAGCGCGGCCGGGTCGACGATCAGGTCGACGGTGTCGGCCAGCTGCTGCCACGTGTCGTCGTCCAGCCCGAGGTTGGCCTCGCCCTTGTCGCCTGCGATGACCTCCAGGTGGTCGGCGGCCAATTCGCGGTAATGTGCAAGCAGTTTGGGATCGCCGCTGTCGAACGTGGCGTCGAGGCGGGCGCGTGCGTCCTCATCGCTGCGGGCGCGGACCAGGCAGATGAGCTTTCCGTCGACGAGGTCCATGCGCTCGAGCCATTCGAGGGCCAGATAACGGCCGAGGAATCCGGTGGCGCCGGTCAGCAGGACCGTACGCACCTCGGTGCCGGCCTTCGGCAGGTTGGCGGCCTCGGCCAGCGTGGCCGCGTCGATGAACTTGTCAAGGGTCAGATCGGCGGCGTGAACCTCGGTCGCGTCGCGGCCGTGCACCGACGCGTAGGTCGGACGCTTCGAGCCGTGGCGTTCACCGTCGATGTAGGCGGCGATCCCGGCCAGATCGGTGGCCGGGCTGACGATCACGCCGACCGGCACGTCCACGTCGAAGATCTCGTGCAGCAGATTCGAGAAGGTCAACGCCGACAACGAATCTCCGCCCAGATCGGTAAAGTGCGCATCGGGCTGCAGGTCGTTCGCAGCAGCACCCAGCAGGGCGCCGGCGGCGCGGCTCACGGTGTCGATCACCGGTCCGGTGGCGCCGTTGCGGCGCAGTTCGCGCAGTTCGTTGGCCTGCCCTTCGGCGAGATCGGTGTAGAGTTGTTCGAGCCGATCGCCGTAGTGTGCCTTGAGTTTCGGCCGGGCGAGCTTCCGGATGCCGGTCAGCAGGCCGTTCTCCAGCGTGAAAGGCGTTGACTCCACGATGAAGTCACGCGGGATCTCATACGACTGCAGACCGGCGGCACGCGCCGCATCCTGCAGTGAGTCGCTGATCGCGGCCTTCGGTGTGGCCGGGTCGGTCGGGACCACGACGGCCAGCAGGTACGGCCGTGCACTGTTGCCGTAGATGTAGATCTGGCGGACGAGCGGGCTGTCGCCGAACACCGCCTCTAGCTTGGAGACCGTGACGAACTCGCCCTGCGACAGCTTGAGCACGTTGTTGCGCCGGTCCAGGTACTCGACCTGGTCCGGGCCGAGCTCGGCAACGATGTCACCGGTGCGGTAGTAGCCGTCCTCATCGAACATCTCGGCCGTGATGTCCGGACGCTTGTAGTACCCGGGGAACATTTGCTCGGACTTGACGAGCAACTCGCCGCGCGGGTGCGGCCGGTCGGTGCGGAAGTAACCCAGATCGGGCACGTCGACGAGCTTGTAGTCGATCACCGGCGGACGTTGGATATGGCCGTCGACGAACACCGATCCGGCCTCGGTTGAGCCGTAGCCCTCCAGCGGATGCATGTCGAGCAGGGTTTCCACCCAGGTCTTCATCTCGGCGGAGATGGGTGCGGAACCGGTGAGTGCGGATACGAACCGGCCGCCGAGCAGGTTATCGCGCACCTCGGCCAGAACCTCGGCCTCCGAGCCTGCGCCCCGCTGGTCGACCCGGCTCTGATATTCACCGAACAACATGTCCCAGATGCGCGGCACGAAGCTGAGCTGGGTGGGACGGACCAGGGCGAGATCTTCGAGGAAGGTCGAGAGGTCGCTGCGCGCGGCGAAGTATGCGGTGCCGCCGGTGCTGATCGTGCCGTACAGGATGCCGCGGCCCATGACGTGGCTCATCGGCAGGAAATTCAGGGTGATCGCGGGCAGGACGCTCTGCTTCTCGTCCCAGCTGGCCTTGGAGGCCATCCGCCACATGTTGGCGACCTTGCTTTCCGGGTACATGGCGCCCTTCGGCGTGCCGGTGCTGCCCGACGTGTAGATCAGCAAGGTCAACGGATCGGCCTGACCCGACACGTACAACGGAGCATCGGCGAGCGAGCGCCCGCGGTCCAGCACATCGGCCATCGATTCGACGACGATGTTGGTTCCGGCCAGCTTGGCCTTGGCCGCCTCGAATGCCTCCCGCTGGTCGTCGACCTCGGGCCGGTAATCGAAGACCACCAGGCGCGCTGGAGCAGGCCCGGCTTGGATGAGTTCGACTGCGTCGTCGAGGAAATCGACACTCGACGCCATCAGTTTGGGCTCGGTTTCGGCGACGATCGGGCGCAGCTGGGCAACCGGCGCGCTGGTCTGCAGCGGCACCGACACCGCGCCGAGCTCGATGAGCGCGACGTCGATGGTGGTGTAGTCCACGCTGGTGAAGCCGAGAATCGCGACGCGATCGCCGGGCTTGACCGGATGGTTGTGCCACGCGTTGGTCACGGCCTGAATCCGCCCACCGAGCTGGCGGTAGGTGATGGTCTCGAAGCGGGGCAGCAGTTCGGCCCGGGTGCGGCCGTTGGGTTCGGTGACGAGTTCGACGGCGCGCTGACCCAGCGCGGGGCGGTCGGCGTAGCCGGCCATGATCTCTTTGACGACGGCGGGCAGCCGGAGGTTCGGATTGTCGGCCGCCGCGGTCACAGCCTCGCTGGGCCTGGCCCCGGCGAACTGTTGATCGGTGCGGTAAAGGTCGGCGAGCCGGCGTTCATAACGCTCTTCGCATGTTTCGATCGACATAATTGGTCCCCTGAGCAAATCAACTTCTATGTGTCGGCGCTTCGCGGCGCCTATGAATTACTACGTTAGTAAAACTAAACATATTTCGAGATGCCAGTTCCGATGCTGCGAGATGCGTCACGCCCGACGGTGGCTGCTCGACTCTGCGATGAGGGCGGGAGAATCCGAGGGGACCGCGCCCTCACCGCAGAGTCGAAGCAGATCGTGGTCACAGCAGGCCGAGCTGCTTCAGGTTGGTGGCGTACTGCACGATGACCGGGGCGGTGACGTGGGGGATGTCTTTGTCCGGCCCGATCTTGGCTTCCTGGACCGCGGCCCGGAACCGATCGGTCGGGGCCAGTGCGCCGAGGACCGGTTGCTCCGGCTTTTGGTAGTTGTGCAGCAACGGGAGCAGCGAGGCCTGGCGCTGCTTGTCCGGCAGTGCCCGCAGGGTGCTTTCTAAACGCTGCAACCACTCGTGGTAGTCCGCGATGCGCTCGATGTGGTAACCCGCGTCGATCAGCCAGTCGACGAACTCGTCGAGGCCGATGCCGTCGTCGTAGGGGTTCATGACGTGGTAGGTCACGAATCCCGTCGTGACGTGGGAACCGAGCGTGGAGATGGCCTCGGCGATGAACTCGACGGGCAGTCCGTCGTAGTGCGCGCGTTGCCGGTTGCCAACCAATCCACCTGGGCCGTCGAGTTCGTAAAAGGACTTCGGTGCGATGCCGGTGGCGACGAGGCTCAGCATCATCCTGGTGAACATGTCGGGCAGGTTCAACTGACCGGAATACGTTGTGTCCGCGAGGATCATGTCGCAGCGGAACACCGAGACGGGCAGCCCGCAGAGGTCGTGTGCCTCGCGCAGCAGCACCTCGCCGGCCCACTTGCTGTTGCCGTAACCGTTGGCGTAGCTGTCGTCGATCTTGCGAACCGGGCTCATCACGCGGACATCGGCATCTTCGACGAACCTGCCCGGTTCGATCTGATCGCCCACGCCGATTGTCGACACGTAGGTGTATGGCTTGATCTTCGTCGTCAACGCGATGCGAATCAGCTCCGCGGTGCCCAGGGCGTTGGGGCCGAACAGCTCGCTGTAGGGCAGCACATGGTTGACGAGCGCGGCCGGGTCGACGATCAGATCGACGGTGTCGGCCAGCCGCTGCCACGTCTGCTTATCGAGGCCGAGGTCTGCCTCGCCCTTGTCGCCGGCGATGACCTCCAGGTGGTCTGCGGCCAGATCCCGGTAGTGCGCAAGCAGTTTCGCGTCGCCGACATCGAACGTCGCATCCAGGCGCGCTCGCGCGTCCGCGTCGGACTTCGCCCGCACCAGGCAGATCACCTTGCCGTCGACGAGGTCCATGCGCTCCAGCCATTCCAGGGCCAGATAGCGGCCGAGGAATCCGGTCGCGCCGGTCAGCAGGACCGTACGCACCTCGCTGCCCGCCTTCGGCAAATGGGTTGCGGCTGCGAGGGTCTGGTCGTCGATGAACTTGTCGAGCGTGAGGTCGGCCGCAGCCACCTCGGCCGAATGCCTGCCGTGCACGGAGGCGAAACTCGGACGCTTGGTGCCTTGACGCGCCGACTCGATGAAGGTCGCGATGGCGGCCAAGTCGTTGGCCGGGCTGACGATCACGCCCACCGGCACGTCGACGTCGAAGATCTCCCGCAGCAGATTCCCGAAAGTCAACGCCGACAGCGAATCACCGCCCAGATCGGTGAAGTGCGCATCGGGCTGCAGATCACTCGCCGCCGCACCGAGCAGGGCGCCGGCCGCGCGGCTCACCGTTTCCAGCACCGGGGCGTCGGCACCATTCGCGCGCAACGCGCGCAGTTCACTGGCCTGGCCATCGGCGAGATCTGCGTAGAGCTGCTCCAACCGATCGGCGTAGTGTGCCTTCAGTTTCGGCCAGGCGAGTTTGCGGATACCGGTCAGCAGGCCGTTCTCGAGTGTGAAAGGCGTTGTCTCCACGATGAAGTCGCGCGGGATCTCATACGACTGCAGGTCCGCTTCACGTGCCACCTGCTGCAGTGACTCGGCGATCTGGCTCTTGAGCTCTGCCGGCTCGTAGCGGTTCACGGCGGTTTCGGTCGGCACGACGACCGCGAGCAGATAGGGCCGCGCGCTGTTGCCGTAGATGTAGATCTGGCGCACGAGCGGGCTGTTGCCGAACACCGCCTCCAGCTTGGCCAGTGTGACGAACTCGCCCTGCGCGAGCTTGAGCACGTTGTTCCGCCGGTCGACGTACTTCAGCTGATCGGGCCCGATTTCGGCCACGATGTCGCCCGTCCGGTAGAAGCCGTCCTCGTCGAAGACGCCTGCGGTGATCTCCGGGCGTTTGTAGTAGCCGGGGAACATGTTGTCGGTCTTGACCAGCAACTCGCCCCGCGGGTAGGGCTGATCGGTACCGAAGTACCCCAGATCCGGCACATCGACGAGTTTGTAGTCGATCACGGGCGGGCGCTGCACCTGGTCGTCGAAGAAGACCATGCCCGCCTCGGTGGAGCCGTAGCCCTCCAGCACATGGATGTCGAGGAACGTCTCCAGCCAGGCCTTGAGTTCGGGTGAGATGGGCGCCGAGCCGGTCATGGCCGAGATGAATCGGCCACCGAGCAGATTGCGCCGCAGGTCGTCCATGACCTCGGTCTCGATCGCGGCACGGTCGCCGTCGTCATGGAGGCGGGAATCCACCCGGCTCTGGAACTCGCCGTGGATCATCTCCCAGACCCGCGGGACGAAGTTCAGTTCGGTGGGCCGGACCAACGCCAGGTCTTCGAGGAACGTCGAGAGGTCGCTGCGCGCGGCGAAGTAGCAGGTGCCGCCGGCCGCAAGGGATGCGTAGAGGATTCCGCGGCCCATCACATGGCTCATCGGCATGAAGCTGAGGTTGATCGAGGCCGTCGTGGGGCCGAACCAGGCCTTGCTGTTGCGGCGCCAGAACTTCGCGACGGCGCTCTGCAGGTACATCGCCCCCTTGGGCGCGCCGGTGCTGCCGGAGGTGTAGATCAGCAGTGCCAGCGGATCGGCCTCGTCGGAATGCGGGGCAGGCGCCTCGGGCAGGGCGCGGCCCCGCTTTTCGAGGTCGGGCAGGAGGTCGATGGCGACCGGGCTGCCCGCCGCGGCGAGCCGGGCTTTGGCGGCGGTGATTACGTCGCGATGGTCGTCGACCTCGGGATGATGGTCGAACACGATGAGTTGGGCCGGTGCATGGGCGGTCAGGGCCAGTTCGACGGCGTCGGCCACATAGTCGACGCTCGCCGCGATCACGCTCGGTTCGGTTTCGACGACGATGGGCGCCAGTGCGGCGGCCGACGAACTCGTCTGAAGCGGCACCGAAACCGCGCCGACCTGTCCGAGCGCGGTGTCGATCGCGGTGTAGTCGGCGCTGGTGAAGCCCAGGATGGCGACCCGGTCCCCGGGTGTGACACCTGACGCGTGCAGCGCCGCGGCAAGCGCGCTGACCCGGCTCCACAGTTCGCCGTAGGTGATCGTGTCGAACCGGGGGAGTAGCCGCGCGGTCGTTCGCCCGCTGACCGGGTCGACGACGAACTCGACGGCCCGCTCACCGAGGGCGGGCCGGTCGGAATACCCCTTCAGGACGGTCCGGACGATCTGTGGCAATCGCAGCCCCGGTTCGTCGACTGCGGCAGTCACCGACTCGCTCGGGATGGCGGCAGCGAACTGCGGGTCGGTGGCGGTCAATTCTGCAATGCGGCGTTCCAGCCGCTCTTCACGCGTATCAGTCGACATCACAAAGTCCTCTTGGAGACAGCTAATTTTGAACGGCGCGACGCTGCGCCCAACGTCTACTACGTTAGTAAAACTAAACTTATTTCCAGATCTGCTGCCACGCGGCTGTCAATGTGCTGTGAATTCGGGCCGATCTCGAGCGGGATCGCAAATGTCCTGTTAGGCAGCCGAATTCGGTCGAAGCCGATGGCGTCAGTGGATTGCCGGTACCGCCCCCGCCGGGCTCCGGCGGCCGGCGAGCACCTCGACCGCCGCAACCGGATCGGGCACCGCGATCAGCAGATCGCGCGTTGCGGCTAACGCTGCCGGCGACGGCTCGACACCGCCCACCGCATCGGCAAAGTCCAGCAGGTGTACGGTCGCCTCCATCAGTGCGACCTCGGCCACCACCGCAAGCGTGGTGCTGCCGACGATCGGATATCTGATGACGGTCTGCGCGGGGCGAGACATCTCGGGCATCTGCCGCAGCCTGCCCGCGCACTCGGCGAACCGGGCGGCGGCGACCCGCGGTGTCAACGCCGACGCCTCGGACACCGCTCGGTCCGCGATCTGATCGGCCGTGGTGTTGGCAACGCCGTCCGGTTCGTTGAAGATCCGCAGCATCGCGGCAGCGTCGGTGATCGCCGCAGGCCCCGCCACGGTGGCGGCCGCGAGCGATTCGAACGTGGTCGGCCCGGGGCAGACGTGTGCCACGAGCGCCTCGACCTGCCACGGGACACACCGCGTGGCGGTGCGCCACTGCACGTCGGTGAGTTCGGCGCACCGACGGCCCCAGCGTTCCCAGGCGTTGGCGAGCACATCGCGCAGTGTCACATCAGCGAGGCGCATTTCTCCAGCCTAAGAGCGTTACGCCTCGGTTCGGTGTGGGTACCCAGTCGTACGACAAAGGAGGCATCATGACCGAATTCGATACCCGTCGTGGCGGCAGGATGCGGATGCCGCGCAGCCGTGGCGCCGCGAGCGGGTTCCTGCTGTTGGTGCTCGGAATCTGGGGAGCGTTGATCCCCTTCATCGGACCGTACTTCGACTTCGCCTTCACCCCGGACCAGCCGTGGACCTGGACGATGGGGCGCGGTTGGCTCGAAGTGCTTCCTGGTGCCGCGGCTGCCGTCGGCGGACTGTTGCTGCTGGCCTCAGGTAACCGGGCGACCGCCATGCTCGGCGGCTGGCTCGCCGTAGCTGCCGGCGCCTGGTTCGTGATCGGCCGGGCATTGGCCGGACCGCTCGGCCTCGGCGACGCGGGCATGCCCGTCGCGGTCACCGAAGCCAAGCAGGTGTCACTCGAGTTGGCCTACTTCTCCGGCCTGGGTGCGCTGATCGTTTTCCTCGGTGCCATGGCGCTGGGTCGGTTGTCGATCCGCAGCATCCGTGACATCGAGTACGCGCAGCGGCCCGTCGTGACGGAGCCGGTGCCGGCAGCGGCCGTTCCGGCCGGCGATGCGGCGCCCGCGACCGCGGTGCCCGCAGCGCCGAAGCGTCGCGGGCTGGGCGGCCTGTTCGGTCGGCGCCACACCCACGCGCACTAGAGGTCGCGCAGGATCAGCTCGAGCACATCGAGTCCTTCGATGAGCAGCTCGTCGCTGATCGTGAGCGGCGGCAGGAACCGCAGCACATTGCCGTAAGTGCCGCAGGACAACACGATCACTCCGGCGGTGTGGGCGCCCGCGCACAACGCCTTCGTCAGCTCGGCATCGGGTTCGGTGGTGCCGGGCTTGACGAGTTCCACGGCGATCATCGCGCCGCGTCCACGTACGTCGCCGATCCGGTCGTCATCGGCCTGCAGACGCCCGAGCCGGTCTTTCATCAGCTGCTCGATCTGCCGGGCCCGGGCGACCAGCCCGTCGGATTCGATGGTCTCGATCGTGGCGAGTGCGGCCGCACACGCGAGCGGGTTGCCGCCATACGTGCCGCCGAGGCCCGACACGTGTGGCGAGTCCATGATCTCGGCGCGTCCGGTGACCGCCGACAGCGGCAGTCCGTCGGCGATGCCCTTCGCCGTGACGATGAGGTCGGGGTCGATGTCTTCGTGTTCGCACGCGAACATCGCGCCGGTGCGGGCGAACCCGGTCTGCACCTCGTCGGCGATGAACACGACGTCGTTGCGGCGACACCAGTCGAGGAGCGCGGGCAGGAACCCGTCGGCGGGGACGATGAAACCGCCCTCGCCTTGGATCGGCTCGATGATGACCGCGGCCAGGTTGTCGGCGCCGATCTGCTTGTCGATCACGCTGATCGCGCGCCGCGCCGCGAGCTCACCGTCCGTGGCGAGTTCCTTGCCGAACTCGGCATCGCGGAACGGATAGGACAGGGGAGCGCGGTACACCTCGGGTGCGAACGGTCCGAAACCGTGCTTGTAGGGCATCACCTTGGCGGTGAGCGCCATCGTGAGGTTCGTGCGGCCGTGGTAGGCGTGATCGAACGCGACGACGGCGGGTTTGTGGGTGTGTGAGCGGGCGATCTTGACGGCGTTCTCGACCGCTTCCGAGCCCGAGTTGAACAAGGCCGAGCGTTTCTCGCCGCGCACCGGGGTGAGCCGGTTGAGGTGCTCGCAGACCGCCACATACTCCTCGTACGGCGTCACCATGAAGCACGTATGGGTGAAGTCGCCGGCCTGTGCGCGCACCGCCTCGACGACTCGTGGCGAGGCGTTGCCGATCGTCGTGACGGCGATGCCGGAGCCGAGGTCGATCAGCCGGTTGCCGTCGACGTCCTCGACGATGCCGCCACCGGCCCGCGCGGCGTAGACCGGCATGGTGGTGCCGACCCCGCGGGCGACGGCCGTGGTCTTACGGTCGATGAGGGCCTGGGAGTTCGGGCCGGGGATGGCGGTGGCCAGGTGACGGCTCTGTTCTAGATGGCTCAACACTGACTCCTGCGAACGGACGGCGGCGCGGTGAGATGGAGCGCGTTTCGAGCCTAGTCGCCACGGTTCGGCATCAATCGGTTTTGCCTTCGATCATGATTAGGCACCGGCCAGGCATGGCGATTAGTGTCGCTAACAGCTGCTCAAGGAGATGGGGCCCTCGGCGCTGCGCTGGGGCAATGGCAGACTGGACAACTACGAGGTGTTGGGCCCGCGCGTCCGGACACCGTATATACGACTCGAAACGAAAGACAGTGCTGCCATGGATCTGGTCATCTTCCTGCCCCTGCTGATCATCATGGGCGCATTCATGTTCTTTGCGTCGCGACGGCAGAAGAAGGCGATGCAGGCCACCATCGACCTGCACAACTCGCTGCAGATCGGCGACCGGATCCACACCACGTCCGGTCTGCAGGGCACCATCACCGGCATCACCGACGACAACATCGATCTGGAGATCGCTCCCGGGGTCGTCACCACCTGGATGAAGCTCGCGGTCCGCGACCGCATCGAGTCCGACACCGACGATTCCTATGACGACGATGACGCGACTCCCGCGGCCACCGAGCTGACCGAAAGCACCGGTGTGACCGACACGGACGGTCTGAAGAAAGACTGACAGCAGACCACACAGGACAAGCACGTACCCTTTGCGGTGCTGACGAACTGATCTCAAGGAGACCTAAGCAACGTGGCATCGTCTTCGGCGCCGGTGCACCCTGCCCGCTACCTGACGCTTTTTCTGGTGCTGCTTGTCGGCGTCTACCTACTGGTGTTCCTGACCGGTGACAAGCAGGCCAAACCCAAACTCGGCATCGACCTGCAGGGCGGTACCCGGGTCACGCTGACCGCGCGCACCCCGGACGGCTCGGCGCCCACCAGGGAAGCCCTGAACCAGGCCCAGCAGATCATCAGTGCCCGCGTCGACGGCCTTGGTGTGTCCGGCTCAGAGGTCGTCATCGACGGCGACAACCTGGTCATCACCGTGCCGGGCAACGACGGCAACGAGGCGCGCAACCTCGGACAGACCGCCCGCCTGTACGTGCGGCCCGTGATCCACGCGATGGCGGCCAAACCGCCCGCCGCGGACAACGGCCAACCGCCGGCCGGAGCACCCGCGGCGCCAGGCGCACCCGGTGCGCCCGGCGGACTTCCCGGCCTGCCGGGCGGCCTGCCAGGAATGCCCGGCCTGCCCGGGATGCCACCGATCCAGCCGCCGCCCGGAGCCCCGCAGGAAGCGCCGCCCGCGGGATCGCTGCCCGCCGAGGCACCGCCCGCCGGCGAGCCCGCACCGCAACCTCGGCCCTACCCGCTGGAGCCGGCACCCGGTGAGCCGACCCCGGCACCCGCACCCGGTGAGCCGGCCCCGGCGCCGGGTGAAGCGCCTGCCCCCGCGCCCGGCTCGCCGGCGCCCGATGGGCCGAAGCCGAATGAACCGAAAGCCGATCTGGCGCAACGGATTGCCGATGAGAAGCAGCTGCGGCAGAGCACCGACCCGTCGATCCAGATCCTGGCCCTGCAGTTCCAGGCCACGCGTTGTGGTGAGGACGATGTGCTGGCCGGCAACGACGACCCCAACCTGCCGCTGATCACGTGCTCGACGGACGGGCAGACGGTCTACCTGCTCAACAAGTCGATCATGAGCGGCGAGGAGATCCAGAACGCCACGTCCGGCCTGGACCAGCAGCAGGGACAGTACGTCGTCGACGTCGAGTTCAAGAGCGGCGGCGCCAAGACGTGGGCGGACTTCACCGCCGCCAACGTCGGCACACAGACGGCGTTCACACTGGACTCGAAGGTCGTCAGCGCGCCCGAGATCCGCGAAGCCATACCGGGCGGAAACACTCAGATCACCGGCAACTTCACCGCCGATTCGGCGCGCGAACTGGCCAACGTGCTCAAGTACGGCTCGCTGCCGCTGTCCTTCGAATCCTCGGAGGCCGAAACGGTTTCGGCGACGCTGGGCCTGTCCTCACTGCGGGCCGGCCTGATCGCCGGTGCGATCGGGCTCGCGGCCGTGCTGCTGTACTCGCTGCTGTATTACCGCGTTCTGGGCCTGCTCGTCGCGCTGTCCCTCGTCGCTTCCGGCGCAGTGGTCTACGCGATTCTCGTGCTGCTCGGCAGATACATCGGCTACACGCTCGACCTGGCCGGTATCGCCGGTCTGATCATCGGTATCGGTACGACGGCGGACTCGTTCGTGGTGTTCTTCGAACGCATCAAAGACGAGATACGCGAAGGGCGTTCGTTCCGGTCGGCGGTGCCGCGAGGCTGGGCGCGTGCCCGCAAGACCATCGTGTCGGGTAACGCGGTCACCTTCCTGGCCGCCGCGGTGTTGTACTTCCTGGCGATCGGCCAGGTGAAGGGCTTCGCGTTCACGCTGGGCTTGACCACGATCCTCGACCTTGTCGTGGTGTTCCTGGTGACCTGGCCGTTGGTGTACCTGGCGTCCAAGTCGCCGACGATGGCCAAACCGGGACTGAACGGACTCGGCGCGGTGCAGCAGATCGCGCGGGAACGCCGGGAGGCTTCGCATGCGACCGCGGGACGGGGATAGACAGATGGCCGCCAAGAACACAAAAGCAACCGAAACCGACACCACCGACACCGCAGTGGAAGCGCCAGGCATCGAGTCGACGGCGCTGCCCAAGCACGGATTCTTCGTCCGGCTCTACACCGGTACCGGCGCGTTCGAGGTCATCGGCCGCCGCAAGCTCTGGTACACGGTCAGCGGGATCATCGTCGCGATCTCGATCGCGGCCATGGTGTTGCGTGGCTTCACCTTCGGCATCGACTTCGAGGGCGGCACCAAGGTGTCGATGCCGACGGCCGGTGCTCAGGGCACCATCACTGTCCAGCAGGTCGAAGACGTCTTCAACAAGACGCTCGGTCGCGCACCGGAATCCGTTGTGACGGTGGGTAGCGGCGGCTCGGCCACAGTGCAGATCCGCTCGGAGACACTGTCCAACGAGGAAGCCGAGAAGCTGCGCACCGCGCTGTTCGACGCGTTCCAGCCGAAGGGCAGCGACGGGCAGCCGAGCAAGCAGGTGATCAGCGACTCCGCGGTGTCGGAAACGTGGGGCGGGCAGATCACCCAGAAGGCGTTGATCGCGCTCGTGGTGTTCCTGGTCCTCGCGGCCATCTACATCACCTGGCGCTATGAGCGCTACATGGCCATCGCCGCGCTGGCGACATTGGTGTTCGACCTCGTCGTCACCGCCGGTGTCTACGCACTGGTGGGATTCGAGGTCACGCCGGCCACCGTGATCGGCCTGCTGACGATTCTCGGTTTCTCGCTGTACGACACCGTGATCGTGTTCGACAAGGTCGAGGAGAACACCAACGGCTTCGAGCACACGACCCGGCGAACGTTCGCCGAGCAGGCCAACCTCGCGGTCAACCAGACGTTCATGCGATCGATCAACACGAGCCTCATCTCGGTGCTGCCCATCGTGGCGTTGATCGTCGTGGCGGTCTGGCTGCTCGGTGTCGGCACCTTGATGGACCTGGCGCTGGTTCAGCTCGTCGGCGTCATCGTGGGCACCTACTCGTCGATCTACTTCGCGACCCCGCTGCTGGTGTCGCTGCGCGAACGCACCGAGCTGGTGCGCAAGCACACCCGGAAGGTGCTCAATCGCAGGCAGCCGGGCAAGGCCGGTGCGACGAAGCCGGCCCAGCCGGCCACCGCCGAGTCGGACGACGTCGAGGACTCCGACAGCGAGCCGGTCAGCGCCGGAGCCGGTCAGCCCGCCGCGGCCAAGCCCGCACCGGGAGCACGTCCGTCGCGGCCGTCGACGTCGAAGACAGGTCGTCCGTCCGGTAAACGAACCACCCGGCGGTAAACCGGATGGCTCATCACGGGGCCATCGCCCGAGTGCGGACAGCCGCGACGGTGATGACGCTGTCGCTGCTGGCCGGCATCGGTCTCGCGGCGTGTGCGGGGGGATCGGCCGATGAGATCGACTACGCCGTCGACGGCACACTGACCACCTACAACACCAACACCGTGGCGGGTGCGGCCTCGGGCGGGCCGCAGGCGTTCGCGCGGGCACTGACCGGTTTCACCTATCACGGGCCCGACGGCCAGGTCGTTGCCGATCACGACTTCGGCTCGGTGTCGGTGGTCGGACGGGCCCCGCTCGTGCTCGACTACGTGATCAGCGACAAGGCGGTCTACTCGGACGGCAAGCCGATCACGTGTGACGACCTCGTGCTGGCGTGGGCCGCGCAGTCGGGCCGGTTCCCCGGATTCGATGCGGCCAGTCGGGCCGGCTATCGCGACATCGGTTCGGTGGACTGTGCGCCGGGCCAGAAGCGTGCCAGGGTGTCGTTCGCCCAGGACCGCGGGTTCCTCGACTACGGCCATCTGTTCTCGGCGACGTCGCTCATGCCGTCGCACGTCATCGCCGATGAACTCGGCGTCGGGGACGGTGGTGTGACGACCGCGCTGCAGACCTCTGATCTGGTCGCGATCGAGCGCATCGCGCAGGCCTGGAACACCACCTGGGATCTGAAGCCCGATCTCGACCTGAAGCGGTTCCCGTCGTCCGGTCCGTACCGGCTGGACTCGGTTTCCGAGGACGGCTCGGTCGTTCTGGTGGCCAACGACAAGTGGTGGGGCACCCCGCCCGTCACCAACAAGATCACCGTGTGGCCGCGCGGCGCCGACATCCAGGAACGCGTGAACGAAGGGGCGTTCGACGTCGTCGACATCGCGACCGGCTCGTCCGGTCTGCTCAACCTGCCCGACGACTACGTGAGCACCGACACCCCGTCGGCCGGCATCGAACAACTCATCTTCGCGCCCGGCGGTCCGCTCGGTGCGACGCCCGCGCGGCGTGCCGTCGCGTTGTGCACCCCGCGCGACGTGATCGCCCGCAACGCCGAGATGCCGATCGCCAACGCTCGCCTGAGCCCGGCCGTCGAGGACGCGTTCAGCGCGGCCGAGGGAGTCGCAGAAGCCGGCCAGTTCAGCGTCGCGAACCCCCAGGCGGCCCGCGAGGCGATCGACAACCGGCCGCTGACGGTTCGCATCGGGTATCAGACACCCAACGCGCGACTGGCCGCCACCGTCGGGGCGATCGCGAAATCCTGTGCCGCGGCGGGTATCACCGTGCAGGACGCCGGGTCCGAGACGGCGGGCCCGGTGGCATTGCGCAACAACGAGATCGATGCGCTGCTGGCCAGCACGGGCGGCGCCGCGGGCAGTGGATCCTCGGGTTCGTCGGCGATCGACGCCTACACACTGCACTTCGGCAACGGCAACAACCTGCCCGCGTACAACAATGAGCGCATCGACGGCATCATCGACGCGCAGGCTGTGACGTCGGATCCGAAGGAGCTTGCGCGGTTGGTCGGGGAGGGCGCACCGATCCTGTGGGCCGACGTGCCGACCCTGCCGCTGTACCGCCAGCAGCGCACCGTGCTGACATCGACGAAGATGTACGCCGTGAGCAGCAATCCGACCCGATGGGGCGCCGGCTGGAACATGGACCGCTGGAAGTTGTCGCGATGAGCCTGGACGAGGGAAGACTCGCGGAAGTCTCGAAGCTGATCGCGTCGATGACTCGGGAGGTCGCCGACTTCCCCGAACCCGGTGTTCAGTTCAAGGACCTGACCCCGCTGCTCGCCAGCGCGGACGGATTGCGGGCGGTCACCGATGCGCTCGCGGCCACCGCCAACGGAGCTGACCTGGTGGCCGGGCTGGATGCGCGCGGCTTCCTGTTGGGGGCTGCGGTCGCCACCCGGCTCGGCACCGGTGTGCTCGCGGTCCGCAAAGGCGGCAAGCTTCCGCCGCCGGTGCACAGTGCGACATACCAGCTCGAGTACGGCAAGGCCACGCTGGAGATCCCCGCCGAAGGAATTGACATCACCGGCCGCAACGTTGTGATTATCGACGATGTGCTGGCCACCGGCGGCACCTTGGCGGCGGCGGCGCGCCTGCTCACCGATGGCGGCGCGAACGTGACGAATGCGGCGGTGGTACTCGAGCTGACCGCGCTGGGCGGTCGCGAAGCAGTGGCACCCCTCGCAGTTAGCAGCTTGCATACGGTGTGAGGGATATCCTCGAAATCTCAGGTGAACAGTAGGAGGTGACGACGATGGCCGAGGACCCCGGTACCGGCCAGGCCGTGCAGTCTCCTCCCGCGCTGCCCGAGATCATGCCGCCCGACACGGCCAAGACCAGCGCCTCGCGCCGGGTGCGGGCCCGGCTGGCCCGCCGGATGACAGCTCAGCGCAGCGCCGTCAACCCGGTGCTCGAACCGCTCGTCGCGGTGCACCGCGAGATTTACCCCAAGGCCGACCTGCAGCTGTTGCAGCGCGCGTACGACGTCGCCGAGCAACGGCACGCCGACCAGCTCCGCAAGTCGGGCGACCCCTACATCACCCATCCGCTGGCGGTGGCCAACATCCTGGCCGAGCTCGGGATGGACACGACCACGCTGGTGGCCGCGCTGCTGCACGACACCGTCGAGGACACCGGTTACACGCTCGAAGCGCTGACCGCCGAGTTCGGCGCCGAGGTGGGACATCTGGTCGACGGGGTCACCAAGCTCGACAAGGTCGTGCTCGGCTCGGCCGCCGAAGGCGAGACCATCCGCAAGATGATCATCGCGATGGCCCGCGACCCACGGGTGCTGGTGATCAAGGTCGCCGACCGCCTGCACAACATGCGCACCATGCGGTTCCTGCCGCCCGAGAAGCAGGCGCGCAAGGCCCGCGAGACGCTGGAAGTCATTGCGCCCCTTGCTCATCGGCTGGGCATGGCCACCGTCAAGTGGGAGCTGGAGGATCTGTCCTTCGCGATCCTGCATCCCAAGAAGTACGAGGAAATCGTGCGGTTGGTCGCCGACCGGGCGCCTTCGCGCGATACCTACCTGGCCAAGGTGCGTGCCGAGATCGGCGTCGCGCTGTCGGCCATGAAGATCAACGCCGTGGTGGAGGGCCGTCCCAAGCACTACTGGTCGATCTATCAGAAGATGATCGTCAAGGGCCGGGATTTCGACGACATCCACGATCTGGTGGGCGTGCGCATCCTGTGTGACGAGATCCGCGACTGTTATGCCGCGGTGGGCGTCGTGCACTCGCTGTGGCAGCCGATGGCCGGTCGGTTCAAGGACTACATCGCCCAGCCGCGCTACGGCGTGTACCAGTCGTTGCACACCACCGTCGTCGGCCCCGAGGGCAAGCCGCTCGAAGTGCAGATCCGCACGCGCGACATGCACCGCACGGCCGAGTACGGCATCGCCGCCCACTGGCGCTACAAGGAAGCCAAGGGCCGCAACGGCGTTCCGCACAGCCACGCCGCTGCCGAGATCGACGACATGGCCTGGATGCGCCAGCTTCTCGACTGGCAGCGGGAGGCCGCCGACCCGGGCGAGTTCCTGGAGTCGCTGCGCTACGACCTCGCGGTGCAGGAGATCTTCGTGTTCACCCCGAAGGGTGACGTCATCACCCTGCCGACCGGCTCCACCCCGGTCGATTTCGCCTACGCCGTGCACACCGAGGTCGGCCACCGCTGCATCGGAGCACGCGTCAACGGCCGGCTCGTCGCGTTGGAACGCAAACTCGAAAACGGCGAAGTGGTCGAGGTTTTCACATCCAAGGCGCCCAACGCCGGGCCGTCGCGCGACTGGCAGACCTTCGTCGTGTCGCCGCGGGCGAAAGCCAAGATCCGGCAGTGGTTCGCGAAGGAACGTCGCGAGGAAGCCCTGGAGTCCGGCAAGGACGCCATTGCCCGCGAGGTCCGTCGTGGCGGGCTTCCGTTGCAGCGCTTGATGAATGCCGAGACGATGGGCGCCCTGGCCCGTGAACTGCGCTACACCGACGTGTCGGCGCTCTACACCGCGGTCGGTGAAGGCCACGTCTCGGCACGGCATGTCGTGCAGCGGCTGCTCGCTCAGTTCGGCGGGGACGAGGCCGCCGAGGACGAGCTTGCCGAGCGGTCCACGCCGGCCACCATGCCGGTGCGCCAGCGCAGCACCGACGACACCGGCGTGGCGGTGCCCGGTGCACCCGGCACCCTGACCAAACTGGCCAAGTGCTGCACGCCCGTCCCGGGCGACACCATCATGGGCTTCGTCACGCGCGGCGGCGGAGTCAGCGTGCACCGCACCGACTGCACGAACGCCGAATCGCTGCAACAGCAGTCCGAACGCATCATCGAGGTCGAGTGGGCGCCGTCGCCGTCGTCGGTGTTCCTGGTCGCGATCCAGGTGGAGGCGCTCGACCGGCACCGGCTCCTGTCGGACGTGACGCGGGTGCTGGCCGACGAGAAGGTCAACATCCTGTCGGCGTCGGTCACCACGTCCAATGACCGGGTGGCCATCAGCCGGTTCACGTTCGAGATGGGCGACCCCAAACACCTCGGGCATCTGCTGAGCGTCGTCCGCAACGTCGAAGGTGTCTACGACGTGTACCGCGTCACGAGCGCGGCCTGAGCTTCCTCCGCGCGGTTAGCCGCGCTCCAGGACAGCCCGCAGGAACGTCCGCGTCCGCTCGTGCTCGGGTGAGGTGAACAACTTGTCCGGCGGGGCGTCCTCCACGATGCGGCCGCCGTCGAACATCAATACGCGGTCGGACACCTCGCGGGCGAAGTCCATTTCGTGTGTGACACACAGGAACGTGATGTCGGTGCTCTCGGCGATGTCCTTGAGCAACGAGAGGACGCCCGCGACCAGTTCCGGATCGAGCGCCGAGGTCACCTCGTCGAGCAGCAGCACATCGGGTTTCATCGCCAGCGCCCGCGCGATCGCGACGCGTTGTTGCTGCCCGCCGGAGAGCTCTGAGGGGTGCGCGTCGGCCTTCTCCGGCATGCCGACGAGCTCGAGCAGGCGCTGTGCCCGGTCCTCGGCCTCGTCGCGGGGAAGGTTGAGGGTGTGGATCGGTGCCTCGGTGATGTTGTGCAGCACCGACATGTTGGGGAACAGATTGAATTGCTGGAAGACCATGCCGATCCGCTTGCGCAACTGCCGTTGATGATTGTCGTCGGCAGGCACCTCGCGGCCGCGTCGGATCATGTGGCTCAGGCATTCGCCATCGACGTAGATCCGGCCCTCGGTCACCTGCTCCAAGGTCATCAGCAGCCGCAGGATCGTGGTTTTGCCCGAACCACTCGGCCCGATCAGGGTGACGAATTCGCCTGGCCGCACCGAGAAGTCGAGGCCGTCCAGCACCACGTGGTCGCCGAATCGCTTGACGACGCCTGCGAATCGGACCATCTCAGCTGCTGTATCGGACACGCCTCTCCAACCATCGAACGAGTAGGGATGCTGAGTAGCTCAGCACCAGGAACAAGACACCGGCGATCGTCATCGGTTCGACGTACCGAAACGCTTGTGAGCCGGCCTGATTGGCCACTCCGACGACGTCGAGCACACCGATCGTCAGGAGCAGCGGGGTCTCCTTGAGCATGGAGATCGTGTAATTGCCGAGCGCGGGCAACACCCGGGGAATCGCCTGCGGCAGGATCACCGCCGTCCACGTCCGCCGTGTCGGCAGGCTGAGCGCGGTCGCGGCTTCCCACTGTCCGACGGGGACGGCCTCGATGCCGGCCCGGTACACCTCGGCGGTGTAGGTCGAGTAATGCAGGCCGATCGCGATGATCCCGGTGGTCAGCGGGTCGAACTTGAGGCCGAAACTGGGCAGGACGAAAAAGAAGAAGAAGATCTGCACCAGCAGCGGTGTGCTCCGGACGAATTCGATGAACGCCCAAACCGTCGTACTGACCACCCGATTGCCTACCCGGCGCAACAATGCCAGCACGAGGCCCAGCGCATACGCCAGCACCGAACCGAACACCGTGGCGATCAAGGTGATTCGCAGGCCGTCGACGACGATGGTCGGCAGCACCTCCCAGGCATAGTCCCAATCCCAGACCATCAGCCCACCCGCCCCGCACCGGCGGGCACACTTCCGCGACCGAACCGGGTCAGCACACCGCGCCGCGGCGGCGGTTGCCTGCCGACCATTTTGGCGGCCTTGCTTTCGAGCACGCGCATGACGAAGGTGATCGCCACCGCGAGCGCCAGATAGAACAACAGCACGATCGTCCAGATGACGGCCGAGTCGGAGATGTAGTTGTTGACCAGCACTTCGCGGGCCTGGTAGGTCATCTCGTGCACGGTGATCATCGTCAAGAGCGAACTGCTTTTGAGCAATTGGATGAACAGGTTGTTGAAGGGCGGAACCATCTCGACGAGGGCCTGCGGCAGGATCACTCGCCGCATCCGTTGTGCGGGTGTGAAATTCAGTGCGACACACCCTTCGTACTGAGCGCGGGGCACAGCCTGGATCGCGCCGCGGACGATTTCGGCTCCGTAGGCCCCGTGGTTGAGCCCGAGCACGACGATGCCGGCGGCCATCGGAACGATCTGATAGCCCACGAGGACCGGGAGCACGAAGTAGATCCACAGCAGCTGGACGACTTCGGATGTGCCCCGCCAGATCTCGACGTAGATGCGGGCGAGCGTGCGCACGATGCGCGATTTCGACAGCATGGCCAGGCCGGCGAGGAACGACAGCACGGCGGCGATGACGATGCCGCCGAGCGTTGCCACCACCGTCAGCAGCAGGCCCTGGGCGATGGTGTCGACGAAGAAACCGACGTTGTCGAACATCAGGCCGGCCTCAGGCGGCCGCGCAGAGCTTCTCGGTGGTCACATCCTCAGGCACTTGGTTGTCGGCGGTGAAGCCGAACGGGGCGACGATGTCCAGCCAGGCGCCGCTGTCCTGAAGCTTCTTCAGTTCGGTGTTGAACTGCTCGACCAGTTCGTCGTCGCCTTTACGGAACACGAACCCACCGGCCTGGATCTGCTCCTCGCCGTCGACAACCGGGACAAAACCCTTGGTGACCTCCAGCGGGGCGCCGGGATTGTCGGCGAGCATCCGGCGCAGCGAGATATCGGTCAGCGCACCGCAGTAGGCCCGCTGGTCACGCAACGCCTGGAACATCTCGGGTTGACCCCGATAGGACTGGATGTTGCCCGGCGGGATACCAAGATCCTTGGCGACGGCCTCCTCGACGGTGCCCGACAGCACTGCCAGCGCCACGCCCTGGGCCTTGACGTCGTCGAAATTGTTGATTCGCTGCGGGTTTCCGCGTGGCACGAGCAGTGCCGTCGGCGTCACGTAATCGACCGCCGAGAACTGGGCGTTCTGGCAGCGGTCGGGCAGGATCGCCATCCCGGCGGCCACCATGTCATATTGGCTGGCGTTCAGTGCGGGGATGAGTTGGCCGAACTCGACCTGGGTGGCATCGACCCGATCGATTCCCATCGCCTTGAAGACCGCCTTGGCGACCTCGGGCGCCTCGCCGGTCACCGTGCCGTTCTGGGTGTACCCATAAGGAACCTCACCGGCGATGCCGATCTTGATGGCCCCGGCATCCTTGATCCGCTGTAATGTGCCGCCATCACCCGCCTGTGGCACCTTCGAACAACTTGCCAGCAGCGCGGGCGCCCCCAGTGCGAACGCGCCGGCCGCGCCGCCCGCGCGCAAGAAATCTCGTCGTGTCCAGCTCATGCTCAGTCCTTGTCGTATCCACACGTTCACACTCGTATCGACCACAGTTCGATCTGAACGTATGCAAATCGTGCGGGCAGGTCAAAACCCCGCGCGGTTCTGGACGCGCACAGGTGGGCCGGGCCGGCGCCGGAGCAAATACACCGCCGCGCCGAGCACCAGGATCGCCAAGGCGATGCCCGCCGCGATCACCGCCGCCCGTACGCTCGTCAAAAACATTGTGGGAGGCAGGGTTTCGGGTGCCGAGGATTCGTAGGTGAGCGTTACCGGCAATGAGCCCGACGTCAACAGACTGGCCACTTCGCGTGCCGAATCGGCGTCGAAGTTGCCGGTGATCTGTGTACGTCCGCCCGGTATCGCTTCCATGATCTCGGGTGCGCTGACGACTCGCGTGTCGAGGGTGAACGCGGTCTGGGTGCCGACGTTGGCGGCGGTGAACTCGGCCCAGTCGCGGGCGGCCGACTCGTCGAACTCCACGTCGACGACGTATTCGCCGCTCGCCGAATCGCGGTCGGATTCGGCATGACGGATCTGGTCACCGCCCAGAACCGATTTGTCGAGCAGGTACACCGTCCTGCCGTCCGCCGAGCACGTGACCAGCGGCAGGTTCGGGTCGTCGTGGCCGGCCAGCACATCGTGCTCGGCGCAGCGGGTGGACTGAAACTGCAGGGAGAGGATCTGGATGCTCTCGTCGGTACTCTGCCGGAGTTGCTTCTCGTCGGCGATCTTCTGTGCGTTGCCGGGCGCGGGTGGTGTGGTTGCCGGCGCGGGCGTTTTCGGATCTTCGACCGCCATCGCGTGGATGACGGGCCGCACAAAGAGCTGCCCGGTCGCGAAGACGTCCCGGATGTCGTCGGTGTTCAGGTCCCGACCCGGCACCGTGACCTCGACGCTCTCGCCGGACGCTGCGGTCCGGGCGCCCGACATGCCGAGCGTGTTGAGCCGTTCCTCGACGATCTGCGGCACGCGCGCGATGGCGTCGGGGGAGGGCGGCCCACCGTCTTGCGTCTGCATCGCGAAGGTCAGCCGGGTCCCTTCGCGTGCCTCCCAGACACCCTTCGTCAAAAACACCACCAGCAGGTACCCGAGCACGAGCACCATGAGCACGAGCACCACGACGACCCGTGCCGGGCCGCGGCTGGGCGGGGGAGCGCTGGGCGCTGTGCGACGCACAGCCCAACCCTATGCCGACGTCGAGGCCGGGTCAGTCCAACAGGGCTGAGGTGATGGTCACCGGCGTCGCGGGCTTGCCGTCGTCGCCTCCGCCCTCGATGCCGCCCGCCGCGATCCGGTCCACCGTGGCCAGGCCGGTCTCGTCGACCGTGCCGAACACCGTGTACGTCGGCGGCAGCATCGAGTCCTCGTACACCACGAAGAACTGGCTGCCGTTGGTGCCGGTGCCCGCGTTCGCCGACGCCACCGTGCCACGCGGATAGACCACGGGTGTGCGCAACCCGGGATCGGAGAGCCGGTACTGGTTCGTCGGGTATTCGTTGGGGAACTGGTAGCCCGGCCCACCCATACCGGTGCCCGACGGATCACCGCACTGCAGCACCGACAGCTCACCGGCCGTGAGCCGGTGACAGGGGGTGTCGTCGAAGAAGCCCTGCTGCGCGAGGCTCGCGAAATTGTTGACCGTGCACGGCGCCTGACCGTTGGCCAGATCGATGCCGATGTTGCCGCGGTCGGTGGTGATGCTGGCGGTGACGATGGCCGGCTCGGTTGGCACGGTGCCGGTACGCGGCGGCGTGGCGGGCTTCACCGCAGGTTCGGTGGTCGCCGGGTATTGGCAGTTGGCGCCGAGGTTGGGTGGCGGATCGAACGCCGGGAGTGCGTTACCCGGCGACGCGCTGCGCGTGCCCTCCCGGGGCAGGTTGTCGGCGGTCTGCACCAGCGCCACGGCGAAAATCACCATGAGCACCACCAACAGGATGGACAGCGCCGTCAGCGCATAGCCGATGACGAGCCCCGCGATCGCCATGCCGCGGCCCTGCTCGCCGTTGCGCTTGATCTGCGACAGCGAGATGTGCCCGAAGACAATGCCCAATGGCGCGAACAGGAATGCGCACACCAGCGACGCGATGGCCATGCTGTTGGTGCGCGGCGGCGGATACCCGACCGGATAACCGGGATGGCCCGGTGGGTATCCGCCGTACGGTGGCGGCGCTGACAAGGTGATCGATCAGTCCAGCGCGACGGACTTCAGCTGAACATCGAGCGCAGGCTTGCCGTCCGGTCCGCCGCCTTCGACCCCCGCCGCGGCGATCTTGTCGAGCGTGGCCAGGCCGGTGTCGTCGATCTTGCCGAACGCGGTGTAGCCGGGCGGCAGCTGCGAATCCTTGTATACGAGGAAGAACTGGCTGCCGTTGGTACCCGGCCCCGCATTGGCCATGGCCACGGTGCCGCGCGGGTACACGACCGGCTGCTGCAGCGCGGGGTTGTCCGGCTGGTACTGGTTCGTCGGGTACTCGTTGGCGAACTGGTATCCCGGTCCGCCGGTGCCGGTGCCCGTCGGATCGCCGCACTGCAGCACCGAGAGCCCGCCGGTGGTCAGGCGGTGGCACGGGGTGTCGTTGAAATAGTTCTGCCCGGCCAGGCTCGCGAAGCTGTTCACCGTGCACGGCGCCTTGGCGTTGTCGAGCTGCAGGCCGATGTTGCCCTGCGTGGTGACCACGCTGACGCTCACGTTCGCCGGGTCGGTGGGGACCTTGCCGGTCCGCGGGGGATTGACCTGCTTGCTGGCTTCCCCGGCGGCCGGGTACTGGCAGTTGGCACCGAGGTCGGCCGGGGCCACGAACGCGGGCAGCTGGCCGTCGGCGGCCGGCTGTGCCGGAGCGTCGGCGGGTGTCGTGGTGGCAGCGGACGCGGTGGTGCTGTTGGAATCCTTGCTGGTGATCACGAACGTGGCCACGACGGCGCCGATGACCACGACGGCGGCCACGGCAGAGCCGACGATCGTGTAGATGCGTCGTTTGCGTTCCTGGGCTGCGCGACGCTCCAGCTGGCGTTCCAGCTTGCGCTTGGCCGTCGCACGCCGTTGTTCGTTGGTCGGCACTGCGGCAGTCCTCTCCCTCGTATGTGCATGTCATGGGTAATTCGAGTCGGCAACGAGTGTGCCAGGCGATGCTGAGCAAAGCCCTAACGACCCGCATGAACATCCGGCGCGAAGTTTGGCCATGGGAAACTGGCACTGTGTTGATCACCGGATTTCCGGCCGGGATGCTGGCGTGCAACTGCTACGTCCTGGCCGAGCGTCCCGGAGCCGACGCGATCATCGTCGACCCCGGTCAGCGGGCCATGGGCCCGTTGCGCCGCATCCTCGACGAGAACCGCCTCACGCCGGCCGCGGTCCTGCTCACCCATGGGCACGTCGATCACATCTGGTCCGCGCAGAAGGTGGCCGACACCTACGGCTGCCCGGCGTACATCCACCCCGAGGACCGGTTCATGCTGACCGATCCCATCAAGGGGTTCGGGCCGCGGCTGGCCCAGCTCGCGTTCGGGGTCCTGTTCTCCGAACCCAAGCAGCTGGTCGAGCTGGACCGGGACGGCGCCTCGGTCGAACTCGGGGGCATCACCGTCGCCGTCGACCACACGCCGGGGCACACCCGCGGGTCGGTCATCTTTCGCGTCGCCGGCGGGCAGGAGCGCAGCGACCGGGGCTTCGGCACCGCAGGCCCGTCGGACGTCGTGTTCACGGGCGATACGCTGTTCCGGTCCTCGGTGGGACGCACCGATCTGCCCGGCGGCAGCGGACGTGACCTGCTCGGGTCGATCGTGACAAAACTGTTGGTGCTCGACGACGACACCGTGGTACTACCGGGACACGGTCCGCGCTCGACGATTGGGCACGAACGCCGCACCAACCCATTTCTCGAAGGTTTGACTCTGTGACTGAAGGTTCTTCGTCGGTGCCGTTCCAGGCGCCCAAGGGTGTTCCCGACTACCTGCCGCCGGAGTCGGCGCAGTTCGTCGCGGTCCGAGACGGTCTGCTGGCCTCGGCCCGCCGCGCGGGGTACGGCGACATCGAGCTGCCGATCTTCGAGGACACCGCGCTGTTCGCCCGCGGCGTCGGCGAGTCGACCGATGTGGTCTCCAAAGAGATGTACACCTTCGCCGACCGCGGCGACCGGTCGGTGACGCTGCGGCCCGAGGGAACCGCGGGCGTCATCCGCGCCGTCATCCAGCACCGCCTCGACCGCGGGGCGCTTCCGGTCAAGCTCTGCTACTCCGGGCCGTTCTTCCGGTACGAGCGGCCTCAGGCCGGTCGCTACCGTCAGTTGCAGCAGGTCGGTGTCGAGGCGATCGGCGTCGACGATCCCGCACTCGACGCCGAGGTGATCGCCGTCGCCGACGCCGGATTCCGCTCGCTCGGCCTCGACGGCTTCCGCCTGGAGCTCACGTCACTGGGCGATGACACGTGCCGGCCGGCGTATCGGGAACTGCTGCAGGAGTTCCTGTTCAAACTCGACCTCGACGAGGAGACCCGGCGGCGCGCCGAGATCAACCCACTGCGCGTGCTCGATGACAAACGGCCACACATCCGCGAGATGACCGCCGACGCGCCGCTCATGCTCGACCACCTGTCGGATTCGGCCAAACAGCACTTCGCGACCGTGCAGGCCCATCTCGACGCGCTCGGCGTGCCGTATGTGATCAATCCGCGGATGGTGCGCGGGCTCGACTACTACACCAAGACGACGTTCGAGTTCGTCCATGACGGTTTGGGTGCGCAGTCGGGCATCGGCGGCGGCGGCCGCTACGACGGGCTCATGCGTCAACTCGGCGGCCAGGACGTGTCGGGCATCGGCTTCGGCCTCGGCGTCGACCGCACGCTCCTCGCACTGCAGGCCGAGGGCAAGACTGTCGCAGGCGTCGGAGGGGTGGAGGTGTTCGGGGTCCCCCTCGGCGACGCCGCCAAGCTCGAACTGGCCAAGCTCGCTGCCGCCCTGCGAGCCGGCGGGGTGCGGGTCGATCTCGCCTACGGCGACCGCGGCCTCAAGGGCGCGATGAAAGCCGCCGACCGGTCGGGCGCCAAGTATGCGCTCGTCGCCGGCGACCGCGACATCGAGGCAGGCACCGTCGGCCTCAAAGACCTGTCGACCGGCGACCAGGTCGACGTCGCCGCCGATTCCGTTGTCGCCGAGGTCCTTTCCCGCCTGTCCCGCTAGCCCGGGATCACCCCGCTCCGCGAGCGACCGTGTCTGTACGCCGACACGCCGTGATCGGCGTACATCCACGGTCGCTCGCGCGGGTCGTGCGCCTAGAGTGAAGCGACTCGACTGCGGAGGTGCCATGTCATTGATCGCGCTCGAAGAACACTTCGCCTGGGACCCGGCCAGCGCGGGCAACGTCGTCGGGACCTGGCTGCGCTCCAACAACCCGGTGGCTTACGAGCGGCTGTACGACCGGTCGACATTGCGTCTCGAGCAGATGGACGCCGCCGGGATCGACTTCCAGATCTTGTCGCTGTTCGACCCGGGAGTGCAAGACGAGACCGACGTCGCACGCGCAATTGACCTGGCCCGCCGCGCCAATGACGACCTCGCCGAGACCGTGCGCGAAAACCCGGACCGATTCGGCGGTTTCGCGACACTCGCGACCCAGGATCCGGCGGCCGCTGCGGCCGAACTGGAGCGCGCCGTCACCGACCTGGGCCTTGTGGGTGCATTGATCAACGGCCACTGCCGGGGACGCTATCTCGATGATCCCGAGTATGAAGCACTGTTCGCGCGTGCGCAGGAACTGGGTGTGCCGATCTATCTGCATCCCACGACGCCGCATCCCGCCGTGATGGATGCGTGGTTCGCCCCGTACGTCGACGACGGCCTGCACCTGGCCTCGTGGGGCTTCGCCGCGGAGACAGGCACGCACGTGTTGCGGCTCATCTACTCCGGGCTGTTCGACAAGTTCCCCGGCCTGCAGATGATCATCGGCCACCTCGGCGAGATGCTGCCGTTCGCGGCCTACCGCATCGACCGGTACTACGGGCTCGGCGGGAACGGCGGATCGAGCCAGCGGCTGCGACGGCTGCCGTCGGAGTATCTGCGCACCAATTTCCACGTCACCACGAGCGGCAATTTCTGCCCGACGGCCTTCCGGTGCACGCTCGATGTCATGGGCACCGACCGGGTGATGTTCTCGGTGGACTATCCGATGGATGACAACGTGGACGGCGCCCGCTTCCTGGCGGACTACCCGATGGATGACGCTTCACGCCGAAAAGTCAGTAGTGAGAACGCGATACGTCTCTTCGGCGGCCGGTTGCCCGCACATCTGGGCGCCTAGAGCTCGAACACCTGGCCGTCGCGGGCGACGGTGACCTTGCCGGAGTAGTTCTTGGCGATGGCATCGAGCCATTGGGAGTCGGGCAAGTCGGTGGGCGAGTAGTGGCTCAGCACAACATGTTTGGCATTGGCCGCCGCGGCGACCTCGCCGACCTGCTCGGCCGAGGTGTGCGAGCTCTTCAAATAGTTCGGCGGAAACCTGTTGTGGTAGTAGGCGTCATCGAGACTGTATTGCGCCTCGTGCACCAGGATGTCGGTGTCCTTGGCCAGGGTGATCAGATTCTCCGACTTCGTGGTGTCACCCGAGAACGTGATGGATGTACCGGATTTCAGGTCGAACCGGAACCCGAAGGCAGGGTAGACGTCATAGTGGGACACCAAAGTCGCTGTCACGGTGACGTTGTCGTCCGACATCACCGGGAACGGCGCGGTTTTCGGGGACCTGTTGCGGTAGTCCGAACCCGGCGGCACCGTGATCTCGACGACCTCGATCAGGTCTTGGATGTCATCGATTCCCATGTCGCGGATGAAGATGTTGCTCGTGTAGGCGTATGCCTGCAGCAGTGCCTTGCTGGTGGCGGCCAGCCCGGGTGCGGGGTTGCCAGGTTCGATCGTCGCCGGGTCGTGGTCGCCGACCTGGCTCGGCGGCAAGCCACCGGCCGGGCCGGGACCGTAGACGGTGACCGGCGCCTTTCCGGGTGCCGCCGTGTAACCGCCGGAGAGAAAGAAGCTGTAGTAGTCGACGATGTGGTCGGTGTGCAGGTGGGTGATGAACATGCTCTTCAGATCGTTGAACGTGAAGCCCGCATCGGCGAACGCGTTCATCGAGCCCAACCCGCAATCGATTTGATAGACGTCACCGCCGATTTTGACCGCTGACGAAATCCCGGTTCTGTTGGGGACCGGCGGCGGACCGGCCTGGACGCCAAGCGTGACCAAGGCATTCTCGGGCATCGTGGCGGCCGACTTCGGCGGTTCTGCCGAACTGCACGCCGATGTGCTGAGAATCGCGCCGCCGACCACCGCCGACATCGAGGCCGTCAATATGGAGCGTCGGGACAGTGAACCGGGACCTCGTGCGTCGTGACCACCGCAGGCGCATTCCACGCCCGTCAGGCTAACGGGTCTGGGCTTTGCTGGAGCGACTTCGCACGGGTTCGATCCTCTACCGGCCGTGCACGACCGCGGTCAACACTTCGTCAAGGTTTCCGACGCCGCCACCGAACGGATTGCCGCGCTTGAGCACTCGCACACCTACCGGCGTCACCGCGACGAGCTTGGGCGAGCTGGATGTCAATTGCATGTGCCGCTCGAAACGCACCTGATCCAGCGGCGCGATGATCTGGCCGGCGCCGTCGCGGTAGACGCGTTGGGCTCGGTCGAACACCGCGACCGGGGTGAAGGTGTGCAGTGGAGCGAGCCGGCGGCGACGCAGCGCCCGGGCGGTGGCCGCCAGTCCCACCCCTGCCAGCAGCCCGACGCCGAGCAGGACGGCGCCGACGACAACCGATGACACTGCCAGCGATCCAGCCGCGGCCATGATCATCGACACCACGCCGAACCCGCCGCATACGAGCGTAAAAATCAACAGGACGAACGCGAAGATCTCCGATGGGCCGTTGCCGCGGTCGACGACAACGACGTTGGGCCCGTCCTCGGCGACGACCAGGCCGCCGGTTTCGGCGACGATTCGAGGCTCGCCCATGGTGTTCATGGCCGAAGTGTGCCCCTCGTGCGCCGCGAGCGTCCTCGAAATGCCGAGGATTTACGGCGTGTCGGGGTACAGACACGGTCGCTCGCGGTGCAAGGGGTGCAGCACGGGAAGCAGAACTAAGCAGAACTAGATGGCCATGGCGGCGCGGACGTCGGCCTCGGAGGCCGAGCCGCCGGTGCCGCTGGAGGTGATGCGGCCAGACTCGAGGATGTAGTACCGCTGCGAGGATTCCAGCGCGAAGCCGATGTGCTGTTCGACCAACAGCACTCCGAGGTCACCGCGGGCGGTCAGCGCAGTGATGGCCTGCTCGATCTCGGCGACGACCGACGGCTGGATGCCCTCGGTCGGCTCGTCGAGGATGAGCGTCTTGGGGCTGGTGATGAGTGCCCGGGCGATCGCCAACTGCTGGCGCTGACCACCCGACAGCAGACCGGCCCGGCGGGTCAGCAACTCTTTCAGCGCCGGGAACAGATCGAGCTGCTCGTCGATGAGAGCCTTGCCGTTCTTGCGGCCATCGGCCACGACTTGCAGATTTTCGGCGGTGGTCAGTTGCCCGAACGACTGCTGGCCCTGTGGGACATAGGCCAGGCCGCGCGCGACGCGTGCGCTCGGCCGGAGCTTGGTGATGTCCTCACCTTCGAAAAGGACCTTGCCCGCAGTGCATTTGAGTAGCCCGACGGCAGCGCGCAACAGTGTGGTCTTGCCGGCACCGTTGTGCCCCATCACCGCGGCCACACCGTCGGACGGCACCTCGATGCTGGCGCCGTGGATGACCTCGGAGCGGCCGTAACCGGTTCGGACGTCGACGAGTTCGAGCATCAGGCAATTCCTTCCACGCCCGCGGCGGCCGTGCCCAGATAGACCTCTTGCACTTTCGGGTTGGCCTGGACTTCGGCCACCGACCCTTCCGCGATGACCTGTCCGCGGGCCAGTACGGTCACCGAAGTGGCGAACGCGCGCATGAAGTCCATGTCGTGTTCGACGACGACGACCGTGCGTTCGGCGCCGATGCGGCGCAAGAGGTTTCCGGTTTCCTCACGTTCTTCGGTGCTCATGCCGGCGACGGGCTCATCGAGCAGCAGCACGTCGGCGTTCTGGACCAGCAGCATGCCGATCTCCAGCCATTGCTTCTGCCCATGGGCGAGAATCCCCGCCGGCTTGTCGGCCAGATGGGTCAACCCGATGGTGTGCAATGCCTGTTCGATCACCGGCAGCACGCCTTTGCGCTTGCGCATCAGCGTCCACACCGACCGGCCCGCACCCGCCGCGATGTCGAGGTTCTGCAGCACGGTCAGCTGCTCGAACACGCTCGCGGTCTGGAATGTGCGGCCAACCCCACGCCGGGCGATCTGGTGCACCTTCTTGCCGAGCAGTTCCACGCCCGACTTGTTCACCGAACCGGACGCCGGGACCAGGCCGGTGATCGCGTCGATCACCGTCGTCTTGCCCGCCCCGTTGGGTCCGATCAGGAATCGAAGGTCGCCCTGGAACAGGGTGAGGTCGACGTCGCTGACGGCTTTGAATCCGTCGAATTCGACTGTCAACCCGCGTACTTCGAGGTACTGGGTGCCCATGCCGACATTGCCGCCCTCGACGGGTTCCTTGCCCGCGGTGCTCGCTTCGACCTCGGTCATGAGCTGGCGCCCACCTTTTCTGTGTCAGGGTCCGAGTCGGGGACTTTGTCCGACGGCGCGTCTGCCTTGGCTCTGCGTCGACGTTTGAGCAGTACCCCGAGTCCGGCCAGCCCGGCCGGGAAAAACCCGACGACGACGATGAACAGCAGTCCCTGGGCGTAGGTCCACTCGGACGGAAAGCGTTCGGAGAACAGTGTTTGCGCCCATGCCACACCGATCGCGCCGAGCACCGGACCGAGCAGCGTGGTCCGCCCACCGATCGCGACGCCGATCAAGAACGCGATCGACGGCACGATACCCACCTGCGAGGGCGCGATGAAGCCGACGATGGGCGCGAACAGTGCACCGGCGATGCTCGCGAACAGCGCGGCCAGCGTGTAGGCGACGACCTTGATGTTGGCCGGGTCATAGCCCAGGAATCGCACGCGTTCCTCACCGTCACGCACCGCGACCAACAGTTCGCCGTAGCGGCTGTACATCAACTGTCGGACGACGGCGACCACGATCAGCAGGGTCGCGGCGGCGATGAAGTACAGCATCTGCTTGTTCACCGGATCGTTGAGCGTGAAACCGAAGAACGTGCGGAAGTTGGTGAGCCCGTTGCTGCCGCCGATGCTGGTCTGACCGACGAGCAGGATCGCCAGCGCTGCCGCGAGCGCCTGCGACAGGATCGCAAAGTAGGCACCCTTGACCCGTCGTTTGAAAACCCCGAAGCCGAGCAGTGCGGCGATCCCGGCCGGAATCACCAGGATGGCCAACAGCGTGAAGGCGGGGGAGGCGAACGGCGTCCAGTAACCCGGCAGTTCGCGCACGCCGGCGATCTGCATGAAGTCCGGCACGTCGTCGCCGCGGATCTGGGCGTCGGCGATCTTGAGGTGCATGCCCATCATGTAGCCGCCGAGGCCGAAGAACACGCCCTGCCCGAGGACGAGCATTCCGCCACGGCCCCAAGCCAATCCGATACCGACCGCCACGATGGCAAAGCACAGGAACTTGCCGAGCAGGCTGAGGCGGAAATCCGAGAGCACTGCCGGCGCCACTCCGAAGAGCAGGACCGCTGCGACACCGAAGCCCGCCCATGTTTGCCAGCGTCCAAGGATGGTCATACGAGACTCCTTGTCCGAACGGTGAACAACCCCTGCGGGCGCACCTGCAGGAAGATCACGATGATCACGAACACGATCACCTTGGCCAGCGACGCCGTGGTGCTGTACTCGATGAACGAGTTCAGGAAGCCGAGCGCGAGCGCCGCGATGACGGTGCCCTTGATCTGGCCGAGCCCGCCGACGACCACCACCAGGAACGCGTCGATCAGGAAGCTCTGCCCGATGGTCGGGCTCGTCGAGCCGATCAACGTCAACGCGACACCGGCCACGGCCGCGAGCCCCGACCCGATGAAGAACGTCGTGATGTCGGTCTTGCGCGACGAGATGCCGCTGGTCTCGGCGAGGTCGCGGTTCTGCACGACCGCCCGGATACGCCGGCCCATGGGGCTCGTCTTGAGCACCGTGGCCAGCACCGCGACGCACACGATGGCCAGGATCAGGATGAAGATGCGCGTCTTGGGTACGACGGCGCCGAGGATCTCGACACCGCCCGACAGCCATGACGGAGCGACCACGTTGACTGCGGGGGCGCCGAAGATGTCGCGGGCGATCTGCTGCAGGATCAGACCGACGCCGAAGGTCACGAGCAGGGTGTCCAGCGGCCGGTCGTACATGCGCTGGATCAGCGTGACCTCCAGCAGTGCGCCCATCGCGCCGCCGACCACGAATCCGACGAGAAGCGAAATCAACAGTGATGCACCGGCATTGGAGATGATCTGCTGAACCACGTAAGCGGTGTAGCAACCGGCCATGATGAACTCACCGTGCGCCATGTTGATGACGCCCATCTGGCCGAAGGTCAAGGACAGGCCGAGCGCCGCCAGCAACAGGATCGAGCCGAGGCTCAATCCCGTTGCCAGCTGGCCGATCAGAATATCCATGGCCCGCTCAGCCGGACAGCCCGGCGGCCCACGGGTAGGACTTCAAGTACGGGTCCGGCTCGATCGGGCCCTTCGACTCCCAGATGGTGTAGATCAGGCCGTCCGGGCGGATCTCACCGATGCGGGCGGTCTTGGTGATGTGGTGGTTCTCGCCGTCGATGGTCACCTTGCCCTCAGGGGCGTCGAAGGTCACGCCGTCGGCGTTGTCCTGAATTGCCTTGACGTCGAACGACTGTGCCTTTTCGACGGTGTTCTTCCAGAGATAAACCGACACGTAGGCCGCTTCCATCGGGTCCGAGGTCGGCTTCTTGGGATCCTTGACGAAGTCCTTGTAGGCCTTGACGAAAGCCTTGTTGACCGGGGTGTCGATGGTCTCGTAGTAGTTCCACGCCGTCAGCTGCCCGGTCACGTTCTGGACGCCGATGCCGCCGACCTCTTCCTCGGCGATCGACACCGACACCACCGGCATGTCCTGCGGGGTCAGGCCGACGTTTTTGTACTCGCGGAAGAACGCCACGTTGGAGTCACCGTTGAGGGTGTTGAACACCGCGTCGGCGTTGGCGCCGCGCACCTTGTTGACGATCGTGGAGAAGTCCGTCGATCCCAGCGGGGTGTAGTCCTCGCCCTTGATCTCGATGCCGTTCGCCCCGGCGTACGCCTTGATGATGCGGTTGGCCGTCTGCGGGAACACGTAGTCGCTGCCGACCAGGTACAGCGACTTGACGCCCTTCTCCTTGAGGTAGTCGAGCGCGGGCACGATCTGCTGGTTGGTGGTCGCGCCGGTGTAGAAGATGTTCTTGCTCGATTCGAGGCCCTCGTACTGCACCGGGTAATACAGGAGAGAGTTGGCGCTTTCGAAGACCGGCAGCATGGCCTTGCGGCTCGACGACGTCCAGCCGCCGAACACCGCTGCGACGCAATCGCTGCTGATCAACTTCTCGGCCTTCTCGGCGAACACCGTGGGCTCCGACGCACCGTCCTCGCCGATGAGCTCGATCTGCTTGCCCAGCACACCGCCCTTGGCGTTGATCTCGTCGACAGCGAGTTTGATCGAGTCGCGGACCGTCACCTCGGAGATGGCCATCGTTCCCGACAGTGAGTTCAACGAGCCGACCTTGATCGTGGGCCCGGACGTGTCCACGCATGACTCAGCATTTGCTGCGTCGGTTTCGCTTGCCCTGCTTCCGCATCCGGCCAATAGAAGGCTGGCGACTGCGATCACGCTTCCGGTGGCTAACGCCGATCTGCGGAACGTGGCACGTGCTGGTACTCGCATGAACAACCTTTCCCAATGATTGCAGCGCTTTTCGGCCGATGCGATCGGCAGCGCCGCAGGAGGCTAAACACACTGTGCGGGTGTCGAATCGGGACGTTAGAGCGCCGGTGTTACTGAGAAATGTCTGTATGTGACGAACAAATTAACCTCTAGCTAGACGGGCGTTGGTTTGCCGTTTTCGCGTAACTCCACGACGCCTTTCGCGACGCCCGTGCGCTCATTCGTCGCACCTGTAACAAGCCGGTAGCCTGCCTCGATATGACGAACATGCGAAAAGTGACAACCACGGTCGGTGCGGCGGTCGTTCTGGCGGCCGCGGGTATGGCGGTCTCCAACGCAACGTCGTATGCGGAGCCGGAGGCAGGCGGTCATCAGGTGCGCTACACGCTCACGACGGGCGCGCCCTACGATTTCGATCTCTACTATCTGGCGACTCAGCCTCCGAGCAAGGAGGCCTATGACGCGGATCCCTACGCCTTCCTGCAGAAGGCTGAGGTGAACGTGGTCCCCGAGGCGCCGTGGGTCTTCGAGACCACGCTGGCCGATCCACAGTGGGCCATCTTCACCGTCGCCAGCACCACGCACGGCGGCCGGGGCGCGCCCAACGCGCACTGTGAGATCGCGGTCGACGGCCAGGTCGCGGTCCAGAACGATCATCCCTACAGCCCGCGGTGCCAGCTCGGGCAGTGGTGACAGGCCGCTGAGCGACGCGCCCGCCGGCACGGTGAGTTGACAAACGCGTCGAACAATTGTTCGATAAGAGGCATGCGAGACGGTGCCCGGGTACGCGATCAAGCCATGCGCCCCGGTCGCACCGTCTCGATGTGCTTCGTGCTCCGGCGCCCCTGCAGGCGTCCGGGTACGGTCTGACTGGGCAGCGCCCACGGCGGGCGCCGGTGCCGTACCCGAAACCGCGGCACCGGCGCACCCAATCTTTCTAACTGGTCGGGCGGCCCTCCGCCGCCGTCACGGCGGCTGAGATGAGCGCCGCCAGCGCGGCGGGCGCCTCGACGTGCGCCAGGTGGCCTTGGTCGGCGAGGGGCACCACCGGCGCCTGAGGCAGCGCGTCGGCGAACGCGGCGAACGCGGTGCCGTAGGGTGCCTGACCCTCGTTGCGGGTGCCCAGAATCAACCTGACCGGCATGGGAAGCGTTCGGTAACGGTCCAGCGCCGGGGGGTGCGTGTTGATCGCCGCGAGTTCCTCGGCCAGCGGTCCGGCGAGCGGGCGCAGGACGGCCCAGGCGGGGCTGCGGCGCAGGTCGGCCACATAGTCGGCGGCGAATCCGGATACGTCGGTGTTGACGAGCGTCACCGCGCGGTCGAGATCCCCGGCGGCGATGGCTTGGCGGAGCGGTTGCACGACGTCGGGCGCGAACGGCCGGCTGACCGGTTCGTAGGCGGTCAGCGAGACGATCCGCTCGCACGTCAAGGCGGTCTCGAGCGCGATCAGCGCACCGTAGCTCCAGCCGAACAGATGGACATCGCCGAGCGCATCGATGATGTGGCGCAGGTCGTCGACCTCGACGCGTACCGAGTAGTCGGCTCCGAGCGGACCGCTCGGATATCGACCGCGGCGATTGACCGTGATCACGGGGTTCGGCAGGTCGATCGAGTCGACCACCTGGCGCCACGTCGCCGCGTCGGCCATCACTCCGGGCACAAGCAGGATCGGTGTGCCCGTGCCCGGGCGGACGTCCGCGGTCAACGCCGTACCGGCACGGTCGAATACGAGGTTCTGCACTTCTGAGTGCGTGAAAGTCATTGCGGTGCACGTCCGATCGTGAGTAGGGGGCGCTTGTCGCCGGCGTAGAAATCGTTGCCCTTGTCGTCGATGACGATGAACGCCGGAAAGTCCTCGACCTCGATCCGCATGACTGCCTCCATGCCCAGTTCGCCGTACTCGAGGACCTCGGTCGCCTTGATGCAATCCTGGGCGAGGCGTGCGGCGGGACCGCCGATGGAACCCAGGTAGAACCCACCGTGTCGGGCACACGCGCGCCGCACAACCTCTGACCGATTGCCTTTCGCGAGCATCACGAGCGATCCGCCGGCGGCTTGGAACTGCTCGACGTAGAAGTCCATGCGTCCGGCCGTGGTGGGCCCGAACGAACCCGAGGCGTAGCCATCGGGTTTCTTCGCCGGCCCCGCGTAGTAGACGGGATATCGGCGAAGGTATTCCGGCATCGGTTCACCGGCCGCCAGGCGCTCGCGGATCTTGGCGTGCGCGAGATCTCGTGCCACGACCAGAGTGCCGGTCAATGACACTCGCGTGCCAACCGGATGAGCCGCCAGTTGCGCACGGGTGTGGTCCAGTGATTCATCAAGGTCGATGCGCACGGCCTCTCGGTCGGTGTCGATGCCGCCGGTGTCCGGCAGGAACTGTGCCGGGTCGGTTTCGAGTTGTTCGAGAAACGCCCCGCCACGGGTGATCTTGCCGAGCACGTGGCGGTCGGCGGCGCACGACACCGCCACCGCGATCGGTAGTGAGCCGCCGTGGCGGGGGAGGCGGACGACACGCACGTCGTGGCAGAAGTATTTGCCGCCGAACTGTGCGCCGATGCCGAGACGCTGGGTGGCCGCGAGCACCTGCTGCTCGAAGTCGAGGTCCCGAAAGCCGTTGCCTGCCGATGATCCCGCCGTGGGCAGGGTGTCGAGGTGGTGTGCGGATGCGAGTTTGGCCGTCTTGAGCGCGAATTCGGCACTCGTCCCGCCGATCACGATCGCCAGGTGATACGGCGGGCAGGCTGATGTACCGATCTCGGCCGCCTTGGTCACGACGAAGTCCAGGAGGCGGTCGCGGTCGAGGAGGGCAGGCGTCTGCTGGAACAGGAAGCTCTTGTTCGCGCTTCCGCAGCCCTTGGCGATGAACAGAAATCGGTAGGCATCGTCGCCGTCGGCGAGAATCTCGATCTGTGCGGGCAGGTTGGTGCCGGTGTTGCGCTCGTCGAACATCGACAGCGGCGCCAGTTGTGAGTAGCGCAGATTGAGGGTCGTGTAAGCCCGGGTGACGCCGCGTGAAAGGTGTTGCGCATCAGCGCCGTCGGTGAGTACATGGCGGCCCCGGCTCGCGTGGATGATGGCGGTCCCGGTGTCCTGGCACATCGGCAGCACCCCGCCCGCGGCGATGTTGGCGTTGCGCAAGAGTTCCGTGGCCACGAAGCGGTCGTTCGGTGAGGATTCGGGATCGTCGAGTATCGCCGCGATCTGGCGAAGATGACTGGTCCGCAACAGATGCGACACATCGCGATAGGCCTCGAAGGCGAGTTGTTCGAGGACGTGTGGGCTGATTTCGAGGAACGTACGGCCCGCGGCATGTACTGTGCCGATCGCATCGGGCTCGGTATCGAGCCGCCGATACTCCGTGCCGTCGGGGCCGGTCGGCAACAGCGGGGTGTAGTCGCCGGTCATCGTTGCGCTCGTTCGACGCGGTCAGCGAGCGCGAACAGGAGGTGCTCTCGGCCCGGTGCGGTGATGAGTTGCAGGCCGACGGGCAGCCCCGCCACCGTGCCGGCCGGAATACTCAGTGCCGGATGGCCGGTGAGATTCCACGGGCTGGTCAATGACAGCAGGGCCGACCGTACCTCCACTGCCTGACCGTCGATGACGTGGGCGCGCCTGCCGAGATCAGTGGCCACCGTCGGCACAGTCGGCATGGCCAGCACGTCGAACCGGCCGAGCAGTTCGACGATACTGGCGCGCAACATGTTTCGCGTACGGTCCGCACGGACGTACTGCCACGCCGGGGTGTCTCGGCCGCGGATCAACCGTTCGACGACCTCGGGATCGATGTCATCTCGGTGATCGGCGAGGGCGTCGGCGTGTTCGGTGTAGGCCTCGCTCGCCTGCAACACGCTCAGCACCGCGAACAGTTCGCCTGCCCGGAACGGGAGTTCGGTGTCGACGGCGCTGATACCGGCCTGATCCATCGCAGTGCGCACGGTTGCGACGATCGCCGGGTCGGTGGGTCCGATGCAGGTCGGGTCGATCCACGCGAGCAGGGGGCTGCGGGGGTCGGGATCGGGCGCGCGACCGGCCATCGCCGCGTAACCGGCCGCCGCGTCGGCCGCGGTGCGGGCGAACACGCCCACGTGGTCCAGCGACGCAGCCAGCGGCCGGACGCCGTCGATGGGTATCGCCCCGTACGCCGGCTTGAACCCGACTATGCCGCACAGTGCGGCGGGCACCCGTACCGAGCCCGCCGTATCGGTTCCGACAGCCAGTGGCACCATGCCCGCCGCCGTCGCCACCGCGCCGCCACCGCTGGACCCGCCGCTGATCTTGTCGGTATCCCAAGGGTTTCGGGATGCTCCGTGCAACGATCGGTCGCCGGTGGCTCCGTACGCGAACTCATGCAGGACGTTTCGTCCCACGATCACCGCACCCGCCGCGCGCAGCCGTGCGACACACGTGGCGTCCGCTTCGGCGGGGTGGTCCGGGTGCACCGCCGACCCGGACGTGGTGATCTGGCCTTCGACATCGATGAGGTCCTTGACGGACACCGGGATGCCGTGCAGCGGACCGTGATCCAATCCACGCGCAAGGTCTGCGTCAGCCTGCCGGGCGGCGGCCAGCGCCGCGTCGGCGTCGACGGTGGTGAACGCGTTGAGGATCGGGTTGAGGCGGGCGATCGCGGCCAGGCTCTCCTCGACGAGTTCCACGCAGGTGGTGCGGCCGGCACGGAGATCCGTTGCGAGCGAGCTGATATCGCGCTGGCGGAAGTACCCGCTCAATGCGGCGGTTTCGACTAGGTCGGTCATATCAGATTCCTGGAAGTAATTGCAGCGGCGGGATGATGACGGACGTGGCGACTGCCATGGCTGCCACATTGCCGATGAAGGGGTGAAAATCGGTTGGCAGCCGGGAGGAAATCGCCGCTGCCAGAGGTGGGCTCAGCAGCGCGCCCAGCACTGCTCCGGCGACTATGGAGACCGCTGTGCCCCCATAGGTGAGCACACACGCCGGGGCGACGGACACGACCGGCACGAACGTGGGGTAGAAGGGCTTTCGGGCCCACTGCCCGCGCCACAATGTCACGGCGATGATCGCGGTGATCGCCTGGGCGACCAGGATCTGCGGCAGGAGACCCGAACCGTAGGCCACCATTGCCGGGTTGAGCAGATAGGCGAGGACGACACCGGCGATCAGGCCGAAGCTCGCCCACTCACTGCCGAAGAACTGCGCTTCGGAGAAGTCGGCCAGGCAGCGACGCAAGAGCCAACCCGGCCCGTGCTTTTGAGCGCCTGTACCGACATCTGCCACCGCGGGCGCGCGTTGCAGGTGCAGCGGGGAGGGCAACCAGGGCAGGTGCCGGCACAGCGTGAAGGCGATCACCGCAGCGACCGCCATCCCAGCGGTTATTCCGACAACGGGTGGGAGGGTCAGCCGCGAACAGAGGTCGGCGCCGAGCACCGACAGCGGAGGCGTGATCAGGCCGCCGAGCACGCCTCCGGTCAGCACAGTCTTGGCCTCGGCGCCGAACATCAGCACGACGGTGGGCGATACCGAGACGAACGGGACGAACAGCGGTTGCCAGGTGCCTTCGGACAGCGTCCAGCCCCACACAAGATTGCTGATGGCCACTCCCAGTAGTGAACTCGCGAGGGTCGCGACCCACAGTCCGGATCCGCAGGCTTGGGCGAACCCCTGACAGGGGCGCCGTTTCATCTGTAACCGGTGCGCCACCACACCGCCCGCGAGCAGGCCGGCGCCGGCCAGTGCGCTCCCGTAGAAGTTGGGTTCGCTTGCCGCGGCGGCGATCATGTCGAGCATCGGTGCGACGACGTGCAGGCTGCCGGTCCACAACAGGGCGGCCAACAGACAGATGGCGGCGACGAGCGGCCACAGCGGAAGGGCGGCACTCTGGGGGCGCGTCGAGGGCGCGGTTGCCATGTCGGTGCCTCAGCGGGGGAGCGCCGTGCCGCCGCGGTATCCGAGCAGCTGATCGTAGAGATCGGTGCGGCGGTCGCGGTGAAGATCGTTGAACTGATTCCAGATCGGCGCACCGCGCGACGCGGTGATGTCGATGTCGGCGTAGAGGATCGTGTCTTCGTCCGGCCCGGCGATGCGGTCGATGGGCCATCCGTTGGTCCCCGCGATCAGTGAGTTGCCCATGAAACCCGATGTGCGTTCGGTGCCGATCCGATCCGCGGTCGCGATGAACACGTTGTTGACATGCGCGGCCGTCATGGTGAGGTACGCGGCCATGCAGGTGCCGCTCGCGTCGTAGAGCGGCGGCGGGGTCCACACCCACCCGGTGGGGATGCAGATGATGTCGGCGCCTTGCTGCGTGACGATGCGCGCGGTTTCGGGGAACCAGATGTCCCAGCACACCAACAGGCCGATCCGGCCGATCTTGGTGTGGAACACCGGGTAGCCGAGATCGCCGGGGGAGAAGAACAACTTCTCCTCGTTCCAGAGGTGGGTCTTGCGGTACTTGCCGATGTACCCGTCGGGGCCGACGAGGACTGCGGTGTCGAACAGTTCTACTCCGTCGAGCTCGGGCAGGCAGCCCACGATGTACACGTCGTGCGCTGCGGCGAACTCGACCCAGCCGGTCACGGTCGCACCGGACGGCACCGCCTCGGCGTGGGCGTACGCCTCGTCCCGCGATTCAAAGGTGTATCCGGTGGTGGCCAGCTCGGGCAGCACGATGAGATTGGCCCCTTCAGCTACTGCCGCGTGGAGGCGTTCGTACACCGCCTCGGAGTTGGCCTTGAGGTTCTCGACGCCGACCTGAGGATTGAACTGCACGACGGCCACGCGTGCCGGGCTGTGCCGATGAGTCTCTTGTGATGCGTCCTGATCAGGCATGACGGTCCCTTTTCTGTTGACGGGCTGGTCGATGTAGAGCCGTGCGACACGTCCGACCCGATTTGCCCGAACGTTCGGGCCGAACGTTCGGGCTATACTGCTCCCGAACGCGCGCCGCTGTCAAGGGCTCGTGTGGCGGATGTCGGACAGCAAACAGGAATGCGGGAAGTGGCCAAGTCGAAACAGGCGACGTTGCAGTCGATCGCGGACGATCTCGGTCTGCACGTGTCGACCGTCGCGCGGGTGCTCAACGGCATGCGGCAGGGCGAACGCGCGGCGTCGGGCGCCACCGCTGAACGGATTCGCAAACGGGCCGCGGAGGTGAACTACCGGCCCAATCCGCATGCGGCCAGCTTGCGCACGCGCCGGACCAACCTCATCGGCGTACTCGTGCCGCGGCTGAGCGACGTCGTACTGGCCACGGTCTACGAGGGCATCGAATCCGCCGCATCCGCGCGGGGTTTGACGGCGTTCGTGGCAAACACTCAAGACGAGCCTGCCGATCAGCGCAAGCGGATCGAGATGATGCTCGACCGCCGGGTCGACGGCCTGATCCTCGGCGATGCCCGCGCCGACGACCACACCGTCCTCGAAGAGCTGAGGCGGCGCGAAGTGCCGTTCGTGTTGGTCAACCGGAGCGTGGCCGGATATCCCGCGGCCACCTGCGACAACTATCTCGGTGGGCGGTTGGCCGCCGAACATCTGCTGGAACTCGGGCACCGCGACGTCGGGGTGATTGCCGGCCTCGCGCACGCCAGCACCGGAATCGACCGGCCCGCCGGTTTCGTCGACCGGTATCGCGAGGCGGGTATCGAGGTGCCCGCCGACAACATCGTGTTCTCAGGGCTCGACAGCCACGGCGGCCATTACGCCGCGGACCGGCTGCTGGCCGGGCCGACGCCGCCGACGGCCCTGTTCGCGGTCAACGATTTCGCGGCCATCGGCGCGGCCGGCGCGATCCGCAACCATGGGCTGCGGGTGGGCGACGACGTGTCGTTGATCGGGTTCAACAACATCGCGCTCACCGCCGAGCTGCATGTCCCGCTCACGTCGATCGAGTCGCATGCGTTCGACATGGGGCGCGACGCGGTGCAATTGCTGACCGAGGCGCTGGCCGGCCAGGAGCCGGATCAGCTCCGCACGACACCGGTCCTCGTGGCGCGGGAGTCGACCCGCGCGGCTTGAGCGCCCGGGGCGTCGCCTTGACTTCGACGTCGAACGAATGTTCGATGGACGTGTGCGGTGGGATCGACAGGCCGTCAAGGTTGACGACGGTGCGCTGCCCGGCCTGCAACGGGTCGGATTCGTGCGCAGCGTCCGCTCGCCGCAGTTCGAGGGCATCACGTTCCATGAGGTGCTGTGCAAATCGGCGTTGAACAAGGTGCCCGCGGCGTCGGCGCTGCCGTTCCGCTTCACGGTCAACGGCTACCGCGGCTGCAGCCATGCGTGCCGATACTGTTTCGCCCGCCCCACTCACGAGTACCTCGATCTGGACTGCGGCACGGACTTCGATTCGCAGATCGTCGTCAAGACCAACGTCGCCGAGGTCTTGCGCCGCGAGTTGCGGCGGCCGTCGTGGACGCATGAAACGGTGGCCCTCGGTACGAACACCGACCCCTATCAGCGGGCCGAGGGCAGGTACGGGTTGATGCCCGGGATCATTGGCGCGCTGGCTGATTCGTACACGCCGTTCTCGATCCTCACGAAGGGCACGCTGCTGCGCCGCGACCTCGGGCTGATCGCCGAGGCGTCGCGACGCGTCGACGTCAGCATCGCGGTGTCGCTGGCGATCGGTGAGGCCGACCTGCACCACGACATCGAGCCGGGTACGCCGACGCCCCAGGCCCGCCTGGGCCTGATCACGGCCATCCGCGAGGCCGGTCTGGACTGCCACGTCATGGTCGCGCCGGTGCTGCCGTATCTCACCGACTCGGCCGATCAGCTCGACGCCTTGCTCGGTCGCATCGCGGCTGCCGGAGCCACCGGTGTGACGGTGTTCGGACTCCATCTGCGCGGTTCGACCCGGGGCTGGTTCATGTCGTGGCTCGCGCGCTCGCATCCCGAATTGACGTGGCGTTATCGCGAGTTGTACCGGCGCGGCGCATATCTGCCCGCCGAGTACCGCGACGCACTGCGGGCTCGAGTGCAACCGCTGATCCGCGCACACGGATTGGCGGCCGGTCCGCGCGCGATGTCGCCCGCCCCGGTTCTCGGTGAGCGCGCGCCGGAGCCGGTCCAGCAGACCCTGTTCTGAGTTTCCTCGGCGAGCAGACGCGCAGGTACCCGAAATGTGCTGGAAATGGGTACTTTAGCGTCTGCTCGCGGGAGGAAGCTCAGGTCTTGTTGCGCTTGACCTGATTGAACGGCACGCCGCGGTCGGCGGCGAATTCCCGCGGAAAACCGAGAATGCGTTCCCCGATGACGTTGCGGGCCATCTCGGAGCTGCCGCCGCCCAAAGACCCGGTCTGGCGGGACAGGTAACGCACGCCGATGTCGAGCATGCCGCTGAGTTCGTCGCCCTCGTCAACGACACCGGCCGTGCCGGCGATGGCAAGTGCGGTGTCGACCTCGAGCTCGGTCGTTTCGGCGTGGAAGAGGCGGATCAGCGTGCCGGCATTCGGTGGCAGCGAACCGTTTCCGATGGCGCGGCCCACGTGGTCGATGAGTTGCTTCTTCACGATTCGCCGTGCCAGGGCGCGTCCGGCGAGATCCTGTACCCGCGCGTCGTCACCCTGCCCGGTGGCCTCGGCCAGCCCGACGTGGTCGGGCGGCATCTCGTTCGCGTTCTCGGCGCCGGTGCCGCTGGCGAACTCCGAGCCACCGCCGACGGCCCGGCGTTCGTGGTGGAGCTGGCGCGAGGCGACCGTCCAGCCGTCGTTGACCTCGCCGACGACGGCGTCGGCGGGAAGCTCGAGCCCGTCGAAGAACTCCTCGCAGAATTCCTCATTACCGTTGACTTCCTTGATGCGCCGCATGGTGATGCCCGGCGCGGCGAGCGGCACCAGGAACATCGTCAACCCCTCGTGTTTGGGGACCGTCCAATCCGTTCGGGCCAACATCAACCCGTAATCACCGGCGAACGCGCTCGTGCTCCACGTCTTGGCGCCGTTGATCACCCACGTGCCGTCGTCGCGGCGGTCGGCGCGGGTGATGACGCCGGCCAGGTCCGATCCGCCGTTCGGCTCGCTCAGCAGTTGAACCAGGATCTCGTCGCCACGGATCGCGGCCGAAATGCGTTCGCGCTTCTGCGCTTCGCTGCCCATGTCGAGAATGGTTGCGGCACAGATGGTGAACGACGGCGTGTTGAGGATCAGCGGCATCTCGTAACGGATACACTCGTCGTTGAAAGCCTTCTGGTACGCGTAGTCGAGGCCGAGACCGCCGTACTCCCGCGGGAAGCAGATGCCCGCGAAACCACCTTCGTACAGCCGCTTCTGCAGGTCCTTCGCTCGCTCCCACGACTCGGCTTCCGCGCGCACCGCGAACGGGGGATTGTCCGGATCGATCGGCGGCATGTTCTCGGCCAGCCACTGCCGCGCACGACGAGCGAACTCCTCGACGGACTCCGTGGTCGCGCTCGTGCTCACGGTCTCGGTCATGCCCCAACCTCCTCGACTGCGCGGTTCCTGCGGCTCACTGCATACACCGCGTGATGGTGGTCCTCGGGTGACCCGAACATGGCGCGGTAGAGGGCAACTCGGCGAAGGTAGAGGTGCAGGTCGTGCTCCCAGGTGACCCCGATGCCACCGTGCAACTGGACGCAGTCCTGCAACATCACCGGAGCTCGTTCGGCCACATAGGCTTTCGCGACGCTGACCAGCAGCTCGGCGTCAGGTGAGCGGCCGCCGACCGCGGCGACTGCTCCGGCGGTGGTGGCCCGGCAGGCCTCGAACCACATCTTCATGTCGGCCGCACGATGCTTGAGCGCCTGATAGGACGCCAAGGGCCGCCCGAAGCTGTGCCGATCGAACAACCACTGGTTGGTCATGGTCAGGACGGCGTCGAGGATCCCGACGATCTCGGCGCACTGCAGCACGAGTGCGATCTGGCGCTGCCGCTCGACGATCGCCTGCGTCGCATCGGCACTACCCACCACCGCGGCTTCGCCGACCTCGACCCCGTCGAACTCCACGCGCGCGTACTGCTTGACCATGTCGACCGACGCCTGCGGGGTCACCGTCACGCCCGGGGAATCGGTGGGCACCACGAACTGTCTCAGTCGACCGTCACACATGGCAGGCACGAGCAGCACGCCGCTCTGCTCGCCGGCCTCGACCCGGTCCTTGGTGCCGTCGATGCGGAAGCCTGAGGCGGTGCGGGTCGCGGTGGTCTGAACCGAATCTCCGCGCAATACCGAGAAGGGTTGGCGCGGTTCGTATGCGGCCCATGACGCCACGAGCTCGCCGGAAACCAGCGCCTCGATCGTCTCGTCGTGACCGTCGGGTGCCTCGACCAGCGCGGCCAGCACAACGCTGACGGGGTGTAGGGGACCTGGCGCGACACTACGGCCGGCCTGCTCGGCGAGCAGCGCGAGATCGGCGACGCCGTCACCCGAGACGCTGCCTCCGCCGAGTTCTTCGGGAACCAGCAGACTGGCCCAGCCGAGTTCGGCGGCCCGCTGCCACCATTCGGCATCGAACGCGATGCCGTCGGCGTGCAGTTGACGCACCCGGCCCAGTGGGACTTCCTTTTCCAGGAACGCCTGCGCAGTCGAGGTGAACAGCATCTGTTCCGGGTTTGCCACGTCGGTCATGAATTCGGCTCAGCCTCTTTGTGGATGGATGTGATCAGGCGATGACGAGGGCCGGGACATCGGGTTTGTAAACCTTCTTGCTCGGTACCTTGAACAGGTCGACCAGGTTGCCGCCCATGACCTTTCGGATGCCCGCATCATCGAGGCCCTGTGCTTCCAGATCGCCGACCAGATTGATCGGGTCCGCCAAGCCCTCGGGGTGCGGCCAGTCGGAGCCGAAGATGATGCGGTCGATCCCGCACAACTCGGCCATCTTCTTGAAGTCGTCTTCCCAGAACGGCGCCACGTAGACACCGCGCTTGAACGCCTGGATCGGATCCTCCGGGAACTCCTGCGGCATCTTCGAATACACGTCTTTGAACTGGTAGAACAGGTACGGCACCCACGATGCGCCGTTCTCGATGGACAGTATCCGCAGATCCGGATTGCGGGTCAGTGCGCCGTGGCAGACCAACGCGGCCATGGTGTCCTCGATGGGGCGCTTGCCCATCGCGACCATCCGGAACGCGGTCGGGCGGAAGGGCAGGAACTCGTCGGCCGGTTCCCAGTCGTTGAGATATTGCGCGTAGCCGCTGTCCGAGGCGTGCATGCACACCGGGATGCCGGCCTTGACGCAGGCGTCCCAGAACGGATCGAACTCCGGGAGACCGAGCGAGCGGGTTCCGCGATAGCCGGGCACCGGCGCGGGGCGGACCAGTACCGTTTTGGCCCCGCGCTCCAGGCACCACTCGAGCTCGGCGAGTGCGCGGTCGACGACGCCCAAATTGATTACGGGAGTTGAGAAGATACGGTTCTCATAGTTGAACTGCCATGTCTCGTACATCCATTGGTTGAGTGCGTGGATGATGTCGAGAATCAGGTCGGGATCGTCCTTTAACCGTTCCTCGACCAGACTGGCCAGCGTCGGGAACATGATCGTGTAGTCGAGGCCCAGCCCGTCGAGGACCTCGAGGCGCGCCTGCGGATTGCGGAAGGCGGGGATGGCCTTCATCGGCTTGCCCATCACCTCGCGGAAGCTCTTTCCGCCGCTGCCGTGGCGGAAGTACTCCTCCTGTGCGCCGGGGCGTGCGACGACCTCGAAGGTCGGGTTCGGGATGTAGTCGCTGATGTGGTTGCGGACGACGATTTTGGTGCGGCCCCTGACATCGATGTAGTCGATGACGCCTTTGCGGTTGTCCGGGAGGAACTGCGTGAGCGCTTCCTTGGGTTCGTAGAAGTGGTTGTCGGCGTCGAACACCGGATAGTCGAGGATGCGTGATGGCACGTTCGCCTCCTGAGAGAGGGCTGTTATCGAATCTGGTAATGACGTTACCACGGTGTGACCAGCGCAGACGAGACCCGGCGAGGATTCGTTGAGGAAAGGGAAAAGTACTGGTCAGCGCGGTGAAGCGGGGTTCGACAAACCCGTCACGCAGAATTCGTAAATGTGGTGGCCCTCGATCGGCACGCCGTTGAGTGCCACGCCGAGTGACCGTAACCGCATGGCACCCAGAACCGACTGCATGATCAGCGCCGCCGTGGCCTCGACCACAAGGTCCGGGCGGAACGCGCCGGATTCGATGCCGCGTCGCAAAATGTCCTGGAAGAGGTCGTGGAGCGGCGTGAGCACGCGCGCGTATTCGCGCGGCAACGACTCCGCCAGATGGTCGTTGTAGAACGTCAGGCCCCGGTTGATGCTGTCCTGGGTGCTCGAAGCCGCCGGGGCCGTGATGCGCTCGATGAGCGCTCGGAGCGCCTCGGGGCCCGGAAGGTCTGCGGTGTCGGAGCGCCACCGCCGGGTCGACTCGGCCATGATCTTGTCGATCAGCGCGAGAAGCAGCTCGTCCTTGGTCGAAAAGTGCTGGTAAAACGACCGAAGTGAGGTTTTCGAGCGCTCGACGACCTCCAGCACCGTGAAGTCTGTGCGCCCGGTTTCGCCCAGTATGGCCAGCGCCGACCTCATGAATCGGCCGGCCCGTTCCTCGTTGTCGGCGCGCGCGCTGCCCGATGGTCGTCCGGCCGGCCTAGCCATTGCGGCACCACCTCCGTCATGCTGCACTGTGGAGAATGACGTTACCGTTTCGGTAGAAGCTATAGGCGGCTTGTGATCACTGTGTTCCGACAACCGATCGGGTCGGCCCGATGACCGAGTGGTTTCTGTTCCTGCCACAAGTGCGGATGGGGATCGGCGACATCGTCGAGCGTGCGCGGGCCGCCGAGGCAGGCGGGTTCGACGGCATCGCGTTCATCGACCACCTTGAGCCGCCCGGTGCGACGAGCCAGGGCATCTGGGAGGCAATGACGGTCGCGACGTGGGTCGCCGCGCACACCGAGCGGTTGCGCATCGGTCATCTGGTGTTGTGCGACGCGTTCCGGCATCCGGCAGTGCTGGCCAAGCAAGCTGTCACGCTGTCGGCAGCCTGCGACGGCCGCTTCGAACTCGGGTTGGGGTCGGGTTCCTGGCCGCAGGAATTCGAGAAGTTCGGCATCGCCGATGGCGACGACGCATCGGCGCGGGTGCGCAGGCTCGGCGAAGATCTCGCGCTGCTGCGCCGGTACTGGGCCGGCGACGACGCCGGTGGTGCCGTCCAGCTGCCCCGGCCGCCCCACCGAATTCCGTTGGTGCTCGGTGGAACCGGTAAACGAACGATGGAACTCGTGCGGACGTACGCCGACTGGTGGAACATTCCCTCGCACCAACTCGACCGTCTACCGCGACTGCTGCCGACGGTCGGCTCGGCGCGCGTATCCCTGCAGCAGATGGTCGGATTCGTCGGCCGTGGCGCCGATCGCGCAGCGGTCACCGACCGCAGCACGCGGCTGTTCGGGCATCTCGGCGACGGGTTGATCTGTGGGGACGCCGCCGAGATCGCCGAGCATTTCGCCGGGCTGACGGCGCAGGGCGTCGAACGCTTCTACGTGTGGTTCGCCGATTTCGCGGCGCCACAGACCATTTCCGAATTCGCCGACACCGTGATCAAAGCCTGACAGAAAGGACACATCGATGACCACCGAATCCGCCGAGGCGCCAGTGGAGTCCACGCCATGGACGCTGCAGATGCTGCTGGACCTGTTCGATGCCGAGTCGGCAGGGGATGACCGTTTCATCGCGCAGACCGGCATCGCTGGCGCCGACGAGCGGCAGGTGGTCGAGGGCACCCAGATCCTGGCCGCCGCGATCGTGGCTGTCGCGAAACGGTTTCCGGAGAAGTCGGTGCGCACCGCACACGCCGTGTTCGCCCGTGCCGTCTTGGTCGGGCCGCCGGTGGAACTCGACATCGACGTGATCAGCGAAGGCCGGTCCACCGCCACCGCAGTGGTCGCCGCATCGCAGAACGGCAAGCGGTGCATCACCATCACCGTGTTCACCGACGTCCCGTCGGGTGACGTGATCCGCCACCACCTCCCGCGTCCGGACGTGGCCGCTCCTGCAGACGCCAACGTGTCGCCGATGCCGATGACGGGGCGGCAGCTGAGGCTCGTCGACGTCGTCGATGTCAACAGTCCCGACGAGGTCGGACCGCCAGAGCTCTACGCGTGGCTGCACTACGACCCCATCCCGACTCGTGACGACCTCGCCAAGGCGCTCATCGCGTATTTCACCGGCCATCTGGGTATTTCGACGACCATGCGTGCGCACGAAGGCATCGGCACCGCGCAAGCACACCTGACCGTGTCGACCGCGCCCATGACCGTCACCGTCAGCTTCCACGAACCCGTTCGCTGGGACGGCTGGATTCTCTACAGCCACGAGAGCACCCAGGTCGGCTCCGGCATGTCGTACGTGCGCGGCGCGGTGCACACCGAAGAGGGTGAGCTCATCGCGTCGTTCAGCCAGGACGCCTTGATCCGCCCGTTGCGCACAACCGACACGAACATCTCGGCGCATTCGCGGTTGTGAGTACGGCGGGCATTCAAGCGCCTTCTAGCACGGGTCTCCCGGCGGGGTGAAGTAAGGCACGCCTTCGACTGTGTAGCAGGGGATTTCACCCGGGACGTAGGGGACGTGGGACGCGGCGATGGCTGCGCCTGAGGCGATATCACCGGCGACGTTGGTGCAGCCGCCCGCCGCGAAGTGGCGGCCGCCGGCGCCGGCGCAGATCTCGGCATTCGCGGTCGGTGCCATGGCCAGTGGTGCGAGCGCCATTGCGGTGGCGGTCATCAGTGTCGCGGTGCGGATTCTCATCGGTTTCTCCTGTCGTGTCTTGAGGTTATTAGCACAGGCTGAGCGGTCGCCAGGACGAGGTGTGTCACGCGAGTGTGTCACGCGACTTCGGTGACAGCCGGCGGTTTCCAGGTGCCGTCGATGATCGACGGCGGGGCCTGCGTGGGCCAGTACAGGCGCATCATGAGGTTGAACTTTCCGGCCGGTGCCGGAAGCCAGTTGGCCTCGCGCCCCGGACCCGGATTGTCATGCTGCAGATACAGATCGACTGAGCCGTCGGGATTTGTCATGAAGCTGTCCCGCTGGCTGAGCGTATAGCGGTTGAGCGGGTTGTCGACGAAGAAGAACCCTTCGTCGTACATCGTCAGGGACCAGAACCCGTCGACCGGTGGGAACTGGGCTTTGTCGAAGTGCAGCACGTACTTGTTGGCACCGTCGTAGGGTTGGCTGGCGGCGTCCGCCTCCGACGTCGGGTACACGGCGTCCTGCGGACGGTTTGCGCCCAAACCGATCGCGGTGATCATGGCGCGCTGCAGGTAGTCGGTGCCGTATTGGCCGGTTTGAGTGGTGAATTGCCAGCCGTTGACATCGTCGAGCTCAGAGAACCGGGACATGATCTTGTCGTAGCCGTCCTTGGGCACGGATTGCAGCGCTTGGGCGACATCGGCGCCGAGCTTGCTCATGTCGAACTTCTCACCGGCGACAATGCCCAGCTTCGCCATTTTGTCGACCATGGGTTTGTCGGCTTCGGCCGGGGGATTGTCCTTCATCAACGTGGCCAGCAGGTCGAAATAGTCCTGGGTGTTGAGATTGTTGACCTGTTGGCGTACCGGGGTTTTCATATCGATGGCGGGATCTGTCTTCCCGGCGGGCGGAGTGTAGGGCTTGCCGTACGAACTCAGCGGGACGAGCGAGATGTCATCCTGCAGTTTGTGCACGGCGGCGTAGTCCTCAGGTGTCCCGGTGCAGTAGATGCGGCCGAGCAGCCACACGATCGAGGTGGGTGACTTGTACTCGGTGACTCCCGCAGGCAAGGTGCCTTTCCAATCCGGACCGGTGATGGCATAGGTCTGCGGCGCGGTGCCCGTAGTGCGTTTACCCGGCACCTCGAATACGTCGGTCCAGCCGGACAACATCGGGAACAGGTAGTAACGATTCTGTGCCTCAGGCAAACTCAACACCCACGGTTCATCCTTGACGTCGACGAACCCGTTGACATAAAGCGTGTCGGCGTTCGGAGCGGTGACATCTCGGAACTGTGCATTGGGGTATTCACGCATCCGCATCAGCTGCCCCATCGGGGCGCGGGGTGCTTGCACCGTGTCGACGTTGGTCATCACCCGGCGCGTCATCTCCACGGTCACCAATGGATAGCCATAGATGTAGGCGTCCATGGCGATTTCGGTGGCTTCTTCTGCAGACAGCGTGTCGGACTTCGGATCGGTCGAGCATGCCGACGTGGCGGCCATGAGCACTGCGGTGCCTAGTGCGGCCAGCCAAAGTGCCACCCGCCGGTGTCTACAGGTCAACGTGTCGCTCCTATTTCGTTGTGGCCCAGGTGATCAGGTGCCGCGCCACTGCGTCACCCCTACCCGGGCATCAACTGTGCAGCAAACGACGGCCCCGCGTCTTGACATTTCGGGACAGATATTTGACAGCGTGAGACACGGATCGAGCAGGAGCGCTCAGTGTCCGGCGGAGCCAGCGAGTGGGTCGGCAGGGCGCCGGGAGAGAAGCTGTGGATGTAGTTGGCGAGGGTGTCCGCGCCCTGCACCTCGACCGCGAGCGCCTCGAGGAATCCCGAGGTCAGATGCCCGAGCGCGATCTCGATCGCCCACTCGCGGTTGCCCAACGCATTGTGCACCGTGCCACGGGACACGCCGGCGGCGTCAGCGACCGCGGTGAGACTGAATTGCCTTGGCCCCGACTGTCGTAACGTCTGGACGGTGGCGGCCAGCAGCGCTGGAGACAGCTTGCCCACCGGCTCGCGCATTTGAACACATCAACGATATGTGTTCAATGTGGTCAATGGTCGGGTGGTGCGGTGACGTCGTGCGCGTGGTGGACGATGTCGTGGAGGTGATAGATCGCGATCGAGGCCACGGTGAACTCACTGCCGTTGCTGCGCAGCCCGCGACGCGACCACGCGTCGTCGGGCACCTGCTCGTAGGTGGCGGCCACGGTGTTGGCCGACTCGAATAGTTCGGTCGCCACGGTGGCGGGGTCCTGCGACCCGTAGTCGTCGGCGATCGCGGTGGCGTCCTGGTCCCAGTTCGGGAACTGTGGATCGTGCTCGGTGAGCATCAGCCGGACCCGGTGGTCGAATATGCGATGCACATCGCGAATGTGGCAGCCGTATTCGAGCGTCGACCACATGCCCGGTCTGGTCCGGATGGCGACGCCGGGGTTGTTGAGTCGCGGCACCCAGGCGGCGGCGTCGTCACGGATCCTGGCGGCCACCTCGGTGTGTTGCACCGTCGTCGCGTCGAAACCACATTCTGGGCAGGGCCGCGACATCACCCATGTCCAGTCTTTGGTGTCGGGTTCGATGGGGGAGTTCATGAGTCAGCCAATGCCGACCGCAACACATCGAGCGGCAGGCCGCCCAGATCGAGTGCGGTGCTGTGGAACCGCGCAACGTCGCACCCCGCTGGAGACTCTCCTCGCGCAGTTGGTGCCAGATTCGCTGGCCGATCGCGTACGAGGGAGCCTGCCCGGGCCAGCCGAGGTAGCGGTCGAGCTCGAACCGCAGATGCTCCTCGGTCATGGCCGAGTGCGACGTCAGGAAGTTCCATGCGCGTTCGGCGTCCCAGACCTCCCCGTCCGGTGCGGTCAGACCGCAGTGCACGCCGATGTCGATGACCACGCGCGCGGCTCGGAACCGTTGTGCATCAAGCATTCCCATCCGGTTTCCGGCATCGTCGAGCCAGCCGAGCTCGGCCATGAGGCGTTCGGCGTACAACGCCCAGCCTTCGCCGTGACCCGACACCCAGCAGGCCAGCCGACGCCACCGGTTGAGCTGATCCGACAGCGCCACGGCCCGGCCGATCTGCAGGTGGTGGCCCGGCACGCCCTCATGGAACACCGTGGTGGTTTCCTGCCAGGTGTGGAACTCGTCGACGCCGGGTGGCACCGACCACCACATCCGGCCCGGTCTGCTCCAGTCCTCGGACGGCCCGGTGTAGTAGATGCCGCCGGTCTGGGTGGGCGCGATCCGGCACTCCAGCCTGCGTAGCGGTCCGACGATGTCGAAGTGTGTACCGGACAGCGACTCCACCGCTCGGTCCGACAGGTCCTGCATCCACGCCTGCAGCGCGTCGGTGCCCTTGACGATGTAGCGCGGTTCCTCGTCGAGCCGGCGCAGAGTCTCGGCGACCGTGGCGCCGGGGTACAGCTGCTGGGCGATCGTTTCTTGCTCTGCGACAACCGCATCGAGAAGTCCCAGACCCCATTCGTAGGCCTCGTCGAGGTCGACGCCCGTGCCCAGGAACGACCGTGACAACAATTGGTAGGCGTCGCGTCCGCAGGCGTCGACCTCGCGCGCGTGTGGGGCGATGTCGTCGCGCAGCACGTCTCCCAGCCGCTGGTAGGCAGCGGCGGCGGCTGTGGTGTGCCTGCGCAGTTCGCTGTGCAGCGCAGCATCGCCGGTAGGCGACTCGGCCACCATGTCGGCGAACAACTGGGCGATCTGCTGCGTTTGGGCGATGCCGCGGGTGACCTGCCGGATCGCCGGCGGGTGTCCGTTGCCGACCGTGGCACGCAGCGCACGCGCATAGCCGTCGACGCGGTCGGGCACCTTGGCGAGCCGTCGTCCGATGACGGCCCAGTCGTCGTCGGTGTTCGTGGCCATCAAGTCGAATACGTCGCGCATGGTTTGGAGCGGTGATGCGATGACGTTGAGCTCACCGACATCCAGACCGGCGTCGTGCAATTCGACGGTCACGCCAAGGCGTTCGCGCAGCGCGGCCACGGTCACCACGTCGACATCGTCGGCCGGGCGCACGGTGTCGAGTTCGCGCAGTGTGGCGCGGGCGGCATCGGCTCTCGCGGCTACGCCCTCAGGCGAGTAGTCGGTGACCTCGTCGTCGAATCCGGTGATCCCCAGTTCGGTTGCCGCGCAGGGATCCAGCTGCGCGTAGGTCTCGAGGTAGCGCTCGGCTACCGCGTCGACGGCGGTCTGGGCCCTACCCAAGGTCATTCGTCGCAAACGTGTCGCACTTGTTCGGGTCACCGGTCCGGTATCCCTCTGTGAACCACTTCTGCCGCTGTGCGGATGACCCGTGGGTCCAGGCTTCCGGATTCACCCGCCCCGTCGCCGCCTGTTGGATGCGGTCGTCGCCGACCGAGGACGCGGCCGACAGGGCGTCGGCGATGTCCTTGTCGCTCAGCGGTTCCAGGAACGGCACGCCGGTGCTTTCCTGCCGGGTGATCGAGGCGTAGTGCGCCCACACCCCGGCGTAGCAGTCGGCTTGCAGTTCCGTACGCACGCCACCGCCGGTGGGACCCTGCGGGTCCTGCTGTGCGCGGCCGAGCACGCCGAGCAGATTCTGGACGTGGTGGCCGAACTCGTGGGCGACGACGTACTCCTGCGCGAGTGGCCCACCGCTGGAACCGAACTGGTCGACGAGCGTCTGGAAGAAGTCGGTGTCGAAGTACGCGGTCTGGTCGACCGGGCAGTAGAACGGTCCCACGTCGCTGGTGGCCGGCCCGCAGCCGGTGTTGACCTGGCCGGTGAACAACCGCACATGCGGACGTTCGTAGCCCTTCAGCAGCTGCGACCAGACCCCGTCGACCGAGTTTCCGGTGGCCACCACGCGGCACTGCACGATGTTGTTGGCATCGGCGCCGGTCTTGCACTGGCTCAGGTCGAAGCCCTGGGCCTCCGCGCCGTCGGTGCTCATTTGCTGCTGCTGCGGCATGACCGTGCCGGGATCGATGCCGAGAAACATGGCGAGCACCACGATCAGCAGACCACCGATACCGCCGCCGATCGCGATACCGCGGCCCGGACCGCGGCCGCCACCACTGCTCGAAGTGGTGCTCGTGTCGATCTGCATACCCTCGTTGAAGGTCATCGCATCGCTCCATCGCATTCGCGCCCAGGTCGTACTCGACAGCTCGGTTTAGCTTGCCACATTAGGATTCAGACGTGTCCGTCGTAGCGGAACATTCGACCATCGCCCACACCTCGCTCGGGCGGCTGCGCGGCACCCTCGAGGGCGGTGTCAGCGTATGGCGAGGTGTCGACTACGCCCAGCAACCACTCGGCCGGTTGCGCTTTGTCGCGCCACAGCCCTTGACACCGTGGTCGGACGTGCGAGAAGCCGTCGACCACGGCCCTTTGCCGCCGCAGGGCCGCTCGTTCGTCGGCGGCGGCCGCGACGATCCCAAGATCCGCGACGAGGCCTGCCTCACCGTCACGGTGTGGTCTCCCGATACGGGCGGCTCGCTTCCGGTGATGGTGTGGATCCCGGGTGGTGCCTTCGTCTACGGGGCGGGCCAGCTGCAGCTGTACAACGGCTCGCGGCTGGCGGCCAACGGCAATGTGGTGGTCGTCAACGTCACATATCGGCTGGGCGTGTTCGGCGGATTCGAACTCGGTGACCTGGGCGAGGGATTCGACGACAATCTGTGCCTGCGCGATCAGATCGCGGCCCTGCAGTGGGTGCGCGACAACATCGCGGCGTTCGGGGGCGATCCGGAGCGCGTGACGGTGTTCGGCGAATCCGCAGGCGCGACGTCGGTGTTGGCGCTGTTGGCGAGCCCGGCCGCCGACGGCCTGTTCGCCAGGGCCATCGCGCAGAGCCCGGCCCTGCCGCTGATCGCCGACCGGGAGATCCGGGCCCGGCAATCGCGCCGGTTCATGCATCTGCTCGGTGTCGGGGCCGAACAGCTCAAAGTGCTGCCGCAGCGGCAACTGCGCCGCGCGGCCGGCCAATTGCAGCTCGAAAGCGCACAGCAGACACCCACTCTCGCCTACGGACTCACGCACGGCGTCGACCTGCTGCCGCTACATCCGATCGAAGCGGCGCGGGCAGGCAAGGTGACACGCGTCCCGCTGATCATCGGCACCAACAGCCATGAAGCGTCGATGTTCGCGTGGGGCAAGCCGCCGATGCTGCCGACCACGCCGGAACTCGTCGACGGGTACTTCCAGCGCACGGCGCCGCACGACCGAGACCGCATCCTGTCCGCATACCCGACCTATCCTCGGCGTGCCGCGCGGGTCGCGTTCGGCTCCGACGTCATGTTCGGGGCGCCGACGTGGGCCTTCGCCGACGCCTACAGCGCGCTGGCGCCGACGAACGTGTACCGCTTCGACCACACCACCTGGACGTTGCGCGCGTTGGGGCTCGGCGCGACCCACGGCAGTGAGATCGTCCATATCCAGCACAGCTATTCGTCGTACCTGGGTCGCAAGATCCATCCGCTCGGCAGGCGCGTCCAGCCTTCGGTCGGCAGGCGCATGCAGCGCACGTGGCTCGATTTCGCGACCGACGATCTCGGCCCGGAATGGCCGCGCTACGACTCCGACCGGCGCCGCACCCGGGTGATTCGATCGACCCGCGACGAGACCGTCGAGGACCCCGATGCCGTCCGCCGCGCGGCATGGGAGGGCATCTACTGAGGGCGCGTCGCGTACCGCTTGTCGGTGTAGCGGCGCAGGTTCTGCAAGAAGCGCTGGAACAGCCACGCCATGATCGGTTTGCCCAGCGTCATGCCCACGCGCCCGGCGAGCCCGCTCGGTTTCATCGCCATCACCCAGGTCAGGTGGCAACCTTGGCCCGTCGGGACGACGCGGTAGTCCTCCGCGAAAGCCGAGATCGCGTTGGACGTGCTGGTGTTGAACCGGAATGCCATGTGGGAGAACGGTTCCCACGCCAGGAACTCCTCGTCGCCGACGATGTTGCCGCGCATCGTGACGGTGCGGGTGGTCCCGATTCCGCGGGGTTCGGGGCTCGTCCACTCCACGTTGGTGATGACGGTCGCCCAGTGCGGCCATGAGGTCTCGTCGGCGAGCACCTCGAACAACTCCTCTGGGGTGATCGCGAGCTCTACGGTGCTGACGAAGCGAAACGGCGCTCGGTCGATGAAGTCGAGTTCGACGCGTTCGCACTGGTAGGTCCGTGCCATGACTAGACACCTTAGGGCAGGGTGTCTAGTGGCGTGGCCTATCCCGGTCCATCACTGGCCGCGGCCAGCAGCGGCACCACCACGTCACTGACCGGCGTCGGCAGGCCGTAGACGGCCGCCTTACGGGCGATGACCCCGTTGCGGATGTCCCACTCCAACGGCCGGCCCGCCTCGCGGTCGGTCAGCATCGACGTCGTGACATCAGCGGGCCCGGAGCTCAGCATCGTGAGGATCTCGTCGGGCACGCCGTCGCCGAGCGCGGCGCCGTCCGCCCGCGCCACCGCCAGGCACTCGTCCAGATAGCGACGCGCCAACGCGGCCACGTCGTCGCGGCGGAACATGCCCGCGCGCCGCCCTGTCAGCACCATGAACCCGACGACCGCGTTGACCAGGAGCTTGTGCCAGGCAGCCGTGCTGAAGTCGCCGTCGAGCTCGACCGTGATGTCGGTACTGCGCAATGTCTGGGCGATGACAGTGGCCGAGGCGGTGTCGGGCAGCACGAGGCGCGTCGCGGTGCGCACCCATATCCAGCCGTCGGGCCGAGTCTCCGACGAAACCCATACCGCGGCCGGGACGACCTGCGATCCGGGGCAGAACCGGCCTACCCGCTCCACCTGCTCGACGCCGTTCTGCAGCGCGCACACCACAGTGTTCTCGCCGCACAGCCGCGCCAGCCAGGCGCCCGCCTGTTCGTTCTGGGTGTCCTTCACCGCCAGGAACACCACGTCGACCGGACCGGCGACGCCTGCCGGTTCGGTGTGGACCGGGCCCGGTATGACGATCGGATCGCGACCGTCGGGTCGCACCTCGACACGGTCGCGCGGGGTGCGACCGCACAGCAGTACCGGTCGGCCCGCGGCGTGGAGGAACGCCGCGACAGTGGATCCGATGGCGCCGGGGCCGATGACGGCGATTGGGGAGTTCACTATCGCCAAACTAGTGGTGATCAGGTCCCCACTACACTGTGGCAGTTATCCCTCAAGTTCATTCACAAGGAGTTTTCGTGCTGCGCAGTCACGCCGCTGGTTCATTGCGGCCCACGGATGCGGGTCAGAAGGTGACGTTGGCGGGCTGGGTGGCGCGTCGCCGTGACCATGGCGGCGTGATCTTCATCGACCTGCGCGACGCTTCGGGCGTGTCGCAGGTGGTGTTCCGGGAAGGCGCTGTGCTCGAAGCCGCGCACCGGCTGCGCGCCGAGTTCTGCGTCGCCGTCGAGGGCATTGTCGAGGTCCGGCCGGAGGGCAACGAGAACCCCGAGATCGCCACCGGGCAGATCGAGGTGAACGCGACATCGCTGACGGTGTTGGGGGAGAGTGCGCCGCTGCCGTTCCAGCTCGACGAGAGCGCGGGCGAGGAAGCGCGGCTGAAGTACCGCTATCTCGACCTTCGCCGCGAGGGGCCGGGCAACGCAATCCGCTTGCGGTCCAAGGTGAATGCCGCCGCGCGGGCGGTGCTGGCCGAACACGACTTCGTCGAGATCGAGACGCCGACGCTGACCCGCTCGACCCCGGAGGGCGCCCGCGACTTCCTGGTGCCGGCCCGGTTGCAGCCCGGCTCGTTCTACGCGCTGCCGCAGAGCCCGCAGCTCTTCAAGCAGCTGCTCATGGTCGCCGGCATGGAGCGCTATTACCAGATCGCGCGTTGTTACCGGGACGAGGATTTCCGCGCCGACCGCCAGCCCGAGTTCACCCAGCTCGACATGGAGATGAGCTTCGTCGATGCCGACGACGTCATCGCGGTGTCTGAGCAGGTGCTCAAGGCACTGTGGGCGCTGATCGGTTACGATCTTCCGCTCCCGCTGCCGCGGATCAGCTATGCCGAAGCCATGCGGCGGTTCGGTTCCGACAAGCCCGACCTGCGGTTCGGTGTCGAACTGGTCGAGTGCACCGAGTACTTCAAGGACACCACGTTCCGGGTGTTCCAAGCGCCGTACGTGGGTGCGGTCGTCATGGCGGGCGGCGCCTCGCAGCCGCGGCGCACGCTCGACGGCTGGCAGGAATTCGCCAAGCAGCGCGGTCACAAGGGGCTGGCCTATGTGTTGGTGGGCGAGGACGGCACGCTCGGCGGCCCGGTGGCCAAGAACCTCACCGATGCTGAGCGGGACGGTCTGGCCGCACATGTCGGCGCGAATCCCGGTGACTGCATCTTCTTCTCGGCAGGCCCGGTCAAGACCGCGCGGGCGCTGCTGGGCGCAACGCGCATCGAGATCGCCAAGCGCCTCGATCTGATTGATCCGAATGCGTGGGCCTTCACCTGGGTGGTGGACTGGCCGTTGTTCGAGGCCACCGACGAGGCGACCGCGTCCGGCGACATCGCCGTTGGCTCGGGTGCCTGGACGGCCGTGCACCACGCGTTCACCTCACCCAAGCCCGAATCGGTGGCGACATTCGACACCGATCCCGGTGCCGCGCTGGCCGACGCCTACGACATCGTGTGCAACGGCAACGAGATCGGCGGCGGGTCGATCCGTATCCACCGCCGCGACGTCCAGGAGCGGGTGTTCGCGATGATGGGTATCGACCACGACGAAGCCCAGAAGCAGTTCGGATTCCTGTTGGACGCCTTCGCATTCGGCGCACCGCCGCACGGGGGTATCGCGTTCGGCTGGGACCGCATCACCGCGCTGCTGGCCGGCATGGACTCGATCCGTGAGGTCATCGCCTTCCCGAAGTCCGGCGGTGGCGTCGATCCGCTGACCGACGCGCCCGCGCCGATCACCGCGCAGCAGCGTAAGGAATCGGGAATAGATGCCAAGCCCGAGAAGCTGGACAAGGCGTGACGGAGTACGACAGGGAGAAGTTCTACACGGACCGGGCCGCGCTCGACGAGCTCAACCGCGGCATCGTCGAGCAGTTCCGCGCCAACGGCGGGAAGGTCGCGGGTTTCGGGGTCACGGACCTGCTTCTGCTGCACACCACCGGCGCGAAGTCGGGTGAGCCGAGGCTGTCACCATTGGCCTACCTGAACGTCGACGGCAAGATGCTGATCGTCGGGTCCTATGCCGGTGCGCCGAAAAACCCGGCGTGGGTGCACAACCTGCGGGCCGACCCGAAGGCGCGCATCGAGGTCGGCACGGAGTCCTACGACGTGACCGCTCGCGAACTGCCGCCGGATGAGCGCGATGCCACCTACCCGAAGATCGTCGAACTCGCTCCGGTGTTCGCCGACTACCAGAAGAACACCACCCGGCCCATACCGCTGTTCGAGCTGATCCGGGAATAGCGGACGACGCCGCACTGCTTGTCGGTGTGTGACTGAATTCAACTCAGACGAACTGCTGAACAACCGGGCGGCGCTCGACGACGTGAACCGCAATGTCGTCGAGGAGTTCCGGGCGAACGGCGGCAAGGTCGGCGGCCCGTTCGAGGGCGTCGACATCCTGTTGCTGCACAACACCGGCGCCAAGTCCGGGCAGCGACGAGTGAGTCCGCTGGCGTCGTTCACCGTCGACGGCCGCCTGCTGATCGTGGGGTCGTACGGTGGGGCGCCGAAAGACCCGGCCTGGGTGCACAACCTGCGGGCCAATCCGGATGTCCACGTCGAGATCGGTACCGATGCCTACGACGCCACGGCTCACGAGCTGTCCCGCGATGAGCGGGATGTGCTGTATGACAAGGTTGTCGCCGCGGCTCCCGCGTTCGGGGAGTACCAGGCCAAGACCGACCGCGTCATCCCGCTCTTCGAGCTGATACGGGTTTAGCGCCGAGTGTTGGCTTGTGTGCGAGATTTCGCGGGAATGTCGCACACAAGCCAACGTTCGAGGGGTGGTTACAGCCGCTCGATGATCGTGGCGTTGGCCATGCCGCCGCCTTCACACATCGTCTGCAGGCCGTAGCGGGCACCACGCTGCTCAAGCGCGTTGACCAATGTGGTGGTGATGCGTGCGCCGCTGGCGCCCAACGGGTGCCCGATCGCGATCGCCCCGCCGTTGACGTTGGTCTTGGCGAGATCGGCTCCGGTGTCGGCCGCCCACGCCAGAACCACGGGCGCGAACGCCTCGTTGACCTCGAACAGGTCGATGTCTGACAACGTCAAACCGGCACGGGCAAGGACCTTTTCGGTGGCCGGGATGACACCGGTCAGCATGTAGAGCGGGTCCGAGCCCACGACGGTCGTGGTGTGTATCCGCGCGAGCGGCCGCAGCCCGAGGCGTTTGGCGGTCTCGCCGCTCGTGATCATCACCGCCGCGCTGCCGTCGGACAACGGTGACGAGTTGCCCGGCGTGATCTCCCAGTTGATCTGCGGGAAGCGGGCGGCGTAGGCCTCGCTGTAGAACGCAGGTTTCAACCCGGCCAGGGTCTCGACCGACGTGCCCGGCCGGATGATCTCGTCGGTGGTGAGGCCGGCGATCGGCGCGAGCTCTGCCTCGAACAGCCCGTCCTTGGTCGCGCGGGCGGCCTTCTCGTGGCTGGCCGCCGAGAACTCGTCGAGCTGGGTGTGCGACAGTTTCCACTTGGCGGCGATCAGCTCGGCGCTGATTCCTTGCGGGACAAGGCCATCCGGGTAACGTGCGGCCATGTCGAGGCCGAACGGATCGCTGCCGGGCAGCACCGAGGTGCCCATCGGTACGCGAGACATGGATTCCACGCCCGCCGCGATCACGATGTCGTAGGCGCCCGCCAGCACGCCCTGTGCGGCGAAGCTGATCGCCTGCTGGCTGCTGCCGCACTGGCGGTCCACGGTCGTACCCGGGACCGTCTCGGGAAAGCCCGCACCGAGCAGGGCGTTGCGCGCGATGTTGACCGCCTGGTCGCCCACCTGGGTCACGGCGCCTGCGATGACGTCGTCGACGTGGACGGGATCGACGCCGGTGCGCGCGATCAGCTCCCGCAGGCTGTGCGCGAGGAGGTCGGCCGGCAGCACGCCGTGCAGTGCGCCGTTCGCCTTGCCTTTGCCGATGGGCGTGCGGACCGCGCCAACGATGACTGCGTCTCGGCCTGCGTATCCGGTCATCTCTGCCTCCTGATGCTCAACGCTGAGTATTCTGATGTGTACCCAGATATACCACCTGGGTATAGTTAGAACAACTCAGGGATGAGGTTGATTCCGTGGGAATGCTGCAGGGCGCCCTTGCTGACCGCGACGCCTGGTCGGCGGTGGGGCGCTGCCCGATCGAGAAGACGATGGCCCTCGTGGGGACCAAGTCGGCGATGCTGATCATGCGCGAGGCCTACTACGGCACGACGCGGTTCGAGGACTTCTGGCGACGGGTCGGCGTGACGAAGGCCGCGGCATCGGCACGGCTGTCCGACCTCGTCGAGGCCGGCCTGCTCGAGCGTCGGCCCTACCAGGAACCCGGTCAGCGCAGTCGCGACGAGTACGTGCTGACCCAGGCCGGCGTCGACTTCATGCCCGTGGTGTGGGCGCTGTTCGAGTGGGGCCGCGACCACGTGTCGAACGATTCCCCGTTGCGGTTGGCCCATGCCGGCTGCGGTGCTCGCGCGACCGTCGAAATTCGTTGCGAGGAAGGACATCTCGTGCCGCCCGACGAACTCGTCGTCAGAGTGGACCGCCGTGATTAGCCCGAGTCCGCGGCGTCGGCCAGATACGCCTTCACCAACGTCTTGGGCGCCTGCGCCAGCCACGCCTCGGTGATCAGCTCGGTCAGCTCGTCGACGCCGATCGCCGCGAGCCGGACGAGCACGATCGGGTAGCCGTCGAAGTGCGGCGTGGTGAAGTACACCGCGGGATTGTCGGCGATCAGCGCGAACTTGACGCCCTCGTCGGCCACCCGAGCGCCGAGAATGTCGCCGTCGGGCGCGTCGGCGCCCAGCGCCGCGTAGTCGGCCTTGCGTAGCGGACGCTCCCACACCACGAGCTTCTTGCGCACCCGCCAAGTTCGGGGCGTCGGCTCGCCGGTCTCGGGAAGATCTGCCGCGATGCGCGCCACGTCACCCCAGTCGGCCACGCTCTGAACGTTACTCTCGGCGCGTGCTGCACCTACGTGTGATCGCGCCGGTCGAGTTGCGCAATCCGATACTCAACGTGCTCGAGCGCGAAGCCGGCGTCACCCACATCGTGATCCACCCCGGAGCGGCAATCGAACCCGCAGGCGACGAGATCACGGCCGACGTCGCACGGGAGGCCGTCAACGAGGTGGTGGAGCGGCTCAAGTCGCTCGACGTCCACCACCAGGGCGCCATCACCATGGAACCGCTTGACACCGTGCTGTCGAGCGCGGCCTATCACGCCGAGGACGAGGCCGACGGGGACGCCGCGGACGCGGTGATCTGGGACGAGCTCATCTCCCGCACCCGCGAGGAATCCCACCTCAACGTCACGTACGTGATGTTCCTGTGCATCGCGTGCATGCTCGCGGCGGTGGGCGTGATCACCGACTCGCCCGTCACGGTTGTCGGTGCGATGGTGGTCGGCCCGGAGTTCGGCCCGCTCGCGGCGCTGGCGGTTGCGCTTGTGCAGCGCAAGATGTCGCTGGCGCGCCGTGCGGCCGCGGCGCTGTTGATCGGCTTCCCGTTGGCGATGATCGTGACGGCGGGCGCGACGCTGGCATTCGAGGCGTTCGGCTGGGTCACGCTGACCAGCACGCGAGAACTGGAGGGCGTCGACTTCATCTTCCAGGTCGGCCCGTTCTCGTTCGTCGTCGCGCTACTGGCCGGCGCGGCCGGGATGTTGTCGCTCGTATCGGCGAAATCGGCAGCGCTTGTCGGCGTTTTCATCTCGGTCACCACCGTGCCCGCCGCCGGTTTCGCCGTGGTTGCCGCGACGGTCGGGGACTGGGACATCGCCGGTCAGTCCGTCCTGCAGCTCGTGGTGAACCTCGTCGGCATCACGCTCGCCGGTCTTCTGGTGCTCGCGGTGTATCGACGGTCGCGGATCACGAGGGGCGCCCGTCAGAGGTGAGTGATGCCGAGCCCGACGAAAAAGAGCCCGACCAGTCCGGCGATCACGGCGACCACGAGCCGGTGATGGGTCCGCATACCGGCGTAGATGCGTTCGACGGCTGACCGCGTGGGCTCGGGCGCGAGCCAGAAGCTGATGAGCGGCACGATCGCCGCGCCGAACCCGACGAGATTGAACACCACCAACGCGGCCAGCTGCTGCCCGACGCCGGCGCCCGATGTGAGCACCGCGGCCATCGCGGCCAGGTAATACGGCGTGGGAAATCCATTGCTGAGGCCCAGCAACGCGGCGGCCCACGCCGCTTCGCCCCGCAGTGCCGCCTTGATGCTCTCGGGCAGCTTCGACACGACGGGCAAGGAGTCGAGCGTCGGCGGCGCCGGCCCCGACCCGGGTTCGCCGACGGCGGCAGGCACGGCGGCCCGTCGGCCGCGAATCCGGTCGGCCAGACGTTCCAACACCCCCGTCGCCGACAACGCGGCGATCACCAGCGCGGCCACCCCGATGCCGATCTCGACGGCGGGCGGAATCGTGGCGCCGCCCGCAGCGGTCTCGCGCAGGACGAACACCACCACGGCGCCCACCACGACGTTCACCGTGAACCCGACCACGACGAACGGCAGCAGCAGCCGGGCGGGATGTCGTCGCGACAGCATGTAGGCAACCACGCCGATCCGCAGTGGGTCGGTTCCGGCCACCGCGGCCATCACCAGCACCGTGCTCCACATGGCGGGTTGCCACATCCCTTCGGTCAGTCGTCTCTCTCGGTGCATTGAACCAGCGCCGCCTGGGTTGAGCCGGATCGGCACGGCCCGGCCGCGGTACCGGCCGGGTTCGCCGGCGACGAAACTCCTGCGCAATGCGGGCGTGATCACCTTGTGGTGGGATCTGCGGATGGGTATCAAAGTGGCGCTGGAGCACCGCACCAGCTACACGTTCGATCGGCTGGTGGACGTGCACCCGCACGTCGTCCGACTGCGTCCCGCGCCGCACTCGCGCACCCCGATCGAGGCGTACTCGTTGACGGTGGAACCCTCCGACCATTTCATCAACTGGCAGCAGGATGCCTTCGGTAATTACTTGGCGCGCTTGGTTTTTCCAAGCCGGGCGCGGAATCTCACCATCACGGTCGGATTGATCGCCGATCTCAAGGTCGTAAACCCGTTCGACTTCTTCATCGAGGATTACGCCGAGACCTTCCCGTTCGAGTACCCGGCGACGCTGCTCGAAGACCTCAAGCCGTACCTGCGCCCGGTCGACGAGACAGGCGAGGGTTCCGGGCCGGGGGAGTTGGCGGCGGCCTGGGTGAGCAATTTCACGATGCCGGCGGGTACCCGCACGATCGACTTCCTCGTGGCGCTGAACCGGGCTGTCAACGCCGATGTCGGCTACAGCGTCCGGATGGAGCCCGGAGTTCAGACACCGGATCTCACACTGCGCACGGGCATCGGTTCCTGCCGGGATTCGGCGTGGCTGCTGGTGTCCGTCCTGCGGCAGCTGGGCCTCGCGGCGCGGTTCGTCTCCGGCTACCTGGTGCAGCTCACCTCGGACGTGACGGCTCTCGACGGCCCGTCGGGGCCTGCCGCCGATTTCACCGACCTGCACGCCTGGACCGAGGTGTACGTTCCCGGGGCCGGCTGGATAGGCCTCGATCCGACCTCCGGCCTCTTCGCGGGTGAGGGTCACATCCCGTTGTCGGCAACCCCGCATCCGGACTCCGCGGCGCCGATCACCGGTGCGACCGGACCGTGCGAAGCCACGATGGAGTTCTCCAACGTGGTCACCCGCGTGCACGAGGACCCGCGGGTGACATTGCCCTACACCGAGTCCGCGTGGGCCGCAATCCTGAAGCTCGGCGCCGAAGTGGACCAGCGGCTGGCCGCCGGCGACGTCCGGCTCACGGTCGGCGGCGAACCGACATTCGTGTCGATCGACAATCGGGTCGACCCCGAGTGGACGACCGCGGCCGATGGCCCGCACAAACGCGAGCGGGCGTCGGTCTTGGCTGCACGGCTCAAAAAGACATGGGCGCCAAACGGACTCGTTCAACGCAGCCAGGGCAAGTGGTATCCGGGAGAACCGCTGCCGCGATGGCAGATCGGCTTGTTCTGGCGCACCGACGGCCGTCCGCTGTGGAACGACGACACACTGCTCGCCGACCCGTGGAGCGGCGAGACGCCTGCCGTGCCCGCCGACGCCGGGCTGAAGATCCTGTCAATGTTGGCCGCCGACTTCGGACTGCCCGACACCCAGGTCCGGCCCGCCTACGAGGACGCGCTGAGCCGGCTGGCCGAATCCGTCCGCAGGCCTGCAGGCGATCCGGTGAGCGACCAGGACGATCTGGCCGATGACACACCCGATACGCGGTCGGCACTGCTTGCCCGGCTCGAGGCGTCCGTCGACGAACCGGCCGCCTACGTGCTTCCACTGCACCGCCGTGACGACGGCACGGGCTGGGCGAGCGCGGACTGGAAGCTGCGGCGTGGACGCATCGTCCTGTTGGAGGGCGATTCGCCTGCCGGCCTGCGGCTGCCGCTGAACTCGATCAGCTGGCAGCCCCCACGGCCCACCTACGACACCGACCCACTCGCGCCACGCGGAGCGCTGCGGGCCGATCCCGCTGCGGCGGTCGTCGAGGACGCCGACAACGCGCCCACCACGGCCCTGGTCGCCGAGATCCGGGGCGGACTGCTCTATCTGTACCTGCCGCCGACCGACGCGCTCGACGATTTCGTCGACCTCGTCAGACGGATCGAGGCCGCCGCGGCCGAGACCGGCACGCCCGTCGTCATCGAGGGTTACGGACCACCATCCGACCCACGCATCACTGCCGTGACGATCACGCCGGACCCGGGCGTCATCGAAGTCAACGTCGCACCGTCCGCCAGCTTCGCCGAACAGCAAGCGCAGCTCGAGACCCTGTATGAAGAGGCTCGGAAGGCCCGGCTGTCCACCGAATCGTTCGACGTCGACGGCACACACGGTGGCACCGGCGGCGGCAATCACATCACGCTAGGCGGCATCACCCCGGCCGATTCGCCCCTGCTACGCCGGCCCGACCTGCTGGTGTCGTTGCTCACCTACTGGCAACGCCATCCGGCACTGTCCTATTTGTTCGCCGGCCGGTTCGTCGGCACGACGTCACAGGCACCGCGCGTCGACGAGGGGCGCTCCGAAGCCCTCTACGAGCTCGAGATCGCGTTCGCCGAAATCGCCCGGCTCACCGCAGGCAGGGCGGCGAAGCCGAGCCATCGTCGCCCCGCAAGCGGTTCTCCCGATCATGGTCGTTCCGCAAGCGTCTCTCCGTGGGTCGTCGATCGGGCGCTGCGCCACCTGCTGACCGACATCACCGGCAACACCCACCGCGCCGAGTTCTGCATCGACAAGCTCTACAGCCCCGACAGCGCGCGCGGGCGCCTCGGTCTGCTGGAGCTGCGAGGCTTCGAGATGCCGCCCCACTTGCAGATGGCGATGGTGCAGTCGCTCCTGGTGCGTTCACTTGTGGCGCGGTTCTGGGACGAGCCGCTGCGGGCTCCGCTGATCCGGCACGGTGCCAACCTGCACGGACGTTATCTGTTGCCGCACTTCCTGATTCACGACATCGCCGACGTGGCCGCCGACTTACGGGCCCACGGCATCGAATTCGACACCAGCTGGCTCGACCCGTTCACCGAGTTCCGGTTCCCCCGTATCGGCACTGCCGTGTTCGACGGGGTGGAGATCGAACTGCGCGGTGCGATCGAACCCTGGAACGTCCTCGGCGAGGAATCGACCGCGGGCGGCACCGCCCGCTATGTCGACTCGTCGGTGGAACGCGTCCAGGTCCGGCTGATCGGGGCCGACCGCCACCGCTACGTCGTGACCGTCAACGGCCATCCGATCCCACTGCTGGCCACCGACAACCCCGACGTCCAGGTCGGCGGGGTGCGGTTCCGGGCCTGGCAGCCGCCCTCGGCCCTGCACCCGACCATCACCGTCGACGGGCCGCTACGCTTCGAGCTCGTCGACACCGCAGGAGAAGCCTCGCGAGGTGGGTGCACCTATCACATCGCACACCCTGGCGGACGCTCGTACGACAGCCCGCCGGTCAACGCCGTCGAGGCCGAGTCGCGCCGGAGCAGGCGATTCGAGGCGACCGGATTCACGCCAGGCCGGATCGACATCTCGGACATCAGGGAGAAGCAGGCGCGCCAATCGACCGATGTCGGCGCACCGGGCATCTTGGACTTGCGCCGGGTGCGTACCGTGCTCCACTGATGGTTTTACGTGCAAGCTCACCGGAGCCCGTCCCGAGCGTCGGTGTGAGCAACGACGCCGACGGCGTGCTGGCCGGCTATCGCAGGACGCGGGCGCAGCAGGCGCTTTTCGACGTCCGCGGTTCGGGCGCCGGTTCGGGCTACGACGAGTTCGTCGATGTCGCGGGCAACGTCCGGCCGACCTGGCGCGAGCTGGCCGAGTGCGTCGCTGAGCGCGGCCGCCACGGCCTCGACCGCCTGCGTGCCGAGGTGCGGGCCCTGGTCGACAACGACGGCATCGACTACATCCAGGTCGACCGCCACGGTGAGGTCGTCACGGATGGCGACGGCACCGCGATGCCCGGCCCGTGGCACCTCGACGCGCTCCCGCTGGTGATCTCGACGCAGGACTGGGATGTGCTGGAAGCCGGCCTGGTGCAGCGTTCCCGGATCCTCGATGCGGTGCTCACCGACCTGTACGGGCCGCGCCGCTCGATCACCAGTGGTGTGCTTCCGCCGCAGCTGCTGTTCGCCCACCCCGGCTATGTCCGGGCCGCCCGTGGAATCGTGGTGCCGGGGCGACACCAGCTGTTCCTGCACGGCTGCGACGTCAGTCGCGGCGCCGACGGCGCGTTCGTGGTCAACGCGGACTGGACGCAGGCACCGTCGGGCGCCGGCTACGCGTTGGCCGACCGGCGCGTCATCGCCCACGCGGTACCCGACCTCTACGAGCGCATCAGCCCGCGCCCGGCCTCGCCGTGGGCCCAGGCCCTGCGGCTCGCGCTCATCGACTCCGCACCCGAAACCGCCGAGGAACCGGTCGTCGTGGTGCTCAGCCCCGGCATCCATTCCGAGACAGCCTTCGACCAAGCGTATCTGGCCGGGCTGCTCGGCTTTCCGCTCGTGGAGAGCGCCGACCTGGTGGTGCGCGACGGCAAACTGTGGATGCGCTCACTGGGGACCCTCAAGCGCGTCGACGTGGTGCTGCGGCGCGTCGACGCCGATTATGTCGACCCGCTGGATCTGCGCCCGGATTCCCGCCTCGGCGTCGCCGGACTCGTCGAGGTCTTGCGGCGCGGTGCGGTCACGGTCGTCAACACCTTGGGCAGCGGCATCCTGGAAAGCCCTGGGCTGCAGCGCTTTCTGCCCAAGCTGGGCGACCTGCTGCTCGATGAGACACCGCAACTCCAGACCGCCCCGATGTACTGGGGTGGCATCGATCTGGAACGTTCGCATCTGCTGACCAAGTTGCCGACACTGCTGATCCGCTCGATCAGCGGCGGCGCACCAATCGTCGGGCCGGAACTTTCGGCGGCGCAACGCGTAAGGCTCGCGGCGCGGATCGAGGCCAGCCCATGGCAGTGGATCGGCCAGGAGCTGCCGCAGTTCTCCACCGCACCCACGGATCATCGGTCCGGGGGACTGTCGGCGGCGAGTGTCGGTATGCGGCTGTTCACCGTCGCGCAACGTGGCGGCTATGCGCCGATGATCGGCGGGCTGGGTTATCTGATGGCACCGGGTAACGCTGCCTACCGGATGAATACCGTTGCTGCCAAGGATGTCTGGGTCCGGACGCCCACCCGGGTGACAGCTGAGCGCATCTCCGCCCCGGTTGATCTCGCCGCGCCGGCGATGACGCCGAGTCCTACGCGTGCGGTCAGTTCGCCGCGCGTGTTGTCGGACCTGTTCTGGATGGGCCGCTACTCCGAGCGTGCCGAGAGCATGGCGCGGTTGCTGACCGTCACCCGTGAGCGCTACCACGAATACCGGTACCGGCAGGAGTTCGAGGAAAGCCAGTGCGTGCCGGTGCTGCTCACGGCGATCGGGGCGATCACGGGCACCGACACCGACGCCGCGGGGGACCATCACGAGATGATCGCGATCGCGCCGACCACGCTGTGGTCGGTCACCGCCGACCGGCAACGGCCCGGTTCCCTGGCGCAATCGGTGGAACGGCTCGGGCTGGCGGCCCGTGCGGTGCGCGATCAGATGTCCAACGACACCTGGATGGTCTTGGCGGGCGTGGAACGAGCGGTGCTGCGCGTGTCGGATTCGCCGCCCGAGTCGCAGACCGCCGGCGAGGCCTATCTCGCGACCGCGCACAGCCAGACGCTGGCCGGCATGCTCGCGATGTCCGGGGTTGCCGCGGAGTCGATGGTGCAGGACATCGGCTGGACGATGATGGACATCGGTAAGCGGATCGAGCGCGGGTTGGCGCTGACCGCCCTGCTGCGGGCCACGCTCACAACGGTGCGCAGTACGGCTGCCGAACGTGCCGTCGCGGAATCGACGCTCGTGGCCTGCGAGTCGTCGGTGATCTACCGCAGGCGCAATCCCGGGCGGATCAGCGTGGCCGCGATCGCCGAACTGGTGTTGTTCGATGCCGAGAACCCCCGGTCGCTGATCTATCAGCTGGAGCGACTGCGCACCAAGCTCAAGGCGCTGCCCGGCGCGTCGGGATCCTCGCGACCCGAGCGGCTGGTCGACGAGATCGCGACCCGGTTGCGCCGGCTCGACCCGGCCGATCTGGAAGACGTGAATTCCGACGGCATCCGGGGCGAACTCGCCGACCTGCTCGACGGTATGCACGCCGGCCTACGCGACCTGTCCGGGGTCATCACGGCGGCGCACCTGTCGCTGCCGGGCGGCATGCAGCCGCTGTGGGGCCCAGATGAGCGCAGAATGGTGCCATGACCGTCGCGAACACCGGGGCCGCCACCCGGTGCTACGAGATCACCCATCGCACGGTCTACCGCTACTCCGACGATGTCACCAGTTCTTACGGGCGCGGTTATCTCACTCCGCGGGACCTACCCTGGCAACGCTGCCTGGCACATGAACTGCTGATCGATCCCGAAGCGGCGGACAGTTCCACGAGCCGCGACGCGTACGGCAACCTCAGCTCGTACTTTCACGTCACCGAACGCCACCGCACGCTCAGCATCACGAGCCATTCCGTGGTGGAGGTGGACGCGCCCGCACCGGACCAGTACACGGGTGCCTCGGCCAAGGCCCCGTGGGAGCTCGCCCGGCCGGTCGGTGCCGACGGTGCGCTGGCCGCCGAATTCACCATGGACCTGCAACCCCCGGAGATCACCGACGCCGTACGGGATTACGCCGCACCCAGTTTCGGCCCGGGCCGGCCCCTGATCGAGGTGCTGGGTGACCTGACGTCGCGGATCTTCACCGATTTCACCTACCGATCTGGGTCGACGACGGTTTCCACCCAGGTCGCCGAGGTGCTGCAGGCGCGGGAAGGGGTGTGCCAGGATTTCGCCCGTTTGGCCATCGCGTGCCTGCGGGCGAACGGCTTGGCGGCCAGTTACGTGTCCGGCTACCTGGCCACCGATCCGCCGCCCGGCAAAGAACGCATGATCGGTGTCGACGCGACGCACGCCTGGGCCTCGGTGTGGACGCCGCAGAACCAATGGCTCGCCCTGGATCCGACCAACGACCAGATGGTCGACGAGCGCTACATCGTGGCCGGTTTCGGCCGCGATTACGCCGATGTGCCGCCGTTGCGGGGGATCATCTACACGGACTCGGACAGCAGCGCCATCGAGGTGGCCGTCGACGTAGCGCCGTACGAGGGGGGATTGCTGCATGCGTGATTTCAACTGCCCGACCTGCGGGCAACGGCTGGCCTTCGAGAACTCGCTGTGTCTGTCCTGTGGCAGCGACCTGGGTTTCTCGCTCGACGAGATGGCACTTCTGGTCATCGCCGAACCCGAGGAGAGCGACCACGCCGGTGCCGTGGACGAGCGCAAGTACCGGCTGTGCGCCAACCTCTATGTCGCGGAATGCAATTGGCTGGTTCGGATCGGTGGTAACGAGCTCTGCGCCTCGTGTTCGCTCACCCGCACCCGGCCGGCGGACACCGACACCGTCGCGCTGGCCTCGTTCGCCGCGGCCGAGCGGGCCAAACGCCGATTGATCGCCGAACTCCACGAGCTCAGGCTGCCGATCGTCGGGCGCGATGAGGACCCCGAATTCGGCCTGGCGTTCGATCTGCTCTCCAGCGAGTTCGAGAAGGTGTTCACGGGCCACCAGAACGGCGTCATCACGCTCGATCTCGCCGAGGGCGACGACGTGCACCGCGAGCAGTTGCGGGTTTCGATGGACGAGCCCTACCGCACGCTGCTCGGCCACTTCCGCCACGAGATCGGCCACTATTACTACTATCGCCTCGTCGCACCATCGGCCGAGTACACGGCCCGCTTCGGCGAGCTGTTCGGCGACGCGGACGCCGACTACCAGCAAGCCCTGGATCGTCACTACAAGGACGGCCCCCCGGATGGCTGGGAGGACGATTACGTGTCGTCGTATGCGACCATGCACCCCGCCGAGGACTGGGCCGAAACGTTCGCGCACTATCTGCACATCCGCGACACGCTCGATACCGCGGCGGCGTTCGGCTTCGCCCCGGCAGGTGCGACGTTCGAACGAAAGGTTCTGGGCCCCAGCGGTTTCGACACGATCATCGAGATGTGGCTGCCACTGTCGTGGTCGCTGAACATGGTGAACCGGTCGATGGGCCGCGACGACCTCTACCCGTTCGTGCTACCCCCGGCGGTGCTGGAGAAGATGCGGTTCGTCCACACCGTCATCGACGAGATCACCTCGTAGCGGCCTCGCTCGGAAATGGCGGCGAACGTGCGGATTCATCCGCGACTTGCCGCTTGGATTCAAGCGGTGGCTGCAACGAATGTGGACGGGTCTGACAGTAGTCGGTGGAGTTCTTCGGCGGGGGTGCG
>NZ_LQQA01000005.1 GCF_002101965.1 Mycolicibacterium wolinskyi
TCGAATGCCACTGAGGAGATTTTGGCCGGGATTTATGCCCAGGTGTTGGGTCTGGATCAGGTCAGTGTCGATGACTCGTTTTTTGATCTTGGTGGTAATTCGTTGTCGGCGATGCGGGTGGTCGCGGCGGTCAATAGAGCATTCGACACCCGGATTCCGGTGAGCAGTATGTTCACCTCCCCGTCAGTCGAAAGCCTCAGCCGCCAACTCGGAACACGCGCCGACGCTGCGGTCGCGCCTGTCGAGTTGCTGCACGACGGCGTCGGCACTCCTCTGATCTGCATTCATGACGGTTTCGGATTCAGCTGGTCCTATCGAACGCTGGCAAACTATCTGGACTGCCCGATCGTCGGAATCAACCAGATCGAGTCAGATGACGAAGGTGAACCGGACTCCGTCCACAGCATGGCCGTGCGGTACGCGGACAGAATCCAAGCCGCATACCCGGACGGCCCTTACAAGCTCTTGGGCTGGTCGGTAGGTGCCGTCATCGCTCATGAGGTCGCCATCGAGCTTCAACGGCGCCGGTGTGTGGTGGACCGCCTGGTGCTTCTCGACCCCGCCAGCACGGTCGTGAAACCGCTTCTGACGCGACGTTCGTCGCACGATCGACGGATACTCGATGAGCTGATGTCGAACAGCGGCATAAGAATGTCGGCCCACTCCAAGGACATCGTCAGCCGGCGCGTGGCCGACCTGGTCGGTAACGATGAGAATGCCGGTCTCGACGCTCCGCTTCCATTGGAAGAACTGGTGAATCAAATGGCGCGGAACATCGAGGCCAACCGTCGACGCCTTCGGGGGTACCGGGCGGGCATATTCAACGGCGATATCGTCTTGTTCGTCGCAGGTCAGCGCGTAGCGACCGATACCAGATGGCCCACATCGAGTTCCAGGATGGCGGTTAAGACTCAGGTCCGCCGCTGGCGTCGCAATGTCACCGGCGCCATTGCCGCGTATCCGGTCAAGTGCACCCACTATGCGATGTTGGCTGCTGACGCGCTGAAGCACTACGGCGAGGACCTCAAGCGTTCACTCGGCTGAATTCTCGGTGAGCCCGCATCAGGCGAGCTGGTCAAGACCCACGACCGGATCGTTGTCGAGCACACCTCCGCCCGCCTGCTCACCTACAAGCAGGCGGGCGCCGGCCGATCGGGTGTTCACCTGTGATTGCGAACATACGGCCGGCCGTTAGAGCAAGCCCAGCCCGGTGACCACGGCGAAGGTTCCGATCATTCCGAACAGGCCCACGATGAGAGGGCGGAAATGGGCACGGGTCCAGTCATGGAGTTGTTGCATCATCTGCTGAGTCCTCGTGGGCGAGATGACGTGACAGACCAGAATGAGTTCGATGACGAGCAGTGTGCCGAGAAGATAGACGATTCCAGCCGTGAACTGGGTCCCGAGCCCGACACCCGCGGCAAAGATCGTGGTTATCACGATGAACATGCCGTCGGCCGGTGGGCCCGTACCCAATCCCATCAACAGGGCGACCCACAACGAATCGCCTTCCCAAATCCTGCGGATTCGGTTCAACAATCGCCGGAACAACGGATCCTTGCCGCCTTGCCCGGCGGTTTCGGTTCTGGGCAAGGTGGACACCACCACAGGCGTTTCGGCGCCCGGATCGGCAGGTACGTCTCGGCTGAGCCGGGTGGCCCTGTTGTTGCGTTTGGCTTTGACAGATGAGCCAAAGCGCTTCTGCCACAGTGGCCGCAGGGCAACCCAGAGCGCGATGGCCAACGCGAGGACGCCCAACCCCACCTGTACGTGCCGCATGACGGGATTCGAGTTCGACCCCGTCAAACTCTCCGCGGTGTAGTTCAGCACCATCAGCGATCCCACCACTGGCGGAATACCGACGATGAGGCAACCGATCCAGTAGACGAACAGGTTCCGCATGGGGCGCGGGCGAGAAACCATGAGGAGGACGATGCCGACGCGCACCGGGTTGAAGGCCGTCATCAACGATGACAGGACGACTATGCCCCACATGAGCGAAAGCCTGTCCTGGGATCCGGCAAGTAACAACCGCGTACGGCGTGTGGGGTGACCGGCAAACGTGCCATCAGGCGGCCTTCGCCGGCAACAACTCGTCACACAGCATCCCGGCCAGATCGCGTACCGTCGCCGTCATGTCCTTGGGGCTGATCCGCACACCCGTCTCAGCCTCGATTCGGGTCCGCAACTCCAGCGCACCAAGCGAATCCATGCCGTATTCGGCAAGTGGACGGTCGGGATCGACGCTGCGACGCAGGATCAGGTTGACCTGATCGGCGATCAACCTGCGCAACCTCACCGGCCACTCTTCGACAGGTAACTCATCCAACTCGGCGCGGAGTTTTGCTGTGCCCGAGCCATTTTGGCTGGTCGAACGGAATGCCTCGGCGAAGGGGCTGTGCGCGGCGAACGCAGTCAGCCAGGGCGCGCCGGTGATCGGTGCGTATCCGGTGTAGGCACGGTCGTAACGCAACAGCGCCTCGAAGGCGTAGGCGCCCTCGTCCGGGGCGATCTCCACACCGGTTTCCTCGGACAGCGCGACGCCGCGCCCGATCTGGCCCCAGGCGCCCCAGGCGATCGCTGTGGCGGGAAGGCCCTGGGCATGCCGCCACAGGGTGAAGGCGTCCAGCCAGCTGTTGGCCGCGGCGTATGCGCCCTGGCCGGGCGAACCCACGAGGGCGGCCGCCGAGGAGAACGAGCAGAACCAGTCCAGCGGCTGCTCGATGGTGGCCGTGTGTAAATTCCAGGCGCCCTCGACCTTTGGCGCCCAATCGTGCTCCAAGAGTTCGTCGGTGATGTTCGGCAACGTGGCGTCCTCGATCACCGCCGCCGCATGCAGGACACCCCGGACCGGAAGCCCGGTGGCGGTCGCGGTGGCAACCAGGCGGCGGGCGGTTGCCGGTTCGACGATGTCACCGGGCTCCACGACCACATCCGCGCCGAACGCACGCAATCGATTGACGGTCGACAGCGCCTCGGGGGTGGGTTCGGAACGCGAGGTCAGCACGATCCGGCCGCATCCGCCCGCGGCCATCTTCTCGGCGAGGAACAATCCGAGACCACCCAGGCCGCCGGTGATGATGTAGGCGCCATCGCCGCGGAACACGGTAACCTGCGCCGGCGGCACCACGACACGACCTTTGCCGCTGTGCGGTATGTCCAGGACCAGCTTGCCGGTGTGGTGCGCCCCGCTCATCACGCGTATTGCATTGGCTGCGTCGGCCAGTGGGTACCGTGTGCACGCCGGCACCGGCAGCGCGCCCTCCGCGGTGAGCCGATACACCGTGCTCAACAGGTTCTGGACCCGTTCGGGGTGGCTCACCGACATCAGGGCCAGGTCCACGGCGTAGAACGACAGATTGCGTCGGAACGGGAACAGACCCATCTTGGTGTCGCCGTAGATGTCGCGCTTGCCGATCTCCACGAAGCGCCCGCCATATGCGAGCAACTCCAGGCCGGCCCGCTGGGCGGCACCCGTGACCGAGTTCAGCACGATGTCGACGCCGTAGCCGTCGGTGTCGAGGCGGATCTGATCGGCGAACTCGGTGCTGCGCGAATCGTAAACGTGCTCGATACCCATGTCGCGCAATGTTTGTCGGCGCTGTTCACTGCCGGCGGTTGCGAAGATCTCCGCGCCGGCGGCACGTGCGATGGCGATGGCCGCCTGGCCCACCCCGCCGGTGCCCGAGTGGATGAGCACCTTGTCACCAGCCTGGATGCGGGCCATGTCGTTGAGCCCGTACCACGCGGTGGCGGTCGCGACGGTCAGTGCGGCGGCGTGCGCGTCGTCGAGGTCGTCGGGCAGCGGTGCGGCCAGCTTGGCCTCGGCGGTGATGTAGGTGCCCCAGCAGCCGTTCGCGCACAGGCCGCCGACGCGGTCGCCGACCTTGTGGTCGGTCACGTCGGGGCCGACCGCGGCGACGACGCCGGCGAAATCGATACCAAGCTGCGGCAGCCGACCGTCGAAGGCGGGGTAGCGGCCGAACGCGACCAACACGTCGGCAAAGTTGATGCTCGAGGCGTTGACCTTGACCTCGATCTGCCCTGGCCCCGGCGTAATCCGTTCGCATGCATCCAGTTCGAGCGATTCGAGGTCGCCGGGCGTCCGGATCTGCAGACGCATACCCGCCTGGTCGAAATCGGCGTCGACGACGCGTCGCTCCTCCGGGAGCAGCGGAGTGGGAGACAGCCGCGCGACATACCATTGCCCGTTGCGCCAGGCAGTCTCGTCCTCTTCGGAGCCGCCGAGCAGTTGTTGTGCCAATCGGTCGGCCTCGGTGGCTTCGTCGATGTCGATCTGGGTGGCACGCAGGTGCGGATGTTCGATACCGACCACGCGCATCAGACCGCGCAGCCCCGCCTGCTCCAGGTTGGGCTGGTCGCCGGGAAGCACCGCCTCGGCGTCGTGGGTGATGATGTACAGGCGGGGCGGTTCACCGGAAATCTCGGGCAGCTTGCGGGTGATTTGCACCACCCGCTGCACGTATTCGCGGCCCAGCGAAGGTGACTCGTCCGGCGAGTGCCCGTTGCGCGGTCCGGTGACAACCACGAGGCCGCTGAATCTGCCGGTACGCAGGTGGCTTTCGACCTCCTCGGTGATCGGCCCGACCTCGCCCCGCTGCGGCCAGGACATCGTGGCACAGTGCGCGCCACGGGCTTTGAGCGATTCGGTCAAGGCGGTGGCCGTTGCCTCGGCGGTGGGTGTGGTGCTGATCAGCAGCCAGCTACCGCCCTCGGCGTATTCGGCCTCGGCCAGATCGCGGGGCCGCCATTGAATGGTGAGCAGCCGCTCTGCCAGAACTCGCTCCTGCTGACCGGCCTCCGAGACACCGGTGCCCAACTGCAGGCCTGTCACGGTCAACAGAACGGCCCCATGGTCGTCGAGCAGGTCGATGTCGGCTTCGACACCGGCGGCGTCGACCTTCGTCACTCGCGTGAGGCAGTAGTGCACATTGCGCGCCGCGCCGTAGGAGCGCAGTGCGCCGATGCCCAACGGCAGGCCCAGCATCCCTTCGCCGAGGGCCCGGACCTTCGGATGGGCTTCTACGGACTGGAAGCAGGCATCGAGAAGTGCCGGATGAACCCGGTAGGCATCCTGCTGTGAACGGATCTGGCGGGGAAGGGCAACCTCGGCGACCACGGTGTCGCATGCGTCACCGGTGTGCACGACGCCGAGCCCGGAGAAGGCCGGACCGTACTGCATGCCGCGCTGATCCATCCGCGCGCGGATGTCGTGGCCCTCCTCGCTGCCGGGATGCTCAGCCAGGAGTGCGGTGATGTCATAGGCCGGCGGCCGCGCCGCCTGCGCGGTATGCAGCGTCGCCACGGCATGTCGCACCGGTTCACCCTCCTGGGCGGACTCCACCGTGAAGCCCGCTCCGGCCGACATCAGCTCGGCAGAAGCGCCGATCGTGGTCTGCTCGTCCAACAGCAGCGCGTTCTCGAAGCGAATGTCTCGGACTTCGACGGCCTCACCCAACATGGTGTGCGCGGCAGCCAGCGCCATCTCGCAATAGGCCGCGCCGGGGAGCACAGCCACATTCCGTACCTGATGATCGCCCAGCCAGGGGTGGACGGCGGTACCGACCTGCCCCTGCCACACATGGCGTTCCGGCTCCTCATGCAACCGGACATGCTCGCCCAGCAACGGATGGACCACCACACTGCAGGCGCCTCGGGTCGACGAATCCTGCCCGCTGCCGCTGAGCCAGTGCGGCGAATGCGTCCACGTGGGCAGTGGAGCGTCGATCAGCTCGCCCTGCGGGTAGAGGACGGAGAAGTCGACCGAAGCGCCGGTGCTGTGTGTGTCGGCCACGAAGTTGCGCAGCCCGTGCGGTAGCGGTTGCTCACGGCGCATGCCGGCAACAGCGGCCAGCGGCACGTCGACGCTGCGGGCGGTCTGCTCTAGCGCGCGCACCAGCAGCGGATGCGGCGAGAGCTCGGCGAAGACCCGGTGACCGTCCTCCAGAGCGGCCTGGACCGCCGTGGCGAACCGCACCATGCGTCGGCAGTTGTCCGTCCAGTAGCGCGCGTCGAAGGCGGGCAGCTCATGTGGGTCGAACGAGGTGGCCGAGTAGAACGGAATCGTCGGAGTCATGGGCTGAAGGTCTTTGAGCGAGTCCTTCAGCTCGGGGAGAATCGGATCCACTTGAGGCGAATGGAACGCGACGTCGGTCGGGACCTCGCGAGCCAGCACACCCCGTTCCTCCCAGGCGGCCACCAGATCGCGTACCGTCGCGGCGGCCCCCGCGACGACCGTGGACTCCGGTGAGGCCACGACTGCTACCACGACATCCTTGATCCCACGCGCCATGAGCTCGGAAAGCACCTGTTGGGCAGGCAATTCCACCGATGCGGTGGCGCCGGTGCCTGCGACTTTGGACATCAACCGAGAACGCCGGCACACCACGCGTGCGCCGTCTTCCAGCGACAGCGCACCCGCGACGACGGCTGCTGCCGCTTCACCGAGGGAGTGGCCGATCACGGCGGCCGGTCGGACACCATACGACTGCAATGTGGCGGCCATCGCGACCTGCATGGTGAACAGCGTCGGTTGCACCTGTTCTTGTCCGGTCACCGTCTGCGCCCCGGTCATCGCCTCGGTTACCGAGAAGCCCGACTCCTCGGCGATCACCGACTCGGCTTGTGCGACAGTGGCGGCGAACACCGGTTCGGTCTCCAACAGTTGGGTGCCCATGCCCGCCCACTGCGAGCCCTGTCCGGAGAACACCCACACCGGGCCGCTCTCGTCGCGGCCGACTGCCGGCTGATAGGGCGTGTCGCCCTCGGCCACTTCACGCAGTGCGTCGAGCAGCTCTGACATGTTGCTCGCGATGACGGCCGTGCGTACTGGACGGTGGGCGCGCCGACGTGCCAGCGTGTATCCCAGATCTCGCAGGGTTACGTCTTCGCGGGTGCTCAACCAGTTCGCCAGTCGTCCTGCGGTGCGGCGCAGTTCGTCGGCCGACGTGGACGACAGTGGAAACAGCAACGGCGCCGGGGATTCGGATCCGCCTTCCTGCGCCGCGGTCGCAGTGTGGCGCGGGGCCTGCTCCAGAACGGCGTGCACGTTGGTTCCCGACACACCGTACGAGGACACCGCCGCCCGTCGGGGCGCGTTGCCGTTGGTCGGCCAGTCGATGTTCTCTTGGGGCACAAACAGTTTGGTGTCGATCTCGGCCATCTGCTCGGGCAGCCGCTCGAAGTGCAGATTCTGCGGAACGACGCCGGCCTGAAGCGCCAGTACCGCCTTGACCAGCCCGATGGCGCCTGAGGCCGACTGGGTGTGTCCGAAGTTGGTCTTCGACGACACCAGCGCGCATGGACCGCCACGGCCGTAAACCTCGGCGAGGCTGGCATATTCGATGGGATCGCCGGTCGGAGTGCCGGTTCCGTGCGCCTCGACCATGCCAACGCTGTCGGGGTCGACCCCGGCGGCAGTCAACGCGTCGCGATAGGCGGCGACCTGAGCGCGGTGCGACGGCGTCGCAATGTTCACGGTGCGGCCGTCTTGGTTCGAGGCGGTCCCGCGGATGACGGCGAGTATCCGGTCGCCGTCTCGTTGCGCGTCTTCGAACCGTTTGAGCATCACGACCGCGCAACCCTCGCCTGCGACGAACCCGTCCGCCGAGGCGTCGAAGGCATGGCAACGTCCGGTCGGTGACAACATGCCCTCGGCGGACCCCGCTGCCCACTTGCGTGGATCCAGGGCGACCGTGACGCCGCCGGCGAGGGCGCGATCGGATTCACGTTCGTGCAGACTGCGGCACGCCAGGTGCACGGCGGTCAAGCCCGAAGAACACGCGGTGTCCACCGTGAGTGCGGGGCCGTGCAGCCCCAGTGCGTAGGCGATCCGCCCAGACGCCAAGCTGAAGCTGTTGGCAATGAATCCATACGGCTTCTCCACGGCACCGGCGTCGGCCGCGAGTAGCTGATAGTCGTTGTGGGTCAATCCCATGAAGACGCCGGTCGCCGAACCGGCCAACGCCTCGCGGGTCAGACCGGCATGTTCCATCGCCTCCCAGGAGGTCTCCAGGAGCAGTCGGTGCTGCGGGTCGCTCAGGGTGGCTTCACGCTCGCCCATCCCGAAGAACTCCGCGTCGAAACCCGCGACATCGTCGAGGAACGCACCCCACTTCGAAACCGACCGGCCGGGCACTCCCGGCTCGGGATCGTAGTAGTCGCCTGCGTCCCAGCGGTCAGCCGGAATCTCCGTGACGAGGTCGTCGCCGCGAACCAGCGCTTCCCACAGGCGCTCTGGGGAGTCGATATCGCCCGGAAGTCGACACGCCATGCCAATCACAGCAATCGGAGTAACCACCTGCGTACCGTCGAATGGTGCGGAAACGGTCGATTCCGACTCCGACAGAAAACGATTGGTGCTCCCGATTGTCGTCATATTCCCCTCCCGATTGGTGCGGTCGTGAAACCGCAGGCATGCTGGACATCCTGCGCCATGTGGCCCCCCATCAAGATCATTGGCAAGCAGCGCAAGAGGCGTTGCAGGAAACGTTAATTGTGCACGAGTAAGTTGTCTCAAGTTCCGTGTAATCCACTTCGCGCAACAGCGCGATGTGAATTTATTCGTGTTTGCCTACCGCTCGAGTCGCTGACTTCCGGTGTCCTCGGGGCTTGGCCACTGCATCTCCAGATATACAGGGCGCCTACGGGTACCGCCTACCAAGGTGAGTCGACGCGTGCCACGCACTCTGGTGAACACTGAGTGCAGATGTTGCCACTTTTCATTGGTCCGGGCGTCGATTCTGTTCGTGTAGAGTCCGTACACTTCGATCTTGATTGGTCATCGCGACGGTTGCCAACACCTGCGTAAATATGTATCGCAACTCTCTGACGTCACGAACGGTTGGGTATTATTCCGGCCCGTCTGCTTTTGGAAACCTCGGATCGAACGGGACGACATGACTGCACACGTCGAGCAACTGGAGTTTCAGGCGGAGGCACGCCAACTGCTGGATTTGATGGTCCATTCGGTGTACTCCAACAAGGACTCTTTTCTTCGTGAGCTGATCTCGAACGCCTCCGATGCACTCGACAAGCTCCGGCTCGAAGCGTTGAGAAACAAAGATCTGGATTCCGACATCTCGGACCTCCACATCGAGATCGCGGCAGACGCGGACGCCCGCACGCTGGTCGTTCGTGACAACGGCATCGGCATGACCCGGGACGAGGTCATCGACTTGATCGGCACTCTGGCCAAATCGGGCACCGCCGAGGTGCGTCGTCAACTGCGCGAAGCCAAGAACGCCGCGGCCTCGGAGGAACTGATCGGCCAGTTCGGCATCGGTTTCTATTCGACTTTCATGGTGGCCGATACCGTCGAGTTGCTGACACGCAAGGCGGGTGAAACCTCCGCCACCCGTTGGGCATCGAACGGCGATGGCACCTACACCGTGGAAACGGTTGCCGATGCACCGCAGGGAACGTCGATCACGTTGCACCTCAAGCCAGAAGACGCCGAGGATGAGCTCCACGACTACACCTCGGAGTGGAAGATCCGGGAGCTGGTCAAGAAGTACTCGGATTTCATCGCCTGGCCGATCCGCATGCAGGTCGAGCGCCGGACCCCGCCCGCCCAAGACGGTGATGTCGAAGGCGTCACGGTCGAGACACAGACGCTCAACTCGATGAAGGCTCTGTGGGCCCGACCGAAAGCCGAAGTCTCAGAAGAGGAATACCGGGAGTTCTACAAGCACGTCGCGCATGCGTGGGACGACCCGCTCGAGGTCATCGCGATGCAGGCCGAGGGCGCCATCGAATATCAGGCGCTGCTGTTCATCCCGCAGCGCGCGCCGTTCGACCTGTTCAGTCGAGACGTCGGCGCGGGCGTTCAGCTGTACGTCAAGCGCGTTTTCGTCATGGCCGAATGTGACCAACTCCTGCCGCGTTACCTGCGATTCGTCAAGGGTGTCGTCGACGCGCAGGACATGTCGCTCAACGTCTCACGCGAGATCCTGCAGCAAGACCGGCAAGTCGCCGCGATCCGGCGCCGCCTCACCAAGAAGGTGCTGTCGACGATCAAGCACCTGCAATCCGAGCGGCCGGACGACTACCGCACGTTGTGGACGCAGTTCGGGGCGGTGCTCAAGGAAGGCTTGTTGTCGGATCCCGACAATCAGGAAACCCTGCTGCAGATCGCATCGTTCGCCTCGACGCATGGTGACGAGGAAGCAACGACGCTGACGGAGTACGTCGGGCGAATGAAGGAAGGGCAGGAACAGATCTTCTACGCCACCGGACCGTCGCGTGACCTCCTGCTGAAGTCGCCGCACCTCGAGGCGTTCAACGCCAAAGGATACGAAGTGCTGCTCCTGACCGATCCGGTTGACGAGATCTGGGTGGGCTCGGTGCCCGAGTTCGATGGCAAACAGCTGCAATCGGTCGCCAAAGGCGAGGTGGACCTCGGCTCCGATGACGACAAGGCGGCGCGCGGACAGGAACGCGAGGAGCAGGAACGCGATCTCGCGGACTTGTTGGCCTGGCTCAAGGAGGCGTTGGCAGAACAGGTCAAGGACGTGCGATTGTCCACCCGCCTGACCGATTCACCGGCATGCCTCATCACCGACGACTTCGAGATCACTCCGGCTCTCGCACGCATGTATCGGGCCTCGGGGCAGACCGTCCCGATCGGGAAACGGATCCTGGAGCTCAACCCGAAACACCCACTGATCCAGCGACTGCAGCAAGCGCTGGAAAACCGTACAGACGACGATTCGTCCCTCGACGAAACTGCGGAGTTGCTGTACGGGACCGCACTTCTCGCTGAAGGTGATGTACCCGAAGACCCCACCCGATTCGCCGGCCTGATCGCGGATCGTCTGGTCCGGACGGTCCAGGGCAACTCGCTGTGACCTCGCCCCGGTGCCGCCGACTGCCCACAACTCCAGTTCGTAAGGCGCACAGCAAAGCTGGTAACGAACGTGTGGAAGTCGGTGATCGGCAGCTTGACGATTTCCCGGAGGACAACGGCGACCGCACGGTACCGTGATGCTCGTGAGCGACACCTCTGTGCTGTCCGTTCTGCGCGAGCGTGCCAGCCTGCAGCCCAATGACACGGCATTCACTTTTATTGACTACGAAAGAGATTGGAACGGCGACGCCGTCGAATCCCTGACGTGGATGCAGCTGTTCAGACGCACAGTCAACCTGGCACGGCACCTGGAAGGCCTCGGCTCGGTGGGCGATCGGGCGGTGATCCTGGCACCCCAGGGACTGGAGTACATCGTCGCGTTCCTGGGTTCGATGCAGGCCGGCATGCTCGCGGTGCCGCTGTCGGTACCGTTGGGCGGGGTCAGCGACGAGCGGGTCGCGTCGGTGATGAGCGACGCTCTGCCCTCGGTTGTTCTCACCACGTCGACAGCCGCCCAAACACTCACCGAGTACGTGCGGCCGCACCCGGACGGGTCGACACCCACGGTCGTCGAGGTCGACCTGCTCGATCTCGATGGACCGCTCGGGTCCGGCGGAGCCGACGAGATCCCAGACCTCGCCTATCTGCAGTACACGTCCGGTTCCACCCGTTCACCCGCCGGTGTGATGATGTCGCACCGCAATATCATCACCAATTTCGAGCAGTGGGCGGCGGGCTTCTTCGCGGACAACGGAAACGTTCCACCGCCGGGTGCCACGGTGGTGTCGTGGCTGCCGTTCTACCACGACATGGGCCTCTACCTGGGGATATGTGCGCCGATACTGTTGGGCATCCCCGCCGTGTTGATGAGCCCGGTCGCGTTCCTGCAGCGGCCGGCACGCTGGATGCAATTGACCGCCAGTCACCCCAAGGCGTATACGGCAGGACCGAACTTCGCGTTCGAGCTCGCGGTACGCAAGACTTCCGACGACGACATGACCGGGCTCGACCTCGGCGATGTCCTCGTCGTCGCCACCGGTAGCGAGCGGGTGCATCCGGCAACACTGCAGCGCTTCACCCAGCGCTTCTCCGCGTTCAATCTGAGGGAGTCGGTGATCCGACCGTCCTACGGTCTCGCCGAAGCAACGATCTACGTGGCGACGAGCACCGTGGGTCATCCACCGTCCATCGTGCGCTTCGATTCCACGAAGCTGACCATGGGTACGGCGGAACCGGCTGAGGGCAAGGCCGGTACGGCACTGGTGAGCTACGGCGTGCCCACCGCGCCGACGGTCCGTATCGTCGATCCCGACACGGGCATCCAGTGCCCGGCGGGAACCGTCGGCGAGATATGGGTTTACGGCGAGAACGTCGCTGCCGGTTACTGGAACAAACCGGATCAGACCGAAAAGACGTTCGGCGCGAAGATTGTCGAACCCTCCGACGGAACGCCCGAAGGGCCGTGGCTGCGGACCGGGGACTCCGGCTTCTTGTTCGATGACGAGTTGTTCATCATCGGCCGCATCAAGGACCTGCTGATCGTCTACGGGCGTAACCACTCACCGGATGACATCGAAGCGACCATTCAAGAGATCACCCACGGACGCTGTGCGGCGATTGCGATTCCGGACCGCGGCACCGAACAACTGGTGGTCATCGTGGAAGCCAGGAAACGCGGCGAGAGCCACCAGGAGATAGCGGACAAGCTCACCGTCGTGAAACGCGAAGTCACCTCGGCGATTTCGAGCTCGCACGGTCTGAGTGTCGCGGATCTGGTACTGGTGTCGCAGGGTTCGATTCCGATCACCACGAGTGGCAAGGTCAGGCGATCGGCGTGCGTCGAGAAGTACCGGGAAGGTGAGTTCGCCCGCTTGGACGCTTAGTATCGGCTGTTTCCCGATGTGTGATGTCTGTCGCCAGATACCCTGAGCGCGTGGAGGATACGGCAATTCTTGAGTTGGCTTATGAAGATCAGGGAAGCGGAGACCCGGTACTGTTCATCGCCGGCCAAGGCGGTGTAGGCCGTACGTGGGCGTTGCATCAGGTACCCGCATTTCGGTCCGTCGGTTATCGAGTCATCACGTTCGACAACAGAGGGGTCGGCGCGACGGCGCACTGCGACGGTTTCACCACCGAGACCATGGTGGCCGACACCGCTGAACTGATCGAGCGCGTGGTGGGCGCGCCGGTACGGATCGTTGCCGTCTCGATGGGATCGTTCATCGCGCAAGAGTTGATGCTGGCCCGGCCCGAACTGGTGACCCAGGCTGCGCTGCTGGCCACGAGGGGGCGCCACGATCGCACCCGCGAGTTCTTTCGCCGGGCCGAAGAGGACCTGGTTCGTTCCGAGGTGCGACTCCCGCCCACGTATGAGGCGAAACTCCGTCTGCTGGAGAACTTTTCACCGAAGACCCTGAATGACGACCGACTGTCCGGCGATTGGATCGACACGTTCACCATGTGGCCGACAAAGTCGACCCCGGGGATGCGCGCGCAGTACGACGTCGCCCCGCAGGGCGACCGTCTGCCGGCCTACCGGTCGATCGAAACCCCGGTACTGGTCATCGGATTCGCCGACGACCTCGTCATGCCCCCACATCTCGGCGCGGAGGTGGCAGCGGCACTACCCAACGGGCAGTACCGCGAAATCGCCGACGCCGGACATCTCGGTTTCCTGGAGCGGCCGGAAGCGGTGAACTCGGCGATCCTCGATTTCTTCGGCCGGTCTGCGGGCTGATACGGCACGTTTGGACGGCATCAAGCCGGACTCGGCTTCGACCCGCGCAACTGGGCGGTGAGGGAGTCGGCGCAGGCCACGACACCCCGTGCGCGCTGGGTGATCTCGGTATCGGTGAGAGCCCGGCCGATATGCAGTGACACCACCATCACCTGGCGGTGGTGGTGGTCGTAAACCGGTGCAGAGATGACGCTTACGTCATGGCGCCCGCGGGTCTGCGCCTCGCTTCGGAGGTAGACGCGTTCGCCGATGTCGGAGATCAACTCCCGCAGCAGAACCTGCAGCTCGTCGGGCAGCGTGCTCGACATACCTGCCATCAGGCCGTACAGGCGCTGACCCGCCGGCGTCAGTCGCTCGACCAGATAGCCGGCAGTGCGGCACTCGGCCACCACCTGGGCCAGACGTTCGGATTCGGTGCGCAACGGCACCGTCGGCGCTTTGGCCAGCCAGGACCGCAGGGCCGCCTCGTCCCACAGCACGAACATCAGGCCGACGGGCGGCGCGAACGGGTAACTCTGCCCGATGCGCACGCCGACGTCACTGCCCGGCGGGCCGACCAGCTCGAGCACCGTGATCCGGTCGTCGACCACCGCCGATATGGCAGCGGTGGTGTCGAACGCCGCGGATATCCTGCGCAGCTCGGCCCGGCCCGCGGGATTCACCCGCATCGACTCCTGAGCGACATGGCCGAGCGAAATCAGTGCCGGACCAAGGCGATACGACTTGTCTCTGCCATTCTCGCCGGCCTCGCGCACCAGGTATCCGCTATCGGTCAGCGTCGTGAGAATGCCCAAGCAGGTCGGCTTGCTCAGGCCCACCCGGCGCGCGAGTTCGGACAGGCCGAACCGGTCGTGCGGGTGGCGCGCGAGGAAGTCGAGGATCGCGACGACGCGTGCGGTGGGTGGGGACGCACGTCCGGCCGGGTCGGCAGCCGCCATCGCATCGGATTGACTCAAATTAGAACCCGTTCTAGTGTCAGTTTTCGGAAACTCTACCACGTTGGTCCAATATTGGACCGAACGGGATTGGAAGCCGATGTATTCACAGCCGTTGACCGACGCCATCGCCGAAGCCGAGCGCCTGGTGGCCGAGGCACCGTTCATCGAGTCCGAGGCAGACCTGCTGGAGGGGCTGCAGTACCTTGCCGGCTGTATCGCGGCGTGCACGCATGTGGCGTTCGACTACGACCGCGACCATCCGTTCTTGCACAGCGGCACCGGCCCGTTCACCAAGATGGCGCTGGACAACCCCGACACCCTGTACTTCGGCACCCGCGTGCAACCGGGCCACGAGTACGTGGTCACCGGCACACGGGGCACCACCACCGATGTGAGCTTCCAACTGCTCGGGGGCGAGTACACCGACGAGGTGGTGCCCGACAGCGAGACGGCGTTCGACGACCGCAAGCTCGACATCGCGGCCGACGGCACTTTCGAGTGGCGGTTCACGCCGGAAGTCCCGTCGCAGCTCGTCATCCGCGAGGTCTACAACGACTGGTCCGCCCGACGCGGCACGTTCGCGATCGCCCGCACCGACACCGCGGGTACTGCCCCTGCGCCGTTGACCCGGGAACTGATCGAAAAGCGGTATGCCGTCGCGGGAAAGCAACTGGTACAGCGGGTCAAGACCTGGCTGCAGTTCCCGCAGTGGTTCTACAACAACCTGCCCGTCAACACCATGGTGTCGCCGCGCCTGACCCCGGGCGGCCTGGCCACGCAGTACTCGTCCGTCGGCCACTTCGACCTCAAACCCGACCAGGCCATGATCATCACGCTGCCGGTCACCGACGCGCCATATCTCGGCTTCCAACTCGGCAGCCTCTGGTACATCTCGCTGGACTACATCAACCACCAGACGTCGCTGAATGGTACTCAGGCACAAGCGGATCCGGACGGCAAAATCCGCATCGTGGTATCCGACGCGAATCCCGGCGTGACGAACTGGTGTGAAACCCTCGGCCACTCCAAGGGCTACCTGCAGTTCCGGTGGCAACGGCTGTCTCGGGAACTGACCGAGGCCGACGGGCCGACGGTCGAGGTCGTCGGCATCGATCAGGTCGCTGCGAAGTTGCCGTACTACGAATCCAACAAGATCTCCGAACAAGACTGGCGCGCACGAATCGCGCTGCGCCAGAAGCAGATCTCCGACAGGATGGTGGGCTAGACATGACCGGTATGCTCCAGGGCAAAGTTGTGGTGATCAGCGGCGTAGGCCCGGCCCTCGGCACCACGCTCGCGCGCCGATGCGCCGCGGCGGGCGCGGATCTGGTCCTGGCCGCCCGCACTGTCGAACGCCTGGAAGAAGTCGCGAAGCAGGTGACCGATCTCGGCCGTCGCGCGATCACGGTGGGCACCGACATCACCGACGAGGCTCAGGTCGGCAACCTCGTCGAGGAGTCGCTCAAGGCGTACGGCAAGGTGGATGTGTTGATCAACAACGCCTTTCGGGTGCCGTCCATGAAACCTTTGGCCAACACCACGTTCGACCACATGCGCGACGCGATCGAGCTGACGGTCTTCGGTGCGCTGCGCCTGATCCAGGGTTTCACCCCGGCGCTCGCCGAGGCCAACGGCGCGGTGGTGAACGTGAATTCGATGGTCGTGCGGCACTCGCAGGCCAAGTACGGTGCGTACAAGATGGCGAAGTCGGCCCTGCTGGCCATGTCACAGTCGCTGGCGACGGAGTTGGGTGAGCAGGGCATCCGGGTGAATTCCGTTCTCCCCGGCTATATCTGGGGTGGCACGTTGGAAAGCTACTTCAACCATCAGGCCGGCAAGTACGGCACCACGGTCGAGGAGATCTACAAGGCGACCGCTGCCGCGTCGGACCTCAAGCGGCTCCCGACCGAGGACGAGGTGGCATCGGCCATCCTGTTCATGGCCAGCGATCTGGCGAGTGGCATCACCGGCCAGGCGCTCGACGTCAACTGCGGGGAGTACAAAGCATGAGTACAGCGCGAACTGATGTGGGCACCGTCGAGGACCTCCACGCCTCGGCGACGAAAGCCTGCGGTCTCGACGATTTCGGTACCGACGACGACAACTACCGTGAGGCGCTCGGCGTGCTGCTCGAGTCGTATCAGCGCGACGCCGACCTCACCGAACTCGGCAGCAAGATGCAGCGGTTCTTCGTGCGTAATGCGCTGGTGGCGCGGTTGGTGTCCGAGGCGGCGTGGAAGCAGTATCCGCAGCATGCCGAGGTCACGATCGAAAAGCCGATCTTCGTAACGGGTTTGCCCCGCACCGGAACGACCGTGCTGCATCGGCTGCTGACCGCCGATCCACAGCACCAGGGCCTGGAGATGTGGCTGGCCGAGTTCCCGCAACCGCGCCCACCTCGGGAGACCTGGGCATCGAATCCGGTGTATCAACAGCTCGATGCGCAGTTCTCGCGGCACCACGACGAGAACCCCGACTACACCGGCCTGCACTTCATGACCGCCGACGAGGTCGAGGAATGCTGGCAGCTGCTACGCCAATCCCTGCACTCGGTCTCCTATGAAACTCTGGCGCATCTGCCCACCTACGCCCGTTGGCTGGCCCGGCAGAACTGGACCAAGCCATATCAGCGTCACCGTCGCAACCTGCAGCTGATCGGGCTCAACGACCCCGGCAAACGGTGGATCCTGAAAAACCCCAGCCACCTGTTCGCGCTCGACGCGGTGTTCGCGACCTACCCCGATGCCCTGGTGATCCAATGCCACCGACCGGCCGAGACGATCATGGCGTCGATGTGCTCACTGTCCCAGCACACCACCGCCGGCTGGTCGAACAGCTTCGTGGGCGCCCAGATCGGTGCGGATGCGCTCGACACCTGGTCGCGCGGATTGGAACTGTTCAATACTGAACGTGCCAAGCATGATCCGGCGCAGTTCCTCGATGTCGACTACTCGGAGTTCATCGCCGATCCGGTGGGCACCGTCGAGAACGTGTACCGGCACTTCGGGTTGCCCTATACCGACGCGGCTCGCGCAGCTGTCGAAGACGTGAACGCCGCCAGCAAGAAGGGCCCCCGCGCGCCGAAACACACGTACTCACTCGCCGACTACGGCTTGACCGCCGAGGCGGTGAAGGAGCGGTTCGCCGGTCTCTGACCGCTTTACGGCCACTTCCCCTGGCACCCAGCGTTTTTTCAGGTAACGTCCAGAAAACCGGGTAGCAGCGGTGCGGGCGTTCTGCCTGGTAAGGGGGAGCGAGTGGAGTGGCGAATCACCCAGGTGCAACCCTTCATCGACGATGACGAGTTGACTGGTGTCACAGACGTAATCAAACGTAACTGGCTCACCGAAGGTCCGTGTGCTGCCTCGTTTCTCGAGGCGATCAAACAGGAAACCGGAGCGCCGCACGCCGTGCTCGCACCCAACGGCACCCTCGCGCTGTTCCTCGCGTTGCTGGCGCTCGATCTGCCGCGAGACGGTGAGATCATCATTCCGGCGTTCACGTTCTACGCGTCGGCGTCGGCCGCGGTGTTCGCGGGGCTTCGCCCCGTCTTCGCCGACGTCGACCCCGAGACCTTCAACCTCACCGCCGATGCACTCGCGGAGCAGATCACCGATCGGACCGTGGCGGTGATGCCGGTGCACGTCTACGGTCACACCGCGGCTCTGGACGAAATACAGGATGTCGCTGAGCAGCACGGGATCAGGGTGATCGAGGACGCCGCGCAGGCGTACGGGGTGAACTTCAACGGGCGCGCCGCGGGCACCTGGGGTGACGTCGGAGCCATCTCGTTCTTCGCGGACAAGACCATCACCACCGGGGAAGGCGGAGTGGTGCTGACCGGCGACTCCGAACTCTACGAACGCCTTCGCCTGCTCCGAAATCAAGGACGGCTCAACAGCGGTACCTTCAAGCACGACGCCCTCGGCATGAATTTCCGGGTGACCGATCTGCAGTGCGCCGTCGGGCTGTCCCAGCTTCGCAAGTTGCCCGACATCGCCGCCGCCAAACGACGCAACCATGCCCGGTATGTGGACAATCTGCGCGGTGTCGAGGGCATCAGGCAGATGCGGATTCAACCCGGATCGGATCACCTCCCGTTCCGGTTCGCGTTTCTCAGCGAACATCGCGACGCCGTGGTGGCGGCACTCGAGGCGGCCGGAATCCAGACCCGTGGCTTCTTCTATCCACTGCACATGCAGCCGCCGCTCAAGAAGTACGCCGACGCGCCGCTTCCGAACGCCGAAAAGTTGTATTCGCAAGGAATTTGCCTACCGGTGCACACCGGCCTGAGCGCCGCCGACATCGACGAGATCTCGGGCATCATCCGCGGCGTTCACAACGACGCGCGCGCGTCGGGTATGTAAGAATCTAGTTAGCTTCCGAGCAAACATCACCGCTCAACCGGACGGAGGCTCCTGCCAAGTGGAGACGACGCAATCGGCGCTGCCCACCCGACAGGGCCGACACACAACCAGAGCGCTGGTGGCGCTTCTCATCCTGCTCATCGCCGCCACGTCCGCCGGATGCCGCGGCCCCGATCCGACAGAACGTACGGCGACCGTTCGCGGAGCCGACGGCGAACGTACGGCCATCGTCTACCACCCCACGACCGCCCGGCCCGGGGCACCGCTCGTCGTGGTGATGCACGGAGCCAACGGCGCTGCCGCCGACGTGCGAAAGTCGCTGGGGTGGGACGCTCTTGCCGAGCGCGACGGATTTGTCGTCGCCTACCCGGAAGCCTTGGACAAGCGGTGGAACGCCGGATTCTGCTGCCGCCGTTCGGACACACCCGAGGTTGACGACGTGGGGTTTCTCCACGAGCTCAGAGAGAAGCTGATCGCCGAGGACGATGTCGATCCACGGGGTGTCTACGCGGTGGGCGCGTCGAACGGCGGAATGCTGGCGTACGCGTGGGCATGTTCGAAGCCGGACGATCTCGCCGGCATTGCCGTGGTGTCGGGCGCGCTCACGGTGCCGTGCCCCGACCCGCCGCCGATTTCGGTTGTCGCGGTGCACGGATCGAATGACGAGGTGGTACCACCCGCCGGTGGCCTCAGTGTCGGCGGGCCGGGCAACAACCTCAGCTATCCGTCGCTCGATGAAGCCCTTGCCCCATTTCTGGCCGCTGCCTCCTGCCCACCTCGGCCCGAGGTGCAAGACACCGCGGGAGCCGAGGTCGCGATGTGGAAATGTCCGGACGGCCGGGTCATCATCCGTGACATCGTCAAAGGAAAAGGACACGGATGGCCCGGATCCGGAGGTAATTCCGGCAAGAGCACCGCTCCGACAGACCCGACCGGCTACATCTGGTTTGTCTTCAGCCGACTGCGTGGTCTGGAAACCCCGGCGGGCTAGCGGGTGCGGACGGTGACCGCATCGGTCAGTTCGAGAATCCAGTCCTCGTATGCATCGATGGCCGCGGACTCGGAGAGCACTCGGTGCGCGTACTGCCGCCCCTTCGCCCCCATCTTGATCGCACCGGCTTTGTCGTGTCCGGTGCGCAGTGCCGCCTCCACGAGCAACCGCGGATCACCGGACGCCACACACACTCCCGCGGCCGCCGAGTGCATCTCACGGGTCGACGCACTCCTTGGGTCGATGGCTGCGACGACCGGACGACCGGCCGCGAAGTAGGAGGTGAGCTTGCTTGGCACACTCATCTCGGCCACGCCGGGCTTCTCGTTGAGGATCAGTACATCCGCTGCGGCCAAGGCGTTTTCGAATTCTCCGTCCGGCAGCGGATCCAGAAACTGCACCGTGCTCACGTCGGCCGCAAGGTGTTCCAGTGCAGACCGTCGAGCACCGTCACCGAGCAGGACGAAACGTATCGGCAGGTGGGCGGTCTGGGCGATCCGGGCGGCCTCGACGACGTTTTCCAGACCCTGCTTCTCACCCATGTTTCCGGCGTGCAGGGCGATGACCTCGTCGTCTCGCCAGGACAGCCGATGTCGTGTCGCCGCTCGTTCCCCGGTGCCTTGCGTGATGTGGGACCAGTTGCGGATCACCGTCACTTTCGCGGGATCGACGCCGAGGGCGGTGACGGCGGCCGCGAAGGTGTCGTGGATGACCGACACACCGTCGACGCGGGACAACAAACGCCGTTCCAGATCGGCCACCGCCGTCGAGATACGCCCGCCGAACGCTCCGGTCTCGTCAATTGCCTTGCAATACATGTCCTGACAGACCACGCCCACCGCGGTTCGGCCGGACCTACGCCACGTCAGTGCCGTTGCGACGCTCAGCAGTGCCGGGCTGACGGCGAGCACGAAATCCGGCCGGCCGCTGCGGATGGTCGACGCATGTGCGGCGTAGGCCGCTTCCATGGTGATCCGGCCGATACCGGTCGAACTGCGCGGAACCGGGTGGCGAACGCGGGTGACGTCGACCCCATCGATGTTCTCGTGTCGGCGTAGACCGCGATAGCCGGGGGTGATCCGCCACTGCGGGTAGTGCGGGTAGCCGGTCACCGCGCGTACATGGTGTCCACGTTCGACGAGTCCGCGGGCCAGCCCAGAGGTATAGGGTGCGATCCCGGTCGGCTCGGGTTGGTAGTACAGGCCAAGTATCAGGATGTGCAATCCGGATGGTCTCACGGCGGTCAGTCTTCGTGCCGGTTGTTCGGCCGCGTGTGATGGTTGTTGGTGCTCGGGCCGCCCGCCACCCGAACCGGCTGCTTGCCGTTCACGATCGGCTCAGCCGCAAGAGCGTGAGAGCCGTTGTGGGAAACCGTTTTGGGTGTACTCACCGGTGAGCCGTTCTTCGCCGGCGCGGTGTAGCTACCGGGGGCGTACCAGTACCGGCTCTTGCCGAGTGCCCGCGCGGGCACCATGTTCAACACCACGCCCAAGACGCGGGCGCGTACCTGCCCGAGACTTCCGAGCGCGCGGTCGAACTGGTTCTGTGTGGTCTTGCCGGCATGGACGACGAGCAGGACCGCGTCGGCATGCGCGGCGAGCACCGCGGCGTCCGCGGCGGGCAGGATGGGCGGAGCGTCGACCACGATGATGTCGAACCGCTCCCTGAGGGCGGCGAGGATCGGCGGAAAGCGCTGCGAACTCAGCAGTTCGGCCGGGTTTGGTGGAACCGCACCGCTGGTCAGTGCGGTCAGGCCGGGCTGGACCGGTTGCAGTATGTCGTCGACACTTGCCTGACCCACCAATGCTTCGCTGAGTCCGAGACCATCCTTGAGATGGAAGTACTTGGCCACCGACGGGCGGCGCAGATCGCCGTCGAGAAGACAGACCCGCGTACCCACCCGGGCCAGCGCGGCTGCCAGATTGCCTGCGACAGAACTCTTTCCCTCACCCGCCACTGCACTGGTGACGACGATGATCCTGGGTGTCTGGTCCACGGCGGCGAACTGGAGGTTGGTCCGCAACTGCCGGAACGCCTCGCCGCGCGCCCCGTGATCCCCGGCGGGGACGATGGTGGCGGCCCCGCGACTGCTGTCGTGGGCGACTGCCACCAGCACCGGTACGTCACACAGCGTGGCGATGTCGTCGGCGTCCTTGACCGAGGTGTTGAGCTTCTCCAACAACACCGCCAGGCCCACGCCGATGAACAGGCCCGCCAGCAGTCCGACGCCCAAGTTGAGCGGAATGCTCGGCCAGGACGGTGAAGTCGGGGCCACCGCGGGCGTGACGACGGTCGCCTTCACCGGCGACGATCCGCGGGTTTCTGAGGATTCGAGTTCCCCGATGACTTTGGTGAGGCTGTTGCTGACCGAATTGGCCAGGGCGGCAGCTGTTTCCGGCGAATCAGCGGTGGCGGAGATGTCGATCAGCACGGTTTCGAGCGGTACTTCGGCGCTGACCCGCGATGCGAGTTCGGCTGCCGACACCGGCAGGCTGAGTTCTTCGATGACCGGATCGAGCACTGTCGGGCTGGTGACAAGCCGGGAGTAGGACTTGACGCGGTCGGTCGAGAAGTTGCTTCCCTGAAATAGTTCTTGATTGAGATTGCCAGAACTTATCTGTGTGGAAACGAATATCTGCGCATCGGCTTTATATGTCGGCTCCGTCAACAAGATCATGCCCGACGCGGCCGCCACCGACAGTACGACCGCACTGACGATGACACCGAGGTGCTTACGCAGTATCGCTAGATATGCCCGAAGATCCACTTGGCCCTCACTTACTCGCGGAACTGGATCCCGCTGCGTGTTCCCCGCAGTGATTCTGCAGCAGCATAACCTGTGCTGGAGCATTTTGAGCGAACAATGTCGAAGCAAAACTGAACTACACGATGGTGCTTCACGGTTAGCTGTTTCGCTATTCAAATACCCGTTGTGCGGTTCCTCGCGTTTGTGCTGCGGTGCGGTCCGAAGGCGTTTATTCTCCCGCTGAGAAGGTTGCGAAAAGGGGAGGCCCGTGATTCAAGCAAAGAGGGCATTCATCACTGGGATCACCGGGCAGGATGGCTCGTACCTAGCCGAGTTCCTACTCGCCAAGGGGTACGAAGTGCACGGCCTGATCCGCCGGGCGTCCACGTTCAACACCGGGCGGCTGGACCACATCTATACGGATCCGCACGTCGAGGGCACTCGATTTTTTCTGCACTACGGGGATCTGACCGACGGTTCGCGATTGGTGACGCTGCTGCAACGGATCCGGCCGGCAGAGGTCTACCACCTGGGAGCACAGACTCACGTGCGGGTGAGTTTCGACGAACCGGAGTACACCGGTGACACCTCGGCGCTCGGGACGACCCGCATCCTCGAGGCGATCCGGATGATCGGATTGGACTGCCGGTTCTACCAAGCCTCGAGTTCGGAGATGTTCGGCGCGTCGCCGCCGCCGCAGAGCGAGCAGACGCCGTTCTGGCCGCGCAGTCCGTACGGGGTGTCCAAGGTGTATGCCTACTGGATCACCCGCAACTATCGTGAGTCATACGGAATGTTTGCTGTCAACGGCATCTTGTTCAACCATGAGTCGCCGCGCCGTGGCGAGACCTTTGTGACGAGAAAGATCACGCGCGCGGTTGCTCGAATCAAGGCGGGCTTGGACACCGACCTCTACCTCGGCAACCTCGATGCGGTTCGCGACTGGGGATACGCGAAAGAGTATGTCGAGGCGATGTGGCTCATGTTGCAGGCAGATGAACCCGATGACTATGTCGTGGCCACGGGGAGCGCCTACAGCGTGCGTGACTTCGTCGAAATGGCGTTTTCGTATGCGGGCCTGGATTGGCATGAATACGTCAAGTTCGATGAGCGCTATGTCCGCCCCGCGGAAGTGGATTGTTTGATCGGGGAACCATCCAAAGCGCGTGAGCTGCTGGGATGGAAAGCAAAAGTGTTGACGCCGGAGTTGGTGGAATTGATGGTGGACGCTGACTACGAGCTCGCGCTCGCCGAGGTCCGCAGCCGTGGCTGACGTGCATCCGATCGACAGGGGGTCGCGAATCTACGTCGCCGGTCACCGCGGCCTGGCCGGGTCGGCCATCAAACGCGCCTTCGAGGCCGCCGGGTTCACCGACATCGTCGGGGTGGGGTCCGATGAACTCGACCTTCGGGACCGGGACGCCACGTTCGACTACATCGGCTCGGTGATGCCCGACGTCATCGTCCTGGCGGCCGCCAAAGTCGGTGGCATCGTCGCCAACAACGCCTATCCGGCGGAGTTCCTGTCCGACAACGTGCGCATCCAGGTCAACGTCATGGACGCCGCGAGAGACGTCAAGGTCAGACGCCTGGTCTTCCTGGGGTCCTCGTGCATCTATCCGAAGCACGCGCCGCAACCGATCCAGGAATCCGCCCTGCTCAGTGGCGCCCTCGAGCCGACAAACGACGCGTACGCCGTCGCGAAAATCGCGGGGATCACGCATCTTCGGGCGGTGCGCCGCGAGTACGGCCTCAACTGGATCGCGGCGATGCCGACAAACCTGTACGGTCCCGGAGACAACTTCGACCCCGAGAATTCGCATGTACTGCCGGGGATGATCTATCGCTTCCACAACGCCGTACAGCACAACGAGCGCACCGTCGTCCTCTGGGGATCCGGGCGGCCGCGGCGTGAGTTTCTGCATGCCGATGATCTCGGCAGGGCGGTCGTCCAACTCCTCGATCGCTACGACGGGCCCGACATCATCAACGTCGGAACCGGGCAGGACCTGACGATCCGCGAGCTCGCGCACCACGTGGCGCAGGTGGTCGGTTTCTCCGGAGAGATCGCGTGGGACACCCAGCGCCCCGACGGGACATACCAGAAGCTGCTGGATGTTTCGCGGATCAGCGCCTTGGGCTGGGCGCCCCGGGTCGCGTTGTCCGACGGCATCCGTGACGCCTACGAGTGGTTCCGGACGAACGTCGCGACAACCTGCGTTGGGCACTGAGATGGGGGCATACCGTTGACTGATACCGCCATCCCAGCAGCGGAAACCAAGGCCGTCGAGGCCGAGTCGAAGCCCGTCGGCAAGGCGGGCACGGTAAGCGCGCACATCGGCGGGCACCGCAAAGACATCGAGGGCATGCGCGCGCTGTCGATCCTGATGATCATGGTCTGGCATGCCGGCTTCAACATCCTGCCCGGCGGATTCGTCTCGCTCGACGTGTTTTTCGTCATCTCGGGCTTCTTGATCACCCAGCTGCTGGTCGAGGAGCTTCGGACCACTGGGCGGCTGCGGTTGCGCCGCTTCTACGGCCGACGTGCCAAGAGGCTCCTGCCTGCACCGACCGTCGTGATCATCGTGACCGCATTCATCGCACTGTTCGTGCTGCCGCGCAGTGAGTGGATGAGCACGGCATTCGACATCATCTTCACGGCGCTCTACAGCATGAACTGGTGGCTGGCCGCGCAGAGCACCGACTATTTCAACCAGAGCACGACGCAGAGTATCTACGAGCATTTCTGGTCGCTCTCGCTCGAAGAGCAGTTCTATCTGGTCTGGCCGTGTCTGCTGGCCTACGTGGCGATGCGGTCGTTCCAACAGGGCAGACGCAGTCTGGGTCCTCCGCTGCTGATCGCGTTCGCGCTCATCGGAATTCCGTCGTTCGCGTGGTCGGTGTACTACTCGGCGGTCCAGCCGGGGCCCGCGTACTTCGTCACCACGACGCGCGCCTGGGAGTTCGCGCTCGGCGGGGCGTTGGCCATGCTCACGTTCACCGATCGGAAGCTTCCGCGGTGGCTGGCCATCGTGACCGGATGGGCCGGGCTGATCGCGATATTCGTGGCCGCCAGGGTCTTGACCCCGTCCGACGCCTATCCGAGTTATCTCGCGCTGATTCCGTGCCTGGCGACGTGCGCGATGATCACCGCCGGGTTCACCGCGGGACGGGCCGGTCCGGTCGCATTGCTCGGCACGGCGCCGATGCAGGTGGTCGGGCGCATGTCGTATTCGCTCTACCTGTGTCACTGGCCGGTGCTGACGCTGACCGCGGTTGCCCTCGGGCACGAACTCTCGCCGGTCGAAGGTCTTGTCGTGGTGGCGCTTTCGGCCATTCCCGCCTACCTGCTCCACCGCTACATCGAGAACCCGATCCGATACTCGCGCACGCTGTTCCGGGATTCTGCGCACATGCTGAAGGCGGCCGCGGTCGCGACGTGCGTTTCGCTGCTGTCGGGAATGACCTTGTACATGGCCAACTGGCCGCCCCCGCCGCCGTTCGTGGCGCCGACGATCGCGACCCTGGCCATCGACGACGGCACCGCCGATGACGGTTCCTTCGGCGGTGTGGCCAAACCCGACCCGCGCTCCAACCCGAACTCGATTCTGGGCGCGGGGATACTCGGTGACCCGCCGCTCGGAGATCCCAACGGGGCGCCGAAGGACACGTCCAACCAGATCGTGCCGGACCCCACCGTCGCAGGCGAGGACTACATCCAGTGCACGCAGGTCATCGAGAGCAGCGAGGTGCGGACGTGCGCCTACGGGAAACAAGACTCCGATACCGTCGTCGCCGTCGTCGGCGATTCGCATGCCAATCAATGGATTCCCGGCCTCTCGAAAGTGGCGGAAGCGAACGGGTGGGCCCTCGTCGAATACACCAAGGCGGCGTGTTCGTTCTCCGATGTGCTGGTGGCCACGAAAGACCAGAAGGCATACCCGTCGTGCAACGAATGGAGCGCCGCGGTACTCGACCGGCTGCTGACCACAGAACGCCCGACCATGGTCATCACGACACAGCTGTCGAAAGGTGTCTTCGTCAACGGCCAACTCAGATACGACCCGGTCGGCAAGGATGTGCTCTCGGACGGGCTGCGGCGCTACTACCAGGCGCTCGCGGACGCGGGCATACCGGTCCTGGTGATCCAGGACAGCCCGGAACCACAGGAGGACATCGCGGACTGCGTTGAGCAGCACCCGACGAAATTGACGGAATGCTCGGCCGATCGGGCGGCGATGCTGCCCGCCGACCACAACGCGGAACAGACCCGAGCCGCCAACGGCCTGCCCAACGTCCGCCTCGTCGATTTCAACGATGCGATCTGCCCGACCGAACGCTGCGCCCCGGTGATCGGCAACGTCCTGATCTATCGCGACAACAGCCATTTGACGGGGACCTACGTCCGGACCTTGGTGCCGGTCATGCAAAAACGAATCACGTTGCCGTGAAGTCGCCGTAGTGAACCGGACGAGGGCGCAGATGCGAGGGCACGGGCAGGCATGCTTGTTCTTCGGCGCGGGCGCGTGGGGGCGCAACGTCATCGAGGCCTTCGTCGCGTGCGGAGGTGACCCGCGTGGGTTCTTGGTGCGCGCAAACCCCGAGACCCGTCACTGGCTTTCGGCGAGGTTTCCCGGAGTCATGATCAGCAGCGATCCGACCGAGCTGTTGGATTCGGTTGCCGCGCCCATCGTGGTGGTCGCAACGCCGCGGGACACGCACGCCGATCTCGCCGAGCTGGCGTTGCGGGCACGCCGCGACGTGTTCGTCGAGAAACCCATGGCGACCGAACCCGCGGATTGCACACGGCTGACGTCGATCGCCGATGCCGAGGGCGTGGCCCTCTTCACCGGCTTCACCTACCTCTACCACGGCGCGTATGCGTGTCTACGAGATGCCATCGCGGCCAATGAGATCGAACAATTGACGTTTACCTGGAACCGGCCCGGACTACGTGGCCCTACCGAGTGGGAGTTGCTGCCGCACGATCTGGCCATCGCGATCGGTCTGACCGGACAGACGCCGGCGCGGATCCGGCTCGAGGTGACCGGCGGCCGCGTGCAGTGCCGATGGGCCCTCGACGACAACCGCATCGTCCAGATCGAACACGACGGTGGCGGCTCGGGTCCCAAGGACAAGAGAGTTCGTGTGGTGACCAAGCGCGGCGATGTCTGGGAGTGGCGCGGAAATCACCTCGCCATGTGGGATTCGGCCACGGAGACGAGCAAGCCCGACCTCGCCATCGACTACTCGCGGAAGGAACCGCTTGTGCGCGAGGTCAAGTGGTTTCTCGCGCATCGGGCAGACCGGTCGGCGATGCGGGCCGACGCCGCGCTCTCGTCGAGCGTGACCGAACTGATCAACCGTGCGCTGACGGAAAAACAGGAGTGAGACGTGACACTTACCGCACCACCGAACGGACGAGTCGCAGTGATCGGCGCCGGGGTCTTCGGCGTCACCGCGGCAGTACATCTGGCCCGCGACGGTTGGCAGGTGGGGCTTTTCGAGTCCCAACGGTCGATCATGGTCGGCGCCACCGGCAACAACGTGTTCCGGCTGCACCGTGGTTATCACTATCCACGGAGCCTCGACACCGCTCGCGAGACCAAGCAGAGCGTCGAATCCTTCGTAAGGGAGTACGGGGAGGCGGTGATTCGTTCGAAGCAGCACCTCTACGCGATCAGCAAGTTCGGCAGCCGGGTGACCGCCCAGCAGTTTCTCGAGCATTGCCGTCAGGCGGCTCTCGAGGTCGATGTGGTGTCCTCGCCGCTGTTGAAGACCGAATCGGTGGAGCTCGTCATCGAAGCACTGGAATGGCGGATGGACCCCGTGGATCTGCGCGCGATCGGCCAACGCCACATCGCGGCCGCGGGGGTCGAACTCTTCCTGGAAACCGAAGCGGGACCGAGTGTCGTCGACGACTACGACTACGTCGTGCTGTGCGGGAACGCCAAATCCAACGCCCTCATGCGGCAGTGGGGTGTCGCACCGCCGCGCAGACAATTCGAAGTCTGCGAAGTCGCGATCATGAAGGGCGCCGAGCTCGGTGACACCGACATCGTCGTCATGGACGGCCCGTTCAACTCGTTGTCGCCATACGGTCGGCGTGAAGGTCTCCACATCCTCTACGACGTCGAGCACAGTGTGCATCACCGGTTCGTGTCGGAGACGTTCGAACCACCTGAGCAGTACCGGGCACTGCTGTCCAATCCAGCGGGTGAACAAACGGAACTCACCGCATTCGAAGCCATGATCAAGACCGCAAGGCGATACGTCAACGGGCTGGACAACGCCGAGTACTTCGGATCGCTCTGGAGTGTGCGCACCGTGCTCGCCGACGTGGACGCGACCGACGCCCGACCCACGATCGTCAACTGGGTGGCCCCGACCGTCATGACCTTGTTCTCGGGGAAGCTTGTCACCGCGGTGACGGCGGCTGAGTCCGTCGTGACCGAACTACGGGCGAGGTCCGGGCGCGACCACGCGCAGGCCGTCGTGCCAGAGCACCTGTGTGCCAACTGAATCAGGGCTTCGATACGCGCCTTGTTTCAGATAGCTGGACTCCGCCATACCGAGCGTCGGCCGGTGGTGCATGGGCACGCTCAGCCGTCCGTTGCGCCATACCTCGACGAATCCGACGTGAGGATCCGCCGAGAACTTGACGTGCAGGACATAGTCGACCCACATGCCGCGCGCGATATCACCGATCGGCCGCCGGAACTGAACCGAGCGCGCATCGCCCCCCAACTCGAGCTCGCCGTCCAACGAAACCTGCAGCGTCAGTGCCGGTATCGAATCGTCGGCCGGAAGCCACTGCATGATGACGAACCAGTCGTGCGCGCCGGTTCTCGGGTTGCGGAAGTCCGCGTCGAACTTGACCGACAGCTCATACCATCGTTCGTCGCCTTCGCGGACCGATGCGCCGCCTGCCGGATCGCCTGCCGTGCGTACCTCCGAACGGATTCCGCCGCCGAACGGCGGAACGTCTCCGTCGCGGATCTCGAACCGCGCGGCCGTGGCGTGGCCGGACCCGCCGTCGCGCACACAGGCGTTGTAGCCGCAGTACTTGCCCGGAAAATTGTTCCATCCGCGAGTCTGCAGCGTGGCCCACTGAGTGAGATCGCCGGTGTCATAGTCACCGGTGAATACCACCTCGGAGTCCAGCGAGACCGGGCACGTGCCTGCGGCGGTCGGGACCGAGATGGGACAGGACGTGGCAACCGGTGTTGCCGATGAGTTGCCGCCACATGCGGTCGAGGCCGAAATCGACACAACTGCAACGGTTGCGGCGATCGCCGTCGGCAAGCGCATCACCGGGTCCGGATCACCCGCGCCGGCCGGCCGGCGACGATCGTGTCAGGTGCGACATCGTGTAGCACCAGGCTTCCGGCGCCGACCACAGCCCCGTAGCCGATCACGACGGAGCCCAGGATGATGGCTCCATTGCCGATCAGGTTGTCGCCGGCCAGCCGAATATGTGTCTCCGGCATCCCGCCGCCCGGGTAGATCGGTTGCCCGGCCGGCGGGATGACGTGATCGTTGCCGATGAAGCACACTCGGCTCGATATCAGCACTCCGTCCCCGACCGTCAGATCGACCTCACACAACAGATCGCTGCCGATCCTGACGTCATTGCCGGCGCGGAAGAAATTGGGGCTCAGAATCCTGGCGTTTGCGCCGACCGAGAACCGATGGCCGACATGCACTTTCCCACCGCTCATGACCTGAAGCCGCAACAGGCGCACCTTGCGTACGGCAGCGCGAAGCGGTGTGAGCCAATGCGCTATTCGCCTCTCACCCGTCGTCGTCAACTGCGCCTCGCCAACGCCACGAATGGCTGGATCATTCGCTCCGTCGAGTACTGCGACCGGATCTCGTCGGCCATACGGCGCGAATCGAACGGCCAGTCGCCCTGGTAGACAGCGACGATCGCGCGACTGCACTGGTCGACGTCGTCGGTGTCGAACACGATGCTGTTCGTCGGGTTGAGGGCCTCGATCTCCGGCGCATGCGGATCATCCCTCGGGTAGATGACGGGCAGGCCGAACCCCAGTGCCTGCGTGACGTTCAGGCCGACGTAGCCGGGTGACAACAATGCCCGGCACCGCTGGAAGATCGGGGCCAGCACGGCGAGGTCGCTCACCCAACCGTGAAGCCGCACCCGGTCCGTCAACTCGGCGGCGCTGAGGTAGGCGCGCACGTCGTCTTCCTGTGGTCCGGCTCCGACCACGTGCAGCGAGGTCTGATCGGGCAGGTGAGGAAGCGCCTGCTCGAACGCCGCCAGGCCGAGCAACGGCTTCTTGTCGGCGACGAGCCGACCGATCATGATCAGATCGGTGCATCGAGCGACGTCGCGAATGTCGTACGCCGACAACTGCGCCGACGAATAGAGCGAATTGCGGGCCGGGATGACCGGCTTGTCGGGAAAACACGTCTTCAGTTCGGCGGCTTCGGTTTCGGTATAGGTGATCAATTCGGAGCACAGCCCCTGCATGAACCGGCGTGGGCGGTTGAACTCGGGCTTCGATCCGCGCCGTGAGTGCGCATGACCCCATGCCGAGGCCTGCCGGAAGGTCAGGAGACGACTGATCAACAGCAGCCAGGACGTGAGATTGCGCGGATTGAGTTCGATGACCAGGTTCTTGGCGAGGAATCCGAGCATGAGGCAACCCGGTTGCCACACCAGCTTGCGGCCCATCAGATAGATGTTGTGGCCGGTCTTGCGAACTATCGGCGAGTCGACGTCGGTGACCACCCCGTCACCGAATTGTCTGTCGCCGACCAGGAACAGGACGTCTTCACCGGATTCGGCGAGGGCGCGGACGAACTCCTGGCGGTATGAGGGCATCGCGAGCTGGGGCACGACCAACGCATGTCGCCGCGGCCAGGAGTGCCGTGTCGTGTGACTGCGCCAGCTTGTTGATACCGCCTCGGCAACCATGGTGGACCTCTCAGACGTTGACGACAGAAGCGGGCTTGACTTTGAACCGGTACGCCGCGCCCATCAGCGAGCATTGGAGGACATATCCGAATGCGACGGACCAGGCCGCGCCGACGGCGCCGAACAGTGGTCCGAAGGTCGCGATGAGGGCGAGGGTGACGATCGAACTCGTCCAGACGACCGCCGCCACGAGCGACGCCCGGTCGACGGCGTTGAGACCACTCGCGATCGCCGAGGCCACGGCCGCGAAAACAAGGCTTACGACGATGATCCGGACGACCGCGGTGCTCGGTGCGTATGCCTCTCCCAGGAGCAGCGCTATCCACCAGGGTGCGGTGATCGCCAACGGCACGAAGAACGCGCCCGACAGCGCGCCGACGACCAGGATGGTCACCAGCGGCAGCCGTTCCTTGGTCGTGGCCAGCCTCGGTAGCAGAAGCTGGGTGTATGTCCACGGCACCAACATCAACGCCGGCGTGAGTCGGCTCGCGGGGGCGAAGATGCCGGCGACCGGCGTGCCGGCCGAAATGGTCAGTACCGCAACGTCTGCCTGCCGGATACCTTGACCCGCTAGCGCAGCCCAGAACGGCGCCAGCATCGCCCAGGTAGCGCGGTCGGGCAGTGCTCGACCCGGCAACGCGAGCCCCGAACCCGACAGATGCCGCGCGAACATCAACCGCGCCGCTATGGCAGCGACCAACATCGACAACGAGAACGCCCACACCAGAGCGGTATTCGCCGGGACGACCAGGACCACGGCCAACGTGGGCATCCGTCGCACGAAGTATCCGAATCCGACCATCTGCTGGCGGCCTCGTGCGATGAGGTAGGCGCTGATCACCTCGAGCTGCCGTTCGAGCGGAGCCCAGAAACACAGCGGAATGCACGCCGCAAGGACGGTTGATTGCGTAGCCCCGGCCAGCCCCGCCAGCACCGGCAGCGAGATCGCCAGCACACCGTAGGTGAGAAGGCGGTTGGCCCGGAACACCTCGGCCACGGTCTGCACAGATTCGTGATGACGCCCGACGGCGTAGGTGGCGCCACCGTCGGCGATCATGATCAACGCCATGAGTGTGCCGAGTACCGCGGCGAATTGGGCGAACGACGATGGCCCGAGCCCGCGCGCCATGATCAACATGGTGATGGCCTGTGCGGCGGTGGCAAGCATCCGGGCACCACCGACTTGGCCGAGTGCCTTCAGCATCGCGCCACCCCGAATGTTTCCGTCGACGCCGGGCTTGGTTCGGAAGCCGAACGGGTGTAACGCAAGTCGACCACGAGATAGATCGCGAAGGCGACCGGGATCCAGTAGTAGCGGTTGTAGAACCCAGGAGCGGTCTGGGCGAAGACCAGCGCCGCGATGACGGAGGTGGCGATCGCGTTGTGCAGCGGATCGCGCCGGGATCGCCCGCTCAGACAGAACCGCAATGCGATGGCTGTCGCGATGACCACGCCGAGGAACACCAGCACGCCGCCCGCGGTCCAGGTGCCGAGAAAGTTGTTGTGTACGGTGAACCGCTTCATCAGGACGTTGTCGGCGATCAGCATGCCGCGGCCGACGAACGGCGAATCTCCGATCGCGTCGACAGCCAGCCGCATCAGCTCGAGTCTCGTTCCTGCGGTGTCGTATTCGGACTGTGAGGCGCTGAATCCGGTGGTCCGGGTCAAACGCTCGATCGGATTGAGGGCACCGATGCTGTCCAGCTGGGGCAGCAGAATCGCCAACAGCAGTGCACCGGCAGCGGTGATGCCCAATGCCCTGCCGACGCGGACCGTACCCCTGATGAGCAGGTAGGCGACCGCGGCGCCCAGCCCCAACAGACCGCTGACGCTGCCGCTGAGGACCAGGCCCACCAGGCTGGCCGACAATATCGCCAGCGCGCCGATACGGACGCCGCGGGGGATCGTCGCACCCACTGCCGCAAGCATCGCGGCGGCCGCCATGCAGGAGATGCCCGCGAGGTCGTTCTGATGCGTCGTCATGCCGGTGAACCGGCCGTCGACGGTGATGGCGCCGCCGGGGATGACGTCACCCCAGATCAGCTGTGCGACAGCGCCGACAGCGCACAATGCGGCGCCGGACATGAACCACGCCAACGCGGTGACCACGTGTCTGCGCTCGGTCAGCAGGTTCACCAGGATCCATGGGACGAGCACCACGAGATAGATGAGCCGGACGGCGATGCTGACGCTGCCGACCGGATCAATGCTCACGGCCGACGAGATCAGCGTTCCCACCACGAGCAGCGGAGCGGCGACGTACAACGCCACCGGAAGCGACCGAGCCGGCCGGTTCATCGACAGCAAGGCGCAGAATCCTGCGCCCGCCATCAACATGTCGCCGTACGGCAATGCCATCGGCCCGCGCAGGACGAGTAGAGAGGTCAGCGCGAGACCGGGGTAAAGCAGCGCTCGACCGACCGCGAGCATGCCGTCGTCGGTCGGACTTGTCTGCGCGCGTCGGCTCATCGCTGAGCCGGTCCCAGTTCTGCCTCCAGGCGCGGGCCGAGCGTTCTGACGTATGTCCCGGTGAGGTGGCTGGCGTCGCGGTACACCAGAACATTGCCGATCACCGCCGCGCACTTCTCCGTTGGGCAGATCGCGCCGTTGAGATCGACGATCCGGACATCCGGGAGACCCGCCTTGGCTTCGAACTGCTCGGCACCCAGGTCGCCGGGAACCATGACCGACCGGTCACCCGCGCACTCGGTGAGTTTCGTCGGATTGGTTTGCACGCACTCGGGAATGTTCACCGTCGGACGTGGGGTGTCCTGAATGACGAGGACCGGGATGCCTGCCTTGTTGAGGGCTTCGTAGTTGCGGCGAAGTCCCTCGGCCAGCGCGGTGACGTTCGCCGCATCGAATTCCGCCTTGCCGCCGAGCATCACACGCTTCTTGATGTGGCTCGTGACCACCAGCGTCGGCTTCTCGGCGATCAGCCGTTCTCGAAGCGCCGTGCCCCATTGATGGCACGACGGATACGGATGTCCCTCGTTCGTGGTGATCAACGCATCGGCGAACGAGCACGCGGCTTTCGTGTACTCGACGAGCTTCCAGCCCCGGCGGGTGGCGATCTCCGACAACGCGGGCACCCATTGATTGGCGTGCGAGTCGCCGACAAGCACCACGACCGTCTGCGAGTCCGTCTTGCCGTAGGTGCAGGACATGATCTCGCTGTTCTCCTGCGTCTGAGTGCAATTCGTGAAGTCCTGTTCGGCGACGTCGGGTGCGGGCACGATCTTCGGGGAGGTGTCCTTGGGGCTTCCGGCCTCGTTGCCGAGCGGTTTCGGGCCGAGTGCCGTCGCGCCGAGGATCGCGTTCGGGTCGGTTTTCGCCGCCGACGCGCCGTCGACGGCGGCGTCTGCTGTTCCGGCGGCCAGCTGTGAGATGGCCGGGGGCACGAACGGCGGGGCCGGAGGCCATTTGGCAAGGCACAGAGCGATTCCCGCGGTGAGCGAGATGACCATCGTGATGGCGCCGAACTGCAGCATCGGCACCGATTGCTGCAGCCTCGATTTCGAGAACCGGATGGGATTCTCGATGTGGTGGTGGAGCAGGTATGCCGGGACGATCGAGGAGAACACGACGATCAGACCCTCGACCGGGGTGAGGGGGCCCATCACCGCGATCGCGACGATGAGTACCGGCCAGTGGCACAGGTAGATCGAGTACGACAGGCGGCCGATCCATTCCATCGCCGGTTGGCCCAACACCCAACCCGCCGAGCCCTTCGGCCGGGCCTCGGCATGCAGACCTGCCCAGATGACAGCGGCAGCACCGACGGTGGGCACCAGCGCGTGCCAACCCGGATACGCGATCTCGGGGGTGAAGAGCACGCCGGCGGCAATGATCGCGGCGAGGCCAAGCCAGCCGGTGACGACTGCGAGTCCACGCGGAAGGAAACGCCGGTTCACGGCGAGCATCGCGACGACGGCGCCGAGCGCCAGCTCCCACATCCTGGTGGTGGTCACGAAGTACGCGCGCTCGGGACTGGTCTGGGTGTAGTAAATCGACCACAGCAGCGACGGCAGCCCGACCAGCGCGAGGGCGAACGTGATCGAGCCGTTGAGGTTTCGGCGTTTGCCGAGCCTGGCGAACAGAACCGCGGCGGCCATCAAACACGGCCAGAGGATGTAGAACTGCTCTTCGACCGCCAGCGACCAGTAGTGCTGCACGATAGAGGGCGCGCTGTCCGCCCGCAGGTAGTTGACACTCTCCGCGGCCAAGCGCCAGTTGATCGCGTAGACCGCGCTCGCCATGATGTCCTGCCCGGTGGAGACCCATCGATTCTGGGGTAGAAACGCCCACGTGAGGACTGCCGAGGCCACCAGGACCACGGCGGCAGCAGGCAGCAATCTGCGTGCCCGGCGCGCGTAGAACCGGCGCATCCGAAGCCGACCGCTCGTGCGGGCCTCGTTGACGAGCATGCGCGTGATCAGAAATCCCGAGATGACGAAGAAGACGTCCACGCCGACGAATCCACCGTCGGTCCACGGCAATCCGGCGTGCGTGAGCATCACGAGCAGTACCGCGACCGCGCGCAGCCCTTCGACGTCGGGACGGTAGCCCGCCGGGGCCTGCGGTGAAGAGCGGTGTCTCTCGACGGTTGCTGCTTGTGTCATGTGTGTCCCGGGTCCCGTCTGGTTGGTTAGTAGGCGCCTTTGCGCTGAAGCACGACGCCGGGCGTCTGCAACATGATCCGTAGGTCCCACATCAGCGACCACGACCTGACGTAAACGGAGTCGAGGTGCTGCAAATCGGCGTACGTGAGGTCGCTACGTCCGCAGACCTGCCAGAGCCCTGTGATGCCCGGTGATACGCCGAGGCGGGTGAGCGCGACACCGTCGAGTCCGTCGGCCATCTCCGTCGGCAGGGGCCGTGGGCCGACCAGTGACATCTCGCCGCGGATCACGTTGAGGAACTGGGGGAGTTCGTCGAGGCTCGTCTTACGGATGAGTGCGCCCACGCGCGTGACCCGCGGATCGTGCTCGGCCTTGAACAACGGGCCGTCGACCTTGTTGTACTGGGCGACGGCGCTGCGGAGCTCCCAGGCGTCGGCGGTCATCGACCGGAACTTGTAGATCTGGAACGGCTTTCCGCCCCGGCCGATCCGCTCTTGACGGAAGAACACCGGACCTGGGCTGTCGAGCTTGATCGCCGCGGCGATGATGAGCCACAGCGGAGCCACCGCGATGACCGCACACGAACCGAGGACGATGTCCATGGCACGTTTGACGATCCGGTCGGTCTGAGCGAGCGACGGCGTCGGCACATGCATGAGCGTGAGCCCGTGGAGCTCCTCGACGTCGCTGCGCCAGTTCAGGAGTTCGAAGAACCGCGGGACGATCGACACCGGAACATGGCTGCTCAGGTGACGCACTGCGTCCTGGACATCGGCGTCGGTGCCGTTGGGGTAGGCGATGATGACGCGGTCGACGCGGTGCCTGGCGCATACCTCGGGAAGTTCGGCGATACGCCCGAGCACCGAACTGTCCGGTGCGGGCGTGTCGTCGACCGTGCCGACGATGAGGGTGTCCCTGCACCGGTGCAACCGCGATGTCAGCCGGTCCGAGATCGGGCCCTTACCCACGATCAGTATCCGGGTCACGGTGGGCCCGTCCAGGATTCGCACCACCACACGCCGCCCGAACGGTACGAGCAACACGGCAGGCAGGGTCATCGCGACCGCGGCGGTGAGGGTCATCTTCCGGTCAGGCGATATCAGCGCGTCGATTCCGAGTGCCAGGAGGGCTGCGGTCGGCAGGCAGCGCGCGACCATCGTGGGACGCCACCACGAACTCGGGCGGAGCACCGATGCCGGCCTGCGGTACTGACCGTGCAGGTGAAGCGCCACGATCATGGCGATCACGGCGAGCAGGACTTCACGGGCGCCGAGGTCGCCGGCTCGGATCGGGCTGATGAAGTTGATGAGCACGGCGCCGAGCACTGCCGAAACGCTCAGTGCCAGAACGTCGGCGAGCCGCAGCAGGCTGCGCTGACGCAGGTCGAACTCCGGGGCTGGCTCAGCCTGCAAGCGGGCGATCTCGGTCGACGGTGTGCGATGCGGAATGGAGGTCGTTGTGCTGTTGGTCATGGTGACCCCTCGAATGGCTGGACTGCGATCGGCTTCAGCAGCCGAAACCGACGATGTGTAACCCCGAACCGGCAAAGGCGCTTGCGGACAGGAAGTTTCGGCCGTCAACCACCAGATCGCCACGCATCACCCGGCGAAGTGCCGGCGCGTCGATCTGGCGGAACTCGGGCCATTCGGTGACGAGTACGACGGCGTCCACCCGGTCCGCGGCGCCGTAGACGTCTGTTGCGACGCGCACTGCGGCGTACTCGCGCGGAAGGGACTTGATCGCGGGGTCGTATGCCGATACCACGGCGCCAGCAGACACGAGACGCTTTGCGATATCGAGGGCGGGGGCGTCTCGGAGGTCGTCGGTGTTGGGCTTGAACGTCAAGCCGAGCAGCGCGATTCTGCGGCCCTTGAGCACGTGGAGTTCGCGTTGCAGCTTGCGCACCGCCGTGGCGCGCTGAGCACTGTTGATCTGCACGGTCGCCTGCAACATCGTCGGCGTGTACCCGTACTCCTGGCCGGTCGAGATCAGGGCGGCGAGATCCTTGCCGAAGCACGAACCGCCCCATCCGACACCGGGATTCAAGAACGCCGCGCCCACCCGGCTGTCCGCTCCGATGGCGGGCAGCACTTCGCGCACGTCGGCGCCGACCGCCTCGCACAGTTGCGCGATCTCGTTCGCGAAACTGATCTTGGTCGCGAGAAACGCGTTGGCGGCGTACTTGATCATCTCGGCCGATGCGAGTTCGGTGTTGATCAGCACCGGCCGACGCGTGCGGCGTCCGCCCTCGAACGACTGCTCGAGGACCGGCTGGTAGAGCTCGGCGACTCGGGCGACGTCGGACGGTGCCCCGCCCAGCACGATGCGGTCCGGGTACAGGAAGTCCTCGATGGCCGAACCTTCCCGCAGGAACTCGGGGTTGGATACGACGTGGAAGGTGAGTTGGCGCGAACCGGCCAGCGCGTCTTCGAGAATCGTGCGAGCCCAGTTCCCCGATCCGACCGGCACCGTGGACTTGTTGACGACGATGACCCCGGGCCGCAGATGCGCGGCCAGGGACTGGATGGCACCTTCCAGTTGGGTCAGGTCAGGGGACCCGTCGGGCCCGGGCGGGGTCCCCACACAGAGGAAGACGAAGTCGGCGTCGGTGAGCGCCTCGGCCGGATGTTCGGTATATCGGAGCCGCCCGGTCGCCAAGGTCTCGGTCAGCAACTCCGGTAGCCCGGGTTCGTGGAACGGCGTCTGTCCGTCGTTGAGCTGCCCGGCCCGCGTCGGGTCGCTGTCGAGGCCGCACACGACATGGCCGAGCGAGGCCAGGCAGGCCGAGGTGACCGCGCCGACATAGCCGGTGCCGATGACCGCGACCTTGTGTCTGGTCCGCTGCACCTCGACGCGGGCCCGCGTTCCCCCGGAAAGCGCCTCGGGCCAGCGGGATTCGGCACCAGACGACTGAGTGCGGAACCATTCGATGGTGTCGCGCAGCCCGTCGCCGACGTCGATACCCGGCGTCCAGCCCAGGCGTGTGCGCGCGAGCTCGATATCGGGTCGGCGCTGTGAAGGATCGTCCTGCGGCCGCTCGGTGAACACGATGGGCGACGTCGAGCCTGCCAGTTCGCGGATCAGTTCGGCGAGCTGCAGCGTCGTCATCTCGTGCGGATTGCCGATGTTGACCGGTCCGGTCATGTCCGAAAAGAGCAGTCGCACAGCACCTTCCACCAGGTCGTCGACATGACACACCGATCGGGTCTGGCTGCCGTCGCCATGTACGGTGATCGGCACTCCGGCGATCGCCTGGGTGATGAACGTCGGTATCGCCCGTCCGTCGTTCGGGCGCATTCGCCGGCCGTACGTGTTGAAGATCCGCATGATCGTGGTGTCGACGCCGTGTTTCGTCCGGTAGGACGTCGTCAGCGCCTCGGCGAACCGCTTCGCCTCGTCGTAGCACGCGCGCGGCCCGACCGGGTTGACGTTTCCCCAGTAGTCTTCGCGTTGCGGATGGACAAGCGGGTCGCCGTAGGCCTCGGATGTCGACGCCAGCAGATAGCGCGCACCTTTCTCCTTGGCGAGGCCGAGTGTGTGCAGCGTGCCGAGAGACCCCGTCTTCATCGTTTGAATCGGCAGTTCCGCGTAGTCGATCGGTGACGCGGGCGAGGCGAAGTGCAATACATAGTCGACCGGTCCCGGAATCGAGACGTAGTCGTTCACGTCGACCTTGATAAGCCGGAAACCGTCATGGTCGAGTAGGTGAAGCACGTTGTCGGCGGAGCCTGTCACGAAGTTGTCGAGGCATATGACGTCGATGTTCTCTGCGAGCAGACGCTCCGCGAGATGCGAGCCGACGAACCCCGCACCCCCTGTCAGTACGGCTCTTTTACGCAATTTCTCCTCCTGCGCACGCCGAATAAACCCCGGCATACCCCCGGGGAATTAACAGAAATGAGTTGAAATCTTGGTGGTTGCTGTCGGGCCACTGTGACGCGGCTGAGGGAAATTTACCGCAGGTAGCTGGTATCCGCAGCTGGTGAACGGCTTTGCGAGAGGTGCGAAGGGCGGTTGGTTCACTTATGAAATATCTTGATTTCCCCGGTGTGGGGTAAATCGAACGAACCGCCTATGGGGCCATGTCGTATGACCAGCTGTTATGTCGCTGTATCGGCTCGATGTGCGCGCGGTTCACGGTCATCGCGGCGGCTAGATCTGGTTGAAAATCGTGCCGGTCAGGGCAGCCCATCCGGATCGACCACGGCTGGCCGATCGGCCGACAACCGGTCGCAGAGTTCTCGGTTTGTTCGCTGGCGTCTCGTCCAGCGATCCCTCGGACGGTGCGACTACCGACTAAACGTAATCACTGGCCTGTGATTCAGGGCGTGCAGCTATTTATCAAGAACGATAAATTGCAATGTCACAAATTGTTGTGCCGCGGAATCAGCCGTCGCCGGGGGACGGGGCACTCGAGACTTCCTCGAGGCAGCCCTCGGCGATGGCGTGCTTGATGCTGTCGGCCAGTCGTGGGCACGACCGGGCGCGGGCCGGATCGCCCCCGGATTCCCGGATCTCGTTGAACACCGCACACCGTTGTGTCGCCTCGGAGTTCCACTGCACCGACGTGTGCTGCGGACCCAGCTTCTTCACCTGAACGGCCACATGGCAGAACCGGCAGTCCACCGACACCAGCCCCGACGTCAGATAGCGTTCCCGATCGCGCTGAGTGGCCTCCCGCACCGCGGCGGCGCGTTGCGGATCGGATGCGAAGTCCGGTGCCTTGGACCAACTTCCAGAGCTCCGCCCGCCACTGGAGGCGTGCTCCTCGTCCTCGTCGTGGCCGAGTAGTTGCAGCATCGAGCGGGCCAGACTGTCGACGTCGGCGGGGCCGACAATCTGAACTGAGTCTGGCGCCTGTGCCCGCTCGTCGCGCTTGGTCATGAGCTCGACTGCTCTGCCTTCTGCCGCTTGAGGTTTTCCTCGACCTCGACGTTCCACTTGTCGACGGCAGCCGTCGTATCGATCTCCATCTCGAAACGATCGGTCATGTCCGGCGTGATGTCGGCGACGTCGACGTAGAACTGCTGATACCAGCGCCGCATCTGGTACACGGCGCCGTCTTCCTCCACGAGCAGCGGATTGTCGATGCGCGTCTTGTGTTTCCAGATCTCGACGTCCTGCAGGAAGCCCTTGCTGACGCCGTCGGTGAACGCCTTCGCCAGCTTGTCGGTGGTCGCATCGTCCATGCCCTTGGGCTTTTCGACGATGACACCCCACTGGAGCACGAACGAATCCTGCGTGACGGGGTAGTGGCAGTTGATCAGGATCGACTCGGCCTTGAAACCGCCGTAGTTGTTGTGCAGCCAGTTGATCATGAACGACGGCCCGAAATACGAAGCCTCCGAATCGAGATGGGCCTCGCCGTACGCGGTGCCCATGTCGCCGATGTCGGGCCGGCCGACGTTGTGCAGGTACTGCGACGCGATGTGGCCCTCGAAGACGTTCTTGAAGTACGTCGGCAGGCCGAAGTGGATGTAGAAGAAGTGCGCCATGTCGGTGACGTTGTCGATGATCTCGCGGCAGTTGCTGCCTTCGATGAGCATCGTGTTCCACCGCCAGTCCGTCCACCCGTCGTCGGCGAACTCGGGGATGTCGGGGATCCGCACCTCGGGCTGAGGTGGATTGCCCTCATGGTCGTGCCAGACGAACAGCAGGCCCCCGCGCACATCGGTGTGCCAGGCTCGCGTGCGTGCCAGCCGCGGCGTCCGCTTGGCGTACGGAACGAGCTTGCACTTGCCGTCGCCGCCCCAGCGCCAGTCGTGGAACGGGCAGGCCACCTCGTCGCCCTTGATGGTGCCCTGCGACAGGTCGCCACCCATGTGCCGGCAGTAGCCGTCGAGGATCTTCAACTCGCCCTTGGAATCGGCGAACACCACTAGCTTGGTGCCGAACGCCTCGATCGAATGCGGCTTGCCGTCCAGGAAGTCCTTCGCCGGGCCAAGGCAGTGCCAGCCCCGCGCATATCGATCCGGCAGTGCGCCGGTGTCGATCTCGCGAACTCCGACATTCTCGGTAGCCATGACGCCTCCAGTCCTTGCTCTCTAACTAGAACACGTTACAGTTTTCGGGTCAGGTCTGGCAACGCGAGCCACGTGACCTGCGGCATACCCACGCCTGGTGGCGATTACTCCCGCTCGGGAAGGCCGATCCGCAGCGCGATCTGCTGCATGCGGCCCACGCTGGCCACCGTTTGCGGCGACACCGGGTCCTGCGGAGTGCTGTCGAATTCGAGCCGCACCAACGCTCGGCCCTGCGTGAACATCAACAGCGTGACGGCCTTTGACCCGTCCGGGGCAGTGCCGGATATCACGGTCCCGCCGGTGCCGACGGGGACGGGCTGAGGCGGTCCGCCGGTCACGATCGTGCTCACGGCCGCCGAGGCCTGACGCAGGGTCGCCGACGCCGTCGCGACGTCCGGGTAGATGAGGATGGTGTCCGCGATCGCCCGGGTGTCGTCGGCGTTCACGAACAGCGCGCTGGCCCCGTCCTGGCCGTCGGGATTGACCGTCGTCGAACGTGCGGTGAAGGTGTTCGGCGGAATGCTGACGTCCTCGGCCTGCAGCAGCAGGTGGCTGTAATCGGAAGCCTGCGGTTTCGGTGATGTCGTCGTCGGCGCCGCCGCGGGCAGCCCCGGGGCCGGGGCGCTCGCAGGCGGGGTCTGGGTTGCGTCGCAGGCGCCGGCAGTGACGACGACGACAGCAGCGAGTGCGGTGGTGAGCAGGGACTTCAGCCGACCGGCTGACGTGAACGACATAGTTACTGGTTACCGTACGCGCCGCGGCGATGCGACCGCGCCGGCTGCGGTATATGTGAACGATGCCGTTGTACTCGTTCGAGGGTCATACGCCGAAAGTCGACTCGACCGCGTTCGTGGCCCCGACCGCCACGCTGATCGGTGACGTCACGATCGAGGCGGGCGCCTCGGTGTGGTTCAACACGGTGCTGCGCGGTGACTTCGCGCCGATCGTGATCCGCGAAGGCGCCAACGTGCAGGACGGCTCGGTACTCCACGCACCGCCGGGGATCCCCGTCGACATCGGGCCGCGCGCGACGATCGCGCACATGTGTGTCGTACACGGCGTACATGTCGGGGCCGAAGCGCTGATCGCCAACCACTGCACAGTGCTCGACGGCGCCGTGATCGGGCGTCGCAGTCTGATCGCGGCGCACTCGCTCGTCGTCGGCGGTACAAAGATTCCCGACGAGGTGCTGGTCACGGGTTCGCCCGCGAAGGTTCGGGGCCCGATCGCCGGGACCGGCGCCGAGATGTGGGTCAACTCGAACCCGCGGGCCTACCGGGATCTGGCCGAGCGGTACCTGCGCGGGCTCGAGGCGCTGCCCGACGCCTAGACCGGCTTGGCGGTCGCCGCAGCCCGGTCGACCTCCCAGAAGGCGCGCAGCGCGATCATCTGGCCCGCGTCGTCAACGCGATACGTGAACACCCCTTCGGTGGTGATTCGATGCCCGCCCATCGTGATGACGATGCTGCCCACGTTGGCTTCCTCGTTGCCGCATTGGAACGTGTCGACGAAGTTGAACTCGAGGTTGTCGGTCGGCGCGATCGCCTTGTCCCAGAACGCCGCGATCGCCTCCTTGCCGCGATGTCCCGTGCCGTCCGGATCGAAGAACGACGGGCCGATGGGGTCTTCGACGACCGCGTCGTCGGCGAACACCGAGAGCCAGGCCTCCTTGTCCCGCGCGGCCACCGCCGCGCGGGAGCGCTTGCCTGCCAGGTGGGCTGGGTGCTGGGGATCGGTGATGGGCATGTCAGTCCTGCCAACCCGAATGGATGTAGGTGTCGGCGAACCGCTTCATCGAATCCTTCTTCTTCTCCAGCGGTGCGTCGAAACCGAGGCCGTCGAAGATCCACGGGATCACGATGTTGTCGGTGATGCCCGCTGCGGCCAGCTCGCGGTGGCCGTCCACCCCGAACTTGTCGATGCACACCGCCTGGAACTCGAAAGGCTCGTCGGCCCTGCCGTATTCGGCTCTCAACTTGTTGAGCGTGGATACGGTCTCGGCCAGTTGTGCGCCCGTCATCATGGCGCTCGTCCAGCCGTCGCCAACCCGTGCCGCGCGTTTGAGCGCGACGGGGGTGTGGCCACCCACGTAGAACGGCACCGGCTCACTCGGTGCCGGACTCATCTGCAGCCGTTCGAAATCGTAGAACTCGCCGTGGAATTCGACCATGCCACCGCCGAGCACGAGCTTGATGACCTCGATCATCTCGTCGACGCGTGCGCCGCGTTTGGCATAGGCCTGGCCGCACCACTCGAATTCCTCTGGTGCCCAGCCGATCCCGACGCCGAAGCCGAACCGGTTCCCGGTCAGATTCGCGACTGAACCGACCTGGCGGGCCAGCAGCAGCGGATTGCGCGAACCCAGTTTCATGACGTTGGTGTAGAAGCGCAGCGTCGAGGTGACCGCGCCCATCGCGGCCGCGGCGATCAGCGGATCCACCCACGGCGTATCGGCATTCCACATGCGCGAACCGTCCGGGGTGTACGGGTAGTCCGCGGCCTGCTTCTCCATGTAGAACAGCGAATCCGGCAGTGCGATGGAATCGAACCCGACCTCTTCGGCGGTTCTGGCGAGATCCACCAATTCCTCGACCGGGCCCATGGCCACGCTGACGGTGTACTTCATGCGGGTCATGGCTTGCCCGGTTTGTCGGACGACACAACCCACATCGAGTAGTACTGCGAGCCACCGCCATACGCGTGGCCGAGTGCTTTGCGGGCACCGGGCACCTGATGGTCGCCGGCCTTGCCCATCACCTGGATGGCCGATTCGGCGAACCGGATCATGCCCGAGGCGCCGATCGGGTTCGAGCTCAGCACGCCGCCGGACGGGTTGAACGGGATGCGCCCGCCGATCGCGGTTTCGCCGGCCTCGGTCAGTTTCCAGCCCTCACCCTCGGGGGCGAAGCCCAAGTTCTCCAGCCACATCGGCTCGAACCACGAGAACGGCACGTAGACTTCGCCGACGTCGATCTCGTCGATCGGGCTCGTGATGCCGGCATCGCGCCACAGCGCGGCCGCGGCGTCGCGCCCGGCCTGCGGGTTGACCTGGTCGCGCCCGGAGTAGGCGAGCGGTTCGGTGCGCAGCGCGGTCGCGTGGATCCAGGCGACCGGGTGGCCTTCGGCGACGCGGGCGTCCGCGGCCTGCTCGTCACCGATCACCATGGCGGCCGCGCCGTCCGAGGACGGGCAGGTCTCGTCGAAACGAATGGGATCCCACAACATCTGCGACGCCATCACCTTCTCGAGCGTGATGTCGGGCTGATGCAGATGCGCGAGCGGGTTCTTCGCCCCGTTGAGCCGGTCCTTGACCGCGACCATCGCGCCGATGTGGTTCGGCGCACCCGAGCGACGGATGTAGGCCCGCACGTGCGGGGCGAAGTAACCGCCCGCACCGGCACCGACCGGTTTCGTGAACGGCACCGGAATGCTCAACGCCCACATGGCATTCGACTCGGACTGCTTCTCCCAGGCCATGGTGAGCACCCGGCGGTACTTGCCCGACTTCACCAGGCTCGAGGCGACCACGGCCGTCGACCCGCCCACCGAACCGGCGGTGTGCACGCGGATCAGCGGCTTGTTCGTCGCACCGACGGCGTCGGCCATGAACAACTCGGGCATCATCACGCCCTCGAAGAAGTCCGGTGCCTTGCCGACCACAACGGCGTCGATGTCGGCCATCGTGGCGCCTGCGTCGGCCAGGGCCCGGTCGATGGCCTCACGCACCAGACCGTTCATGGAAACGTCCTGGCGCTTGGCCACGTACTTCGTCTGTCCGGTACCGAGTACCGCGGCTTTCTGAGCCATCACTTGCCCTCCAGGACTGCAACCAGATTCTGTTGCAGCGCAGCGCCACTCGTGGCATGAGCCAACACGCGCCCCGCTGATCCGTCGAATATGTGCTGTGCGGCGAAGCCGATCCGTTCGAGTCCCGCCGAGAACATCGGGTTGGCGGCCAGCACCCCACCCGACGGATTGATCTTGGTCGATTCGCCAAGGCCGATCGCCTCGGTGAGGATCAACTGCTGGTGGGTGAACGGCGCGTAGAGCTCGGCGACCTCGATGGAACCGGTGTCGCCGCCGGTTGCCGCCTGTGCCGACGCGGCGGTCGACGGCGACGTGGTCAGATCGCGGGCACCTAAGACCGGGGTCTCGATGCGATGCTCGAATCCCGTTATCCAGGCTGGGTTCTCCCGCAGTTCGCGGGCCCGGTCTCCGGCGGCCAGCACGATCGCCGACGCGCCGTCGGCGATCGGTGCGATGTCGTGGCGGCGCAGCGGATCGGCGAAGAACGGCCGGTCCAGCAGTTCCTCGATCGTCTTCGCCGGCTTCTCGCTGTCGGTTCGTTCCGATACGGCGAAGGAATCCAGCGCGACCTGGGCCATCTCCTCGGCCGTCCACTTCCCGGCGTCCAGCCCGAAGCGGGCCTGCAGCCCCGCCATCGACACGGCGTCGGGCCACAACGGCGCCACCGTGTACGGGTCGGTCTGCAGGGACAGCACGCGGCGCAGGATGCCGGCCGACGACTTGCCGAACCCGTACACCAGCGCGGTCTCGACCTCACCGGTCAGGATCTTGATGTAGGCCTCGTACAGCGCCCACGCGGCGTCCATCTCCACATGCGATTCGTTGATGGGCGGTACCGCGCCGATCGAGTCGATCGCCGAGATGAACGAGAACGCCCGGCCGGCAAGGTAATCCGACGAGCCGGAGCACCAGAAGCCGATGTCGGTCTGCTGCAGGCCGAGCTCTTCGTAGAGTTGATGGAAACACGGCATCAGCATCTCGACGCCGTTGGTCGTGCCGTCGGTGCGGCGAACATGCGGGGCGTGCGCGAAGCCCACCACTGCAACTTGTCTGTTTGACCCCGAAGTCATTGCGAAATCCCTTTACAGGTGGTGCTTGTAGGTGTCGTAGTCGGCGTCGGGCTCACCCGTCGGCCGGAAGTGCGAGATGTTGTCGATGCCGAGACCCCATTCCTCCTGGGGCTTCCACACCGCTTCCACACGCATGCCCATCCGGACCTCGGATGCATCGATCTCGGTCACCAGATGCAAGAACGGGATGTCAGCACCGTCGAGCAGCACGTACGCCGCGACGTAGGGCGGCTTGATGCGCTGCCCGGCGAACGGGATGTTGATGATCGCGAACGTCGTGACCGTGCCTTTGTCGGGCAGTTCGACGTACTCGGTGAGTTCTTTGCCCGTCGCGGGATCGGCTTCCTTGGGCGGGAAGTAGACCTTGCCCTTCTCGCCGTTCTTGCCCACGGTGCGCGCGCCCAGCAGCTTGCCCTCCTGCAACGCCCGCAGGAACGTGCTCTCCGGGAGTGACGCGGTGTGCTGGATCTCGATCGCCGTCGGGACCACCAGCATCGTCACCGGATCGCGGTCATCGGCGGTGTCCGGCACGGGTTCCGGGGTTTCGCCTGGCACGAAGTAGGCGATGTCGGTGACCGCGCCGACGGGCTCGTCGACCCAGTGCGCGTGCACCCGCATGCCGGTGCTCACCGCGCCTTCCGCCGCGTCGATCGCGTGCAGCATCGGGGTGTCGGCGCCGTCCAGCTTGATCAGCGCCCAGGCGAACGGGCGGTCAAGCGGCTGGCCCTCGAGCGGCTCGGGCTGCCAGGTCCAGGACATCACGGTGCCGACGCTCGCGACCGGCACGACCTCGGTCAGTGCTTCGTAGGTGACCGGGTCATACTCAGCGGGTGGCACATGCACGCGCCCGTCCGAACCCCGCACGCCGACGATGCGGCGCTCACGCAGGGCGGTGAAGAACTGACTCAGCAGAGGGCCAACTGAACGGGTGTAGTCAAAAGACAGTTTCAGTGGCGCAGAAAGTGGCGGCTCGCGGCGATCTATCGAGGCCGGGCTGCTTTGGCTGGCTGTCACACATCGAGTAGAACAGGTTCTAAGAATCGTGGCAAGAAGCGGTCGAGAGGACAGCTAATGAAGTTGGGACTGCAGCTCGGATATTGGGGCGCGCAGCCGCCCGCCAATCACGCGGAATTGGTGGCGGCTGCCGAAGCGGCCGGGTTCGACACCGTGTTCACGGCCGAGGCGTGGGGGTCGGATGCGTTCACCCCGCTGGCCTGGTGGGGACGCGAGACGAGCCGGATGCGGCTGGGCACCTCGGTCGTGCAGCTCTCGGCCCGTACGCCGACCGCGTGCGCGATGGCGTCGCTGACGCTGGATCACCTGTCGGGCGGGCGCCACATCCTCGGCCTGGGTGTTTCGGGTCCGCAGGTGGTCGAGGGCTGGTACGGGCAGAAGTTCCCGAAACCGCTTGCCCGCACGCGTGAGTACATCGACATCATCCGCCAGGTGTGGGCGCGCGAGGCCCCGGTGACCAGCGCCGGACCGCACTATCCGCTTCCGGTCTCCGGCGAGGGCACGACCGGGCTGGGCAAGGCGCTCAAGCCGATCACCCATCCGCTGCGGGCCGACATCCCGATCATGCTGGGCGCCGAGGGGCCCAAGAACGTCGCGCTGGCCGCGGAAATCTGTGACGGCTGGCTGCCGATCTTCTACACCCCGCGTATGGCCGACACCTACAACTCCTGGCTCGACGAGGGATTCGCGCGGCCGGGCGCGCGACGCTCGCGCGAGGATTTTGAGATCTGCGCGACGGCCAACATCGTCATCACCGAGGACCGCGCGGCCGCGTTCGCCGCGATGAAGCCCTACCTGGCGCTCTACATGGGCGGCATGGGGGCCGAGGACACCAACTTCCACGCCGACGTCTACCGGCGGATGGGCTACGGCGAGGTGGTCGATGAGGTCACCGCGCTGTTCCGGTCCGGCCGAAAGGACGACGCGGCCAAGGTCATCCCGGACGAGGTCGTCGATGACGCCGCGATCGTCGGCGATGTCGACTACGTGCGTGAGCAGATCAAGGTGTGGGAGGCGGCGGGCGTCACCACCATGGTGGTCAGTGGGCGCAGCGCCGAGCAGATCCAGGAGCTCGCCGCGCTCGTGTAGACACTTCTTGCAAAGTGTTTAGAACAGGTTCTAGATTTGGCCTGTGACCCAGCACACCATCGCCGGCCAGGCGGTGACCATGCCGGTGCAGATCCGCACTGCGGACCAGCACATGGCCATGTTCTCCGTGGATGCCGACGCCGCGCAGCGGATGATCGACTACAGCGGCCTGCAGGTGTGCCGCTACCGGCCCGGCAAGGCCGTCGTGATTCTGATGCTCATGCGGTACGTGGACGGCGATCTGGGCCAGTACCTCGAGTACGGGACCAATGTCATGGTCAACCCGCCCGGGTCGACTGCATCCGGGTTGCGTGCGCTGCAGTCGGCGGGTGCGTTCATCCATCATCTTCCGGTCGATCAGGCCTTCACGCTCGAGGCCGGCCGCAAGATCTGGGGTTACCCAAAGGTGATGGCGGACTTCACCGTTCGTGATGGACGCCAGTTCGGGTTCGACGTGAGCATCGACGGCCGGCTCGCGGTGGGCATGGAGTTCCGGCCCGGTTTGCCGGTGCCGTCGGTGTTCACCTCCAAACCCCAGGTGCACCCGACGTACTCGCACCTCGACGGTGTCACCCGCGAAACTGCCGGGCAGATGCGGCTTTCCGGGGTGCGATATCGGCTGGGCGGCGCGCGGCTGACGCTCGGCGACCACCCCTATGCGAGGGAACTCGCGGCGCTGGGGCTGCCCAAGCGGGCATTCATCTCCAGTTCCGCTGCCAATGTGCAGATGACGTTCGGCGACGCCAAGGAGATCGCATGACCCAGGTTCTGCCCGCGACCAAGCCGGACGTCGATCTGGTGAACGGGGTGTTCTACGCGGACGGCGGGGCTCGCGAGGCCTACCGATGGATGCGGGCCAACGAACCGGTGTTCCGGGACCGCAACGGACTCGCGGCGGCCACCACCTATCAGGCCGTCATCGACGCCGAACGCAACCCCGAACTGTTCTCGTCGACCGGTGGCATCCGTCCCGACCAGCCCGGCATGCCGTACATGATCGACATGGACGATCCGCAACATCTGTTGCGGCGCAAGCTCGTCAACGCGGGCTTCACCCGCAAGCGCGTCATGGACAAGGTGCCCTCGATCGGCAAGCTGTGCGACACCTTGATCGACAACGTGTGTGAGCGCGGCGAGTGCGACTTCGTGCGCGACATCGCCGCGCCGCTGCCCATGGCGGTGATCGGTGACATGCTCGGTGTGCTGCCGTCCGAGCGGGAGATGCTGCTGCAGTGGTCCGACGACCTCGTGTGCGGGCTGTCGTCACACGTCGACGACCAGACCATCCAGAAGCTCATGGAGACGTTCGCGGCCTACACCGCGTTCACGATGGACGTGATCGCCAAACGCCGCGCCGAGCCGACCGATGACCTGTTCTCGGTCCTGGTCAACGCCGAGGTCGAGGGCCAGCGGATGAGTGACGACGAGATCGTCTTCGAGACGCTGCTCATCCTCATCGGCGGCGACGAGACCACCCGGCACACGTTGTCGGGTGGCACCGAACAGCTTCTGCGGCACCGGGATCAGTGGGATGCCCTTGTTGCGGATGAGGAGTTGCTGCCCGGCGCGATCGAGGAGATGCTGCGCTGGACCTCGCCCGTCAAGAACATGTGCCGCACGCTCACGGCGGACACCGTGTTCCACGGCACCGAGTTGAAGGCCGGCGAGAAGATCATGCTGATGTTCGAATCGGCCAACTTCGACGAGGCGGTGTTCGGCGATCCCGACAACTTCCGGATCAACCGTAACCCCAACGGTCACATGGCTTTTGGTTTCGGCTCGCACTTCTGCCTGGGGAATCAACTGGCCCGCCTTGAGCTCAAGCTCATGACCGAGCGGGTACTGCGGCGCTTGCCCGACCTGCGTCTTGCCGACGACGCCGCGGTTCCGCTGCGTCCGGCGAACTTCGTGAGCGGGCCGGAGTCCATGCCGGTGGTGTTCACGCCGACGGCTCGCGTGGGGGACTAGGCGCCGCTACCAGGCAGGTGTGTGGGTGTGGTTCTGCCCGCCTGTTAGCGACAATGTCGCGGAAATCGCCTCATGTTGCCCTTCGGGCACTTCGGCCCCAGGCTGGCGACATCATCGGTCGCTTGTGTCGCAATTTCCTCTTCCGCAACGTAATTCGGGGTGCCCGACTATGAGCGACATTGTCGCTGAGCAGCTTAGCCGCTGAGTAACGAGGCGGCGGTCTGACGCGTCTTTCCGCCACTGCGTTACTGGCGCGGCAGTCGCGTCGTCGCCGGCCACCCCATTGTCACGCCAGAGTGGCTGTGGGCCTCGAGAGCCACGCCAGCGTGACAATCGCGGGCTCACGCCGTTGCGCCTGAGGCGATTTCCGCGACTTTGTCGCTCATAGGCGGGCGCAACGACACCACGGTGAGCCTGACGTCAGGCCGCGGCCGGCCTCAATGCTCAGTCCTCGATGAACACCACATTGGCGCTGAGGGGATTTCGTGGCGTATGTATGGAATTCGCCGGGAAGTCGGGGTCGGCATACCCGACGCCCAGGCCGCACAGGATGCGCAGGTCTTCGCCGATGCCGAGTTGAGAGCGCACCACGTCGGGATACCCCGCGATGGAGACCTGCACGCACGTGTCGAGACCGCGGGCGGTCAGTGCCAGCAGCAGGGTCTGCAGAAACATCCCGACACCCATCGCGTCGACATAGTCGAGGTCGCGGTGCATGCAGACTATGCCGGCCAGCGGCGCGCGGAAGAACTCCCAATTGCGCAGCACCACGGTGCGTCGCGCCTCGGTGTCCCCACGTGCGATGCCGAGTGCGCCGAATAGCGCTGCACCGACCTCGAATCGGTGGTGTTCGAATTGCTCGGGCAGTGGCGGGATTTGAGGTTCAGCGGCTTGGGCCTGCGTGAGCAGGGTGGCTACCAGCCGGTCGCGCGCCGCCCCTGACGTGAACAGCACCTTCCATGGCTGCACGTTCGAATTGGACGGGGCGCGGATGGCGAGCGAGAGCGCTTCGTCGACGAGTTCGCGCGGGACTGGTTTGTCCGGCAGGAACAGTCGGGTCGTGTGTCGCTCGTTGATGGCCTCTTCGAGGTCGTACATGGGTCAGCACGGTATCGACACCGCGTCGCGATGCCCACTCATTTACGCGAGGTACGGATCGCTGCGGCCGTGGCCCGCGAGGCGACTGCGCACCCGGACCGACGCGGCACGGATGTAGTCATCGCGGGCTGGGTTGGCGAGTGCGCCCGGCGAGTTCGGTCCGTGGCGGGCCAGCTTCTCGCGGAGCCGCTCGGACACGGTGATGAAGGACCCGTCCTGTAGTGCGGTGTTGTCGGCGACGGTCAACACATCGGACGACTCGTCTTCGACGAACTCGAATACGCCCAACGTTTCGTCGAGACCGCGTACACGGGCCACGAACCGGCTGCCGGAATGGTGAGCGACCAACGCGCAGATATCGTCACGCCAGCCGTGCTCGCGGAGGTACAGCGCACCGTCGAGCGGATGGAATCCGGTTCGGCCAAGGAGGGGCAGATAGCCGATGTCGTGCAACCAACCGGCGGCGACGAGCGCATCGACCGCGGCGGGCGGGACCGCCGCGCTGAGTGCTTCGCACCGAGCCGCGACGCCCGTGAGGTGGCTCAGGCGGTCGGGTTGCTCATGCATGAGACAGGTCGCGAGGCCGCGGGCTTTGTCCGCGAGCGTCCCCGACACAATCGCCAAACTACGCGCGGGAAACTGGCGGCGCCGCCGGGTTCAGCAACTTGTCGCGCGACGTTCGGACGTTCGCTGCGGTGTGTTGGTCGGGGCGCCCCAGTCGATCGTCGGCTACTTCATCTGGAACTTGGGCGCGCGCTTTTCCTTGAAGGCCAGCGGACCTTCCTTGGCGTCCTCGGACAGGAACACCGGAATGCCGTTGGCGGTGTCGGGCTTGAACGCCTCGTTCTCGTGCATGCCCTCGGTCTCGCGGATGGTCTTGAGGATCGCCTGCACGGCCAGCGGCCCGTTGTTGTTGATCACCTCGGCGATCTCGAGCGCCTTGTCCAGCGCGGTGCCGTCGGGAACGACGTACCCGATCAGCCCGTAGGACAGCGCCTCGGCCGCGGTGATGTGGCGTCCGGTCAGCAGCAGATCGCACGCGATGGTGTAGGGAATCTGGCGCACCAGCCGGACGGCCGACCCGCCCATCGGGTACAGGCTCCACTTGGCCTCGGAGATCCCGAACTTCGCGCTCTCACCCGCGATGCGGATGTCGGTGCCTTGCAGGATCTCGGTGCCGCCCGCGATGGCGGGCCCCTCGACGGCGGCGATCAGGGGCTTGGTGAGCCGACGGCCCTTGAGCAGGCCGTCGATGCGCGACGGGTCATAGCTGCCGTCCTTGAACGAATCGCCCGGCGGCTTCTTGGTCGCGCCTTTGAGGTCCATGCCCGCGCAGAAGTACCCGCCTGCCCCGGTGAGGATGCAGGTTCGGATCTCCGGGTCGTTGTCGACACGGTCCCACGCCGCGACCATGATCGAGAGCATCTCGGTCGAAAGCGCGTTGCGCGCCTCTGGCCGGTTCAGCGTCAGGATCAGAGTGTGTCCGCGCTGCTCAATGAGTGCGTCGGGCTCCTTTTTCGCCTCGCTCACAGGTACCTGCCTCCATGCTTTCCAACCCCAGACTTGTCACGAAATGTAACACGTTCTAGTTTAGGTTCCGTGGCTCTGAACATTGCGGATCTTGCCGAGCACGCCATCGACGCGGTGCCTGACCGTGTCGCGCTGATCTCGGGCGACGAACAGCTGACGTATGGGCAGTTGGAGGAGAAAGCCAACCGCCTCGCCCACTACCTGATCGAGCAGGGCGTCAAGAAGGACGACAAGGTCGGCCTATATTGCCGCAACCGCATCGAGATCGTGATCGCGATGCTGGGCATCGTCAAAGCCGGCGCGATTCTGGTCAACGTCAACTTCCGCTACGTCGAGGGCGAGCTGAAGTATCTGTTCGACAACTCGGACATGGTCGCGCTCGTGCACGAGCGTCGCTACGCCGACCGGGTGGCCAACGTCCTGCCCGAGACCCCGAACGTCAAGACGATCCTGGTCGTGGAAGACGGTTCGGATGACGATTATCAGCGCTACGGCGGCGTCGAGTTCTACTCCGCCATCGCCGACAGCTCGCCCGAGCGCGACTTCGGACCGCGCAGCGAGGACGACATCTACCTGCTCTACACCGGTGGCACCACCGGATTCCCGAAGGGCGTGATGTGGCGCCACGAGGACATCTACCGGGTGCTGTTCGGCGGGACCGACTTCGCGACCGGTGAACCGGTCGCCGACGAGTACGGCCTGGCCAAGCAGGCCGCCGCCGGGCCGCCGATGATCCGCTACCCGATCCCGCCGATGATCCACGGCGCGACGCAGTCGGCGACCTGGATGGCACTGTTCTCCGGCGGAACCGTGCTGCTGACACCGGAATTCAACGCCGAAGAGGTCTGGCAGGCCATCCACGACCACAAGGTCAACCTGCTGTTCTTCACCGGCGACGCGATGGCCCGCCCGCTGCTGGACGCGCTGCTCGCCGCGCAGGCCAACGGCACCGAGTACGACCTGTCGAGCCTGTTCCTGCTCGCGAGCACGGCCGCGTTGTTCTCGACGAGCCTCAAGGAGAAGTTCCTCGAGCTGCTGCCCAACCGCGTCATCACCGACTCGATCGGATCGTCGGAGACGGGCTTCGGCGGCACGAGCATCGTCGCCAAGGGGCAGTCGCACACCGGTGGCCCGCGCGTGACCATCGACAAGAACACCGTCGTACTCGACGAGGACGGCAACGAGGTCAAGCCCGGCTCGGGCGTGCGTGGTGTGATCGCCAAGCGCGGCCACATTCCGGTCGGCTACTTCAAGGACGAGAAGAAGACTGCCGAGACGTTCAAGACGATCAACGGTGTGCGCTATGCGATTCCCGGCGACTACGCCGAGGTCGAAGCCGACGGCAGCGTGACGATGCTGGGCCGTGGCTCGGTTTCGATCAACTCCGGTGGCGAGAAGATCTACCCCGAAGAGGTCGAGGCCGCGCTCAAGGGGCATCCCGACGTGTTCGACGCGCTTGTGGTCGGTGTGCCGGATCCGCGGTTCGGCCAGCACGTCGCAGCCGTCGTCCAGGCCAGGGAGGGCACCCGCCCGTCGCTGGCCGAGCTCGACGCGTTCGTGCGCACCGAGATCGCGGGATACAAAGTGCCGCGCAGCCTTTGGCTGGTCGACGAGGTCAAGCGCTCGCCCGCGGGCAAGCCCGACTACCGGTGGGCCAAGGACACCACCGAGGAGCGCCCCGCCGATGAGGTGCACGCCAATCACGTGGGAGCGAATTCGTAATGCGTACTGAACTCTGCGACCGGTTCGGGATCGAATACCCGATCTTCGTCTTCACCCCGTCGGAGAAGGTGGCCGCCGCGGTCAGCAAGGCCGGCGGGCTCGGCGTGCTCGGCTGCGTGCGGTTCAACGACGCCGACGACCTCGAGAACGTCCTGCAGTGGATGGATGCCAACACCGACGGCAAGCCCTACGGCGTCGACGTGGTCATGCCCGCCAAGGTGCCGACCGAGGGCACGGCCGTCGACATCAACAAACTCATCCCGCAGAGCCATCGCGACTTCGTCGCGAAAACCCTTGCCGATCTTGGTGTTCCGCCGCTTCCCGAGGACGAGGAACGCAACGAGGGCGTGCTGGGCTGGCTGCACTCGGTGGCCCGCAGCCATGTCGAGGTCGCGCTCAAGCATCCGATCAAGCTGATCGCCAACGCGCTTGGCTCACCGCCCAACGACGTCATCGAGCAGGCACACGCGGCCGGTGTCCCGGTGGCGGCGCTGGCAGGCAGCGCCAAGCACGCACTGCGCCACGTCGAGAACGGTGTGGACATCGTCGTCGCACAGGGACATGAGGCCGGCGGGCACACCGGTGAGATCGGCTCGATGGTCCTGTGGCCGGAAATCGTTGACGCTCTTGACGGTAAGGCGCCCGTGTTGGCGGCGGGCGGCATCGGTACCGGCAAGCAGGTCGCGGCGGCGCTCGCGCTCGGTGCGTCGGGGGTGTGGATGGGATCGGCGTTCCTGACCTCGGCCGAGTACGACCTCGGCCACCGGCTGCCCGGCGGGACCTCCACGATCCAGGAGGCGCTGCTGCGGGCAGGCACCGCCGACACCGTGCGCCGCAAGATCTACACCGGCAAGCCGGCCCGGCTGCTCAAGACCAAGTGGACCGACGCCTGGGATGCCCCGGACGCGCCTGAGCCGCTGCCGATGCCGCTGCAGAACATCCTCGTCAGCGAGGCACACCAGCGCATGAACGAGTCGGACAACCCCGACACCGTCTCGATGCCGGTGGGCCAGATCGTCGGCCGCATGAACGAGATCCGCCCGGTCGCCGACATCATCGGCGAACTCGTGGCCGGGTTCGAGCAAGCCACCAAGCGGCTGGACGGAATCGCGGGAAGCTGAGGTTCAGACGCCGGTCGCGCCGTCGATGCTTTCGCGGATGAGGTCGGCGTGCCCGCAATGGCGGGCGTATTCGGCGATCATGTGGGTGTAGATCCAGCGCAGCGTCACCTCACTGCCCATGAACGGGCTCGTGTCGTCGAGCGCGCGGCCGGCGCAGTTGGCTTTCGACTGCTCGATCTCGGATTGCCATCGGGCGTATGCGGTTTCGAAGTCGATGTCGATGGCGGGATCGAAGCCGCCGTCATGGCCTTCCGTCGAGCGCGGACCGTAGATCGACGGCACCTCTTCACCGATCAGCACCCGGCGGAACCAGTTCCGCTCGACCTCGGTCTCGTGCTGCACGATGCCCATGAGGGTCAACGAGGACGGCGGCACCGCGGCCGTGCGCAACTGCTGTTCGGACAGTCCGGCACACTTCGCCGCGAGGGTCGCGCGGTAGAAGTCGAGCCAGCTCTCCAGCGTGGCGCGTTCGTCGCCGGCGAGCGGCGGTGTGCTGCGTTCGACCGTGCTCACCGCCCGGGCAGTTTCTGCACGGCCTGGATCATCGGCGTGAGGGCCTTCTGCCACAACGTCTGCGATATACCCAGCGGCGGATCGAGATTGAGGACGCGAGCCGTCGAGACCGTTTGGGATTCGGTGTATTTGAGGATGCCGTCGACCCCGTGCCTGCGGCCGACGCCGGAGGCTTTCATGCCGCCCATCGGCGCCGCGGTGCTGCCGAACGCGAGTGCGTAACCCTCGTCGACATTGACGGTGCCGGAGTTGATCCGGGTCGCGATCGCCTCACCTTCGGCCTTGCTGGCCGCCCACACGCTGGCGTTGAGCCCGTATTCGGTGTCATTGGCCTTCTCGATGGCCTCGTCGACCGAATCGACCGGGTAGATCGAGACGAGCGGGCCGAAGGTTTCGTTTCGTGCGCATTCCATCTCGTCGGTGACGCCCGACAGCACCGTCGGCTCGTAGAACAGCGGCCCGATGTCGGGCCGGGCGTTGCCGCCCGCGATCACCTTGGCGCCCTTGACCTTTGCGTCGTCGACATGCCCCGATACGGTCTTGACCTGGTCCTCGGAGATCAGGCTGCCCATGTCGGCGGTGAAGTCATAGGCCGGCGACAGCTTCATGTTGCGGACCTGCTCGCCGAACTTCGCGGTGAACTCGTCGGCGATGTCGCGCTCGACGTAGATGCGTTCGATCGAGATGCACAGCTGGCCGGCGTTGGAGAAGCACGCCCGGGTCGCGGCTTTCGCGGCGACATCGAGGTTGGCGCCCTTCGCGACGATCATCGGGTTCTTGCCGCCGAGCTCGGCGGAGAAGCCGATCAGCCGGCGCCCGCACTGCTCGGCCAGTGACCGTCCGGTGGCCGTGGAGCCGGTGAACATCAGGTAATCGCAGTTCTCCACGATCGCGGTGCCCACGACCGACCCCGGACCGGGGACGACCGCGAACAGGTCGCGGGGTAGACCCGCCTCATACAGCAGTTCGGCATTGGCGAGGGTGCAGTACGGCGTCTGGCTGTCGGGCTTCACGACGACGGCGTTGCCGGCGAGCAGGGCCGGAATCGAATCCGAGATCGACAGAGTCATGGGGTAGTTCCACGGTGAGATGACGCCGACCACGCCTTTGGGGTGGTGGTTGACGACGGTCTTGACCACGCCCGGGAGCAGGCCCTGAACCCGCTTGGGTGCCAGCAGCTTTGCGGCCTGCCGCGCGTAGTAGCGCGAGTTCAGCATGATGTCGACGAGCTCTTCCTGCGCGGCCGAGCGGGCCTTGCCGGTCTCGGCCTGGGCCACGTCCATCAGGAAGTCGCGATTCTTGGCGACGAGTTCGCGGAACCGCTCGATGATCGCGCACCGCTCCCTGACCGGCCGCTTGGCCCAGGCCACCTGAGCGGCGCGGGCCTTGGCGAAGGCGGCCGTGACGTCCTCGGCGGTGCCGACCGGGATGGTGGTCAGCTCGCGGCCGGTGAAGACCTCCTCGATCGATCTCGACTGGCGGGCATCGACGTCTTCGATCGCGACGAGCTTGCGGAGCCGGGCGAAGTCCGCGGCGGACGGAGCGGGCATGGCTGACCCTCCCTACTGGCGAGTAACTAGCGGTTACGGTCAACCTACTCGGGAACCGCCGGTCGACCAAGGGCCGCCTGTCCGATCTGTTCACGACATCGGGCTTCTCGCGTCATAGCCTGCGGATATGGCTATCCAACCGATATCGGCGGTCGTTGAGATCGTCGCCAGAGACCTGTCCCGCGCCGTCGAGTTCTACCGGCTTCTCGGCCTGGACGTGCCCGATCCCGACGGTCCGCACGTCGAGGTGGTGCTGCCGGGCGGCAACAAACTCGCGTTCGACACCGAGGAGGTGATCGCGGGTATGCACCCCGGCTGGACTCCGCCGACCAGTTCCGGACGCGTCGCGATCGCGTTCGGCCTGAACACGCCGTCCGATGTCGACGAACTCTACGAACGCCTCACCGCGGCCGGCCATCCCGGCACGCTCAAACCGTTTGACGCGCCGTGGGGGCAGCGCTACGCGACTGTCGAGGATCCCGACGGCACATCGGTCGATCTGTACGCGCCGCTGGCGAGCTGACGCAGCGGAACGCCGGCCAGATCGCGAACCTCGCGGTGCAGGTGCGGCTGATCGGCGTAGCCGGCCTGCGCCGCGACATCGGCGGCAGGCAGTCCGGTGCTCAGCAGCCGCACGGCCCGCCGAAACCGCAACACGCGCCGCAGCATCGCCGGCCCGTAGCCGTAGACCGCCGCACACTGGCGTTGCAGTGTGCGATTCGACCAGCCGGTCGCACGCGCGATGTCGCCGACAGCCGCCCCGTCGGCGAGCCGGTTCGTCACCTCGCGCAGCGTCGGCAACGACCACGGCGCGGTCGCGGTGCCTTGCCTGCCGGACGCGAGGTCGGCCGTGAGTTCGTACAGTGAGCGGTCGCCGCGGACCGTGCGGAGGTCGTGCAGTGGCACCCGGATGTTTCGCACCTCGGCAGCCGGGACGCCGAGCAGCCGTGGCAACACGCCTGGCCGGAACCGCAGGCCCTGTATGGGATGCGGGCTGCCCGCGGCGAGGTAGGCGGTGGTATCGGGGCCTGCCACGATGGTCTGGTCACCGGAACGGATCAAGTCCATGCAGCCGTCGGGCAGCACCCGGCCGGGCTCGACGCGCCCGGTGCGGGTCCAGCTGCATTCCACGAGGGCGGCCAGCTCAGGCGGCGGAGACTGCTCGCGGTAGCCCACAGACCCGACGGTACCCGCGTGGCCATGCGGTTGAATCGGGGCATGACCGGGCGTCCACGCGACACGTCGATCGACGAACGGGTGCTGGCCGCGACGCGGGAGTTGCTCGTCGAGGTCGGCTGGGACGATCTGAGTGTCCGGCTGGTCGCCGCCCGCGCGGGTGTCGGGCGTTCGAGCCTGAACCGGCGCTGGTCGTCGAAGGCAGAACTGGTGCTGCACGCCATATTCGGCGAGTCGCCGGACATGTCGCCGTTCGAGGGCACCGATCTCACCGGCTGGATCGAGTGGGTGGTGCGCGGCAGTCACGAACTGTTCAGCAGGCCCGACCTCTACGAGGCGGTGCCGGGATTGCTGTTGGCGCTGCGCGAGAACCACGAGTTGCGCACCGCGCTGTGGCGCGAGTTCAGCGGCCCGGCGATCACGATGTTCGCCGAGCAGGGATACGGAAGTGAAGCGGACGCGCGGGCCGCGCTGGCAATGGCGGCCGGGGCGGCGTTGTTCGTCACCACGGTTGCCGTAGACGACGATTCGCCCGCGCTGCAAGGCCACCTGGTGCGGTTGCTGTGTTCCGCGCTGGGCGCCTCACCCCCCGATTGACTCCAGGATCGCCGCCTGCGGTGAGCGCCAGCTGTCGATCGAGAGTTCAGCGCGGGTGTGGCCGTCATCGGTCGGGGTCGCGGCGGTCAACAGCATCGCCGCCTCATGGCTGAGACCGTCACCGAGCGGCAACGCCCCGCCGATGAGATCCGAACACCAGCCAATCGCCCGGAAAGCCTTTGGCGACAGCGGGATTCGCCGGATCCGTAAACCCGATCCCTGCTGCAGGGTGTCGATCATGTCGTCGAAGCTCACCATGGTGCCGCCGCACACATAGCGCCGTGGGCCGCGTCCGGGTTGCATGAGCCTGATGTGGACGTCGGCGACGTCGCGCACGTCGATCATCTGCATCCCGCCCCGCAGCCGAGGCGCGACCCGCGCGCGCACGATCGGTGCCCAACCCCGCTCCGTCACGCCCGGGGCGGTCCAATAGGCCGGGCCCACCACGCTGGACGGATACGTGACGACGACGGGCGCGCCTGCGCGCTGCAACCGCCGCGCGACCCGGTCGGCGTATGCCTTCGTCTGCGCGTACGGGCTTCGTCCCGGTGCGGTGGGGGTGTCGCGCGAGATCACGCCGTCCGGCGGCGGGAACAGTGCGCTGTAGCTGCTCACCGAGACAATGGGATCCAGCCCGGCCGCGACGGCGCGCGTCAGCACCGCCTCGGTCGCGTAAGCGTTGATCTGCCACATCAATTCGGTGCGACGGCGGTCGGTGCCGACCACGCCCGCGGCATGGATCACGGCATCGCAGCAGGACAGCAGCACGTCGACGGTGGCGGTGTCGCGGATGTCGCCCTCGATCACCGTGATGTCTCCGGCATCGGCGAGGCGCTCGATCACCGCGTCGTCGACCCCCGGGATCGCCAGCAGACGCACCTCGTGCCCGGCTTCGAGCAGGCCTCGGACGATGTGGGCCCCCAGATAACCGGTTCCACCGGTCATGGCGATTCGCACGATTCACCTCTCGTCGCGGCCTGCTATATTTCGATGCCAATGGTATCGAAAGTGGAAAACTCGGTGGCAGCGGGGCCTTTCACGCCGATGGCCCTTGGTCCGTTGACGCTCAAGAACCGATTCGTCAAGGCCGCGACATTCGAAGGCGTGATGCCGCTCGGGCAGGTCACCGATGCGCTCGTCGACTTCCACGTCGAGGTCGCCAAGGGCGGTGCGGCGATGACGACCGTCGCATACTGCGCGATATCGCCCGGCGGCCGGGTGCATCGCGACACGATCGTGCTGGACGCCGAGCGCGCCCGGGCGCTGCGCCGGCTCACCGACGCGGTACACCGCGAAGGCGCCCTGGCCTGTGCGCAGATCGGGCACGCCGGCCTGGTGGCCAACACCCTGTCCAACCGCACGCCCTCGCTCGCACCGAGCACCCGGGTCAGCGCGCCCGCGATGGGCCTGGTGCGGGCCGCCACGCCCGAACAACTCGAGAAGGTTGTGGGACAGTTCGGAATCGCGGCCCGCAACGCCGTCGAGGCCGGGTTCGATGCCATCGAAATCCACATGGGCCACGGCTATCTGCTGAGTTCGTTCTTCAGCCCCAATCTCAACAAGCGGACCGACGCCTACGGCGGAACCACCGCGCGGCGGGCCGAGCTGGCCCGGCGGGTGGCCGAAGAGGTCCGCACCGCCGTCGGCGAAAGCGTCGCCGTGACAGCCAAATTCAACATGGACGACGGCGTCGGCGGCGGATTCTGGCTCACCGACAGCCTGCCGACCGCCCAGTTCTTGGAGGCCGACGGTCACCTGGATGCGCTGCAGTTGACCGGCGGTAGCTCCCTGCTCAACCCGATGTATTACTTCCGCGGCCCGGTACCCCTCGACGAGTTCATCGCCTCCCAGCCTGCCGTGGTCGGACTGGGTTTGCGGGTGCTCGGCCGGCGGCTGTTCCGGGAGTACCCGTTCGAAGAGGCGTTCTTCCTGCCGCTGGCGCGCCAGTTCCGGGAGGCCTTGACGATGCCGCTGATGCTGCTCGGCGGGGTCAACGCGTTGGCGACGGCGCGCGACGCGGTCGCCGACGGATTCGAATTCGTCGCGATGGCCCGTGCGCTCCTGCGAGACCCTCAGCTGGTCAACCGCTTTCGCGGGCACGAGGCCACCTCGGGCCTGTGCGTGCACTGCATGAAATGCATGCCCACGGTATACAGCGGCACCCGCTGCGTGGTGCGCGGCTAGCGCGCGATCGCCCACACCGGGTCGGGGCATTCGGTGCCCTCGGCTGACAGCTGGCGCTTGATCACCTTGAAGGTCTCCGTGCGGGGCAGTGCGGTACCGACCCGCACGTAGGACGGCCACTGCTTGGGCCCGAGGTCGGTCTGCTCATGCAGAAACTGCCGGAACTTGTCCGGATCGAACTCCGTGCCTGCGGCGAGCACGAGCGCGGCCATCACCCGATCACCGACTGCCGGGTCGGGGATCGGGTACACCGCGGCTTCCACGACGTCGGGATAGCGCATCAGAATACGTTCGATCGGTGCGGTGCCAAGGTTTTCGCCGTCGACGCGCATCCAGTCGCCGAGCCTGCCTGCGAAGTACACGTAGCCGTCCTCGTCGCGGTACGCGAGGTCGCCGGTGTGGTAGACGCCGCCTGCCATTCGCTGCGCCTCGGCGTCGGGATCGTTGTAGTAGCCCCGAAACCAGCCGCGCCCAGTGGGATTCACGAGCTCCCCGACGACCCCGGGTGGGCACGGCTCGCCGGTCTCCACATCGACGATGGCGACCTCATCGGTCAGCGGGCCCAGTGAACCCTCCGGGGTGCCCGGGGCCCGGGCGATTGCCACACCGCCTTCGGTCGAACCGAAGCCGTCGACCACCACGACGCCGAATCGCTTCGCGAACCGGTCCAGGTCTCGCGGCGCACCCTCGTTGCCGTACAGGATCTTCAGCGGATTGTCGGCGTCGTCCGGCCGCGGTTCGGTCGCCAGGATGTAGGACAGTGGTTTGCCGACATAGTTCGCGTACGTCGCACCGTACCGGCGCACGTCGTCGATGAATCCCGACGCGGAGAACTTGCGCCGCAACGCGATCGAGGCGCCCGCCGCGACCGCGACGGCCCAACCCGCCATGATCGCGTTGGAATGGAACAGTGGCATCGACAGATAGGCGGTGTCGGCGGGGCCGAGTCCGAACCGGTCGGCCAGCATGCGGCCGGGAAACGCCACCTTGTCGTGGGTCACCCGGACCGCTTTGGGCTCACCGCTCGTGCCGGACGTGAAGATCAGCATGAACAGGTCGTCGGGCGACGGGTCGGCGAAGGCCACCGGGGTGCCCGCATGTGACGCGAGTTCGGCTGCCCAGCCTTCCGATTCGACGTCGATGTAGTCGACACCCGGCGGTACGAGGCCGGCATCGTCGGCCAGCACGAGCTGGCAATCGGCCCGTTCGATGTCGCGGATCAGCGCATCGCCGCGCCGGGTGGGGTTGAGCCCCACGGGCACCAATCCGGTCAACCCGGCCGCCACCAGCAGGCTGGAGAAGAACGGCGTGTTGCCGAGCAGCACCCCGACGTGCGGTGGCCGGGCTTCAGCCTGTTGTCCTCCTCGCGTGCGGGAGTCCAGCCGGGCCCGGAGCGCCGCGGCCACCTGCGCGCCTGCCGAGATGTGGTCGGCCCAGCTGACGAACGAATCACCTTCGTGGATACCGCGGTCGGTGACGTCGGCCAGCGGGGCCAACAGTTCGGTGACGGTCGGGCCGGTCACTTCAGGCAGGCGTGTCGGCGAGTTCACGTCCGATGCGCAGAAGCTGACCGGTGGCCCCGCCGAGCGCGAACTCGGTCTGCTTGGCGGCCAGGAAGTACCGGTGCACCGGGTGATCCATGTCGATGCCGACCCCGCCGTGCACGTGCACCGTGGTGTGGGCGACCCGGTGGCCTGCCTCGGCGGCCCAGAAGGCGGCGCTGGCGACATCGATGTCGGCCGGAAGGTCCTCCGACAGCCGCCACGCGGCCTGGGTGAGCGTGAGCCGCAGCCCCTTGATGTCGATGTACCCGTCGGCCAGCCGCGACGACACCGCCTGGAAGCTGCCGATCGGACGGTCGAACTGCTCACGCTCGCGCGCGTACTCGGCGGTGAGCTCCAATGCCCGCTCGAGAACCCCGAGTTGATACGCGGTCCGGCCCAGCGCCGCGTGCGTCGTCAGCCAGTCCGTGACCTCCGCGCCGCCGACGACCCGGCCGTCGCCGACCGGGGTGCCTTCCAATTCGAGAAGCCCGACGCTGCCGCGCCCGGTCGTGTCGAGCGCGCTGACGGTAACTCCCGGGTCATCGGCGGCGACCACGAAAACGCTCATCCCCGAACCGGTTTCGGCCGGGACGAGGAACGCGTCGGCGACCGGGCCGAAACCCACGAGCGTGCGGGTACCGGTGAGCCGGCCGTCTGTGGCCTGCACCGGGCCCTGGCCCATCTCGCCGTCGAGCGCCACCGCGAGGATCTTCTCGCCGGCCACCGCAGGGACTGCCCACTGCGTGCGCAGCTCGTCGGAACCGAACGCCGCGAGCGCGCCCGCGCCGAGGATCACCGAATCCAGATACGGCACGGCGGCGAGCTGGCGGCCGAGCGCGGTCAGCACCGCGGTCTGCTCCAGCACGCCGAAGCCGCCGCCGCCGACGGATTCGGGGGCAGCGGCCGAGAGCACGTCGGCCTCGACGAGTTTGGCCCACAGGTCACGGTCGAATCGTTGCTCCAGACCGTCGAGCTTGCGCTGGTGTTCGGGCGTGCACACTGACTCGGTGATCGTGCGCACCAGGCCGCCGAGGTCGGTGGCCGCTTCCGTGGTCTTGAAATCCATTGGTGTGCCGTCCTTACCGGTTCACTCGGGGCAGGCCGAGCGCGACCATGCCGATGATGTCACGCTGAATCTCGTTGGTGCCGCCGCCGAATGTGAGGATCAGCGCGGACCGGTGGAACCGTTCGATCCGCCCGCGCAGCAGTGCGCCGCGGCTGTCGGCGCGCAGCGTCGCCGATGTGCCGAGCACCTCCATCAGCAGGCGGTACGCCTCGGTCGCGAGTTCGGTGCCGTACACCTTGGCCGCCGACGCGTCGGCGGGGGAGGGGGCCGCGTCCTGCGCCGAAGCCAGTTCCCAGTTGATGAGCTTGAGCACCTCGGCCTTGGCGTGCACCCGAGCCAGGTTGAGCTGCACCCACTCGGAGTCGATCAGGCGCTTGCCGTGCACGTCCTTGGTGTTCTGCGCCCATTCGCGCACACCGTTGAGCGCGACGTAGATCGGCTGGGCCGAGACCAGCGCGACGCGTTCGTGGTTGAGCTGGTTGGTGACGAGCTTCCAGCCGGCGTTCTCCTCGCCGACCAGGTTGCTGACCGGCACGCGCACGTCCTGGTAATAGGTGGCGCTGGTGTCTACGCCGGACATCGTGTGTACGGGCGTCCACGAGAAGCCCTCGGCGGTGGTCGGCACGATCAGCATCGAGATGCCGCGGTGCTTCTTGGCCTCGGGGTTGGTGCGCACCGCCAGCCACACGTAGTCGGCATACGCGATCAGGCTCGTCCACATCTTCTGACCGTTGATGACGTAATCGTCACCATCGCGGACCGCGGTCGTGCGCAAGGCCGCGAGGTCGGTACCCGCGCCGGGTTCGGAATAGCCGATCGAGAAGTGCAGCTCGCCCGCGGCGATCTTGGGCAGGAAGAACTTCTTCTGCTCCTCGGTGCCGAAGTGCATGATCGTCGGCGCGACGCTGTTGATGGTCAGGAACGGCACCGGCGCGCCCGCGATGGCCGCCTCGTCGGTGAAGATCAGCCCGTCCATGGGCGGGCGGGCCTGACCGCCGAACTCCTTGGGCCACGACAGGGTCAGCCAGCCGTCCTTGCCCATCTGTGCGACCGTGTCGCGGTAGACATTGCCCCGGCCCATCTCGCCCTCCGACGAGTTCAGCGCTTCGACCCGGTCGGGGGTCATCAGTTGGGAGAAGTAGGCGCGCAGCTCGCGGCGCAGCTCCTCCTGCTCGGGGGTGTAACCGATCCGCATCCGCTGCATCCTCACTGCTTGTTAGACCTGACTTCCCACCCGGTTGTAACACGTTCTAGTCTTGGGGTCCAGGCCGGTATTGGGCCGGTGGTGTTCATGCCGGGTCGTATTCTGTGGCTGCGTGCCCCCAGCCCGGCGCACGCACACGTCGTGAGGAGGTCGTCATGCGAGTTGAAGTTGACCGTGATCGCTGTGAAGGTAACGCGGTGTGCGTGGGAATCGCCCCTGATCTGTTCGATCTCGATGACGAGGACTACGCCGTGGTCAAAGCCGACCCGGTCCCTGCCGACCAGGAGGAACTGGCCGAGCAGTCTGTCGCCGAATGCCCGCGGGCAGCCCTGATCCGGAAAGACTAGAGGTATTCATAAATTGACGACGAACAGCAGCGCTGACGCCCAGATCGATCTGTCCGGAAAGGTCGCCGTGGTGACCGGTGCGGCCGCCGGGCTGGGCCGGGCGGAGGCGATCGGGCTCGCCCAGGCGGGCGCGACCGTGGTGGTCAACGACGTGGCCGGCGCGCTCGACAAATCCGACGTGCTCGACGAGATCGCCTCGGCCGGCTCGAAGGGTGTCGCCGTGGCAGGCGACATCAGCCAGCGCTCGACCGCCGACGAGCTCGTCGCGACCGCCGACGGTCTCGGCGGGCTCAACATCGTCGTCAACAATGCCGGTATCACTCGCGACCGGATCCTGTTCAACATGACCGACGAAGAGTGGGACGCCGTCATCGCGGTCCACCTGCGCGGCCATTTCCTGCTCACCCGCAATGCCGCGACCTATTGGCGCGCGCAGGCCAAGGCCGGCGACGGGACGGTGTACGGCCGCATCGTCAACACCTCGTCGGAGGCCGGCCTGTCCGGTCCGGTCGGCCAGCCGAACTACGGCGCCGCGAAGGCGGGCATCACGGCGTTGACGCTGTCGGCGGCCAGGGCGCTCGAGCGGTTCGGGGTGCGGGCCAATGCCATCGCGCCGCGGGCCAGGACCGCGATGACGGCCGACGTGTTCGGGGACGAGCCCGAGCTCGCCGACGGGCAGGTCGACCCATTGTCGACCGACCATGTGGTGACGCTCGTGCGGTTCCTGTGCTCCCCGGCGTCGGAAGCAGTGAACGGTCAGCTGTTCATCGTTTATGGTCCAACTGTCACCTTGGTCGCGGCGCCCACGGCGGAAAAGCACTTCACCGCGAACGCCGACGCGTGGGCTCCGGCGGACCTCGGTGCGACGTTGCACGAGTACTTTGCTGATCGTGACCCGGAGCGTGGATTCTCGGCGACCGAGCTGATGATGTCGCGAGACTGACAGTCTCGGTTGTCAGGGCTCGGCGGCCGTTAGAACACGTTCTAGAACGTGCGCTGGGCAACGTGCTCTGAACTGGGAAAACAATGTAGTTTTCCTATGATTTGCTGTTCTTTGACACTGCGAACGTGTTCTAGTTAGTATGATCCGGCTCACTACGAGCCACGTAAGACCAAGGGGTGGGAGGGCCGCCACGGCGCGCGGTCACCGAACTTTCGCCAACGCAAACTGTGCAAAGTTGGCGGTCAGTCGAACGACCACCCCGCCCACCTGAGAACGGAGCTGAGGTTGATCGAACAGCTTGCGGCTCCGGCCCGGGCCGTGGGCGGTTTCGTCGAGATGTCCTTGGACACCTTCGCCAAGATCTTCCGCCGACCGTTCCAGCTCAAGGAATTCCTGGATCAAACGTGGATGATCGCGCGCGTGTCGCTCGTGCCGACGCTGCTGGTTGCGATCCCGTTCACCGTTCTGGTGGCGTTCACCCTCAACATCCTGCTGCGTGAGATCGGTGCCGCCGACCTGTCGGGCGCAGGCACCGCGTTCGGCACCATCACCCAGCTCGGCCCGGTCGTGACCGTGCTCGTGGTCGCGGGTGCCGGCGCGACGGCCATCTGCGCCGACCTCGGTGCGCGCACGATTCGTGAGGAAATCGACGCCATGCGGGTGCTCGGCATCGACCCGATCCAGCGTCTCGTGGTGCCGCGGGTGCTGGCGTCGACGTTCGTCGCCCTTCTGCTCAACGGTCTGGTGTGCGCGATCGGTCTGTCCGGTGGCTATGTCTTCTCGGTGTTCCTGCAGGGCGTCAACCCCGGCGCCTTCATCAACGGGCTGACCGTGCTGACCGGCCTCGGTGAGCTGGTGCTTGCCGAGATCAAGGCCTTGCTGTTCGGGGTGGTCGCCGGTCTGGTCGGCTGCTATCGAGGGTTGACCGTGAAGGGCGGTCCGAAGGGTGTCGGCAATGCCGTCAACGAGACGGTGGTCTACGCATTCATCTGCCTGTTCGTCATCAACGTCATCATGACGGCCATCGGGGTGAGAGTGCTGGTCCGCTGATGAGCGCTTGCGCGAAGAAGAGACAACTATGAGTTATGACGCCACTCTTCGCTTCCGCCGCCTGTTCCGCGGCGTGCCCAAGGTCGTCGACACCGTCGGTGAGCAGGCGCTGTTCTACGGCGAGACGATGCGCTACATCCCCAACGCGGTCACTCGCTACCGCAAGGAGACCATCCGCCTGATCGCCGAGATGACCCTCGGCACGGGCGCGCTGATCATGATCGGCGGAACCGTCGGCGTCGCCGCGTTCATGACCCTGGCCTCCGGCGGTGTGATCGCGGTGCAGGGTTACTCGTCGCTGGGCAACATCGGCATCGAGGCACTGACCGGCTTCCTGTCGGCGTTCCTCAACGTCCGCATCGTCGCGCCCGTCATCGCCGGAATCGCGCTCGCCGCGACCATCGGCGCGGGCGCGACCGCGCAACTCGGCGCGATGCGGGTGGCCGAGGAGATCGACGCCGTCGAATCGATGGCCGTCCACGCGGTGTCCTATCTGGTGTCCACGCGGTTGATGGCCGGCCTGATCGCGATCGTGCCGCTGTACTCGCTGTCGGTGCTGGCCGCGTTCTTCGCCGCACGCTTCACCACGGTCTTCATCAACGGACAGTCCGCGGGCCTCTATGACCACTACTTCAACACGTTCTTGATCCCCAGTGACCTGTTGTGGTCCTTCCTGCAAGCCATCGTCATGTCGATTGCGGTCATGCTCGTACACACCTACCGGCGGCCCGGTCGGCGTCGGCATCGCGGTCGGTCAGGCCGTGCGGACCTCGCTCATCGTCGTGGTCACCATCACCTTGCTCATCTCCCTGGCCGTCTATGGCGCGTCCGGCAACTTCAATCTTTCCGGGTAGGGCGGGATGTCGAACGGAAGCGCGAAACGCAGCCACGTCAGGATCGCCGCCGCGATCCTGGCCGCCATCGTGCTGGCCGCGGTGGTCTTCACCTACCTGTCCTATACCGCGGCGTTCACGCCGACCGACACCGTGACCGTGACCTCGCAGCGCGCCGGTCTGGTGATGGACCGCGACGCCAAGGTCAAGTACCGCGGTATCCAGGTGGGCAAGGTCTCCGACATCGAATACGCCGGCAACGAAGCCAAGCTGACGCTGTCGATGAACCGCAACGAGCTGCGCTACATCCCGTCCAACGCCACCGTGCGGATCGCGGGTAACACGGTCTTCGGCGCCAAGTCGGTCGAGTTCCTGCCGCCCGATGAGCCGAAGGAAACCTCGCTCCGACCGGGCACCAACGTCGCGGCCAAGGACGTCCAGCTCGAGGTCAACACGCTGTTCCAGACGCTGTCGGATGTGCTCAACAAGATCGATCCGGTCAGCCTCAACGCGACGTTCACCGCACTCGGCGAAGGGTTGCGCGGCAACGGCGACGACCTCGGCGCGGCCATGAGCGGGCTGAATTACTACCTGCAGCAACTCAATCCGAAGTTGCCCACGCTGCAGGACGACCTGGCCAAGACCGCCGTGGTGGCCAACATCTACGGCGACGCCGGGCCCGACATCGCCCGCGTGATCGACAACGTGCCCGCGCTGAACCGCACGATCATCGACGAGCAGGCCAACCTCAACGCCACGCTGCTGGCCGCGACCGGGCTGGCCAACAACGGCACCGCGACGCTGGAACCGGCCGCCGACGACTACATCGCCGCGATCCAGCGGTTGCGTGCCCCGCTGAAGGTCGCCGGCGACTACTCGCCGGAGTTCGGCTGCATCCTGCAGGGTGTTTCGATCGGTGTCGACCGGTTCGCGCCGATCATCGGCGGCATCCGGCCCGGTCTGTTCGTGGCGTCCAACTTCCTGCCCGGTGCACCGGCCTACACCTACCCCGAGAGCCTGCCGATCGTGAACGCCTCCGGCGGCCCGAACTGCCGTGGCCTGCCGAACATTCCGTCCAAGCAGTTCGGCGGCAGCTGGTATCACGCTCCCTTCCTGGTCACCGACAACGCCTACGTTCCGTTCCAGCCGAACACCGAACTGCAGTTCGACGCACCGGCGACGTTGCAGTTCCTGTTCAACGGCGCGTTCGCGGAAAGGGATGACTTCTGATGCGTCGCGATCGGACCATGCTCAAGGTCAGCGTCTTCACCGTCGCCATGCTGCTGGTGGCGGCGATGCTGGTCGTGGTGTTCGGCGAGTTCCGCTTCGCCGCGGGCAACGGCTATCACGCCACGTTCAGCGAGGCGTCGCGCCTCAAGGCCGGCCAGGACGTCCGCATCGCCGGGGTGCCGGTCGGCACGGTCAACGCGGTGAAGCTCAACCCGGACAACACCGTCGACATCGAGTTCGACGTCAACAAGCGCTATCAGCTCTACACCTCCAGCCGGGCCGTGGTGCGTTACGAAAACCTGGTCGGCGACCGGTATCTGGAGATCACGTCCGGACCGGGTGAACTGCGCAAGCTGCCACCGGGCGGCACGATCGCGCTGCAGAACACCCAGCCCGCCCTGGATCTGGACGCGCTGCTCGGCGGTCTGCGACCGGTCCTCAAAGGGCTCGACGGCAACAAGGTCAACGAGGTCTCCAACGCCGTGATCGAACTGCTGCAGGGGCAGGGCGGTGCGTTGTCGAATCTGCTGACGAGCACGAGCGCGTTCACCCAGAACCTGGCCGCGCGCGATCAGCTGATCGGTGACGTGATCACCAACCTCAACACCGTGCTCGGCACCGTCGACGAGAAGGGCGCCCAGTTCGACGCCAGCGTCGACGAACTGCAGAAGCTCATCACGGGGTTGGCCGAAGGGCGCGATCCCATCGCCGGGGCGATCGCGCCACTGGCGTCGGCCGAGAACGACCTGACCGCAATGCTGGAGGCCTCGCGCCGGCCGATCCAGGGTGTCATCGAGAACGCCCGGCCGCTCGCGCAGCGCATGGACGAGCGCAAGGGCGACATCAACAAGGTCATCGAACCGCTTGCGGAGAACTACCTGCGGCTCAACGCACTCGGTGCGTACGGCTCGTTCTTCAACATCTACTACTGCTCGATCCGGATGAAGGTCAACGGACCGGCAGGCAGCGACATTCTGATTCCGTTCGGCGGCCCGCCGGACCCGTCCAAGGGGAGGTGTGCACCGAAAGATGGCTAACTCACGTGAGTCGAATCCCTTGCGCACCGGGGTCCTCGGCATCTTCGTGGTGACGTGCCTGGTGCTGGTGTCGTTCGGGTACACCGGGCTGCCCTTCTACCCGCAGGGCAAGCCGTACGAGGCGTACTTCAGCGACGCCGGCGGCATCAACCCCGGCAACGACGTGAACGTCTCGGGCATCACCGTCGGCAAGGTCACCGGAGTGGCGTTGGCCGGTGATGCCGCCAAGGTCAGTTTCACCGTCGACCGCAACATCAAGGTCGGCGACCAGTCACTGGTCGCCATCAAGACCGACACCGTGCTCGGCGAGAAGTCGCTCGCGGTCACCCCGAAGGGTTCCGGCTCGCAGACCGTCATCCCGTTGGGGCGCACCACGACTCCCTACACCCTCAACACGGCTCTGCAAGATCTCGGACAGAACGTCAGCGATCTCGACAAGCCGAAGTTCGAGCAGGCCCTGCAGACCCTCACCGACACGCTGCGCGACGCCACGCCACAGTTGCGGGGCGCGCTCGACGGTGTGGCCAACCTGTCGCGGAGCATCAACAAGCGCGACGAGGCGCTCGAGCAGCTGCTGATGCACGCGAAGCGCGTGTCGGATCTGCTGGCGCAGCGCGCCGGGCAGGTCAACCAGCTCGTCACCGACGGCAACATGCTGTTCGCCGCGCTCGACGAACGCAGGCAGGCGCTGAGCAACCTGATCGCCGGCATCGACGATGTGTCCAAACAGCTTTCGGGATTCGTCGCCGACAACCGCCGCGAGTTCAAGCCGGCCCTGGAGAAGCTGAACCTGGTGATGGACAACCTGCTGGAACGTCGCGAGCACATCGGCGAGGCGCTCAAGCGCTTGCCGCCGTACGCGACCGCACTCGGCGAGGTCGTCGGCTCGGGGCCCGGCTTCCAGATCAACCTGTACGGTTTGCCGCCCGCGGCGATGTCCGAGGTACTGCTGGACACCTACTTCCAACCGGGCAAACTGCCGGACAGCCTCGCCGACATGTTGCGCGGTTATATCTCCGAGCGGACGATCATTAGGCCGAAATCGCCATGACCCAAGACAATTCGGTGTCCAGCCGCAGTCGCTGGCTTCGTATCGGACTGGCCGCCCTGCTGCTGGTGACCCTGGCGGTCGGGGTGTTCCAGGTGTGGCCGTCGCGGGTCGGTCACAAGCTGACCGCCTACTTCACCAACGCGGTCGGGCTGTATCCGGGCGACGAGGTGCGCGTGGTCGGCGTGCCGGTCGGCAAGATCGACTCGATCGAGCCGAGGCCGTCCGACGTCAAGATCACGATGACCATCGACGACGGCGTCAAGGTGCCCGCCGACGCCAAGGCCTTGATCATCGCACCGAACCTGGTGTCGGCCAGGTTCATTCAGCTCACCCCGGCCTACACCGAGGGCGACGTCATGGCCGAGGGCGCGTCGATCGGCCTGGACCGCACGGGCGTTCCGGTCGAGTGGGACGAGGTCAAAGAGCAGCTGACCCAGCTCAGCACGCAGCTCGGCCCGCAGCAGGGCTCGGTTCAGGGCCCGCTTTCGCAGTTCGTCAACCAGGCCGCCGACACGTTCGACGGCAACGGCGACTCGTTCCGCAATGCGTTGCGCGAGCTGTCCCAAACGGCTGGGCGACTGGGCGATTCGCGTGCGGATCTGTTCGGCACGATCAGGAATCTGCAGGTTCTGGTCGACGCGCTGTCCAACAGCAACGAGCAGATCGTGCAGTTCACCAACCATGTGGCGTCGGTGTCGCAGGTGCTGGCCGACAGCTCCAGTGGGCTGGACTCGACGCTGGCCACGCTCAATCAGGCGCTCAGCGATGTCCGTGGCTTCCTCGACGAGAGCAACGACGCGCTCATCGCGCAGGTGGGCAAGCTCGCCGACTTCACCCAGATACTCACCGACCACAGCGACGACATCGAGCAGATCCTGCACATCACGCCCAACGGCCTGGCGAACTTCTACAACATCTACAACCCGGCCCAGGGCACCGTCGGTGGTCTGCTCTCACTGCCCAACTTCGCGAACCCGGTGCAGTTCATCTGCGGCGGCACGTTCGACACCGGTGCCAACCCGGACAACTACAAGCGGGCCGAGATCTGTAGGCAGCGCATGGGTCCGGTGCTCAAGCGCATCACGATGAACTACCCGCCGTTGCTGTTCCACCCGATCAACAGCATCACGGCCTACAAGGGCCAGATCATCTACGACACCCCGGAGACCGAGGCCAAGTCGGAGACGCCGGTGCCGTACCTGCAGTGGCAGAACGCCCCTGGTGTGACGCCGCCGCAGATCCCGCCGGACGCGTCGCTGAGCTCGCTGATCCTGCCGCCCGACCCGGCTGCGGCGGCGCCGGGTGCGCCTGCCCTTCCGCCACCGACGAGCTCGCACATGGGCGGACCTGAGGCGCCGGCCCCTGGCCCCGCCCCCGATCCGGCCGCACCGCTGCCCCCGCAGGCAGGAGCCGGCGGATGACCTCATCGATCACAAGAGGTAAAGCGTTGGGAAGCAAGGCATCACGGCTCACCTGCCGGACGGTGGCCTTCGGCAGCGGCGCGATGCTGTTGGCGGGATGCCAGTTCGGCGGCCTCAATTCGCTCAACATGCCCGGCACCGCAGGGCACGGTCCCGGCTCCTACACCGTCACGGTGCAGCTGCCGGATGTGGCGACGCTGCCGCAGAACTCGCCGGTGATGGTCGACGACGTGACTGTCGGCAGCGTGTCCGGCCTCGACGCGGTGCAGCGTCCGGACGGAACGTTCTACGCGGCCGTCGAGTTGTCGCTCGACGGCAACGTCAAACTCCCGGCCAACGCCACCGCGCGGGTGGCACAGACATCGCTGCTCGGCTCCCAGCACGTCGAACTGGCCGCGCCGGCCGACGAGCCGGGGGAGGGCGAGCTGCGCGAGGGCTCCAACATCGCGTTGGCCGAATCCGGCCGATATCCGACCACCGAGGAGGTGCTGTCCTCGCTCGGGATGGTGGTCAACAAGGGCAATCTCGGAGCCCTGCAGGACATCACCGATGAGGCGTATGCGGCCGTGGCCGGCCGCGCGGGCAGTTTCACCGACCTGATTCCCCGCCTGGCCGAGCTGACGTCGTCGCTGGACCGCCAAACCAACGACATCATCGCCGCTGCCGACGGTCTCAACCGGTTCGCGTCGATCTTGGCTCGCAGCAAGGACAATCTGGGCCGCACGCTCGACACGTTGCCCGCGGCGCTCAAGGTGCTCAACGACAACCGCACGAACATCGTCGAGGCGTTCACCGCACTGCGCAGCTTCGCCGAGGTGGGCTCGCGCATCCTGTCGCAGACGAAGGACGATTTCGCGGCGGATCTCAAGGACCTCTATCCGGTGATCAAGGCGTTCAACGACAACGTCGATGACTTCATCAAGGACCTGGAGTTCCTGCCGACGTTCCCGTTCCACTACAAGTACCTGCGCCAAGCGGTCCGCGGTGACTATCTGAACGTGTTCGTGACGTTCGACCTCACATTGCGGCGGTTCGGCGAGTCGATGTTCACCACCTCGGGCTTCGATCCGAACATGAAGCACATGAGCGAGGTCATCAATCCGCCGGACTTCCTGACCGGTGCGATGGCGAACCTGTCCGGACAGGCCGCCGACCCGTTCAAGATCCCACCGGGTACCGCGACACAGCACGAGGGGACGCCGTAATGATCGACCGGCTGACTCGGATGCAATTGATGATCTTCGGGATCGTCACGGTGCTGACCGTGGGCGCGATCTCGATCTTCTATCTGCACCTGCCCGCCGCGGTCGGCATCGGCACCTACAACGTGAACGCCAACTTCGTTGCCGGCGGCGGTATCTACCAGAACGCCAACGTGACCTACCGCGGCGTCACCGTGGGGCGCGTCGAGTCGGTGGGGCTGGCGCCCGACGGCGTCGTCGCCAAGATGCGGCTGAACAGCAGCACCGCCATCCCGGAGAATGTCACCGCCACCGTCAAGAGTGTCTCGGCCGTCGGCGAGCAGTACATCGACCTGATCCCGCCCGACGATCCGTCGGCGGACAAACTGCGCAACGGCGCCACCATCGACCAGCAGAACACCCGCGTCGGCCAGGACATCGCCGGCCTCCTGCAAGAGGCCGACAATCTGGTCAGCAGCATCGGGGACAGCCGGCTGCAGGACCTGCTGCGCGAAACGTTCAAGGCGTTCAACGGCTCCGGGCCCGAACTCGCGCGGTTGATCGAATCGTCGCGGCTGCTGGTGGACGAGGCCAACGCCAATTACGACCAGACCACCAAGCTCATCGACCAGGCCGGTCCGTTCCTGGATGCCCAGATCCGTGGTGGCGACGACATCCGGTCCCTGGCCGAGGGCCTGGCGCGGTTCACCGGGGAGGTCTCCAACGCCGATCCGCAGCTGCGCACGACGCTCAAGACCGTGCCCGGCGCGACGGCCGAGGCCAACACCGCGTTCAGCGGGATCCGGCCGACGTTCCCGATCCTTGCGGCCAACCTGGCCAACTTCGGGCGCATCGGCGTGATCTACAGCAAGTCGCTCGAGCAGGCGTTGGTGATCTTCCCGGCCTTGATGTCGGCACTCAACACGGTGGCCGGCGGCGTCCCCACCGATGAGGGCGGCAAGCTCGACTTCAAGGTCGACCTCGGCGATCCACCGCCGTGTTCGGTGGGCTTCATCCCGGCGACCGAGATCCGGTCGCCTGCCGACGAGACGCTGCGCGAGCTTCCCCCCGACCTGTACTGCAAGACCGCACAGAACGATCCGGCGGTCGTGCGTGGGGCGCGTAACTATCCGTGCATGGAGTTCCCCGGCAAGCGGGCGCCCACGATCCAGCTGTGCCGCGATCCCAACGGTTATGTGCCGATCGGCAGCAACCCGTGGCGTGGTCCGCCGGTGCCGTACGGGACCCCGATCGAGGACGGGCGAAACATTCTGCCGCCCAACAAGTTCCCGATGATCCCGCCGCAGGTGGATCCGGATCCTGGGCCACCGGTGGTGCAACTGCCGCCGGGTGTGCAGCCGGGGCCGGGGCCCGCGCCGCACGCGCCGTTCCCGCTGCCGGTGCCGCCGAACCAGGTGGGCCCGCCTCCGCCGCCGTTGCCGTACTACGCGCCGCCGGATCAGATCGTGCCGCCATACGGCCGCACGGCCCCGCCGCCGGCGGGTGTTCCGCCTGCGGTACCGCCGCCGGCGCCGCCCGCCGGGGCCCCGATCCCGCCTCCCGCGGGGGACGGTCCGCTGCCCGCCGAGGCACCACTGGCCAGCCCGCAAGGTATCGGCACCTACGATCAGCACAGTGGGGTCTTCGCGGCCGGCGACGGCGGCACCGGTGTGTACGCACCCGGAGCCGACAACCTGGCACCCGCGGAGACCTGGGTAGACCTGATGCTGGATCCAAGGCAGGCTTGATGAGCGAAGACACGGCCTTAGAAACCTCGAGGCCGGTGCGCCGCCGTGCGTCCCGGGCGGCCGGCCCGGCCGCCGGTGAGGCAACGGCGACGACGACGGCAGAGGTGCGGGTCGAGCCGCCCGTGACCAAGGTCCGGGTGGCCAAACCCGTCAAGGCGCCGCCGCGGCGTCGGCCCAACGGCCGGCTGGTGGCGATCGTCGCGGCCGCGGTGTTGGCAGTCGCGACAGTGGGCATGGGTGTCCTGACCTATGTGATGGTCGATCAACAGCGCACGGTCGATGCCGCACAGGCCCGCGACGAGCGCTTCGTCGACACGGCCAAGCAGACCGTGGTCAACATGTTCAGCTACACGCAGGAAACCATCGACGAGAGCGTGAACCGATTCGTCGACGGGACCAGCGGGCCCCTGCGCGACATGATGAGCCAGGGCAACAACGTCGACAATCTCAAGGCGCTGTTCCGCGACACCAATGCCAGCTCCGAGGCCGTGGTCAACGGGGCCGCGCTGGAGAAGGTCGACGAGATCGCGAACAACGCCTCGGTGCTGGTGTCGGTGTGGGTGACGGTCACCGACCTCGACGGGGTGAACTCGCCCACGCGTCCGTACCGGCTGCGCGTCATCGTGCACGAGGACGACAACGGTCACATGACCGGCTACGACCTCAAGTATCCCGACGGGGGCAACTGATGCGGTCGAAAGTCGCCGGGCTGCTGATCGGCCTGCTGGCGGTGGCGTTCGTCGCGCTGTCGGGTGCCGGGGGAGTGCTGTACTGGAACCGCGTGCAGCAGCACGGGCAGCAAGCCACCCGCGCCGAGTTGGCTCCGCTGGCGGCCGACCAGATCCCGAAGATGTTCGGCTACGACTACCAGACCGTCGAGCGCAGCCTCATCGAGACCTATCCGCTGCTCACTCCCGACTTCCGGCAGAAGTTCGAGGAGGACGCGACCAAGACGGTGATCCCCGAGGCGCGCAAGCGTCAGCTCGTCGTGCAGATCAACGTCGTCGGCGTCGGTGTCATGGCCGCGCAGCGGGAGTCCGGTTCGGTGCTCGTGTACATGAACCGCACGGTCACCGACCAGTCCCGCCAGCCGCTCTACGACGGCAGCCGGCTGCGCGTCGAGTACCGCAAGGTCGACGGCAAATGGCTGATCGACGCGATCAATCCGATTTAGTCGACGCCAGCGCTTCGAGGAACGACCGGGCCCACCGATCGACATCGTGGGCGAGCACCTGCCTGCGCAGTGCGCGCATCCGGCGCTTGCCCTCCTCTGGGATCTGGGTGAGCGCAGCCTCGATGGCATCCTTGACGCCTTCGAGGTCGTGCGGGTTCGCGAGATACGCCTGACGCAATTCCGCTGCCGCGCCGGTGAATTCACTGAGCACCAGCGCGCCGCCGAGATCGCTGCGGCAGGCGACGTACTCCTTGGCCACGAGATTCATGCCGTCCCGCAACGGGGTTACCAGCATGACGTCGGCGGCCACGAAGAACGCGATGAGCTCATCGCGCGGCACCGGCCGGTGGATGTAGTGCACGAGCGGATGGCCGACTTCGCCGTACTCGCCGTTGATGTGGCCGACCTGACGCTCGATGTCCTCGCGCATCGCGATGTAGCTCTCGACGCGCTCACGGCTGGGTGTCGCCAGCTGCACCAGAACGGTGTCGTCGCGTTTGACGCGGCTTTCCTCGAGTAGTTCGGAGAAGGCCCGTAGTCGGACGTCGATGCCCTTGGTGTAATCGAGCCGGTCGACCCCGAGCAGGATCTTGCGTGGGTTGCCGAGCTCGGCACGGATCTGGCGCGCCCGCTGCCGGATGCTGCGGTTGCGGGCCTTGCTGTCGAGTTCGGCCGAGTCGATCGAGATCGGGAAGGCCCCGACTTTGACGGTGCGGAAACCGACGTGCACCTCACCGAAGCGCGAACGCACTCCGACCGAGGCCCGGGAGGCATTGGCGCCGACCAGCCGTCGCGACAGCACCAGGAAGTTCTGCGCTCCGCCGGGCAGATGGAAGCCGACCAGGTCCGCCCCGAGCAGGCCCTCGACGATCTCCGTGCGCCACGGCATCTGCATGAACAGCTCGACGGGCGGGAACGGGATGTGCAGGAAGAAGCCGATGGTGACGTCGGGACGCAGCATGCGCAGCATCTTCGGCACCAGTTGCAGCTGGTAATCCTGGATCCAGACCGTCGCGCCCTGGGCCGCGGCCCGTGCGGTGGCCTCGGCGAACCGGCGGTTCACGTCGACGTAGCTGTCCCACCATTCGCGGTGGTATTCGGGTTTGACGATCAGATCGTGGTAGAGCGGCCACAGGGTTGCGTTGGAGAATCCCTCGTAGTAACTCGCCACGTCCTCGGCGGACAGCGAAACGGGAAAGAGCTGCAGACCGTCCTCGACGATCGGCTCTTCGTCGCTGTCGGGGATACCGGCCCAGCCGATCCACGCGCCACGGCGTTTGCGCAGCAATGGCTCCAGGGCGGTCACCAGACCGCCCGGGCTCCGCTTCCACGTCGTGCTGCCGTCCGGCAACCGCTCCATGTCGATCGGCAGCCGATTGGCCACCACGACAAAGTCGGAATTTCCGGAGACGGAATTGCGGCCGCCCTCCGGAGACATCTAGGCCTCGATTTTCGACGGTCCAATGCCGAGCATCGAGAGGAACATCCGGCATTCGTCAGCATCGACCGCGTAGGTGGCCACGACGCGTCGGGCCTGGCTGGCAGTGCTGTCGGCTAAGGGTTCAACATCGCCGATATCGGCGGGATCAGATTTTGCAGGCATAGAACAACTGTAGGCGACCGGGAAAACCCGGTCGCCTACCGCTGGATCAGCCGATCGAACCGTGAACTGTCGGGCTGCTGCCGACGGTCGACTCCGGCACGGCCTGAGGTCCGGCTGCCTGGGCCTCCTCGGCCAGGCCGATGCACTGACCGGAGTTCGCGCCGGTGCACGGGATGGCACCGCCGCCACCGGGCAGGTTCACCGCGGGAAGGCTGGGGTTACCGGGAATGGGGCTGAACGCGCCGCCCGAGTTCGGCACTGTGTGCGGGACGCACACCCCGGTGTAGAGGTCTTCTTCTTCGCCCGAGGGGCATGCCACCGCGGGAGCGGACGACATCGGAACGGCGAAGACGGTGATCGCCGGAGCGGCGGCCGCTGCAACCACAAATCCGCCGGCAAGGATCAGTCGTCGCATCGAGTACGGGAAGGTCGCCATCGTCACGCTTTCTGTAGTTATTCGACTGTTTCGTCGGGAGGATTCTATGGAACCTGAGAGGAATCTGCATTAGTTCTACTAGTTGCCTGGGAAACTAAGGGCTCGCGCTGATGGTCGACCGCGGAATCGGTTGCGGTCCAGCAGCCTCGGCGTCCTCGGCCAGGCCTATGCACTGTCCGGCATTGCGGCCGGTGCACGGTATGCCGTCGATGGCGGGGATATCGGGATTACCCGGTATCGAGGTGAACGGCGAGGGTGAATTAGGCACCATAAAAGGTGTACAAACCGTCGTGAAGACGTCGGATTCTTCGCCCGGTGCGCACGATGCCGACGCCGCCGGCGTCACGCCGGGCAGCAAGGACAACGCCGCGGCACCGGCCACGGTGGCGGCGAATCCTGCTCCGAACAGCAGACGTGACGTCACCCCAACAGTCTAGGACTGCTGGGGTTCGGCTGTATGGGGTCTGCTAACTCCCTGTGGTTGCCGGATCAGCCGATGTGGCCGGTGGCGGTCGGGCTGCTGCCGACCGTCGACTGCGGAACGGGCTGCGGCCCCTGCGCCTCCTGCTCCTCGGCGAGGCCGATGCACTGCCCGGAGTTGGCGCCCGTGCACGGGATGCCGTCGATCTGCGGAAGCTGCCCGGGAGCGGACGTGAACTCGGGGGAGTTGGGAACGAGGTCGGGTACGCAGACACCGGTGAAGGTGTCTTCGGTCTCGCCGCTGGGGCACGCGGCGAGCGCGGTCGCCGGAATGGTGAATGCCGTGATCGCCGGTGCCGCGGCGATCGCCGCGGCAAGGCTGCCCACAACGATCAGCCGTCGTGCTGAGAGCTGGGAGATGGTCATTCGTCATGCCCTTTTCTGGAGTGCCTGCCCAGTTTGCTGACTGTTTGGCAGTGATGGCTCGTCCATCGTCCGCCGCGAAATCGCCTGGTGACGACATCCTACGTGCCGCAACATAAATACGCTCGATGATCCGATGGTCCTCATGCAGCTTGCAGCTGGCTGTGAGGCCACTGCCAGATTGCTGTGATCCCGGTGTGAGCCAGTGGCCGTGATACACGTAAGGTGCAGTTTGTTAAGTGCCGGTCCCGCAGCGAGGTGGTTTCGACATGGTCAGTTCAGACGACGCGTCCAACCAGGTGGCTTACGAGACCCTCGACGACGGGCGTATCGCACGGATCTGGCTGAACCGCCCTGCCGCGCAGAACGCGCAATCGCGAACGCTGCTCGTGCAACTGGACGAAGCGTTCGGCCGGGCCGAGGCAGACGACCAGGTCCGCGTGGTGATCCTCGCCGCGCGCGGCAAGAACTTCTCGGCCGGCCACGATCTGGGTTCCGAGGAGGCGCTCGTCGAACGCCAACCCGGCCCGGACCAGCACCCGACTTTTCGTTCGCACGGCGCGACCGCCGCAGGCGTCGCCGAGCGAACCTATCTGCAGGAGTGGCATTTCTACTTCGAGAACACCCGGCGCTGGCGGGATCTGCGCAAGATCACCATCGCGCAGGTGCAGGGAAACGCGATCTCGGCCGGCCTGATGCTGATCTGGGCCTGCGACCTCATCGTGGCCGCCGACGACGCCAAGTTCAGCGACGTGGTCGGCGTACGCATGGGGATGCCGGGCGTCGAATACTACGCGCACCCGTGGGAATTCGGCCCGCGTAAGGCCAAAGAGCTTCTGCTGACCGGTGATTCGATCGACGCAGATGAGGCGCACCGGCTCGGGATGGTGTCGAAGATCTTCCCGCGCGACGAACTCGAGGACAGGACACTGGAATTCGCGCGCCGGATCGCCGAACGGCCGACCATGGCAGCGCTGCTGATCAAAGACTCGGTCAACGCGGCCAGCGACGCGATGGGCTTCACCGAGGCGTTGCGGCACGCATTCCACATCCACGAACTCGGACATGCGCACTGGGCCGCGGCCAACGAGAACCGGTTTCCGGTGGGCCTGCCACCGGATGTCCCGGATTGGCGCACATTGGGTGCACCCAAGCCGGCCCGGCGTGATACACCTTGACCAAACAAGAACCTGTTTCAGTTTCGGGTAAAGGGGTCACAGCAGTGCAGCTGTCCTTGGCGGATCGTACGTATCTGGTCACCGGTGGTGGGAGCGGCATCGGCAAGGGTGCTGCCGCGGCGATCGTCGCATCGGGCGGCAACGCGATGCTCATCGGCCGCAACGCCGACAAGCTGAGTGCGGCCGCCGACGAACTCAGCGCGCAGGGGCCGGGTTCGGTCCGCTATGAACCGGCCGATGTGACCAACGAGGACGAGGTCAGCCGAGCGGTCGACGCCGCGACGGCGTGGCATGGTCGCTTGCACGGGGTCGTGCACAGCGCGGGCGGATCCGAAACCATCGGCCCGATCACCCAGATCGACTCGGAACTGTGGCGGCGCACGGTCGATCTCAACGTCAACGGCACCATGTACCTGCTCAAGCACGCGGGCCGGGAGATGGTGCGCGGCGGCGGCGGGTCGTTCGTCGGCATCTCCTCGATCGCGTCGAGCAACGTCCACCGCTGGTTCGGTGCCTACGGTGTCAGCAAGGCCGCGCTCGACCACCTCCTGATGCTGGCCGCCGACGAACTCGGCCCGTCGTGGGTACGGGTCAACAGCATCCGGCCCGGCTTGACCCGCACCGAGATGGTCGGCCCCATCATGGATGTGCCCGCCGTGACCGACGACTACAAGGCCTGTACGCCGCTGCCCCGGTTCGGCGAGGTCGAAGACATCGCCAACCTCGCGGTATTCCTCCTCAGTGACGCCTCGGGCTGGATCACCGGGCAGGCCATCAACGTCGACGGCGGCCACGGGTTGCGCCGCGGCCCCGACATCTCGGGCATGCTCGAACCGCTGTTCGGCGCCGACGGACTACGCGGGGTCGTGCCGACCGAGTAGGTCACCTGTCGGGGTTACTGAGCCGGGCTTGCTCCGCCGGCCTCCCAGGCGCTCAGCGCGCCGACCGCCGACCAGTCGAGCTCGCCGCCGCCGGTGGCCATGAGCGTCAGGAACCGGTCGCGTAACAGGCTCGCCACCGGCAGTGGCACCTGCAGATCCTCGCCCGCACTGAGCGCGAGCTTGACGTCTTTGAGGCCGAGCCGCGCGGCGAAGCCCGCGGGCGTGAACTCCTCGCGGGCGAGCAGCCCGCCGTAGGTCCGGTAGGCCGGGGCGTCGAACAACGTCGAGGTAAGCAGGTCGAGATACTGCTGCTTGTCGACGCCGGCCTTGCCGACCAATGCCATTGCCTCACCGAGGGATTCGATCACCGATGCGATCAAGAAGTTACCGCTGATCTTGACCAGGCTCGCGGTCTTGGGATCGTCGCCGAGCACGAACGTGCGTTGCCCGATCGCATCAAAAATCGGGGACACCGTCGTCATGTCGCTCGCCTCGCCTGCCGCCACGACGAACAACTTGGCGGCGGCCGCAGCTTCGGGCCTGCCGAACACCGGCGCGCTGACGAACCGCTGCCCGGCGCCGGTGTGGGCTTCGGTGAGCCGCTCGGCGAGCGCGACGCTGATGGTCGACGACGAGATGTGCACACTGCCCTCCGGCAGGGCGCCCAGGATGCCGTCGTCGCCGAACGTCGCGGCCTCGACCGCGGCGTCGTTGGCGAGCATGGTGATCACCACGTCGCCGCGACAGGCGTCGGCGACCGACGCCGCAGGCAGCGCGCCCTGGTTCGCCAGGTCGGCCACCTTGTCGGGTGATCTGTTGTACGCAGTGACCTCGTGTCCGGCCTTGAGCAGGTTGGCGGCCATGGCCGCGCCCATGTTGCCCAGGCCGATGAATCCGATCCTCATGCCTCCATTGTGGCGGGGGCGGGCGAACCCGCTGCGCGGTGCACGGCGTTGACAATGCCTTGGTAGCCCGTGCAGCGGCAGAAGTTGCCGGACAGGCCTTCGCGGATCTCCTCGTCGGTGGGCGTCGGATTGTCACGCAGCAGCGCGGTGATCGATGTGACGAAACCCGGTGTGCAGAAGCCACACTGCAGGCCGTGGCATTCCTTGAGCGCGGCCTGCACGGGTGACAGCCCGCCGTCCGGTTCGGCGATACCTTCGACGGTCGTCACCTCCTGGCCCTCGACCTGTACGGCGAAGATGAGGCATGAGCGCACGGCCTGGCCGTCCAGCAGCACCGTGCAGGCGCCGCACGCGCCGTGTTCACAGCCGAGGTGGGTACCGGTCAGACCGCACTGTTCACGCAGGAAGTCGGCGAGCGTCACCCGTGGTTCGACCACGGCTTGATGGGTGCGCCCGTTGACCGAAACCTGCACCGGCAGTTCATGCATTGAGCGCCTCCACGCTTGCTTGTGTCCAGGCCCTTGCCACCATCGCGGCTCCGACCCGAGTGCGGTAGGACGCCGAACCTTGCAGGTCGGCGGGTACGTCGGTGAGCTGGGACATCGCGAGCCGGCCGATCTCCTCGGCCGTCACATTGCCGATCGGGGTGCCGGTCACGGCGGCTTCGGCGGGGGTGGCCCGTTTCGGGGTGGATCCGAGCCCCAACAGGCCGATGCCGCAGCGGCTCACCCGGTTGTCGTCGTCGAGCTCGATACCCACGACGGCCCCGGCGATCGCGAAATCGCCATGGCGCCGGGCGAATTCCTGAACCCCGAAACCGCAGCGACCGGACCACACCGGGAACCGCACCGCCGTCAGGATCTCGTCGGGGGCCAGCGCGGTCTCCCACAGCCCGGTGAAGAATTCCGCTGCGCCGATCTCCCGGGTACCGCGTGGTGAGGTGGCTTCGATGGTGGCGTCGAGCGCGAGCGCCACCGCGGCGTACTCGGCCGCCGGGTCCGCGTGGGCGATGGCACCGCCGAGGGTTCCGCGGGTGCGGATCTGGAAGTGCCCGATGTGCGGGGTGGCCATCGTCAGCAGCGGTACCGATTCCGCGACCTCGTCGTCCATCCCGACCAGTGCATGCGGTGTCGCCGCGCCGATTCGGACGGTGTCGTCCTGACGGTCGATGTCGTTGAGTTCGGTGACGCGGGAAATGTCGATGAGGTTGTCGAAGTGCGTCAACCGCATCGCGAGCATCGGAACCAGGCTCTGCCCGCCCGCGAGGATTTTCGCGTCATCGCCGAACTCGCCCAGCATGTGCACGGCCTCGGCCACGGTCGCGGGGCGGTGGTAGGCGAACGCGGCGGCTTTCACGACACCAACCGCAACAGAGCGGCCTGCAGGTCTTCGGGCCGCAGCCGGCTCGGAGCCGGCTTCGCGCGGCGCCGGCCCAGTAGGAACCCGACCGCGCCGGCGGCCGCGACCGCGCCGATCGCGGGCGCGAACCGCTTCGCCATCGGCACCGCCATCACCTTGGCGAGTGCGAGCGCGTTGATCGGGGCGGCCTCTTGCGGGCCGGATTCGGTTGCCGCCGAAGAGGTTCCGGCGGCCGGCGCGGCGCTTCCGATCAGCTCGGCTTCGAGGCTCTTGGCGAACTGGCCGATCAGGTTTCCCGCGACGTCCGCGAGGACACCGCGGCCGAACTGGGCGGCCTTGCCGGAGATCGCGAGGTCGGTCGTGACGACGACGGTCGTCGCGTCGCCCTCGTCCTTCAGTTGCGCGGTGACGAGTGCGGATGCCGTTCCGTTGCCCCGGGTTTCCTTGCCGTTGGCCTTGAGCACGACCCGCTGTGCTTTGGCGTCCTTCTCCTGGAACGCGGCCTCACCCTGGTAGGACACCGTGATCGGACCGACTTTCACCTTGACCGCGCCGGTGAACTCGTCGCCGTTCACGCTCAGCAGCGTCGCGCCCGGCAGGCAGGGCGCGACCCGCTCGACATCGGTGAGCACCTCCCAGGTCTTGGCGGCGGGCACCGCGACCCGGAATTCGTTGTTGAGTTCCACGGTTAGGAGTCCTTTCGGGATGGGTTGATTCCCCGGTCGCTTCGCTCCTGCCCGCCAGATTGCTCGATGAGCTCGACGATCTTCGAAGGGCTGGCGGGAAGTTCGGTGATGGTGACGCCCAGCGGGGCGAGCGCATCGTTGATCGCGTTGATGACGGCGGGCGGTGATCCGATCGCACCGCCCTCGCCGGCACCCTTGTAACCACCGACGCCCGGGCCGGGAATCTCGACATGGCCGAACTCGATCGGCGGCACCTCGGTCGCGGTGGGCAGAAGGTAGTCGACAAACGTCGACGACAGCGGGTTTCCGTCCTCGTCGTAGGCCAGTTGCTCGAGCAGTGCGCCGCCGATGCCCTGCACTGTGCCGCCGGCGACCTGGCCTTCCACGACGTTCGGGTTGATCATCGGGCCGACGTCCTCGCTCACGATGTAGCGCGTCAGCGTGACGTGTCCGGTGTCGACGTCGACCTCACACGTACAGGCGTGGGTGGCGTTGGCCCAGTGGATCATTGCCTGTGAGTTGAACCGCGCGGTGGCCTCCAGCGTGGGGGATGTGCCGCCGAGCTGTGCGGGCTCGTAGTACGAGCGGTAGGCGATGTCAGCGAAGCTCACCGACTTGTCGGGATTGTCGCGGACGGTGGCCTTCGACCCGCTGAGTTCGATGTCGGCCTGTTCGGCGCCGAGCATCTGGGCCGCGATCGCGACGATCTGGTTGCGCAGGATCGTGCCTGCCTCGCTGACCGCGCCCGCCGTCATCGGCCCGCTGCGGCTGCCCTGAGTGCCCGCGCCGTAGGGCGTCACGGCGGTGTCACCCTGGATGGTCGACACGTCATCGATGTTGGCGCCCAACGCATCTGCGGTGAGCTGCACGACGGTGGTCTCGATGCTGTTGCCGCTCGAGCCGCCGTTGACATAGACGTTGATCTTTCCGGTCGGCTCCATCCGGATCGTCGCGCCTTCGGTCGCGAGGTGCCCCGTCGCCGCGCCGGTGGGTTCGATGTACGCCGAGAAACCCAGACCGATGTAGCGGCCCTCGGCCAGCGCATCGGCCTGCTCCTTGCGGAATCCCTCGTGATCGAGGATCTTGACGGCCTGTTCGAATGTGTCGGCGGGTGCGCAGTTGTCGTATGGCATGCCGTTGGGATTGAAGAACGGCATCTCGTCACCGCGCAGGATGTTGATGCGCCGGAGCTCAACGGGATCCATGCCGATCTTGCGCGCGGCGATGTCGAGAAGCATTTCGCGGGTGAGGGTTTCGTACTGCCATGGACCGCGGTAGGCGTGCAGCCCGGCGGTGTTGGAGAACACCGTCTTGTAGTTGAAGCTTGCCTTGGGAATCCGGTACGGGCCCGGGAAGAACATCCCGATGGCCGCGGTGGTCAACACCGGATATGGCGTCGGGTATGAACCGATGTCCTGCACGAAGTCGATGTCGGCGGCCAGGATCTTGCCGTCTTCGTCGAATGCCATCCGGACGGTGCCGTCGACGTGGCGGGACTGCCCGGCCGACATGAGGTTTTCGCGTCGGTCCTCGATCCACTTCAGCGCGGCGGGCACCTTGCGCGCGGCCAGCAGGATGCACATGTCCTCGCGCATCGGCACGACCTTCTGGCCGAACCCGCCGCCGGTGTCGCGCACAATGACCCGGACTCCCTGCGCGGGGATGCCCAGCAGGCGCGCCGCGAACGCGCGAAGCTCGTGCGGTGTCTGCGTCGAACCCCAGATGGTGAGTTCCTCAGTGCCGGCGGTCCATTCGACGACCAGGCCGCGGGTCTCCATCGGGACCGGCACATACATCTGTTGATAGATGTGCTCTTTCACGACGTGGGCGGCGTTGGCGAAGACTTCTTCGTCCGGCGGTGCGCCACCCATACCGCCTGCGACGTTGTCGGGGTAGGCCTCGTGGACGACCGGAACACCGGCATCGGATCCGCCGACCGCCTTCCGGAAGTCGGCGACCGCGGGCAGCGGTTCGTAACTCACGTCGACGAGGTCGACGGCGTCTTCGGCGAGGCGGCGGCTGTCTGCGACGACGATCGCCACCGGGTCGCCGACGAACTTCGCCTCACCGTCGGCCAGAGGCGGGCGAGGCGTATCGGGGACGTCCTTGCCTGCGACGGCGTGCCAGGCCTCCTTCACGTCCGGGTTGATGTCGTCGGCCGTGAAGACCGCGTGGACGCCGGGCAGGGCGAGGGCGGCCGCGGCGTCGATGCCTTTGATCTTTGCGTGCGCATACGGGCTGCGGACGAAGCACGCGTGCAGCATGCCGGGACGCGTGATGTCGTCGACGAACGTGCCGCGACCGGTCAGCAGCCGGGTGTCCTCGACCCGCTCGACGCGTCGGCCTGCGTAGCGGGTGGCGACGGTTTCCGGTGCTGCTGGGGCCATAGGATCGCTCCAATCCGTCGGTTACTTCTGCGCGTAAGTAGAGGCCGCCGGGCAGCCGACGCCATCGTCAAGAGTGCCGTTATCGTACAACGGAAAGCAACGTGCCTGAAGATGAGAGCGTCATTTCCATAGAGTTTGAGACTCGACCCTGGCTCGCACCGCAACTAGAACTCGTCCAGATTTGCTAGACCTGCGTTGACGGGGTTTGCGATGTGCCAGCATGGGGAACGGCAACGGTCTCATTCGTCCGATGCACGTGGAGTTCTCATGAAGGTCGCCAAGCTTGTCCAGGGTGCTGCGCTGTTAGCCGCGTGTGTACTGCCGATCGCCCCCGCCCCGGTCGCGGCGGCCGAACCGTGTCCGGACGTCGAAGTGATATTCGCGCGGGGCACCTATGAGCCACCCGGCGTCGGCGGAACCGGCCAGGCCTTCGTCGATGCGCTGCGTGCGCAAGCCGTCGGCAAGTCGGTCAACGTGTACCCGGTGAACTACCCGGCGAGCGGCAACTTCGGCGACCGAATCGAATTCGCCAAGACCGTCGTCGACGGAATCCGCGACGCCGCAAACCATGTCGAGGCCACCGCGACGAGTTGTCCCAACACCAGGGTCGTGCTCGGAGGCTACTCACAGGGCGCTGTCGTGGCGGGCTTCGTGACCTCGGCTGCCATCCCGGATTCCGTGCCCACCGAGTACGAGCAGTACATCCCCGATCCGATGCCGCCCGAGGTGTCCGACCATGTCGCGGCCGTGGTCCTGATAGGTAAGCCGTCGGACCAGTTCATGCGCGACGTAGGCGCGCCGCCGGTGGTGATCGGGCCACGCTACGCCGACAAGACAATCGACCTGTGCGCACCGGGTGACACGATCTGCGATGGGGCGCCCGTCGGTGGTCCGAGCTTCGCGCATGCGATGTACGGCGTGAACGGGATGACGGCCGAAGCCGCGTCCTATGTGGTGGGCCGCCTGTGACAAGCCGCGGATAACAATTTGAAACCTCAATGGTTGCAATGTGATACGTGAGGCTCGGTATTTTGCTGGGGCACACTATGTTCACTAAGTGCACCGTCGAACAGCCCTGAAAATTCCGCTGGTACTCGCAGCATCCATGGCTCTTCCCCAGGCGCTGTCCACCCTTCCTCGCGCGAGCGCCGCACCAGGCCAATGGCCGGTCGAGCGGGCGAACGCGTGGTATCAGGCGCAGGGCTGGCTCGTCGGCACGAACTTCATCACCTCGAACGCCATCAACCAACTCGAGATGTTTGCGCCGGGCACCTACGACCCCCGGCGCATCGACAGTGAGCTCGGGGCGTGCCGGCTGCTCGGGTTCAACACCGTGCGGGTGTTCCTGCACGATCTGTTGTGGGCGCAGGACCGCGGCGGCTTTCAACGCCGGCTCGCGCAGTTCGTCTCGATCGCGGCGCGCCAGGGCATCAAACCGTTGTTCGTCTTCTTCGACTCGTGCTGGGACCCGAACCCCAAACTCGGCGCCCAGCGCGCGCCGACACCCGGCGTCCACAACTCGGGCTGGGTGCAGAGCCCCGGCGCTGAGCGCATCGACGATCCCCGCTACCGCCCGCTGCTGCGCGACTACGTCATCGGTGTGATGAGCCAGTTCCGCACCGACAATCGCGTCCTCGGCTGGGACCTGTGGAACGAGCCGGACAACCCCGCCAAGCAGTACCGCAGTGTCGAACGCAAGGACAAGATCGACCTCGTCGGGGGTCTGCTTCCGCAGGTGTTCGGATGGGCGCGGTCGGTCGATCCGGTGCAGCCGCTGACGAGTGGCGTATGGCAGGGGAGTTGGGGCCCGGGCAGTCGCAGCGAAATGGACAACTTCCAGCTCGACAACTCCGACGTCATCTCCTTTCACTCCTACGGCGGGCCGAGCGACTTCGAAGCCCGCATCGCCGAACTCGCGCCCTACGGGCGACCCATCCTGTGCACCGAATATCTGGCCCGCAACGAGGGCAGCACGATCGAAGGGGTGCTACCAATTGCCAAGCGGCACAACGTCGGTGCGTACAGCTGGGGTCTGGTGGCGGGCAAGACCCAGACCTATTTTCCGTGGGATTCCTGGGACAAGCCCTACACCGAGGTGCCGAAGGTCTGGTTCAGCGATCTACTCCGGCCCGACGGCCGGCCGTACCGCGACGCTGAATATCAGACGCTGCGGAAACTGACCGCGCGGGTTTAGCTGTCGTGACAGCGGGCGATTCACGATCCATGGATCAAAGCGATGGTGGTCGGCCGGTACCGAAGGACGCACGCGAGGCGACCGAACGGCAGCAGAAGCAACAGGACGAATTCGACCGCCAGGGCCAGGATCCCGAGGCTCCCGGGCAACACGAGAGCAGGGAACAGATCGCCGACGAGAATTGACTCTGCGCCACTAGTACGACTGGCCGTCGGCATAGCGCTGTCGGCGGTAGTGGCGCCCGTTGCCTCGGTTCCGGCTCTTGTACGTCGGGAGCTGCGAGTCGCAGTTCGGGCAGACAAGTCGCAGGTTCTCGCGACGATTGTTCGTCGGGTCTCCGTCGATGTGGTCCAAGACAAATGCGAGCGGCAGGCCTTGCCACGTGCTGGCCGTGCTGCAGATCGCGCAGCAGTGAGATTGAGCGGCGGCAAGGTACTGCCGAATGTAGTGGCCCTGGTGGCCATCGATGCGCGCTGCGCCGGATTCCAGCCACTGCTTTGTACTTGCATCGCGCCGGGCCAGCGCCTGACATGCATTACCGCAGTAGACCTTCTGACTGCGCTTCGAGAGTGGCGAACCGCAGCCGAGACAAACTCTCATGGGTGGAAGTTACGGGCGGGCACCGACAAGCGAATGCCGCGTGGAGCCCCCTGTCAGGATTGAACTGACGACCTACGCTTTACAAGAGCGTTGCTCTACCACTGAGCTAAGGAGGCGGGTGGAACGCGCCCTAGCTTAACGGGTCACTCGTCGGCGTCGATAATTCGCTGGGATGTGACGGGCCGTGGTGCGGTTCGCTTGCCGTAACGGCGAGGCAGCGGGATCCGGTCGGCGATGTTGCTGAGCGGGTTGACGACCTGGCTCAGGGTCACGACGGCGTCGTGCAGGGCGTCGATGGTCGGTGCCAGTGCCTCGAGGCCGGGTGCCAGTCGGTTGAGGGTGTCGGCGACGTCGGCGAGTTTGAGGAGGGGCCCGTCGGGATCGGTCAGGGTGTCGAGCAGGCCGCCTTCGGCGAGGAGCCGGTCGGCGACGCCGTCTTCGCGCAGGACGCGTTCGATGAGCCCGTCGTTGGCGAGGAGTTGATCGGCCAATCCACCCGGCGCGATGACCCGCGACAGCGCACCGTCCTCGGTGGTCATGCGGTCGAGGAAGCCGCCTTCCATCGTCACCTGGTCGATCAGCCCGCCGGGTGCGACGGCCCGCGCGACGGGGCCGTTCTCGGCGGTAAGCCGGTCCAGGAGCCCGCCCTCGGCGGTCAGTTGGTCGACGAGGCCGCCCGGGCGCAGCAACCGGTCGACCGGCCCGTTGGGGGCGAGGGCCCGGCCCAGTGGCGCGTCGTCGTCCATGAGTCGCGCGAGCCGGTTCGCGCGCTCGACGGCGTCGTCGAGACCGAACATATGCGCTACCGATGACCTGCCGTTCAGCGGGTTCGCATCGGTGATGCCACGCTGTACGGCGTTGAGCGTCTCGCCGGCGATACCGAGGCCGGCGTCGGCTACTGCGAGTCCTATGCGTACCGGGGCAGTGGCAAACTGGACCAGCGTCTTGCCGAGGTTCATGGGGCCAGTCTAGGTGAGAGCGATCACACTCAAACTCACAGGAAGTACACAGCTGGCGTGCAGGATTACTCCAAGCGACAGCGTCAACATTGCGGAATGGCCATGCCTGCACTGCCTGAAAGCGTTCCGGAAGCCCGGATCCTCGTCGTGGACGACGAGGCCAACATCGTGGAGCTGTTGTCGGTGAGCCTCAAGTTCCAGGGGTTCGAGGTGCACACCGCATCCAACGGTGCCGCGGCGCTGGACAAGGCGCGTGAGGTTCGCCCCGACGCGGTCATCCTCGACGTGATGATGCCGGGCATGGACGGCTTCGGTCTGCTGCGCCGCCTGCGCGCCGACGGCATCGATGCGCCCGCGCTGTTCCTCACCGCGCGAGACAGCCTGCAGGACAAGATCGCCGGGCTCACGCTGGGCGGTGACGACTACGTCACCAAACCGTTCAGTCTCGAAGAAGTGGTGGCCCGGCTGCGGGTCATCCTGCGGCGGTCGGGCCGAGGCGTCGAAGAACCCCGCAATGCCCGGTTGTCCTTCGCCGACATCGAGCTCGACGAGGACACCCACGAGGTGTGGAAGGCGGGCGAGCCGGTCTCGTTGTCGCCGACCGAGTTCACGCTGCTGCGCTACTTCATCATCAACGCAGGCACCGTGCTGTCGAAGCCCAAGATCCTCGACCACGTGTGGCGCTACGACTTCGGCGGCGACGTCAATGTCGTCGAGTCCTATGTCTCCTACCTGCGCCGCAAGATCGACACCGGCGAGAAGCGCCTGCTGCACACGCTGCGCGGTGTGGGCTATGTTTTGCGCGAGCCGCGCTGACGCCCTGCTCGTCGGCGGCATACTTTTGAGGTGTTTGACCGCGTGAACCGTGGGCGGCGTGGAGTGCCGCTGCGCGTCGGGCTGGTGGCCGCCGCACTCGTGCTGGTGGCCTGCGGCCTGCTCGCCTCGGGCGTGGCGGTCACGTCGATCATGCGTCACACCGAGGTCAGCCGAATCGATCAGACGCTGCTTGATGCGTCCCGCAGCTGGGCGCAGGAGCCGCGGCGCATGCCGACGACGCCGCTGGAGGGTCCCAACCCAGCTCGGCCGCCGTCGAATTTCTATGTCCGCGGCGTGGATGAGGACGGCCGCACCTGGATCGCGGTCAACGACCGGGAGGCCGAACCCGCGCTGCCCGACGACAACGATGTCGGCCCCGAGCCGGTGACCGTCGGGTCGATCGACAATTCGAGCGTGCAGTGGCGGGCGATGACTGTTCGCGGCGCGTCCGGCGGGCTCACCACCGTCGCGATCGATCTGTCGGAAGTGCAGTCGTCGGTGCGCGCGCTGGTCTGGTCGCAGGTCGGGATCGGCGCGGCGGTGCTGCTGGTGCTCGGCGTCGTCGGATATGCGGTGGTGCACCGCAGCCTGCGTCCGCTCGTCGAGGTCGAACGGACGGCCGCGGCCATCGCCGCCGGCCAGCTCGATCGCCGTGTGCCAGAACGGGATCCGCGCACCGAGGTGGGCCGGCTGTCCTCGGCGCTCAACGGCATGCTCGCACAGATCCAGCGGGCCGTGGCTTCGTCGGAGGCCTCCGCCGAGCAGGCGCGGACCTCTGAGGAACGCATGCGGCGGTTCATCACCGACGCCAGCCACGAGCTGCGGACCCCGCTGACCACGATCCGCGGGTTCGCCGAGCTCTATCGCCAGGGTGCGGCCCGCGACATTGAGATGTTGATGGGCCGGATCGAAAGCGAGTCCCGGCGGATGGGCCTGCTCGTCGAGGACCTGCTGTTGCTGGCGCGACTGGATGCGCAGCGGCCACTCGACCAGCACCGCGTCGACCTGCTGGCGCTGGCCACCGACGCCGTGCACGATGCCCAGTCGATCGCGCCGAAGCGAAACGTGACGATGGAGGTCTTCGACGGTCCTGGCACGCCCGAGGTGCTCGGGGACGAGGCGCGGCTTCGTCAGGTGCTGGGCAACCTCGTCGCGAACGCGGTGCAGCACACACCGGAGAACGCGGGCATCACCGTGCGCGTCGGCACCGAAGGCGACAACGCCGTGCTGGAGGTGTGCGACGAGGGGCCGGGCATGAGCCAGGAGGACGCCCGTCGTGTCTTCGAACGGTTCTACCGGGCCGACTCATCGCGCACCCGAGCCAGCGGCGGCACCGGCCTGGGGTTGTCGATCGTCGATTCCCTGGTCTATGCACACGGCGGCACGGTGAAGGTCACCACCGCGCCGGGGCGGGGGTGCCGCTTCACGGTCAACTTGCCGCGGATTGCAGATCTGCCAGCGCGGCTTTGATCTTGGCCTGCGCCTCGTCGAGAGACTCGGCCGACGGGTTGTTGTCGACGTTGGCGAACCCGAAGTCCGTCAGGTTGTAGGCCGGGAACACGTGCACGTGCAGGTGCGGGACCTCCAGGCCGGCGATGATCACCCCGGCGCGCTGCGCACCGAACGCCTTGCACACCGCCTTGCCGATGAGCTGTGACACCTCCATCACGCGGCCGAACACCGCAGGCTCGACGTCCTGCCAGTTGTCGATCTCCGCGCGGGGCACCACCAGGGTGTGGCCCTGGGTCATCGGCGCGATGGTCAGGAACGCCACGTTCTCGTCGTCCTCGTAGACAAATCGGCCGGGCAGTTCACCATTGATGATCTTCGTGAAGACGGACGCCATGGTCATGAGCATAGTGAGCCGCCAATGAGACGCCCATCTCGTTGCGCAGGGAAGAATCGCGCGGTTAACTAGTAAGGCTTATTAAATTTGTGCGAAGGAGTGAGCCGCTCGTGACCGACGCGGTGAAGTGGGAAGCCAACGGCGACGACCCAGCTGCCCCGGACGAACGTGATGCTCGGTACGAGTGGATCGATCTCGATGTCCCTGCCGACAACTGGTGGGAAGTGGTCGATGACCCGGTGCTCGTCGATCGCGGGCTGGACGGCTGGACGTTCCACTCCTGCACGCCGTCACCGCACGGTGACGATCGCGTGGTCCTGACGTACTACCGGGCGCTCAAACTGCCTGTGCTGCACGGCGCCAGGCCGAGCCGCCGGGGCCGTCGCTTCGAGCGCGGGGTGTGCGGCAGGCGCTGATTGCCTGCTAGCCGCCGATCAGCTCGTGCAGTTCCTCGATCGTCCACGGCGGTGATGCGTGGTGGTCGCGGTAACCGATGAAACCCGGTGAGGGCCGGGCGAATTCGCCGATGAACCCGCCCGCTGCGATGAAGATCCTGCCGGTGACGTCGCGCGCCTTGTCGCTGACGAGATATCCGTAGGTGGGAGCGACATATTCGGGCGGTGCCGCGTCGAGCGCGCCCTGCATGCTCACGTCGTCGAGCAGTCCTCGCCGGTTGAGTTCGGCGATGTGCTGCTCGTAGTCGGATCCGGTGGACAGGCGGGTCTTGGCGCCCGGGCACACCACGTTGGCCCGCACGCCATGTTCCTTGAGCTCGGCGGCGATCGCGAGCGTCAGTCCGTTGACCGCGCCCTTGCCCGCCGGGTAACCGGTGCCGCCGTAATCGCCGAGGAAGGCGAACGAACTGGTGTTGACGATGGCTCCGCCGCCCTGGGCGACCATCTTCGGTGCGGCCGCGCGGCAGGTTTCGAACGCGGTCAGCAGGTGTGCGTCGAGCAACTCTTTGAACGCGGCGCTGCTCACATTGAGAATCGACGACCCCACCGGCTCGGCGGTCCCGGCGCAGTTGACCAGGATGTCGATGCGCCCGAACTCACACACGCAGGTGTCGATCAGCGCGTCGGCGACGTCCGCGTCGGCGGGTGAACCGGTATGTGCCACACCGGAAATCCGTTCCGCCGCGGCTTTGGTAGCGGCGTCGTCGCGGCCGTTGACCACGACGCCCGCGCCTTGCCCGGCGAGTAGTTCGGCGACCGCGAGGCCGATGCCGCGGGTGCCGCCGACGACGACGGCACCGCGGCCGGCCAAGGGGCTACTCAGCTTCTTCCTGCCCGAACTTCATGGCGTCCATATTCCAGTAGCCGCGCAGGTTCGTGATGAGCCCGGCGTCGTTCACCTTGTAGGTGAAGACCCCGCGCACGGTCGCGGTGAACCCGTTCGGAAACTTGGTGTGCAGCACCAGAATGTAGGCGATCTCGGACGGCGAGCTCGACGGGAACGTCTCCTCGCACGTGACCGTCAGCTCGTTCGGGCCGATGTTGGTGTCGTAGAACGCCGACACCGCCTCCTTGCCGCGCACGCCGGTGCCGTCCGGGTTGGTGACGGCTTCGCCGATCGGGTCTTCTATCACGACGTCGTCGGCCATCAAGGCCAGCCAGCCGTCCTTGTCACCGGACTGCACGCAGCGCCACGAGGCGAGTGACGCTGCGCGCGCCGGTGAGATCTCCTGCGTCTCAGTCATGACGGTTCAGCGGTCCTCGTCGGTGAACCGGATGACGCCACGGATGTTGCGGCCCTCCAGCATGTCCTTGTAGCCGTCGTTGATCTGCTCCAGCTTGTACTGCCGGGTGACCATGTCGTCGAGGTTGAGCTTGCCCGCCTTGTACATCGACAGCAGCTGCGGGATGTCGAAGTGCGGGTTGCCGCCGCCGAAGATGGTGCCCTGCAAGTTCTTCTGCAACAGCGTCAGCATCGCGAGGTTGATGTTGGCACTGGTGTCGAGCAGGCTGCCGATTGCCGTCACCACACACGTGCCGCCCTTGCTGGTGAGGTTGAGGTAGTTGTCGACGTCGGCGCCGTGCAACTCACCGACGGTGACGATGACCTTCTTGGCCATCAGACCCCAGGTCACCTCGGCCACGCCGGCCATCGCGGCGTTGATGTCGGGATAGACGTGCGTGGCACCGAATTTCAGCGCCTGGTCGCGCTTCCACTCGACGGGGTCGACGACGAAAATGTGGCGGGCGCCGGCATTCACCGCGCCCTGCAACGCGGCCATCCCGACACCGCCGACGCCGATGACCGCGACGTCATCGCCGGGGCGGATGTCGCCCGCGCGCACGGCCGAGCCGTAGCCGGTGGTGACGCCGCAGCCAACGAGGCAGGCGACCTCGAACGGGATCGACTTGTCGATCTTCACGACCGAGCTCTTGTGCACCACCATGTACGGCGAGAAGGTGCCCAGCAGGGTCATCGGGAAGACCGGCTGCCCCTTCGCGTGGATGCGGTTGGTGCCGTCCGAGACGGCGAGCCCACCGAGCAGGCCCGCGCCGAGGTCGCACAAGTTGCGCAGGCCGGCCTGACACGACGGACACACACCGCACGACGGGATGAACGACAGCACCACATGGTCGCCGGGCTCGATGCCCTCGACCCCGGGGCCGACCTCGGTGACGATGCCGGCCCCTTCATGGCCGCCGAGCACCGGGAAGCCCGCCATCGGGATGCCGCCGGTCACCAGGTGGTGGTCGGAGTGGCACATGCCCGACGCTTCCATCTGGATCTTGACCTCGTCCTTGACGGGGTCGCCGATCTCGATCTCCTCGATGGACCACGGTTGATTGAACTCCCAGATGAGAGCGCCTTTTGTCTTCATCCACGCGTGCCTTCCACTAGTGCCGGTGACCACAGACTAGAGCCATTAGTTACGTGCGTCACACGCACCCCCAATCAACTGCTTGGCCGGGATCACCAGATGGGAACCGGGGCCTCGCCGAGCGGGTAGTAGCCGGGCAGCTTCTCGCCCGCGAGGGCGCGCTCGATCCGCTTCTGCATACCTTCGGAGAGCCTGCCGTTCTCCATGAGCTTCAGATAAAGCTTCTGCACGTGGCCGAAGTCGAAGAAGTCGCGCTGCCACTCGATCTTGGGTTCGCCGTCGACGTCCGCCAGTCGGAACCAGCTCCCGCCGATGCCATAGACCTCCAGTGCGTCGGCGTCGGTGTCTCCATCCGCTTTGTCGGCTCCGCCGACGACCTGCTTCCAGAACCCGACGACCTCGCCCTGCTTGTCGTCGATGATGACCTTCTGGTACGGGTAGGTCCAGTTGCCCAGGCCCTCCATCTCCAGACCCAATGCGATGTCGCGGATCTCGTCGATGCCGACGCACATGACATCTTCCTTCGGCCCGATGTTCCAGCCATAAGTGGCGTCATCGGTGTAGAAGTCCGCCAACGGTTTCCAGTCGCCGGCCTTCTCGGCATCGCGGTTGACCTGAAGCCAGCGCTCGACCCAGTCCTCTAATTGGGCACGCTCGAATGACGCCATTGTCAGTCCTTTTCTTTGATGGAAATTGCCTGGGTGGGACACATTTCAACGGCCCGCTCGACATCCTCACGGAGATCGTCGGGTGGTTCGGGGTCGACGATCTCGACGACGCCGCGCTTGGGCACCTTGAAGACATCCGGAGCCTCCAGTTCGCACATGGCATGGCCCTGGCACAGGTCCTCGTCGAGTTCCACGCGGTAACAACCCATACGCGTCAGTCCTTCACGCGCCTGCGGTAACGGACCTTGGCCGGACGGGCCAGCTGAACGACCATCTTCGAGTGGTCGTTGCGGTAGCTCTCGGGCGGCTGCGACATCTCGAACTCGTACTCACGCAACAGCACCGAGAAGATCGCCTTGATCTGCATCTGTGCAAAGGCCGCACCCACACAGCGGTGCCGGCCCGCCCCGAACGGAATCCAGGTCCAGCGGTTGATCAGGTCCTCCTGCCGCGGCTTCACATAGCGGTCGGGGTCGAAGGCATCCGGGTCGGGGAAGTCCTCGGGAATGCGATTGGAGATCGCCGGCGAGGCCGCCACCATCTGACCCTTGTGGATCGGGAAGCCCTCCACCTCGAATTCGTCCTGAGCGACCCGCATGAGGATGATCAGCGGCGGATGCAGCCGCAGGGTCTCCTTGAGTGCGTTGTCCAGGTGCGGGATTTGGCGCAGCGCATGGAAGCTCACCTCTTGGCCATCGGCGTAGAGATCGTCGAGCTCCTGCTGCACCTTGGCGTAGTACTCCGGATGGCGCAGCAGCTCGATCATCGTCCACGACGACGTGCCCGAGCTCGTGTGATGACCCGCGAACATCAGCGAGATGAACATGCCCGTCACCTCGTTGGCCGAGAAGCGGGGATTGCCCTCCTCGTCCTTGATCGACACCAGCACGTCGAGCAGGTCGCGATCGCTCTTGTCCTTGGGCGGGTTGGCGATTCGGCCGTTCATGACCTCCTGCACCAACTCCACGAGGTTGGCCCTGGCCTCGTCGCGGACGCGGAAACTCTCGATGGGCAGGTAGGGGTCGACGTAGCACAGCGGATCGGTGCCGCGCTCGAGCAGGTGGTAGTAGTTCGCGAACCGAGAATCCAGCTGGTTGCGGAACTTCAGCCCGATCAGGCAGGCAGTCGAGGTGTAGATGGTCAGCTCGGCGAAGAACTCCAGCAGGTCGATCTCGCCTGAGTCGCCCCAGTTCTCGGTCATCCTGCGGACTTCGTTCTCGATGGTCGCCGCGTGACCCTTCATCTGCTCGCCGCGCAGTGCGGTGTTGTGCAGCATCTCGGCCCGGCGCTCCGGGTCGGCGTCGAACACCACGCCCTCGCCGAAGATCGGCGTCATGAACGGGTACGCCTCGGCCTGGTTGAGCTCGCTGTCGGTGGACCGGAAGAAGAACTCGTTGGCTTCTGCACCGGACAGCAGCACCACCTGCTTGTCGGCGAGCTGGAACCAGCCGGCGTCACCGCATTCCTCGCGGACACGCTTCATCAGCCCGATCGGATCGGTGCGGAACTCTTCGAGGTGGCCGTGCTCGTCCTCGCCACCGGAAACCCGTTGTACTTCTTTTGTGATGGTCACTGGTCCGGCATCCCTTCTTCACCCAGAGCCAGCTTCTGGCGGTCCTTGACCTCGGCCAGCGGGGCCTCGGGCTGAAGCTCCATGTTGGCGATGAACCCGCCGCGCGGAGTCTCGGCGACGAACGTGATCGCGCGGGCCAGGTCGGCCGCGCGCAGGAAGTAGTCGTGGCGTGCCTGGCCCCACTTGGCCCAGTCTTCGAGCGCGGGGCCGATCAGCTCGGCGGGCAGGCTCCAGCCCATCGAGGTCTTCGTCGGACCGGGGTGCACGATGGACGCCCGCACACCGGTGCCCTCGAGCTCCATCTGGTAATTGGTGACCATTGCCACGAGGGCCGCCTTGGCCGCGCCGTAGGCGCCCATGTGCGGCCGTTGGCGAAGCGCCACATCGGATCCCACGAAGATCAGGTCTCCGCGCCTGCGCTCGATCATGCCCGGCAGGACGGCCGTCGCGACGCGGTTGGCGCCGATCAGATGGATCTGCACCTGCGATTCGAACTGCTCGGTGCTGATCGAGTCGAGTTTGCCGAAGTAGGTGTCACCCGCGCCGGCGACGAGCACCTCGATGTCGCCGAGTTCCGACGTCGTCTGCTCGACCGCGGCTTTGACCGAGTCCGGATCGGTGACGTCGAGATGCACCGCGATGGCCTCGCCGCCGTCGGCGCGGATCTTGCCGACGATCTCCTCGAGCTTCTCCATCCGGCGAGCGCCGAGCGCCACCGGAAACCCGTTGGCGGCGAGCTTGATCGCGGTCGCCTCGCCGATGCCGGAGGACGCGCCGGCGACGAGCGCGGGACGGCGATCAGGAAGCGGTTCAAAACGGGGCATTTAACGTTTCTCCACTGTGATCGGAAGGTGCGCGAACCCGCGGACGCTGCTGGAATGCACCCGCACGGCGGCGGATTCATCCACTTCGTATCCGCGGATTCGCTTGAACAACTCGGTCAACGCCACCCTGGCCTCCATGCGCGCCAGGTGTGCGCCGAGGCAGAAGTGTGCACCGCTGCCGAAACTCACGAGCTTCGAACCGATGTCACGGCCGATGCGGTATTCGTCGGGATTCTCGAACGCACGCTCGTCACGGTTGGCCGAACCGGCCAGCAGCACCAGCACATCGCCCGCGGGAATGGTGGTGTCGTAGAACGTCAGGTCCTCGACCACCGCGCGGGCCAGGATCTGGCTGGAGGTGTCGTAGCGCAGCGTCTCCTCGACCCACGGCGTGATGAGGTCGTGGTCGTCGAACACCGGCGCGAGCTGATCGGCGTTCTTGTAACCCCAATAGGCGGCGTTGGCAAGGAGTTTCGTCGTGGTCTCGTTGCCGGCCACCACCATGAGGAACAGGAACGCCATGATCTCGTCATCGGTGAGCTTGTCCCCGTCGATCTCGGCTTCCACGAGCGCCGAAGTCAGATCGTCGGTGAGATTGCGGCGGCGTTGCTTGACCATGTCGGCGTAGTAGACCAGCAGCTCGCCGGATGCCGCGATGGCGGATGCAGGCACGTCGGCGACCCCGTCTTCGCGGTGCATGACGCCGTCCGCAAGCGCCCGGATGCGGACCCGGTCCTCCTCCGGAACACCCATGAGCTCGGAGATGACGTCCATGGGGAGCTTGCCCGCGAAGTCGTCGACGTAGTCGAAGCTGTCGGATTCGAGTGCGGCATCGAGATGCTGTACGGCGATCTCGGTGACCCGGCCTTCCAGCTCACGGATGCGCCGCGGGGTGAAACCCTTGGACACCAGGGTGCGCAACCGCAGGTGGGCCGGATCGTCGAGGGCCAGGAAGGACATGACCCGATGGGCTTCGTCGTTGCGCGACACCGGATCCAGCGATACGCCGTGCTTGTTGGACAGCGCGGTGCTGTTGCGGAATCCCTGGACCACATCCTTGTGCCGCGACAGTGCCCAGAACTTGAGGTCCTCGTTGCGGTACAGCGGCGCCTCGTCGCGCAGACGCTTGTAGTAGGGGTACGGATCCTCGTGGAAGTGATAGTCGTACGGGTCGAGTATCAGCTCGACCGTGGGTAGGGTCATCGGTCGTCTCCGAAGTTCATGGGGTGTTCTCATCTCCGAGGAGCAGGCCCACCACGTAGGTGAGGCGGTCGGCGATCTGGTGATAGGTGAAGGCTCCGCTGCCGGCATTGACCAGCGCGCCGAAGAACGTCATTTCCAATGCCGACACGATGCGCGGATCCGCGTCGGGGCCCACTGCCGAGCGGATTCGCTTGTGGATCTCGGCGCCGATGCGATCGCGGACGGCACGTACCGCCGGATCGCTGCCGCCGCCGAGTAGCGCCGTGGTGCAGGCGGCGGCGACCTCCGGTTCATCCGCGACAACCAGCGTCAGGGCGCGGACCGCCTTGTCGACCCGCGTGGTCATGGAGTCGTTGACGTCGGTGAAGTAGGGGACCTGGCGCACCAGATCCAGGTAGACCTCGGCGATCAGGTGGTTCTTCGACGAGAAGTAGGTGTAGGCCGTGGCCGGCGCGACCTTCGCGCGGGCCGCGACGGCACGCACCGTGAGATCGGCATACGACGATTCCCGCAGCATCTCGATCCCCGCGGTGAGGACCTTTCGGAAGGTCTCCTCCTGGCGTCGTTTGCGCGGCGTCTCGCTTACTGGCCCTGTGACTGCGGCCACTGCATCGCTGGACACATGTCCAAGTTATCCGACGATGTGTGCGATGGGCAAGTGTGGCGTCGTAAAAGCCAGGCCAGGGCGGTCTTTTCGGACCGAGATCGGCCGCCCGCCCGGGACACCCTTGCGGCTCGACATCGTCGGAGGCTATCGTTCGAAACGAGACAGCCGGACAGTTGTCCAGAATTCGTGAAGTGGAGTTCACCGATGCCGGTACTGGCCGATCGCCAGAGTCAACTGCTCATCGACGGCAAGCTCGTCGCGGGCGGCGGGGGCGTGTTCGACACCGTCAACCCCGCGACCGAAGAGGTGCTCGGCGTCGCGGCCGACGCCAACGCCGAGGACATGGGCAACGCCATCGAGGCCGCGCGGCGCGCATTCGACGACACCGACTGGTCGACGAACACCGAACTGCGGGTGCGGTGCCTGCGTCAGTTGCGAGATGCGTTGCGCGAGAACATCGAAGAGCTCCGCGAACTGACGATCGCCGAGGTCGGCGCACCGCGCATGCTCACCGCGGGCGCGCAGCTCGAAGGCCCGATCGATGACCTCGCGTTCTCGGCCGACACCGCCGAGAAGTACGAGTGGCGAACTGATCTTGGCGATGCGACACCGCAGGGCATCCCGACGAACCGGGTGGTGGCGCGCGAAGCGGTCGGTGTCGTCGGCGCGATCACGCCGTGGAACTTTCCGCACCAGATCAACCTGGCGAAGGTCGGCCCGGCGCTGGCTGCCGGTAACACGCTGATCCTCAAGCCGGCCCCGGACACGCCGTGGGCGGCGGCCGCCGTCGGCCAGATCATCGCCGAGCAGACCGATTTCCCGCCGGGCGTGGTCAACATCGTCACCTCCAGTGACCACTCCGTCGGCGCACTGCTGTCGAAAGACCCACGGGTGGACATGGTTTCGTTCACCGGATCCACGGCGACCGGGCGCGCGGTGATGACCGACGCGGCACTGACGATCAAGAAGGTGTTCCTGGAACTCGGCGGCAAGTCGGCGTTCCTGGTGCTCGACGACGCCGATCTGGCCGGTGCGTGCTCGATGGCGGCGTTCACGGTCGCGATGCATGCCGGGCAGGGCTGCGCGATCACCACCCGCCTGGTGGTGCCCCGGGCTCGCTACGACGAGGCCGTCGAGGCCGCTGCGGCGACCTTGGGCTCGATCAAGCCAGGGGATCCGAACAGCAAGCGGACGGTGTGTGGACCGCTCATCTCGGCACGCCAACGTGACCGGGTGCAGTCCTATCTCGACCTCGCGATCGATGAGGGCGGCCGCTTCGCCTGCGGCGGCGGACGCCCCGCCGATCTCGACACCGGGTTCTACATCGAGCCGACCGTGATCGCCGGGCTCAACAACAACGCCCGCGTGGCGCGCGAAGAGATTTTCGGACCCGTGCTGACCGTGATCGCCCACGACGGCGACGACGATGCCGTGCGGATCGCCAACGACTCGCCGTACGGCCTGTCGGGCACCGTGTTCAGCGGTGACGACGAGCGTGCCCAGGCCGTGGCGGCACGGATGCGGGTCGGCACGGTGAACGTCAACGGCGGCATCTGGTACTCGGCCGATGCCCCGTTCGGCGGGTACAAGCAATCCGGTGTCGGACGGGAGATGGGCCTGGCCGGCTTCGAGGAATACACCGAAATCAAGACCATCGCCACGCTGGCACAGTAAGGAGAACGTGAATGGGACAGTTCGATGACAAGGTGGCCATCGTCACCGGTGCCGGCGGCGGAATCGGGCAGGCCTACGCCGAAGCACTCGCACGTGAAGGCGCGGCCGTCGTCGTGGCCGACATCAACACCGAAGGCGCGCAGAAGGTCGCCGACGGCATCAAGGGCGAGGGCGGCAACGCGCTCGCGGTACGCGTGGACGTGTCCGACATCGACTCGGCCAAGGACATGGCGGCCCAGACGCTTTCGGAGTTCGGCGGGATCGACTACCTGGTCAACAACGCCGCGATCTTCGGCGGCATGAAGCTCGACTTCCTGCTCACGGTCGACTGGGACTACTACAAGAAGTTCATGAGTGTGAACCTCGACGGCGCGCTCGTCTGCACACGCGCGGTGTACCGCAAGATGGCCAAGCGCGGCGGCGGTGCGATCGTCAACCAGTCGTCGACCGCGGCATGGTTGTACGCCAACTACTACGGCCTGGCGAAGGTCGGGATCAACGGCCTGACCCAACAGCTTTCACGTGAACTGGGCGGGCAGAACATCCGCATCAATGCGATCGCGCCCGGGCCGATCGACACCGAGGCCAACCGCACCACCACGCCCAAGGAGATGGTGGACGACATCGTCAAGGGAATCCCGTTGTCCCGCATGGGCCAACCCGAAGACCTGGTCGGCATGTGCCTGTTTTTGCTCAGCGACCAGGCGAAGTGGATCACCGGCCAGATCTTCAATGTCGACGGCGGACAGATCATCCGATGAGCGCTTGCGCGAAGAGCAGCGGGCACGGCTCATGAGCGACCCGAAATATGGCTACATCGGCCTCGGCAACATGGGTGCGCCGATGGCCAAACGGCTCGTCGAGTGGCCCGGCGGGCTCACGGTTTTCGATGTTCGCACCGAGGCGATGACGCCGCTGGTGGAACTCGGCGCGACGGTGGCCGACGACGTCGGCGACGTCGCGCAGGCCGACATCATCAGCATCACCGTCCTCAACGACGAGCAGGTGCGTGACGTGGTGGGGCAGCTCTCCGAGCACGTCAAGCCGGGCACCGTCATCGCGATCCATTCGACGATCAGCCCCGAGACCGCGGTCGAGCTCGCAGACCAGTTGCGGCCGAAGGACATCCACATCGTCGACGCGCCGGTGTCGGGCGGCGGGGCGGCCGCGGAGAAAGGTGAGCTCGCCGTCATGGTGGGTGCCGATCGCGAGGTCTACGAACGCATCAAGCCCGCGTTCAAGCAGTTCGCGTCGATGGTGATCCATGCCGGCGAGCCGGGCGCGGGCACGCGAATGAAGCTGGCCCGCAACATGTTGACGTTCGTCGGCTACGCGGCGGCGTGCGAGGCGATGAAGCTTGCCGAAGCCAGTGGGATCAACCTGCAGCAGCTCGGCCGGGTGGTGCGGCACACCGACGCGCTCACCAGCGGTCCGGGGGCCATCATGGTGCGCGACAACATGGCCGAGCTGACGCCCGACAACTTCCTCTACGACTCCTTCACGCACGCACGCGGGCTGGGGGAGAAGGACCTGAGTCTGGCACTGGGACTGGGTGACGCTGTCGGTGTGGACCTTCCGCTGGCTCAGGTGGCCCTGCAGCGGCTGGCCGACGGCCTCGGCGTACCGCACACGAAGGAGTGACAGGTAATGGATGAACTGCGCCGCAAGGGCCTCGAGAAGATGAACGAGGTCTACGGCTGGGAGATGCCCAACATCGAAGGCGATCCGTACTTCGATCTCACGGTCGACCACCTCTTTGGCACCATCTGGACCAAGCCCGGGCTGTCCATGCGCGAGAAGCGGCTCATGACGTTGTCCGCGGTGACCGCCGTCGGATCGCAGGACCTCGCTGAGATCCAGGTCAATGCCGCGTTGCTCAACGGTGAGTTCACCGAGGAAGAGCTCAAGGACATCGCGATCTTCCTCACCCAGTACCTCGGCTTCCCCCTCGGCTCTGCGCTCAATGGAACCGTGTCGAAGGTTGCGGCGAAGCGCCGCAAGGCAGCCGAGAAAGGTGAGGCCGAGGACCGGCTGGCCAACGTCAATGCCGCGGTCAAGATGAATACGGGGACGACGCTCGATGACAAGTAGGTACGCGGCGCTGACGCACGACCAGTTGGTCAAGCTGGTGCCTGAGCTGCTGCTCATGGGCCAGATGATCGACAGGTCCGGAATGGCTTGGTGCATCAGCAGTTTCGGCCGTGAAGAGATGCTGCAGATCGCGATCGAGGAGTGGATGGCGGCCAGCCCCGTCTACACCAAGCGCATGCAGCAGGCGCTCAAGTACGAGGGTGTCGACGTCATCACGATCTTCAAGGGTCTGCAGCTCGACATCGGTGCGCCGCCGCAGTTCATGGATTTCCGCTACACCGTGCACGATCGCTGGCACGGTGAGTTCCACCTCGACCATTGCGGCGCCCTGCTCGATGTCGAGCCGATGGGCGAGGACTATGTGCGCGGCATGTGCCACGACATCGAGGACCCCACGTTCGACGCAACCGCGCTGGCCACCAACCGCAAAGCCCAGATCCGGCCGATCCACCGGCCGCCGCGCGTCCCGGCCGACCGGCACCCGCACTGCGCGTGGACGGTGATCATCGACGAGTCCTACCCCGAGGTTCCCGATCTTCCGGCTCTCGACGTGATCCGCCGGACCCGGGCTGCCCGAACCGAACTCGATCCGATCGATCCCTCCGACGAGGGTCAGGCCGACTACTCCGGCCCGCTGCTATCGGACTTCGACTTCGCGGCGTTCTCACATTCGGCGCTGGTCCGAATCGCCGACGAGGTGTGCCTGCAGATGCATCTGCTCAACCTGTCGTACGTCATCGCCGTCGGTGCACGTGCCGGTTCGGACACCGCGCTCGCGACCGACATCTGCACCAAACAGCTGATCGGCGTGGCCGGTCTCGGTGCGGAGCGCATCCGCAAGGCGCTGGAACTGCCCGGCGGTATCGAGGGCGCGGTCCGGGTGCTTGAACTACACCCGCTGCTGAATCCGGCGGCCTATGTCACCGCCGAATTCGGGCCCGACACAGTCGCGGTGCGTCGTTCCCCCGCCCATGAGGACGGGGCCTGGGTGTCGCTCGTGACGCCCGCCGAGACACGTCCGCTGCAGGCCATCGTCGCGGGCGTCGACCCTCGTCTGAACGTCGAGGTTGTCGGCTCGGAGTCCGACTGGACGGCGCGCGTGTTCGAAACCGACACTCCGGCAAAAGAATTCGGCGAGGTGGCGGTGGCGAAGGTGAGCGGCGGTGCGACGTTCCAGTTCGAGCCCAGGAAGTCGTTGCCGTTGACCGTGGTGTGATTGTGGTGCCCCGGCGTCACATCCGCCACATCCGTACCTGTCCGGAAGTGCGGACACGGTTTTCAACTGCGATATCGCGGGTGATATCGCTCTATTCAGGGAGCGTCAGCATCAAATAGCCGCCGCCCTGCGGATCCAGCATGACATCGGCGGGGAAGGTGACGCGGTGATTCTCCCCGCGCAGATAGTCGCCGCTGATGCCGGCGGCTTTGACGGGTTCACCGTTGAGTTCGAAAACCAGCAGGCTCGCCTTGGAATCATAGAATCTGCTCTTGATCACCGGCGCCCCCACGGTTTCTTCGATGAACTCGCGTTCGACAGACTCGTGGAACAAATGCACCTCATCCCAATCCCAGCTGGTGAAGTCGCTGAGCTTGCCCGCCTTCTGCTGGTCTACAAGATTGGCCAAACCGTCGTTGAGCCGTTGATCGTTGTAGTCGATGTCCATTGATGGCCTCGTTGCTTGAGATATCAGACCGCAACTGGTCAAGAAAAAGCACAGTAGGACGCCTAGGGTTGCACGCGCCGTTCTCGCCGCCACGATCAATATCCTCCCGCTGACGTTCCGTACCCGCCTGGCTGGCCGGGGTCATAGACACCACCTGGCCCAGCACCCGCCGGGTTCGGTGCCTGCCCGGGCACGGTGGATTTCGACGTGGTGCCTGCCTCGCCTTCCGGGACCGTATTGCTCCAGGCAAGTTTCTCGCCATCGCTGTTGGGTGCGACCACCACCGTGTCGCCTCTATTGACGGCCTGTTCGACAAGGTCTGCAAGCTCCGCAGGCGTCGCATCAGGATTGGCCATGGCGATGTTCCTGCCGACTTCGTTGTTGTACAGGTCCATCGCTTCGGCAGTGGCGGGGTTACCCGGCAGCCGTTCATGTGCCTCCGCGAAGTCGCGGGTCCATTGCTCGCCAAAACGTTGTGTCATCAATGCATTCCAATATGCGTGCCGGAATGCATCGGTGTGGTTATCGGCAGTGTCGTTAGCACCGTTCTGCGGCGGGAACCTTACCTTCGATTCCACCTCGGCAGCTTCTTTGGTCTGATTGAGGTCTTGTAGTTCCCACGGCGCGAGACTGTCCAAGATCCGCGCTTCAGTCGCGGTCACATGTTTCGGGCTGGTCAAGTGATTCCATGGCCATCCAGGCTCCCAATCAAGTGCACCGTCGGGGTCTTCGTCGACCTGGTACTTCCGCTTGATCTCCTCAAGCGGATCTACTGGCGGAGGATTGCCCAGCGGATGGTCCAGTGCTTGAGCGCCCTCTTCTTTCCCCGCGATCTCGTCGTACTGCTTGCGAATGTCCTCGATGCGGCGGGCGATGGCGTCCATGTCATCAGTGGACTGTTGGATGACGTCATTGATCTGGCCGATACCTTTGGCGGCCAGGATCAGACGCATTCGGTCGCCGGACTGGTCGCGGGGGATTGAGGTGTCCATGTCGCTCACCCAGTTCGACAGGCTGTCGAGGCTGTGTCGGCCGGCAGCCACCACGGCCGCAGAGTTTGTGACTTCGGCACCCATGCGTTTGTCGAGGTCGGCGAGTCTCCCGTACGTCGCGGCGTGTTTCTCGTTCTTGGCGGCGTAGGCGTCGGCCGCCGAACCCTGCCAGCGGTCGTCGGGGGCCGCGGCCTTTACCGCGGCTTCCATTTCCCGCAGGCGGGCGCTGCCGTCGAACTCCTCGCCGGTCGCCGGAACGCCCTCACCGAACGTCGCGCGCGCTCGCGACAGCGTCGTGTAGAACCCGTCGAGCGCGCCCACTGCCCCTCCCGCCAGTCAACCGCTCATGAGTCTAAATCCGGTGGAAGGGGCCACCGCGCACGAATTCAGGGCACGAATTCAGCGGCTGCTCGCGGGATCCGTGGCCACGACCGCCGCCCCCACCCAGCGCCGCAGATAACTGCGTAGCGCCTCGGCCGTACGCGGTGGCCGGCCGGGGTCGATGACGAATGACTGGATGATCCGCAGCAGGTGTTCGGCGAGTTCGTCGAGGTCGGCGTCGCGGTAGCCGAGGCCGGACCAGTCCACGTCGAATTTGCGCAGCATCGCCCGCGCGAAGTCCACGGCGACGTCCGACGTCACGGATTCGGTGTGCGCGTTGGGGCGGCCCGGAGCGATGAGCAGACCGATGTGTTTGTCCTTGGGCAGCCATTCGAGCGCGGTGGCGATCGCCTCGGCCACCGCGTCAACGGGATCGGTGATGCCCTGCAGATGTGTGGCAAGGCGGTCGAGGAAATCGCTGGCCGCGTGTACGGCGGCAGCCACCAAAAGCGCTTCTGTGCTGGGGAAATAGCGGTAAACCGTTTGGCGCGTGACACCCAGCGTGCGCGCGATGTCGGCGATCGAGAACTCGGCGCCCCGCTCATCGATCGCCTTGCTCGCGGCGGTCAGGATGCGCGCGACGGCCTCGTCGTCGGTGGCCGGTGCTGAGCCGGCCCAGCCGTGAGTGCGCATCCCGGCATCGTAGTCCAGCTACCGGTAAGAAACCTGCAGGTCCTTGACGCCGTTGATCCAGCCCGACCGAAGGCGTTGCGGCTCGCCGAGTTTGGCGATGTCGGGGATCTGATCGGCGATCTCGTTGAACATGAGCTTGATTTCCATCCGGGCCAGGTTGGCGCCGATGCAGTAGTGCGCGCCGTTGCCGCCGAATCCCAGATGCGGATTGGGGTCGCGCAAGATGTTGAACTGGAACGGGTTCTCGAACACGTCTTCGTCGTAGTTCGCCGAACTGTAGAACAAACCGACCCGCTGCCCGGCACGCACCGTGGCGCCGCCGATCTCGGTGTCGACCATCGCCGTGCGCTGGAAACAGTGCACCGGGGTGGCCCAGCGGACGATCTCCTCGACCGTGGTGGCCGGCCGCTCGCGTTTGAAAAGCTCCCACTGATCGGGGTTTTCGAAGAACGCGTTCATGCCGTGCGTCATCGCGTTGCGGGTGGTCTCGTTGCCCGCCACCGCCAGCAGGATCACGAAGAACGCGAACTCGACATCCTGGAGTGACTCGCCATCGATATCGGCTTGCACGAGCCGCGTCACGATGTCATCGGCCGGGCAGCGGCGGCGCTCCTCGGCCATGTTGTACGCGTAGCCCATGAGCTCGGCATTGGCCATCGTCGGATCGCTGTCGAAATCCGGATCGTCGGTGTTCATGATGGCGTTGGTCCAGTGGAAGAGCTTCTCGCGGTCTGCCTCCGGGACGCCGATCAGGTCGGCGATCGCGAGCAGCGGCAGGTTCATCGCGATGTCGTCGACGAAGTTGCCGCTGTCCTTCTCCTTGGCCGCGGCCACGATGTCGCGTGCGGCCACGGCCAGCTTCTCCTCCAACGCGGCCACCGAGCGTGGCGTGAACAGTCGCGACACGAGCTTGCGCAGTCGCGTGTGTTCGGGCGCGTCGTGGTTGATCAGCAGTGCCTTGGTGAGGTCGAGCTGTTCGGCGGTCACGCCTTCGGGCAGTCGCATGACAGCGCCTTTTGCGTTGGTCGACCACACGTCACCGCTGTTGCGGGAGATGGTCTTGATGTCCTCGTGACGGCTGATCACCCAGTAGCCGCCGTCGTCGAAGATCGATTCGCCCTGCTCGTTCCACCACACCGGGGCGGTCTTACGCAGCTGTGCGAACTCGGCGACCGGGATGCCCTGCAGGAGGACGTCGGGGTCGGTGAAGTCGTACCCCGGGCCGAAGGGGCATGTGCTCTGCGTCATAGTTTGACCATACACCTCGGTGTCAAGTGTATGCCCGCGGCTTGGGACTACGCTTTAGCTCCGTGCGCGTCCTCGTAATCGGATCCGGTGCCCGTGAACACGCCCTGCTCCTGGCTCTGCGCCGGGACCCGGAGGTCGAGGAGTTGGCCGTCGCCCCCGGCAACGCGGGCACCGAGGTCATCGCCGACCAATACGACGTCGACATCACCTCGGGTGAGGCCGTCGTGAAACTGGCGCAGCGCATCGGTAGCGACCTGGTGGTCGTCGGCCCCGAGGTGCCGCTGGTGCTCGGGGTCGCCGACGCCGTGCGTGCCGCCGGAATCGCCTGCTTCGGCCCGACCAAGGACGCCGCGCGCATCGAAGGCTCGAAGGCATTCGCCAAGGACGTCATGGCCGCGGCCGGAGTGCGGACCGCGGGCAGCGAGATCGTCGACAACCCGGCCCACCTCGACGCCGCGCTGGACCGGTTCGGGCCGCCTGCCGGGCAGGCCGCCTGGGTGGTCAAAGACGACGGCCTGGCGGCGGGCAAGGGCGTGGTGGTCACCGCCGACCGCGACGCCGCGCGGGCGCACGCCGCGAGCCTGCTCGACTCGGGCCACCCCGTGCTGCTGGAATCGTTCCTGGACGGCCCCGAGGTGTCGCTGTTCTGTGTCGTCGACGGTGAGACCGTGGTGCCACTGCTGGCGGCTCAGGACTTCAAGCGCGTGGGCGACGGCGACACCGGGCCCAACACGGGCGGTATGGGCGCATATGCGCCGCTGCCCTGGCTGCCGGAATCGGTGACCACCCAGATCGTCGACGAGATCGTCAAACCCGTTGCGGCCGAACTTGTTGCGCGAGGCAGTTCGTTCTCCGGACTGCTCTACGCCGGTCTGGCGATCACGAGCAATGGGCCCGCTGTCGTTGAATTCAACTGTCGCTTCGGCGATCCCGAGACGCAGTCGGTGCTGGCGCTGCTGGAATCGCCGCTCGGGCAACTCCTGCGTGCGGCCGCGAGCGGTGAGCTGGCATCGTTCGGTGAACTGCAATGGCACGACGGGTACGCGGTGACGGTGGTGCTCGCCGCGGAGAACTACCCCGGCCGTCCCCGCGTCGGTGACGTCATCCACGGATCGGAGGCCGACGGGGTACTGCACGCCGGCACCGCCCGTCGTGACGACGGGGCCGTGGTGTCCTCCGGCGGCCGGGTGCTGTCGGTGGTCGGCACCGGTGCCGACCTACCGGCCGCGCGCGATGCCGCCTACACGCTCATCAAGTCGATCCGGTTGCCCGGCAGTCACTTCCGTACCGATATCGGTCTGGCTGCGGCCGAGGGGCGAATCAGCGTCTAACCGACGAGCAGCGGCGCCATCCAGGTCAGCTCGGCGGGCAACTGGGAACTCCAGAACGCGCCGTCGTGCCCACCCGGCGAGAAGCCGCCTGCCGGCGGATTGGGCAGCTGTGCGACGAACTGCTTGGTCGCCGAATAGAACGGATCGCTGTTGCCGCAGTCGATCCGGATCGGGATGGACCCGAGCGCAGGCGCACCCCACACACTGTTGGCCGCGTAATCCTCGGCGCTGTCGAAGGCGCCTGGCGCGGCCGCGCCGGACGACGTCCACAGCGCCGGGCTGACGGCGCAGATCGCGGCGGTGCGTGAAGGGCCGAGCCGCGATCCGAGCAGCAGCGCGCCGTAGCCACCCATCGACCAGCCGAGGAACGCCACGCGCGAAGTGTCCAGCCCCTGCTCACCGAGCATCGGGATCAGCTCGTTCAACACCATCGCGCCAGAGTCTTCGCCGGATGCCCGCTTGTGCCAATAACTTCCGCCGCCGTCGACCGCGACGACGGCAAACGGCGGCAGGCCGGCGGCGACCGCTTCGGCCAACCCCTGTTCCACGCCGCCGGCCATCACGCCTGCGGCGTCCTGCCCCTTGCCGTGCAGCGCGATGACGGGACGTAGGGCACCGGTCTGGCCCGGCGGGCGTGCGATGGCCCAATTCGTGTCGACCCCGCCACGTGCAGCCGACACGAACGAGCCCGTGACATACGTCGGCGCGGCCGCGGCGGGAACCGAACCGAGGGCCAAGGCGCCTGCGGCACCGGCGGCCGCACCGACGCCGAGGCGCAGCACGGCACGACGGGTCAAGGTAGGCATGCGGGCCATCTTGCCATCGTCGAGAACCGCAGCGCCCGATGGCACAATCCGCGGTGCAAAACCTGAGTAAAGCCTGATGATTGGCCGAAAACCTCATGTGACGCGGGTCATCCTGGCAGCATGAGCGAGGTGACGGCAGCGGTCACTCCTAAGGGGGAGCGTCGGCGGTACGCCCTCGTCAAGGCGGCCGCAGACTTACTGTGCGAGGGCGGCTTCGACGCCGTTCGCCACCGTGCGGTGGCACGGCGCGCGGGTCTGCCGCTGGCATCGACGACGTACTACTTCTCCTCGCTGGACGACCTCATCGCCAAGGCGGTCGAGTACATCGGGACGCGCGAAGCCGAGCAACTGCAAGCCGGGGTTGCCGCCTTGTCGAGGCGCCGCCGCGGGGCCGAGTCGACGGCCGACATCCTGGTGGACTTGTTGGTCGGCGAGTCCCCCGAATCACGCATCACCGAGCAATTGATCTCCCGGTACGAGCGGTACATCGCGTGCGCGCGTCAACCCGGCCTACGCGACATCCAGCGCCGTATTCTGCAGCAGCGTACTGACGCGGTCGTGGAGGTGGTGGAACGGTCGGGGCGGTCGGTCCGGGCCGAGCTCGTCACCGCTTTGGTGTGCGCGGTCGACGGAGCCGTGGTTGCATCGCTGGTGGACGACGGGGACGGGCCACGAGCCAGTGCCCGTGCGACGCTGATCGATGTGATCGACGTGCTTGCGCCCGTCGACGAACGGGCGGTACGCGTCTGACCGAGCGAAGGAGGGGGCATGTCTCGACCCGAAACCGTTGAGCAGCAGCCGCAGTTGCGGCGCGTGATGGGCCCGGGCCTGTTGCTGTTGTTCGTCGTCGGAGACATTCTCGGTACGGGTGTGTACGCCCTGACGGGTCAGGTTGCCAAGGAAGTCGGTGGCGCAGCGTGGCTTCCGTTCCTCGTGGCGTTCCTGATCGCGACCATCACGGCGTTCAGCTACCTCGAGCTCGTCACCAAGTATCCGCAGGCCGCCGGTGCGGCGCTGTACGCGCACAAGGCTTTCGGCATCCAGTTCGTGACGTTCCTGGTGGCGTTCGTGGTGATGTGCTCCGGAATCACCTCTGCCTCAACGGCTTCGCGGTTCTTCGCGGTCAGCTTCTTCGATGCCATCGAACAGATCTTCAATCATGTCTTCACCTGGGAGAAGATCGGCGTCGTACTGATCGCGCTGCTGTTCATGGCGGTGATCGCGGCGGTCAACCTGCGTGGCGTCACCGAAAGCGTCGTGCTCAACGTCATTCTCACGATCATCGAGATCACCGGTCTCGCGATCGTCATCCTGGTCGGGCTGTGGGCGATTCTCAGCGGTGCCGACGTCGACTTCGGGCGGGTCGTCGCATTCGAAACCGCCGAGGAGAAGAACGCCTTCCTCGCGGTCACCGCCGCCACGTCGTTGGCGTTCTTCGCCATGGTGGGTTTTGAAGACTCCGTCAATATGGCCGAGGAAACCAAGGATCCGGTGCGGATCTTCCCCAAGGTGCTGCTGTCGGGCCTGGGAATCGCCGGAGTCGTCTACGTCGTCGTCGCCGTCATCGCGGTCGCCCTTGTGCCGGTCGGTGAACTCGCCGCCGCCAATTCGCCACTGGTCAAGGTGGTCGAAACGGCCGCGCCCGGATTGCCGTTCCAGCAGATCCTGCCGATCATCTCGATGTTCGCGGTGTCCAACACCGCGCTGATCAACATGTTGATGGCGAGCCGGCTCATCTACGGTATGGCCCGTCAGCACGTGCTGCCGCCGGTGCTCGGGACGGTGGCGCCGCGGCGCCGCACCCCCTGGGTGGCAATCGTATTCACCACTCTGATCGCCTTCGGGCTGATCTTCTACGTGTCGGCGTTCGCGAGCAGCAACGCCATCTCCGTACTGGGCGGCACCACGTCGCTGCTGCTGCTCGCGGTGTTCGCGACCGTCAACGTCGCGGTGCTGGTGCTGCGCCGCGACGTGCGTGAGGACGGCAGCCACTTCAAGACCCCGACGATTCTGCCGGTCATCGGCTTCATCGCGTCGCTGTACCTGGTGTTGCCGACCTCGGGCCGCCCGGCGCAGCAGTACTTCCTCGCGATCGCGTTGATCGTCATCGGTGTCGTGCTGTTCCTCATCACCATGGCGATCAACCGGCAACTCGGGATCCGCGGGCCCGGCATGATCGACCCGACGCACCTGAGCGACGCACCCTAGGGCTTGCCGCGTAAGCGTTCGATCCTGTTCTGCAGCATAGCGATTCGATGAGCGTTGCCCTGCAGGCCGAGGTAGCGTTCGCCGAACACGGCCAGCAGTGCGTCGTCGAGGCGGCGCACGGCGCCCGGCGGATACCGGTAGTCCATGACGCGGTTGATCTCGTCGGCGTCGACGGAGTCGAGCACGGCCGTCAACGCATCCAGTGACGTGATGCCGAGCTCGAGCAGCAGCCCCGAGATCCAGCCGTAGTGATCGGTGCGCGACCAGCCGGCGTCGGTGTAGCGGTTGCCCAGGTAGGTGGCCAGCACGGGAGTCGGGATACGCGAATCCGTCGAGAAGTCGGTCTCGTCCTCGGTCATGGTGGTGCGCAGGCGTTCCCGGATCTCGGTGAACTCGCGGTCGGCCAGCTCGAGCAGCCCGGCAGCCAGGGTGAATCGCCGGTCGAGCTCGGTGACGTGTTCGGCCGGGATCGATCCCTTGTAACGCACGTCGTGCTCGAACTCCGCCCAGGCATGCTGCAGGACCGTGCGGACCTGGATCGAGGCGGGCTGCTGCTCACCTTCGACACCGATCAGCAGATGCCTACTGGCATAACCCCATCGGCCCTCCCTGGCGGTCTCGGCGCCCATGTCGCGGTCGTCGAGCAGGCGCATCTCCTCGGCGAGCAGATTGGCGACCGCGTCGACATCCTCACGCAGGTACGTGATCACCCGCAGGCCAACCTGATCGGTGATCTCCACCAGCGGATCGGTGTACATCGGCTGACCGTTGACGGTGCGGGTGACCTTGGCCGCGAACGACTCCACGCTCTTGGTCCGTCCGGTGATGCTCAGATAGTTGATGCCCGCATCGTCGAGCAGGCTCGTGATCAGCTCGAGGTAGTGCGCGGTGGCGGTGACGAGCGCCGGGCGGCGCGCCGCGTACTCGGCGACCACGGGCGGCATCGCGGAGTGCGGCGTCAGATCCGGAGGCAGCGTCGGCGTCAAGATGTAGCCCGTGTCGACGTCGCCGTAAATCGTGACGTCGTCGGGCCTGCGGAACGCATAGAGGGCGACGTACGCGCACAACACGGCGTCGACGGGATCCTCCGCGCGCCGCAGCTCGCTCTTGGTCGTCGCACCCTCGACGGATTGATACAGCTGCTGCCACTGCTCGTTGCCCGCCACGTGCAGCGCAACGTCGGCATGACGCAGCCCGGCGATCAGCTCCATCAGGCGCAACAGCTCCGACCGCATCTGCTCGAACGTGCGGCCCGGCTTCGACTTGTACTTCAACGTCCGGCCCAGGTGGAACAAGGAAACCGAGGCCGCGTGGGGATAGACCTCCAGCGCCCGCCTGGTCCGCGCGGTGCGGGGATCGAGGTCCAGGTCGAGCGCCGTCGCGAGCCGGGCCCCGCGCGGGGTGTCGGCGAATTCGGGCTTGCCGGTGTTCGACGGATGCGCGCCCGCTTCGAACGCGCGGAAATCGCGATTGAGCGCGGCCTCGCCAGGCCGGTTCCCGGTCGGATTGGTCACGATCAGCGGCGCGTCGATGCCGACCACGCAATCATCGCTGGTGAACGGCTTGACCGCGGCCAGGATGCTGGTGTCGTCGGTCTGGGCCGACACGTGCACGAGCAGGCCCTCCTCGTCGACGACGGCGACGCCGGTGGGCTTGCGCTCGCCCCAGGCGAGGTCCAGGCCAATGAAGTGCATGTCTCAAGCCTGCCTCACTCGGCCCCGTAAGCTGTGTGTTCGTGACGATTCCGAATGTTCTGGCCAACCGCTACGCCAGCGACGAGATGGTCGCGATCTGGTCGCCCGAGGCCAAGATCATCGCCGAGCGCCGCCTGTGGCTCGCCGTCCTGCGCGCACAGGCCGAACTCGGGGTCGCGGTGCCCGACGGTGTGGTCGAAGACTACGAACGTGTACTCGAGAACGTCGACCTGGCCTCGATCGCCGCGCGCGAGCGCGTCACGCGCCACGACGTGAAGGCGCGCATCGAGGAGTTCAATGCGCTGGCCGGCCACGAGCAGGTGCACAAGGGCATGACGAGCCGCGACCTCACCGAGAACGTCGAGCAACTACAGATTCGCCGCTCGCTGGAGCTGGTGTTCTCGCACGGTGTCGCGGTGGTCGCCAGGCTTGCCGAGCGCTCGGTGGTCTACCGCGATCTGGTGATGGCCGGCCGTTCGCACAATGTGGCCGCGCAGGCCACCACGCTGGGCAAGCGATTCGCGTCGGCGGCCGAAGAGACACTGATCGCGCTCACGCGCGTGCGCGAGCTGATCGACCGGTACCCGCTGCGTGGCATCAAGGGGCCGATGGGTACGGCGCAGGACATGCTCGACCTGTTCGACGGGGATGTCGGCCGGCTCGCCGAACTGGAGCGGCGGGTCGCTGAATTCCTCGGCTTCACCGAGGTTTTCACGAGCGTCGGCCAGGTCTATCCGCGGTCACTCGACCACGATGTGGTGTCGGCGCTGGTGCAGTTGGGCGCGGGCCCGTCGTCGCTTGCGCACACCATCCGGCTGATGGCCGGGCACGAGCTGGTGACCGAGGGCTTCGCGCCCGGACAGGTCGGCTCGTCGGCCATGCCGCACAAAATGAACACGCGCTCGTGCGAACGGGTCAACGGCCTCCAGGTGGTACTGCGCGGATATGCGTCGATGGCCGCCGAACTGACTGGGGCGCAATGGAATGAGGGCGACGTGTTCTGCTCGGTGGTGCGCCGCGTCGCCCTGCCCGACGCGTTCTTCGCGATCGATGGGCAGACCGAGACGTTCCTGACGGTGCTCGACGAGTTCGGTGCCTACCCGGCGGTGATCCAGCGTGAACTCGACCGCTACCTGCCGTTCCTGGCCACCACGCGCATCCTGATCGCGGCCGTTCGCGCAGGCGTCGGGCGCGAAGCCGCGCACGAGGTCATCAAAGAGCATGCCGTCGCGGTGGCCCTGGCGATGCGGGAGAAAGGCCAGGAACCCGATCTGCTCGACCGGCTCGCCGCCGATCCGCGGCTGCCGCTGGATCGCGCCGCGCTCGAAGCCGCGCTGGCCGACAAGCAGGCGTTCACCGGCGCGGCGGGCGCCCAGGTCGACGGCGTCGTGTCGGCCGTCGACGATCTCGTGAGTCGCTATCCCGAGGCCGCCAAGTACACGTCGGGTGCGATCTTGTGACGTTGTGATGCTTGCCGACCTCACCGATCTGGACAACTTCGCCGACGGTTTTCCGCATGCGTTGTTCGCGGTGCACCGGCAGCAGGCTCCGGTGTATTGGCACGAGCCCACCGAGCACACCCCGGACGGCGAAGGCTTCTGGTCGGTAGCGACGTACGCCGAAACCCTTGCGGTACTGCGGGACCCGGCGACGTACTCGTCGGTGACCGGCGGCTCGAGGCCCTACGGCGGAACGCTGCTTCAGGATCTGGCCATCGCGGGCCAGGTGCTCAACATGATGGACGATCCGCGGCACTCCCAGATCCGCCGCCTCGTCAGCTCCGGTCTGACCCCGCGCATGATCAAACGGGTCGAGGACGATCTGCGGGCCCGCGCGCGTCGTCTGCTGGACGGCGTCGTGCCCGGCGAACCGTTCGACTTCCTGGTCGACGTGGCCGCCGAACTGCCCATGCAGATGATCTGCATACTGCTGGGAGTGCCGGAATCCGAACGGCATTGGCTGTTCCAGGCGATCGAGCCGCAGTTCGACTTCGGCGGTTCGCGGACGGCGTCGGTGGGGCAGATGTCGGCCGAGGAAGCCGGCTCGCGGATGTATGCCTATGGGCAGGAACTCATCGCGGCCAAACGCGCCGAGCCCACCGACGACATGCTGTCGGTGGTCGCCAATGCCACCGACGCGGACATGTCCGACCTGGAGCTGTATCTGTTCTTCAGCCTGCTGTTCAGCGCGGGCGCCGAGACCACCCGCAATTCGGTGGCCGGCGGGCTGTTGGCGTTGATCGAGAACCCGGCACAGCTCGCGTTGTTGCGTGCGGACATGTCGTTGCTGCCGACCGCGATCGAGGAGATGGTGCGCTGGACGTCGCCGTCACCGTCCAAGCGGCGCACCGCAACCCGCTCGGTGACCTTGGGCGGCTGCGAGATCGAGGCCGGGCAGAAGGTCCAGATCTGGGAGGGCTCGGCCAACCGGGACGCCCTCGTCTTCGTCGACGCCGACGTATTCGACATCACACGAAAACCGAATCCCCACTTGGGTTTCGGCCAGGGCGTGCACTACTGCCTCGGTGCGAACCTCGCCAGGCTCGAGTTGCGGGTGCTGTTCGAGGAGCTGCTGGCCAGGTTCGGCGCCGCGCGCCTGGTCAAGCCCGTCGAGTGGACCCGGAGTAACCGCCACACCGGTATCCGGCACCTGGTGGTCGAGTTCGGCTTGTGAAACCGGAAGCGTTCGCGGCGGTCATGGCGACCGGCATCGTGTCCGTCGCGGCGCAAACGCGACAGGGTGTTCGCCTAATCTCAGAACATGGACTCAGGCCGAAATGACCATCTCCGAGTCTCAGACGCCGAGCGGGCGAAGGTGGGACAACTCCTCGAGCGGGCGGTCGCTGAAGGCATGCTCACACTCGACGAGTTCAGTGAGCGCTACGACTCCGCGTTGGCAGCACGCACTCGCGGCGAGCTGAGTGCCGTCGTCGCCGATCTGCCGATGGCCGTGCCCACGACGCCTCCAATGGCCCAGCGCTCCGGCACGCCCGAGGAACTGCGCGGCTGGATGTCCTCGATCGTGCGGCGTGGCCAGTGGACGGTGGCGCCGTCTCTGCACCTGACCACGCGCATGTGCAGCACCACGCTGGACTTCACCGCTGCGGTCCTGCCGGGGCCTGTCGTCGAGATCGTGATCGACGACTACTGCAGCTCGACCGAGTTCATCGTGCCCACTGCGGCGACCGCCGACCTCAACGGGGTCAACGCCATGGCGGGCAGCGCCACGGTCAAGGTGCGTACCAGCCCGCCGTCGAATCAGCTGCACTTGGTGGTGCGCGGTCGGGTCCGCATGGGTTCGGTCACCGTGCGTCATCCCTTCGGAAGCTGGCTGCGGCGCCTGCACGGGACTGGATAGCGAACGCGATCTCGGCGACGACCCGCTGCGGATACTCGGTCAGGTCCAGCCACGTGAACCGCAGAACCTGCCAGCCCAGCAGGGCGAGCTCGTTCTGCTTGACGCGGTCACGCTGGAAATCCTCCTGATCACTGTGGAACGCCCAGCCGTCGGTTTCGATCGCGATCTTCAAGCCGGGGAACGCGACGTCGACCACGTAGCGGCCGACACGACGGTTCGCCTTCCAGCCGGTGATCTTCGCCTCGCGCAGAAGTTTGACCAGTAGACGCTCGGCCGCCGACCGGGCGCCGTCGGCCGCCGCGATGAGCAGCCGGCGCGCGGCAGGCGAACCATGCCTGCCCTTGTTGCGCAAATGGGCCCGCCACAGCTCCCGCAGCTCGACATGGCGCTGCAGGGCGGAATCCATGAGCTTGGCGCCGCCACCTTTCCTGGCGGCGGCTTCCACGACGGTCAGCGGTAGCGACGTCACCCGCAGGCCTCGGCGTTCCACGATGTCAGCGGGCCCGAGATCACGGCGGCGTATCCGGGTGCCGAACCTCGGCCGGTGACTGCTGACTCTCGGCACGGTGATCTCGACCGACTCCGGCGGGTATTTCGTGACGTCGTGCCACCAGGCGGCAGCCAGCCCGCTCGCCGTTGCCGCGGGTCCCAACGACCACACCGCGGCCCGGATGCGCGCGGCGTCGGTGAACGGACGGTCATCGGCGAAATACACGCCTGGAGAGCAGCGGAGCCATCGCCCGGACCTGACTCTGCGGTTCACCGCATCTTGGCTCAAGCCCGCCTGCCGCGCCTGCGCCAAGGTGATTACGCCGTCGTTGTCACGCAAATAGTCGTCGAGCATGCACGTTTGGACGGTGTGCACCCCTCAAACGGTTCCCACCCCTGCGATTTGTGCACCGCGACCGGCGCTCACCGCCGCTTGCGGTGCACAAATCACTGGATGCGGCGCAGGCTCATGCCGGCTGAGCGGAGTTCGAGGGCGGCCAGGCCGCGGATCGCGGTCGGGTCTTGGCTGCGCCACGCCCCGACCGGGTCGTCGGACACCGCGGTGAGCTTGGCCAGCGGCCGGTTGGCCAGGGCGCGCAGGGCCAGGAGTTGTTCGCCGGCCGCCGTCGACGCCAGGGTGATCGCCGTCCACTTCCGCCGGAAGAAGCGCACCCGCAGATACAGCCACGGCATCGCGACGAAGAGGATCGGCGCCCCGGCCACGGCCAGCGCAAGCACCCACGCGAGCCAGCTCGCAGTCGTGTCGAGGTTGTGGCCGGCGCCCGCGATGTCGAGCGCGGCATCGCTGGCGGCCCGCAATGGCTTGCTCAGGGTGTCGCCGACCAGCGGAAAGTCGTCGGTGTTGTCGCCGGCCGAGCTGAGGTTGTCGGCGACCCCGTTGGCGCCCGTCTCGACTTGCCTGCCCACTTCGGCGATGGTCGCGACGGCCGAATACACGGCCATGCCGACCAGCACCCACACCGCGGTCCAGATGATGACCGCCACATCGCTGAACAGCTGGGCCAGCAACCGGCCAGGTCGGGTCGCATAGGGCAGGTACCGCGATCTCATGGCACCGATCCCAACACATAGGCTGGCCCGATGCGCCCTGCTCTGTCCGACTACCAGCATCTGGCCAGCGGCAAAGTCCGCGAGCTGTACCGCATCGACGACCAGCACCTGCTCTTCGTGGCAAGCGACCGTATCTCGGCGTACGACTACATCCTGGATTCCGAGATTCCCGACAAGGGCCGGATCCTGACCGCGATGAGCGTGTTCTTCTTCGACTATCTCGACGTGCCCAATCACCTGGGTGGCCCGCCGGACGATCCCCGCATCCCCGAAGAGGTGTTGGGCCGCGCTCTCGTGGTGCGCCAGCTTGAGATGCTGCCGGTCGAGTGCGTGGCGCGCGGTTACCTGACCGGCTCCGGCCTGATCGACTACGAGAAGTCCGGGTCGGTCTGCGGCATTCCGTTGCCGCCGGGCCTGGGGGAGGCGAGCAAGTTCACCGAACCGCTGTTCACGCCGGCCACCAAGGCCGAGTTGGGCGAGCACGACGAGAACATCTCGTTCGACAAGGTGATCGATCTGGTCGGCCCGGTGCTGGCCAATCAGCTGCGCGAGCGCACGCTGCAGACCTATCTGCAGGGCGCCGACCACGCGCTGACGAAAGGCATCATCATCGCCGACACCAAGTTCGAGTTCGGGGTCGATCAGGACGGCAACGTGGTGCTGGCCGACGAGGTGTTCACACCGGACTCGTCGCGGTACTGGCGCGCGGAGTCTTACCGCCAGGGTGTGGTTCAGGAGAGCTTCGACAAGCAGTTCGTCCGCAACTGGCTGACCAGCCCGGCATCCGGGTGGGACCGCCACGGCGGCACCCCGCCACCACCGCTGCCCGACGAGATCGTCACTGCCACACGAGACAGATACATCGAGGCCTACGAACGGATTTCGGGCCTTTCGTTCGCGGATTGGATCGGTGCATGAGCCTGAAACCTCCGGTGGCCAAACGGGCCAACCACCGCCGTGAGCACCACGGTGACGTATTCATTGATCCATACGAGTGGCTGCGCGACAAGGACGATCCCGAGGTGATCGCGCACCTCGAGGCCGAGAACGCCTATACCGCGGAAGCCACCGCACACCTCGAGCCCTTGCGGCAGAAGATCTTCGACGAGATCAAGGCCCGCACGAAGGAGACCGACCTGTCGGTCCCAATGCGCCGCGAACTCTGGTGGTACTACGCGCGCAGTTTCGAGGGCAAGCAGTACGCGGTTCACTGCCGGTGCCCGGTCACCGATCCCGATGACTGGACGCCGCCTCAGCTCGACGAGCACACCGAGATACCGGGCGAGCAGGTGTTGCTCGACGAGAACGTCGAGGCCGATGGCCACGACTACTTCGCGCTCGGGGCGGCCACCGTCACGTTGGACGGCAGCGTCCTCGCCTACTCGGTCGACACCAAGGGCGACGAGCGATACACGCTGCGGTTCAAGGATTTACGGACCGGCAAGCTCTACGAGGACACGATCACCGGTATCGGCGCGGGCGCCACCTGGGCAGCCGACAACCGCACGCTGTACTACACCACCGTCGACGACGCCTGGCGGCCCGACACGGTGTGGCGCCACCGCCTCGGCTCGGGTCTGCCCGCCGAGCGGGTGTATCACGAGGCCGATGAGCGGTTCTGGATCGGCATCGGCCGCAGCCGGAGCAACAAGTATCTGTTCATCGCGTCGGGCAGCGCCGTCACGACCGAGGTCAGGTATGCCGACGCGACCGATCCGCACGCCGAGTTCACCACGGTGTGGGGGCGCCGTGACCTGGTGGAGTACTCCGTCGAGCACGCCGTGGTGGGCGGTGAGGACCGGTTCCTCATCCTGCACAACGACGGTGCGGAGAACTTCGCGCTCGTGGATGCTCCGGTCAACGACCCCAACGATTTTCGTCCGCTCATCGCGCACCGTGACGATGTGCGCCTCGATGCGGTCGACGCGTTCGACGGGTTCCTGGTGGTCAGCTACCGCAGTGATGCGTTGCCGAAGATCCAGCTCTGGCCGATCAACGCCAATGGCGGCTATGGCCGTGCCGAGGAGCTGACATTCGAGTCCGAGCTCACGGCAGCTGGGCTCGGGGGCAACCCCAACTGGTCGACGCCGAAGCTGCGCATCGCCGCCACGTCGTTCGTCATCCCGGCCCGCGTGTACGACCTCGACGTCGTCACCGGCGAACGGACCTTGCTGCGCGAGCAGCCGGTGCTCGGTGACTACCGGCCCGAAGAGTATGTGGAACGCCGGGATTGGGCCATCGCACCCGACGGCGCCCGGGTGCCGATCTCGGTCATCCATCGGGCCGGGCTGCAATTCCCGGCGCCGACCCTGCTGTACGGGTACGGCGCCTACGAAGCTTGTGAGGATCCGCGATTCTCCATCGCGCGCCTGTCGCTGCTCGACCGGGGCATGGTGTTCGCGATCGCCCACGTCCGCGGCGGCGGCGAGCTGGGCCGGCCGTGGTACGAACACGGGAAGATGCTGGAGAAGCGGAACACCTTCACCGATTTCATCGCGGTGGCACAGCATCTCATCGCTGGTGACATCACGCGGCCGCAAAACCTCGTGGCGCTCGGTGGAAGTGCGGGCGGGCTGTTGATGGGCGCGGTCGCCAACATGGCTCCGGACCTGTTCGCCGGGATCTTGGCGCAGGTGCCGTTCGTCGACGCGCTCACCACGATCCTGGACCCGTCGCTGCCGTTGACCGTCACCGAATGGGACGAATGGGGAAATCCCTTGGAGGACCCCGAGGTTTACCGGTACATGAAGTCCTACACGCCGTACGAGAACGTCACGGCGCAGGACTATCCGGCGATCCTGGCGATGACATCGCTCAACGACACCAGGGTGTATTACGTCGAACCGGCCAAATGGGTTGCCGCACTCCGCCATATCAAGACCGACGGACATCCGGTGCTGTTGAAGACGGAGATGACGGCCGGCCACGGCGGTATCAGCGGACGCTACGAACGCTGGAAGGAAGCCGCGTTCCAGTACGCCTGGTTACTGGCTGCCGCCGATCCCGACAATTACGGCAGCGGCCAGGTAGACAGCCTCTTCGGCGGTCCGGACACCTAGCCGCGCGGTCATCGACTTCGGCGGGTCGGGCATCCGGGCCGCATAGACGTTGGCCGGGAACATGGCCAGCATCAACAGGAACAGGCACACCGCTGCCGCGACGCGCGTCGGCGGGTACAGCAGGCCGATCGCACCCGCGAGTTCCAGCACGCCGGTGATCGTGACGAGCGCGGCAGGAGCGGGCAATCGCGGCGGCACGATCGCGATCATGTCGCGCCGCAACGGGTTCACGAAGTGCGCGACACCAGTGAGCGCGAACATCGCGGCCAGGCCGACGGCGATCGCCTCGGGCCAGGTGTCGACATAGTCCACGCCCCACAGGCCGAGGCCTCGTGCGGCCAGTGTGCCCAGCATCAACGTCAGGAATACCGCCACCACGCCCTCCGCAACTTGTCAGTGTCTAGATTGACAGTAGCCTCGATCTTGGCATTGTCAAGATGTGGGCTTAGAATGGCCGCATGGGTTATCACCACGGCGATCTCAAGGCCGTGATCCTCGAGCAAGCCGCCGCCTTGGTGGCCGAACGTGGAGCCGACGGCATCTCGCTGCGGGAACTGGCGCGCGCCGCCGGTGTCTCCCACGCTGCGCCGGCACATCACTTCACCGACCGGCGCGGGTTGTTCACCGCACTCGCGGCCGAGGGATTCCGGTTGCTGGCCGAGGCGCTGAACGGGGCCAGGCCGCAGTTCATCGACGCCGCGAAGGCGTATGTGCGCTTCGCCCTTGATCATCCGGGCCACTACGAGGTGATGTTCGACAAGTCGTTGTACGACGACTCCGACGCCGAACTGGTCGAGGCCGCCGCGGCCGCGGGTTTCGAGCTCAACCGCGGCGTCGGAACACTCGCCGATCCGAAGGCCAAGGCCGATCCTGACGCTGCCGCGCTCGCGGCATGGTCGATGGTGCACGGCTTCTCACTGTTGTGGCTCAATGACGCGATCGACACCTCCGGCGACCCGATCGGGACCGTCGAGAAGATGGGGAAAATTCTGTTCGACGGATAGCTCCGGTAGCGTCGAACCCGTGAGCCTCAACGACATTGCGCTGACGACCCTTGACGGTAACGCCACCACGCTGGCCGAGTTGGCGCCCGGCGCCGCGCTCGTGGTGAACGTGGCCTCGAAATGCGGCCTGACGCCGCAGTACACCGCGCTGGAGAAGCTCGCGCAGGAGTACGGCGATCGCGGCCTCACGGTGATCGGCGTGCCGTGCAACCAGTTCATGGGCCAGGAACCCGGCACCGCCGAGGAAATCCAGGCGTTCTGCTCGACCACTTACGGCGTCACGTTCCCGCTGCTGGCCAAGACCGACGTCAACGGTCCCGACCGCCATCCGCTGTACGCCGAACTGACCAAAACCGCTGACGGCAGCGGGGAAGCCGGCGACATCCAGTGGAATTTCGAGAAGTTCCTGCTGACGCCCGACGGTACGGTGGCCAACCGATTCCGGCCGCGCACCGAGCCGGATGCCCCCGAGGTCGTCGCGGCCATCGAAGCCGTATTGCCGAACTGAGCGGGCATCGCCTAATGGACACTCTGCGTCAGAGTGTTCGAAACCGTTGCGACATCTGACGTTGCCACACTGGTGTACGTGACCGGACAACTCATCGTCTCGATCTCACAGATCAGTGACCGCACGCTGGACGACGTCGCGTCGTTCTGCGCGGAACTCGACGCCCGTGGTGTGCCGGCCTCCCTGCTGGTTGCGCCGCGGCTCAAGGGCGGTTACCGGCTGGATCGCGACGCACCGACCGTCGAATGGCTCACCGCGCGACGCGTCGGTGGTGATGCCGTTGTACTGCACGGATATGACGAAGCCGCCACGAAGAAGCGCCGCGGCGAGTTCGCGAGCCTGCCCGCCCACGAGGCGAACCTGCGGCTCATGGGAGCCGACCGCGTGCTCGAGCACCTCGGGCTGCGCACCAGGCTGTTCGCCGCGCCCGGTTGGAACGCGTCACAAGGTACCGTCGCCGCGTTGCCGCGCAACGGCTTTCGGCTGCTGGCCGAGCTCAACGGCGTCACCGACCTGGTGCGCCGGACCACCGTGCGGGCGCGCGTGCTCGGCATCGGCGAGGGCTTCTTGACCGAGCCGTGGTGGTGCCGGACGCTCGTGCTCTCGGCGGAGCGCACCGCGCGCCGCGAGGGCGTGGTGCGGGTTGCCGTCGCCGCACGGCACCTGCGCAGGCCCGGGCCGCGCCAAGCCATGCTCGACGCGATCGACCTGGCTTTGCTGCACCGCAGCGTCCCCGGGGTCTACCGGTGGCGGCCCTATCCAGTACTGACCGACGCCGCCTGACTCGCGCTACTCTTGCGTCTCATGGCAGACGCCGATGTCATTGTCGTGGGAGCGGGTCTGGCCGGGCTGGTCGCCGCGTGCGAGTTGGTCGAGCGTGGGCACCGCGTGCTCATCGTGGACCAGGAGAACGCGGCCAACCTGGGTGGCCAGGCCTACTGGTCTTTTGGTGGCCTGTTCTTCGTCGACAGTCCTGAGCAGCGCAGGCTCGGTATCCGGGACAGCCAGGAACTGGCCCTGCAGGACTGGCTGGGCACGGCGGGCTTCGACCGGCCCGAGGACCACTGGCCGCGGGAGTGGGCACACGCCTACGTCGACTTCGCCGCGGGGGAGAAGCGTAGTTGGCTGCGGGCGCGCGGTTTGCAGACCTTCCCGTTGGTCGGCTGGGCCGAGCGGGGCGGGTACGACGCACTCGGCCACGGCAATTCGGTGCCCCGATTTCACATCACCTGGGGGACGGGCCCGGCGCTCGTCGACATGTTTGCGCGCCGGATCCGCAACAGCGTGCGGGTCCGGTTCGCCCACCGACACCGCGTCGACGAGCTGATCGTCAACGAAGGCCTGGTGGCCGGGGTGCGAGGCTCGGTGCTGGAACCCACCAGCGCGCCGCGCGGGGTGGCGACATCTCGAAACATCATCGGTGAGTTCGAGTTTCGCGCGTCGGCGGTGATCGTGGCGAGCGGCGGCATCGGCGGCAATCACGAGCTCGTGCGCAAGAACTGGCCACCTCGGATGGGTCGGGTGCCCGAGCAACTGCTGAGCGGTGTGCCCGCCCACGTCGACGGCCGGATGATCGAGATCTCGCAGAACGCGGGCGCACACGTCATCAACAGCGACCGGATGTGGCACTACACCGAGGGGATCACCAACTACGATCCGATCTGGCCGGCGCACGGCATCCGGATTCTCCCGGGCCCCTCGTCACTGTGGTTGGACGCCAATGGAAATCGGCTCCCGGTGCCGCTGTACCCGGGTTTCGACACCCTCGGCACACTTGAGCACATCTGTCGGACGGGGCAGGACTACACGTGGTTCATCCTCAACGCGCGCATCATCGCCAAGGAGTTCGCGTTGTCCGGCCAGGAGCAGAACCCGGATCTCACGTCCCGCAGCGTGCGGGACGTGCTGTCGCGGATCCGGCCGGGCGCCCCGGCCCCGGTGCAGGCGTTCGTCGACCGTGGCGTCGACTTCGTGAGCGCGAACACGCTGCGCGAGCTGGTGTCGGCGATGAACGACATTCCCGACGTCGTGCCGCTGGACTATGCCGCGGTGGCGGCCGAGGTGACGGCGCGCGACCGCGAGGTCGCCAACAAGTTCACGAAGGACGGCCAGATCACCGCGATCCACGGCGCGCGCAGCTATCTGGGCGACCGGTTCGGACGCGTCGTCGCCCCGCACCGCCTCACCGACCCGAAGGCCGGCCCGCTCATCGCGGTGAAGCTGCACATCCTGACCCGAAAGTCGTTGGGCGGCATGGAAACCGATCTGAGTTCGCGCGTGCTCAAACAGGACGGCACGGCATTCGGCGGGCTGTACGCGGCCGGTGAGGCAGCCGGGTTCGGCGGCGGTGGCGTGCACGGCTACCGGTCGTTGGAAGGCACCTTCCTCGGTGGCTGCATCTTCTCCGGCCGGGCGGCCGGACGTGGTGCCGCGGCCGACATCGCCTAGCTAGAACTCCGTGCCGTTCTCCGGGTCGAGCACCTGGAAGTCGGTCGAGGTCATCTCCGCGAGGCGGCCGTAGTAGATGCCGCGCGCACCCGGGTCGATGATGCCCTGGTGGATCGGTACGGCGCGCGCCGGTGCCACGGCACGCAAAAAGTCAACGGCCTCAGAGATTTTCATCCACGGGGCGGCCGCGGGCGTGGCCAGCACGTCGACCGGTTCCCCCGGCACGAACAGCGCGTCGCCCGGATGCATCAGCCGGGCAGGATGCTCGTCATCGCCCAACAGATACGAAATATTGTCTATGACAGGGATTTCCGGGTGGATCACGGCATGTCTGCCGCCAACGCCGCGAACGTTGAGGGAGCCGATCCGGAACTCGTCGCCGACATGGACGGCTTTCCACGGATCGCCCAGTTGCGCGGCCGTCTGCGGGTCGGCATACAGCGCCGCCTGTGGGTTGGCGTCGAGCAGCGCGGGCAGCCGGGTGGTGTCGGCGTGATCGGGATGCTGATGGGTGATCAGGATCGCCGACAACCCCGTGATGCCCTCGAATCCGTGTGAGAAGTTGCCCGGGTCGAACAACACCGTGGTGTCCGAAATGCTGGCCAGAAGGCAAGAATGTCCGAAATGCGTCAATTGCATGGCTATATTGTGGCGCTCAGTGGGTGGATTCTTGCGGTTGATTTGGGCGATGTCGCTCGCAGCCCTCGCATGGGCTGCCGCGCCCGGTTTGGCGTGGTCGGAACCCATCGACTGCCCGCCGATGTGCGATCGAATTCCCGCGTCGGCCTGGATCGCATCGTCCGATGTCCCGCTGAACCGCGAATACCGCTGGCCGGGCTTGGCCGGCCTGGCGGTCACGACGACATCGCCGCGGTTCCGGTTCGAGGAAGACTGCGGATTGCCGCTGCTGCCGGGCGACTCCCGTGAGTACGCGGTGACCGCCCGCGCCGCGGTGAGCCAGCCCGAGGGGCAATGGCAGTTGCAGGTTCAGGTGATGCACTGGCGCGGGGAGACCTGGCGGGGCGGTGAGACGGCGATGTCGGCTGTGAGTGTGGCAGCCGGGGCGCTGCGCGCCTGCCAGCTGACAAGACCGGGAAGCTCACCGTCGATCACCACCGACGAGCCGGGCCGGCTGGCCGCGGTGATCACCTTCGGCGGCGAGCGGGTGCTGCGCCAGTATTTGCTGGCCGATCCGGACAACAGCACGGTGGTCGAGCTCGCGATGTGGTCGACGACGCCGCCTGCCGTGGCGTGGCCCACAGTGGCCGATAGCCAGGTGCTCGATGCGATGGCCAGGCCACTGTGCAGCGCTTACGTTGGATCGTGCCGGTAGAGTGAGCGCCGTGGCAAAGGTGGTTGTGCACGTCATGCCGAAGGCTGAGATCCTCGACCCGCAGGGTCAGGCCATCGTCGGGGCGCTCGGTCGTCTCGGGCATGCCGGTATTTCAGACGTCCGGCAGGGCAAGCGATTCGAGCTCGAGGTCGACGATTCCGTAGCTGACGAAACGTTGGCCGAGATCGCCGAATCCTTGCTGGCCAACACGGTCATCGAGGACTTCTCGGTGAGCCGGGAGGACTCATGACCGCGCGGGTCGGGGTCATCACCTTCCCGGGAACGCTCGACGACGTCGACGCCGTCCGTGCCGTTCGCCTGGCCGGAGCCGAGCCGGTGAACCTGTGGCATGCCGACGCGGATCTGCATGGCGTGGACGCGGTCGTCGTCCCCGGTGGTTTCTCCTACGGTGACTACCTGCGCTGCGGCGCGATCGCGAAGTTCGCCCCGGTGATGGGCTCGGTGATCGAGGCGGCCGGCAAGGGCATGCCGGTCCTCGGCATCTGCAACGGCTTTCAGGTCCTGTGCGAGGCCGGTTTGCTGCCGGGCGCGCTGACCCGCAACGCCGGGCTGCATTTCATCTGCCGCGACGTGTGGCTTCAGGTCGCGTCCAACACCACGGCATGGACCACCCGCTACGACGCCGGGGCCGATCTCCTGGTGCCGCTGAAATCGGGCGAGGGCCGCTACGTCGCGTCCGAAGACGTGCTCGACGAGCTCGAGGGCGAGGACCGCGTGGTCTTCCGCTACCGCGAGAACCTCAACGGGTCGATGCGCGACATCGCAGGCATCTGCTCGGCCAACCGACGCGTCGTCGGACTCATGCCCCACCCCGAACACGCCACCGAGGCACTGACCGGTCCGTCCGACGACGGGCTCGGGTTGTTCTACTCCGCGCTCGACGCGGTGCTGTCCGTGTCCTGACGCCAGACGTCCGTTTGGTGCGCTTCTGCACGGCCGCCTGCGCCACGAGCGACCGCGAATGCACGCCTACTTACGGCGTGTCGGCGTACAGACACGGTCGCTCGCGGTGCGGGCGGGGAACTCAGGCGGTCAGGGCGACGGACGCCTCGGCGGTGTAGCAGAGGAACGTCATGGTCTCCTGCATGTACAGGTGGACGACCTCGGCGTCGTGGGACAGGTAGCCGATCGACACGTCGGTGCCGAGCTGCAGATCGAAATCGCCACCGCGGGTGGACAGTACGAAGGCGCCGTCGATCGCGGGCGCCCAGATGATCTCACCGTCGACGAGCCGGTTGATGTGTTCGCGGATCGGATAGCCGTGTGCGGTGGTCTCGCTGACCTTGGTGTAGGTCTCGGCCGAGAGCAGCACCGAGTACGGACCGTCGACGCCGGCGAGCCGCAGCTCCGACAGGGCCTGGGCGATCACGTCGGGAATCTCGCGGGCGTCGTCGGGCAGGGCGAGCGCGGGGTTGGAGCTTGAGCTGCGGATGCCTTCGATCGACGCGGCCTCGTACCCCTCGAAGATCGCGCGGTCCTCGACGAACGCGAGCTTCTTGGCGGCGTCCTTGACCGGATCCCAGTCGGAGTCCTGCGATCCGCGTTCGACGTCGTCGATGTCCCTGCGGGCCACCGTGAACGGCACGCGCAGCCGCACGAGCGGTTTGGCGTCGCGCAGGTGGGCGATCACGCCGTCGCCGGGCGGGTTGACGTCGAGCAGGTGCCCGGTGCTGACGGCGGCGGTGACGGGGCCGCCGGGCTCGCTGACGTCGACAACGCGCCGCCCGGCGATGTGGCGCTTGAACGTCCGCGTGGCCTCCAATTCGATCTCGGCCCAAGCGGATTCGGTGATCGGGGCAAGTTCGCGGTACAGGTTGTTCATCAACGGGTTCCTTTCAGACTGCCGATGCCGAGCGAGCCGTCATAGCTGACCGGGGTGGCCACCGCCACCTGGGGTCGTTGGTTGTCTTCCGACGGGAGGGGCGGTGGATCATCGAGAAAGTCGATGGTGGGCGTGAAGAACAGCCCACCCGTGACCGCGGTCGAGAAATCGAGGATGCGGTCGGTGTTGCCGGGCGGATCGCCGATGAACATGTTGTCCAGCATCCGCTCGGTGACCGCGGGGGTGCGCGAGTATCCGATGTAGTACGTTCCGAATTCGCCCTTGCCGATCTCGCCGAACGGCATGTTGTGCCGCACGATCTTGAGCTCGTTGCCGTCCTCGTCCTCGATGACGTTCAGCGCGACATGGGAATTGGCGGGTTTCACCGCATCGTCGAGCTCGATGTCGTCGAGCTTGGTGCGGCCGATCACGCGCTCCTGCTCCTCGGTGGACAACGAGTTCCACGAACCCATGTCGTGCAAATACTTCTGCACGTGCACATAACAGCCGCCGGCGAAATCGGGGTCCTCATCGGCGATCTGGGTCGCGTTGACCGCGACGGGCCCGTCCGGGTTCTCGGTGCCGTCGACGAAACCCATCAGGTCGCGGTTGTCGAAGAACTTGAACCCGTGCACCTCGTCGACGATCGTGATCGCCCCCGACATCGCCTCGACGAGTTTGGTGGCGAGCTCGAAACACACGTCCATCGACTCCGCCCGCAAGTGGAACAACAAGTCGCCGGGCGTCGCCGGGGCGTGATGGCGCGGGCCCTGCAGTTCGACGAACGGATGCAGCTCGGCGGGCCGGGGTCCGGAGAACAGTCGGTCCCACGCGTCGGAGCCGATCGACACGATCGCCGAGAGGCGTTTGGCCGGGTCACGGAACCCGATGGCGCGTACCAGGCCCGAGATATCGGGCAACGCATCGTGAACCGCCGCCTCCTGCCCCTCGTCGATCGTCGCGACCATGAAGACGGCGGCGGGCGTCAACGGGGCGAGTACCGGTTGGGGTTGTGGTGCGGGCACATCGAGACCCTAACGCGGAGCGCGCCGAAATCCCGGTCAAGATAGAGATATGGCAGCTAGCCCCCAGAGCTTGTGTGAATTCATCGACGCCTCACCGTCGCCGTTCCATGTGTGCGCCACCGCAGCGCGGCGGCTGCTCGACGCCGGTTTCACCGAAGTGGACGAGACGGACCGCTGGCAGGCAACCGGGAACTTCTTCACGGTGCGCGCGGGCTCGCTGGTGGCCTGGAAGACCGGCGACGGCCCCTTCCGGGTTGTCGGCGGTCACACCGACAGCCCCAACCTGCGGGTCAAACAGCACCCGGACCGGGTCGTCGCGGGCTGGCAGGTCGTCGCGCTGCAGCCCTACGGCGGCGCGTGGCTGAACTCGTGGCTCGACCGCGACCTCGGCATCAGCGGGCGGCTCTCGGTCCGTCGCGGCACGGGCATCGAGCACAAGCTGGTCCGGATCGACGACCCGATTCTGCGGGTTCCCCAGCTGGCCATCCACCTGTCCGAGGACCGCAAGGGCGTCAGCCCCGACCCGCAGCGTCACGTCAACGCGGTGTGGGGCCTGGGGGAGCGGCCGCGCTCGTTCGTCGGCTTCGTCGCCGAGTGCGCCGGTGTGGCCGAGGGCGACGTGCTGGGCTTCGACCTGATGACGCATGACCTCGCCCCGTCGGCGGTCACGGGCGCCGGCGGCGAGTTCGTCAGTGCGCCGCGCCTCGACAACCAGGCGACGTGCTACGCCGGGCTCGAGGCGTTCCTCGCGGCAGACGCCGACGGCCACGTCCCGGTGCTGGCGCTGTTCGACCACGAGGAGGTCGGGTCGACCTCCGATCACGGCGCGCAATCGGAGCTGCTGCCGACGGTGTTGGAGCGGATCACGCTGTCGGCCGGGGGCACGCGCGAGGACTTCCTGCGGCGGGTCGCCGGCTCGATGGTGGCCTCGGGGGACATGGCACACGCGACGCACCCGAACTATCCCGACCGCCATGAGCCGGGCCACCAGATCGCGGTGAACGCCGGGCCGGTCCTCAAGGTGCAGCCGAACCTGCGCTACGCGACCGACGGGCGCACCGCGGCTGCTTTCGCCCTGGCGTGCGATCAGGCCGGTGTGCCGCTGCAACGCTACGAGCACCGCGCCGACCTGCCGTGCGGATCGACCATCGGGCCGATGACCTCGGCGCGCACCGGCATCCCCACGGTCGACGTCGGAGCCGCCCAGCTCGCGATGCACTCGGCGCGGGAGTTCATGGGCGCCCACGATGTGGCGGCCTACTCGTCGGCTTTACGGGCGTTCTTGTCACCGGCTTGATCTAGGGTCGGCTCCATGACCCTCAGCGTGGAGATGATCACCTTCGACTGCACCGATCCCGACGCGCTCGCCCAATGGTGGGCGGGAGCCGTCGGCGGCGACGTAACTGCTTTTGCACCAGGAGAATTCGTGGCTCTGGTGCGGCCGAACGGGCCACGGCTCGGTTTCCAGAGAGTCGAGGATCCGACGCCGGGCAAGAATCGGGTGCACCTCGACCTCGCCGCCGCGGACGTCGAGGCCGAGGTGGGACGGTTGGTGTCGCTCGGGGCCAGCGAAACCGGACGGCACAGCTTCGGTCCTGAGTTCAGCTGGGTGGTCCTTGCCGACCCCGAGGGCAACGCATTCTGTATTGCGGCCGAGCAGGCCTCTACTTGATCCGGCTGGCCAGCATGTGCTTGGCCATCTCGGCACCCTTGCGGCTGTCGGCCTGCGCCTTGCGGAACAGTTCGACGACTTCGTTGTCGCCGTCACGCTCGGCATCGGCGATGAAGGTTTCCATCCGCAGGGCGTTCTCCAGGCACTGCTCGGTGTACCAGATGAGGTTGTAGTTCTTGTCCTTGGTTCCGGTCACATGGCCGGTTTCAGTGGTTGCGCTCATGGGTTTGGGTCACTCTCCTTCGATCCTTGATTTTGGGTGACGTCGTGGGCCTACCCCTGGCTCCGAGAAGGCAAACCCGTATGCGTAAGCAGTTCGGCCGCTTTGTTCTTGGCGATCTCGGCGAACAGGTGCCAGCCGTTCGGATCGCCTTTGACGACGGCCTCGGCGGTGGCCTTCATCTGTTCGTACGTGGCGTGCGGCGGGATCGGCGGCACCTCCGGGTCGGTGTGCACGTCGAGCACGACGGGCTCGTCGGCGGCGAGTGCCGCATCCCACGCCGGCCCGAGTTGGTCGGGATCGTCGACGGTGATCGACCGGATGCCCATCGTCGTCGCCACGTCGGCGTAGGACACCTCGGGCAGGTTCTGCGACTCCTCGAACTTCGGCGCCCCGCCCATCGCGCGCAGTTCCCACGTGACGTGCGCGAGATCGTTGTTGTGGAACACGCACACCACGAGCCGCGGATCCGCCCACAACCGGTGATACCGGCGGATGGTCATCAACTCGGCCAGCCCGTTCATCTGCATCGCGCCGTCGCCGACGAGGGCGATCACCGGGCGGTCGGGCTGGGCGAACTTCGCGCCGATCGCGTAGGGCACGGCCGAGCCCATGGTGGCGAGCGTGCCCGACAGCGATCCGTTGGTCGTCGGCCCGAAGCGCAGGCAGCGCGCGTACCAATTGGTCGAGGATCCGGAATCGCCGGTGACGATCGCGTAGTCCGGCAGTCGGGCCGAGAGCTCCCACACCACCCGCATCGGGTTGACCGGGTTCGCCGAAAGCATGGACTGCCGTTCGACGGTCTCCCACCAGCGCGCGACATTGCGTTGCACGGTTTCGCGCCAGCCGCGGTCGGATTTCGCGGTCAGTAGCGGCACGAGTTGAGCGAGCGTGGTTTTCGCATCGGCGACGATGTTGACCTCGGTGGGGTAGCGCATGCCGATGTTGGCGCCGTCGATGTCGATCTCGACCGCACGGGCCTGGCCGTAGTCGGGGAGGAACTGGCTGTACGGGAAATTCGAGCCGACGATGAGCAGGGTGTCGCAGTCGCGCATGAGCTCGTAGCTGGGTCGGGTCCCGAGCAGCCCGATCGATCCGGTGACATAGGGCAGGTCGTCGGCCAGCACGTCCTTGCCGAGCAGCGCCTTGGCGATCCCGGCCCCGGTGAGCTCGGCGATCTGGGCAAGCTCGTCGGCCGCGCCGCGGGCGCCCTGCCTCACGAGGATCGCCACTTTCGACCCGTCGTTGAGGATGTCGGCCGCGGCCTGCAGGGCCGTCGGGTCCGGGGCGAGCACAGGTTGCGCGTCGTGCGGTCCGCTGGACGGCACCTGTTTGAACGCATGGCCGGGCGGCTCGTACGGCTGCTCCTGCAGATCCGAGGGGATCACGACCGCGGTGGGCGCCCGCCGGGCGCGGGCCGTGCGGAAGGCCCGGTCGAGCGCGTTCGGTAGCTGGCTCGCGACGTTGACCTCGACGAGGTAATCGCTGGCGACATCGGAGAACAGCCCCTGCAGGTCGACCTCCTGCTGATAGCTGCCGCCCATCGCGCTGCGGGCGGTCTGGCCCACGATCGCGACCACCGGGGTGTGGTCGAGCTTGGCGTCGTAGAGGCCGTTGAGCAGGTGGATGGCGCCGGGACCCGACGTGGCGAGGCACACGCCGACATTGCCGGAGAACTTGGCATAGCCGGTCGCCGCGAGCGCGGCCATCTCCTCGTGCCGGGTCTGCACGAATTTCGGCCCGGCCGACTCGTCTTTCCCGAAAGCGGCCACGAGACCGTTGATTCCGTCGCCCGGATAGCCGAAGACCTGCTCGACCTGCCACTGGCGGAGACGGTCAAGAACATGTTCGGCGACTGTTTGGCTCATGTGCCGGGGCTACCCGTGTCGCCACCGGAATAACCGGCCGTGACGCTGGAATGATCACGTCCGTGGTGCTGTCGCTCGTCGCGGTGTCGGTTGTGCTGGTCGCATGGGCGCTGCTGTCGCAGAAGCTGGAACGGCTGCGGCTGACCGCGGCGATGATCCTCGTGCTGGCCGGCGTGGCGGTCGGGTTCACCACGCAGGACGTGCTGGCCGAGACCCTCAACACCGACACTGCCGAGCACGTCGCCGAGATCATCCTGGCGGTGCTGTTGTTCGTCGATGCGACCGAGGTCCGCGGCGGATTCCTCGGCTCCGACCCGCGATCGGCGCTGCGGATGCTGTTCATCGCGATGCCGATCGGCCTGGCGCTCTCGGTGCTGCTGGGGCTGTGGCTGCTGCCGGGCCTGTCCTGGGCGGTGCTGTTGGTGATCGCGTGCATCGTGGTGCCGATCGACTTCGCGCCGACGTCGACCTTGCTGCGCGACGAGCGGATACCCGAGCGCGTGCGCGGGCTGCTCAACGTCGAGGCCGGCTACAACGACGGCATCGTCTCACCCGTCTTCCTGTTCGCGGTGGTGCTGGCGGCCGAGCACACGCGCGCCAGAACCCCGCTGGACGCACTGGCGGCCGCGGTGCCGCCCGCCGTCAAGGCGCTGCTCGTCGGTGTCGTCGTCGGCGCGGCACTCGCGGTTCTGACCAATGCCGCCGAACGGCGCGCGCTCATGACCGACCAGGCCAACCGCCTGATCCTGGTGGTGGCGCCGCTCCTGTCGTTCGGCCTGAGCCTCGGCGTCGACGGCAACGGGTTCGTATCGGCCTTCGTCTGCGGCATCGCGTTCAACTACCTGCGGTCTTCGCCGACGTTCCGGGCCGAACTCGAGCTCGTCGACGACGTCGGATTCCTGCTGGCCGCGGTGATGTGGTTCGTGTTCGGGCTGACGGCCGTGGTCGCGCTGAGCACGGGCGTGCCGCTCGGGCTTGTGGTGTTCTGCCTGCTCGCGCTGACCGTCGTGCGGATTCTGCCGGTACTCGTGGCGATGCTGGGATCACGCGTGAGCTGGCGCGAGCGGCTGCTGCTGGGCTGGCTGGGCCCGCGGGGTGTGACGTCGATCGTGTTCGGGTTGCTGGCGTTCAACGCGCTCGGTGGAGTGGCCGAGCACACAGTCGCGCTCGTCCTGGTGGTCGCGGTTCTGGGCAGTGTGATCATCCACGGCGTTGGCGCACCCGCGGCTGCCCGCGCCTACCAGCGAACACAAACTAAACTGGCTCCGTGACGTCTGAGCTCACCCACGACATCGACTCGGTGCAGCGGGCAGCCGCCACCCCCGATCACCCCCAGCCCTACCGCGAACTCGGTCTCAAAGACGACGAGTACCAGCGGATACGCGAGATTCTCGGCCGTCGCCCCACCGACGCCGAGCTGGCGATGTACTCGGTGATGTGGAGTGAGCACTGCTCCTACAAATCCTCCAAGGTGCATCTGCGCTATTTCGGCGAGACGACCACCGATGAGATGCGCGCCGGCATGCTGGCCGGCATCGGCGAGAACGCCGGCGTCGTCGACATCGGCGACGGCTGGGCAGTCACGTTCAAGGTCGAATCGCACAACCACCCGTCCTACGTCGAGCCCTACCAGGGTGCGGCCACCGGTGTCGGCGGCATCGTCCGCGACATCATGGCGATGGGCGCGCGGCCGGTGGCGGTCATGGACCAGCTGCGGTTCGGTGCTGCCGACGCCCCCGACACCCGGCGCGTGCTCGACGGCGTCGTGCGGGGTGTCGGCGGCTACGGCAACTCGCTGGGCCTGCCCAACATCGGCGGCGAGACGGTGTTCGACCCGTCGTACGCGGGCAACCCGTTGGTCAACGCGCTGTGTGTCGGCGCGCTGCGCAAGGAAGACCTGCACCTCGCATTCGCCTCGGGCACCGGTAACAAGATCATCCTGTTCGGCGCCCGCACCGGTCTCGACGGCATCGGCGGTGTCTCGGTGCTGGCCTCCGACACGTTCGGTGGAGACGAAGGGTCCGGACCCGGCCGCAAAAAGCTGCCGAGCGTTCAGGTGGGCGACCCGTTCACCGAAAAGGTCCTCATCGAGTGCTGCCTCGAGCTCTACGCGGCCGGCCTGGTGGTCGGTATCCAGGATCTCGGCGGTGCCGGGTTGTCCTGTGCGACATCCGAACTCGCCTCCGCCGGGGACGGCGGTATGCGGGTCGAGCTCGACACCGTGCCGCTGCGCGCCGCCAACATGACCCCCGCCGAGATCCTGTCGAGCGAATCGCAGGAACGCATGTGCGCGGTGGTCACCCCGGACAACGTCGACAAGTTCATGGCGGTGTGCCGTAAGTGGGATGTGCTGGCCACCGTGATCGGTGAGGTCACCGACGGCGACCGGTTGCAGATCACGTGGCACGGCGAAACCGTCGTCGACGTCCCGCCCCGCACGGTCGCCCACGAGGGGCCGGTCTACCAGCGGCCCGTGGCCCGTCCCGACACGCAGGACGCGCTGATCGCCGACACCTCCGCCAAGCTGCCGCGACCGCAGACCGGCGACGAGCTCAAAGCGACCCTGCTCGCCATGGTGGGCAGCCCGCACCTGTGCAGCCGGGCGTTCATCACCGAGCAGTACGACCGCTACGTGCGCGGCAACACCGTTCTCGCCGAGCACGCCGACGGTGGGGTGCTGCGCATCGACGAGACCACGGGCCGCGGGATCGCGGTCTCCACCGACGCGTCGGGTCGCTACACCCAGCTCGATCCGTACGCCGGTGCACAGCTGGCACTGGCCGAGGCCTACCGCAACGTCGCGGTCACCGGGGCCACCCCGGTCGCGGTGACCAACTGCCTCAACTTCGGATCCCCCGAAGACCCGGGCGTGATGTGGCAGTTCAGCCAGGCCGTGCGTGGCCTGGCCGATGGCTGTGCGGCCCTTGGCATTCCGGTGACCGGCGGCAACGTGAGCTTCTACAACCAGACCGGCACCACCGCGATCCTGCCGACCCCGGTGGTCGGCGTGCTCGGCGTCATCGACGATGTGAAGCGCCGCATCCCAACCGGATTGGGCACCGAACCCGGCGAGACGCTGCTGCTGCTCGGTGACACCCACGACGAGTTCGACGGGTCGATCTGGGCGCAGGTCACGGCCGACCACCTCGGCGGCGTGCCGCCGAAGGTGGATCTGGCCCGCGAGAAGCTGCTGGCCGAGGTGCTGACCGCGGCGTCGCGCGACGGGCTGCTCTCCGCCGCACACGACCTCTCGGAGGGCGGACTGATCCAGGCGGTCGTCGAGGCCGCCCTGGCCGGTGAAACCGGTTGCCGCGTCATCATTCCCGAAGGGGCCGATCCCTTCGTGACGCTGTTCTCGGAGTCGGCGGGCCGCGTACTGGTCGCGGTGCCCCGCACCGAGGAGAGCCGGTTCCGGTCGATGTGCGAGGCCAGAGGCCTGCCGGTCACCCGGATCGGCGTCGTCGACCAGGGCAGCGATTCGGTCGAAGTGCAAGGCCAGTTCAGCATCACCCTTTCGGAGCTGCGGAGCACGTCGGAGGGCGTGCTGCCCGGGCTGTTCGGGTGAGGGTCGAAAACCACACCGAACGTCACCCTCTGCTGCTCTGGGCCTGGAGCCTGGTCAGACTCGACTTCGTCGGCATCGCCGTCGGCGCGCTGTTCTTCTGCCTTTCGCTGACCCCGTCGCTGCTGCCGCGCGACTGGTTGTTCGCCGGCCTGATCGGCGGGATCAACGCGGCCATCGGCTACGGGCTCGGTGTTCTTATCGGAAAAGCCCTGTACCGCTTCGTGTTATGGAACCGGTCATGGTGGCCGCCCCGCAAGTGGTTGTTGTTGTGGGCCAAGACGCTTGTCGTCGGCGGTGCCGCTGCGGCGTGTGTGCTGATGTTGATCCCGGCAGCGGCGTGGCAACGGCAGGTGTCCCGGCTCATGGGCATCGAGGGCCCGGCCACTCTCGGGTACCTGCGGACACTGATCATCGCCGTGGCCGTCGCGGGTGCGCTGATCGCCACCGCGCGCGTACTGCGCGACACGGTTCGCCTGCTCGCCAAGGTGCTCATCCGGCGCTGGCATCTGCACCGCGAAGTCGCCCAGTTCATCGGCACCGCCATCGTGGTGGTGCTCGTCGTCATGCTCGTCAACGGCGTGATCTACCGTGGTTTTCTCGCCGGAGCCAGCCGGGTGTTCCAGCCGCAGAACACCACCACACGTGAGGGCGTGGCTCAGCCAACGGAACCGGAAAGGTCGGGCAGCCCAGAGTCTTTCGCCGCCTGGGACACGCTCGGCTTCCAAGGACGCAACTTCGTCGCGACCGGCCCGCGGCCCGACGAACTCGAACAGGTCAACGGACGCCCGGCGCGAGAACCGATCCGGGTCTATGCCGGCCTGCAGACCGCCGACACGGATGAGCAGCGGATCGCGGTGCTGTTGAGCGAACTCGAACGCACCGATGCGTGGGATCGCGAGGTGCTGGTCATCGTCCCGACCACGGGCACCGGCTGGGTCAACCCCATCGCGGCCCGTGCGATCGAGTTGATGTACAACGGCGACACCGCGATGGTCGGCATGCAGTATTCGTATCTGCCGAGCTGGATTTCGTTCATGGGTGACCGGCAGAGATCCATGCACACGGGCCGGATGATGATCGATGCCATACAAGCACGTTGGCAGCGGCTGCCGCCCGAGCATCGGCCGAAGCTGGTGTTGTACGGCGAAAGCCTCGGATCGATGGCCGGACAGGGTGCCTTCGGTTGGCTGCCCGACATCTCCCGAATGGGTTTCTCGTCGGTGCTGTGGGTCGGCCCACCGAACGCCAGCCCGCTGTGGCGAGGGCTGACGGTGCGGCGGGACCCGGGCACCCCGGAGGTCCGGCCGCGTTACGACAACGGCCGCACCGTTCGGTTCTCCGAAGCCGCCGATGCCGAAGAGATCGCTCGCGACGCGGCCGAACCGTGGGAGGGCACGCGCGTGCTGTTCATGCAGCATCCGTCCGATCCGATCGTCTGGTGGTCGACGGATCTGCTTTTCTCCCAGCCGGATTGGCTGGTCGAGCCGCCCGGCGGAGACCGCACGGCGTCCATGCGGTGGTACCCCATCATCACCTTCTGGCAGGTGGCGGCCGACATGACGAACGCCTCGAGCGTGCCCGCCGGGCACGGACACAACTACGGCGAGTGGGTTCTCGACGGATGGGCCGCGGTCGCGCCGCCGCCGGGCTGGACGCCGGAGGACACCGAGCGCATCCGCGTCGCGCTGCAGAAGAGCGCAGGCAACGACGGTCCCGAATACTGATGCGGGGCAGGAAGTTACGGGCGGTTGCGCTCGCCGCAGGCCTGGTGGCGTGGAACGGTCTGGTGGATCCGCGCCTGCCGGCCCGTTGGCAACCGTGGGTGCGGGCGCTGACCGGAACCGGGCTGCTGGTGCTGACCGGGTCACGGCCGGGACTGCGCCCGCCCGCGCTGTGGTCCGGGCTTCAGCTGGGCGTCGCGGCGGCCGGTGTACTGACCGCGGGGGTCGCGGCGACCACCGCCGTCCCCGCGGTACGGGCGGAGATGGTGCTCCGCGAACTGCCACCCGCCGCTGCTTGGCTGCTGCTGCGGATCCCGGTCGGCACCGTCTGGTCGGAGGAGGCCGCGTTCCGAGCCGCCCTGAGCGCCGTGGGCGCAACGGCGTTCGGCCCCGAGGGCGGCCAGCTTCTGCAGGCGACGGCATTCGGGTTGTCCCACATCGCCGATGCCCGCGCGACCGGCGAACCCGTCATCGGGACGGTGCTGGTGACCGGTGTGGCCGGGTGGGGTCTGGGTTGGCTCGCACGGCGGTCCGGCAGCCTGGCTGCGCCCATACTGGCGCATCTGGCGATCAATGAGGCAGGGGCGATCGCTGCGTTTGCGTGCCAACGCGGGCCAGCAGCGCTGCAACGGCTACGACGACAGCCGTGACGGCGACCGGCCACAGGGCGGGCGCCTCGAAATCGCCTGCGCGCAGCGGGATCAACACCGCGCCGGCCAGGACGACCACCATCAGCACCCGGGGGGCCTGAGTGGCCAGCCCATCGCCCTCGGTCCGCGAATTCGCCTCGGCCACAAGAAGGTAGACCACCAGCAGCAGGAGTGCCGCGGTGATCAGCGCGACGCTGCCGGTCGCGGTCTGGAATCGGCAGACGGCGACGGCGAGCACGCACATCGCCGCGGGCAGCAGCACGGCGGGCACCAGGCCGGCGCCGAACAGCCGGCGGTTCACGTACATCGCCGCCCACATGGCCGCCAGCGCCGCGGCCGCGCTGAGGCAGACGCTGCCGGCGATCAGGCAGTAGCGGCCGAGTTCTCCGAAAAGTTCGACGACGATCAGCGACAGATAGGCGGCGTCGTAATGGAATCCGCGCAGCGTGCTGATGTTCGTGGCGACCAGCAGCGTCGCCGCACCCAACGCCGTCACGGCCACCGCCGCGCCGAGCGGACGGCCGACCGACGACAGCCGGCCGCTGGCCGCCGTCGCGGCTTCGAATCCGGCGAGCCCGAGTGCCAGCGGGATCACCGCGCCCACCATCAGCAACGGCGTCGGGAAGCCGGCCGGCCCGTACACGTTCGGCGAGGTACCCGACGCCACCTTCGCCATGACCGCCAGTGCGAGATAGAAATACACGAGCAAACCCGCCCCGGCCAGCACCGCGGCCACCGCACCCACTGCCCTCGTCGGCACCTGCGTCACGATCGCGGCCGCGGCGATGACCGCGGTGACCGACCAGGCCGGCCACCACCAGCTCGCCAATGCGGTTGCGGGATCGGCCACACCGGTCAACGGCTGCAATCCGAGGGCGGCGGCGGCCCCGACCCCCAGCACGGCGTAGGCGACCAATTGGATGAGGCTCGTGAACCTCCCGGCCATCGCGCCCAGTGTCGACGCGACCAGGTCACCGGTCGACGCCGAACGCGGTGCCTGGCGGTGCAGCCGCACCAGCGCCCAGATCACGACCGCCGCGACGATCGCTGCGCACAGCGTGCCGATCCCGTTGAAGGCCGCGCTCGCGATCACGGCGAGCGACAGGCCCGTCGCGCGCCACGGTTGTAGCGGGGCGGGAACGTATCCTGATTGTTCGGGGCCGGACACCGCGCGCTTAGGCATCGATCAATTCCCGGATCTCGGCGGGCACGCTGCCGCGTGTTTCGGGGGTGACGGCCGTCTTGCTCCACCGGCCATCGCTACCGCGGTCGACGTGTGCCACACCGACATCGCCTGACAGCAACCACAATTGGTCGTCGGTCGACAGCCAGGTGATGCCGGCTCCGTGCCGCGTGCTGTAGGCGTAGTCGTCGCGGAACACCTCAGCCCCCGACTCATCGATGATCACCGCGACCCAGGTACCGACGCCGCTCCGGGCGGCCCTGGTGTCGACCGCCGCGGTGTAGTGCCCCGACGGCGACACCTTCGGCGAACCTGGTTGGACGAAACGGTCCCGCTCACCGTCACCGCCGAACCATGCGCAGCCGGACAGTGCAAGGGCCGCCACCAGCGCGATACCGCCGGCCGACCGCTGATTTCCCCCCACGGTTGTGATGGTAGAGCCGATCAGACCGATCTGATGTCAGGTACGAGCTGGTGCGGTTCGGATTCCTGGTCGTCGATGCCGAAGCTGATGATGCGTTGCGGTGTGATCCGGATGATGGCGGAATCCAGCTCGTCGCCGCCTTTGCCGGTGGTTACCGGCACCTGGGCCTGCTCGGCCGTACCCCGGATCTCCAGGCAGCGGACCCGCCACGGGTCACGCGAGGTGATGTCGTCGACGACGAAGGCCACTCGGTTGTTGTGGGCGATGTTGCGGTACTTCTGGCTGTGCGACATGCGGTAGCCGGCGACGTCGATGGTGCCCAGCTGCTCGTTGTAGCTGAACCCGACCGGGCTGTTCTGCAGCGTGCCGTCGGGCTGGACGGTGGCCAGCCGGCCCAGATCGGCCTCGTTCAGGAACGCGATCTCATGCGGTTTGAATGTCATACCGCCAACGTAGAACCTCAACGAACGTTGATGTCAACGTCACGGATTGATGGTCGGTTCGCCGATCTGGCGGCCCCACACGTAGTCGACGAACAGAGGCGAACCGAACTCGACATGGTTGTAGGGCGCGATCGACAGGCCCGTGTCCATGACCAGGTACGGCGCGGGCCACAGATCGCGGGTGATCGGTTGCCAGCAGCCCGGCCGCCCTTCCGGGCCACCCTTGGCGTTGACCCGGGGCAGGTTGTCCGGATAGACGTACGGGTTGCCGGCGCCCATGGGCGTTCCGTACGACTCCAGGGAGTAGCCGTTGTCGCCGCCGAGCGCGGCCTTCAGGCCCGGGGCGGCGTCGTGATAGTTGCGGATGGTGCAGAAGATCATGCCGCGGTAGTCGTCGAGCAGCTTCGACGTCGGTATCAGGTCCTCGGCGCCCCGCTGCAGGTAGGGGCCGCCGCGTTCGAAGATGTCGGAACCGGTGCCGGCGAACCCGATCGCGGCGATCAGCGCGGCGTCGACGTCGCTGCGCTGGTCGTACACCGTGGCGGCGCTGCGTGCCGCGTCGTCGAGCCCGGCGAATAGGTCGGGCGCGGCCGCGGCATAGATCTCGCCCAGATCGGCAAGCCCGCTGACATCGCGGCGCAGCGGGGCCATCCGTGCGTTGAGGTCGTCGAGAATCGCGTTTCCGTCGACGAGCGATGCGCCGAACTTGTCACCGAGGCCGGTCAGCGCCTGCGCGGTGGCCGACAGCGTCTGGTTGAGTTTGACCGGGTCGACCTGCTCGGTGATCTTGGTGATGGTCTCGAACAGCGAGTTGAACTCGGTCGTCACCGTCGACACGTCGATCGGGGTGGTCGGCGAAAGTCGTTGTGCACTCGGCCTTTCCGGCGACCGGAAGGACACGTATTTGTTGCCGAACACCGTGGTGGCCTGGATCGAGGTTTCCACGTTGGCCGGCAGCAGGCTCAGATAGCGCGGCTCGACGTCGAGAAGCACCCTGGCCTTGAGGTTGTCGTCGGACACGGTGCCGACGGACGCCACCCGGCCGATCGGTACCCCGTTGTACGTCACCTTGGAGCCGGGATCGAGCACGAGCCCGGCCCGCGCGGTCAGCAGGGTCAGCTGGACCTTCGGCTCGAGCGTGCCGCGGAACAGCAGCGCGATGAACGCCAGAACGAGTGTCACGACCACCAGGAACACCGCACCGGCCGCCTTGTACGGCGGATTGTGGCGATCGACAAACACTTTGAGACACTAAGGTATGGCAGCCCGTCGTAGTGCCGATCCGGCGAAGACGCGTGCGGCGGTCACGGCCGTGGCCGGCTGGTTGCGCGACGCCGACAGCCCCGAGCCCAGCCGCACCGACCTCGCCGAAGCGGTGCGGTTGACGGCCCGCACCCTCGCGGCGCTCGCGCCCGGTGCCAGCGTCGAAGTCCGCGTGCCACCGTTCGTTGCCGTGCAATGCATCTCGGGCCCCCGGCACACCCGTGGCAACCCGCCCAACGTCGTCGAAACCGACCCGCGTACCTGGTTGCTGCTGGCCACGGGCCTGCTCGATGTCGCGGGCGCGGGTGGCGCGGTGCAGATGTCGGGCTCGCGGGCGGCCGAGATCGCCAAGTGGCTGCCGCTGGTGCCGCTGGAGCGCTGACTCAGCGGAAGTACGGATAATCCTGCACCCAGTGAAAGCCCCTGTTGCGGAGGGTGAACTGGTTGAGGTCGACCTGCTCCAGCGCAATCCGCACCGCACGACCGTCGAGTTGGCCCGCCAGTTCCAGCCGCTGGGGATCCGGTCGGGACACCGTGAAATCGGCCAGCGCGGATCCGTCGGGGGCCGACAGGGCGATTCTGCCATCGGTCATCTCGGCCTGCGCCGGTACGAGCTCGCCGTTCATCCGTTGATAGCTGACCACCCCTGGCTCGTCGAAAACCAACCGCTGCCATCGCGTTTCATCGGTGGTCAGTGGCGGCAGCGCCGTCCCGTCGACCTGGAACTCGCGTACCGCCCAGATGCCGTACAACTCGGGTTTCACCCGGCCGCCGCCATACTCACCCCACGCCTGCCAGCTGATCCAGGCGCAGCCGATCAGTGCCCAGACGCCCAGCAGCGCCTGTACGCGGGCCGACCTCGTGTTCGCACGCGCGTCGGTGAACAGCTCGGGCTGGCTCGCCGGATCCGACGGACGTTGCAGCACAAGGATATTCGCCAGGCGCCTGACCTGTGGTGTGAGTAGTACGAGGCTCATCAACAGCAGATGCCCGGACAATATCTTGACCGGCACGTCGAACGTCATGTTCAGCAGGAACACCTGCACCATGCTCGCCAGGCCGAGAAGCGCGCCGAGCGTCGCGGTGCGCGGCAGGAACAACAGCACGCCGGCGAGCACCTCGACCGCGCCGAGCATGATCTCGTACGGGTAGGACGTGCCGACCTGCAACCACAGCACCGAGGCCGGACTGAAGTCGCCGTACGGGCGCAGCAGTGCGGCCAGCGGCGGGGCGGGCATCTGGGTGGGGATCAGTTTCGCAAACCCGTAGAACAGCATCTGCCCGGCCACGCAAAGGCGCAGACCCGTCAAGAACCACGCCCACAGCCGCGAGTACTCGGCCCGCCGCCGGTCGGCCACCGACCAGACCGCGGTCGCGACCACCGCGACCACCAGCAGACAGAACACGAAAATCCAGATCGCGGCCTGATCGCCGCTGCCCGAATCGCGCCGGAGCTCGGCGTCGACGCCGAAGACCGTGCGGCCCACCCAGCCGAGCACCGGGTCGGCCAGCAGCATCTGCCCCATCACCGCCTGCTCGGGCAGCCACTGGCCGATGATCCCGGTGAACACGAACAAGATCTGTGCGAACAGTAGACAGAACAGCCCGAAGTAGACGAAGCAGAACCGGAATGCGATCTTGGTCACGCTGCCCCACGGTGCGGTCGGGGTGGATTCGAGGGGTTCGGTGGTCGGTTTCTCCGAGAGTTGGCGCGTCACCACGTCATCGTTGCCGCGCCGAATGTGTTGAGTCGATGGGGTTATCCCGCCGGATCGTGGTACGGCCAGCCCTACCGCCGGAAATGAGATGACGCTGTCGGTTGTTGCAAAAGTTCGGCAGCGACGGGGCGTTCGATTCCGTCGTAGCCGTACCTTGACCGTAGACTCGGTTATGTCACCAACCGCCGCCCCGGGAGCAGCCCTATCGTGACTGGTCACCAGCTCGACGAAAACGAACCACGTGAAGAATGCGGCGTATTCGGGGTCTGGGCGCCGGGTGAGGAAGTCGCCAAGCTCACCTACTACGGCCTGTACGCACTGCAACACCGCGGGCAGGAAGCCGCGGGCATCGCGGTCGCCGACGGTTCGCAGGTGCTGGTGTTCAAAGATCTCGGCCTGGTCAGCCAGGTGTTCGACGAGCAGACCTTGGCCGCCATGCCCGGCCACGTCGCCGTCGGGCACTGCCGCTACTCCACGACCGGCTCTACGACCTGGGAAAACGCGCAGCCGGTGTTCCGCAACACCGCCGCGGGCACGGGCGTCGCGCTCGGCCACAACGGCAACCTCGTGAACACCGCCGAGCTGGCCGCACGGGCCCGCGACGCCGGGCTGATCGACATGAAGGGCGCGCCTGCCGCGACCACCGACTCCGACATCCTGGGCGCGCTGCTGGCCCACGGCGCTGCCGACGCCACCCTCGAGCAGGCTGCCCTCGAACTGCTGCCGACGGTGCGCGGCGCGTTCTGCCTGACCTTCATGGACGAGAACACGCTGTACGCGGCTCGTGACCCGCACGGCGTGCGGCCGCTGTCGCTCGGCCGCCTGGACCGCGGCTGGGTGGTCGCATCCGAGACCGCGGCGCTCGACATCGTCGGCGCGTCGTTCGTCCGCGACATCGAGCCCGGCGAGCTGCTCGCGATCGACGCCGACGGCGTCCGCTCCACGCGCTTCGCCAACCCCGAGCCCAAGGGCTGTGTCTTCGAGTACGTCTACCTGGCCCGGCCCGACAGCACCCTTGTCGGCCGCTCGGTGCACGCCACCCGCGTCGACATCGGCAGGCGCCTGGCGCGCGAACACCCGATCGACGCCGACCTGGTGATCGGGGTTCCGGAATCGGGCACCCCGGCCGCGGTCGGATATGCGCAGGAGTCCGGCATCCCGTTCGGGCAGGGCCTGATGAAGAACGCCTACGTGGGGCGCACCTTCATTCAGCCGTCGCAGACCATTCGCCAGCTCGGCATCCGGCTCAAGCTCAACCCGCTCAGAGAGGTGATCCGCGGCAAGCGGCTCATCGTGGTGGACGATTCGATCGTGCGCGGCAACACCCAGCGTGCGCTGATCCGGATGTTGCGCGAGGCGGGCGCCGTCGAGGTGCACGTCCGGATCGCGTCACCGCCCGTGAAATGGCCGTGCTTCTACGGCATCGACTTCGCCACCCCGGCCGAGCTGATCGCCAACGCCGCGCCCCAGGAGCACGAGGGCGAGATGCTGGAGGCCGTGCGGCACGCCATCGGCGCCGACACCCTCGGCTACATCTCGCAGCAGGGCATGATCGCGGCCACCGAGCAGCCGGCCACGCGGCTGTGCTCGGCGTGCTTCGACGGCAACTACCCGATCGAACTGCCGGGCGAGAACGCGCTGGGCAAGAACGTCATCGAGCACATGCTGGCCAGTGCCGCGCGCAGCGGCATCCCGGTTCAGGCCGACAACGACAACGCGTCGGCATTGCGTCGCCCGTAGCGAAACTCATTGCGGTGCAGTCGAACTGAACCGCAACAGGCGTCGCCGGCCGGAATCTGCCGCGGTGCCGTCGCCCCGCAGTGACTGCATCACCGCATCGCGGTAGCCGGTCGGCCCGCCGGACGGCGGCGCGATTACGTCGTCGATGTCGTGTTCACCCATGACCGCGTCACATTCCAGCGATTCGACGAGCGGCCGCGCGAGCCCGGACGGTATCGGCGTCACCAACCCGACCCACCAGCTCGCGATCGCCGGGGTGAGAAACGGCAGCACCACGATCAACCGCCTGCGCAGACCGGCGATGTCGGCGTACACCTGCATCGCCTCGCCGTACTCCATCACGTCGGGTCCGCCGACGTCCCAGGTCCGCGAGCCCGGTACCGATGCACAGGCCGCCGCGGTGAGGTAGTGCAGCACATCGTCCACGGCGATCGGCTGGATCCTGTTGTGCACCCACTTGGGCGCCGTCATCGCGGGCAGTCGATCGGTGAGGTGGCGGATCATCTCGAACGACGCCGAACCCGAACCGACGACGATGCCCGCCTGCAGCACGACGGTCTCGATACCGGATGCCAGCAGGACGCGGCCGACCTCGACGCGTGACTCGAGGTGGCGGGAGAGCTCGGCGCCGTGCGGGTGCAGCCCACCGAGATACACCAGGCGCCCGACACCGGCGGTGCGGGCAGCCTCGACCACGTTGCGCGCCGACCGCTTCTCGTCGGCGACGAAGTCCTTGGACGTGCCCATCGAGTGCACGAGGTAGTACACGACGTCCATCCCGTCGAACGCGGAGGTCAGCGACTCCGGTTCGGTGAGATCCCCGCGGACCACCTCGACGCGGTCGCGCCACGTCGCATCGTCGAGCTTGGCGGGGGTGCGGGCCATCGCCCGGACGGCATGACCGGCTTCGAGCAATTCGGGTACGAGCCGACCCCCGATATAGCCGGTGGCGCCGGTGACCAGACAACGGAGAGTTTCAGCGGGCACCAGGCACGGATGACCGTTTCGGTGGCCGGGCAAACCGGCTCCGCAACCCGACGGTGAGCGACGTCGGCCGGGAAGGGGAGAGGTAGCCTTGCAGGCGATGAACGAGCGCGCCGAACAACACGGCATTTCTTATGCATCGGCCGGGGTAGACATCGAAGCAGGCGACCGCGCCGTCGAACTCTTCAAACCACTCGCCGCGAAAGCGACCCGTCCCGAGGTGCGCGGCGGCCTTGGCGGGTTTGCCGGACTCTTCGCCTTACGCGGTGGCTACCGTGAGCCCGTCCTGGCTTCGTCGACCGACGGCGTGGGTACCAAGCTGGCGGTGGCCCAGGCCATGGACAAGCACGACACCGTCGGGCTGGACCTGGTCGCGATGGTGGTCGATGACCTCGTGGTGTGCGGTGCCGAGCCGCTGTTCCTGCAGGACTACATCGCCGTCGGGCGTACCGTCCCGGAACGTGTGAGCGCGATCGTCTCCGGCATCGCCGAAGGCTGTGTTCGGGCCGGCTGTGCGTTGCTGGGCGGCGAGACCGCCGAGCACCCGGGGCTCATGGAGCCCGACCACTACGACATCTCCGCGACCGGTGTCGGCGTCGTCGAAGCCGACGACGTGCTCGGGCCGGACCGCGTCAAACCGGGCGACGTGATCATCGCCATGGCGTCGTCCGGGCTGCACTCCAACGGCTATTCGCTGGCCCGCAAGGTGCTGCTGGAGATCGACCGGATGAACCTCGCCGGACATGTCGAGGAGTTCGGCCGCACGCTCGGCGAAGAGCTGCTGGAGCCCACGCTGATCTACGCCAAGGACTGCCTGGCGCTGGCCGCCGAGACCCAGGTCCGGACGTTCTGCCACGTCACCGGCGGTGGCCTTGCGGGCAACCTCGAACGCGTCATCCCGCACGGGCTCACCGCAGAACTCGATCGCGGCACGTGGACCCCGGCGCCCGTCTTCCAGATGATCGCTCAGCGCGGACGTATCGAACGCGCGGAGATGGAGAAGACGTTCAACATGGGTGTCGGCATGGTGGCCGTCGTCGCGCCCGAGGACACGGACCGCGCGCTGGCCATCTTGACCGCTCGGCACCTGAACTGCTGGACGCTGGGCACGGTCAAGAAGGGCGGCAAGGACAGTGTGCGCGCCCAGCTGGTCGGCCAGCACCCGCGGTTCTAGGAGAAATGGGGTGCGGGGAGACTGGTCGGCTCAGCGCCGCCAGTCGTCCTCGCTGGCCCAGTCGTCGTCGGCGCCGTTGACATCATCGGCGTCGGGAGCTCCCGACAGCTCACGCTGGAGCTGAGAGAAATCGGTCTGCGGTGAGCTGTATTTGAGCTCACGTGCAACCTTGGTCTGCTTTGCCTTAGCCCGGCCGCGGCCCATGGGGGGACCCCCTCGCGCAATAACGGAGCGGCCCAATTACTAGGCGGCTCCGATCTGTGTGTCTTTATTGTCCTGCCAACACTTTACCGTGCCCGCCCGCGAAGTGCTGGCAGGCCCTGCCCCAAGGTAGGCGGCGGCGATCGGCTATGTGCCCTGTCACCGCGCCCCGTTGCGCGGCGGCATGACTATTACCAGGATTGCCGTGGTCGGCGGGCATCGGCTGTCGACTTCCGCAGTGACCGTCGTCACGTGCCTGGTGACCGGGTGAGTTTACGCGCCCGCGAGTCGCGGCGCGGTCAACTGCGGCCTATCGGCCACGCAGGCGCTCCACGGCGACCCGGCCGGCACCCGCGGTGTCCGGCGGGGGCATGGAATCGGGATCGATGGCCGCCGAAACCTCGACGGCACCGCCGGTGACCAGTGCGGTGTCGGCGGGCAGGCCGCGCTTGAGCAGTGCGAGGGCGATCGGGCCGTCGTCGACGTGATCGACGACTGTGCCGAGCCGTCCGACCGTGCGGCCGCCGGCGAGCACCGGATCGCCGGTCGCGGGCCGTTCCGACGCGCCGTCCAATTGCAGCAGCACCAGCATCCGGGGTGGCTTGCCCAGGTTGTGCACGCGGGCGACGGTCTCCTGGCCGCGGTAGCAGCCTTTGTCCAGGTGGACGGCCGTGCCGATCCAGCCGACCTCGTGCGGGATGGTGCGCTCGTCGGTGTCCATTCCGAGCCGCGGCCGGCGCGCCGCGACCCGGTGCGCCTCGTACGCCCAGACGCCTGCCGATCTGACTCCGGCCTCGGCCAGCCGGGCCTGCCACGCCTCGATCTGATCCCGCGGAACGATCAGGTCCAACTCGGTGCTCGCGCCCGCGAGCCGCCGGACGAACCCGCCGCCGGGCAGTGCCGCAGCCGTCAACTCGTCCGGCAGTGTGGCCAGGCCGAGTGCCTTCAGCACCGGATCTTTGGCGACTCCCGGCCCGAGCAGTGACAGAACCCCGAGATCGGCCGGCTCGACCTGCACGTCCGCCCAGAACACCATCTTGCGCAGGTATGCCAGCAGCGGCTCGCCCCGCCACGGTTCGGTGTCCAGATACGTCGTGCCGCGGAGCTCGGTCTGCAACCAGTGATCCTCGACGCGGCCCTGCAGATCGAGGCTCAAGTTCTCGGTGACCGCGCCGTCGGGCAGTGCGCTGACGTGTTGCGTGGAGATGCTGTGCAGCCAGGTCTGACGGTCCTTGCCCGTCAAGGTGAGTACTGCGCGGTTCGATCGGTCGACGAGAACGGCATCATCGGCGGCGGCGCGCTGCTCACCCAGCGGATCGCCGTAGTGCCACACGGCACCGGCGTCCGGGCCCGTCTCCGGCGCGGGAACTGCTGACATACCTCCAACTTTACGGCGCTACGCTTTGGGCCCATGGCGAGCCAACCAGCAGTGCTGGTCACCCTTGACGGGCAACTGCACGATCCCAACCTGCCGCTGCTGCACGCCGACGATCTGGCCGCCGTGCGGGGCGACGGGGTGTTCGAGACGCTGCTGGTTCGCGACGGCAGGCCATGCCTGCTGGAGGCCCACCTGGCCAGGCTCGCCCAGTCGGCCAAGATGATCGACCTGCCGGAGCCCGACCTGGAAGCCTGGCGTGCTGCCGTCGCGCTCGGCACGCGGCGCTGGGCGGCCGACCACGACGGCGAAGGCGTGCTGCGGCTCGTGTACAGCCGGGGCCGCGAAAGCGGGGGACCGCCCACGGCGTTCGCGACGATCGGCGCGCTCGCCGACCGCGTGGCCGGTGCCCGGCGCGACGGGCTCGCCGCCATCACCCTGGACCGCGGGCTGCCGATTGGTGCGAGCGAGATGCCGTGGCTGGCGGCAGGCGCGAAGACGCTGTCCTATGCGGTGAACATGGCCGCGCTGCGGCACGCCGAACGCAACGGCGCGGGCGATGTAATCTTCGTCAGCTCCGACGGCTATCTGCTCGAAGGGCCGCGCTCGACGGTCGTGATCGCGACCGAGGAGGGCGGCGAACCGGTGCTGCTGACGCCGCCGCCCTGGTACCCGATTCTGCGTGGAACCACCCAGCAGGCGCTGTTCGAGGTGGCCCGCAGCAAGGGGCTGGATTGCGACTACCGTGCCCTGCGCCCCGGCGATCTGCTTACCGCACAAGGTATTTGGCTGGTGTCGAGCATCACCCTCGCGGCCCGCGTGCACACTCTCGACGGCACGCGGTTGCCTGCCGCCACGGCGGCGGCCGACGTCGCGGGGCTCGTCGACGCCGCGATTCTCAGCGATCGCTGAGCGTGGAAAAAATCGCTGGCAGCACTTTCCGGGTCGGTGGTAGCTTCGTCTCTACACAGGGAAGGAGGTGGTCCGACAAATTGATTGATTTATGGACATGTGAGGTGGCTGCCCGCTAGCAGCGCCGGGCGAATTGCCTGCGCGCGCTGGCGAATTCCCCGCAGCCACCCGGCCCCCGAGCCCCTCGGTCTGTCCACCCAGGAACTACGGCTCGGGGGCCGCCCCATATCTGGGGTCGGCTGACCGTGGATTGCCGAAACCTTGTGGTGCGGCAGGCATTCCGTGAGCCTGCGTGGCTAGCTGGGGCCCGGTGCCAACGTCGAGCACGCCTGCATGGCCTGCTGCCAGACGCCCGGGTCGACGCCCGGCGGGGCGCCCGCGGCGGGGCCGGGAGGAGCGGGCACGCCGTGCTCACTCAGACAATGTGCATAGGAGCCGTGCTCGGCGGGAGCATCAGAGGTCGGTGCCGGTTCGGGCTCACCCGACGAACACGAAGCCAGCGCGGCCGCGGCGGCCAGCGTGGCAGCCGCCATCCACATACGCCGCATCAGCCGACGAACCTCGACAGCCGGGCCGACAGATGTGGCACGAGGCCGCCGTCGGCGTCGACGCGTTCCTCCACGTAGCCGAGGTCCCCGCCTTCGACGATGCCGTACAGCCGTTTCGCGCCGCCGACGAGGACACCGGACTTGCTGCGGGCCAGCGCATCGGTCACCAGTTCCCACGAGGACTGGTTGAGCGGCCTGCCGTAGAACAGCTCGACGTAGCCGGCCGAATGGGCGAGCAACAGCTCGATCGCCTGAGTCTCAGACGGGTCGGCGGGATCGCTCACGAACCGCCAGAAGCCGGTCTCGCGCAGGCCGGGGGAGTCGTAATCGCCGGATTCGTTCAACCGCCAGGACCGGGCTTCCCAGTTCAGGTAGTCCCCGCCGTCGTGGGACACCACGATCTGCTGACCGAATCGGTAATCGCCATGTGCGTCACGGCCCTCGCCCTCGCCGCGCCACACGCCGACCAGGGGCAGCAGCGCCAGCAGTGCGTCGTTGAGACCGACGCCGTCGCGCAGATTCGCCGTATCGGCGGGCAAGGGAAGATCGCCGAACACCGGGATGTTGCGGGCGCCCGTGGCTTTCGCGCGTTCGGCAGCCGCGGCTACGGCTCGATCGCCGGAGCCAAGTTCAGGACCGTCCTCGGGGGACGTCACGACTCGTCGGTGACGAGGCGGTACACCGCGTACAACGCGAACCACGTGATGACCACGACGGCCGCGACAAGCAGGATCTCGAAGAACAGCACCACGGCACGTATTCTAACCGCCCAGCGTCTCCGCTTCCGCTATGGCCCGTTCCAAGTGCTGCGGGCAATACTCGGCGGCCGCGGCGCCGAGAAAGAACCCGGTCTGAGTGGGAGTCCAGCCGGTGGCATTGACTCCCTCGGTGATCACGTCGGCCGCCGAAACGCCGTTTCCGAGATCCGCGCATATGCCGCGCGCGACGTCGATGAGTGTTTGCGCTGCCGCGTCGTCGGCCCAGGAGAAGCCCCCGGCTTCGAGCGTGGCGAGGAATTGCTCGTCGGAGTCTGCCGTCGCAGGAGCAGCCGTTGCCAATGCAACGACCGCAAATGTCGTGGCGGCGAATCCGACGATGGATATCTTCATTGCCGGTCCTGATGGAAGAGATTCCCTGCGCCCGGTTGGCGCGGGAGATGCGTCCATCATTCGCCGCTACAGCAAAGCCCGCAGCGTTTTCACAGCGAAAACGCCGCGGGCTTTGTCTGAAGGTCGACTTAGGCGCGATCCATGGCCGAGCTCCTCATCGGCTCGTGCCTCGCCTTGATCGTCGCTAGGCGACCTTGACGTCGACCTCGTGGATCCCCGCGCCGGTCGGCGCGACGCTCGCGTCACCGTTTCCGGCGGGCGAGAGCGCACGAAGAGTCCAGGTGCCCGGCGCGGCGAAGAACCGGAAGTCACCGGTCGCCGACGCCACCACCTCGGCGGTGAACTCGTCGCTGGAGTCCAGCAGACGCACGAACGCGCCGCCGACCGCCTGGCCCGAACCGTCGACCACACGACCGGTGATCACGGTTTCCTTCTCCAGGTCGACGCCGGCCGGCAACGTCAGCCCTTGCTTGGGTGCAGAGCACATATCAACTTCCCAACTCGATCGGGGCCCCAACGAGGGAGCCGTATTCCGTCCAACTGCCGTCGTAGTTCTTGACGTTCTTGTGTCCCAGCAGCTCCTGCAGCACGAACCAGGTGTGCGAGGAACGCTCACCGATCCGGCAGTAGGCGATGGTTTCCTTCTCGCCGTCCAGGCCGGCGTCGGCGTAGATCTTGGCCAGATCCTCGTCCGACTTGAAGGTGCCGTCCTCGTTGGCCGCCTTGCTCCAGGGAACGTTGATGGCGCCGGGGATATGCCCGGGACGCTGGCTCTGCTCTTGCGGCAGGTGCGCGGGCGCCAGGATCTTGCCGGAGAACTCGTCGGGCGAGCGCACGTCCACCAGGTTCTTGGCGCCGATCGCGGCGATCACCTCGTCGCGGAACGCCCGGATGCTGTTGTCGGGGTCCTTGGCGGTGTAGCTGGTCTGCGGACGCTCGACCTTGTCGGTCGACAGCGGGCGGGCGTCGAGTTCCCACTTCTTGCGGCCACCGTCGAGCAGCTTGACGTCGTTGTGGCCGTACAGCTTGAAGTACCAGTAGGCGTAGGCCGCGAACCAGTTGTTGTTGCCGCCGTAGAGGATCACGGTGTCGTCGTTGGCGATGCCGCGCTCGGAGAGCAGCTTGGAAAACTGCTGGGCGTCGACGAAGTCGCGGCGGACCGGATCCTGCAGATCGGTCTTCCAGTCCAGCTTCACCGCACCTTCGATGTGGCCGGTGTCGTAGGCGGAAGTGTCCTCGTCGACCTCCACGAATACGGTCTTCGGCGCTTTGAGATTGCTCTCGGCCCAGTCCGTGGTGACCAGGACGTCGGAGCGTGCCATGTACGAAATCCTTTCGGTTGCTTGCTTTTTGAGCGGGTAAGGCGGTTTTCAGATGGGGCTTGGGGTGCGGCGTAACCGCACCACGATCGGGTAGAGCCGGCAACCCAGGCAGATGCCGAAGGCCGCGTTGAGAAAGGCGGCAGCCAAGGCGAACGCCGTGGCGACCAGACCCAGTGCGGTGATGCCGAACGCGAAGCCGACCGCACCGACGGTGGCGAATACGAAGCCGACGAACTGGGCGAACTTCAGCGGCGGAACGGGCTCGCGCTCCGTGACCGGGCCGAGCCGCGGCGCCACGAACGTGGCGAACAACTTGCCGTAGGGATGCAGGCGCGGACCGGCGACCGCGCCGACGGCGAACACCACGGCCTGTGCGGCTAGCAGGACCGCTGCGGCCGGGCCGTCGACCCCGGCCACGAGCAGGATGCCGGCGAGCACCCCGGTGGTGACCCAGGCCGTGAAGCGGGGGCCGCGCACGTCCACCTGGTCCGGCCGGGTCGGACCCGGCGACCTGGTGAATGTCGATGACATGTGAACAAACTCCTGTTGTTGATGAAGGTCTGGTGGTGTGCAGCCTCGAAGCACATGGCTCGAGCGGACGCGTCAGAACGCGCGGCTGCGCTCAACAGCAACAACAACAGCAACAACCCGCAACGCGGCACAGATCGACTGCGCGACGCTTGGTGAGCACAAGCTCAAGGCGGGCTGACACGTGCCACAGCTTACCCAATGACCGGGGCCTCAAGCCAACAGCGGTTCCAGCGCCGAGCGCAGGTCAGCGGCACTGGGGACCCCGCTGGTGCGGTACCGCTGGCGTCCTTCGGCGTCGAAGATGAACGTCGTCGGCAACGAAAGGACCGAAAGGCGCCGCGCCGCCGCCGGATTGGCGTCCATGTCGATCTCGACGTGCGCGACCGCGGGCAGTTCGGCACACACCTGGTTCACCACGCGCCGGACCCCCGCGCATGGCCCGCACCAGACGGCGCTGAAGTGCACGACGGTCGGTCCGGTGGTGGACAGGCCGAGGTCGGTGGTGTCGACCTCGATGGGCTCGGCGGCCGCCTTGAGCATGCCCGCGCGCAGGGTCATCAACCGGCCGACCACATACCCCAGACCCAGCACCGCGATGAGGATCGCGATCACCGCCACCATCGTCGAACTCATCTCTGTCTGAACCCTTCGAGGTCGATCGTCACACCCTCGGCGATGCCCTCGATGATGACGTCGGAGCCGCGGGCACCCGCACTGGTCGGCGCGATCCCGAAGGGCAGCTTCTGGCCCGTGATCGTGCTGCTGAACTCGGCCAGCACGGCGGCCGTCTTGTCGGCGGGCACCGGCTCGTCGGCGGTGCCCGGCCCGGTGAGGATGCCGGTGGCGGTCAGGACGAGCGTGGTCTGGTCCGGCCCGGTGATCGACAGGTCCACGGCGACGCTGACGCGCTCGTCGAGGCCGGATGCCTTCGGGGTGCCGGTGAACACCAATCCCTTGTTACTCGAGATTCCCGACTCGGTGGTGCCACCTGTCGCGTCGTTGGTCTCGCGGGCGGGCGCCTCGACCAGGAGGTCGTCGATTCCCATGAATCGACCGACGTGGGTGGAGTCGATGATGATGCGGCTCTCGGCCTTGCTGACGTGCATCGGCGCATCCGGCCGGATCAGCCACGACGCCTCGGTGATGTCGATGTCGTGCAGGGTGGCTTCGAGCGAGGCCTTGCCGACGACGGGGTGCTCGACGGCACCGGCCCGGATCTCGATCTCCTTGTACTGATGGTTGCGGGCCTGCGTGATGAAGGGGAAGCCGAGGATCGCCACGGCCGGGTCCCAGTTCAGGCCTGCGGCGCTGCGTACGTTGCGGGCCAGCCGATATTCGGCGTAGATGGCCGCGCCGAAATCGGTGCCCACCGCACCCACAACGAGCGCGGCAACGGTTGCGACAACACCGATCAGCAGTTTGCGCACCGGCACATTGTTCCCCACCGCCCAGCGGATGAGCCGCTCGGCGCGGCTAATCAGCAGGTGAGGCGTTATCGTTAGATGACTAATGGCCGGTAACGGCTACATGTCAGTCATGAATCTGGGACATCACTAGACACCGGCGTCCGTGGTTTCCCGCCGTGATTCCCGGCGCGCCGGAGGACTCCTTGGATCTACTGCTATTGACCGTCGACCCGCATCCCGAGTCGGTCCTGCCCTCCCTGTCGCTGCTGGCCCACACCGTTCGGACCGCTCCGACAGAGGTGTCGTCCCTGCTTGAGGCCGGTAGTGCGGACGTCGCCATCGTCGACGCGCGCACGGACCTGGCGGCCGCCCGCGGCCTTTGCCGCCTGCTCGGCACCACCGGCACCTCCGTCCCGGTGGTCGCGGTGATCAACGAGGGCGGCCTGGTCGCCGTCAACCACGAATGGGGTCTGGACGAGATCCTGCTGCCCAGCACGGGGCCTGCCGAGATCGACGCGAGGCTGCGGCTGCTGGTCGGCCGCCGCGGCGGCAGCGCCAACCAGGAGAATGTCGGCAAGATCACGTTGGGTGAACTGGTCATCGACGAGGGCACGTACACCGCACGGCTTCGCGGCCGCCCGCTCGACCTCACCTACAAGGAGTTCGAGCTCCTGAAATACCTCGCGCAGCACGCCGGGCGGGTCTTCACGCGGGCCCAGCTCCTGCAGGAGGTGTGGGGCTACGACTTCTTCGGCGGCACCCGTACCGTCGACGTCCACGTCCGACGGCTGCGCGCCAAGCTCGGCACCGAATACGAGTCGTTGATCGGCACCGTCCGCAACGTCGGCTACAAGGCGGTCCGCCCGTCGCGGGGCCGCACGCCGGCGGCTGCGGGACCCGAGGACTCCGTCGACGACGAGGGCGACGACGGCGACCTCGACGACGCCACCTACGACTCGACGCTCGACGGCGTCGATGGTCCGCTGGCCGGCCGGCTCCCCACCCAGTGACGGCCACCGACTGGCGCACCGGGCTCACCGGTGCCGATCAAGCGCAGGTCCGTGAGGTCATCGCGGGGGCGGCCGCCCACGACGGGGTCGCGCCCGTCGGTGACCAGGTGCTGCGAGAACTCGCCCACGACCGCACGCGGCACCTACTGGCCACCGAAGACGATCGCGTGGTCGGGTATCTGAATCTCGCTCCGGCCGGTGCGGATGATCCGGCGATGGCCGAGTTGGTGGTGCACCCGCAGGCCAGGCGTCGCGGCATCGGCTCGGCGATGGCGCGCACCGCGCTGGCCGAAGGGGGAGCGGGCGCCAGGATCTGGGCCCACGGAAATCTGGAACCGGCGCGGGCGCTGGCATCGTCGCTCGGCTTGGTGATCGTCCGGGAGCTGCTGCAGATGCGCCGCCCGCTCGTCGACCTGCCGCCGCTGCGCGAGCTTCCCGCCGTGCGGATCGCCACCTACTCCGGGCCGGACGACGATGCTGAAATCCTGCGAGTGAACAACGCCGCGTTCTCCTGGCACCCCGAGCAGGGTGGGTGGACCGAGCGTGAGATCGACGAGCGCCGCAACGAGCCGTGGTTCGATCCCGAAGGCCTGTTCGAGGCGTTCGACGAGCAGACCGGCCGGCTTCTGGGCTTCCACTGGACGAAGGTCCACGACGCCGACGTCGGCGAGGTCTACGTCGTCGGTGTCGACCCCGAAGCGCAGGGGCGCGGTCTCGGCGCGGCACTGACGTTGGTCGGCCTGCACCACCTTGCTGACCGTCTGACAGCAAGTTCACAGCCGACGGTCATGCTTTACGTCGAGGCAGATAACTCGGCGGCCGTCAACACGTACCGAAAATTGGGTTTCGAGGTGTTCGGCGTAGACGCCGCGTACGCCGCCGGTTAACCCGGCTAGCTGTGAAATCCCTGAACCTGTTCACCGCTCGTTCATCTTCTGTCCGCGAGCCGTCCACCGCGGGCGAATACGTTGCCGGGGAGTCTGAAGCCGTCAACTGAAAGTGGGACAAGTGAAGCTCTACAGCATCGGCAGGGGTATCGGCACGGCGCTCTCGGCGACGGCCATCGCGGCGCTCACGCTGACCGCATGCGGCAGCGACAACAACGCCGGCACCTCATCGCCCACCAACGGCGATGCCGCGGCCTCGTCCGCGGAATGCGGTGGCAAGAACTCCATCACCGCCGAGGGTTCGACGGCTCAGCAGAACGCGATCGCGGAGTTCAACAAGGCCTGGGGTCAGGCGTGCCCCGGCAAGAACCTGTCCTACAACCCGACCGGTTCGGGCGCGGGCCGAGAGCAGTTCATCGCGAAGCAGGTCGACTTCGCTGGGTCCGACTCGGCGCTCAAGGGTGATCAGGTCAAGGCCGCCGCCGACCGCTGCGGTGGCAACCCGGCGTGGAACCTGCCGCTGGTGTTCGGCCCGGTCGCCATGGCCTACAACATCGAGGGCGTCGACAAGCTCGTGCTCAACGGCGACCTCCTCGCGAAGATCTTCCAGGGCCAGATCACGAAGTGGAACGATCCGGCCATCGCGGCGCTCAACGCCGGCACCAACCTGCCCGACGCCGACATCAAACCGATCTACCGGTCGGACTCCTCGGGCACCACCGACAACTTCCAGAAGTATCTGGCCGCCGCCGCCCCGCAGGCGTGGACCAAGGGTGATGGCAGCGAGTTCAACGGCGGTGCGGGTGAGGGTGCTCAGAAGTCGTCCGGTGTTGTGCAGGCCGTGCAGGCCACTCCGGGTGCCATCGGCTACGTGGAGAAGGGCTTCGCCGAGCAGGCTCAGCTGCCGTTCGCCCAGATCGACAGCGGCGCCGGTGCGGTCGAGCTGACCGACGAGTCGGCTGCCAAGGCCATCGACGCCGCCAAGTTCGCCGCCGAGGGCAACGACCTGACGCTGGACCTGAACTCGCTGTACGGCACCAAGGAAGCCGGCGCCTACCCGCTGGTCCTGGCGACCTACAACATCGTGTGCTCGAAGGGTTACGACGCCGACACCGCCGCCGCGGTGAAGTCGTTCCTGACGGTCGCGGCCAACGAGGGCCAGGCCAACCTGTCCGCCGCCGGCTACGTGCCGCTGCCGGACGCCTTCAAGGAGCGTCTGCTGACCTCCGTCGATGCAATCAGCTAGTCAGCTGGCGTAGCAGAACGAATCTGGTGAGGATGGATTTCGGACCATATGACCGACAGGGTCCCCGACGGGATAACAGTGACCACACCTAACCCAGCCGACTCAGGGTCGGGCGAAGCGCTCGCTTCACCGTTCCCTGAGCCGGAACCCATCTCCACCAACCCCTCCAAAGGAGCCAAGGTCCGCCCGGCGGACCGGATCTTCCGAGGGCTTGCCGAGGGCTCGGGCATCCTGATCGTCGCGCTCATCGCGGCGATCGGGGTGTTCCTGCTCTGGCGTGCGATTCCGGCGCTCGCCCGAAACGAGGAGAACTTCTTCCTCTACGGCGGCAACTGGATCACCACCGACACCTCGGCGATGCACTTCGGCATCCTCGACCTGCTGCAGGTGACGGTGTTCGTCTCGGTGTTCGCGCTGCTGCTGGCGATGCCGGTGGCGCTGGGCATCGCGATCTTCTTGACGCAGTACGCACCAAAGCGCCTGTCGGGCCCGTTGGCCTACATGGTGGACCTGCTGGCGGCGGTGCCGTCGATCGTCTATGGCGTGTGGGGCCTGTACGTCTTGGCGCCGGTGATCAAGCCGTTCGCGGTGTGGCTCAACGAGAACATGTCGTGGCTGTTCTTGTTCAAGACGGGCAATGCCTCGGTGGCAGGTGGCGGCACAATCTTCACCGCAGGCATCGTGCTCGCCGTGATGATCCTTCCGATCATCACCGCGGTGACCCGTGAGGTCTTCATCCAGACGCCGCGCGGCCAGATCGAGGCGGCGCTGGCGCTGGGCGCCACGCGCTGGGAAGTCGTACGCACCACGGTCCTTCCGTTCGGCATGTCGGGCTACATCAGCGGCGCCATGCTCGGCCTGGGCCGTGCGCTCGGTGAGACGATCGCGCTGCTGATCATCCTGCGCGGCACGCAGACCGCGTTCAGTTGGTCACTGTTCGACGGTGGTTACACCTTCGCGAGCAAGATCGCGGCCACCGCAAGCGAATTCAACGATCAGTACAAGGCAGGCGCCTACATTGCCGCGGGCCTGGTGCTGTTCATCCTCACCTTCATAGTGAACTCGCTGGCCCGCGCCGCGGTCGCCGGAAGGGGCGCGAAATCATGACATCCACGCTCGAACAGCCGGTCAAGGCGCCCGCATTCCAGGGCGTGAGCGTACGCCGCAAGCTGACCAACAACTTCGCAACGGTGCTTGTCTCGGTGTCGGTGCTGATTGCGCTCGTGCCGCTGCTGTGGGTGCTGTACTCGGTGATCACCAAGGGATTCGCGGCGATCACGTCACCGGTGTGGTTCACCAACTCGCAGGCCGGTATGACGGCGTTCTCACCCGGCGGCGGTGTGTACCACGCGATCGTCGGAACTCTGCTGCAGGGCATCGTCTGCTCGCTGATCTCGATTCCGATCGGCGTCATGGTGGCGGTGTACCTCGTCGAGTACGGCGGCGGTACGCGGCTGGGCAAGATCACCACGTTCATGGTCGACATCCTGACCGGTGTGCCCTCGATCGTGGCGGCGCTGTTCATCTACGCGCTGTGGGTGGCGACCCTCGGTTTCGAGCGGTCCGGCTTCGCGGTGTCACTGTCGTTGGTGCTGCTGATGATTCCGGTCATCGTGCGCGCCACCGAGGAGATGCTGCGCATCGTCCCGATGGATCTGCGTGAGGCGAGCTACGCGCTGGGTGTGCCGAAGTGGAAGACGATTGTGCGCATCGTGATCCCGACGGCGCGCGGCGTTCTATAGCCAGCTGAACTGTTGTGGTTGACTGATCAGACCCACCGAGAATGAGGGCCGATCATGAGTGCTGCGCGTTGGCGGATCCACCGATACAGATTTGACCTGCCGGATGGTGACGTTCCAGCGGTGTTGGCGAGCAGGTCCGAGACACTACCGGAGCTGATCAAGGCAGTTGGCGGCCGAGACGGTCAACGATTCTTGCTGGGCCCGAATGGCTTTCCTGATCTCCGTGTGAACGATTTTCTCGGTTCTGCGCGGATGAGGAATATGGCGCAGACGAGCAATCGAGACTATGCCACCTCCCTAGCCTTGTGGCTGAACTTTCTGTCGACGCGTGGGCAGGAGTGGTTCACGGCATCTGTCGATGATGTTGAGGAGTTTCAGTTCTGGCGCCTGACGGACCCTGCGAACCCCGAAAAGGTTGCTGCATCGACGTTTTCTAAGGATATCGCCGCGTGCAAAAAGTTCTATCGGTGGGCGGCATCTCGTTATCCCGATGTAGTAGACGTCTTCGCAGATGTGGGGCCACCCCGCGCGAAGCGCACGGCCGGTGTCAAATGGTTGGATCCTGCGGCAATCGTGAGGTGGCGCGACGTGGGCCTACGCGGCAGGGGCCTTGATGGCCGGCGTGACCAGTCATGGCGAGGGCGAAATGAGCAGCGAGACAGTGCTTTTGTCGACGGACTGTACGGTACGGGATTACGCCTCACCGAGTGGGGCTCGGTGGTCCTGCCAGAGCTCCCGCGCCTTGCATCAGGCAGATCCTTCTATACGTGCCGGTTAGCCGACAAGTGCGCCAAAGGTGGATACGGGCATCCCTACTGGATGCCAGTTGCTGTCCTGCGAGCGGTGCGCGCCTACATCGAGGGTGCCCGCGCACGGGCGGTTCGAGAGGCGCAAGCCGCGCATCGCTATGACACGATCGACGCACGCCAGATTGCGCGTCCGGCCGGACGTGGGAGCCACGTTGTCCTTGTGTCAGAGAATGGCCAGGATGTGCAGCGGCCATGGAATCTCATCGATCCAGAGCTGCGGCGACGGCTCTTCTACTCGACCGCCCAAGGTCTTGAGCCCATGGTGTTGTGGCTGAATGAGACTGGAATGCCACGAGATCCACATGGATGGCACCACACTTTCGAAAATGCCAACCGACGGATCGAAGCTCTCGGTCTGTCCAACTTCAGCTGCACTCCACACATGCACCGGCACTCGTTTGCTCTCAAATGGTTTTCGATCGGCAAGTTGGTGTATATGGCCCGGCTTGGTTCTGTCGGTGAGGAGAGCGCGAACGACTTTCGCTCTCAGTTCGGAGATACCTGGCATCTCGTTCAAACGATGCTTGGTCACGCACGCGTGGAGACGACGAAAAACGTGTACCTGGAACCATTCCGGAACCTCGACGTCGAGATTTTGCTGGCTCATGCCGACGGCTTTCCGTTGAAAGAGTTTCTTGCCCAAGTGTTTCGTCAGCATCCTAACGTCGCCAGTGACCCGGTCGGGACTGGTTCGTGAGCCCTCGCGGCCGGCGGGCAACGTTGCCCAGCGATGGGCAGACTTCGCATGGATTGCAGCCAGACGGCTTGACGGTGCGCTGCTTTGACCAGGGCGGGGACTCGGTTCACGACTTCGATTTCTCCCGAATTCCGGTTGACCCGGAGCTCCAGCGAGGATTGGCGAGGGCCTTTGCGCGACGAACGGCGCCAGGCAGCAGGCTGACCAGGATGGAGGGATTCAAGTACGCATTCCGCGCTGCGCAAGTCTTCGGTGGTTTTCTTGGCGGACTCATGAACCCACCGACTTCCATGGCCGATCTGGCCGATGTCCACATCGAAGACTTTCATGAGCATCGCCGCGCCACCACAACATCGGCACATCGCGAAGTGTCGGAACTAAAGTCGTTGCTGCGCAACAGCAGTGAACTTACTCCCGCCACACTTGCCAAGGCTTGCGAACTGACTCCGCAAACCCCAGCAGCCAGCAGGAAGACTAGTTACAGTCGCGCCGAGTTCACCCAGATCGCTCGACTAGCACGGTCGGACTTGCGTGCCGCGGCCTCCAGAATCCGCAAGAACCGCGAGCTGTTGCGCCAGTACCGAGCCGGGAAGCTGACTGACCCCGACCGTCGTTTCGAACTCCTGGAGTTCGTTGACCAGCACGCTGACGTGCCCCGCTACTCTCGCCAGACACCTAATGGAAAATTCGCGCCCAAGACCTGGGTGCGAGACTCGGGATTCGGCTCGGTTGCCGAGGTCGTCGGCTGGTTGCACCTAACCTGTACCGAGCTCGTGGCCGCAGCACTGCTGCTGGGAATCATGGCAGGCCAGAATCGCAGCGTCATCCTGAGCCTCACGACCGCCCACCATCGAGCCGATGGCTACATCGATGGACAGAAGTCCATCGCCATCCTCGACACGTACAAGGCGCGTCGAGGATCCCGGGCCTACATGAACCTGGCGTTGGCCGAGATCCCCGACTGGATCACCGTCCCCTCGACGTTGGCTTCGCCGACAGCTCGCGACGAGCTGCACACCCCGTTCGGTCTGTATGCCTTGTTGCTTGACCTGACGTCACGCTCGCGCGAACTCGCCGATACTGACCGGCTCCTGATCGGCTATCACGCCAACGGACCAAACAGTCGCGGTATTCGGGCGCTTGGCGGCACTGAACCGTTCCGCATGTGGTCGGCTCGCCACAAGATTCAGCCCGATGTCTCCGAGATCAACGCGCACGGGTACCTGTCGGTGACATTGGACCGGATCCGTCTGACCTACGTCACGTTGCACCAGAAACCCGTCGCGCACACCGAGGCCACGTTGGTCAGGGACTATCTCAGTCGTGATCGAGGCAATCTCGGCCAGTACCGCCAGGTCGTTGCGGCCGCGCTCACCGAGGAGGTCGCCAAAGCCCGAAGTCGCAGTGTCATGGAATCCCTGAGTCGCGAGGAGCTTGTCCAGTCCGATGCCGGCGAGCTTGCCGCCAAACACGGCATCGAGCTGGCAATCTTCAAACGCATGCTCGCGGGCGAACTCGATACGGTGATGAGCGCCTGTATCGATAACGACAACAGTCCGTTCGGGACGCCGGGGCAACCGTGCCGTGCGTCGTTCATGAAGTGCCTGGAGTGCCCGTGCGCCCGCGCGTTGCCCCACCATCTGCCGGTCCAAGTCCTCGTCTTCGACCGGCTGCAAGCACGAAAAGCCGATATGACTCCGCTGGCCTGGGCGCAGCGGTTCGCGCGCGCCCACACTCAGCTGACTGACTTACTCAGTCGCCACGACGCCGCCGATGTCGCACAGGCGCGTGCGGATGCCACGTCGCAGCAACACGCGATGGTGGACCGGTTCGTCAACCGGGAAATGGACATTCGATGACCGCGCCGCAACCTTCCGTTGCATGGGATTGCCCCCTACCAGTCGGTGTGCACTGGCCGCACGATCACACGCTGGTCCTGATCAACCGCGAGCTTGTCTCAGGGGTAGACATCGCCGCGCTGAGCCGTTTTGGCGATGATCACTGGAGTTTGACCGAGGCCGTCTTCGAAGAACACGCATATACGCTCAAGCTCAACTTTACTGCGATACCGGCGCCACTACGAACGGCGTCCAAGCACTACATCTGGCAGCTGATCAACCACGACGTCCCCACGCCGTTCCACCAACAGGCGGTGGGGAAGGCATCGATACGTACCGTGATGAGTGCCTGGCCGAGCTTCAAAGCCTTCACCGTGTGGTTAAACCAGCGAAACATCGAGTCTTTCGGTGCGGTCGACGACGATGTCCTCGACCGCTATCTGTCCCATCTTGCGGACTCCGAAACCACCCTCGACATCAAGCATCGCCGTGCGCTCGAGGTACGACGACTGTGGAGCTACCGCTCAATCCTGCCCGAATCGATGCGACTTCCCCTCCCGCCGCCCTGGAATGATGATCCCCTGCACGAGCTTCTGGGGAAGTCGCTGTCGCGCAGGGAAAACCGCACGCCCCGCATCGCGGAAGCCAGCATGCAGGCCCTGCTGCACTGGGCGTTGCGATTCGTAGAGGAATTCTCAGTCGACATCGTCAGTGCGCACGACGAACACCTACGCCTCAAAGGTCTTTCCCCGCAAGCCCGGCGCGATCGCAACGGCGGACGTCTCGGGCGAAGCCGCGGCGACGAGATGGAGCGCCGGGTAGAGACCTACCTGGCCCGTCTGCAGGAAATCGGCGGAGCCCTACCTGGGAAAGTCGATGCGACTGGCACGATACAGCTTGACCTGCAACATCTGCAGAGGCAGCTGGAGATGGTCATCAATCAGAAAACATTGACCTACCCCGCCGGTGCGCTGATTGTGCAGTCAGACCTCCCAATTGCCGACGCCGCCTATCTCGACACCCCGATCACCGCAACCCTCGACGGACGTCCCTGGCGGGACCGCCCCATCGCCTACGAAGAAGCGCGCACGTTGGCCAACCACCTCAGCACTGCGGCCATGATCGTGATCACCTACCTTTCGGGCGCCCGGCCAGGTGAAGTCCTCAATCTTCGGCGCGGATGCATAGATCGCGACGGCACAGCCGATATGTGGCTGATGTCCGGGCTGGTGTTCAAAAACGTCGTCGACGATGACGGCAACAAGCTCCCGACAGGACAACAACGCCGTGATCCGTGGGTAGTGGTGAAACCCGTCGCCGACGCGGTGGCGGTCTTAGAGCGCCTGCACACCCACCCCCTGTTGTTTCCGGCCAGAATCCAGCCCTACAAGGAAGCCACGAACTTCGCCCGCATAGGCCAGGCCCGCAGCAGCACCAGAGCCATCGCGACCATTGCCGAGTTCATCGACTGGGTCAATGACTACTGCACTCACCACGGCCGGCCAGGCATACCCATCGACCCGCACCCGATCAACCTCTCGCGGTTCCGGCGTACGTTGGCCTGGTTCATCCGGCGACGACCCCGCGGCCTGGTCGCCGGCGCCATCCAATACGGACACGTGCACACACGATTGATCCAGGGATACGCCGGTGACTACAGCTCGGGTTTTCCCGACGAGTACGCCTACGAAGACTTCCTGGCACGCCTGGAAGAAATGGCCATCGACCATAAGGCACTCGAAGACGGCGAACACGTCTCCGGGCCCGCTGCCGACGAATACCGTCAGCGGGTCCACGCCGCCGAGCGCACGTTTGCAGGCCACGTGCTGACCACCCCCCGACAAGCACGCGACCTGCTGGGCAACTCATTGCTGCAGATCTATCACGGCGACGGAATGACCTGCGTGTTCAAGGCACAGGAAGCCGCATGCCAGCTGCGCGGCAGTGTCGACGATCCGATGCTCACCCCCGACATCGATGACTGCCAACCAAACTGCCGCTGTATCGCGCACACCGACCGTGACGTCGCCGCCATCCAACAACACCGCGATGAGCTTCACGAGATCGTCAATGACCCACTCGCGCCACCTATCAGGCATCAACGCGAGCACCGCGAACTTCAACGCCTCGACAAGATCCTGGAAAGACACCAATGACTTCCACTGCCACACACGACGACCCGGTCCGCGCCCAGATCCTCGCCGCAATGGATCGCCTGCTCGCCGGCCAGCCACTGCGATCCACGGGAAGACTGTCGGTGTCACAGCTAGCCGTCGAAGCCGACATCCCACGCTGGCATCTCACCCATCAGCACGTTGATCTTAAAGAGCTCTTTCAAGCCAAGGTGCGCAACGCCGACGGCGCTCCCGCAGCGTTCTCCCGCCACCTCAGCGACTACGCCAAACTCAAGGCTGATCACGCCAAGCTGATCGCGCACTGTGCCGAGCTTGAGCAACGACTTCAGCTCTACGCCACCGTCATCAATGTGCTCGCGCTCGAACGAGACACCGCACACAATCAACGCCCCGTCACCAACATCCGGACGCGCCGACGGATCGGCTCACCCGACCCAAAGCCGGGACCGCGAAGAAACCACGACGACACGACATAGCCGGCCCCGCCGCGCGCGGGCGAACACCGCGTGCCGATGTAGATCGATGCCAGCGGCCATTACCAAGGCCTCACCGACCATGCCCCGCGGATACTCTCCACGACACACGAGTCGCGGCTATCCTGGTGTGGATCACCCCTATTGGGGTTCCCGCACGCGCTCTGGCCGGCATCGGCTACACGATCCGGCGCGACCGCGGCGGTGTGGCGGCGCCACCGCCGTCCCAACCCACGGGCGCCAACCGGCCCCGATCACCGGTTGGCGCCGTAGTCCTCGGCCACCGTTCGCCTGCCTGACGAATCGCCCTTTGCTCGGTGTAGGCGGTGTTGCAGGCAATTTCGAGATTCTGCATGCGGGACGCGCTTGTGGTGACCGACACTGTCGGGCTGGGTGGGCACTACATAGTGCACGAGCTCTGGAGGGAACGTCGATGGGTGCGCCGTACGTGTCGATCAAGCGACTGGTGGACAACTCGCTGGCCGCGATGCTGGCCGCAATCGAGGTATACAACAAACCGCAGATGACCTATCGCGATGAACTTGCCGTGATGCTGGTCGTCAATGCCTGGGAACTCGCGCTCAAGGCGACCCTGCGCCGAAGCGGCCGTACGATCTTCTATCCCAAACAACGCGGTGAGAAGTATCGATCGATCGGGCTCGACGACGCGTTGGGCCGGGTTGGAGGGCACTCGCTGTGGCCGGCAGGGATAGACGGGCCCGCGGTGGCAGCCAACGTCAAGGCGCTCACCGAGTATCGCGATCGGGCCATCCACCTCTACAACGCGCAGGGATTGGGCGCGGTCATCTATCCGTTCCTGCAGCAAAACGTCTTGAACTATCGAGATTTCATGCTGGCCAAGTTCAAGAAGGACCTCGCCGATTCCATGACCTGGCAACTACTGCCGCTGGGCGCGACGGCCCCGGCTGACGTTGTGCAGTTCATGCGCGTAGACAACAACGCCACGATGATCGCCGAGGTGCAGCAGTTCATCGAGGACCTGCGCCGGTTGATGAACGAAGCCGAGGCCGCGGGCGGCGATCTGGCCCGGGTGGCCACCATCTACGACATCAATCTGCAGTCAGTGAAGAAAATGACCAGCGCTGATCTGGTCGTCGCCGTCTCACCCACAGCCAGCGGGCAGGTCGTGGTACGCAAAACCGACCCCAATCAGACCCACCCCTACAACCAGAAGGAGCTGCTGGCGAAGGTGAACGCCAAACGCACCGGCAGAGCGCTGACCACATATGACCACCAAGCGCTGTCGTGGAAGGAAAACCTCCGTGACAACCCGGCATTGGCCTGGAAGCACAGCAACGGCGCGTCGCATGTGTGGTCGGGTGAGGCTGTCAGCTACCTCGCGTCGCTCGCCGACGAAACCTACGACAGGATCCGAACCGAATACAACGCCTTCCTGCGGGCACGGGCATCACCCGACGCCGGATAGCGCCGAACCGTCGTCAAGCGCCGGCCGCTCGCCGAGCCCTCGCTGACGAAACGTGGGGCAGCGACACCCACGGGCAAGGCCGCCGCGGAGTTAGGTAACTGTTCACTTGTAAACCGATATCGATGTCTGTCAATATTGATGTATGTCGAATTCATTGTCGGCGGTGCCGACCGAGGCATGTTGCCCTCCGGGGGCGCTCCTGCGGGAGCCCCTGTCTGCCGCCGCGGCGGCGGATATGGCGGTAAAGCTCAAGGCACTGGCCGATCCGGTTCGCCTGCAATTGTTTTCCGCGGTTGCCAGCCATTCCGGCGGTGAGGCGTGTGTCTGCGACATCTCCGTCGGACTGGATGTGTCGCAGCCGACGGTGTCGCATCACCTCAAGGTGTTGCGCGATGCCGGCCTGGTGACTTCGCAGCGTCGGGCGTCGTGGGTGTATTACGCGGTGGTGCCCGAAGCGCTGGCCGGCCTGGCCGTCCTGCTCGGGGGCACCGCCCACAACACGGCAGGGGTGCCGGCATGACCGAGACTGCGACGTCGGCCGCACCGCCGGTCGTCGGCAAGCTCTCCACCTTGGACCGGTTCCTGCCGTTGTGGATCGGCGCGGCGATGGTCATCGGGCTCTTGTTGGGCCGCTGGCTGCCCGGTCTGAACACCGCGCTGGAAAGCATTGAGATCGACGGGATTTCACTGCCGATCGCGCTCGGCCTGCTGATCATGATGTATCCGGTGCTGGCCAAGGTGCGCTATGACCGTCTCGACACCGTCACCGGCGACCGCAGACTGCTGGTGTCGTCGTTGGTGTTGAACTGGGTCTTGGGGCCGGCGTTGATGTTCGCCCTGGCGTGGTTGTTGCTGCCCGACCTGCCCGAGTACCGCACCGGGCTGATCATCGTCGGACTCGCCCGCTGCATCGCCATGGTCATCATCTGGAACGACCTGGCCTGCGGTGACCGCGAGGCCGCCGCCGTGCTGGTCGCGCTGAACTCGATCTTCCAGGTGGTCATGTTCGCGGTCTTGGGCTGGTTCTACCTGTCGGTGCTGCCCGGCTGGCTGGGTCTGGAACAGACCACCATCGACACGTCACCCTGGCAGATCGCCAAATCCGTGCTGATCTTCCTGGGCATCCCCCTGCTGGCCGGCTACCTGTCCCGCCGCCTCGGCGAGAAAGCCAAGGGCCGCGACTGGTACGAGTCCAGGTTCCTGCCCCGGATTGGGCCGTGGGCACTCTACGGGCTGCTGTTCACCATCGTCATTCTCTTTGCCCTGCAAGGAGAACAGATCACCAACAACCCGTTCGACGTCGCCCGGATCGCGCTGCCCCTGCTCGCCTACTTCGCGCTCATGTGGGGCGGGGGCTACCTGCTCGGCACCGTGCTCGACCTCGGATATGAGCGCACCACCACCCTCGCGTTCACCGCGGCGGGCAACAACTTCGAACTCGCGATCGCGGTCGCCATCGCCACCTACGGCGCCACCTCCGGACAAGCGCTGGCCGGTGTCGTCGGCCCGCTCATCGAGGTACCGGTACTCGTCGCCCTCGTCTATGTCTCCCTGGCGCTGCGGCGCCGCTTCACCCACCACACGTCACAACACCTCCCCGCCGACCCGCCGTCACCGGCCGATGTGAAGGAGTCGTAGCCCATGACGGAGCGGATAAAGCCGTCCGTGCTGTTTGTGTGTGTGAAAAACGGCGGCAAGTCGCAAATGGCGGCCGGGTTGATGCGCCAGGTTGCCGGTGACACGGTCGACATCTATTCGGCCGGAACCAGACCTGGCAGTGCCATCAACGCGCTGTCTGCCGAGGTGCTCAACGAGGTCGGTGTTGACATCACCGGCGAAACACCCAAACCGATCGACCTCGACCTCATCAACAACGTCGATCTGGTCGTCACCCTGGGCCGCGAAGCCGAGGTTGATCCGGTGCCCGGCACTCAGTTTGAGAACTGGGCCACTGATGAGCCTTCCGAGCGCGGCATCGACGGCATCGAGCGGATGCGTCTGATCCGCGACGACATCGCTGCGCGGGTCACCGAACTCGCCTCCCGGCTACAGAACCCGGACCGCAACTAGCCGTACGGTCCGCGCAGCATTCACCGCCGAGTGCCCCCGCGCCGCACTTTTCTAGACCACGCATCCCACCGTGCCTCAGGAGCGACGAGCCATGCCCAAACACGTTGTTGCCATCGGCGGAAGTGACGCCGGAATCTCGGCGGCCTTGCGCATCCGCGAACTCGACCCGGCCACCGAGGTCACCGTGGTGGTCGCCGACGCCTACCCCAACTTCTCCATCTGCGGCATCCCGTACTACGTCTCCGGGGAAGTCACCCACTGGTCCAACCTCGCCCATCGCACCGCGGCCGACCTGGCCGCCACCGGCATGCGCGTGCTCACCGACACCACCGCCACCAAGATCAACGCACACGAGCACACCCTCGATGTCCTCGACCCCACTGGCACCCCCCAACAACTCGGCTACGACGCACTGATTGTGGGTACCGGTGCCGTCTCTGCCCGCCCACCTCTCACCGGACTCACCGGCGCCGAGGCGCTCGGTCCGGCCGACGGGGTGCACCTGCTGCATTCCATGGGCGACACCTTCGCCGTGATGGAATCGCTGCGACAGCGGGATCCGAAAACCGCGGTCATCATCGGCGCGGGCTACATCGGCCTGGAAATGGCCGAAGCCCTCACCCTGCGCGGCATCCAGGTCACCCAGATCGAAGCCCTACCCGAAGTCTTGCCGACCGTCGACCCAGAGTTGGGCGCCCTGATCCACACCGAACTCGAGCGTCATGGCGTCGAGGTCCTCACCACAACCACCGTCAACGCCATCGCCCTCGACAGCACTGGTGGGCTGACGGTGACTGCCACCCACGAGGGCGAAACTTTCGACCGCACCGTGGATTTCGTTCTCGTCGTGGTCGGCGTTCGCCCTGACGTCGAGTTGGCCGCCGACGCCGGCGCCGAACTCGGGGTCAAAGGCGCGATCGTGGTCGATGAGGCCATGCGCACCAACCTGCCCGACGTCTACGCCGCCGGCGACTGTGTGCACACCCACCACCGGCTCCTTGGCCTGACATGGTTGCCGCTGGGCACCACCGCCCACAAACAGGGCCGCGTCGCCGGGGAGAACGCCATCGGCGGCGCGGCGCGGTTCGCCGGCAGCCTGGGCACCCAAGTGGTCAAAGTCTTCGACCTGGTCGCGGCCCGCACCGGGCTGCGCGACCATGAAGCGCTCGCCGCGCACCGCGACTGGGTCCCAGTGACCACCGCATCCGCCGCCGATGACCACAAGGCCTATTACCCGGGCGCCACTCCGATCCACATCCGCATTACCGGCGACCAGAACACCGGCACGCTGTTGGGCGCCCAACTTGTCGGGCAGCGCAGCGCAGAAGTTGCCAAACGGGTCGACACCTACGCCACCGCCCTGTTTCATTCCATGACTGTCGACGCCCTTAGCGAGCTAGACCTCTCCTACACCCCGCCGCTTGGATCGCCATGGGACGCAACGCAGATCGCCGCACAAGCGTGGACGCGTAAAACACGGTCGATCGCTTGTGCTCATCAGCCCACCACCTAGTACTGGGGTAGCTGATAGGGCCCGTACGGGGAGCAACGTAGCACCCGGCCGACAGTTGCGGGCGAAGCCCCAAGGGGGCAATGGAGGGCGTCTAGTTGGCGTCTAGTTGGCGGTCACCCACATCCTGCGCGGCCGGCCACAGTCCCCGCAAACCGGCACTTCGGTACAGCCACCCCGGGAACCCCGCCTGCTCCAATGTGCCACTAGCGATACCTCCGTTGGGCTCGTTCAGTCCGGTGCGCACGTGCCGGTTGGGGGTGTGACCGTCGGCCGAGCCGCCGGCGCGTGTGGCGCCGCTACTGAAGACGGCGTGGCCCCTTCGCCTCGGCGTCACCAGCGGCATTGCTCGTCGGAGGTGGGCCGAGCGCCGATCGGGATCGTGTTAGCACTACTAGTAGGGCAGAGGCTTGTGTCGCGTGGCTTGCTACTGGTGGCGTGCCGACCCGACCCAGTCAGACCGACCCCGAACGAGCCGCCCTGTGGGCCCGGCGCCGACGCGCGGTGGGCCGCAGAATCCGGATGCTGGGCCTGGAGCGCGGGCTCACCCCGGAGGCTCTGGCCTTGGAGCCCGGGGTGACCCGTAACGTACTGATCCACGTTGAGCACGGCAAACGCGGACTGTTGTTCGAGCGCCTCTATGACCTCGCCGAGGTGCTCGCAGTATCGGCCGGCGAACTCCTTGATGATCCTGCCGGCGGCTGAGCCCCGGGGGATGCCGCGCCGCGCTCGCTTCTTCGGTCGGGCCGAAGCCCCAGGTTGCCGCGCGCCCGCAACGATAGGTCCTCGGTGGCCGCCCCCGCCGACGAGTCACTCCGACCGATCGCGTGAATATTTTGGAGAGTATTTGCCGGGCGTGTCGTCCGGTTCGGTGTCGGTGCCGCGGGCTATCGTCTCGAACTATGCATCTGGTGATGGTGTGGTAGCGCCGGGGTCGGCCAATCCCCGCATGGTCACCCTGCTGCGGGAGTCGAAGTCGTGGTCGCAGGCTGATCTGGCCGCCGCGGCCGATGTGACGCAGGGTTATATCTCCAAGGTCGAAAACGGGCGGGTCGACCTGGGCGGCGAGCGCCTGCAGGCGGTGGCCGAGGCCTTGGGATGTCCGGCGGTGGTGCTGACCAATCACGACCCGCAACAGCAACCCGAGGTGTCGTGCATGTTTCACCGGCGCCGCCGCAGCCGGATGACGGCCGGGGCGGCCAAACGGGTGGAGGCGGTCAGTCACCTGACCCGGATCAGTGTGGACGCGCTGACCGCTGGGATGGACTTGGCCTGCGACATCGAGCGCATGGATATCGATGCCTACGATGGCGACCCGGTACGCGTCGCACAGATGTTGCGCCGCCGCTGGCGGGTACCCGTCGGCCCGATCGAGGATCTGCACGCGCTGATGGATCGGGCCGGGGTGGTCGTGGTGATACGCGAGTTCGACACCGTCGCTCAAGACGCCTTCAGCACCTGGCCGGCCGGAAAGGCCCCGGTCATGGTGGTGCGCGCCGGGATGTCGGCTGACCGGGAACGCTTCTCCATCGCCCACGAACTAGGCCATGTCCTGATGCACGTGCTGCCCGGCGAGGATCAAGAACAGCAAGCCGATGCGTTTGCCGCGGAGTTTCTGGTGCCGGCCGCCGAGATCGCTCCCCAATTGGCCGGGCTGACCACCCGGGATTTCAGCCGTCTGATGGAGCTGAAGGTGCAGTGGAAGATCTCGATCGCGGCGCTGATTCAGCGGGCCAAGACACTGGAGTTGATCAGTGACCGCCAGTTCCGCGAGTTCCGGATCAAACTGTCGCAGCTGGGCTGGCACACAGTGGAACCGGTGCCGATCCCGCACGGTCGCGCACGGTTGCTCGATTCGATCCTGGCGGCCCATCGCCGCGGCGACACCATTGACGCGGCCGGTCCGGGGCTGGCATTGCTGACTGCCGAGACGTTACTGGGCAGCGGTGACCGCACGACCTACCAACAACGTGAGGTGTCTTAACGTGCAACCGATCGCTGAGCCCTTGAACTTGGACTTCGCCGGACGCCTGCCCGGTTTCGGGCCGGGATTTATGGCTCACGGCCCCGCATCGATGGCCGCGCGGTTGGCGCCGCTGACCCAGCAGGCCGGCGTCGGGGCGGTGCTGACCTCGCGCAACGCGGCGGCCGCCAAGACCGCCATCCGCGCCATCCGCGCGGTCAACGCCGATGCCAGCGTCCTGGCCGATGCCCACCGCTACAGCGGCCGCAACCGCAGCATCGGCGCGGCCGGGATGGATCCCGGCTGGATCAACATGCAGTTTCAGGCCGGGTGCCAATGGGCGCTGACCGATTCGGGATACATCCCCGCCGCTGACCCCGCTGCGCTCGCGGCGGTGCTGGGGTTCGCCGCCGGCACCGACCAGGTCATCACCGCGTTGCCGCTGGCGCTGAGCTGGTTGACCGATGACCGCGGCGCGCTGCTGGATGCCATCACTGCCGCGGGGCGGCCGGTGGCGGTGATGCTCGAACACAAAAACGATCCGCTGGGCAGCGAGGCGGCCGTCGCCGGCCTCATCGAGGTCCTGCGCGCCGACGTTGCGGTGCTGCTGTTGCTGTCCGACATCTCGACGTTGGGGGCGCTGGCCCATGGCGCCGCGGCGGTATCGGTGGGGACCCAAGCACGCTATCGCCATATTTATCCGCGACCGGCTCCCGGCGACGAGGATGGCGGCTTCACACCGCCTCCCTCGGCGTTCGTGCCCGCCCTTATGTCCTACAAGCACCTTGAGCTGATCGCCGACTTGCACACCCGCCATCCCGACAGCACCCTGTGGCACTGCAGCTGCGTGATCTGCGCCGGGCGCACCCTGGACTGGATCACCACGGCAGTCGATGCGCCGGCGGCGGCTTTCGAGCATTCGGTGGCCGCCTTGGCCGCCATCGCCGCCGGGCTGATGGCTGACCCCGACCCGGCGACGCGCTGGCAGACGCTGTGCGCCCAAGCGCAGTTGCGCTATGACGAGATCCCGACCCCGTCGGGGCGGCCGCGCCGCTACCCGCCGGCGCTACGCGCGTGGGTACGCGCCACCCCGCAGCCCATCCACCGCTAAACCCAGGACTCCGGCCCGCAGCGCGTGGGCGAACACAAGCTCTTCTTTCTGGCGGGTCGCCACGGTGCGGCGGGCGGTGGCAATCGGCCCGGGGCGTCCCGGCATCACGCAGGTGCTCTCGCCGTCGTGGTGCCAGACCACCGCCAGTCCGGCCATCTCGCATTCGCGTACCGTCCAGGCCGCGGGCCCGCGCACACCGTCGAACACCACCAAGCCCGCGCCGTAACCGGCCAACACGTCCAACGCATAGATCGCCCGACGGGGCGATGCGGTACTGATGAACCCGACGATCGACAGCGGTGAACGCGGCGGCATCGGACCGAGATCGGCGTCCCACCCTTCCCACACCGCCAACGTCGAGGCGTCGGTTTGCGGCGGTTGCCCGTCGCGCAGACGTTGCCCCACCACCTGCTCGTCGAGGTCGACGACCGGCAACACCGAAAAACCGCTGAGCGTCAGGTGCGGCAACACCAGCCCGCTCCATCCGGCAGCGACGGCAGCCGCGGCACCCAGGTCGTCCTGGGCGCTGCCGACCGAGAGCAGATCTGCCCGTGCCATTCAGCTCACCACCGCATGTACTTCGTCCTCGCCGGCCGGTGTCAAGGTCGCCCTCCGGTCGGAGAACATACAGATGATGTTGGGATCCTCGGCCGAAACGGCGAAACGCACCTCGTCGTGCTTACCCAAATTGACCTTATCGAGCAGCTTCTTGGGCACCGACACCTGGTACACCGTCGTGATCGTGCGGGGCCCCCACACCGGACGCAACAGCCTCATAGCCTCACGCTACCAAGATTATTAATAATATTAGCCAGTTTCGATGAACGAGTCCGGGTCGCGCATCGGCGGTATCGGACACGTTCCCGGCGGTGAAACGCGTTGGGCGCCATCGCGTTCGGTGATCGCCGGGTGCAGGCAGGCGGCGGCCGGGAAACGGCGACGTCAGCGACCGGGTAGCGCCACGTTAATCGCCGGGCAAGAACGCGACATGGGCGCGGCGTGCGACCCATAATTGCGGGTGGTCGCTGGGGTGCTGGTCGGCAAGTGCAAATGCCCACGGTGTCACGGCGCGCTCACGCGCGGCGCCGGCTACCGAGGCGAACTCGTCGCGGAAATGGCTGCGCTGTCCCGATGTCCAGTCACGGTGATTGAGGGCCAACGTCCAGGGCTGTGCGAACCGGCGGGTGTCGCGGTCGTAGCCGCCGCCGGCGTAGAGCTCGATCCAAAAAAACCCGTCGACATCGGTGATGTGGCCGGTCCAGCGCAGCTGGGCGTGAAACACCCGCCGATGCGCCAGCCTGACGATGTCCCATCGGGGTAATCCCTTGAACGCGAACTGGTAGCGATCGGCGTTGACGCCAGGCAACTCGATCGGTGCCTGTCGGCGTTGCTCGTCGCTCATGGCCAAAAAAGCCGCCGCGAACGCGGATCGATCGGGCCACCGCACTGCCCGAGGTGCGTGCGATATCGGGGTGTGCTGGCGGTGGTGTCCCGCGTGAGGTGTGGCGGGGGTCGGGTGCAGCACGGGCAGCCGGCCGGGCGGGCCGCCGCGGTGATGACACCGGCGGCGGCGGTCTCCTCGACCAGCGTGCAGTTGGTGTGTTGTCGCAACCGTTTGGTGGCGAAATGTGCTTGCACCCTGCGGTTGGGCCGGTGGGCGCGCGGAAACATCTCGACGCTGCACCCACAGGACCGAAACCTCGTGGCAGCCACCTCGGCGGTCGGCCAGGCCCGCAACTCTTGCGCCGAGACCACTACGGCCGGCATGGTTCCCTCGATCACGGCACTGTCCATAACCCACCTGGCATTGAGCCGCACCATTTCCCCGCGCCGATCGCTGTGTGGATCGGGTGCCGGTCTGACCAGTGCCGGTGAGCACGGCGCTGGTTGGCGCCGTACGGGCGTTACCGGCCAGTGTGGCAGCCAACACCGACACCGCGTGCACCACGCGCGGCGCAGCGGCGGGGTTCGGGTCGCTAGGGGCGCCTGGTTGGCTGCCTCACCGCACTGGCCGGCCGGTAGGGCCGTCGGTGAGAGCGGCCAGCACGACGGCGAGTTGGGCAGGATCCACGTGATGGCCTTGCCGGGCCAGCTGCACGCGGCGCGAGTGCGGCAACACTTCGGCGAGAAGCCCGATGGCGTCGTGGAGGAATGTCGCGCTCGTGGTGCCCGATATCAGTGTGGTCGGAGTCGTGAGCGTGGCGTAGCGGTGCACGTCGGCGGGGATCTCGGCCAGTACCTGCATGGTGGGCAGCAGGGTGGGGGCATGTGCCACATTCGACAGCCACAGCGGGTTGTCCCGCGCACCTGCCACCTCAGCCGGTGACAGGCCGCCGCCGCCCTGCGCCAGGGCGTGCAGGACCAGTTCTTCGTAGCGTCCTTGGTCGAGCATCCGGGCCATCCAGGCCCGGTCCGGTGTGGGATAGGTGGCCGGCAGCGGTGGCTCGTAGAGTGCCAATCGTGGCACCAGTTCTGGTGCGGATAGCGCGGTTTCGAGGGCGATCACCGCGCCGAACGAGTAGCCGAACAGCGCCTCGATCGGGCCCACGGTATTGATGACCGCCCCGACATCCTCGGTGTAGCGATCAATGTGCGGAGCCGAACAGCCGCGTTGGCTCGTGCCGTGGCCGCGCAGGTTAACCAGCGCAACGGTGAACCGATCGGCGAGGTGGCCGGCCAGCGGCATGAGGCTGAGCGCGGTGCCCAGCCCGCCGTGCAGCCCGACGATGACTGGGCCGCGGCCCCGCGTCAGATAGGTGATTTCGGTCCCGTCGGCTGAGGTCACCATACCGCCGCGCACCCAGCCTCGGTTGCTGGTCATCGGTGCACCGGACGCTTGGAAGTGTTGTGTGCCAAGAGTTTGTCGACGACATAGATTGCGTCGCGGCCGACGCCCCGCAGCGACGCCGAGGACAATGAGCGTTGCCACTCCACGCCCACGAACCCCAGGCCGGGGTGGGTGGTCGACAAGCCGCGTCGCTGTCGGGGTGCACCGTGGTTATCGAGTGCCCCCAGTCCCGAGAGGTAGTCCAGCGCCGGTCGATAACCCGTCGCGCACAGCACGACATCGACCTGCTCGCGGGTTTCGTCCCGCCACACCACCGTATCCCCGTCAAGGCGGCGAAACATCGGACGCCGATCGGGTCGGCCGGCGCCGAGAGCACGCCGATAGCGGCCCTGATCGAACACCGGGACCGTGGGCGGTCGGGCCAGCCAGGGTCCGACCGGGGCGGTGTCGAGGCCGGTTCGGGTCAACCAGACGTGGATGTCACGGCCCAGCGGGCGCTGCGGCACCAACCGAACCTGGCGTCGCGTGGCGAGGGTGACGTGGGCGAGCGTGGCCAGCTCGGCTCCGATCTGGATCGCCGAATTGCCGCCTCCCACAATCACAATCCGTTGACCTGCCCACGGGTCGGAGGCACGGTAGTCGCTGGCGTGTAGCAACCGGCCGGTGAAAGTCTCGGCTCCCGGCAAGGCTGGTATGTAGGGCTTGGCGAAGGAGCCGGTCGCGGCGATCACGATCGGGGCATGCCAGTGATGGCCGGTGGCGGTGGTGACGGTGAACCCCTCACCGTCATGGGTGACCGTGGTCACGAGGGTATTGGTGTGGATGTCGAGCTGCAGTGTCGCGGCGTAGCGGCGCAGATAGTCGATGACGTCGTCGCGGCGGGGATAGCGGTCTGGGTCACCGGGAAAGGACATGCCGGGCAGCGCACTGTAGCGGGCCGGGCTGAACAAGGTCAGGCTGTGGTAGTAGTCGGGCCAGGATCCACCCGGGTCGGGGCGCGCGTCCACCACGATGGGCCGCAGGCCGCGATGTTGCAGCGCTGCGGCGGCGGCCAGGCCGGATTGGCCCGCCCCGATGACGATTGCGGCATGGGAAGCCCCAGTGTTCATCGCGGTGACGGCTCCTTTGGCGTTACAGAGACGCGGGTTGGGTACGGGGCGGGCACACTCGTGGCGGCGGCCAGCACCGCGGCCAAGCCCGCGACCGCGCCGAGGGCCACAAACATGGCGGCGTAGCCGTGCAGAACAGTTGCGAGCGCGGCGCCGATGAACGGCCCGAGTGCGGTAGCGAACATCACTGGTGCCGACAGAATCCCGCTCAGGTAGCCGTAATGGGTTACGCCCCACCGTTCGGTGACCGCGGTGGCCTGCAGCAGGGTCATAACGCCGCGCACCATGCCGGCCACAATCGCCACCGCGATGAGCGCGGCCAGCGACGTGAACACTCCCAGTAACACGGTGCTCGCCGCCACGACGGCCATGATCAGCACCGTGCGGGTCACGACACCGAAACGCCGCACCAGGTACTGATAGGCCAGGCGGCCCAGCACCTGGCCCACCCCGCCCAGGCCTAGGGCCACCGCGGCGGCCTGCGTGCTGATCCCGCGCTGGGCCATCAACGGGACCAGGTTGACGACCACGGCATACGACGCCAACGCGGAGAGCGCGAACGCTGCCGTCAGGGCCAGGAAAGATCGGGTGCGCGCGGTAAGGGTGGGTGCTTGCACCGGGTGGGGGTGGTGGGCTACGGCCGGCCACGGGCGGCGCAGCCCCAGCAAGTGGGCCGGTATCGTGATCACCGCCAGCAGTACCGCAAGTGCGAGATAGGTGCTGCGCCAATCCAAATGGGACGCCAACGCGGCGGTCAGCGGAGCGAACACCGTACTGGCGAACCCGGCCACCAACGTCAGCACCGTCAATGCCCGCACCGCATTGGGGGCGAAAAACCGCGTGAGCGCTGCGAACGCCGGCGCATAGAACACGCCGCTCATCGCCACGCCCGCCACCACCCACGCCGCCACAAAACACCCGTAGTTGGGGGCGGCGATCACCGCGAGCAGTGCGGCCACCGCCAGCACCGAGCCGCCGGTCATGATCCACCGGGGACCGTGGCGGTCCAGCAGCGGGCCCACCACCATGCCCGCCACCGCCGAAGTGACCAGCCCGGCCGAGAACGCGGCGGTGACCGAGAAGGCCGGCCACCCGGTGTCGCGGCAGATCTGGGTCAACAGCACGGGAAAGGCGTAATACAGCACACCCCAACTGACGATCTCAGTGACACACAGCGTCACCAGCACGGAGCGCGGGCCGGGCGGCCGCGCCCGCGGGTGTACACCGGTTGGTGAGCTCATCCGCCGATCGGGTCCAGCGTCAACGGCTGCGCTGCGGCTGCAGCGCTACAGCAGCCCCCGACATTGGCGGCATCGGCGTCATCAGCCAGACCGCCGCCGCTGCACACCCCGGTCTCGGGCAACACCAACTCCACGCGTCGCGCCGCGTCATGATCGCCGGCCAGTTCGGCGGCCACACTGCGGACCTGCTCGAACCCGGTCAGCGCCAAGAACGTCGGTGCCCGCCCGTAGGACTTCATGCCCACCAGATACAGCCCAGGTTCGTCGGGATGGGACAGTTCGGCCGCGCCGTGCGGGGGCACGCTGCCGCAGGAGTGCACGTTCGGGTCGATCTCGGGGGCCAGCTTGGCCGGGGCCTGCAGCACCGGATCGAGTTCCAGGCGCATCTCGGACAGGAACGACAGGTCGGGGCGGAACCCGGTCAGCACCACCACCTGGTCGGCCGGCGGAAGCGTACGGCCGTCATCGGCGACCAGCACGGCTCGGTCCTCAACGAGATCGATGCGGTCAGTGCGAAAGCCGGTGTGCAGGCTGACCAGTCCGGCGTCGACGGCCTCACGGGCCCGAACGCCCAACACGCCGCGCTGCGGCAACGCGTCAGCTTCGCCGCCGCCGAAGGTGTCGTCGACAGTGCCGCGACGCCACAGCCACGACACCCGCGTCGAAGGATCGCCGCGCACCACCTCGGCCAACTCGATCACCGCGGTCATCGCCGAGTGGCCACTGCCCACGACGACGACATGGCGGCCGGACAACTCGGCGGCCTGGCTGCGGGCTGCCGGGATGTAGCTCACCAGCCCGGCTTCCGTTGCCGCCTGTTCTCCGATCGCCGGAAGGCCGTCGGCGCCAGCGGGATTGGGCTGTGACCAGGTACCCGATGCGTCGATCACCGCGCGGGCGATCACACGCGATTCGTTCCCGTCGCGATCGGCGATTCGCACGGCGAACGGGGCCTCGGCACGGCCGGCGCTGAGCACCCGGTCATGGCCCTGGCGCGAGACGCCCACGACCCTGGTGCGGTAGCGCACCCGATCACCGAGCACCTGACCGAGCGGGGACAGATAGCCGTCGATCCACTCGCGCCCGGTGGGATATCCGGCCCCCGGTGCAACCCAACCGGTGGGCGCCAGCAGCCGGGCAGCAGCGGGATCGACAAGCTCGGGCCACGGCGAAAAGGTCCGCACATGTGACCACTGCTCGACCGCGGCACCGGGGCCGCCACCGGCTTCAAAGACCACCGGTTCCAGGCCACGTTCGAGCAGATGCACGGCGGCAGACAGGCCCTGCGGGCCGGCACCGATCACAACAACGGGTAGGTCGGACATCTCCACTCCTCAAATCGACAACCATCGATGCATCGACAATGCTCGATACATCGATGTTTGTCAATGGGTGTGTCATACTGGGCTCATGACCAGCGCAAGCGCCGCGGTGACTCCCGCCGACATCGCGGCGTGCTGCTCGCCGTTGACCGGCGGCGTCATCGACACCGCGGCGGCCGAACGGCTCGCCGCCGTGTTCAAGGCGCTGGCCGATCCCGCCCGGGTGAAACTGCTGTCGCTGATCGGTGCCTCGGCCGGGGGTGAAGCATGCGTGTGCGATCTCACCGACCCGGTAGGGCTGTCGCAGTCGACGGTGTCCCATCACATGAAACTGCTCGTCGATACCGGTTTGGTGAGCCGCGAGCAGCGCGGCAAATGGGCCTACTACCGCGTCAACGACACCGCGCTCAACCGCGTTGCGGCGTTGATCGCCGCGCGATAGAACCGGGTGGCGCGGCATGGCGACGCGCTCGCCGAATGATCAGCAGCGTGCCGGAATCAATGCCATCAACTGTGACGATAGCGACCTCTGTGCAGTGCCCGGTTGACTGCATCGCGCTGATGCGGTGTCGGTAACCGATTGGTGACCTTGGCGATTGCCACGTCGATATCAGCGCCTGACGCCGGGCCGTCGCCGACCATCGTGACCGCGCGGCCGATCTCGCCCTCGCTCAACGTGACCGGACCGCAGAGCGCTATCAAAGGCGAGTGGCCCGTCGGTGCCTGCTCGGCGTAGCCGGTGCGCAACCAGCCGATCGCTTTCGCGAAGGCACCCCGCAGGCGCCCGCCGGATTGGGTTGGGACACTGCCGATATCGGATGTCGCGGCACGAACGGGCGAAGGTGGTGCGGTGCGCAGTCGGTTACGCATGGGTGGGCAGGCCGAGTTCGGTCAGCAGGGTGCGGACTCGGCGTTCGATGTCGTCGCGGATGGGGCGGACGGCATCGACGCCCATGCCGGCCGGGTCGTCGAGCTTCCACTCCTCGTAGCGGCGGCCCGGAAAGACCGGGCAGGCATCACCGCATCCCATGGTGATCACCACGTCGGCGGCCTGCACGATCTCGTCGGTCCACGGCTTGGGATATTCGCCGGAGATGTCGATGCCGCGCTCAGCCATCGCGGCCACTGCGGCGGGGTTGATCTCGTTGCCCGGTTCCGATCCGCCCGACCAGGCCACGGCGGCATCGGCCGCGAGGTGGGTGAAAAATCCCAGGGCCATTTGCGAGCGGCCGGCGTTGTGGGTGCACAAGAACAGCACCGTCGGCCTGCCGTCATGGCTTTTGCCCTCCACTTTTGCCAGCGCGTGAAGTCGCTGGCGGGCGAAGCGTTCGGCCAGCAGCGGGAGGAAGTTCACGACTGATGCGCGGGTGGCGAACTGGTCGTAGGAGGAGTGCAGGAAGCGCTCGATCGTCTCTACGCCGAAGGATTCGACGAACTCGGATTCCAGACGTGTCGCAGCGGTCTTGAGTGCCAGCTTCTGGTTGATGGAAAGGTCGGAACGCAGGTGGGTGGCGGTGTTGTCGGACATGGCGGCTCGTTTCTGTTCAGGCGGGTTGCAGTGATGGCAAGAAGTGCTCAATGCGTGTGGACAGCTCTTCGACGGTGGCGTCGAAGGCGTCGGGCGTCGAGGAGCGCGCTGGGTCGGCGACAGACCAGTGCATCCGAACCAGGTTGGCCGGTAGCTCTTCATGGGCGTTGTCGCACACCGCGATTACCAGATCGTCGGGGGCGAGGACGTCGTCGAGATGTCGGGGATGGCAGGGCGTGATGGGCACGTTGTGGCGGCGCGCGGCGGCCAGTGCGCCTGGGTGCACGGCTCCCACCGGGTGCGTGCCCGCCGACGTGGCCGCAATGGGGCTGCGCCGATTCCAGATGGCGGCCGCGATCTGACTGCGCGCTGAGTTCTGGGTGCAGACGAACACCACCCGGGCAGCGGTGCGGTGGGTGCAGGGAACCAGCTGTTCCAGGGCATCGTGATTGAGGCGAAGATAGGTTCGCCTGCGGTCAGCCTCTGAGCGGGTGCGCGTCACCACGCCGGCTTCCTCAAGCACCTTCAGGTGATGGGCCATCAAGTTCGACCGCATGTTCAGACCGGCCCGCAACTCACTCGGCGAGGCGTCTGCCGGCAGCAATAGGTCCACGATGGCCAGCCGTGCCGGGTCGGCGAGCGCCGCGTGGATCGCAGCGCGCCGCGAAGTGCGTCCGAACGACGAATTTGAGTCAGTCATTATTGACTCAATATTTGTTGAGTTAAATCCGTCTTGTCAACTCGCTCCTGCCTGGGTGTCAGGTGTCGCAGAGGTGGTTCATCTACCGTTCATCTGAGTAGCGCTGTGGGTTCACTGAGAGCCCCTAGGTTCACAGCCGAGCAGCAATGGCCTGCTTGGCGCGATCTCTGCTCGATCACCGCGTCAACCCGCATTCGTATTGAAGGAGCTTCGTGAAGGCCAAACGATCTGGCGCTGCGCTGAGCCTGTTGGCCGCTGGCGCCCTGATGCTGTCGGCGTGTGGCAGTGACAACAACACCACCTCCTCGGGATCTGGCGAGACCGGTGGCTCGGCCGCGGCCGGCGACTGCGGAGGCAAAGAAGCGCTCAAGGCGAGCGGTTCCACCGCGCAGGCCAACGCCATGACGCGCTTCATCAACGCTTATGAGAAGGATTGCCCCGGCTTCACCCTGAACTACACCTCCAGCGGATCGGGTGCCGGTGTGTCGGAGTTCCTGGGTGGACAGACCGATTTCGGTGGTTCGGATTCACCGCTGAGCGCCGAGAAGGGTGAAGTCGACAAGGCCAAAGAACGTTGCGGGGGCAGTGAGGCATGGAACCTGCCCGCGGTGTTCGGGCCGATCGCCGTCACCTACAACGTGGCTGGTGTCGATGCCCTGGTGCTTGACGGCCCGACGCTGGGCAAGATCTTCAACGGCACCGTCAAGACGTGGGACGCCCCTGAGATCAAGGCACTCAATGAGGGCGCCGCCCTGCCGGCCGAGCCCATCAACGTGATCTTCCGCAGCGACGAGTCGGGCACCACCGATAACTTCCAGAAATACCTCGACGCAGCCTCTGACGGGGCGTGGGGCAAGGGTGCGGGCAAGTCATTCGCCGGCGGGGTCGGCGAGGGCGCCAAGGGCAACGAGGGCACGTCCGCGGCCATCAAGAGCACCCCGGGCTCCATCACCTACAACGAATGGTCGTTCGCCAAGGCCCAGGGCCTGTCGATCGCCGACATCATCACCTCCGCCGGGCCCGAGCCGGTCAAGCTGAGCGTGGAGTCAGCCGGCAAGGCGATCGACGGCGTCAAGTTCAAGGGCGAGGGCAACGACCTGGTGCTCGACACCGCGTCGTTCTACAAGCCGACCGAGGCGGGTTCCTACCCGATCATGCTCGCCGCATACGAGATCGTGTGCTCGAAGTACCCGGACGCCGAGGTGGCGACGGCGGTCAAGGCGTTCATGCACTCGGCGTTGGGCAACGGCCAGACCGGCCTTGAGGAGAACGGATACATTCCGGTCCCCGAGGCCTTCAAGACACGGTTGACCACCGCCGTCGACGCCATCAACGCGACGACCTAGCAACTCCTAGTTCCATGGCCGTCACACCAGACTCGACCGCTGTGGGCTCGTCGGCAACCCCGACGAGCCCACGGCAGATCGGGGATACTCCCGCAATGCCCACTGAACCTGGCCGCACCACCGTGCCGCACCGCAGCCACAACCGTTGGGGCGACAGGATATTCAGATCGATCGCCATCGCGGCGGGTGCGACGATCATCGGCATGATCGTGCTGATGGCGCTGTTCCTGCTGATCAAGGCGATCCCATCGCTTCAAGCCAATCAAGCCAACTTCATCACCAGCGCCGAGTTCCTCACTACCGACGCTGACAATCTGAGATTCGGCATCCGCGATCTGTTCCAGGTCACGGTGCTCAGTTCGATCTTCGCGCTGGTGATCGCGGTGCCGATCGCCATCGGTATCGCCGCGTTCCTCACCAACTACGCGCCCAAGCGCCTCGCCCGTCCATTCGCCATGCTGGTGGACCTGCTGGCGGCGGTGCCCTCGATCGTCTTCGGCCTGTGGGGCATCTTCGTCCTCGCCCCCTGGCTCACCCCGGTCGCGACCTTCCTCAACGACAACCTCGGCTGGTTCTTCCTGTTCTCCGAGGGCAACGTGTCGCTGGCCGGCGGCGGCACCATCTTCACCGCGGGCATCGTGTTGGCGGTCATGATCCTGCCGATCATCACCTCGGTCACCCGTGAGGTCTTCGCGCTCACTCCGCGTGGCCATATCGAGGCTGCCCAGGCTTTGGGCGCCACCAAGTGGGAAGTGATCCGGATGACCGTCTTCCCCTACGGGCGCAGCGGAATGATCGCCGCATCGATGCTGGGTCTGGGTCGCGCGCTCGGGGAGACGATCGCGATCCTCATCATCCTGCGGACCGCCGCTCAAGCCGGCCACTGGTCACTGTTCGACGGCGGCTACACATTCGCATCCAAGATCGCTTCGGCGGCAGCGGAATTCAGCGCACCGCTGCCGACCGGCGCCTACATCGCCGCCGGATTCGTGTTATTTGCGCTGACGTTTGTCGTCAATGCGCTGGCCCGGTTGGCAGCAGGAGGAAGGGTCAGCGGAGGATGACAACAGCAACTCTGGAACAGCCGGTAAAAACCCCCACGTTCCATCCGGTCAGCACTGCTCGCAAGTTAAAGAACAACATCGCAACCGCTCTGTTCGCGGCGTGCTTTCTGATTGCCGTCATTCCTCTGGGCTGGTTGCTCTACACCGTGGTGGCCAAGGGCTTCAGGGCGATGACCTTGTCGACCTGGTGGACCAACTCACTGGCTGGTGTGCTGCCCGAAGAGTTCGCCGGTGGTGTCTACCACGCGATCTACGGCACCCTGATCCAGGCTCTGATCGCGGCCGTGTTGTCGGTTCCGCTCGGGGTCATGGCTGCTGTGTATCTGGTGGAGTACGGTCGGGGAACATTTGCCAGGGTCACTACCTTCATGGTCGACATCCTGGCGGGTGTGCCCTCGATTGTGGCCGCGCTCTTCATCTTCGCGTTGTGGATCAGCACGCTCGGGTTGCCGCAGAGCGCGTTCGCCGTGTCGCTGGCCTTGGTGCTGCTCATGCTGCCGGTGGTGGTGCGCAATACCGAAGAGATGCTCAAGCTGGTGCCCGACGAACTTCGCGAGGCTTCCTATGCGCTTGGCGTTCCGAAGTGGAAGACGATTGTGCGGATCGTCGTCCCGACAGCCCTGCCCGGCATGCTCAGCGGGATCCTGCTGGCGCTGGCGCGGGTGATGGGTGAGACCGCGCCGGTGCTCGTGTTGGTGGGCTACAGCAGGTCAATCAACTTCGACGCATTCGACGGCAACATGGCCTCGCTGCCGCTGCTGATCTACACCGAACTCATCAACCCGGAAGAAGCGGGCGTGCTTAGGGTTTGGGGCGCGGCGCTCACACTGATACTCATCGTCGCAGCGCTCTACCTGGCTGCTGCGCTCGTCAACCGATACCTGACGCGTAACAGGGTTTAGGAGTTCACTGATATGGCCAAGCGGCTGGATCTCAAAGATCTCAACATCTACTACGGGTCGTTCCATGCGGTGGCCGACGTCGCGCTGTCGGTGCAGCCGCGCAGTGTGACCGCGTTCATCGGTCCGTCGGGTTGCGGCAAGTCGACTGTGCTGCGCACGCTCAACCGTATGCACGAAGCCATTCCCGGGGCCCGTGTCGAGGGTTCGGTGCTGCTCGACGGTGAGGACATCTACGGTGCCGGGGTCGACCCGGTGGGTGTGCGTAAGACCATCGGCATGGTGTTCCAGCGTCCGAATCCCTTCCCCACCATGTCAATTCGCGACAACGTGGTGGCCGGCCTGAAGTTGCAGGGCGTGCGCAACAAGAAGACCCTCGACGAGGTCGCGGAGCGTTCGCTCAAAGGCGCGAACCTGTGGAACGAGGTCAAGGACCGTCTGGACAAGCCGGGCGGTGGGCTGTCCGGTGGTCAGCAGCAGCGGTTGTGCATCGCCCGTGCCATCGCGGTGCAGCCTGACGTGCTGCTGATGGATGAGCCGTGCTCGGCGCTCGATCCGATCTCGACGCTGGCGATCGAGGATCTGATCTCCACGCTCAAGCTGGACTACACGATTGTCATCGTCACGCATAACATGCAGCAGGCCGCGCGGGTGAGTGATCAGACGGCGTTCTTCAACCTCGAAGCCACCGGTAAGCCGGGCAGGCTCATCGAGGTCGACGACACTGAGAAGATCTTCTCCAACCCCAACCAGAAGGCGACCGAGGATTACATCTCAGGCCGCTTCGGCTAAGCAATCCAAGCGCATGCACGTCACGCGCAGGGGGCATGGGGAGCGTGACAAGAAGGGTGGGCGACACGAGTTGACGATCGAGGTGCGGCGCGCTGACGCGACAACGGGGTCAGCGAACTTCCGTGCGGCCGTAGGGCCGACACGCGGCAGCATGGTGCTCGTCGATACCGATCCGGCGATCGCGGCCCGGCTCATGGACGATGCGGCCCGGGCCGGCATCGCTACCACGTGGTGCAGCGACGGCGCCGAGGCGCTGCTCGCTGTCGGTGCCGAGCCGCCTGACGCCCTGGTGCTGCATGCCCACACCGACACCGTGGACGCGGTGGCGATCGCCAGCGCGGTGCGCAGCCGCTGGCACTTGCCGATCCTCGTCGGTTCCGATCCCGGCGACGACGACCTGGTGCGTCAGGTGCTGGCAGCGGGCGCGTCGGCGGTCATCGCACGGCCCTACGACATCGCCGCGATCGCGCCGTTCGCGCTCAACGGCGACAAGCGCGGCGACGAAGCCCACATTCACATCGCCGGTCCCATTCATGTCGACTCCGACAAGTACGAGACCAGGGTCCGTGGCCGCGACATCCAGCTCACCCAGCGTGAACTGGAACTGTTGGTGTTTCTCATCGGACAGCATGGTCGTGTGGTGAGCTCGGAGGAGATCAGTGACGCGGTCTGGGGTCGCGTCTCTGACACCAACACCGTGGCCGTCCACGTCAAACGGCTACGCGAAAAGCTCGGCGTCGACTCCGAACACGGCGAGTTCATCCGCACGATCCGCGGCGCTGGATACCGGTTGGCGCCGTCGATCTACGCGTGAGTTCCGCCCAGACCCCGTCCGGTACGGCTGAATGGACGAAGTCCCTGCGGGCGCTTCAGTCCTACCGTGAGCTGCGCGGCAACGCTGAGGTGGGACAGCGGGTCCGCGCATTCGGGGTCGACCTCGGAAAGTGGGTGGCGCAATGCCGTGACGCCTACTGGAACGGCGAACTGGACGCCGATCGGGTCAAAGCACTGCAGCGCATCGAGGGCTGGCACTGGGGATTCTCCCGACACGGCAGCTGGCGCCACGGCTTTGACATCCTGCAAGCCTATGCCCGAAGCCATCGCACCACCCATGTCTTCGACACGACCGTCATCGACGGCCTCGATCTGCAGGCGTGGACGGCCGCACAACGCAGCGCCTACCTCAACGGTCAACTGACCAAGACACAGATCGAGCTCCTGGGCACGCTTCGGGACTGGACCTGGGATCAGGACGAAATCCGATGGCGGCACGGCATTCTGGCCGCTCACCGCTTCATCGAGCGTCACGGCAGCCTCGATGACGTCGACCGCGACACCCGGATCGACGACTATCCGTTGGGTCAGTGGCTGCAGCGCTGCCGAGAAGACTTCCGAGCCGACGCATTGCCGGCCGAGCGCGTCACCGCACTCGAAGAACTCGCCGGTTTCAGCTGGGGGCGACAACACGACCAGTGGACCCACGGCTATGAAGCACTCACACACTATGCCGCGGACAACCGTCACGCAGCCCCGAGCCAACACACCGTCATCGACGGCTTCCGGCTCGGGTGGTGGGTCACCCGCAAACGCCACCAATACCGGCAGGGCAGCCTGACCGACGAACAGATCACCGCGCTGGAGGCGTTGCCGGGCTGGCAGTGGTCACCACTCGACGATCAATGGCAGCGCGGACTAAACACGCTGCGCCGCTACACCGAACAGCATGGACACGCCAACCCGCCACGGGGCTACACCGTCGACGGCTATCCCGTCGGAGACTGGGCACGCGCCCAACGTGACTCCTATGACCGTAGCCGCATGCCACGGCAAAGAGTTACCCAGCTTGAGGCGCTGCCAGGGTGGACATGGAATGCATAGGTGCATAGCCAGGCAATCCCCCGGCATACGCCTCGGCCGATCCCCGAACAACGCCACATGCACTGTCGCGGCTCTCAGCATCGATGCCTACGTGGCCAAGATCTATCAGCCGAACCGGGCGGCAGGCCTGTAATCGCCCCGCTGAATCGCGACCAACACCAGACTTGTCCAAGTCAGATGCGCAGCAGCACGACCATAACCATCAACCGTGCCGTCCGTGCCTGCTTAGTGTCGGCTCGCCGCCTGGCGAATTTGACTGTCCCGTCACGCATTCCGGTGGTGTCGTTGTGCTCGACCGCCGTCGCGCGTTCAGGGTGCGGTGGTCAATTTCAGCATTGTCGAGGCGCACATACTTATCGCGACACCCTGTGTGGATGTGCAGACGGGATCGCTGGCCGACCACCAGAGTGCCGTGTCGCCGGTGAGGGAATCCAAAGTGTGCGCTACCCAAGGCGTTGACGTCGACCCCGTAGCTCCCATCCGAAGCGATGGATGTCACACCTTCACCAAAGGCAAACCCCGCCCGATTGAAGCGACACACGTACGACCGGAGCTGTTGTTGACAGCGCGATCAGACAATTGCCCGATCACCACTGTGTATGCGTCTCTGTCGGAGCACGCTAACAACAGTTCTGTCTAGAGATAGAAGCCGCACCGTTAAGACCGGTTTGCAACAGGTCGAACGCGTCCATGCGCGGGATGCAATATGCAATACGCGCTTCGGGCGCAAGCCGACCACGACCGGTGATCTCCCATGCCGCCAGCGGCGCAACGTGTTCCACGCGGGCCTTCGCACCAAACACCTCCTCACAAAACGCCGCGACGTCACTGGCAGTGATCCACGGAGATCCCAACTCGATACGGATCTCGGTACGGCCCAGCCACGGCGGCTGGACCGCTTCCAGTGCGGTGACGTTGCGCTCATAGCGAGGGTCCACCGCGGCCGCCGCCATTGCCTCCCGCAGCTTTTCGCGCACGTCCCCGCACAAGTAGTCACGGGCGATCAGCGCCCGGCCGTCGCGGGGATCCCGATAGACCAGGTCGCCGAGTTCGTCGAACGCCTCTTCACGGTCGGTCACCCCGAGCAGCCCGCCGATGCGGTCGAGATCCAGGCCCCGACCCTCCCCCAAGCAGATCGCCAACGCCTCACCGGGCGTTTCGGCACGGGTGACAGGTTCAGGGCGTTTGTTGACCCTCCGGGTCAGAATCGGTGCCGGGCACGCTTCGCCGGTGTCTTGGTCGAACAGCTCCAAAGCGAACACGATCGGTGCGTCCGGATCACGCCGGAACCCACCCATCGGTGGGGTGCGCCATCCCAGGCGCGGCATCCCTGTGTCCGGGTCCGGTTTGCCCTCGGTGACGGTGCCCCGATTGAGTGCTCCGTAACGGGCTACATACGCTTCGTAGGCCTCGCGGCAGGCGACGCGCAGCGGTTCGACCGCCTCGTCGGGTCGGTCCCGGTCCGATTCTGCCTCCACCAGTGCGACCGCCGCGTCGCGCAACCCGATCAGCGCGCGCAGCTCGGCGCTGGGGCGAGACAGCACCGCCAAGTCGCCGTCAACAACCCGCACCACCTGGCCGTCAACGACGTGCAATGAGCCCTCTTTGCGGCCCTGGTCGTCGGTCAGCCGTATGTCGGATAGATCCACCGCCGCCGAATCGTCGGCGGCGTACGGCACCAACAGGGGCCCCACGGCGGCGAATGCCGCGGCGACCGCAGCGCTGGGATTGTCCGTGTCGACTGCCAACGGAAGGCGGTCAAATCCGGTCAGGCGCATTGTGCCGGCCACCAACTCCGGGTGTTCATCCCAGAACGAACTCACCCACTCGTGTACGTGGCGGTTGCCCACCTCGCCCGTGAGCAGCGTGCGCCCTTGCCCGTCTGCTGGGTGCCAGCCGTGCACATCGTCATCACCGTCACGTACACGCAGGACCACCACGTCGGCGACGACCTCGGTACCGAACTCGCGGAAGTATCCCGAGGGCAATCGCACCGCCGCGATGAGGTCAGCGTGGCGGCCGATGTCTGCCGACAGTACTTGTGCTGCATCAACTGCGTGGCGCGAGGTCACTACGACGACGTAGCCGCCCGGGCGAACCGCCGCTACGGCTCGGGTCACGAAATACCCGTGCAGCGACCCGTAGAAGCCGATGGCGCTGTCGTGCACTCGTGCGGCCGAGAACGGCACATTGCCAACGCACGCGTCAAACCGCTTGTGCGGCAGCGATACCGTCTGCAGATCACCTGTGATGATGTTCGCGCTGGGATGCAACGCACGTGCGATTTGCGCCGAGATCGGGTCAGCCTCCACTCCGGTCAGCGCAATAGACAGGTCGGTTGGCGCATGTGTGAGGAAGTTGCCGGATCCGCAACCCAGGTCGAGCACAGATCCACCTGTGAACCCCGCGGTACGCAGCAGTCCCCAGATATGAGCCACTAGCTCCGCCGGGGTGAAAAATGAGGTGTCGACGACGCGTGCCGCCTTCGCCATCGCCTCACCGACCGCATCGTCAAGCTCATCAGCCAACGCAGCCCACGTCCCGCAAGGTTGCGCGTCAAACAGCTTCGAGACCGGACCCCAACCCGGAAACGCCGCCAACGCCTTGCGCTGCCGATCATCGGCAACACCGCCGGCCTCTAGCCCAGCGGCAGTTTGCGCGGCGCAGATCGCCCGCGTGGCCAGCTTGACGCCCCTGCCGCTTGCACGGTTTTTGGCATGCCGAATTCCAGACGACGACATAACGATTCCCTCCCGGGAGTTTGTGGGCCCGCCTGACTGGCTTGCCCTTCACCACAAACTGTACAGCGCCCCACCGACAAAAAGCCCCGCCAAACAGCCCGAAATACGCGCTCCCACAGACGATTTCAACGCCGCGCCCTCCCCACCCGGCATGGGTATGGGAGGTGGCGAGAAAGTTCACTGAGCGGCCACCCCGAGCGGGGGCCACTGCCGCATTAGCGGGTTTGTCAGGATCGGATCAGCCGCCGGCCCGGCGCATTGCCGGCGTCGTGCGTGAGCCGAGCGAGCTCGTAAGCCTCCGCTCAATCGGCGAGGCACCGAATAAGCATGAGTAGGGTTGGCCCGAAGCAGGCCGGGCCTACCACAGACGTGGCGGTGGTGGAGCAGCGCGGTGGGAGATACCTAGGTATTGGTGACCGAAGCGACCTCGTGCGGCGTGATAATCAATGGACTGTGCTGCTTTCGGCAGTGCCGAACTCTTCTCGACTGACCGCAGTAGAAAGGTGTGCGCTGATGAGCGTGCCTCCCAGGCCGGATCCGTTCGGTTCAACGCCGCCCGCCGGTGGTAGAGGTCAACGTTGGGGCCAGCACCAGAACTCACCGACGCCGCCGATCGGGCAATGGCAACCCCCACCGCAGTGGGTCCCGGGACCGACCGGGCCGAACAAAGGCGGCGGGAAAGCCAAATGGATCCTGGGCGCACTAGTGGCCGTCTTGTCGCTGGCCCTCGCCGTAGCTGTCACGGTCCTGGTCGTGCGGCCCGACGACGCCAACGGTCCTGCAAAAGCAGACGCGCCGAGCCCCAACCCCGGGTACGCCAGCGCTAATGACACTGGACCCGCCAACATCGTCACGGAGGACCCGACATGTGAGGCGTGGACAAAGGTCGCTCACAGTCTGGAAGTGGCTGTGCCCGAATGGAACAAGCAAGACTACTCGGTGCCGGCTACAGAATGGAGCCCCGCTCAGCGTGCGGTGTTTGAGAAGCAAAGCGTCTCGCTCAAGGAAGCGATTCCCAAGGTGGCCAACCTTGCTCAGCGGACACCTCGCCGAGTGATGTGGGAACTTTACGGCCAGTTCAACGCGTATGCCCAAGCGGTGATCGACTCTATCCCGACCTACTCGGCCAATGACAATGAGATCGTCGCTGCCTCCAACCAATTCACCGGCGCACTGACCAGGGTCTGCGATGCCATCTACTACCGGGCTGCACAACAGACTTCGCCGGTAGTGGCGTTGGCGTCGCCCCCTACAGGGGCTCAGGCACCCGGCGCCGGCAGCAGCCCAGTCCCGGAACAGTTCCTACACAGTGACGATGGGACGTGCGCCGACTGGATAGCCATGGTCGAGCAGTTCAACGCCGAAGCCAAAGGGTGGCGCAGCATTGACTCGCGGATTCCGGCCACAGAATGGACGACTGACCAGAAAGCAGTCATGGATGCGGTAGCGCCGATAATGACCAGCTACGCCAACAATATGGAGCGGTTAGGTCGGGGAAGTGGCAATCCGGTCTGGGAAGATTTCGCGGTGTTCGCAGCTCAATACATGCGCGCATATGTGCAAGCAATACCTACCTACACCCCAAACGTGAGCTTCATGGCATCACAGTCAACGCTCCTGGCCAGTGCGATCCACTGGGCGTGTAAGAGTCGGTAATCGCCGTCGCGGCACACCCCGGTCCACCGGTGAGGTGTGTTGTGCCCCGGTCAGGCGTCCTGGCCAGGGCACTACTGACGGGAGTGCTGGATCTCGAATCCATCCAAGTCCGAGATCGAGTCGTCGTGGTTCGATGGATTGCCACGCCAGTCGGCGCGCAGTCTTTGACCGCTGGCGTTGTAGCATGAGCCACAGTTACTGCAGTCCGCATTCGCGCTACCGCGATACCTGCGTACTTCCTTTCCACAGTGATCGCAGTCCCACGCGGCGTATCCAGCGGTGTCCCTGGTTTCTTCAACACGTCGGTAGTTCCGTGCCATTGCTTACCTCTCTTGCGCTGCGCTGGTCTTCCAGCGGCCGAGAATGTGTTTCAACGACCACGCTGCACCTTCCCAGTAGGCGCAATAGCGCATGCTCCACGGCTGCTGGATTCGTATCCGCAGTTTGGCCAGGCGGTCCTCGATGTCGGCGATTGTGACGACTTCCCCTGCGGCCACGACGAATAGAACGCTACGGACCGCGTCTGCAGCTCCCTGGTGGTATGCGACATGGCTCTCATCTGCGCCGTGTTCACCGGCCTGCGCGGTCGCGGCTTCTCGTAACTCCACCAGTTCGAGCATCGTCATCGTCACTCGTTCACCTTCTCAGGACGCACCGACAAACCTGACCGGCCATCTCTTCGCCAGCTCGGATCGTCACCGAAACGCCCGGTACGTCGACCTAGAATCGCCTGCTGTTGCCTAGAACGAAGTGCCCGTCCTTGCGCTCATTGAAGCCCTTATGTCGGCTCAGAATTGACCACGTCGTCTCGGAACGCGGCGATACGGTCTGCCACTCCGGCCTTCGTCAGGTCGCAGTTCCGTGGCAGCCAGAAGGCGCTCGACGCGAGATGTCGTTCCGGCCCTTGGCCACACTCCGGGCAGGTGTCTACCGCCATGCGAGCGCGAGCCGTCTCAGAGGTGTATCTCTGGGTCATCTCATCTCCCCCTATGTCGGCTGTCTTTTGGTCACGGCGAGAGTCGCGCTGCGCACAACGTCGAGCACCAGGTGCCATGCATCGAGTCGGTCGGTGTAGGCGGTTTCTGGTCGTGCGCAACCGTGGTAGTAGTCCGCTTGCTGTTCACTGTCCAGGCGGCTTGGGTGCCAGCCTTCGGGCCGCAGGGCATGTGGGTCTGTCCACCAGAGCCAACCCAGTGAGCAAGGGTGACCGCGGCCGGCGGCAAGAGCCTGGAGTCTTTCGGTGACATCGGGGTGCTCGGCGCGGAGAGTGCGTAGCTCGGTCCATGGGATGCACCAGCGTGGCCGTTTGTCGAATCCCGGCCAGGTGGTATTTGATTCGAATAGCAACCCACGACGTTGTTTCGCCCAGGCCCAGCCAGGCGTGTTGTTTGGTCCGCTGCGGTAGCTGGCCCCGCCATCGGTTCGTGATTCGATTGCGTCGGGGTGCAGCCACCAGCCGATCAGGTCGGGCCACGGAGTCTGTGTGAGGAATACGATGGCCGACATGGACGCACTGCGAGCGGCCGACTCTGCTGCCTTCTCAGCGGCTTCGACCTCGCCGAAGAGGTCGTATTGGATCACTCGCGGCACAGTGGATCTCCCTATGTCAGTTCAGGCTCGGCGGGTACGGTGCGTAGGCCCGGGTTGTCGTCCATCACTTTCGCCGCGACGAGCGCCTTCGACACGGCGGCGATGAGCCAAACCTTCACGTTGTCGTTCTCTGTCAACTTGGCCAACCGGGCGAACTCTTTGGCATCGCGACGGGCCTGTTCGGCGCCCAGGGCGTAGATGTTGGGTGTATCGCTCATGACGACTCGTTTGGTCATTGCGCCTGAACGCATTTCCCTATGTACGGCCTGGCGGGTTCGATCCCGATTCCCGAATGGCCGTGTCCAGTTGATCCTCATGTTCCTGTGCCGCCTCCATCGCTTGAAGTCGATTGGCGGGACATGGGTGGCTCGATACTGGCATCGCCTTCTCCTTTGATCGTGCCGATAATTGTGTGTTGCGGTTCAACGCTTTTCGCCTATATGTAGTTGCCTCACTTCGCCGATGACGGGTTGTCGGCATTGAATCGGGCTACATACAGGCGGTACGACTCAGCGATTGCCGGTGTGGATTCGACGGGCCACTTTCCATCGTCGCTCAACTTTTCTAGCCACTGCTCGTAGGTCATCATCGGCGGCTCATACCGTGTGCTCATCTTCATCTCCTTACGACAGGTCGCTCGCCTGCCAACTCAAGCATTCTGATCGCGTAATGCACGTCGAAATAGTGGTAACGGTCGCTGTGCGCGCAGATGTAGCGGGCCTCACTCAGGGTCATAACTCCTCCTCACGTCAGCCTGGCGAGTTCCAGGTCCGCCAGTGCGCGCCCGAACCCTGGAGACAGATTCTCGAACTGCAACGATTCCCTACGGCTCATCGCCTGTTCCTTCTTAGTCCCCGCTCCACCAGTCTCCTGATCGCCTCGGCTCGCTTGATGCCCTGACCTTCGGCCCAAGCATCAACCTCGGCCAGCAACTCATCACCCAGGCGAATGTTGATGGGCTTGCCCACCTCAGGGCGGCCTGCCGGGGTCACGCGCGGACCAACTCTGCGTAGTACTCCCAGTGCGCCTGGCACTCGCCATTCCACTTCACTTGCACCATGCCCGCGTCGGGCGCGTGGGTGGTGAGCTCGTTCGGCGTCCATGCTGCGACGCGTTGCACGATGCTGCCAGCCTCAGCACGGTCGGCATGGCGGACCTGATCGCCGATCCTGAGTGACTTCCAGATTGGGCGGCATGCCATGCACTGATGGCGGTGGGACTGATGGGCGCGGATGCCGCGCTCATTGAATGCGCTTCCACAACCGTTGCATTTGTACCGGAGGACGGGGTGCCCCTCGACGAGGGTGACATTCAGATTCTCGGTCATGCGATTAACGATACCGTTTATCTGTTGATTATCAATACCGTTTATTCGAGACTCGCGCTCTACCGCTTCGCAGGAATCCGGGCAGTAGACGTGTCCACATGCCTTCACGCGCACGGCCATTCCCTTACGTCGCCTCGGGCTTGCGGTGAATCCCGTAGCCCATTTCATCCAGCCCACGCTGAATATCGGCGGCTATGGCATAATCTCCCTGGTCAAGGCGTACGCCCACGAGCGCCAACCCCAACAAATTGGTTGACTCGACTTTGTTAAGCACCTTCATGTCCGTACTCCTTGTCTGCCGATAATTGTGCGTTGTGATCCGCTGCGGTTCACCGCTTTTCGCCTATATGCAGTTGTCGCACTCGCAGATGACGAAGTGCCCGTCCTTGCGCTCGTTGAAGCCCCTATGTCGGGTTCGACGAGCGATGCTGCTCGCACCAGTCCTCGTACTCGATATTGAATTTCTCGGGGTCAGCGTTGCGAAAGTAGGTGCCATACGGGCGTGAACTTGCACCGTATCTACCGTTACCCCAGCGCTCAGTTGTGACGCCATACAACTCGTTCAGGTGCTCCTCGTACGCCTTCTTGGTCAGCTTCACCGCTGATTCCCTTCGCCGATAATTTCGCGTTGCGGCTTTGCGCCGGAAGGCAATTCCTTATGTCGGCTCAGCGTTCGCCCGAAGCGATCTGGTCGAAGGCGTGTTTGAGCTGGCTGATCATGTCTAGTTCCGCCCCGTCGAACTTGTCGTGCCACTTTGTGGCCGGTATCGGCGTGCTCGGCGCCGCCGCAGACGAAGCAGTTCCGCAGCGCGAGGTGCGCGGGTGTTGCCCTGGTCCGATCATGCTCCTGGGTTCTGACAGGTGCGGGCGACTTATCGACCGCGGTGGGCTGCCCGGATCGTCCGATCCCCGCTCTGGCGGTTGATGACGTCATGCCCGACGCTGTCGCGCTCATCGCGCAGCCTCCGCAAGCAGGTTGACGGCTCGGCTGGCCTTCTGCTGCCCGTCGGTCACGGCACCGATGACTGAGGCGCGAGAGCGCGCGGCCCGGTCCTCGACAGCGCCGCGGTAGGCCCACGCCGCTAGCACCTGTCCCGCCTCACCGAGACGGACGTAGAAGACGTGATCGCCTTTCGTCCATGCGCGCTCGCTGGAAGGGATGTTGTCAATTGCGCGGTAGTCGACCTCGGACCAGCCATAGAGCGCCGCGGCGGCCACGATGCGCTCCTGCCCCGAGCCGCGTTCGATGTCCCGCTTCGTGACGAAGTTGCGCGGGTAACGATTCGGACTCGCAGTCGCACTCATGGGCCAACCCTTCCCTGCTTGGCGGGGATGACGCTGAGCGTTCCCGCCGCTTAGCATCAAGATACATGCATGCGCGCATGCGCGCAATACTGATTGCGCGCATGCGTGCGAGCCTCTAGAATCTGTACCGTGACGACGCCCGATGCGGACCCCAAGAAGGCGAACTGGTCGATCAGGCTCGAAAAAGACGAAATCGGCCAATGGGACGAGCTGCAGTACAGCCTTCGCCGGGAAACCGGCCGCCGAACACTGAGCAAGGCCGACATCATGCGCGCCCTGGTCGATTTGGCGTCGGACGAGAACGCTGCGGTCCGTTCTGCGCTGATTGCCACCTTGAGAAACGGCTAAGCGGGGCGTTCAGCCCGCTGTCGGTAATCCGACCAGCTTTCGCCGGGCGCAAGGGCCCGGGCTCACTCCGGGCCCTACCTCAAACTGCGCACATAGCGACGACGAAAGAACCGCTGCGCGACCAGCAGCGCCGGGAAGACCGCGCGCCATACCCCTGACGGAGCTGGGCGGGTTAGTGAGCGCAGCGTCAAGAACACCGTGCCGGCGCGATCGCGGTGCACGATGAATGCTTCCTCCCCGCAGACCGGGTGCCCGCGCAAGGTTCCGTAGGCGAACCCGCACCGATCAGTACGCGACACCACGGCCACCACCCGTACTGGTTCGTGTACCACGAATGGCCAACGCCCAATTGAAATCTGGTACTCCACACCATCGGACACGGTTACATCGGGATTGATGCGGAACCCGCTGCGCCGCTTCACGCCCCACTGAAGTACTTCGCCACTGGCGAACGCCCACGCGTCTTCGCCGCGCCCAATGGCCACAGTGTGGTCGTACCGGTCAAACCCCTCCGGAGTTGCTGCCCATACGTCGGCGGCTGGAACAGTGACCCCAGGCTCGGGATATGTCAGTTCGGCCACGGCGACACTCTCACGCTCTCGCAACAGCCTTGAGCGGTAAGACTGGTAGGCCAACGCATCTAGTCAATGGCGGCGACCCGCACGGCTTGGCCGGCCGCGTCGAGTTCGCCGGCGCGCCGGCCGGCGGCCACCCACAGCATGCGGACCGGGTACGGATTTGCGGAGCGTTCGATGAGGGCCGTCGGGTAGGCCTTCTCGAATTCCTTCTGGTCATCGGTGGCCCATATCGTGCTGGCCCCGTTCGCTTCCTTGACTTCGAGCCGGCTGGCCGTATCGGTGATGAAGTCGTCGATCTTCTGTAGATCGTTGAGCGAGGCCTGGCGTATCGTGCCTTTTCGCTCAGTCGCGAAGTAGGACTTCACGTTGATGCCCAGCAAGTAGGCGGTCTCGGTCTTGCCGAGGCCGACAGCGGCCCGCGCCGCGGCCAGATCGAAACGCCGCAAGCCGCGGTAGACCTCGACGTCGCGGCCGCGGCGCCTTAGTTCGGCCGCGGCTCGCCCGACCGCGACGTGCTGCAGCGTGACCGGGTAGGGATGTTCGAGTAGTCGTGTGCAGGCGTCTGGGTAGTCGGATGCGAACGTTTCCTGGTCGATGGCAACTTGGAGTATCACTACGCCGGAGTCTGGTGCGGTTTCGATCAGCCGTTCTGCTTCGTCGGCAACGAACTCTTCCATGTCGGCCAGTTCGTCGATGAACTGAGCTGGGACGTTGTCCGGGCTTCCCGCTCCTGCGCGTATGGCCTTCATCGCACCGCGCCGGCCTGCGGCTGCATCAGGTACATCCTGCGGGTTGTCGTATTCGTAGGTCAGGTAGAGGGCAGGATCGAGGCCCAGCAGCGGGGCAAGATCTTCAGGCCACAGGCTCAGTGCGTTGCGGCGAGCTTTCAGGTCCGACCACAGGTATTCAACAAACGGCTGCTCAGTGATAGCGATGCCACCCTCCTCGCGGCCAGCGGCGAATGGGGTCGCTACTGGCGATTCGATGCTCATCATGGTCCTCTGTGCGAGAACGGGGACCTGCCTTGGTGGCCTGCCCTACAGGTCAAATGCTATCAGCGATGCCAAGCGGTTAGGCCCATTCGGGCAGGCGTGGCAGGGCGATCGCCAACCGATCGAACAGATCCGGCCAGCCTTTTTGAAACCAGGCGATGTGCCCGTTGGACAGTTTCGATGCGTCGATGATGGAGTCGACCCTGATCAGGTGCTCTGGCGCGCCCAGTTTGGCGAGCTTGTCGTAGAGCGGGTTGGGTTTGATACCGCGGCCCGCCAGATACTCAAACACCTGACTGGGCTGCCAGTCCCAGATCGGCCCGTAGGTCACGGTGCCGTCATTGCGCCGAATGACTCCACCGGCGCCGGCCCGCACCTCGTCGCGTGATTGCCCTGGCTGTGCCCGGGTTTCAGAGGCCAGGCGTTGCCGATACAGTGCCCGCCTGCCTGGGGCTTCTTGCCCGCGCACACCCCACAGCGAGCCGCGGCCGTGGCGGCGGTGCGCCGCTGATGCCGGCCCGGTGATCATGAGCTCGGCCAGCTCGACCCCCAGTTGTTTGTCTGGTGCGTGGTGGTCGAAGCCGCCCAGGGCGATCATCACGGTCAGCAGGTCTGGTTCGGCCGGGATCACCTCGAAGTTCAGCCGCCACGCCTCGGAGAGGTCTGCGAGGTAGTTCAGCGTCTCAGGGAACTGCAACCCGGAGTCGAAGAACACGACCGGAATGTTTGGGTCGACCTGGCGGGCAAGGTCGACCACGACAGTGGAATCTTTACCGCCAGACCACGATACGAATCCGTCGTGCTTGTCGAGGTGCTCGGCGATTCGATCGAGCAGATGCCGGTGAGAGGCTGTGCCGCGCCGGCGCGCCGCGATCGCACGGAGAGCGGCCATGTCGAGGCCGGGGGCTGCATTCACGGCTTGTCGGTGTCGTCGTTAGCGACCCGCCCGTCAGTGACCGTGATTGGCATGCCCGGGAAGAGTCGTTCGAGATACTCCTCGACGTAGCCCACTGCGTCTGGCCCGTCCAGGATCGACTCTTCGGTGGTGGTGCCATCCCACCACCACCACACGCCACGATCTTTGTATCCGAACGGCAGGGGGACCTCAACGTCGGTGTGGATGCGGGCGAATGTGCGGGCCGCGCCGACGACGAACAGCCAGTCGTAGCCGCCGAAGGTCCTTGACCCGTCCTCATCCGCCAGATCGGACAGACTGTCGGGCAACACCACTCGTGCCAGGCACTTGTTCTTTTTGGTGGTTTTGCGCCGCGGCGGACGACTCACCGACCGGAAGTGGCCGTTGCGCCCCGGTTCATCGGGTCCGAGTTCTGACCGATTCGGATGGACCACCCATTCCCTGTTGCTCACGTCAGCTCCCTCAGTTGCAGGACGAGTCGGTTTCCGTAGCTGTTGCCAACCTGGTAGATCGACTCCGCGGCGGACACCACTTCACAGGTCATGCCGCGCGGCAACAGGTGAGTGGTGTCTTCCACGGTGTCGGAATGCCCGAAGTACATTCCCCGGCTGGTCGTTATCTCGAACATGAGGTACCGGTCACTGTCATGGCCGGGCGTTTCATGCATGTTGTGCCGCGCGATCGTGAACTGGTCAAAGCTCACCGTCGAGCCCGGCTGAAGGTTGTCGGGCACTTCGTCGGGGTCACCGACGTCACGATGGGTGTCGGGCAGTTTGACCGCCACATACACCGTGTGCATCCGGTCGTTTTCTTGCTCGTAGCTCTGTATGACGCGGTCGAGGCGCTGCACTGTGGCACGGTCGGCGTCGGAGAGCTCCTGGACATCGCCGGCGGCACGATGCAGCGCACTGTTCACCCGTCGCCACTCACCAGGGTCGTCTTCGGTCAGCATGCTGCGTATCGCTCGGCGCTGCGATTTCGGAGCCGCGGCCATGACTTTGTTCTTTGTGGCAGAACGGATCTTGCGCTGCCGGCCGCTCAACGAGTAGCGGAATCCCTCGGGTGAGGGCAACTGCGTTCGCAAACGTGGAGAATCCACATGGCTGACATCGCGGGGCGTCGCTCGATCTCGGTCGCGCGTGGCACGGGTCAGCGATGAGTCAGCATCGCGCATCTCGTCGCGGACACGGCTGGCCAATCGGTGAAACGCCGCATCAGTCATCGCCGACTCGGCAACCTCGCGGGCTGCCTTGATGTCCCTCGCGCTGATCGAACCGCCCTCGATGTCGAGCTTCACCGGTTCCTGGTTTGGTCTGGCGGTCTTGGCACCCATATGGTCTCAGGCTCCGTCGTTCACTGCACAATCCTCGTGGCTTGATGTCCTCCCGTGCGGCCGCAGCCCGGGGACTTCCCCATTCAACCCATCCACCGTTTCGCATGGCGCGACACGCCGCCCCCGGTCGCCGGGCGAATCATCAACGAGCAGCGCTGGTGGTCGGCGAAAGCGAGGAGGGGCGGCCCCGGCGCGGCTGACATCAGCCGTTCCGAAGCCGCCCCTGGGACACCATCTCCCAAACCCTATGTGCGTTTCGTGTTGCCTACGGTAGCAATCGCTGCCCGTATTGTGGCCGCCAGCATGCTTTCCGATCCTGCCGCCGCCGCGTGGGTTGTTGCCGGACAACCTCCGGTCAACGCACCCGCGCCCATACCCGGCCGCTGCGGCCGGTGCGGCGAGGACGGCCCCACGGTGACCAGCTCGCACATCATCTCCGAGAAATTCACCGGCTTCGACGCATGGCCTTTCGGATCCCGCCGGCTGTGCGTGCCGTGCGCCTGGGCCTACAGCCGCTCACCCATAGTCGTGCCGGCCATGGTGATCACCGCAGACACCGTCACTGAGTACTCCGAGGGTGCTGGCCTGGCTCCCCTACTGACGGCTGGCGCTCTTCCGAATACCCATGCCGTGGTACTTCCGTCCTCGCGGCGTCGGCACGTCTTGGCGACCGCCGAATGGGGTCATCTGGCTACCGACGGTCTGGTCACCATGTGGAACGCGACTGCAGCCGGCCGCCTTGCCGATTTTGCCTTGGTGCGCCGCGCCGTTACCGCATGGGTGCACGCGCACGCGACCGATTCGATGAGTGAGCGGCAGATCGCGATGAAGATCGACCGCACCCTGATGCGGGAAATGCCGCCCTATCCCGTATTGGCCACCCAACCCCGGGACAGCTGGACGCAGTTCCTAGACGCTTGGGCGTCGCTGCAGCCATGGCGGAAAGTCGAACCTTTGTGGGCTGCGGCCAGGACACTCACGCACACGCCGACAAAGGCCGCGGCAAATAAGACCCGCCGGAACTCTCGGCCCTACGCCTGACACACCGCGGATACGCTGACGCGCATGATCGACGTCGAGCTCACCCCGACTCGTAGGTGGCAGGCGCTGGTGCCCGAGTTGCAGTCCATGACCACTCCAACAGGTTCAACTGCACCGGTGCCATCTCCAGCGGCCGCGGACCGGGCTGCCGATACCGCAGAGCGGTTGCTGTTGCTGTTGCACTACAGCATCGACTGGGACAACACCTGGATCGGCGAGGAAAAGCACCGCAAAACCTACTGGGACGATGTACTGGTTTCTCGGGTACGTGTGGCGTCCTACCGTTCGGCCACACTCCACGAATGGTGGTCTACCGCCTCATCATTGCTCGATGCGACAGCGCCCCGACACAGCGACCGACGCCGAGAACTAGCACAACTGCTGCAGGAGCCACCGCTGCCTGTGCTCAGCATCCTTCAAACCAGCCTGCCCGCTTTGCTGCTGAGGGTACGGATCATCACCGAGGCTGTCTCCGCCGAACGCAAGGCACAAAACCGATGAGCCGTTTGTCCAAAATCAAGTGGAAGATCGACATGGTGGCCCAGTCCTCGATCGTGCACCGTGAGGTCATCACCGCCGCCAGCGGCAATTTCGCCTTGTTTCGCCGCGAGAAGAGCATTGACCCCGACAACATCGCACTGCAGGTTCCAATGGTCTCCGGCGGCGGCTTCCGCGGTGCCCTTCGCCGTATCGGTGAGGAGCTCACCGCAGAGGCCCTCGATTACGAGGACGCCGCCCTACCTGTTCCCGCCGCCCATCTGCTCACTAATGGTGGTCGGCTCGCCAAATCGAAAACCCCACTGGACAACGAGGGCATACGTCAGCTCAGAGATCTCCTGCCACTCGTCGCGGTGTTCGGCGGTGCGGCTTCAGGCCGGATGATGTCCGGGCTGCTGAAGGTCGGCAAGGTAGTGCCGGAGGTAGCCGAAACCGCCCATATCTTGGACCGCTCGCCCCAGTCCGATCCCCTTCCTGCTGTGCGGGTGATGGGCGCCGAGTGGTTTGGCCATCTCTCTGATCACCGCACCAACTTCGACCAGCCACCCTGCGAAGATCGTGACGAAAAGACAAGTCCCCTTACGCGATTCGGTGTCGAAACCCTACCGGCGGGCACCCGTCTGCAGACATGGGTGCTCCTCAACAACGCGACCAGTTGCCAGGCCGCGTTTATGCGCGATGTCCTCGACGCGTTCGCCAGCGATGGCCATCTCGGCGGTCGCGCGTCTGCCGGCCACGGTCGCGTCATCGTCAACCTGAGCCACGAAGTCAAACGTGGACAGTTCCCCGACGAAACGGTCGACTGGCGTGCTGAGCTCAAGAAGCGCCGCGACGAGGCGATTGCCGCACTATCGAATCTCTCGTGAACCGCGCATGATTGCGTTGCAGATCACCGCCACCATGCCGCATGGAATCGTTCTTTCGCGGCCATGGGGCGTCGCCCTTGACGGATTGCTCGCCTCTGTCCTGTGGGACCGACGCAAATGGGCTGCTCGCGAAGCTGGCCACCACGTCGCATACAGGTCTGACGGGCCCCAAGAAACACTCCAGTTGCCGCTGGCCACTTGCGGCGACCCCGACCACGACAGCGACTGGCACTGGATGGCCACCTTCGCTGACCTGCACCCCAGAACACAAGATGTCACCGAACCTGACATCCGTTGGCGCGTTTCCCGAACCGACCATCACCGGCTCCAGCAGCTCGCACCCACAATCAGCAAGGCCGTCTCTGACACCACCGGCCGCTACCAGCGCCGCATGGTGCCCGTACCAGCGCACGCCGCCACACACTTGACCTGGCGCGCAGTCGGTGATCCCGAGGCGATTCGCGATCTGCTCGACGATCTGTCGTCCATCGGCAAGCACACCGCCGTGGGTGAAGGCTTGGTTCGCAGTTGGGAAGTCACCGAAACTCCAGACGTGGACGTTTGGTCAGCCGGCCACGAACATGAGCCTGGCGTTCTCGGGCGAACCACACCACCGCGCTGCCTGACAAACGTCACAACCACCACGGGGCCACGTGGTACCGGTGCGCTGCGGCCACCCTACTTTCATCCGGACAGTCGGACCACCGCGTACCAGCCCGCACGCTAATCCGGAGTTCTCAAATCTGGTGCGGCGCTGCGCAACATACCAAGGGAAGCGCGCGGCTCATCAGAACGGTCGTTGGATCTCGTCGGCGTGCCGGTCAATCCAGTCAATGGTCAGTTCCGCGGGTGAGGCCACAGTGCCTACCGACTGCGACGGCGCGCCGTCGATCGATGCGTACACCGTGCGGCCGTCGTCTCCGACGTGGATCCAACCGCTGACAGTCCAGCCACTGGCAGGTCGTTCACCGGTGACGGTCAGGCAATATCCCTGCGAACCGTCGGGGGCGTAGCTCGGAGCTTGCGCGCTGATGGTGGCATTTCGCATTCGTGTCGTCCTTGCCGGGTCTGGAGGCAATTTCACTGTAGGAGCGTGGTGTTCAGGCTGGAAAGGAGCATCGCTGCTCCGCCCAGCCCCAGTGTGCCGGTCGCTGCGACCGCGGTGACGGTCCAAAGGATGCGTCGGATTCGGCGGATCAACCGCAGCAGTGACGTGGCGGCTGCGACTCCAATTCCTCCGACAACAGCGGTCGCTGCAGGGTTGGTCTGGAGCAGGTCTGCCAAGCCTGCAGGAAGGGAATTCATCATGCTGGCCAGTTCACGTCAGTGCGTGCGGGCACCCGGTCACGCGTCAAGGTCATGGGGTCCACAGCGTCAGTCGAGACTCGTGAACGAAGATCTCTGTACGCTGCCGCTGGCCGGGGACCGAGATGATGCACGTCCAGCCGTCGGCGCCGCGGATCGTCTTAGTGACCTTGCCGAACCCTCCAGTGTCGATCTTCACGCGATCCTCAACCGCAAACTTGCATTCGCCCAGGGGCCCAGCGGATTCCGTCATCCTGATCAATCTCCCATTCGCTTCATACTATTCGCAGGCCAGACGCGCTGTGTACGAGTAGTGGACCGCTCATCAGCTAGTCGGACAAGTCAACGCGGCCTCACGCAAGACCGGCAGCGACGGCGCATCGACGGCCAGCCCGTAGGTGCGCATCACAGAAATGAACCGCGTCGCGTACTGACAATGGAAACCGACGTTCGGAGGCATCCAGCGCGCGGGCTCTCTATCGCGTTTGTCCTGGTTCACCTGACCTTCTACGGCAAGAAGATTCGCAGGATCATTGGCGAACCGAACACGCAGCGATTGAGGCCACGACCGGGCCCCTTGGTCCCATGCATACGCCAATGGCACGACGTGCTCGATCTGTACAGCTGCACCCGTCTTGTTGCCGCGCACAAAGTTGATGGTGGTGCCCGTGTAAGGATCGTGCAGCACCCCGGTCGCAACAGCGCGTGGACACCGGCTGATCGACACGAAGGTCTTGTCGACCAAGTCGCGATTCAGAATATCGTTGCGGGTGTCACATTGGTTGCGGCCGCCAGGAGCGTCGTTGTCATCAGTCCAGGCTTCCCCGAACGCTGCGCGACGGTAATCGCCACTGCGGGAGCGTTCGGGCACAACCGCGATAGTCGATAGCAGGTCGTCGACAACAGCCACGCTCGCCGGCGCCGCCTCCGGGCTTGCGCTGACCGCCGCGCCCTCGACAGCAGCGTCCAACCCGGCCCATCCGCCAGCGGCTACCACCGCGGCAGCGACGGCGCTTAGCAGCAGCGATCTACGACGTCTCATAAGTCACCGTCTTGAATGCAGCGTCCAATTCCAACCGCGTAGCACGACGCGTTGCCCGACGCCGATCGAAGTGGATCCACACCGCGACGCCCGCGTACACCACGGCGAGCAGCCACAGGATTGCGATGGCGCCGAGTGAGGTATCGGCTGTGGCGATTCCCGGTATCACACCAAGGCCGAAGATCGACGCCGCACACAGCCAGGCGCCGGTGATCATCCAGATCCCGGCCTGACGGTATAGCCGCACCGACAACCACGCGAGGCGGCGAGCTGCCGTCAACACGTCGCCCTCGGCAGGGATGGGGCCACTCATGGATGCGCGGACGGCCGCAGCGTGATCTGCGCGGGATGCCACGTCACCGAAGGCTGCACGGTACTGGTCAGCTAGCCTGCGGGTCACGGAGGCCAGCACCGCGCCCATAATCGCCCCGGACGCGGGGATCGCGATCGCTACAGCCCACACGGGGAAGACGACGCCGGCGCAGGCCAGCGCAATGAACGCTGTCACCAGAACCGCCGCCGACACTGCACCGAATGCCAACATTCGGACCCTGTACGGGCTCACGAGTATTCGGGTCAGCATTATTTGCGCTCCTTCACGCCGCAGTCCCTCCTAAGCCGATAATTTTGCGCATTGTGGGCGCCTGTGCCGAAACTTCATCGAGGCACGTGGCAGCCCGAACGTCGCGCTCAGAGTGCTGTTTCAGGGTCCGTCTGCCATGACGGTCCTCTCGTGAGTTCCTTGCATGTGATGTGTCGCGGGAGCGCGGGATGTCCTCGAAACGCGTTGTAATCTGCGCGCTCGAAGGCCTCCATATAGCTGGCCCCCGATGCGTAGAAGACTCCCAGGAACACTGCGTCGCCTTCTGCATCAGGCGATTGGTGTTCGTACGCCACGCATCTGACAGTTACTACGGGGTCCGCCCCCGCCGACGCGGCGAGCGCTAACGCAGCCCATACCGCAGCAATCCACACCACACATCGCTGCGAACCCCTTCGTCGGCGCAAACGGCTCTCATTGTGAGTAGCCAACGTCAGCCTCCGTTTCTCCTACCCTCCGCACGAGACGGGTCGACCGGTACATACGGGCCGCATTTCGCGTTTCGACCGCTCCGGGCAGAGGTTGCTTCGGCGGGGCGCCGGGACATGGAACCCATTGGGGGGTGATGGGTTTCGGGGAGAACGCCCCGCCGATAGCAACGGCTCTAATTCTAGTGGCTGTTCGGAGTCAGGTGTCCTTAAGGACGATGAATCAGGAAAACCACGCCTCGATATCGCCACTCGGCGCCGAGTGCGCCGAAGGCGTTGCAGCCGGTGCTGTTTGCGCCGGTTCAGGGGCGGCGTGCCGCGCCCGCTGCGGGGCATTGTCGTCGAACTTCCACGACTTCAGGTCCGGGTTCTTGGCTTTGGCGGCCTGGATTTTCGTTGCGTACCGGAACACTTCAGACACCAGCTCCGGGGTGGGGATGAAGGCATCCAGCGCCGGGTACCGGCCGTCGTCAAGAATCAGGTTGTCGGGTTCGTACCGTTTGAACACCGCGGCCATGTCAACCAGATCGGCGTACTTGATGTTCTCGAACGCGGCGAACACCATCAGGCTGTCATAGGTCTCGCCGTTGAGGTTGTGGCGCATGATGCCTGTGGACCACACGTCGTAGGGCTGCCGAGCCTTGACTTCCACAGATATCGCCGAGATCCAGGAGATCATCCGTTTGGCTGTGTCTTCGTTCACGCAGGAGGTGGAATCGGTGGTCGCGGGGATGTAAATCGGTTTGAGCACCGCCACCGGATACCGCTGGAACACGTAGGTTTCGGGCTTTCCGGTAGACAGCGGCGGCGCCTCAACGCTGATCCGTCCGTCGCCCAACTTGTTTTCGATTGTCGACTCGACGTCAACATATCCTGGTGTTGCCATGAAAGTGCGCCTCCCACTGTAGGAATCCGTTGAATGCCGAAACTATCGCCAACGGGGAAGCGCGTGTTGCGACACGCACCCCGTTTTTCGGCCAAGGGGATGCGCGGCTGCTCATCAGTTCTGCGCGTTCGCTTCGAGAACCTGGCGTATCCACTGTCGCGCCTCGGGGTCGGTCGCCAGTCGCGTCTGCGCTTCCTTCACAAGCCGGTCGTAATCGAGGCGCCACACCCGATAAGCGTTCATGATCACTGCGTTCACGGTGAAGCTGACGAACTCCGTATCACGTGCGCGTGCATATGTGTCCGTCAACGACAGCGAGAACAGCTTTCCTTCCAACACCACTGCAGTGCAGTCGCCGTCGCTGGGCTCACCAGGGTTATCAGACCATCTACCAACCGCCATGTGGTAGGCGTACTCGGCTGCAAGCTCGTCGACCTTCAGCTGTTCAAGAAGGGCCAGAAGGTCATCCAGATTCCTGCCTTGGCTGGTCATGTGTTCCTCATCCTCAAACGGGGGGTCATGGCGCTGCGACGGGTGATGTCGTGGGCGTCGGCGGGACGGGGGCGGGCGGCTCCTGGGCCGGTTCGGGCACCCCGGCCGGCAAGGTGACAGTGAATCCGGCCGGCGTGTCGTTCACCGTGGCCACCCGGGCTGCTGCCGCTTCCCGCGCGCTGTCAGCGATCCGCTTTGTCGCGGTCTCATCATTGCGGACAACCAAAGTGAAGTCCGAGCCTTTGAATGTCACCGATTCGACGTCGCCGTCGCGGAGCCGGACTGTGGTTCCTCCTGGGTAGGTGTACTCGCTGCCGGCATAGCTGGACGGCCCAGCATCCACCGCTTCGCCCAATGCCGTGGGGTCGAAAACGATCGGGGTCTCGCCCAGGAGGGCCGCTGGCACCAGAGCCCATCCTTGGTAGGTGGCATCGATTCCCAGCGCTGTCCATGCTCCGGGGTTGACCTGAGCGAACAGCGCCCGCCGCGCCACCGTGTAGGTGACTGCGGTGCCGGTGCCCGATGCCCAGGTACCCAACGCGTCGCCCGTGCGGGTGTTGATGTCCACTGTGAATGGGTGTTGCACACCGTCTTTGGTGCGTGCTGTCCCCGAGGCTGTGATCACCTGTGCACTCAGCAGGCGATGGACCGCTTCAGCGCCGCGGCCGCTGTGGTCGGGGGGAGGGGTGTGCCAGAACAGAGCTACTGCGACGGCCGCGGCCGCCAGCAGCGCGATCACCACGGTCGCGATCGCGAGCCTGGTGCGCTTAATGTGCTTGTGCGTCTTTGGCGGTGCGTAGGCGCCCCCACGATACTCACGGGTCGTCATCAACGGCCGTCCTTGTCTGATCGGTTCTTCGACGTAATAGCCATCATTTCAACCTTGAGCATTTTCCGGTGACGGCACGCGCAGATTTTCTTTCCGTCCCAGGGCATTTCGCCCCGGCTCGCCGTCGAGACCTCGTGCGAGTTCCGCGGCTACTGGCGCCATCATTCGTACACCGCCTCCGAGTTGGCGATTTGGATGATCTGGTCATCTGACCCACCGGCTTTGTGCCAGATCGCCCGGCCAACGGGTAGCTTGCGGAACTTCACCTTCTCGTGCACAAGGATCTTGCCCTCGCCGGGATTTCCGTTGAGGAACACGTTCCGCACACTCGATCCGGATGTCAGCGCTGCGGTGAACTTGTTCATACCGACCCAGCGCGACAGGCCGGCGCCGTCAGTTCCGACAAGCAGATGGACGCCGACATCCATGACCGGGATTCGCGGCCCGAGCCATTCGAGCGATCCCGGTGCAGCGTTGCCCGCTTGCAAGGAACGCAGCGACTCGAATCCGTCGATGATCACGAATACTTCCTTGCCCTTGACGTACTCGCGGTCACGGATCTGTGCCGGCGATTCATTCCCCTGGGGTTTCCGGCTGCTCATCAGCTGATCAAGATTGGCGATGATGGGCTGTGCGCTTTCGACGTTGGAGGCAGACCGGCCTGGCTGCATGTAGCCGCTGGATTGCAGCGACTCGATCATGTCGGCCAGCCCCATTCGGCCATCTATAATCAGGATCGTCGCTTCGTCAGGGCCATACACCGTGGTGATCGAGTTGATCGCTGTCCGAAGCGTGGTGGTGACGCCGGCGTGGCCGGCCCCGGCCACGAACATGTGGCGGGTTTCTGCCAGATTCATCGCCAAGGCTTGCCCAGTGGAACGGTCGACCCCCATCGGCAGCACGCGAGCTCCGCGATGCACCTTGGCGAACTCGATGTGCTGGTATGCCGCAATCAGGTTCGCGTACGGAACGACGGTGGGCACCTGGTCGATCCGTGGTGCGACGGTCCGGGCGCTGGTGCGCTTCTGGGTGCCGACTTCCTCGATCCGAGCGCTGTAGTCGCGGACCGTGAATACGGGCATCCCATCTTGCTCTGAGTCGGGTTGGATGCGCTCCGGTATCGGGATGAATACACGGGCTCGAAGGATCTGTGGGCGGTTGTTGGAATCCACACGCTCAGTGTTGATCGAGCCGCCGGGCATCGTGACCGGGATCGACTTGATCGCGGCGCGAACCACAGAATCAACGACTTGGGGGTCCTTCATGTTGTGGTAAACGCAAACATCTGTTTTCTCAACGAGTTTCGGCATCCTCCCCGTGACCACACGAGTGGTGTACACGACGTGCACGCCAGCGGCCGGCGCGTGCGAAAGCAGCTGCGACCACTCGTCGCGTGCGTCCATGTAGTCCTGGCCACAGTCGTCGAGAATCAGATCCAGGCCGTCGACCGCGAAGAAGATATGCCCATAGGGATCCCCTGTCACACCCAACTCGTCCTTGCTCGCCAGGTACTGGTCGACGGTCCGGATGTGTTTGTTGTTGCCAATGACTTTGGTCCGCAGATCGATGATCCGGTTAATCTCACCCCAAAGCCTGGAGAACATGTCCTCGTCGGTCTTTGACGCGTAACCACCCACATTTGGCCACGTAGCCATGCACGCCATATCGGTGCCGGCGTAGTCGTAGATGTACCAGGACGCGTGATCCGCCGAATACGTCGCGGCCGATGCCGCAATCATGGCGCGCAACGTGTTGGTCTTGCCGGTCCGGGTGCCACCTGCGATGTATGCGTTTGACAGCGACCCGGTGAAATCCACAACCATCGGTTCACGCCTGTGCTCCAGAGGGACATCAACGTCGCCGATTCGCAGCTGCAGCTTGCCCGGCTCGGGCGCCCACCCCGTTTCGACGTGCGGGATGGACAGCGGGTGACGTAACGGTTCTGTCCAGAGTTCCCGCATCTGATACGACTGGCTGCACCGTTCCACTAGCCGTATCCCGGCCTCCACCAAGGTCATGCCCGACTCTTCGGTGCGTGCGGCACGCACCGGCTGCGGCTCGGGGTCGTCTTCGGTGGTGGCCACGGTGGGGCGGTGGTACATGCCAAACTCCGCGACGTCTTCGGTATGGACTTCGGCGCCGCGCCTGACCGGCGCCGTCTCACCCGGTGGAGTGGGCGCAGCGGTGTCCACTAGCGGCCGCATGTAGCTCTTCTGCCAGTTCCACGCCATGACCCGCTGCCAGATCGAGTCCTGCTTGTTCACTGTCTTGTAGAACAGCGCGATCATTGACGAGGGCAGCCGAATGGCACCCTCTTCCCCATTGAGGACTGTCTTCGATTCCGACGGCTTGGTGACCTTAAGCGAGATGCCGAACATGGCGTGCTTGACGAAATCTCCGACAGTTCTCTCGTCGAGGTACTGCGATGCCAAGACCACCAACAATCCAAGGGAACGGCCAACACGACCGAGCCTCTCGAAAATCGCGCGATACTCGTTATGCTTCTCAAGGAACTCGTGGACCTCGTCAGCGATGAACAGCAGGAACGGCAGCGGTTCCATCTCCGGGTGCGTCCGGGCCCGCGCCCGGTATTCCCGAATGTTCTCCACATCGGGGTACCTGTTAATCAGCTTCTGCCGGTACTCCAGTTCACCCTCGAGCACATCCTTGGTGCGTTCGAGCAGATCAAGCGCATTTTCCAGGTTTGTGATCGTGGCGACCTCGTGGCCGATCCGGCCCTGGAACTTCTTCCACGTCGCCCCGCCCTTGAAGTCGGCCAGGATCATGCGCAGTTTCGACGGCGAATTCGCCAGGATCAGCCCGAGCACGATCGCAGTCATCAAAAAGGACTTGCCCGTACCCGTGCCGCCAGACACCATGCCGTGCGGGCCGGTGCCACCAGCTGCCACCTCGAAGAGGTCGAGCTTGGCCAGCTCCCCTGTCGGCTCGTTGTTTTCGTCCAGGACGTACCCGAACATCGATTCCAATGTTTCGGTGTACTCGGCCGGATCCCACACCCGGCTTTTGAGGTCGAATTCCTCGACGTTACCGATGCCCAGATAATCCATGATCGTGGGCAGCGACGACACGTCAATCGGCTGCGCTTCGGGAGTTGCTGTCTCCTGCTGGCCGGAGTCGAACCCGAAGCCGCGCGGCCGGATTGGGGCCATAGCACGCGCAGCCAGTTCGGCATCGAATCGCGAGACGTAGTCGGCGCGCGCCGCGCCGGCCTGGTGCAGTCTGAGCCTGTCCCCGTCGACACGCATGCGGTGTCTGCGTTGGGTGACCTCAGCGTCCGAATGAACGTTGGCGGCAAGGAAAGTCACCCCCGGGATCCCTTCGGAGTATCCGGTCGGGAACCGCAAAGTCAGATCGGGGTCATCGACAATGACATACATCCGAGTGCCTGTGGTGTATAGCGTGTCGAATTGGCTTGACATGTCGTCAAGGAATTCTTCGTAGTTGCGCCAGGCGAGCTGCCGGTATCCGGCTGGTCCCGGCTCACGCAGCCGGTTCCTACTGTGGGGCAGCCACTTTGTCCAGCCCCACTCTTTGGTGTCCCGTGAAATGACACCGATGAGGATCTTGTTCGGCGAGTACTTGAACGCGGCCGAAAGCAGCATCGAACGGATGAGTCCGTTGATGCGTTCCTGATCAGGGCCCCTGAACCCGTATGCAGGGGAGCTCATTTCACGCGCCAACGGCACCTCCGGAACGACCGACATCAGCGATCGGAACCGGCTGACGGCTACAGCGCTGTATTCCTCGTAGAGGTGCTCCTGGGCTTCATCGATACCGCTGGACTCGGCAGGTTTGAGTTCGACCTTGAGCCGCTCGGTTCCCACGCCAATCCGCAGAACCGCCTGCTCAACTTCTGCGGTGACGTCGCCTGACCAGAAGGTCGCCGCGCGCTGCTCGACCAATCGGCGAATGTTCCTGGGGTTGGGGTGAAAGTGCAGCGCAGCCGCGTGCTGGGCCCCGGCGGTCTCATGTACATCGACCGCGGATTCAGCCAACTGCAGATCGATGTTCTGGCGCTTGCGGTCCAGATCACCATCGCCGCCACCCAACATCTGCATCAGGCCAGCGACGGCCGCGCTGACCATCATCCCAAACATCATCATGTAGCCCATGAGCATCATGGGGTTTGGTTGACGCCCCATGACGGAAACGATCAGGAACAAGAAGAAGAGCATCAGCACGCCGACCGCTACACCGAGCACGATCTTCAGAGGGCTGATCTTGCCTTTTTCTTCTCGCTTGATCGGCGATGCAATCACAATGGTGCTGCTCGGCGGCCGCAACGGTTTCGCTTCGCGAGGGTTGTACTCCACAGTGCTCACGGTTGCTGACTGTATGGCCGGATCGGCAACCTCGGTGTGACACGCCGTAGCTGATGCTGGCGTAACATAACGGCCATGCACACCACTCAACGCAGCGCGCGTACGCGGGTTGTCGCTATCGCCGTAGCCGTGGTGTGCCTGTCAGGGTGTGCCCCGCGCGTCGTCGGTGGCCAAGCCGTCCACGACCCGATGCCGGCTGCGGGCCAGCAGAACCCGGGGACGCATAGCCAGCAGCGTCAGCAAGTATCTGCGCCGTCGGGGATCGAATACCCGAGAACTGACCGCCCGACCGAGCATCCCGAGGTCGGTCTCGGTGTCCCCACGCACCCGCCGACAGACTTCTCCCTGATCCCTGGCAACTAAGGCCGCGTTAGTCGAAGAGGGCGTCTTCTTCGGGGTTTGAGAGGTTTTCGTTCTGGCCGTCGCGCGACTTCGCGCGGTAGACGTGCTCTCCACCTTGGTATTCGGCACCACTGTCAGTTTTGTCGCGGTGACGCCGCGGCGGCACTGCCCCACCCATTCCGCCGGCGCCCGCGCCAGACGACAAGGTGGTTCCTGCCATCTTCTCCAGTGGGATGCCTGTGAACGAGGGCCCGGTCCGCACTGCCGTCGATGTCGGTTTGGGCAGCTCGCCGGTGAGGCCACCGGCTCCCCCGGTGGCAAGGCGAGACCCAAGTCCGCCCATCGCGCCGGTTCCGCTGCCCAGGGGAAGGCCTCCACGCACTGGCGCACCGCCACGTGTCTGCGCAGGGGTGGATCCCAAGCCGGCGCCGCCGGTACCGAGTCCGTTGCCCAAAGCCCCAGCCAGCGGCGACACCATCTGACTCATGATCTGTTGGACAGGTTGGAATGCCTGCCCTAGCTGCGAAGACATCATCTGAACGAACTGCGCCGGCATCTGGGCTGCCTGCGGTAACGCCTGAAGCGCCATGGGAAGCATCTTGGTCATCATGTCGGCGGGCTTACCGGCGGCGTTCTTGGCCGAAAGTTCCTGCGCTGTCTGCGCGGCGGTTTCTGCGGATTGCGACCCCGGCATCGCTGTCACCAGCGGCGGGGGCGGCGGCGATGGCTTATACAACGTCGCGGTCGTAGCGGCGGTGTCATAGCCCATCATCGTGGCCGCGTTTTCGGCGTGCATCTGCCCGTACTGCACCTGCAGCGCGACTGCTGTCGGGTCGGCGGGCCCAAGGATCGACGAACTTACTGCCGCGGCGTACGCCGATCGGTTAGCCAACACGGCTTCCAGCGGCACCATGGTGGTTTTTCCCTGGCTATAGGCAGCAGCCGCACCTTGCAGTGCCAGCGCTTGCCCATCTGCCAGTCCATGCATGATGCCCAGCCAGCCGCCGTAGCCGGCGGCCGCGGTGAGCTGAGCTGCAGAAGAGACTCCGAAAACCTGGGCGGCTAGATCTGACTTCTGAGCGAAAAACGTCCCCAGGGCCGCTGCGGCGTTGACCGCCATTCCAGTCCAGGCGCCGGCCGCGCCCATCCATCCACCGGGTCCCGGCCCTTCGTAGCGGCCAGCATTCATTTCCGGAGGATAGGCACCCCACGGTTCCACAGGCATAGCGGCGTCCCCTCAGTTTTGCTCGCCGAGGACATTCGTCCTCCACTTCACCTGGCTTAAAGAATAACTGGGAATTGAGGCGCGGGTTTCTCAGACTCTACGGCGCGGCGCCCGACACAACACGAATCGCCCATATTCTGCCCGTGTGACATCACCATTGCCGGACCAGGACGCACACCGCAAGGTCACCACCGCCGGGCAAGCCAACGCGCGCAACTACATCGCTCGCATGACGCGACTGGCCGCGTTCCGCCGAGACGAAGTGGCGCTCACCAGCCCGTTCGCGATGGTCAAAATCTCGGTCATGTTCGGCTTCGCGACCATCATCGTCGCCAGCCTCATCGCCGTGCTCTTGGCGTGGATTAAACCTCAGCCCGACACCGGGATTGGGAAGTTCCTCATGGGCCAAGAGGGTGGCCTGTTCGTCCTCTACACCGGGCCGGACAATGTTGAACGTCTCCACCCAGTGCCCAACGCCGCCTCGGGCTATCTGATCGCCAAGTCCGCCGAACGCCCCAAGATCGTCAAAGACGAGATTCTCGGCAAGTACCCCAAGGGAATGCCCATGGGTATCGCTGGCGCCCCCAACTCGCTGCTGCAGCGCACCGAGTCTGATTCGGCGTGGCAGGTATGCGATTGGCACGACAGCCGGGCCAACCTGTCGCTGACAAAAGCCGGATCTCTGCAGACAACAGTGATCGCCGGAACCGATACCCGACAGGGCGGAACCTCGTTGGGGCAGGACAAGGCTGTCATCGTCCGAGCACCAAGCGATCCGCAGCCCTGGCTGTTGTTCCGCAACACCCGCGCTGCAATCGGCGCCACCGACTACACAATGCACTCAGCCCTTGGCATCCCCACAACGTCCGTCGAGGCGCCCATGGTGGTCTCTGCAGGCCTGCTCAACGCCATTCCCCCAGTGCCCGCGCTCACGCTTCCCGTCATCGCCCAAGCCGGCCGCCCTTCGGCGGCAGTCCCAGGCTTTGTCAACGCAGATGTCTTGGCCTACAAGGACCTTGATGGATCTGACCGATACGCCGCCGTGGAAGACGCTGGGATTCAAGATGTCCCGCTACCGGTGGCCAGGATGCTCATCGCGGCCGGCGGCGCGCAGAAGAACATCGAAGACTCCGCAGCCGTGGCCCACATGACCCGGGCAGCCGAGATCCCCCTGGATCACTACCCGCCAGCCGTTCCTTCGATCATCACCCCCGACACGCTGTGCTACTCGTGGAACCGGGCCGCCGGTTCCAACACGGCCACCCTCGACATCCTCACCGCGCCATCGATCCCGGTCACGGACAAGGCCCGCGCTGCGACCGTGAGTCTGCTGCGACCGGCTAACGCCGAACTTGCCAGCAAGTACATCTCCACCCCCGGCAAGGGATGGTTCGTCCGCTTGACCGCAGACGGGCCCTACAGCGAAGCCCGAGAACAAATCGGCTATATCAGCGACTCGGGCATCTTTTACGCCATCGTCCCGGACCCCGACGGCAATTACACCCCGACGGCCAGTGCATTGGGCCTGTCCGGGGCGCCCAACCTCATTCCCGAGTCCGTTGCCAGCCTCCTGCTTACAGGTCCCGATCTGTCGCTGACCGCCGCGCTGCGCGAATCCGTGCAACCGGCCACCAACGACGATGCTCCGGCCACCACCCCAACACGGGCTCCAGGCGGTCAAACGATCGATCTGCCCCCGCCACCGCTGCCCACGGTTACCGCCACCGCGACGGCCACGCAGACCGCCACCGCGACGGTCACCGCCCCACCCCCACCGCCGCCACCGCCCGCAGAGGAGCCCAACCCCGGCGGATAGCCTTGTGCAATCGTGAATGCATCGAGCGCCACACCGGAACAAATCGAAGCAATCATCGCGCTTCAACATGACTTGGGCACCGAGTCGACGCCGGCCGAGGTTCTTGCCACGTGGCCTGCGGTGAAGGCCGAGCGACACATCACACATCTGACGTCACTGGTCAGCGCGCGAGCTGAGCTGCCCCGCCTGCGTTCCCAGTGGGTGTCTGCGATGCGGCTGCTGGCGCAGACCGGCGCCGACGTCTCGGCGATCCCCGCCCTACCGCCGATGGCCACACCCGAGCAGATCGAGGAGTCCATCCAGCTGCTTGCAACCCAGCTCGATATCGCCCGAGGTGGGGACGGCACTATCGGGGTCTATGCGGCTCAGCGCGAAATTGCCCGCGCGGGAAAGGCATTGAGGGACCGTGGGGCGAATGTAGATGCTGGCTTCTACGTCTATGAGGGCCAGCTCATCCGCGTGATACAGCCGCCCGAAGGTGACCTCTATGCCACGTTCCGCGATCCGACATCGGATTACAGTTGGCAGTACCTGAAGGTCAGCATGTACCGCGTCTATCTGGAGGCCTCGGTCGCCACGCTGGGTGACCTCGCCGACTGGGGCCGCCAGACAGGAATCTGTTTCGTCTGTGGGCACCGGCTGACCCACGGGCGGGCACGCGCCGCGGGAATCACCCAGGCGTGTTTGGCCGACTTACGCGCCCGGGCGGAAAACGATCACCGCTGACTGCCCTCCGGTGCACTTGACCAGCGACGATTCCGGTACGCAGGTCATCGTGTAGTCCTGGTCTTTCACATCGGAGTGTGCGACCACGGTCGCTGCCTGGCATTGGCGCGCCTCTGGGGTTTCCGCGTAGGCGTTGCCGACAGCGAGCACAAACTGGCGCGAGACGTTTTGTGCGTCGACTGCGGTCACGGACCTACATGACGGCGCGGCCGGCTGTTGGGGCTGCGGGTAGACCGAGCTGGGGGTGGCCGGGGTGCCGACGCGGATTGCAGAGCTCGGCGGCGGAGGCGGCTGGCTAGCCGGGGGCGTCTCGGTTTTGTGGTTCATGAGAACCCCTGCGGTGACCCCGCCACACAGCAGGACGGCGGCGATGACATACACCGCCCACAGCTTGCCTGGCGTTAGCGCCATGTCGGGCTGCTCGGGTTAGACATCATCGGCCGCCGTCAACCGGAGCTGGGCCTTGGTTCCGCAGTCCGTGATCCGCCCATGTCCACGCACCGCCAAGGATCAAACGGTCGGCAACATCGTGCACGAATGCGGCGTCATCGGAGACAGCCTCGCTGTTGTTGTCTGTACTCATCAACGTCCTCCACACCGTGTCGACTGCGTCATCACTTAGCTGGCGAAGATGGCGTCGAGCAATTGCCCTGCCTGCTTTTCATGCTTGGCGTAGGCGTCGGGGAACGCCGAGACCTGCACAGCCTGGGCGACGGCGCCCATGCTCATCTGGTCGCGGTTGGGGATCGTCACGAGCTTGTCGAAGAACTTGTCAGCCGAACTCGCCGGATCCATCAAATCAGCTGTGTCACCCCAGGTCTGACGCTGCTGAAACGGGCCAGTCGAGTCGTGGTCGTACCCTTCACCGTCATTCTCGATCAGCAACGACTCTGGCACTGCGGGGTTCGCCAAGCGCCTGATCCCGGATTCAGTGAGTGCAGTCATGAGCGCGATCTGAATGTCATCGCGGCTCACATCACCGCGACGCAAGCCGGCGTTGACGATCTCCTTGGCGTTCTGCACCTGCTGCGCATCGAGGTTCTGAAAGACGGCGGGTCCTCCCACCCGGGTGTGGGCCGCCGCTTCTCGCACCCCAGAACCACTTTGACTGCCACCGCCGCCTACTGACCCGGTGCCGCTGGAAAAGCTCGGGAACGAGAAGCCGCCACCGCCGCCGCCCATACCTGTGCCGCCACCACCCATACCGCCACCCATCGCCGGCATCGGCATCTGCTGCGATGGGGCAGCCATTCCCCACACCTGAGGCTGGGGCGTCATCGACGGCGCCGGTGGTGCCAGCTGTCCGGCCGGCGCCCCGCCGGGAACATGGCCCGATGACAGCTCGGTCTTCGCGTCGACACCATTAATGTCCTCGGCAGATTCGCGCGCCTGCTCTTCGACGTCTTTGGTGAATTTGCGGCCCTTGTCCGACACCTTCGCCCCGTCGTCCAACGCCTCCTGTGTCTTGGCCTTGGAGTCACCCAGCGCCGCATGGGTGCTCGGGTCGATACCGTCAGGGCGAACGTGGTCGGTCAGACCGTCGACGGCACGCCTGAACGCCGCCCCGAGATCGAGCAGAACGTCTGCAAGATCAGCAGTGGATTGACGATCATCGCCAGACATTCAAACCTCCTACGGGAGAATGTTCTTCGGGTCGATCGGCGCCTGCCCGGGAACCGACCCGGGCGGCGGCGGGTCGACAGGGGGCGTCCCGGACGGGCCTGGGTCAGCCGGCACGATCACAGGCTGGGGCTCAGCTGGCGCCGCCCCGCCGGCCGGTGCTGGTGCCGCGGCGGCCAGATTGGGCTGTGCAGCTGCATCGGCCGGCGGAGCCGGCTGATCGGGCTGAAATCCGGTGTCAAGGCGGAACAGTCCATCGGTGTTGCTGTCGAAGACGGCCACCTTGGACAGGGGATACACCTTCTTGTCCTCCCCCAGCACTTGGTCTTCGCCGATGTAGATGTAGTCCTTGCCATCGGCGCTGGACACGATGTGGCCCGGCTTCAGCTCGCCGGGCTGAACGACGGGGCCAATGTCCTTTCCAGGCTCGCCAATCGGAATGCCCAGCTCCTGTGCGCCGGCGCGCACGGTCACCGGTGCGCCGTCTTCGGCGCCCGTGATTTTCTGGACCAGTTCGGCGATCTTGGGGTCCTTGAAGTCGACGGGACCCACACCGGGGATGTTCACCACTGCTGACGGCGTGGTGGGTGGCACCGGTCCAGGACGTCCGAGACCCGGGCGCTGTTCGGGCGGGGTGTCGGCGGCGGGCACGATTTTCGGCCCGGGCTTCGATTCGCCAGGCAGTTCGCCATCCAGCTTTCCTTTCTTGCCGTCTTTCTCTGTGTCTTTGGGGAGGACGTCGTCGCGGATCTCGCCGGCGTCCTTTTTCTTCGGCGGCTCAGGCAGATTCGACATGATGTCGGCCAGCGGCTTGGGCCCGGCCGCAGGCCCGCCACCGCCGAACGGGTTGCCCCCCAGCGGCCCCATGCCGCCCATGTTCGGCGGGCTGGCCAACGGCGCCAGCGGGTTGTTGAGACCTTGCGGCGGCGTCGGGTCTGGTTTGGGCAATGGATCGTCGATGTCGCCCTTGGACGGCGTGGTGATCGGGTTGGGCTCCAGGCGTGGCTCCTCTTCGGGCTTGCCGTTGACCTGAGACGCCTTGCGGTCGGCGGCAAAGCCGTCGGCGGCGACCACATCGTCGCGGTTGGCGCGCACGGCCGCGGTGTTCCAGTCCTTGACCGCCTCGGCGATCCTGTTGTCGGCCTCGGCAACTCCCCGCGCAGCGTCCTCGATCGCAGGAATGTTGGCTGAGAGGTTGTCGGCGCCGTATCCGCCACCGATGAATCCCAGGAATCGACCGTGCGAGTTCGCCAGCTGTTGGCGCGCTTTGGCGTTTCCTTCGCGCACCTGCTGGTAGGCGTCGTTGCCGGCCGAGGCCGCCGCCGTCAGCGCCGCGGCCATGGGAACTCCAGCTTTGGGGCCGAAGTCAGCGATCACCTGAGCTGAACTGCGACGCGCCGCCTTCAGCTTTTCGCCCCATTGATCGGGGGCGCTGTTGAGGAGCGCCTCGTAGTTGCCCGATGCTTCGGCTGCCTTGGCCGTGGCTGCGTTGAGCTTGGCCACGCCCGCGCTCATGTTGGTCAGCGCGGGCACTTGAGAATCCTGCAGATGCCACAGGCGGTGACTGCCCGGATCGATCCCCGAGATGTGCTCGTTGAGCGCGGCGAGCTTGACGTCTGCCTGTCTGATGTCGTTCTGGCGGTTGTCATCTGTGGCGGGAAGCCATGTAGTGGTCGGCGGCGCCGGGGGCTGATTGGCGTCCATTCCCGATGAGAAGATCCCGGTGATCATGTTGCGCATCTGGGGATCGATCATCAGCGATCCGACCAGGAATCCTGCAGCGACGAGCCATCCCGGCCCGGGAATCGCAGCGCCTGCGGCCAGTGCGGCTGCCCGAAGTCCTGCTTGTTTGGCCACGAGCATGGCGCTCTTTTTCGCGGCCATCTCCGCGGCCCGGGTGGCGATCTTCTTGCCCAGTGCCTTTTCCGCGTCCGCGGCGGCCTTCTTCGCAGCGAGCTTGCCTGCCTTGTCCGCTTCCTTTTGCACCTCTGGATTCGCGGCGTTGGGCCCGGCCGCCTTCAAGTGGTCTGCGACGGCGTCCTTGCGTGCCTGTTCGGCGATCGGCTTGATCTCGTCGGCGGTCTGCTGTCGCACCTTGGCATCGAGAGTGCCGTCTTTTTCAGCCTGACTCCACTTGCGGGCATCGTCACGGTCGGTTGTCGCTTGCTGATGCCGTTCCGTGAGGTTCTGCACCGCTTGCTCTTTCATGTCGGTGAGCCGACCTGAGCCCCCACTGGCTTCGCGTGGGATCGCCGCCCATCCGCCGGCTGCCGTTGAGCCGGCCACGAATGCGAAATCCGACAGATCTGGGCCGGACAGCCCGTTGGGGCCGGACACGTCCGATAGGTCCCGACCACCGAACATCGGCTCAGTGGCGACCTGAACACCCGTACTGGACACCACTGTGTTGTCGTTGGACGTGAAGTTGGGGAAAGTCATGAAACACCGGTCCTTTCTGGGGGCATGCTCACCTGGAGGTGCGGGGACGATCCTGAGGATGATGCGGCGTACGTGCGGGACAGCATCGCGGTCACATCTCCTGGGGCAGCAAGGCGGCCGCGGCGCCGGCCGGTGGATGCCCGACGTAGTCGGTGTTGAGAGGGTGGGGATCGTAGGGCAGCATCGCTGGATCTGGCACCCATGCGCCCGATTCGTCCTGGCGGTCGAGGTTCACCACTTCGAGCCTGCTGATCTCTGACGGGGTGAACAGTTCGAAATCGATGTACCCCAGCGGTTTCGAGCCTTCCTTTGCCTCCAGCTCTTGTTGCCGAATGGACGGCTCGTCCAGGCGGAACCAGATGCGTGGGTGCAGTCGTGGGATCCGGTCGGATACCGATGATTTGAAGTCACGCCACTTCGCGTTGCCTTCTGGGTCATTCGGGAGATCCTCGCCCGGCGCGTAGCCGTAGTAACCCTGGAACTCCTTGATGGCCGTGGCCCCTGAGTCACTGTCGTATGCGGCGACCATGCCGCGCCCTCGGATTGAGTCGTCAAACGCTGCCGCTACGCGCAGCACCTCCGCTTGGATAGATGGTTCGAAAGCCTTCTGCACCTCGCGTTTTGCCGGTTTGGCCAGACATACCCGCATCTGGGCGTTGTTGAGCCACGAGCCGCGAATTGACTTGTCGTACAGGTCCTGGGTCGCCATCAAGAGGTGCACTCGTGGTTGGCGGCCCAACGCCCCGATCTGGTCGACGCGGCTTTGGATGAATCGCTTTTCATCGGCATCGAGGTCGGAGCTGTCCCAAATGCCGAGCATCGACTTGAGCTCGTCGAGCACCAGCAGAACTCTCGGGACATCCTCCCAGGTCTCGGGATTGGCCATTTTTCTGCTCGGCCCGAGATCTAGACGTTGATTCATGATGCGATGGCCAAGCTCAATGACCCCGAAGTAGGCCATGCCGTTTGCGCCGCGGGCCCCTACCGCGACAACGCCCGCGCGGTTGCGGTACGTCGGGTAGTCAGTGCCCTTCCCATCTCCGAGCAGGGATATACCCCCTGCGGCAAGGAAACGTTCGATGTTCGCCTTGACGAAGATCGATTTGCCGCCGCCGGTAGGGCTGAACACGACGCCGTGAGGGAACTTGTTGACAGACAGTTCCACTGGCCCGTCAGCGGCCTCGCCAAGACGCCAGGTGAGGTCGCGTCCCACTCTGCCAGCTTCGTCGCGGGTGCCGACCACATTCCAGTTGGGGGGATATACCTTGCGCGGTATCTGCTCCACACCGGAGAACACGAGGCGGTCTGTTCTGCTGTCGGGAGTCATCTTCCATGACGCTGCCCCTGACGCTACGGGGACCGCTTTGCGGACTGCGTTTTGCACTCTCGTCGCCAGCCCGGTCGATGCTAATCCGCCTGCGGTGACGCACTTTAGCGCGAACTCAACCACGTGCTGTCCGTCGAACTTGACCGAGTCGACATCGAGGATCACTTGATCCCGCAGCGTTCCCTGGCACACCTGGACAACGCGGGCGATGGTGGGATCGTGGCGTAACCGGGACGGCAATACCAGGTCGTTGACGTCTGTGGCCGGCTCGTCACCAAGTAGCTGGGCAGGGCCGGTGGGGTCGGGCGTCGCCGCCAGCCGCTGCGCAACCCACCACATTGCTGCCGCGCCGATACCAGCCAGCGGTATCAGTTGTGCGGGCATCGGAGGTCCGGTCATCAGGGCTGCGACGGCAACCGCCGCGAAGCCGCACGCAATCATGCGGGCCGACTTCGCTTTCCTGGCGTTGCGGACGTACACGAGTTGCATCGGGCTCACCGGTGCTCGGTGTAGCGGGCCTGGGCCCAGGCTTGGATGCGGACCCAGGCGGCGTTGCGTTCGACCGAGCGTGTCCGTATCGATGATTTCGGTGACCGGGACAGGGTTATCCCTGGGATGGCCATCAGGGCTGCTCGTTGCACGCTGGCCAGTTGCGCTGTGTGCTGGGTGTCGAGCCAGGCTCCGACGGCGAATCCGTGGGTTCTGGCCGACGTTGCCGGTGGCCCGCCGTGGCGGCACACGTAGGACACCACGGCCGCGTAACCGTTGATCCATTCGCGATTGAGGGAATCCAGTGCTTCTGCGGTGACCTCTGTGTAGATGCTTGGGGCGTCAGACATTTCTCTGGCGTAGCTGTCGCTGTGGAGCAACGTTGAGCAGCTGTCTGCGCGATCGTGGCGCTGCACCTTCTCGAGGTCCTGCACCGATGCTGATTTGTTTCCCATAAGTCACCTTGCGCTCTGTGAGCGCGATGCGCTCGATCGGTCCCAACTGATCGTGAGTTTAGGATTTTTCGGCTATTCCCACGGCCGACACACCTTTGCGCTCTTCACGCCGAATCGTTGTGTGAACACGCAATTTTGGCGGCCGTAGATGCAGATAGGCCGCGCCCCGGGACATGCTCCTGGGGCGCGGCCTATCAATCCGGCGCCGCGACGTCGAGTTAGCCGCCGGCGATCTGGTTGCCGTACTGGGCGTCCATGTGCGTCATGTTGTCGCCGTAATTGGTCACATGGCGGGCTACCTCGCTGGTGGTTTCCTTGACGGCAGTCGCGGTGCCATTGATCACCGCCGCGAGTTGGTTTGCGCCTTCGCCCGAGGCGCCGAGCAGACCATCCCCGGTGAGCTGATGCATGCTCTGCAAGAGCTGCTCGCCGAGGTCCATGACAGTGTTGCCCTCATTGGTGAGGCTCGACACCAGATCCGCCCCCTGGGAGGGGTCCCAGCTAGTTACGTCAGACATGAGATCTACTTCCTTTCAGGAATTTTCGTTGAGCCGATGTGTCAGATGAATTCCGGGATCTCCACCGAACTAATGTGTCCCGCGCCCTCGGAAGCAGTGTTCGCTCCGACCTCGGTGACCTGCCGGATACCGTCGACACGCTCGCCGGCCTTGTCCTGCACTCGCTGGCCGGCATCGGCGATCTGCTCACCGTTCTGCTGCAGAGCTTGTCGGGTTTCACCCTTGAGCGCCATGGTCTCCTGGATGTGGCCGGAGTAGCGCTGGGTGCCCTGCTTGTACTGTTCGAGCAAGTCGTGGTGGTGAGCAACCGCCGGCAAAGTCTGGGTCGCGTCCTGCTGGGTAAGCTGCGGCACTGGAATCCTCCTTGGGAGTGGTTTGCGTCTTCCTGACCTGTTTCCAACGATACGGTCCAGATTGCCGCTGTGCGGACGACTTTTGAGGGCCGCAATCAGGTCTCGAATTGCGCGCCTGACCATTGCAAACGGGCGTCGTGAGGCAGTCCGGCTGAGATCAACACCAATCCGCGCAGTCGGCCAGCAAGCGAGGAGTTACGCTGGCAGGTACCGACCCTCGCGCGCAGGTAAATTATCCGAGGGTCAGGTGGTTGCGCCAGGCGTTGCGCAAGTCTGCGGACAGCTCGCGGGGATCGACTGCTGTTTCGGCGAACAGACCGCTGATCAACTCCTGCAGATCCTTGCTCGTGGCTGGGCTGTATCGAACCATGAGGTGCCCGCTTTGATCTCGCGCGGGCCCGCGCGCCACCATTCCGCCGGTCTCGTCGCCCAGCAGCCACACTTCCACCGCTGAGCCCATCGATATGTCCTCTCCAGTCGCGGTGATACGCGCAGCCACCATCGACAGTCTCGCCACGACAGGGGCTTTCGCTAGATCGGCGAGTACCTTCACCGTCGCGCGGGGCACACCAGCCTCGTTGGCCACCCGCGCTACCGCCGCGGCGAAGGCCTTCTCGTCGCGAGAGCCGTCGATGCGCCCCAGCACGGGGTCCGCCGCGAAAACGTCGGCGGCACTGCGGGGAATCCGGATCCCCGGAATGTTGCGTGGTCCCCACACTCCGGTGGGATCCAACATGTGCAGAATTTCGCGGGAAAAGCACGCGTCTGGAACATCGCGAGCGTCACAGTCGGATGTGTTGACCGACAAGGCTGCTGCCGTGGACACCGCGGTGGTTACCCGCTTGTTCTCACACACGGTGACCAGGAAAGGGACCTGCGGGACGATGTGCACCTTGTCCGACAGACCCCAGTTTTTCGCCTCGGCGGGATAGTCGAAGGTGCGGTCGTGGGCTCTGGCCGGAAATGTGACCTGGCCGAACACCGCGTGGCTGTAGTTGCGGGTCAGATCAGCAAAGAGATGTTCGGCGTCTTCGGCGACACGGCCTGTCACCGGATCGACGATGTTCCACGCCACAAGCTGATCATGGAGGTCGCCGGGATCGTGCACTACCGGCGGGAACGGCGCCAGGCGGTAGGGAATCTGCGCCACTTTGCCTGACCAGTGAAGATACTGCCAGTGCTCCATAGTGAACCTGTCCGGAAACGGCACGTCATCCGGCAGATTCAGACGCATCATCGGCGTGCTTGCAAGTCCATCGTCAGACACATTCCAGACCGTACCGGTGTTCCAGACAATGTCGGGGGGCGCGCCGGAGCCCATTACTCATTCGTGCAGCGATTCACCGCAGCTTCCAGGAGAGCGCCGGCATACTGCTCACCGCTGACCATCCGGTTTGAGGCCAAACGCAGCATCACAGCCGCCGAGAGCGCCTCTGTGACCGAGAAGTCGGAATCCGGTGTGAAGAACACCTTCGCCGTCTCCATGGCTGCGGCGCTGTCTTTCGGTGTGCCTAAATACATTTGGGTTGTAACCGAAACGAAGCGTTCCCAGGAATCAACACCACCGTTGAGCGCCGTGACGACGAACGCGTAGGCCTCGAAAAACTCAGCGCCGGTCGGGATAGTGGCGATCACCTGCTCGATCTGCGGCAGCAGAGCCGCCGTGCTGTCAGTCACCTGAATCGGCTCGGCGCCGGCGGGCCCGCCGCCACTCGCAGCACCGGGATCGCTGGCGTCGACGAAGACCATCACCGCCCGGGCACCCGATTTCATGTCCGCGCTCGCCACGCATCGCAGCGGATTTCCGCTGTCCGCGAGAATGTCTCGCCTGGCCTGCGCCGCTTCGTCCGCATCGATGTGGACAGGGCCGTCGGCGTAGGGCTGGAAGGCCATCACCGCTATCGACGGCGAGGAAAAAACACCCGCAAAGACGGTCATTCCGGCCTGCACGGCCAAAGTCACCATGACCGCTATCCCCAGCACCATGCCGGTGACCACGGTCGTGGCCGCCAGGACTCGAATGAGGGAGTGGGGAACGCGGCGCACCCACCCGGTCATGGTGCCCCAGAACGCCCGAAACACGGGAAGCTGCATCATTTCTTCCAGTGCTCAGTTATGGCCGACGAACGCCTTCCGCGCCCGGGATCGCGCGCGGCGATCGTCAACAGCCTCACCGTGTTCCTAGGCGAACCGGCGGAACTCTGTGCCCGGCCGCACTTCACTGGTCAACAGGAAGGTGCCGGATTTCTGCGCTTCGGCGACCATCCCATTCCCGATGTAGATCTGAATGTGGCTGGGCGGCCGGCCGGAATCCCCGGGGAATGCGGCATCGCCGGGTTGCGGGTTCGAGACCGGAACACCGGAGGCGAACAGCGATTCCGAGGTGCCGTTGGCCAAGTCTTGCCCGGTGGCTTCGTAAATCATCCAGCGGTAGAAGCCCGAGCAGTCGACACCGATCTTGTTGTAGTCGCCGTTCTGGTCGGCCCATCCTCCGTCGCGGATGCCTTGTGAGGGGCCCGGTGCGCCACCGTGCCCGCCGCCCCACGCATACGGGATTGGGGGTTCGGCATTGAGCGCGGCGTCGATCGCGGCAAGAACCCGCTTCTGAAATTCCGTGTTGCCGGCGCTGGTGTCGATGTCGTGGCGGCCTGCGCGCGATCCCGGCAGCGAGCCGTCGCGGACTCCCTCACGCGCCGCGGTCCTGAGTGCGTCGCGGTTGGGCGCGTTGTTCATATCGAACTGGCTGGCCATCGGCGGCGTGGGCAGTGATGCCGGGTTGTAGGAGGGCATGCCCATTTGCGGCATTCCTTGCCCTGGCATTGAACCCAGCGGACTGGGTTGGCCGCCGTTCGCCGGGCCGCCAGGTTGGGCGGCATCGGCAGATGTTTCGGTCGCAGGGCGCCCGTCTTTGAGGTCCTTGTCTGTAGCTGCGTCGACCGAGTCGATGTCCTTGGCCGACTCGCTGGCCTCTTCCTCCCCGTCACGGACGAGGTTGCGGCCTTTCTCCGTCGCTGACTTGCCCTGCTTGATCAGGTCATTGGTCTGCTGTTGGGATTGCTCGGCCGCGGCGATTGAGGAGGGGTCGATCCCCTCGGTCGGCATGGCACCTGAGCCGGTGAGTCCATGCTGCGCGTCATCGAATCCGATGCCGGTCGCCAGCAGCCTACTGTCGAGCTCCTCGGATATCTGAACCCTGTCGGTGGTCACCGCTGCTCCCCTCCACTAGATCGTGACGTGTGTGTCGGTGCTGGCCACGCGAGCACCGGATTCGACGGCTTCTTCTTTCACTTTCTCGGAGTAGTTGAGAACAGATTCGCTGTCTTGCTTCATGTTCTGCTGGTGCTTGGCGATCTGCTCTTTGAGGTGCCCGGCCGCGATCTTGGACTGCTCGACGGTGTTGACGTATATCGGTGCAGGAGCACCATTTTCGGTGTACTTGGAGGCCTCTGCGATGATCTCTGCGACCGCCTCGTCAATAAGCGATAAGGCCTCGTTGAACTCGTCGTGGATGGCGTCGGAACGGCGGGCCCATTCCTTGACCTCGTCGTGGTCTACCTGAACTTGCTGATCATTCGCCACGTGAACCATCGCCTTCCAATATCTGGGTGTTTGTTTCGCGCCTGGCGGCCGTAGGCGGGGAAGCCATCTCCCGCCGGTGTCCCGTTGACGCGGGTTGCGCACCATCGGCTTCAGCTCGGGCGTCTTGGTGCTCGCCGATGTAGAAGGCGCAGCCTGCGATGACCGCCCCGTACCCGACGAGCGCCACGAGCCCGGTGGCGGTCATGTACAGCACGGGGTTGCCAGAGTTATCGAACATTGCCCGGTTCCAGCCCGACGGGTGCGGTATCGCGATACCAGTGGTGGCGACGAAGTCGGCTACCAGCAGGTTGGCTGGTGCGACAATGAACACCATCAGGTACACCGCCGCCAAGTAGACGGCGACGGCTATGCCGGAGAATATCGTCGACCTACGCATCAGTTAGATCCTCACAGAGCAGCCGGTAGGCGGGGGCGACACACCGGGCCGTGGGTGAAGATCAGATAGTCCACACCTGCTCATTGCGGCCCTCCTCACTCACTTGTTCGCCGTGCTCGTCGTCGATTCCTGCGGTGCTGTCAAGGAAGTTCTTCAGACTGTCCCTGACCTGCTGTGTTTGGTCGGCGTACGCATCGACGGCACGCAACATCTTGACGTCACCGGCGCCGAGGACTCCTGATGTTCCACGGAAAGGGAGTGCCACGCTCGATGATTCGTGCTGCTCCTTGCTGCGGAACTCTTGGATTCGGGTTTTGACGTCGCCGACGGCAGACAGTCGGGCATTGAGGATGTCGAGGTAAGCCAACAGTTGCTGACGATCGACCGATGTTGTCATGTTGGCCTACCAGCTCCTCGGTGCGGACTCGGTTGTGATGACTGGGAATGGCAAATCAGACTCCGGCGGCGGCGCTTGGGCGCTCAGCTGATGCACCGGCGCTGCGGCTGCATCAGGTGGCGACTGCGGGGCCGGCATGCTCGGTGCTGGCTGCTCAGCCGGGGGCGGTGCAGCGGCCGGTTCTTGATGCTCGGCTGCCGGCGGCACAGTCGATGATGGCGGCGCCACCGGTGCAGCCGGCGGTGCCGATGGCGGTATGGAGCTCCCGTCTGATTCATCGTCACCCGGCGGTAGTTCGGGAAGGTCCAGATGGAAGAACCCCGAGTGCGGCGGCCGGAATTCGAGCACATCGATCAGCGGTTTCACTGACCCGTCCTCCATGAGGACCTGGCCGCCTTCCAGGTAAAATCCGGTGCCTTTGCTGCCGGTCAACACATCGCCGGTCTTGGCGCTCATCGGATCATCGAGAAACTGGCCGTATCCCGACAGCGGCATGCCTGCTTTGGCTGCCGCGTCCAACACATCCACCGGTTGTTCTGGTGTGGCGGCGCCGAGAGTGTTCATCATCTCCAGCAGCCGTGGATCGTCCACCGATACCGCGTGTGGGGAGCCGCCGATCATCACCGCGGTGGCCACCTTGTCGGGATGCCCGTCGCGATCCTTGTCCATGTTGTGTTGCGTCGGGGCGATCGCGTCGGCGTCCATTCGCCCGTCGCCGTCCTTGTCCAGCGGCTTCATGTCGGCGCCGATCTGGCTCTGCCGTACCGGGTCGCCGGGCCGCAGGACCGGCGGCGACGCCAAGGCGGCGTCGGCCGCCCGGGCTTCAGGGGACGTACGGCGTTCGTGTTCCTTGCCGGGGTCCAACGAGTCACGTTGCGGCTGATCGGCGTGGTCAGCGGCCAGCTCTGTGTTCGGTCCGCCGGCCAGGGGCAGCTGCGGGAACTGCGGAGGCTGCGGGACAGACGGGATCTGCGGCACTTGCGGAACACCCGGCGCGGGAGGCATTCCCACCCCGGCAAGAGGCGCTTGGTCTGACAGCGAGGCACCGCCAGAACCCGGATTACCGTCATTCCCAGGCAATTTCGGGCCAGCCGGGCTTGCACCGGATCGGCCTTTGTTGCTTCCGGCAGTGCCGCCACCACCGGGATTGCTCGGCGCGTTGGGTCGCGGTAAGGCAACCTCTACCGCCGCGTGGCTTTCCACGGGCGTTGCGAACAGCTTTCCCATAGCGTCTCCAGCTGCAGCCGCTTGCGCGGCACCAGCAGCAACGCTGGTCTTGGGGTCGGTGTCATCGAAGCCGACCTCGTGGGTGCCCGCGAAAATTGGGCCGAATGTTTGGCCGTACATCCCGGGGGCTCTCGTCGGCAGTGGGCCGTGACGTGTGGTCACTGCGTAACGCGCGATGTCCTCGCGGTACTTGTCGACGACGTCGTGGAATCCTCGAAACGCAGTTTGGGCCCCTGCACCTGTGTCGATGATCGCCTTGTGCGCTGCGCCGCCATCCGCGGTCAGCGCTTTGACGTACTCGTCGAGCTTGGACAGGCGCGCTTTGCCGGTCTTGGTCAGGCAGTCCGACATGTACTGGCCGTTGTAAAGCTCACGGGCGCGGCCATGTACCGCAATGACCTTGTCTACTGCGGCTTTGAGTTTGTCCGCGGCGGAGGCCATGTTCGAGATCTCCGGCGCGGCACCGTTCAACGTGGCTGTGCGATACCCCAGCTCGTTGGGTCGGATACCCAGTGTCGCCGCGTTCACCTTCTGGAGTTGGTCATCTTTCGCGGCGATCTTGTTTCGAGTCTCTTCATCTCCGATCAGAGCAAGAAACTTGGTGCCCCCGTTGACGTCCGGGTTCGCATGAAGCCACGCGTTGGCCAGATCGTCGGCTCCCAGCTCTTCGGGCGCAAGCTCTCGCCCAAGGAAGTCAACGTGCGGCATGAGCGGAGTCTCGGGTTGCGCGTAGCGCCGAGCCATCACCTCCAGCTGGGCCGGGTTCAGGCTGTTGGGGTCCCAACCCCAGTCGCGGAGCTGTTTGTCCGCGGGCGTTTTGGGATCGAACTGTGCAGAAGCGCCATCACGCTCGACTAGCGCTGGGCCCGGCTCCGCATTCGTCACAACAACACCTCCGCCCGCACGCCTAGATCAATATCGGTCACTCCAACACTAGCCAAAAAAAGAGGCTCCAACGGGCGACATTCAAACTGTGTTCACCAAACGGCTTGTTGTGTACTATTCACCGCGTAGGGCGACCCTTCGGAGGATCCGCGATGATCAGGCTTGACGCGATCAAACAGGAAGTGTCCCAAATGGGTTTGGTCAAAAATCTGCTTCCTGGCGAGCCGCACCTACTGGTCGTCCCTGATGCACTACGCAATCATCCTCTGGTCAAGCAACCCACCGACCTGGAGATCTATGCGCTCAGGTCAGCGATACTCGTCGGCGAAGTGTTTCCAGCGCTATACGACAAGCTCGAGGTCGACTTCGTACGCACCGACCCCAACTCCGGCTCCCGACACCGAAGTGTCCCGGCCCTTCGACTGACCTACATTCCCGAAGGCATCCAGGATGCCCGTGTGACAGAACGAGTCGACAAGAACGCGACACTTCCCGACAACGTCCGAGCCTTGGTCCACCGCACCTCTCACCGCGCCGAACTGGCCCGGGCCCTGTGGGAAAAGCGCTGGCCGGTCCGAGTGATCGCGCATGAGTTCGGATGCTCCAAGACGCTGATCCGACGCGACATCGACCGCAAGACACTCGATCACACCGCCGTGGCCCGATTCGCCGACCAAATCCCTTCTGCGCCGACGATTCTGGTCACATCAAAGCAGGGCGTTCACGCGAGAGACCGTGACACAGAGTTCGAGTTTCGCAGAACCGTTGGGGTTGAACGCCTTAACGATCTCAAGGCACGCGTCGAGCAGTACGCAGCGATGTGCCTCGACGGCAGCCGTGCACAGTTTCAGACTCGCCTTTTCGCCACCCGATTGTGGCTCGATGTGGAAAGGACTGTCCGGGAAACCGGGGTTTCAGCGTCCAGAGTCGCCGTGGAGCTCGGATACACAACTTCGGGGATGCGCAACGCGATCGCCCACGCACACCGCCTCGTAGAATCGAACGCACAAATCCAGAAAGAAGTGGCCGGCCTATGACTGCGCAATTCGTTCTCGCCCCACCCCAATCGACCAGTCCCACTCACACCGCCGACGTCCTCGGCAGGTCAGCGGCCGCGGCCGCGATCCTGTGGAACTGCCACCTAGCAATCTCTGGACCGGACAAGTTCTTAGACGCCCTGTCCACCGCGCTGCGTGTGCCGCCTGATCGGCCCCAGATCACCCCGGGAACGCCCTACAACGGTGCGCTCGTCCGGCTGGCCACTCGCGCGCACCGCATCGCCACCGAGCTCACCACGCAGACGCAGCTTCGCCGAGGTCCTCGTCGGCGGGTGTGCCAAACGATGTACGTCCAGGCGTTCAACGAATACCTATCCCGCCAGCAGCCGCGGTAACAAGCCGCACGCGTTACGCTGCTCGGCGAATAGCACACCCCTGACTCGAAGGACGCTGCGTGGGCAAAATTGTGACAGTCGAGTACGTCGATGATCTCGACGAAGTCCCCGTCGATCCCGAAGTGGTTGACATCGTCGAGTTCTCAATTCGCGGGAAGGACTATTCGCTTGTCCTTAACGCCGAAAATGCTGCCGAGTTTGACAAGGACATGGCTCGCTGGGTCACCGCGGCCAAGAAGGCCCAGGCCCGCGAAGCCCGGGCGGCGCGCAAGAAGGCCCAACCCGCACGTCGGCCGGCCAAGGCCCAAGCAGCGCCGCGAGCCAAGGCGAAGGCTGCAGCGCGCAAGCCAACTGCGCGCAAAGCCACCCTCAAATCAGCGGCGCCGGATCCGCAGCGCGCCAAGGCGATACGCCAGTGGGCGCGGGACAATGGCCATGCCGTCTCGGCGCGTGGCCGGATTTCCGCCGCGGTCATCGCTGCCTATGATGCAGATCATTGAGCCGAGCTAGCTAATCACGGTGACCGATTTGGACGCTGGCCAGGAGTGCCACCCCGTCGATCCCAACAGGACACGTACGACAGTCTTATGCGGGTTCCACTCCGTTTCCGGTAGGTGCACTCCGCGCACCTGAACGTACATGCCGTTGTCCAGTTGGATTTCCTCACCGACGTCGAGCTGGTCTGCCCGCTTGACAGTTTCCACTACCGAAACGCCTTGCCGTAGGTTCCGACGACACTCCTGCCCTGCCCGTAGCTTCTGCGCGACGGGCGCTGCCTGGACCACATTCCGCGCGGCGGCTGGTTCATGATCGGCTCGTCGACTGGTCTTGCGGGTCGGCCCGCCTGATGAACGTCGTTGGTTCATCGCGCGAAATGAACATCGTCGGCGAATCGACAGGCGCGGGTTTGTCCTGCCGTGGCGCCTCCACCGGTCGTGGGCGCCGCACTTCAGTCCTGGGCTCCTCTACGGCCTTGCGAGCGCGGGCTTCCATTCCCGGTAGGTATCGCCGTTCTTCGGCTGTCATCGACCACGGCACGGTGACCTGGTTGTGCCCGGTGGTGGCTACAAGGCTCCCGTTGTTTTCCACGATCGAGAACTCCGGCTGGACGGTGAAGTGGTCGGCGAAGGCGATGACCGTTGCACCGGTCGCGGCGAGGCGTTCTGCTTCTGCTGCTGGGCAGACCACGATGCCGGCGTTGGCCGCGGCGCCGATCGTGAGCAGTGGCGAGTTCACGCGTCGCACGAATTCTTCCCATTGTTGGCTGCCGTCGGCTCGTTTGAGTATCTCGACGGTGATGGGCGCAGTTCCGATCGCCATTCGCAGCACCATGTGCTGGGCCATGGTGCGGGATCCGACGAGCCACAGGACACGCCCGGACGCCGGATCTACCCGCAGGAAGCATCGCCCCAGATCCGGTGAGGACCCCAGGTACATGCCGGCACCTCCGGGGTGCGCGACGGGCATGTCGGAATCGGCAATGGGGTGCAGCGGGATCGCTGGTGCGGGCCCGGCGGCCGGCGGCATCGTCTGGGCCAGTACGCCGACTTGTTGCCTGGATGCTGCCCGCAGTCCCGCGCCTTTGAGGGACCGAACGATCCGGTCTGATTGGGAAACGTAGCTGGCGGTGTATCCGGCACGTAGTGTGCCGGCATTCTCGCGGACGATGGCCAGGTTCTCGTAGATGCGGTGCGCAGGGATCTGTCGAGCCAAGTGTTGTGACCTGGCTGACCACGAACTGCCCTGCGCGACAACGCTGAACACCTTGACCGAGGATGCGTCTCCGAGACGATTCGAGTGGATGTGTTCCAGCGCTGAGGCCACCTGTGCGGCTTGTTCGCTGCCCAGGGCCCGCAGAGCTTTCTCGGACATGATTCTGGCGGTGAATCCCTGGGCTTCCAACTCCACCCGAACCCTGGACGCTGCTTCCCACGCCGCGGCAGGGATCCCGCCGTCTTTGGCACGTGCCCGAATCGCTGACAGCGAGCTCATCGTGGCCACGGTGACGACAGCGAACGTACGGCCTCCGGTGTGCACCGGTACCGGCCCGATCGCGTCGCTGACCGCAGCTGATGCTGAATGACCGATGGGCAGGGCGGTGCGGTACCCGTGTGTGACGACTCGGATCGACTCACACACGATGTCACGCTGGCGCATCTTCTTGGCAAGCCGCTCCAAATCGATGTGCTTTCCCGAAATGGCGCCCGATGAGGAGACGGTGGTCAGCGCGAAGGGTTGCGCTGGTGACACTTCAACCCACACATTCATCGCGGCGCCGTCCCAGGCCCACCCTATTCCGTTGTGAGATCCATACTGGCAGAACACTACTGGCGTGTTGCCGTTGCGCCGGATTCGACGCCATTGCCACATGCTGGCGCCCCGAAACTTCACCAGCACTGTCAAGACGACGCAAATCGCCGTGGTTGCGATGGCGAGAAACGCGATTGGGGGCACGTGCCCCAGCGCCATCAAGGGCACCAGCATGATGAGGCTAGCGGCAACCAGCACCCTTGTTTCCCAACGGATTCCTAGCAGGCGTCCGTACATTACTGGCCCCTCTCGTCGTCTGCGACACCCGCTCTCAGGTATGCATACAAGGCCATGCACACCGCGGCGAGGATGCCGATACCCAGTACGGTCAGGCCCACCGCGCGCCCTTTGTCGATGACGGCAGGTTTGATCGGTTCGGGCTCGGCGAACACGTCTGGAATGGCGCGCGAGGGCGGCGGACCGGGCTTGACGACCCCAGTGAGCGCCCGCACTGGATCGACATGTCCGATTCCGAACACGGGATCCATTGTGCTGGCGGTGCGCCGCGATGAGTTGACGATGATCTCGCGGACCTGCGCAGCGTTCAGCGACGGGTCCGCCTGGCGGATCAGTGCGGCCAGGCCGGCCACCAACGCTGATGAGAACGATGTCCCCGATATCGGACCGGTGCCGTCAGTGGTCAGTTCGGCGTTGACCAGGCCGCCGTTCTCTCGGCCTTCGGGATCAATCGAGATGATGTTGATGCCTGGGGCGCTCACATCAACCCATGGGCCCCACAGGGTATTCACGTACTGGTCGCCCTCCAAGGTCGATCCGCCCACGCTGAGCACGAACTCGTCGACGATCGACGGAATAGACCATGTCGCGACCGCTCCCCAGCCGTCCGTGGGATCGGGCAAGTCCGGGCGGGGATTCTGCTTGCAGTCTTGGGCACCGACGTTGCCGGCAGGGGTGACGAGCACGACGTCCTTATCGACAGCTGCATAGCGCATTGCGCCCCTCAGCTCGGCCATCTCCTTGATCTGTGTGCCAGCCGGCACACAGGCCGTCACTGACATGTTGATGACCTTCGCGCCGAGGTTGGCCAGGTGCACGATCGCCTTGGCGAGCAGGTCCAGCGACGACGGCTCAGGATCGTAGTAGTTGGCCTTGGTATACATCCCGGAGGTTTGTCGCACTGTCACGATCGTGGCATCGGGCGCGACACCCACGAACGCATCGGTGTCTGATGGCGCCGCGGCGATCAAGCCGGCTACCAGCGTCCCGTGGTGGTCGCAATCGAAGGTGCCGTCGGTGTCGCCGATGTAGTCGCCGGCCGGCTCCAGATGCCGCAGCCGCTTGTTGGGGTTGACCCCCGAATCGATCACCCCGACCCGAATCCCGGCACCGGTGGCGTACTTGTGCAGTTCACGAACGTCAAACACACCCTTGCTCATCGCCGGGATGGACGAGAACTGCGAGTCTGGCAGCACCGCTGAAGTGGCGCAGGTCTTGGTTTGGCGCATCGGAACCGGCTTCCCATCAACGGCTGACATCGGCGCCCCGTCGGCCGGAACGGGGTCAGACGACTGCCACTGTCCCGGGTGGTCGAATTCTGCCGTTGCCGTGGCCGGCCACGCCACCGCAGAGACCGCGACAATGAGCTCGGCCGCCACCAACGCCACCAGCGATCGCATGGCCTGAATCGACGGTTTCACTGACGTGACTACTTTCAGAATCCGATGTGCAACTGACGAATACGCGTGTATCCGTCGACCAGGAAGTACAGGAGCACAATCGGCGGAATGTACAGCGACGCCTCCAAGAGCAGCAGTTTGCGCCGCAACGGCTCTGCCATCTCAGGCGCCTGGCGCCAGGTGCGCGCACCGAACGCGAACATCAACACCGCCGAGATCCCCAACGCAGCACCGATCATCACCGGGCTCGTGTGAGCTGAAAACAGCAGCCCGACGATGACGGCGAACCAGGACAGCACACCCGCCGACATCACGGTCGCTCGCAGGCCTTGATCGACGGCCCACGTGCCGAACAGGTACAGCAAGGCGGTCACCGTCGACACGTATGCCAGCTGCATCCACATGTGGCCGCTGTCGACGAGCACGGTGGCCGCCAACGCAGACACGGCCACCAGGACCGAGGACCCACCCGCCACCGAAACCATGAGGTTGTGCATCGTGACTGCGCGCGCTTCCTGGTTGACTTCGCTGGTCAGACTCTGCCCCGAGGATGCTGACCGGGCCATTTCCACCACGTCCATTGCTCTGGTCAGCCGAAGTCGTTCACCGGGTGCCGGCATGCCGGGCAGCTTGATTCGGGCACCAGACATCGCGGTCTTGTCGCAGAAGTACACCGACGCAGAGGCCAGCAGCATGATCTCTGACGCGACGACGTTGCCGCTTTCAGACCACACCAGGTTGATCAGGATGACGACGGTGACGACCGCGGCCGGCACCCCCACCCCGTAGTGCAGCCACAAGGGCTCCCGTATCGCTCCGGCCAGCAGCAACGCCGCCAGGATGATGCACACCGCACCGGATGCGACATGCCACCGCCCGGGCGCGCCGGGCACGATCGCGGCGCCCACGGTGAAGGCGCACACATAGACGGTGACCGAGTAGGACAGCAGCACTGGCGCGATGCCGCCGCGCGAGAGCTGTTTGAGCGCAACCATGATGAACAGCGACAACACCAGCATGCCGCCGGCCGCGCCCACCAGAGGCCAACGCAGGTAGTCCATCCCTCGGTACAGCACACCGCACAACCCCACCAGTGCGGCCATCGCCGCCACGAGCGGCGACACGATGCCGTAGAACCGCTGCGACGACTCGCTGGTCCACCGGGAAAAGAACTTCTCCTGGGTAGATGCCACAGCCCGGGCCGGGTTCGATGTGAATTCTGGGTAGTACTCGTTGCGATCGGTCGACGTCAGCACCAGGGTGTCACCGTCGAACACCTTCATGTCCGCCAATGTGGCATCGGGCGGGAAGGGCCTGCCGATTTCTGGGGTCAACATCAGTTCGGCGGACTCATCCGCCAGGAACGGAATCGTGTACCCCTTGTCGCGAACAAAGTAGTTGGCCACCGTGTAGGCCAACGACTTGACCGGGCGATTCAGCGGGAGCGAGATATCGACCACGACGCTGTCGGCATCGACGCTGACAAGGACCTTGTCCTTCTCTTGGATCGCCATTTAGGCATCCACGTCTTTGGGCTTGATCTTCGAGACCACCGGCTTGGGCCTCGGCTTGCTCCGAGGAGCAGCGAAACCCATGGACGCCAGCAGCTTGCGCGCCACCAAGCCGGACGCAACGACCTTGTCGATCGCGTCGGCGTACCGGGCCGCGGCTTCGTCACGCTCCTTGCTCGCCGATTCAACCTCACCGGTCAAACGTGTTTGTGCATCCCGTATTTCGGCCTCGGCGCGCTGCTGGACCTCACGGACCTCTCGGAAAGCCCTGCGTGTCACCTCATCGATCTCGGCCTGCGCCTGCTGCTCGACGCCGGCGAACCGCTGGGCGGCTTGCTCGGCCGCGGCTTTGCGGTCGTTGAGTTCGGTCGAAATCCGAGCCAGGTAGTCGGACACCTCTTCAATGTTGGTCGGCGCCGGAACATTCTCGTTCAGGTCCGCAGACTCGTGCGTATCCATTGCTGTATCAGTCAATTTGGGTCTCCGTTCCTCTATACGGTCAGGCGGGCAACGACGGCCGCGGCGATGGTCACATAGCGCTTGCGGGTATCGGCATCAACGAGGGTGAGATCCACCGGGCCGCCTTCTGCGAGATGCTCGTCATAGCGGGTGTACAGCACCCGCTTGAGGCCTGCCGCCGCCCCGCGGTCATCCCCGCTTTCGAACACCGGCTCGAGTCTGGCCTCGTCGATCAGCGGATCGGCAGGGCTACGGTGGTTGACCACCACCACCATCGATGCCACCAGATCGGGACGACGCATAGGCCCACGAATGGCCTCAATCAGCTTCTGCGAGAGCCTCACTGCGTCTTTCTCCGGCGTGGTAACCAAGACGATGCTGCTCAACCCCGATAGCAGAGGCCCGAACAGCGGACTGTCGCGATGCGGCATGTCGATCAGCCGCAGCGGTCCCTCTTTCGGAAACTTCCTGAACACCTCCATGAACTCCGGTGCGGTCATCCGGTCCTCTTCGGTGTCATTCGGATTGCCGATCACCATGAGCCCCTGCGGGGTACGCGTGAACATCGAACCGAAATGCTCACCACCCATGGGGTCCCAGCGGTACAGCGCCCGCGTCGACTTGGGTGAGTTCATCCCTGAAGCGTCCAGGGTTCGCCCAAGCAGACTGCCCCCGTAATCAGCGTCGATCGCGTACACCGGTTCACGACGCTGGTCGGTGAGCGTGTTGCCGAGCATTTGCAACACCGACGAAGACCCAACGCCGCCTTTCGCGTGCAGCACACCGACGTATTTGATCGTCGGCACCGGCGCCTGAATGGACCGGCGCTCAGCTTCGTAGGCTTCCTCGGCAGCCGTCGGCGGCAGGCGAGTACCGAGCATCCGGTTGAGGCGGCCGCGCACACCAGTGGTGGCGTGGGGGCGTCGCGCCACCCCGAATTCCAGCCCCGGCGAAGCAGCACCGCCCGACGGACCCTCCCAATGATTGCCATTAGTCGAAGGCACCGGCGCGGCCGGAACTGGATGAGCGGGCCCGGGAGCGGGCCCTGCCGGCGGCGAGACGGGAAGACGGTACTGCGCCCCGCCGTCAGAAGGTGGATTCTGGGGCCGGTATAGCGCCCGGTAATCGACCTTGTCTGACATGGCGCTCCTCCTAACGAGTTTCGGGTTGACAGAATTTTCTCCCGATATGTCCCCGCGTGGGCGGACACGCCGGACGCTCAGATCCGCGAGCCCATCACGTACTCCCCCTCGGCCGGATCCACGACGTTTCGGGTGCCGTCGTTGTACATGTAGACCTTCATTCCGGGGTCGCCGTCCGCGGACACAGGAATCGCGGTGGCTCCGCTGGCAGCTAGTACGTACCGGGCCCGTTCCCGCTTGGCCGCAGCCGATGCAGATCGGCGCACCGCTTCCCGCCCATCGCGCTGCGGCGTGGCCTCGGTCGAGTTGGTCGCTGCGGCGACCCGCATCCGCGGCGCAGGGGTGTATGAGCGCACCATGGGGGCTATCAGTTCATCGACGTCGTTGTCGCTGCCAGAATGATCCTCCGCGCTGGTCGACCCGAGGCCACCGAACACTGCTGCGCTTTTAGCGCGAACATCCGAGGCGCGCATTTCTGCGCTGTGGTCACCATCGCGCGCGGACGCCTCGCCGGTCCCGGCGCTGGTTGGCGGCTCCCCTACGGGGCTGCCGTTGTGCACAGCAGGGCCAGGTTCGGGGGCGAGCCGGTGGGGTCCCAACCCTCCGAACACAACTGGGCTGGCTACATCGACGTTGTTTGTGGAGGGTTCGTGATGCCGCCCTGGTGCTGGCTCTGAATTGGCGATCGCGAGATCGGGGGACAGACCAGGGGGTTGGTCAGTAGGTGCGGCCTCGCCGTTGACGGGTGCGCTTCGGTCCGGCACCTGCGGTGGGGGCGCAGGCCAGGTAACTGTTTCCGCGGATCGCTCGCGGGCACCTCCCACGGTGATCACATCAATAGCGCCATCAATGGTTTCGCGGTCGGCATCACTGAGAGCTGACATACGCCCAACCTCCCCCTCTTGGCCGCCGGCACTGCCGGGGCGCAGCTTGCCCTCGACTGCGGCCGCCCCAGCAGCCAGTAACGCTGCGCCGGGAAACATCGGCACATGCGAAGCCACGCGCGACGTGAATGATGCGATGTCAGCAACGGTTTCGCGAAGTGGCCGTGGCGTCACGACACGGTTGAGGATTGAAGTGGGGCTGCCATGAATAGCACCGGTCCTCCGTAGTATCGCGCCGGTAGCTTCTCGGCAGAAGAAGAACAACGCAATGACGGCGACCATGTACAGGATCACTGAGAACGTTGGCTCGCCGTCCGTCATCGCATTGACGATCGCGATCGACAGGGCAGGGCCAACTACCGCGAAAACGTTGACAACTGCTGCAGCGAGCGTGTGGCCGGCGGCCACTATTACCAGTCGGCTGGGGATAACCAGCGCCTTAGTGTCGAATAGTGACTTGATCAGGAAGTACAGCAGCGCAAACCATTTCCACGCTGCCATCGTCACGTGATACAGGTACATCACGAACAACACCAGCCCGTAGATGAGCAGCACAAGGAAGAACAGCCCCAGCACGACCGCGGCCACAGTTGCGCCTTGGGGCGCCTCCGCCAAAGCGGGCGCGCACGCGGGTGCATTGCCCCGGTCCATGGCCCGGGAGAACTCGTGCACACACTCGCCGGTCAGCGGACGACCGTACATCAGCGATTGGGTGACCGGGCGTATCACCGAGTCCATGAGGTAACCGCCAACCCCAGCGCGCCCGTCAGCGCCAGCGGCCGCAGCGCTCTGTTCGTTCAGGAAATCGGTGACCAGATTCGGAATCCACGTCAGCGCGCGGTCCATCAGGTAAAACGGGTTGCGCAGCAACCACGAGAAGAACACGGTGAGCACCACTGCCACCGCGATCCGGTTACGGTCCTGGCCCAGGCTGCGGATATTGGCCCGCCGGTCAACAAACGCCCAGGCGATGTAGCCCAGCAGCGCCAACGTCATCACCGCCGCCGGCGGAACAATCTCGAAGACCCGGCCGAACACAGCGTGGTACACGTCGCCCAGCGCCGATAGCACCGTATTGGTCGACGACATCAGCGACAGCACGGCCAGCGCGGCGCTGGCCAGCCACGTGTCGGCCTGGTTGTAGACGACCATCACCGTGGCATTGGCCGCCGAGCGGGCCACATTGAAGCTCAGCAGATCCGCGTAGAATACCTTGTACCGCGACAGCGGTGTGCCGTCGGAGTCCTGGAAGTCGAAAAACACGGTGCGCCCGCTACCGCTTGCCGGCAGGCGATTTCAAATTCGCCGCGTTGATCGTCGCCGCATCGTAACGCTCCATCCGCTCGACGTCGCTGTCAGCCTTCTGTGCGCGAATCGGCATCACTTCGGTGAGCGACTTAACCCGCAGCTTCATACCGCGCGTTGAGAAGTACCCCTCCCCTTCCCTGCCCCGCACCGGCTTACGTTTGCGGTTGGGATCTGGATCCAAGGGCGACGTATCAGTGATCAGCCGTTCGAGCAGCCGCTCGGTGACAGGGTAGTCTGCCCATTTGAGCGCCGCGGCGCCATTCGCAGTCGTTTCCTGCCGATACACGAGTTTGGTATTGATGCGCTGATAGTGGCGCTTGGACAGCTCATCGGTCAGCTGAGAGAACCCGTACACCGCCTTGCCGAACTTTCGGCCCTCCCGGTCAGGGGTACCGATCAAATCCGACAGCAGATCCTGATCGTCGTAGGAGGCGAGCTCGTCGGCGAAGAACCTTGCTGGGCCGGGCATCCGGTCGAAGAAGTACTTGGTCATTCGGGCCACGGCCGTGTTGACCATGTAGGTGTATCGCTCCTCGATATCGAAATCAGCACGCGGCTTGTCAGGCTTGGGCAGTCGCAGTCCTCGCACCATGAAAACGATGTTTCGCGCCGACGGACTGAACACCCTCCCTTCTGCAATCTGCTCGTCAGTCGGAATCATGCAGCGCAGCATCGGCGTGCTCAGCGCCTCACTGGCAACTGGCTGGAGATCCTTCCACTCGTACTTCGAGTGTTTCACGATGTGGACCAACACATCTCGGGACGTTCGCAGTCCGAAATCGTGTCTATAGCTGGCTTGAGCGATCCGTGTGAGTTCCGAGGATGCAGCTGTTCCTGGCCGGACCGAGAACAACAGCGAGAACCACTCAATGAACGCGCGCGCGGCGTAGTCAGGATCGTCGGCGAAAACCAGGAACGGGTCGCAGTACACGTTGCCATGCAGGAAGTCCACGATCCGATACGAGTCATAGGCGGTCACTGCTACCGCCCATTCCCCTTGCGGATCGAGGATCCACGCTGGGATCTTGAAGTCGTTGAGCCACGAGTGGATCAAGTGGCCGGTGTACGTCTTGCTCGAGCCTTGCGCGCCGGAGAACATGATTGAGCCGTTTCCACGTGTTGTCGCGGTCAACACGTCCAGGTGCGCCAGCTTGCGCAGAGCGTTCTCGTCTGTCCAGAAGATCGGGGGCCCCATGCCATCGCCGGCGGCGATCCGGCGCACCGGCATGAACCCGGCCAGCCGCCACGCCGTGGTCTTCTTCTGCAGTGCCCGCACAGTCGCCGTCTGCGGTGTGCAAGGGAACATCGACTTAAACAACGACAGCTGCGCGCCGGGCACTGTGCGCAGGACGAATCCTCGGCGGTAGACCTCTTTGGTGGTGGTTGACACCTTTTCATTGAGATCGTTGAGGTTGGCCGACCCGAAGGCCACCAGCACAGTCACCCGTAGGCCGCATGGATCTTGTTCGTCATGAAGGGCATTCGCGGCATAGGACGCCAGATCCTCGCGCTTCGCCTGGTAAAGGCTGGCACGAATCTCTGTCGACGAGTTCGCCAAGTCGTAAACGTTGATATCTTCGAGCAATTCCTCCAGGTTCTCAACGTCGGTGTCCTCTGGGGCTGGCTGTATCCGGATCATGAAATCGCCATCCGCACCGCCGATCTCGTTAACAACCTCGGTTAGCGCATTCACACTCGCAGTCCGCGTCTTCGGGAAGCTTGTAAACGCGAGAACCTGCTGATAGGACACCGTCCCATCAGGCGCTTCGGGATGCCGAGAAGCAGGCGGCGACACCGCTAACGCTCCACCTGCACGCAGCGACTTGAAGTTGGACCGGAACGCACGCTTGTACTGCTTCATACGGTTCTCGAACTCGTCCTTGGGCAACAGCGCACGCATATCGTCAAGGAACTGCGTGTACAGCGCACGGCTATCGGCGGCATCGTCAACAATCAGTGGCTGGAACGATCGATCACCAGTGGTGGAACCCGCGTACGGTTGACGGTCCAACGTGGGCTGAGTGGGCAAATCGAACACCGGGACCTCGACACCACGCAACCGGCTGCGCTCGTACACCCATTCCAGATCGCTGGGGACCGTCCGCCATGGCAGCATTGGCCGCGGAATGGCGGCTTCCACCTTGGCGCGGAACTCCAAGACGTCACGATCCTTAACATGCTCGTGCGGATTGGACTCGAAAAATCGTGACGCCAGACGGTCGGTGAAGCTGACCGCTGTCTGCATCCGCACCGTCAACCAGAACACCCGGTCGATCTCGGCGTCACCGGCCTGCTCCATATCACGACGCAGTGCCTCAAGGTGATCGCGCAACTCTGGGTATCTGTCGGCGCTGTAGTCCGGCAGGCCATCGACGATGCGGTTCATGACACATTGCGCAGATGTCCGTGTCTTGAATCCGCCGAGGGTGTACTCGGGAGGTTCGAGTTCGGCCACGCCGGCGAAAAGCTCCGCGTTGAGTTGGTGGCAGGCCATGAACATCGACAGGTCATATGGACTGAACATCGGCCCGAGCAAGAGATAGTTCAGATACACCGCCCCATCAGCGGTGTAGACCACGTTCTCGGCACGACGAACGATTCGTATCGGGTAGTCAGCCACTGCGTTCAATCCTCCAGTGTCGTATCGAGATTGATCCATGTCCGGTTCCGGGCACCAGAAATGAGAGCCCCCACAATGAGCGGTTCGGTGAGCGTGTGGTTGCGGTCCACCGCGTGCAGCCAATAGGCCACCTGCATCGTCACCACCAACGCCACGGCCGCGCTAACACCCGCTGCGATGGCACCCGGGAGGCCCGGCGCCAGCAGCCCAATGACAACCGCTATCGCCAGGCCGGCACCCAGCAGCGACAAACACACACTGCCGAAACGCACCCCCAAGATCACCAGCTCAACAGCGAACTTGGGTGACCCGTTCCATATACGCGCGCGCACTTGGTATCTCCGTCTGAAGGGATGCGTTCAGAAGGGCAGGAAGTCGGAAAGAAAGGTGTTGCCGAAGCCGAAGATGTTCGGCAGTTTCAGGGCGAAGACTCCGAGGATTACGCCGGTCGCAGTGATTCCCAAGATCTCGGGCATGGCTTGTTTGAAGTTGCCCTTTTTCTCCCGGAACGCCCCGAATGCGAACCACAGGGTGAACCCCATTACGACCGCTGCGATCACCGTCGCCGCCATGGCGACAAGATTGCCGATTGTGTTGCTCGACGTCCCATCGCTGATGCGGGCAGCCACAAACTGTGTAGCCGCTACCGCGTTGACCGTCAACACATTTGCAGTCATGCAAAGTCCTCCATCCAACTGAGTCGGGCCGCTGCTATCCAGCGCAGCACTCATCATCACCGGCTCTGCGCGGCTGTAGTTGCGACACACCTTTGGAAAACCGCGCCCTACTCGGCCGTCAGTCAGCCCTCACCAACGCGTGCGACGAAGTGCACAACGAGCAACGCTCACGGCCAACAGGGACCCACAGCTGGCCTGGACAAAATAGGGATTTGTGGGGGTCCCCCGGACAACGACACGCACCACGGCTGTCACCACGCCGAGCGCAACAGCAGCCGCGCCGGGCCGCGCAACGGCCCCGCGACAAGACCGCCAATCGGGACATCCTTCGCCACCAACGCCGCGCGGAGGCTAACCGCCAGGCCGCCCAGACCGGTCCCTGCAGGTCTAGGCGACGCCGCGCCGCCGTGGCAGCCGCGACGTCTACGCGCCGGCGGCCCGCACCCTGACCGGCAAAGTCCGACACACAGCCACACTGATCTACCTGACGGCGATCCGTCACGTAGTACCATCAGAGTTATGACGGGAACCGAAGACGCATACTTGTCGCGGATTGAGTCACGACAGGCAGCCCGCGCCGCCTACCTGGCCAAAGCCCGCCACGGAGCCGAAGCAATTGGCCGCGACGCCCTCGCGCTCAAAGATCTCGGCATGTCGGTAAGCGAGATCGCGCGTCGCGTGAACATTCCCCGACCGACCCTCAACGAATTCATGGCCGCCGCAGCGAACTCAGATACGCCGGCGGGAGCGGCGGCACCGGCGCCTCCCCTGCCCGTCCTATCAGGCAGCGATCTCGTCGAAGCCGTTCAAGCCGGCGGCCCGGTCACCGAGATCGCGGCATCGTTCGCCGACTCGGACACGATGTTCCTTTCCCGTGAGCCGTTCACGCGGTTCGCCAACCCGAACTGGGGGTCCGCGATGCATATCCCCCATCTGATGCTGCGCCTCGAAGAGGCCAGCTGGATCGGCGTTGCCAACGCGACAGTGGGCTATGGGGGGACAGGACCCGGCAACGCTCACCGCGCCCTCTCCAGCGTTGGGATCGACGATGAAATCGCCAAAGAAGTCGCCTTCTACAACCGGGTATCCCACGTCATCTTCGACGACGACGGCAATCCCGACTTCCGCCAGAAAGGTTTGCAGTGGCCGCGTTTCGGCCTTACGACCCCTGAGCCATTTGGTGACAACCTCGATCGTTTTCGCATCAAGATGTTGGTCACCGACGGTGCTTCGGATGACGACGAACCAGCAACGTTCCGGGCGCCCGACGTTGTCAACAATGGCTTCTACCCAAGTCCGCCCGACGACCTGACGCTATGGCAGCGTTGGCTGAAGTACCTCGATGATCCCCCAGCCTGGCTCCCAGGCCCGGAAACGCGCCACGGAACGCTCTTCACCTCACTGCAAGCCGCCGGCGACGCTGGGTTCTCCGATGAAACCCTCGCCGAACGCGCGGCGATGCGCGCCGCCGTACGGATCGTCGACACTCCGCATTCGACGTACCCGCTGATCATCGAGCAAGGACCGATCCAGCTCTGGATCACCGCCTACACCTCCGCCGACCCCACCGTGTGGGTACCCCCGGAATTCCACGACATCCTCCGCGATGCCGGCCTCCTACCGACAGACGTGATCGACGCTGACAGGGCCTCAACACTACGCAAACTCGTCAGCCGCCACCGCAACCGCCGACCCTCGTCAATCCCCTTGGGCCCAGGGCACGCCAGCCTTCCATGAGCGCCTCAAGAACCCCAAAGCCCCACTACCACAAAGGAAAACCATGGACGATCCCAAACCACAGCTCCCCCAACCCCTGACGCTACAGGACCGGCCGCACCACACCCCGGCCCGTCGCCGCGGCCTGCCCATCATCACCGCGATCGCAGCCAGCGTCGCCGCGATCGCCGCAGTCGTCGCCGCCGGTTACACCATGCTCACCTACAAGACCAACCAACTGGGCATATCCGGAGCCATCAAACCGGGCTACGAAGCGGTCTGCATCGCGTACAGCGACTTCGTACTGAACCAAGCTGCCAACGGCTACACACCCGAACAGATCCAACGGGTGATCGACTTCGCCGGCAGCCACACGCTACTGCCCGGCCGCCCAGACCAGTACCACATGCCCAACCGATGGCCGAGCATCAGCGACCCCAAAGCGTGCGGCACACCAGCCCAGATCATCGAGCAAGCGCGCCCCAAGCCGTAATCCTCCGACGGGGTGGCGGACCATGCTTACCAGGCGGTGTGTCCAGTGCTGTCCGGCGCCCTACGACGAGCCCAGCGGCGAACCGGCGAGCTTGTGCGCTTCAGCGTCGTCGACGGGCCTGCCACACGCCGCGCAATACCAGCCTCCCTGGGCGCTCTCCTGAAGCTGCCAAGCCTCATGCTCGTGGGTCTCGATCTCGCGCCGCGCCCGATCAGTTCCCTTTTGCATAGCCACGATGAACCCCCTACTCCTGGCAGACCCGTGTGATCCGCTCGAAGTCGGGGAACGCCTTCAAGCCTCGACCACGGTCGTCAACCGTTCGGCCGCAACACGGCGATTTCCATACCGAGCAGTCGGCGTAGCGAGCCGTCACCGTCACTGCCCCGAGATCATAGAGCCGGGAACAGTGGCTGCATCGCACTGGCGACGTCATACGTGTGGCCGCTTCACATTCGACCTCGGCGTACAACCTGCCCTGCTCATCGAGTCGCATCACCATGGCCATCCTTTACAAGTCACCCAGGTCGGCTTTCAGTCGTTCCAGTTGCGCTGCAAGCTCATTGCGGTATGCCACGTTATGCGCTCGATCCGGCTGGCCGATGCTGGCGGTTGCCACGTCGCAGGCGTGCTTCCACATATCTTCCAGTTCCGCGATCTGCTTTCCCAACTCGCCCACGGGGCATACCTCCGAAAGAGCCGATAGTTTCAGTGAGTACATCACCCTTGGCGGCGCGCCATGCGGCTGCGACACAGATCATCTCGGGAGCATCGCCACGCCGAATTGCCGTACGGCACATAGGCACATAGGCACATAGGCACGCTGCCCGATCCGGTGGCAAAGGTAGCACTCCTTGGTTCTCATCCTGGGCGGGCCCTACGTTGGGTCGTTCGGGACATTGATCGTGAATGTTCCGTTGCGCGGAGGTTTGTCAGGGTCCAGGTCGAACACCTCGCACAGGCAGTCATCACCGCCCCACATCGGGCACAACTCGGCCCTACAGCCGTCCATCGCCGCCTCCTTGCGGTCGTTCAGCGCTCGCCGGATGCGATCTGGTCGAATGCGTGTTTGAGCTGACTGATCATGTCCAGCTCGGCGCCATCGAACTTGTCGTGCCACTTCTCGTAGGCTTCGCCGAGCCGATCGGCTGTGACCTCTGCCGGATGTCGTTTCATGATCTCCTCCCGCGGGTGCACTCGCGTTGTTCAGGTGACGGCTGGGCAGATCTTGCCCGCGTCATGCTTGCCTGCATGGACGCTGGGGCCCCTAGTCGCAACCATGCACTCATGATTCCCAGGTGTGCGAGTCGACAGTTGCGACACACCAATCCAGCAATCTTCCGGCGATAACACCTACCCGTTCCCTATCCCGTGAGGAGATACCGTTTCGGCTCGACCAGCCGCCAGAATGCAGCCTTCACATCCTCGGCCGTGACCTGCGCGATCTCGGCATCGGTGAACGAGTGAACATCGCGACCGCTTCGTCCTCGCCGCGTTGATCCGATCCGGCCCGCAGTCTCAATCAGGTCCCTCATCAGCCGAGCGTTGTTGAGTTTGTCGGCGAACAACGTTCCCGGGGTCACTTCACGCTGCAGGATTCCGAACTCGCCTCCGACGAACAGGTCCTTGACGTCGGGATCAAGGACCTTTCCGCGTTCGTTGGCGCGGATAGCGAAGATCTCGTACAGCTCCTCGTTGGAGTAGGACGCGAACTCGTAGCGCAGCGGGAACCGGCCACCCAAACCGGGGTTGACCTCCAGCAGTGCGCGCATCTTGTCCGGATATCCGGCCAGCGCCATGATCGTGTTCTTCTGGTACAGACCTTCAGACATCGCCACGATCGTGTCCAGCGCTTCCACGCCGAATGGATCAACGCCCTGACCGCTAGCGTCGGGCGGCTGAGCCAACGCATATGCCTCGTCGATCAGAATGTAGCGGCCGGTGTACTTGGTGAGCGCGTCACGAGTTTTGTTCGCAGACTGGCCCTGATATCCGGCGACCAGATCGGCGCGGAACAGGACCACCGGCTCGGGCTCGTCGACCAGGCCGTGGGCGCAGAACACCAGCGCCAAGTATTCAGTGATCGTTGTCTTACCGGTGCCTGGGTGGCCGAGCAGCAGCGAATTGAAGTTGGCGCCTTTGGTTCCCGTGCCCCGGGACCGCTGCACCCCTTCCTCCGCAGCGGCGAACGACAGTTCTTCCATCTCGGCTTTGAGCGCTTTCATGCCGATGATTTCCTGCAGCTTCAGCTCAGCGCGCTCAAGCATGCGCGCCTGCTCAGACTTGCGCTGCTGCTTGCGCTCCAGCTCGGGGTCAGGCTCGGTCTCGGGGTCCCACCGGTCACGCCGACGCGAAATCAGGTCGGCACTGGTCACCCGCAGCGGCAAGATCCCCGTGCTCATCGCCGCCCGGGCGCGCTGGGTCGGATGGATGCGCAGCGACTCCGACAGCAGCTCCGACGCGAGGGTGTCGCGGCCTTGGGCCTGAGCCATCCGCGCATGGTTGAACGCTGACAGGGACACCAGCACCGGCATGGTGGTTGCGCGCTCAACTTCGGTGAAAATGGGCTCGGCAGTGCTGAATTCGCCCAGCGACGCATAGGCGAGGGCTTGGAAGTACATCGCCAGATACCAGGTGTTCAGTTTCATGGTGTGACCCAGGGCGTCCGGGTCGCCTGGCTGCAGCGACCGGGTGCGTTCGTTGCTGTATCGGCTGCCGACTGCGCCGGCGACGTTGATCAGGGTGTCCCACAGTCCGGCTTGGGCGAGCAGGACCATGTGCGCGCCGTCGAGGCCTGGGCACAGGTTGGAATCGAATCGCCCGAGAAGATCGCTGGCTTTGGCGAAGTCCTTCGTCTCGACGTAGCGCAGCGCCAGTGCGGCCCTGGCTTCTGCGGGGCTGGTCAATGCCCAACGGGTGCCGGTGTCCTTCCATCCGAACGTCGCATAGGGCCGCTCCACCGGTTGGCCACCGTTGCGGGAGGAGTAGAACTTCGCGGCCTCTTCATACAGGGTGCCGATCAGATTGCGATTGCGGTTCAACGCCTCCAGCTCGCTGGTCTTGATCTCCGATGCGATGTCGGGCTCCATGTATTCGCGGATCGCGTACTGTGCGATGACCGCGTCCGGATGCGGATCTGTGCCGGCATCGTCGACGGTGAGCTGCTGGGCGATGTAGTCGAATCTGCCTGCCGCCTCAGTCGCGTGCGCCCTGGCCCGGCCCGTGTCCCCCGCAACGTTGCATTTGAGGGAGTCCACCCACTTTTCCAGGGCATCGGCGTACTGCCGGACCATGACTCGCGGGATCTGGAATGTGGCTTGCATCAAGGGCTCTCCTGCCTTGTCAGTAGGGTTTCCGGGTAGAGATCGGGGTCACCGTCGGGCGGTGTCATACCCCATGAATTTCAGGGCTGACAGCGCGAACGTCTTGTCGACATCGTCGCTGTCCTGTGGCGTTGCGACCGTCTGCGTCGAACGCTCGGGACGTTGAGTGGCCTGGACGATCAAGCTGATGCGCGTTGCGTTGAAGCATTTCGGGAACTTCTGCTTCTTTGACACGGGCGATAGATCGGTGATCTTGATCGGGTCAGGTTGGGGCTGTCCTTCGGGGACAAGGATTTTGACCTGTGTGACGACCCTGTGGAGGTCCCATTCGTTCGTCCCGCCGGCGTGGTCCAGCCACAGACCCGGGATGAACTCGACACTGCACACCGTGACCTCGTGACCGAAGTCGATCTCCATGAAGGCACTGTCGATGCCGTGGGCACGTGTGCACACCCAGCCATCGCCCTTGTTCTTGCCGAACGCGCGGGCCGCTTCGAACCCTTTGACGTCACAGCTGGATCCGACTCCCCCGGTTGGTTGCAGCTCGACGAGTCCGGTATCGGCCGCCGGCTGCTGGCCGTTGGGATTGACGACGATTTCTTGGCCGGCGTTGTTGGGCGGCGCCTCGGGAGGGGTGCTGCCGCGGCCGAACAGTCCAACGGCCACCAGGATCGCGACGAGTAGACCGGCAACAGCCTGGATCGCCGTCGGCAGTCGGCGGAAACGTGTCCATGCCTTCTGCGCCAGTTCCATCGGTGCCCGCACGTACGCGGGAGGCGGTTTCTTCTCGCCGAGGTGGAAATCGTCGGATCCGTCGAGGGGTTGTCCCACATCGACGGCCGCGGCGGCGGGATATTGCATCGCCGGGCCGCTGCCTGGTTCTGCCGGCGGCACCTGCGGGGGCAACGGTGGGGCGATCGGCTGGTTCTCGTACGGGGCGAAGCCTGCAGGGTCTGCGGAGCCATCGTCGGGTTCCTGGTCGCTGGTCTCCGGTGTCACCGCGAAGACCGCGGGGTCGTCGTGGCCCTGGTAATCGGTGATGGTGGCGGCTGCGTCGGCCGCCGACTCGGCGGCGAACACGCCGCGGCGCCGTGCCTCTTGCTCTGTGTGACGTCGATACTCCTCGTCGTCGTCGACGACGGACACCGTCGCCACCGAGTCGTCATGTACATGGACTGGTCGACCTCCCTTGGCAGCGAAGCCCTCGATGAGCGCACCGATCGATCCCCCGTCAACGATGTCTTTGAGTGTCTCCAGTCGTGACGTGACCGCCTGGCGCTCATCGTCACTGAGAGCCGCAGAAACGCTGATCGATTCTCGAGCCTCACTCAGGACACGCGAATAGTGGGCGTCGAGCTCGTCAGCGCTCAACGTCCCGGACTTCCACCGCTCAACAAATTCAGTAGTCATAGGCACTCCCGCCGCCAGTATCTCCACTTTCTTCAAATCCTGGGGGCGACAAGGGTGTGTCGCGCGACGGCCACCGCCCGCGACACCATACGGCTGGCCGCCGGAGCAGTCCGCAACACCGCTCCGCTGTGGCATTCACCGTGGCGCATTCTGTTGCGCCGCTCGGAGTCCGCGAGGTACTCAAAGCTGTGGCGGGCTTCGTTGCGCCCGAACGACCGCGCAACCAAGCCAGCCGACAGTACGAAACAAGCTGATAGGTCGCCATTTAGGCGAACCCACCGCGCCCGGCGAGGACCGTGCCGGACGGCACTGTTCGTGGCGTCGTTCGTGGCGCGATATTTCCGGTGGCGTGTCACAACTACGCAAACGTATTGCCGGTGATGATGAGTTCTCGCCGGGACAAAGACCTTCCCGGCCGGATCGATCCATCGCAAGGAGTCGCGTCGTGGGGTTGTTCGACAAAGCACGCAAGCTCAATCGGAAAACGCAGAAGCGGCTCTACGTCGCCGCGGTCCTATGCGGACCGGCAGCGCTGGTCATGTCCTTCATCGGAAATGAGCGGATCAACGCTCTGCCAGCTCCGAACCCGGTCGACGTTCCGGCCGAAACCGCCCTGGCAGACAAGGCCTCCAGATTCGGCCGCGACTTTCTCGTGCTCTGGCTCGCTGGATCAGCCACGCCCAACAGCCAAGAACTGCAAGCACGCATCGACGAGATATCGAGCATCCCCGGCGGCATCCCGCTACCGCCGACACCGTTCAGCGTCACCGACATAAAAGACCTTGGGCCAGAGAAATACACCCAAGAAGCCGACGGCGACCGCAACTGGATCTTCGACTACGACGTGATCGGAACCGCCCCCGGGGAACTCACACCAACCAAGCGCCGATACAGCGTCCAGTTCGTTCAGCACGGAGTGTCCTACCGCGCGACCCGCACACCACTGCCAATCAACCCCACAGCGACACCCTTCCGCGTCGAAACCGGCTACCCCGAAACCATCGACCCCTCCAGCGCCCTCGGCAAAGCCATCAGAGACTTCGCAGACGCCTACCTCAAGAAGGGCGACAACGCGAGCCTCGGGCGCACCGTATCCGGCAGCTTCCGAGACAACTGCGAATGCGGCGGCGCACCCGCCCAAGCATCCCCATACGAGAGCACCGAGACTGTCGCGATCTACGGCAGCGCTGTCCCGCCGGCAGATCCGGAACCCGGGAGCACCGTGCACGTCTTGGCCAGCGTCAAAGCCAACGTCAGTGACTCGTCGTTCCAAACCATCACCCTGCCCCTGGAAATGCTCTACACCGACCAGGGCCAGTGGGTCGCCAACGACCTAGAAACCGACGCCCGCTACGGCGCGTCGACTGAGGCTCCCTCCGAGAGCGCAGACGCCAAGCCTGGCCGCTGACCCGGACCTGTCACACCCACGCGCAACAATTCACACCGGCAACCTGGAGGAACACCGTGCCCGTCCTCTTCACCCCGTCCGCTGAGCAGCGGGCTGTGATCGATGCGTACCTGCGCGGGGAAGACCTCGCCGTCCAGGCCGGCGCCGGCACCGGCAAAAGCACCACACTGGCGTTCATCGCCGACGCCCAGCGCCGCCACAGGCCCGGCGCGACCGCCTGGTACCTCACGTTCAACAAGCGCAACGCCGAAGAGGTACAGGCGACATTCAAGAAGTACGGGCTGACCAACGCCCGGGCCTCCACCGCGCACTCGTACGCCAATCGGGCCTGCCGCGCGAAACCATCGCTTCGGCACATGGTCGAGCGCCTCAACCGGCGCGATCTCAAAATCGGCGAGGAGCTGCGACTGCTGGGCATCGGACGGGCCTCTCGTTGCCTGGCCGCCACCATCGACGTCGATGCGGTCACGCCCACCGACGACGGGATCCGCGTTCCGCGCCACGACCCCTCGTTCACCGTCCAGCGTCGGTTCTACACCTTGACCCGCAAGACAGTTGACAAGTTCTGCCAGTCCGCCGACGACGAGGTCACCTGGAAGCACGTGCCGTCGCTGGCCGAGCTGCAACCCCAACTCCGCCCGCTCGTGCGCCGCGAACTCATCGCCAGCGGCCAACGAATGTGGGACGAACTGTGCACACCGACCAGTCCGCTGGGCACCGGCCACGGGCACTACCTGAAGGCGTGGGCGCTGACCCGACCGACGATCGGTAGCCCCGGTGACGTCCTCCTCTACGACGAGTGCCAGGACGCGAATCCTGTTCTCGCCGAGGTGGTTGTCGCTCAACGCGGCCGCGTCCAGCTGGCCTTGGTCGGCGACGAATTCCAACAGATCTACACCTTCACCGGCAGCGTCGACGCGATGCAAGGATTCGTCGCCCTGCCCGGTGTGACTGCGCTGCCGTTGACGGAGTCGCGGCGCTTCGGGCCGGCGATCGCCGCCGAAGCCAACAAGGTGCTCGATACGCTCGACCCCGCGGGCAGCGGAATCCGCCTCGTAGGTATCGGCCCGAAGAACGGGCAGGTGCGGCACCGCTACACCGATGCTGACACCACCGCGGTGACCGCGATCGTCTGCCGCACCAACGCGCTGGTCATCGACCGCATCATGACCCAGTTGCAAGCCGGCCGACGCGTGTACTCCACCATCGACATCCAAGAGCTGCAACGACTCGCAAAGGACGTCCAACTCGTCGAAGCAGGCCGGGCCGAGGAAGCAAAGAACACGGTCCTGCAGGGCTTCACTGACCTCGACCTGTGGAATGAATGGCTAGATGATGACGAACCCGAAAACCAGGATTTGCGCGACAAAGTCAAAGTGATCTTGGACTACGGCATCGCTCAGATCGCCGAGCTGGCCTCAGCGCTGGAGGCCAAACCACAGGACGCCGATGTCACTGTCTCCACGGTCCACAAAGCCAAAGGCGGCACCTGGGACAGCGTCCTGGTCGACATGGGTGACCAGCCAATCGACGACGAAGACGACGAGAAACTGCGCCTGCTCTACGTCGCCTTGACCCGAGCCCGACACCTGGTCCTCTGGAAGCCACCCGCCGACACGAACGTAACCACGCGCGCCCGGGTCCAACAGGACCCCAAACCTGCCAGCCGCGCGATCGCATAGCGCCCACTGCAGGGCCGGGCCCACCCTCGAACGAGCCACGCACCACCACGGCGCGCAACATCGTCGTCCACATCGTTTCCGCCCCCGGCGCGCCACCGGGTCGCAGCCCAGCCGGCGACGGGAAGCGTCGGCTGGCGTCAGCGTTCAATGCGAGGCCCGATAGCGCGATTCGCTCGCTGACACAATCTGCCTACGGTTCAAACTCTTCGCGGGGACAGATGGCACCGACTTCCGCTACGTCGGACCATCCGCGGCGAACGTGATTCAAAGTAGCCCGCTGTCGTCCACGATGTAGCACGTTCCATTGTCGGTGCGCTCAACGTCACCCACGTAAAACGGATACCCGTACGGCATCAGAATGCCCTTTTCGTCGAGCGCGCGACGTTTCTCGGCATTGTCTTTCTCCACCCATGCCACGGCTCGCAGCTGGGCCGCCACTGCCTCCGCGCTCGCGTCGAAGCAGTGCGAACCGCTGGCGACGAGGTTCTCGATCGGCTCATCTGCTCGTTGGTGCTTGAACGTCGCGACTGGAGCGATTGCCGCGGCCCCTGTGGACGGCGGTGGCTCGCTGGGGGACGCAGATCCGCCCTCACTGCCACAAGCTGAAATGGCGGAGCAGACGATGGCGAATGCTGATGCCATACCAGCTATTTTGCGCATAGGCCAAGCATATGCAAGACGGCGGTTGGCGTCGATCGCCCTCGGTCTAAGCGGAGTCAGCCGGATACCGTGACGGGGCAATCCACCGCAATAACCCGTTCAGCGAACGAGGACCCGTCTCGTGATCGGCGCGGCGAGGATGCCGAGTACGCCAGCAGGCTACAGGCGACTCGCCACAACAGGACCACCACGGCGGCGGCGATCGGCCCTGTCGATGAGCCTCACGCGCGTCTCGACGACCAGTCCATCGAGGCTGGGCGGGACTGGCCGGCGGGCCTCGGCCCGCCGGTGGCGATTCTGTCGGTAGGCCACGAGGTGATCGGCAGCCTTCTGCACGAATACCGGAATGCGGTGTTCGGCTTGGAGTTCGGCAGTTCCTCGCCGGATCTCTTGAGCAATCATGTCGATGCCTGACGAGGCACCATCGGCATGAAGTGCAGGCGACTGGTGGCGGAATCCTCCGGTGAGGTTTTTGGCCATGGTTGGTTCGGTGCCGTGCACCTCTGGGTAGGCGTCGAACATGCCGATCAGCATTTCCAACAAGCGAACTTCCTGGTCGGGAGGGAGCTCCTTGACCTCCTCAAGCAGTGTGAGCATGTGCCGCAGCAGCGAAATCTTCACCGCGGCGCCGAAGAGGTTTATTGCGGCCATTTCGGTGAGTCTCCTAATCGGTTGCGGGACAGGTTGGTCCGTCGAAAAAGACCGGGACGGGTTCTTATCGGGTCTGCGGTCAGGAGATCCCGGGCTTCCGAAAGGCGATCACCTCGGCGGGTGCTTGCTCGTTGCGTCGTACAAGCCCGCGCAGGCTGGCTTTAGCGCTGCGGGGGCTGACGGCCGCCGGCAGCTCGCGGGCGGGCGCCCGCAGTGTCGAAGTGATGTCGGCACCAAATCGTGTGATCTGGTTGTCTAGCGTTCGGCCGTCGGTGGTCTCGGTGTCACCGACGTCAAACGCAACCAGCGCCGCCACCGGAAATGTTGGCCGCCAGTCGCGATGGCGGTACTCACACGTCGCTGGATCGCACTCGCGGCAGCCGCAGCAGTGGAAGCTCCCGTCGTCTTCGTTCGGCGCATAGTAGACGAATCCGTACCCGTCGCCGCCGGGAGCCGTGCGGCATGCGAGCGTCTGGACACCGTTGGCGTCAACGATCCCTAGATCGGGACGAATGCCTGCTTCGTTCATCCTCTCGACGTAGTCCTCGAGTTCGTCCTCGGTGTCGAACGTGATCATTCGTGGCGTGATTCTGGTCTGCATGATTCCTCCCGCGCCGCCCGGCCGGATCCCTTACTGCCTCCCATGATCATCAGCGCCGCGACTCCGTAGTTGCGACACACCATTGCGGCACACCGGTGGCGTTTGGCGGAGAGCCTGGGCGAGCGCCCACAGCGATGGTTATCAGCCGTCCGACGTGGCGCCGATGCCGAGGGCATCGGAGACAACATCTTGCGTTTCCGCAACTATCTTCTTGAGGATCTCGTGGGCTTGCGCCTGGGCGTACTGCTCGGATCGGTCCTTTAGTTCTCGGAAGAAATCGATGTGCTCTTTGGTGAAGTCGACGGCGTACTTGTCGATGTTGTCGGCCACGAATTCCTTGCGGCTATCGCCGTACCCGTAGGTCAGCAGAGCGACCCCGTTCATCATGGCGTGGGCCCGCTGGACCGGGTTCTTGGATGCCGACGCCGGCGCCGTGTAGTGGTTGAGATCAACGACCGTGAACGGATCGAAGGTGTAGGTTCCGCCGTGACCGGTGACGTGGTTTGAGTTCGCGATGATTCCCACGGTGGCGCTCGGATCCGGGTGTGAGATGACGATCGTCGAATGCACCTCATCGAAACCGGGAACGTTTCCGATGTAGTAGGTCGCCTCCGGTTGGTTCACTGAAAGCGCCGAGGTGCGTGCGTATTTGGCTGCTGTTCGGGTGAGCCGGAACCATCCCGGATAGACGCTGCGATGCACGCGCACGTGCGTCGACTTCTCTGCCAAGACCCACATTCCGAGTTCGGGAAGGTCGCTGTTGATCCACACGGTGGCGTCGTAGGGCAGGAACCCTTTGAGGTGCATCTCGACAACCCGGCTAAGACTTTCACCGAGGGCTACATGCGCCAGCGGGGATTCGGCGTCGGCTCGCACATAGATGATCATCGGAGCCCCTTTCTTCGTGTATGGCGCCTTTTCTGTGCCGCCGTGGCGATGGCTGTAGCGACGCACGTTGTCAGGTACATGGAGCGTGTTGTGGTCGGAAGTGTAGCGACGTTCGTTGCGCGGCGGGGACGACACGGCCACCCGCCGTGCTCGGTTGAAACACCCTGCATACTGCAGGTTTTTCACGATGCCTCCCAGGCTGACGGGTGGCCGGTGTCCTCCAGTTCGTTGCGAAGTTCGTTGCGGTTCCCTGCGAGCGTCGAAGCGATGATTCGCCCATGGCAGGTTTATGTAACCGGGCCGTCGAGCCACACCACTCCGTGCAGATGCAGACCTCAGCCCTGCGCTGCCGTACGTCTCACCGCGCCGGGTCTGCCGCCTGGCTGCCGTCCTCAGTGCGGCAAATACTGCACGGGCGCCCAACGCGACCCAGGCTCGTATCGTCGGACCAGTCGAAACGATGTTCAAAGCAACGCGTTCGCTGGCACGGCATAGACCGTCCCGGAGCGCGTCGGCCTGTCTCAGCGGCGCCGTTCGAGCGAACAGGGGCCGCGATCATGATCAGTCAAGCCGCTGGAAAACGCGCTTTCGATTTGATTTGCGGGCGTAAAATCGCTCTGTCGAAGCACCGGACTTTGGGCGTCGCAACTGGGTGCTGGGCCGTTGATTGGGGGATCAAACAGCGACATTCGTCGCGCTCTGCGACAGAGCTTTCGGTGCCTTGACGAGCTTTTGGATTGTTCCGTTTTCGTGGGGGAGCACCGAGATGGCACTCGCATCACCGGTCATCAGTCAGCCGATTTCGGATTGGTCACAGCGACTGCATGTGACAGGGGCCTTGCCAGGCGCGACCGTATTCATACGGGCGGTCGGCCCGGATCCCAGAGACATTGCTCAATCTCCTCCAGTCGGTGGCGGATCGGACTGGATCGAGTTTCTGCCGGGGATCGCGCTGCACCCGGGAGACCTGCTTCAAGCGCGACAAGAGTTGGGTGCTGACGGCAGCGACTGGACACCTCAAGCGTCGAGTTACCTGGTCAACCAAAGCGAGATTGACCCGGCAAAGCTGATGGCCATCACCTTGAACACCTACCCGTGGGAGTGTGGCGAGCATCTTCTGTTCACCGGCGCTGAGCCCGGCGCGAGGGTTGAGGTGCTTCTCGGCGGAATCCCGATTGGTTCGGCCGAAGCTCCCCTTGGTTGGGCCCGGGTGGCATCGACAGACAAGCTGACGACCCCAGGACCTCTCCAGTTCCGACAAACAACTCCGATTGGACCGGGTCCAACAACCACCCTCGAGGTCAAATCCCTGCCGCTGCAACGCGGCGCACCGTTGCCGCCGCCGCAACTGGACCGGCCCCTACGCGGTTGTGAAGACCGGATATCACTCAAAGGCATCTATGACGGGTCGACAGTGGCCCTGGATCTGAGTACCGGGCAGAACTATTCGGTTGGCGCTGATGTCGCCAACCCAACGATCGTCCTGCCTGAGCCTCTCCACTGGGACAGTCAGAATCCGCCGGCTGTCACACTCACTCAGACAATGCCAGCGTGCGAGCGATACGGCCTGCCGACAACAGCCAACGTCGGCCCACCGGAGGCCGGCGCTCCAACGGTGTACGGGCTTTGCAAAGGCAATCCGAAGATCACGGTCGCTGGGCTCAACGATCGAGGTCTTGTCACCGTCCGGGTCTTTTTGAATGGGGCTGAGTTTCGGACGTTCACTACTCTGGGGGAATCGGTGCATTCCTGCGATGTCGAGCCACCGCTGGATGTCGGCAGTGTGTATGCGATTCAGGAGATCTGTGGTCAGTCCAGTCCGCAGTCGGCGGCGGTAACGATTAACGAGCACCCGGCCGTGACCTTGACTCCGCGGTTGATCGGCCCCCTGTATTCGTGCGCTCGTTCAGTGAAGGTGGCCGATGTCCACGTCGGTGCCGAGGTCCGCCTGTTCATACGCTCTGTCAGCACCGGCTGGACCAATGAGGTGAAGCGCCAAACCTTCCTCGCTTCCGTGGGGAACATCGACGTCGATCCCGTGCTCAAGCAGGATGATGAAGTTTGGGTGCAGGCCGTCGGCTGCGGCAGCGCCCCCGAGAGCCCCCACGAAAAAGTGAAGGCCCACCCACCGATTGATGCACCGAAGTTCCCCGAGCCAGTCGAAAACGAATCGACGTCAGTCCTGATTGAAGGCGCGATCCCCACGGCCGACGTCTATATCTATGTGGCCTTGACTCGGGACGCAGTTGCCTGGGAGCTCGCCGGCGCCAAGAAGTCTGCAGACGGCGGGATCGAGCACGTTGCTCTCAACCGGATGCTCAAGACTGGGCAACTAGTCGCCGCGGCGCAGTACTTTTGCGAAGTCGACAGCGGGCGAGGACAACCAGTGGAGGTCGTCAAGCAACGGCCCCTACCGCCCAAGCTGCTCACCCCCGCGGACGGAGCCAAGAATGTCCCGACAAACACGACGTTCACATGGAGTGACCCTGGCGCACAAACTGAACGGAAGGCCGACACGTTCGACATCGCGGTGTCCCAGGGCTCAAGCCAAGTGGCCGCGGCCACCTGGCTTGCCTCGACGACTTACACGATCGCAGCAGGGAAGCTGACAGTCGGGCAATCGGCACACTGGAGCGTGCAAGGACGTAACTCGACTGGGGTCGGCGGGCAGTCGCATGCAACCTTCACCACACTCGCTCCGAAACCCATTCTTTCCGACTTCGACCAGGACAAACTGAAGCTCAAGGGGTCAAATTTCCCGCCCTCTACAGTGTTCAAGCTGAAATTCCAGTACGTCGTAGAGCAGGACCTTTTCTGGACTGAAGTGCGAATCAGCACTGACGACCGCAAAGGCGATGTTGCAGGCAAATGGATGTCGGACGCTGCAGGCAACTTCGACGCCACCGTCGACCTGTATGCGCTCACACCAGTACTCGTCTGCCCCATCAACGATTCCTCCACCACGGGCGGCACTCACAACTCGGCCATCATCAAAGGCCCCGTCCAAGGAGAAAAGGTGATCCTGCGCGCGGAGTACTACACGTTCGGGCTTGGCTGGATCTCAAGCGACCCGCTCACATTTCATTGGAACAAGAAAACCATGGGGGCTTGACCGCTCTTCTGCCGAGAAGGGGCGACGTGGCAGCGTGCGTATCTGAGTCGACGGCGTGGTGGAGCATCATTACCTCCTCAGCGTCGAACTCACAGTTGGCGGGTGTGTTAGCTGGCTTCATGGTGACTGTGATCGCCGTACTAGCTATTCGGGATCACCGACTGGATACGCACACCATGGCTCTTTTCTCCGCAGGTGCCCTCACGCTCGGCTTGGACAGCTACCTATTCAGCGCAATCACCGGCGCATCGCCACCGGCCGACAACGCGTTGGACAGCTACTTATTCAGCGCAATCACCGGAGCGCCGCCACCAGGCGACGATGCCTGCAAAGTAGTTTGGGCGCAGGGAATGGCGGCCAGCGGAATGCTCGCTGTCGGTGGGTCCGTGTTCGTGTGCGGCCTTGGATGGATACTGGTCAACCACGTCAACCAGAAAGGCGTTAAAGCGACAGAACGCCGCAAATACCTCATCACCTTGGCTGGATTTCTCACCGCTGCGATCATCACCACGACAACGGTTCTGCTTGCAGCCACGACAATCGACTACCTGAGGTTCGTGTTCGGGAACGACTACACCATACTGATGTTCGGCATCGCCCTGTTCGTCGTAGCTGTGTCATCGGCAGAAATCTGTCGCCGAACACGGGCGATGCGGGCCATGTCACCCAAGGAAGAGATCCCAACCTCTTTGGGCGCTCTCCCCGCCGTCACCTACACCATCACCACGGTCGCAATCGGCGCGACGGTGTTCTGCGGCTTGCTGGCCGTCGGCGCCCTTGCAGACGGGCTGGGAGTTCGATTGCTAGCAGTTACAGCAGGATTCTTCGGGCCCTGCACCATATCAGTCCTGCTCGCGTTCTCGGTCGCCAAGCCGTCCCCTCAAGACCCTTTGAAGCAGAAGCCATTTCCAAACACGGTTGCATTCCTCGTGGTGCTTGGGTTAGTTCTTCGTCGGTTGATCAAAGTGTGATGTGGCGCCAGATATGAGCTGCAGGGCTTGCGCCGCTGTCGAATTGGACCACGCAACCGACACGGCAAAACCCCGTGCCCGCCCCGCGGGACGGCCTAAACGGTTCAGCCACTTGAGATCTGATCTGGCTGGCGCAGCCATGAGGGCGGTGTCAATCACCTCCCCGTGCGAATGCGACAGGAGGCTCCTGGCCCGCGAGTAGCTCAGAGTTCACGGACCGGGGCCGGCCCTTGTGGGTCACACAGTTCGGTGACTGCCGGGGCCGCCACAGTCTTCCCGCATGGACACATCCACGTTTGATGTCCGCCGTGCGCGGTACATGGCCGGTAGAACACAGACATCTGGCCCGGAACGAGCTCGTGTCCGGCCGGGCATTGCTTCGGCGCCCAGACCATCCACTTCCCGGTCGTCGTGCGGACCAGCTCGCCGACTCTAGGCATGTTCGCAGTCTAGAACGGTGACGCTCCCGTTCCTTTGCGGAACGCAACGGCTCTGTCTGGTTCAGGCTTCCGCGTTGCGTGCCCCCAAACACTCCGATGCGGCGCCTGCGGAGTTCAGGTGGGGTTCTCCTGTTTCGCCGCGACCCGGAATAGTTGGTCACCGTTTAGGTCGTCGGTCGAACCCGGAAAATCGGGTCCGCACAGTGACGGGAGCGCCCGGTGCAGAGTGTGTTGCGTTTCCCACACGATCTGGCGCACGGAGGCGCTGGCCAGATTCCCGGTAACTGTCACCCCGTTGATCTGGAATCCGTGGTTGTCGCGGGTCAGCGCGTCGTAGTCCGCATCTAAGTCGGGGTCGACGTGGATCCCGTCTGTGTTCGCCATCTCGTATACGACGAATTCCCGGGTACGAAACTGTCGGTTCGTCGGAAATATCGCGGCGTCCTTAGACCACCATTCACTGAACGGCGCCAAAGGAGGTTGCTTGTCGCGGTATCCCCCGTCCAGCGGGGCCACGATCGCGCCGCTCTGCAGACCGGCGAAAATCTTGATGCGGGTGATCCCGTAGCCATAACCAGCGACAGCGTCGGCCGGCAGCCGATCGCATGTATCCGTGAATGCGAGTTGGTCGAGTGGCGTCACTCGGTCGATGAGCCGGTCGGCGAGAAGCACACGCAGGATTGCGGCCATGATGACGACCTGGTCGTCGTCGCCAGCGTCGTACTCGCTCGCAGCCTTCGACAGCAGGCGGAAACGCCGGGCCAGCGCTTCGTTGAACTGCACGGCGTCTCGTGAGACGAACGGCGCCCCCTGCCGCTTGGAGTGCCTACTCATGGTCGACAAGGCTACGTCGCTGACCAGGCGTGTTAGCAGGTATTTCGGTCTGCGCTTTCGCGCTCGAATGGGCCGTGCACCCGCTTCTGCAAGGGTCGAGAGCATGAACACACTGGTGGCCGAGGCGCATGAACTACTCAACGATTTGGCGGCGGGGCAGAAACGTCCGCTTGAACGCGATCAGTCCGCGGGTGCAAGGCGGGAACGCGACTGCAAGGTCGCTCGGATCACCGCTGCCCTGCGGGCCGCGGGAATGAGCCAGAAGGCCGATGCGGTCGCGATGTATCACGACCAGGTCGATCGGTACGTCGACGGTCAGCAGGCGGTCGACCCGACGCAGATGGGGTCGGCAATGCGTGATCCCGGCGTGTGGCTGACCCGTATCTACGATCACGCGCGGCGGGCCAAGTAGCCGACCGGGGGCGCCTGGCGCTTAGCCAGGGAGAACAGGCGCCTCCAAGCATCGCGGGACATATGTCCCGAAAGACCGGACTGTGCCATGACGGTGGTGGGCTCCGTTGGGCTATCTGTAGAGACCGCTGTCGTACATCTCATTGTGGCTGTCGTTGCCCGTCTCGTTGCAACCTGATCGCAGCGCCGGACCGTGGTGTGACGGCGTTAAACGCCACGGTCACCCTATGTTTTTCACCACGCATCGCCCCCGGCGCCAAAGGGATTGCTCGTGCAGTTCATGGCGTTGTTCGTTGTGGCCCAATCGCCATACCAGTGCGGCTTCGCACCCCCCCGGTGGCACTACAGCCTCGACACTCTGCTCTAACGCGAATAGTATGATGTTAATAGTCGTTAGGAGGGTGTCATGCAGGCGAATCCCGATCTGGAGCAACTACTCCACGACCGCTTCGACATCACCACCACTGAGTTCGTCGCCGCCTTGAAGGTCCTGCCCGCCCTGCGGCCATGGGCCGCGGCCCTCACCGAGGACGAAGCCAGACTCCTCGACGACGCTGACTTCCCTGAAGACCGCGACGCCTACCTCGCCGCTGGCACCGAAATCGCTGGCCACACAGCACACCTCGCAGTTACCGCTTTCACAGCCGACGAGGTCGCCAAAGGCCTCGGTGTCAGCGACTCCCGCGTGCGGCAGAAGCGTCTCGCCGGCGAGCTTTGGGCCATCCCGGACGGCCAGAGCTGGGTCTTCCCGGCACTGCAATTCGAAATCAACGCCGACGGCGGCCCCACCCGGCAAGTCCGAGGGCTCGACCAAGTCATCAAGGCCCTGCCCGAAGGTCTGCATCCCGTCGCCATCGCAGGATTTCTACGCACCCCCCAACCCGACCTCGTCCACGACCGGCCGATGACCCCCGTGGAGTGGCTGCGTGCGGGCGGAGACGTCGACCAAGCAGTCGCCGCGGCCGTGGCCACCGACTGGTACACCACGTGAGCACACGGCTTCCCGGCCCGCCACCCCTGGCAGAACTGCGCACGATCGGCATCCGAGACCCCGAATACCGCACCGTATCGACCGACGAGTTGTGGTGGCGCGTGCACCGCACCACCGGGGATCACGTGCTGGCGTGGAATGCCTTCCGGGAACACGGCCCACACTTGCGATTCGATCCCCATCCACCCCCGGCACGAGACCACCCCGGGGTCGGCATCTGGTACGGCGCATCCGGACCCACACCGGCCTTAGCAGAAGCCTTTCAAGCCACCCGCACCATCGACCGCTTCCGCGGCAACCCGTACTTGACTGGCCTCCGATTCACCCGCAACCTCCAACTCCTCGACCTAGCCACCGACAGCACCGGAGCATGGCCCACCCGGGCCGGCGCCACCTACGCACTATCGACAGGCCCACACGCCACTACCCAACGCTGGGCCCGCCGCATCACCGAAGCCTTCCCCCACCTCGACGGCGTGCGCTACAACAGCCGCTTCGCCGGCCAACCCTGCATCGCCTTATTCGCCCCCTCCACAACCGCCATGCCCACCCGGCCCGCAATGTCGCTGCCCCTCACCCACCCCGGCCTGGCCCGGCGGATCGCCAGTGCAGCTCAACGACTCGGCTACCTCGTGATCTGACGTCAGCGTGGCGGTGCATGTTGCACCTTCCGTAGGGACTTCCGTCGGGCATGCCGTTGTGCTTGTTGTTTTCCTATTCGTTGTGCCTGAATGCCCGCCAGGCCATCGTCTGCACCCGTTAAAACACAGTGGTCAATAGCTCTTTTCCGAATGCCCCATCGCTTGACGCCATGCCGATTGACCGCACAGTTCGTGGTGGGGTTCGTTGTGCCCGAATCACCACAATGACTCGACCATCAAGTGCTCTGGCCTAGTGCAGCGGCGCTCGTCATCGCGGCGCCGCGACATACCGTTGCAGCAGAGCGCGCACTCGCGCAGAAATCTCTCGCGGCGGACTGGCGATCATCCGCCCCGCCGCTCGGGCGGCGTCCTTGCGCTCGCCGATCTTTGTGGCAGAGGGATCGTTCATCCGCCACGGCGATGCGCGGTACTCCGGTTGGGCGGCAACGATCTCCAGCAGTGTTGCGATGTCCTGTACGTCGCGGCTGGAGTGCCGCACTGTCCATGCCAGCATCTTCATCACGAAGGCGGCCTCGACGTCGGGAACGGGGACGTCGAAGTCCAGATGTGTGCCATCAGTCAGCTGCGCTGTGACCGTCAACAGGATCGGCGGCGAAGCCAGCGCCAGACGCAGCCCCGGTGCCCCATCGAAGGCCCGTTTGCCGAAGATCCGCTTGCCCGCTTTGGCCTCGGTGGGCACTAACAGGTCGACCGCTCGCTCACCGAGTTCGTATCGGTTTCCGCTGGTGTCTGTGTAGCCCAGGGCGGTGAGTTGGTCATGGAATTCGCCGGCGATCGCGACCTGCTCCTCGATGCCGGTATCGGCATCGGATGTGACTCGTGGCATACCCGGGACGTCGTAGATATGGCGCAGTAGCCGGACCATGTGGCCACCGATCACTCGGTAGTTCAGGCCGCCGGCCACGCTGGCGACGTCCTTGAGCGCGCGCATCCCGTTGTCGTCGGCCAGGGCGGTGCTGGCCAGGACGATAGATAGTTCAGCGGTCACCGGGTTGCGATCCAGTCACCGAGCCGTTGGGGGGCGCCGTCGCCGACGTCGGCGCCTGCACTCATGTCCTGCAAGACCACAACCGGGTCTGCGGTGAGGATGCCGGGATCCTGCACATCGGCGACTTGATTCCACCACGCCGCGGTGGTCCACACAGTGGGATCGGCGGGGACGCGCACGGTCAAGGTTGCTTCCTCGGCGGTGGCTTGCACCAGACCCAAGTCGGTGAGGTCGATCAGTTCCTCGGCATAGATCAGGCCGTGTGATGGCACGCGCCATGGCGCTAGGGCGTCGGCGGCTACTTCGCCGCTGACCAGTACCCGGATGGTCAGCTCTGCGCCGAGCCGACTGGCGCTGCGGACCTGTTCTGGCACGGGGTCCATGCCGTACCAGTAGGTTTCGACTATCCCGTCGTCGGCCGGCGCCGAGGCGAGCGCGGTGAGGAGTTTCCGACGTGCGTGCTGGTGCATAGGAGTTTCCGGTAACGGATTCTTCTCCACCATCTTGGATATCGCCTGCTGGCTCACGGCGAGGGCCGGTGCGAGGTCGTTCTGGCGCAGGCGCTCGCGGGTGAGCACGCATACCCGTTCGGCTGCGCGGCGCCGCCAGTTGCGCTCGCCCGCGGCGTGGTGTGGGCGTGCGATCACTGGGGCGTGGTAGGTCCTTCCGGACAGCACCAGTTCGCCGGTGCTGGCGATGCTGAGGTCCACATCAGGATCTGCCAGGAGAGCCGAGCGCGCCTTCGGCGTTATGGATTCGCAGGCGACGATGACCCTGCGGCCGGGGCGGCGATTGGCGCGAGCCAACACGGCCGTCGGCGATGTGACGTGTTTGGCAAGGATGATTTCGGCGGTGACTGCGCGATCGCCCTGGCGGTAGGTGATGCTGTGGGCGTCGCCAGTGAGCACCGGGATTCCCGCTTCGACCAGACGCGCCGGTACCGACATAGACTGCATTCCATTACCTTAGTGGCAGAGAAAAATCAAACAACCGCATTCCAGAAAACGCGCCTATGGTTGTTTGACGAAACTGCCGAAACGGCGTAAAGGTATTGCCCCCGTCTTATCGCGCACCCCGGCCGCAGTCACCGATTCAACCAGGCGCGATAGCACTGTTGTTCGCGCGTACCGTCGATAGGTGGTCACAACCGACAGCCGCGGCCGGCGCTTAGCTCCTGCGCCGATGCTGGCTGTCCTCGGGTCGCCGCCACGCGACGCCGGCTGGGCCGTCGAGTGGAAGTTCGACGGCCAACGCGCGACCGTGGTCATTGACGGCTGCGATGTCACGGTCTTTTCCCGATCCGGCGCTGATGTGACGCGCGCCTTCCCCGAGCTTTCGGGGGTAGCGGCCGCGCTGGGGCACCGCCGCGCGGTGCTCGACGGTGAGATCATCGCCCCTGATGCAGACGGTCTGCCCTCGTTCTCGCGACTACAGCAGCGCTGGCCGCAGAACCGTCGACCCACACCCGAGCTCCTGCGGCAGGTGCCAGTTCAACTAGTCGCTTTCGATGTGCTCGCCCTCGACGGCGACGACGTCACGGCCGCGTCCTACGTCGAGCGCCGTGCCGCACTCGATGCCCTGGCCCCCACCGATAACCGCAGGCCTGTGTTGGCAGTGCCCAGAGCCTGGACCGACATCTCCCCCGCCGACATGCTGAGCATCGCCGCCGACCATCGGATGGAAGGCATCGTCGCCAAGCGCCTGGACTCGCCGTACCGCTCCGGCAGATCGGCGTTGTGGGTGAAGTGCCCGGTCCGCGCCACGGCCGAGCTCGCGATCGTCGGGTACTGGCCGGCGTCGGCGCCTATGACCTCCAAGAGCGTTGGCGCCCTGCTGCTTGCGGGTCGCGACGACGCCGGCGAACTGGTGGTGGTCGGACGGGTCGGCACCGGTTTCAGCTCCACCACCCGGCAACATCTCTACGAGCTGCTCCATGCGATCGAATGCACAGATCCTGTCGTCGACCGCGGCGTCGACGAATCGCCGGGCCTGCGGTGGGTGAAGCCTGCGTATGTCGGCGAGGTCGCCTACCGCGAATACAGGCTGGGCGGTGGACTTCGCCACGCCTCATGGAAGGGGCTACGAGCCGTGTCTCCTTACGACGTGCGGGTACCGGCCTAGCTGTGGCGTTCTGCCACGTTGGTTACACGGCCCGGCGTGAAGACGGCTGTAGGGCGACACGGTCCGCTCCTCCAGGCGCCAAAGCCTCGGCGGGTAGAGCCGGAGTACGTCTTCGAACCGCCCGGTGATTCATTCGGCGGTCAACGAGCTGTCAGTGTCCTTTGCGTCGCGTACCCGCCACTACCGGCACACTTGACGCAATAGGCAATCACTTGACGCTACGTGTTATCGTTCATGCGTGGCAAACACACTCGACAATCTGTCCGAGCTGATCGACCGGCACCTGCCGGCGCGGGGCATGAACCGCGAGGATCTGGCCAAGACCCTCAGCGTCTCCCCCAGCACCCTCAGCCGGTGGTCCTCCCGCATGCCCGGGGCGGAGACCGTCCGTGCCCTCGCCACCGCGCTCGATCTGCCCTACGGTGCCGTGCTCGCCGCCGCTCTGCGCTCCGGTGGATACGCCGAGACCTCCACCGATATCTTGGCTGGCCACAGCCTCACCCTCGTGGCCCGCGACCCTGCCTGCTCGCAGTCCAGCGAGAACGACGACGAGCCGGGCGCCGTGTTCACCGACCCAGACAGTGCCCGACGGTGGGCCCACGTTCGCCAGGAACTCGACTGCCGCATCGCCGACTACGGTCACGGCGACACCGCCTCCGCCCAGGTAGTGATCGACGGTGCCGCCACGCCTGAGCACGTCGTCGTCTACCGGGCGAGCTGGGATCACCGCACCGACACCGTCTCCGTCTCAGAGTCGGGAGTGTTCGCTGAGGTGCCGTCGGGGCTCGATCCGGAGACAGCGCTAGTGGACACCCTCAACGACACCGGCAAGGTGTTCGCAGTGACATCCTCCGCGGTCGACGCCGACACGGCCCGGAAGACCGTCGAGGATGCGGTTACTCATCTGCGCGGCCAGGGCAAGCTGCTCGGCACCGAGGAGGCGACCGGCCTCGGATTCACCGACCACCTCATGCACAGCGAGCTGATGAGCATGAGACACCGCGCGCAGGTCCGGCATGAGGAACGCAGCGGCGAAGTGGAGCTCCCCGAGATGAGCACGAGGATCAAGGAGTTCGTCTCGAAGATCGCCGCCGCGCCGCAGATGCCGTACGTGTGGGGCGGAGGCGACGACCGCGGCGGTGACACGAAGCCTTGGCGTGACCCGATCAACACCTACAGCATGCAACCGCGGGACAGCCACGACAGCTGACCGTTGCCCCCGACTAGATCATCCCTGTACGACATTGACGTCTGACACTGCGGAAGTTACTGGGACAAGTTCGGCGAGGCGTGCGAACGCGCCTCAGCTTTCGCACGCTGCAGCCGTCCGGCGAATGTAAACGCCCTCGGCCGGGTATCTGGTCTTCACCACTGGGATCAAATCTTGAGAGGCGACGACGATGGCTAAAGGAGATATCAGCACCTACCACGAGGATGGCGTGTGGAAGTCCAAGGTCGAGGGCAGCAGCCGTGCGGCGCACGCCGGCGGGACCAAGGCCCAGCAACAGGCAATCGGGCGCGACATGGCCAAGGCCCGCAAGGTTGAACACACCATCCGCAACGTCGACGGCACCATCGCGGAGAAGAACTCCTACGGCCACGACCCCCACCCGCCGAAGGGCTGACTGGCTGCGGGGTTCTCGATCAGGCAGGCGTCATCCGGGCTCCTGCGTAGCGCATCCTCGTGCGCTGCTCGCCGTCGCCCTGCTCCATTCCGGATGAATCCGGGTGCCGAAACTTCGAAGTTGTAGTGAGGCCTGTGGGCCTCTCTGTGGCTTCCACCGTTGGAGCTCTCGTTGCATCTTTCGTAGTGCCTGTCGTTGCGCGTCTGTGACGCATCTCCGGAGTCGGAGACTCGGGGATAACACTATGGTCACGACTTGTTTTTCAGACGATATCCCCGCGACGCGCCACGGGGTCACGGGCCGGTTTCGTGGCGTGGCCCGTTGCGCGCTGTACTGCTGAGTTGCGAGGTCAGTCGCTGGCGCGGTCAAGGCTCGCGGTGAGGTCGGTGCGGGCACCTTGCCGACGTTGCACCTGTTGCACTTTCGCGGCGGGGTATCCGCTGATGCGGGCGATTCCGCGGCTGGACATGATGGCGCGGGCCCGGGATTGGCTGCAGCCAAGGAACTCGGCGACTTTCTCGATGGGCCACAGTTCATCCCCGCTAGTGGTGGCCATCTCACCGTCGCTGTTGTCGGTCATGAGATTTGGTGTTTCGCCGCGGCCAGGAGTGGCCGGGCCCAGGCGCGTCGCAGCGTGCGCATGCGGAGTCGCTTCGACCTGAGTTCGTCGACATCGGTGTAGGCCGTCGGCGGGAAGAGTTTGTCCCCGAGAGCCCACGCGTGCAGGTTGCGGCTCCGGCCGACCAAACCTTGCACTGAGCTGTGCCCGAGCAGCGGCGCGCTCCGCTCGTCCTGGTGCTGGAGAAATTCTGCGGACGCCGCCGGCGGCAGGAATAGGGAGACTTGAGATGCGCCGTAGAGAGGCAGCATTTCGTCGCGACGGAATGGAATGGTTGCCAGCCAGAACCGGCGGCGCCGCGAGTGCGCCGCTTCGTGTCCGTAGTCGTTGAGTACACTTTCACGAAACGGCTGCTCGGATTCCTGAGCTTTGCGGCCGGCTTCACGCTCCCAGGCGTCCAGCCAGACCGCATAGAAGGTCAGGGGCACGGGGACCGCTCCGATCGAGGCGAGAAATGCCGCCCGCAGCGCGTCCTGACTCTCTGCGAGCTCGTTTTTCTGGTCGGGGTTCAGGCCACGTGAGCGGAGCCGTACCTGTTTGATCGCGGCCGAGTCTTTGATGATGCGCAGGCGCTCAGCGCGCAGCTGACGCGGGTCACTGGCAGCGACCAGGTGGGCGATTTCTTCTGGCCCGTTCAGCCCTTGCATGAGGCTGCCGCAGTGTTTGCACCCTAGGCCTGTGGGATCCGTCTCGGTGCGCTCATGATCTGCGGGCATTGCTGTGCCGCAGGCGGCGCATAGGCACATCACGGCGTCGAGTTTGAGGATGGCGGGCCCGCTGAGCATGGTGCCCACGCTACACAACTTCCGAGCGTTTCGCTCGTAGGTGATCGTTTCCTGATCCGTGCCGCGATTGGCCACTGCATGACCAACACGGCACCTCTAGCGGTAGGGATTCAGCAGCTCAGCGTGATGGCGCACCCGATCGATCACATCGTCGAATGACGGCGGATTGCTCCCGTAATAGAGCGTCTCCATTGCCGTTTCATGCTCCCTCCGCAGATCCGCCGCGAATTCGCCAGCTGGATCGAGAGAGGCCACCATCGTCCGCAGTACTTCGCAGATCCAGTAGTCCTTCTCCACCGCCAACGACTGCACGCCCAAGCGTTCCGCGGCGGCCGCGATCGTCGCGGCGAAGACCTCAGAGTCTTCGGCGCGCCACAACGCCACGATCAGACAGCCAGACCCGCCAGCGCGCGCGCTTCGATCCGCGGGTCAGCGGCCGGTACCTTCTCGGCCAGTTCCGCCAGCCCAGTCTGGCGCAGCAGGTGACGCAGCCGAGCCCGGGCCGAGGCGCGCTCGGTGTCGCCGGCACCAGCCAACCTCGCGGCGTCGATACCGCCCGAGCGGATGAGTTCTTGTAGCCGCCCCATCGCCTGCTGCGGTCCGGTCTCGATGACACGGTCCCATCCGTCGAGCACTTCCAGGGCGGCCACCTCGGTCTGGCTCAGTTCGTAATCAGCACGGCCGCGGCGAGCCGAACGGTTCACGAACCGCACAGTTTCGGTATCGGTTGGCGGGCGGGCGGGCACCGCGTACTCGGCTTGGCGAGGAATCTGGGTGGACAGCCTCAGCGCGTTCGCCGCTGACAGCCCCGCCGGCCCGATTCCCGCCTGACCGGTCAGCTGTAATGCCAGCGCCGCCTCCGGGGGCGGGGCCATGCCCAGCGGCGTCTTAGTCCCGCGCCAGTACAGGCCCTTACGGACGCGCCGCAGCTCTCCCTGACGCACCAGCTCGGCGAGCAGGTGCTGCGCTGTCGAGGGTGGTGCGTCGATGTCGGTCGTCTTCCAGAACTGGTTGCGGGAATCCAGCAATGTTCGACGAGCGTCTTGCGCGGCGCGACGATCGCACTGAGTGGACATCGGCAGTCACCTCCTTCTCTGCAAAATGATACGAGAAACTGCCGGTTCTGACATCTGCATAGGTCGTCACCTGCACCGCGATCACCTCCCCACCGCGGTTTAAGAGCTCGACGAGGAAGCCGCTCGGCGCCGTTGGAACTGGGGCGCCCGCGACGGCTGGCATATGCGGCCAACGTGCGGGGCGAAAGCTGGTAAACCTGCTCAAGCTCGGGTCTGACTACCGCAAGCCGTTTCGGCAGGCCGCAAAAGCGCGGACGGAAAATCACCACTCCCACGGCATGTGGATAATCTCGTCAGCCAGCTCGGGATTCCATTTCAGGCGTATGCCTAGGCCCCCCTGGACAATATCCGTGGATGGAAAATAACCAGGCCGCGTCCACGCATGTGGCAGTTGACTGACGGGCACACCACCCCGGCCGTGCGCCATTGGATGATCCGGAGGAAACATCACATAGCCGTGTCCGTCGTCGGTCATCGCGGTGATTCGCCCATCATGGTCGAAATGCAGAAAATGGATCGGATACCAACGACCCAGCCACTCAAAATCAGCGTCGGCGTAGCCGAGAGCTTGGGCAGCCGGCGGAGTTCTTAAGAATCCGTTCGGCAAGTACCACGAACTGCCGTCAGGCCATTTGTAGCCGTGGGCCAGTATCTCCACGACTTCGCGGGCAGTTGGCAGTTCGGCTTCACGGAACACCTCCGTCGAGACGACTTGAACAGCGCCACGGAAACGAACCCCCAACTCTGGGAAGTCTGGGTCCACCTCTACCGGCAGGTCACCGGGATCTACCTGACACACCGCTCGACCACCGCCGAGTGTGGTGAACGCAACGGCGACATCCTTGGATCGACTGGCGTAAACAAAGTTCGGCGTATCGACTGGCTGGTCACGACCTGGAGGCTCGCCGCGCATCGCGGCTGTCTGGATTTCTCGCTCTGAAAGCGGGTCGGCGCACGGGCCCAGGCCGTGCCAATAGATCTCTCTCAAAATCCCCCCGGGTTAGGTGTCAACGATCGGCGTACAGAATCTGACCCTAGGAAAGCCGCGAGCCACAGGCCTCGCCATACGGCGAGTTATCCTGTGGCTCACTTCCAAACCCACCGCAATGGGCTGGCTACGCACACAAGCGTACGGGTTTCGCACCCTCCCCCGCAACGGTTCGCCGCCGCGCGGATGCTTCGGAGATACGTTCGATGATCCGTAGCTTTTCCAAGCTGGTTCCACCTTTGACCACGATCTCGTCGCGGTGGCCCCATCGTTCAACGTGTCCTAACTGGCAGTGCACACCAGGTTTTGCGCTGATTTTGCGCGTGATCAATACCCCTGTTGCGTTGTGTGCCTGATAGGCACACAATGGATGGCATGGCTACGAAGACGGAACGGTTCGCGGTGCGCCTGACTGCTGAGCAAGACGCGCTGATTCGTCGCGCCGCCGAAGTGGAGGGGACCGATCTGACCAACTTCACGGTGACCGCCACGCTGGCACATGCCCGCGACGTGCTCGCTGATCGCAGGCTGTTCATGCTCGACGCACCGGCCTGGTCGGAATTCGTGTCGGTACTGGACCGGCCGGTGTCGCACAAGCCGCGGCTGGCGAAGTTGTTCGCGGAGCCCTCGATCTTCGACGAGTGAGCGGCTACAGCGCGCCACGGCCGATCAGCGAACACGACGTGGTCGCCGAGTTCGACAGCGGCGAACCCAGCCTGGATGAATACTTGCGAGGCCGCGCCCTGGCCAACCACGTTGAGGGCGCCTCCCGGTGCTTCGTGACGTGCCGCGACGGCCGCGTCGTCGGGTTCTATGCACTGGCCTCAGCGGCGGTGGAGCGCGCTGGCACGCCGGGGAGGGTAAGGCGCAACATGCCCGATCCGGTGCCGGTGATCCTGTTATCGCGGCTGGCAATCGACCGCAAGGAACAAGGCCAGGGCCTAGGCGCTGCGCTGCTGCGCGACGCGATCTCCCGCGCTGTGGCGGCTGCGGAGATCATCGGGGTGCGGGCACTGCTGGTGCACGCCCTGCACGAACAGGCCCGGGCGTTCTACGCGCACTTCGACTTCGAGCCCTCACCGACCGATCAGCTGCACCAGCTGCTGCTGATCAAAGATGCCCGCGCACTGCTCGACCGCGCGTAGGCGTCACCGCTGATCACCGCCCCGCCGTGGAACTGGGGCGCCTGCGACGGCTGGCATATGCGGCCAACGTGCGGGGCGCGAGTTGGTAAACCTGCTCAAGCTCGGTTGCCTACGCACGCCCGGACCAGTTAGCCGAGATCCCCCGCAGGTCCCGCCGAATCGAGCAAGAGTTCTCCGATGTGGCATGCATCGTGGCGCATGCTGTTGCACGACATGTTGTATATCTCGTTGCGTCTTCCATGGTGCCATCTGTTGCGTCCATTGACCGGCAGGTCAGGCATGGACAGCCCATTACAACACACTGCTCAAAGCTAGTTTTCACGGAACATCGCGGCTCCGTACGCAGTGATCTCTACACATGCTTCGTGGCGCTGTTCGTTGTGCCTGATTCCCGCATCACACGGGCGTAGCTAGAACATGCCCCGCCGGGGCGCCATTCTGTTCCGCAATTACCAATGCCGACCCAGCCTCGTTTGCCAGCCTGCTGGCGCTCAATCGGCTGAAGGTCAGCCGCTAAGCCGGTTCGCGGGAACTGGCGAACTCAGTGCGAATGGCGCGGGTCTGGCCCGAGAGGACCGCCGTTGGGCAATGCCACGGGGCCACCGTCCGGCCGTTCAGTTGGGACGCCGCAGTGCGTGCAGACGATCCACCCGGACCCATCGGGTTGGTGAGGCAGGTGCCGCCCGCGGTCGGCGCACTCTGCTTCCCGTGCGCGCGTCTGTTCGCTGTATCCGATGGCCGTCTTGAGTACTTCGTCAGCCAGCACGAAGTAGCCGCCCTCTCGACGCTCCCACAGTCCGGCTGTCTCAAGCTCGGCAGCGGCAATGGTGGTCTCGGCAGAGAGGGCACTCAGGTACTCGTCGCTGACGAACCCGGGCTGACCGTCCGAGATGCTGTTGAGGCACCCGTGCAGGTGCAGGTTGAGCGCGTTCCTGCTCAGCACGCCCATGTCGTCACCGCCCAGGTCTCCCTCGACGTTGATGAAGTGCGGGTCGGTCTCGAAGTCGTCAGGCAATGGGGTCCCTCAGTTTGCTCCGCAGCCGCAGACTTGAAGGTTGAGCGCTTTGAGGACCGGCGCCACCCAGAAGAACTGGGTAGTGCCCGTCTCGTCGTCCACATTGGAGGCCAGGCCGATGATGTCCACTGTGCCGTCGTTGTTCTTGCGGTACAACGCCGAACCGGAGTCACCATGAATGGCACGCACTTCAGCAGTGATGGTGTACTTCGACGCCACCGTGATCGGGCCGCAGGTCTCGCCTGTTCGCATGCCGTATTTGCACACTTCGGTGCCGTATGGGAGGTCCTTGCGGTCCTCGACGACCCCGCGCACGGGGTACACGCCGGCGATCTTGAATGAGGCGATCCGCACTCCGTCCTGCATGGCGATCACGCCGGCATCGGTATACAGCGGCAGCTCGTCGTTTCCGGTGGGAGTGCTGCCGTCGGTATCGCGGGATGCGATGTAAGTGCCGAGCGGCCGGGCGACATCGGGACTGTCGGCCTCGCTGAAGTGCACGGTGGGCCGAGCTTCGGCGGTGTGGTCGCAGTGTCCCGCTGTGATGCCGTACAGCCGGTGAGATGCCGGGTCTCCCGCGATGAGTCCCAGCGTGCACGTGAAGGACCCGCCGTCAGTGGATTGGGCGATCGTGGCTCCTGGTGCGATGCCGCCCGGAAAAGAAGTCCGGTCTGAGTCTGTGGCGCCCGCGCGGGCCGGCATGACCATCGCCGCGGCAATCAGGATCGCCGCGGCGACAACTACGCCCGCTCGTCTACCACTTCTCGTCATCGCGAGGTTCCCCCGGATACTGGACAGGTTGGTCGCGCCCGGGCAGGCGCGGTGGCGCAGGTGCCGGCGGCACATCCATCACAACTGACGCAGGCGGTGGAACGTTCATCACGACCGGGGCGGGCGGTGGCACGTCTCGGAGCGCAGGTGGTTCAGGCTCGGAGCGCTGTGGCGCGCTCGGGTGCCGTTCGTCGGGCAGCAGGTCCGCGAGCTCGGCACTGTCGATGTACTCGCCTGCTGGCGGGTCGTCGTCGCGCAGAATGTGGGACACCAGCGCCTTGTCCCGGGCCTCTTCGCCGGTGAGGATGCGCTCGGAGGCGCGGTCCCGGCGCAGCGGAGGCAGGTCGGGGCGCGCTGATCCACCGGGGCCGCCCATACCGCCGCCCATCGGCATAGCGCCCATGCCTCCCATCATTCCGGTGGAGCCGGTCGGTCCGGTTTTCAGCGGCGGCAGGCCCGCTGATGGCGAGGTGGATGCGGTGCGCCCGGAGATCTGGGCGGGATCGACTCGGCCGCCGGTGACGCTGGGGTTGACCAGCGGCATTGGTGCGACACCGCCGCTACCGTCGCTCAACGAGGAGCCGTAGGTGGTCGGTCCGGGTTCAGCGCCGCGGCGATTGGGCCGCGGTGTCGTGCCGTAGGGGCGGCCGTCAGGGCCAGTTCCCGGGACAAATGCGCTGGGCGCTGTCGTCGGCCCGCCTGCGGGGCCGGCCATGGGCCCCTGCGCGGCGGGTGCGCCCTGCATGGGGCCAGGGGCCATCGGGCCCTGTCCGGGGGCCGCCATGGGCTGAGCTGGCTGGTCTGCAGAAACGTTCGTACGTGGAGAAACTTCTTCCTTCGGCTTCGCTTCAGGCTCCGGGGAGCGTTCCGAGCGCTTGCCTACGCCGGGATCTGGCTCGAAACCGTCGATCTTGGGGCCAGCTTCTTCGGGTGGGACGATGTCCTTGATGGACTCGTAGGCGGCCGAGGACCTCCGTAGCGCGTCCTGGACTTCGGGGTCGGCTGCGGTTCCGCTGCGGATTGCTGGGGCTGCGTCCTTGGCTGCTTCGCCGATAGTGCGGAAGCCGTCAGCGATCTTGAGCATCAAGGACCGCACTTCGTTGATCTTCTCTTCGGCGGCGACGATCGCCGCTCCGGAGCCGACGTCGGACGGGAAGCTGATCAGTTCGGTGTCGTGTTCGAGCATTTCGGCCACGTTGATGCGGTACTGGTGCTCTTCGTCGTTGGTCAGCGAGTCTCCGTCGTAGCGGATGGCGCCCGGGCCGCCGCGCGATATCGAGCCGAGAACGTTGTCGAAGTTTGTCATTGGAACCCCCTCGCTGAGACTAAACACTTTGCTTGCTGACGAGCGTAGGGAACGGCTTGGACACCGGCTTCTTCGTTCGGTAGCGGTAGCGGGCCTGGAGAGCTGCGGTTCGTCGTCGACGGCGCGGTCGTGATGCGGCGGAACCATGCTCCGGAGAGCCCGGGCTCAGGCTTGCCGATGTCCGTAGAGATCACGGCGTAGGCCTAGTAGAGCAGGGCGGGGCGCCATTCGTTGGAGCCGTCCTGCTGCACGATTACGTGCCTCTGACCGGCGCCTACCGGGCACCAGACGTACCGGGGCTGGCGTGAGCCGGTAACGGAAAGCACGGTTGTATCCAGCACCAGGTTGGCGGCACCGCGGTCGTTGAGGACCGCTGGGACGGTCGTCAGCATGGCGGGCTCGCAGAACCATAGCTGCGACCCGGCAGGTTTGTGGTTCGGGTCCCACTCAGCCCGCAGGGATTCGGGGGCATCCGCCCATGTGATCTGCATTTCTTCGCCGTGGCCTAGGGTGCTGAAGCGCAGGCCGCTCGCCGAGTTCCATTCTTCGACCCATGGCAGTAGATACCGCTGAGCCTTGAGGATGATCTGGCTGACGGGCACGGTGGTCGTCAGTCCGGTGTGTTCGTGGATCTGCTCCATGAGGTTCTCCCACTCAATGACCCGCGGCCCGGAATAGCTGGTCCCGGGAGCGAACAGGCTGGTCCACGCTTTCAGTGGGCTTGTCCCCCACCGTGCTGCGGATGCGTTGGCGAGCAGGATGGCCCAGGCCAGGTGGGCGCGGTCGTCTCCGGCAGCTCCGAGTGCGGCGGCCCGGATGTAGGCCTGTTCCAGCTCGCTGACGCCGTCGAGAGGGTCGATCAGCAGGCGGGGGAAGCCGTCGTACTCCGGGAGTCCCACCCGGTAGGTGTAGAGGCTGGACCACGGCGCACCGTTGGTGAAGTTGTTGGCGACGGCGACTGGCCACGGCATCACAGTGATCACGTTGTGCCTCGCGGCAATACCGCTCGCCGCGTGGGTGAAGGCAACGGTTCCGCCCGCTCGATCGGCGAAGTCGTGGGCGAAATCGTCGCGCCCGCCACCGGGGTAGGCCAGGCTCCCCGCAGTGATGACGGCGCCGGGTTTGGCGAGGTCGCCGAGGACGAATCCGCCGTCGTAGAGGAGCGTGTCGTCGACCCACGGGGTGGCCTGGGTCGAAGAGGCGCTTGCGCTGAATGCTTCACATGCTGCGTCGAAGAACTGACGAGTGATTACCTTCCCCCGCGAGGGACCGAGTGAGGGGTGCCGCCAGTTTTCGAGGAATGACCCGTATTGGTCGCGTGTGCGGGGGGTGATGGGCATCTCCTTGCCGGCCTCGATGTCGGCCTGTTGACGCTCGGACGGTCCGCCCAGGTCCTCCACTGCTTTTCGTGAGACGCGGCCGCGCATCGACCGGATGGTGCTGATGAAGTCGCCGAACTCGGGCGAATTGGGAAAAGAGTTGGGGTTAGTTGCCATGTTTTGCATGGTATACCGCAATACGCTGCAATATGGGTGATCTTGACCCACTCCGCATGTGTGAACGCGCGGAACCGTGCCGCCCCGTTCCGCCCGGGCCTGAGAATGTTGTGGCAGCTCGCCCGTGCCTGGGGTCTTATATCTCCCGGTCGCAGCTCTGCTCGTGCGCCGCCTCTGTCGAACTCGTCACGACAGTCACGGAATATGCGAAAGGGTTCTCACGACCGAAAGGCGCACACCATGCCCTCCCCTAAGAACGCCCCTCTGCTGTCACTGCGCGCCACGGTGGTGCTGTTCTGCGCGGTCATCATCGGCGCCACTGCCGGGTTGCTGACGTATGTCGCGAGTAAGCAGCTGGCCCAGGCCGCCCTGGCGGGCGGTGCGGCGTTCTGTGCGGCCGTCGCGGGATTGCATGCGGTCGTCGGACCGTAGGCCGAATGACATGGGGCCTGCCGCGGATGGCGGCCCTCGATCGGGCATCGCAAATGGCTGCGGCGAGTCGGCGCCGGCCGGTTGGTGGCCGTGGCGCGGTGAAGGACCACCCTATGCCCTCACTCCTCCCGCCGCATCCGCCCCTGACCTGGCATTACGCCCCACTTAGGCCGCTGGGGAACGAACGTCCCCACTCTAGATAGAGGATGCCTCAGGCGGGCTGTCGGCCGCGAGACGGGCCGTGAGGGCCTCTTTTGGCGTTTCACCGCTTGGCGCCTGGTTGGTGGATTTGCATTTCCGCAGGTCAGCAGCGCGGCCAATGCTGAGTAGGGCAGTCTCGGCGCACCGGCGCGGGCACCGCAGGAATCAGAGGTTGCGACCTACCTAGGCACCACTCTGGCTAGTTGGTGGTCGCGCTGTGACTGGCCGCCGGGCTAGGTAGCGACACCGACGTGGGCAGGTCGATTCTGCTGCACCCCTCCCCCGCCCATCCCGTTTCGACCTTCCCGCAGTTAGGTAAGTCCGCCCTGGCTGCGATGGTGCGGGAAGCGCAGCGGAGCCAGTACAGCGCTCGCAAACGATGGCCGGTGGGATGCTGCCGGACAGATGGCGTCGCTCGGATGCTGTCAACGCCAAGGGCGCAGCGAAGGCGCACAAGCAAGCCGGGATGCGTGCGCTTGGGAAGCGCGCGCGCAAACGACTGAGTTACCGATCCTGACCGGCAGGTGTTAGTGACGCGGCTCTGCACTTAGCGTTAGTTCGATGCGCGGAAGGATTCGGGGATGCGTCGACTTCGCTCGCTCGGCAGCGCCTTCCGCTCAGTGCAACCGTCAGCGCAGCAATCAGCAGAATGCCTGGAGTGGAGCCGTATCGTCGGGGTGGCGACCACAGGTTCTACCGCGTTAGTGGGTTACGGTTTCGAGCAGCGGTCTAGTTGTGGCTGACCGATTGCGAAACTCCGAGGAGGTGAATCACATGGACGACGTTGCATCGGATGTCGCCGCGGAGTTCATGCGCCCCCTCCCGCTCCCCTGGCCTGCCGTCGTTGAGCTGCCCGTAACCACGCCGTTCACGCCCCTCGATTCCACTATTTGTGCTGGCCAAGCGCTCGTATCGCGCTTATCGTCGCGCTGCTTACGCGCGCCTCACCACGTCGCCTCCAGGGCCTTGCATCGCGCTATCGTTCGCGCGTACTCGTCCGCGCCATTGCACGCGCTATCCAGCGCTTCGTTATGCGCCTTGCCATGCGCCCATTCCTACGCAGTGCATAGCGCTTGCGTTTGCGCGCACTGCGACGCGGCGACTTCCGCCCTCGCATCGCGGAGCGCAACGCCCTGTACTACGCCGCTTATGGCGCTTACCACTGGGCGCACTCCCCCGCCTGTCATTACGCGGTTCGCATCGCGCGTTATTGCGCGCTTCTTTCCGCCCGTATATGCACGCTGGCTACCGCGTAGATATGGGCACTCTTTTGCGCGCGTTACCCAGCGCTGGATACAGCGTGATCAATCGCGTTATCACGCGCCCGATGATGGGCGTCATATTGGGCGCTGGTGGGGCGTGGTGAAACGCCCGTGTCCGCGCCGTTGCCTACGCGGATGGACGCGCACCGGGCAGGGCGCTCCCATGGGCGGTACATGAGGCGATTTGGTGCGCGCGCTATTCCGCGTTTGTTGAGGCGTTACAAACGCGTGACGTGTCGCGTGATGCACAGCGCGGTTAAGGGCGCTAGTATCAGCGCTAATCGCGCGTGACTTACCGCCCGTTGTCAAGCGGGGCAGAGCGCGCGGTACGGAGCGACATCTGACGCCCTCTACCGGGCGCAATACCCTTGGGAGGGTAGGGGAATGATGACTGAGATGACGGCACCCGTTTACGCGTTGGCCTCAGTGGTGCCATCGCCGTTCCGAGTGATCGCGCTCGCGAACGGTAAGGGTGGAGTCGGGAAGACGACCGTCACGGCGAACCTCGCCGGCCTGTTCGGCCAGGCCGGATACCGGGTGCTGGTGGTGGAGCTGGATCCGCAGGGCAACCTTGCTCGCGACTACGGCCTACCGGTGGACGAGTACGAGTCGATCAAGGATGTGATCGACGCCAATGGTGAGCAGCATGCAGCGGCCTTGCTCTTGAAGTCCCCGAGTGCGACGCCTCCGCTGTACACCAACGTGCGGCCCAACGTCGATCTAATTGCTGGTGGTGGGGGGCTGGAGCGCATCTACAAGTACTACGCGGCGAACTCCAAGGACAGCCTGGCCGATGCCATCCAGCGGGAGATCATCAGCCTGGGCCGCTCCTATGACCTGATCCTGATCGACGCTCCGCCTGTTGATATCACTGCGCTCGAAGCAGCTCTGCGGGTGGCCGGCACTGTGATCATCCCGATCAAGGCCGACGACGCGAGCATCGACGGTCTGTCGACTATCGCGGACTTGTTCGGGCCGGCGAAGCTGGAGAACCCCTGGCTGAGCCTTGGGGGAGTGGTGAGGTTCGGCATCGGAAGCCAGGCAACACGCGTTGCGGGCCGCGCGAAGGACACAGTTGAGCAGATTCTTGGTGGTGTGGCCCCCATTTTCGATGCGATCATTCGCCACTCTGATTCAGCGATGCAGGATTCTCGTCGCCACGGGCTTTTGGCCCACGAGCTGGAGTCGGCGAGTACCGACGCCAAGGGCAAGAAGCTGGCCGCTCTACGTTCGGGAAAGAAGCTCGGTGACGACGTGGTGGGCACAGGCGCCGGTACCAGCAGGGGTTTGGCCGAGGACTACGAGAACCTTGCAGCAGAGGTGCTCATGAGGATGAACGAACTGATCAGCGAGAACGCGGCGGCCGGAGAGGAGCGCTGACATGGCCACAAACGGAAATGCGAAGCACAAGAACTTGGCCGGCGCGTTCGGCGGCGGTGCAGCGCCTGAGCGGGGCGCCAAGTTGCAGGGGTTGCTGGGCTCGCCTGCCGGTGCCGCGGCTCCGCCGCAAGCGCCGCCGGCCCCGGATCCCGTTCCGCCGGTAGCGGAGCAGCCTGTACGGCCTGCCACGGAGACTGTGGAAAGCCCTCAGTCCACGCAAGCCGAGATGGTGCCGCCGGCGCGGCCTGAGGGCGCCGGCCAGGTGGCTACTCGCGTCGCGCCGCCGCGTCGCAAACGTGCCGCGGCAGAGGGCAGGGGAGTGCCCGCGTCGTCGGTGTATCTGACGGCAGATACCTACAAGGCGCTCACGACCACGAAGAGTCGCAAGATCAAGGACTACGCCCAGATTGTTCAGGACGCGTTCGCGGGGATCGCGAAGGAAGCCACTGAACAGCAGACGACGCCTGATGAGGTCTTGGCGGGCCTGTTTGAAGTTCCTGAGAGCGATGATCCGTGGTTGATGCCGTCATCCACTGCGAGGGCGAAGTCGTCGACCCCGCTGACCGAGGCGCGGATCTCCTTCAGCGCCCAACAGCGCGAGTGGCTCGAAGAGAAGATGTCGACGGTGAAGGTAAGCACCTTCTCGGAGTTCATCGCCCGGGTGCTCGAACATCATTTGCTGCCGCCGAAGCCCAAGCGCAGCAAGAAGCCGGTGGCGCAGACCGAGGATTGAGCATCGGTGCCCCGGCTGCAGAATAGGCCTTGGACACGATCGGCGGTGGAGCAGATCCGGCACTGACCGCCGATACGGTTCGCGCCATGAAAAGCAATTCGCTGTTGAAGACCGTTTCGGCCGGTGGCGCCATCGCCGCCATGGTGTTGCTGCCAGGGTGTGGGCTGGATCTGCAGAGCGACCGTGAGGCTGCCGCTGCCGTCGAGCCCAGCGCCACTGCGGCTGTGGTGTTTGAGCGGGCCGACGGCCCGATCGAACAGCTCACCACGTTGGGCGGGCACTGTTTCGAAACGGCGACGGAGGCCGATACGGCGCGTCGTCGCGCTGCAGACGTGGTCGCCTCGGGCAACGCGGCACAGCGGGATCGGCTCGATAGGACCGGCGAGCTGGTCGACTACGGCCGGCCGCACTCGGTTACCGACATCAGGCCGAATGCGGGTGGAGGGTCCTGCTACCGCGTAGTTGCGCAAACTCTAGCGGCACGGCTGGGCGAGGATCGGCCGCCGACTGGATGCTGCGCACGCTAGTCGAGCGCTGGCGCGCTGCGTGTTGTGGCGATTGGTGTAGGCACCGTTGCAGCGGTCGTCGTCGGTCTCGTAGCCGACGTCGTTGTGCGTTTCGTTGCGCCCTGGCCGTGGGTCGCCGGTAGGGGAGAGGTTTCGCTTTACTGCCTGTTCCGAGCTAGTTTTTGTGGAGCTTTCCCTGTCAGCCACGGGCGTTGAGTGGCGTGGTTTCGTGGCATGGTTCGTTGCACTGTATTTGAGTGGTCGTGGATTGCTCGGGGCGGCGTCGAGCAGGGGTGGGCGCGCGGTGTTTGGCGAGGCGGCACTTTGCCTGCTGGAGCGGGGTAGGCTACCCGGCTAGAGAACTAGCCTGGTTTTTCTGCGTGGAGGTGAGCGTTGCTGCAACTCGGCAAGATCGACCCACATTCGGACCGGCCGCCGTTCCGGCAGATCGCGGGCATTCTGCGCGAGGAGATCGCCTCTGGGCGGCTGGCCCCTGGGGAGCGGTTGCCTTCTGAGCCGGAGATGCTGACGCACTTTGGGGTTGCGCGTGCGACGTGGCGGAATGCTCTTCAAGAGTTGCGCAACGAGGGACTGATTGTGTCGATGCGTGGGCTGGGCGTGTTCGTGCGGGCCCAGGCGCCGGTGCGCCGGCTGTCGTCGGACCGGTTCGCACGGCGGAACCGGGACAAGGGCAACGCCGCGTTCAGCGCTGACGCCGAGGCATCCGGCTTTGCTGCCGCCGTCGACAGCATTGTCGTTCGACGCGAACAGCCGAGCGCGTTGATTGCCGAGCGGCTCCAAATCCCAGTCACTTCCGAGGTGGTCGTCCGGTCCCGTCGGTACCTGGCTGATGATCGGGCGCTGCAGGTCGCGGTGTCCTACGTGCCGGCCGCTTTCGCTGAAGGCACTGCCATCGAGCGGGAGGATTCCGGGCCCGGGGGAATCTATGCGCGGCTGGAGGAAAGTGGGCACCGTCTGGGCCGTTTCACTGAGGATGTCGGCGCGCGGATGCCCACTCCGGAGGAGCGTCAATCACTCGACATCGACGCGGGGATCCCGGTGCTGACGGTCTCGCGCACGGCCTACGACACCGACAACGTCCCGGTGGAGGTCTGCGACACCGTTATCGTTTCCGACGCCTACCTTCTCGAATACACGTTCCCGGCCACCTAGGAGGTGCGCCGGCGGGGCACCAAGCCGGCCGGAAGGGGCACTGGGTGATTCGGCGGTTTGGCTTCGGTTGAGAGCTGGCTGATTCGGCCCGGAGTAAGGCCCATCAGGTATCCGATGTCGCGCACCGGGATTCGAGCGTCCTCGTTGGTGAGGTCGGTGACGAAATCGCGGACCACTGCGGCCGCGGCCTCCTCGAGTTTGCGCTGAGTCTCACGTACCAGCGTGGTTTCTTCGAGCAGGTGACGTACATCCCCGTCCGGTCCGGCCACCGCGACGTCGACGATCACGACGTCGACGTCCGCCGGGGCCGCGTTGGTTGTGGCGGCGATGCACTTACGGGCGGCTTCGCCGGCCTCTGACAGTCGTCGCGATCGTGTGATGCCCGCGATCTCGGGGATCTCGATGACCCACCAGCGGTTGTCGCGGTGCACAACAGCTTCGTATTGGCGCCTCACCTTCGGCCTCCTAGCAGTCGCCGCAGATTTGCAGGCCAAGCGAGTCGATGACGGGGAACAGGTAGTAGATGACCGCGGTGTCCTCATCGTCGACGAGGTGACCGGACAGCATTCCGACCGCGGTGATGGTGTCGCCGCCGGTCTTGATGTAGGCAGGGGCGCCGGAGTCGCCTTCGACGAGGCGCAGCCGCGCGGTGATTCGGTCACTGTCCGCCGAGATGACCGGGCCACAGGTTTCTCCGGTGCGGGCCCCGAATTTGCAGACTTCGATGCCTGGTGCCAGTGGGGGATCGGGTCGCAGTGTGCGAGTTACGCGGTACACGCCGGCGACGTCGTATGACGAGGGGCGGATGCCTGGGTTCATGTCGATGATGCCGGCGTCGGTGAATGCGGGCAGGCCGGCCGACGACGTGCCAGTGTCGGCGCCGCGGGCGTTGGAGCGGCTGTAGGTGCCCAGTGGGCGGGCGGTGTCGGGATCAGAGGACTCGGTGTAGAACACCGTGGCCTGGCCCTCGGCGGTGTGGTCGCAGTGGCCTGCGGTGATGGCTTTCTTTGCGTACGTGGCTTTTTCGCGTGCAATGAAGGCCAGGGTGCACACGTAGATGCCGTTCTTCTGGGGTATGCGCTGGCCGATAGTGGTTCCGGGCGTTAGGCCGGCGAATGAGGTCCACTCGTTGACGTCGGCCGCGGCGCGGCCGTGCCCGAGGCCGGCGGCCAGCACCGCGACGGTTGTCGCGGCTGCGGCCATGAGCTTGCTCAGCTTCACCCGAGTTTCCTCTCCTCTGCCATCAAACAGTATAGCTCAATTAAACTTTTCAGATTTTGCTGGTTAACCCGATCGAGCCCTCCTGGCCGGCCGTCAGCCAGCAATGTCCAAGCCGTCCTGCAAGATGAAGGGGCGACGTTGACCGCGCGAGAATTCTCGGTGGCACGGCGCGCGTTTCCCGCCGCGGTGACCGGCTTGGGGGCGACGCAGACCGTTGGGTCGGAAGTGCCACATCCGGCAGCGGCCGCGCGGCTTTGTTTCCTATAACTCCCTATTCGGAAACCGCTTTCCGGCCCACATCTTGAAGGCGCGCCCCGCGGCCTGAACATGCACCTCTTGGGCTGGGCGCCACGCCGACGCCATCCCACATAATCGCAGTTCAGAGCCGTTCACTATGGCCGGACACTGTGTTCGCGACCGGGCCGTGTCCAAGCCGTCTATTAGCGTTTTTTTCACGCGAGACAGGGACACAAACCCAGCGGGGAGGGGCCTGCATGAACACCACAGCTGAGGCAATAGACCACTGGACGCTCACCGAGCATCAACCGGCCGAGCGCGAGTTCTATGGCCAACTGTCGTTGGTCGTCGCGCCGGCACGGATAGAGGGCAGACTCGACGCGGCCTGCACCGGCATAGAGGCCGCGGCCAGTAACGACGGTCTGGATCACCCCGACGAGGCTGAGCACGCCAGACGGGTTGCTGTGGCCTACGCCGCGCTCGGAGATGTCGCCGCAGCCGAGAAGGCCATGCGTCAGATCTACCGGACGCAGACCGGTAGGCCTTTGACGTCGCTGCCGCACCGTCACCCTGACATCGCCGGATCGAGAACCAACTGCGCCATCTGCGCCGCGCACAGCGCGTCAACCCCACTCATGGCCAAGCTCCTCACCAGCAAGCTCGAGTCCATTCCGCGTGTTCACCCGGGCCCCGATCCCACTCTGTACCGTCGGCATTCAGCTGAGACGTATCTGGCGACAGACCAAGAGGCGATCACCGCGCAGTACATGTACGAGATGTTCGGGGACTTTTGGTGGGACACCCTGTCTTTCGCGATCGGGGTTTCGACGATGGATCCCCGCGATCTCGCGGAGCTGGCCCTGCTGCTTCCCGCGGCCCCAGGCCCGTTCAGCGGGGCGCCGGCATCTATCGCGGTCAAGTGGCTCACTGACGCGGCGTTGACGCGTCTACGCCAGCTCGCTTCGCACCGGCGCTCATGGGCGGTGATCCACGGTCGGATCGTCGCCGAGATCGACCAGCGGGCCAGGGGGAGTCGGCAGGGCACTGCGCCCGAATCTCTGGAGCTCGAACTCTGGCGGATGAAATTAGCCGCCAAGCCGAGGCGTGGTTTGGTGGCATTGTGAGTGATCGCGATCGCCGACCCAAGCCTCCGACCGAGCCGATTGCGGCCGGGTTCCTCATGGACCGCGAGGCGAGCATGTGGGATGTTGCCCTTGCCGGGATCGTCTCGGCGACCGGCAGTCTCGATGACCCTGCCAAGGCGTGGCAAGGCGTGAATTCGCTACGCCTCCAAGGGAATACGTATCCGCTTCCTATCTGGTGGGCAGCGGCCACCTGGCCAGACACCGTGGACCAGCTGGTACTTCCTCCGGTGCTGACCGCCCCGCCGCGACCGGGAACTGTGGCCGCCCACGCCGCCGCGTGCCTGTCTGCGGCCGGCCTGATGGAACCCGACGAAGCGTCGAGGTGGCAGCGATGGGCAAGCCCTTTGGCCGGTTTCGCCGCCGATACGGTGGCCGGACACGTCGCTCACGGCACGGGGGAGTTGTTGGTGGCCACAGCCCACCAGCAACTGGAGGACATGGCCGTCAAGCTGAGCCGCCTGAACGCCGGTGTTCGCGTGGGGGCGAAGCCCCCCGAGTTCAGCGAGACATACCTACTGAAAGTGGCAGGCGTGGCCGAAAGCCTGCGGTACGTGTCCGCTGGTTTAGGCCGGGCGTTCGACCAGATCCGCACCTCACTATCCGCGGACACCACAGCCTTCGCCACGAAGCCAACCGCCCAAGACATCCCCGCTGATCTGCGCACCACGGTGAACGCAGAAGTTCACCTCGGATTCGTGCAGGCTGCCACGAAAATCAACCTGACACAGGGGGTTTGACACCGTGACCACCGCAAAACAGATGCAGTCCATGCGTACGGACATCGACCCAAACACCCCGTGCCCACGGATACTCGCAGAAGCCAATTCGGCAAGGGCGAAGGCGGCAGCAGCCGTCGAAGCCCAGTGGATCATGGACCTGGGCGACCTATCTGAATACGATCTGCCGCCTCATGTACGGCAGGCCGCCGAGCTGCGCAGGCACCACCCCGAACTGTCCTACCGACAACTGGCCGACCAGATGGGCATCACCAAAGACGCCTTCGCAGGGCTCTTGCGTCGATTCCGTGAACGTGTCCACCGCCAAAGCGGGCCCGCACCATACCCGCTCCCAACTATCGCCGAGGTCGCTTCGGAAACGGCCAAAGCCTTAGCTCACAGCGAAGCCCAGTGGATCGCCGATCTGGGGGATCTTTCGGAGTACTCACTGACCCCTAGAGTTCGGCTCGCCGCCGAACTACGCCGAGACCACCCCGACCTCACCTACGAACAACTAGCCAACCAAATGGGCATCACATTGCGCGCTTACATGTCGCTGCTGCGTCGGCTTCGCGTGTCGGGGCGCAGGCCGACTCTCGCGCAGAGGATCGCCGAGTTAGGGGACTTATCCGAGTACGCACTGACCCCTAGAGTTCGGCTCGCCGCCGAACTACGCCGAGACCACCCCGACCTCACTCGCGAACAACTAGCCAACCGAATGGGCGTCACCTACGGAGCCTATGAGCGGATGCTGAGGCGGTTTCGCGTGTCGGTGCGCAGACCGTCTCTCGCGCAGAGGATCGCCGAGTTAGGGGACTTATCCGAGTACGCACTGACCCCTAGAGTTCGGCTCGCCGCCGAACTACGCCGAGACCACCCCGACCTCACCTACGAACAACTAGCCAACCAAATGGGCATCACATTGACCGCCTATACGTCGCTATTGGGAAGATTCCCCGCAGCAGTCGGCTGGACCGATGTCGATCGCAAACGGGCGCGCTCACAACACGCGCCGGCTGCGCTACCGCCTGCGTTCGCTGCAGAAGCTCAGAGGATTGCCAAGTTGGGGAACCTATCCGAGTACGCACTGGACCCGAACGTTCGCCAGGCCGCCGAACTACGCCGAGACCACCCCGACCTCACCTACGAACAGCTAGCCAACCAAATGGGCCTCACTAAGGATGCCTACATGAAGTTGCTGGGTAGATTCTGGGCCCGAAGGCCTGATGCGTCGCGACATTCACAGCATGCAGAGGCGGCCGCTAGGTGGATAGCTGGACTTGGGGAGCTTACTTCCTACCCGATTTCGCCAGCTGCGCGACGTGCAGCTGAGCTCCGCCGAGACTACCCGGAACTGACCCAAATGCAGTTGGCCAAGCGGATGGGGGTCAGCCGCAACACCTACGCGTCACTGCTCAAAACATTTCGCCGCACCGTTACCGGCGAGCTTGAGGCACTGCGCAAGCCGCCACTGCCGCGGCGTGTGGAAGATCTGGCGGAGATGGCCCAGCGGATTGAGGCGCGCGGGTTGGCCGCTCAGCGGGCCGCTGGATAGTGCGGTGTTCGGCGTGTCGGGCGGCGGTCATTTTGCTCCGCACATGCCAAATCTGCCAACTAAAATTGGGTTACAGCTAATTAGCACTTCCTGAAGCAAAGGGGCAGTTCGTGTCGATACCTACCGGTGTTCTCAGCTACGGAACCACGGCCGGAATTCAGGCCGCGCTCACATCGTTGAACACGGAGCTCACGGCCATGTCGGGTGCGACCATGGCCGCGTCCTCGATCATTGAGCCGATGGGGATGGAGGGCGCCTCGATTGTGGCGTCTGTGCAGCAGTTGGCCAATCAGGCCAGCTGGGAAGGCATGTTCATGATGGGCATGGGTTTCATGCAGATGGACACAGCGGCCAACATGATTCACGTCGCCGAAGTGCAAGCCGCTGATGGTGTTTCGCACGCTGTCGTGTCCGCGGTGGATCTCGCCGGCACGGTCATGGTCTAAAACGCTGGGGCTACCTGCGTGCCAGTTGTGGCGCGTCCGGGTGCACCAGGTCGGGGTGATTGTGCGCGAGGCATCGCACGATGATCTCGGCGAGCTGATGGCCGTTGATATTCGAAAGGTGCGGCATGTCGACCATGGGGATGCCGCCGAAGTCAAAGGTTCTGATCACCGGGAGTGCGGCGTTGTTGCTCATGGTTGTGATCGTATCGGCGGAAAAAGGTTCGTAGTTCACAGACGCATCGGCGTGGCGAACACGGCTGCTGTGTGTGTCGATAGTGTTTGAAGCGCAACCGAAGAAGGGGACTGCGATGGGTGCCGATGTCACGCAACCGTCTGGATCTGAGGGGGCTGAGCTTGTCGCCCCACACTGGCCGGAGTGGAGCGAAACCGCCTATATCGATGGCTCAAGAGTGGCTTTGGCGCGCGGTGAGTCGGCGGGCCAAGGGGCTCAGGCCAGCACATCGGGCGCGGCGGCTGTCCCAGAATCAGGTGGTCGCGGTGTCGCCGCTGATGCGTTGGTCACCCGCTACGCCGGCCTTGGCACCGATCTGTCGGCGCGGCAGGCGTATCACACCGCTGAGGCGGAAGGCTTGGCGCTCAACGGGTCCAACCACTACGCCACGAAGACGATCCTTGCCAGCTTGGCCGAGGACCACGATCGTTCCCGCGACGCGCTGATTGCGGCCGGGATGACCGCCGGGATCCCTCAGGCGAAAATGCAAGAGGTCCTCGACGAGCTCAAGCAGGCAACCACCACTGCTGCGTCGAATGTCGGTCAGGCCAACCAGGAAACGCATCGGACGCTGACCAGCGCCATCAACACTGGTGCGTCGATGCCCGCCCCGCCGAAGGGGATGCCTGGCGGTGCGGGCCTTCCCCCTGATGTGCCATCCCAATTGGTGCCGTTGCTGCAGCAGGCCACCCAAGGGCCGCAGATGGCAACCGGCGCCGTCGGGCAGCTCATCACCGGTCTGTCCGGGATGACAGGTGCTTTCGTCGACCCGATCGGGCAGTTGGTATCCAGCGCCGCCCAGGGCGGCCAGGCCGCTGCTGACAGTGTTGACACCGTCGGCGGCGAGTCCGGCGAGGACGGTGGGCGCGATCAGGGCGATCGTGAGCGGGATGGTTCTCAGCTGGTGTCGCAGCGCGAAGATAAAGACGACGAGAACGCAGACGATCGCGGTCCCGAATCCAAGGATTCGGAAGAGGAGGGTTCGCGGCGCGACGGAGAGCCGAAGACGATCGAGGCTTCCGGCCAAGAGAAGAGCAGCGTTCCGACAACGCATTTGGCTTCGTCGGGCAGTACCGTTCAGCTGGATTCCGTTGGCGGTCCGACCACGCACGTGTCATCTGCGGCCGCCGTCGCTGACGCGCCTGTCGGTGCGGGCCAGCATGCAGCAGCGGCACCCGCGTCCGGTGTGGCCCAGCAGCAGGCCATGGGCGGTCAGCTCGGCGCGATGGGAGGATCGCTCGGTTTCGGTGGTTCGCCGGCAGCGGGTTCTCAGTCCACCCGCACGGCCACGGCCCGCGGCGGACGAGGACAAGACAGCGACCAGGGCGGTCCCGGCGATACGTCGCCCGGCGCGGCGGCGGCGCTGGTTGGGCTCGGCATCGAGTCCGGTTCGGGGCCGAGCGCTGAAATCATGTTCGGCGCACGCGTTCTCGCTCACATGGTCCACCAGGACTCCACGTTGACAGCCGCGGCGGTCGCTGTGTTTCCGATGGGGATGGGCGTGTATGCGATCACCTGCACCCCGGATGCGCTCGGGGCGCCCCGCGGCGGCATCGCCACGCCCCATGCGACGATGTCGCTGGCATCGTTGACCTCCGTCCCCGGTAATTTCCGTGTTGCGTGGGCGGGCATCACAGACCCCGTGGCGCCGCTCTGCTCGGCGATCAAGCACAACTTTCTGGCCCGCCCGGAAGTCATCGTGGCTTTGCGGGCTCCGGGAACGCCGGCAGTCGAGATGCCCGAAGCTGCGGTAGTTGAGGTGTCGATGGAGCAGCTGTTGGCAACCGATCCTGTCGATGACGCCGCCGCAGTGGTGGAAGAGGTTGTGGCGCCTGAACACATCGCGCCGATCATCGAAGAGATGGCCGTCGAATGGCAGGTGCCGGCCGAGATGGATCTCGCGACGGCGTTCGGCTACATGCGCTCACGTACCTGGTATGAGACCCGCAACCATGAGTATGTGTACGCGATGGCGTGGTGGATGGTGACCGAAGCCCGAACCGCGTTGGCCGGCGGGGACAGAGATCACGCCGCGGCTCTGGCATGGCAACTGTTGGCTCTGCCGCCGGCGCCGAGCCTCACCAGCACCCGGTCCTAACCACAACGGAGGCATGGAATGACGCACGCAGCAACCGATTTGGACGCGGCCGTGAGGATGGTTCCGCCGCTGTGGGGTGTGCACACCTGGTCGGTCGGCCGCAGTGAGCAGCATGGCGAGATCACGTGGGCGCTGGCGCTTATCGCGCAGGGCACCGTGTCGAGTCCGGAGCATCTGCTGCTGTTTCACCGCGGTGTGTATGTCGGGACCGCTACCGCAGATCCACGCCCGTACACGCGGGTGCTCGACGTCACCGGTGACGTGGTCACCGTGGAGTACCGATGGCTGCTCGGAGAGGAACCGTTGGCGGCGCCGGCCGGTGTCGGCACAGTCCGTTATCAGGTCAGCCCGCAGGGCGTCAGGCCGCTCGATCCGCCGCCGTGGCCACAGCATTGAGCGTACGAGCGTCGGCATTGCAGGCCTGGTCTCCTCGCACCGCGGCGCAAGCCGGACCGGCCCACACCTGGATCCCGTCGTGGTCGTCGGACATCGCCCAACTGCGGACTGCGGTGAAGGCCGCTGGCTGGCAGTGGTACATCGCTGAACGCGTTCGCCGCGACGCCTCGGTGGTGGCCGCGGTTTCTGATGTCCTCACGCGTCGCGCACGGCACCAGACGCCGCGGAACATGCCGGGACAGCCGCACGTCCTGTTAGCGATCGGCCCAGATGTGCCCTGGAACCTTCCCGAGTTGATGCGCATTGCTCTTCTCGGCCGGGCTCATGATGTGCACCTGGCCGTGTCGGCCGCACACCGCACCAGCGCTGGGCGACACCACCACTATCCGATCGAGTTTGTCGACAACATCACCGGCTGGTATTCCCGGGGTCGCAAAGGACAACACCTGGTACACGGTCGGCGACTACATTTCGGTCGCAATGAGTGACGTTTGGCCAATGGCCGCCGAGACGTCCTACTGCCCGCTTGACGTGCTCCCCGGACTGAAGTCCCGAGGATTCCCGTTGGCGGCTTACGCCGCTGTTGGGGTGCTTCCTGTTTCAACGCCCACTGCCGCAACGAGTTGCGGTCTTACACGGGCGCGTAAGCGGTGCGACCTCCAGAGTCGAGATCGCCAGCGCGGGCGGGTAAGCGACCAAGAGGTGGACGTGGTCGGCTTCACCGTTGAACTCGACTAGATCGGCGCCGAGCTCGTCGCCCACGCCGCGCATGGTGTGTTGGGTGAAGGTGAGCATGTCATCGGTGAAGACCGCACGGCGGTATTTGGTCACGAACACCAGGTGGGCGTGGAGCAAGGACACGCTGTGGCGGGCGCTTCGGTAGGACTGTGTTGTCACAGGTGGCCTTTACAGTCGTGGGTGTGCAGATGCGTTATCGGTATCGCATTGAACCGACACCGGCCCAGCAGGAGATGTTGGCGCGGGTGTTCGGATGCACGCGGGTGGTGTTCAACGACGCGTTGCGGGTCCGGGATGAGGCCTACCGGGCCGGGGTGAAGCTGTCCGACAGCGAGATTCAACGCCGGGTCATCACCGCGGCCAAGACCACCGAGGAACGGGCCTGGCTGGCCGAAGTGCCCAGTGTCGCGTTGGTGCAGTCGGTCAACGATTCCCGACGGGCATGGCGCAACTTCTTCGACTCGGCCACCGGGAAACGCAAGGGCCGCAGGGTGGGGCGCCCACGGTTTAAATCCCGCAAGGATCACCGACAGTCGTTCCGGCTCACTCGCAACGGCTTCTCGATCCGCGACAACGGCCGGTTGTTCGTGGCCAAGGTCGGCGACGTCGCGGTGCGCTGGTCACGCGAGCTGCCGTCGACGCCGGTCCGCCGCGAATTCACCGGCGCCTGTGTCCGTGCGCGAATGCGCGGGCACCTCTGGTCGCCGTCCTACTTCGCCGTCTCCTGCGGAGGTGCACCACTGTCGATCATCAAGCAGTACATCGACGGACAAGCCCGGCCACTCTGACCGCCGGGCTATACCCGGCGACACACGGGATGGGCTCACCCCGGACTAAAGTCCGAGGCTTGCGCCCAAGAACCCGGTCACTTGCAGCGCTGTTGATCGTTGGCAGCGTGCTGGGCGGCTGTTTGTTTATTCGGTGACAGCCGTGATGCTTAGGCTTGGATCACTTGATTCTCGCGAACCAACGCCAAAGCCTTGCTTGTGGTGATAGTCCCGCCGCGCCCGGGCCACCTCATTGTGAGCGATTGCGACCTTGCGCCGGCGCAACTTGCGTAGTTTGCGGCCCAGATGCTTCGGGTTGGCGACGTCGATTCGATGGCCGTCGGTGGTGGCGACCGTGGCCAGGCGAGCGATCCCGACATCCACGCCGGCTTCCCGGTCGACCACGGGCAGCGGTGTGGCCGTGGCGTCGACGACGAAGCTGGCGTAGAAATGCCCGTCGGGTTCCCGGATGATCGTGACCGAAGAGGGGGCAGAGAGACTAAACGCCTGTGGAGCTGTCGGTGATGGCCAGCGCGGCGACGCTGATTACTCGGCTTGTGTTGGGGTCGGTTCCGCTGGTTTCGACGTCGACGACAGCCCATCGTGCCTGCTTGTTGCCGTCTGAGGTCGTCATAGAGGAATGCTGGCACAGGCCACTGACACTTTGGCCCAGGTCAGTCGTGAGGCGCGCGCTTGGGCTGCTGTGGACGGTCTTGCCTCGTTGTTAGGTCTGTGGCTTGTGCGCGGACAGGAGCAAGGCCGGCAGGTAGGTGAGTCCGTCTTCGTCTGTGCGGAAGTTGTGTTCGGGGAGGTTGGGGATGTCAGGGAGCCGGACCGCGACATGGGACGGCTCGATGGCGTCGATGGTCCAGTGTTTTGCCACGGCGTCGCGCACTTCGGCCTCGGTCACGAGGTTCGGCACCGGGCACGGTGAGTCGGCCGGTAGGGCGTCGGTGGTGAATACCAGGAGGTAGAAGCGGGCGCCGGGGTTGGCCGCGGCGTAGATGCCCCGCAGATAGTCGTCGCGGGCGTCGAGCGGCAGCGAATGGAAAAGGGTGCAGTCGATGACGGTGTTGAGTTGAGGTTCGTCCAGGCCGAGCGCGGCGACGTCACGCGCATCGCCTTGAATGAGCCGCGCATTGGTTTGACGTTGTTTCGCCTGCTCGGTGGCCTGGGCGATGGCGACGGCGGAGATGTCGATGCCGGTGACGGCGTGTCCGGCTTCGGCGAGCGCGAGGGTGAGATCGCCTACGCCGCAGCCCGCGTCGAGGACGGGGGACTGGATCTTGCCGTCGGTGATGAGTTTGGCGATGACGGGTTGGGGTTTGCCGATGTTCCATGGGGGCGGCCCGGCGAAGATGTGCCCGTGGTAGGCGGAGTCCCAATCCATGACGTCTGACATGGGTTGCAGCGTAGCGGCCTTCGCGCTTGCGGCGCGAGGTGCGTACCGGGTCGAATCAGAGCAGTTTCGCGGCCCTGGGACGCGCGATGTACCAAGGGAGAACGGGGCGTTCGCGCATCAGGACGTCGAACTGTTCGTGGGCGTTGGACTCATCGATGGCGTCTTGCACGCTTGCGAGATCGTTCTCTATGGCTGAACGGTCGGTGGAGATAGCGAAGCCCCAGGTGGCGAGCTGCTCGCCGTGGCTGTAGCCAACGGTGTACTCGTACATTGCTGTGCGCCGCTCGTCGACGTCGCTCGCCGGTCCCCAGGGGAGAATTCGTTGTTCAACGAGGACTGCGTCTTCATCGTCGGATTCGGCGAGCTCGGACTCCGCGGCACGGCGAAGCAGCGTGACGGTGCTTCCTGGCAGCGGCTGCAGGGTGGCGTCCGTGCGTTTCGCGACCGCGTATACCAGCAGTGGTGCCGGAACCGAGGAAGGTGTTCCTGGATGCATTGCTTCCTTTCCCGTTGTCTTTTCGCTGGCACGCGTCGTCGTCAGAGGCGCTGGCGGTATCGGCCGTGAGCGACGGCGGGCATCGAGCCGACGGCTTCGCCGATCTGTTTCCACGTTGCGCCGGCTTCGAGGGCGGCTGCTACCGCGTCGACGTCGGGTGTTCGGATGCGCTGGCGGCGGCGTTCAACAAGGGCGTTGGATACGAGGGAGAGCACATCGAGGGACCAGTTGAGTCGGTATGCCGATAGTGCGCCCCACTGGGGGTCGGTTGAATCTGCGGCGAGCAGCACCGCGGTGATGTGTTCGGCGTCGCCTGGGGGTGTCATGCCGGCCGCGGTGAGACGGTTCGTGATGCGGTTGCTGGCGATTCGCCGCGCTGCGTCGAGAGCAGCAGCTCGGACCTGATCTTCATCACTGCAAGACGTTCCGTCTTCCATAGGGGTAGACACTAAGTGCCATCAGCGATGATGACATCTGCTACTACAGTATGGCACGTCCTGTTTTGCAGTATGCAGCTGGCGATTACGCCGGGCTCACAGCGGGCGCGACATGGATGGGCGAGGCCCTGCGCAGGTCGCTCCTCACCCATGGATTGAAGGGGTCGTGGGGGCGCCTTTGCCAAGATCTCGCGTTGACGCAGGACCTCGCGAACCCAGTATTCGCTGTGTCTGTCGCAATCCGCTGCGATCGCGGCCAATTAGCTCCGATCCTCCGCAACATTGACGGGAGGATCATCACTCGGCAACGCGGTGCGCCGATACTCCTCGACGCTGCGGATCGAGTGGTCCAGACGTCGGGCGCCGTGGATGATGGTTGAGCGGATCGCCGTTGACGCCGCGGTGGTGGCGGCGTGCTGATCTTCTGCGAGTACTTCCAGGTCAACGACGGCCTGGACCAGGAACCTCTTCGCTGAGGATTCCTCGTGTGGTTCGTTGATCACCAGGGCCCCCTTGAGAGTGGGTGCGGTTTTGCCGTTGCGCTGGTCTGTATCCGAGTGATGTTGCGGCGGCTCGGAAGCGATGCCGGCGGCGCGACCGCTAGCCGCAGGATCAGGGCGATCGATTCACCTGGCTGCAGTTTCGTCAGATCGTTGAATTCGCTTTGTAATTCACCTAATTCGGCCGCGAAGGTTGTGGAGAGCTCCTCGAGTTCGGCTGTGGTGTGCGCGTAGAGGAAGACCGGCGACACCGGCTGGACACCGAAGCCTTGTTGTTGAGCTGCGATCCACACGGCTTCGACTGCCGATCCGCCGGTTGCGTAGGCCCGCAGGTCGTTTCCTGCCACGGTGACGACGGCCAGAGCTGAGCTGGCCAGGACGCGGTCTCGCATGTCGTCGCCGAGTGCGGATCCGGCGCCCCACTCGGCTAGGTGCGCCATGACGTCGGGTCGGCGAAGGACGTCAAGGACTGCCATCTCGCCGGGATCGAATTCGAGGCTTCGTACGTCGATGCCCGTGTCGGGGTCTGGATCACCTGGCCAGCGCAGTTCGGAGATCATCTCTCGATGCAGGTGGGGGGTCAGGAACCGGACCCGGTCGGCTGCGGCGAGGATGGTCGCCGCTTGGGCGATGTCGTCTCGCTGGGTGAGCAGCCGCAGGCGGGCCCCGTGCTGTTCGGCCGTGTCGGTGAGACGGGTGATTGTGGCGTCGTCGAGCGGCTTGGGCGTGCCGTGGTGACGGTTGGATTCGCGGTCCAGCATGGGCTTGTAGAGGCGCGCGAGCGTTGAGTCTGTGCCACCGGTGGCGGTGCGCATGGTGGCCTGCAGCGGCGCGCTGCCGGCGTCGGTGATGGTGACAGGCCCGAGCACGTGGTGTTCGGCGGCGGCGATCTTGATGTTCAGCAGTGCTGCCCCGATTGCGACGGCGCTGCCGCGGAATTCGATATCCATGGTCGACGTGTGTTGCGGATCGATACCGACGGTGATGGAGTCTTCGGTGATCTGGATCTGCCAGGGCTGAGTGTTGCCGCCGGACGGGGCCCGCATCGCGGCCGTGGCGAGGCGTTCGAGCGGGTCGCCGTTGAGAGCCTGCGGAGTGTTTGGCTCGTCGAGGGTTGTTTCGTATCGATGCGCCATGTCGGGCTCGTGGATCTGGCCCAGGGCCCAGTTGACGTCGATGCGGCTGCGGCCGGATCGGAGTTCTTCGCCGAGGCCGATTCTGCGGACAGCTTCGGCGATCGCGGCCGCCCCGATGATGACGTCGGACGCTAGTTGCGGCCACGTGGACAGGGTTCGGTCGATTTCGATGAGTGATGCGGCTGTGCTGGGGGATAGGCGTTCGGCTTCCAGATGCCGCAGGACGTGGGGGATCTTCTCGCGGCTGGTCATACCCGGGAGAAGGTCGATGTCGAGTTGGCCGAGCAGCCCGTGCAGGATGGGGCGCCCGGGATCTCGGTCGAAGCGTTCGACGTCGATGATGCCGCGGTCGCTGGTGGCCATGAGTACGGGGATCTGCAGGTCGCGGGCAGCGACGCGTAGCCGGGCTTTCACTTCGAGTGAATCGCATTCCTCGATCGCGATGTCGAGGCCTTTGACGAAGTCGTCGAGCGTCTCGGCGTTGAGGCCGGCGTCGAGCACCTCGACGGGCAGATAGGGGTCCAGTTCGGCGATTCTGCGGGCAGCGACAACGGCTTTGTTGACTCCAAGGTCGAAGACCGTGGCCGGCACCCGGTTGAGGTTGGACAGTTCGAGATGGTCGAAATCGGCCAGTCGCAGTTTGCCGCATAGCCCTTGGGCGGCCAACGTGTGGGCGATGACGTGGCCCACGCTGAGGCCGGCCACGCCGATCGTCAGTCTGCTCAGTTTGGTTTGCTCTGCCGCGGTGATGTTGTTGCGGTTGCGGTCCAGCCGCAACGCCTGGAATCCACGTGGGCCGAGCACGGCCACGACAGCGCGTCGCCAGGGGTAGTAGGCCCACCGTCGGCCTTCGCCGAGCAGCTCGTCAGTCGGCGCAGGGCGAAGTGCACGCAGGCTTTCCAGCTGGGCGTCGTGGTCGTCGAGGAAATCAATGTCGGGGTCAGCGCGGAGCTGATCGAGAATGGCGTTGTCGCCCGGGCGGGTTGGGTCGAGAACTTGTGCGCTGTAAGCGGTCTGCATGCTGTCCCTTCGCTTATTCGGCGTCGGGGCGCCGAAAGACTCAGTCGTAGACTATGTCCGACTCTTGGGAGGTGTGCGCGTGACCGAGACGACGCGTGAGCAAACTGTCGCGGATCTACCACTGGCTCCGATTAATCCGTTGCCGTACAAGCAAAAGCGTGATGCTTTGCGGAACTTCCACACCGGCACCGACATCCTGCGGGACGCCGGTGGCCCCGTCACCCGGTTCAGCCTCGGTCCGCGTTGGCTGATGCCGCCGATCGTTTTAGCCACTTCACCTCAAGGTATTCGTGACATCGTGAGTGTGCGCGACGGCTCGATCGACAAGACGAGCGGTGTGGGTCGGGAGCTTCGGCGTTTGCTTGGCGGCAACTTATTTGTGTTGCCGCATGAGGAATGGCTACCGCGGCGACGCACTCTGCAGCCGGTGTTCACGAAGAAGCGGGTGGAGTCTTTCGGCGCCCACATGGCCGAGGCCACGGAGATGGTGGTGTCCTCGTGGACTGACGGCGCCCAGATCAGTTTGGACGCTGAAGCACGTCAGCTGACGATGCGCGCTTTGGGCCGATCGGTGTTGGGTCTTGATCTGGATGAGCGGGCGGATGTGGTGGCCGAGCCGTTGCGGGTGGCGACCAGTTACGCGGTTCGGCGGGCCCTGAAGCCTCTGCGGCCGCCGGCGTGGCTGCCGACGCCGGCGCGACGGCGATCCCGGGAGGCGGCCGCCACGATTCGGGGGTTGGCCGCTGAGATTGTGCGTGCCTGTCGTGCCGATCCTGATCTGGACGCACCGTTGGTGCAGGCGTTGATCGCTGCGCGGGATCCCGAGACCGGGCAATCGCTCACAGATGACGAGATTCGCGACGAGCTGGTGATCTTCCTGTTCGCCGGCCATGACACGACAGCGACGACGCTGACCTACGCGTTGTGGCAGTTGGGCCGCCACCCGGAAGTACAGGACCGAGTGGCGGCTGAGGCCGCCCAGATCGGGGATCGCTTGCTGAGGCCTGGGGATGTCGATCAGCTCGGATACACCGTTCAGGTACTTCGGGAGGCCCTGCGGCTGTGCCCGCCCGGGCCGACCGGAACGCGAATGGCGATCGAGGATGTGGAGGTCGACGGATATCGGGTCGAGGCGGGGACCATGCTGGTGTTCGGCCGCATGTCGGTCCAGCGCGACCCGACTCTGTGGGAGGACCCTCTGCGGTTCGATCCTGATCGGTTCACCCCGGACAAGATGAAGGCGCGGGACCGGTGGCAGTACGTACCTTTCGGCGGCGGGCCCCGCGGGTGCATCGGTGATCACTTCGCCATGCTGGAGGCGACGTTGGCGTTGGCCTCGATAGCTCGTCGCGTGAAATTGGTGTCGTTGGAGGATGATTTCCCATTGGCGGTGCCGTTCACGATGGTGCCGGGAGGGCCGATCCCAGCACGCGTTGGTCTGCGCTAGCTGTACTCAGCAGGATCGGCTGTGAACTGGCCGTGGCGGATCATCGCGGTGACACTGGCGTCCCAGCGCTGCAGCTCGGCGGGCTTGGTGAACGCACCGTCGATATGGCGGGCGATGTGAGAGCGCAGCATGATCGCGCCGAGGCGCAGTATCAGCGGGTTGAGTGCGGCCCAATCCTGGTCGAGGTCGGGCCTGGTGAGCCCTGCAGCTGCGAAGGTTTCGCGCTGTCTGGCGCTGATCTTGAGTAGGCCGTCGAAGATCACGACACCAATATCGTTGCCCTCGCTGAGGGCGCGGCCTACGTAATCGACGATGTCCGGGTGGTCGTGGATCAGCTTGGAGAATCGGCCGCCGAGCGAACGGAAATCGTCGGCCGGGGCTGCAGGCACTGGTAGAGGGTTCGATTCCAGAGCTTCGCCGAACACGCGAAGAACGTGATCATCGACGGCCTCGATCAGTCCGTCTTTGCTGCCGAAGTGGTGTCGCAGTAGGCCGTGTGAGACTCCTGCGGCTTCGGCGATGGTGCGCATGGTGGTTCCGCTGATGCCGTGAGCGGCGAAGCAACGCAGTGCGGCGTCTCGGATCCGGTCTGCGTTGGATAACTGGACCGGTGCCGGCTGACGTTGAAAAACGGAGCCATCCATGGGCACCGACAATACAGTCAGCTTGGAAAGCTATACGGCTGGATTGCCAAAGCTATCCAAATGGATTAGACAGCTATCCATTGATCGGGTATAGCTATACATGCGGATAGTTCTAGTGCCGCCGGGGGTTGGCCAACAGGCGAAACCCGCGACCCGGCCTCGACCATTTGACCGGGGCGGTCGCGCGACCTGCGGTGGGTACCGAGCAGATTGGGGTGGCGCGTTGCCGAACATCACTTATCCCGCTCCTGCGGGCGCTTTGCCGGGGTATTTGGCGCAGCCGACGGCTGGCGGCCCTTGGCCTGGCGTCGTGGTGATCCAAGATGTGCGCGGCATGACGGCCGATCTGCGGCGGATCAGCGATCGGCTCGCCAGCGAAGGGTATCTCGCGTTGGCGCCAGACCTCTACGGCCGCGGATCCAAGCCCCGGTGTGTGATCGCCACGGTCCGGGCGCACTTCGCCGACACCGGTGATGCCTATGACGACATCGTCGCGGCGCGCAATTATCTGCTCGGGATCCCGCGGTGCAATGGCCGCGTCGGGGTCATTGGATTTTGCATGGGCGCCGGGTTCGTGCTGCAGATGGCGCCGCGCGGCGTCTTTGACGCTGCTGCGCCGCAATATGGGTTGGCGCCCAAGAACATTGATGTGTTGGAGAATTCATGCCCCATCGTCGCTAGCTACGGGGCCAAGGATCGGATCGTACGAGCTGGCTCGGCGAGCGCTCTGGAGGCCGTGTTGGCCAAGGGCGACGTGGCTCGCGACATCAAGGAGTACCCGGCCGTCGGGCATAGCTTCATGAACAGGTCGGGTCTTCCGACACAGTTCAGCGTTGTCGAGAATCTCGCCGGCCTGGCGTATTCGGCGCCCGAGGCCGAAGACGCTTGGGCCCGTATCTTTGCGTTCTTCAAGACGCATCTTTCTCAAGCTCCCGACCGATCGGGGCGTTCCGAGCCAGAAGGCGTCAACGATGCGTCGGCCAACTGAGCCGGCAACGGGTCAGCCGGTCGGTTTGTGCCGAGTTCACCGGGTCCGATGAGCACCGCCGGACCTGTCCGCCTGACCCGCGAGGAGCAGACCGCGGGGGCAATGGTCCCTGCGCCGAGCTCTCGCGCTGGTCATCGTCGGGGCGAACCGTATGATCCCGCGGCCGAGGTCGCTCACGGCACTGAGATCAGTTATCCGCACAACCGAGCTGTATTCGATGAATCATCGTGTGCCGCAGGTGAATACCGTTCACACACCTTTGACGAGAGGCGCACGATGGTCGCGACTGGCGGGCCCCATTATCGGGAGTGGCTGGATGTAGCGCCACCCAGCGACTATTTGCGGAACATCGCGGATTCGCCGACGGGGAAGAGCTACAAGGCTTTCGCGAAGTCCCTGCTCAGGATCAACCAGGGCAGCGTGGTCGTGGACTTGGGATGCGGTGCGGGCGTGGACCTTCCTGCGTGTGCCGAAGCCGCTGGCCGCACAGGGAAAGTCATCGGCATCGACCAGGACCAGCGCTTGCTGGCCCACGCCGGCACGCATACGAGGCATCTACCGACGGTGTCGGTGGCCAACGCTGACATTCACCAGCTCCCGCTTAAGACGCAGACTGTGGACTGCGTGCACATCGACCGAGTACTTCAGCATGTGGATTCGCCGGCGACCGTTCTTTCTGAGGCCGTCCGCACTCTGCGTCACGACGGCACGATCGTCTGTATCGAGCCTGACTGGGCGACCCTGACTATCGATCACCCCGACGTCGCGTTCAGCCGTGCCTATACGCAGCACTTCGTTGATCAGGCCATCCGCAACGCGACTATCGGCAGAGCGCTGCCGCGGATGCTCGGCGAGGCCGGCCTGAGCGTCGACGCGGTGCATCCCGTCGTAGCGCTGTGGACGGACGCGGTGGAAGCAGACAAGATTCTCGGCTTCCGCGACGTCTGCAAGCACGCAATTGCCAATGGCGCCCTACCGGCGAGGACCACCCAGAACTGGATCGAGGACCTCATGGCCGGGCCTTTCTTCAGTTCTTTGTGCCTGTTCATCGTGGCCGCACACGTCGAGGACGGACGACATGTCACAGCCAGTCACTGAGGCCTTCGGCAGGACGGTGCGCGATCGGCGGTCGCTTGTGCCGCCGGGCGCCGACGGGCGACGGCGTGTGTGTGCCCGCACACGCCGTTGACGGTTCCCTAGTTCCCTAGGTAACCTCCCGAACATAGCTAGCCGACTAGGGAAGGGGTTCGAATGACCGAGTGCCTACCGCTGACCGCGGCCGGCAGCGCCGAAGAGTCGTGGACAGAGCGCATGTTGTGCCGCCTCTACGATCCCGAACTCTGGCATGCACCCGAGCTGCTTGAAGAGGGGCGTGCGATCTGTGGGCAATGCCCCGCGATCAAGGACTGCGCCGCGAACACACTGCGCTTGGCCGCGAATTCGAGCGAACGGCTCAGTGGCATGTGGGCCGGGGTGGACATCCCCGAGGCGACGAAAGGCAGCGCCTATCGGAACCGGCTGAAACGGCTGAAACATGTCGCTGCGACCGGGACGCAGCTACCCACGCGAAATCGTCGGTCTCGCGTCGCGGTGTAGGCGGCACGATGGTCAACCGAACATCACACGGGCGCGCCCGGCGGACGCTCACGGGCACGGCGCCACGACGCCTCATATTCTTCGACCGGAGTTCCCAGCAGGTGGCTCAGCTTCTCTGCTTTGTCCTTGGTCAAGGTCGTCTCGCCACGTTCGATCTTCTTGAGGGTGGTGGTAGCGATTCCCGCCGCCGCGGCCAGTTGCGGCTGGGTCAACCCACACAGCACCCGCCAATCGCCCGGGTAGCGCTCGTCGATCGGCACCGCAACGACATGTTCGATCGGGGCCCCAAGGATCTTCATCACGGCGGCCAGCTTGTCCACCTGCGGGGTGAAAGTGCCGGCCTCCCAGCCATAAATGGTCGACGAAGTGACACCCGACAGTCGGGCGAGCTCCATCATGGGCGTCTTGTTTTTGCGCAAGGCGGTGAACCGCTCAGCGTTGAATCCCCGCAGAACACGGCGGCTCACGTGATGACGCCCGGTCTCATAACCGCTAACCATCACCCATACCCTTCGTCAGACTTAAACGTTGGACACCATAGACAGGGTGCCCTATTCCGGACTATTCTACTTTCAGTTGGTCCCCTGGGGGCCTTAAGGGACGGGGTGGCGTGAACAGAAATCCGAAACGAGGCCAGCCAGGCGCCATATCGGCGCCTGTGAGTCGCGGCCCGCGAGCCGCTCACCGATTCGAGTTGGGCGGGTTTGAAAAATGACATCTACCGGCGACATTGAAGGCCTTGTCGGCGACTGCAGCGACGAAGTCGACGAGACTGAACGTTTCCTCGACGAGTACTTGTGGCTGCGATCATTCGGCAAGACGGATGCCGCGATCGCGCATGAACTCCGCACGACCGATGCTGGTCTGGTCAAGCGGCTGCAGCGGGCGGGTGTGCGACGACTGGAGCTGTCGGCCGACCACGAGATCGACTCCCGGTTGCGGGAGTTGATTGCGGCCGAAAAACCCTTTGATATTTGGGATTTCGCGTTCTGGTTTGACCCGTCGATGATTGCGTCGGCGATCTCGGCAGCTGTACGGCGCGGGCTCATTGTGCGGGTCGGCAGCCGCCCGGGGGCCGGCCGCCGCATTGGGATCTTCCAAGAAGCCTCGGCTGCCGCAGCGGCGGCGGAGGCAGCGGCAGCTGCGGACGTCGCACAGAACGCAGAGCTGGCCAAGGCGACCGTTGCGCTCGTACGTGCGGTGCGGGTGGTGGCGTGATGCAGACGCCAACCGTGCTCATCGGCCACGCCGAGAGAAGACCGAAACGATGACCTTGCTACTTCCATCCAAACCCGAGCAGATGCCGAAGACACGACTCAAGCTGGCCGCCTTGGCCTCCAATCGTCAGCGCTCCGAAGCCGCCGGCCGCGAGCAGGCCGACCAGGCTCAGCGTGCGCTCAAAGTCCTGCAAGAATCCGGCGATCACGCGCACCAACGTTGGATCGACGCGCTTCAGCAGCGCATCGATCACCCGACCTACTCGCTGCGCAAATGCGGGGAGACGATGACACCTCCGCTGTCGAAGCATCAGTACTCCGCACTGCTTCGGCGCGCCTTGCTGGCTGCAGACACGCTGGAGTCTCAGTCATGAATTCGCCAGCGCCTGTGAATGTTTCCGAGGCCCTTCGCGCCGCCTTGTTGGAGATCTTGTCGGTGGGTCGGGCTATGACGGCGTCTGAGATTCGACCGCGGCTAGATCACTACGGCCTCGGCCATCTTCCTTCCGAGCCGGTGTACCGAAATCTGGCGTTGCTGCGACGCCGCGGTGAGATTCGTCGGATCAAGCACGCCGCTCAGTCGCGCACGTACTGGGCAATTGCTGAATCACCGGCGTTGCGATTCCCGCTACCTGAGGCAATGTGAGGGGCCTTCATGATGACCGTTGACGAGACCGCGTGGCCGGCGTTGACCGCCGCGGACTTCCAAATGCACGACCACACCAGCGAGCGCACCTTGCCATTCATCGAAGACGAGTTCGGCAACGGCGTCTACGGCTACGGACACTGGGACAAGGCAGAGTTCGCGGCCGCGGTCAACGAATATGACCGCCGACACGGGGCCGATCACGCTGACGATGAGGAGCGCACCGCCAGCGACGTGGCGCATGCATGGGCCGTGGTCACCGACCCCGACACGCAGCGCTTCACTTGGTCAGATGTGACCGCTGAGAGTCCAAACGCCTTCCCGGTGACCGTCATTCAGCGCTAGCCGAGCGCTACTCGATTCGAACTATCCGTTCTTCCAGCTACCTCACCCAGGAGACGAGACAAATGAACCGCACCGCAATGACACGTCAGGCCGCGAGTATCACTCCGGCGAACGCCGTGCGGCTGGCGATCACAGTCATGGCTGCGCAGCTGGCGATGATCGTTGGTGTCGGCGTGGCCGCGGCCACGGTTGAGGCCGCGCTGCCCGCTGACCGTGATGCAGGGATTCTCTACCGATGACCGCGCGGCAGGACTGGATTGGGGTACCAGCTTCGGCTCCGGTGCCGGCGGTGCGTGCGGCCGCTGCAGGTAGCTCGGCGGGCAAAAGGGCGGTTGCGCCGGCGCCATCGCGAACACGGTCGGCGAGCAAGTCGGCCCGCGTGGAGCGCCGTCGGCGCACACTCCGGATGTACCACGAGTACGAATCTGGCCGGACCATCGCCGAAATCGCCAGGAAGTACCGACTTTCGCCGCAAGCTGTGGCCGCCCGATTCCGAAAGCTCGGGCTTGCCGTGACTGCGGCCAACACCGTGCGCTCTGAGAACGGGCGCAGTCGGCAATGCGCTGCGGCACAGCTGGCGTTGACGGCGACCACGGTTCCTGAGTTGCGCGCCGTGCTGGAACTGCGCGTGCAGCACCCCGATCTCACCTTGGCCGACTTGGCCGCCAAGCATGATCCGCCGCTGACAAAGAGCGCGTACTGGAGCAGGCTGCGGCGGGCGTTGCGTGCGGCCGACGACACCAGCTCCGGCGACGCGGGCGCTGACCGGCGGCCGCGAGTCGCGTCGACGCCATCGGAAACGGGGGCTCTACCACCCAGTCGAGTTGCGTCACAGGACGAAACGACCAGCGGGGCGCGTGAAGAGGATCTGTCGTGACGGCGCCTGTCGACTACCTGGCTGACCGCGGTGCGTACCCGCGGGAGGTGCGGCTACGCAGACTGGCCGCTCAGAATCCATCTGATCTCGTAGAGACCGCGGATCATCTGGCCACTGTTGCCGTCGTGCTTGGCGACCACCTCGCTGACATCGCTGAGATGGTCGGGTTGAACCGCGAGGCCGAAGATTTGACGATCCCTCCGAACGTCAAGCGGGTCGTCGACGAGAGCGAGCGGCGCGCCCGGGCGCTGGATGCGGTGTGCGCGCTGCATCGACGGGTACCACTGGTTTTGGAGGCCCGCAACGCGTGTTTTGTCGATCAGCACGATCTGTTCGACGGTGATGACGGCCGGACATGCTGCGCCACATGCGGATTGGACAGCTATGTCTGCATGACATGCCGCACCGAGAATGGTGAACGGGTTACTCATCCGTGTGAGACGTTGCAGACAGCCAGGCGGGCACGAGCATGATTCCCTCGTCGCACGTACCCGTCGAGGCCGGCCAGCTCCGGCCGAGTATCGTCCCGACTGTCACTGATCTGTTCAGCGGCGCCGGCGGGTCGTCTGAAGGTCTGCGCCAGGCCGGCCTGGACATTGTCATCGCCGCCAACCACAGCCCCGTTGCCGTCGCCACCCACCAGCTCAACCATCCCGACACCGAGCACCGGTGCGCGGATCTGTCCGAAACCGACTGGCGCACATTCCCTTCCACTCAAGTGGCCTGGATCAGCCCGTCGTGCGTGTGGCATGCCCGCTGCGGCGGCCGCAAACGCCCGCCAGCGCACGTAGAACGCCTGCGCGCCGACGCCGGCGCGATCGACCGCGCTACCGCGTTCGCCGTCATTGAAGCCGCCGAGGTGCATCGGTACCCGATCCTGTTCGTGGAGAACGTGCCCGAGTTTGCCGACTGGTCGCTGTACCCGTGGTGGCTGGATGGGTTACGCGCTCTCGGGTATGTCGTGCAAACGATGGTGTTGGATGCCGCGGACTTTGGTCACTCACAACATCGAATTCGGTTGTTCATCGTTGCGACCCTTGACGGTCTGCATATCGACCTGACAAGGCCAAAGATCGCGCCACGGTACGCCGATGCCATCGTGGATCCTGATCCCGGGTCGCTCCTTACCCGGCGTCTCTACGTTTCACCACAGATCGATGCGATCCAAGACCGTGACGTCCTGCACCTGGTGACCTACCGACGCAATGCCCGACCCCACCGTATTGATCGGCGCGCGTTGGCCACCGTCACCGCCGGCGGAAACCATCACGCTGTTGCTCTGGTTGATGGCAGCGGCCGGCAATGGCACCGGCTTCTCACAGACCGTGAGTGTGCACGCGCCCAAGGTTTCCCGGACAGTTACGAGTTCGTCGGCACCAAGTGGCCGCTGCCGGATCGGCACGCCCCGGTGAAGCGTCAGATCGGCAACGCCGTACCGGTGGGCATCGCACGGTGGCTGGGCGAGCGCGCCGCTGAGTCGTTGGCCGAGGCCGCGGCATGATCGCCCCCTACTACGTCGACGACCAGGTGACCCTGTACCACGGCGATTGCCTCGATGTGCTTCGCTCCGACGACTACGGGTACGACTGGAATCTCGGCTACCGCGAGCCACGGTTGTTCCCGGACAACAGCGTTGACGCCGTCGTGACCGACCCGCCCTATGGCATTTCGTTCATGGGTCGGCAGTGGGACCAGCCCGGTAAGTTCGGTTCGCAGCGTGGTGACGGCCGACCGCGCGGTGGCCATGCGAACTCGCGCGGGACGCACGATGCGATGGCCGCCGGAAGCTACGACCTCTCACCGGCCGCAATGCTCAACTTTCAACAGTGGTGCACCGCATGGGCGTCCGAGTGTCTGCGGGTTCTGAAGCCCGGTGGCCACATGGTGGCGTTCGGCGGCTCCCGCACATGGCACCGGCTGGCCGCGGCCGTGGAGGACGCCGGGTTCGAGATCCGAGACTCCATCGCGTGGCTGTACGGGTCCGGGTTCCCGAAGTCGCTCGACGTGTCCAAGGCGATCGATAAGGCGGCCGGTGCCGAGCGTGAGGTTATCGACACAGTCGCCGCGCGTATGCCTCAGGCACAAGCCGCGGGCTGGGGCAATCAGGGGGTCGACAACTTCCGCGATGCCCGCAAAGGCACTGTGGACATGGCGATTACCGCTCCGGCCACCGACGCTGCGAAGCAGTGGCAGGGCTGGGGTACCGCTCTCAAGCCGTCGTTCGAGCCGATCGTGGTGGCCCGGAAACCGTTGTCCGGCACGGTCGCCGCGAACGTGCTCGGCGCCGGACCTTGATCTCCACCTCCCAGATGCGATCGCTCATCGCTAGGCCACCGCCGGCTCGGGATACTGCTCCCAGATTCGGCCGTCGAGCTCACGGCCGGCCCGCTTGGTCCCCACACGCCGTGGCCGGATCTTTCGCTGGGAGAAGGCGATGGGCAGCACGCCGGTCGCTGCGTTCGACAACGTCGCCAACGATCTGCTGCTTGAGCTGGAGGAAGCCGAACAACGCCGGGAGGCACGATGAGCGAGCACACCGGACCTACTGAGGTTGCGGTCGCAAGTCAGGGACAGAAGTTGGACCGGACGGTCCGCACCCCGGAGCGTGCATGATGGCCAGCACTGACCTCAAGGCACTCATGGGCTCGCATCAGCGGATGATCGCCATCTGCCATGATCCCGATCTGGACGCCGACGCGAAGCTGTTCGCGCTCTGCACCGTCGCCATCATGCACGACATGATCACCGACGGGTCAGCGGAAGGACGGATCAAGCGAGGCCGTTGGCTTTCGGAAGTCTGTGCCATGACCGGCCGCGACGGCCACTGGGTCCGCGAGGTCATCCGCAACGACATCCCGCGCTACGCACCGCCCGAGCCGACCGGGTACTGCACCACTCCGATGGTCGGCCGCGAGGGCCTCTGCGGCAAGGGGGCCATCATCCGGGGAATCGAGCGCGACCCCTTCACTGGCGAGGGAACACCGTACGGCTACTGCTCACGCCACCGCAACCACGACGACGACTGGCGCATCCAACAGCAAATCAAGCAGTGGAACCAGAACGGTCGGCCCGAGCCTGCGCCGAATGCCGGGGGTGTGTTGCGCCGCTACATCGATATCGACTGGGCCCGTCTCTACCACTGGGCGGCTCCAGACATGACCCCTGCCGAAGTCGTGCAATCACCGACGCTGCCGAAGCCGAAACTCGTTGTTTTGCAAGGGGGTAAAGATGTCTGAACGGATTGAGAACAGCGTAGCCGCGACTACGGCCATTGGATCGGGGGTCTCAGCACTGAGTGCGGAGCATCGCGATCGTGCATGGCGTGACAGGTTCGATGCGCGGTGGCACTACGACTGGCTGGGCGGGTGGATTCGAACCGGAGACGACGATGAAGCCTCCACCTTCGGCTTGCGGCCGATCGAACGTTACGGCCCATTCACTGAGGACCGCGGCTGCCCAGCGGACGGGGCCCTGAGCACTCGGGAACGCCACGAGGTCGCCGCGGCGATTCGCCAGGCCGATACCGATATGCCGTTGACCGAGCCGTTCGATGAGCTGCACGACTGCATTCAGGCGGTCTATCTGCAGATGGCGGATGCGGCTATCGCAGCGCACCTGCGCGCTCTCAGCGCCGCCGGGTATGTGGTGGTGAAACTTCCTGAGCCGACGTATGTTTCGCGGTTCCAGGAGTCGGTGTGGGATGTTGCTGAATCGTCGGTCATCCTCGACCGCTGGAATCAGGTGAGCGTTCACCTTGATGACTGGGACGACGAGGGTCCGTCGACTGCAGAAGCCCTGGGATTGGCTGCGGCGCTGCTCGCGGTGGAACACACGCGGTCATCTAGCCAGCAACGCCAGGTCGGTTAGGAGCATATCGATGGGGTCTTTGAAGCCGAACGATTTTCGGGGTCGCACGTTTCGTGCCGGTGATCTCGTCGAGCTGCGTGAGGAGGCTGAGAAGGGGTTTCACATCGTGTACCGGGTGCGTTGCGTCTGCGCGGACGGAGCACTGCAACTCGACAATCTGTCAGGCAACAACGGCCTGACTGTGCCTGCCGAGGACATACATACAGATGTGTTCGCCGCCAGGGCCAGGCCTGAGTAGCACTCAGCGGATAGAGGGGGAGCGATCTCTTCATCTAGATGCGCGGTAACGCAGTCCCTGAGAACAGGATTGGAGATCCGAACAAACATGACAATCAACAGCACGGCGAAACAGGCCGACTACGCCCGCCGAGCACTCGCCCTCTACACCGACCGTGGTGGCTCAGTTGCTTCTACTCACGATCGGGGCGAGTGCGTAACTTTCAACGGCGGATGGCTGCACGCTATCGCCGCCGATGAGGATGTGTTTACGCCCGACTTCGTTACCGAGCTTCAAGTCAAGGCAATCGGCGACTCGATACGCCTCACGCGCGAGCAGCTCGGCCTGATCATCCCGTCAGCTGAACGGGATCCCGCCGTGGCAGGCCCGGGATACCTACACGAGGAGTATTCGGCCGGGCTCGATGATGATGACCGGGGCGTACTGCTGTACGTCGAAATCAGCGGCGGCTCTTTCACTGTCGATGGTCTAGGAATCACCACTTTGGTGTCTGACGTGGAGGGCGCCCTCACTGATGAGGCCGGCGGGGACTGCACAATTCGGGCCGTTCACCACCCCGATGACGCCTACGGCGCGCCAGGAACCCCGCTGCGCACCGCGCTCAATCTGCTCGAAGGATGGTGCGTTTCAGGACGACATCGTTGACGCCCGCAATGGAGTCCTGGAGGAGAAAGGCGTGGACTACGGCGATCCACGCGAGCGGCTGTACCGCGGTGATGACTACTCGCGCGCTACCTACTGCGGTGGTGTAGAAGCTGCGCGGGACGCGCTGGCCGCGGCCGGACGCAACACCTGGTTTCCCGAATCATGCTGCCACGGTGACGAGTATGTCGCGATCGCTGCACGCGACCTGATCGGCTCCGTCCCCGGCTGGACGTGGGACGCGTACGAGCTAGTGGCCCGCCCGTACGCGCAAGCCACCGAACGCAAGCTTCACCCTGAGGACCCTTACTGGCAGCTGCCGGCTGCCGCAGTGCCGGATAGGGGTCGCTGACATGTCCAACTCGGCGCGGGCCGCGCTGGTGTTCGTCGTGGGTGCCGCCTTGTCCGGTGGTGGTGATTGATATGTCCGGGGTCTCGGAAATTCTGATCGTGTTCGGCCCGGCGTGTCGCCCGCCTCTCATAACAGTTATGGGGAAAGGTTGGCGTTTATGACGGAGACAATTGGGTATGCCGACCGCCGGCCGCGTCGTCGTTCTAGTGGCGGTAGGCCATCTAAGGGTCAAAGGTTCCCTACCTGGGCGCTTCTGCCCACTCAGGTATCCGCCTGGGTCCGCGAGGTGTCCAACGCGCACAACAAGGTCGGGGCTTCTCAGGTCATCGCAGACCTGGTCTCAATTGCTGCTGACATGGACGAGTTCGTCCTTGCTCTCAACCAGCAGACACTGGACGGTCTGGTCCGCGGCGCCGACGATCCGCAGCTGCCGTTACACATGCTTCCCGATGATGGGAATACCGAAGAAATATTGACCCGGCTTCCACCTCCGGTGTGGGCGTGGGTCAGTGAACTGGCCGATCTTCACGACACCTCGCTCCGACAGATTGTGGGCGACGTCGTGTCGATGGCAGCGGGCAAACCTCGGTTGGTCCGCAAGTTGAATCAGCCGAAAGTGGCGAAGGAGGCTCTGCCACTGGCCATCTGATGCATCCGGGGCGCGCAGCTCCGACACAGGACATCTGAATACGTGGCTGGTTGTGGTTGATCCACCCCGAATAGACGAAGGCCCCACCGAGGGGGGCGGGGCCATGTCTGGACGGTTTGGAATCGAGTTCCCGCTCGATCCCCGGTTCGCCCACTACCGGCATCCCCGAAGGGACTTTTTGCTTATGCCAAGCGAGTCTCACGGTAGCGCACATATGGGACATTTTCCAGGTAGCGCTCCGTCACAAATTTATATATCGCCGCAGGTCGGCAAACGCGTGTCGCTTTTCGAGGCCCTCGGTGAGGGCCCGCGATGAGCGCGGCCGCGATCGAGTATTGGGCAGCCGCGCAGGCCGCTGTCACCGAATGCGCTGATCAGAATGCGCGCCTGCACTCCCGCAGCGGCAAACGCGTCGGGCACACCTGCCTACGCGCTACGCACCGCGACGACGCATTGACCGCGGGGGCGCGCCCCGCCGGCGCCGCACACTCCTCGTCAGATTTGGCGTCGACGCCGGGAGTGTCGCCGAGCCGCCCGGGAGCACGGCCTGTTACTGAGTCCGGACCTCGTACCGGTCATCTGGGTATGGCGCCCAGGTCGCTGGAAAGCGCTGTATCAGCGCCGGACTCCACATCATCTCGCCGCACGGGACGTGCGGCGGAGCTGGCCGTTTCGCACTATTCACGCGTTATGCCGCCGCTCTGTCCAGTCGTCGTTCTCCGAACCACATTTCATCGGCCAATGGCCTGGCCGGGAATTCAACTTCCAGCACAGGAGGTGGTGAACGCGCTCTAGCTGCCCGCTGAGGCGGGTTTGACAACTGGATAGAGGGATCGAACAGGCAGACGGCTCACAGCGGTCTGACGGGTTGTAAAACCGATTTCTGGAGCGCCAACTCCGGACATGAAATCCAATGCCCCCGAAGGGGATTGGAAATTGGTTTCTAAGCGGCCCCCCGGAGCGCCAACTCCGGGCCTCTGCCTCTGAGACCGAAGCGCCAACTTCGAATCTCGATCCCCGTATTAACGAGGAGACACCGTGCTAGGTAGTCCCCAGGATAGATGCTGTCCTGGACACAGTTCAAGATCTTCGAGCTGGGTTCCGCAAAAACAGCTCGCGAACTGCGCAGATGTAGAAGTTTCATCGGCGTGTCGCGACTGTGAAGTCCCCGCGCTCGACGTCGCCAACAATCACACCGCCGCCCCGCACCTTTCACGCAACAACGCGGCGGCCGAAGCGGCTCAACCAGGCCGTGATGCTCGGCGCCGAATTTCGCCGGATCGGCCCCGGGTGCTGAAATCCGATGCCCGCAAGGTGTTGGCGAGGGTGCAGGCCTGCGCGTCCGGTATGCGGCTGCGTGGGGCCCGTAAAGCGGTACTCGCCGCGGTGCTGATCCTGCTGCCGGGCCGACACAGCAGGATCACCGACGACGCCGTCCGGCTGTACCAGCTGGCGGATCTGATCGTGGAGGCCGGCGGGCGCCGATACTGCGACAAGACGATCGGCCGCGCATTGGCCTCGCTGGCCGACGATGAGCTCATCGCCTACACCCCGGCCCAGGGACGCGGCAATCGGGCTCTGGTGGCCATTCACAGCCGATTCGTCCACGACGTTGAAGTACTCCAGCGCGATGCGACCGGGAGGGTCATCGTGCCCGAATCCGTCACCTTTTCAGATCGCCATTCCTCTTATAGGCCAAAGGCCAATTACCCCCCTACCCCCCATAGCGCCGTCGAGCAGGCCGTGAGCGGCTCTCGACCGACCGGGGTAGAAATCCATCCCGACGAAGTCCGCGAGGTGTTCGCAGCACTGCCCGAGGCGTACCAGGACCTGAGCACCCGCACCCGCTGGCGCCTGGGCGGGCTGATCCGTCGTCAGCTGGCACGCGGATGGCTTCCCGAGCAGATCGTCGCGATTCTGGCCGCGCCGCTGCCTGGCGGCGTGAAATCGCCGTTGCACCTGGCCATGTGGCGGCTGGCGAAAAACCAGCCGGGCTCCGGACCCCGGCTGCGCCCGCTGCAGCAGGCCTGGGACACCGCTGCTGCGGCCGCCGAGCGGGCCCGCACTGACCAGGCCGTCGAGCAGTCGTTGGCCGAAGTCACCGAAGCCACCACCGCCGATCAACGCGCCCGCGCCTTGCGGGCGGAGGCAGCCCGATTCGGCACGATCACCAATCCCAAGACGGCGCTGATCTCTGCAGCCCGGGCCGCAGTGCGGCGCTTCCCGAACTGCTCGCTGGGCACTGCGTTGGCACGCTGGGCCGACACCGTCCTCGACGAGCAGCAGCCCACTGTCACCACGGAGCACCCGTCGTCGCCGATCGCACCGGATCTCGGCGTGGAGCTGGCGATCAGCGCGGTCACCGGGCACTGCGTGAGCTGCCAGTGCGCCCCGGGCCCGCTGCGCACGGACCTTCCGATCCCGGTGCCAGTGTGTGACTCCTGCTGGACCGCCAACGCCGACCAGGACGCGGCATGACAGGCCTCGTGAACGAGCTGGGCGCCCCGCGAGGGCGCAGGTATGCCGATCTGGCCACGTTGACCAGAGCTGAACCACGCGCTCAGCGACGACGCGCCGCCGAGACGGGCGACATCGACGAGGGGATGCCGGCATGACCGACCTCGACGAAGCGCCGGCCGGAGCCCGCCGTAGGCGTGCATCTGCCAAAGATGCTCCGCCACCGGACTACCGGCAGCCGCCACAGGATCTCAGCGCCGAACAGTCCGTGCTTGGGGGCATGCTGCTGAGCAAGGACGCGATCGCCGACGTGGTGGCCAAACTGCGCCCAGACGACTTCTACCGTCCCAACCACCGCAGCGTCTACGACGCGATCCTGGACCTGTACGGCAGGGGAGAGCCGGCTGATGCTGTCACCGTGGCCGCCGAACTTGATCGCCGCGGCCTGCTGAGTCGAGTTGGTGGCGCGCCCTACCTGCATACCCTGATTTCCACCGTGCCCACCGCGGCCAATGCTGGCTTCTACGCAGGCATCGTCGCTGACAAGGCCGTGTTGCGGCGCCTGGTGGAGGCCGGGACCCGGATCGTGCAATATGGCTACGCCGGCGCCGACGGCGCAGACATCGCTGAAGTGGTCGACCGAGCGCAGGCCGAGGTCTACAACGTCACCGAGCGGCGCGCATCGGAGGACTCAGCAGTCCTTGACGATCTGCTGCAACCCACCATGGACGAGCTCGACGCGATCCAATCCGGGGCAGGGCTGTCTCATGGTGTTCCGACCGGATTCGCTGAACTCGATGAAGTCACCACCGGCTTACACGGCGGGCAGATGGTCATCATCGCCGGAAGGCCAGGGCACGGGAAATCGACTCTCGCACTGGACATTATGCGATCCTGCTCAATCAAACACGGGATGGCCAGCATCATTTTCTCCCTGGAGATGAGCAAGTCTGAAATCGTAATGAGGCTGCTCTCTGCCGAAGCGCGGGTCAAACTCGCCGATATGCGCTCGGGCCGGCTCAGCGACCAGGACTGGACGAAGATGGCGCGGCGCATGGGCGAAATCAGTTCGGCTCCGTTGTACATCGACGACTCGCCGAACCTGACCATGACGGAGATCCGCGCCAAAGCCCGCCGGCTCAAACAGAAAACAGACCTGCGCATGGTGGTGGTGGACTATTTGCAGCTGATGACGTCGGGCAAGCGGGTCGAATCCCGCCAAGCCGAAGTGGGCGAGTTTTCTCGCAGCCTCAAGCTGCTTGCCAAAGAACTTGACGTGCCGGTTATCGCGCTGAGCCAGCTCAACCGCGGCCCCGAGCAACGCGTCGACAAGACACCCCAGCTGTCAGATCTCCGCGAGAGCGGCAATTTGGAACAGGACTGCGATCTTGCGATCCTGATCAACCGGCCCGACGCCTACGATCGAGACCACCCCAGAGCGGGCGAAGCTGACCTTCACCTGGCGAAAAATCGGCACGGACAAACCAAAACGTGCACAGTCGCGGCCACCCTCCACATGTCGAGTTTCCGAGACCTGGCACGCAACTACTAGCAGCAGATTAGGGTCTCACGTCTGAACGAAGGAAGGCGCGGTCTCACCTGCAGAGGACGGGCCCGACGTGGCGTGGAAGGACCAGCAATGACGTTCGTGATCGCGAAACTGACCGATCCTGATGCCGGGAAACTGACACTCGTATCGGACACAAAATTCACCGACCGGAATAACAACACCCTTAACAGGCAGACGCTGAGTAACCCCGGCCAGAAGGTCGTGATCGTTGACGACGACGTCGTCGTAGGCTTCGCAGGCGACACTCCCGCACCCGCAGTCAATCGGGTTGCCGAGCTTCGTGGCCGATCAGCTGATGAGATCGAAGACGCGTTACTCGCCCTTTCTGAGGAAATGAACCGAACGGCAGGTCTTTCGAAGAGCTTCCTGGTCGTTGTGCGCAAGCCCAATCCGCGGATAATCGTGATCCGTCGGGGAGAGCGGGAAGATCGAACCGCAATCCGGACCGGGTGGATCGGCGACCCTCAAGCTTTTAAAGCGTTCAGCGAAGTCTTCCAAGACAGTTCTGCGCCAGCCGATCTCGACGTCGAGAGACGATTTGTCATCGCCATGATTGACCTGGTCAGTTCAGGGGAGGTCGATACCGTTGGCGGATACCTTATTCGAGTGAGCGGAAGCAGCGACAAGCCCTTCCGATTCGCGTCCGACGCAGCCTTCATCATGCCCGACGACATCAACGGCACGATTGTCCAAACCCCGGAAGGGCAGACGTCTCTGGAGTGGTCATTGGCCGAGGGCGCCGATCCGACCAACCACCTCCAACTGTCAATTCCGGGCACCGGCCAGACATTTGGCGCACTGGCGCAATACATTCCAGAAGCCGGCACTGCGCGGCTACACACCCATGAACGGCCAGGGGATCCCGCAATAGCACTGGCGGTGCGGTCGCTCGATGAACTCGTCGACACCGCATCGTCGAAGTACGGTCAGTACCTCGATCCGACCGTTGCTCAACGCAGGTTGCAGGGAGATCGCCCCCCGCCGAGCGTGATGTATATACGGCCACATCGCTGAATGCCGCGAGCGGGACACCGCCTAATTCAGCTCACACAACACCGGAAGCCCACACGAAGCGAAAGTGGAACGGCGGCCGGGACCGAACTTGCCGAGCGTCCGGATCGTGGCAACAGCGCCGCGCAACCCTTGTGCGTTCACCGCATATTTGCGATGATCGCAAATATGGATAGGCGGGAACTCTGCGCACGGGTGGCTGATCTGGCTGTTCCGGTAGATGACCACGAGCTCGGCAAGCAGGAATTGGGTGAAGCGCTGATCGCCGAGGCGGATCAAGAGCGGGCGGATTATCTGGAATGGCTTCTCTTGTTCGACGATGACGATGAACAGGGCGAGGCTTGGGATGGGGACCCTGTCCTCCTTGCGTTAGACCGGGCTTCTCGACAGATCAATTGGTTGCAGAATCTCATCTACCGGCTCGTCGCCTATGCGCGGGAAATCCCTCCGCCAGGACATACGTACACCTTGGAGCAGCTAGCAGCAGCCGCTCGAATGTCCGTTTCAGGCGTGCGGTCGTGCTACACGGTGGGTGACATCGATGCGGCCGCAGAAAATCTCGTCACCGGGTCGAATAAACGTGGGGCGCCGGCGGATCGGGCTTGGGATCGCGTTCGGGTAACGCGGTGGCAGTGCCCATCGAGGGCCATGGAGGACGCACTGGACAAGTTGGTGGCCGAAGGAGCCGCCGTGGCGGGGCCTCCTGAGGAGCTGCGCGCGGGTAAGCCTGATTCGCAATACGCGATCGTCGACGCATTCAGCACGACCGAACGAGCGTATCTGCTGCCCAATGCCACCCTCACCAAGCTCCTGGGGGAGGAACTCTCCCGAAGGCCGGGGGCTCAGGGCCGCTCACGGCGGCCGCGACGAACGGATCCGGATCGCCTGCCACTTTCAAAGGAAAAGCAGCCACATCGGGCAGCAGCACACCAAGGAGATACCCCTTGACCATCACCGCAAATGAAACCCGCACAACCCCAATACCGAGCGGAGGGCTGACCATGGAGAACCCCCCAAAACATTCGGTCAGCGTCGCTGGGATAGTCGTCGATGATCAGGGCCGTGTCCTGGTGATCCGCCGTCACGACAACGGCCGGTGGGAACCTCCAGGCGGGGTCCTGGAACTGGACGAGTCGTTCGAAGATGGCGTACGCCGCGAGGTGCTCGAAGAGACTGGACTGCACGTTGAGGTTCAACAGCTCACGGGCGTCTACAAGAACTTGGCGGCCGGCATCGTCGCCTTGGTGTTCAGATGCAAGCCGCACTGCGGACGGATACGCCCCACAGCGGAATCGCGCGAAGTCCTTTGGATGACTAGGGAACAAGTCGCCGCAGCGATGACTCCCGCTTTCGCGATCCGTGCCATCGACGCCCTCGACGGCGGCGTGCACACGCGAGCTCACGACGGAACGAACCTCGTCGAACCGCACGAACTCTGAGGAAACTCGGCCGCCAGGCGTCAGGAACACGGTTAAATCTCCTCACCAACTGTGGGGAGGAACCGATCCGATGGCCAACGCAACACCGCGCCGCAACTACAAGAAGTGGATACTGATCGCCGTAGCGGCGTTCGCCGCGTTCCTCATCATCGGCAACATCGCCAACGCAGTCCTCTCCACAGACGAAGAGCCCCATCAAACAGCCTCACCAGACCCCACCACCACATCCGTGCCGACAACAACGGCACCAGCTCCCGCGACCACAGCGCCGCAGCCGGCCGCCCCACCAGCCGAGGCCCCTGGCCCGAACCGGCCCGCCGGCTACATCTCGGAGGACACCTGGACCGACGGGCCGTGGCCGTTCACCGTGTCCGACGGCACGCTCATGTGCGCCCCGTACGGGGTGGGAGGAAACCAGCAATCAGTCACATTCGTCACCAACCGCACGATGTACGCCATCAATGGAACCGCCAAGAGCACAAGACAATTCGAAGCCATCGAAGCGATCTGGAAAGACAACCCTGAGATCCCGGGAACCAAACTGGATATCGGTCCCGTCTTGGAAATGGGTCTGTCACTCTGCAATTAACCCCGTAGCCCGTCGGTCAGGAACACGGCCGGCGCGCAAGTGTCACAGTCGGCGCGCGGGACAGTCGGTGGTGGCGCACCGTTGGCGCGCAGGTCAGACACGGTGCAAAGCGCTGTGGCACACGGTATTTCAAGGAGGCGCGGTATGCGAGCGGACGTTCTTTATGGACGGCTGTGTTCGCGGAACATCCGCGCGGCGCACACCACGTCAGCGCCCCAGCGGCGGTGGCGCATAGCCGCCGGGGTGCAACAGGGGTGCGCCACTCTCGCTGAGAAATGAGGCCTTGAGATCGTGGACTGGCCACAGCAGCAGGTGCGACAGCGGGACCAGTGCGACAAGGCTCAGGGTGGGGTCGGGCGCTGCGGCGACCGGGCCGTGGTCGGTGCGGCTGAGTGTGCGGTACCCGCGCGTCATGGCGCCGAGTTCGAAGCCCGGGGCGAGTGCGTCGGCGGCCCAAGGCAGGGCGAGAAATGGCAGCCCGAGGTCTTCACGGATGTCGTCGGCGACCAGGCCCAGAAGGTAGCGCTCGAGAACCACGATGTCGGCGACGAACAACAGTGGGCGCTCGGCGGCGTGTTCCTCCTCGTCGGCCTGGGTGAGCTCAAGGCGTTCAGGACCGCGTCGGCGTATGAAATAGCGTGTGGCGGGATCGGTTTCGGATCGCAACATCACGGAGCCGTCGTCGGCGTTGGTCAGGCTGTAGTTGGCGGTAAGCGCCCATCCGTGACAGTCAGAACTCAGCTTGAGTGTTGTGGCCACGCCTTACGGTGCGGTGTCGGGGCATGAGGTGCAGATGCCGGTGTTGTCGGCGTAGGTGCGCCGCCAGGCGCACGGACCGAACAGGGGGTCGACGCATGCGGAGTACTCGGTGCAGCCGCATTGTCGGCATAGCCGTGGATAGGTCCACTGGATGCGCGTGATTTCGGAGTCGCTGCTGACGCTGTGATGGGTGGAGCAGAAGAAGTCGATGAAATCGGCCGGCGTCATCTCCGGGAAGCCTTCTGCGGTGACATCGCTTGTGGTGATTGCGCTCAGTGGTTCGCGTCGCACCGAGACGACGTCGACGGTGACGATCCGGTCGAGCGGCTCCCCGCGCCGGCGGCCGCGGACCTTCGGGCACAAGGTGAGCTGGTCGCCCGGGCGCAACATCTGCCAGCCGACGCGACGTGTGACGGTTTTCTGCCGGCGGCGCACGGCTTCGGTGGTCAGCGCCACGCTCATCAGTCTGGCCATGGTGGTCTCTTTCTGGGATGCGCTCGTTTAGGAGGGCTGGCGGCGGGGCCCGCCGCGGGGGTTTCGCGTGGCAATCCAGCGTTGCTTGAACGCTCTGACTGAGCTGCGGGTGTAGAGCCGTCGCCTGCCCGAGCTCGGGTTGTAGACAGGCTGAGGGAAGTCGGGATGGTCGTCGGCGAGCTGGCCGGCGCGTTGTCGCGACACGTTGAGTTCGTCGGCGATCTCAGTGATACCGATGAGGTCGAGATCCATGGGCGCAGGGTGGGAGGTCTCGGTGGCGGCGTCTGTGGTGGGCAGCAGGTAAAGGCGGTTCGGCTTGAGTAGTCCGGTCGCAGTGGCGGCGGTGTCGAGGGCCTTGGTTGCGGCACCTTGCAGGGTGTCGGCGTCAACCTCGAGAGTGACTTGTAGGCGGCCGGAGGTCTGGTCGTAGGCGAGATCCGCTGCGCTCAGTGCGTCGCGCAGGGCCGTGGTGTCTGCCGGCGTGAGGCCTGGCGCGGAGTAGGTCAGATGGGTTGTCCAGGTCATCGGTGCCGTTCCACGTTCTGGTTGCCTCATTGGTGGTGCGAGGGCGGTAACTATTGACAAGCGCAATGGTAGTGGCCGAAGGCAGTGTGTTGCCGCAACCGGGCTGTCGGGCATGGGTGAACTCCTTCTCGTTGAAAGGCCAACATCACCGAAGCTATAGACCAAACTGGCGTAAGGCAATAGTTACTCTTGACAAACGCTAGTGTTGTTGATGAAGATTGCGGTATGCCTACTTACGACTCCACCGTCGGCGCGGGCGCTGGCCGCAGGACGCAACGGGCGGCCACGGGTCGACGCCGGTAGGTATCACTGCCGCGACTGAACCATCGACTGGACCGACACCAACTGCTACGCTCCGGGCCATCGCCGCCCGAACCGCACGCATCCTCCTGTGCGCCAAACTTATTCGGGCCACTCGGCGCCGATGTCGCTCCAACCTCCACGTGAAGGGAAGCAGCTCGACATGACCCTCCTCCTCGAAGACGCCCCCACCCGCAACGGCAACATCCCGGTGCAGCCCACGGCCACGACTGCGCCGCCACAGGCGTCCAACCCCTCAGCCACGGTCGCAACGCCGACTCCCATCCAGTATCCGCCGGCCGCGCCGCCATCGAGCGCGCATACACCGGCTGATGCTCGTTGGTGGACAAAGCTTTTCAAGCGCCCGGCCAACCGCCCAGAACGGACACCCGAAGAGAAAGCTCGGGCAATCGCCCGCCTGTTCTGCCTGGCCTGGCTGCTGTTCGCGCTGACAGCCTCGGTCAGTGGGAACGTGCTGCACGCATGGATGACCGCTCCGCTCAACGTCAAGGTCGGCGCGGCCATCGCAGCCATCGTCTCGCCGATGATCATGCTCGGAGCGACCCACCTGACAGTTCTGCTGATCTCCACCCGCCGGCGCAAATACCGGAAGATCGATCTGTTCGTGTTGATACTGGTGATGATCGGCGCCGTAGGGGTTGCCGCGTGCGCGTTCACGATCTCGTTCTATTCGTTGCGCGACTTGATGCTCATCTTCGGCCAGCATCCTGACGTCGCGTGGCGCTGGCCAGTCGGTGTCGACTTGTCGATGATCGTTTCGTCGTTGGGGTGGCTGTCGCTTGCTGAGCCGCGGATTACTGAGACTGATGACCAGCTGGGCGGCCAGGCGCTGTCAGTGGCCCCCAGGCAGCTCGACGTGTCGGTGATCGGCCCCAGCGCGCCGGCCGAACGAGAACTGTGGTGGAAGGAGATCGCCACCATTGTTCGCGCCGAACTGATCAAGACCCCCAAGATCGCCGAACTGACACCCAAGCAACTCGGCGACCTCCTGCAGCGGATGTATGACGACGACGAATCAGGTCGCAGCACGGGTATGCACCACCGGGAAGTCAAGGCCATCAAGACCTCCACCGATGCTGTGCTGGCGCGCATCGCTGTGATGCCGCACATCGAGGCGGCGTAAAGCCACAGCGCGCTACCGCGGCAGCGGTCCAGTTGAAAGGTCCCCCGGGCAGGAACGCCCGGGGGACCTTTCACGTGCTGCGCCCCGCCAGGCGCGGTTATTGCCGTGGCACGCTGCCGGATTGGCGTTTTGTCGGTCATGGGAGGTAAGGTCGTCGGCGAAGAGCAAGCCAGACCGGCGGGCTCACGGATCCCTCAAGGGGATGATCTCGATGCCAACGGCACCTGTGTTTTATCTCGGCACGCACCTTGAAAGTTGGCTTGGCCATGCGGGTGTGCCCTTGTTCGTTTCGCACCGCAGGCTGGCGCGACGCAAGACGCTGCCGAAAGCCCAGATGGCGTGGGCTCTCGACAGCGGCGGGTTCAGTGAGCTTTCGCTGTACGGCGGCTGGCGCACCACTGCCGAGGAGTACGTGGCCGCGGTGAAGCGCTATGACCGTGAGATCGGCCAGCTCGACTGGGCCGCGCCGATGGACCTGATGTGTGAAGAGTCGATGCTGGCCCGAACCGGCCTCACGGTGCTCGAACATCAGCGCCAGACCGTTGCGAACTTCGTTCGACTGGAGCAGCTTTGGCACGACAGTGACGACCAATGGCATCCGGAGAGCCCGTTCATGCCGGTACTGCAAGGCGGCCAAAGCCCAGACAGCTACCTACAGTGCTGGGACATGTACGGCGAGGCCGGCGTGGACCTGGGTAACTACCCGCTGGTCGGCGTCGGCTCGGTATGCCGTCGCCAGCACACTTCTGAGATCCGCGACATCCTCGAAGCTGTCCGCGACCGCGACCCAGAGGTGCCACTTCACGGCTTCGGCATCAAAACGCTCGGCCTACGCCTCTACGGCGACCTTCTGGAGAGCGCGGACAGCATGGGGTGGTCGTACAACGCCAGGAAGAACCCGCGGCTGCCCGGATGCACCCACGCAAGCTGTTCCAACTGCCTCAAATGGGCACTGCGGTGGCGCCGCCGCATCGTTGCTGGCGAATGCGCCGAACACGGTGAACCCTGTGACGGAACGATCATGACCTGCCGCCAGCGCGACCTCTGGGCGATGCGTGAACGCGCCGCAGCCCGGGCGATGGCCAGCTAAACACCAATGGAGAAGACGATGACCAGCACCGACGCTCAGCCGACTTGCGTTCTTCCCGGCTGCTCGAACCCTGTTCACCAGCAGGGTAGGCCCTGTCAAGAATGCGTGGTGGCATTCGGCGACTACCTGCTGGCGGGAGAGGGCCCGGGCCTGACCGCCGAACAGCAGGCCGCCCGCGACCGCGAAACCATGCGCGGTTACGCGATGCATAAACCCAACATCGAGACAGCACCGGAAGCGATCCCGCCGCCGCGTGTTCGGGCCAAGCAAGAGCCTGAACGCAAGCAGAACCAAACCTGTTGGATGTGCGAACAGCGGCGCACCTGCACCAAACAAGAGCACGGCTGGGAATGCGACGAGTGCCTGACCATCACATGACCAAGGGGCTGCGATCCCCGGAGCCCTCAGTGGACTCAACAGGATTTGGCCCCGATATGCAGTCGGCTAGGCCGATTGGCGACGGTCGAATGTCGGCGGGCGTCGTTAACTTCGAGCGCGCCGACAAGGCACAGGCGGACCGCGGACAGATTGAGAGAGGGCAGGTCGTGCGCGACCAGGTACTGAATACCTTGCAGGGCCTGCCTGGGGCCGGCAAGTCGACGTGGGCAGCGGCGTGGTGCGCCCAAGACCCGCAGCATCGGGTAGTGGTGAATCGTGATGGCATTCGGTTCGAACTGTTCGGCGCGTACCGCGGCCTGTCGGACGAGCAAGAAGCCGTGGTGTCCGACATCGAATTCTTGCGTGTAGACCGCGCGCTGGGCGCGGCTCTATCGGTGGCGGTCGATGCGACCCACCTCGAAGCGCCACATCGCGACCGATGGGCCACGCTGGCCGACCGGCACGGCGTGCGCCACGAGATCGTTACCCTCAACACTCCGTTGGCTGAATGCCTGCGCCGAAACCGGGCCCGTGCAGCGGCCGGCGGACGATTCGTACCCGAGGACATCATCATGCAGATGAACGCCACCGCGGAGCCCGCCGGTGAAAGCAACACTTGCTAGTGACAGAAAGTATTACTTTCACAATTCGGAAAGTAATACTTGTTTCGGTGGGCGCCAGGAGATAGAGTCCTGGTGTGCGAAAGGCATTCGAGGTGACGGCATGACGGCCATCGACCCCGCTGCATCCCGGATCCAATCCGCCGCAGAACTGGGCGCCGAATCGTTCGCCACAAAGATGGCCAACTCCTCACTGGACGCCGCGATCGATGTGTGGCTGAAACGAGTCGCCCAGCGCAAATACACACCGACCCAACGCGCCAGGCTGCTCAAGGCGGTTGAGCGCGGCACAGCGGCTGAAACTGTGGAGATTCAGCTGACCCGGGCGGCATTGTTGCGAGCAGTCGGCCTCGACGAGGGTCCTGCGGCCTCCGCTGCGGCCGCAGCTGGAGCCACGTACGCCGAGATCGGCGCAGTACTTGGAATCTCAGGTCAAGGCGTGGGACAGAAAGTCCGCGCATACCGAGACCGCAGCGCAGAAGGAACGCGTTCGGGCGGGCTGTCATGACCGCGAAGGCCTCCGTGTCACTCGATCGTCATGTCGTGATTCTCAATGGGGCAGGAACGTTCACGCCCAACGGAACTCGGCTCACCGGCCCGGTCACATCCCTGGACAAGCTGGAAACACTGATCACCTACGTCGCGGGCAAGGGCCTGCTGCGACCCTTCCCGCCCAACGCCGCCGGCGACATGGCACCGGCGCGGCTATGGTTTGTCGGCGATGGCGGCCGGCTGCTCGTCGGCGCCAGCGACGGATCATCGGCCGAGGACGTTGCGGCGCAGGTTGGCCCGACCCTGGCCCCGCTGATTAGTCGCGGCTGGGAACTCAAAGGCGCCCCCGAGGGACGCTTCGTTCTCACCGGCAGCGTCGCCCACCCCGAAGCCCGCCCGCAACACGTCATCGTGGAAGTGGTGGTGGAAGCCAGCCCTTGGCTGGGCGGCGGCACCATCATCGACGATCAAGTTGAACTCGGCCGTCGCTTGACCGCCTGGCACGCTGCGCTGGGAGTGCTGCCTGCCAGCAGCCCGCACGGCTCCGGAGCGGTGCTGCTCGACGACATCCGGGCCGCGCGCATCGCCCGTCCCACCAAGAGTGACAAGTCGGGGGATAAGAAGCCTGCGGCGGTATTGACTGAATGCGGCGAACTTCTCTCCGGGGTCACCGCCGAGTTGCGGATCCAGCCTGCATGGGCCGGCGCACCGACGATCGTCCAACAGCAGCAGCTCGATCAAGCTGTCGACCTTGCGCTGCTGGAGCAGAAATATCCACACCTGGCCTCAGCCGGCATGATCAGCCTCGGGTACGGCCGTCCGCAGCGGCTACGAGGGCAACAGGCCGCCGACGCCGCGGCCGCCGACAAGCGCCCGTTCGGCATGTGGCGGGTGTTGCTGCCGGCCGCCGAACAGATCGACCAACCACAGTGGCTTCCCTCCCCCCACCCCGAGATTCAGGCAGGACAGGCGACGCGGGCGTGGGTGAACACCGAGGACCTGGACAACCTGGCCAAAGACGTCAGCTACGGCGGCGCCAACCTGAGTGTGGACCGCCTCGATATCGACGCCGCGGTCGTGTGGCCCTACCAGGCCCGGCTCCTGGACACCTGGACGGAGCGGCTGCGTGACGATGCGCTCGCAGCCTTCGCCGGCGACCCCGCGCTGTGCGCTCTCGTCGAAGAGGTTGCCCGGGACTACACCACGGCGATGGGCGATCCGGACAGATGGACCCACGACGACTGGCGCCACCACTATCAGCCGGCCCACGCCGCGGCCATCGCTACCCACATCCGATTCCGCGGACGGCGGGTGGCAATGCGAATCTCCCGGGAGTACCGAGTGATGCCGCTGTACGTGCACGGCCCCTCATCGATCTATGCACTGGGCATCGAAGACGAGACCAAGAATCCGGTTGACCTGTCCGACAAGCACACCCGACTCGGACGGGTTGAAATCACGCGCCGCGTCGAGCTGGCCGATGACACGGTCCTCGCGCTCGTGCTGGCCGAAACGCCCAGCCAGGTCGCTGACATCCTCACGGCCGCCTTGGATGTACCTTCCGCCCACGACGAGCTCGCCGCCCCGGCAGCCCGCACCGACACCACCACCCACGGCGGCGACGAAGACTCGTCCCACGATGAACAGACCGGCACCAAAGAGAGCGCGGAGCCGGCCGAGACGGCCACCGATACCACCGCCGCAGCCACGCCGGCCGAAGCGACCACACCCGCGCCGACGAAGACAGGCGGAACCGCCGCACGACGCAAGAGCGCGGCCCCGGCGGCCAAACGCAGCGCTCCGGCCGCCGCGGTCCTGCACACCGACGGGCTGTGGCTGCCCGAAGGCACCTGCATCGCCACCTCAAACCTGGGCGAACTGACCCACGTCGGTCACGTCGCCAACCTGGCCTACACCTACAACATCGGCTACCCCTTGTCGCAGGATTACGCTGAGGCAGGCCAGATCTGGGTGACCGAAGCCGCCTGCAGACACTTCGGCATCGATGTGACAGAGCTGGCCGAAGCGCGGCCGACAAACCGGGTCAATCTGCTGCACGAAATGACCGAGAACATCCCGTTCGTCACCGATGCCGTGGCTGACGGCTGGCGTCTCGGCGGCAAAAAAGACGACAATGCCGTTGCCCGACTGGGGGCTTGGACGCGGGTGTTCCGCGACGACTCGGACAAAACTGCCGTGCACGTCGTGCTGATCGCCGGTTTGGACACGGCGCTGACTGTCGATGATGAGCCGATCGACGACGACGATCCCGGAGAGGACCTCGACGCGAGAAAAGGCATGCCGATCCTAAGGGGACGGCCAACCCCGGCGCAGGTAGCTCGGCGCCTGCAACTTTTCGCTGACGCGCTGGGTTTCCCGTACAAAGTCAGCGACCGCGTGACCGGGCTGGACATTCTGGAGCAAGCCCGCCCGCGACCGTCGAAGGACGACAAGGGCTGGACCGTCCAGGACTGGAAGAACATCGTTCTAGCGCCCTCGACCACCGAATTGCCCTACGGGCTGGGCGACGTGGAACGTGACTATACGGTGTGGTGCCGGGTGCCGACCGCCGAAGAACAGCAGTGCCTGTATGTGCACGCCTACGATCGCAGCGGTTCGTATTTCGCGGCCCTGGGTTCGGTGGAGATGCCGATCGGCGACCCGGTGCACTACCCAGGCGGGACCAAATTCGATCCGCGCTTGCCGGGCTTTTGGTTGGTGAATATCCCGGAGAACGCGAACAGGTTCATGCCTCATCTGCTCAACCCCGGCGGGCACTACTTCACCGGGCCCAAGTGGGTGACCACTGACCGCCTCAAAATGGCTTTCCAACTCGGGTATGACGCCGACATCCAGGAAGCCATCGTGTGGCCGCACCACAGTCGAGTGCTCCGTTTGTGGGTCGAGCGGTTCTCCCATGCCAGTGTTGTCCTCGACATCGACGATCCCGACGCCCAGGCCGCCCGCAACCAGTCGAAGAACGTTCGCAACAGGGGATTCGGGGCGATGCAATCTGCCACGTACATGAAAGACAAGCAGGGCTTCTTCCCGGCTCGGTGGTATATGGGTGTCGGCAAAGCCGGCGCGGTCATCGCCTACCGCATCAACGACATCGGCCAAAAGGCCAAGCGCTGGCCAGTGGCCGTTGACCATGACTCCGTGCTGTACGTCTCCAATGACCCCAACCCCGAGACAGCGTGGCCAGGCGGACCCGCGACGTGGGGCCGCTCGTTCGGCAAGTACAAGCACGAAGGATCAGCCCTACTGGCCGACCAGCTCGAGTTCCTCGACGGCAACACCTACCGCGGCAAAAAGCACCTGACCCCGCCTGACCGGTGGCGCGAACTGCTCCCGACCCTGACCAACGGAGGCCAGTAATGGCACCTCGCCGGCCACGCAAGATCAACAGCAGCCACCTCGTCGACTACGGCTCCCCAGCCAACCGAGACGTCAACATCGACGCCGCGTCCAAAGCGCTGCGTGTTTCGAAAACCGCTGTCCGCAAAGCGATGAGGCAAGAAGTCGTCAGCCTGCGCAGCGTCATCTACCGCGGGATCACCGGGCGCCGCGACGCCGATGTCGGGGAACTGACCAACGTCATGGGCATGCTTCAAGCCGTCTACGGCTACGGCCCCCGAGGATCGAAAGTCAACGCGAAAGCAGCAGCCGAAGCGCTCAACGTTTCGGCTGCCACAGTCCGCCGGTGGGCCAACGGGAGCCAACAGCCCTCCCCAGATCACCTCAAGGCGATCAAAACAGCGGCACGCCAAGCCGCGAGCACCAAAGCCGGCCGCCGCGCCGCCACAGCGATCTTCCGCAACAGCGATCGCGGCCGCAAAGCACTTGCCGGCGGCGCCAGAACCAGAATTCACATCAGCGGCTATCAGGGCCCGGAAAACTACGCCTGGGAACGCGACCGCGACGTCAGCAGTGACCCAGTCCCTGCCGCTGAGATCGAAGCCCTGCTCCGCGCCTACGAGGAAGGTGGAGACAGAGGCTTCCTCGCCTACCTCACTGACATCATGAATCGGTGGTATCTGGGCGAACCCTGGGAATTCGCGACGATCAGCGAGTTCTGGATCGGTGATTGGAGATGACCAACCAACCGCCGATAGAGCCGGTGCCAGGGCCGCGGTGGACTCGTAAGCGGTTCAACACGATGCTTTCCGACTGCTACGGCACCAACGCTGCAGGTGGTATCGACGTCGACGCGGTCGCCGAATATGCCGGCGTCACAACTACTACCGTGCACCGATGGATCGGCAGTGACGATGCCCCCAACAGCCGCCACACAGCAGCCCCGGCGGCGCGCATCACGCAACTACAGCGCGGTCCCGACAGCGTCGAAAGCATCAACGAAGGAGCATTCGAACGCGCACAGCTGGTCCTGGCGAATCTCGACGATGACACCTACATCCTGCCCGCCTGGCGAGAAAGCGGCTGGCTCAACGAGCACGCTGTGGTCATCGCCGAAGTCAACAACAAACCGTGGCGGCAGGTGATCGTGACCAAAGCCAACCAGCGAGCGCTGGCCGAGATCCGCCGGCGATCTGTCATCGTCACGGTGCTTGCCCTGCCCACCCGTTTCCACGCCCAGATCCTCGCCCACGCCGTGATGATCCGGCAGCAAGAATGGCGTGTGCACCCCAGCGTCGAACAGCTCGCCAAGGGCCGCACACAGGTATGGATGGCCGACGCCCCCGCAGTTCCGTTGGGGACCCTGGCCGATCAGATCGGAGTCGGGCCCGGGCGGCCCCTTAGCTCACTTTGACGCCTGTGTGAAAAGAGTGCTTCCACAGAGCATCCTGCTTGTCGCTGCCCCTGGCTAAGCTTTGCTGGCAAAAGACTTGGAGACGGGGTAGGGCGGGATGTGGGTCGCGAGCGTTCGTGGATCGTTTCGTCGGTCGGGGTGGGATTGCAGCACGGTGTTGATGGCGACTGCACTGGGTGTCCTTGTTGTACAGGCCGCGCTACTTGTGCAGCTCGGCGGCGGACCGGTGCTTGCATGGGTGGTGGTAGCCGCCCAGTTCGGCGCGTTCGCGGCCACCTGGTGGGCGGTACACCGAATGCGCCGCGAGGCAGGCGGCGATGGCGTGAAGGTCCTCGCATACACGGGCGGCCTTTTCGCGGTGTTCGGCCCAGCTTTGGTGGCCGGAGTGATCAACTGGGTTCGGCGGCCCGACTGTGTTGACGCTCCTAATGCTATTGCCTCAGGCGGATTCGATGTGGTTGACCGGGTACTGGTCGCGGTGATCGCGGGATTGGTACTCGCCGCGCTCCTGCATGTGCGTGAGAAGCAGGAGAATGAACAGGTTTCCCGTGTTCCGTCAAGGTCGTCCGTGGCGCTCCTCGCCGCCGTGCTCCTGTTCGGCTGCAACTTCGCCGGCACCTCGTATCGCCTCGTCGCAAGTGTTGAACCGTGGTGCCAGCGGATTACCGGCAGCGCGTTGCCTTCTGGTGTGGGAACGGCCGTTGATGTCGTGTCTGGTTTCCAAGAGGAGCTCGCGTTCACCGGTTTCGCCCTGGCGCTCTTCCTGTCCTCGCGCTGGCGCACAGTAGCTGTCGTGGTGGCGATAAACGTGCTCTGCCGTTTTGTGTTGCACCTGTACTACGCCGATCACCATTCGGTCTGGTGGTGGCTGGGATGGGTGGTGATCTGGTCGGGCGGCGGCCTCGTCGCCGCGGTCGCGGTCGGCCGACAGGCCTTGAGCCGCGGCATGCCCTTCACATCGCTGGTAGCGGCCTATTCGATTGGCACAGCAATTGCGCACAGCGCCTACAACCTGTCGACGGCCTTAGGCAGGTTCATAGCCATGCCGGTCCTGCTGGCCGTGGTGGTGATGCTCGTCGGCGACGGCAGTCGCCCATGGCATGCACTGTGGTGGTTGCAGAGGCCAACAGCGCCGCGGCAGAGAACAGAGATCGACGCAATAACAGACTCTGAGTAGGAGTCACTACCTGACCTGCAACCGCAACGAGGCCGGACGCGGGGACGGTGTCGGCGCTGGAGCTGCGAATTTCTGCGCCAGCCTCTTGGGGGTGAAATTGCAGTCCGTCTTACCTGCGCGCGAGGGCCGCTTGTGCGCGTTCAATGAGGACTCGGTCGTCGCTGGCGGATCCCACATCGGCATACGTGGCGGGCTCAACCAATTTGAAGGACTCCTGTTTGGCTAACGGCAGAGCCGGGCGGAACGCGTCGGGGGTTGGTAACCCCCATTCGTCCCCCATTAAGTCTGCCGTTGGCCAAACACAGGAGGCGTCCGATCCGGGCCCCCACGACGGCTTCCGGTGCGGTGAGGGTGCGAAGAAAGTTCCTTCCGCAGTGAAGATCCAGGTCGTTCCGCCGTCACGCATTCGCTCCGCATCGAACACCTTCACCTCGCGCATCGGAGTTCCTGGGCTCCCCACGTACATCCGGAAGTTTCTGTAGTTGCCATCGGTGGTGACAAGGATCGACACATCCCCAGCGCTGTTGACGCAAAGGTACTCAACACGTCGTTGAGCCGGGCCGTTTGCCGTTCCGTCGGCTTCAATCATGGTGCATTCCTATCACTGACGGTTGGTCTACGGGCTGACACGCCAGAGCGGCCGTGGAATAGCGACGGACTCGAAATCGCCTCTAGCCGAGGCGTTGCGGAACAACCGGCTGAGGGTGCGCCCCGCCCGTGCTTCGAGGTGATCTCTACCGGAGCGCCGTCATCGTTGACCTGCTCGGCCAGGGAAAGGAGGTTCTTGCGGGCGTCGCTCGCGGTGAGCGCGATCTCCGACCTCCCACGCATGACTGCTACCAAAAGTTGAGCCGCTGGAGGTCGTAGTGGTTGTCGGGCCCTCCCGTACACCGAGTTGGTGCCCGTGATGGTGGTTGGCGGCGTTGATAATGACTCAAGCTTCCGGATCTGACTGGACGCGCTGCCTCCATTCGTGGTGGTGATGGTGGTGGCGTCGATGTGTGAGAGGTGTGTGTCGATGAGCGTGCCCCCTGGGCCGGGGTCACCCGGCAACATGCCACCGCGGCCGCAGGGGTGGGGTGGCCCGCCTGGGCATTCGGTGCCGCCGCCGTACGGTGTGGGGTATCCGGGTCAGCCGGGCGGAGTGCCGCCATGGGGAGCGCAACCGCCGAACAAGCCTGACAAGACGAAATGGATCCTCGGTGGCGTGGCCCTGGTCGCCATCGTCGCCCTGGCGATCGTGGCCACGTTGTACGTCACCCGAGCTGATGGCAGTGCCGGTTCATCGGGTGCGCCCGGGCCGGGCGGCTCTGGATTCGCCAGTGCCGACGACGCCGGGCCGGCCGGCATCATCACCGACGACTCCACCTGCGAAGCGTGGCGAACGATTTCCCATGACATGGAGGCGGTTTCTGATGCCGTCAAGTGGAATGAGCAGGACTATTCGGTGCCGGCGGCACAGTGGAATGCCGATCAGCGCAATGCGTTTGAGAAAAAGAGCGCGTCGTTGGGGAGTGCGGTCCCGAAGGTGGAGAGCCTGGCCAAGCAGACCCCGCATCGGGTCATGCGCGAACTCTATGGCCAGTACATCGCCTACACGCAGGCGTGGATCGACGCTGTCCCAACGTATTCGGCAACCGATCGCGACAGTGTTGCCACCTCAAACCAACTCTTCACCGTGCTCAATCGTGTATGCGATGCTATCTACTTCCGCGCGGCGCAGCAGCTCGCTCCGCTGATTGCGGCCGCGGCGCCGCCATCGGATGTTCAGGCGCTACAAGGTGAGGCACAACCGGCCACCGAGCCGTTCATGAACCAGGGCGACGCCAGCTGTGAAGACTGGAGGGCCATGATTGATCGTTTCGAACAGGATTCACGTATGAAGGCGTGGAACGACCTTGATCCCAACGTCCGGGCCAGCGAGCGAACTCCGGAATACACAGCGGTCGTGGACGCTGTCCTGCCGGTGTTGGGCACCTACGCCGATGACATGGAACGCCTGGGCCGCCAGAGCGGCAACCCAGTCTGGGAGGACTTCGCCGTGACGGCAGCGCAATACATGCGCGCCTACATTCAGGGTGCGCCCACCTATCGGCCCGCCTATGGCCTGTTGTCGCTGACCTCGACCATCCTGGCGAATTCAGTCAATTGGGCCTGCAAGGCCCATGCCTGAAGCCCGGAGTTCCACCCTGGTCGTCCGTGGGCCCTGGGTCATACCTGGCCACTGATTCGGAGAAACCAGGCGGCCCCGCCGGTGTCTGCGCTGTACTCGCATTCGCTGTTGGTGCAGAGGGGCTGATTGAATGATGGTTTGGCGGAATCGGTTTCGTAGATGATCGCGTGGCCGCACCTGCACCGATATGTCGGGTTATCGGGCATTGTTCTCGTCTACCTCAAATGTGAATGGCCACAACACCTGTGTGCCGTTGTCTGCGCCGACGGGTCGGCCTGTGCCGAGTTCGAGGTTGTGCACCCACTGGTTTGCGGCCACCATGCTTTGCCTCTTGGCGTAGGCTGCCACTCTCACTATCCCGCCCGGGGTGCCCTCGGTCACCGAGACCTCGCCGCGCCGCTTCTTTGCCGCGAGCGTCCAGGATGCTCTGTCGGTCACAGCACAGGGCCAGCGACCGTTCATGACTGCGCCTTGCATGCCCAATTGATCGCATTAGCAACGGCCGTCGCGGTCAAGGTCATGTCGGCATAGTTTGGCGAGAAGGTGGGAGCGGCCTCGATATAGGCCCGCACATATTGCGCGGCCAGTACCGCGAAGTCCTCCCAAACCGGGTTCCCGCTATCCCGGCCCAATCGCTCCATGTCGTCGGCATAGGCAACCAACAGCGGCAAGACGGCATCAACGACTGCTTTGTACTCGGGGCTCCATTCCGCTACCGCGATATTGGGGTCTAGATCAGCCCAGGCGTCGGCACGTGGATCGTGATCAAACCGGGTGACCAGAGCCATCCAGTCCCCGCAGGTGCCATGGTTATCGCTCAGGAATCTTCCGGGTCGAGACGCGCTGTCGCTGCTCGGCGCCTGAGCGTCTGACGGCGGTGACGCGGTAGCGATCAGAGGTGCGGTTTGCTGAGCTCCGCGGAAGTAGATGGCATCACACACGCGATTCAACGCTGTATAGAAAACGTTGGAAGCCGCGACGGTGTAGTTGTCTGGGGGCGAATAGGTTGGCATCGCATCTATCCATGCTTGCGAGTAGGCGATGTACTGGCCGTAGAGTTCGCGCATGACCCGATGGGGTGTCTGTTTCGCTAGATCTGCCACGTTGGGCATCGCAGCGGTCAACGCGGTGCGCTTTTTCTCAAATGCTGCGCGTTGATCAGGATTCCACTGTGTCGCCGGCACCGAATAATCCTGCTCGTTCCACTTGACGGCATCAGAAACCGCTTCCATGTCATGGGAAATCGTTCGCCAGGCTTCGCAGGTCGAGTCGTCGGTGATGATGCCGGCCGGCCCGGTGTCGTCAGCACTGGCGAACTCTGTGTGCGTGTTGTTTCCGGGCGCATCGGCGTTGCTGGCGCCGGCATCGGGTCGCGTGAAATGCATGGTGCCCACGATCGCCAGGGCGATGATGGCGACCAGGGCCACGCCGCCCAGGATCCATTTGGTCTTGTCGGGTTTGTTCGGTGGCGGACCGCCCGTCCACTGCGCTGCGGCGGTCCCCATTGGGATTGTCCACCCGGGTAACTCGGATGTGGCGCACCGTAGGAGCCCGGTCGCGGCGGCTCCGGCCGAGCGCCCCACGCCGATCCCTGGCCACCGTTTGGTGGCATGGCGCCGTAGGGGCCCGGCCCAGGGGGCACGCTCATCGACACACCTCTCACACATCGACTCCGCCACCCTCGACATGAACCCGGTGGCAGCGATTCCGGTCGGATCGTTTGAGTCATTATCAACGCCGCCGGCCACCATCACGGGCACCAACTACGCGGCGGACCCGCCGCGAGCTCCACTCAGATACGGGCCATCCTTCCGTTCGCTGGGCCCTAGGCTGCTGGTCACGCAAACGGGCAAATCGGGGGGGGTACACGTTGATCGACCTGCTAGCTGACGACTTCCCGACCGTCCGTCAGACCAGCCTGGCCATCATCTTTCCGGCCGCTGGTTTGCTGCTGCTGGCGCTTGGCATTCGCCGCCGCCTGGCCTGGCGCCGCTGGAACGGCAGCGACAACGCCCGACAGCTGACCCCCGGCGAGTGCAGCAATGGATTAACCAGATGACCGAGCGTCACGAGCCGGTCCATGGGCGCCAACCAACCGCGACGACTGCAACCGCACGTCTGCGCCCCAATCATGGCTCTTTGAGCACTTATGCAGCTCAGAGGGGATGTGCTGCGGTCAGTTGGTGTGAGGGGACGGGTGTTGATGCACTTACGATCTGTGGCGTGGAGATACTGTTTGCCGCACCGTTAGGGGTCAGGCGATGACGATGCCTCCGCCGCCTGGCGGACCTGGACCCGGATATCCGCGCCAAGCTGGGCATGAGGGCGGTGGTCAGCCACGGTTTGGTGTCTCGCCGAGCAATGGCGGGCCTGGTGGTGTGCCGGGGCAGCCGCCGAGCACTGCGACGCCGCCGTGGGATCCCCAGGGGCCCAGGACACACCAGATTGGTCCGCCGCAAGGAGTTCACCGGCCACCGCACGGTGTCGGAACCCCGCGTTGGGAGGGCCAGCCGCAGCCGCCGATCGCTCCCATGACCGCGATCCCTGCTCGTCGTGGCAGCAAGCGCAAGTGGGCTCTGGCCGGCGCCGCGGTGGCGGTGGTTGTAGCCGTGGGGGCTGCGGTCGCGCTGACGGTCACCTCGGGCGATTCGGGAGACAACGCTTCGGCCGACGAGTCGCAACCGGCTGCCCCGCCGATCCCGGTGGGCGCACTGAACGGGCTGCTGCTGGCACCTGCTGAGGCTGCCAAGGCGGTGGGAACCGACAAACTGACGGGTTCTGAAGATTTGGGCGACAGGATCTACGAGAAAGCGGGCAAAGGGTCCATCGTTGACGGCGATTGCGTATCAGTGATGCCAGGAACCGAAGCCAAGTACACAGGCAGCGGCTTCACCGCGGTGCGGCGTCAATACTTCGCCAACCGTCCGCAAATCGACTACCTGACGCAAGTGGTGGTCGCATTTCCCTCCGCCGAGCTCGCCCAGAAGTTCATCATGAGCAGCGAGGAAGCATGGCGGAAATGCTCGGGCCGGACCGTGAACGTCAGCTACACCAACCCTGACAATCCCCCCGGCCCTCCTGCCTTCGAGGTGATCGGGCCGGTCAGCTCCAGTGACGGGATGATCACGTTGCGCAGGACGCGGGAGGGCACCGGTGAAGCCGAGGGCGACTGGGCATGCTCGATTGCGTCGACATCGCGCAACAACATCGTGGTTGAAGGTTCGGTGTGCTCGCGCACCAAAGACGGCACGGTGACCGAACTTGTTCGGGGTATGGCTGAGAAGGTGGCCGCGCGCAAGTGATCCCTGTTGCGCCGCCACGCAGGCGCTGGCCCTCTCCGTTGACGCTGGCCGCCATCGTTGTGACGGTGGTTGCTCTGGCGCTGGTCGCGGCCGCGGTCGTGGTCACCGTCTCGGGTATCGGCAATGTGCCGCCGGCCGTGTTGGACGGGCTGCTGCTCACCCCGCAGGAAGTCGCGAAGGCCCACGGTGCCCAATCTGTCGAGGTTGTCTCCGATGACGACACGTTGGACTCGAAAGAGCCCGACAGCGAATGCTTGGGGCTGCTCAACGATCGGTCAGAACGTGCCTACCGTGGTAGCGGATGGAGCGCTGTACGCCATCAAACGTTGGCCGACGAGCAACGGCAGGTGACGTTGTCGCAGTCGGTGATCGCGATGCGCGACACGCATGAAGCCGCCCGCTTCGTCGACGGACAGAACGCGCTGTGGGAGACGTGCTCCACCCAGGTGTTGCAACGAAAGAACAAGGACGGCCTGGTCGCCGACTACGTGGTAACGATGGTAAAACGCAGCGACGGGATTCTCGCCGCGAGCTATCACGATGAGGGCGACAACGGATGGACCTGCGTTCGTGGAATGGCCTGGCGCAGAAACGTTGTCATTGACACCACGACGTGCGGTCCGGGCCCGACCCCCTGGCTGCTGCCGGGGATCATCGTGCCGATCTCAGCTCGGATCCAGGCGGCCTGACGTCTAGGTGTGCTATTCCGTGACATTGGCGGCTCCCTGGGACGGCCCGGCGTCCCTCGACGACGAACCTGAGCTCCCCGAACTTGTGCCGGCCAGCAGAGACCAAAAGTACTTGCCGCCGAGGAACCACATAGTTCTCACTGGCCTGTAGTGCAAGCGGGCCTAGTGATGAAAGCCGGGTCGCGAAAGCGTCGTACCGCAGGATCACTCGCGCGTGCTCCGGAAAGCAAAGTAGAGCAGACGTCCGATCAAGCCGAGTGTCACGACCACGACCAATGCTCCTGCCACATAGGGGAAGGCGTAGTTGCCGGCCGAGGCGATGCCCTCCAGCATGCTCGGCGGCCCCACCTCGACGTCGACGGCAAAGCGCCGGCACACCCGATCGCTGTTGTCGGACTCGACCAGGCTGATCCGCGCGGTCCCAGTCTGGCGGGCCAGGTATCTCATCGTGCTGGTGCCGTTGCCTCTGCCGGCCGGCGGCGTGCGATCCCACTCGTAGCGTTGTCCCCGGAAGTCCACTATGTCGCGGCCTGAGTTGTGGTCCTTGCGCCATTGGCACCTGGTCTCGTCGTAATCGTCGGCAAGAACGATGTCGAGCAGCTGACCGCTGCGGACCTGTACGCGCCCACCGTTGTCTTTGTCGGTTGCGATCACATCGGGCTGCGCCGCGCCGCAGCCGCCGATCGCCAGCACGAGCCAGCACAGAACTGCCAGCGCCAACCGACGCCCGGGCCAAGTCCTCCGCATCCATGAATCGTATGAGCAAGCCACCAACCCGTACCGCAAGAGATTTGGAGGGCGCCATCGCAGCCGATCTGGGCAGCGCCAACCTCATGAGACAGCACATCTAGGCCGGCGGTACCCGGTCGGCGCTCCAGCGGGCCAGCATGGGCGCCTGGGTCGAACCGGTGGGTGTGCATATCGCTACGTCGATGACGACGTTGCGGCGGGAGGTCAGTGAGTGCTGGCACTGCCACGGTTTGTCGGGCTGGTCTTCGCGGATGGTTGTGACGGTGAGGATTCCGTCGACCATGGCTGGTGCGCTCACGGTGTAGGGCTCGTGGGGAATCTTGTTCGATTTGGGTTTGTTCACCGTCACCACCTGGTTGGCGCACTTGCCCCATTTCTCGACCGCTTTGGTGACGAAGTCGGTTGCGGCTGTGGTGGTGTAGAACGCGGTGGCTTGCTGCTCGACCATCATGTGGCTGTCGGTCTCGCCCGGTTTGGCGTCGTCGTAGACGTGTGTGCGGGAGTCGGTGAAGCCAGAGTTGTCATAGCCTTGTGGCAGCGAGGGGAACAGGACTCCGCCACAGTCCGGGCGATCGCTGCTCCAGTTGCTCAGCCCGAAGAATTCCGAGGTCTTGCCCAGGTACGGGACGTCGAGCACTGTGGAGATCGAGACGTCGCCGGAGCCCGGACCCAGGCTGAGGATACCGCCGAGCTGCCCGGCGTGGATGGCATTGGGTTCAGGTTCGGGCTTTGGTGTTGTCACGATCGGCCGCGGGGGCCTGTAAGTGCTGGGAAGCGATGATGGGGCCGGTTCAGAAGCGGGGGAGCTGATCTGACGCACCAGCACACCGGTGGCTGCGATTCCGACGCCAATGGCAGTCACGATCGCTGCCGCAGCCGGCCAGCGGCGGCCGGCCCGCCGCATCGGCGGGGGCGCTACCGTTCCGGTAGGCGGGCCCGGTAGGTCGTGCTGCGGGGATGGGGCAGACCCTGTTGGTGTTCCCCATCCTGGATGAGGTGCGGAGGCCGATCGTCGAGGGTATGCCACCGTGGGCTCATCGTAGGGCGAAGGTGCAGCGCCGTCGCGTGGGTGTCGGGAGGGCGCGACGTTGTTGTGAGTGGGTTCTGTTGGGGGAACGCTCATTTAGCCGGGACCTTGGAGAGGATCCGTTCCAGCACTTTCGCGGATTCATTGTGCGCCAGATAGCTGTCACAGATCATCACGTCGGCAACGATGTTGCGCTTTGCGCCAAGCGAATGGAAGCACGTCCACAGCATGTCCGGGACATTCGGATCACCGGCCCGGCGCATATCGACGGTGAGTACACCCTGGACGGTGTACTGGGGCTTCAGCTTCACCTCACTGATCCGAAAATCAGCGTTGTCTTGGCCCTCTTGAGAGAGTGTCACGACACCCGACCCGATGCATTGGCGCCACTTTCCAGCTTCGTCCGCGGCGAACTTGTCGGCTCGGGCAGAGTCAGGGAAAGCGGTGACCATCTGTGACAGCCGCACCTGGGGTACCCCGAACACGTGCTCGCGAGGGTTGTAGGCGTGTTCGCCGTCGTCTTGGTTGAACTGATACTGAAGCGCTCGGTATCCAGATCCTTCGTAGGCGGACTTGATGCCCGTGTCGACAACACTGCCGCATTCGGGGCGAGAGGTGTTGCGTGTCATAAGCGTGGTGCTGTCCGAGACAGCTTTCATCTCCGAGGTGCCCAGTGCGGCGTTGAGCTCCTCCGGTGTCAGCACGAGACCGCGTAGCGCAGTGACGGGTACACCGCTGTCGACACTCGGGGGAGCTGGTGGCGCGCTCGTGGGGTCAGCGACCGGTGCCGGCGGCTCGGGCTGACCGCCCGATTGCAGAATCACGGTGCTCACCGCGGCAATAGCAACAACCGCAGCGACCGCGGCGCCGGCCCACAGCCATTTCTTCTTTCCGCCCTTGTTCGGCGGCGAAGGTGACCATCCTGGTGCGGGTGGCGCCGGCCACTGCGAGTGGCCGCCAGGCTGGCCCTGGTTCGGGAGGCCGTATTGCGCTGCGCCTGGACCGTGTTGCGGTGGCCAAGGCTGGCTTGGTGGCTGGGTCATCGGGCGCTCACCACCCGGGCACGACGAATCAACGCGAATCCCATAGTGATGATCGTAGGTTGCGCACAAGTTCGCCTGGAGCACCAATGCGGTGCCCGCGGCGCGTTAGCGCCTGGCCGTCATCTGAAATCGACGCACCGCAGGTTGTCTGGACTCCTGTCGAACCACTGCCACCACACACCACCTCCCCGCCCGGCATGGGGTGGGGAGGTGGTGTGTTTGAAAAGGGCTGTTGTACTGGGGATTTGGCTCCGATTTGTCGGTGTTTGGCAGTAGAATCGGGAGCGTAGGGCAGGCCAATCCGGCAGGCCCACAGAGTCCCGGAGGGGAAGTCGAATGCGAATTGCCGAGACTGTTTCGACGCTGGTCGGTACGACTGCCGAGTTGCCCACGATGACGAGTCGGGTAGACCCGGAGGGTGCGCGCCGGATGATGGAAATGTTGGTCAATCTGTACGCGGACCGGCGCTTGGCGGTGGCACGTGAGTATGTGTCGAATGCCGTGGATGCCACCCGCGCGGCGGGCAGGGCCGAGCCGGTAGCGGTGACCACGCCGACCCTGATCGAACCCAATCTGATCGTGACGGACCGGGGCACTGGCATGTCTCTTGCGGAGGTCGAGGCGACGTTTCTGGCGTTCGCCGCGTCGAGCAAGCGCGACAGCAACGAGATGATTGGCGGGCTGGGCGTCGGCGCGAAATCGGCTTGGACACTGGCCGAGTCGTTTCTGGTGGACACCGTGAAGGGCGGACTGCGCACGACGGTGCGCGCGGCCCGCAACTTGGAGCACCAGGTGCTCTTGGCCGGTGTGCCCAGCGACCTGCCGGACGGCACCACGATCATCGTTCCGGTCGAGGTCGCAGGGCATGTCGAGGCCTGGCATCGCGTGGTGCGTGAGGTGGCCTGTGCGCACGATGCTGGCGCGGTGCTGGTGGACGGTGAGCCGGTGGACAGTCTCGCCGGTGGTCCGACGTGGATCGGGCCGGTGTCGTGCCGACGTGTTGATCGCCCGGACCACAGTGCGGTGATGGTGCGCAGTGGCGGCACGCTGTTTGCATCGGTGCCCGAGGTCACCAAGCGGGTCACGCAGGCCACCAGGTTGCCGGCCTGTGTGCTCGAGTTGCCCATCGGCTCGTTCGATCACACTCCTAGCCGGGAGTCGGTGATCGCCACCGAGCGCACCTTGGCCGCCGTGGACGCGGCACTGGCACAGTTCCGGGTGGCCTATGACGCACTGGCGCAGAAGATTTCACGACTGGCGGCCACCGACGTGGCTGCTGCGGTGAAGCTGCGGTCCGACACCTTGGGCGGAATGGGCACAGCGGCCACGCTGCCGATCCCGTTTCGGGTCGGCGTGCCCATTGGCGTGGGTGCCTGGCATGTGAGCACCCTGTCAGGGCGTTCACGGTGGAAACGCATCGAGAATTCCAGTGACGACGTGTTCGAGGCAGTGACTGCCCGCGCCGAGATGAGCACCACGCTGGTGGTGACTGGTGTGCCCGCAGGGCGGGTGCTGTCTCGGTTCGCCACCTTCTTGGCCGAGAAGCATCCCACGATTCGGCGGTTGATCGCGGTGCCGGAAAGTGCCACGTCGGTTGCGCTGAACGTGTTCGCGCCGGGGAATCGGTTGACCGATCAGACGTGGCCGCTGGGTGCGGACACCGACGGGATCGCCGTGCGGTACACCTTCGAGCAGTGGAATGCCGCGATGGCGGGCAGGCGTGTGACGCGCGGGCCATCGATGGGCTACGGCTGCCAGATCATTGATCGTTACGGCGGCGCTCGCCGCAACGCGGTGCTGAGCGGCCCGGAGATCGCCGCATTGGGCCTGCCGGTCATCTACACCGACGACGCGACCTATCAGGTGCAGAGCGGTCAACCGGCGTCAGTGACGGTGTATCTGGGCAGGCGCAAGAGCGGGCCTCTGCTGGCAGCGGTACCCGAGGCGATGACCCGTGGCGCGTGGATGCAGCGCCGGTTCACTGCCGAGACTGCGGGGTGGTCCCCGGAGGAGCTGTTGGCCGTCTGCTATGTCGCGCATCGGCAGCGGGCATCGGTCTACGCGGCCGCGTTCGGTGTCGCGGCGGCGGCCTTGGCCGCCAGCCCCGAGAACCATCCGCGCCGTGCCCTGCTGTCGCGGATCGCCGCACTGGTGCAGGCCGCTGGGAAGGTCACCGAAGCCCAGGCCTCGCTGGTGGGGGAGCTGAGGGAGTGCGCGGCGGCGCAGACACAGTTCGGCAAGGTCCGGGAACTGTACGCCGATCTGCGGCAGGCCTACCCGTTGCTGTACCACCTGCGCGGCTGGGACAACAGCGAGCCCCGTGGCCACTACGTCGAGTACGTGGCCCACACCCCGCCCCAGGCCGCCCGCAAGGCCTCCTAGATCCCCCGTTCGTACCGACATCCAAACCAGCTCAAGAGAATTGGACTTCATGCATCATGCACGCACTTATCGATCAACAGTCAATCATCGTTTGTGAGGGGTCAGTCAGTGTGCTGATCGCCGCGTCTGATCCCACCTATGGGCCGGTGCGCCGCTACCTGATGGACGAGCACGGCGAGGATTTCGCGACCGTGCGCGACCTTGTGGACAGGTTCCGCACCGGAGTGAAACAGGCTGCCGTGGAGGCCGTGGCGGTTGTGGACGGCGACACGGACCAGACTGAGGCCGAGCCGTACCGGATCACCCACGGAGACCCGGTGGAGGAGGTCATGTTGGCCGCTGCCATCCGGCTCACCAACAGCGATGCCGACCTGGCCCCGCTAGGCGCGTTCCTGCGCCGCTTGGAGCGCAACCCCTCGCAGGCCTCCCGCTCGCAGTTGTTCGGCTGGCTCAAAGCCGGTGGTTTCACGCTGACCACCGAGGGCCTCATCGTCGGCTACAAGTCAGTGCGCGGTGACGGGCGCTCCGCGCATGCGGGGCGCGAGCCGGTGACGGTGCAGAGTCAAGACGGGTCCATCGAAACGGTCTTCGGACGTGTGCCCTATCCGGTCGGGGCCACCGTGTGGATGCCTCGCGATCTGGTCAACGAGGACCGGGACTCGGGGTGCTCGGTCGGCCTGCACGTCGGCACGTTCGGCTATGCGGAGGATTTCAGCGAGCAGATGCTGGTGGTGCTGGTTGATCCTGCTGACGTGGTGTCGGTGCCCACCGATTCGCGTGCGCAGAAGATGCGGGTGTGCCGTCTGTACGTCGCGGCCCGCCACGACGGCGAGCAGATTTCGGAAACCGTCATCGATCACATCCGCACTGTGCCTGATTTCGAGGCGAGTGGTGACTACAGCAGCCGTCCTGAGAATGCACATCGACCGGCGTTCGGTGTGGCTGTGGAGTTCGACAGCGACGACCAGGAGGATCTGGACGAGGTTGAGGAGCGCGCCGCCTAACCGAAGTAGTGGTGGTTCGCAGGTTCTTTGTGGACCTGCGAACCACCACACTGGCTTTCCCTCACACCACCTCCCCACCCGGCATGGGGCGGGGAGGTGGTGTGTATGAAAAGTGCTGTTGTAGTGGGGGTTTGGGTCTGGTTCTGTCGGTGTTGGGCGGTAGAATCGTGGGTGTAGGGCAGGCCAGTTCGGCAGGCCCACGGAGTCCCGGGAGGGGTTGTGTTGAAGCTTGGTGGTTTGGGTGATCTGGTGTGCAATGTCGTGGCGGTGTTGGGGTTTAGGCCGGTGGATTCTTTGGTGCTGGTCGTTGTTGGTGCTGGTGAGCTGAAGACGGTGATGCGTGTGGATTTGGGCTCTGCTGAGCAGGTGGGTGCAGCTGCTCGTCTGGCGGAGCTGGTGGGTTCTCAGTGTGCTGATGGTGTGGTGGCGGTGATCGTGTCGGAGGATGCGGTGAGCGATCCGGCTCGGGGTGATCGGTTGAAGGGGATGGTTAGCGGTCTGGCCGGCAGTTTGCAGCGGTTCGGTATTGAGTTGTTGGATTGCGTCATCGTTGATCGGGTTGCTGCTGGTGGGCGGTGGTTTTGTGCTGATGATCCGGCGGTTGCGGGGGTGCTGGATGACCCGGCGTCGTCGGTGTTGGCGGCGGTTGCGGTGGCCGGGGGGCGGCGGTTGTTCGATAGTCGTGCTGACCTGGAGGCGTTGGTGGCCCTCGATGGCGCTGGGGCGGCTGCTGTGGCGCCGCTGGTGGGTGATGCTGTTCCGGTGGGGGATGTTGCGGTAGCGGTGCGTGTGGCGGTGGATGCGATGCGTCAGATGGGCAGCGGGGAGGGTCCGACTGATCGGGTGCTTGCCGAGGTGGGCACTTCTTTGGCGGATGTGCGGGTCCGTGATGCCCTGTTCAATGTGGGTGAGGCGCAGGACAGAGCGTTGGCCGAGCGTTTGTGGACGCGGTTGGGTCAGGTGCTGCCCGCACCGTTTCGCGCTGAGGCGTTGACGTTGCTGGCGTTCTCGGCGTATCTGCGTGGTGATGGGCCAGTTGCCGGAATCGCGCTGGAGGCAGCGCTGAGCAGTTCCCCTGGACATCGGATGGCGGTGATGCTTGATGTGGCGTTGCAGTCGGGGCTGCCTCCAGAGAAGCTGCGTGGTCTGATTGCGGGGCGCCGGCCGGCGGTGAGTGTGTAGGTGGTTGAGCTCGCGCGGGGCGTGAGCGGTTGGTAGGTGTGGTGCGGTGCCCGTGGGTGTGGTTGTGGCCTGCGGGCATCGTTGTGTGTGGGGGTGTGGTTCGGCGCGTGAGCGCCGTTTCTTTGGGTTGTTGGTAATGGTGTTGGGGTGCATCATGTTTCGACAACATGGTGTAGTATGTGGGTATGGTGTTGGTAGGCAAGGTGTTTCGGGATCACCGCGTGAGCGGTGGCGTAAACCGCGTAAGCGGTTGCAGCGCAATGGATAACGAGAGCCAAACGCATTATGTCTCCACCATGACACCGCGTCAGCGGTGTGGATCTCGAACCATGAACGCTCGCAACGTCATTCGACCCAACCGCGTAAGCGGTTGGGTAGCAACGTGATTCGACCGGGCTTGCCCGGTCGCTAACTTGTAACCGGCGCAGCCGGTTACAATCAAC
>NZ_LQQA01000006.1 GCF_002101965.1 Mycolicibacterium wolinskyi
CCCCCCATCCCCCTGCAAAGCAAACACCGGGATACCTCAGCGGGCCCTACGGCCCACGCTGCCGCGAGCACCTCTACGACCCGAACCCGGGGCGTTGCGGCGGCTGCGGCGACGCTCGCAGAGCGAGCGAAACGGAAGCAATCGCGGAGCAGGCCCAGGCTGAACGCGAGCGGTCCGCGATTCGTCGGGCTCGCCTGCAATGCCTCACGTGCGCCGGAACCGGACATGTCGACCTCGCCGATGACCTTGTCGGCCGCTGTCCCGACTGCAACACCGAAACCGCGCGCCAACGCATCATCGATGAACTCACCGCAAGGCCAGCGTCATGAGACGGCGACTATTCGACGAGGTCTATGCCGACGCCGCTATGGAACAGGAATGCCCGAACTGCCATGCCGCACCGAATGACTGGTGCCGACGGCCGGACTGGGAAGTTCGTTCCGTGCCGTGCATCGCGCGCATGCAGCTTGCCCAGGGCGGCCCCGCATGATGAACAACCACGCACACAGCCGGGCACTGCGAATCATCTTCGCAACTGCCGAGAAAAACGAGCCAGCACGCGATCTCGTGATCGACGAACTGCGCAACGAACCCGAACGAACTCGCCGAAGTCATCGACTTCCTCGCAGCCCGATACGTCACATCCCTCGCCGACATCGCAGGCAGCCACGACGCACTCATCCACGTGCTCACCAGCATCACGACCGACGTGCTCGACGCGGCGGAACCGCGATGAGCAGGCGTGGCGCCGCACAACTGAAGGAGGCCACCTCGTGATGAAGCTCAAGACAGCGCCTGTTCGGCGCACTCGTCGACTTGCCGACGGCCGCCGCCTGGTCCACATCGTCTGCCCGGTGTGCGATGGCCGGCATTGGTTGCCTGACCGCCGCGGCGAAGTCCTCTGCCCGCGGTTGCCCCAACGGGCGCCGTTCCAGATCGACGGCGCACCGCGATGACCAGCACCGAGCAGGAACGCCGCGGCAGCGCTCAATCCCCGCGCCGCGAACATCCGGCGACCTCGGCGGCTGGCCGGGACGGCTGGATCGATCTCGTGGCCGCGATCGTGCGTGGCACGCCAGCCCTCCCCGGAGCGCTGTGCCGCGGTCAAGCCGACTTGTTCGACGCACAGTGGTCTTCGACGGCGTCGGCGGCAGCCGAACTGTGCCACATGTGCCCAGACCTGGCGCCGTGCCGCCAGTGGGCCGCCACCGAACGCAATCTGCACGGAGTCATCGCGGGCCGGCGGGAAGTGAACTGAGCAATGAAGCTGACCGACGACGAAGTTCAGGCGGCGCTGTATTGCGTCGTCGAGGTGGTCGATCGCCGTCGCCGCGCGAATATTCCAGTGCCGCCGTGGATGATTCAGCTAGCCCGGAGGTTGAACCTGACCAGCGCATTGTCCGATCGGGGACACGAATTAGACAGCGGCGGAGAACAATCAGAACCGGAGAGGCTGATCGGAACACGTGAAGCTGCTGCGATCCTGGGTTTTTCTCCCAGGCATGTGCGCCGTATCGCCGGAGACCTGGACGGCGAAACGATCAGCGGCCGTGTACTTTTCAGCCTCTCCACCGTGGCCGAGTATGCACAGGAGAAAACCGATGGCCGACATCGCCGAAGCGTTTGAACAGCACCTCCGATCGCTGTCCGACGACGAATGGAAAGCACTCGTGTCGCGAGTGCGCAAGCAACAGCCTGGCGGATCGAACGAGGATGAGCGACAACGCGATCGAGAGATCGAAAGCGGTCGTAAGAAATTCTCGAACTACGGCCTTCAGGAGGCGTACCGCCGCGGCTACGTCGACGCGAACGGGAACCCGACGGGAGGCAAACGATGAGCGACGCGGACACGATGAGCGACGCGGACACGTTCTCCAGGCCCGCATACCAGCCGCGCAAGCACAAGGTGTTGGCGCGCGCCAAGCGGCTTCCGCGACTGCAGGTGATGCTGGCCGACTTGCCGCAGCTGCAGGTGGCGATCGCCACCGCCGACCGGGCCGCCGAAATGGCCCTGGAAATCGCGCACACCGGCGGTGGCAGTTCGTCGACGGAGTTGCCGTCGACACCAGAAGCAGTCACCGCCGAATGGGTCACCGCCGAAGTAGGGCGCCGCCGGTACGGCAGTGACGCCGACCAGAAGATCAAACTGCTGCGCGAAGTCGAGTTTCACGCCCGCGAGGACGCCTGGCAGTGCATCGAAACCAACGCCATCCCGATGCTAGAACAGCTGAACAGCGAGCTGCAGACTCTCGTCGCCGACGCCGCCACTGCAGTCGACGCGTTGGGCCCGGACGTGTCCACCGCGGCCGAAGCGATCGACGCCGGCGTAGCTGACCCCTGGAAAACTTTGGCGGCGCTGCGGCGCGACTACGACGGTATCCGTGAGATTCAGCGTACCCTGTACGGTTGCGAGACAATCTATTTCGATCGTGACGCGTGCGGTGACAACAATCAACGTGTCACCGATTCAGAGGCACGGCTGTACTATCACCAGAACCTCAATACGACCGCTCCGGACTGGCGCGGACACACGGACTCGAACCGCGTTGAACGGTACGGAACAGTGCCGTGGCCCGCGGACCCCGTCGAAAAGCTCGTGTGGTTCGTCCGCAACGACTCCGGCATCTGGTGCCCCACGCCCGCGGAGATCGCAATCTTCCTCAAAGAGATTGCTGCGCAGAAGTTGCCAATGAAGAAGCCCGGGTCGCCGCCGCTCCAAATCAAACGACGTTACGACCATTATGGCTACTACCAGAAGGTCGATCAGTCGGGCGCACAGTTCGCGAATCCGAAGCGATCCAAGTCCAATGCGTCTGATACACAGGAATCGGATGCAGGTGATGGGCACGAGAACCAGAGGCGCACAGAGCAACTCGAACAGCGGGCTGCAAGCGATTCCTCCAGCCCCGTCGATTCCCGTGAGGTAGCCCGTGACGATTCATCTTGACGTCGAAACGTGGGTCGACCGCCGCACTGTCCGCGATTCCGCAGCCGAGGTGCAGCGGGAGTGGCAGCGCGCCGGCACCGAGTCATCGGCTGCGTGGGCCAAGGGCTTCGAGAAGAACTCCGACAGGATGCGCAACGCGGCGAAGAAAGCCGCCGACGCGTCCAGCGTGGTGATCGAACGCGACGCCAAGGTGACTCAGACTCGGGCCCAGTTGGATCGGGCGACGAAGGCGTACGAGAAGGCCGAGAAAAGCGTTGCCGATGTCAAGAAGGAAAGCGGCGACGGCAGCAAGGATTTGGCGCGCGCCGAGCGGGAACTCGAGCAGATCCGGTCCCGCCTGGAGCAGCTCACCACGCAGCACGTCACAGCGACGGAGCGGCTGAATCGTGCGCTGCGGGACGAACATAACGCCGTCAAGTCGGTGGCCACCATGCACCGCGACAACGAAGCCGCGCTCGATGGGATGGCAGTTGGCGGACAGGCCGCCATGACGACGGTCCGTCAGCTGAGCACGTCGATCACAGCGCTAAGCCGCGTTGGCGGACCAATCGCCGCCACTGCCATCTCCGCCGGCCTGATCAACCTGGCCGGCGTCGCGGCGTCAGCGGCGCAGTCGGTGTGGCTGCTCCCAGGCGCTGTCGGTGCGGCCGCGGCCGGGTTCGGCACGCTGAAGCTCGCGACGATCGGGTTCTCCGACGCGCTGGAGAACATCCGCGACCCAGAGAAGTTCGCCGAGGCGCTGCGCGCACTGTCGCCGAACGCGCAGCAGGCAGCTCTAGCCATCCGAGGCTTGCTGCCGGCGTTCGATCAGTTGAAGGCCGCCACGCAGGATGCGTTGTTCCTCAACGTTGGGGAGCAGATCACCCAGCTCTCCACTCAGTTCCTGCCCGCTGTGCAGCAGATGACGACCAGCATCGCCGGGTCGTTCAACCAGATGTTCATGGGTGTCACGAACCAGCTGATGACCCCGCAGACGCAAGCGGCGCTGCAGACGACGATGGACAACATCGCGCGGTCGTTCCAGAACCTCGCGCCGGCCGCCGCGCCGTTCACCAAGGCTATCGCCGACATCATGGCGGTCGGTTCAGACTTCCTTCCCGAGCTCGCCACCAGCATCACGAACGCTGCGACCGCATTCTCCGAATTCATCAGCGATGCACGCGAATCCGGCCAGTTGCGGCAGTGGATGGCCGACGGCATCGCCGCAATCAAGGACCTCGCCGCAGTGGCCTGGGACGTGGGACACGTATTCATGTCCCTGGCTCCGATCGGGCAAGATGTCCTGCCGAAGATCGCATCAGGGTTCGATGCCATAGCGCAAGTCGTACCCCCGATTGTCAACGGAATCCAAAGGATCGGCCCCGCAGTCGATTTCGTCGCATCGGCAGCCAGAATCGCACACGGCGACTTCTCCGCGCTCAAGGGAATCATCGGCAGCGTCGGCGATTTCGCACAGCTCGTATTCAGCAAAGTGCGCGACCTGCTGGACAAGATGTTCGACCCCGTCCGCGCAGGCATCGACCTCTTCAACCGGCTACCCGTTGCCGACATACCGCAGATACCAAGCATGGCCGCGGGCAGACAGTACGCGGGCGGCGGCGGCTCATTCGGCCCGCCGTCCCCGCCGCCACCGCTGATGCAGCCGGGGCGCGGTGCTCCGGCAGTGCCGTGGGATCAACTATCGCCAGCCGATAAGTGGCTGGTTGCCGATCAGGCTGCGGGTGGTGCGACGCGCCCGGGCCTGGCACCCGGTCAGTATCGGCGTCGGGATGGATCGATCGGCTACGCGCCGCCGCCGAGCGCACTGCCGGCGATACCGACACCGCTGACGGGCCCGGGCGCGTCCGGTAGCTCCAGCACGCCGCCACCGTTCGTTGATCCGTCCGAGTACCAGGTGACCGGTCCGGCGCCGCAGATGCCGATGGTCGCGGGACCAGGCGGGCCAGTGCCCTACACGACGAACACCCGCGGTCCTGGCAGTGGACCCGGTCAGTATGTCGTCGACCCCGGCGCGGTGTACGACGCGCAGACGCGGGAGATCTCCGCGCGCAACAGCTTCGAAGAGTCCCGACTGAATCTGCTGCGTCTGGAGAAGGAGGGCAACGCGGACCAGTTGCAGTTGCTTCGGGCGCGCAACCAGGTCACCCAGGACGAGCGCGCGTGGATCGCCGCGCAGCGCGAGGTGGTCGAGGCGCAGCAGGGCACCTGGAAGGACATGGAGAAGACCGCGCAGGGCTTCGCCAGCGGCATGGACCAGATCGGCGCGGCGCTCGACGCGGACTTCGGACTGTCCGACGGGTTGGCTGGTTTCGCCGAGAACTTGGTGAAATTCGCTGCGAGCCTTGCCGCGGCACCGCTGCTAGGGCCGCTGTCTGCGATCAGCCAGGCAAACCCGAGCCAGGGTGGTCACGGCCTGTTCGGAATCATGGGCGCACAGGGCGCCTTCGGCCCCGAGCACACCGGCATCGACTACAGCAAGTACGGATACGGCGGCGCGTCGGCGATGGGACCGGCCGCGCTCGGCGGCGGACTTGGCATTCCGATGGGAGAGCCGTACGGGCTCGCACCTGGGACCGACACCGGCGGGTACGGCAGCAGCGGCGCGGTGTTCCCGCCGTGGGTGCACGCGTTGGAGCAGATGTTCGGCATCAAGGCCAGCACCTACTCCGGCCATCAGGAGACCGATCGGCACGAAGCTGGGTACGCACCCAACCCGAACCACGAGAACCGCGGTATCGACTGGTCGGGACCGGTCGACGCGATGCAGCGGTTCGCCGACTACCTCTCCCAGATTCCCGGCGCGCTCGAACAGGTCATCTGGCAGAACCCGAACACGGGGCAGGCCACCGAGATCGCGGGCGGCCGGCCGCAACCCGGCTACTTCAGCGGCGCGCTCGGTGGGCACCAGAATCACGTCCACACGCGGCAGTCGGCCGCGATCCCGCTACCGGGACTCCCTGGATCGCAGTACCAACTGCCCAGCGGTGCGCCAATGTCCACGACCACCCCGATCCAAACGCTGGCGTACCCCGCACTGAACAACCCTGCGGCGCCAGGCGTCCCCATCCCGGCCGGCGTGCCATCCATGCCCGGCGGACTGCCGAGTATGGGCGTCGGTATGCCGCAGGCGGCGCCGTTCACCGCGCCGTCGCTTATTCCCGGCGCACCGATGTCGGGCCCACCCGGGGCCGGCAGTGGGTTTTCCGGCGTGGCCGGCGGTCTGACCGGGGCGGCGATATCGGCCGGCGCGGCGGGCCTCGACATGCTGGCTCCCGGCGCTGGGCAGGCCGCCCAGACCGGAATCCAGTTGGCCAACCGCACGATCGGATATCTCGGTCAGCTCGCCGGCATCGGTGTCGGCGGCATCCTGGAGACCTTCGGCGTATCCAACGGCAACCCGCTGGCCGATCCGCTCAAGTCGCTGCCCGGGCGCGTGCTCGCCGGCATCATGGGCGCCCGCCCCGCACTGCCGAACGCGGCGGGCCAGGCACAGCAGCAAGCACAGCAGCAGGGCCAGCAACAGCAGCACGGCCAGAATGCAGGCCAGCCTCCTGGACCGCTGGTGCACATCGACACCGTCAACCAGGCACCCAAGCAGGCACCTGACTCGGTGGCGAATTCCGTTGCCAACCAGTTCAAGTCCGCTGAGATCAGCCAAGGATTCAAGAGCCGATGACCGACCCAAGCAGACACAATACGACGATGACCGATGAACGCTGCAGACCAATAGCCGGCCGCGAGATCAACGACAAGACAGTGCGATCGACGATTGCCATCGACTCCGATCGCGCGCTGCGACTTGTCCTCGCATCACTCAAGGGCGATGAAGACTCAAGGTCCAGGATCCTGGACAGCGAGGCCGGCGACTGCCCCTCATGCCTCCGTGGCATCGCAGTCAGCATGGCCGGCATGTTCGCCTCCAGCATCGAAATGGAGAACGACGAAGAGAGCGACGACGGACTTGTCGGAACCGACAAAGCCATCCGCCGCATCGAATGGATGATCTCGCGCGGCATCGAGAAACGCCTCACAGATCAGTAACCCATCGAAGGAGAACACCCATGGCCACCTACGCTGTCCACCCACTCGAAACCCAATGACCATGCGGCACGGCGTCAAACCACCTCACCGCGGTAAGGACGTGGCCATGACGGCGACAACGGAAAAGGGTTGCCGAGCTCGTACCTGCGCCGTGCCGCACCCCCATGGCCTCCAGCCCTCCCCCCGGCATCAACCCCGACCCGGCTGTTCTGTGGCTCGGGTTCTGAGCACGCATACGCGCAGAGTTCGCGTTACGGATACGCGCCCGGGTTGGGCCCCGATTTACGGCCTGGCGGCCGCCGATTCCAAGCGAAAGGAGGGCACCATGACAGGCACCAAGAGAGCCTGCGCTTCCTGCGAAAACAAGTTCATCGGCCGGGCCGGGGCGAAGTACTGTTCGCCGGCGTGCAAGCAGCGTGCCCATCGGTCCCGCAGCGGCGCTAAACGTAACGCGAACCGTAACGCTTGCCCAGCGGTGACGGTGACGACCGATCAGAACGAATCGGCCCCCGATGCCGCTGCTGCCGGGCACACGAAGGAGGCCCTGGCGTTGCTGGCCGCACTGGACGCCGAGCTGGCGGAGAACTCCGAGACCGAGGACGAACCGCTGGAGTGGTCGGCTGCCGAGCGGGCAGTGCGGGAGATGATCGCCGACACCGTCGATCGCCGAGTCGACCTGCAGTCGCGTTACCGAGTCTGTGCGGACGTCCAGATGCGGGTGAAGCTCTCGAGCGAGATCCGGCTGTTGGAGGGCGCGATCGCAAGGCTGCTCAAGCAGCTGAGCACCGAGGTGCCCGACCAGCCGACCGCCTGGGAATCGTCGACGTCACGCAAAGCGTCGAAGGCCGCGCTGACCAGATGGGCTGGCCGCGGCGGCAGGCACGGCCGGGCAGCCGCCGGAGCTCTCCGCAGCCATGGCTCGGCGTAAGGGCGGACGCAGCCGGCCCGCGGCCCGCGCGGGCATTCATATGCCCGGCATCTATGCGAGCCTGCTCGAACACGAACGGGACCGGTGTTCACGTATCACCTGGGCGGTACCCGGTGACACCTCCGCTGGTTTCTTCCAGCGGCCAGCGCGCACAGTGCTGGTCGAGCTGGAGGCCGGGCACGCAGTAACGATCGCCCGGGTGATAGTCGAGCGAATCGGCGCGGTCGAGTTACCGCACGGGTGGCCAACGCGCATGATCGTCGACGTCGACGATGTTGTGGTGCCGGCGCGTTAGTCGCGGCTCAGTCGTCGTCGACGACGTAGTCAACCTCTGCGAGTAAGTCCTCGATCGGCTCTGCGTGTTCGAAGCTGTTCAGGAGGCTGGCGAATCCCAACTGCCAGCGGGTGTAGTGGTGTTCCGGCTCGCCGCGTTCTCGCACGCTCACCCTGTTCGGATAGACGGTGCGCGGGATGGGCACGTAGTAACGGCCTCCGTCGGCGACGGCGAACAGCATGCGGTCGACGAGCGCGCCGCGGTAGAACACGTCGGCGTAGATGCGGGTGACTGGGGTGTCGTCGTCGGCGAGCTCTGGCAGAAAGTCGTAGTCGAAAGTCTGGCGGTGATCGATCCTCTGCGTCTCGTCAGGGTCGTACCCCCAGGCGATGCTGATATCGACGTCTTCGATGAGCACCGCGGTGTTGGCGTGGCCCTTGGCCTCGGTTTCGATTCCGTTGTCGCCGTTCTCGCTCGACAGCCCGTAGTGGTAGACCGGGCCCGATCCGGCGCCCCAGCATGTGATTTTGTTCCAGCCGCCGCTAGTGGAGTCGGCGATTTTGTGACGGAGTGTGTGTAGGTCCACCGCGTACTTATAGCCCATCAAGCACGGCACGACCGCGAAACACGGCTCGTAGAATGAACGGCATGGATGATGGCCGGCTGGCCGCGGAGCTGCAGGAGATGATCGCGCCTGGTGACGCGATGATCAGCCGCATGCTGGCCGCTGGTGAGCATCTGCCGGCCATCGTCACGCTGGTCGAGGTTGGTGTTGAAGACCGCGTCGCAGTTCCTGCGCGCCACCTGGACGCGGTGCAGGCGCTCATCGACGACGGTGCGTTCGACGCCGATGACCGGCGCAGCGTCGCCGGCGACCTGTCCGAGTTGCGAGCCTCAGGGAACGTCAAGGAGCAGCGTTAGGGCTTCGGCGCAGTCGAGGTACGTTCCGGACACGGAACCGCCCCCGACGTTTTGGTTCGGGGGCGGCTCGGATGCTAAGCGATCCTACGATCCAGCTCTACTTTCCTGGCTTAGCGGAGGTGGAAGAGGTCTTCTTCGTTGACGATGTCGTCGAAAAGGCGGTCGACGACTTGGAGGTGCCCGCCCGGACCGCGGCGCCCTGGGGAGCGCTCGTGTACGTAGAACCACGTCCACGAGCCATGTTCCGGCTCAAGTGTTCAGTCATCGTGCCCTCCCGGTAGGCGGGGATTCAGTTGGTCGTTGAAGTAGTGCTTTCGCTTCACCCACTTGAAACCCTCGTGCTTGGTCACCGCTGCGATCTCAATTGGACCTCCCACTGTAGGGTTCCCTGGCAAGAATCGCATAAAACCAATGGTTACCTGCACAAGAAACTCCGCGAGATCGATCGCGTCTTGAATCGGCATTGCCGGCGCCACAAGCTGTACGTTGCATTGATTGACCAGTTCCTGCATGAGGGCGACGGCCGCGTCCTCGTCAGCCGATGTCTTGAGGTTGATCAGTGCCTGCGGTACGTAGTTGCTAACACCGTTGACCAGCCGTGAAATCGCCTCCGGCTCGCCCCACCATGAGGCGCCGGTGTTGTCGGCGAGAAGCGGAACTGGGCCGGTGCAACCATCAGGTCCGAGTCCGAAGCAGAACATCTCCGGATGATTCTGACCTGCGCCGTAGCCAGCAACTAGCAGGCCGAGGCCGGCGTTCTTGTCACCACCGTCTTCGATATACGGCCGGTAATTCTCGTCGTAGAAGAACTCTTTGAACCGTCCGACAACCTCGTCCATCGTGTAGGTGTCGGGATCGAGGACCCAGTCGTGATGTGCTTGTGAGTCGCCCGAGAACCTGCGTCGCAGGTCTTTCGCCAGAGTCGAAATCGATGCTGGGCCAATGTTGCCCAGGCCCCATGTCATCGCCGATATCGGCAGACCCTTACGCAGGTTGAAGATCTTGTTGGCGTTGTTGTAGATATTGGCAACCAGGACTTGGCCGTCCGGACCCCAGCTAGCCAAGGTGGTTGCACTATCCGAGGCCAACACCAGGCCGTCGTTAACCTTGATTACGAGCGCGATTGTCACCGTGTGAATATCGCACTTGGATCCCCTAAACGGCCGTGCTTTCGACGGAATGGTAAATATCGTTACGGTCGAAGCGAGACTCACGGCGGGGGGCAAGCCTCGGACGCGGGATGATCGGCTCTACGATCACCGCTCATGCCCGAGACGTCGGTGTCAACCATCTATAAAGTTCGAACCCATAGCCACAGACCATTATTCGTGCGACCGTCCCTGGACTGCGATCGTGGACCCCGCGCTGCTGAATAAGCGGGACGCTTGCAAGTATCTCGGCGGGATCAGTGAACGCACCCTGATGGAGCACGTCTACGCCGGCCGGCTCAACGCCAAAAAGCTCGGCGCGCGTGTCGTCTTCGAAGTCGCCGAGCTGCGCCGATTCGTCGCCGAACTTCCTAGCTGGGAGCCACAGAGTTGAGCCCGCCACCATAGTGAAGGGCGACGGGCTCACCGGGTTGAGGTTGGGACTACATGGCGCTGGCGCGCTCACATTCGTCTGCTGCGTCGATGAGTGCCGCGGCGAGTGCCCGGGCTCCTGCGGGGTTTATCGCGTCCCCGTACACCGCTGATAAGACGTGGATGTACCGGTCGACGGTTCCGTCGCGGTCCTGCTCGCCTGCGATGTCCACGCGGAATTCCGTGGTCTCGGTGATGTCGGCGGCGATGGTTCGGGATGTTCCTTTGAATGAGCGCCAGCCGCTCGGCGTCCAGTCGTCTACTGCGACCGCGCCGAGAGGCGTCGGGGTGTTATCGGTCGAGTCGGCGCCGGCGGGGCGCGTATCGTCTTGCATTGTCGAATCTCCTATTCAGGTTCGGCCATTCCCCCGGGGCTGTTCCCGCAGCCGCCGGGGGTCTTGCTTGTTCGGATGTATGTACAGGTGGTCGGTTTGCTCCAATAGGCATGCGTGACGGCGGGCGGTCCGCGGGCGCGAACAGGTGCGGGAGGTGGCCGGGTCGCGGCCGAAACTTTCGTCCCTTTCCGGAAGTCTCCACTTTCCTGATACAAACGCGCCCGAACCGGTACGGATTCAGCCAGACCTCCACGGACTGATATCCGCACATTACTTTGTGGCACAAGACAATAGCGGACTATTGCGGACATCGGCGGACACACTGAAAGTATCAGAAGGTTAGGGGTTCGAATCCCTTCGGGCGCGCACACGAAAACGAGGCGCGGTCATCGACCGCGCCTCGTTTTGTCTCAGTGCGTGCTGCCCAGGCAGTACGTGCGTGGCGGCGCCGGATAGTTGTAGGCGCTGGTGTCGGGCGGGCACGCCTGCGCGTCGTCGCTGTCGAGCTTCTGGACGACCTTGTAGGCCTTGTCGTCGGTCGTGGCGCAGTCGAGTTGTTCGAGTAGGTCGGTGCCCGGCTGCGGGTGGTAGCAGTGGCCGACCGTGAGGTTCTCGACGAGGCAGAGCCGGCCGACGGTGTCGGTGTCGCCGACGCTCCATGTGTAGCCGATGTAGTTGGTGTTGGCGCAGGGCTGGTCGGTCTCCATCACGGCGCCCACGGTGTAGCTGGGGTCGGTGGTGCACGGGCTGCGGTGGATGTCGGTGCCGGTCTCCGGCTTGCCGGGGCTGATGGTCACGCAGTCCCCGACGGAGAAGCTGGTGATCTCCTGCTTGGCCTCCGATGCGGCGCGGCGCTCCTCGCGTTTCTCGGCGATGCCGAACTTGGCGAGGAGGATGAGCGCGGTGCCGATGACGACGAGCGCGATGCGGACCTTCTTGTTGCGCCACCAGCGCTGCTTGGCCGGTGTCTGGTTCTCGATCATGAGCTAACCCCCCTGGGTCTCAGTTATCTGAAAGACGGATCATAGCTACATGGTTTGCTGCGCGCGCGTCGACCGTCGTCAAGCTAGAGGGGGATTGCTGAAGTGCTCCGGATTGCCATTGGCCGATGGCTCGAAGCTAGCTGTTCGCGCAGGATCATTGGGTGATAGCAGCTGAGCATTGACAGAAAGATGCGCCGATACTTAGCGTATCGTCACGCACTGAAAAATTTGCTGCGCGGTGGAACGTGTAGCGCGTATGTGCAGCCACAGGAAACTGGCGCGACGTGATCAGCAAATTTTCTAGAGGCGGTTCGGAATGCGAGGAGGGGCATGGCCATGCAGCGTGACGGAGTCGGCGACGCATTCGAGTGCGGCCTGTTTCTCCCCGCCCGCCAGACGGTTCAGTTTCCGGACATCCTGAGCGGATACACGAGGAGCGAAGCGTTACTGCCGTACTTGGCTGAGGACGACCATCGCCATGTCGATGAGGACCGTCATCTCCTCGACGAAGAGGCCATGCGCCTCGATGCCGAGCGGTCCGCCCGCGATGTCGCGCGCTATCACGCGGTCCGTCGGGAAACGTCGATGCTGGCGATGATCAACACCGCGTTGCCGCTCGGCGAAAGCGTCGCGCTCACCAGCGGGCAGGATTACCTGCTGTCCGTTGCGCGCGATGAACGCGTCCGCCTCGGGGAGCCCGATATGCGTGACCTGTCACGTGCCGCCGCGGCGATGCGTGACTTGGTATGCGCCAAATTGGATGCGCTCGTAGTGGATTCGGTCACCGTGGCCGCCGACGGCGACACACTCGTCAGCGGTGACGGCGACGAGTTGGCGGTGCTGGGCCGCTTGTGCCCCACGTGTTGGTACGCGACGCGGGCTGCGCTCGCTCAACGCGCGATCGATGACCAGGTCTACCCCGTTTTGGGGCAGGGCCTGCTCGATCCCACATCGGTTGCGGTGCTCTATACCCTTGCGCTCATCGACTTTTGAGCGGAACTCGCTACTTCTTGAAGGCGTCCTTGATCTTCTCGCCGGCGTCCTTCAGGTTCGACTTCGCCTGGTCGAGCTTGCCCTCGTTCTCCGTGTCGCGGTCGCCGGTAGCCCGCCCGACTCCTTCTTTGGCCTTGCCGGCCACGTCGTCGAGCTTGTTGCTGATCTTGTCGTTCGTGCCCATGGTGGGCCCCCTATTGCATGTCGACTCGGACTTGAAGCAATAGCGGGATACCCGATGCTCCGGGTTTTCACTCCGAGGTGACGGTCGCCGCGATCTCGCAGGCGATTTCGTACAGCACCGCGTCGGTGACATGTTTCCGCGCGGCCTGACGGTTCAGCCGGAACACCGAGGACAGCAGATCGATGTGGCAGGTCACCTGGACCCGCGCCAGCTCCCACGGCACATGCAGGCCATGGTGTTCTTCGAGGAGTCGCAGTAATACCGAGACGCGGTCGTTCATCCACGGTGAGCGTCCGGGCACCGCCGTCGCCGACGTCCGCATCTGCCCGGCGTACCGGCCCCGCCACGGGCTCTGCACCGACTTGTGGTGGGACTGGCGGGGGAGCCCAGTGGGCCGGGGCCGGGCGCGAACCCGGACGCCGCCGTGCGGCGAACCGCAACCCGTGAATGCTGCCGTCCGCATGACCTTGGCGGTCGCCATCGCGTGTCTATGACCCATCAACCGGTACCTGCCCCGACAAATATCGTTGTGCAACCGACTTTACGTGAACGTCAGGGCACAGGCTGGATCAAGATCAGGATTGGTGCGGGTTCACGTCCACAGGACCGCGATTCCGGCGGCGAGCAGTGGCAAGACGCCCGCGGCGATGAACAGCGGCATCACCGGCCGTCCGGCGCGACGCTCGCGCACCCGTCCGATGCCGAGCACCGCACCGAGGGCGATCAGGATGACGAGTTTGACGCCGATCTTCGGGTAGTTGAGTTCGATGCCTGCCGGCCATGGTGCTGCCAGGACCAAGCCGGTCACCAACGACAGGGTGATCCCGTAGTCCATGACCTTGGTGATCTGAAAGCGACGGGCTGCCGCCTCGGCGACCCAGGCGCCGACCATCACGGCGAATCCGATCAGATGCAAATAAACAACTACGTTGCGTAGTAGATCCATGGCCGGATTCTAGGGTGTGCACAGGGCTAGGCAAGGGTCGGCGCGCCTCGCTCAGCTAGGGAAAGGAGCGAAACGCGCCAACTTCGGCCCAGAGTAAACCTGAACCAGTTCATATTCCAGGGTTCGTCATAACTGCTGTGGCGCGTCTGCGCAACCGACGTCACGTACTGTGGGATCGGTGCGGCTGTTGCTCATCGCCGATACTCACGTGCCCAAGCGCGCCCGCGATCTCCCGGCGCAGGTCTGGGATCAGGTCGACCACGCCGACGTCGTGATCCACGCCGGTGACTGGGTGGAGCCGGCCCTGCTCGACGCGCTGAGTGCGCGTGCGGCCCGTGTCGTCGCCTGCTGGGGCAACAACGATGGCGCCGAACTACGCAGGCGTCTCCCGGAGCGCGCGGACGTCACGTTGGCGGGCCTGCGTTTCACGGTCGTTCACGAAACCGGCGCTGCCACCGGACGTGAGGCCAGAGTGGCCAGGGACTACCCCGACACCGATGTGCTGGTGTTCGGCCACAGCCACATTCCGTGGGATACCACCGCCAAAACCGGACTGCGCCTGCTGAACCCGGGTTCGCCGACCGATCGGCGGCGCCAACCGTACTGCACGTACATGACGGCGGAGGTGGCGGGCGGTGTGCTCTCCGACGTCACCTTGCATGCGCTGGATCGGCGATGACGCGACGCGATCGCGCGCGGCTCGACGATGTGCACGAGATCGCCGCTTCGATGCCCTACGTCAAGCGCATCGAAGGGCCCAAAGGCAACCCGATCTATCAGGTCGGCGGTAAGTCGTTCGTCTTCTTCCGCACCCCCCAACCCGATGCGGTCGACCCCGACACCGGTGAGCGCTATCCCGACGTGATCATGATCTGGGTGGAGAGCGAGAGCGACAAACTCGCGCTCGTGCAGGATCCGCGATCGCCGTTCTTCACCACGGATCGATTCGACGACCATCCGTCGGTTCTGTTGCGCGCGAGCCGGTTAGGCGAAATCAGCCGCGGCGAGTTGGCCGAGTTGATCCAGGACGCCTGGCTTTCGCGGGCCTCGTCACGGCGGGCGGAGAAATGGCTCGCCGAGCACGGCGGCTGACGCTAACCGGCCTCGGCCGCGCAGATCAGCTCGATGTGTTTGGTGGCCCAATCGCCCAGTGGCTCAAGCGCATCCAGCAGAGCTTCGCCGGCGGGCGTCATGGAGTACTCCACCCGGGGCGGCACCTCGTGGTAGCTCTCCCGATGCACTACGCCGTGCCGCTGCAGTTCCTTGAGGTGCTGGGTGAGCATCTTCTGCGATACGCCGGGCAGGCTGCGGTGCAACGAGTTGAACCGCTTCGGGCCGGCCTGCAGCTCCCACAGGATCAGCGGTTTCCACTTGCCGTCCACCACCGCGAATGCCGCATCCAATCCGCAGGTGTACTTGCCGAGTTGACTCATCTCGTCGTCCTTGCAGCTCAGGGTCAATAGTTACGAATAGGTAAGTATCGCACTTTAAAGTGGGTACTTGTCGTGAAGTCAGTGTCGCTTGAACGATGGTGACATGACAACCACACCGCACACGATCAGTTTCCTCGGACTGGGAGAGATGGGTTCGAAGCTCGCCCGCACCGCGTTGAATGCCGGCCACCCGGTCACCGTCTGGAACCGCAGCCCGGAACGGGCCGCCGCCCTGGTCGCCGACGGCGCGAGTGCAGTGCCGACCCCGGCCGAAGCGCTGGATGCCGACGTCGTCGTGGTGTGCCTGTTCGATCACGCCTCGGTGCACGAAGTGCTCGACCCGGTTGCGGGCAAGTTGGCCGGGCGGCGCGTGGTCAATCTGACCACCACTTCCCCGGAGGGAGCTCGTGAGCTCGCCGCCTGGGCCTCGGGGCTCGGCGCCGACTATCTCGACGGCGGCATCATGGCGACGCCGGAGATGATCGCGACGCCGCAGTCCGCGATCCTCTACAGCGGTTCACAAGCCCTGTTCGACGACTATCGCGAACTGTTCGAAATATGGGGCACTGCCGAGTATTTCGGTGAGGACGCCGGCATGGCGTCGCTGTATGACCTGGCCCTGCTCTCCGGGATGTACGTGATGTTCGCCGGGTTCTTCCACGGTGCGGCGATGGTCGCGGCAGCCGGTGTGCCCGCCAAGGAGTTCGCGGCCCGCGCGGCCAACTGGCTGGCCACCGTCGTGCCGGTGATCACGGAGTACGCGGCGGTCATCGACGGCGGTGACTACGGCGTCCCCGGCCAGCAGAGCCTCTACTTCTCCGACATCAGTGACATCGTCAACGCCAGCCGCGACCAGGGCATCAGCACCGAAGTCGTCGACGTCGTGCAACGGCTCATCCATCGGCAGATCGACGCAGGCCATGGCAACGACGGCTTCGCCCGCATCTTCGAAAGCATCCGTGCCGCATGACCGCGACAGTGAGCGTGCTCGGACTCGGCCCGATGGGGCAGGCGCTGGCCGGCGCCCTGGTGGCCGCGGACCATCGCACGACCGTGTGGAATCGGACACCGGCGAAAGCGGACCCGCTGCTGGCTCGCGGAGCGGTGTGGGCTGACACGCCGGCCGCCGCCGTCGCCGCCAGTGATGTCACCTTGGTGAACGTGGTCGACCACGCCGTGGTGGACGCGGTGCTCGGCGATGCGGGCGACGCGATGGCAGGCCGGGTGATCGTGGGGCTCTCCTCGGACATCCCGGATGCGTCGCACCGCACTGCGGAGCTCGTCGCCGCCCGCGGCGGCCGTTATCTCGACGGTGCGATCATGACACCCACCGACACCATCGGAACATCCAGCGCCAGCATCCTTTTCGCGGGCCCGCAGGACATCTTCGATGCTCATCGTCCGGTGTTCGACACGCTGGCCACCAGCACGTGGGTCGGCGCGGACGTCGGACGTGCCGCCGCATTCGACATGGCGCTGCTCGACCTGTTCTGGACATCGGTGAGCGGGTTCGTGCACGCGTTGGCGGTGGCGGGGTCGAACGGCATCACCCCGAGCGAGTTGCTGCCGCACGCCAACGGCATCGCCGCGATCCTGCCGCCGATCTTCGGCGAGATCGCCGAACGGGTCGAGGCGGGACGCCACGACGACGCCAGCGCGCCGGTGTCGTCGGTGGCCGCCTCGGTTCGGCATCTGATCGCGGCGTCGCATGCGGCCGGGTTCGACGCCGCCGCGCTCGAGGCGTTCCGGGACTACGTCGACGTCGCAGTCGAGGCCGGGCACGGCGCCGACGAGATCAGCCGGATCGCTCCGGTGCGGCGAGCCCGAGCAGCCGGGGCGCTCGCCACATAGGTATACGAGTAAAGAATTTCCCACACTTGTATTGACAAGTACGGAGGCGTGGACCACAGTGTCCGCATGGGAAATCAACAGCACTACGACGTCGTCGTGGTCGGCGCCGGCATCGTGGGCCTCGCGCACGCGTATCACGCACACCAGCGCGGGCTCACGGTTGCCGTCATCGACCACGCCGACGGCGTCGTCGGCGCCTCCGTGCAGAACTTCGGCCACGCCTGCATCACCGCGCAATCCGGCGTTGCGCTCACGTACGCCCGCAAGGGCCGGGGACACTGGCTGAACCTGTCGCGCCAGGCCGGGTTCTGGTCGGCCGAGGCGGGTACTTTCTGCGTGGCCCGCCACGACGACGAACTCGCCGTGATGAACGAGTTCGCGACCACGCGGCCCGCGGGTGACGTCATCCTGCTGGACCGCGAGCAGATCCTCGACCGGATCCCGGTCCGTGCGGCGAACGTCACCGGCGGCATGTATCTGCCCAACGACCTGCAGGTCGACCCGCGCACGGCCGCGCCGTCGATCGCACGCTGGCTGTCCTCGGTGGGCGTCGACTTCTACTGGCGCACGGCAGCAACGGGATTCGCACACGGAGTCGTGCACACCTCACGCGGCCCCCTGCGTGCCGGAACCACGTTTGTCACCGTGAACTACGACATCGACCGGCTCTTCCCGGCGCTGGCCGAGCGCGACGGCCTGTTGCGCTGCCGCCTGCACATGCTGCGCGCCCGGCTGCCGCTGGCCTTCGCGCTTCCCGCCCCGCTCTTCACCGGGTGGTCCCTGGTGCGCTATTCGGGTTTCGAGAACCTGCCATCCACCGCGGCGCTCGCCGAGCGGCTGCGCGCCGAACATCCCGACTACGTCGCGATCGATCTCCACCAGATGTACACGCCGCAGCGCGACGGATCGCTGCTGATCGGCGACACCCACTACCGCGACGTCTCCACATCGCCGTTCCAATCGGAGGAAGGGTTCGCCGTGCTCGTCGAGGAAGCGCGGAAACTCTTCGGAGTCAACGACATCGAGATCAGCGAGCGATGGCAGGGCGTCTACAGCTCGGCACCCGGCCAGGAGTTCCTGATCGAGGAGCCGATCGAGCGGACCCATGTCGTGACCGTCACCACCGGAATCGGCATGACCACGAGCATGGGCCTGGCCCAGGACAGCGTCGAGAACGCACTCACCCGCGACGGCGTCGTCGCACACGTTTAACCCGAGAGGAAATCCGATGAGTACCAACACCAAAGAGTCGATCAGTCTCGTCGTCTTCGACATGGCGGGAACCACCGTCGAGGATTCGGGCCTGGTCCAGCAGTCCTTCCTGGCCGCCGACAGCCACGCGGGCCTGTCGAAGACCGACGCCGACCGCGAGGAGATGCTGCGCTACGTGTCCGACACCATGGGGCAATCGAAGATCGTCGTCTTCCGTCACCTGGCCCGCGGTAACGAGGAGCAGGCGCAGGCCGCCAACAAGGAATTCGAACGCTGTTACAGCCAGCTCGTCGCCGAGGGCAACTGCAGCGCCATCCCCGGCGCCGAAGACGCGATCACCTCGTTGCGGTCCCGCGGAATCAAGACCGCACTGACGACGGGCTTCGCGCGGGAGACCCAGACGGCGATCATCGACGCGCTGGGCTGGCACGATCTCGCCGACCTCGTGCTGTGCCCCGAGCCCGGCATGCGTGGCCGCCCGTACCCCGACATGCCGTTGACCGCGCTGATGCGCACCGAAACCGATTCGGTGCGTTCGATGGTCGTCCTCGGTGACACCTCGTCGGATGTCATCAGCGGTCTGCGCGCCGGAGCCCGCGCCTCGATCGGCGTCCTCACCGGTGCACACGACAAGGGCCAGCTCGCCGACGCCGGAGCCACCCACATCATCGACAGCGTTGCCGACTTGCCGTCATTGCTCGCAACCCTGCGTTGATCGATTCCCAGCCTTCCGTTCTCGTCTGAGGAACCTGCCGCTGTCGCGCCAGCGCAGCATTTGCATCACACCTATCAAAGGTGCATTTCATGTCCCACGCAACGACATTCAAGGCCCAGACCCCCATCCGACGCTATGAGCGCTGGCGCTTCCAGATATTCGCCGTCACCTGGATCGCATATGCCGGTTTCTATTTCACCCGTCAGGCCTTCTCGGTGGCCAAGCTCGGGATCCTGGAGGATCCGGTACTGAGCATGACCCTCACCAAGAGCACGATGGCCAATCTCGACGCGGCCTATCTGGCGGCCTACGCCGTGGGCCAGTTCGTCTGGGGGCAGGTGTCCGACCGGTACGGCCCACGCGTGGTCGTCCTCGGCGGGCTGGCGATCTCGGCGATCGCGACCCTGTTCATGGGCCTGCTGCCCGCGCTGGTGTTCCTGCTCCCGCTGATGATCGTGCAAGGGTTGGCCCAGTCGACCGGATGGTCCGGGACGCTCAACAACATGGCCCAGTTCTTCTCGATCGGGGAGCGGGGCCGGGTTCTCGGTCTGTGGAGCACCAACTACGCGTTCGGCGGCCTAGTCGCCGCACCGCTGCTGGGTTGGGCCGCCTACACGGTGTTCGGCAGCTGGCGGGCGGCGTTCTTCACCGGTGCGGCCATCGTGGTCGGCGTGTTCGTCGTGGTGCTGCTGTTCCAGCGCAACCGGCCGCAGGATGTCGGCCTGCCGCCGATCGAGGAGTACCACGCCAAGGAAGAGATCGCGAAGCTCGAGGATTCACCCGTGGCGGAGGCCGTCGCCGAGCCGACGCCGTCCTGGCGGGAATCGCTTGCGGTCGTGCTGCGCGATCGCATGGTGAGAACCCTTGGCGCGTCGTACTTTCTGCTCAAACCGGCCCGCTACGCGATTCTGCTGTGGGGTCCGGTGATCGTGGCGGAGCGACTGCAGGACGGCGACAAGTTCCAGGCGGTCACCATCCCGGTGGCGTTCGGCGTGGCAGGCATTCTCGCCCCGATCCTGCTCGGCCGCGTCTCCGACCGGGTGTTCAAGGCGCGCCGTATCCCGGCGTGCGTGCTGAGTCTCGCGGTGCTCGTGGCGGTGCTCGCGTTGTTCGCGCCGCTGACCGCGACCGGCAACGCGTGGATCATGACGGCGGTGCTCGGCGTCATCGGGCTGAGCATCTACGGCGCCGACGCGATGATCTCGTGTGTCGCGGCGGTCGACTTCGGAACCTCCAAGCACGCCGGCACCGCGAGCGGCCTGATCAACGGATGCGGCTCCACCGGTGCGATTCTCGGCGGCCTGCTTCCGGGATACCTGAGCACCTCGGCGCTGTTCTACGGTTTCGCGGCAGCCGCATTCGTCGCGATGCTGCTGCTCATCCCGCACTGGAACCGGATGCCTGCCGCCGATTAGGAGCGGGCGTCGATGGTTCGGGCGTTGACGATGCTGAACGCGACCAGATCCGGTCGGTACCGATCGTCGGCGTACTCGAACACCCGCCCGTCCTGATCCCGGGAGGTGCGGCGCTCACGCAACAGCGGACTGCCCGGGTCGATACCGAGATTCTCGGCGTCGACCCGGGCAGCCGCGACTGCGTCGAGGACATGCTCCATCGAGTCGAAGTGGACGCCACGGCTCGCGAGATAGTCGGTCATCGAACCGGAATCGGTGTCGAACTCGAACAACAACGAACCAACGGAGTCGATGAAGGTGCTGCGCTCGATCATCGCCGGTTCACCGTCGAGCAGGCGGACGCGTACGACGTCGACCACGAAATCGTCGGCGTTCAGGTCCAGCGCGACCATCGCCGGCTCGGACACCCGGCGCCGCGCCACTTCGAGCGTCCGGCTGCCCGCCGTCCGGCCGTTGCGTCGCGCCCACTGGGTGAACGGTGTGAAGGTGTCGAGGGTCTGCGTGGCGTCGTGGCTTCGCACGACGGCCGGCTTCCCCTGCGAGAGTTGGATCAGCCCTTCGTTTTTCAACGTGGCAAGGGCTTGCCGTACCGGGCCCCGCGACACCCCGAACTCGGCGCACAGCGCGCTCTCGGCCGGCAGCGACTGACCGATGGCGTAGTCCCGCCGCATGATGCGTTGACGTAGCTCACCGGCGACGTGGATGTGACGCGGCTGCGAAGTGGACGAGGTCATCCCCGCATCACCCTCCCGGCCGGTTGTCATGACAAGTTCACTACGCATAGTAGTCAGCTCGAATCGAAAGCCGGCCCAGCGCGGCAGTGGCAGGCTCGTAGGCATGGAGCAGAAGCCACCCACCGCAACCATCGAGTCTGCGCACCGCGACCATCTTCGGGCCCTGCCGTTCGATGACACCGGTGATTTCGAGAATGCCGACCGGGGCTTCATCGCCGCGCTCGACCCGTGCGTCATCAAATCCGCCGACGGCCGGGTCGTGTGGGACAACGACGCGTACGCGTTCCTGGCCGGCGACGCCCCTACTTCGGTGCACCCGAGCCTGTGGCGACAGTCGCAGCTGTGCGCCAAACAGGGGCTGTACGAGGTGGTCGAGGGCATCTATCAGGTGCGTGGGTTCGACATCTCGAACATCAGCTTCGTCGAGGGCGACACCGGTGTGATCGTCATCGACCCGCTGATCTCGACCGAGGTGGCCGCCGCGGCACTGAAGCTCTATCGGGAGCACCGCGGCGACCGTCCTGTTGTCGCCGTGATCTACACCCACAGTCACGGCGACCATTTCGGTGGTGTCCTCGGCGTCACGTCGCAGGCAGACGTCGAGGCAGGCAAGGTCGCGGTGCTGGCCCCGGAGGGATTTGTCGAGCACGCGGTGCAGGAGAACGTCTATGCAGGCACCGCGATGCTGCGCCGGGGGTCCTACATGTACGGCCCGCTGCTCGCACGCGGTCCGCAGGGGCAGGTCGGTTGCGGGCTCGGGCAGAACATGTCCACCGGCGAGGTGTCGATGATCGTGCCGACGCTCGACATCCGCAGCACCGGTGAGAAGCACACCATCGACGGAGTCGAGATCGAATTCCAGATGGCGCCCGGCACCGAGGCGCCCGCCGAGATGCACTTCTACTTCCCGGGATACCGCGCGTTGTGCATGGCCGAGAACGCGACGCACAACCTGCACAATCTGCTGACGCTGCGCGGCGCGCTGGTGCGCGACCCGCACGCCTGGGCGGGCTACCTGACCGAGGCCATCGACACGTTCACCGACCGGGCGGACGTCGTGTTCGCCTCGCACCACTGGCCGACTTGGGGCCGCGAACGCATCGTCGAATACCTTTCGCTGCAACGCGATCTGTACGCCTATCTGCACGACCAGACATTGCGGCTGCTCAACCAGGGCTTCACCGGCGTCGAGATCGCCGAGCAGTTCCAGCTGCCGCCCGCGCTCGAGAAGGTCTGGCACACCCACGGGTACTACGGCTCGGTCAACCACAACGTGAAAGCCATCTACCAGCGCTACATGGGCTGGTTCGACGGCAACCCGGGCCGGTTGTGGCCGCATCCGCCCGAAGCGCTCGGGCCTCGCTACGTCGCCGCGATGGGCGGTATCGATCGCGTGGTCGAACTTGCGCAACGCGCCTTCGGGGAGGGCGATTTCCGTTGGGCGGCAACCCTCCTCGATCACGCCATGTTCACCGACGCCGATCATCCGGCCGCGCGTGCGCTCTACGCCGACACCCTGGAGCAGCTCGCGTACGGCGTCGAGAACGCGACGTGGCGCAACTTCTTCCTGTCCGGGGCCACCGAGTTGCGGGACGGAAAGTTCGGTACCGCAGGCAAAGTCGCGTCACCGACCATGCTCGCGCAGCTCTCGCCGGAGCAGATGTTCGACACCATCGCGATCAGCATCAACGGGCCGCGCGCGTGGGATCTCGACGTCGCGCTCGATTTCACGTTCGCCGACACCGGCGACAACTATCGAGTGACCCTGCGGAACGGGGTGCTGGTGTACCGCAAGGTCGCGGCCGACGAATCGACGGCCACCGCGACCGTCAGGCTCGCCGACAAGCTGCGGCTGCTCGCGCTCATCGGCGGTGACAGCGGCTCGGCGGGGCTGGAGATCGCCGGCGACGCTTCGGCGTTGGCATCGGTCGTCGCCGTACTCGATCGATCCGACCCGAACTTCGATATCGTGACGCCCTAGGGCAGGCCGCCATCGGCGCGCAGGATCGAGCCGGTGGTGAAACTTGAAGCGTCAGACATTAAAAACAGTGCCGCACCGACGATCTCGGCCGGGTCGCCGGCCCGCCGCAACGCGAGATGCCCGAAGGGTTCGCCGGTCATGTCCCACGCCTTGCTGACATCGGTGAGGAACGGGCCTGCCATCAACGTGTTGACCCGCACCGAGGGGCCGTAGGCCTTCGCGAGCCCCTCGGTCAGCGTGTTCAACCCGGCCTTGGCGGCCGCATACGGCAGCATGTACTGGTCCGGCCGCAGCGATCCGGATGAACTGACGTTGACGATCGAGCCGCCACCGTCGGCCACCATGCGTTCACCGATCAACGCCGACAACCGGAACGGCCCTTTGAGATTGAGGTTGAACACCGCGTCGAACAGCTTCTCGGTGACCGATCCGAGTGACCCGTACAGCGGCGACATCCCGGCGTTGTTCACCAGCACGTCGACCTTGCCGAATCGGTCATAGGCGGCATCGACGAGGCCGTCGAGCTCATCCCAGCGTCCGACGTGCACCTGATGGGCAAATGCGCGCCGGCCCGTCGCGGCGGCGATCTCCTCGGCGGCCAGCACGCACGACTCCATGTTGCGGCTCGCGACGATCACGTCGGCCCCGCACCGCGCGGCCGCCATCGCCATCTCCCGGCCGAGGCCGCGGCTACCACCCGTCACCAGCACGACTTTGTCGGTGAGGTCGAACAATTCGTCGGCGTAGCCCATAACCGCACCTTTCTCCGGCCCGGCTCGGGCCTGTGCTCCTGCGGCCATATGGTGTCACGGTGCAACTGCTTCTGGTCCGACATGCGCTGCCGTTGCGCAGCGAACCCGGTCAAGGATCCGATCCCGTGCTGTCCGAGGCCGGCGCCGAACAGGCCGGCCGGCTGCCGGCAGCGCTGGCCCGGTTCCCCGTCTCGCGTGTCGTGAGCAGCCCGCAGCGCCGCGCCATCCAGACCGCGGACCCGGTCGCGGCCGCGTTGGGGCTTTCGGTGGAGATCGACGACCGACTCGCCGAGTACGACCGCGACATGTCGCATTACGTGCCGATCGAGGACATCGCCAAGGAGAATCCCGAGGAGCTCGCCCGGTTGGTCAACGGGCACCTGCCCAGCGGGGTCGACGAGGATGCGTTCAAGGCGCGGATCAACGCGGCGGTCGCCGACCTCGTGGCCGCGGGTGACCACGACGACACCGTGGCGGTGTTCAGCCACGGCGGGGTGATCAACGTGCTCCTGCACGAGATCCTGGGCACCGAGCGCCTGCTGTCGTTTCACGTCGACTACGCGTCGGTCACGCGGTTGCTGTCGTCACGCTCCGGAAAGCTGGCGGTCGCGTCGGTGAACGGCACCGAACACGTATGGGACCTGCTGCCCAGAAATGTCCGGTGGTAGACAATGACCGTGACTTCACTGGAAGGCCTCGACCTCGCCGCGCTGGACCGCCACCTCCGGGCCGAGGGCATATCCCGCACAGGTGAACTGCACGCCGAGCTCATCGCCGGCGGCCGCTCCAACCTCACCTTCCTGGTGTTCGACGACGCTTCGAAATGGGTTCTGCGGCGCCCGCCGCTGCATGGGCTGACCCCGTCGGCACACGACATGGCGCGCGAGTACCGGGTGGTCGCGGCGCTGGCCGATACGCCGGTTCCGGTGGCCCGCGCGGTCACGATGCGCAACGACGACTCGGTGCTGGGCGCACCGTTCCAGATGGTCGAGCACGTCGGTGGACGGGTCGTCCGTACCCAGGACGAGCTCGCCGCACTCGGCGATCAGGCCGTGATCGACGGCTGTGTCGATGCGCTCATCAAGGTCCTCGCCGACCTGCACGCGGTCGACCCGGCCGCGGTCGGCCTCGCCGATTTCGGCAAGCCCGACGGTTATCTGGAGCGTCAGGTCCGGCGTTGGGGCTCGCAGTGGGAGCACGTCAGGCTGCCCGACGACGCGCGCGACGACGACGTCCACCGGCTCCATGCGGCGCTGGGGCAAGCGGTTCCCCCGCAGAGCCGCAGCTCGATCGTGCACGGCGACTATCGCATCGACAACACCGTTCTCGACGCCGAGGACGCCACGAAAGTCCGTGCGGTGCTGGACTGGGAGATGTCGACGCTGGGCGATCCGCTCAGCGACGCCGCCCTCATGTGCGTCTACCGCAGCCCCATGTTCGAGTTCGTCCACTCCGACGCCGCCTGGACCTCGTCGAAGCTGCCGTCGGCCGAGGCCATGGCGCAGCTCTACTCGGTGCAGTCGGGGCAGGAACTCGCGCACTGGGACTTTTACATGGCGCTGGCCTATTTCAAGCTTGCGATCATCGCGGCCGGGATCGATTTCCGCCGTCGTGAAGGCGCCGACGGGCCGGAGCAGGTCGGTGAGGCCGTGGCACCGCTCATCGCCGCAGGTCTGAGCGCGCTCGGCTGATCGGCACGAGCGTCAGCCGCGCAGGGCGGCCTTGAGGTTCTTCTTCGCGGCCCGGCGCAGCTGGAAGATCCGCGCGGTGCCCGCGGCGACGGTGAGCAACCCACCGGCCACCGCGGCGCCGAGGATGGCCACGCCCAACGGCAGGGTCCAGTGCCAGCCGAGGAACGCGAACTCGGCCGATGTGGTGTTCTGCGCGATGAAGATCAGCAGGACGATCAACACCAAGAAACCCATGATCAGCGCTGACCACAGCGCTGCGGCGCGGGTGAACTTGGGTTGGGCTTCTGGTTTCGTCGGCTTGCCGGTCTCCGGCGGGAGCGGCGAGCCGGGCATCGGCTCGGGCAAATCGGGCGATGCTGACTGATCGCTGGTCATGCTGCCATCTTTGCCCGTATCGGTGCCAAAGCAAACCACCGTGAGGTAAAGCGCGGCGGCATGTCGGGTGTGCCGTTAGGGTCGACAGAGGCTCGTGACGCCGAAAGGACGTGTGCATGCGGCACCGATCACTGGCATTACTCGCATTCCTGCTCGCCCTGCTGGTGCCATTCGCATCGGCCTGCGGCAGCTCCAATCCACTCGGCGGCGGGCCGATATCGGGTGATCTCAAGGAGATCACCGTCGGGTCCGCGGACTTCCCGGAGTCCAAGATCATCGCCGAGATCTACGCTCAGGCGCTGGAAGCCAACGGCTTTCAGATCAGCAGGCAGTTCGGTATCGGCAGCCGGGAAACCTACGTGCCTGCCGTGCAGGATCATTCGATCGATCTCATCCCCGAGTACACGGGCAACCTGCTGCAGTACTTCGACGAGGAGACCACCGCGACCACCCCCGACGCGGTGCTGATCGGGTTACTCAAGGCGCTGCCCGGTGACCTGTCGATCCTGTATCCGTCGCCCGCCGAGGACAAGGACACCCTCGCGGTCACCGAGGCGACCGCGCAGCGCTGGAACCTCAAGACCATCGACGACCTCGCGAAGCACTCGGCCGAGGTGAAAGTCGGCGCGCCGTCGGAGTTCCAGACGCGCGTCACCGGTCTCGTCGGCCTGAAGGACAAATACGGCCTCGACATCGCGCCCGCCAATTTCGTCGCGATCAGCGACGGCGGCGGGCCCGCCACGGTGCAGGCGCTGAACAGCGGCGCGATCACGGCCGCCAACATCTTCAGCACGTCGCCGGCGATCGAGCAGCACCGCCTGGTGGTGCTCGAGGATCCGAAGAACACCTTCCTTGCCGCCAATGTCGTTCCGTTGGTGGCCTCGCAGAAGATGTCCAACGATCTGAAGACGGTGCTCGACGCGGTGTCGGCCAAGCTCACCACCGAGGCGCTGATCGAACTGAACACCGCGGTCGAGGGCAACCAGGGCGTCGATCCCGACGAGGCGGCCCGGAAGTGGGTTCAGGACAACGGATTCGACAAGCCGGTGGTGAAGTGATCACATTCGAAGGCGTCACCAAGCGCTATCCGGACGGCACGGTGGCCGTCGACAACCTCAGCCTCGAGGTGCCGCAGGGCACGCTGACGGTGTTCGTCGGACCCTCGGGCTGCGGCAAGACCACCTCGATGCGGATGATCAACCGGATGATCGACCCGACGTCGGGCACGCTGACCGTCAACGGTGAGGACGTCACCAAGGTCGATCCGGTGAAGCTGCGGCTCGGCATCGGCTACGTCATCCAGAGCGCAGGGCTCATGCCGCACCTGCGGGTCGTCGACAACGTCGCGACGGTGCCGGTGCTGAAGGGCGAATCCCGGCGCAGCGCACGCAAAGCCGCGATCGGCGTGATGGAACGCGTCGGCCTCGACCCCAAGCTGGCCGATCGGTATCCGGCGCAGCTGTCGGGCGGTCAGCAGCAGCGCGTCGGGGTGGCCCGTGCGCTGGCGGCCGACCCGCCGATCCTGCTCATGGACGAGCCGTTCAGCGCCGTCGATCCCGTCGTCCGAGAGGACCTGCAGACCGAAATCCTGCGTCTGCAAAGCGAATTGCGCAAGACGATCGTGTTCGTCACGCACGACATCGACGAGGCGGTCAAGCTGGGCGACAAAGTCGCGGTCTTCGGCCGCGGCGGCGTGCTCCTGCAATACGCCGATCCCGCCTTCGTCCTGTCGAACCCGGCCAACGAACTCGTATCGGGATTCGTCGGCGCCGACCGGGGATACCGCGGCCTGCAGTTCTTCCACGCCACCGGGCTGCCGCTGCACGAGATCGCGCATGTCGACGAGAACGACATCGACGCACTCAACCTGAATCCGGGGGAGTGGCGGCTCGTCATCAAGTCCGGTGCACCGTACGCGTGGATCAACGCCGAGGGCGTCGAGGTGCACCGCAAGGGCAACGTGCTCTACGACTGCACCATCGGCGGCGGTTCGTTCTTCCCGCCGGACGGCAGCCTGCGACAGGCTCTCGACTCCGCGTTGTCGTCGCCGAGCGGGCTGGGGGTGGCCGTCGACGACGACGGCAGGCTCATCGGCGGGGTTCGTGCCGACGACGTGCTCGAGGCGCTCAAGGAGCAGCGCCGCGTGCCGGAGCTGGGATAGCGCATGCAGTATCTGCTGACCCACCTCGACGACCTGTGGGCGTTGACGGTCATCCACCTGCGGCTGTCGCTCGTGCCGATCGTGCTGGGTCTGTTGATCGCCGTCCCGCTCGGTGCGTTGGTGCAGCGCACCACCACGCTGCGCCGACTGACCACGGTCACCGCGAGCATCATCTTCACCATCCCGTCGCTCGCGCTGTTCGTGGTGCTACCGCTCATCATCCCGACCCGGATCCTCGATGAGGCGAATGTCATTGTGGCGCTGACTCTCTACACCACCGCACTGCTGGTGCGCGCGGTGCCGGAGGCGCTCGATGCGGTGCCCGAGCACGTGCGCGACGCGGCGACCGCCATCGGTTACCGGCCACTGGTCCGGATGCTGAAAGTCGAACTGCCACTGGCAATTCCGGTCCTGGTGGCCGGGGTGCGGGTCGTCGCGGTGACCAACATCTCGATGGTGTCGGTCGGCTCGGTGATCGGGATCGGCGGGCTCGGCACCTGGTTCACCGAGGGCTATCAGTCCAACAAGAGCGATCAGATCATCGCCGGGATCATCGCGATCTTCGTGCTGGCGATCGTCATCGACACGCTGATCATGTTGATCGGCAAGGCGATCACGCCATGGACCCGGCAACCGCGCGCGTCGAAGGTGAAGGCGGCCGCATGAACTTCCTGCAGCAGGCGCTCACGTTCATCTTCACCGCCGCGAACTGGACGGGCCCGGCCGGGCTCGGCATCCGCATCGTCGAGCATCTGCAGTACACGGTCGTCGCGGTGCTGTTCTCCGTCCTGGTCGCGGTGCCCGTCGGAATGCTCATCGGACACACCGGACGCGGCACGTTCCTCGTCGTCACCGGGGTGAACGCGTTGCGTGCCCTGCCGACGCTCGGTGTGTTGCTGCTCGGCGTGCTGTTGTGGGGCCTCGGCCTGGTGCCGCCCACGGTCGCGCTCATGCTGCTGGGCATCCCGCCGCTGCTGGCAGGCACCTACGCCGGCATCGCGAACGTGGACCGTTCGGTCGTCGACGCGGCACGGTCGATGGGGATGACCGAGAGCCGCGTGCTGCTGCGCGTCGAGGTGCCCAACGCGATGCCGTTGATCCTGGGCGGGTTGCGGACCTCGACGCTGCAGATCGTGGCGACGGCGACGGTAGCCGCCTATGCGAGCCTCGGCGGGCTGGGCCGCTACCTCATCGACGGGATCAAGGTCCGGCAGTTCCACATCGCGCTCGTCGGTGCGCTCATGGTGACGGCGCTCGCCCTGATCCTCGACGCCGCGCTGGCTTTCGCGGTGTGGCTGTCGGTGCCGGGCACCGGGCGATTGCGGTCCTGGCGTGCCGGAGGGGGCCGGCTGCCGCAGCCGTTGCTCGACGACGAGATCGCGCTGGAATCGCGCTCTCCGGCCCGGTCGGGCGGGAGTTCCGGAGTCGGCTACGAAGGCGGACCCCCGTCGCATACGGTAGAAGGGTGAGTGAAGAGGCGCGCACCAGCGAGACGGAAAGTGCCTGGCCGGCGGTGTTGACCTGGCGGGCGCACGACGTGCCGAGGATGGAATCGGTACGCGTGCAGCTGTCGGGTAACCGGATCAAGGCCTACGGGCGCATCGTGGCCGCCGCCACCACGTCCCACCCGGCGTTCTCGGCGTCCTACGACCTGGTCACCGACGAGAGCGGCGCCACCAAGCGGCTTTCGCTCACCGTCACCCTCGCCGAGCGGGAACGCCAGCTCTCCATCGCACGTGACGAGGAGAGCATGTGGCTGGTGCAGGATCACACCCAGACCAAGAGGTCCGACTACGGTGGCGCGGTCGATGTCGACGTCATCTTCAGCCCGTTCTTCAACGCGTTGCCGATCCGGCGGATGGGCCTGCATCAGCGGGCCGATTCGGTCACCCTGCCGGTGGCTTACGTGCGGCTGCCCGAGCTCACGGTCGAAACCGCGACCATCAGCTACAGCAGCGCGGGAGCGGATCTCGAAGCCGGCATCAAGCTGCACTCGCCGGTGGCCGAGACGACCATCACCGTCGACTCCGACGGCTTCATCGTTGACTACCCAGGACTGGCAGAGCGGATCTGATCACGCCGCCGGCCCGTCCGGCGGCAGCGAGTTCGTCACGCCAGTTCTCGGTGCCCACGACCGTCGTGATGATCTCCGGGCGGCTGAAGCTGTCGTAGCGCATGCGCGCGGCGTGGCCCTTCTCGACCAGTTCGGCGACCGAGCCGCTGCTCGCCAAGGCATCCCGGGCGCGGGTCAGCAGTTCGATGCCCTGCTCCAAGGCAGGCAGCAGCTGCCCGGCATTGGCCTCGCACATCGCTCGCACGAGGTCGGGTGCGGTCGCCGCGACGCGCGTGCCGTCCCGGAACGATCCGGCGGCCAACGCGAACGCCAGCGGCACCTCACCGGCGATGTCGGCCAGGGTCTCGGCGAACAGATGCGGCAGGTGTGAGATGGCCGCTGCGGCGGCGTCGTGTTCGTCGGAGCGGGCCGGCACCACCACGGCCTGGCAGTCGAGCGCCAACTGCGTCACGAGCGTCCACACCTGCGCGTCGACATGGTCGTCGACGCTGACGACCCACGGGGCGCCGATGAACAGACCCGCATTTCCCGCCGCCCAGCCCGAGTGCGCGGTCCCGGCCATCGGATGGCCGCCCACGAAACGGTCCAGCAGCCCGAACTGCTCGACCTCACGCAGCACCGCGCCTTTGACGCTGGTCACATCGGTCAGCGGGCAGTCAGCGGCGGTTTCGCGGATGTGGCCCAGCAGGATAGGCAGGGCAGGCATCGGGACCGCCAGCACGATCAGCGCGTCACTGGCTGCGGCCCGGTCAAGGGCTTCGCCGAGGTGCTCGGTGACATCGAAGCCGTCGAACCGGGCGGCCTGCACGGCTTCGATCGAACGGTTGTAGCCGAAGACCTCCCGCCCGGCCGCCGCGGCGGCACGCATCACCGAACCGCCGATCAGTCCGAGCCCCAGCACGCACACGGGAGTGTTCGTCACGATTAAAGGTTGGCACATCGCTCCGGCCGGGGCCGAGGGTGATCCCTGGTCAAACTCGCTGGTCGGCGACTACCGTAGGCGCTCATGGGAGCACAGCGCGCGCCGGCAGACCTGCCCGACGGCTTCGGCGTGGCAGTTGTCCGAGAGGACGGCAAGTGGCGGTGTATGCCCATGCGCCGAGGCGCGCTCAACAGTTTGAGCGTGGCCGAGACCGAATTGCGCGAGATGCGCAGTGCCGGCGCGGTGTTCGGGCTGCTCGACATCGATGACGAGTTCTTCGTGATCGTGCGGCCCGCGCCCGCCGGAACCCGGCTGCTGCTGTCGGACGCCACGGCCGCGTTGGACTACGACATCGCCGCAGAGGTCCTGGAGAAACTCGACGCCGACATCGAACCGGACGACCTCGACGACGCCGATCCATTCGAGGAAGGCGATCTCGGGCTGCTGTCCGACATCGGGCTACCCGATGCGGTGCTCAGCGTCATCCTCGACGAAACCGACCTCTATGCCGACGAACAGATCGGCCGAATCGCCCGCGAGATGGGTTTCGCCGACGAGCTGTCGGCCGTGCTGGACCGCCTCAATCGGTGAGATCCGACGAACAGCTGATCCGCGCCGCGCTCGACGCCGCACGATCGGCGGGCCCGCGTGACGTGCCGATCGGTGCGGTGGTGTTCGCACCCGACGGCACCGAGCTCGCCAGGGCGGGCAATGCGCGCGAGCTGCTCGGCGATCCGACCGCACACGCCGAGATGGTCGCGATGCGGGCCGCGGCCGTCGTCCTCGGCGACGGCTGGCGGCTCGAAGGCACCACGCTGGCCGTGACCGTCGAACCATGCACGATGTGCGCCGGTGCCCTGGTGTTGGCCCGGGTGGCGCGCGTCGTGTTCGGGGCGTGGGAACCCAAGACCGGGGCCGTCGGCTCGCTGTGGGACGTGGTCCGCGACCGCAGGCTCAACCACCGGCCCGAGGTGGTCGGCGGGATCCTGGCCGACGAATGCGCGGGCCTACTCGAGGAGTTTTTCGCGCGTCAGCGCTGATCGCGTGCATCCTCGGCGCCGAGTGTGAACATGTTTGCGAGTTTCGCGCCGATCTTCGCCATCTTCTTCACACTCGCCGATTAGGGCCTACGCGGCTCGCCCGGTAAGCTGCCACACGGTGGCGTGTCCGAGCGGCCTAAGGAGCACGCCTCGAAAGCGTGTGACGGGTAACCCCCGTCCGAGGGTTCAAATCCCTCCGCCACCGCCATAACCTCCTCACCGGTTTTCACTGGTGAGGAGTTTTTTGTGGCCGCGCAACTTCGTGTCCAACGCAAGCCGCCCGGGTCCGCTCAGCAGCAGGCTCAACACGCCCGCGAGGATCAGGAGTGCCTCCCGGAACTCGGGCAGCGGATCGCCGCCCGGCAGTGGCTCGGGGATGCCGCCGGCGATGAACCCGAGCACCAGCAGGCCACCGACGTTGAGCGCGTTGACGATGGTCGCGACGCGGAAGAAAACGCCGAGCAGGATGGCGAGCCCGCCACCGAACTCGACGACGCCCACCACCCAGCCCACGAAGTCGGCGAACGGCACCCCGAGTTGCCCGACGAGGTGGGCGATGTTGGCGTGGCCACCCGGGGCGAACAGTTTGATGCCGCCGTGCAGGATGAGCCCGCCGCCGAGAAACACCCGAAGCGGCAGCGGCGCCCAATCCCGCCACGCGGTCATGGCAGTGCCGCGAGGTAGCGCGTGGCCGCGATGCCGGGCATGAAGAAGTACGCGCCGCCGACCGTGTGGACGAAGCGGGGCAGGCCGGTGACGCGTTTGCGGATCGGGTCCTGCTGCACGGTGAAGGTGCCGCCGGCCTCGCCGTGCCCGTTGCCGCGCGGGCCGGTGATCGGATCATCCTCGCGGTAGCTGCCGTCGAACTTGGTGCTGTTGACCCAGGTGTGCTGGATGAACTCGAACTGCCTACCGAGTTGGGTGTTGAAACAGATGAAGTGCAGGCCGCGGTCGACGCCGTCGTCGGCGGTGGCGATCAGGTCGGCGGGCTCCATCGACGGCGCCAGCGGCGGCCCGTAGGCGCGGCCGCGCCGGATGATGCGGTGACGCTTGCCGACGTCGATCGAGCGGTCGGAACCGGGGAACGGGTCGAGCGCGTCGCGTGGGTTCGACCGCCGAAGGTGTGAGCCGATCGGACACTTGAGGCCGTCCGGGTCCTCGGACCGGAAGTACATGAAGTCGTTGTCGTCGGCCAACGTCGGATCGTCTGCGGTCGGCGCCTTCACGAGCGGTGCGCCGCTGGGCCAGCGGCCGACCATCTTGGCCGCCAGCCCGACGCATGCGGGCACCCGGTCGAGCGCGTCACCGGACCTGTCGGCCAGGCTGTTCCAGAAACCGGCGACGTCCTGTCTGAGCTGGCGGAAGACGAGGTAGCTGCCGTCCCTACCGAAATCGCGCAGGCCGGGGGCGTCGGCCGCCTCGGGTAGCAGCCCGCGGGGGTCGGAGGCGGGGTCGACGAGCGGCCGGTCGGTGAACTGACCGTAGGCATTCGGATAGCCGAGCACGAACTCGCCCGCCGCCACGGTGTTGCCCGGCGGTCCGCCCACGTCGTAGCCGTCGACCAACGGTTGCGAGATGCCGTCGCGAAAACCGAAGTGTTCCTTGCGTCCCGGCAGGGTCAGCGAATCGAGCCGTGAGACGACGCGCAGCCCGTTGCCGGACAGGTCGTGACGGGCTTCGAGCTCGGCGACCGCGTCGGCGTCACGGCCGTAGAGCATCAAGAGCGCATCGACGCCACCGCCGTCCCAGCGCCAATGGGACGGCGAGCTTCCGTCGTAGTCACCGAGGATGCGGCGGCGATGCTCGGTGCCGGTCATGCCTTCCCGGAACTCGCCTGCCAGCATGCCGACGTGCTCGGGCGGCAACCCCAGCCGCACCAGGCCGGCCGGCGTGAAGGCGATGTTCGTGCACGTGTCGGTGATCTCGGGCCGAACCGCGCTGTCGCGCAGGGGAAGCTGCGCGAGCCATTCCTTGGCGGCCGTGACATCGTCGACCGCCAACAACACGAAGGCCGCGTTGTCCAAGGCGCCGTAGCCGTGCAGGATGATGCCCTGAATGTCGTCGAGTTGCAGCGTCATAGCCGGTCCCAGGGAATGCTGTCGAGCCGTTTGGCCACCCAGTTGGATTCGGGAAGGTCGTTGCCGCAACCGAATCGGCGCAGCCAGCGGCGGGTCCCGGCCTCGTCGGTCTTCTCCGACAGGCCCTGCCGGATCGCCTCGTTGTTCGCGATGTTCTTGGTCGTCAGGTGCGGGTAGGCGCTGTACCAGACGTTGCTCGGGGCCTGGCGGGTGGGCAACAACCGCTTGTAGGCCTTCTCGTCGGTGATGCCGCCGAAGAACAAAAATCGCGTACGCGGGAATCCGTCGCCATTGCTGAAGATCGCGTTGAGTCCCCAGAAGGCCTTGTCGATGAAATCGTTCATGTAGCTCTCCAGGCTGCCGTCGTAGTTGCTGGAGAAGAACAGGCCTCGGTTGTCGTTCATCCGCACCCACCGGGCGAAGTGGATGGTGTTGAGCCCGGAAAGCGTTCCGCGGTTGTAGATGTGGCGGGTCGCGTAGTCGGTGAGGAACAGGATCGCGGTGGTGGTCAGCCGCCGGAAGAGTCCCGGTTTGAGGAAACCGACCGCGACGATCTGGTTGTGCGCCCAGAAATCCTCGTCGTCACGGAACGCCTGGACCGCCTCGGGTGCGGCCGCGCGGGTGTCGGGCACGTCGCGCTTCTCGTGGTAGCGCAGCAGCGCCGCGAACACGCCGAGCCCGAGGATCACCAGCGGCAAAAACAGCACAGTCACCAACGAGAGTGCGGCGATCCAAAAATACTGGTGGGCAGCCTCTTTGGCTCGCCACACCAGCGAAGGCGGCGAGGCCGGCCGCAGCGCCCAGGCCAGATCGTCCCGGTCGCGCACGAAGTCGACGATCGCGCTCTTGATCTTGCCCGGGTCGAGCGAGCCGAAGTCGTTGGCGTCCAGGAACGCGTTGATCTCGCGCTGCAGCAGATCTTCCTGCTGGATCTGGACCAGTGCGCGGCCCCGGCGGTTGATGTGAGCCGCGGCGGCCTTGACGGCGTGGGCCCGCAGGAACGCCCGCCGGTCGGCTGCCGAGCCCGTACCCGGATAACCCACACAGTGTGAGAACACCGCGTCGAGCCCGGATCCGCAGACCGTGGCCAGCTCATCGATATGCCTGCCGAGCGGCGCGTCGACGTCGGTCAACAACGCGAGCTGTGCCGGAACGGGCGTGCCGTCGAGATCCTCGGTCGGGTCGAACAGCACGAGCCGCGCGAAGTGCACGCCGCTCAGCCGTTCGAACGGGATGACCTCCCACCGCTCGACGTGGTCGGGGATGCGCCCGAGCAGCTCCCGCAGCGAACTCAGCCGACCGCCGGAGACCTCGGCGAGCACGGTGAAGGCTTCCTGGTGCGGCATCGTGATCACCCGGTCGAACGAATGGCGAACCACCCGAAGCGTTTTCGCCACAGCCATACGACGCCGAGGTAGAGGCCGGGGCTGACCAGCCGGATCTCGTCACGCACCATCCGGGCGAGCCACGAGGTCTTGGAGTAGTCGATCAGAACGCAGTCGCCGCCGTCGACCCAGCTGTCGGCGACCGACAGCCGGGCCTTGACGAGACGCAGACCGAACGGCGTGACCTTGTTGCGGAGCACGGCCTCGCGACGGTCGAGGACCTTGCCCTGCCACACGATGATCCGTACCAGCAGCGCCAGCGGTTTGGTCAGCCACGTGCCCGGCCAAGCCAGCAGCGTGCCGCGGGTGTCCCCGTCGGGTATGGGGCCGGCCGGCGACTGCCGAAACAGCGCGTCGAGCATGCGGTTGTTGTACTGGAGCAACGCCGCCTCGTTGAGTGGCGTCGCCCGGTTCAGTTCCGGCCCTTGGCTTGTCATCGCTTGGCCTTGCTCAGGCGCGCCCACGGCGCGAACGCATTCTTCTGCCCGCGCAGCACGGGTTCGAGCTCGGGATAGTGCCGGATCAGCACCGAGCACATGTCGTTCTCGTCGATCCACGCCATGCCCTCCGGTGTGTAGACCCGCGGGGTGAAGTCGACCGTGAAGAACCGGTCACTCTTGAGCCGGCGGGTCGCCATCAGCACGAAGATGCGGAACGCGGTGTCGCTGAAACCGAAACCCTTCGGCAGCTTCTCGCCGAACATGCCGACCATGGCGTCGACCTTCTCGATGTCACCACCGTAGATCTCACGCATCTTCACCGCCGTCTCCAGGCAGCCGCCACTGATCTCCTCGAACGACGTGGCCGGCTTGAGCCGCAGCTGCCGGCGAAACTCGTTGTAGCGCGGCACCCCTCGCTCGCGGGAGCGGATGAGATCGGTGGAGATCAGGTCGATGACCAGGTTGTCGGTGCGGTCGAAGCGGCGCATGAAGTTGGGGCTGTTGTGCAGGGTGACCGCGCCCGGATGTGCGACGCCGAGCGAGTACAGGCAGTTCGCCACCCCAACGCTCTTGAGCACACCTCGCGAATTCGCACCACCGCGGATGCTGTCGAATGAGAGATGTTGCGGTTCAGCGGCTCCCGACAAGCTGAGGAACTCGTAATCGTCGGGCACCAGCGGATGCATGCGGTAGACGGTGACGAAGTCCTCGGTGATGGAATAGGGCGCCGAGTGGTGGTCGGTGGCCGATCCGAGGACGCCACTGACCGCCTCGCTCGAGCTCACCCGGCCGAACAGTTCCTTGACCCGCTCGCCCGCGAGGCCGAACCAGTTCGCGCGCATCCCGATCTGCAGCGTCGGATGGCCGAGGATCGCCGGGGTCCATTCGATGGTGTGGATCTTCGCGATCAGCGCGGCGTTGATCATGCGCGCCTTGTTGAAGATCTGATCGCCGGTCCACGTCGGATAGGCGGCCTTCAACCGATCGCAGATCGCGTTGTGCTCGCGCAGGAAGATCGTGCCCATCAGTTCCAGGCCCAGCCACCAGCCGTCCGCCCCGCCGGACGCCCCGAGCAGCTTCGGGTCGAGCTCGATGAAGCCGTCGGCGTCGATGCGGACCTTGCCGTCGTTGCGATCTGTGCGGATCGCTGCCTGGAACTCCGGATTGCTGCCGTAGATCTGCGATGCGTCCCACCAGTGGGTCTCGGTGTTGATGAACGTCGTGTGCCCCGGCGTCGGATCGGGATCGGCAGGCGTCGACGGAATGTTGATCGTGTCCCCGGACCATTCCGTGTCGCCCTCGGGTACCGGGATCTCGATCATCTTCTTGGGGTCGGTGTCGTGGCTGAACCAGTCGCGGGTCTCGAACTGCAGCCAGGCCGCCGCAAGGACATTCAGGGTTTCTGCCGGTTTGAACTCGTGACGGCGCAGCAGCTCATTACTGATGACGCGCGGGTTCGGGTCCATCAGCCGCGGCATCGTCTCCGCATGTCCCTTGTCCAGCGGCACATTGCGCCCGAACCGCGTGTTCGCCATGCCCATCGACGGTGTGGCCAGGTCGTTGTAGGAGCCGTCGACCGTTCGCACGGTCAGGTACTCGGCGGGCTTGTGGTCCGGCGCCGCCGGTGGCTTGCCCTGGTAGGAGTCGTAGAGGTTGTGCTCGCGCAGCGCGTCGCGGATCCCGATGAGTGCGCCGAGCCCGAGCCACGGTGGCAGCTTGTCCCAACCGATCCGGCGGTCGACCGCCTCACTGACTTTGATGGACCACCTCGTGAGCAGTGATGGCATCCTGGCCTCCTTTCCAAGCGGTGACGGCAAGTGCGGTGTTGATTGCGGAGATGACGACGGCCACCCGGCCCTGTTTGCGTGGCAGGTCGCCGCGGGCTGCGGTGACGGCGGCAGACACAGTGTCGGTGGCGTGGATGAGTACCGCGAGCTTTTCGGCCCGACGCAGTTCGTCGCCGGTGAGCAGGAGCAGGTCGAGCCCGATGAGAACCGTTCGGATGCCGAACATCCGGAACGGGTACGTGCCGGACCGGTCCTCTGTGGTGTCGACGCCCAACCGGGCCAGCACCTTCTCCGGGGCCAGCAGCCCCGCCGTGCCGTTGAGAATCCTGATCACCGCGAGCGTCTTGCGTGCGGCCGTTGGGCTCAGCATGGGCCGATCCTGCGCCGGTTTCCGGGTGATCGAACGAGTAGTGGGCTACCTGTTTTCGCCCGGCCCGGGCCGGATCCGCGTTGAATGGGCGCATGGAGCTCATGTCGCCGACCGATTCGATGTTCCTGATCGCCGAAACGCGTGAGCATCCGTTCCATGTCGGCGGGCTGGCGTTGTACGAGCCGCCGCAGGATGCGGGCCCGACCTTCGTGCGCGAACTGTACGAGGAGATGATCACCCACACCGACTTCCAGCCGGTGTTCCGCAAGCATCCGGCGACGATTCTCGGCGGGATCGCCAACGTGGGCTGGGCTTTCGACAACGACGTCGACCTCGACTACCACCTGCGCCGCTCGGCGCTGCCGTCGCCGGGACGGGTGCGTGATCTGTTGGAACTCACGTCGCGGTTGCACGGCGGCCTGCTCGACCGGCACCGGCCGCTGTGGGAGGCCCACTTGATCGAGGGTCTGCAGGACGGTCGCTTCGCGGTGTACACCAAGCTGCACCACGCACTGATCGACGGAGTCTCGGCCATCAAGCTCATCCAGCGCACACTGACCGAGGACCCGAACGACACCGAGCTCCGCGTGCCGTGGACGCTGCCGCGCCGCAAGCGCGACCGCCAGGGATCGTCGGTGCTGCGCACCGTGACGGACCTGGCGTCCTCAGCCGTCGGGCTCGCGCCGTCGACGCTCAAGCTGGCGCGCGCAGCGCTTCTCGAACAGCAACTCACACTGCCGTTCGGCGCCCCGAAGACGATGTTCAACGTCAAGATCGGCGGCGCGCGCCGCGTCGCCGCCCAGTCGTGGCCGCTCGAGCGGTTCCACCGCGTCAAGGCGGCGGCCGGCGTCACGATCAACGACGTGGTGCTCGGGATGTGTGCCGGTGCGCTGCGCGCCTACTTGAGCGAGCAGGACGCGCTGCCGGACCGCCCACTCGTCGCAATGGTTCCGGTGAGCCTGCGCTCGGAGAGCGAGGCCGACACCGGCGGCAACATGGTCGGAACGATCCTGTGCAATCTGGGCACCGATCGCGAGGATCCCGCCGACCGGCTCGCGGTCATCAGCCAGTCGATGCGCGACAACAAGAAGATCTTCTCCGAACTGCCGCGCGTGCAGGCGCTCGCGCTGTCAGCGCTGATGATCGCGCCGCTGGGACTGGCCGGCGTGCCGGGGTTCACGCGTGCGACGGCACCGCCGTTCAACATCGTGATCTCGAACGTGCCGGGTCCGCGTAAGCCGTTGTACTGGCGGGGCGCGCGCCTCGACGGAAACTATCCGCTGTCGATCGCGTTGGACGGCCAGGCCATGAACATCACGGTGGTCAGCAACGCGGGCAACCTGGACTTCGGGCTCGTCGGCTGCCGCCGCAGCGTTCCGCACCTGCAGCGCATGCTCAGCCACCTGGAGAGCTCGCTCAAAGCACTCGAGGTCGCCAGTGGTGCGTGACCCAAAGGCGTAATGGGTAGACCAAATAGGTGCAATAACGCAAAATGGTTGCCGTGACAGATAACGGCGCCGACGCCCTCGGTCGGATGCGGATTCTCGACGCGAAGCCAGTGAATCTCGATGGTTTCAGTGTCGCCAACCCCGACCTCGGCCTGGCCGCGATGAGCAGCCCGAACGACCCGGACCCGTCATTGGTGGTGCGCGACGGGCGCGTCGTGGAAATGGACGGCAAGGCCGCCGAGGACTTCGACGTGATCGACGAGTTCATCGCCCGCTACGGCATCGACCTCGACGTCGCGCCGGAGGCGATGGCGCGCTCCGACGTCGAACTCGCCCGCATGGCCGTCGATCTGTCCGTGCCACGTGCTGAGGTCGTGCGACTGATCGGCGGCACCACCCCGGCCAAACTGGCCAAGGTCGTCGCGGTTCTCACGCCCGTCGAGATGCAGATGGCGATGGCCAAGATGCGGGCCCGTCGCACGCCGAGCAACCAGGCTCACGTGACCAATCAACTCGACGATCCGATGCTGATCGCCGCCGATGCCGCCAGCGCGGTGGCCTACGGCTTCCGGGAGGTCGAGACGACGGTGCCCGTGCTGGGTGACGCGCCGTCGAATGCCGTTGCGCTGCTGATCGGTTCGCAGGTAGGGGTGCCCGGCGCGATGGCGCAGTGCTCCATCGAAGAAGCCATGGAGCTGCGGCTGGGGCTGCGCGGGCTCACCAGCTACGCCGAGACCATTTCGATCTACGGCACCGAGCAGGTGTTCGTCGACGGCGACGACACGCCGTTCTCCAAGGCCATCCTCACGTCGGCCTACGCGTCGCGCGGACTCAAGATGCGGGTGACGAGCGGCGGCGGGGCCGAGGTGTTGATGGGTGCCGCCGAGAAGTGCTCGATCCTCTACCTCGAATCGCGCTGTGTGTCCTTGGCGCGGGCGCTGGGCTCGCAGGGCGTGCAGAACGGCGGTATCGACGGTGTCGGCGTGGTGGCCTCGGTGCCGGAGGGCATGAAGGAGCTGCTGGCCGAAAACCTCATGGTGATGATGCGCGATCTCGAATCATGCGCGGGCAACGACAATCTCATTTCGGAGTCCGACATCCGCCGCAGCGCCCACACGCTGCCCGTGCTGCTCGCCGGAGCCGACTTCATCTTCTCCGGCTTCGGCTCCATCCCGCGGTACGACAACGCGTTCGCGCTGTCGAACTTCAACTCCGACGACATGGACGACTTCCTTGTGCTGCAACGGGATTGGGGTGCCGACGGCGGACTGCGCACGGTATCGGCCGAACATCTGGCCGCGGTGCGCCGCCGCGCGGCCACGGCCGTGCAAGCCGTCTACCGGGACCTGGGCTTGGCCGATTTCGACGACAGCCACATCGACGACGTGGTACTGGCCAACGGATCCCGCGATCTCCCACCGGGTGACCCCAAGGCCGTCGCCGAGGCCGCCAACGCCATCGAGGCCAAGCAGCTCACGGTGTTCGACATCGTCGCCTCACTCAAGCGCACCGGCTACGGCGAGGAAGCCGAGGCCATCATGCGGCTGACCGCCGAACGCCTGCGCGGCGATCAACTGCAGACCTCGGCCATATTCGACGAACAGTTCCGGGTGCTGTCCAAGATCACCGACCCCAACGACTATGCCGGGCCCGGAACCGGATACACGCTGAGCGACGAGCGCCGCGCTGAGATCGACAACATCCGCCAGCAACGCAGCGCGGCCGAGCTCACGGCCGATCAGGCCGAGCATGCCGGACACCTCGTCGTCACCGACGTGGAGCCGGCCCGGCAGGGCAGTGATCCGCGCGAGGTGTGCATCGGGTTGTCGCCGGCGCTGGGTCGCAGTGTGTGGCTCACGCTGTGTGGGCTGCCGATCGGGGAGGTGATCCGGCAGATCTCGGCGGGGCTGGAGGAAGAAGGCTGTGTGCCGCGGTTCGTGCGGATCCGCTCGACCATCGACGTCGGCCTCATCGGGCTGACCGCCGCCAAGCTGTCGGGCTCGGGCATCGGAATAGGCCTGCAGGGCAAGGGCACTGCGCTGATCCACCGCCGCGACCTGGCGCCGCTGGCCAACCTGGAACTGTTCAGCGTCGCCCCGTTGCTCACCGCGCGCAACTATCGCGAGCTCGGCCGTAACGCGGCCCGCCACGCCAAGGGCATGGCCCCGGTGCCGATCCTGACCGGTGGTACCGACGAATCGATATCGGCGCGCTACCACGCGCGGGCCGTCGCGCTCGTCGCGCTGGAACGCGACGCGAGCGAACCGGGCCAGGCGCCCGTCACGGTGGAGGTCACCCGGAAATGAGCGAGAAGTTCACTGTCGAGGCAGCAGTCGACGGCAAGCTCGAACTGGCCGATCTGCGGATGGATCCGGCCGTTCTCGCCCACCAGGCTGTGATCGCCGAAGAGAACGGCAACCCGCAACTCGCCGAGAACTTCCTGCGCGCAGCCGAATTGGCCACCATCGACGACGAAGACGTGATGAACCTCTACGAGGCGCTGCGTCCACACCGGTCGACCGCAGAGGATCTGGCTGCACTGCGGGCGTCGCTGGAGGGGCGCGGAGCGACGCGATGTGCCGAACTCGTGCGCCAGGCCGCCGACGTCTACGCGCGCCGGGGCCTGTTGCGGTGAGCGGTGGCGCGAGAACCGTCGCGGGCATAGACGTCGGCAACCACACCACCGAAATCGTGCTCGCCCGCGTCGCCGGCGGTGCCGTGCATCCCGTCGGACACGGGCAGGCGCCCACGCGGGGTCGCAAGGGCTCGCGGGACTCGCTCGAGGGTGCGGCCGCGCTGCTGCACCGCATCGAGGTCGAATCCGGCACCCGGGCCGACGAACTCGTGTTATCGGCGATCCGGCCGGTCGACACCGAGACGGCGCCCCTCGCGCCCGCCGCGTCGCCGCACGCGCCGGTGCGCAGCCTGCGCAGGCCCGACGCCAGTACCCCGGCCGGTACCGGTTACGCGGTCGGCCACCATGTGCCATTGGCCGACCTGAACGGTGCCGTATCAGCCGGCGCAACAATCGTTTCCGTCGACGGCGACACCGATTTCGAGGACGCGGCGGCGGCGATCGGCGACGCGGTGGCCAGGGGTTGGGACATCGTCGGCGTGCTGGCCGCACAGGACGATGCGGTGCTGATCCGCAACCGCATCCCGGTCGACGTGCCCGTGGTCGACGAGGTGGATCTCGCCGGTCTGGAGGCCGGCGTGCTGGTCGCCGTCGAAGTCGTGGCCGAGGGGCGCGCGTACCGTGCGTTGGCCGACCCGATCGCACTGTGTGCCGCGCTCGAACTCGGACATGAGCAGATCCGCGAGGTCGCCGAGTTCACCAGGGAGCTTTCCGATTCGCCTGCCATCGCCGTCACGCCGCGCACCGGACCGCCCCGTCCGCCAGCCGTGGACGACGACTACGTGGAGTTCAGGGTCGACGGGGAGGCCAAGGCTGAATTGTCGGCACCGCCGACGGTGCGTTACTCACCCGCGCAAGCGCACAGCATCCTGCGCCGTGAACCTCCGGGCAACGTGGTGCGGATCCGGTTGCGGTCGCTACCGCATCACGAAATGGCGGTCGACGACGCGTTTTTCACCGACCTGTCCGCGCTCGACAACGGGGCATGGCTGCGCCGTGGGGTCGCCGACGCGCGCGGTACGGTGGTCGCCCTGCTGGCCGCCGACCATGTCGAGGACGCCGCGGCCACATTGGGTGAACTCACCGACCGGCCCGCACGCACCATCGCGACCGAACCCGAGGCCGCGGCCTGGGGTGCGCGAACCACACCGGGCCTGCCACCGGATTCCGTGGTGTGCGACATCGGCGGCGGGACAATCGATCTCGTCGGAGATGACCGCATCGTGACGGCCGCGGGCGCGGGGGAGACCATCACCGTGGCGGTCGCGCGCATGCTGAACATTCCTCGCGCGCTTGCCGAGCGCGTCAAGAGGACTCCGGCCATCCGGGTCGAAGGGCCACATGTCGCGCACGAAGAAGACGGGCGGCGATTGTTTCTGGATTCTCCGGCACCCGCGGAGGCGATCGGACGGCTGTGCACGCGCGGTACCGTCGGTCTGGTGCCGTTCTCGAACAAGCTGGCCGCCGAAGAGTGGCGCAGTCTGCGGCTGGCCATCAAACAGGAAACCGTGGCGGCGAACATCGCGCGGTGCATGAAGGCGTTCGAGAAGCCGCCGACGGCGTTGGTACTCGCAGGCGGCGGCGCACTCGACGACGAACTGCTACGCACGGTGGGGGAGTCGCTGCGGGCGGTGCCGATCGTGGTGGGGCGCGCCAACATCGACGGCATTCACGGACCTCGGTTCGCGGTCGCGTCCGGCCTCGTGCATCTGTCCGCAGCCGGACATTAGAACGGCAGGTCGACCCCACCGCCGGTGGTGTTGGCTTCGTCGTGGTTGGAGTCGACATAGCCCAGCCGGTACGGGATCACCGGGTCGGTGCCGACGGGCACCAGCGGGTCGGTACCGGAGACCTGTGAATGAGTATTTGTATCGGCAGCGCTGGCGACGGGGGCAAAGGCAACGGCCCCGCCGATTGCCGCCGCGGCCAGCCAGGGTGCGATGAACTTGAGTGGCATCTTCATGATGGTCTCCTGAGTCGGTTGTCGCGTTTGCGGTACCAACTATCGCGCCGCGGCGGCTCGTAGTCGCCACCGCTGACATCCATTTCGCGGGTATGGCTAGCTGGTAGCGGGGCGCAGGAAGTCGCCGGAGATCTTGACTGCCGGAGCCGACGAATCTCCGCCCACGACGAGCGTCGCGAATGCGATATCACCGGCGATACCGGCGAACCACCCATGCGAATGAGTGTTGTCGCCGAACTCCGCCGTGCCGGTCTTGCCGCCGAGATCGGCGATGTCACTGAGCTCGCTGGCCGTCCCCTCGGTCACCGTCATGCGCATCATCGCGCGCAATGCCTCGACGACGTTCGGCGGCAACGACACCGACTCCGTGTCGGCCGTCGTCTTCTCGCCGTCGACGAGGGTCGGCAGGATCGTCGAGCCGTGGGCCAGGCTCGCCTCGGCGACTGCCAGCCCGAACGGGCTTACCGTCACAGTGCCCTGCCCGATGCCGTTCTCGACCTTCTGAGCGGCATTGTCCGCGTTGGGAACTCGTCCCGTCACGGTGGTCAGGCCCGGAATGGCGAAGTCGACGCCGATGCCGAAGTCGCGGGCGGTGTTGGTGAGCGCGTCGGCAGGCAGCTTGTCGGACAGCGCCGCCATGCTGGTGTTGCAGGAGTGCGAGAACGCCGACGTCAGCGGCACCGTGCCCAGATCGAAGTTGTCGTCGTTCGGGATCGTGCGGTTTTCGATCGTGAGTTGGCCGGGGCAGGCCACCGGGCTGTCCGGAGTCGCCAGGCCGGCCTCCAATGCCGCTGCGGTGGTGATGGTCTTGAACGTCGACCCGGGCGGATACAGACCCGAGAACGCGATCGCCCCCTGCGGATCCGCGGCGGGATTCTGTGCGGCCGCCAGGATGCCGCCCGTGGAACCCGAGATCGCGACCAGAACCGCAGGCCGGGTCTCCTGCGCGACGGCTTGCTGCGCGAGCAGTTGCAGGCGCAGGTCCAGCGTCGTGCGCAGCGGATCGGTCGGGGCGGGCGGAGTCGATTTCAGCTGCTGTGCCGGAGCTCCCTCTCCGTCGACCAGGTACACCGACCAGCCGGCGTTCTTGGTGATCCGGTCATGCCACAACTGCCCGAGGCCGCTGATCGCCGGTGACGACAACTGGCGGTCGGCCGTCAGCAGCTCACCCTGCTCGGCGACGGTGACACCCGCGATCTGGGCGAGCTGATCGCGCACCTGTGCCAGGTCGTCTTCGCGCAGCTTCATCACGGTCACGCGGTCGTCGGACGTCGAATTGAACTGCGCGCCGATCGATTCCGCGGTCGTCGTGGCATCGAACCGCGTCAGCACCGCGGCCAGCGGCCCAGCCGAGGCCAGATGGGTGCGGGCGAGCGTGATCACCCCCACGGTCTGCCAGGTCATCAGCGGCTGCCCGGTCCGGTCGAGCACCGGCGTCTGCAACTCGCTGTCCTGGCTGTACTGGAACGTCAGACCGGGTTGCAGATCACGGTGCAGCAGCGTCGGCGCCCAGGTGATCAGCCAGTCGTCACCGTTCTTGGCGGCCGTTCCGGTGGTGTCATAACCGAAATCGTGTCCTTCGCCCCACGACCACTGGTACTTCAGCGTCGAGCCGGCCTCGTCGTCCTCTTGCGGTTGGGCACTGACCTTGACCGTCGCGGCCTCGCCCATGCCGTCGAACATCGATGCGATCACCGGTTCAGCCGCCGCCGGATCGCTCGTCTGGGCCGCCGCGGCGTGGGCGTCCTTGCGTTGCAGCGCGTCGGCGAACGCGGCGAAGCGGTCGGCAGGGTCAGGGGACGACGAGCAACCGACGACCGATAGAAGCAGGCCGAACAGCAGCAGCCACGCACAAGCGAGACGATTCATCCCTCCAGCTTTACAGCAGTGCCCGGACCTCCTCGGCCAGGGCCACGCCCAGATCGCGGTTGTTGTCCTCGGTGAAGTGGATCCCGTCCACGCCGTCAGTCGTCATGACGGAGCCCGCGTCGAAGAACGGCACGTTCACGAACGACGCGAGCGCGCTGTAGACCTTGGCCAGTTCGGCTGACTTGCGCTGGCCGCCTTCGAAGATCAGCTGAAACCACGGGTGGGGCATCGCGGCGAGTTCGGGCGGCGACACGACCAGCACCTGCGGGGCGGGATACAACGTCCCCACCCCACCGGCACTGGTCAGCACCTGCGTCACCAGAACCGACATGCCCACCGCGATGTCGAGTGGTTCACGCCGGAAGTAGGCCTTGGTGTCATTGGTGCCCAGCATGATGATGACCAGGTCCAACGGAAGGTGGCTCGCAAGGCACGACGGCAGATAACCGGCCCCGTTGAGGCGCGGGTCGGTCGGATCGTCGATGTTGGTGGTGCGGGCGCTCAGGCCCTCCTCGATCACCTCGTATTCGGCACCGAGCTGCTCGGCCAGCACCCCGGTCCAGCGCACGTCGGCCGCAAACCGGTCCGTTGGCGCGCCGTCCTCGACGGGGATCCAGCCCCAGGTCAGTGAGTCACCGAAACACAGGATTCGCTTGGCAGGCATGGCCCAAGCAGATCACACGCCGTCGTCGTCGGAGGGTTTCTCGGCGGGTGCGTCGGCGTCGTGCTTCTTCGGGTTGAGGTCCTTCTTCAGCTTGTCGACCGCGCGGGACACCGCCTTGGGGAGCGTGTCGCGCCGCTCGGACAGTTTGGGCTTCTTCGGCTTGTCCGGCTTGGTCGGTGCCGCGTCAGATGTGTCGTCCTGCTCATCGTGTTGAGGCTCGGCTTGCTCATCTGGCACGGCCTGCAGCTTGGGCTTGTCGGCCGGCTCCTCGTCACGGTCGGCGGATGTCGAAGGCGCCGTGGAGAATCCGTTGCGGAAGTTCTCGACGCCCTCGTCGATGGCCTCGGGCAGCGCTTCGATGGCTTCGGCGATGCGGTCGTGCGGAGTGAACAGTGAGAACCGTGTCGGCTTGTCCGCGTTCTGGTAGTCGCGATCGGTGTAGCCCATGTCGATCACGACGCGCAGCGTCGGCTCGATGGCGCCGAGCACCGGCTCGGTCAGTGCGGTCGTCTGCAGCGCGGCGGAGAAATCGCGCACCGGCTGCAGGAGCGGGAGGTGTTCGGCCCGGATCAGCACGTAGGTGTCGGTACCGCCTTCGGGGGTGGTCACGACGAGCACCGCTTGGTCGTCGTCGTCGAGGTCGACGTTGTCGGGCCCATGGTCGCCGTGCACGTATTTCATGCCCGCCACCGCGTTCGCGATCGACAGTGGGTTGGCGTAGGCCGGGAAATCCGCGATCAGGTCGTATTCGAGCGATACGAAGGTTTCGTCGTAGGGCGACGGGACCGCGGCGCCGGTACTGACGAAGCCGGGGAATGCCATGCCGGGAAAGCGGGAGTAGATCCCGCCGTTGGGTACGAACGGTGAAGCGAGGAACAAGAACTTGAGGTCGGCGGGAGCCGGCGCACCCGGGTCCGACAGCAGTGTGCGCTTGTACTTTTCGGCGACCAGGGAGCCCTGAGAGTAGCCGACGATCAGCACGGTCCTGTCGCCGTCGATCTCGGCGTCGACGGCGTCGTGCAGGGCGGGAATCCCGGCTTCCACGCTCGGATCGACCGGCAGCAGAGCCGGATACTGCACGCCGACGAAAGGATGATCGTTCGCGACGAGTTGGCCCTGGAATTTGTTCTTGATGCGGTCGCTGGTCGTATTGCCGGCGCCGCCCACCCCGACGACGACGTCGTTAGGCGGAATCGCGATCGCGGTGGCGTTGGGGGCGTGGCCGAATGCCAGTGCCGTGGTGATGCCTGCGGTGGCCCCGGCCACCATGACTGCGGATCGGCGCTGACGTTTGCGATGCCTTGCCACCGTGCTCCTCGGATCGAATGGACGGAAATGGGATGTGGGCCCGGGATGGTCCCGGGCCCACACTCGGCTGGGTAGAACTTACGGGCAGGTGACTTCGAGCTCGAACGGTTTGGTGACCGCGCCCGCCATCGGATTGGCCATGTCGGCGCCGGTCGCGTTGCCCTTGATCGTGTACTTGTTTCCGTCCTTGGTGGCTTCGGCGCTGCCGCCGGGCACGCCTGGCGTGTAACCGAGGCTGACGCCGTCGATGTTGCCGAGCGCGACCGCGCTGACGGTCGGTTGATCACCTTCGGAGAGCGTGGCGGTGACGGCTGACATGCCCTGGCCGACCGTGACCGAGACATTGCCGGCGACGGTCGCGCACACGACGCTGCCTTCTACCGGCGTTTCCTTGCCGTCGATGACGACCCGCGCGGTGCCCGAGCCGGTGGTTGCTGTGGCATCGCCCGCCTGCACCGATGCCGACGGCGAAACCGAGGCGGTCGCCGTCGGTGACGCCTCGGTCGAATCCGAACCCTTCTCATCAGACGAACAGCCAGACAGACCGGCGACGACGATCGCGGCGCCGCCGACAGCTACCAGAAACCCACGCTTCACCACTGTTCTCCTCACGGTTGTGCGGCCCGTCAAGATCAGCAGACCGTCTCGGAAAGTATGGGGTCAGCTCCGTTGTCCGGTACCCGATTGCGCGAATTGCTCGGGCCGGGCGGTGGCGGCCCGTAAGTTCGCCTTCATGCAGACACTGCGAACGCCGGACGAACGGTTCGCCAACCTACCCGAATTCCCTTATGCCCCAAAGTACTGCGAGGTCGATGACAGCGAGGGCGGAACGCTGCGGATGGCTTGGGTGGAAGACGGTCCGGCCCACGCCGAACCGGTCCTGTTATTGCATGGGGAACCATCGTGGTCCTACCTGTACCGCCGGATGATTCCGACCCTCGTGGCGGCCGGCCACCGGGTCATCTGCCCGGACCTGGTCGGGTTCGGCCGATCTGACAAACCGGCGCGGATCGACGACCACAGTTACGCGCGGCACGTCGAATGGGTCCGCGCACTGGCCTTCGACGTGCTGGACCTGCACCGGGTGACCCTGGTCGGTCAGGACTGGGGTGGCCTGATCGGGCTGCGGCTGGCTGCCGAACACCCCGAGCGGTTCGCCAACATCGTCGTGGCGAACACCGGGCTGCCCACCGGCGACATCCCGATGCCGGACATCTGGTGGCAGTTCCGTTCGGCCATCCAAGGTCTGCCCACGATCGAAGTCGGGAGGTTCGTCGCGTCGGGATGCCTGCGGCCCATGAGCGATGCGGTCCGCGCCGCCTATGACGCCCCGTTTCCCGACGATTCGTACTGTGCCGGGCCGCGGGCGATGCCCGGTCTGGTGCCCACCACGCCCGACGACCCCGCCGCCGCGGCCAACCGCTCGGCGTGGGAAGTGTTGTCCGCGAGCGAAACTCCGATGCTGGTCGCGTTCAGCGACGGTGATCCCATCACCGGGCCCATGGCCGCGATCTTCCAGCGCGAGATGCGCGGCGCGCGAGGCATCGATCATCCGCTGATCGCCGGCGCCGGCCACTTCCTGCAAGAGGATGCCGGCGAGGAACTCGCCGCGGCGATCGTGGCGTTTCTCAGGGACAGGTGACCGCGATGTCGAACGGCATGTCGACGGGCGTGCCGGGGTTCGCTGCATCGGTGCCCGCGCCGGTACCCGTGATGGTGTAGCTCTTGGCGTCGCGCGAGGCGACCACCGGCTGGCTCGAGAGCCCTTCGATGTAGGCGAGTGACGGCTTGTCAGTTCCCACCTCGCCGATACTCACCGACTCCACCGCAGGAGCCTCGCCGTCGGTGACGATCACGGTGGTGTGCAGGCTGCCCTCGATGTTGATGGTGGTGAAACCATCTTTCGTCTCGCAGCCGACCGAGGTGACGGGCCCGGCGTCGTTGCTGCCGAACGTCACCTTGGCCTCACCCGACTGCGAGCCGCCCGCCGAACCGGACTCCTCTGACGAACACCCGACAACGGCGGCCAGCATGGCCGCGCACCCAGCGGTGGTGACGGCGAATCGGTGCTTCACGAGCAGCAGTATGGTCGCGTCCGCCCCGATGACGGAAATCGGACGCGCATCCGGTTGAATACCTGCTGTGGACCAGCCGTATTTCACCGTGGAGGCCGAGTTAGCCGGCCGACTCGGCCGGGTCGGCACCATCCACACGCCGCACGGTGACATCCACACCCCGGCGTTCATCGCGGTGGGCACCCAGGCGACCGTCAAGTCGGTGCTGCCGGAAACGATGAAACAGATTGGCGCCCAGGCTATCCTGGCCAACGCCTACCACCTGTACCTGCAGCCGGGCCCCGATATCGTGGCCGAGGCGGGCGGCCTCGGCGCGTTCATGAACTGGCCGGGGCCGACGTACACCGACAGCGGCGGGTTCCAGGTGCTGTCGCTGGGCGTCGGATTCAAGAAAGTGCTGGCCATGGACACCCAGCGCGTGCAGGCCGACGACATCATCGCCGACGGCAAGGAACGCCTCGCGGTCGTCGACGACGACGGCGTGACGTTCCGGTCGCACCTCAACGGCTCGACCCACCGGTTCACGCCGGAGGTGTCGATCGGCATCCAGCATCAGCTCGGCGCCGACATCATCTTCGCGTTCGACGAACTCACCACGCTCGTCAACACCCGTGGCTATCAGGAACGTTCGGTACAACGCACGCACGAGTGGGCGGTGCGATGCCTGGCCGAGCACCAGCGGCTGCAGGAGTCGACGCCCGAGCGGCCGCGGCAGGCGCTGTTCGGTGTCGTGCAGGGTGCGCAATACGAGGATCTGCGGCGCCAGGCCGCGCACGGGCTGACCACGATCGTCGGGCCGAACGGCGAGGGTTTCGACGGCTACGGTATCGGCGGGGCGCTGGAGAAACAGAACCTCGCGACCATCGTCGGATGGGTCAGCAGTGAGCTGCCCGCCGACAAGCCGCGGCACCTGCTCGGGATCAGCGAGCCCGATGATCTGTTCGACGCGGTGGCCGCGGGCGCCGATACGTTCGACTGTGTGTCGCCGTCACGCGTGGCCCGCAACGCCGCGGTGTATTCGGCGACCGGGCGCTTCAACATCACCGGGGCGCGGTACAAACGGGACTTCACGCCGATCGACGCCGAATGCGATTGCTACACGTGCGCCAACTACTCGCGCGCCTACATCCGCCACCTCTTCAAGGCCAAGGAGATGTTGTCGGCGACGCTGTGCACGATCCACAACGAGCGGTTCGTGATCCGGCTCGTCGACCAGATCCGGGCCGCCATCGTCGCGGACGAATTCGACGAGCTCCGAGCGCATGTGCTCGGGCGCTACTACGGGACGCCCGTGCGGTAGCGCTGACCTGGCTCCCTCTTCGACGTGTGCACAATAAAGAGATGACGACCATCTCGGATGGTGAGGCCGCAGAGGCCTTGATGCTTCAGATGTTGGACCCGTCGAACCGGGCCGATCCGTATCCGCTGTACGACCGGATCCGGGACTGCGGGCCGCTGTGTCTGGCCGACGCGGCTCTCACGGTGTTCAGTTCTTACCCGGACTGCGACGAGGTGTTGCGGCATCCCTCGTCGTGCAGCGACCCGATGAAGTCGACGATGACGCAGCGCCAGATGGCCGAGGAGACCGAACCCCGGCCGCGGGGCACCACCAGCTTCCTGTTCCTCGACCCGCCCGATCACACGAGGCTGCGCAAGCTGGTCAGCAAAGCCTTTGTGCCCAAAGTGATCAACGCGCTCGAACCCGATATCACCGCACTGGTCGACGGGCTGCTGGACGCCGTCGAGGAGCGAGGCCGGTTCGAGGTGATCGCCGATCTCGCCTACCCATTGCCGGTCGCGGTGATCTGCCGGCTTCTCGGTGTCCCGATCGAGGACGAGCCCAAGTTCAGCCACGCCTCGGAGCTGTTGGCGTCGGCACTTGACCCGTTCTTCACCGTGACCGGTGAATCGTCCGATCTGTTCGACGAGCAGATGAAGGCCGGGCAGTGGTTGCGCGAGTACCTGCGCGAGCTCATCGAACAACGCAGGCGTGCACCGGGGGACGACCTGATGTCAGGGTTGATCGCGGTCGAGGAGTCCGGGGACCAGCTCACCGAGGACGAGATCATCGCGACGTGCAACCTGCTGTTGATCGCAGGCCACGAGACCACGGTGAACCTGATCGCCAACGCGATCCTGGCGATGCTTCGTCACCCCGAACAATGGTCGGCGCTCGCCGCGGACCCGGCCCGGGCCCCGGCCGTGGTGGAGGAAACCATGCGGTACGACCCGCCGGTGCAGCTGGTGTCGCGAATTGCCGGTGACGACATGACAATCGGCGACACCGCGATAGCCAAGGGCGACACGATGCTGCTGCTTCTGGCAGCCGCGCACCGCGACGCCGCGGTCACCGACCGGCCCGGCGAGTTCGACCCGGACCGCGGCGCGATCCGCCACCTCGGGTTCGGCAAGGGGCCGCACTTCTGCCTGGGCGCGCCGTTGGCCCGGTTGGAGGCCGCGGTCGCGCTGTCCGCCGTGACGAGGCGCTTTCCGCAGGCCCGGCTCGCTGAGGAACCGGTGTACAAGCGAAACCTGACCTTGCGGGGTATGTCGACGCTTTCCGTCGCCATATAACGGTGCTCACGCTGATCTCGTAGCAGAATCCGGCAAACCCGACGGAAACCGCACGTCGGCGGTACGGTCGTCCGCATGCGCATCTTGTTGGTGGGCGCCGGTGGCGTGGGCTCGGCATTCTGTGCGATCGCCGCGCGGCGCGATTTCTTCGATCAGATCGTGGTGTGCGATTACGACGAGAGCCGGGCGCGGCAAGCCGTCGACAGGGTCGGTGACGCGCGGTTTAGCGCTGCGCAAGTGGATGCGACGTCGGCCGAGGCGGTCGCCGAACTGGTCCGCCGACACGGCATCACGCACGTGATGAATGCCGTCGACCCGCGGTTCGTGATGCCGATCTTCAACGGTGCGTTGGCCGGTGGTGCCGACTATCTCGACATGGCGATGAGTCTGTCGCAGCGCCACCCCGACCGGCCGTACGAGCTCACCGGCGTCAAACTCGGCGACGACCAGTTCGCGGTTGCCGACGACTGGGCCGCCGCGGGCCGGCTCGCACTGGTCGGTATCGGCGTCGAGCCCGGGCTCTCCGATGTGTTCGCGCGCTACGCCGCCGACCATTTGTTCTCCGAGATCGACGAACTCGGTACCCGCGACGGGTCCAATCTGGTGGTCGATGAGTATGACTTCGCGCCGTCGTTCTCGATCTGGACCACGATCGAGGAATGCCTGAACCCGCCGGTCGTCTGGGAGCGTGACCGCGGCTGGTTCGTCACCGAACCCTTCAGTAGCCTGAGGTTTTCGACTTCCCCGAAGGTATCGGCCCGGTTGAGTGCGTCAACGTCGAGCACGAAGAGGTGCTGTTGATGCCACGATGGGTCGAGTGCAAACGCGCCACGTTCAAGTACGGCCTCGGCTCGGAGTTCATCGGTGTTCTCAAGACGTTGCACAAGCTCGGGCTCGATCGGACGGAGAAGGTGCGGGTCGGCAGCTCGAGCGGTTCTGTCGAGGTGAGCCCGCGCGACGTCGTCGCGGCCTGCCTGCCCAACCCCGCGACCCTCGGCCCGCAGATGCACGGCAAGACGTGTGCCGGCCTGTGGGTCACCGGCACCGGAAAAGACGGCCGGCCGCGGTCGACCTACCTGTACCACGTCGTCGACAACCAGTGGTCGATGGCCGAATACGGACACCAGTGCGTGGTGTGGCAGACCGCGATCAATCCTGTTGTCGCCCTCGAACTCTTGTCAACCGGTGCGTGGGGTGGCGCAGGGGTGCTCGGCCCAGAGGCGTTCGACGCCGTGCCGTTCCTGGACTTGCTCAAGGACTACGGCTCGCCATGGGGCATCAAGGAACTCTGAGCGGCCGTTTCGGATACGTCACGTTTCGCCGGTACCGCGGTGAGCACCATGGCAACCGCGATCATCGCGACGGTGACGGCGGCCGTGCCCGGCCAGCCCACCCATCCCACGGCAGCCGCTCCGAACGCGGTCCCCAGGCTGCCGCCGATGAAGTACACGACCATGTAGGCGCTGTTGAACCGCGCCGGTGCGGCGGGTTCGATTGCCAGGACCGTGCTTTGGTTCGCGACCTGGGCGGCGAACAAGCCCGCATCGAACAGCGCCAGGCCGATGAGGGTGGCGACGGTATTCGACAGGCACCACCCGAGCATGGCCGCCGACAGGCCCGCGATGACGAGTCCGACCAGTATCACGACCCGTGCCCCCACACGGTCGGTCCATGAGCCCGCGACGCGGGTGGCGACCATGCCGAGCAGTCCGGCGAACGCGAACAGGCCGATCTGCTCGGCCGAGTAGGAGAACGGCGGTTGCGCCAGGGCAACGGCGATCCCCGACCACACCGCGCAGAACGCGAAGAACCACAGTGCACCGCGGCCCGCTGCGAGCCGCAGCGCCGGGAATCGCAGATACAGCCCGGGCATCCCGCGCAGCACCGCAAGGTAGCCGGTCGTGATGTTGCCTGGCGCGCCCGGCAGCACACTGAGTGCGAACAACGAGAACGCGACGCAGAGCAGGGCGAACACCAAAAGTGTTCCCCGCCAACCGAATACCTCGGTAAGCCAGCCGCCCACGATCCGACCGCCGATGATCCCCGCCGATATGCCTGCGGTGACGATTCCCAGGACAGTGGCTCGCCGCGATGTGGCCGCGAATCGGCCTGCCACCGAACTCAACTGCGCGCCGACCGCCGAACCCGCGCCGACCAGCCCGACGGTCAGACCCAGCAGCCAAGTCGTGCCCGCGGCGGCATTGGCCACCAACGCGCAGGCGAGCATGCCGAACTGTGCGGCAAGCACGTACCTCGGCGGGAATCGATCGACCAGCGGCACCAGCACGGCCAGTCCCACGAGATAGCCGAGCGGCCCGAACGCCAGTGCCAAACCGACCTCGGACAGCGAAATGTCGAGTGACGCACCGACGTCCGCGATCGCAGGTTGCAGCGGATAGATCGTGGCCGTGCCGAGCGCGGCGGCGAACGCCATGAACCACACGGTGGTGTTACGTAGAGCTGGGTCGGAAGCGGTTTTCATGCTCGCGACGCTATGGGCGCGAACCCCGCGGGTGCTGGCGGAATTCGGACGATGCAGTGCCTCCGCGCTACAGCGGGTTGAGGATCCGCTGTAGGAACTGCCGGGTGCGTTCCTCTTTCGGGTCGCCGATCACCGCTGCGGGCGGCCCCTGCTCGAGGATCACTCCTTGGTCGGTGAACAGCACCTGATCGGAGACCTGCTTGGCGAACTGGATTTCGTGCGTCACGATCACGAGCGTCCAGCCTTCGACCGCGAGATCCCTGATCACCCCGAGCACTTCACCGACGAGCTCGGGATCGAGTGCCGAGGTGGGCTCGTCGAACAGCACCACCTTGGGGCGCAGTGCCAGGGCCCGGGCGATGCCGACGCGCTGCTGCTGACCGCCCGACAGTTGATACGGGTACTGATCGCGCTTGTCGGCCAGACCCACCTGGTTCAGGAGCTCGACGGCCTCGGCCTCGACTTCGTCGCGTGGGCGCTTCTGAGCGACCAGCGGGCCTTCGGTGACATTCTGAAGCACGGTCTTGTGCGGGAACAGGTTGTGGGCCTGGAAGACGAACCCGCTCTGCGCCCGGTAGCGCCGCAGCTGGTCACGCGGCACGGGCGCGGAGAAGTCCAGCTCGACATCGCCGACCCGGATCACGCCCGTGTCAGGCGGGTCCAGGGCGTTGAGTGCTCGCAGCAGTGTCGTCTTCCCGGAGCCGGACGGGCCGATGATCGTCGTCGCGCTTCCACGCGGCACGGTGAATGAGACGCCCTTGAGTACTTCATTGTCGCCGAACGCCTTTCGGACGTCTCGAGCGTCGATCCGATTCTCGGTCATCGGGCCACGTACCTTTCCAGTCGGCGTTCGATGCGGCTCTGGCCGAACGACAGCACCAGGCAGATCACCCAGTAGTACACGGCCGCGGTGCCGTACAGCGCGAAGAACTCGAACGTGGGTGCGGCGATGATCTGGGCCTGCCGGAGAAGCTCGGTGACCAGAATGGTCGAGGCGAGCGACGTGTCTTTGACCAATGAGATCAACGTGTTCGACAACGGCGGCACCGCCACCCGAGTGGCCTGCGGCAGGATGATGCGCCGCAAGGTGCCGACATAACTCAGCCCGATCGTCTCGGCGGCCTCCCACTGCCCCTTCGGGATGCTCAGGATCGCCGAGCGGATGATCTCGGCCGCATAGCCGCCGACATTCAGGCTGAACGCGATCACGGCCGCCGGGAACGGGTCGATCTTCACGCCGAACTCGGGAAGCGCGAAGAACACGATGAACAGCTGCACCAGCAGCGGCGTTCCCCGGATGATCGAGATGTACAGCCGGGCCACGTTGCTCAGCACCACATTTGACGACAGCCGGGCCAACGCCACGCCGAGCGCGATCACCAGGCCGATGGCGAAGCTGATGATCGTCAGGGGAATCGTCATCGTGATCGCAGCTTTCGCGAGCGGCCAGAGGTTGTCGGCGATCAACTGCCACGTCGAACGTGGCGCCGCGGCATCTTCGGCCGCCGGTGCGGGCGAGCCCGACGCGTCCGCCTTGAGGTAGCGCTGCGAGATGTCGGCCAGCGTGCCATCGGCACGCAGTTCGTCGAGTGCCCGGTTGAGTTCGGGCAGCAGGCCGCTGTCTTTGCGCGCGGCGAATCCCTGCTCGCTCTTCTCGCCGACCTTGCCTGCGATCTTCACCGACTGGTCGTTGGTCTCGGCGAGATATGCATACACCGCGATGCTGTCGTTGACCACGACGTCGACGCGGCCCTGGTTGAGCAGCGTGATGGCTTGGGTGAACCCTTCGACCGCCTCGACCCGGGCGCCGGCATTACGCGCGATCTCCGACCAGTTGCTGGTGGCGTTCTCGGCGGCGACCTTGCCCTTGAGATCGTCGAGCGAGCTGATGGAGTTGTCGTCGGCGCGCGTGACGATGACGCCTTCGCCCACCGTGTACGGCTGCGACAGGTCGTATTTGGCCTGCCGCTCGGGCGTGATCGTGACTTGATTGGCAACCACGTCGAACCGGTTGGCCTCAAGCGCGGCGAATATCGAATCCCACGGTGTCTCAACGAATTCGACGCGGACACCGATCTTGTCGGCGACGGCACGGGCCACGTCGACGTCATATCCCGTCAGTTGGCCGGTCGCGGCGTCGTGATAGCTGAACGGTGCGTACACGCCCTCGGTGCCCACTCGCAGCACGCCCGCCGACTTCAACGGGTCCTCGGTGGTGGCTGCCTGGCTGCCGCATGCCGACAACACGAACATGGTGAGCAGCAGGACCGCGGGCAGGCATCTTCGTAGGAAGCGCATCGCCGGACGCTAACAAGCTCACGCCCGTTGGTGAAGGGTTCTGCTCAGTCCGGCCGGTAGATCCAGGGCTGGCGCGGCAGCCGCTCCGGATCGAACTGTGCCAACAGTTCGTCCATGGTCGTGGCCGGCCAGCCCAGCGATGCGGTGATCTGGGCGAAGGCCCGCTCGACTCCGATCTCGGCCAAGGTCACCGCGCCGTCCCGTTTGGCCAGGCGCGCGCCGTCCTCGTTGAGGACCAACGGCACGTGCGCGTACGTCGGCTCCGGATAGCCCAGCAGCCGGGCCAGATAGGCCTGGCGCGGTGACGAACTCAACAGGTCGTCGCCCCGCACCACCTGGTCGATCCCGCTGGCCGCGTCGTCCACCACGACGGCGAGGTTGTAGGCCGGGACGCCGTCGCCGCGGCGCACCACGAAGTCGTCGACGATCCCCATGTACGAACCGTGGATGAGATCGGTGACCGTGTACACGAACGTGTCGGTGCGCAGGCGCAACGCCGGTGGCCGCCCGGTTTCGTCGCGGCGTTGAGCGCGTTCGGGCTCGGACAGTTCACGGCACGTGCCGGGATAGGCACCCTGCGGCGCATGTGGTGCCCGCGGGGCCTGTGCGATGTCCCTTCTGCTGCAATAACATTCGTACAGCAGTCCGTCGGCGGTCAATCGGTCGATGACCGCGTCGTAGCGGGCCCGATGGGTGGTCTGCCATTCCACGGGTTCGTCCCACGTCACGCCGATAGCAGCCAGATCCTCGACCTGCCGCGCGCCGACATCGGTGAACGTGCGGTCGTCGAGGTCCTCGACGCGCAGCAGGAACCGGCGCCCGGTCGAGCGGGCGAACAGCCACGCCAGCACCGCGGTGCGCAGGTTACCGATGTGCAGATCGGCCGATGGACTCGGCGCGAACCGTCCGGCGGGGGAGAGGTCCACGCCCGCAATCTAGCTAATCGCGTTCCCAGGGCGCCGCCTCGCCCATTTTCTTGTAGTACTTGGCGAGGTGGCTCTTGACGCGCTCGATGTCGTCTTTCGGCAGGTCGATGCCACCGCGGGCGCCGTCCATGATGCCGCCGGCGGCCATCACGCCGCGGGGCACAGCCTCCAACTTGCCGTTCACCACATCGGCGATGAGGAGCTTGTATGCGGTGAAGTTGTCCTTGCGGTCTCTGTCGTACCAGACGTGTGCGTCGCGGTACTTCTCGTTGGGTTCGTCCTGCGCATCGGCCCACTTCCGGACACGCTTGTCGGCGGCGTCGCCGTCCCACTCACGGTCGCGATCAGCGAGCGGCAGGTCCTGAAATGCGGTTACGGACATGTGGTTGGCGTGCCCGAACCATTCGGCCGATAAACCTGCCTAGAGCCGTCACGCACCACTCCGGCGCTCCAGCGCGTCGATCACCACCGGACAGATGTCGACGTCGTAGAGGCGCTCGATGGCCTGCAGGCCGCCGGGGCTCTCGGCGTTGATCTCGACGACCTTGTCGCCGATCAGATCGATGCCCACGAAGAACATTCCGTCGTGTACGAGCTTGTCGCGCATCATCTCCACAACGGCCCGCTGCTTGCCGGTGACGTCTTCGGAGCGCGTCCGCCCGCCCTTACAGATGTTGGCCCTGGGGTCATTGCCTTTCGGGACACGCCGGAACGCCGACACATGGCCGTCGGCCTCGACGAGCTCGCCGTCGAGCAGGAAGATCCGCATGTCGCCGTCCTCGGCGCCGTCGATGTATCCCTGTGCGTAGATGTAGCCGTCTTCCCGTACCGACTCCATCATCTGGTTGAGGTTGGGCTCGTCGGCGTCTTCGACCAGGAACACATTGCGGCCCTTCGCACCGTACAGCGGTTTGATGACGCATCGTCCCTCCGCGGCGACGAACTTCCGGACGTCGTCGCTGTTTCGGGTCAGCAGGGACCGGGGCCGCACCTTGGCCGGGAACTCATCGAGGTAGAGCTTGGCGGCCGCCCGCATGAGCACCGTGGGGTCGTTGACGACTGTCACGCCCCGCGCCATCAGGAGCTGCCCGAACACCGATCCCAAGCTGCTGGCCCACGGTCGCTCCTGCAAATCCTCGATCGAATCGTTGCGCAGGAACGCCGCGTCGAGTTCGTCCAGTCGGATGCAGTCGGGCGAGCTGTCTTTGACTCGGTCGACGAATGCCGTGAGCGTGTCACCGTCGCGGGCGACGCCACGGCGTGCGTGTGCCCGTATCTCGCCGTCGGGTTCACCGATCCGTACGTCGTCCAGGCCGACGTACCAGACCTCATGGCCCATCAGTGCTGCGCCTTTCGCGAGCCGGGTGGTCGTGTACTCGTCGACCTCGGTCTCCACCCGGTTGACCAGGAACGCCAACCTCATGCGATCACGTCCGTCTCTATCAGGTCGGCGGCGGTCATTCCGGCGCGCACGCGTTCGAACCGCTCCTCGGAGCCCGGGGCGCACAGCCAGTGTGGACGCGCCCACGGAGGTTTGAGCACGCCCTGCTGAATCAGTTCGTCCACGAGCGGCGCATGGTCGAGCGACAGCTTGCCTGCCAGCAGCGGGTCGATGCTGCGTCCCTCGGCGAAGTATCGGAGTACTCGCTCGATGCCCCGCAGATAGATGATGTCTTTGGTGGAACCACCGCCGTATGTAGCGCGGCTCGTCACCGACCACGCGGTGCGAGGCGCGAAGCCGTGATGGTCGGTGAGGTGCTTGAAGATTGTGACGAAATCCGTATGGGCCAACATCATCGACGCGGCGAGGACCCTCGCGGCGAGAACACGCATGCGGCGCGGGTCCAACCCGCCGACGACGTACTCGGCCAGCAGCGCCAGGCCCTCCTGCGTCTCCTCGTAAGCCGGTAGTCCAACGGCCAAGAGCTGCAACGGTTGCGCTTCGCCGTTGCGATAGGTCAGCACATGGGTTCCGACCTCGTGCTGGATGAGGGGCTCCACCCGGTCTTTGCGGAACGCGGCGGTGGCCGGAATGTAGAGCCGGCCGAACGACACCATCAAATCGGCTGCGTCATCGCGGATCTCGACTACGACGGGAAAACCCGGATAGCCCGATCGATAGGACTCGAGTTCGGTTCGGGCGGCCTCGGCGAAGGCTGTCGCGGTGACGCTGGGTGAGGTGATCGGTTGCGGATCGATCGCATCGAGCAGTGAACGGGCTGTCGCGCACAGCGATTCACCGGGTTCGCCGTAGAGTTGCAGCGCACCGTATCTGAACCGGGTCGTGCCGCGATCTTCGAGCATGGTGATCTGCCGGGCGATCTCGTCGCGTTTGTCCCGGAACAGTGAGTTGAGCGGCTGGCTCTCGACCCGCTCGATCTCGATGTCGTAGAGGCCGCGCATGAGCAGATCCGCGTCGAACTCGAGTGCCCTCGACTGCAGCGTCGGCACCGACTCGAAACCGGACCGTTCGAAATCCCGCCACGCTTCGGCGCCGTTGACGGGAGTGACGTTGAGTAGAAGGTTGAGTTCGCGCTCGATCTCCGTCAGACGTGCGTCGACGTCCAAGGCGTTCTGCGCTAAGGGCGAAGCTGGACCCATTGAGTATCAATACCCAATTGACGGTGTGGTCAATCCAGGGGTGCGGCACCCCTCCTCCTCAACCGGCTAACGTTCGTGAAGTGACAGAACGGCGAATCACCGGCGGCACCATCCGAGTCGAGGAACGAGACGGGCTCGTGCGTGCGCGCGGCATTCCCTACGGCACTGCCGCGCGGTTCGCAGTCGGTGAGCCGGCCGTCTGGTCAGGCGTCCGCGACGCGACCCGACCAGGACCGGCCTGCCCGCAACGGCCTTCCCGGCTCGCGTGGGTGACGGGGGCGGTGCTGGACGGTTTGACGACGAGCGAGGACTGCCTGGTGCTCAGCGTCACCGCGCCTGCCGAAGCCCGCGATCTGCCGGTCATGGTGTGGTTTCACGGCGGCGCCTACGTATCGGGCAGTGGCGAGTCACAGAAGTACGATCCGACGCTGCTCGTCCGCGAAGGCAATGTGGTCGTCGTCAACGTGACCTACCGGGTGGGCATCTTCGGCTACCTCGGCCCGGTCGGCGATGACAACCTGGGACTGCGGGACCAGATCTTGGCGCTGCGCTGGGTGCGCGACAACATCACCGAGTTCGGTGGCGACCCCGGCAACGTGACGGCGTTCGGGCAGTCCGCCGGTGGTCACTCCGTCATGTCGTTGATGCTCTGCGAGCCGGATCTGTTCCATCGGGCGATCGTGCAGAGCGCCCCGCTGGAGATGGACGAGGGGCGCGACGAGATGGCACAGGCGATGCAGTCCGCGCTCGCGCAGGAGCTGGCCGGCATCGACCCGGTGCAGGCGTCGGTCGACCAGCTGCTGTCGGCGGAGGCCGCCGCCGTGCAGGCGGCGCAACCGTTCGGTTTCCTCGCCGGTCTGGCGTTCGCGCCGCGGTTGGGCCGCGCACCCCTACCTCCCGCGGACGAGGTGGCCGAGCGGATCGCCCACGCCGCCAGCCGGATTGAGCTGCTGGCCGGATGGACGAAGGACGACGGTGCCCCGTTCGTCGTGATTGCTCCCGAGGCCACCGCCGAGGCGCTGACGAAGTTCGCGTTCGCCGATCCGACGCGGCGGTTCGTCGAGGCCTGGTCCGCGCACGGCGGCCGGGCGGCGACATACCGTTTCGACTGGACCCCCGAGCAAGCGCCACTCGGCTCCTGCCATTGCATGGAGCTGCCGTTCCTGTTCGGATCGACACAGGCTTGGTCGGATGCCTCGATGCTCGGGCCGAACCGGATCATCGACGAGCGGCTCGCAGTGGAAATGCGCACGTGCTGGGCGCAATTCGCGCGCCAGGGCGTGGAGTCGTTACCCGCTGGGTCGCTGCGATTCGGGTGATCCGCGGCCTCACACCTTTTCGCCGGGCAGCTTGCTGGCCTGCTCGATCCACGACCGAAGCTGCTCCTCGTCGAGCTCGTCGTCCTCGCGGATGTCGAGGTAGCGCACCTCGGGATGCTTGGAGGACTTCGGTGGCATGGGATCCAGCGAGGCGCCCTTGAGGAACTGCACCTGCACGTAGTTCGTGTAGCACCGGAACGACAGGAACCAGCCCTCGTCCTTGTGGCCGTAGAACGGCTGGTTCCATTTGACGGCCTTGTGCACGCCGGGAACCGTGCGCACGATCAGTTTGTCGAGGCGCTTGCCGACCTGGTGTTTCCAGTCGGGCATCGCCGAAATGTAGTCGCGCACGGGGCCGTTGCCCTCGCCCTTGGGAATCTGTGGATTGCCGCCGGAAAGCAGCTTCGGCTCAGTCATGGTGTCTCCCAGGCGAAGCCGTCGGGGTCGGTGAATGGTCCGGCCCTCCCGGCGACGACGATACGGTGCGAGCCGGATCCGTCCGGTGACACGCCCGCGGTCTTGGCCAGATTGCGACGGCCGAAGAGCGCCAAGGTGATCGGCGGGCCGGCGAATTGCACGTACTTGCTGCCGTAACTCTTCGCGACTTCGAGCCCGCGCTCGACGTAGAACTGCTTGCTCGCGCCCACGTCGGCGACGCCGAGTTGCAGGACGAACTCGTCGATCTGGCGCGTCTCCGGCCCGCGGTTCTTCTTCGACGACGCGGCGACCGTCCAGATCGTGCCATCGGGGCTCGCGATGACACCGCCGTAACCCCAGAAGGATTTCTTGGGCGGCTTCAACTCCGTCGCACCTGCCTCGAGGGCCGCGCCGACGAACGCGTCGACCGTCGACGGTTGGGGCACCACGAGCGACAGCGTGAACCCGCAGAAACCGCTTGTCGGCGCGTCGGACTGGCGCGTACGGACCGGAAGGTCGCGGCCGAACGCGGCTTTGTGGAAGGCGTCCGTCGCGGCGGGGTCGGGCGTTTCGATCGTGACGTGCTCGATGCGGCTCATGACCGGCTTCCTTTCATCGTTGGAACGACCCCGTCGACTTTGAGAGTAACACTCTCAAATTGAGAGTAGTAGTCTCAACGAGTGACGACCGCCAGGAGACCCGGTCAGGCCAGGACCCGTCTGGCCCGGGCCGCCGTCATCGGGGCCGCCCGCGCCCTTTTCCTCGAACGCGGTTACGGCGCCACGACGATCGAGGCCATCAGTACGGAATCGGACGTGCCGCCGGCCACCGTGTACCGGCTGTTCTCGTCCAAACGCGGAATCCTCAAGGCGATCCTCGACGTGTCGATCGCCGGTGACGACGAGCCGGTGTCGCTGCCGGAACGGCCGAAGATCCAGGCGCTCATCGCGGACCCGGACCCGAAGAACCAGCTGGCAGGCCTGGTTGCCGTCGCCTCGGACGTGAACTCCAGGACCGCGCCCGTCTACCGCATCCTCGTCGGTGCGGCGAGCTCCGATGCCGACGCGGCCGCGCTCCTCGACGACCTGAACAGCCAACGGCGCCAAGGCCAAGGGCAGATCGTGCGGGCACTGGCCCGGTCCGGCGCTCTGCGAGCCGGCCTGGCCGAGCGCGACGCGATCGACATCGTCTACACCCTCATGTCACCCGAGGTGTACCGGCTGATGGTCGTCGACCGGGAATGGCCGCCGCGGAGCTACGAGCGCTGGGTCACGCAGGCCCTGGCCGATTCCCTTCTCCCGCCGCCGACCGGCTGAGGCCGGGCACGATGTCGTCGAGGCTGAAGGTGACGGGCTGCTCGAGTTGTTCGTAGGTGCATGACCGCGGATCCCGGTCGGGGCGCCACCGGTTGAATTGGGCGGTGTGGCGGAAGCGACGGCCCTCCATATGGTCGTAACGCACCTCGACCACCCGCTCTGGCCGCAGCGGTACGAACGACAGATCCTTGCCTGCGTTCCAGCGCGATCCGCCGCCGTACCTGCGCGCAAGGTCCGGGTCGGCCGCCACCTGTGCCGCCCAGTTCCACGGGTGCTCGTCGAAGCTCGTGACGAGTGGCTGTAGTTCGCTGAACAATTGCCGGCGTTTGGCCATCGGGAACGCGCCGATGACGCCGACGGAAGCCAACTCGCCGTCGGTGGTGTAGAGGCCCAGCAACAGCGAGCCGATCGCGTCGTCGGCCGATTTGTGCACGCGATACCCGGCGACCACGCAATCGGCGGTCCGTTCGTGCTTGATCTTGAACATGACCCGCTTGTCCGGCTGATAGACGAGGTCGAGCGGCTTGGCGATCACACCGTCCAGGCCCGCGCCTTCGAACTCGTCGAACCAACGCTGCGCGGTCTGGGGATCGGTCGTCGCGGGGGTGACGTGGATTTGCGGGCCCGCCTGCGTGAGCGCTTCGACGAGCGCGGCCCGGCGCTCGGCGAACGGGCGCGACGTGTAGTCCTCGTCGCCCAACGCGAGAAGGTCGAACGCGATGAACGCCGAGGGCGTCTGCTGGGCGAGCATGGTGACCCGGCTGGCGGCGGGGTGCAGGCGCAGCTGCAGCGCCTCGAAATCCAAACCCTCGCCCGTCGCGATGACGATTTCCCCGTCGATCACACACCGGTTCGGCAGCTCGGCCTTGGCCGCCGCGACGAGTTCCGGGAAGTACCGCGTCATCGGCCGTTCGTTGCGGCTGCCGAACTCGACGTCGTCGCCGTCACGGAAACAGATCGTGCGGAACCCGTCCCACTTCGGCTCATACGACATGCCCTCGGGAATGTTCTTCACCGGTTTCGACAGCATCGGTGAGACCGGCGGCATGACGGGCAGGTGCATGGAGCCATTGTGGCCGGATAGTGGGTAGTCCTTACCCATGGCTGAGCAGGAAGGGCCCGGTGTTCCCCCACCATCGATGGGCCGGCGGGATGTCGCACTGCCGAGGGTCGTGTCGCATGAGGAATGGCAGGCCGCGCGCGACGACCTGTTGGGCGAGGAAAAGGCGCTGATGAAGGCCCGGGACAGGATCGCCGCGAAACGCCGGCGGTTGCCGATGACACCCGTGCGCCGTGACTACCCCTTCATCGGTCCCGACGGCGAGGTAGACCTTTTGGGCTTGTTCGCCGGGCGGCGTCAGCTGATCGTCTACCGCTTCTTCTATGCCCCCGATGTCGAGAACTGGCCGGACGGGGCATGCTCTGGGTGCTCGTTGTTCGCTGACACGGTGGTGCACCCGGCGCACCTGGCGGCGCGTGACACGAGCCTGGTATTCGTGTCGGCTGCCCCGCAGGAGCGCATCACACGCCTCAAAGCGCGGTTGGGCTGGGCGCACCTCCCGTTCTTCACCCTCGTCGGCGAAGCGTTTTCTCGCGACTTCGGCGTCGACGAGCTGTTCGGGCTCAACGTCTTCATTCGCGATGGCGATGACGTGTACCGCACCTATTTCCTCAACGGACGCGGCATCGAGGAGATCGGCCCGGTGTGGTCGTTTCTCGACATCACGCCACTCGGCCGACAGGAAGAGTGGCAGGACGTGCCGCCCGGGCGGCCCCAAGGCGCCGCATACGAATGGTGGCGCCTTCACGACCATTACGGCGACGTCGCGGCGGAGCGCGCCGACGACTAGCGGCGCCTCTCTCGGCTTCTTCGGCTGGCCGATGACTTACCGACGGCGCGGCGGTCTAGATACGTGTCAACCGATAGATGCAGGATGGAACCCGTGGACTTACCAGTGCAGCCGCCGATCGAACCTATGCTTGCGAAGGCGCAAGTGAAGGTGCCCGATGAGGCAGGGGTGTGGTCGTACGAGCCGAAGTGGGACGGCTTTCGCGCGCTGGTGTTCCGCGACGGCGACGACGTGGTGCTGCAATCCCGCAACGGAAAAGAACTCGGCCGGTACTTTCCTGAGCTTCTCGACGCGCTGCGCGACGAACTCGTCGACCGCTGTGTGCTCGACGGCGAGATCGTGGTGCCGCGCGAGATCGGCGGTCGCATCCGGCTCGACTGGGAATCTCTGTCGCAACGCGTCCACCCTGCCGCGAGCCGGATCAAGATGCTGTCCGAGCAGACGCCCGCGCACTTCATCGGATTCGACGCGCTGGCGACGGGAGACCGCTCACTGGTGGGCGAGCCGTTCCGGGTACGGCGTGCGGCGCTGGCCGAGGCCGTCAAGAACAAGCAGTGGTGCCACGTCACGCGCACCACCGAGGACCCGGAACTGGGCACGCAGTGGCTCAAGACCTTTGAGGGCGCCGGGCTCGACGGCGTCATCGCCAAAAGGCTTGACGGACCGTATCTGCCCGGCAAGCGCGAGATGGTCAAGGTCAAACATCACCGCGACGCGGACTGCGTGGCGATCGGATACCGCATCCACAAGAGCGGTGAAGGCATCGGGTCGATCCTGCTCGGCCTTTACCGTGCCGACGGTGAACTCCAAATGGTCGGCGGCGCAGCGTCGTTCACCGCCAAGGACCGGCTCAAGCTGCTGGCCGATCTCGAACCGCTGCGCGAAGGCGACGAGGTGCGCGAGGGTGATCCGAGCCGGTGGAACTCGGCGGCCGACAAGCGCTGGATCCCGGTGCGGCCGGAAAGGGTGTGCGAGGTCGCTTACGACCAGATGGAGGGCAACACCGAACACGGGCAACGGTTCCGGCACGCGGTGAAGTTCCTCCGGTGGCGGCCGGACCGCGAGCCGTCGAGCTGCACGTTCGACCAGCTGGACACCCCGCTGAACTACGACCTCTACGACGTTCTGGAGAAACAGTAATGCCAACGCCCGCAATGGAACTCGACGTCGACGGGGTTAAGGTCAGGCTGACCAATCCGGACAAGGTGTACTTCCCGAAGCTGGGCAAGGCCGGCACGAAGGGCAAGCTGGTCGAGTACTACCTCAGCGTCGCCTCCGGCCCGATGCTCGCGCTGCTGAAAGACCGGCCCACGCACCTGCAGCGGTTCCCCGACGGTATCGAGGGAGAGGAGATCTACCAGAAGCGGGTGCCGCAAAAGCATCCCGACTATCTGGAGACCTGCGTCGTCACCTTCCCGTCCGGCCGCACCGCCGACGCACTGAAGGTCACGCATCCGGCGTCGATCATCTGGGCCGCCCAGATGGGCACGGTCACGCTGCACCCATGGCAGGTGCGTTGCCCCGACACCGAGCATCCCGACGAGTTGCGCATCGACCTCGACCCTCAACCCGGGACAGGTTTCAAGGAGGCCCGCACGATCGCGTGCGACGTGCTCAAACCGCTGCTCGACGAACTCGGCTTGATCGGTTACCCGAAGACCTCGGGTGGCCGCGGTGTGCATGTGTTCCTGCGCATCAAGCCGGACTGGGACTTCATCGAAGTGCGCCGGGCCGGGATCGCACTCGCCCGCGAGGTCGAGCGTCGGGCCCCCGACGCGGTGACCACATCCTGGTGGAAGGAGGAACGCGGCGAGCGGTTGTTCATCGACTACAACCAGAACGCGCGTGACCGCACCTTCGCCTCGGCGTACTCGGCCCGCAAGACCCCGATTGCCACGGTGTCGACACCGTTGAGCTGGGACGAACTACGCGACGCCGACCCGGACGACTACACGATCGCGACCGTGCCGGATTTCCTTGCCGGACGCGAGGATCCGTGGGCTGACATCGATTCCAAGAAGCAATCGCTCAAGCCACTGCTCGACATGGTCGCCGCCGATGAAGAACACGGCCTCGGCGATTTGCCTTATCCGCCAAGCTATCCCAAGATGCCCGGCGAACCGCCGCGCGTGCAGCCCAGCAAGAAGGTCGCCGAGCACTGGGACGAGCAGGGCAACCGGCGCCAGGACTAACCATCGCCGTTTGTCGGTGGTGGTTGTGGTTGGAAGGGTTCATACCACCACCAGTCGGCGCGTTCGCCGGTGGGTCCGGGGCAGGGTGGTACTGCGGGTGGGGGTGTGGTCGGTGGTTGGGCGAGTGAGCCGCCGCGCAGGGGCCGCCCGGCGTGGTCGGTGACGATGAGCCGGTCGGCGGGTCCGGTGATGGTGATTTCGCCGCGGTGGTGTGATCGGTGGTGGTGGGGGCAGACGAGGACGAGGTTGGCCAGTTCGGTGAGTCCGCCGTCTTCCCAGTGGATGATGTGGTGGGCGTGCAGGCCGCGGGTGGCGCCGCAGCCGGGCACCACGCAGCAGCGGTCGCGATGTTCCAGGGCGCGGCGTAGCCGGCGGTTGACGGTGCGGGTGGTTCGTCCTGCGCCGATGACCTGGCCGTGTTGTTCGAACCAGGTCTCGCAGGTGGCATCGCAGGTCAGATATTGGCGTTCGGCGTCGGTGAGTAGTGGGCCCAGATGTAGTGCGGCGATGCGTTTGTCGATGTCGAGGTGCACGACGACGGTGGTGTGTTGGCCGTGGGGCCGGGCGGCGACGTCGCTGTCCCAGCCCGCCTCGATCAGGCTCATGAAGGCATCGACGGTGTTCGGGAACGGCGGGGCCTGCTCGCAATTCTCGTGGTCGCGTTTCCAGTCGGCGATCTGGGCGTCGTGATGGGACTGCATGGCGGTGTCGAGTTTCGCGGCTTCGACCCGCGGCAGGGTGATGCGGTAGGTGGTGTAGTCGTCGTGGACGTCTTTGGTGATTTCGCGTTTGGGTTCGGGCCGGGGTGTCGGGTCGGGGCGGGGTTCGAGTTTGACGGCGGTGCGCAGTTGGTTGACGGTGGCGACGGCGGCCAGTTGCGCGTAGTGCGCATCGGATCCGTCGGCGGCACGTTCGGCGATGACCCCGACCTGATCCAGGGACAGCCTGCCGTCGCGCATTGCTTCGGCGCAGCGCGGGAACTCGTCGAGGCGACGCGCGACCGCCATCATCGTGTCGGCGTTGCGGGGTGTCACACCGGTTTTCCAGGCCACCAGCGCCGACATCGACCGGGCCCCGGTGGCGCCCCACAGCTCGTCACGCTCGATCTCGGCGACAATCTCGACCAGGCGCCCATCGATGGCATTGCGCTGACCGCACAACTGCGCGACCTCGCCGAACAACACCTCAAGCCGCTCGCAGGGTGACCCCTCAGCGGCCAAAGACGCTGCGGTAGTGGACATATCACCATCATCGCAGAGGGGTCCGACAAGTTCTGAGCCGCTGAGCTTTCGCGATGAACCGGATGATCAACGCTGCCAGGACGATCAGTAGGAACGGCCCGTAGAACTCCGTGTAGGTGACGCCGCGGCGCCAGTAGGCGATGAAGAACGCGAACCAGATGACGTAGCTTCCCGTGAGATGCAGTGCTTTCCAATGCCGGTACTGCATCCGGTGCGCGACGCCGTCGAATGAGGTGATCGTCATGGCGATGATGAACCCGTAGGCGATGAAGTCGACGACATAGATCGCGTGCGGCGTGTGGTCGACGCCCGTCTGGAAGCGCTGCGCGTTCAAGATGATCGTGGCGACGATGAACACGGCGTGGATAGCGTGCGATCCGGCGAAGGCGACGCCGAGATAACGACGGTTGCGCCGAATCCATTTCGTGGTCGCGGTCGGCCACAACTGGTAGAGCGATGACGCGGTGAACGCGAGCAGGAAGAGGACTGCTGAGGTGCGGGCGGTGATTCGGATCCCGAGATTGGCCCCGCCGGCACCGCCGACCGCGGTCGCGGCGATAGTGGCGAAGATCGCGATCGCGAAAACGAGAGCCCACATCAGTCTCCATCCCGACAGGGCGGTGACGATGGGACTGTTGCGCGGCGGTGCTGGGCGGCGGGGCGTGACGGCCGTCGTGTGCGCCTCGTGTGGCGTGGTCTCGGTCATGAGGGAAGTCTCGGGTGGCCCGGGGGACGCAACTACCGGGCTGGCGGGAGTCCGTCGGTAGGGCTAGCAGTAAGAGTCGGCGCGGTGTGGCCGCGGCTGCAACAGCGGTTGGCCCAGCGCTCACTATCGTGTGATGATGCGAACGTCGGCGGCCATGCCGACAGCCAGAGGTTGGGACGGTCAAGCAGTGGCGAGACCACCTCGAACGGTCCGCAGTATCGACTGCTGCCTGTTTATGAACCGATGGAGCGTGTTGCTTGACCAACCCGGAAGACCTGGTTCCACCCGGAACGACGATCGACCTCGACAACTGCGCCCGCGAGCCCATTCACATTCCCGGCAGCATTCAGCCGCGCGGTGTGCTCGCGGTCGTGCGCGAGTCCGACTTCGAGGTACGCCAGGTCAGCGCGAACGTCGATGACCTGCTCGCGCGGCCCGTCGATGCCGTCCTCGGACGGCACCTCTCAGCGCTCATGGGCGCCGACCAAGCCGCCCGCGTCGAAGGTGTCGTGTCGGCATTCCGCGATCTGCGCCAGCGCAATCCGGTCGAGTGCGTCATTGACGTCGGCGGTGAATCGCGCGAGTTCGATGTCATCCTGCACCGTGAGCCGAACGGGATGCTGCTGGTCGAATTGGAGATCGCGTACGGCGAGCGTCCGTACTCGTATCCGAACACGTACCAGGCCGTGCGCAGCTCGGTGGAGGAACTGAACCGGGCTGACACGCTCTTCGAGCTCTACGACGCGAGCGCGCGCGCCGTCCGTGACCTCACCGGCTTCGACCGCGTGATGGTGTACCGCTACGACGACAGCTACAACGGCGAGGTCGTTGCCGAGTCCAAGCGCGACGACCTCAATCCGTTCCTCGGCCTGCACTATCCGTCCACCGACATCCCTGCGCAGGCGCGGGCGCTTTACGAAAAGAACTGGCTTCGGCTCATTTCCGACGTCAACTACACGCCCGCCAAGCTCGTGCCGGCCGTCGACCCGGTGATCGGCGCACCGACCGACCTGACGTATTCGACGCTCCGCAGCGTCTCGCCCATCCACATCGAGTACCTGCAGAACATGGGTGTCCACGCCTCGATGTCCATCTCCTTGTTGCGGCACGGCCGATTGTGGGGGCTCATCGCGTGCCATCACTACTCCGGGCCGCACCTCCCGCCATTCGGTGCTCGAGCGGCAGCCGAGTTTCTCGGCTCGACCCTGTCACTGCGGCTCGTCGACCAATTCGAAGAAGACCAGCTGAACAAGCGGCTGGACACGCAGGCGGTGCTCGCGAAACTCATGGCCGCCACGATCGATGACCGCGCCCCGATCGCGGCCGCGTTGCTCGGCGGGCCCGATCTGCTCGACCTGGTGCCCGCCGACGGCGTCGTCGTCAACATCCAAGGCGAGCGACAGGTGCTCGGGACGGTTCCGCCGCCGGCAGTCGTGTCGGCCGTGATCGACTGGGCGCGCGGTGCAGGCGACGAGGTCGCCAGCAGCGAATGCCTGTCGGATTCGCTGCCCGACATCGAACTCGATCCGCAGGTTGCCGCCGGCGCACTCGTACTCGACCTGCCCGACGGGCAACATGCCGTCTGGTTCCGGCGTGAGGTCCTGCGCTCGGTGGACTGGGGAGGCGACCCGCACAACAAGGCGATCGCCATCAGCGAGGGCCTCGACGGCAGAGAGGTCCGGCTCAGCCCGCGCAAGTCGTTCGATCGGTGGCGCGAGATAGTCCGTCGACGCAGCCAACCCTGGACCGCGATCGAGAGCGAGGCCGCCGAAGCGCTGCGGCGCCATCTGGTCGAATCGCTCTACAGCCGCACACGCGGTGAGTTGCGTATGGCCGAAACTCTGCAGCGCAGCCTGTTGCCGCAGTCGATTCCGACGCCCGACAACTGGCAACTGTCGGCGCATTACGAACCGGCCGCCGGTGGTCGCGTCGGCGGAGATTGGTACGACGCGTTCGAACTTCGCGACGGCCGGTTGATCGTCCTGATCGGCGACGTCGCCGGCCACGGCATCACCGCGGCCGGCACGATGGCCCAGTTGCGAAATGCCTTGCGCGCGTATTTGTTCGCCGGTTCCACGCCCGCGGAGGCGTTGAACCACCTCAACGATTTCAGTCTCAACATGGTGTCGAGGGCGTTCGCGACGGTGCTGGCGGCCCGCGTCGATCTGAGCACCGGGCACGTCGACGCCGCGTGTGCCGGGCACCTCATGCCGTACCTGGTGGATTCGGGGTCGGCGGCAGTTCCGGCGCCACTGCGGCTGTCCCCACCGATCGGCGTCCGGGGCGTTGACTACGCGCCCAGCACGTTCACCGTCGAGCAGGGGACCGGGCTGGTCATGTTCTCCGACGGTCTGGTGGAACGTCGTGGACAGGCGATCGACGACAGACTCGACCGATTGGCCGCGGTACTCGCCGGCGCAGGCGATGTGACAGCCTCGTGGATTTCCGAGGCGATGGAATCCGCCGACGCCGACGATGACGTCACGGTCGTCACGTTGCGGCGCCGGTCGGTACCGTCGATCTGATGCAAGACACCCCGGCCGCCGAGGTCGAAACAGTCGCCCGTACGCGCCCCCGTCGCCGATGGCGCCGCCTGCTTGTCGTGGCGGCCATCATGTTGCTGCTGCTCGGGGTGCCGTGGTGGACGCTGTTGTCGTCGGGCACCCAGTGGCCTCCGGCCGTGATCAATGCCGGGACAGTCGTTTTCGCGTGCGCGTTCATCGGGCTGCCGCTGATGATGACCCTCGGCCACGGCCGTCGGCACCGGGACTCGGCGGCCGCCACCGGTGATGCGCTGCTCGGCGTGATGTGGGTGCTGTTCGTGTGGTCGGTGCTGGCCCAACTACTGAGGCTGGTGCTGTTCGTGGTCGGCGTGCCCGACCCCGATCGGTCACGGATCGTGGCGGGCGCGGTCGTGATCGTCGCCGTCGCCATGTTGGCGTGGGGTTATGCCGAAGCGATGCGAGTGCCGCGCATAAGACGCGTCGATGTCGACATCCCGAGGCTGGGCAGCGGACTGGACGGCCTGCGCGTCGCGGTGATCACCGACACCCACTACGGACCGATCGACCGCAGCCGCTGGTCGGCATCGGTGGTGGATCGCGTCAATGAACTTGACGCCGATGTCGTGTGCCACGTCGGCGACATCGCCGACGGAACCGTGGACGTCCGTGAGGCACAGGCCAGACCGCTTGCCGCGGCGCGGGCGCGGCTCGCCCGTGTGTACGTGACCGGCAACCACGAGTACTTCAGTGAGGCGCAAGGCTGGCTCGACTACATCGACGGCATCGGGTGGGACGCGCTGCACAACCGCCACATCGTCGTCGAACGCAACGGGGACAAACTGATCATCGCGGGCGTCGACGATGCGACCGCCCGGGCGTCCGGCGTTGCCGGGCACGGGGCGAATCTCGAAGCGGCGCTTGCCGGTAGCGATCCGGCGCTTCCGGTGATGCTGCTCGCGCATCAGCCCAAGCAAGTCGTCACGGCCGTGGCCGCGGGAGTTGATCTCCAGCTCTCCGGGCACACGCACGGCGGGCAGATCTGGCCGTTCAATTTTCTGGTCAGGCTCGAGCAGCCCGTCGTACAGGGGTTGAGCCGACACGGCGACCGCACCCAGCTCTACACGAGTCGCGGCACCGGGTTCTGGGGTCCACCGTTCCGGGTGTTCGCGCCTAGCGAGATCACGCTGTTGACGCTGCGCAGTGTGGGATGACTACTGGGATTTCGAGAACTCGACCAGTCGCTCGACCAATTGGGCAGGCGCGTCCTCTGGCAGCAGATGGCCTGCCTCGTCGATCCAGGTGAATCCCTGATGGGTGACCCGTTGTTCGATCCACTCCCCGTGGTGTGCGGGCAAGATCTGATCGTCGCGTCCCCACAACAAACACACCGGGATATCGATCGTGCCCAGTAGGTGCTCGTACGAGGCGGTGTCGTCTTGGTTCAGCTGTCGGTACTGCCGGTAGAACGCGGCTTGTCCGTCGGGACCCAGCCACGGCGTCAGATACGCCTCGAGGATTCCCGGGCGATAGCCCTGATGAGTGCCGTTGCGCAGGTGCGCGGTCACCAAAGCCTCATGCGCGTAGGCGGGAAGCTGTTCGAAGACACCATGGTGTTGACGGATGAGAGCGAACAGGCCGTGCTCCCAACTTCCGCCGGTGACGGCATCGAAGAGCGTCAGGTCTGAGTACGTCGCGTCTTCGAGCAACAACGCCCGAAGCACGATCGCCCCGCCGATGTCGCAGGCAACGACGCTGGGGCGATGGAGATTCCAATGACCAAGCAGCTCTGTGAAATTGCGCGCTTGGCCTGCGATGGTGAGGTCCTGACCGTCTCGTTTGTCGGACTGACCGTAACCGAGATGATCGAAGACGTAGACCTGCCGTCCGTGGCGGACGAGCGCGCCGGCGACGTCGCGCCACAGAAATGACGAGTACGGCGTGCCATGGACGAGCACGATCGGGGCCCCTTCGCCGAAGGAGTCCCAGCGCACGGCCCCGTCTTCGAGCTCAACTGACCTGGTCAGCGTCCACATAGCCGAATCCTCCAAACACCGCCCTGTCTCGACAGTAGCGGCAGTCGCGGGCACGGGTCGTAGGGCCGACAGTGAACCGTTCAGCTGCCCGCGTGCAGCGCCTGCTGACCGAACGTGCCGAGACCCACCGAACCCTCGGGCAGCGCGAGCTCACCGCGCTGTATCCGAGCACGCAGGTATGCGAACGTCTGTGCGGTCTGGGCGAAGAGATGCTCCCCGGCGCGCAGTGCGGGCCGGGTGGTTGTCATACCCTCAGTGACGAACTGCGGCAACGGTTTCACTTCTGTGAAGTAGTCGACGTTGAAGAAGAGCGGGAACGAGTATCGCTCCTCCTTGACTCGCCGGACCCGATGGCTCGTCGCGACGAACGTTCCGTTGGTCCACAACTCCAGCATGTCACCGATATTGACCACGAATGTGCCGGGAATCGGTGGCACGTCGATCCATTGGCCTGCCCCGTTCATGACCTCCAGTCCTGGGGCGGTGGGTTTGAGCAGGGTGAAACATTCGTAGTCCGTGTGCGCGCCGATGCCCTGGGAATCTTCGGCGTCGGGGTTGTACGGATAGTGGATCAGCCGCAGCTGGCTTGGTGTCTTGGTGGCATGCTGTGCGAACGTGTCAGGGTCCTCGCCCAGGGCGACCGCGAAAGCCCACAACAGCCGGTGCCCGACCGCAAGGACCGCGTGGTAGTAGGCCGTGACGGCCTCGGCGAATCCGGGCACGTCGGGCCATGTGTTGGGTCCCAGCATCGGGTTGTCTGCCAGGTAATCCGGATCGTCCGCGGGGAGGTCGAGTGCGGTGTCGAACGCCTCTTTCAAGTCCGGCGTGCCGGTCTCCAGGCCCTCTTCTCCGACCGGGACGTACCCGCGGTGACAGCGGGACAAGCCGATGTAGGAGCGCATCTTCTCCTCGATCGGCAGCGCGAAGAACTCCTTGACGGCCGACAGCATGGTGTCGAAGAGTGCCTCTGGCATTCCGGTCCCGGATATGTAGAAAAAACCCACTTCGCGTGCGGCCTTACCGATCTCGGCCGCCACCCGGCCCTGCTCGCTGCGGTCCGCCGACAGCAGCCCGCTGATGTCCACGATCGGCACCTCGGTGAAAGACGTTGCCCCGCTCACAGTTCTACTTCTCCTTCAGTCATCTTCACGTGCCACCGCACGCCGTCGATGGTCAGTTCGTCTCCCGAACGGCGCGGAGCCAGTGCGGCCCATTGCTGCCCGCCTGTCGTGCCGATCACGGCGTGGTGTCCATCGGCCCAGCCGAATTCGTTGCCGACGCGCACCAGCACGGCGGTCTGACCGTCATCGGCCTGCAGAACCAGAGACCAGCACGGCGATGCGTGCGATTCGTCACGTACCCAATGCTCGATATAGTCGGCGTGTAAGCCGACCTCGACCAAAGTGTTGCCCTCCCAACTCATCCGGCCTGCGTCCGGTGAACCGGACGGTTCGGTCGCCACCAGTCGCTGCCACTCGAACACGTCCCCGCGCTGTTCGAGGACACCGGCGAAGCCTCGGCTGTCCACGTAGCCGGTGATGCCTTGCAGCCAGCGCACACGGGACGTGGTATCGGTTGATCCATCGGTGTCTACCAGGAGCGTGCGGCGCCATAGCCCGGCGCAGTCTGCCATCCGCGCGCGGGTCACGACACCGGACCGAAGCGCTCGTGGAAGTGGCTCGTCAGCTTTGGCCAGACATGCGGATCATGACCGGGGATCAGTTGGTAACCCTTCTCTTTCGCTAGCTTCTTGAGGCGGCGAATCGGTTCCACCGTCTCCTCGGGTTGCACCCCGATGTAACCGCCGATCGCCAGTTCGTGCTCGATGTTCTCGGTGAGGTCGGCGGCGTCGAATGCGAATACGAATCCGTCGCCGCCTACCGCCTTGTCGAGTTCCACCATGAAACTCTGGTGCCCTGGGGTGTGGCCGTAGGTCGGTATCGCGGTGATGCCCGGCGCGATTTCGGCCTCTCCGTCAGCGAGTTGCCAGTCGATGCGCGGATCGTCGAAGTCGATGCGGTTGATCGCATTGTGTTCGGGTTCAGGGTGGTTGGACAGCCCGTATTCCAACTCACGTCTCTGAGCGTGCACCGGGACCTTGCCGGCGAACAGCTTCAGTCCGCCGGCATGGTCGTGGTGCAGATGGCTCAGGGCGACCGTGTGGATGTCGTCGATGTCGACGCCGATGTCGAGTAACGACTGCTCGACAGGTTCCCCAGGACCCGGAAGCACCGGGATGTACTCGACGGTCGGGAAGAACCTCCGATACAGCGCGGGATCGCGGATGAGCGCCGTGTTGAATCCGGTGTCAAGCAGCACCCAACCTCCGTCGGTCTGCAACAGAACCCCCGGCACCGGCTCGCGCATCCGAAGCTCTGGGGCCGATCCGTACACCGATACCGACTTCGGCAGCTCTTCCCAGCCGAGCGTCAGCAGGACGATTCGCCTGACCTTCCCGTCGGTGACACCCATCCTCAGCCGACCGAAAGTGCGGCGATACGAAGCGAATTCGGGTTGGACAGCGCATGAGCCTGCTCAACTCCCTTCAACCACGGCTGGGCCACGACGAAATCATCGATGTCGGCGATGTTCAGCCAGCATCCGGTCTCCTCGGCCGCCGCGCCCGCCTCGGAGTACGGTTGCGTGGCACCCGTCGGCAGCCCCTGCGCGAGCGCGGAGCTGACGCGCGGCGACGAGCAGCCCAGATAGTTGATGCCACCGTCCTTGTCCCAGGAGATGTGACCCCATGTGTAGGGCGAGGGAGCGTCCGGCCACACCGTATTGGCCATGATCTCCGGAGCGGCCTGCATGTCCGTGCCGATCCACCCGTAGATCTCCGACGTCGGGTATCCCTGCACCTTCGCGGTGAGACCCGCCGCCGCGAGCTGCGTCTGCACCAGATTTCCGATCAGCTGCATGTCGGGGTTGCTCGTGTCGTAGCCGATGGTCACGGTCTTCTGATCGGCAGGCAGCCCCGCGGCAATCTCGGAAAGTGCCGAGGGGTCATGCGTCAGAGTCTGTTTGCCCAAGTCCGACGCGAGCACGTAGGGCGGATACATCTGCGCACCGACCTTGCCCCGGCCGAAGAACGTCTGCTTGACCAGCTGCTCGACATCGATGGCGTCGAGCACGGCAGTGCGGGTGGACTGGTCGGTCATGATTCCCTTGTTCGGGTTGACGTAGAGGAACGACGCCATCATCGTCGGCAACGAGTAGTGGGAGAACTTGTCGTTGTTCAGGTATTGCTCGACCGCCGAGGACGGAAGGTCATGCAGGATCGCGGCGAGCTGACCGTTGTTGAACTGCAGCTGCTGTGCCGAGGTGTCGGTGATGACGGGCATCTCGACCTTCTCGAAATACGGTTTGGGACCCCAGTATTCACCGAAGGACGCCATCGAATAATGGGATCCGACCTGGGCATCGGTCAGGGTGTAGGGGCCAGTGCCGAGGTCGTGCGTGGTCAGATAGCTCTGCGCGAAGTCCGAACCCGCGTTCTTCTGCAGGCCGGTTGGGCTCATGATGCGCGGACCGTAGGCCGACGCAAGATAGGGCAGAAACTCGGAGTTGGGCGCCTTCAGCGTGATCGTGACGCCGTAATCGCCCTGGGTGGTGACGGATTGGATGTCTTTGACCATGTAGGCGGGACCGCCGTTGACTGCCAGCCTGCGATCGAACGAGGCCTTGACTGCGTCGGATTTGAATGGGGTCCCGTCGTGGAACTTGACCCCTTCGCGCAGCTTGAACGTGAACACCCTGTTGTCGGGTGACGCGGTCCATTCGGTCGCCAGCAGCGGCTCAAGCTCCGGCTTGTCGGTGCCACCCTTGTACTGCAACAGGCCCTCGTAGATGTTCGTCGTCAGCAGTAGGCCCTGGCCTGCGTAGTACACGTCGGGATCTGGCGGCTGCCCAGGATCCTGCAAGAACGACAAGTGCAACACTTTGTCGGTGGGGGCGGCATTTGGCACGCCGCCACTGGAATCCGAACCGCCACACGCTGTAAGGGTCAGCATCGCGACGGCACCTGTCGCGGCCACGGTCTTGAGACGCGCTGCCAGTCGTCTTCTCATCGTGCTGCTCCCTCGAGTACAGGATCGGTTGTCGTGGTGTCAGCCAGTGCTCGGAAGGCGGCGAGAATCTCGTCGCTGGTGCGGACGGCTCCGGTCTGCAGGTACTCCATGGCGTCCAACGCCGCGTCGTGCCGGTACTGCGAAGAGCCGCCCACGCAGTCCGATACCACCCGCACGTAGTAGTCGCGCTGGTGCGCGTCGGCGAACGTGTAGTGCACACACACGTCGGTGAGCCCACCGACGAGGATGAGTGTCGAGGCGCGCAGGCCACTGAGCACGATCTCGAAATCGGTGCCGATGAACCCCGAGTAGCGTCGCTTGACGATGTGAAACTCACCGGGCTCGGGCAATAGCGCCGGATGCAGTGCGGTGCCCGGCCTGCCCTCTACGCAGTGGACGCCCTCCGTGCCGTCGAGTTCGCGCCCGAAATCGATACCGCTGGGGCGGTGCACTTCTTGGAAGAACACGATCGGAATGCCTGCTGCGCGCGCGGCCGTGAGCAATTGCCCCGTCCGGTCGATCCGCTCGCTGTACCCGGGCATGTGCGGAATGCCGACGGCCTCGACCGGCATGTCACCTGACTCCTGCATGTCTACGACGACGAACACCGGGTTGCCGACGATCAAGGGCTGTGTTGGCACCTAACCTCCTGTTATTGCGATACGCGGGTCCGCTGCGGCCTGTAACAGGTCGACAGCGGTGTTGATGACGACGTAGAGGACACCGAGCATGAGCGTCACCCCAGCGATGGCGGGGAAATCCGCGACCGGAATGCTCTGCGCGATGTACTGGCCGATACCCGGCCAACCGAACACCTGCTCGATGACGAGCACACCGGCGAACATCAAGCCCACCTGCAGTCCCGTCATCGACAACGCCGCGCCCACACAGTTCCGCAGCACATGTCCGACCATGACCCTGGTCTCGGAAAGCCCTTTGGCCCTTGCGGTCCGGGCATAGTCACTGTTGGCGTCGCTCAGCAGGCTCGATCGAAGCACTCGGCCGATCGCCACTGCGGGGCCGACCGCGAGCACGGCCGCGGGCAGGATCAAATGGTGTGCCGCATCGATGACGACGTCGAATCGCCCGGCGAGCAGACCGTCCACGGTCAGCATTCCGGTCGGCCCGGCGGGTGGGTTCGCCACACCGATCCGCCCGTTGGCGGGCACCCAGCCCAGCTGCTGATAGAAGACGATCAGACCGACGATCCCGAGCAGGAACATCGGCGCCGACGCCCCGGTGAACAACACCGCTCGCAGTACGCCTGAGCCAGGCCATTTCAGTGTGGTCCCGAACGCGAGCAACGCGGCAAGAATGAGCGCCAATGCGATACCCGACAGCGCGAGTTCGAGGGTCGCCGGGAAGAAGGAACCGAGGTCGCTGCTGACGGAGTGCCTGGTCCGGTAGGAAGTGCCGAGATCGCCTTGCACGGCTCCGGTGAGGTAGTGCCAGAACTGATTGATCAGCGGCTGGTCGAGGCCGAGTGCCTGGCGCCTGGCTGCGACGGCTTCCGCCGAGGAGTTGGCGCCGAGCTGAGCCTTGACCGGGTCGAGCGGCGAAATGTGCTGCAATACGAACATCACCGCGGTCAGCGCGACCAGTATCGCCACCATCGCGGCCAGCCGGGACAAAATGAAGTTTCTCATTGCGCGCCCCTAACTGGTCTTCATCAGGTTACGGAGGCCGTCGCCGGCCAGATTGGCGATCAGCGCCAGCACCAGCACACCGACGCCCGGCATGACCGGAACCCACCACTGCTGCAGGAAATACGTCAGATTGCGCCCGGTGTCGGCGCCGAGCTCGGGTGCCGGCGCTGCTTGTCCGAGCCCGAGAAACGACAGGGAGGCCAGGGTGAGGATGAGGGTGCCGATGTCGAGGCTCGCGGCCACGAGCGCATTCGGAACCGCGCCGGGCAGCAGGTGGCGGCGTGCCAACCGAAAAGGCTTGACTCCGGCCAGCTTCGCTGCCTCCACGTGCGGCCGGGCAGCAAGCCGGGCCACTTCGCCGCGGACGAGCCGCGCGTAGAACGGCCACCACACGATCGACACCGCGATCAGCGTGTGGACGAAACCAGGTCCGAGTGCGGCGACCACGGCGATGGCGAGTACCGGTGCGGGCAGCGACAGGAACGCGTCTGTGATCCGCATGAGCAGCCCGTCGACCCAACCGCCCACCGAGCCGGCGATCAGGCCAACCAGCCCGCCGATGACCAATCCGACCGCGACCACCACCAGGGCCGCGAACCAACTGGCCCGTGCGCCGTACAGCACCCGCGACAGGATGTCGCGGCCGACGCTGTCGCTGCCCAGCACGAAACCGTGCGTGCCGGGCGCCTGCAGCGGCATTCCTACCGGGAGCAGGGGATCGTGGGGTGCGATCAGAGGTACGGCGAGCGCCATCACGGTCACCACCCCGACCGCCGACAGCGCCACCCAATCCTTCAGTCCGGCAGGACTGCTCGGCATAGCCCACCTTCGGCGTCCGGTGCGGAGCAAGGTGCCGGCAGGCAACGCGATGGCCATCAGCTCGCCTTCCGTTCGATGCATGCCACCTGGTGCGGCTGGCCGGGCGATCCCTCCAGCCGGACGTCGAGGTGATGGTCTGCACAGGTGGTCACCGCGATCGGGCAGCGCGGATGAAACGCACAGCCAACCGGCGGTGTCAGCGGGCTGGCCGGTTCACCGGCCAGGACCGGTGAGTCACGGCCGAGGTCGGGGATGGAATCCACGAGCGCTCGGGTGTACGGATGGGCGGGCCGGTTGACCACATCGTCGGCCGGACCGATCTCGACGATTCGGCCCAGGTACATGACGGCGATGCGGTCGGCGACCACGCGGGCGACCGAGAGGTCATGGGTCACGAAAACAACTGACATTTCGAGTGTTTGGCGCAGCTCGCCGATCAGGTTCAGCACCGACGCGGCCAGCGACACGTCGAGTGCGCTGGTCGGCTCATCGCACAACAGGACCGAGGGCGGCACGACCGTGGCACGGGCCAGCGACACCCGTTGTCGCTGTCCTCCAGACAACTGGCCGGCCCGGGATTTCGCGATGTCTGCGGGTAACCCCACGCGCTCCAGCACCTCGGCAACCGCGGTCTGCCGTGCGCTGCGCGATGTGGACCTTTCGCGCAACCGCTCGGCGATCAGCTCACCGACCGATAGCCACGGGGTCAACGACGCACCGGCGTCCTGAAACACCATCTGCGGACGTCGGGTGTCCGCCAGCTTGACCGATCCTGTGGTCGGCTTCTCCAATCCAGCGATCACGCGCAGCAAGGTCGACTTGCCCGACCCGCTCTCACCGACGAGGGCAACCGATTCGCCGATGCCGACCGTCAATGAAACCCCGCGCAGCGCTTGCAGTTTCCCGTGCTCGCCGGCCTTGCGATCGCGCCTGCGATGTTTGACGACGAAGGTTTTGGTGATGTCGTGGACGGTGACGGCGGATTTGCCGAACGCCGCCTCATTCTCGTCGACAGTGGCTGCGTCGGAACTCGCCGACTGGCCACCCAATTCCGCTGCCACGGTGTCGCGGGTCAGCACGCACGCGCTGACCCGGTCGGGTGCCACGATGACCGGCTCAGGAGGAGCGATCTCACAGGTCGGCGTGGCCAGGTCGCAGCGCGGTGCGAATGCGCAGCCTGGCAGCGGGCTGACCGGACTCGGCACCGCGCCGGGCAGAGTCACCAGCGGGCGATGCCGCGGTGTCTGCAGTGTCAGTCGAGAGCGCAACAGGCCGTGGGTGTACGGATGAGCGGGGTTGTCGAGAAGATCTGCGGTATAACCGATCTCGGCGATCCGACCAGCGTATAGCACCGCGATCCGGTCGGATATCTGTGCGGCAACTCCGAGGTCGTGGGTGATCAGCACGATGCTGCAGCCGATGTCGTCGCGCAGGCGCCGCAGCAGCCGCAGCACTTGTGCCTGCACGGTCACGTCGAGCGCGGTGGTCGGTTCGTCGGCGATGATCAGATCGGGATTGCCCGCGACCGCGATGGCTACCATCACTCGCTGGCGCAACCCGCCGGACAGCTCGTGCGGATATGCCCGGAGTCGCCGTTGAGGATCAGGAATACCCACCGAGGCAAGAAGTTTGAGTGCCGCTTCGACGCTTCCGGCGGCTTCGGCGACCTGTTTGCCGATGCGCATGGTCGGGTTCAGCGACGTCATCGGATCCTGGAATATCGCGCCGAGGTCCAGCCGGCGTACCCGGCGCAACGCCGTCGAATCAGCGGTCAGCATGTCGGTTTCACACACTCGGACCGAGCCGCTCGTCGCGGCCTCAGACGGCAGCAGCCCCAGCATGCTGAAGCCGAGAACGCTCTTACCCGAGCCGGATTCGCCTACCAATCCCAGGATTTCGCCGGGCGAGATGTCAACCGAGACTCCCCGAAGCGCTTTCACATCGCGGCCGGCCCTGCGGAACGTGACGTGCAGGTCGTGGACCGACGCGACCGGTCCGGAATCTGCTGCGTCATTGGCGCGTGGTGCGTTGACCTCGGTGATTGTGCCAGTCATCCGATCTCCTGCTCAGGACCGCCTGTCGAGTGACAGTTTTCAACGCTCGCCGTCCTCGTTGGTGTCGCAGGCGTAACCAATGCAATTCGGCGCGTAACCGGTCGATGTCGCATGTTTCTGTCGCGTGACAGATACCGTCGGCCTTGGAGTTTCACGGGCACCGTAGGCACGATGGGGCAATGGCGATCACTCGTCCGGGGCGTCCGCGGCTGATCACCCAACGTCGGCCCGGCTCCACGGCCCGCGACGAAATACTCGACGCCGCAGGGGAACTGTTCACAACGTTGGGCTATACCCGAACCTCGACGCGGACGATCGCGGAGGCGGTGGGTATTCGTCAGGCCTCGCTCTACCACTACTTCAAGACAAAAGACGACATCCTGTGCGCATTGCTGAGCCAGACGGTGCAACCGACGTTGGCGTTCATCCCGGCTCTACGGTCGGCCGAACCGATGTTGTCCGACGCCGAGCATCTGCATGCGCTCGCGGTGTTCGACGGTCGTCAACTCCTGAGTGGCCGTTGGAACCTGGGCGCGCTGTACTTGCAACCCGAACTGCGCGAAGCGCGGCTTTCGACCTTCTGGACCGATCGTGAGCGCCTGCGGCGGCACTACCTCGCGCTCAGCCAGGTCATCGCCGCCGATACGGGTGTGCACGAGGCCGCAGCCGACCTGCCGTTCCGCTTGGTGGAGTCGTTGGTCAACATGTGGTCCATGCCGCCCGGCCCACAGCGGTCCGAACTGCCGCACCACGTCGCGGACGCGTGCATGCGGGTGTTGGGTCTGTCGGACGCGGCGACGTCGTCACTGCGGGAGCGGAGCCGTGCTGATCTATCCCGCTACGCGCCCGAGGGCTGAGAACCGGTCCGCCCGGTGGTCCCCAACATCAAATCCAGGAAACGCTCGTGGCGGTCGGACGTCGCGAGCTGGGCCGTGGAGTCGATCAAGTGCAGCATCCCGATTCCTGCCGCGAAGGTCGACTCGGCGCGCAGTCGTGCTTCCTCGGGGCTGAAGCCGTAGTCGAGGTAGGCCTTGCTCACCGCGACGAGCACGCGGTGGTCAGCAGCGCGGATGTTGGCCGCGGCCACATCGTCGGAGCGCGCCCACTCCCGCATCGCGCGTTCCAGGGTCCAGTGTTGGGGGCTGACCAGCGCCTCCATCATCTTCGACAACCGCTCGCGCGGCGGTAGATGCTCGATCTCTGCCAGTGAGCGACGGTCGTTCTCCAAGAATGAGTTCCACGACGCCACCAGGGCCGAGCGGTAACCCTTCATGTCGGTGAAGTGCCAGTAGAAGCTGCCACGGGTCGCCCCGATCTGCTCACACAGCCGTTCGATCTTGAGCGCCCGCAAGCCGTCGGTGGCCAGCAGTTCGTAGCCTGCCTGCAGCCAGTCGTCGGCGGTCAAGCTGCCGGGCGCGCCGCGGCGGTCACCTGCCATCCGATCAGATTAAGGCGCGTGGGCCGCGTCGCGCCCGGAACCGGGACAGCCAGGCGAAGAAGGCCTGGCTACGCGGTGAGATCGGCGGGCTGGTGCAGCCCGTAAGGCATTGCCGCCAGCAGGGTCACGGCGATCAGAGCACCGCTGGGCGCCTCGTACGTGCGCTGTTCGCCGGGGCGGGCGCCGACGATGGCGCTGCCCAACGGGGATTGCACCGAATAGACCTCCATGTCGGCGTATTCGGCGCCGCGAACACCGAGCAGGAAGGTCTCGGTCTCGCCGGTCTCGTCGTAGCGCACGGTCAAGACCATGCCGGGTTCGGCGATTCCGTCGTCGGGCGGGTCCTCACCCACGACGGCGTTGAGCAGCAGGTCATGGATGTGCTGGATGCGGGCCTGGCGGGCGCGCTGGATCGCCACCTGGTTCTCATCGGAGTCCTGGGCGGCCTCCGTCGCGATGAGGTCGCGCAGGGTGCTCAACTCCTCCTGGAGCCGCTCATTTGCTTGCGGTGACATCCAAATGCGTTGGCTCGTAGTCATTTCTGGTCCTCCTATGGTGCAGGATGGTTGTCGTCAGGGGCGGGACTGTGCACCGCCCCCGACGACGGGTGTGCCCGTTGCGGGCGTGGCGTGTGAATCCCTAACGGAGCGGGTTGAATTCGCGCAACATTTCGGGTTGTTTGCCGGTGGTGAGGTATTCGGCCAACAGTCGTCCCGTGACCGGGCCATGCGCCAGGCCCCACATCCCGTGTCCGCCTGCGACATAGACGCCACGGGCCACCTCGCCGATCAACGGCCGCCCGTCGGGCGTGACCGGCCGCGGCCCCACCCAGACGTCGGTGCGCTCATCCCAGCGCACACCGTCGAGCAGCGGGGCGGTCGATGCGACGATCGCACCGACGCGGGCAAGCTGCAGCGGCTCATCCGGTGCGCGGAACTCCATCGTGCCTGCGATCCGGAGCTGACCCTGATACGGCGTGCAGGCGACCCGCACGTCGGGCAGATACATCGGTGCCGGCACGGGACGGTCGACGGGCACGGTGAACGAATAGCCACGTCCGGCCCGCACCGGGGTGCGCACCCACCGGCCCACGAGGCGCGACAGCCACGCCCCGGTGGCGACGACGACGGCGTCCGCATGCAGCGACTCACCTCGCAGGTGCACCCGGACACCGGCACCGGACGGCTCGACGTCGGTGACCTCGCCCGTGCGGATCGTCGCGCCCCGCGCGGCAACGGAATCCGCGAGCCCATGGACGAACCGGCCGGGATCGACGTAGCGCTGGCCTTCGATGTTGATCCCCGCGGTGATGGCGTGGGAGGCGAGCGGAACCTGTTCGCGCAGCGCATCTCCGGAGAGGCCGGTCACCGTCACCGTCTGGCCGATGGCGGCCATCCGGCGCAGTTCGGTCATCAGATGTTCGGCCCGCTGAGCGTTCTCGAACAGTGCCGTGATCGGCCCGTCGGTGGTGGGCACCGCCACGCCGTTGGCGGTCAGGACGTCGTAAGCCTCGAGGCATTCCTCGTTGAGCGGAAGGTTGGCCTTGGCCGCGCGGTTCCACGAGGAGAGCCGGCAGTTCAAGGCGAACCGCGTCAGGAAGGACCACAGCCCGACATCGGCCGTGACCGGGATGTGCAGCGGAGCCGTCGGGCTGAGCAGTGAACGCAGGCCGTACCGCAGCACACCGGGATCGTTGAGCGGGATCGTGAGCGTCGGCGACACCCAGCCCGCGTTGCCCCACGACGCACCCGCGGCCACGCCGGTGCGATCGACCACGGTCACCTCGACCCCGCGCTCCTGCAGGAACCACGCAGTCGACAAGCCGACGATGCCCGCACCCACGACGATCGCCGAACGCGGTCCGCCGTCAATCCGATCGACGCCGACCATGACGCCACCTCCACACCCGAAGTTGTCTGAACTTCCATGGTGCGGGCGATCGTCGCCGGACCGTTTGCGCCCGGTCGACAATCAGAGCGAGGTGACTTGTCGGTTTACGACAAATCCTCGCTGGCGGCCAGTTCGATCATCATCGCGAGCCGTTTGCGGGCATCGTCCAGATCGAGGGTCGTCACTTCGGCCATCTTGCGGAGCCGGTAACGCACGGTGTTCTCGTGCACGCCCAACTCCCGGCCCGCTTCGGCGAGGTCGCCTTGCGCCTCCAACCAGGCCCGCAGCGTGTGCGCATAGTGGGTGCCGTTGGCCCGGTCGTGTTCGCGCAGTTCGGCCACCGGGCCGCGCTTGGGTGCGCGGCCCGACTGCGCGGCGATGCGGAGCCGCTGCAGGAGGATGTCGTCCCAGGCCTCGTCGTAGACCGGGACGGCGCCACCGCGTCGCACCTCGTGCAGCGCCAGGCATTCGTCGGCCTCGCGACGGGCCAGCACCAGTTCGGCTACCGTCGCCGGGCCGCTGACCCCGGCGAGGACCGTGACCGGTTCGGGCAGTGCGGCGCGCAATCCAGCCGCCCAGGCTCTGGCCGCCGCGGGCTCGGCGCCGGGCAGGACGGTGTAGACGGTGTTGCCCGCGAGCGCGCTACGGCCGGGGCGCGACCACCCGAACCCGGCCGTGGCCCGCTCGAAGGCCAGCAGCAGTGCGGCGTGCCGTTCATCGGTGGTGTGGGCCCGCAGCGCGATCACCCGCAGCGGCGTCTGCGGCAACGCCAACCTGCTCGCCACCGTCGTCGCATCGGCGGCGCCCTCGAGCAGCCGGATCACCAGTTCGGATTCGACTTGTCGCTCCAAATCGGCGCTTGCTCGCGAGCGCAGCAGATGCATGGCGACCATGCGGGCACCGTCGGCGAGTGCGTCGCGGCGTCCGTCGCGCAGCGGTTCGGCCGATGCCACCCACACCGACCCCAGCAGTTCCCGGCCGGCGCGGGCGGCCACCACCATCCGCCCGGTCAGGCCATGGTCGGCATCGCCGTCGACGAACATGGGATCGTCCGATTCGGCGAGGTGCCGGAACACGCCGCGCTCGGCGAAGACCGCCCGCAGCCGCTCGGGTGCCTGGCGGCTGAGGATCGTCTCGGCCCGCGCCGGGTCGGCGTGCTGCTGCAGCCGCGAGTACGCCAACACGGCCGAATGCCGGTCCTCGATGGTCACCGCGCCACCGACCGCCTCGGCGAGACTGTCGGCCAGTGCGAACAAATCCGTTGGGCCCCGGCCGGATTCGGTTTCCCGGCCTTCGAGCACGAGGCCGTAGACCACGGCCGCGAGGTCACTCCACGACACTTCCGGATCCACCGCCATGACGGCGATGCGATCCGGTTCACCGGGTACGGTCCCGTCGTCGGGTTCGGCATCGCTGCGAACCAGCACGACCACGGCCCGAGCCGCCGCCGCCCATTCGATCGCCTCGGCCGCGGAGGCGGCACCGACTGCGAGCAGGACGTCACCGATCACCTGGCCCGGTTCGTGCATCACGACGCTGCGCAACTCCGTCGACCGCGACGTCGAGCAGTACTGCAGGTGGACGCCATAGCCACCCAGCACGTTGATCAGCCGGTCCAGTGTGACCACGGATCGAGCGTAGTCAGGCAGCCGTCGATCCCATGGCGGCCGGGCACGTCCCTTCGGCATGCGTCGCCCCGGTGCGATCGAGTGCGGTGGCGCCCAGCAGCACGACCAAACCTACGACGGTGACAATAGCGCCCATCCAAATAGGGGAGGTATAGCCGAATCCCGCAGTGATGGTCAGACCGCCGAGCCAGGCACCGAGGGCGTTGCCCAAGTTGAACCCCGCGATGTTCGCGCCTGAAGCCAGCGTGGGTGCGTCGGGCGCGTAGTTCATGATGCGCATCTGTAGGCCGGGGACCGAGGCGAATCCGAAGACGCCCATCAGAAACACTGCGAAGACGGTCGCGCCCTTGTACTGAGCGGTGGCGGCGAATCCGACAAGAATGACGGTCAACAGCACCAGGACCCAGATCAGCGTCGCGGTGAGCGCACGGTCGGCTGCCTTGGCGCCGAACGTGTTTCCGACGAGCAAGCCCAGCCCGAACAAGGTCAGCAGCCAGGGAACGCTCGATGTCGCGAAGCCACTGACCTCGGTGAGCGTGTAGGCGATATAGGTGAAGGCGCCGAACATGCCGCCGAAGCCCAGGATCGTGATGGCCGCCGACAGCCACACTTGTGGGTGTCGGAAGGCGCCGAATTCACCGCGCAGACCGCCGTAGTTGTCACGCTTGATGTCTGGTACGAGTACCGCAATGCCGACCATCGTGATGGCGCCGATGATGGTGATTGCCCAGAACGTCGAGCGCCAGCCCAGCTGCTGACCCAGGAACGTCCCCAATGGCACGCCGAGCACATTGGCGATCGTCAGGCCTGCGAACATCATCGCGATCGCACTTGCGCGCTTGTTTTCGGGAACCAGGTCTGCCGCGACAACCGAACCGATCCCGAAGAAGGCGCCGTGACATAGGGCTGCGACGATGCGTCCGCCGAGCATTACCTCGTAGGTCCCGGCAAGCGCCGACATCAGATTTCCGGCGATGAAGAGCACCATCAATCCAAGTAGGACGCGTTTGCGGTCGAAGCGGGTGACGGCCGCGGTCACCACGACGGCTCCGATTGCCACCGCGAGCGCATAGCCGGAGATGAGGCGGCCGGCGGTCGCCTCGCTGACCGCGAAATCGGCGGCCACCTCCGGCAGTAGTCCCATGATGACGAATTCGGTGAGACCGATCCCGAACCCGCCAAGTGCGAGGGCGAGCAGACCCAATGGCATGGCAGACGTTTCCCTTCGACAAATTACAGCGTGAGCTGATTGCAGGCGTCTGCACTAGTTGCACACGCCTGGTAAATAATGTTGCATGCGCCTGTTATCCGCGCAAGCTGGTAACGTGTGACGTATTCGATGCAAGGGGAGTTGTGGCGTGGGGATTGCCGATGACGCCGTAGAGGTTCGAGCTCAAGGCTGGCGGACGCTTGCGGCATTGCACGGCGCCCTTGATGCCGACTTGGAGCGCGCACTGCAGCGCGGGCATGAACTCTCGGTGGTGGAGTACACCGTTCTCGATGCCTTGAGTAGGCAGGACGGTTGGCACATGCGGATGTCTCAACTCAGCCGCGCCGCAGCTCTCAGCAGTAGCGCCACTACCCGCCTGGTCAATCGGCTCGAAGAACGTGGCTTACTGACGAGGATTATCTGCGCTGACGACCGGCGTGGGATCTACACCGAGCTCACGGTCGCCGGCCGTGAATTACTTGACTCCGCCCGTCGGACGCACGATGTCACCCTGGAGGCATCGCTGGCCCGCGCGACCGAGGTCCCCGAACTGGCCCCGTTGGTCCACGCGCTGACCAATCTGTATGCGTCCTCAACCGCGATGGCCCCGGCGAACGGCGCGTAGCGAGCCGGTCACCGGGGCGATTGATTGGAACAGGTCAAACCTTCACAGCCGCCTGTGCTGCTCTAACCACTCCATCGGTGTCGAGGCCGTAGTGCCGGTACAGATGCGTGGGCGGCCCGATCAGGGCGTACTCGTCGTCGATGCCGTGGCGCACGACCCGCGTCGGCAATCCGGCGGCCGCGACGACTTCCGCGACCGCCCCACCGAGACCGCCGAGCACGTTGTGTTCCTCGACAGTGAGGATGACGGCCGACCGATTCGCGGCAGCCAGGACTGCGACCTCGTCCAGCGGCTTGACGGTGTGCATGTCGAGCACGCCGACCGAAATGCCCTGTCCGCGAAGCTCTTCTGCGGCCTGCAGGCTCGGGTGGAGCATGGAACCGGTCGCGATGATGGTGAGGTCCGTGCCAGTGGAGTGTTCGATGGCCCGACCGATCTCGTAGCTCGCGTCGCCGCGGCGGTAGACGTCGGGGTCCTGGCCGCGACCGATGCGGAAATAGATCGGGCCGGGATACGTCGCCGCGGCTCGCAACGCCCAACTCAGCTGGGTCGCGTCGGCGGGGGCGATGACGGTCAGGCCCGCGATACTGCGCGTGATCGCGAGATCTTCCGTCGCGTGGTGTGACGTGCCGTAGAAGCCGAGGGTGATGCCGGCGTGGTGACCGATGAGCCGTACCCGCTGCTTGGTGTAGGCCACGTCGGTGCGGATCTGTTCGCAGGCAAGCAATGCCATGAACGACGCGAACGTGGCGACGTACGGTTGCAGGCCCGTGGTCGCCAACCCCGCCGCGGTGGAGACCATGTGCTGTTCGGAGATGCCGAATTGCACGTACTTGTCGGGGTGGCGCTCCTGGAATCGCACCAGCCCGTTGGAGTATTTGAGGTCGGCGGTGCCGACGACTATCGGGTGCCCTTCGTCGGCGAGGTCCGACAGCGTGTCGGCCAGCGCGTGCAGACCCGGCGCGCGCTCCAGAAGTGAGAGTAGATGCCAGGATTCGGGCTGCAGCCCGGGTGCGACGCTCACAGGTTGTTCCTCGAATCTTCCGATAGCTCTTGGATGGCGTTGAGTTCGTCCTGTTCGGCCAGCCAGCCGAGATGCCAGCCGAACTCGCTTTCCATATAGGAGATGCCCTTGCCCTTGACGGTGTGGGCGATGACCACGACGGGCTGAGTACGGACCGGGTCGTTGCTGACGGTGCGCAGCAGGTTCAGCAGCTCGGGTACATCGTGTCCGTCGACGTCGTGCACCTCCCAGCCGAAAGCGCGCCATTTGTCCGCCAGCGGTTCGATGCCGGTGACGCCGTCGATGTGCCCGTCGAGGGAATGCTCGTTGCGGTCGACGATCGCGATCAGATTCGAGACCTTGTGGTGGGCGGCGGCCAGTGCCGCTTCCCAGATCTGGCCCTCGTGCAGTTCTCCGTCGCCGAGCAAAACGTAGACGTTCGACGGCAGCTTCTGCATCCGGGTGCCGAGCGCGATGCCGGTGCCGGTCGACAGTGCGTGCCCGAGCGAGCCGCTGCTGAAGTCGATGCCGGGTATCCGGGTCATATCCGGATGGTCGCCGAACGCATTGCCGAGGCGGGTGTACTCGTCGAGCTCTGCCGCCGGGAAGAAATCCCAATCGGCCAGCAGCGGGTACAGCGTGGCTGCGGCGTGACCCTTGCCGAACAGGAACCGGTCACGCTGTGGCCAATCCGGTTCGCCACGGCGTAGCCGCATGACGCCGTAGTAGAGCGTCGCGAGGATCTCGGCGCACGAGAAGCCGGATGCGTAATGGCCGGTTTTGGCGATCGAGATGAGCCGAACGGTCTCCAACCGGGCGAAGCGCGCCCGATTCCGGATGCGTTCGACCAGCTCGGCGTCAGGCGGTGTGAGTGTTTCAGGCAACATGCTGCAGAAAATTATCAGTCAATGGACTTACTGTCCAGTGAGTGGAAATAAGCAGCTATTGGTCGCGTTGTCCACTGAGCGATAAATTTGGGTCATGCCGACGGATAAACCCGCTGAGAACTCGTTGATGCTGGTGCGGAAGGTCTCCGACCTCCTGGACTACCTGTCCCGCGGGGAGTCCTCGGCCGCCGACATTGCCGATGCCATCAACGAACCCCGTAGTTCCATCTATCGCCTGCTCTCCAGCCTGCAGACCGAGGGATTCGTCGAAGCGGGCAGCCGCCGCGGTCAGTACCGGCTGGGGTTCAAGCTGCTGTCGCTCGCCACAGCCGCGGTGTCGCGTTTCGATGAGCGCAAGTTCGCGCTGCCTGTCATGGAACGGCTGCATGACCTCACGGGAGAAACCGTGTTCCTGTGCGTGCCACGCAAAGACGACGCGGTCTGCATCGAGCGGATCGAGGGCATGCGCGTGCGATCACTGGCCCTGCAGCTGGGCGGTGCGCTGCCGCTGCACGCCGGCGCCGCGCCGCGCGCGATCCTCGCCCATCTCCCCGAAGCTCAATGGGACGCCTACATCGAGCGCAATGCACCGTTGCAGCGGTTCACCGATTCCACGCCGGTTGAGCCGGCTGAGCTGCGGGCGGTACTGACGCGCACTCGCGACGATGGACTCGCCGTCAGCGACCAGGACGTGACAGTGGGCGTCGCCGCGATCGGCGTGCCGATCACCGACTATCGCGGCCAGATCCGCGGTGCCTTGTCGATCAGTGGCATTCGGGAATCGATCCTGGGTGGCTCCTCGACGGCATGGCGCGAGGAGCTCATCCGCGGTGGCAGGGAGATCTCCGAGGCACTCGGCGCTGAACTCGCAAGCGAGGGTCTCGCCAACTTCGGTTGAGTTTTTATCACTCACTAGACAACATGTCTGCTGTGTGAGACTGTGTCTGCAGTCACAAGCAGTGGAGGTGGATGGTGAGTGGTGGGCTCGACGGCAAGGTCGCCGTCGTCACGGGTGCAGGCGGCGGCATCGGACTGGCGTGCGTGCGCGCGTTTCACGCCGCGGGCGCATGCGTGTTGGGCGCCGACATCGATACCGGCGGCCTGGCAGGCATCGGAGGCGAGAGGGTCCGCGAAGCGCGCGTGGATCTGCGGCACCCGGAGGATGCCGACGCGATGGTTCAGGCCGCGCTCGACGCGTTCGGCAGGCTCGACATCCTGGTAAACAACGCGTCGATCGCGCCGGTGCGCCAAGGCTTTCTCGCGACCACCGACGAGGACTGGCAGCGCACGCTCGAGCTCAACCTGCTCGGCTACATCCGTGCCGCCCGTGCGGCGATCCCGGCGCTGGAGCGCACGGGCGGCGGCGTGCTGATCCATGTGGCCAGTGAGGCCGCCCGCATGCCGAACCCACGGTTGCCGGACTACAGCGTCTCGAAGTCGGGCGTGCTGATGCTCTCGAAAGTGCTTGCCGCCGAGTTCACTTCGCAAGGAATCCGGTCAAATGTCGTGTCGCCGGCGTTCATCCGGTCACCGATCTACGACCGGCCGGGTGGCTTGGCCGACTCGCTTGCCGAGGAATTCGGGGTCGACAAGGAGACGGCGCTGCAGAAATACGTCGAACTCAACCGCATCCCGGTCGGCCGGCTCGGCACGGTCGACGAAGTCGCCTCGATGGTCACCTACCTCGCCACCGACGACGCCGCATTCATCTCCGGTTCGAACTTCAGCGTCGACGGCGGCGTCACGCCCGTCATCTGAATCCACCCTCGCCCAAACAAGGAACCCCATGAAGATTCAACGCATTACAGCCTTACTCGGTGTGAGCGTGACGGCAGTCGCGGTGCTCGCCGGATGCGCCACCGAAGCCGATTCGGGCAAGCCCACCATCGGCGTCACACTCAACGCCGCGTCCAATCCGTTCTTCCTCGCCGAGGGCAAGGCCATCGAGGAGGCGGCGGCCGAAGCCGGCGTGGAGGTCTCCGTGCAATACGCCAACGCCGATGTCGCCGTGCAGAGCGATCAGATCGACACGTTCATCCGGAAGAAAGTCGACTCGATCATCGTCGACGCCGTCGACTCCGACGGCGTCGGTCCGGCAGTGCTCCGGGCAACGCAGGCGAACATTCCGGTGGTGGCGATCGATGTGGCCGCCCCGGGTGCCGCGGCGACGGTGACCAGTGACAACGTGCAGGCCGGCCGCGATTCCTGTGCCTATCTATTCGACCAGCTCGGCGGCAAAGGCAAGGTCGCGATCGTCGATGGTTCAGCGGTCTCGGCGATCAGCGACCGGATGGACGGATGCCGGCAGGCCATCGAGAAGACACCCGGGATCGAGATCGTTGCCACCCAGCGGGCCGATCTGACCCGCGACAAGTCGATGAACGTCGCCAGCAACATCCTCACCGCTCATCCCGACATCCAGGGCTTCTTCGGGGTGAATGATCCCACCGCCGTTGGCATCTCGCTGGCCGCACAACAAAAGGGCAGCGCGGTCAAGGTGGTCGGCGTGGACGGCGCGCAACAGCTCACCGATCTGATCGGGCAGGGGCACATCATAGGCACTTCGGGGCAGGATCCCGCCAAGCTCGGGCAGACCGGCCTGGACCTCGCGGTCAAGCTCGCCAACGGCGAGCAGGTCAGTTCGGAGCCGCAACGCATTCCCACCTTCTTGGTCACCGCGGAGACCATCGGCGACTATCAGAAGTGGGGTTGACCAACGTGGCTCAACCAATCGCCGAGCTCGACGGCATCGCCAAGTCCTACAACGCCAACACGGTGTTGCGCGACGTGTCGCTGAAGCTGCTACCCGGCCGGGTGCATGTGCTGGCGGGGGAGAACGGTGCAGGCAAATCCACATTGATCAAAATTCTGTCGGGCGCGCAGCGCAGTGACAGCGGTCGTGTTCTCATCGACGGGCAGCCCGTCGAGCTCGCCGGGCCCCGCGACGCCCGGGCGCGCGGGGTTGCCGTCGTCCACCAGGAACTCAGCCTCGTCCCCGAGCTGACGGTCGCCGACAACATCGTGCTCGGTCGCGAGCCGCGGCGGCGCGGGGCACGCCTGGACCGGCGACGAGCGACCGGGGATGCCACCGCGGCGCTCGCCCTCATCGGCGCGAACATCGACTCGGGCGCGCGGGTTGCGACGCTGACCTCCGGTGAACAGCAGCTCGTCGAGATCGGACGCGCCCTGGCCGAACAACCCCGGCTGCTGATCCTCGACGAACCGACCGCGGCGCTCTCGCAACGCGAGGCCGACCGGCTGCTACAGATCGTGGCCGAGCTTCGCGATAGTGGCCTGGCCATTCTCTACATCAGCCACCGGATGGAGGAGATCGCCCGGATCGCAGACGAAGTCACAGTTCTGCGCGACGGCACCGTGACCGACCACATGCTGGCCGACGAGATGACCGAGGATCGGATCGTCACCTCGATGGTCGGCAGGCCGGTCCAGAATCTGTTCAGCCAAGCGACCGCCGCTGACCCCGACAACGTCCGGCTCCAGGTGCGCGGACTGTGCTCCGCGTCGATCGGCGCCGCCGACTTCGACGTGCACCGCGGCGAGGTTCTCGGCCTCGCCGGGATAGTGGGCGCCGGACGCAGCGAACTGTGCCGGCTCATCGCCGGCGTGGACGGGGCGGCCGGTGGTTCGGTGACCGTCGACGGCGAAACCGTCGAACTCCGTGGGATCGCCGGTGCCGCGTCGGCCGGAATCGCGATGTTGCCGGAAAGCCGCAAAACGCAAGGGCTCTTCCTCGACATGTCGATCGCCGACAATGTGTGCCTGGGCACCGCTTGCGGCCGTGAGCGTTTCGGGCGCACTACGCGTTCGAGTCGACGACGCGGGGCCAAACCGCTCACCGATGCGATGCGGGTGAAATCGACCGACCTCGACCAGCCGGTGGGGCAGCTCTCCGGTGGCAATCAGCAGAAGGTGCTGCTGGCCCGCTGTCTGGCCAAGCAGCCGAAAGTGCTGATCCTCGACGAGCCGACCCGTGGGGTGGATGTCGGCGCCAAGGCCGACATCTACGCGCTGATCGAGCAGGTGGCCCGCTCCGGCGTGGCCATCGTCCTGGTGTCCTCCGAATTGCCGGAGCTTCTCGGCCTGGCCGACCGGGTGCTGGTCATGCGCCAGGGCCGCGTCGTGGTTGCGCTGTCCGGAACAGAAGCCAACGAACACAACGTGATACGACACGCGACGGGCAGCGTTGCGAAGCCCATGGAGGTACAGTCATGACCCTCGACTATGCGCCACCGCCGACCACAGCCCGTCCGGCGAATACCGTAGGCCGGTTGCGCAGCGGAATGCTGTCGGCCGCAGACCGTCTCGGAGTGGCCGGGGCGCTGATCGCGCTGGTGCTTCTGTTCGCAGTCGTGGCACCGAATTTCGCCACACCGGACAACCTGCTCGACGTCGCACGGCAGATCTCGGTCACCGCGATCCTCGGCGCCGGGCTGACGTTCGTGATCATCACCGCAGGCATCGACCTCTCGGTGGGATCGGCTGTCGGTGTGACGGCTTTCGTCGGGGTGGCGCTGGCGCTCAACGGCTTTCCGGCGGCGCTTGCGATCCTCGGTGCGGTGCTCACAGGTGTCGTGATCGGTGCGGTCAACGGTCTGCTGGTCGCATGGGTGGGGCTCGCGTCGTTCATCGTCACCTTGGCTGCGCTGACGTACCTGCGCGGCATCACCTATGTCGGCACCGATGGCACGACGATGTTCTCCACCACCCTGAACTATGCGCGGTTGGGACACGGCTCGCTGCTCGGCATCCCGATTCCCGTGCTCATCATGGTCGCCGTGTTCGGGAGCGGTTGGTACGTGCTGAACCGCACGGTGTTCGGTCGCTGGGTGACCGCGGTCGGCGGGAACGCCGAAGCCGCCCGGTTGGCCGGAATCCCGGTCAAGCGCGTGCTGGTGAGTGTGTATATCATCTCGGGCCTCTGCGCCGCGATCGGCGGTGTGATCGCATCCGCCCGGCTGCAGAGTGCGGTCCCCGACCTCGGCGCCGGCTATGAACTGTCGGCCATCGCCGCCGTCGTGCTGGGCGGCACGTCGCTGATGGGCGGACGCGGTTCCCTTGTCGGCACCCTGATCGGCGCGGCCATCATCGGCGTCCTGATCAACGGCATGACGCTGCTGGACGTCTCGTCGTTCTACCAGCAGATCATTCAAGGCGTCGTGATCGTCCTCGCTGTCGCGCTGGACCGGCTACGCACACGCGGTGCCGCGAAGGAGGCTGCGTGAGAAAGATAATGATCGTCGGAGCACATGGAGTCATCGGTGGCGCGGTGGCACGGGCAGCGGCCGAACAGGGCCGCGATATCGTCACGGTCGCCCGGCGCGGGCCGGTGTCACACAACGGCGGCGTGCTCGGCGAGCACATCACCGTGGACCTGCTCGACCGCGACTCCACGGTGACCGCGTTGTCGACCCGAGCGGATATCGACAGCGTCGTTTTCGCCGCCTACATCGAGAAGCCGACGATGGCCGAGACGATCGCACCCAACGTGACCATGCTCGCGAATCTGCTCGACGGTTTGGCCGCACATCCGGTGCGACGGGTTGTGCTGATCGGTGGTGGCAAGTCGTACGGAGAGCATCTGGGTGGATACAAGACCCCGGCCAAGGAATCCGATCCTCGGTTTCTCGGCCCGATCTTCTACAACGACCAAGAGGATCTGCTCGTCGAACACGCGGAACGGCATGGCTATTCGTGGACGGTGCTGCGCCCCGATGCCGTCATCGGACCGAGTCTCGGATCTCCGATGAACATGCTGACCGGCGTTGCGGTGTACGCGACCATCTGCAAACACCTTGGGGTGCCGCTTCGGTTCCCCGGCACCAATGGGGCCTGGACGGCACTGCACCAGGCAACCGACGCCCGTGTGGTCGCCGACGCCACGCTGTGGGCGCTCGAGGCGTCGTCCGCCGAGAACGAGATCTTCAACGTCACCAACGGCGACCATTTCCGGTGGCAGCACCTGTGGGCGGAGATCGCCGCGGACTTCGGCATGGACACCGCTCCGCCGCAACCGATGTCGTTACAAGAGCAGATGGCCGACAAGGCCGCCGTCTGGAACCGGATCGTCACCCAGCACGGCCTTCTGCCTCTTTCGCTCGACCGCGCAGTGTCCTGGCCGTTCGTCGACGACTGGTTCGGCAACGACGGCGACATGGTGCAGAGCACCATCAAGATCCGGCAGGCCGGGTTCGGCGGCTGCCTCGACACCCATCAGAGCTTCATCGAGAACTTCGCCACGCTGCGGGCGCTCAACTTCATACCCTGATACACGGAGGCACGATAGATATGACCACCACTGTCGACGAGGCGCTGGATTGCCACGAGATCGCCGCCAACTGGCTGTCGCGGTTCGACGCCGCACTGACGCTCGGATCGATCGAATCCGAGGACCTCTTCGATGTCGGCTGTCTGTGGCGCGACATCGTCGCCTTCACCGGTGACCTACGCACATTTTCGGCCGGACGCATCGCCGCCGAGCTGACGGAACGGCAGGCAACCACCGCCGCCGCGAACTTTCGCATCGCGCCCGGCCACGTGGAACCACGCGTCGTCGAGCGCAACGGTCAGGACTGCATCGAAGCGATCGTCGCGTTCGACCTGCCGATCGGCTCGGGCATCGGCGTGGTACGTCTCGTCCCGACCGCCGACGGTGTCCACCGGGCGCGGAACCTGTTCACGATGCTCGACGGCCTCAGCGACCACCCCGAACGAATCGGTGCCAATCGCCCTACCGGCCAGGCTGATTCGTCGAAATTCGGCGGACCCAACTGGCTGGACCGCCGCATCGCGGCACGCTCGTACCTCGACCACGATCCGCAAGTGCTGATCGTCGGCGGCGGTCAGACCGGGCTGGCGCTCGCCGCCCGTCTCGGGCAGCTCGACGTCGATGCCCTCGTGATCGACACCCATGAACGCCCGGGCGACAACTGGCGCAATCGATACCATGCGCTGACGCTGCACAACGCGATCTGGCTCAACGACATGCCGTATCTGCCGTTCCCGCAGACATGGCCGGTGTTCGTGCCCAAGGACAAGCTCGCCGGCTGGTTCGAAACATACGTCGACGCAATGGAAATCAACTTCTGGGGCGGGTCGCGCTTCACCGGCGCAGAGTTCGATGAGCACACCGGTGTGTGGACGGCACGAATCCAGCGCAGCGACGGCGAGACACGCGTCGTCCATCCGCGCCATATCGTCCTCGCGACCGGTGTCAGCGGCATCCCATACGTGCCCGAGGTCCCTGGTCTCGATGAGTTCACCGGAGATGTGCTGCACTCCAGCAGTTACACCGACGCCGCCAGGTACACCGGCAAACACGTCGTGGTGATCGGAACCGGCAACAGCGCTCACGATGTCGCGCAGGATCTGCACGCCAACGGTGCCCGGGTGACCATGGTGCAGCGGAGTTCGACGACCGTGGTCAGCATCGATCCGAGCGCGGCAGCCGTCGACGAGTCGTATCTGACCGCGCCGACGCTCGAAGATTCGGATCTGATCGGGCTTTCGGTGCCCTATCCCGATCTGGTCACCGGCAGCCAGCAGATGACGGAACGGATCCGAGAGTTCGACAAGGAGCTCATCGCGGGCCTGGAGCGCATCGGATTCCGCACGGACTACGGCCACGATGACACCGGTCAGCAGATGAAGTTCATGCGCCGCGGTGGCGGGTACTACCTGAACGTGGGTTGCTCGGACCTCCTGATCTCCGGCGAGATCGGCTTGGTCCAGAACGCCGACATCGACCGCTTTGTCGCGGGCGGGGTGGCGATGCGTGACGGCTCGGTGCTGGCAGCCGATGCGGTCATCCTGGCCACCGGATTCCACGGCCAGCAGGAGAACGTACGCCGGCTCATGGGCGACGCCGTCGCCGATGCGATCGGGCCGGTGTGGGGTTACGACGACGAGGGCGAGCTGCGAAACATGTGGCGCCCGACCGCACAACCGGGTCTGTGGTTCTCCGCGGGGAACTTCCAGATGTGCCGCACGTATTCGAAGGTGCTCGCGCTGCAATTGCGGATGCAGCTGTAGGGCGCGCTCCTACGGCCCGGCGGCCAGCGTGGCCTTGCCGGTGCGTTCCTGCCCGGAGCGGTCCAGCCAGGTGAGGTCGATGACGTCACCGGGGTAGCGCCGGTCCAGCACGAGCGTGAGGGTGCGGGCCGAGTCGAGCGGCGTGCCGTCGATCACGGTGAGGGTGTCGCCGGGCATCAGGCCGGCGGCCTCGGCCGGGCCGCCGCGCAGCACGTCCTGGATGATCACGCCGGCGTTCTGGCGCGGTGCGGTGCGGACCCCGACGCCGAGGAGGGTCGGAGGTCCGATGTGCACGAGATCGGACGGGGTGCGGGAGCGGATCTGGCCTGCGACGGCCATCGCATCGTTGATCGGGATCGCGAACCCCTTGCCGCCCGGCCCCATCCGGAAGTTCACCGACGCGGCCGTCGTCATGCCGACCACCTGCCCGGCGCTGTTGACCACCGGGCCACCGGAATCACCGGCGCGAACCGGCGCGGCGAATTCGAACAGTCCGTTGAGTTCGTCGGTGCTTCCGGTCAGCTCGTCCTCGGCGTTGACCGTGCGGCCGAAGGCCGTGACGGTGCCGACCTCGCGGGTGAGCGGGGCGCCGGTGCCATGGGCATTGCCGAGCGCGACGACGGGTTCCCCTTCGGCGAGGGCGCGGGAATCGCCGATCGGTGCGACGGGCAGCCCGCCTGCCCCGCGCAACTGCAGCACCGCGATGTCGTTGCGCCGGTCGTACCCCACCAGGTCGGCCGCGAAAGACTGACCGGCGACCGTGGCGTTGATCGAGTTCGCGCCTTGGACGACGTGGTAGTTGGTGAGCACCTCGCCACCCGGCGACAGCACGATGCCCGTGCCGATGCCGTACGCCTGCTGGTAGTCGACGACGGTGTCGATCCGCGCTACCGCTGGCTCGACCTGAGCCGCGGCTGCGACCGGATCAGCCGGTGCGGCGGCGGCCGGTGCGGACGGGATGACCAGCGCCGCGGCGGTGGCGAATGCTGCCAGAAGTACTGACGTGACGGGTCGCGAGCGCAGTTTGCCCATGAACCCATCTTGGCTGTGAGTTCGCCCGCTGTCGACGCGCAGGGTCAGTCCTCGACCGCGACGCCGCCGCGGGAACGCCACCGCAACCTGGAGTTACCGCCCTTGTTCGACGGCCGGCGATTGCGCAGTTTGCCGTTCGAGTTCTTGTCCTCATCGGACGCACTGGACTCATCAGTCCCATCGTCCTCAGCCGTGTCGTCGGCGGTCTCAGCGGTCTTCTCTGCGGGGGTGTCGGTCTCTTCGGCCGTCACCTCGGCAGGCTTTTCCTCGCTCTCGTCCGCGTCGGTGGTGTCCTCGACCTCATCGGCCTCGGACTTCTCGGCCTCGTCCTTGTCGGCTTCGTCTGCCGGCTCTTCTTCGGTCTCGGTCTTCTCGTCGGTATTGCCGCGACCGCGGCGCTTGCCCGTCTCACGAACCTTGAGCGGTTTCGGCGGCGGCGGGGGCAACTCGGCGACGAACGCCAGGTAGAAGCCGAACACACCGAGCAGGGCCATGGCCGCGGCTGCGCCGTAGATGCCGAACAACCACGGTCCGGCGGTGTCGAGCGACAGCCAGATCTCGGAGATCGCGGTGCCGACGATCAGCAGGCCGGCCAGCACGTGCAGCACGATCGACCAAGACCGCAGCCGCAGCGCGAGCTGAGGGGTGCCGAACTCGGGACGCTGGGTCCGCTGCAGCGTGAACACCACGGGAAGCGCGGCCAGACCGATCAGCACACCGGTGACGATGCGCAGCACGAGCCCGACGGTCGGCGAGGTCTGGCCCATCAACTCGGGCCAGCGCGGGATGACGAAGAAGAAGTAGAGGCCTGCAGCGACGATTGAGAACGACGCGTGCCAGATCACCGCGACGGTGCGGCCCATACTCCTCCTCGGGTATCTATGGGCCGGGGTGCGACCGGGCTGGTGATCAGCAGGTCGCACCCCGGACCCGAGTGCGGAGGATAGGGGATTTGAACCCCTGAGGGCTATTAACCCAACCCGCGTTCCAGGCGAGCGCCATAGGCCACTAGGCGAATCCTCCGTCGGCAATGGTAACCGAAGCCGGGACCGCTCCCGTCCAGTCGGGGGCAGGGCAGGTACTACACTCACCCATGGACCCCGCGCGGCGTCCATCCTGTGAACTCCCCCAGGGCCGGAAGGCAGCAAGGGTCAATGGGCTCTGGCGGGTGCGCGGGGTCCCCTATTTTTGCCCGGTGATCTCCGGGGATCCGAACAGGTGAAAGGCGCGCGGTGTCGTTCCAGTCCCTCGGCCGCGACGATCTGCTCGCGCAGCACGAGCTCCAGCAACGCAACTATGCCGAGCTACAGGCAAAGAAGCTCAGCCTGGACCTGACCCGAGGCAAGCCCGCGCCCGCGCAGCTCGATCTGTCGAATGCGCTGCTCAGCCTGCCCGGGGAGGACTTCCGTGACCGTGACGGCACCGACACGCGCAACTACGGCGGGCTGCACGGCCTGCCCGAGCTCCGCGAGATCTTCGGCGAGCTGCTCGGCATCCCGGTGCAGAACCTGATCGCAGGCAACAACTCGAGCCTCGAGATGATGCACGACGTCGTGGTGTACTCACTGCTGCACGGTGGGGTGGATTCAGCGCGGCCGTGGAGCCAGGAGCCCATAGTCAAGTTCCTCTGCCCCGCACCCGGCTACGACCGGCACTTCGCGATCACCGAGTCGTTCGGGATCGAGATGATCCCCGTGCCGATGCGCGAGGACGGCCCCGACGTCGACCTCATCGAGGAACTCGTCGCCGCCGACCCGGCGATCAAGGGCATGTGGTGCGTGCCGGTGTACTCCAACCCGACCGGGGTCACGTTCTCCTGGGAATCCGTCCGCCGCCTGGTCCAGATGCGTACTGCGGCAAACGATTTCCGGTTGATGTGGGACAACGCGTACGCCGTCCACACGTTGACGCACGATTTCGTCCGCCAGGTCGACGTGCTGGGGCTGGCCGAGGCGGCCGGCAACCCGAACCGGCCGCTCGTGTTCGCGTCGACGTCGAAGATCACCTTCGCGGGTGCCGGCGTGAGCTTCCTGGGCGGCTCGCTGGGCAACATCGCTTGGTACCTGCAGCATGCGGGCAAGAAGTCGATCGGCCCGGACAAGGTCAACCAGCTGCGCCACCTCCGGTTCTTCGGCGACGCCGACGGTGTGCGCCTGCAGATGCAGCGCCACCGCGAGTTGATCGCGCCGAAGTTCGCCCTGGTGGCCGAGATCCTCGAGGACCGGCTGGGGGAGTCCAAGATCGCGTCGTGGACCGATCCCAAGGGCGGCTACTTCGTGAGCCTCGATGTGTGGCCGGGCACGGCCAAGCGCACGGTCGCACTGGCCAAGGACGCCGGCATCGCGGTGACCGAGGCCGGCTCGGCGTTCCCCTACCGGAAAGACCCGGAGGACAAGAACATCCGCATCGCGCCGACGTTCCCGTCGCTGCCCGATGTGCGCGAGGCGATCGACGGCCTGGCGACATGTGCACTGCTCGCGGCGACCGAGCACCTGCTGGGATCCGACTAGTCGGCATCGGTCGGTAGCCTTCTCCCGTGGCTCTCTACCGCAAGTATCGCCCGGCAACCTTCGCGGAAGTGGTTGGGCAGGAGCATGTCACCGAGCCGCTGTCGGTTGCTCTCACGGCGGGCCGCATCAACCACGCCTACCTGTTCTCCGGGCCGCGTGGCTGCGGTAAGACGTCTTCTGCACGCATCCTCGCGCGGTCGCTCAACTGCGAGCAGGGCCCAACGCCGACGCCGTGTGGGGTGTGCGATTCGTGTGTCGCCCTCGCGCCGAACGGTCCCGGCAATCTTGACGTCACCGAGCTCGACGCGGCCAGCCACGGCGGTGTGGACGACACCAGAGAATTGCGCGATCGTGCGTTCTTCACCCCCGCACAGTCGCGCTACCGCATCTTCATCATCGACGAAGCGCACATGGTCACCACGGCCGGCTTCAACGCGCTGCTCAAGATCGTCGAGGAGCCGCCCGAGCACCTGATCTTCGTGTTCGCCACCACCGAACCGGAAAAGGTGCTGCCGACCATCCGGTCGCGCACGCATCACTACCCGTTCCGGCTGCTGGCCCCGCGCACCATGCGGCCGTTGCTTGAGCGCATCTGCGCCGAGGAGAACGTCAACGTCGACGACGCGGTGTACCCGCTGGTCATCCGGGCCGGCGGCGGGTCACCGCGTGACACGCTGTCGGTGCTCGATCAGCTGCTGGCGGGTTCCGAACAGGGTGCCACCGGCAACCACATCACCTACCAACGCGCGCTCGCGCTGCTGGGCGCCACCGACATGGCGCTCATCGACGACGCCGTCGAGGCCCTGGCCGCGGGCGACGCGGCCGCGCTGTTCGGCGCCGTCGAAGCGGTCATCGACGCCGGGCACGACCCGCGGCGCTTCGCGACCGACCTCCTCGAGCGCTTCCGCGACCTGATCGTGCTGCAGGCCGTGCCCGACGCCGCGGCGCGCGGTGTGGTCGACGCCCCAGCCGACGTGCTGGACCGTATGCGGGATCAAGCGGCGCGGCTGGGTTCGGGGACGTTGACCCGCTACGCCGAGGTCGTCCACGCCGGGCTGGGGGAGATGCGCGGGGCGACCGCGCCGAGGTTGCTGCTCGAAGTGGTGTGTGCGCGGCTGCTGCTGCCGTCGGCCAGCGACACCGAATCAGCCTTGCTGCAGCGCATCGAACGCATCGAGACCCGCCTCGACATGTCGATCCCGGCCGGCGAAGCGCAAGCCGTCGCCCCGTCCACCGAGCCGGTCAAGACCTACACGCGGCGCAGCCAGACGCAGGCCCCCGAACCCGCACCGGCCCCACCGCCCGCTCCGCAGCCGCCACCGCCACCACCGCCTGCGCCGGAACCCGTGTCGGCGCCCATACCCGAACCCGACCCCGTGCCGGAGCCGGAGCCGACGCCGCCGCCACCACCGGAACCGACGCCGGAACCGGTGCCAGAACCGGCTCCCGAGCCGGTGCAGGCGTCAGCCACCCCCGGCGGCGAACCCAACGCCGCCGCCGTGCGTTCGATGTGGCCGACGGTGCGCGAGAAGGTGCGCGAACGCAGCCGCACCACCGAGGTCATGTTGTCGGGGGCGATCGTGCGTGCTGTCGAGGGCAAAACCCTTGTGCTGTCGCATGAATCACCGCCCCTGGCGAAGCGGCTCACCGAGTCGCGCAATGCCGACGTGATCCGGGACGCGCTCAAGGATGCGCTCGGCGTCGACTGGCAGATCCGGTGTGAGGTCGGCACCGCGGAGCCCGTCGCGGCCCCGCCGCCGCGCGCCAGCAAGCCCCCGCCACGCATCCCCAGCCGGCCGGGCCGTTCCATCCCCGAGCCGGAACCGGCGCCGGACCCCGAACCGCCCGTGGATGACGAGGAAGAGATGCTCGCCGAGGCCGGGCAGAGTGAGGCCGGGCCGCGTCGCGACCCGGAAGAGGTTGCGCTCGAGCTGCTGCAGAACGAACTGGGTGCGCGAAAGATCGAGAGCTAGCGCCCGGCGGCCTGCGCGCCGCGCAGTGTCATCACGGTGCTGGTGACGGTTGCGGCCGTCTTGCCGTCCCCGCGGACGATGTCACACGTGTAGTGGGTGATGGTCCGGCCGGAGTGCGCGGGCCGCGCGGTGGCGACGAGGACATCGGCCCACACCGGCCGCAGGAATGTCGCCCTGATGTCGATGCTCGTGAACGATTCGCCGGGCTGCACGAGCGTGGAATGGGCGGTGCCGATCGCGGCGTCGGCCAACTCGACGAGAAACCCTGCTGATTGCCGTGCCGGGCGGGATCGGTCTCGACGCGGATGGCCGCGGTTCCCGGGCCGATGTCGGCGACCGCGAACGCGAGAAGCTCGGAGATGGCGGTCGGGTAGCGCATATGTGTGCGGTCGTCGGCCCGTAGCGTCCCGGCGATCAGCCTTTGCAAGTACTCCAGCACGGGCAGCGTCGTATCAGTCGTCGTCACAGGGTGGACTGTAGGGACGGCAAAATGATGCAATCAACAAATTGTCCTAGATACAGGGGTGGCGGTGCGGGCCGAGCGGTATCGACTGATCGCGCAGGACTTCGCGACGGCCATTCGCGACGGGACGATCCCCGCGGGCACCCGGCTGCCGACACATCGTGAGCTGGCCGCGAAGTACGGGGTTGCGCTGGCCACCGCGACCAAGGTCTACCGCGAGCTCGCATCGACGGGCCTCGTGGTCGGCGAGCGGGGCCGCGGCACATTCGTGCGTGACCTCAGCGGCTTCGGCGGACTCGATTCGCGCCGGCTTCCGATCGGCGCGCGGATCGCCGACCTGTCCTTCAACCAGCCGCTTGCCCCGGGACAGGACGACCAGCTCCGGCACGCGCTGCGCGAACTCGCCGCCGAAGGCGATCTCACGTCGTTGCTCACGCAGCATCCGCCCGGCGGTCGCGGCGCCGACCGCGCAACGGTCGCCGAGTATCTGCGGACCGTGGGAGTCGACACGGGCCGGGACGACGTGGTCGTCACGTCGGGCGCGCAACACGCTCTCGACGCCGTCATCGCCGGCGTCGTACCGGCGGGGCGGGCGATCGCGGTGGACGCGCTCACATATCCGGGGCTGAAGCTCATCGCCGACACCCGGCGCGTCGAGCTCGTGCCGGTGGGCGTGACGGCGGCCGGTACCGACGTCGATGATCTAGACGCGTTGTGCCGGGCACGCGCCGTCGCCGCCATCTACCTCGTGCCGACGCTGCACAACCCGCTCGGCTTCGTGCTCGACGAAGCCGCCCGAACCCGGATCGTCGACATCGCACGGCGCCATGACTGCCTGCTCATCGAGGACTCGACGTACGCCTTTCTGGAACCGGGTGCGCCGCCACCACTGCACACACTCGCCCCGGAGCGGACCTTCCACGTCGGCAGCCTGTCGAAGAACCTGGCCACCGGGCTGCGCTTCGGCTACGTCGCGCCCCCCGCCCGGCAGCGGGATGCGGTGAAACGCGTTCTGCGCGCATCGCATTGGGGGACATCCGGCATCGTCACCGCACTCGCGACCCGATTGCTCGCCGATGGCACCGTGGAACGCCTGCAGGCGCAGCGTCGCGCCGACGCGCGCCGCCGCCAGCTCATCGCCGCACGGGAGCTGACCGACCTCGGCTACCACGCACATCCCAGCGCCTACTGGGGCTGGCTGACACTGCCCGACGACATCAGGGCCGACATCGTCGCCCATCGGCTGGCCGACAGCGGCGTCCTGGTCTCCACCGCGGACGCCTTCGCGGTCGCGCCCAACCCACCGAACGCGTTGCGCATCGCGCTCGCCAACCCGCCGCTCGCCGAACTGGACGCGGTGCTGCGCACCATTCGTGGTGCGGTCCGGGTGATCTGACCCGGTCTACGGCTCCCACCACGGGCGCAGCGGCAGCCCGCCGTCGTGGCCGTGCTCGTCGAGCTTGACCGCCAGGACCTGGTGCAGCTGAACCACATTCGTCTCGAAGCCCAGCCGTGAGCCGGCCATGTACAGGCCCCACACCTTCGCGGTGGGCAAGCCCACCTCGGCGACCGCCTCGTCCCAGTGCTCGACGAGATTCGCGCACCAGTCGCGCAGCGTCATCGCGTAGTGGTGGCGCAGGTTCTCCTCGTGCAGCACTTCGAGGCCGACATCCTGCACCTCGGTGATGATGCGGCCCGAACCCGTGAGCTCACCGTCGGGGAACACGTAGCGGTCGATGAATCCACCGGCCGCCGCGCCGGTCCGGTTGTCGTGGCGGGTGATGCAGTGGTTGAGCAGCAGGGCTCCCGTGCGCATCTTCGACTTCAGGAAACCAAAGTACGACGGGTAGTTGTGGACGCCGATGTGCTCGGTCAGACCGATCGAGGACACCGCGTCGAAACCGGTTTCGACGATGTCGCGGTAGTCGCCGTGGCGCACCTCGGCCAATTCGCCGAGACCCTCCTCGGCGATGGCTTTCTGGGCCCAGGTCGCCTGCTCACGCGACAGCGTGACACCCAGCGCCTTGACACCGTGCCGCGCCGCGTAGCGCACCATGCCGCCCCAGCCGCAGCCCACGTCGAGCAGGCGGTCGCCGGGCTGCAGGCGCAGCTTGTCGAACACGAGCCGGTACTTGTTGTCCTGCGCCTCCTCGAGCGTGGCGTCGGCGGTGGGGTAGCACGCGCACGTGTAGGTCATCGACGGGCCCAGCACCCACTCGTAGAAGGTGTTCGACACGTCGTAGTGGTGGTGGATCGCCTCGGCGTCGCGGGTTTTGCTGTGCCGCAAACCCTCCACCACCCGACGCCACCGTGGCAGTGCTTCCTGCGGCGGCGGGGCGATCGGCACGAGGTGTTCGAACCCGATGGACCGCACGATGTTGGCCAGCACCCGGGCGGGCGGGCGTTTGAAGTTCATCTTGTCGGCCAGTGCGCACAACAGCGGATACGGGTCGCCCGGATGCACACCGTGGGTATCCAGGTCGCCGGAGATGTAGGCACGGGCGAGCCCCAGATCGCCTGGCGCGGTGGCCAGATACGTCGTGCCGCGCGGGCTCTTGAGGTCCAGCCCGAGCGTCGCATCGTCGGGACCGGCCGAACTACCGTCGTACGCGGTGAATTTCAGCGGCAACTGGCCCGCGGCGAAAATCTCCAGAATCTCGGCCAGGCTCAGCTTCCGGTCAGAAGCATGGGCCGCGTTTTCTTTGAATGTCGTCATTGCCGTTGCACCGCCTTCGAATACAGGTCCAGGAGACGTGAATCGGGGTCGTACATCTTCTTCACGGTCTTGTAGGCCTCACCGCCGTACAGATCGTCGAACTGCTCCCGGGAATAAAAAGCATCGGAGTACAGCGATTTATGCCCCTCGAGTTCGTCGACCTTCCGTTCGATGCGGCGGTTCGTGTAACCCTCCTCTGGGCCGACGGGCACCGACGACCAGAAGCCGACGTTGACGTAGGTGTGGTGGGCGCGCAGCGGGTACAGCGGCCATGCCGCACCCTGGTTGCTGTCGTCGCGCAAGCGCAGTGGACACAACCAGAGTGGCTCGATCGGCACGTTTTCCAAGAACCAGTCGAGGAATTCGACACACCGTTCGATGGGCACCTCGATGTCCTGCACCACCCGTTCCCGCGGTGGGCGCCCATGTCGTTTCTCGATGCGGTCGGCGATGTTGAACCGCTGGTCGTAGCCGATCAGCTTCCAGTAGAAACTGCTGCGCCGGTAGCGCCGCGGCCAGAACCGCCGGATCAGCGGATGTTGTGCGCCGAATGCGCGCGAGCACCAGAACCAGTCGGTATCCCACCGCCACAGGTAGTCGTGGATCGTGAGGCGGTCGTGCTTCTCGGCACCGTTGCCGCCAGGATGCTGAATGGACCGGTAGTAGATCTGTTGACCCGTGTAATCGCTGACGGGCCCTGCGGTTTTGGTCTTGAAGCCAACGCACAGGTAACTCTCAGCGGCGCTGAAGACCACGCCGTCGAGGTAGTCGACGCGCTCACCGTTCAACCCGCCCGTCTCGATGATGCGGTCCATCGTCGAGATCAGGTCGGTGAGTGTGTGAAAACGCAAGTGCCGCAATGCGACAAACGGGGTTACCGGTTCGAGCTCGATCCGCAGTCTCGGCGAATAGCCAAGCGTTCCGTAGGAATTCGGGAATGCGCGGAACAGGTCGGTGTTCTGGTGCGGCGACGCGGTGACGATTTCACCTGAGCCCGTCAGAATGTCCATCTCCAGGACACTTTCGTGCGGCAGGCCGTTACGGAAAGACGTCGACTCGATGCCGAGCCCGGTGACCGCGCCGCCCAGCGTGATGGTCTTGAGTTGGGGCACCACCAGCGGAGCCAGCCCGTACGGGAGCGTTGCCGCAACCAGATCCTCGTAGGTGCACATGCCGGCCACGTCCGCGGTCTGAGCTACCGCGTCGACACCGATCACGCCGGTCAAACCCGAGGTGTCGAGGCCTTTTGCGGTGCTTTTGGCCCGCTTCCGGAACAGATTGGACGTCGGTTTGGCAAGCCGCACTGTCGCGGTGGGCGGTATGGCGCGATAGCTATCGAGAAGCCGCTCTACCCCCGCAGCGTGGACAGCTTGTGCGTCAGTCGAAGCAACAGACACACATATACGCTAGTCGGCGGTTGCACCCGATGCGACCGCAGTAACCCAAATATGCCCGGGTTGATACCCCGTAGCATTCTCTCGCACAAGGAGTTTTCACCCATGGGACAGGTCAGCGCGGTCAGTACCGTATTGATCAACGCCGATCCGGCCGCGGTGCTCGCAGCGATCGCCGACTACCAGACCGTGCGCCCGAAGATCCTTTCCTCGCACTACAGCGGCTATCAGGTGCTCGAGGGCGGGCAGGGCGCAGGCACCGTCGTCACCTGGAAGCTGCAGGCCACCAAGTCCCGCGTACGCGACGTCAAGGCGACCGTCGACGTGGCCGGGCACACAGTCATCGAGAAGGACGCCAATTCGACACTCGTGTCGAACTGGACGGTCGCGCCCGCGGGCACCGGGTCGACGGTCAACCTGAAGACCAGCTGGACCGGAGCCGGCGGCGTCAAGGGCTTCTTCGAGAAGACGTTCGCACCGCTGGGGCTGCGCAAGATCCAGGATGAGGTGCTGGCGAATCTCAAGAAGGAGCTCGAGGGCGCTTAGCGCGCCGGGGCGGCGGCGGTCTGCGAGCCGAGGTAACCGACGATGCCCCGGGCGATCGCGTCGGCGTACTTCTGGCGGCCCTCCGGCGACTTCATCAACGCGGAGTCGACCGGGTTCTTCATGTTGCCGCACTCGACCAGGATGGACGGGAACTGAGCCAGGTTGAGCCCGGCGATGTCCGAGCGGGCATCCAGCCCGCCCGAGCCGATGTAGGTCGCCGGGGGTATGCCCGAGGCCGACAGTTGGTCGCGCATGGTCTTCGCGAACTGCACGGACGGTCCGGCCTGCACCTGGTTGAGCGGCGGCGACGAGTAGAGCACGTGGAAGCCGCGGCCGTTGGCCGGACCGCCGTCGGCGTGGATCGACACGACGGCATTCGGCCGCAAGGAGTTGGCCATCGCGGCGCGCTCGTCGACACAGGGGCCGAGGGCGTTGTCGTTACCGCGCGACATCGCGGTCCGGACGCCGAGCGCGGTCAGCGCGGCCCGGACGCGCAGCGTGGTGTCCCAGGTGAAGGTGTGCTCGGGATAGCCGTCCGCGGTCGAGGTGCCGCTCTCCTGGCAGTTCTTGGTGCCGCCGCGGCCCGTCGGGACCTGTCTGCTGATCGAGGCGTCGTTGGCGCCGTTGTGCCCGGGATCGAGGAACACGATCATCCCGGCGACGTTCGGGGCGGCATTCGCCAGTGGACTGTTCACGAGGGCGGGCGCAGTCACGGCGATGAGCACACTCGATACCACCGCGGCGCCGACACGCAGGCAGGCTGGGACTCGCACGGCCGCCACCGTAGCCCGCGCGCCGACTAGGCTGAAAGGCCAAACCGCCACCGACGGGCGAGAGCAACCAAGTCGAGACCAGGTCGCAACGAATACGTGAAGGGGACTGTCATGCAACCCGGAGGCACGCCCGATATGTCGGCACTCCTCGCGCAGGCGCAGCAGGTGCAGCAACAGCTCATGGAGGCGCAGGAGGCGCTGGCCAACTCCGAGGTGCAGGGCCAGGCCGGCGGCGGGCTGGTTCAGGTCACCGTGAAAGGCAGCGGCGAGGTGGTCGCCGTGCGCATCGATCCCAAGGTCGTCGATCCGAACGACGTCGAAACCCTGCAGGACCTGATCGTCGGCGCGCTGGCCGACGCGTCCAAGCAGGTGACAATCCTCGCGCAGAGCCGGCTCGGTCCGCTGGCCGGCGGTCTCTCCGGCTTCGGTATCCCGGGGGTCTGAGTTGTACCGCAATGTTTGAGGGTCCCGTCCAGGATCTGATCGACGAGCTCGGCAAGCTGCCCGGCATCGGGCCCAAGAGTGCGCAGCGGATCGCCTTTCACCTGCTGTCGGTCGAGCCACCCGACATCGACCGGCTGACGGCCGTGCTCGGCCGCATCCGCGACGGTGTCACGTTCTGTGCGGTGTGCGGCAACGTGTCCGACGACGAACGCTGCCGCATCTGCAGCGACCCGCGTCGTGACGCCTCACTGGTGTGTGTCGTCGAGGAACCCAAGGACGTGCAGGCCGTCGAACGCACCCGGGAGTTCCGCGGCCGCTACCACGTGCTCGGCGGGGCACTGGACCCGTTGTCGGGCATCGGGCCAGAGCAACTGCGCATCCGCGAGCTGCTCAACCGGATCGGGGAACGCGTCGATGGCGTCGACGTCGCCGAGGTGATCATCGCGACCGACCCCAACACCGAAGGCGAGGCCACCGCCACGTATCTGGTGCGGATGCTGCGCGACATCCCGGGCCTCACGGTCACGCGGATCGCGTCCGGGCTGCCCATGGGCGGCGATCTGGAGTTCGCCGACGAGCTGACGCTGGGCCGCGCCCTGGCGGGCCGCCGCGCGATGGCCTGATTCGCGGCTCAGCCGCGGTGGCCTGATTCGCGGCTCAGCCGCGGTGGCCTGATTCGCGGGGACTGAGGGATTTCGGCGAGAGCGAAACGCCTCGACCGTGACGGGTCATGATCACTACCGTCGGGTGTCATGGCCGACCTTCTCCAGCTGACGCCCTCGTTGTACCGGCTGCGCATCCCCGGCGGCCAGGCACATCTGCTCAACAGCTACCTGTGGCTGGAGCCGGACGGTGTCACGCTCATCGACACCGGCTGGCCCGGCAGCGCAGGCTTGATCGCCGAAGCGCTGGCCGCGCTCGGCATGCGCCGCCTGCACGTGAAGCGCATCGTGCTCACGCATTTCCACGAGGACCATTGCGGGTCCGCCGCCGAGATCGCGGACTGGGCTGACATCGAGGTGGTCGCGGGGGCCGGCGACGCCTCGTATGTTCGCGGCGACGAACCCGGCCCGCTGCCCTTGCTGACCGACCGCGAGCGCGAGATCCGCCCGGACCTCGACGCCTCACCGCACGGCCCGGCGTGCCGGGTCGATCGCGCGGTGCGCGACGGCGATGTGCTCGACTTCGCGGGAGGGACACGGGTTATCGGCGTGCCGGGCCACACGCCGGGCAGCATCGCGCTGTATCTGCCCGCCGCCGACGCGGTTCTCACGGGCGATACCGTCGCCGAGTTCCACGGGCAGGTCATCCTCGGCGTCTTCAACACCGACCGTCAGGCCGCCGTCCAGTCGCTGGCTCGGATCGCCGCGACCGGTGCGCAGATCGCGGGCTTCGGCCACGGCGAAGCGGTGCTGACCGACGCGGCCGCGCGCATAGCGGCGGCGACGGATCCGTTCGCGGCCTGACCGCCGCGAGAGCGACGCTGTGGTGGGAATTTCCTTGGTATCTCAGCCATTGCGTCGCTTTGGGCGTGTCGCCGTCAGGCACACAGGCCAGGCGCCAGCTCCTCCAGCATCAGGTCGGTGACGGGGCTGTCTGCCAACGGCTTGAGCACCACGCCGTCGGCGATGCCGAGGCGTTGCACGTCGGCGATCAAACCGGCCAGCCCCCGCGGAGTTCCGATGTAGCGCAGCGCATGTCCGGACGGCACACCGTCGAGTGCGGCGAACGCGGCGTGGATATCGCGGTCGATGAGTACCTCGATGTCGAGCAGCACCGGAAGCTCGGGCGCGTCGGCCCGTAGCTTGCCGGCGCGTCGCTGGGCGTCCTGCAGATCGACGGCGTGAATTCTTACCCCATCCATGGCTGGCTCCTCACTGAAACGCCGGGACGACTTCCTTGATGAAAAGCTCAAGGGACTTACGCTTCTCGTCGTGCGGCAGGCTGTTGTCGCACCAGAAGCTGAACTCGTCGACGCCGAGCTCCTGGTAGAACCGCAGGCGCTCGATGACCTCCTCTGGGGTGCCGATCATCGCGGTGCGGTGCAGTGACTCGAGCTCGAACTCGGGCCGCTCGGCGAACTTGGATTCCGGGCTGGGCTCCAGGAACCCGTTGACCGGGGTGGTCTTGTTGCCGAACCAGGCGTCGAACGTGCGGTAGAACTTCGAGATCGCCTCGGCGGCCGGGCGCCAGCCGTCCGGATCCTCGGCGGCATGAACGTGGGTGTGGCGCAACACCATGAGCTGCGGTCGGGCCACCTCGGGATGGTTCTCGACCGCGGTATCGAATTTGCGCTTGAGGTCGACGACCTCTTCGTCGCCCTTCATGAGCGGGGTGACCATCACGTTGCATCCCTGCGCGACCGCGAAGTCGTGGGAATCGGGATCGCGCGCGGCGATCCACATCGGCGGCATCGGCTGCTGCACGGGTTTGGGCACACTCGTCGATGTCGGGAACTGCCAGATGTCGCCGTCGTGTGCGTAGTCGCCCTGCCACAGTTTGCGCACGGCAGGCACCAGCTCGCGCAGGTATTTGCCGCCCTCGGAGGCAGGCAGGCCGGGCATCATCCGGTCGAACTCGATCTGGTACGCGCCGCGGGCCAGCCCGACCTCCATGCGGCCGTTGCTGATCACGTCGAGCAGCGCACACTCACCGGCGGCCCGGATCGGATTCCAGAACGGCGCGATGATGGTGCCCGCACCGAGACGGATCGTCGTGGTCTGCCCGGCCAGATAGGCCAGCAGCGGCATGGGGCTCGGCGAGATCGTGTACTCCATGGCGTGGTGCTCGCCGATCCACACCGTGCTGAACCCACCGGCCTCGGCCATCAGGGACAGCTCGGTCAGATTCTCGAAGAGCTCGCGGTGGGACACCGATTCGTCCCAGCGCTCCATGTGGACGAACAACGAAAATCTCATGATTGCTCCTTCATCTCGGCGATCGTGAGATCGCCTGTGGCCCAATGGGTCCGGGGCACTTCGCGGACGATGACGCGGATGTGCTCGGGTTGGGTGCCGACGGTCCGCAGCACGGCCTCGTGCACCTCGTGCATCATGGCGCGGATCTGCTCGGGCGAACGGCCTTGCGCGATGGTGACTTCGACGTTCGGCATGTCAGCTCCGCATCACGAACGGATCGGGCACCGGGCCCTCGTCGGTGTTGATCCACACGCTCTTGAGCCGGGTGTATTCCTTCATGGTCTCGGTGCCGTGCTCGACGCCGACGCCGCTGCTCTTGAACCCCTGCCGCGGCGACATCGGGGACATCGCCCGGTAGGTGTTGACCCAGATGGTGCCGGCATCGAGGCGCCCGGCCATCCGGTGCGCCCGGGCCAGGTTGGTCGTCCACACGCCCGCGGCCAGGCCGTACTCGGTGTCGTTGGCCAAGGCCACGACCTCGTCCTCGGTGTCGAACGGCATGATCGCCGCGACCGGGCCGAAGATCTCTTCGCGGACCACCCGCATCTGGTTGTTCACGTCCACCAGAACCGTTGGCTCGTAGAAGAACCCGCCCAAGCCGCCGTCGGTGGCACGTCCGCCGGTGAGCACCCGCGCGCCTTCCGACCGCCCGAGATCGACGTAGGAGGCGACCTTGTCGCGCTGGTCCTCGAACGCCAGCGGGCCGAGCTCGGTGGCATCGTCGAGCGGATTTCCCATCCGGATGCTGCGGGCCCGCTCCGACACGCGTTCCAGCAGTTCGTCGTAGATCGCGCGGTGCGCGAACACCCGGCTGCCCGCGATGCAGGTCTGTCCCGCGGCCGCGAAGATTCCCGCGACCACACCCGTCGCGGCGTTGGCGACATTGGCGTCGTCGAACACGATGTTGGGGGACTTGCCGCCCAGCTCCAGCGTCGACCCGATGAACCGGCCCGCCGTCGCCGACGCGATCCGTGACCCGGTCGCGGTGCTGCCGGTGAACGAGATCTTCGCCAGCCCCGGGTGATCCACGAGCGGCTGGCCCGCCTCGGCCCCGAATCCGGTGACCACGTTGACCGCAGCGGGCGGGAATCCGGCCTCGATCACGAGCTCGGCCAGTTTGAGCACGGTCGCCGAGGTGTACTCGGACGGCTTGATCACGACGGTGTTCCCGGCACACAACGCCGGGGCCAGCTTGCTGGTGGTCAGCGTCAGCGGCGAATTCCAGGGCGTGATCGCGCCGACCACGCCCAGCGGCTCGCGCACCGTGTAGTTGAGGACCTGCCGGTCCGAGGTGGGGATGACATCGCCGTGGATCTTGTCGGCCAGACCGGCGTAGTAGTAGTAATACTCGGGCAGCGTCGTGAGCTGGCCGCGCATCTCGCGCAACAACTTTCCGTTGTCGAGCGATTCGGAGCGTGCGAGTTCCTCACCGTGCTCACCGATCAGGTCACCGAGACGGCGCAGCAGGTGCCCGCGCTTGGTCTGGCTCAGATCGCGCCACCGCGGGTCGTCGAAGGACTCGGTGGCCGACGCGACGGCCGCATCGATGTCGGCGGCGTTGCCGCGCGCGGCTTGATAGAGCACCTCGCGGGTCGCCGGATTGGTGCTCTCGAAGTACTCCCCGGACGACGGGGCGACCGGTTCGCCGCCGATGAAGTGTTGCAGTTTCGGGGATTCAGACATGGACGGACCTTCCGATGAAAGAAGTGAGGGCGTCGGCGAGTTCGCGTGGGCATTGAACCGGGAGCATGTGGCGGGCACCGGTGACAACGACGGCTTCGCACTCGGGTATGGCCGCCGGGAGCCGATAGGTCATGTCCGGGGTGGAGCCGGGATCGTCGGATCCGGTGATCGCGAGCGCGGGCACGCCGATGCGGCTCAACTGTGGTGCGATCTCGGCATCCGCGGTGGCGAATACGCGGTAGCAGTTGACGAAGCTCGCCGGATCGTTGGCCAACAGCGTCGCTTCCGTGCGTGCGACGTGCTCGGGGTCGACGTCGGTGCCGTCATACCAACGGCGCAGGGACGCAGCCGCGCTCGCGGCGAAATCCTGCTCAGCCGTGCGAAGCCGGCCGAGGACCGCGGCCCGCTCCTCGTCGGTGCGCCGGCACACCGAACTCACCGACGTCAACGACGCCACCAGCTCCGGGCGGTGCACCGCAAGGTGCTGGGCGACGAGGGCGCCGAGGGAGAACCCGACCAGGTGAGACCCGGCCGGGATCTCGTCGGCGACGCCATCGGCCAAGTCCGCCAACGTCACTCCCGCGGGAGCGGCCGGCCGGGCGCCGTGTCCGGGTAGGTCAGGTGTAATGACCTCGAAGCCGGGCAGCAGTTCGGTGACCGGGCCCCACACGGTGTGGTCCAAGCCCACTCCGTGCAGGAACACAAGCGTCGGCCGGGACATCGGCTTACTTCTCGCTGCTGAGCGGTGCGAGGCGCTGCTGCGGACGGCCCTGTGACGCGGCGGCGAGAGCGATCACGATCTCGTCGGCATGCGGCGCGTCGGCGATGCGCACCTCCACGGTCTGATGGTGTGACCGGATGGTGGCGTCGGTGATGTGCTTGAGCGGGATGTCGAAGATGACACCCGCCGGGCCGCGCTTCTCGACCGCGGGCAGCAGGGTCGTGGCGTTGGCGGCCTTGCGGAAGTGATCGCCGAACTTCAGCGTGTGGATCAGGCCCGAGCCGTGCTCGATCTCGCCGTTGAGCCCGACGATCGCGGCCTTGCCGTAAGCCTCGGCGGGCTCTTCGAGCGCCTCGAGTACCAGCGGTGCCAGCAGGGCGCCGAGATCGGACGCGGTGCTGTCGATACCAGGCGCCAGATCCTCCACGAAACCCTGTCCAGCCCATGGGTTCTCGATCACAGCGGCGACGATGGCGACGCGCGCCGGCGGATTGACCTCACGACCACCCTCGGTACGGATCTCCTCGACCACGGTGACGATCTTGCGCAGTTTCATGACAGGACACTCTCCAGACTCTTGACGGTGACGGCGGGGTCGGTGGTGCGGTCCCCGATGCGGGGATGGGGCCGAGGGCCGGTTGACCCGGCAGCGATGATGACGATCTCGTCGGCGCGCGGACCGTCGGGCACGCGGGTGCTCACGGTCTGATAGTGGCTGCGTGTCGCGGCATGGGTTTTGTGCCAGAGCGGGACGACGAGCGGGTCGCCGGCATCGGCCCGGGCGTCGGCGAAGCAGATGATCGATTCGCCGTCGAGGAACTCGCGCATCAGGTTGCCGAAGTACGGCGTGTGGATCAGGGCGCCGCCATGCTCGATCTCGCCGTCGAGCCCGACGATCGCGGCCTTGCCGAATGCCTCGACAGCATCGACGCCGCCGAGCGTGTCGATGAGGCGGCGCGTCACCAACTGAGCCAGCACCGGGGCGATGCGGGCCACCTCCGGCGACAGATCACGTGCCGGGCCGGTGCCCACCCACGGGTTGCGCACCACGGCGGCGACGCTGGCTTGCAGGGCCGGACAGGCAGGTCGCACTCCGGCCTCCGTCACCACGGTTTCGCGGTACACCACGACCTTGCGGAGTCCAAGGCTGACGCCGGAGATGCGCTCTTGCATGCCACAGACGATAGTTTGCGACTGTGATGTAGGTCAAGCGCTCACGGTGCGCTAGCCGGCAGGCCGGCGGTCGGATGGCTTGGGGCGACGTAAAATCGCAGTAAAAACGCAGTTCGAGTGGGCACTCGGCGATCGTGCGACCGGGAAGCCGTTGACACTGCTTTGTGACTGCGCTTACATTCTGTTGTATGCCAGTACTTGCTCGGCGACGTTCCCGGGAGCTCCCCATGACAAGTGACCTCAGCGCAACGCCCGCTGCGCCCGCAGCCGCGGAGAAACCGCCTCGGCCATCCGGGCGACTCGGATCGGTCTTCTGGACGTCGGTGGCGATCTCGGCCGTGTTCGTCGTATGGGCCGTGCTGTTCACCGAGAACCTCAACAAGGTGACGGCCGCGTCGCTCAACTGGGTGACGGGCAGCTTCGGCTGGCTCTACCTGGTCGTGACGCTGGGCATCCTGGTGTTCCTGGTCTTCCTCGCGTTCAGCCCGTACGGCGATACGCGCCTCGGCAAGGACACGGACCGGCCGGAGTTCAGGACGATCACGTGGCTCGCGATGATCCTGAGTGCGGTGATGGGCATCGGCCTGGTGTCCTACGGTGTCGCCGAACCGATCTCACATCTGACCACACCACCGCACGGGCTCGCCGAGCCCGGTACGCCGCAGGCCGCGGTGCGGGCACTGCAGTACTCCTACTTCGACTGGGGCTTGCACGCCTGGGCGATCTTCGCGGTTTTCGGTCTCGCCATTGCCTATTCGACGTATCGCATGGGCCGTCGCACGCTGGTCAGCCAGCTGTTCACCCCGTTGCTCGGCGATCGGGTCAACGGGCCGATCGGTAAGTTGATCGACGTCCTCGCGGTGTTCGCGACGCTGTTCGGCACCACGACTTCCCTTGGGCTGGGCGCACTTCAGGTCAACAACGGCCTCTTCTCGCTGTTCGGTGTCCCGGTCAGCAATGCCACCCAGGTCGTCATCATCGCCGCGGTGACCGCGATATTCACGATGTCGGCGGTCACGGGGGTGAGCAAGGGCATCAAGTTCCTCAGCCAGGGCAGCACGGTCATGGCGGTGGCGCTGTTCGTCTTCATGCTTATCGTCGGGCCCAGCGTGTTCATCGCCAACCTCTACATCGAGTCGCTCGGCACGTGGGCAACAGATTTCTTCCGGATGAGCCTGCAGGGCACGGCCTTCGGCGACCTCGAATGGATGCAGTGGTGGACCTACTTCATGCTCGCGTGGTGGGTGTCGTGGGGAGCCTTCGTCGGGGTGTTCCTGGCGCGAATCTCGAAGGGCCGCACCATTCGTGGGTTCATCGTCGGTGTGCTGGTGGTGCCGAGCGTCGTCTTCTTCACCTGGTTCACGGTGTTCGGCGGGGCGGCCATCCACATCGACATGTTCGAGGGCGGCGACATCGGCGAGCAGACCGCCGCCGATATCAACAGTGCGTTCTTCGCGACGCTGGCACACTTCCCGCTCGCATCGGTGACCTCGGTCGTCGCCATCCTGCTGGTGCTCATCTTCTTCATCTCCGGCGCGGACGCGAACACCTTCGTCCTGGGCATGATGACGAGCGACGGAACCCTGACACCGCGGCGCGGCGTGCTCGTCCTGTGGGGGGTGCTCACCGGCATCACGGCGGTGGTGCTCATGTTCGCGGGCGGCCTGAACGCGCTGCAGAACACCGTGATCGTCGCGTCACTGCCGTTCCTCATCATCATCGCGTGTCTGGCGGTGTCGTTCTGGAAAGACTTGATCGCCGACAACCGCCACACGACGCCGCAGACCCCGCTCGTCGAACTCATCGACGATTAGCCGAAAGGAAAAGCCATGACCGACAATGATTCCCGCCGCGCCCGCATCACGTCCGCATGGGAGGCGGCGTGGGACCGGGGCGACGTGGACGCATTCGACGACCTGCTCGCCGGTGGGTACCGGCGCATCAGCGGCACCGGAACCAGCCACGGGCGTGACGAGTTCAAGGCTTCGATCACCGCGACCCGCTCGGCGTTTCCCGATCTGCTGACGGTCGTCGACGAGGTGGTGGTGGAAGGCGACCGGGCTGCCATCCGGTGGCACAGCACCGGCAGCCACGAGCACTCGTTCCTCGGTGTGCCCGCCACCAAACGCCAGGTCGAGGTCAGCGGGGCTACCTTCGCGCGCTTCGAAAACGACCGAATCGTCGAAGAGCACGTGACGTGGGATCCCCGCGCACTGCTGACCGCGCTCGGCATCATCGCGGTGGGGCAGGACCGGTGACCGCACCCGTAGTGCCCGACCTGGACCTGATGAAGCGGGTCAATCGGCAGTTCGTCACCGGGGTCACCGTCGTCACGGCGCTGGACGGGGACAAGCCCCGCGGCCTTGCCGTGAACGCGTTCGCCAGCATCTCGCTGGAGCCGCCCACGGTCATGGTCGCGGTCCAGCACACCTCGTCGACCCACGACTGTCTGTTCCGCGCCGGCCATCTCGCGATCAACATTCTGTCGACCGACCAACTCGATGTGGTGAATCGCTTCGCGGCGAAGTCCGACGACAAGTTCTCCGGCCTCGACTGGCGTCCGGGGCCGTTCGGCAGCCCGCTGATCGACCGCAGCGCCGCGACCATGGAGGTCGAGATCCGCGAACGGCTGCAGGCGAGCACCCACACCGTCTTCATGTGCCGGGTGGTCCATGCTTCGGTCGGCGATCGTGACCCGATGGTCTACAGCGCCGGTAGGTTCTTCGATGGCGGCAGCCTGCCCGCATTGGGATAGCGACGTAGGGAGTGGCGGTGAGCAGCAGTAATGGCTCGATTCAGGGTCGGCTGATCGAGGAGATCCGCCGCCGGATCATCGCCGGGGAGATCTCGCCGGGCGTGAACATCTCCGAGCTTGCGATCGCCGAAGAGTTCGGCGTGTCCCGCACCCCGGTCCGCGAGACCTTTAAGCAGCTGCAGACCGAAGGACTCATCGAGATCCGGCCGCGCGTCGGCACATTCGTCACCACGCCGTCGCGACGCGAGATCACCGAGCTGTTCCAGATGAAGGAACTGCTCGAGGGTGCGGCGGCCCGGCTGCTGGCGCAGCGCGGCCGGGTACCCGAGATCGACAAGCTGGAGGAAAACCTCCGCCAGGCCGACCACGCCGTCGCCAATGACGACCGGGCCCGCTACGCCGAACTCGTCGAGGAATTCCACGATCTGCTGATCGTCGGCGCCGACAACAACAAGCTCGAGGCGCACTACCGCATGCTCATGAACCAGCTCGCCTACGCACGGCTGGTCCACACGTCGCTCAGTCAGCCCGGCCGTCCACTGCAGTCGGACCGGGAGCACCACGTCGTGTTGGACCTGATCATCGCCAAGGACGGCGACAGCGCCGAGCGGGTGATGCGCGAACACGTGCGGGCCAGCAGGCAGGCATTGCTCGCGGGCTTGGGCGACACGATCTAGCCGGCGCCGGACTATTCGCCCTTCGCGGCCTTCAAATGCGCGGCTGAGGCCTGCTTGAGGTGGACCAGGTCGGAGGCGACGGTGGCGAAGGTGTAGCCCTCGGCCAGTCGCTTGGCCGCTGAGGCCCCGTCGGGATTGTGGATTCCTGCCGCGATCCCGGCGTTCTCGGCGGCGACCCTGATCCGTTTGACCGCCGCCTCGAACTCCTCGGCAACTGCTGGGTCCTGGGACGTCGCTCCACCGATCGCCAGTCGCAGATCCGACGGGCCGACATAGATGCCGTCGAGTCCGGGGACGCGGCAGATCTGCTCGACATTCGCCAGACCGCCGGGTGTTTCGATCATTGCCAGCACCACGGTGTCACGGTTGGCCTCGGCGGGTACCGGCCCGATCCGCAGTTGTGAACGCATCGGTCCGTACGAACGGATGCCGGCGGGTGGATACGTCGCGGCCGCTACGGCGCGCGCGGCCGCCTCGGCGTCATCGACCATCGGGACGATGACGCCGGCCGCCCCGGCGTCGAGCGCCCGGCCGATCGCGGTGGCGTCGTTGGCTTCCACCCGCACCAGGCCGACCGCTGAGCCCGACGCGTCGATGGCCGTCAGCCCGGCGACCATGCCCGAGTATCCGATCAGGCCGTGCTGCAGATCGAGCGCGATGTAGTCCCAGCCGACGTGCGCGAGCCATTCGGTGGAGACCGGGCTGTCGATCACCGACCAGTACCCGAGCAGCCGCTGCCGATCCCGGAGCCGGGCCGCGAATTCCTGTGCACGCATCGATCGATACCTATCGGTTGTAGTTTGGCATCGGGCCGCGCAGCGCGGAACCCACGTCGTCGCAGGCCGCCACCACGTCGTCCGTCAGCGGGCCCTTCGACACCGCAGCGATATTCGATTGCAGGTGGCTGACTTTCGAGCCGCCGAGCAGTATCGGCCCGGTCGCCGGTTTGGACACCAGCCAGCGCAAGGCGAGTTCGGTGAGCGGTAGGCCGGCCTTGTCGGCGACGATGCCCAGCGCCTCGATCGCTTCGAAAATCGCCGTGTTCCAGTAACGCTGCTTGTACATCTGGGCCAGGCGCGAGTCGCCGAACCGGCCCTCGGCGGGCTCGGTGCCGAAGGAATGCCTGCCGGTCAGCAGACCCCCGCCGAGCGGGTTGTAGACGACGGTCGTCAGGCCCGTCACAGCGGCGAACTCGACGTATTCGTCCTCGATACGCCGCGCCAGCAGGTTGTAGAGCTGTTGTGCGGCAACCGGCCGCGGTGCACCCACGGTGTCGGCGACGTGGTTGAGCTCCGCGATCTGCCACGCCGCGTAGTTCGAAACGCCGAGTGCGCCGATCTTGCCTTCGCGTACGAGTTCGGCGATGGTTTCGAGGGTTTCGGCGACTGGGGTCGCGCGATCGGGCTGGTGAAGATAGAACAGATCGACGTGATCGGTCTGCAACCGCGAGAGGCTGCCGTCGATGCCGGCACGCAGCCCGGCCGCCGAAAGTGGTGCGTGGTCACCGGCGTCCGGGTGCGGGATGCCCGCCTTGGTCGCCAGCGTGACTTTGTCCCGGCGGCTGCGCAGTAGTTCGGCCAGGATCCGCTCGGACTCACCGCCGGCGTAGCCGTTGGCCGTATCGATGTGGGTGATTCCGGCATCGAGCGCGGCGTCGAGCATCGCCGCGGCACCGTCGGCATCGACGGTGTCGCCGAATGTCATCGTGCCGAGAACGAGTGGGCCGAGGTCGAGCATCAAGCAACTCCTTTGAGCAGGTGCCGGGGTTTTAGGCCGGTCATGGTGGTCGGATCGAGCGCGGCCGCCCGCAGCGCCTGAGTGTAGGGCTCGGCCGGATGTGCCAGAACGTCTGCGGTCACGCCGGTTTCGACGAGGGTGCCCGACGACATCACGATGATGGTGTCGCTGATCTCGCGGACGACGCCGAGGTTGTGGGAGATGAACAGGTAGGTCAAACCGGTGTCGCGCTTGATCTCGCGCAGGAGCTCGAGCACCTGCGCCTGTACCGACACGTCGAGCGCGCTGGTGGCCTCGTCGCATACGAGCAGCTCCGGTTCGCTCGCGAGGGCGCGGGCGATCCCGATGCGCTGCCGCTGACCGCCCGAGAACTCGGCGGGCTTGCGCTGTAAGGCGGTGGAGGGCAGGCCGACGCGATCGATCAGTTCGGCGGCCCGCTTCTCCCGGGCGACACGGCTACCGATACCCCTGAGCCGCAGGGGTTCGGACACGATGTCGACGGCATTCAGGTGCGGATCCAACGACCCGTACGGGTCCTGGAACACCATCTGGATGCGCGAGCGGTACGGCCGAAGCGCACGCTCGGAGAGCTGGGCGATGTCGGTACCGTCGACCCGGATATGGCCCGAGGTCGGAGTCACCAGCCGGACGATCGCCTTGGCGATCGTCGATTTACCGCAGCCGGACTCGCCGACGACAGCGAGCGTGGAACCCTTCGGCACGTCGAAGCTCACCTTGTCGACCGCGCGGAAAACACCTCCGGCGACGGGGTATTCGACGACGAGATTCTCGACTGAGAGCAGTGGTGTTGTCACGCCGGGACTCCCTGTCGTACTTGGTCACCGAGCCGGGGGACGGCGGCGAGCAGCTTGCGGGTGTAATCGCTTTGCGGGTGACAGATGAGATCCTCGGCGCCACCGGACTCGACGAACCGGCCGTCCTTCATCACCAGGATGCGATCGGACATCAGCCGGGCCACGCCGAGGTCGTGGGTGATCAGCAGGATGCCGACGCCGGTGTTCTCCTGAACTTCGAGCAGCAGGTCGAGGATGCTGGCCTGCACGGTCACGTCGAGTGCGCTGGTCGGCTCGTCGGCGACGATGAGCTCGGGGCCCGCGGCCAGTGCGGTGGCGATCAGCACGCGTTGCAGCATGCCACCCGACAGCTGATGTGGGTACTTGCCCAGTTGCGTTTCGGGCCGGGGGATTCGCACCTGCTCGAGAAGTTCTACGGCTCTTGCTATTTCGCGGGTCTTCCCGCGGATACCGCTGTGGCGGATCGCATCGCGCAGTTGTGACCCGATGCTGTGCACGGGGCTCAGCGCGGTCATCGGATCCTGGGGGATGAGCGCGATGTGTCGGCCGCGTACTTTCTCGAGAGCCTTGGCGTCATCCAGAATATTGTTGCCCTGGAACGAGACTTTTCCCGACAGCACGGCGAGATCGGCGGGCAACAAGCCGAGAATGCCCATTGCCGTGGTGGATTTGCCGGAACCGGATTCACCGATGATCGTGACGGTTTCGCCGGGATCCATGGTGAACGACACCCCGTCGACCGCGCGGATCACCCCGGCCGCGGTGATCAACTCAACCTGCAATTCGTCGACCTTCAACAGGTTTCCCATGCTCAGCCTGCTTTCTTGGAGAGCGGAAGTCGTTTGAACAGACCGAATTTGAACCCGCTTTGGCGGTCGCGCAAACCGTCGCCGAGCAGATTCACCCCGATCACCAACAGCGCGATGACAAGCCCGGGCAGGGTCACCAGCCACCATGAGGTGGTGACGTAGTCCTGGCCGTCGGAGATGATGCGGCCCCACGTGGCGAACGGCCGTTGCGGCCCGGCGCCCAAGTAGCTCAGCGCGCTCTCCAACAACACGGCCTGCGCCAGGAGAAGGAGCACCACCAGTGACACCTGCTTGACGACATTGGGGATCACGTGCCGCAGCAGGATGGCGAACCCGCCGAGACCGAGCACGCGGGCCGCTGCGACGTAAGGCTTTTCGCGTTCGACGAGGCACAGCGACCGCGTCAGGCGCGCGATCTCGGGCCATTGGGCGATCGCGATGACGAACGTGATGACCGGGATGGACGGGCCGAACAGCGCCACCACGAGGAGCAGCATCATGAGCAGCGGAAGCGACAGCTGCGCCTCCAGCAGCCGGCTCACCACGGTGTCGACCCAACCGCCCCAGTAGCCGGCCGCCGCTCCGAGCGCCAGACCGATCAGTCCCGACACCACCACCGCGAGGATGCCGACCGCCAGCGACACCTGCCCGCCGTACAGAACGCGGGCCAGCAGGTCGCGGCCGAGCTGGTCGGTGCCGAACAGATGTCCGTCGGTGAGCGGGGGAAGCCGTCGTTCCCCGAGGTGGGTGGCGTCGGGCGACGGCAGCGGCAGTAAGCGGGCAAATGCGACCGGCAGGATGACCAGCAGGGTGCAAATACTCCCCACCCAGATCTTGACCCGGCTGTCGCGCTCCCGGCGCGTGGCGCCGGCGCGGGCGATGTCGCGGGGCGTGACCGCAGACGGGCGAGGTTCGGTGGGCGGAGCGATGACGGTGGTCACTTGGCAGTTCCTTTCCCGAGTCGAACGCGCGGATCGAGCAGTGGGTAGCAGAGGTCGACCAGGAGCTGGACGAGGACCGCGAGGACCGCGGTCACCAGGACGGTCGCCTGGATCAGCGGATAGTCACGGGTCTCCAGCGCACGCACAACCAGCGAGCCGACTCCGGGCCAGGCGAACACCACCTCGACCACGACGACGCCGTTGAGGAGTGAGGCGAAGCGCGTGCCCAGTGCGGTCAGCACCGGAATCGCGGAGTTGCGCATCGAATACCGCCAGATCAATTCGCGCTCGGAGACACCGCGGGCACGGGCGACCGTGACGTACGGCGACGTGAACGCACCGAACATCTCGCGGCGCACGAGGCGCGAGATCAGGGCGATCTGCAGGATCGCGATCGTCACGGTCGGCAGCACCAGGCTCGACCAGGTTGCGAACCCTGCGGTCGGGAAGATCGGGATCAGCACCGCGAACACCGTGATGAGCATGAGCCCGGTCCAGAAGTCGGGCATCGATTGGCCGGCGATCGTGACCGCGTTGGCGCCGAGTTCACGTCGGGTTTCGGCGTGGCGCGCCATCCACACCCCAAGCGGCACCGACACCACGGTGGTCAGCAGGATGGAGGCGATCGCGAGCGTCATGGTGTACGGCAGCCGGTCCAGCACCACGTCGAAGGCGGGTGCCTGGAACGAGTAGGACGTCCCGAGGTCCAGGTGCAGCAGGCCCTGCAGGTAACGCAGGTACTGGACGAAGACCGACTGGTCCAGGCCCATGGTGCTGCGGATACGTTCGATGTCCTCGCTCGTCGCCAGCGGCCCGGCCATGGCGTAGGCCGGGTCTCCCGGCGCCAACCGGATGAGGACGAACACGGTGGTGAGGGTGAGGAAGACCGCGAGTGCGCTCTGGCCGAGGCGTTTTGCGATGTAACGCGGCAGTAGGGCCGACGCCAACCGGCCGCCGACGGTGTGTGAGGGCGCTGCGATGAGCTGCTGAGTCATCGCACGCCCGCATGCAGTGGCGAAAAGTTCATCATCGACCTTTCTGTTACACAGCTCACAATGACATGGTTGCGTATTGTGCGCAAGTACTTGTTGACACTTGCGCGCTATGCGCAACACGACTACAGTCCGATGTGTCAACCATCACACCGACCCTTGTTCGCAGCCTGGAGGCCGACGGTGACCAAATCTCCTTTGGATCAACAGTTCTCGCGCCGCACGCTGCTACGGTCCAGCCTGTTGGCCGGCGCCGGGTTGGCATTCGGCGGGTCGCTGGCAAGCTGTGCCACCCCGACCGGCACACCGGGGCCGACGACCATGAGCCTGGGCCTCAACCGGTCGCTGGTGAGCCTCGACAACAAGCTCAACCAGTTCGACGCCGCTCTCACCGTGCAACGCGGGGTCCGTCAGGCCCTTACCGAGATCGACCGCGACTTGCGCCCGCAACTCGTCCTGGCCGACCAGTTCAGGCTCACCTCGCCGACACAGTGGTATGTCCGCTTGCGACCCGGAGTGCGGTACTCCGATGGCTCGCCGGTACGGGTCGAGGATGTGTCGACCGCACTCAAGATGTACAGCGAGGTCGACGGGTCCTTCGTCGCCGGGTTCTTCCCCGAGTTCCCCACAGTCGAGGCGATCGATGACACCAGTTTCACGCTGAACACCGTGCGTCCCGTGCCGGTCCTGGACTACCTCATGTCGAACATCCTCATCACCCCCGCGGCGGCGAACAAGCCGGAAGAACTACAGAGCGGGGTCGGGACCGGCCCGTACGTCGTCACCGAAAGCAACCGCGGGGCCGGGACGTACACCCTGGTGCGCAACGAAAACTACTGGGGCGCACCGGCACATGTCGAATCGGTGCGGGTGCGCTTCATCCCCGACGAAACCAGCCGCGTCGTCGCGTTGCGCAGCGGGGACATCGACGTGATCGACTCGATCACGCCCGATTCGGCCGACCAGCTCGACGGGCTGTCCGGCGTGGCCATCGACCGGGTCGACGGGGTTCGCCTCAACCAACTGTTCTTCAACTTCCGCAAGCCGCAGGGGCATCCGATCGCCGACGTCAGGGTGCGCCGCGCGCTGACCTACGCGATCGACGGCAAGTCGCTCATCGATGAGGTCATGCAGGGTTCGGCCACCGCATCGCGCGGGGTCATCCCGCTGACCCTGGACGGAGCCATCGAAACCGGTGAATACACCTACGATCCGCTGCGCGCCCGCGCCGAACTGGATGCGCTCGGGATCCACGATCTGGACCTCAAGATCATCTGGGAATCCGGCGAATTCGCCGCGGACACCGACATCATGGAATCCCTGGTCCAGATGCTCGGCGCCGCGGGTGTGCGGGCGAGGCTGCAGCAGTTCGAACCGGGCGGCGACATCATGCAGTGGCGGCAGGGCAAGGCAGGCGACTGGGACATCCTGGGCAACGGCTTCCCCAGCCCCACCGGCTTGGCATTGACAATCATGCAGGGCATGTACGCCGGAACCGCGGAGAAGGAAGCGACCCGCGACAGCTACCACGGTTACGTGTTCCCCGAGATCACCGCCATCATCACCCAGGCCTCCGAGGAGCCCGAGCCCAAACGCCGCGCGGCACTGCTCGCCGACGCACAGCGACGGATCTGGGACACCTGCCCGATGCTGTGGTCGTTCGTGCCGAAGGCCGTCCTGGCGCGTCGGACCCGCATCGAGGGTATCGCCCTGCGCCCCACCAATTCCTACGATCTGACGGCGGTATCGCTGCACTCATGAACACACCACTCACGACCACCGACGGCGCCGTCCGCCCGACCGACGAACCCGGCCGCCGTCAGGCGCTGCTGCCGGCACCGCAGGTCCAGAACCACGCGGCGAATCTCGCGGTCCTGCCCGACGGAACGCTCGCGTGCGTGTGGTTCGCGGGTACCCAGGAAGGAGTTCCCGACATCAGCGTGTGGATGTCGCGGCTCGACGGCGACGCGTGGTCGTCACCGGTGCAGCTGTCCGACGATCCCACCCGGTCCGAGCAGAACCCCGTGCTGCACGTGACCGAATCCGGTGCGGTGTGGCTCATGTGGACCTCGCAGCACGCGGGCAATCAGGACACCGCGCGGGTGCTGCGCCGCATATCGACCGACGGCGGCGCGAGCTGGGGCCCGGTGCACACGCTCATACCGGAGACCGACGAGGGTGGCGTGTTCATCCGTCAACCCGTCGTCAGGCTTCCGAGTGGGCGCCTGCTGTTGCCGGTCTTCCACTGCGTGAAGGTGCCTGGCCACAAATGGGTCGGCGACCACGACTACAGCGCCGTGATGGTCTCGGACGATTCCGGCGAATCCTGGCGGGAGGTAGCGGTTCCCGGCAGCACCGGATGCGTGCACATGAACATCGGCCGGCTATCCGACGGCACGCTCGTCGCGCTCTACCGCAGCCGCTGGGCCGACGCCGTCTACCGCAGCACCTCGACCGATGACGGCGAGACGTGGACCGCCCCGGTGCCCACCGAGCTGCCGAACAACAACTCGTCAATCCAGTTCGTGGTGCTTCCCGATGACCGGCTTGCCCTGGTGTTCAACGAATCGAGCGCCGACGACGCCACCGACCGGCGGACCTCGCTGTACGACGAGATCGACGATGACGGTCTGGCCGATGCCGCATTGGCGCCCGTGCAGCCCAACGAGCACGTCGGCCGCGCATTCTGGGGTGCGCCGCGGGCACCCATGACCTTGGCGATCTCGGCTGACGCCGGCTTGACCTGGCCGATCCGGCGCAACATCGAGATCGGCGACGGCTACTGCCTGTCGAACAACTCCCGCGACGGGCTCAACCGCGAGTTCTCCTACCCGACCATCACCGCGGCAGGCGGCTTGCTGCACATCGCGTTCACGCGCTTCCGTCAAGCCATCGAGTACGTCGAACTCGCCGACGACTGGGTCGGCGGATGACCACACCGCCGACGGCCGTGGTCACCGGTGCCAGCTCGGGCATCGGTGCGGCCACCGTCCGCAGCCTGCTCGACGACGGCTGGCACGTGGTCGGAGTGAGCCGCCGTGACCCGTCATCGGAGCATGGCCGATTCGACTGGCTCGCAGCAGATCTCGACGACTTCGGCCAGCTGCGTGACAGTCTTGCCCGGATTGGTCCGGTCGACGCGGTGGTACATGCCGCAGGCTTGCAGCGGTCGTCCGCGCTTGGGAAGTTGAACGTCGAGGACGGCCTGGCGATGTGGCGCGTACACGTGGCGGCGGCAGAGGTGCTCGTCGACGCGCTGGCCGATCGCATACGCGACGGCGGTCGTGTGGTCCTGGTCGGCAGCCGCACCATGACCGGCAACGCCGGTAAAAGTCAGTACGCCGCAACCAAATCCGCGCTCGTCGGCATGGCCCGGTCCTGGGCCGCCGAGCTCGTCGGCAGGCAGATCACCGTCAACGTCGTCGCACCCGGGCCGACCGACACCCCGATGCTCAACGACCCGGCGCGCCGCAACACACCACCGAAGCTGCCGCCGATGGGTCGCTTCGTGGGCCCCGACGAGGTCGCCGGACTGATCGGATTCCTGCTCGGCCCGTACGGTGCGAGCATCACCGGGCAGACGATCGTTCAATGCGCGGGAGTGTCGCTGTCATGACGGCCATTCACGTCCTCGCCGACGATCTCTCGGGTGCCGCCGAGGTGGCCGGAGGTTTCCTCGGCCGTGAATCGGACCTGGTCTTGCGCTTGGGCGACGGCCCGAATTCGGCAGTCGTGACAGTTGTCGACCTGAACACCCGCACCATGACGGAATCCGACGCCATGCGCACGGTCGGCGAAGCACTCGACGGTGTTGCGGCAGGCACCCGCGTCGTCAAGAAGATCGACTCGTTGTTGCGCGGGCACATTCGCGCCGAGGTCGCGGTGCTCGCCGAACGTGGACCGGTGACAGTCGCCGTCGCCCTGCCCGCCTTGCAGCGTCGCACCGCCGGAGGAGTGCTGTATGTCGGCGATACGCCGTTGCATGAAACCGATGCCTGGCATGCCGAACGCAGTGGCCCGCCGCGCAGTGTCGCCGAACTGTTCGACGGCCTGACCGGCGTCACGGTCCGCGACGCCGCCACCGACGCCGACCTCGACGAGATCGTCGAAGCCGGCGGTCCGGAAATCCAACTCGTCGGAACCGCGGCGTTGGCGGCCGCCGTCGCACGTACCCTGCCGGTCGCCGCGACGCCGAGCATCCCGCGACGGTCCGCGCGTGCGGTGCTGACCGTGGTGGGTACCGCAGCGCACGTCGCGCAGAAGCAGATCAGCGAGCTCGATCCGGCCGGGATCGCCACCGTGGTGATCGACTCCCGCGCGCTATTACACGACAAGGCCGACCCCGAACCGGTACACCGGGCGCTGGAGCGCGGCGCGGCCGTGGTCACGGTCGGCGGGCCGGTGGAACCCGCTGAGACGTCGGCTGTTTCGCGTGCGCTCGCCGCGTTCGTCGCGGCCGTGCAGGCCCATACGCTGCCCGATCTTGTGCTCACCGGTGGTGAGACGGCCAGGGCAGTCGTCGACGCGATCGGGATCAGCTCCTTGCGTCCAGTGCACCAGATCCATCACGGCGCTGTCGTTTCCGTGGCACCCGATGGCCGGCGCGTCGTCACTCGCCCCGGCAGCTTCGGCGACACCGACAGTCTGGCCGCCATAGTCCGCTACCTCACCGAACGAAATGAGGAAGACTCATGACATCACCCCAACCCCCCGTCATCGCCGTCACCATGGGTGACGGCGCCGGGGTCGGCCCGGAAGTGGTGGTGCCGGCGTTGCTCGACGAATACGTGCTGACCCGGTGCAACCCCGTCGTGATCGGCGACGCCAAGCGGTTACGGCAGGCGGCCGGGATCCTCGGAATCGACGTGCGGATCAACACCGTCGCCTCGCCCGCGGACGCTGTTCCGCAACCCGGCGTCATCAACGTCATCGACCTCGACCTGCTGCCCGCCGACCTCGAATGGGGCACACTCTCGGCGGCAGCAGGCAACGCCGCGTACGAATACATCAGGGTCGCAGCCGAACTCGCGGTTCGCGGTGAGGTGCAGGCGATCTGCACCGCACCGCTGAACAAGGAGGCGCTGCACGCGGCCGGGCACATCTACCCGGGCCATACCGAGCTGCTCGCACACCTGACCGGAACCGACGAGGTGTCGATGATGCTGTCGACACCGAAACTCAAGGTCATCCACGTCACGACCCACATCGGGCTCATCGATGCGGTCGCCAGGATCGAGCCGGGGCTCGTGGAGCGCACGATCCGCCGCGGGCACGACGCGCTGGTGCGATCGGGCTTGGCACACCCCAAGATCGGGGTGTGCGGCATCAACCCGCACGCGGGCGAGAACGGCCTGTTCGGCTACGGCGAGGAGGAGCAGAAGATCATCCCGGCCGTCGACAAACTCAAGGCCGAGGGCCTCGACGTGCACGGACCGCTGCCCGCCGACACGGCGTTCTTCCTGGCCGGCCGCGGCGATTACGACCTGATCGTCGCGATGTACCACGACCAGGGGCACGGCCCGGTGAAAGTACTGGGCATCGAGGCAGGCGTGAACATCACCGTCGGGTTGCCGGTCATCCGCACCTCGGTCGACCACGGCACCGCATTCGACATCGCCGGCAAAGGAATCGCCGAACACGGCAGTATGATCGAGGCGCTCCGCCAGGCTACGGAGCTGGCAACCAGCACAGCGACTGTGAGGTAACCGGGTAAACACATGGCCATCCGCGAGTCGCAGGCCCGCCGGTCCGAGATCGTCCGGCTTGCCAGGTCAATCGGGTTGGCCAGCGTGGAGGAACTCTCGGCACAGTTCGGTGTCACCGCATCCACGATTCGTCGTGACCTCAGCCAGCTCACCGCGCAGGGATTGATCGCGCGTACCTACGGCGGAGCCATTCCGCTGGACCAGCAACCGGAATCCTCGCTACGCCAACGGGCTTTGGAGGGCTTCGACGCCAAGCGCGCCATCGCGCGGTGGGCCGCCGACCAGGTGCGGTCCGCTGAGACGATCCTGCTCGACGCCGGCACGACCGTCGGCGCGATGGGCCCCTTCCTGACCGACCGGCGCGACCTTGTGGTGGTGGCGGCCGGGCTGACCGTGCTGGAAGCGCTGGCCGACGCCGACGACGTCCGGGTCGAGTGCATCGGCGGGACCCTGCGGCATCTGAGCCAGGGCTTCATCGGCCCGCTCGCCGAAGCCACGCTGCAGCGACTGACCTTCGATCGTGCCTTCCTCGGCGCCGACGCCGTCACGGCCGACCTCGGGATCTGCGAAGCCGAGCTCGTGCAGACGCGGCTCAAAGAGATCATGATCGAGCGGGCCGGCCAGGTTTACGTGCTCGCACACGCCGAAAAGCTCGGCCAACGCCCGTTCCACGCCTGGGCACCCATTCCGCCCGGGGCCACGCTTGTCACCGACTCCACCGCAGGCGATGAGCAGGTGCGCCCTTTCGAAGACGCGGGCATCACGGTTGTGCGGGTCTAGGGTCCTAGACCCGGCGCGGCGCCGCCAACCGTTCGCGACGCAGCAGATCCACCTCGGGTAGCTCGAGGGGCGGGAGCTCGCCCACGACTCGCGACAGCAGATGGTCGGCGAGCTCGGGATTGCGGGCCAGGCACGGGCCGTGGAGATAGGTGGCGATGACGCTGCCCTGCACCGCACCGTCGTAGCCGTCGCCCGCCCGGTTGCCCGCACCTTTGGTGACGGCGGCCAGCGGCCGCGCATCCGAGCCCAAAATCGTTCCGCCACGGTGGTTTTCGAAGCCGGTGAGCGGTTGGGTGAGCCCGGCGAGCAGCGGCTTGGAGGCGACCTCGCCGATGGTGCGGGACTCCTGCGGTGAGGTGGTGACGTCGAGCAGGCCAACGCCGTCGACGCGCTCACCGGCCGAGGTCTCATACCAATGCCCGAGCACCTGGATCGCCGCACAGATCGCCAGCACGGGTGCACCGCGTTCGGCCGCGCGCTGCAGGCCGGGGTAGCGGATCAGGTGTTTGGTGGCCAGCCGCTGGGCGTAATCCTCTGCGCCGCCGAGGGTGTAGAGGTCGAGCGAGTCGGGCACCGGCTCGGAAAGGGTGATCTCGACGATCTCGGCGTCGATTCCGCGCAGCCGCAGCCGCTGCCGCAACACGACCGCGTTGCCGCCGTCGCCGTACGTGCCCATCACGTCGGGGAGCACGAGACCAATTCGCACCGTCATGAGATCCGTCGATTCAGTTGCAGGAACGCCGTGTAGTTGGCGATGACCTCGACGTGGCCGGGCGGGCACGAGTCGATCGCGGCGACGGTGTCGTGCACGAGGGAATGCTCGACACCGGCGTACCCGAGCCGGACCGCGAGATCGGTGCCCCGCTCACCGGCCGCGACAACCTGCGTGTCCTCGAAGTGCTCGAAGCGCACATCCCACAACCACGAGAGATCCTCACCGTCGGGCACCTGACCGTTGACCGAGATGACGACGCCTGCGCCGTGTTTGTCGACCATCGACAGCGCTTCCTGCCAGCCTGCCGGGTTCTTGGCCAGCAGGATGCGGGCGGTGTGCGAACCGACCTGCACGGTGCGATAGCGGCCTGCGACCTCGTCGACCCGCGACACCGCGGCCACCGCCTTGGCCGGGTCCGCGCCGAGGGCGACGGCCGCCGCGACGGCCTGCGTGGCGTTGCCGCGGTTGACGGTGCCCGGCAGCGCCAGCGTCATCGGGAGTACCAGGCCGTCGGGACCGTGGATGTGGGTGTCGTCGAACCACCAGTGCGGGCTGGGGCGTTTGAAGTCGGATCCAGTGGAATACCAGCCCCGGCTTTCCCCGCCATCACGCACGATGATCTCGCCACTGCGCGGGCAGCTCACCGAGTCGTTCGCCCAGCCGCCACCGGCCGCGACCCAGACCACGTTGTGGCTGTCGTAGGCCGCCGACGTCATCAGGACGTCATCGCAGTTGGCCACGATCACCGCGTCGGGATGCCGGGCCAGCCCGGCCCGCAGGGTCCGTTCGATGTGGTTGATCTCACCCACGCGGTCCAGCTGATCCCGCGACAGGTTCAACAGCACGATCACGCTGGGATCGACCGCATCGGACACGTGCGGCACGTGCATCTCGTCGACTTCCAGTGCGGCCAGCTCGGCATCCCTGGCCCCGGCCAGCGCCGCGACCAAACCGGCGTCCATGTTGGCGCCCTCGGAATTACTGGCCACCGGGCCGAGCGTGGCCAGGGCCGCCGCCGTCATTCTGGTGGTCGTGGACTTGCCGTTTGTCCCGGTCACGACCACGGTGCGACGGTCTCGGCCCAATTGACGCAGGATCGAGCGGTCCAGCGTCATCGCGACCAAGCCGCCGATCATCGCGCCGGCGCCGCGGCCGGTGACCCGCGACGCCCAGCGTGCGGTTGCTCCGGCGGCCAGTGCGGCGCGCCCACGGACGGTCAGCATTCCCGGGATTTTAGGGGCCCGACACGCGGTGCTGCGATCCAAGGTTGTCGGAGGACCGTGCCATTCTCGGGTTATGAGCCACCCATGGGGCCGACCGGCCGGCGAAGCAGGCGCCGGGTGGGCCGTTGTCGACGTGGAAACCACGGGCTTTCGGCCGGGCCAGGCTCGCATCGTCAGCATCGCGGCACTCGCGGTCGGCGATGACGGCAACGTCGAGCACAGCGTCGCGTCGCTGCTCAATCCCGGCGTCGACCCCGGCCCCACGCACGTGCACGGGCTCACCGCCGAGATGCTGGAGGGCCAGCCGTGTTTCGCCGACGTCGTCGGCGACGTGATCGACGTGCTGCGCGGCCGCACCCTGGTGGCCCACAACGTGGGCTTCGACTACAGCTTCCTGGCCGCCGAAGCCGAACTCGTCGGCGCGGAACTGCCAATCGACAGCGTGATGTGCACGGTGGAGCTGGCACGCCGCCTCGCGCTGGGCACCGAGAACCTGCGGCTGGAGACCCTGGCCGCACACTGGGGTGTCAGTCAGATGAAGCCGCACGATGCACTCGACGACGCGCAGGTGCTCGCCCAGATTCTCAAGCCCACGCTCGCGCGGGCCCGGGAACGCAAGGTGTGGTTGCCGCTGCGCGAGGTCAGCCGCAAGCGCTGGCCCAACGGACTGATCACGCACGAGGAGCTGCGGCCGCTGAAGGTTCTGGCTTCCCGGCTGCCGTGCCCGTATGTGAACCCGGGCCCGTACGTACCCGGCCGTCCCCTCGTACAGGGCATGCGGGTGGCGCTGTCGGCCGAGGTGGCGCGCACGCATGAGGAGCTCATCGAGCGCATCCTGCACGCCGGCCTGGCCTACAGCGATCTGGTGGACCAGCAGACGTCACTGGTGATCTGCAACGAGCCCACACCCGAGCAGGGCAAGGGATATCAGGCCGGCGAGCTGGGTGTCCCGCTGGTCACCGACGAGGACTTCATGGGCCTGCTCGGCCATGTGCTCGGCGGCGCCGACGTCGAGGAGTTCACCGACACCACCGTCGACGGCGATCAGTACACGTTGTTCTGATCGCGAAAACTAGCTCAGCGCTTTGGCTTTCAACGCCTCGAATTCGTCGGCGGTGATGGTGCCCGCCTCAAGGAGTGCTTTCGCATCGGCGATCTCCTGAGCCGGTGACCGGCCCGCTGCCTCGCGGATGTAGGCGTCGGTGTCTCGCTTCGCCGCCAGCGCTGCGTCCCGGGCCCGCTCGGCCATGCCCTTGCCGCGCGCGATGAGGTACACGAGCGCCGTCAGCCAGGGGAACAGGATCAGGAAGACGACCCAGACCGCCTTGACCCAGCCGGAGGTCTTGTGATCCCGCCAGAACAGGTCGCCGAGTATCTGGAACAGCACAAGCAGGTAAGCGATCCAAGCGAAGATGATCAGGAAGTGCCAGAGAAAATCCCAGGTGGGGCCCCAGTCCATGGGTCACTCCTTGAGTTGACGGTCGCGCAGCAACCTGCGCGACCGTCAGTTAACCACGCGCTGCCCGGTTGACGGCAGACACGACGGCACGAAGTGATGCAGTCGTGATCGACGTCGCGATGCCGACGCCCCACACGGTCTGCCCGCCGATCGATGCCTCGACATAGGCCGCGGCCTGCGCCTCTTCACCCGACGACATGGCGTGCTCGGAGTAGTCCAGGACGTTGACGTCGTAACCGACCGCGCCGAGTGCGTCGACGAATGCGGCCAGCGGGCCGTTACCGGCGCCGACGATCTCGCGCTCTTCGCCGTTGATCTTCACGATCGCCGTGATGGTGTCGGTTCCGCCGTCGACCTCGGCGGCGACGACCTTCTGCCGCATCCGTTCGAGCGGGGTGATGGGGGCCAGGTACTCCTCGGAGAACGCGTCCCACATCTCCTTGGGCGAGACTTCGCCGCCCTCGCCGTCGGTGATGTGCTGGATCACCTGGCTGAATTCGATCTGCAACCGGCGCGGCAGCACCAGACCGTGGTCGGCCTTCATGATGTAGGCGACGCCGCCCTTGCCGGACTGCGAGTTCACCCGGATGACGGCCTCGTAGGTGCGGCCGACGTCCTTGGGGTCGATCGGCAGATACGGGACCTGCCACAGGATGTCGTCAACGTCCGCGTCCTGCTCGTCGGCCGATACCTTCATGGCGTCCAGGCCCTTGTTGATGGCATCCTGGTGGCTGCCGGAGAACGCGGTGTAGACCAGATCGCCGCCGTAGGGGTGACGCTCGTGCACCGGCAGCTGGTTGCAGTATTCGACGGTGCGCCGGATCTCGTCGATGTTGGAGAAGTCGATCTGCGGATCCACGCCGCGGCTGAACAGGTTCAGGCCCAGGGTCACCAGGCAGACGTTGCCGGTGCGCTCGCCGTTGCCGAACAGGCAGCCCTCGATCCGGTCCGCCCCGGCTGCGTAGCCCAATTCGGCTGCGGCAACGGCAGTCCCGCGGTCGTTGTGCGGGTGCAGGCTCAGGATGATGGAATCGCGGCGAGCCAGGTTGCGGCTCATCCACTCGATCGAATCGGCGTAGACGTTGGGCGTGGCCATCTCGACCGTCGCGGGCAGGTTGACGATCAGCGGCGACTCGGGGGTGGGTTGCACGATGTCGCTGACGGCGTTGCACACCTCGACGGCGTACTCCAGTTCGGTGCCTGTGTAGGACTCGGGGGAGTACTCGAAGCGCCACTTGGTGCCGGGGTACTTCTTGGCTTCCTCGACGCACATGCGGGCACCGTCGGTGGCGATCTTCTTGACGGCCGCCCGGTCGGCGCGGAACACCACGCGGCGCTGCAGGATCGACGTCGAGTTGTAGAAGTGCACGATGGCGCGCGGCGCACCTTGGCAGGCTTCGAAGGTGCGCTCGATCAGCTCGGGTCGACACTGGGTCAGCACCTGGATCGTCACATCGTCGGGGATCGCGCCCTGCTCGATGATCTCGCGGACGAAGTCGTAGTCGGTCTGGGACGCCGACGGGAAACCGACCTCGATCTCCTTGTAACCCATCCGGACCAGCAGGTCGAACATGCGGCGCTTGCGGGCCGGGCTCATGGGGTCGATCAGGGCCTGGTTGCCGTCGCGCAGGTCGACCGCACACCACATCGGTGCGGTGTCGATGACCTTGTCGGGCCAGGTGCGGTCCGGCAGCCTGATCGGTTGGACTTCCTCGTCGAAGCTGCGGTACCGGCTCACCGGCATCGAGGACCCGCGCTGAGTGTTCCAGGACGGCTGGGTGGGGTGCGGTGCGCCGGCAGGCGTGTTGATGGTGCGTACCGAATTGAATGCGTCGGAAGAGATGTCGGGGGTGGTCATGATTTCTGCTCCGGAGTCTTGGGGATCAACCCTGTGGATTCAGACCGGCGCATCGCGAAAACCCGCGACGGGAGGCCAGTCTGGATCAGACCCCGTCGCGGCGTCCGAGAAGGAGCACCCGCTGCACAGTCAACATCGAGGGCCACTGTACTCCGCATCCCTGGCCTGCCCAAAAATGGGTACGTCAGGGGCCCGTGTGACAACGGGGCCGGTCAGGCTTCGAGCCGGGCCCTGACCACTTCGAGCCGCCGCTGCAGTTCCGCCTCGTCGATGACCCCGCGGACCAGCAGCGAGTGTGCCAACGCCATCAGCTGGTTCTCCGGATACGGCAGATCGGCATAGACCGTCGCCGACAGCGCATCCTCCTCGTCGCGCCGCTCCTTGAACGTCAGCACCTGATCGCCGCAGGCCGAGTGGTCGAGGGCATCACACAGGCCGTCCAGACTCGACTTCCACGGCGGCACCGGGTTCTCGACGCCGTATTTGGCGGCCATGCGCGGCCACACCTGATTGCGTTCGGCGATGTGCTTGAGCGTCGCGATCTCGTCGGCCATCGCCTACCCCGCCGGGTGGATCGCGGCCCGGGTGTCCACGATCGCGTTGGTCGTGACGCCGGGCTTGGGCAGCGCGACGCCGATGAGGCAGTCCCGCGTGATGATCTCGGCCAGCTGATCCTCACTCCAGCCTTCGGTGCCGTCCGGGCGCACCGGCATCACCATGAAGCGATGCTTCTGATTGGAGTCCTCGACCCGGACTGCCACGTCGTCGGGCAGGTAGAGCCCGAACTCGGCGAGCACCTGCCGCGGCCAGCGCACCAGGCGCCTGCGGTAGTTGGGGGTGCGGTACCACTCCGGTGAATTGCCCAGGATCGGCCGGGGATAGCACGAGCACAGCGCGCACACGATCACGTGGTGCAGCGTCGGGGTGTCTTCGAGGATCTTGAATGCGACGAAGTCACTCGGCGTGCCGAAGCCCGTCGGCTCCAGCCAGTCGACCCCGACCTCCTTGCTGGCCGCGAGCGCGTCGGTGACCGCGAGCTGTTTGAAATCCGGGTCCAGCCACGCCCGGGCGACCAGGCGCGCGGCAGGTGTCGGCCCGATCTGCTCGGCGAACTCGGTGAAGTGGCGGTGTTCCTCGGCCGTGAAGATGCCCTTTTCGATGCACAGCTCGCGCAGCGCGATCTCGAGCACTTCGAAGTCGGTGATCTCGTCGACCATCGGTTTGACCGTGCGGTCGTGATCGTGATCGTGGTCGTGATGATCGCTCATGCGTTCTCCAGCCAGCGCTCGGGAATCTCGGTCTGCAGGGTGTCGGAGGTCGTTCCGGTGTAGCCGTGCCACAGCTCGGACTGGTTGAACCGCACGATGTAGAACCACTCCGGCGGGGCATCGGCGCGGTCCCACGTCTCGTCCTCGGCGGCCGGGCTCTCGTAGGTGACTTCGGCGATCTCGCCGCGCGCGCCGCGCACGTATTCCGGGGTGCGGGTGTAGAGCAGCACCGGAAGTTCGCGCACCACGACCGCGTCACCGACTTTGAACTTGGGTTGGCCGGCCTTGCCGGCGTAGACCTGTGGATCGCCGATACCGACCGCGCGGATGTGGTGCTCGTTGCGCTTGACGTCGGCGCCGTCGCCCTCGGACTTGGGCTGCGCCTCGAGCTTGCGCCCGTTCAGGCCGCCTTCGTAGCGACCTTTCACCTCGGCCATCCGGGACGTGAGCTCGCCGAGGCTGATGTGGTGTTTTTCCACCAGGACGCGTGCGACGGCCCAGAGCCAGCGCCCGTAGTACGGGAAGCCCTGGTAGATCGCGCGCCCGACGTCGACGTTGCCGATCCGGCGGCGTTCCTCGGACAGCCAGATCCCACGCCATCCGAGCACCTCGCACATCACATAGGTCATGTGCTCCCAGTACTCGTAGTCCTTGTTCTCGTACTTCATCGGAGCATCCGGCTCGCCGCCCACGTCGTGGACGGTTTTCATGTAGGCCAGGAAGCGCTCGTGATCGAGAAGATCCGGCGTTGGCGCGTCGGGGATTTCGGGATAGCCCGACTTCAGTCGTCCGACAAGGTCGAGGTGTGCTGCGCGTTCGGCGGCTGTGCTCATGGGCGGTCCCCTTTGTCGGGTGTGACTTTAGCGACGTCGCCACCGGCGCGTGGCGGAAACCGAATCCTTACGCGCGCGAAAATTGAGGCTGTCTAAGCCATCTCGTCAGACCTGAGAATCGGGGAACGCGATCACCGACAGGAAGCGGATCGGTAGCTCGACCAGGTCGACCGGCCCGTGTGCGCCCTCACCGTCGATTTGCAGTGAGTCGCCGGGCTGGAGTCGGTACACCGAACGGCTGTGGCTGTAGTCCATGACGCCTTCGAGCATGTAGATGAACTCGGTGCCAGGGTGCTGGAACAGCGGATAGGTCTGGCTCTTCTCAGTGAGCGTGACGTGCAGGCATTCCAGCCGCTTGTGCTCGCCGCGCAGCGAGCTCAGCAGCTGGTACTCGTGGCCCTGCTTGGTGCCGTTGCGCACGATCTCCGGGCCGGTGCCGGCTTTCACGAACGCCGCCGGGCGCTCGACGTCGGCGCCGCGGAACAGGCTCGTGACCGGTACGTCGAGCCCCTTGGCCAGCAGCGCGAGGGTCGACAGGCTGCAGGAGGTCTGCGCGTTCTCGATCTTGCTCATCATCGCCTTGGAGATGCCGACCCGGGCCGCCATCTCGGCGACCGTGAGCCCGTGCTGCTGACGGAGCTGTCGGACATTGCGTCCGATCGCGGCCTCGAACTCGAGTTCCTCGACCGGTTCGTGCGGATCGCGGTCACGTGCCGTTCCCGACTTGTTACGGAGTAGCGGAACGTCGCTCATGCGATCTGTGCCCCCTTGTCCTCAGCGCATCTCTCCCGCTCCGACGTATGGATACGGGCTCTTCAGCAAATTGTCCTCGGCGAACCTGCTCAATCGGAAATCGGTATCCGGAATCCGCGGGTCGCCGCTGCGTCCGTCGATCACCAGATCGGCCACGAGCCTGCCGACAGCGGGCGCGATTTTGAATCCGTGCCCGCTGAAGCCCGCCGCGACGACGAGGCCATCGACACCGGTCGTCGAGATGACGGGGTTCCAGTCCGGCGTGACGTCGTAGCAGCCGGCGTAGCTGCCGGTGATGGACGCGTTCGGCAGCCCGGGGAAGCGGCTGCTGACCTTCTCGACGGTGAGGTCGACGAAGTCGTCGGTGGCGCGGTTGAGGTAGTTGTCGGGATCGGTCTCCTCACAGTGCGCGAGATCGCTGTTGCCGAACAGGATTTCCCCGCCCAGCTCGGGGCGCACGTACTGCAGCGACACCAGATCCGAGAACACGGGAACCTTGGCGATAGCTGTGCTTTCCACGCCAGGGTGGATCAGGACGATTTGTTCGCGCACCACCCGGATCGGCACATCGACGCCGTAGGGCTCCAGGAACGGGCGGGTCCACGCTCCGGTGGCGACGACGACGGTGCGCGCCGAAACCTCGGTGCCGTCGGCCAATCGGACCCCGGTGACCTTGTCCCCGTCGATCAGCAGGTCGGTGACGTTGCAGCCCTGCCGAATTCGCACCCCTGCCGCCCTCGCCGACATCGCGAACGCCTGCGCGGTCTGATACGCGTCACCGTAGCCGCCGCGCGCTTCCCAGCCGAACGCCGCGAACGGGCTCAGGTCGGCCCACGGCCAGAGCTCGGCGACCTCGCTCTTGTCGATCTCCTCGGTCTGCACCCCGACCTCACGTTGCGCGGCCAGGCTCTTGCGCAGGGCGTCGACGTTGGGTTCACCGACGCCGACGACGTAACCCGTCTGGCGGAATCCGATGTCGTCACCGAATATCTCGTCGGCTCTCTCGAAGACCTCAAGCCCGACGGCAGCCATCGCGGCCAGCGAGCTGACCCCGTAGTGGCAACGCACGATCCCACTCGACTTGCCGGTCATGCCAGAGCCGACGGTGTTGCGTTCGGCGACGAGCACATCGGTCACGCCACGCTGACTGAGCGCCCATGCCGCGGCGGCCCCTTCCAGGCCGCCGCCGACGATGACCACATCTGCAGTGTTCACGAGCCCGGAATCCAATTCGTGCCGGCGAGCGGAACCCGCGCCATCGCGGCCGCCTCGATGGTGACCGCGACGAGGTCTTCGGGCTCCAGGTGGCAGACGTGCGCCTTGCCGCATGCCCGCGCGATGGTCTGGGCCTCCATCGTCAGCACCCGCAGATAGTTGGCCAGCCGCCGGCCGCCTTCGATCGGGTCGAACCGCGCGGCCAACTCCGGATCCTGCGTGCTGATGCCGGCCGGATCACGGCCGTCCTGGAAGTCGTCGTAGAAACCGGCTGCGCTGCCGAGCTTTTCGTACTCGTGCGCATACCGCGGATGGTTGTCACCGAGGGCGATGAGCGCGGCCGTGCCGATCGCGACGGCGTCGGCGCCCAGCGCGAGGGCCTTGGCGACGTCGGCGCCCGAGCGGATCCCGCCGGACACGATCAACTGCACACCCTTATTTCCCGTCGCTCCACAAGCTCCGCTCGCCCCGGCTCGGTGAACTCCCAGTTCCTGCAGTGCCTGCACGGCCTGCGGCACCGCCGCGAGCGTCGGGATGCCGACGTGCTCGATGAACACATCCTGGGTGGCGGCCGTGCCGCCCTGCATGCCGTCGACCACGACGACGTCGGCGCCGGCGTGCACCGCCAGCTTCACGTCGTAGTACGTGCGGGTGGCGCCGACCTTGACGTAGATCGGTTTTTCCCAGTCGGTGATCTCGCGCAGTTCATTGATCTTGATGGTGAGGTCGTCGGGCCCGGTCCAGTCCGGGTGCCGGCAGGCGCTTCGCTGGTCGATGCCCTCGGGCAGCGTGCGCATGCCTGCGACGCGCGGAGAGATCTTCTGGCCCAACAGCATTCCGCCGCCGCCCGGTTTGGCGCCTTGGCCGAGCACCACCTCGATCGCGTCGGCCTTGCGCAGATCGTCGGGATTCATGCCGTACCGCGACGGCAGGTACTGGTAGACCAGATGCTTGCTCTGCCCGCGCTCCTCGGGGGTCATGCCGCCGTCACCCGTGGTGGTCGACGTGCCTGCCTCGCTGGCCCCGCGGCCCAGCGCCTCCTTGGCCGGGCCGGACAATGCGCCGAAGCTCATACCCGCAATGGTGACCGGGATATCCAGGTGCAGTGGGTGTTTGGCGTTGCGGTCGCCGAGCACCACGTCGGTGCCGCAGCGTTCGCGGTAACCCTCCAGGGGGTAGCGCGACATCGACGCACCGAGGAACAGCAGATCGTCGAAGTGGGGAAGGGGCCGTTTGGCGCCCCAGCCCCGGATGTCGTAGATGCCGGTCTCGGCGGCGCGCTGGATCGCCGCGATCGTCGGGCGGTCGAATGTGGCCGATTCGCGCAGGCCGAGCCGGGCGCGATCGTCTGTCGTGAACGTCATCAGTAGGCACTCGCATTGTCGACGTGGAAATGGTAGAGGTTTCGGGCAGAGCCGTAGCGGGTGTATTCCGCGGTGTCGTCGCCAAAACCCGCGGCAGCCAACAGATCCGCGAGCTCGGCATGATGCTCGGGCCGCATGGGCTTGGCGATACAGTCCGCGCCGAGCGACGCGACCGTGCCGCGCACGTAGATCCGGGCCTCGTAGATCGAGTCACCCAGCGCCTCACCGGCATTGCCGCGCACAACGAGTCGGCCGGCCTGGGCCATGAACGCGCTCATGTGCCCGATGTCGCCGCCCACCACGATGTCGACGCCTTTCATGGAGATGCCGCAGCGCGCCGCGGCGTCGCCCTCGATGACCAGCAGACCGCCGTGTGCGGTCGCACCGGCCGATTGCGACGCGTTGCCTTTGACCCGCACGGTGCCGCTCATCATGTTCTCGGCGACTCCGGTGCCCGCGTTGCCGTTGATGGTGACGTCGGCGAGTTGATTCATCCCGGCGGCGTAATAGCCGACATGCCCCTCGACGGTCACCGTGACCGGCGCGTTGAGGCCGACCGCCACGTTGTGCGCACCCGCCGGATGTTCGATGACGAACTCGCCGTCGATGCCGGGCCGGTGCAGCGCGGTGTTGACCTCACGCAAAGGCGTTGTGCGAAGGTCGAATCCGGTCGCGGTGAGAGTTACCTGGTCCATGCGTAGACGACCTCCGGTTCGGGTTCCCAGATCTTGGCGGATTCGACGCCGGGCAGCCCCGACAGTGCGCGGTACTCGCTCGCCATCGCGACCCATTCGGCAGTCTCGGCGATCACCGCGGGCTTGCACGCGATCGCATCGCGCACGACTGCGAACGAATCGTGGTTGGACACCAGTAGTGTGTAGAAGCCGTCGAACGTGACACACAGTTCCTTCAACGCGGTCTCCACGTCGCGCCCCGCCGCCAGTTGCTGTGCGACGAACCGCGCGCCCACCTCGGTGTCGTTCTCGCTGTCGAACTCGACGCCGGCGCGGCGGAGATCGCGCCGGATCGTGGCGTGGTTCGCGAAGGATCCGTTGTGCACCAGGCACTGCTGCGGCCCAACCGTATACGGGTGACAGCCCGACGGCGTCACCGCCGACTCGGTGGCCATCCGGGTATGTCCTACGCCCTGCCAGCCCTGGGCCTTGGCCAGACCCCACGCGTCGGTGAGCGTGCGGGGGTGGCCCACGCCCTTGAGCACGGCCAGATCGGCGCCGAACCCCGCGACGAGCGCATCCGGATATGCGGCTTTGACGCGCTTGAGCAGAGCCTCGGAGCTCTCGTCGGATGACAGCAGATAGGTCGAATCCACCTGCACCACATCGACATCCGGACCGAGGTCGGGTTGCCCTGGCAGGTCGGTCACCGATACGCACCCGCGCCCGGGTGGTGACCACACCGGGTCGCCGTACACCGCGACGCCTGCCGAATCGGCGCCGCGGTCCGACATCTCACCCAGCATGCCGCTGAGTAGTTCACCCAACCGGGGGTAGAGCTCCGGTGTGCGCAGGTGCAACCCCACGATCCCGCACATTCTTGCTGTCCTCTCAGAAGGCCGTCAGATAGGAGTCGATCTCCCACGGCGTGACGGCGCCGTGGTAGGTGAAGAACTCTTCGCGCTTGATGTTCGCGAAATAGGTGGCCACACCGTCGCCCGCGACGTCGAGCACACCGGCGACCACCGGATCGGTCTCGAGCGCGTCGACCGCGTGCAGCAGGGTGGGCGGCAGGGCCGAGGTGCCCTGGCTGCCGACGGCGCCCGGGTCGATACTGCGCTTGATGCCGTCGAACCCGGCGCCCAGCGTAGCCGCGATCGCCAGATACGGGTTGGCCGACCCGTCCCCGCCGCGCAGTTCGATGCGCTGGTTGTCGGGTACCCGGATGTAGTGCGTGCGGTCGTTGCCGCCGTAGCTGGGTTTGCGCGGTGCCCACGAGGCGCCCGATGCGGTGCTGACCGCACCGGTTCGCTTGTAGGAGTTGACTGTTGGCGCGACGACGGACTGCAGCGCGCACGCATGGTCGAGGACGCCGCCGATGAACGCGTATGCCGTCTCGGACAGTCCCAGCCCTCGCTCGTCGGTCTCGCCAGGGAACACCGGGTTGCCGCCGCTGGTCAGCGACAGATGGAAGTGCAGGCCGCTGCCGGTGCGGTCGGAGAACGGCTTGGGCATGAACGTGGCCACCATGCCGCGTTCGGCCGCGATCATCGACAGCAGGTAGCGCAGGGTGATCACGCGGTCGGCAGTGGTCAGTGCATCGGCGAACTTGAAGTTCTGCTCGAACTGGCCGTTGCCGTCCTCGTGGTCGTTGGCGTAGTTGGACCAGCCGAGCTGGTTCATCGCCGTGGAGATCGCGGTGAGGTGGTCATACATCCGTGTCACGCCGCGCGCGTCGTAACACGGCTGCGCGGCGGTGTCGTCGGTGTCGGCGGTGACCAGGCTGCCATCGGCGTTGCGGCGCAACAGGAAATACTCGACCTCGGCGCCGATCCACGGCTCGAAGCCGGCGTCGGCAGCCTGCTGGATCAGGCTCTTGAGAATGACGCGCGGCGCGTACGGCCACGGTTTGCCTTCCACATGCGGATCGCAGTGGACGAGGGCCAGGCCCTCCTTGATGAACGGGATCGGGGTGAACGAGGCGGGGTCCGGGATGGCGATCAGGTCGGGATCCTTGGGCTCCTGGCCCATGGCGCCGACGGCGTAGCCCGCGAAACCGACGCCCTCGGTGGCCAGCATGTCGATGGCTTCGACGGGAACCAGTTTGGCGCAAGGCTTTCCGCGCAGGTCCACGAACAGGGCGAGGATGAACTTCGTGCCGGACTGTTCGGCGAGGGTGGCGAGATCGAGGGGCATGGCTCCAGAACTTTCGTCTCTTGTCGGGAATCAATGTATCACAGCGTGAAACTTCAGCAAGCCGACGAAACCCCGGTGACCGGTCGCCGCGAAAACCGTCCGCGGTGACCGGGCCGGGGAATCACCGTTCAGATCAGGCGAATTCGAGCTCGTATGCCGAGTCGCGATGGAACTTGGCGTCGATGCCCTTCTCCTCCTCGTCGGGCGAGATGCGGATGCCCATGGTCTTCTTGATCGCGAACGCGATGGCATAGGCGACCACGAACGAGTAGGCCATCACCGCGGCGGCCGCGACCGCCTGCCGCCACAACTGGTCGATGCCGCCGCCGTAGAGCAGGCCGTTGACGGCGTTGGGCATGCCTTCGCTCGCGAAGAAGCCGATCAACAGCGTGCCGACGACACCACCGACCAGGTGCACGCCGACCACGTCGAGCGAGTCGTCATAGCCGAACTTGTCCTTGAGGCCGACCGCGTACACGCAGACCGCGCCCGCGATGCCGCCGACGAAGATCGCGCCGATCGGGGTGACCGCACCGCACGCGGGCGTGATCGCCACCAGGCCGGTGATGGCGCCGGAGGCCGCGCCGACACCGGTGACATGGCCGGTCTTGAACTTCTCGACGGCCAGCCAGGCGAGCACCGCGGCGCAGGTCGCGACGAACGTGGTCACCATGACGATCGCGGCCGAATTGCCTGCGGCAAGTGCGGATCCGCCGTTGAACGCGTACCAGCCGGCCCACAGCATGCCCGCACCGAGCAGGGTCAGCGGAACATTGTGCGGCTTGCGCAGCTGACCGAACATGGCCGACTTGCCGAGCACGATCGCGACGGCCAGGGCGGCCGCGCCCGCGTTGATGTGCACCGCGGTGCCGCCGGCGAAGTCGATGGCGTGGAGTTTGTTGGCGATCCAGCCGCCGACCGAGTTCTCGGTGACGACACCGTCGAAGGCGAACACCCAGTGTGCGACCGGGAAGTAGACGAGCACGGCCCAGACCGCGGCGAAGATCATCCAGGCGCCGAACTTCATCCGGTCGGCGACGGCTCCGGAGATGAGCGCGACGGTGATCGCCGCGAACAAGGCTTGGAACAGCGAGAACAAACTGATGGGCAGCCCGTCGATGGTCGTCATCGGTTCGGTGAGGTTCGTCATGCCCGCGAATTCGGTGAAGCTGCCGACGAATCCGCTGTAGGACGTGCCGAAGACCATCGAGAAGCCGAACAGGACCCAGAGCAGGCCGACAACCGCGACCGCGCCGAAGGTCATCATCATCATGTTGGTCGAGCTCTTGACCGAGACCATGCCGCCGTAGAACAGCGCGAGGCCGGGAATCATCAGCGTGAGGCCGATGATGCAGCACAGCATGAATGCCGTGGTTCCTGTATCCATCAAACATCTCCTGGGGGTGGCGGCCCCGACGGGCCGATCACCGGCAGTAACCGATGTTTCTGTTACGTGGACAGTCATCGCGTGTTGCGGGCGCGTTAAACCTGATTTGACGCGCGCGTATCTACCATTGGCCAATGGCAGTCGTAGATGTCCGCTCGCACGGTGCAATCGGCGACGGGGTGACCGACGACTACCCGGCGGTGCTGTCCGCGATCCGCGCGGTCGCCGACGTCGGCGGCACGGTGTTCTTCCCCGCGGGCGACTACGCGCTGTCGGCTTCGCTAGGGGATCAGGCGGGGCTGGCAAGAGTTTGGCTGCTCGGGGACGGTGAGCGGGCCGCGCGCCTGCTGGCGACCGGGAACTTCGCTCCCATCTCCGGGCGGTGGATCGAAAGCCGCATCGAGAACCTGGTGATAGACGCCGATTTTCGGGGCGGCCCCGGACTCGACGTGGATGTGGACAAGAGCTACGTCCGGCATTGCCGGGTGCGCGGCTGGTCCGACTACGGCATCCGGCTCAACGCCACCACCGAGGGCCTGCTCAACTGGATCGACGACAACTTCGTCGAACAATGCACGGGCTACGGCGTTTACACGACGTACCGGTTCTACGACTCGTGGATCGTCAACAACAACGTGGGATCGACAAGGCCCAATCTGTCGGTCGAGAGTGGGCCGGTGCGCATCCTGGCCAATCACCTCAACGGGGCGCCGGAGAACAACATCGAGCTGCGCGGCAACAAGTCGCTGACCATCGTCGGCAACATCTGCGAAGGGGCGCGGCGCGAGGCGATCATCTACACGATGCCGTCGTTCCTCGACGCCGACAGCCCGCAGGTACAGATCGTGGCGAACAACATCACGAACGGCGGCAAGGGCGCGCCCGACGCGTACCCGGCGATCGGCATCTACTCCCGCGACGCCGACCACCGCACTAAGGGTTTCAACATCACCGGCAACTTCATCGCCAACGAGGATGAGGGCGCCGGCTGGTCCTACGCGGTGGACGCCGAGTACGTCGACGACCTCGCGATCTCCGGAAACCAATGGGACAACAACGGATTCAGTGTCGCGGCGGTGCGCGCATCCGGGCGCAACGTCGGCATCGCCGGCAACACCTCGGCGAATCTGCCGACACGCGTGGTGAATTCGGTCAGCGACGACGTCACGATGGCCGCCGCATCCGGTACCGACTACGTGTACCTGCTCGATCGAGGTGCCGAGGCCACGCTGCCGACGGCCGTCGGCAACACAAACCGCTACACCGTCAAGAACCTCGCCATCGGTGCGAGCCGGTTGATCGCTCCCAGCGGCCAGGAGGTCGACGGTGGCCGCCATGTCAGGCTCGGCCGCAACGATGCCGTCGATGTCATCTCCGACGGGCAGAACTGGTGGACCGTCTAGCGCAGCGGCGTGCCCCAGCGGCCGGTGAACGCGATCTCTGCGAGCGGCAGCCGTTCGCGTGGCCGGCCGTCGCGCTCGGCGATGGCGTCATCGACGGCCGCGTAGTCGCCCAGCGTGCCGAGTGCGACGACGGCCAGTGGTCGCACGCCGTCGGGGATGGCGAACGCGGCCCGGGCGCCGTCGACGTCGAACCCCGCCATCGGGTGCGCGATCAGCCCGCGTGAGACGGCTTCGACCGTCAACTGGGCGATCGCGGCCCCGGCGTCGACGGCGGCATAGAGCGCGGTGCGGTCATCTTCGCCCTCGTCGGCACACACGAGAATCAGGGCACCGGCGGCGTGCGCATAGCTGTTGCCGCGTTTGAGCAGGCCGGCGAGTGTGGCGAACGTCTCGTCGTCCCGTGAGCCAACGACGAACCGCACGGGCTGCCGGTGGCCCCACGTCGCCGCCCACCGCGCTGCTTCGAGCACGGCGGTGAGCTGCTCACCAGTGATGATGGCTTGAGGGTCGAAGGCCCGCGGGCTCCAGCGGGCGGCGAGATCGGGATGGATCGGGACGCTCGTGGCGGCCCGCCGATCGCTCGGGGCGTCGGGCACGTCCGCCAAGTTACCGGCGGACAAAATCGGATGCGTGTCTCCCTTATCCTTGATGCGACTCATTCCCAGCTTTTGAAGGGCAGACAGTGGCGCTCGTCGTACAGAAATACGGCGGATCCTCGGTTTCGGATGCCGAGCGGATCCGCCGCGTCGCCGAGCGGATCGTGGAGACCAAGAAGGCGGGCAACGACGTCGTCGTAGTCGTCTCCGCGATGGGCGACACCACCGACGACCTGTTGGACCTGGCGCGCCAGGTCTCGCCCGCGCCGCCGCCGCGGGAGATGGACATGCTGCTCACCGCCGGTGAGCGCATCTCCAACGCGCTGGTCGCGATGGCCATCGAGTCGCTCGGCGCGCAGGCCCGCTCCTTCACCGGATCGCAGGCCGGCATCGTCACCACCGGCACCCACGGCAACGCCAAGATCATCGACGTCACCCCCGGTCGCCTGCGCGACGCGCTGGACGAGGGCGTCATCGTGCTGGTCGCCGGTTTCCAGGGCGTCAGCCAGGACAGCAAGGACGTCACCACCATGGGCCGCGGCGGCTCCGACACCACCGCGGTGGCCCTGGCCGCCGCGCTGAACGCCGACGTTTGCGAGATCTACACCGACGTGGACGGCATCTTCACCGCCGATCCGCGCATCGTGCCCAACGCGCGCCACCTCGACACCGTGTCGTTCGAGGAAATGCTCGAGATGGCGGCCTGCGGTGCCAAGGTGCTCATGCTGCGCTGCGTCGAATACGCCCGCCGGTACAACGTTCCGATACACGTCCGCTCGTCGTACTCGGACAAGCCCGGCACCATCGTCAAAGGATCGATCGAGGACATCCCCATGGAAGACGCCATCCTGACCGGAGTAGCCCACGACCGCAGCGAGGCGAAGGTCACGGTGGTTGGGCTGCCCGACGTGCCCGGCTACGCCGCCCAGGTGTTCCGCGCGGTCGCCGAGGCCGACGTGAACATCGACATGGTGCTGCAGAACATCTCGAAGATCGAAGACGGCAAGACCGACATCACCTTCACGTGCTCGCGCGAGAGCGGTCCCGGCGCGGTGGAGAAGCTGACCGCGCTCAAGGAAGAGATCGGGTTCAGCCAGGTGCTGTACGACGATCACATCGGCAAGGTGTCGCTGGTCGGCGCGGGCATGCGCAGCCACCCCGGCGTCACCGCCACGTTCTGTGAGGCGCTGGCCGAGGTCGGCGTCAACATCGACCTGATCTCGACCTCCGAGATCCGCATCTCGGTGCTGATCAAGGACACCGAATTGGACAAGGCCGTCGCGGCGTTGCACGAGGCGTTCGGCCTCGGCAGTGACGACGAGGCCGTGGTCTACGGCGGAACGGGGCGTTAGAGATGGTCAACATCGGAGTCGTCGGTGCGACCGGCCAGGTCGGCCAGGTCATGCGCACCCTGCTGGAGGAGCGCAACTTCCCGGCCAGCTCGGTTCGGTTCTTCGCCTCGGCACGGTCCGAGGGCAAGAAGCTGCCGTTCCGCGGCCAGGAGATCGAGGTCGAGAACAGCGAGACGGCCGATCCGTCCGGTCTGGACATCGCGCTGTTCTCCGCCGGCGCGACGATGTCGCGCGTGCAGGCGCCGCGATTCGCCGAGGCCGGCGCCGTCGTCGTCGACAACTCGTCGGCCTGGCGCAAGGACCCGGACGTGCCGCTGGTCGTCAGCGAGGTCAACTTCGCGCGCGACGCCGGACGACGTCCCAAAGGCATTATCGCCAACCCGAACTGCACCACCATGGCCGCGATGCCGGTGCTCAAGCCGCTGCACGACGAAGCGGGCCTGACCCGGCTGATCGTGTCGAGCTATCAGGCCGTCTCGGGCAGCGGCCTGGCCGGTGTCGAAGAGCTGGCGTCGCAGGCGCGTGCGGTGATCGACGGTGTCGAGCAGTTGGTCCATGACGGATCGGCGCTCGAGTACCCCGCGCCCGTGAAGTACGTCGCGCCCATCGCGTTCAACATCGTTCCGCTGGCCGGTTCGCTGGTGGACGACGGCTCGGGCGAAACGGACGAAGACCAGAAGCTGCGCAACGAGAGCCGTAAGATCCTCGGCATTCCCGAGCTGCTCGTGTCGGGTACGTGTGTGCGGGTTCCGGTGTTCACCGGACACTCGTTGTCGATCAATGCTGAATTCGCCGAACCGCTTTCGGTGTCGCGGGCGACCGAGCTGCTGTCTTCGGCGCCCGGGGTCAAGCTCGTCGACGTGCCGACTCCGCTGGCCGCCGCCGGTGTCGACGAGTCACTGGTCGGCCGCATCCGCCAGGATCCCGGTGTGCCCGACGGCCGCGGTCTCGCGTTGTTCGTGTCCGGCGACAACCTACGAAAAGGTGCGGCGCTGAACACCATTCAGATCGCCGAGCTGTTGGCCGCCGAGCTCTGACCCCTTCGGGTGGCCCGCTGGTTCTCCGCTGCCGCGGTGCTGATCGCTGCGTCGGTGTGGCAGGCGACGGTGGTTCATGCCAATCCGCCGGAGCCGTGGCCTGAACCGGTTCTGCCGAAGCTGGCGCCCGGCCAGGTGCTGCGGATCGGGCCGATAGCCGGAACCGGCACGCCGACAGGCGATTACGGTATCGGCGCCACCGATCTGTGTGAGTTCATGGAGTTCCCGAGCCGGGTCCTGCAGGTGTGTGGTGACAGCTTCGCCGGGCAGGCCGTCGGATTTGGTGGCTGGTATTCACCCATCGCACTGCACGTCGAGTCCGATTCCATCGACGATCCGGCCGGGGTCCGCTACGACGGCGTCAGCGGGGTCGACAAACCGCTGCTCGCCGATGCGACGCCACCGGGTGGATCCCAGCTGCCCGCGGGTGTCGTGGCCATCAACCGCGAGAACTACATGATGGTGACCACCACGCGAAACCTGGTGCCGCAGACTTCCCGATTGGTGAAAGCCGACGCGGCGCAAGGTAATTGGCCGACGATTGCCGGTTCGGCGCGCGACGCGTCGTATCTGGGCGGTGCGCAATCCCAGATCAGCGGCTACTACGACCCGATTCCCACGCCCGATTCGCCGCGCGGGTGGGTCTACATCGTCGCCAACAACTTCGACCGGAGCGGTCCGGTGTTTCTGTACCGGGCCACTCCACAGGCATTCACCGACCGGGCGGCCTGGCAGGGTTGGTCCGCGGCGCCAGGAGGCGGCTGGGGTAAGCCGCCGACCGCACTGTGGGCCGATCGGGTGGGGGAGATGAGCATCCGGCAGATCGACGGCAAGTCGGTGCTCTCGTACTTCAACGCCAGCACGGGAAACATGGAGATGCGGGTCGCCGACGATCCGACCGGGCTCGGGACCGCGCCGGTGACGACTGTCGTGGTCGCGAGCGAGTGGCCCGAGCCGGCCGAGGCGCTGCCACCACCCGAGGTCAACCGACTGGCCCAACCGTACGGCGGCTACATCTCGCCCGGCTCGACCCTGGATGAGGTCCGCGTGTTCGTCAGCCAGTGGAACACCACGCCGCGCGGCGGAACGCCGTACCGCGTGCTGCAGTACATCGTGAACCCGATCAAACCCTGGGAGTGACGCCGGGTCCCGGGCACCTGTTGTCGCGCATAGGCGGGCGGAGGGGCACCGCGGTCCGGGCGCGCGCTGGAGGCGCTGCGTTTCCGTACCGCAGCGGGAGGCCGCTACCGGCCTTTCACAGCTGATTCATAGCTGATTCTTGATCGGCACCTGAACAGCGCTCGCATGCTCGTGACATGACAGAAATACCAGCCACGTCCGAGCCCGCGACCGGTCCGGTCGTGACCTCTGAACCCGTTGCGCAAACGCCCGTCGCGCCGGTGGTGCCCGAGCGCCGCCAAAGCCGTGTCGTCCAAGCCGCCGCATGGGTCGGCATCGTTGCGGGCGTCGTCTTCATCGTCGCCGTCATCTTCGGGACCGGGTTCGTCCTCGGCGCCCATTCCGGTGGTGGTGACCACCACCGCGGCGGTCACGGCGATCGGCACGGCGTCATGATGTTCCACCGCGGCGGACCGCCGCCGATGATGGCTCCGGCCGAGCGCATGATGCCGCCGTTCGGGCCGGGCGGTGGACCGGAGTTCCGTCCGCCGTCACCGCCGGACCGTCCGGAGGCGCCGACGCCCACGGCACCGGCGCGACCATAATCACAGCCGCTCTTTTTGACCGATTCCAGAAAATGCGCGCATACTGGATTCGTGACCACGGTGCATGACCACGACCCGAAGGCCCTGTTACGGGCCGTCGGGTTGCGGGTCACTGCGCCGCGGGTCGCGGTGCTGGAGGCGCTCGCCGCCGAGCCGCATTCGACTGCAGACGATGTGGCCGGGCGAGTTCGCCAGAACCTGGGATCGGTGTCCACGCAGGCCGTGTACGACGTGCTTCGGGCCTGCGTCAACGCAGGTCTCGTCCGGCGGATAGAGCCTGCCGGTTCGTCCGCTCGGTACGAGACCCGAACGGGCGACAACCACCACCACCTGGTGTGCCGGGTCTGCGGCCGGGTGGCGGACGTCGATTGCGCAGTGGGGGAGACCCCGTGCCTGGAACCCTCCGACCTCGCCGGCTTCACGGTCGATGAGGCCGAGGTGGTCTTCTGGGGAGTCTGCGCCGACTGCCAGGCGAACAGCAGCACCGTCTAGACCACATCTGCAGCCCGCAGGACGCCCCGGCCACGACCCCTCGGTGGCCGGGGCTTCTGCTATTGGTCTGCTATTCGTCCGAAGCCCTGGGCACGGCGGCCGGAATCGTGAGATTCTCGCTAACCATGACGCGCGGTCGGGTTCTAGTTGCGCTGCTGGCGGTCCTGCTTGTCGCCAGCGGCTGCGGCGTGCGCGGCTCCGAACCGCAACGCGGCGCGGTGCTGGTCTTTGCCGTCGGAGATTGCGTGAGCGTGCCCGCGGGCACGCCACAGGCGCCCGAGGTGGTCCGCGCCGCCGAGGTCGACTGCAGCGCCGATCCCAGCTACACGGTCGGCGCGATCGCCGACGGCAGCGGGGCCTGCCCGAGCAGCGAATACCAGCATCTGCCCGCCGAGTACGCCGATCCGTCGACCGCCCGGCTGTGCCTTGTGCCCAACCTCGTCGCAGATCACTGCTACGAGCTCGGGCTGCCTGCCGGCGTCGTCGAACTGGCCGACTGCTCGGATCGCGGTCAGGGCGTCCTGGTGCAGGTGACGCAGCGGCTCGATGTCCGTGACCAGGCCGCATGCCCAACGGCGGCCGGACAATTCGCGTGGCCGTACCCGTCGCCCGCCCGGACCTATTGCACCCGCACCGTGTACTGACTGGCATGATCGAGCCCATGCGTGCCGTGACTGTGGGTCTCGGGGTGGCCGGTCTCGCGTTGGCCTTGGCGGCACCTGCGGGTGCACGTCCGTCCGATCCGGGTGTGGTGTCCTACGCCGTCATGCCGAAGGGTTCGGTGAGCAACATCGTCGGCGCCCCGATGCGATGGGAAGCCGAGTTCACCGAACCGTTCCAGGGGTTCTCGGTGGACAACCCGGTGTGCAACAACTGGGCCGACATCGGGCTGCCCGAGGTGTACAACGATCCGGATCTGGCGTCGTTCAACGGCGCGACGACCCAGACCGCCGCGGGCGACGACACCCACCTCGTCAAGCAGGCCGTCGGAGTCTTCGCGAACCCCGACGCGGCCGACCGGGCGTTCCACCGTGTCGTCGACCGGACAGTGGGCTGCTCGGGTCAGACGACGGCGATGCATCTGGACAACTTCGTCAACGAGGTGTGGACGTTCACCGGTGGCCCGGCCTCGGCGACCGATGCCGACTGGGTCAAACAGGAGGCCGGCACCGACCGCCGCTGCTTCACGACCACGCGCAAGCGCGAAAATGTTCTGCTACAGGCCAAAGTGTGTCAGTCCGGCAACGGCGGCCCCGCCGTCAACGTGCTGGCCGGCGCGATGCAGAACACGCTCGGGCAATAACAGGGTCGCGACTTGTCGGTGCCATCTGGAAGATAGAGGACACCAGACGGTCCGACACCGGTGAGGACCGGGAGGGGTGTTGCCATGGCCGTACCCATCAGAGTTGACCCAGGCCGCCTACCACCCAAGGAGTTCACCAGCGCAGAGCAGGCCGCAGCACATGTCGGCGCCGGTTGCCTGCAGGACGGGCCGACCGGGCGGGTCGGTCTTGAGATCGAGGCGCACTGTTATGACCTCGCTGATCCGATGCGGCGTCCGGGCTGGGATGAGCTTTCGGCGGTGATCGCGACCGTGCCGCCACTGCCGGGCGGTAGCCGGATCACGGTCGAGCCGGGCGGCGCCGTCGAACTGTCCGGTCCGCCGTTCGACGGCCCGATGGCAGCCATCGGCGCGCTGCTGGCCGACCGGGCCGTGCTGCGCGCGGCGTTCGCGCGCGAAGGTCTGGGGCTCGTGCTGCTCGGCACCGATCCGTTGCGGCCGACGCAGCGCGTCAACCCCGGGCAGCGCTATCAGGCCATGGAGCAGTTCTTCACGGCCAGCGGATCGTCCGAACCGGGTGCCGCGATGATGACGTCGACGGCTTCGGTCCAGGTCAATCTAGATGCCGGACCGCGCGACGGCTGGGCCGATCGCGTGCGGCTCGCGCATGCGCTCGGGCCGATGATGATTGCCATCACGGCGAATTCGCCGGTTTTGGGCGGTCAGTTCACCGGCTGGAGTTCGACGCGCCAGCGGGTGTGGGGCCAGCTGGATTCCGCCCGGTGCGGGCCGATCCTCGGCGTGGACGGTGATGATCCGGCCAGCGATTGGGCACGCTATGCGATGCGGGCGCCCGTGATGCTGGTGAATTCGCCCGATGCGGTTCCGGTGACGAACTGGGTGCCGTTCGCCGACTGGGCCGACGGCCGGGCCGTCCTGGGTGGCCGTCGGCCCACCGAAGCCGACCTCGACTACCACCTCACGACGTTGTTCCCGCCCGTGCGGCCGCGTCGATGGTTGGAGATCCGCTATCTCGACAGCGTGTCCGACGCGCTGTGGCCCGCGGCGGTGTTCACCCTCACCACGCTGCTCGATGATCCGGACGCCGCGGAGATCGCGGCACAGGCCACCGAATCGGTCGCCACCGCGTGGGATCGCGCCGCGCAGGCCGGGCTGGCCGATCGCCACCTGCATGCCGCCGCGCTGACGTGCGTACAGGCCGCGGCCGAGCGGGCACCGGCCGAACTTGAGGAATCGATGCGGCATTTGGTGCGTTCGGTCGAACAGGGACGGTGCCCGGCCGACGACTTCGCCGATCAGGCAGTGCAACACGGGATCGCCGCCGCGGTGAGCCAACTGGCGAAAGGTGAGCTTTGACCACACGCGAGATGCTGGCCCGAGAGCTCACGAGAGCCCGGGAGCGAACTCTGCGCCTCGTCGACTTCGACGACGCAGAACTGCACCGCCAATACAACCCGCTGATGAGTCCGCTGGTGTGGGATCTGGCCCATATCGGCCAGCAGGAAGAACTGTGGCTTCTGCGCGACGGCAACCCGAACCGGCCCGGGATGCTGGCGCCCGAGGTCGACCGGCTGTATGACGCGTTCGTGCATTCGCGCGCGAGCCGAGTCGACCTGCCGCTGCTGCCGCCCGCCGATGCACGGGCCTACTGCGCCACCGTGCGGTCCAAGGCGCTCGACGCGCTCGACGCGCTGCACGACGAGGATCCCGGGTTCAACTTCGGGCTCGTGATCAGCCACGAGAACCAGCACGACGAAACCATGCTGCAGGCGCTGAACCTCCGCGAAGGCCCGGCGATACTCGACGCCGGAGCGGCCCTGCCCGCCGGGCGGTCCGGGCTCGCAGGCACCTCGGTGCTGATACCGGGCGGACCGTTCGTGCTCGGGGTGGACGAGCTCACCGAACCGCATTCGCTCGACAACGAACGGCCGCCGCACGTCGTCGACGTGGCGTCGTTCCGCATCGGCCGCGTCCCGGTGACCAACGCGGAATGGCGTGAGTTCATCGCCGACGGCGGATACGACCAACCGCGGTGGTGGTCCGAACGCGGCTGGTCCCATCGGCAGGATGCGGGCCTGACGGCGCCGCAGTTCTGGAACGCCGATGGCACCCGCACCCGGTTCGGCCACACCGAAGCGATCCCGCCCGACGAACCCGTCCAGCACGTAACGTACTTCGAAGCCGAGGCCTACGCGGCTTGGGCGGGAGCCCGACTGCCGACCGAGATCGAATGGGAGAAGGCCTGCGCGTGGGATCCCGTCGCCAGCAGCCGGCGCCGATTCCCTTGGGGCGCTTCGGAGCCGACCGAGATGCTGGTCAACCTCGGCGGCGATGCGCTCCGGCCCGCACCCGTCGGGGCGTATCCGAACGGCGCGTCGGCCTACGGTGTCGAGCAGATGCTCGGCGACGTCTGGGAATGGACGAGCTCGCCGTTACGTCCGTGGCCCGGCTTCACGCCGATGGTGTACGACCGCTACACCGAGCCGTTCTTCGACGGCGATTACAAGGTCCTGCGTGGCGGTTCGTGGGCGGTCGCGCCCAGCATTCTGCGGCCCAGCTTCCGCAACTGGGACCATCCGGTCCGGCGGCAGATCTTCTCGGGTGTCCGGCTGGCCTGGGACGCCTCGTAATGTGCCGGCACATGGGCTGGCTCGGCGAACCCCGGTCGGTGGCCTCACTCGTGCTCGAACCGCCGCAGGCGCTCCTGGTGCAGTCCTATGCGCCACGGCGCCAGAAGCATGGCCTGATGAACGCCGACGGTTGGGGTGCGGGCTTTTTCTCGCCTGATCTGCCGACGCCCGCGCGCTGGCGCAGCGACAAACCGCTGTGGGGCGATGCCTCGTTCGCGTCGGTCGCGCCCGCGCTGCGCAGTGGCTGCATCGTGGCCGCGGTGCGGTCGGCGACCATCGGCATGCCGATCGAACCGTCGGCGTCGGCTCCGTTCAGCGACGGCCAGTGGCTGCTGTCGCACAACGGCCTCGTCGACCGTGCGGTTCTGCCGCTCACGGCGCGTGCCGAATCCGCGGTCGACAGCGCGGTGCTCGCGGCGCTGATCTTCGAACGCGGCCTCGACGCGCTGGGCGACACGATCGTCGAGGTCGGTGGTCGTGACCCGAATGCCCGGCTGAACATATTGGCCGCCAACGGATCTCGTATGCTCGCCACGACCTGGGGTGACACCCTGTCGCTGCTGCGCTGTTCTGACGGCGTGGTGCTGGCGAGCGAACCCTACGACGACGATCCCGGCTGGCAGGACATCCCAGACCGCCATCTCGTCCATGTGCAGGACTCTCACGTCGAGCTGACACCTCTGAAAGGACCGGCATGACGCTCTCGCTGTCGAACTACCTCGCGGCCGATTCCGCGGCCGCCGCGTTGCGCCGCGATGTGCGCGATGGACTTACGCAGACCCCGAAAACCCTTCCGCCAAAATGGTTCTACGACTCGGTGGGCAGTGATCTGTTCGATCAGATCACTCGGCTGCCCGAGTACTACCCGACCCGCACCGAGGCGCAGATCCTGCGGGAGCGGTCCGCCGAGATCACGGCCGCGGCCGGAGCCGACACTCTCGTCGAGCTCGGCAGCGGGACCTCGGAGAAGACACGAATGCTGCTCGACGCCATGCGTGCGGGTGGGTCGTTGCGCCGCTTCATCCCGTTCGACGTCGACGCCGGGGTGCTGCGCGCCGCCGGTGACGCGATCGGCCGCGAGTATCCGGGCATCGAGATCGATGCGGTGTGCGGTGATTTCGAAGAACACCTCGGCAAGATCCCGCGCGTCGGGCGGCGGCTGGTCGTGTTCCTCGGCTCGACGATCGGGAACCTGACACCCGGCCCGCGGATGGATTTTTTGAGCGCCCTCGCCGACACGCTTCAACCCGACGACAGCCTGCTGCTCGGCACCGATCTGGTGAAGGAATCCGAGCGGCTCGTGCGGGCCTATGACGACAGCGCGGGTGTCACGGCCGCGTTCAACCGCAATGTGCTGGCCGTCGTGAACCGCGAGCTCGACGCCGATTTCGACCTGGACGCCTTCGACCATGTCGCGAAGTGGAACAGCGTCGAGGAGCGGACCGAGATGTGGTTGCGCGCGCGCACCCCGCAGCAGGTCCGGATCGCGGCGTTGGATCTCGACGTTGCCTATGCCGCCGGTGAGGAGATGCTCACCGAGGTGTCGTGCAAGTTTCGGCCGGATGGTGTCGCCGCCGAGCTCGCGAAAGCCGGTCTGCGGCAGACTCATTGGTGGACCGATTCGGCAGGCGATTTCGGCTTGTCGCTGGCGGTGAAATGAGTCTCGCGCAGCAGTGGCGGGATGCCCGCCCGAAAGTCGCCGGCCTGCATCTGGATAGCGGCGCGTGCTCGCGGCAGAGCTTCGCGGTGATCGACGCCGCCACCGCGCATGCCCGCCACGAAGCCGAGGTGGGCGGATACGTCGCGCTCGAAGCCGCCGCCCCCGTACTCGACGCCGGGCGGGCCGCGGTCGCGGCGCTCACCGGGTTCGATGCGTCGGATGTCGTCTACACGACCGGCTCCAACCATACGTTGGGTCTGTTGCTCGCGAGCTGGCCGGGGGAGCGGACACTGGCGTGTCTGCCCGGCGAATTCGGGCCCAACCTTGCGGTCATGGCGGCCAACGGGTTTGAGGTGCGGGCACTGCCGGTAGATGGCGACGGCCGGGTGGTTGTCGACGAGGCCATACGTGAGTTAGTGGCGAATCCCCCGGCGCTCGTGCATTTCACAGCGCTGGCGAGCCATCGGGGTGTTGCGCAGCCGGTCGCCGAGTTCGTCGCGGCCTGCCGCGCCGAAGGCATCCCGATCGTGGTCGACGCCGCGCAGGCGCTCGGGCATCTGGACTGCAATGTCGGCGCCGATGCGCTGTATTCGTCGTCCCGCAAGTGGTTGTCGGGGCCGCGCGGTGTCGGAGTCCTGGCTGTGCGGCCGCAACTCGCCGAACGGCTGCAACGACAGCTTCCCCCGGTGGACTGGGATGTGCCGGTGAACCTGCTGCAGAGCTTCGAGCACGGCGAACACAATGCGGCGGCCCGGATCGGGTTCTCGGTGGCCATCGGCGAGCACTTGGCGGCCGGGCCGGACCTCGTGCGGGCCCGGCTCGCGGAGGTGGGCCGCACTGCCCGCACGGTCCTGGCCGATGTATCCGGTTGGCGCGTCATCGAACCCGTCGACGAGCCCACCGCGATCACCACCTTGGAACCGACCGACGGTGCCGATCCCACCACGGTCCGGGCCTGGCTGATCGCCGAACGCGGCATCGTCACCACGGCCTGCGAGGTGATGCGTGCGCCGTTCGAGATGACCAAGCCGGTGCTGCGGATCTCGCCGCACATCGACACGACACTCGACGACTTGGAGCATTTCGCGACGGCGCTGGGCGAAGGGCCTAACGGACACTGACGCGCGATCACGCCCGCATCAAGACCTGCGCGGCTTCCCGTGCTTGGTGTGCGGGCTCGGGCGTACCGAAGATCGCGGCTGTGGTGATCGCGCCCTCGGCGAGTAGCGCGAGCTGACCGCCGAGAGCGCGTGGTCGGCCGGCGGCTTCGACGAGGGCGGCGAGGTAGTCATGGAAGACGCGCTTGTGGTGGCGTGCCTGTTCGGCGACCGCGGGTGAGACGCCGCCGAGTTCGCCGAACGAATTGATGAAGGCACACCCGCGATAGTCGGGTTCGGAGAACCAGTTGTAGAGCCAGTCGAACACCGCGGTGACTCGCTCGGCCGGCGTCTGGGCTTCGACATGGTCGACGAGCGCGCGCTGCCATCGCGAATCGCGCTGCCGCAGAAACTCCAGAACCAGTTCCTCTTTCGACGGGAACAGTTGATACAGGCGCTTGAGGGATATCCCGGATGCGGTGCGCACGGCATCCATGCCGACCGCTTGGATGCCGCGCCTGTAGAAGAGCTGTTCGGCTGCTTCGAGAGCCCGCTCCTGGGCCGTTTCCTGATCCAACACCCTTCGCTCCTTGCGCGGAGAACCAACGTTCTCTACGGTAGCAGATAAAGGAGAACGATCGTTCTCCGTTGAAGGGAGCGAAGTCGAATGTCGGAATCCGCCAGGCCGCCGTTGCCACCGTTTACCCGTGAAAGTGCAATAGAGAAGGTCAGATTGGCCGAAGACGCATGGAACACGCGGGACCCGCTGCGGGTGTCACTCGGGTACACCGTCGGCTCGCGCTGGCGCAACCGCGCGGAGTTCGCGACGGGCCGAGACGAAATCGTCGCTCTGCTGACCCGCAAGTGGAACACCGAACTCGACTACCGGCTGATTAAGGAACTGTGGGCGTATGACGGCAACCGCATCGCCGTCCGGTTCGCCTACGAGAACCATGACGACGCGGGCAATTGGTACCGGTCATACGGAAACGAGAACTGGGAGTTCGATGAGCACGGGCTCATGCACACGCGCCACGCGTCGATCAACACCGCGCCGATTGCCGAGGACGACCGTAAGTTCTTCTGGCCGCTGGGCCGACGACCTGACGACCACCCCGGCCTGAGTGACTTCGGTTTCTGAACTGCGCGCACAAACCACGTGCGCAAGCGGTAACGTCAACGGTTGTTCGCAGTGTTGCCGACGGTACTTACCAGCCAAGAGCCGGGCGGCGATGTGACGGGAGAGCCCCATGAAGCTCTGCATCATCGGAGGACTGGCTGTCGTGCTGCTTGCCGGAGGGTTGACTGCCACAGCGCCGCCGGCGAGCGCGGGCTGCCTCTACGGCGGACCTGTTATCAGCAAGTGCGACGGGCCCATTCAGCCCGACGGCACGTGGGAACGTTGTGTGGGAGTTTTCCAGTACGTGCCCAGTGGCCTCAGCTCCCACCTGGTGCCGGTTAAACGATGCGATGTGATGGGTCCCGGCCACCAGTATCCGTTTGATTTTGCTTTCGCCGACCCACCGACGCGCATCAACGACTGAACCGGACGAATGCGGGCGGCCTATGGCTGCAGGTTGTCGAGGATGCCGGCCGACCCGGTGTGCCGGCGGCCCGTATGGCATACCTTCGCCACCGCCACCAGTCGGTGGGATACCTGGTATGCCCGGGATGATCTAGGCCGAACGGCCACACACGGCGACTCACCGTTACGAGTGGGCCGCGACCTACCCGATCGGACAGTTCTGGCATGCCGGTCGGCGGGTAACGACTTCGAATCGTTGTGACGCGCCACACCAACGTTCACGGTGGTGTCACACGACAGAAGGAGTATCCAATGGCCATTGAGCTGAACCAGATTTGGGACTTTCCGATCAAGGAGTTCCATCCGTTCCCGCGTGCGCTGCTCGGCGTCGGCGCACACGACATCATCGGCGTGGAGGCCAAGAACCTGGGCTTCAAGCGCACGCTGCTGATGACCACGGGCCTGCGGGGCTCGGGCATCATCGAGGAACTCACCGGCAAGATCGAGTACCAGGGCGTCGAGGTCGTGCTCTACGACAAGGTGGAGTCCAACCCCAAGGACTACAACGTCATGGAAGCCGCCGCGCTCTACCAGCAGGAGCGCTGCGACAGCATCATCTCGATCGGCGGAGGCTCGAGCCATGACGCCGCGAAGGGCGCCCGCGTGGTGATCGCCCACGACGGCCGCAACATCAACGAGTTCGAAGGTTTCGCGAAGTCCACCAACAAGCAGAACCCGCCCCACATCGCGGTATCCACCACGGCCGGAACGGGTTCGGAGACCTCGTGGGCCTACGTCATCACCGACACCTCCGACATGGACCACCCGCACAAGTGGGTCGGATTCGACGAGGCGACGATCGTCACCCTCGCGATCGATGACCCGCTGCTGTACTACAGCTGCCCCCAGCACTTCACCGCATACTGCGGTTTCGATGTCCTCGCGCACGGCAGTGAGCCGTTCGTGTCGCGGCTGGACTTCGCGCCGTCGCTCGGAAACGCCTTGTACTCGGTCGAACTCGTCGCCAAGCACCTGCGCGAGGCGGTGTTCGAACCGCGCAATCTCAAGGCCCGCGAAGGCATGATGAACGCGCAGTACATCGCCGGCCAGGCGTTCAACTCCGGTGGGCTTGGCATCGTGCACTCGATCAGCCACGCCGTCAGCGCATTCTTCGACAGCCACCACGGCCTCAACAACGCGATCGCGCTGCCCCGCGTGTGGGAGTACAACCTGCCGTCGCGTTACGAGCGCTATGCGCAGCTGGCCACGGCCATGGGCGTCGACACCCGCAACATGACCACCGTGCAGGCCGCCGACGCCGCGGTGGAAGCCGCCATCCGGCTGTCACAGGACGTCGGAATCCCTGACAACTTCAGCCAGATTCGCACCGACTCGTACGACAAGAACCGGATGAACACCGGAAAGTACGCGGGCCGGGGTGAGGTGATCAAGGGCGACGACAAGACGGTCCTCGCGATCTCCGAACACATCCAGGACGACTGGTGCACGCCGGGCAATCCCCGTGAGGTCACCGTCGAGTCGATGATCCCCGTCGTCGGCCACGCGATCAACGAGTCCTACTGACCCGGTGGCAGAGCAGGGGCGGAGCTGTCGCCCCCATCCGAGCACGCCCCTGCTCTGCCCCACCCCCTGGAGGCAGCCGTGACCACCGTGACCATTCCCATGCACGACGAGCCGGTCTCGTTCGACAGCGCCGCCGAACTCGCCGACGCCCTCCGCGAGCACGACTACATCGCCGACACCGACCTCGCCACCGTGGTGCATCTCGCGACCGCACTCGACCGGCCGCTGTTGCTGGAAGGCCCTGCGGGTGTCGGCAAGACCGAACTGGCGAAGGCGCTCGCCGCGGCGGGCGGCCGTAAGTTGGTCCGGCTGCAGTGCTATGAGGGACTCGACGACAACCGCGTGCTCTACGAATGGGATTACGCCAAACAGCTGCTGCACGTGCAGATGTTGCGGGATCGAATCGCCGCTGACGCCAGCGCCATTGACGAGATCGCCGGGAACCTCTACACCGAGGACTTCCTGTCGGTGCGTCCGCTACTGGAATCGGTGCTGTCCGAGCAGCCCGTCGTGCTACTGATCGACGAGGTCGACCGCACCGAGGAAGCCATGGAAGCGTTGCTACTGGAGGTGCTGGCCGAGCGGCAGATCACGATCCCCGAGATCGGGACGTTCGTGGCCCGCACGGTGCCGTGGGTCGTGTTGACCTCCAACGACACTCGCGAGTTGTCGGCCGCGCTCAAGCGTCGTTGTCTGCACTTTCATCTCGACTTCCCTACGCCGCAACGGGAACGCGACATCGTGGGCGTCCGGGCGCCGCACGTCGAACCCGCGGTGGTGGCCGACGTGGTCGAACTCGCGCGAACCCTGCGTGAGCTTCCGCTGCGCAAGAGCCCGTCGATCTCCGAGGTGATCGACGGGGCACGCGCGGCTGCGCTGCTCGGCGGGGACGTGTCGCAGGACCTGCTGCTGTCGACGTTGGTGAAGTTCACGAGCGACCGCGACATCGCGCTGCGTCACCTCACGCAAACACCCACTGTCGCAACCGAAGTGCACGAGCGAGTCACCGTGGCGTCGCGGCCGGCCAACACCACCACCGCGGCGTTCCGCGGACGCGGCGGCCGAAAGTGACACCGTCTCAGATCCTCGACATCGCCGCGGCGGCATTCGGTCAGTTGCTGCGTCGGGCCGGTGTGGCGACATCGCCCGCCGAGGTGATCGAGGTGCGTCGGGTCCTGGGCCTGCTCGGCGCCAGGGATCTGACGGCCCTGCGGGCCGCGTTGCGTGCCACCTGCGCGAAATACGGTCGCGAACAACGCGGATTCGACCGCGCCTTCGACGCGATGTTCGGCGCCGTGGACGTGGCACATCACGAGCCGGGGGTGGACCCGAGCCGTGCGCACACCGGCTCGGGCCTGCCCGACCAGCTCGAGATCGACGAGAACCAAGAGATCGGGCGCTACGCCGAATACAACGAACGCGCCGCCGAGGTCGGTGATCACTTCGACACCCCGGAGGCCGACAAGGGTTTCAACCCGCACAAGGACGACGACGATTTCAGTGTGACGGGCGCCGACAACCAGCTGACCGTGTCGGCCGAAACCGACAGCGGCAGAAGGGGTGTGCGCTATACCGTCGAGGTGGACCGGGCGGCGTCGAGCATGGCAGGCGACCTCGCCGACTCGGTGGCACCCGTCGTCGCCGGTGGCCTGCACTGGGACGATCCGGAATCGATCCTGGCGTGGCTGGACGCCTACGATCCCACCCGAACCTATGGCGAGGACGCCGGCGATCAACCGTTGACGGCCGAACAGCTGAGCCAGCTCAGCCAGGCGGTCGAGGGGTTCGTCGCTGCGCTGGCCGACCGCTGTGGGCTGGCAGCCGAGCCCGAGGGTCCCGACGGGCCTGCCGACGTGGGGCTCGCCGCCGACATCGACCTGGCCTGCCACGAGGTGTTGCGCCGGATGCGGGGTGCGCCGCGACCGCGGCCCCGCGAGCGCGGGCGGGGCCGGCTCGACATGCGCCGCACGACGCGGGCGAGCCTGCGCACCGATGGCGTCCCGTTCCACCTGGTGATGCGCACGCCGCTGCCGGACCGCATCCGGTTGCTCGTCATCGCCGACGTGTCGCTGTCGGTGCGGCCGGTCACCGCGTTCACACTGCGGCTCGCGCAGGCGATGCACCGGCGGGCGCACCGCTGCCGGGTGATGGCATTCGTCGACCGTCCCGTCGACGTCACCGAGATCCTGCTGCGCGCCGGCGGCGACGACGCGCTGGCCGCGGTACTCGCCGAGGCGCAGCTCGACCTGGAGGCCAGCAGCGACTACGGGCAGGTGTTCGACGAGATGCTCGCCGGGCAGGCCGACGCGCTGGATTCCCGGACCGCGGTGCTGGTGGTCGGCGACGGCCGCAGCGGCGGGCTGCCGTCCGGCGTCGAGCGGCTGCGGGCGCTGCGCCGCCGCGTACACCGGGTGGCGTGGGTGACACCCGAGCCGACCCGGTATTGGCACCAGGCGACCTGCGCGATGCCCGAGTACGCGCAAGTCTGCGACAAGGTCGTGGTTGCGCGCGATGCCGAGCAGCTCACGGCGCGCGCCGGGCAGCTCGCGCACGGCCTGTCCTGACCGCACTACCTACCCGATCGGGTAGGTACGCACCTGTCCACCTGCACATTGGTTGTGCCTGCCGGTCCACGTAGGGTGGTCGTGTTACGTGGATCACACAGCAGGGAGTGCGCGACGTGATAGCGCAGGCAGAGATCGCGCCGATGACGGTGCCCGTGGGTAGGTCGGGCGTGCCGACCCGGCTGTTGAAATTTCACGCGCCGGAGATCGTGTTCGGTATCGACTCGATGGCCGAAGCCGCGCACGCCGCAGTGCGCCTCGGCGGGCTGCGGCCGCTGCTCGTCACCGATCCCGGGCTCATCGAGGCCGGCTGGGTCGACGAACTCGTCGGGCACCTGCGCGCGCAGTGCGTGACGGCGCATGTATGGAGCGGGCTGACCCCGAACCCCAAGGATCACGAGATCACCGCCGGGCACGAGTTCTACCGGTCGCACGGCTGCGACGTCCTGATCGCGCTCGGCGGCGGGTCGGTGATCGACGCGGCCAAGGGCATCGCGATCCTGTCGGCCAACGGCGGCGACATCCTCGACTACGCCGGCGTGGACAAGGCCACCATGCCGATCCCGCCGCTCGTGGTGCTGCCATCCACGTCGGGCACCGGGGCCGACGTCTCGCAGTTCTGCATCGTCACCGACACCACGCGCAACACCAAGATCACGATCCTGGGCCGCGCGCTGGTGCCCGACATCACCGTCATCGATCCCCGGCTGCTCACGACCATGCCCGAATGGCTCAACGCCGCAACCGGTTTGGACGCCCTGACGCACGGCATCGAGGCATTCGTCTCGCTCGGGCACAACCAGCTCACCGACCATCACGCACTGCGCTCGGTGGTCATGGTGACCGAAAACCTCGTGACCACCATCGAGCGCCCACAGGCGATGCCTGCCCGCGTGCTGATGGCGCAGGCCGCGCTGGAAGCAGGTCTCGCCTTCACCAACGCCATCCTCGGTGCCGCGCATGCGATGAGCCATCAGGTCGGTGGATTGCTCGACCTGCCGCACGGCGTCATCAACGGGGTGCTGCTGCCGCATGTGGTGCGGTTCAACGCCGAGGCCGACCCGGCGCCGTTCGCGACCATCGCATCCTGTCTCGGAATCGCCGACAAACGCGCACCCGAGCTGGAATCCGCGCTGGCGCTGGCGGATCGACTCCAAGAGCTCGCGCGGCAGGTCGGGGTGCCGCGCGGGCTCGCCGATCTGGGTGTGCGTGACGAGGACGTGCCGGTGCTGGCGCGCAACGCCATGGCCGACGCGTGCATCACCACCAATCCTCGCCCGGCCGACGAGGCCCAGTTGCGTGCGCTGTTCCGGGCCGCGCTATGAGGGCACCGGATCTGGAGCGACTCACCGGGGTTCGGTCCGGCAAGCCCACGTTCTATCCCGAGTTCCGGGTCGCCGCGCAGCGCACCGAACGGGTCATCGCCGCGCTCGAAGCGATATCGCGCGCCCTCGTGCAGACCGTCAACGGTCCCGAGAAACTCGTGCGTGCGGTCGCCGAGGCGGCCCGCACCCATCTCGGTGCCGACTGGGTGCTGCTCGCCCTCGCCGACGGCGCCCTGCCCGAAGCCCGGCCGCGCCACCTGATCCTCGACGCAGATGGCCATGCCTACTCATTCGAAGGGCTTTCCGGCGCAAAGCATCCGGTGCCGCACCTGCCCGACGCGGTGCTCAATCGGCTCAACGATATTCTGCGTGGCCAGCTGGCCCAGTTCCGGCTTCCGGTCATCGAACCACATCACGCGCATGTGCCGATCGAACTCGACGGCGGCGTGATCGGCGCGTTCGCGGCATGGACGCCCAGCCATCGCACCCTCGACGGCACCGACGAGACCGTGATGCGCATCCTGTCGAGCCAGACCGCCGTCGCGCTGCACAACTGCGAACTGTTCCAGCGTTCACAGACCCTGCTCGCGCAGTCGGAGGCCCGCAACGCCGAGCTGCTGGCCACCCAGCGTGAACTCGGTGCGGCGCAACGGCATCAGGTGCTCGACAACGAACGCCACCGCATCGCGCGCGAACTGCACGACAGCGTGACCCAGACCGTGCTGTCGGCAGGCATGCAGATCGAGGTGTGCCGCAGCGAGGTCATGTCGCTGGGCGCAGGCGATCTCGTCGATCGACTGGACATGGCCAAGACCCTGACCCGGTCGGCGACCGAGCAGCTGCGGTCGGCGATCTACGCGCTCAACCATCCCGAAGACGCCAGCCGCTCCACGCTGCCCGAACTGCTCGAACAGCTCGCGACCGTGCACATGCCCGAGGATCTGCGCGTGACGCTGCGCGTCGAGGGCGCGGTTGCCGAACTGCCCAGCGAGGTCGAGCACGCACTCCTGCGTGTGGCGGGCGAGGCCCTGTTCAATACGGCCATGCACGGCAACGCAACTCGCGCGATCGTCCGGCTGCGCTACCGGCAAGACCTGGTGACACTGTCGATCTCCGACGACGGCACCGGCGATCCGGACAAGCTGCGCCTGATGCTGCGGCTTGCCGACGCGACCGATGTCGACGGCCACCACCGCGGCCTGGCCAACATGCTCGCCCGCTGCCGGGAACACGGCGGCACGTTCGCGGTGCAGCGGTCCCGGATCGGCGGGGTCCGCGTGGTCGCGACGATACCCAGGAGGCACTGACGTGATTCGATTGGCACTCGTCGACGACCACGCCATCCTGCGGCAGGGCCTGCGTTCACTGCTGGAACGCGAACAGGACCTGATCGTGGTCGGCGAGGCATCGAGCGAACCCGAGGCCGAGGCGATGGTGGCGGCCGTCAAACCCGACGTCGTGCTGCTCGACCTCAAACTGTCCGCCGGATCGGACTTCGAAGGTTTGTCGTTGTGCACCAAGCTGTCTGCCGCGCACCCCGAGGTCGGGCTGCTGGTGCTGACGACGTTCCTCGACGAGGATCTCGTGGTACGGGCCGTGCACGCCGGGGCCCGCGGCTACGTCGTCAAGGACGTCGACACCACCGAACTCGTGCGCGCGATCCGCGCGATCTCGTCGGGCGACAGCGCGTTCGATTCCCGCAGCGCGGCCGCGGTCGTGCGCTCGCTGAGCGGACGCACCGAGCCCCGCGAGCAGCTCACCGACCGCGAGATCGAAGTGTTGCGGCTGTTGGCGGCGGGGTTGTCCAACATCAAGATCGGCGAGAAGCTGTTCATCTCCGCGACGACGGCGAAATTCCACGTCAGCAACATCATGCGCAAGCTCGACGTCAGCCGCCGGGCCGAGGCGGTCTACGCCGCCAGCAAGCGCGGGTTGATCTAGCGATCTAGTACGGTCGGCGGCATGGGGCAAGGTCGCGAGTGGTACCCGCCGATCGAACCCTACGAGTCCGGCATGCTCGACGTCGGCGACGGCAACTCGATCTACTGGGAGGCCTGCGGGAACCCGTCCGGCTTCCCGGCCGTCGCACTGCACGGTGGTCCGGGGTCGAGTTCGAAGCCCGGCATGCGGCGGTATTTCGATCCACAGCGGTACCGCATCGTGCTGTTCGACCAACGGGGCAGCGGCCGCAGCACACCCCACGCAGGCGATCCATCGGTTGATCTCGCAGTCAACACGACCGATCACCTGATCGCCGACATGGAGGTGCTGCGAACACATTTGGCCGTGGGTCGGTGGGTGGTCGCCGGCTGGTCGTGGGGTACGACGCTGGCGTTGGCCTACGCCGAACGGCATCCCGAGCGCGTCGCGGCGATGAAGTTGACGGCGGTCACCACCACGACGCCGAGCGAGGTGCGGTGGATCACGCGCGATGTCGGGCGGTTGTTTCCGGCCGAGTGGGCGCGGTTTCGTGACGGCGTGCCCGCGGCCGACCGGGACGGCAGCCTCGTCGACGCGTATGCGCGCCTGCTCGCCGACGACGACCCGGGCGTGCGGGACAAGGCGGCATGGGATTGGTGTGAATGGGAGGACTCGCACATCAACCTCGGTCCCGAGCCTCGACCATGGCACGTCGAGATGGCGCCCGAGGACCGGATGTGCTTCGCGCGCTTGGTCACTCACTATTGGCGCCACGCCGCGTGGCGGGCCGAGGGCGAACTACTCCGCGACGTCGACAAGATCGCGCACATACCGGCGGCGTTGATCCACGGCCGGCTCGATGTCAGCGGTCCACCCGACATCGCGTGGCAGCTCGCTCAGCGTTGGCCGGCCGCCGAGCTTCACATCGTGCCCGGCATGGGACATGAATCCGGTGGGGCGATGGGGGAATTGGGCGTGCGGGCCCTCGACCGTTTCGTCGCCTGATCGAGCACAAGCCAACCGCCGTGATGCTCGGAGACGGTGACGCGCACACCCGGATGAGTGTGGCTAAGCCGTTCACCCAACCGAACCAGCTCGGCGACATCGAATCGGCGCACATGCCCGTAGCAGGCCTGCGGTTCGTCTTCGAACGGCACCGCGACGATCACTCGGCGCCGGGCCAGCCGTAGCGCCTCGGCGAGAACCGCATCGCCGGCCGCCGGGCTCAGATGCTCCAGTAGATGCAGGGCGGTGACGGTGTCGGCCGCGCCGTCGGCAACTGGCACGTGCGCGGCGTCGCAGGCCAAGGTGTGCACCGGCCGGCAAAACTGGAAGCTCACGCGGCTGAGCAGATCCATCGTGGGCGCACTGAGATCTGTTGCGGTCACCTCGAATCCGGCCCGGCTCATGCGCAGCGGAAAGAACCCGAAGCACGAGCCGAGGTCGAGTACCTGTGAGCCGGCGGTCAATTGCATGGCCCGCTCGTGGACCGGCGCGAATGCCGCACGGCCGGATTCGAGCGCGGCCAGCGAGTTGCGGTAGAACCGTGACCACGCGGGCATTCCGCCGTCGACCGTGGACCGCACGATGCCGGTGAACACGAGCTCGAAGTCGGGTTGACCGCGCAGTACTCCGCTCGCGCCGAGTTCGTCGGTCAGCAGGATGGCGAGTTCGTCGGACAGTTCATCCGGGGTGAGATCGTGTTCAACGGTCAGGGCGCTGCCGCGGCGCTGAGCGCAGAACCGTGGTGTGCAGACCGTGCCGGCGTGGTCACGGTGTGGCCCACGACGCCGGCGTACCCGCACCCCGTTTCCGCTCCACACACCCCGCGGTGCCGGTGCCAGCGGATCGACCGGTGCCGGCCCGAGTACGGTAACTGCCATGCTGGACAACGCTATTCGGGTCAGGCGTGGGTTAGCCCGCCCCAATCGGTCGTGAACGTCGTCTGACCGGGTGGTTCTGCAACTGCCCGTTCGGCCAGTGTCGTCCGGCGATGAGCTGTCATAGCGTCGGTGGTATCCGTGACGCCGGGAGGTCCTGATGTCCGATCGCAACGATGCCGTCGAGGTCGACACCCCCGACACCGGACAACACGCCGCAAGCCACGCCCCGCCTGACCCGTTGCCTCCAGCACGCGTGGTGAGTGCCCGGCCCAAGCGGGTGCGCGACGTGCGCCTGACGCGCGAGTTTTTGTAGGCGGCTATCCCGGATGGGTTCAGCCGCCTACGGGATGCCTAGCCGGCCTTGTGCGCGGTGAGCAGGAAGGCCGGGAACTTGATGCGGCCTTTCTCGTCGACGCCGTGCGGCGGCGGATCGAACGGCGCATCGGGGATCGCGATCGCGTTGGCGTGGATGAACGCAGGCCGGATGTCGTCGATCTCCCAGTGCTTGGAGACCGCCGCCCGCAGTTCCTCCTCGGTCACCTCGTTCGGCTTGACCTCCATCTCGGAGGGGAACGCGCCCTTCGCGAACACCAGCACGAAGTAGCTGGCGCCGGGTGCCGACGCCCGGTGAATCGAGCTGAGGTAGCCGTCGCGGCCCTCGATCGGCAGCGAGTGGAACAGCGTCGAGTCGATGACCGTGTTGAACCGGCCGTCGTAGCCGGTGAACGAGGTGATGTCGCCCTGGACGAAGCTCGCGGTGCTCAGGTTGCGTTCCTGGGCGGCGCGGTTGGCCGCGGCGATCGCGGTCGGGCTCAGGTCCATGCCGACGACGGTGTAGCCGTCGGCCGCGAGCGCCAACGACAGCTCGGCGTGCCCGCAACCTGCGTCAAGCACATCGCTGCGGAACTTCCCGGCCTGGTGCAGCGCCGCGAGCTCGGGCTGCGGCTCACCGATGTTCCAGGGCGGCGGGCCTTCGAAACCGGATTCTCCCCGGTAGGCGCCATCCCAGTCCAAGACGTCTTGTGATGTCATGCCAACCAACGTACGCGTCTCAGTCCCATGTGTGGACGGGCTCGTTACTGTGCATCCGCTGGACATACAGCCGCAACATTTCGGCCAACGCCTCGGGTCGCGACCGTCCGCTTTGCTGGAAGTCCTGCACCGTGGACACCTGCCAGGCCGCGCCCGTCTGGCCGGTCTTGGCCCGGCCCTCGATCACGCCGAGATAGCGATCGCACACCTCGCCGGACACGCCCCAGCGCCGCAGGCCGTCGTGTGCGAGCGGCAGCAGCTGGCGCAGGATCAGCTCGTCGGGTGTCACCTCGCCCAGACCGGGCCAGTACAACCGGGCATCCATCCCGTGCTGGGCGCCTGCCGTGAAATTGTGGTGCGCCGCAGCGAAACTCATCTTCGTCCACAGCGGCCGGTCCTCTTCGGACAAGGTCCGCAGCAACCCGTAGTAGAACGCGGAATTGGCCATCATGTCGATCACCGTCGGCCCGGCAGGCAGCACCCGGTTCTCGACCCGCAGGTGCGGCAGGCCGTTGACCACGTCGTACACCGGCCGGTTCCACCGGTAGATGGTGCCGTTGTGCAGCCGCAGCTCGGACAGCGTTGGGGCGCGGCCAGCGGCGAGCTCGGCGACTGGGTCCTCGTCGGACAGCTCGGGCAGCAGCGACGGAAAATACCGGACGTTCTCCTCGAACAGATCGAATATCGAAGTGATCCACCGCTCGCCGAACCACACCCTTGGCCGCACGCCCTGTGTCTTGAGTTCGTCGGGCCGGGTGTCGGTGGCCTGCGTGAACAACTCGATACGCGTCTCGGCCCACAGTTGGTGACCGAAGAAGTACGGCGAGTTGGCGCCCACCGCGAGCTGCGGCCCGGCAAGTACCTGGGCGGCGTTCCAGTTCCTGGCGAAATCGGCGGGCGAGACCTGCAGGTGCAGTTGCATGCTGGTGCACGCCGACTCCGGCGCGATCGACGCGGCCTGGATGCTCAGCCGTTCGGGCCCGGCGATGTCGATCGCCATGTCCTCGCCGCGGGCGGTGAAGATCGAGTCGTTGAGCGCCTGGTATCGCGTCGATTCGCTCATCCAGCTGCCCGAAAGATGTTCGGGCATAAGCGTCGGAAGGATACCGACCATCACGATGTGCGCGCCGTCCTCGTTGGCCTTGGCCTCGGCCGCGTTGAGGCTGGCGCGGACCTCGTCCTCGAGCTCAAGGGCGGCCCGGCCGGGCAGCGGCCGCGGGGGCACGTTGAATTCGATGTTGTACGCGCCCAATTCGGTCTGGTACGCGGGATCGGCGATCGAATCGAGCACTTCGCGGTTGGACATGGCCGGCTGGTACTGGCTGTCGACCAGGTTGCACTCGATCTCCATGCCGGTCAGCGGGCGCTCGAACTCGAATTTCGACTGGGCGAGCATGGTTTCGAACACGTCGAGGCACAGCTGCACCTTGCGGCGGTACTCCTGCCGGTGCGCCCGCGTGTACTCGGTCCGCTTGACCTCTTCGCCCACACCGCGATGCAACAACGTCGAGCGGCCTTCGCGCAACAGAATCGCGAATAATCATCGTCACGGCGGGTAGCCGGGTCCCATGCAGATCACCGTCACGTTCGTCGGCAATGCCACCACGCTCGTCACCGCCGACGGCATCACCTTGCTGACCGACCCGAACTTCCTGCACCAAGGCCAGCACGCGTATCTCGGATATGGCTTGGTATCAAAGCGCCTGCGTGAGCCCGCGCTGTCGATTGAGCGGCTGCCGCCGGTCGACGCGGTCGTGCTCTCGCACATGCACGGTGATCACTGGGACCGGGTGACGCAGCGCAGACTCGACCGTACGCTACCCATCCTGACCACGCCGCACGCCGCCAAACGGCTGGCCCGCCGCGGATTCGTCCACGCCGTCGGCATGTCGACGTGGCAGAGCCACCGGATTGCCAAAGGCGGTTCGTCGGTCACCGTCACGGCGCTGCCCGGGCGGCATGCCCCCACTCCGGTGGACCGGCTGCTGCCGCCGGTGATGGGATCCATGCTCGAGTTCACCGACGGAACGGCCGTACGGCGCCTCTACATTTCGGGGGATACCCTGCTGGTCGAGGAACTCGACGAGATACCGACCCGATTCTCGTCGATCGATGCCGGCGTCTTGCATCTGGGCGGCACCCGATTGCCGTTCGGCAGGCACCTGCCGTTCGGCCTGACCGTCACCATGGACGGACGCCAGGGCACCGATCTGGTCGAGCGGCTGAACCTGCCGAGAGTGATCCCGGTGCACTTCGACGATTACGGGGTTTTCGCGTCGCCGTTGTCCGACTTCGTCGACGACATGAAGCACCGGGGCATGGGCGGCCGCATCGTCGAACTGGACCGCGGCGCGTCGACAACCCTGTGAAATCAGACCGGGCCGGGTCATCGACCCCGGTAGTGTCGGAACTTGCGATGACCTCATCGGCGGAGGCAGATCAAGGCGGGCTCGAACAGGTTTCGCGCGCTGACCGAATAGCGGCACTGACCGGGGTACGTGCCGTGGCCGCACTGACGGTGATGGGCACCCACGCCGCCTACGGCACGGGACTGCTGACGGCGGGCTATGTCGGCCTGATGAGTGCCCGCCTGGAGATCGGCGTCGCGATCTTCTTCGTGCTGTCGGGTCTGCTGCTGTTCCGCCCGTGGGTGCAGGCCGCTGTCGACGGCAGCGACGAGCCGAGCGTATGGCGGTACGCGCGAAATCGCTTCCGCCGCATCATGCCTGCGTATGTCGTGACGGTGCTGGTGGTGTACGGCGTGTACGAATTGCGCCCCGTGACGCCGAATCCCGGCCACACGTGGGCAGGTCTGGTGCGCAATTTGACCCTGACCCAGATCTACAGCGACGACTACTTCACGGTCTACCTGCACCAGGGGTTGTCGCAGATGTGGAGCCTGGCAGTCGAGGTCGCGTTCTACGCGGTGCTGCCGCTACTCGCCTATCTGCTGTTGGTGGTGCTGTGCCGCCGACGTTTTCGGCCCGTACTGCTGCTCACCGGCCTGGGCGCGCTCGCCGCGGTGAGCCCGGCCTGGCTGGTGGTGTTGCACGCGACCGACCTGCTGCCGGTGGGTGCCGGATCGTGGTTGCCGCACTACCTGTGCTGGTTCGTCGGCGGCATGATGTTGGCGGTGCTGGCCGCCATGGGGGTGCGGTGCTATGCGCTTGCCGCGCTGCCCTTGGCGCTTGCGTGTTATCTGGTGGTGTCGACGCCGATCGCCGGAACCACGACCGCGAGAACGCTCGGTCTGTCGGAGGAGCTTTTCAAGACGATCTTCTACGCGGTGATCGCGACGCTCGTCGTGGCCCCGCTCGCACTTCGCGACGAGAGCCGGTACCGGCGGCTGATGGGCAGCAGGCCCATGGTGTGGCTCGGCGAGATCTCCTACGAGATCTTCCTGCTGCACGTGGTCGTGATGGGCCTGGTCATGGAATTGGTACTGGGCTGGCACATCTACACCGGATCGGCGGCGGTGCTCTTCGTGGTGACACTGGTGTTCACGGTGCCGTTGGCTTGGCTGTTGCACCGGTTGACCCGGCCACGACGCTAGCCGCGGCCCGCGATCACGATCTGCGGAATCCGAAGGCCGCCGCGCAATTCCACGGTGATGGCGGGGTCCGCGTGGGCGGCGAGCGCGCGCAGCGCGGACGGGCTGTAGCAGCGCAGCGAACTGATCACGCCGTCGTGCACGAACGGCACCACCGGTGCCAGCGGCAGCATCGTGGCCAGCCGCAGCAGGTGCAACGGGGCAGGCGGCCGCGGCAGGTCGATGATCAGCAGCTTGCGCGCCACCCGGGTGCCCTCGGCGAAAACCTGAGAGGCCTGGGTGGGTGCCAGGTGATGGAAGGACAACGCGAAGACCGCCAGGTCGAAGCTTGCGTCGGCGGCGTCGATCGCGGTCGCATCCATCTCGCGCACCACCGCGCGCGGATGGCGGCCCAAATCGCTTGCGGCCATGTCGGCTACCGAAACCGGATTGACGTCGGTGACCGTGACCCGTGCGGTGGGGTGGTTCTCCAGCAGCTTGCGCGACACACCGCCGTGGCCGGCACCGAGCTCGAGGATTGCCGGGTCCGGCGCGTCGGCCACCAGCTCGAGGGCGATCGCCGCGAATTTCTCGTGGTTGCCGAAGAATTCGCCGGTCCATTCGAGTGCGCGGATCACGCTGCGCTTGCGTGCCTCGTCGACGTCGTCGCGATCCAGATACTCCAGCCGATCGGTCTCCAGTAGCCGGTCCAGGCAGGATGCCTTCGGCCCGCCACGGGGCATGTGCTCGATATCGGCGGTCTCGCTACCCATGTAGGCCATGATGGACGTTTCGGAAGGCAGGAGCGACGCGACCCGGGAAAGGAGCACAGTGGCCGATTTTGTCGCAGCGATCGACCAGGGCACCACCAGCACCCGATGCATGATCTTCGATCACGACGGTGCCGAGGTGGGCCGTCACCAGCTCGAACACGAGCAGATCCTGCCGAGGGCCGGATGGGTGGAACACAATCCCGTCGAGATCTGGGAACGGACGGCGTCGGTCATCATGACCGCGCTCAACCGGACCAATCTGTCCGCGTCGGATCTGGCCGCCCTCGGCATCACCAATCAGCGGGAGACCGCGCTGGTGTGGAACAAGCACACCGGCAGGCCCTATCACAACGCCATCGTATGGCAGGACACGCGCACCGACCGGATCGCGGCAGCACTCGATCGCGACGGCCGCGGCGACGTCATCCGGCGCAAGGCCGGCCTGCCGCCCGCAACGTACTTCTCGGGCGGAAAGATCCAGTGGATTGTCGACAACGTCGACGGTGTCCGCCGCGATGCCGAGAACGGTGACGCGATCTTCGGCACCACCGACTCCTGGTTGACGTGGAACCTCACCGGCGGATATCGCGGCGGCGTGCACGTCACCGACGTCACCAACGCCAGCCGCACGATGCTGATGGACCTGGAGACGCTCGACTGGGACGACGAGCTGTTGTCGTTCTTCGGGATTCCGCGCCAGATGCTTCCCGAGATCAAGCCCTCGTCGTATCCGGCCTCGTTCGGGATCACGCGCGATGACGGCCCGTTGGCCGGGCAGGTGCCGTTGACGGGCATCCTCGGCGATCAGCAGGCCGCGATGGTCGGTCAGGTGTGCCTGGACGCGGGTGAGGCCAAGAACACCTATGGCACCGGCAATTTCCTGCTGCTCAACACCGGCGAGAAGATCGTGCGTTCGGACAACGGACTCCTCACGACGGTGTGCTACCAGTTCGGGGACGCGAAACCCGTTTACGCCCTTGAGGGTTCGATCGCGGTGACGGGGTCTGCCGTGCAGTGGCTGCGCGACCAGCTCGGCATCATCAGCGGAGCCGCGCAGAGTGAGGCACTGGCCCGTCAGGTTTCCGACAACGGCGGGGTGTATTTCGTGCCTGCGTTCTCCGGGCTGTTCGCGCCGTACTGGCGTTCGGATGCCCGCGGCGCGATCGTCGGGCTGTCGCGGTACAACACCAACGCGCACCTGGCCCGCGCGACGCTGGAGGCGATCTGCTACCAGAGCCGCGACGTCGTCGATGCCATGGAAGCCGATTCCGGTGTGCACCTTGAGGTTTTGAAGGTCGACGGCGGGATCACGGCCAACTCGCTGTGTATGCAGATTCAGGCCGACGTGCTCGGCGTGGATGTGGTCAAACCCGTCGTCGCCGAGACGACCGCGCTGGGCGCGGCCTATGCGGCCGGCCTGGCCGTCGGCTTCTGGGAGAACCCTGACGATCTGCGGGCCAACTGGCAGGAAGGCCAGCGCTGGACGCCGAACTGGAGCGACGAACAGCGGTCGACGGGTTACGCCGGCTGGCAGAAAGCCGTTGGCCGCACGCTTGATTGGGTCGACATCGAGTGATTTGTGCACATCGACAGGCGGTCAGCGCCGGTGGATGTGCACAAATCACATCTGAATGTGGCACTTGGCGAGGATGGGCTTGAGTTCCTCGTAGTACTGAGTGCCGAGCATCGCGTGCTTGGCCTTGTCGTTGTTACGGGCCGTGTCGGCGATCTGGTCGGCCAGGTCGGCCAATTTACCGGCCTGGTCGGCGACTTCGCCGGGGCTGACCTGCTCCGCCTGGTCACGGACGGCCTTGGCCCAGTCCCCGAAATCGCCGGGAGTCGGGCCCTTGCTCGCGTCGAAGACCGGCAGGATGAAGGCTTGGTGGCTCAGCCCGACGAGCGGTTCGACCTGACGGCAGCTCTTGTTCGAGATGTAGGCGAACGCAGTCGAGCCGAGGACGACCACTACCGCGGAGATTGCGGCGGCCGTCGCGATGGCCAAGGTGCGAGGTTCGGGATCGGGGACGCGCCGCCGCCACATCACGTGGGCGAGGACGATCGCAGCCACCGCGAGCACCGCCATCACGCCGGCCTCGATCAGCTGCCCGACACCGGACGCGGAGCTGGTCGCGCCCATCGTGGCCACCGTTGCGAGCAGCACCAGCAACCACTGCCAGACGCCGCGCCTGCGTTCGTAGGCATCGACATCGCGGAACTGGATTCCGATGACGGCGCCCGCCGCGGTGAGGACCGCGACGAGCGCCGGCACGACGGTTGTGACGAGGCTGTCCACGTGGGCAGCCTACGGGCAGCTCACTGCTCGCCGAGGATCTGGTAGATCTCGCGGCGCGCGTTGTTGACGGCGTCGAGGATGCGCTGCTGCTGATCCTCGTTGGCGGTGTGGGTGGACTGGGCCACCGCGCCCATCAGCTGAGCGACCGCGCCGTGCAGGTTGACGGCGTTGGGGTCGGCGTCCTCCACGATCTCGTCCCAGGGCGCGGTCGCGATCTTCTCGGCGGCCGCACGGCCCTCGTCGGTGAGCTCGAACGTCTTCTTGCTGCCTTCACTTTCGGCGGGGACGATCAGTCCCTCGTCGACCAGCAGCTGCAGCGTCGGGTAGACCGAGCCGGGGCTCGGCTTCCACAGGTTGTTGCTGCGTGCGGCGATTTCCTGAGTCATCTCGTAGCCGTGCATCGGCCGCTCGGCGAGCAGCGTCAGGATGGCGGCACGGACATCCCCGCGCCGACCGCGACCGCCGCGGCCACCGCGACGTCCGCCGCGCGGGCCGCCGAATCCGAAGCCGAAGCCGCCGCGCGGATCGAATCCGAACTCGAAGCCGCGCCCGGGACCGAAGCCCGGGCCGCCGAAGCCGGTCTCGCAGCGCGGGTCGAGGGCTTGTTCGCGGGCTTCGTGCAAGTGCGCGCGCATCTGATCGCGCATCTCACGCCGCGCTGCGCGGCGCTGGTGATGCATGGCCCGGCGATCGCCCGGCCCGAAACCCGGGCCGAAGCCGAAACCGAAACCGCCTGGTTGTGGGGTGAATGGAGTGCTCATATGGCGAGTCCTCACTGTCGGAGGAAGCACGGGCTGCGCTTCCGATACGTTGACGATATATCGAAAACTATCGCGATGCAACGATGAAGTCAGATTCGGCGCTTCTTCAGCTCGGCCACCACCCAGCGGGCCCACTCGGCTTGCATGGCGTTCATGCGCAGGCCGTACTCCAGCGCGGCATGCCCGAAGAAGTCGTCGGCATTGGTCCAGTCGACCGAGGCTTCCAGCGCCTTCAGGCGTTCGACCTCGCGGTCGGAGTAGTCGGCCAGGGCCGCGAGGTGGCTGCGCGCTTCGTCGACCGGTAGCTCTCCGAGTAGGAAGACCCGTAACAATTCGGCGCTGCGCTCGGGCGGATCGTCTTGCGGGTTGGCGATCCAGCGCAGCAGTTCGGCGCGGCCCGCGGGGGTGGCCCGATACTCCTTGCGGCCGCGCGGCCCGATGTCGGAAACCTCGATGAGCCCGGCTGCGGCGAGCTTGTTGAGCTCGCCGTAGAGCTGGCTCTGCGTCGCCGGCCACACGTTGGCCATGGATTTTTCGAACCTCTTGAGCAGGTCATACCCACTGCCTGGGTGCTGGACGAGCAGGCCGAGGGCCGCCATGCGCAAACTCATGCGGGCATCTTAGCTTCCACTCTTGACATGTCAGTTGTGGAATGTCAGGGTTGGGTCTGTCCCGCCCAGCCTCAGGAGACCCGGATGACCGAGACCGAAATCAACAACGGACTGCCCGGCGAAGGTGCCTTCTTCACGAAAGGCAACTACGCACCCGTCGCCGACGAGCTCACCGAATACGACCTGCCCGTCGACGGCGCGATACCGCCCGAGCTCGACGGCTGGTACCTGCGCAACGGTCCCAATCCCCGCCAGGCCAGCGCGCACTGGTTCACCGGTGACGGCATGATCCACGGCGTGCGCATCGAAAACGGTGCGGCGAAGTGGTACCGCAACCGGTGGGTGCGAACCGAGAGCTTCATCAAGGACTTCCCGGTCTACAACCCCGACGGCACGCGCAACCTGCGGTCCTCACTCGCCAACACGCATGTGGTCAACCACGCGGGCAAGACGCTGGCATTGGTGGAATCCTCGCTGCCCTACGAGGTCACCAACGATCTGGAGACCGTGGGGGCCTACGATTTCGGCGGCAAGCTCGTCGACTCGATGACCGCGCATCCCAAGATCTGCCCGACCACCGGCGAACTTCATTTCTTCGGCTACGGAAGCATATTCGAGCCGTACGTGACCTATCACCGGGCCGACGCGAACGGCGAACTCACCATCAACCGGCCCGTGGATGTCAAGGCGCAGACCATGATGCACGACTTCGCGATGACCCCAGGGCACGTGATCTTCATGGACCTGCCCGTGGTGTTCGACCTCGACATCGCCATCAACGGGGGCGACATGCCCTACCGCTGGAGTGACACCTACGGTGCCCGGCTGGGGCTGCTGCGTCGCGACGATCCGTTCGGCGAGATCCGCTGGTTCGACATCGACCCGTGCTATGTGTTCCATGTCGCCAACGCCTACGAGCACGGCAACAAGGTTGTGCTGCAAGCTGTTCGGTACCCCGAGCTGTGGCGCAAGGACGGTGATTTCGATGTGCCCGCGGTGATGTGGGAGTGGACCCTCGACCTGTCGGCGGGCACGGTCGCCGAGCGCCAGCTCGACGACTACGGCGTGGAATTCCCGCGCATCGACGATCGGCTCGCCGGGCTAAATGCCCGGTACTCGATCGCGGTGGGGGACAACACCTGGGTGCGTTACGACCTGACCACCGGTGAATCGGTCCGCCACGAACTCGGATCGGGCGGACCGGGGGAAGCGGTGTTCGTCCCCGGGTCCGGCCCGGCCGACGAGAGCAACGGTTGGTATCTCGGCTACGTGTACGACCCGGCCCGCAACGGCAGCGATCTGGTGATCCTCGACGCCTCGGACTTCAGCGGCAAGCCCGTCGCGAGAATCAAACTGCCGCAGCGTGTTCCCTACGGTTTCCACGGCAACTGGATCAGCGCCTAACCGGCCAGTGCGCGGTGCTCGTTCGGGCTGATGCCATAGGCACGCTTGAACGCGCTGCTCAACGCGAACGGCGTCGAGTAGCCGACCTGCCGGGCCACGGACGCGACCGTGGCCCGGCTCGTCTGCAACAGGTCGGCGGCCAGCGCGAGCCGCCACCCGGTGAGGAACGCGATCGGCGGTTCACCGACCTGTTCGGTGAACCGCCTCGCGAACACCGCACGCGAACATCCAACGGCCGCCGCGAGATTGGCGACGGTCCAGGGGTGGGCGGGATTGTGGTGGATGAGCCGCAGCGCGGGCCCGACGATCGGATCCTGCTCGGCCAGCCACCACGCCGGGGCGTTGCCGTCGCGACCGAACCAGCAGCGCAGCACCGCGATGAGCAGCAGGTCGAGCATCCGGTCGAGATAGACCTCCTGGCCCGGCCCGTCCTGCCCGGCCTCCGCCGCGAGCAACCCGACCAGCGGCGAATCCCATTCGGTGAAGCGCACCACGACTACGGGCGGCAGCACGTCGAGCAATCGCGCGCTGACCGCGCTGCGACCTTCGTAGGCGCACACGATGGCCTGCGCCGCACCGGAAGCCGAGTTGCCCCACGTCCGCACCCCCAGCGACATCGCGAAGCGCAGGCTCTCACCGGACAGCGTCGTGCAGCGCTGACCGGGATGGATCACCACGGTCGGCTGCGTCGCCGGATCGTCGGCGAACACATAGTGATCGGTGCCGCGCGTCAACGCGACGTCGCCGGGCTCCAACCGGGTGATGCCGCTGGTGTCGCCGACGATCACCGCACTGCCCGCGGTCTGACAGATCAGGGTCAGGGGTGCGTCGTCCGCGATCCGCATCGACCACGGCGGATCCATACGCAACCGCAGCACGAAGGCGCCGCGCGCCCGCACCCCGTCCAGCAGTCCGGCCAGGGCGTCCACGTCGGTAGCGTAGCGCTCACCGCGGTTTTCGTAGCTCGATCAGATGACGCGACGAGTGCGCGACGAACGGCCCGCCTGCCTCGATCCGGCGGTGCAGCGCATGGAGACGGTCGCGGTAGGCCTCGACGGTGAAATCCGGCACGGTCCAGATCACCTTGCGCAGGAAGTACACCACGGCGCCGATGTCACCGAATTCCATCCGCAGCCGCTCGGATCGCACGTCGACGACGTCGAGGCCCGCCGTGCGCGCGGCCGCCGTTTCATCGTCGGGATGACGCTTCATCCGGGCCTGCTCCTGTGGCCCGAGGAAGAACTCCACCAGTTCGAAAACGCTTGCGGGCCCGACGTGCTGGGCGAAGTAGGTGCCGCCCGGCGCGAGGACGCGGGCGATCTCCGCCCACCACACCGTGGCGGGATGGCGGCTGACGACGAGGTCGAACGCCGCGTCGCCGAAGGGCAGCGGCGGGTCATCGGGCGTCGCGACGACCACGACGCCGCGTGGGCCCAGCAGCCGGGTCGCCCGCGCGACGTTGGCCGGCCAGGACTCGGTAGCGGCCATCGTGAGCGGAAACTTCTCTGCCCCGGCGAGGACCTCACCTCCGCCGGTTTGGATGTCGAGGGCCGACGAAACCTGCGCCAGGCGCTGACTCATGAGCCGCTGATAGCCCCACGACGGCCGTTGCTCGGTGGCTCGGCCGGACAGCCAGGAGAAATCCCAGCCATCGACGGGAGCCGCTGCGGCCTCGGCGACGAGTGCATCGAAATCGCACGTCATGGTCCCATCGTGCCAAGACTGCTGCGTATGGAAACGGGACGGCGGGCCATGGAGTCGCAGGCCCATCGACAGTTGACTGCAGACATGAATCCGAGCCCAGTCATCGTGCTGACCGCGGTCGCCGCTCTGGCGAGCGCCGCCGTCGGCGGTATCTTCTACGCGTTCTCGACCTTCGTCATGCGCGGCCTCAACCGAACCGGACCGACCGACGCGTTCACGGCCATGCGCGGCATCAACACCGAGGCCAACGCCAACCCGGCGTTCCTGCTGTTCTTCGTCGGATCGGCCCTGTTGGCGCTGGCCGTCGGGGTCGTCGCGCTGATTCAGATCGGCAGGCCGGGCAGCTGGCTGCTGCTGGCGGGTGCGATCTTCGGCATCCTCGGCTTCGTCATCACGATGGTGTTCAACGTGCCGCTCAACAACCGGCTCGACCGCGCCGACATCGCCGACGCGGCGGCCGAGTGGCAGTCCTACTTCACCGCCTGGACGGCGTGGAACCACGTCCGCACCGGCACCGGATTCATCGGTGCGGTGCTGATGCTGGCCGGCCTCGCCCACCGCTGATCAGGTGTAGGCCACGCGGACGCGGTGGATACGCCCCTCGAACGGGAACGGCGCGCGTTCGCGGTAGTCCAGTGACACCGGTGAACCGAGGCACGTGCCGATGTCGAGGCAGTCGTTGGCGGTGAACAGCAGCGGGGCGCTGATCGGTACCTGGCCGGACGCGACGGTCTCGTCGCCCACCGACATCGTGATGTCGAGTGGTCCGGCCGGGCGCTGCTCGGCGTACTGGGTGCGCACCGTGATGGTCGCCGTACCCGGCGCCACCTTGGCCGCGGAGCGGATCTTGGTGCGCGACAGGATGAACAGGTTGTACTCGTAGCAGAGATAACCTTCGTCGAAGTAGCACGTCAAACCGCCCGCCGCGGCACCGAGTGCGTACAGCACCCCGTTCGCGTTCGCCGGGATGTCGGCAGTGATGGTGACCGTGTTGTTCTTGTTGCCGAGTGCGGGTGCGCAGAACTCGGGCATCCGCACCATGTCGCCGGTGAACTCCCACTCCTTGTACGGCGGAGCGATGCGGAGCTCGGGATGGTAGACGGGCACCCACAACCCGCCGCCGACGGGGAGCACGGAGTTGCGGGCGGCCTCGATCGCGAACATCTCGCGCATCTGGATGAGCTTCTCCGGCTCCTGCTCGGCGAGATCGCTTGCCTGCGACCAATCTTCGTCGAGGTGGTAGAGCTCCCAGGTGTCGTTGTCGGGCGTCCACGTCGCGATCCCCGGGGGTGTGCCCGGCACCCACGGCAATCGGGGGCCACGCGCGCAAGCCACCCATCCGTCGTGATAAATGGCTCGGCTACCCATGATCTCGAAGTACTGGGTCTTCTTGCCGCCCGGCGCCGAGCGGTCGACCAGGGTGCGCGCGAAACTCGCGCCGGCCAGCGGGATCTGCGGATCGCCGTTGACGACGCGCGGCGCCTCGATCCCGAGGATCTCGTAGATCGTCGGGACGATGTCGTTGCAGTGCAGGAACACGTCGCGCGGCGCGGGATCCGGCGTGATCTTCCTCGGCCATTTCACCGCGACGGGGTTACGGGTACCGCCGAGGTGTGAGGCCAGGAGCTTCATCCCCTTGTACGGTGTGCTGCCGGCCCATGCCCAGCCGGCGTGGTACTGGTTGTCGACCAGCGGTGAGCCGAGCACATCCAGGCCGCCGAGCTCGTCGAGTGCGTCGATGTGCTGGCGCACGGTCGTCGGAATCCCGTTCTGCGCCAACAGTTCCGCGATGGTCCCGTTCTGCCCTTCACCGGACGAGCCGTTGTCGCCCCAGATGTAGAAGAACAAGGTGTTCTCGGCGTAGCCCAGTTGCTCGAGTTCGTCGGCGATCCGGCCGACCTGGACGTCGACATGCTCGGCGTATCCGGCCGCGACCTCCATCAGGCGGCGCTGGAACGGCTTCTCGTCATCGGGGATGTCCTCCCATGCCGCCATCGCCGCGTCGCGCGGTGTCAGGGCGCAGTTCTGGGGAATCCAGCCTTTCTCCTTGGCGCGTGCGAAGACCCGTTCCCGGTACGCGTCCCAACCGTCGTCGAACTTGCCGGTGTAGCGGTCCGCCCACTCCTTCATGATGTGGTGCGGCCCGTGCAGGCATCCACTGGCCCAATACATGAAGAACGGCTTGTCGGCGTTGAACGCCTTGTGGCGGCGCAGCCAGCCGATCGCGTCGTCGGCGAGATCCTCCGAGAGGTGATAGCCCTCTTCCGGTGTCTTGGGCGGGGCCACGACCGTGGTGTTGCGGACCAGATGAGGCTCGTACTGTGACGCCTCACCGGCGAGGAAGCCGTAGAAGTACTCGAAACCGAGCCCGGTCGGCCAGTTCTCGAACGGGCCCGCCGCGGTGGTTTCCTCGGCCGGGGTGTTGTGCCATTTGCCGAATGCCGACGTCGCGTAACCGTACTGCTTGAGCACCTCGGCAACGGTCGCGCTGCTGCGCGGGATCTTGCCCGCGTAGCCGTCCCAGTCGTTGGCGAGCTCGGCGATCTGCCCGTTGCCGATCTCGTGGTGGTTGCGGCCGGTCAGCAGGGACGCCCGCGTCGGCGAACACATCGCCGTGGTGTGAAAACGGTTGTAGGACACGCCTTCCGCGCACACCCGGTCGAGTGTCGAGGTGGTCACCTCGCCGCCGAACGTCGACGGCAGCCCCGGCCCGGCATCGTCGATCAGGACGATGACGATGTTGGGCGTGTCCTCGTGTAGCCGGCGCGGGGTGGCGCGCTGCGCGTAGGTGGATTCCTGCAGGGTCCGGCCCGCGATGCTGGCCGACGGAATCGGCGCGAACGGCAAGACTCCTCCGCCCGGCAGGACTGGCGCAACCACATCTACACCGTCAGACAACTGTGTTCCTTTCCCTGGCGAATCCCTGGCGACCGAACGTACAACTCTGCAGGACGCGGCAAACTCTCGTCTTGACACTTGGGGACAGATAATTGACAGTCTGGGACATGGCGGTGATCCGTGGGACTGCACTGACGAATTACCACCAACTCGTTGCCGAACTCGGCGGTGACAGCAAGCGATTGTTGGCCGGCGTTCACATCCCGTTCGGCGATGTCGGCAGGCACGATCGGTTCATCTCACTGGCCAACGGCGCTCGACTGCTCGAGGAGACCGCCGCCGAGCTCGAGACTCCCGACTTCGGCCGTCAGCTCGCGTTGCGCCAGGGCATCGACATCCTCGGTCCGGTGGGGCTCGCGGCGCGCACGGCGGCGAACGTGGCCGAGGCCTTCGCGATCTTCGACACGTTCATGGCCGCCTACAGCCCGGCCATCAGCGTGCGCATCGCCGCGCACCCCGACCCGGCGTTGCGCCGGTTCGAGTTCGAATATCTCCTCGATCCGACCCCGCCGCAGGCGCAGGCCATCGAGCTATCGCTGGGTGTCACCCTGCGCGTCTTACACCACTTCCTCGGTGGCCGGTACCGGCCGGTGGCCGTGCACCTGCCGCACCCGGCGCTCACCGTCACGGCGCAGTACCAGGGCTATTTCGGTTGTGTTCCATGCTTTTCCGAGCCGGTCGCGGGATTCACCCTGCGCGCCGTCGACCTGCAGCGCACACTGCCCACCGACCGCCTGGCCCACCAAACGGCCGTCGACTACCTCGCCAGGACCCGCGCCGGTCGCTCGCATCCAACGACGTATGTGGTGCGCACACTCATCCGTCAGCTGCTGCCGACCGGCGCGACCACGCTGGCCGACATCGCACTCCAGATGGGCCTGCACCCCAAGACCTTGCAGCGGCGGTTGCGTGCCGAGGGTGCGACGTTCCAGCAGATCGCCGATCAGACCCGGCGCGACATCACCGAGAAACTGCTGCTGGACCAGGAGCTGACCCTCGACCACATCTGCCGCCAGCTCGGGTACGCCGAACAGAGCGTGCTGACCCGGTCGTGCCGACGGTGGTTCGGCACGACGCCAAGCGGTTACCGGGCCGACGTCCGTCCCTGACCCCGGAACGTGATCGCGACGACCGCCGCGGCCGTCAGCACGAGCGTCGCGGCGATGATCGCCGTCGGCGCGATACCCGAATCGAACGCCGCACGTGCCGAGTCCATGAGCTGGGCGGCCGTCGCGGCGGGCAGATCCGCGGCGACCGACGTCGCGCCACCGATGCTCTCGGCGGCATCACCGGCCTGCTCGGGCGTGAGCCCGGCCGGAACCTCGACCTTCGCGCGGTAGAACGCGGTGAAGATCGTGCCGAGGGTGGCCGTGCCGACCACGGCGCCGAGCTCGTACGCGGTCTCCGAGACCGCGGACGCCGCACCGGCTTTCGCCGCCGGCACGGACGCCACGATGGTGTCGTTGGACACCGTTTGCGATACGCCGACACCGAGCTCGAGCACCACGAACGACGCGATGATCGCGGCCACCGAGAGGTCGTGGCGGAACAGCAGGATCAAGATGAACCCGGCCGCGACGAACACCAGGCCGAAGATCATCAGTGTCTGCGGCGCAAAGCGTTTGGCGGCCTTCACCACGGCCAGGCCCGCGATCATCGACACCACCGCGCCCGGCAGCGTGACCAGACCCGCGGTCAGCGGAGACAAGCCGAGCACCAGCTGCAGGTGCTGCGAGATGAAGAAGATGAACCCGATAAGGCCGACGATCGACAGGAAGTTCGCGAGGATCGACGAGCTGAACGGCGCATAGGAGAACAGCCCGATGTCGAGCATCGGCGTCGCGCTGCGCTTCTGGCGCCGCACGAACAACGCGCCCGACGCGATGCCCGCGGCGAAGGCGGCCGCGGCGGCGATCGACAGACCGTCGTGTGCCGCGGTCTTGATGGCCCAGACCAACGGCAGCATCGCGGTGAACGACAACATGACGCTGGTCAGGTCCAGCGGGCCCGGATTCGGGTCACGGGATTCCGGGACGAGCTTGGGCCCGAGGACGAGCAACGGCAGCAGGATCGGTACCGCGACGAGAAACACCGAGCCCCAGTGGAAATGCTGCAGCAGAGCACCGCCCACGATGGGACCGAGCGTGGATCCGGCCGTGAAACACGAGGCCCAGATCGCGATCGCGAGCCGCCGCGCGGAGGCTTCGGTGAAGATGTTGCGGATCAGTGACAGCGTCGATGGCATCAACATCGCGCCGAACACACCGAGCAGGGCGCGCGCGGCCACGAGGTACTCGGCGCTGGGCGCGAAGGCCGCCAGCGCCGACACGACGGCGAAACCGGTGGCGCCGATGAGCAGCAGCCTGCGCCTGCCGAACCGGTCGCCGAGGCCGCCCATCGCGACCAGCAGTGCGGCCAGGACCAGTGAGTAGACGTCGACGATCCACAACTGGGTGGATGCCGCAGGGCGGAAGTCCTCGGCGATGGAGGGCAGCGCGAACGCCAGCACGGTGTTGTCGATGGCGATCAGCAGCACTGGCAACGTGAGTACGGCCAGCGCGAGCCACGCCCGTCTGGGCGTTTGGGTCGGAGTCGACGGCGCACCGTCGATACAGGTCGACATGAGAAGGGTCTCCTGGGTTCGGAAAGTTTTGTGGCGCTTGCGAATCAGCGGATTCAGGCGCGCGGCAGGTGGATGGTGCCCGTGGTCAGGCTGGCCATGATGGCGTCGACGATCTGGTGGCGTGGGGTGCCGTCCTGCTTGGCGGCTTCGTAGCCGGCCTGCAGCAGCGCCCAGAACACTCGTCGGGCCCATCCAGGGGGGTATTCGGGCCTTTCGGTCGAAGCCCGGTTGAGCACCTCGACGATCGCCTCGTCCCCGGTGTCCAGGTAGGCCGCCAACTCGGGGTCGGCCAGGATCGTCGGCTCGTTGTAGACGAACAGCACGATGGGCCCGAGGTCGAGTTGGCTCTCCACGACCCGGCGCAGCGCCGCGTCGGCCGGTCCGTGGGTGGGGTCGGCACGCTCGATCTCGGCATTGCTGAGCTCGTGCACGTGGCGGGCCAGCGCGCGCAGCAGATCGGTGCGTTCGGCGAAGTACCGGTGCACGGTACTGCGGCCGACGCCCGCCGCCGCGGCGATATCGCTCAGCGCCGCCGCGGGCTGGTCTGCGAGCACGGTCATCGCGGCATCGAGGATCGCCTTACGGGTGCGTTCGCGCACACCGCTCTCCATCGATACCTGGCTGGTCATGCGTCAAAATATAGCACGAATTGACCAAAATGAGACAGTGGTGTCCCAAATCTCAGCTGGGCGGAGTGAACCCGCTGGTCGGCGGTGCCGGGTGCGGCGGCTGGACCGGTGGTGCGGGCGGCGGCTGGATCGGAGGCTGCGGCACCGGAGCGAACGTGGGCGGCGGGCCGGGATGCGGCGGGGGCCCGGCCGGTGTCAGCCGGGCCAGTTCGCGGCGGTGCCGCTCGGCCAGCACGGCGGCCAGCACGTATTGCGGTGGCGCACCCGGCGGCGGTGGTGGGGAGATCTGGGCGGCGACCTCACCGAGGATTCGATAGGCCATGTCGTCGCGCACACGCGGATCGAGCTGGTTGGCCCGGGACAGGAACTGCCTCGCGAGCTCGGCTTGCTCGGCGCGCAGACCGGACAGCTGCAACGACGAGGCCCACCACGCCAGCGTCGGCGGCATTGCCGGGGGTGGGGTCAACTTCGGGCCGCGCTCGCTGATCACCACGGTGCCCGCGAAGATGTCGCCGATGCGTTTGCCTTTGGGGGACAGCAGGCTGCAGATCACCGCGGGGCCGCCCGTGAACATCCAGATCTCGATGAACCCGGACAGACCCCGAAACAGGGCCTGCCGGAAGCGTTCCGGGCTGCCGTCGTCGGATACCACGCGCAGCCCCAAGGCCATCTTGCCCAGCGAGCGGCCACGCGTCGCGGTCTCCATGATGACCGGATAACCGACGATCGTGAGCACCGTGAAGATGATCAGGATGGCCGCCGAGAGCGCGTCATCGAGTTGACTCAACGTGATCGCCCACAGCATCACCCCGACCAGGTAACCGACGAACACGACCACGATGTCGATGAGTACGGCCAGTGCCCGCACCGGCAGTTGCGCGATCGACACATCGAGGATCACGGCATCCCCGGTCACCACCGGCTCAGGCTGGGAGACCATACCGTCACACGCTACCGACTACGATTTGCCGGGTGGATGTCGATGCGTTCGTTCTGGCCCATCGAGCCACCTGGGATCGGTTGGACCAGCTGGTGAAACGACGGCGCCGGTTGACCGGCGCCGAGGTGGACGAGTTGGTCGACCTCTATCAGCGGGTGTCCACGCATCTTTCGATGGTGCGGTCGGCTTCGGGGGATTCCGTCGTCGTCGGCCGGCTCTCGGGGCTCGTGGCCCGGGCACGCGCCGCGGTGACGGGCGCACACGCGCCGCTCTGGCGTGAGTTCGTCCGCTTCTGGACGGTGTCGTTCCCCGTGGTGGCCTACCAGGCGTGGCGGTGGTGGCTGGGTACCGCCATCGGGTTCTTCATCGTGACCGTCGCGCTGGCGCTGTGGGTGTCGGGCAACCCCGAGGTGCACTCGGCCATCGGAACCCCAAGCGAGATCGAGGAATTGGTCAACCATGACTTCGCCTCGTACTACAGCGAGCACCCGGCCGGATCGTTCGCGCTGCAGGTGTGGGTCAACAACGCCTGGGTCGCCGCCCAGTGCATCGTGTACGCGATCCTGCTCGGCCTGCCGATCCCGTACGTGCTGTACCAGAACGCGGCGAACCTCGGCCTGATCGCGGGCCTGATGTTCCATGCCGGTCAGGGCGATCTGTTCCTCGGTTTGATCACGCCGCACGGGCTGCTGGAGCTGACGGCGGTGTTCCTGGCCGGCGCGGTGGGCATGCGGCTGGGCTGGTCGGTGATCTCACCCGGGGACCGGCCCCGCGGTCAGGTGCTCGCCGAGCGGGGCCGGGCCGTGGTGTCGGTCGCGATCGGCCTGGTGGTCGTGTTGCTGATCTCGGGTCTTGTGGAGGCGTTCGTCACGCCGTCGCCGTTACCGACGTTCGTGCGGATCGCGATCGGCGTCGCCGTCGAGGTCGCGTTCCTGGCCTATGTCATCTACTTCGGCCGCAAGGCGGTTCGGGCCGGCGAGACCGGAGACGTCGAAGACGCGCCGGACGTGGTGCCCACGGGTTAGAGCTTGCCCGCGGCCTTCATGGCCAGATAGTGATCTGCCAGCGCCGGCGCGAGATCCCCCGGAGGAGCGTCGACGACGTCGACCCCGTGGCGGCGCAGCCGCGATGCGATTGCGCGACGATCGTTGCGGGACCGCTCGGCCGCGGCGGCGTCATAGACCTGTGCGGCGTCGGACCGGCCTGCGGCAAGCTGGTCGACGCGCGGATCGGACACCGCCGCGAGCAGCACCTGATGACGCGTGGACAGCTGGGGCAGCACCTTCATGAGGCCCTCGTCGAGGGCTGAGGCGTTGAGATCGGTCAGCAGCACCACGAGCGCGCGGCCCCGCACCCGGCGGGTGACCGCCGAGACCAGAGCTGTCGCATCGGATTCGACCAGTGCCGGTTGCAACGGCGCCATGGCCCCGACCAGTTGCGCGAGCAGCTCGGTGCGCGACGCGTTGAACACCCCGGCGCGGGTCACCCGGTCGATCGCCAGGAAGTCGACGTGATCGCCGGCGCGGGAGGCCAACGCCGCCAACAACAGTGCGGCGTCCATCGACCAGTCGAGCCGGGGCCAGCCACCCGGGTCCCGGGAGGTCGGATCGACCCCGACCCGGCCCGCCGACGTCCGGCTCGTGTCGAGCACGATCACGACGCGACGATCCCGTTCCGGCCGCCAGGTCCGCACGACGACGTCGGCGCGCCGCGCGGTCGCCCGCCAGTCGATCGAGCGCACATCGTCGCCGACGACATACTCACGCAACGAGTCGAATTCGGTGCCCTGACCGCGGATGAGCACCGGAATCGAGCCGTCCAGCTCGCGCAGGCGTGCCAACCGGGACGGCAGATGTTTGCGCGACAGGAACGGCGGGAGGATGCGCACCTCACCGGCGATGCGGTGGACCCGCTGCCGCCCGGCCAGTCCCAGCGGACCGACCGACCGGACGGCGACCACGTCCGAGCGCTGATCGCCCCGGCGTACCGGGCGCAGCCGCGTGACGATCCGAACCTGCTGACCCGCAGCGACATTCACCGGCTGGGTGCGCGGTTCGGCGACGGCGCTGGGCGCCCAGGCGTCCCTGATCCGGCCGCGCACGCGACGGCGACCCGCATTGTGCACGGTGAGCACCGCCTCGACCGTCTGCCCCAGCCGGGCCGCGCGCTCGCCGCTGCGCTCAAGCCGCAGCGCTCCCGGGCTGCCCGCCAGCACGACATCGACCATGACGGCGGCCACCAACAAGCCCAGCAGCACGGTGAAAGCGATTGCCGGCCAAGGCGCCAACGCGATCGGCAGCACGCAGATCAGCGCGACCAGGCCGGCACGGCCGGTGAGAACCATCAGCGCGGTACCGGCACAGCCGCCAGGATGCCGTCGAGCACACCGTCGGGCGTGGCGCCTTCGAGCTCAGCCTCCGGCCGCAGCGCCACCCGGTGCCGCAGCGTGGACCGGGCCATGGCCTTGACGTCGTCGGGGGTCACGTAGTTGCGGCCGGACAACCAGGCCCACGACCGGGCGGTGGCCAGCAGCGCGGTCGCGCCGCGCGGGGACACCCCGAGCTGCAGCGACGGGGAATACCGTGTGGCACCCACGATGTCGACGATGTAGCCGAGCACCTCGTCGGCGACCAGCACCTGACGGACGGCTTCGCGGCCCGCGGCCAGCTCGGCCGCGCCCGCCACCGGTTGCACGGCGGACAGGTCGCGCGGATCGAAGCCGTGCGCGTGGCGGCCGAGAATCGCGATCTCCTGATCCCGCGGCGGCAGCGGGACGTTGAGCTTGAGCAGGAAGCGGTCGAGCTGGGCTTCGGGCAGCTGATAGGTGCCTTCATACTCGATCGGGTTCTGGGTGGCCGCGACGATGAACGGGTCGGGCAGCGGGCGCGGCTCACCGTCCACGCTGACCTGACGCTCTTCCATCGCCTCCAGAAGCGCGGTTTGGGTTTTCGGGGGCGTGCGGTTGATCTCGTCGGCGAGCATTAGGTTGGTGAACACGGGGCCGGCGCGGAACTCGAACTCGGCGGTGCGCGCGTCGTAGACGAGCGAGCCGGTGACATCGCCTGGCATGAGATCGGGCGTGAACTGCACGCGTTTGAACTCCAGCTGCAGCGCCGCGGAAAGGGTGCGCACCAGCAGTGTTTTCGCGACGCCCGGCACGCCTTCCAGCAATACGTGCCCGCGGCACAACAGGGCGATCACCAGGCCGCTGACCACCGCGTCCTGGCCGACCACGGCCTTCGCGATTTCATTGCGCAAGGCCAACAACGCGTTTCGTGCGGTATCGGGATCGATGGTGGACGCTGGCTGAGTCACGACTGGGCGACCTGCCTTTCGATGTCGTCGAGTTGATGGGCGAGATGGACGAGTTCGGAGTCTGTGGTGGGGGGCGGGCCGAACAACAGATGACCCAACGAACCGTTGTCCCCGCCGCAGCGGGCGGCGACCGCGGCCACGACCGCGGGCGGCTCGGCGGCCGCGGTCAGGCCCAGGCGCGGGAGCAGGCGTTGCAGCGTCGCGGTGCGCAAGGCGTCGGCCGCGCGGTCGCGGGCCCGGTGCGACCGGTACAGCCTGCCGCGCCCCTCCACGGTCTCGGAGGCGCGCACCACCACCGGAAGCGATTCGGCGACCAGCGGCCCGATACGCCGCACCTGCCACACCGCCAGCAGGGCGACCACGAGCACCAGCTGGTAGACGATCCACCTGACCTGGTCGGGCATGAGATCGGACAGTGTTGCGCTAGCGGATGTCTCGCCTTCGAACCGTTGCGGCGCGTACCAGATCACCCGGGGCGCAGTGCCCGCCAGGTTCATCGCGAGTGCGGCGTTGCCCTGCTTGAGCAGGCCGGAGTTGGACATGAAGTCGGCGGTCCCGACGACCGTGACCGTGCGGCCCTCATCGTGATAGCGGGCCACCGCTCCGCCGTAGCAGCGCGTCACCGGTACGTCACCGGCCGCCTCGAAGGTGTCGGTGAGGCCGAACTGGGCCTCACCCGCCCGGTTGGCCTCGGCCAGTTCGCAATCCGGTTCACCGCCACCGAACGCGCTCGCCTCCCCGGCCTTCAGGTGCGGGGCAAGTGCCTCCCTGGTCTTGGTCACGGGTTCGATCAGCAGCAGGTCGCCGGGAGCGTCGGCGAGCTGAGCCAGTTGCTCGTCGCTGGACAAAAACAGCGTCTGCGCGGCGACCACGAGGCTTCCTGGTTGCGCGGCGCGGTGGGCGTCCTCGGCCGTCGCCGCGGTGATCACCTCGACATCGTGATCGCGGAGCAGGGTGACCAGCGCGCGGGCGCCGTCGGGCGACGTCGACTCGGCGTCCATCCGTCCGCCCGGTCTCGGCGCGGTCAGATAGGTGCCCACCCCGGCGACCACGACGATCGCGACGAGGCCGAGTATGACCCAGCGCGCCGTGCGCATGCGTTGTCTCATCGGATCTGCGCCCAGCCGTCGGTGGTGGCCGGCGTTGCCGACGCACCGACCGGTCCCGGCGCGCGCTCGCGCAGCCTGCCGTCGAGTTCGGCGATCATCCGGTACGCGGATTCGGTGCCGGGCTGTTCACCGTATGTGACGTCGTTGAATGTGGTTGCCGCGCTCGACAGTTGGTCGGTGAGGGCCGGGAGCGCGGCGGCCGCGTCGCTCGCGAGTTCGGTTGCCGTGCGGCCCGGCACCGGGTTGAGCACCCCGGTTTCCTCAAGATGGCGCGCCACGGCCCGCAGCCGGTGCCGGATGGCGGCAGCCCAATTCCCTTGTGCTGCGTACTGTTCGGCGGTGGCACGGTGCTCGGCAGCACTCAGCTCGCGGTTGCCGAACAAGGAATATTGATCGCTTCGATTGGTGCGCATGGTGCGTCGGGCGATCCGCACGGCGACCCAGATGGCCACGATCACCAGGATCGCGAGTACCGAGATCGTGAACCAGCCACCCGGCACCGACGAGCCCTCGAAGGCCAGCCGATACAGCAGTTCGTTGATCCAGTCCATGAACTGCTCGGTCGGCGACGCGCGCGGATAGATCGGCTTGTTCAGTTCGTTCTGCGCAGCGTCGTGCGCAGCATCCCGGTCGATGTCCAGACCCGTCACTCAGAGATCACCTCAGAACCGCCGGGTCAGCCACAGCTGATCGGTGGATTCGGCAGGCCCCGCGGCGCCGGTCTGCAGCACCAGATCGAAGGCCTCGGCGCGGATGCGCCGATCGGTGTAGAGCAGCACGTCCACGCCGGCGCCGAACGGCGCGGTGATGATCTGTCCGATCATGCCGCCGATCGCGACCAGGATGAGCCCGCCCACGAACATGCTGACACGTTCAGGCTCCAATGACAGCAGCTGTCCGACGAGGCTGAACGGGACGCCGACGGCCGTTGCGACCACGCTGGCGACGATCGCGGCCAGCAGCCAGATGCCAAGCACGCGCCAGAAGTCCTTTTTCACCAACGTGAAAGACCGCGCGATCGCGGCGAAAACGCCCAACCGCTCCAGCACGATCAATGCGGGTGCGAACAACAGCACCGTCACTGCGTACAGGAATCCGAGCAACGCCGCCACCATGAGCGGAGCTCCGACGACGAACGCCGCGAGCCCACCGCCCACCGCGTCGGCCGCGACCACCGCCACCACGATGAGAACCGCGACCATGACAACCACGAACCCCTGCAGGGCGGTGAGACCGAGCAACGCCAGGAACCGGCCCCGTAACCGTTGCCAGGCTTCGCCGATGGTGATGGACCCGCCGAACACCGATCGGCCGATGACGACGGTGAGCATGCCGGTCAGCAGGACCGAGGCGAGCTGAGTGACGAGAAAGCCCACGATCGTCGCCCCCGAGAACAACGCGATCGCGCCCGTCGACGGCACTTCGCCCGGCGCATCCGATTCGAACCCGCCCATCGCGGTCAACGGCCCGATCTGCAGCAGAAGGGCGATCAGTTGCGCGACCACCACGACGATGGTGGTGAGCCCGAGTGTCGCCTTCGGGTTCGTGCGGATGTAGGCGACCGCGCCGTTGTAGATGTCGGACAGGCTCAGCGGCCGCAGTGGGATGACACCGGGTTTGAGCGCGGCCGGGTGCGCCCGATATCCCGGCGGCGGGTAATAGCCGGGCGGCGGGTAGTAGCCGGGCGGCGGCGCGCCATACGCCTGCGGCGGCGGATATCCCGCTGGGGCATACCCCGGATAACTGGGGCTCGGTGGCGGCGGGGGATAGGGCAGGGGACCGCCGGCAGCCCATGGGGAGGGGTTGCTCATGCCCACCATCCTGTCCATGACCGAGCAAATTGACAACGTGCCCGGGTTTGTCCCGACCGCCGTGGAATCCACTTTGGATACCGTGATATGTATGCCGACCGAGATCATCGTGCGCGGGTCATTCTCCGCATTCGAACCGCCCGAACGCGGGACCGTGCACGCGAGCGTCGCCTACGAGGGCCCGGCCATCGAATCGGTCTACGAGCGCGTGGTGCGCGACCTGGATGTCGTGAAGTCTTCGATCGAGCCGCTGCACGACCCCGACGGCGGCCCGGTCACGTGGTGGTCCACGCAGCAGCTGCGGACGTGGGCGCACCGGCCGTGGAACAACGAGGGCAAACAACTGCCGCTGGTGCACCACGCGAGCGTCGGAGTCGAGGTGAAGTTCAGCGATTTCACCGAATTGTCGCGCTGGCTGGGCGGGCACATCACCAACACCGGCGGGTTCCAGCTGTCGCACATCGAGTGGGCGTTGACCACCCGGCACCGCGACGAGCTCGTGAGTCAGGTGCACACGCGAGCGGTACAGGACGCGGTCGTGCGGGCCCAGCGCTACGCCGATGCCCTTGGGCTCGGGCCGGTGCGACCCGTCGCGATCGCCGACGCCGGGATGCTGGGCAGCGCGCCGGTCAATGGGTCCGCCCCCGTCGCGATGCGAGCCATGGCCGCCAAGGCGGCCCCGGAAGTGGAACTGGCGCCCGCCGACATCGAGGTCTCGGTGTCGGTGGATGCGCGATTTCACGCCGGCGCGGAGGCCGCGTCGGCGTAGGTTGGCCGTATGGCCGAACTCAAGGACAGGCTGCGCGCGGATCTGACCAGTGCGATGAAATCGCAGGACAAGCTGCGCACCGCCACGTTACGGATGCTGCTTGCCGCGATCCAGACCGAAGAGGTGTCCGGCAAACAGGCCCGTGAACTGTCCGATCCCGAGGTGATCGCGGTGCTGGCCCGGGAATCCAAGAAGCGCGGAGAGTCGGCCGAGATCTACACGCAGAACGGCCGCGGCGAGTTGGCCGCCAACGAGCACGCCGAGGCGCGCGTCATCGACGAGTACCTGCCCACTCCACTGACCGAGGCCGAGTTGGCCGATGTCGCCGACACCGCGATCGCTCAGGTTGCCGAACAGCTCGGGGAACGCCCGAGCATGCGTCAGATGGGCCAGGTGATGAAGGCCGCGACGACGATCGCCGCGGGCAAGGCCGACGGTGCGAGGTTGTCGGCGGCGGTCAAGGCGCGGCTCTGACCGTCCCGCACCTTCCGTGTGTCATCGGCGTTACGGCGACGTGACATCCCAATCACAGTAGACCGCAACATTTTTCGCCCACCTGGGCGTATCTGCTTCGATTTGACAACACAGCGGCACTAACTACATTTGGCCTACCGATGTCTACTGTCAATACACTTTGATTCACGAGAGGCAACCGATGAGTCGCCGCATACCTGTCCTGCCCGCCTGCGTTCTCGCGCTGACCACCGCGCTCGCGCTGACGAGCTGCGGATCGCGCGTCGGCGACGAAACCGCCACGCCCGCAGCGAGTTCGTGCGTCGACACCTCGGGTGACACCGTGAAGATCGGGGCGATCAACTCGCTGTCGGGGCCGACCGCGATCAACGAAACCGTCATCCGCGACGCGATCAAGCTGGCGGTCGACGAGATCAACGCCTCGGGCGGGGTCTCGGGCAAGCAGCTTCAACTCGTCGCTGAGGACGGCGCATCGGAGCCGACGGTGTTCGCGGAGAAGGCGACCAAACTCATCAACAGCGACTGCGTCGCAGCGGTGTTCGGCGGCTACACCTCGGCAAGCCGTAAGGCGATGCTGCCCGTGTTCGAGGACAACAACGCGTTGCTGTTCTACGGTCAGCAGTACGAGGGGCTCGAGGATTCCCGCAACATCTTCTACTCGGGCGCCACCACCAACCAGCAGATCATCCCGTCGCTGGACTATCTCAAAGAGCAGGGCGTCAAGTCCCTCTACCTGGTCGGCAGCGACTATGTGTTCCCAAGGACCTCCAATGCGATCGTGCGAAAATACGCCGAGGCCAATGGTATTGAGATCAAGGGCGAAGACTACACCCCGCTCGGGTCGACGGACTTCTCCACGATCGTCAACAAGATCCGCACCGCCGATGCGGACGCGGTGTTCAACGTCGTCGTCGGCGATTCCCTGGTGGCGTTCTTCCGGGAGTTCACGAACGCCGGCCTGACCGCCAAGGACATGCCGGTGATGTCGATGTGTGTTGGCGAGGAGGAGGTCAAGGCCATCGGTGTGCAGAACGTCGCGGGCCACCTCGCGGCCTGGAACTACTACCAGACCCTTGACACGCCCGCCAACCAGAAATTCGTATCGGCGTTCAAGACGGCTTACGGCGCAGACCGGGTGACCTCGGACCCGATGGAATCGGCCTACACCGGCGTGTACCTGTGGAAGGCCATGGTGGAGAAGGCCGGCGCATTCGACGTGCCCGCCGTCCAAAGTGCGGCGGACGGCACGACTTTCGACGGCCCGGAGGGCGCCGTGACCGTCGACGGCGATACGCACCACATCACCAAGACGGCCCGGATCGGCGAGATCCGGCCCGACGGCCTCATCTATCAGGTGTGGGATTCCGAGACGCCGATCGATCCCGACCCCTACCTCAAGACCTACCCGTGGGCCACTGACATCGCGCCCAAGTAGGAAGGGCGGGCCATGCATCTGACACCCAAGGAAGAGGACCGGCTCCTGCTGTTCCTGGCGGCCGAACTGGCGCGCAAGCGCCGCGCGAAAGGCTTGCGGCTCACCTACGCCGAGGCGCGCGCGGTGATCGCCGACGAGGTCATGGAAGCCGCCAGGGCCGGGGCGAGCGTGTCCGAGGCCGCCGCGATCGGGGCAGCCGTCCTGACCGACGACGACATCCTGCCCGGGGTCGCCGCGCTCGTCGGCACCGTGCAGGTCGAGGGATTCTTCGAGGACGGGCAGAAGCTCGTCACCATCCACGACCCGATCCGCCCAGGGACACAAGCCCTTCCGGCAGAACCGGAACCCGGCGAGGTGATCGTCGCCCACGGGGACATCGAACTCAACACCGGTCGCGACGTGACCGAGGTGTCGGTGGTCAACATCGGAGACCGGCCGGTACAGGTGGGATCGCACTTCCATTTCTTCGAGGTGAACCGCGCGCTGCGGTTCGACCGAGCCCGTGCGTTCGGTATGCACCTCGACATCGCGTCGGGCACCGCGGTGCGGTTCGAGCCGGGCGAGGAACGCGTGGTGACATTGACGCAGTTCGGCGGAGCCCGCGAGCTCTCGGGCCTCAACGACATGGCGACCGGGCTGATGCGCCGTCCCGACGAAGCGCTGACCAGGTTGCGCGCCAACGGGTTCGCCGACAGTGGAGAGGACGCGTAATGGCGATCCGGATATCGCGCAAGCACTACGCCGAGCTGTTCGGACCGACCGTCGGTGACCGGGTGCGGCTGGCCGACACCGAGCTGCTGGCCATGGTCGAACACGATCACACCGTGTACGGCGACGAGGCCGTGTTCGGCGGCGGCAAGACCATGCGCGAGGGCATGGCAGTGCACAACGCGATCACCAATGCCGACGGCGCACTGGATTTCGTCATCACCAACGCGCTCGTGATCGACCCGGTGTTGGGAATCCGCAAGGCCGACATCGGAATCAAGGACGGCGTCATCGCGGGGGTCGGCAAGGCGGGCAACCCGCTGACCATGGACGGTGTCGACCCTGGAATGGTGATCGGCGCGGGCACAGACGTGCGCTCCGGGGAAGGCATGATCGCCACCCCGGGCGCCATCGACGTGCACGTCCACTTCGACAGTGCCGGTCTGGTGGAAGAAGCGATCTCGGCAGGCATCACCACGATGATCGGCGGTGGCCTCGGTCCGGTCACGGTCGGCATCACGTCGTCCGGGCCGACGAACCTGGCCCGCATGCTGCGGTCGGCCGACGGCTTCCCGATGAACTTCGGGTTTCTCGGCAACGGCAGCGCGGCCGACCCGGCCCCGATCGTGGAACAAGGGCTGGCGGGCGCCATCGGGTACAAGATCCACGAGGACTGGGGCGCCACCCCGGCCGCCATCCGGGCGTCGCTGGACGCCGGTGACGAGCTGGACCTGCAGGTCCAGATCCACACCGACACACTGAACGAGGCCGGGTTCTACGAGGACACCATGCGGGCGATCGCGGGCCGCGCGATCCACACCTATCACGCCGAAGGCGCGGGTGGCGGCCATGCGCCGGACGTCATGCGGGTGGTGGGTGAGCCACATTGTCTGCCCTCGTCGACCAACCCGACGAATCCCTACACCCTCAACACCTTCGACGAACATCTCGACATGGTGATGGTGTGCCATCACCTCAATCCGCGGATACCCGAGGATGTCGCGTTCGCGGAATCCCGCATCCGGCGCGAGACCATCGCCGCCGAGGACGTCCTGCACGATCTCGGCGCGATCTCGGCCATGGGTTCGGATTCACAGGGCATGGGCCGCATCGGCGAGACCGTCGCGCGCACATGGCAACTCGCGTCGCACATGCGCGCCACCAGGGGTGCGCTGCCTGCCGACGAAGGCACCGGGGCCGACAACGCGCGGATCCTGCGCTACGTCGCGAAACTGACGATCAACCCCGCACGGCTGTTCGGCATCGACCACGTGGTGGGTTCCCTGGAGCCGGGCAAGCTGGCCGACATCGTGCTGTGGGAACCCAAGTTCTTCGGCATCCATCCCGAGGTGGTGTTCAAGGGCGGCTTCCCGGCGTGGTCGGTGATGGGGGAAGCCAATGCGTCGCTCATGACCTGCGAACCGCTGCGGTACCGGCCCCAGTGGACGGCCTTCGGACGAGCGCCCGCCGACGTGTCGGTGAACTTCGTGGCGCAGGCCGCGATCGATGCCGACCTCGGTGGCCGGCTCGGCCTCGCGACACCACTACGGGCCTGCCGCGGCGCGCGGGCGCTCACGAAAGCCGATCTGCTGCACAACGATTACCTGCCGCACATCACGATCGACCCCGACACCTACCGCGTCGAGGTCGACGGCGAACTGTGCACGTCCACGCCGATGGCGCGAGTGCCGCTCGGCCGTCGGTACACGATCAAGTAGGAGGCCCCATGAGCGTGCGGATCGGTATCGGCGGACCCGTCGGATCCGGTAAGACCCGGCTGGTCGAGCGACTCGTTCCGATCTTGTCCGGCAACGGGATCGACGTCGCCGTCATCACCAACGACCTCGTGACCGATGAGGACGCCCAGCGGGTGCGGCGCAGCGGCGTGATCGATCCGGCCCGCGTGCTGGCGGTCGAGACCGGCGCGTGCCCGCACACCGCCATCCGGGAGGACCCGTCGGCGAACCTCGCCGCGGTGTTCGAGCTCGAACGCGAATATCCCGGGTTGGACGTCGTGCTCATCGAATCCGGCGGCGACAACCTCGCCGCGACCTTCACGTCGGACCTGGTGGACTACTGGATCTTCGTCATCGACACCGCCGCCGGCGACGACATCCCGCGCAAGAAAGGCATCGGGCTGTTGCAGGCAGATCTGTTGGTGGTCAACAAGATTGATCTGGCGCCCATGGTGGGTGCGGATCTGGACCGGATGCGGGCCGACTGCGCGGTTGCGCGGCCGACCAAGCCCACGGTGTTCACCGACCTGCGCAGCGGGACCGGGCTGGACGACGTGTTCACCACGGTCTGCCGGGGAGCGATGCTGGAACCGCAGCGGGTATGACGGCCGGGGCGCTGCACGTCGATCTGATCGGCGACCCGGCGGGGCGCACCCGGGTGGCGCGGCTCGTGCAGCAGTTTCCGCAGCGCGTCACCGCCCCCATGTACCTCGATCCTGACGATCCGGGCCGCGCCTACCTGTGTGTGCAGAACCCCAGCGCGGGTGTGTTCCCGGGAGATCGGCTCAGCACGCGGGTGAGCGCCGGCCCGGGCACGCGGCTGTATCTGACCTCGCAGTCGGCGACGCAGGTCTTCGCACCGCACGCCGGCAGCGCCGACGACGTGGCTCGCGCCGATTTCGACTTCCATGTCGGCGACGGAGCGGTCGTCGAGTATGTCCCGAAAACCGTCATCCCGCAGGCATCGTCGCGGTATCGGCAGCAGACCGCGGTGTCGGTCGAGACCGGCGGGGTGTTCATCGGCTGGGAGTCGGTGGCCGCGGGCCGGATCGGCCACGGTGAGCGGTTCCGCTACCACCGCTACGATCTGCGCACGACGGTCCGCTGCGACGATGCCGTGGTGGCGCGCGAGCGGACGTTGCTGTGCCCGACCACAACGGACGTCACCGGTGCCGGAATGCTCGGCGGATACGACTATTTCGCGGTCATGACCGTCGTCGCGCCGGGTGGCGAGGTGGCCGGGCTGATCCGGACACTGCGCACGGCCGTCACAGTCGACGTGCTGTGTGGGGTCAGCGCATTGCCGGGTGATGCGGGAGCCACGGTGCGGGTGCTGGCGCACCGTGCGCCCGTGCTCGCCGCGGCCGAACAGGCGCTGCGCACCGCCGCGAAGTGCGCGCTGGCGCGGATCAGTGAACCGATGGTGAGGATGTGACGATGACAACGGTGGAGACGATCCTGGGCGACGTGACCGATCCGGCCCTGGCCGGGCGGCGGATCTGCCCGGTGGACATCGGTTGGGGCGATGCCCGCAAGCACCGCCAGATGGTCACCGCCGCTGACGGCCGGGACGTCGAAATCCGTTTGGCGCGACGAAGTTTCCTGTACGACGGCGCGGTGTTGTGGGATGACGGCGAGGAGATCGGTGTGGTGCGGCGCCCGGCGGAGGACGCGATCGTGCTGGACTTCGCCGACAACGCCGGAGTCGACGGTGTGCGAGGCGCACTGCTGCTGGGTTACTGGTTGGGCAATCAGCACGCACCGCTGGAGGTTTCGGACAAACAGCTACGGACACCGCTGTTCACCGGTGCCCAAACCGCCTTGCAGACACTGCAGCGGCTGCGGCTGGTAGGCGAGGTGAGAGCGGTCGAACTGGCCGCGGGCGGCTGGACCACCACCTCGGCCGATCACCATCACCATCATCACCATGAGTGATCCGGCCGCCGCGCTGGCCTGGCTGCAACTGCACGACAACGCGTTTCCCGCCGGGCGCTTCGTGCACAGCTACGGAGTCGAATCGTGGCTGCAGGCGCATCCCGCGGCGAGCGACGGCGAGATCTGCCGGCTGGCGGAGTCTTTCGTGCGACACAGCGTGGCGACACTCGACGCCGTCGTGGTCGCACATGCCTGGGGGGTCGAGGAGCTGTCCGCGCTGACGGCGCTGGATGCGTTGACCACGTCCTACAAACTCACCGCCAACGCCCGCGCGGCGTCACACGGCTGCGGCAGGCAGCTGGCGTTGGTCGCACAGCAGGTCGGCGTGCGCGCGCCGTTCCTGGGAGCGGTGACGGGCGGTCGCACCGACGGCAACCTGGCCGTGGTGGAGGCCGTGGTGCAGCGCGAGCTCGGCATCGGTCGACTCGACGCGGCGCTGGGCTCGATCAGGTCCGGCTATGCCGGGGTGCTGAGTGCCGCGGTTCGGTTGGGCCGGCTCGGGCCGATCCGGGCGCAGCGTGCATTGCTCGACGCCCGCCGGCAAATGGTGGAGATGGCCAGGTTGGCATTGGCCACGCCGCTGGACGACATGCACTCGACCACCCCGGAGCTCGAGATCTGGGCGATGCGTCACGAGACCGCGTCGGGCCGCATGTTCACGACCTGAAAATCGCCTTCTCCCAGCTGTTTGAGACCGGTGGCGCCGGGTACCCGCCCCCGATCTGCAGTCCCAAGACAGCCCTGGAGGTACCCCGGATGTTCATCCACAACAAAGACTTGCAATTCGAGGTCCGCGTGACCGAGCCCGACCCGCGATTCGCGACGTTGCTGCAGGAGCAGTTCGGCGGTGCGAACGGGGAGTTGAAGGCCGCCATGCAGTACTTCACGCAGGCATTCGTGCTTCGGGAGAAGAACCCGAAGATGTATGACCTGTTCATGGATATCGCGACCGAGGAGCTGTCGCACCTGGAGATGGTCGGCTCGATGATCACGATGCTGCTCGATGGGCTCAACGACGATCTGAAGATGGCCAACGAACGATGTGATTGGATGCCCGCGGTCGGCAGCGCCGACGGTCGCGACCAGATCATGCACAGCGTCGCGGTCAATCCGCTGTACTTCGTCCTGACCGGCGGGGGCCCGGACGTGAGCAACTCCCAGGGCGTGCCATGGCAGGGCTCGTACGTCAACGCCAACGGCGACCCGTCGGTCGATCTGCGCAGCAACCTCGCCGCGGAGTCGCGCGCCAAGGTGGTCTACGAATACCTCAAGCAGTTCACCGACGATCCGGGTGTGCAGGACACGCTCACGTTCCTGATGACCCGCGAGGTCGCGCACTACCAGCAGTTCACCGCGGCCCTCAACGAGCTGCCGGTCAACTTCCCGCCCGGGCAGCTGCCGGGCGATGACCGGTTCCAGAACGTGGCGTTCAACATGTCCAACGGCGCCGGTGACGCGCGCGGGCCGTGGAATCAGGGGCAGGGCCCGTGGCCCGAGGGCATGAAGTGGAAGTACGTCAACAAGCCGGAGGAAGAATGGCTCGGTGGCCGGCTGCGCCAGAATCAGGGTGCGAAGAAGAACCCCGAGGGCGGCCCGGCGGTGGACAGCGAGAAGCCGTTCACCCATGAACAGCACACCGCCACTTCCTGATTGAACGCCAGCGGCCGACGCCGGGGAGGGCGTCGGCCGCTGGTCTGTCCGTCGGTCAGTGGATCTGCGGATCGGGCGGATTGTCCTTCTCCCGGCCGGTTGCCGCGTCACGGACATGGTCGACGATCGCGGCCGCGGCACCCATCGTCTTCTGGACAGCCGGGTTCGCCGGGGTGTCGGGGTGTGGGCGGGTCGGGGCGATCTTCTTGGCCTGCTCGAGCTTGGTGCCGAGTTTCTCGAGCTCCTCGCGGCTGACGACCGCCTCGAACTTGGGCCACACGACATCCTCCTCGTAGGCGATGTGTTCGCGGCCCACCTTCACGAATTCTCTTAGTGCGTCGTGGTACTCGGTCTCACCCGGCCGGCCGTCCTCCAGCTTCTGAAGCAGTTCCTTGCCGACCTGCTCCTGTTCGATCGCCTCGTCGGCGAGTTCGTCGCCGTCGTCGAGCGCGTCACGGACCGCCGGCCAGAAGATCTGCTGTTCGATTGCCTCATGCTGTGATTCGGCGATGACGAGGTTGGTCACCATCGTGGCCAAGCCGCTCTGTTCGGCGCCCGATCCGGTCGGTGCGCCGTCGAGTACCTCCAACATGCCGAGCACGCTTTTGTGGTCCTGACGGAGAAACGTCAATGCATCCATGTCCAAAGCCCTTCTGCGGAAAACAGTTGGGTGCGCATACCCCCGGCCGTTGGGTTGAAACCGCTCGGTGCCGGGTACTTCGAGTGCCATGCCACGTGGTGACGGGATCTACGACGAGGAACATGCCGACAAGCCCGAGAAGGCCGATAAGGCCGGCCAACATCCGGCGGGAAAAGAGGTGCCGGAGGACACCCCCGACGTGGATACCGGCGAGGGCACCGCGCAGGAGCCGCCGGACTGAGGTCACTCGGCCCCGCGGCCGGTTCGGCTCCGTTCGTATGCGGCGCGGCGGAACTCAGCCAGCCAGTGGGGCGTCAGGCTCACGCCGGGAACGATGTGCAACGCGGGATCGAAGGGCACGTCTCGGCCATGGGGAACCTTCTTGTGCAGCGTGATACGGGCCAGTGGGCGAAAGCCCTCGGTGCCCGGGGCTTGTTCGAGATCGAACTCCAGGCCGGTCCGGCCGAGTTGATCGTCGACGCTGGCCATCGCCAAGCCGCCGCCGTCGAAGCGCGTCGTCAGCCGAGCCCGCAGCCACCAGTGGGTGTCCTCGTACTTGAGCGGCATCAGACTCGACAGCGTGACGTTGCGCCAGGAAGTCGCCGGGCACAACAAGATTCGTTGACCGGCGAACGTGGACGCGAGCAGGATGTCCCAGGGCGTCCCCGACAATTGGGGCGGCATTCGCCAGGCCAGCCCGACGATGTCGGGCAGGGAACCGGGCAGGCCGATTCCTTTCGAAATCCGCCCGACGATTTCGCATGATCGGATCGGTAAGCCGTGACCGTCCGGCGCGGTCCGCTCGATGGTGCCCTGCGCGAGCACCCCGGTCGGGTGGAAGAACCGGCGGTGCCGCATCGAGGCGCCGACCTGGACCGGCAGGGTGACGGCATCGGAAAGCTTCACTGCCACGGGTTGCCCGCGGCGACCCGGCGACAAACGTGCGGATTAAGCGCTGACGAGTTCCGGTGCGGCGGTGCTGAGGCTCTCGAGTTCGGATGTCACCCGGCGTTCGACGAGCAGCGGCACGAAGTCGCGGATCACGCTGCCCTCGAAGCGGTGGTGTGCGGTCTCGACCGCGGCAGATACGCGTTCGGCCGGAAATGTATTGAAACGTTTCACCAGGCGATCCTGGACATCGGCGATCAATTCGCTCTCAGATCGGGTCTTCATGGTCCTTATTGTCTGAGCTGCGCCTTTGGCGCGTCAACGCGTCGTTCGTCACAAACTTGACAGTTGTCAACTCAAGTTAGATCCGCCAGAGCGCTTCCTGGTTGACGCTCGCCACCAGGGATCCGGCGCCGTCGTAGAGCGAGCCGACCGCAAGCCCGCGGGAATCGTTGTGATTGACCGAACGCACCTCGTAGCGGTGCCACGCGTCGGGCCGGAACGCGCGGTGAAACCAGATCGAATGGTCGAGGCTCGCGGCGAACCCGAGGTCGGCGGACAACGGAACGTTCGGCGGCAGCGCGGCCGGGACCGGCCCGAGGTCCGACATGTAGGCGAGCGTGCAGGCGCAGACCAGCGGGTCGTCCTCGACCGGCTCGCGGGTTCTGATCCAGAACGGCGGAACCGCGAACTCCGAATCGTCATCGGGTCTGGTGCGCAGCTCGAAGAGGTCGCCGAAGTCAAGGACATTGCTCTTGGTCACCGCGGCGTCGAACTCCAGCGCCGGCGTGCGGTCGGGTTGCCAGTCGACGCCGGGCTCGGGCTGGTGGAAGGACGCGATCATCTCCAGGATGACGGCGCCGTCCTGTACGGCTGTGACGCGGCGCGTCGCGAATGCGCGGCCGTCGCGCGTGCGCTCGACGCGAAACTCGACCTCGGCGTCGTAGCGGCCACCGCGGACGAAGTAGGCGTGCAGCGACTGCGGCAGCTTGCCGGCATCGACCGTCGCGCCGGCAGCCGCCAACGACTGGGCGGCGATCAGCCCGCCGAACAACCGCTCGACCGCTCCGCGCCGCGGCTCGCGGATTCGGAAGACGTCCCCATCTGCGTCGACGCGGTCGAACCGCAGCAGTTTGCTTATCCAGCTCGTGGTGGAGGCCGTCATCGCTGTGACGCTACCGACCGCTTGGTTGAGACTCTCGTCACGCCCGGCGTGCGAAGTACCGCTGGCCGTCGGACGCCAGCCGCCCGAACGTCGCCTTGACCGCGGGTGCGAGCACGCGGAACGGCAGGGCGAACGCCGGCTTGGGCTCGATCGCCACGACCCACGTGAATTGCGTCTGGCCCTCGCCCGCAGGTTCGACGAGGTAGTCCTCGGCGAAGCGGCGCAGCGAGGGGATGGTGGCCTCGTCCACCGTGAACGAGTACCGGCGTCCGTCGTCCCACCGGAAGAATGTCTCGTGCACGCGCGCGAAGCCGGGGGCGAGAACGACTTCGCGCATCGTCCCCACGCCGAACGGCCGCGGCGAAAGCCAGTTGACCTCTTTGACGGACGGCCCCCACGCGGCAAGGGATTCGTCGGAGACCAGTGACTCCCACACCTGTTGCGGCGGGGCGGCGAAACGCTTGCGGTAGGTGAAGATGTGCGGTGCCGTGGTGAAGAAGTCGGCGTCCGCGGATTCCAGGATGAAGCGGGGCATGGGCTGAGCATGCCCCAGCGCATCAGTTCCCGAAGGTGTATCGCAGCGGCCGGCCGAGCCGGCGCAGCGCCGGGATCCGGTACACGCCCCGCAGGAATCGGCGGGTGAGCCCGGACAGGCGCTGATCCATGCCGGGCGCATCCGAATACCAGAGCTCGGTGTCGAACCGCAGGCCGGGCACGGCGCGCTCGAGGTCGCGCGGATCCCCGATGCTCCAGCCGAGGCGCGCGCCCGACGCCTTGACGCAGCCGTAGCGCTGCAGGAACCACAGGCCCCGTTTGTCGTAGCCGTCGAACAGCAGCTCGCCCGACGGGAAGTGGCCCGTGATACGGCGCAACAGCGCGAGGCCTTCCTCGGCGGGTAGGTACGGGGTCACGCCCTCGGCCACGACGAGCACCGGCGTGTCCCCGGCGACGTCGTCGAGCAATGTCGGATCGGTCACGGACTTGGCGATCATGGCGTAATCCGAGGCGAAAAGCTTGCGGCGCAAGGCAATCACGTCGGGGAAATCGACGTCGTACCACGTGACCGACGGCGGCGGGGCCACCCGAAAAGCGCGCGTGTCCAGGCCGCACCCGAGGTGCAGAACGGTGCAGCGCGGGTGGGCGTCGATGAATTGGCGGGCCCACGTGTCGTACGCCCTGGGGCGGACCGCCAGCGACAGGTGGTCACTGCGGCGCACGCGCAGCTTGCTGAAGTCGTAGTCGACGCGCTGCAGCGCGGCGAAGGCCTCGGTGTCCTGCAGGATCGAATCGGGACGGCGGCTTTCCATGGCCTTGCCGTAGAGCGTGGCAAGCGTCGTCTCCTGCGCTCCGGTGAGTGCGACTTTCTCGGTCATTGCTGCTCCTGCTGATAGAGGTTCAAACCACTGCGCGCCAACGACATCAGATCCGCGCCGGCCAAATCGGGCGACATCGCGTCGAGTACGGCCGCGCTGATCCGGGTCAGTACCTGGGGTGTGAGTCCGTCGGCGCCGAGCACGCGGATCAGATGGGGGTGCATCACCCACACCCCGAGCCTCATCGCGACGTGCACGGCGGCCAGCGTCCGCAAGTCCTGCTGGGCCGCGCGGCCCTGCGGGGGATGAGTCGTCAGGTAGTCCTCGGTGAGCGCGACTAAGTTGTCGAAAAGCCGTGTCGCACCGGGTGATTCATCGACCAAAGCCCGCGACACATACCGCAGCACGATCGGGGCGCCTCGGTAGACGTCAGCCAGATAGCCGGGATCGGCGATCGCCTCGCCGTCCACCCCTTCGGCGATGACGCGCCGCAGATAGTCCATGACGAACCCGTCGCAGGCCTCGCGCAGTCCCTGTTTGTTGCCGAAGTGGTGTGAGACCAGGCCGGGCGCGACGTTCGCCTCGGCGGCGATCGTGCGGATCGTCGTTTCCTTGACGCCGTGCTCGGCGAGCAGTCGCATCGCGGCATCCCGGATACGCGCGCGGGCGGTGACATCCTCGGCTGGACGCATGTTCAGTAGTTTAAACACTCGACCAGTGGGCTGGTCAAGTGTTTAATGACCGTTGCCGGTGCTAGGCGAGCGCCACTCCGAGTTCTTGGGCGAACACCTTGATCATGTGCTGGACGGCGATCTCGTTGCGGCCGATGATCATGTGGTCGTGCTGGCCGTGCCGGACACCTTCACCGCACTGGGGCAGCATCGCGAAGTCCTCGTCGCGCACCGCGGCGTGCACCCCTTCATAGACGGCGTCGTAGGCCGCACGCATGTCATCGTCGGTTGCGGGGATACGACCCATCCAGCTGTGCCGGACGCTGCAGCGGGTTGGTTCCCCGGCCGGCAGCATGTCGATGATCTCGACGCCGACGGGGCTGTTGGCAAGGATGAGATTCGGATAGACCCAATAGATCACGCCCATGTTGGCCGACGGGTCCAGCGGGGCACTGGGATCGTTGTCGGTGAGCTGGCGCGGTATCGAGCGGCGAAGGTCTACTTCGCCACGCCGGATATGGTCCTCGCAGGTGGAGACCGGACCGAGTGCGAGCTTTGCGGTCAGACGGGGCAGTCTCCGGAACGAGGTTGTGCAAGGCACGCGAGCCGTGGTGTTTGGCGATGGGATGCGCTTCCCGTCCACGTCGAGTGCATGGACGATGCTGAGCTGAGCGACTCCGCGCCGCCGGGACGGTGCGTTACGCTCTGGTCGTTTCGGTTGAGACCGCCGAGGAGACCTCGACACTATTCGCGATGAAGTACGAACCAGACTCCGTCAGCGGATTAGCGACCGCACACGAGGTCGGGTATCGGGTTGACGCCTCACCACCATTGTTATACCGAGCAATAGCTCCACCGTATCGGCCGCATTTCGCCAAGATTAGTGTGGGCCGAGTGAAGCATCTCGTTAATGGGCGTTGTATCCCGTTGCAAATGCCAGAGGTGTCCCACGGTCGCCAGGACTAGTCAGTGGTCCTAGAAATCTCGATAGTCATAATTTGGCTTTATCTCGCGATTCATATAGCTGCCCTTCGAGTCAGCCGCAAGCAACTCCTCGTAAGAAGCCTGGGGAACCCGAGAGTACACATAGATTCGTCCACTAGAAAATTCTACGTATAGATCCTCCGTGGCGGCATCATATCCAATTCGAGATACATTGCTTGAGTCTACGGGCTCCATATCTGGAAGTGTCATCTATGCCTCTTCATCAGCGTTCTTGGGTGTCTTAATAGCGGAGATAGCAGCTTGTGATCCATCAGGTGGTGTTTCTGGATATGTATTCGTGGTCTGTGAACGCCAGTTGAAAATTGCAGCGTCATAGAGCGAAGGGGCTCGCTCAATATCTTGGCGCCACGCTCCTGCAAGGTCCGGATCAGTGCCCACCGGCTTATCAATTGCCTTATTTACTCGTATTCTCGAAGGTACGTGCATCGCCTCACCAAGGACCAACGCCTCTCCTGTGCGGAGCGCTGGGATTTGAGCTGCAAGGCCGCCTAAATCGTCCGGAATCACAGACGAGACCGCAGACTTGTCTGATGGGCTGGTGACGCGTAGCGCGATCATGGTGCCACATTGGCTCAGCACTGCCGAGTCAATATCGGACGGTCTCTGTGTGACTACGAGCAGCCCCACGCCATATTTGCGGCCCTCCTTCGCGATACGGGAGAAAATGGACGCGGCGGGGTTTGTTCCAGCGGTGGGCAGGAAACGGTGTGCTTCGTCGACTATAATGAGAAGTGGCTGCTGACGACTGCCAATGGATAGATTCATCCCCCAAAAGAGCGTGTCGTAGATTATCTGTATCATCGTTCCCACAATGGTTCCGATAATTTCTGAAGGGATTCCTGAAACATCGATTGCTGTGACCTGGTGGTCGGAGCCTATCCACCCAGCTACGAGGGAACCTAGATCCTCCTCGGTCATACCTGATTCATCGGGATGCAGTGGATCGGCGGCACTGAACATGAAACTATACCGCGAATCTAAGAGTCGCGAGCGTAGCATGTCGAGTTGCCGGCTAATGCTACGTCTTTGACGATTATAAAACGGGGCCTGATTATAGGTTGATGCGGGCGGGTAAGTTGGCGGTATCAGCAACGTGACGTCGCCGTCACTCTCGCGAGGTAGGCGGGTGGTGTCGTTTTGCTTGTTAGCCTCCGAAAACGTGGATCGCTCAATGTCTTCCAATTCGTACCAGAGCTTCCGAATACTGAACGGTACTGGGGAGTCGGCAGTAATTGACTCGGCAGGCAGCGGCGTCGGTAAGTGCTGAGCAGCCGTGAGTTTCATATCTTGGACTCGACTGCGGATTGATTCTACGACCGCAGGCTGCAGCGGGCCCATCGTCAGGTCTAACAGTTGCTCAAGAGGAAGAGCCCAATACGGCACGCGTAACCGGGAAGGGTCTGAGTCGGCCTCTGGGCCGGTAGTGATTCTTTGAACCCTTCCCCCGAGGGTGTTGCCATATTCGCCGTGCGGATCGACAACAAGTACGCGTGCACTGGGGAATCGGCCATCTATGACCGATTCGAGAATGACGGAAACCAGGTTAGATTTCCCCGCGCCGGTTGAACCGACAATGCAAGCATGGCGGCTTACAAGTGTCGACAGTCGCAGCGATGCTGGAATGCCATCGGAATCGGCTATCCGGCCTATTGTGATCGTGTCGTCACGTGGTGTGCCGCGGGCGTAGATAAGTCGCAGGTCCCCGGGCGTAACTAGGTGAACCTCATCACCGACAGTGGGGAATTGCGCAACGCCTCTGTCAAAGGAATCTCCAATGGACTCGCCAAATAGAGCTAGGCTCAACCACCGAAATCCCGAGAGGCGGTTATCGGGGTTCTTTTCGAGTAGGAATGGATCCTGATCAGATTCAGCATGCGGTATCGCGTCAGCGCCAACTTGTGTGCATACTCCGTAGAGCTGCGTATAACCTAGTGGGATACGTAGAAACGCTCCAATTTGACCGATGCGATACGAGTGACCATCCACCATGATTAGGGTTGTCGGGGTCTCTCGAAGGCGTACTGTCACGGTGCCTCCGCGCACGGAAGCGACTTGGCCGATGAAAGTTGTTTGCCGACTTACTGGCCTACCCATAACTTCCAACTATCGTGTCAAGGAACCTCGCGAACCACTTAAAATCGCCGAGGCGGAAGCCGCCGGTCAAACTGTGATTATCATCGCCTGGCAGGCAAGCATCTGAGTCGAATGGGATGTCCATCAGGGGTGCGAGTCTTCGATCCACGGGTTCGTGGAGTCGCCACTCTCCGGACACCCCTCCGACGACCGCATGGTGGCGTCCGTATACAACCAAGTTGGAACGACTTTTCGCCCGGGATATCAGATCATGGTCATCGTGAGGGTCATTAAATTGGAGCGAAAAAACGTGCAGTCGATCGCGGACATCGAGTGCGTCAAAAATTACTGAATTTATGTGCTCGTCACCGAAACTATAACCAAGAGTAATCAGAATCCCGTCTTCGCGTTCAGTCAACACGCGGTGAAGACGTTCAAGCATCGCCACGTATGGTTGCTTTCGGCTTTCATCATATTTGTGGGCGGACGGCAAAATAAGCTCCCCCTCCCCATCTTCGGGTACTCGCGCTATTCGCCGGGATCCGTCTCTGAGGGTGACCCACGACCAGTTCACAGAGCCGTGGATCTTCCATAAGCGGACCCACTGGCGACCGGGAGCGAGTTCGTCGTGCCGCAAACTCTGCGAGTGGAAGAAAGGCTGACGGCTTCCGACGAACCCGTCGAAAGTCGCAACGCGTTCATCCTCGAGGCCGCGCTCAATCAGAGTGTCGTAATTAGTAGTGAAGATCTCGATCGGAGTAGGACGGTCAGTCCGCCTTATCCAACGCGCCAGTGCATGGTGGGGTAGTGATTGGGGGACCCGACTATCGTCAGGTCGAGCTACTCGAGCAATCGTCCTGCGGATCGCGGCCTCGAACTCTCCCAGTCCAGGAACATCGAGGCCAGCTAGCGTGTCGTAGGGTCCGGCGGCAGCCATTTTGAGGCGTACAGCGGTAAGTATTAGTTCGATATTCGAGTACTTGTGCTTCGCTTCCACGTCCGCGGAGATGCTCTCCCAGGCGGTGCCGTACTTGGCTCCAAGAGCGCGCACCGCCTCCTCGCACAACTGGCCTAACGGAGCGATCGCAGGTATGAGCGGCTCGCCGGAAGGATCACTGACTGCGCAAGATGCACCTGCGCCTATAAGCAGCGCAATCGGCTTGTCATGGGATGCCAGCAGCGAGCGGAGTTTCTCGACCTCGCGACGCGGGTCATGCGTTGCCATTTTGCCTTCCGTTATCGGGTTGAAGGCCTGACGGAGTACACCCCCAGAACTGCTATACGTCCTACACGATCAGACTCCTTGCCGCCTGCCATATGCTCAGCGTGGCGAAATTTGATTGGCGTCCACGCCTGGGTGCGTGCCAGCTCCAAGAACACCTTGGATGTGCCTTGGACGGAGCGAGCCTTTGGAGCATCCAGGTGGAATGCGGTGTTTCAGTCGCGATCCTCGTGACCTACTATGTCCGGCCGGGCGCTGCTCGGCAATCGTGAACGAGCGTCGACACCGAGACTCCGGCAACGTCGTAGCCGCACGTCTGGCGGCAAGATGTCCAACAGTTGGAGTCCTCGCCATTCTCGCAAGAGCGATGCAGGGTAAGTGTCGTCGCGTAGGTGTCCGGATTTCGTCCGTCGATAGTTTGCCGGTCCAGCCCCGGAGTGTCGTCCGGTACTGGTGCCGCCACAGTCGAAAATGACGTCGGCATCTTGCGTCAGGCGCTGGAGATGGCGATCAAGGACCGACGGATCGCGCGCAATCCCTAAGCGGGAATCAAGCTTCCTCACCGCAAGCGGCTGCGGTTCGGCTATCTGACGCATCGACAGGTCGAGCGGCTCGCGATTGAAGTCGGGCCGGACGCGATGGTCGTGCGCTTCCTGGCCTACACCGGACTGTGTTGGGGGAGATGGCAGCGCTGCGGGTCAGCGACGGCAACATGCTTCGGCGTCGTGTCCACGTACGGGAATCCGTGAGGAGGTGGAAGGCCAACTGGAGTGGTCATCGCCCAACTCCTATGAGCTGCGGATGGTGCCCTTTCCCGCAGGTCCTCGCTGACGAACTCTCCGCGCTGATGATCGGGAAGAGTCCCGATGACCTCATCTTTGCCGCGCCCGAGGGCAGAGTGCTGAGGGTGTCGAACTGCGTCATCGGGTGTTCAATAGAGCAGTCAAGCGCCCCGTCGCCGAAGGCCCGACCTTCCCGGGTGGTGACGCTGCACGATCTCCGTCACACTGCGGTGCCTCTAAGCATCGGCGCCGGTGCCGTGCAGACAATACTGGGACACCCGTCGGCGGTGCTGACCTTGGACACCTATGCCGACTTGTTCCCAGATGATTGGAGCTGGTTTCCGCGGATCTCGACTAAGTCTCTGGAATCTGCTGCGGACCAACTGCGGACTGGAACGAAAAAAGGCCCTGACCTGGATAACCAGGCAGGGCCTTTGACTGCTACCAACGTGAGTCGGGGTGGCGGGATTCGAACCCACGACCTCTTCGTCCCGAACGAAGCGCGCTACCAAGCTGCGCCACACCCCGTGTGAAGCCACGACAGCGTATCGCACGAGGGTGGTCGAAAGCCAAACGGTTACCTCACCGCCTAGCGCCGGGTCTCGCGCAGGACGGCCAGGCGTTCGCGGTACTCGGCCTCGTTGACCTCGCCCTTGGCGTAGGCGTCGCGCAGGGTGCGCTCGCCTTGCCGGCCGCGGAACCGCCGGAGCAGGTAGACGATGCCGACGATCACGAGCGTCCAGAACGTGATCGGGATGAGGACGAACCAGGGGTTCCAGTCGTGATCGGCGAAGCGCCCGCCGTGCTCGGCCAGGAATGTCGTTGCGGTGGGGGTGATCTCGTAGATGTTCATGCATCAAGCGTGCTCGGCTCACGTGCCGGGGGCATCGGTCCGCAGGCGTGAATCGGCATACGTGCGGGCGCGTACCCATCAGCCCTGCCATCCTGGCCGGACGAGTCCGCTCTCGTAGGCGAGCACCACGAGCTGGGTGCGGTCACGCGCGCCGAGCTTGGTCAGGATGCGGCTGACGTGGGTCCGGGCGGTGGCCGGGCTCATGAACAGGCGTTCGCCGATCTCGGAGTTGGTCAGCCCTTCGGCCACCAGGGTCATCACCTCGCGCTCGCGTGCGGTCAGATCCGGCAGGGCCGGGGCGGCCGGGATCTTGGCGTGCGCGGCGAACTCGGCCACCAGGCGCCGGGTCACCGACGGCGAAAGCAGCGCGTCGCCGGCCGCCACGACACGGACCGCTCGCACAAGCTCGGCCGGCTCGGTGTGTTTGACCAGGAACCCGCTGGCGCCCGCGCGCATCGCCTCGAACACGTACTCGTCGAGCTCGAACGTCGTCAGCACGACCACGCGAACGTCGGTCAATGCGGGGTCGTCGGCGATGGCTCGGGTCGCGGCCAGGCCGTCCATCTCCGGCATCCGAATGTCCATCAGGACGACGTCGGGCCGCAGCTCGATGGCGGCCGCAAGCGCCCGTGCCCCGGTCGCGGCCTCGGCGACCACCTCGATACCGTCCTGCGCGTCGAGCAGTGCCACGAAACCGGCGCGGACCAAAGCCTGGTCGTCGGCGACAATCACGCGAATCGTCATGGGAAAGTGTCGCTTTCGTCGAGAGGGAACGTCGCTCGCACGCTGAAGCCGCCACCGGGAATCCGCCGTGCGGTGAACGTGCCACCGAGTGCCTTGACGCGTTCACGCATACCGGTGATGCCGCTGCCGCCCTCCGATGGCCCGTCGTTGAGCGGACGTCCGTCGTTGTCCACCGAAACCCGCAGCTGCGCAGCCTCATACGAGACCGTCACCTCCGCGTGGGCCGCCGTGGAGTGGCGGACGACGTTCGTCAGCGATTCCTGCACGATGCGCGCGGCCGCGACGTCGATCACCGCGGGCAGGGGTCGCGGGTCACCGTGAACCGTGGTCGCGACCGTCAGCCCGGTTGCCCGGGCGGGCGCCAGTAGAGCATCGAGATCGGCGATGCCCGGTGTGGGTGCGGTAGGCTCGCCGCCTTCGGTGCGGAGCGCTGCGACCAGGGAGTGCACATCCGAAATGGCTTGGCGGCTGGCCTCTTTGATCGCAGCCAGTGCGGGTCCGGCCCGCTCGGGCTGTTCGTCGAGGAGCTCGAGGGCCACCGATGACTGCACGTTGATCATCGACAGGCTGTGGGCGAGCACGTCGTGCAACTCGCGGGCGATGGCCAGCCGGGCCGCTGAAGCCTGGCGCTGCTGCTCGGACCGGGCCTGCAGGGCCATCGCATCGCGGCGTTGGCGGCGCGCCACGAGCACCGAACGGCGCTGCCGCAGTCCCTCGGCGATCGCGATCAGCACCAGCAGCCACGAACCCAACGCGCCGACCGCCTCCAGCGGAGGACCCGGGATGCCGCGCAGCCACGGCACGAGCCACGCGGCCACCCAGCCGAGCACCGGCAGCGGGTAGGTCCACCATCGCGGGCCGACGGTGGCGGCGCGCAGGAAGGCCACCACGACCGACAAGAACACCGGGCCGGGGCCGAACCCGGCCAGCAGGTAGGCCATCGTGATGGCCAGCACGGCAAGCAGCACCGGGTACGGGTGGCGGATGCGGGCCAGCAGGACCAGCGGCCCGGCGATCAGCAGCAGATAACCGAACCAATTGAGCGGGACCCAGTGTGGGTCGGGCCCGCGGTGGCGCATCCCCGTGCTGCCGAGCACCTGGATGACGGCGACGACCAACGGCACCAGCCACACCACCGGGCGGCGGAGGTCCATATCCGAGAACCTAGTCGGCGGCTCGACGGCTCGGCATCCGCGCCGCGGCGTAGCTCACGCTGCGACGTGCGGCGGATCGGGATTGAACGAGGGTGTCGGTGGTGTTGTACACACTGAGTTCAACCAAACGTTCATCGAACGACCATCAATCGGAAAACGACTGGAGCTAGACATGACCGCGTTGGGCGCCGCCATCTACCTGGGGTTCTTCGCCGTCGCCGCATTGTGGCTGTTCCTGACGGCCGATCAGGACCAGGCGCCCGACCGTTCGAACTCGGACAGCACCGCGGCAGGCCCGGAGGGGTCGAGCCCCTGGCTCGCGAGCCACTCGGCGTCGAAGTAGGTGTCCGCGTAGCGGTCGCCACTGTCGGCCAGCAGGGTCACCACCGACCCGCTGCGGCCGTGTTCGATCATCTCTGCCAGTAATCCGAACGCACCCCACAGATTGGTGCCGGTCGACGGTCCCACCCGGCGGCCCAGCACCGCGCTGACGTGGTGTGCCGCCGCGATCGATGCGGCGTCGGGAACCGCGATCATGCGGTCCACCACGTCGGGCAGAAACGACGGCTCGACTCGCGGACGGCCGATGCCCTCGATACGCGAGGACGCGCCCGTGACGACATCGTCGCGGCCCTGCGCATACGCGGGGAAGAAGGCCGAATTCTCGGGATCGACGACGCACAGCCGCGTCGCATGCCTGCGGTAGCGGATATAGCGGCCGATCGTCGCGCTCGTGCCGCCGGTGCCCGCCCCGACCACGACCCACTCCGGAATCGGATGCTTCTCCAGACGCATCTGTTCGTAGATCGACTCGGCGATGTTGTTGTTGCCGCGCCAGTCCGTTGCGCGTTCGGCATTGGTGAACTGGTCGAGGTAGTGCCCGCCGGTCTCCTCGGCCAGGCGCTGCGCCTCGGAGTACACCTGGGACGATTCGGCGACGAAATGGCAACGGCCACCTTGGGCTTCGATGAGCGCGATCTTCGACGCGCTGGTCGACGACGGCATCACCGCGATGAACGGCAGGCCGAGCAGCGCCGCGAAGTAGGCCTCGGAGACGGCCGTCGAGCCCGACGACGCTTCGATCACCGTCGTGTTCTCGCCGATCCAGCCGTTGCACAGCCCGTACAGGAACAGCGACCGCGCCAGCCGGTGCTTGAGGCTCCCGGTGATGTGGGTGGATTCGTCCTTGAGATAGAGCGCGACGTCGACGCCGTCGCACCACGCCGTCGGCAGCGGATACCGCAGCAGGTGGGTGTCGGCGCTGCGTTTGGCGTCGGCCTCGATCAGCCGTACCGCGTTGTCGACCCACTGTCGTGGCTGAGGGCGGGCGGCGTCGACGCTGATGTTGGAGGCCTGTGCGCTCACCGCGCCGATACGGTCGGCGAGGACTGCCCGGCGCGGGTCCCGACGTGGCCGCCTCCGGTGGGCGCGGCGACGAGGGTCAGCAGGGTCGCCTCCGGGCGGCAGCAGAACCGCACGGGGGCGAACGGCGACGTGCCGATGCCGGCCGAGACGTGCAGCTGCATGTTGGCGCCCCAGCGCGACGCGCCCTTGGCCCGCGACCGGTCGAGATCGCAGTTGGTGACGATCGCGCCGTAGAACGGCAGGCACAGCTGGCCGCCGTGTGTGTGCCCGGCCAGCACCAGCTGATAGCCGTCGGCGGCGAAGCGATCGAGCACGCGCGGTTCGGGGGAGTGCGTGAGGCCCAAGGTCAGGTTCGCGGCGGAATTGGCCTTGCCCGCGATGGTGTCGTAGCGGTCGCGCTTGAGGTGCGGGTCGTCGACGCCGGCGACCGCGATGTGCAGACCGGCGACGTCGACATCGCGACGTGTGTGGGTGAGGTCGAGCCAGCCCCGCTCGGTGAACGCCGCCCGCAGGTCCTGCCAGGGCAGCGGCTCGCCGTGTACGCGGTGCTGCGGATTGGTCACGTAGTTCAGCGGATTCTTGAGCCGCGGAGCGAAGTAGTCGTTGCTACCGAAGACGAACAGGCCGGGCACCGAGAGAAGATCGCCGAGTGACTGCACCACGGCAGGCACGGCCTTGGGGTGCGCCAGGTTGTCACCGGTGTTGACGACGAGATCGGGCTCAAGGCGCGCCAGGTCGCGCAACCAGGCCTGCTTGCGGCGCTGGCCCGGGCGCATGTGCAGATCGCTGAGGTGCAGCACACGCAGTGGCGATGAGCCCGGCGCCAGTACCGGCATGGTCGCCTCCCGGAGCACGAACGCGTTGCGTTCAATCAGGGACGCGTAGCCGACCCCGGCCACCAGTGAGCCGGCGGCGACGGCGGCTGTCTTCTTGACTACCGATGCGGCTGACATGCACGCAGCCTACTGCCACATGCTGTGGCTGACCGATTCTCGCAGCGTCAGCGTGGGCAACTGCACATCGCGACGCGGTGATCATGAAGGCTGATCACGGCGGCGGAGGCGGCGCCGGTGGCGGCGGCCCGAGAACCGGCACCGTGATGGGCGGCAGACCGGGGATGTTCACGACCGTCTGGCCGATCTCGGGCGGCGGACCGCCCGGGAAGCCGACCGGAGGCGGCGGCGGTGGCGGCGCGATGCCGTTGCTCAGCTGGATCGTGACGATGGAGCCGGGGATGGTCTGCCCACTCGGGTTGGTGCCGACGACCGTGCCGTAGCGCGAGCTGCTGTTGACCATGGCGGCCTGGTCGGCTACCTGGAAGCCGGCGTCGCGCAGCCGCTGACGGGCGGCGTTCTCGTCCAGGCCCGAGACGCTGGGCACCTGCGAACCCGGTCCGCCGTCGACGTAGCGCGGATCGGTGGGTGGCAGTGCGACCGGCCCGAAGCTGTTGGCGATCGGCTTCATCGCGGCGAACCAGGTGCGGGCCGGTTCGTTACCGCCGAACAGTCCACCCGATCCGCACTGGCGCAGCGGGAACGAGCAGAGCTCGCTCGGTTCGGTGGAGTCGTCGTAGATGTAGTTGGCCGCGGCGTACTGGTTGGTGAAGCCGAGGAATGCCGAGGAGCGGTTGGACTCGGTGGTGCCGGTCTTGCCCGACATCGGCAGATCCCAGCCGACCGACCCGGCGGCGGCCGCCGCGGTGCCCGGACTCTGGTCGTCCTTGCTGAGCGCGTTGGCGAGCGTGTTGGCCAGCCCCTCGGGAACGGCTTGCTCGCAGGTCTCGGTCGTCACCGACACGTCGTTGCCGTTGCGGTCGACCACCTGGGCGATCGGGCTCGGCGGGCACCAGGTCCCGCCCGACGCCAGCGTCGCGGCCACATTGGACAGCTCAAGGGCATTGACCTCGATGGGCCCGAGCGTGAACGAGCCGATGTTCTGCCGTTTGACGAAATCGGCCAGGCTCTCGTTGCTCTCGGGGTCGTAGTCGCGCGCCGTTCCCGGCAGTGCGTAGGACCGCAGGCCCAGCCGCACCGCCATGTCGACCGCGCGCTGCACGCCGACCTGCGAGATGAGTTTGGCGAACGCGGTGTTCGGTGACGTCGCCAGCGCATCGGTGACGTTCATCGACCCGCGGTATCCGCCGGCGTTGCTGACGCACCAGGTCGCCGCCGGGCAGCCGGGACGGTCGCTGCTGCCCAGGCCCTTCGCCTGGAACTGGGCCGGGACGGACAGCTGGGTGTTGATGCCCATGCCCATTTCCATGGCCGCGGCGACCGTGAAGATCTTGAACACCGATCCCGCACCGTTGCCCGCGAGGGAGAACGGCTGCGGCTGCATGGTCTCGCCCGCGTCGGTGTTGAGGCCGTAGGTCCGGTTGGACGCCATCGCCAGCACGGGGTGCGAATCCTTACCCGGTTTGACGACGCTCATGACGCTCGCGATGCCGTCGATGTCGGCAGGTGCGTACTGGTTGATCGCCGACTTGACGGTGGCCTGCACGTCGGGGTCGAGCGTCGTCCTGATGAGATAGCCGCCCTTGGCCACCTGCTCCTTGCTGATGCCGGCCCGCGCCAGATATTCGAGCGCGTAGTCGCAGAAGAACGCCCGGTCGCCTGCGGCGATGCAGCCACGGGGCAGTTCGTTGGGCTGGGGCAGGATGCCCAGCGGCTGCTCCTTGGCCGCCCGCAGCGCCTCGGCCTCCTGCGGGATGTTCTCGATCATGGTGTCCAGCACCAGGTTTCGCCGGGCCAGCGCACCGTCGGGATTGGTGTACGGGTTGAGCGCGCTCGTGGACTGCACCATGCCGGCCAGCAGCGCGGCCTGTTGCCAGTTGAGCTCGGAGGCGTTGACGCCGAAGTAGGTCTGCGCGGCGTCCTGAATGCCGTAGGAGCCGTTGCCGAACGACACCAGGTTCAGGTAGCGGGTGAGGATCTCCGGCTTGGTGAAGGTCTTGTCGAGCGTGAGCGCCATGCGGATCTCACGCAGCTTGCGCGCCGGGGTGGTCTCGATCGCGGCGCGCCGCTCGGCGTCGGTCTGTGCGATCACCAGCAGCTGGTAGTTCTTGACGTACTGCTGCTCGAGCGTCGAACCGCCGCGGGTGTCGAGGTCGCCGCGCATGTATCCGGCCAGGCCGGTCAGGGTGCCCTGCCAGTCCACGCCGTTGTGCTCGGCAAACCGTTTGTCCTCGATCGAGACGATGGCCAACTTCATGGTGTTGGCGATCTGCTCGCTGGGCACCTCGAACCGGCGTTGCGAATACAGCCACGCGATGGTGTTGCCCTTGGCGTCGACCATCGTCGACACCTGCGGTACCTCACCCTCGACCAGGGCCGCCGAACCGTTGGCAACCACATCGGAAGCCCGGTTGGACATCAGTCCGAATCCACCCACGACGGGGAACATCAAGGTGGCCGCGAGCACGCTGGCCAACAGGCAGCACCAAGCAAGCTTGATGACCGTGACCGCGGTTGGCGGTCGAGTCGGCGGCTCCGGCATGGCTACAGAGTAACGAGCTTGCTGAGGCCCTTTCCCGGCGAGCGGGTCCATCGCCTTATCAGAGTTCCCGCTGGAAAACGCCGACAACGGCCAGAAGGGGCGTCAGACGGCACGGTCGTCCCAAAAAAGTCGGTCGCAAACTGTTGCGTGAATACCCTCTGACCACCTAGCTTGGACACACAGTGCGATCCAGGTAACACACCTTGTCGCAATGTGGCGTAGATCGCATCCGCGTTCTACACCGGAGGGCTCGCAGCCCGCCATCAGGGGTAGATGGCTGGAACGAAGGGATCGCTGGTGTCAGGTACACGGACTGTCGCAGGCAAGATGAGCATTCCCACTCCGACCTCCAATTTGGTCCACAGCGGTGAAGCCGAAGCACGAATCGCATGGGTATCCCAGGCGCGATGCCGACAGGCGGATCCTGATGAATTGTTCGTGCGGGGGGCCGCGCAGCGTAAGGCCGCAGTTATCTGTCGGCACTGCCCGGTGATTCTGGAGTGCGGGGCCGACGCCCTCGACAACCGCGTGGAGTTCGGAGTGTGGGGAGGCATGACCGAACGGCAACGCCGTGCGCTGCTCAAGCAACACCCCGAGGTGAGCTCGTGGGCGGACTTCTTCGCCGCCCAGCGCAAACATCGAAGCGCCGTTTGAGCGAACTGCTCAGGCAGGTTCTGCGACGCCGGTGATCTGATCGGCGATCGCCCGCAGCGCTTCGAGGTCCGACACGTCGAACGGCAGTGACGGCACCCCGACGATCGCCACGTGCGGGTTGGCGCCGGTGAACCGCGACAGCAATCGCACCTCGCGCTTGGCCGTCTGTGCGCGGTCGGCGTGGATGCGCAGCACCGCGGCGGGCAGCGACTCCGGATCCTCGGCCGCGAGTTCGTCGGCGGCTTCTTCGGCCTTGTCGGCGTGCAGATCGCACAGTGTCGGGTGTGTGCGGTTGAGGATCAGCCCCGCCAGCGGCATGCGCTCGGTCGACAACCGGTCGACGAAGAACGACGCCTCGCGCAACGCGTCGGGCTCGGCGGCCGAGACCACGACGAACTGGGTGCCGCGGCGCTTGAGCAATTCGTAAGTGCGGTCGGCCTTTTCCCGGAAGCCGCCGAAGGTGGCGTCGAGTGACTGCACGAAACCTGCTGCGTCAGAAAGCATTTGCGAACCCAGCACGGTGGAGAGCGCTTTCATCGCGAGCCCGACGGCGCCGGTGACGAGCCGGCCGATGCCGCGGCCGGGAGCGAGCAGCATGCGCCACAACCGGCTGTCCATGAAGCTGCCCAACCGTTTTGGGGCGTCGAGGAAGTCCAGCGCGTTGCGCGACGGCGGCGTATCGACCACCACCAGATCCCACTTGTCCTCGGCCAGCAGCTGGCCGAGCTTTTCCATCGCCATGTACTCCTGCGTGCCGGCCAGCGACGTCGCCACGGTTTGGTAGAACTGGTTCTCCAGGATGGCGTCGGCACGATCCGGGCCGGAGTACTGGACCACCATCTCGTCGAACGTGCGACGCATGTCGAGCATCATCGCGTGCAGTTCACCGGTCACCTCGGGTGCGAGCGGAACCCGTTGCGGCGTATTGCCGAGGTCCTTGATGCCGAGTGCCTGGGCCAGCCGCTTGGCCGGGTCGATCGTGAGGACCACGACGGTGCGGCCGTACTCGGCGGCCCGCAGCGCCATCGCGGCTGCCGTGGTGGTCTTGCCGACTCCGCCTGCGCCGCAACACACTACGACGCGGTTGGCAGTGTCGGAGAGAATCGCGCCCATGTCGAGGGCCGGCGGTTTGGTGCTCACGCTTATCTGACCCCCTGGGCGGCAAGTTCTTCGGCGAGTTCGTACAGGCTGCCGAGGTCGACACCGTCGGTCAACGCGGGCAGTTCGAGGCGCGGTACGTCGAGCGTGTCGAGCACTTCGGCGCTCTCGCCACGGGCGGTGATCCGCGTCGCGTGCTGGATCGCCTCGGTGAGCAGACCGGCGAAGTCGTTGTCGGACAATGTGATTCCGGATTTGGCGAGGCCGGCGCGTACAGCGTCGGCGTCCACGTCGCCTTCGGCGGCCTTGGCCAGGTCCTCGGGCGCGAGGTAGGCCGGGATGTTGCGGTTGACGATCACACTGCCGATGGGCAGGCCGAGTTCGTTGAGCTCGTCGATGGCCTCCAGCGTCTCCTGGATCGGCAGCGCCTCGAGCAGCGTCACCAGGTGGATTGCGGTCTGCTCGGAGTGCAGCAGCTTGACGACGCCCTCGGCTTGCGAATGCACGGGCCCGCCCTTGGCGAGATCGGAGACCGCCTTGGTGACGTCGAGGAAGCGCGAGATGCGCCCGGTGGGCGGCGAATCGACGACGACCGCGTCGTAGGCGGTGCGCCCGGACTTGCCAGGCTTCGCGTCCTTGTTGCTTCTCACCACGATCTCTTTGATCTTGCCGGTGAGCAGCACGTCGCGCAGACCGGGTGCGATCGTGGTGGCGAACTCGATAGCGCCGATGCGGCGCATGGCCCGGCCCGCGAGGCCGAGGTTGTAGAACATGTCGAGGTATTCGAGGAACGCGGCCTCGATGTCGATGGCCAGTGCGTTGACCTGTCCGCCGCCCTCGGCGGTGGCGATCTTGACTTCTTCGTAGGGCAACGGCGGCACGTCGAAAAGCTGCGCGATGCCTTGGCGTTCCTCCACTTCGACGAGCAGCACCTTGCGGCCGCCCGCGGCCAGCGCTAGAGCCAACGCCGCGGCGATCGTGGATTTGCCGGTACCGCCCTTGCCGGTCACGAAATGCAGTCGCGCCTTCGTCAGCCGCGACGGCCAGCCGACATGTTTGGCGCCGCTCTCTGTGGTAGCCACCAGTGCATGCTAACCAAGCTTGCCCCGCCGACCGATAGGCTCGACCCATGACCGAACCGACCCGGTGGGAATACGCCACGGTGCCGTTGTTGACCCATGCCACCAAACAGATCCTCGACCAATGGGGAGCCGACGGATGGGAGCTTGTCTCCGTGCTCCCCGGGCCGACCGGTGAGCAGCACGTCGCCTACCTGAAGCGGGCCAAGTGAGCGCGCCGGCATGGTCTGAGCGATTGACCGAACTCGGCATCGAACTGCCCGAGGTGGTGGCGCCCCTCGCGGCCTATGTGCCCGCGGTGCGCACCGGCAATCTCGTCTACAGCTCGGGCCAGCTGCCCATCCAGGGCGGTGAACTGCTGGCGACCGGCAAGGTCGGTGCCGAGGTGAGTCCCGAGGACGCCAAGGCGCTCGCGCGGGTCTGCGCGCTCAACGCGCTCGCCGCGGTTCATGCCCTCGTTGGCGTCGATTCCGTCGTCAAGATCGTCAAGGTGGTCGGCTTCGTCGCGTCGGCTCCCGGATTCGGCGGCCAGCCCGGCGTCATCAACGGCGCGTCCGAACTCTTCGGTGAGATCTTCGGCGAGGCAGGTGCGCATGCCCGCTCCGCGGTCGGTGTTTCCGAGCTCCCGCGTAATACGCCGGTGGAAGTCGAGATCATCGCCGAGGTCGCGTGACCGCTGGGGCGGAGCTGCAGCACCCGGCCTACGGGTTGTTGAGGCCGGTCGTCGAAACAGACACGATGTCGGCCTCGGTGCTGCTGTGCAACAACCCGGGCCTGATGACGCTGGAGGGCACCAACACCTGGGTGTTGCGTGCCCCGGCCAGCGACGAGATGGTCGTGGTCGATCCGGGCCCCGACGATGACGAGCACATCGCCCGCGTCGCCGAACTGGGCAAGATCTCGCTCGTGCTCATCAGCCACAAGCACGAGGACCACACCGGGGGCATCGACAAGATCGTCGACCGCACCGGCGCAGTGGTCCGCTCGGTCGGCAGCGGATTCCTGCGCGGGCTGGGCGGCCCGCTCACCGACGGTGAGGTGATCGAGGCCGCCGGGCTGCGGATCACCGTGATGGCCACGCCCGGTCACACCGCCGACTCGTTGTCGTTCATCCTCGACGATGCGGTGCTGACCGCCGACACCGTGCTGGGCCGTGGCACGACCGTCATCGACTCCGAGGACGGCAGCCTGCGCGACTACCTGGATTCGCTGCACCGGCTCAAGGGTCTCGGAGCCCGCACCGTGCTGCCCGGACACGGTCCCGAACTCGACGACCTGGAGGCCGTGGCCGCGATGTATCTGGCGCATCGCGAAGAGCGGCTCGACCAGGTCCGCGGCGCGCTACGCGACCTTGGCGAGGACGCGAGCGCCCGCCAGGTCGTCGAGCACGTGTACACCGACGTCGACCAGAAACTGTGGGACGCCGCCGAGTGGAGCGTCCAAGCCCAGCTCGATTACCTGCGCGGCTGACCAAACTATTCAGGCCGCCAACTTTCGTCGGCGGCCTGAAAGTGCGCTTCGGGTAGGCGAGCTATCGCGCGCGCCGCGCCAACCGCTCGCTGTCGGAGATCAGCACGCTCTTGCCCTCCAGCCGGATCCAGCCGCGGTGGGCGAAGTCGGCCAGTGCCTTGTTGACGGTCTCGCGGGAGGCGCCGACGAGCTGAGCGATCTCCTCCTGCGTGAGGTCGTGCGTCACGCGCAGCGCGCCGCCCTCCTGGGTGCCGAACCGCTGTGCCAGCTGCAGCAGCTGCTTGGCGACGCGACCGGGCACGTCGGTGAAGATCAGATCGGCCAGGTTGTTGTTCGTGCGGCGCAGGCGGCGGGCGAGCACACGCAGGAGCTGTTCGGCGATCTCGGGCCGGTCGGCGATCCACGCGCGCAGCGCGTCACGGTCCATCGACACCGCGCGTACCTCGGTGATCGTGGTGGCGCTCGACGTCCGGGGGCCCGGGTCGAAGATCGACAGCTCACCGAACATGTCCGACGGACCCATGATGGTCAGCAGGTTCTCACGGCCGTCCGGCGAGCGGCGGCCGATTTTCACCTTGCCGGAGATGATGATGTACAGCCGGTCGCCGGGCTCGCCCTCGGCGAACACGGTGTGCCCGCGCGGGAAGTCGACGGGCTGCAACTGCTTGGTCAGCGCCGATACGGCGGTGGGTTCGACTCCCTGGAAGATTCCGGCCCTGGCCAGGATCTCGTCCACGTTGCCCCTCTTAAGCTATTGGGTGGTAGTTACCTCAAACTGATAATTCCTGATCAGTCTAGAGGTATGCGGTTTTACGACTAGCTCACGCTACACACGATTGGCATGTCGAGTCGCCCGAAACTCCGGATTTATCGTGTGCTCGACGTACCGCAGCGTCGGCAAACGGTCACTGTCGAGGTCTGCGGGCAAGGTTTGAACGACTGCGGGCGGCGGCTGCGGGCGCCGTTGCACACCGCGGGCAGGAGTTCGTTCGCGGGCCAGGCCGGCCTCGAGTCGGTCGAGCCCGAACGTCGCCAGCATGAGCAACCCTGGGATGAGCGCCACCAGCAACCACGACACAAGGCAGTAGTAAACACGCCGGAGGTCTCAGCGGGGTCACGAATTGTCACCGGTCGGATCCGCGGTTTGTCGGCGCCGATCAGTACGCTGACATGCGTGACAGCGGGTGCCGCCCGAGCGGGGAAGACAGCGCGTCCCAAGAAATGGGATACCGAGACACACCTCGGCCTGGTTCGTCGTGCCCGCCGGATGAATCGTGAACTGGCCAAGGCCTTTCCGCACGTGTACTGCGAACTGGATTTCACCAACCCGCTCGAGCTCGCGGTGGCCACGATCCTGTCCGCGCAGAGTACGGACAAGCGGGTGAACCTCACGACGCCCGCGTTGTTCAAGAAGTACCGCACCGCGCTGGACTACGCGCAGGCCGATCGCACCGAGATGGAGGAGCTGATCCGGCCGACGGGCTTCTACCGGAACAAGACCACGTCGCTGATCCGGCTCGGGCAGGAACTGGTCGCCCGGTTCGACGGCGAGGTGCCGAACAATCTCGACGATCTGGTGACGCTGCCCGGCATCGGCCGCAAGACCGCCAACGTCATCTTGGGCAATGCGTTCGACATCCCGGGCATCACCGTCGACACCCATTTCGGCCGGCTGGTCCGCCGATGGCGCTGGACGGCCGAGGAAGATCCCGTGAAAGTCGAGTTCGCGGTCGGTGAGCTCATCGAGCGCAGCGAGTGGACCCTGCTCAGCCATCGCGTGATCTTCCACGGCAGGCGCGTGTGCCACGCACGTAAACCCGCGTGCGGCATATGCGTGCTGGCCAAGGACTGCCCGTCCTACGGCACCGGCCCCACCGATCCGCCGACCGCCGCGGCGCTGGTCAGAGGCCCCGAAACCGAGCATCTGCTGGCGCTGGCCGGGTTGTGAGCGTTTCGGCCCGCTGGACAGCAGCGGTGTTGGTGGTCCTGGTGGCGCTGGGCGCGGCGTTCTGGCTCGAGCTGCGCGACGATCCGTCGGCCACGCCCGGGACCGGGCCCGCCACCGCGCGCGATCACCGCGACGCCGACACCCCCGAGGCACTCGAAGGCCCCCGCGCCCGCGCCGACCTCCCGCCCTGTCCCGGCCCGGGGACGGGTCCCGGCCCGGAGGCTTTGCGCGGGATCACGCTGGAATGCGCGGGTGACGGCAAGCCCGTCGACGTGGCCGCTGCGCTCGCCGGTCGGGCGGTCGTGCTGAATTTGTGGGCCTACTGGTGCGGGCCGTGCGCCGACGAGTTGCCCGCGATGGCCGAATACCAACGCAGAAACCCCGACGTGCTGGTCCTGACCGTGCACCAGGACGAGAACGAGACGGCCGCGTTGATCCGGCTGGCAGAACTCGGCGTGCGCCTGCCGACGGTGCAGGACGGGCGCAGGCTCGTCGCGGCCGCGCTCAAGGTGCCCAACGTCATGCCTGCGACCGTGGCCCTGCGTCCGGACGGTAGCGTTGCCGAAATCCTGCCCCGCTCGTTCGTCAGCGCCGACGAGATCGCGGCGGCGGTCGATGACAAGATTCGCCCGAGTCGACAGGAGCATGCGGGGTGAGTTCGAGGCCCGACGGGCTGCGGCCCGATGCTGCCCCGGCGTGGCTCAAGCCGCTCGTCGACAATCTCGACGGCGTGCCGCGCGCCTATCGCCGTCGGGTGCCGCCCGATGTGCTCGCGACGATAGTCGAGGCGAACAATCAGGCCGCGCAGGCCGGTGCGCGCCGCGACGCCGCCGTTCTGGTCTTGTTCTCCGGTCCGCCCGATGCGCCGCCGGGAACGCTGCCCGACGATGCCGACCTGTTGGTCACCGTGCGGGCCTCGACACTGCGCCACCACGCCGGGCAGGCCGCCTTCCCCGGCGGGGCCACCGATCCGGAAGACACCGGGCCGGTGTCGACGGCGTTCCGGGAAGCCACCGAGGAGACCGGCATCGACACCGGACGGCTCTACCCGCTGGCCACGCTGGAGCGCATGTTCATCCCGCCGTCGGGTTTCCATGTGGTCCCGGTACTCGCGTATTCGCCCGATCCCGGCCCGGTGGCCGTCGTCGACGAATCCGAGACAGCGGTCGTGGCACGCGTTCCGGTGCGGGCATTCGTCAATCCGGAGAATCGGCTCATGGTCTACCGCGACGCCAACACAAGCCGTTTCGCCGGGCCGGCATTCCTGCTCAACGAGATGTTGGTGTGGGGTTTCACCGGTCAGGTCATCTCGGCAATCCTCGATGTCGCGGGCTGGGCAAAACCGTGGAACACCGACGATGTACGTGAACTCGACGCCGCAATGGCGCTCGTCGGGCACGAGAACGGCTACGGTGAAGCCCACCGTGGAACTGGAATTTGATGACACCTTCTCTTTGGCTTGATTTCGCCGTCCTGGCCATCGGCTTCGTCGCGGCCATCTCGGGCTGGCGCTCCGGGGCGCTCGGCTCGCTGATGTCGTTCATCGGCGTCGTGCTCGGCGCCGTGGCCGGGGTGCTGCTGGCACCGCACGTGATTCCGCACATCAGTGGTGACCGGACCAAGCTGTTCGCGACGTTGTTCCTTATCCTCGCGCTCGTCGTGGTAGGCGAGATCGCCGGCGTCGTGCTGGGCCGCGCGGTGCGTGGCACCATCCGCAATCGTGTGCTGCGGGTGTTCGACTCTGCGGTCGGGGTCAGCCTGATGCTCGTCGCGGTGCTGGTGGCCGCCTGGCTGCTGGGAAGTTTGCTCACGTCGTCGGATCAGCCGAACCTCGCCGCGGCGGTCAAGGGTTCGCGCGTGCTGACCGAGGTCGACAAGGTCGCGCCGAGTTGGCTGCGCTCGGTGCCCAACCGGCTGTCGGGCCTGCTGGACACCTCGGGCCTGCCCGACGTGCTCGAGCCGTTCGGCCGCACGCCGATCGTCAACGTCGACGCCCCCGACGCCGCGCTGGCCACCGACGCCGTCGTGGCCGCGACGCGGCCCAGTGTCGTCAAGATCCGCGGTATCGCGCCGAGCTGCCAGAAGGTGCTGGAGGGCAGCGGATTCGTGGTGGCACCCAACCGCGTGATGTCCAACGCGCACGTGGTGGCCGGGGCCGACAGCGTGACCGTTGAGGTCGACGGGCAGACGTACGACGCGGGCGTGGTGTCCTACGACCCCAACGCCGACATCTCGATCCTCGACGTGCCGAACCTGCCGTCGACGCCGCTGCCGTTCGCCGAGGACCCTGCGCCGCAGGGCACCGATGCGGTCGTGATGGGCTTCCCGGGCGGCGGCGATTTCCTCGCCACCCCAGCGCGGGTGCGCGAGATCATCGAGCTCAACGGTCCCGACATCTATCGGACCACCACCGTCACGCGCGAGGTCTACACCGTCAGGGGCACGGTGCGCCAAGGCAATTCGGGTGGGCCGATGATCAACCGCAGCGGCAAGGTGCTCGGCGTGGTGTTCGGTGCCGCGGTCGACGATGTCGACACCGGCTTCGTGCTGACCGCCAAGGAGGTGGAGCGTCAGCTCGCCAAGATCGGCAACACGCAGCGCGTCGCCACCGGGACGTGCATCAACTCCTGATCAGCTGCGGTGCACCTGGGACAGGAATCGCCCCAGCTGCTCGTTGACCGCGTCGGGTTCTTCCTCGTGGCCGAAATGGCCGGCGCCCGTGATCGATACGTAGCGGCCGTGCGGCGCGTAATGCTGGGTGCGGTACACCGGGTCGGCGAGCACGTACGGGTCGGCGTCGCCACGCAGATGCAGGACGGGCACGTTGACGGGGCGTTTCATCGACCTCATGAACCGCCGGCCTTCCCCGCGCAGCTGGCTGCGCACGGCCCAGCGCTGATATTCCAGGGCCGAATGCGCCGCACCCGGTATCTGGATGGCCTTGCGGACGTGTCGCATCGTTTCGGAGAAATCCTGAGTGGCTTGCCATTTCGCGCCGGCCCGGCTGCGGACGAGCCTTTCGAGTTCGGCGGCATCGTGACGGGTGAGGGCATGCTCGGGCCACATGGGCACCTGGTAGCGCAGCATCCACGGCAGCAGGGCCCGGCCCTGGTCGCGTCGGGTGAGCACCGACGCGCGCAACGCGATCGGATGCGGTGAGCTGACCACGGCGATCGCGCGCACCACGCGGGGATGCAGCAGGGCCGTCGCCCAGCAGACGAGTCCGCCGTCGGCGTGACCCACGAGTGTCGCGGTCTTGTGCCCGAGCGCGCGTACCAGCCCGGCCGTGTCGCCGGCCAGCGTCCAGCCGTCGTAGCCGCGGGGCGGTTTGTCGCTGCCGCCGTAGCCGCGCAGGTCCACCGCGACCACACGAGCACCGTGCAGCGCCTCCAATTGATGGCGCCACGACCACCAGAAGGAGCCGAAGCCGTGCAGCAGGATGACCAGCGGCCGGTCAGTGCCGGCCACCGCACCCGAATCTTCGCCCTCCACGACATGGAACCGAATGCCGTTCGCGTGCACCTGCAGATGACGCCATGGCCCGTCGATGCGGGTGATCGACGGGTCAGGTGGCGGCATTACCAGCCTGACGGGTCGGTGGCGGGCCGCTGGCCTGCCCCGATCGCGGGGTTCTTGTCGTGGCCGGGAGTCAGCGCTTCACGCGTCTCCTTGACCGACTCGATGGTTTGCCGAGGCCCGCGGATGCGTCGCACCTTGAGATAGCCGAACACCGCGAGCGCGGCGGTGACCAGCACCATGATGCCGAACACGATCAGGAACGCCACCCAGCGCCACAGCCACGTGTCGAGCAGTTCGGCCAGGAAGAAGAAGAAAAAGAACGTCGAGTAGAACAGCACCACCAGGGCCGCGATGAAGAAGACGCTGCCGGTGAGACCCTTCTTGACGTCACGGGTGATTTCGGCTTTCGCCAGCTCGACCTCGGCGCGCACGAGCGTGGACACCTGTGCGGTGGCATCTTTGACCAGATCCCCGATCGACGGGTCCGGCTTCGGGGCGTGCGGATCTACCAACGGAATCGAGGTCACCGTCGCCGGAACGCCGTTCTTGCGGTCGCCAATGCTCACGGAAACTTCCTCCCCGGATCCAATGCGTTATCGCGGTTCATGTTGCCATGCGGGCGCGAGGTAAGAGATCCCGGCCAGCGAACCGGTCCCAAGTAGACTGCCGATATTCCCTTGGGTTACGCGGGTCGGGCGCGTCGATTGGAGGACACTTGGCGACCAGGCGCCGCTGGCAGTTGCTCGTTGGTGCACCGATCATGGCTCTCGTCGCGATGCTGACTCCCGGTATTGCGCACGCCGAACCGCCGGTCGTCCTGGGCGGAGGCTCGGGGATCATCGTGAACGGCGAGTCGTTCTGCACGCTCACCACGATCGGCCACGACAACGCGGGCCGGCTCATCGGCTTCACGTCGGCGCACTGCGGCGGTCCCGGTGCCACGGTCGCCGCGGAAAGCGCCCAGAACGCGGGCGTGCTGGGCACCATGGTGGCCGGTAACGACGCGCTGGACTATGCAGTGATCCAGTTCGACCCGGCGAAGGTCACGCCGACCAAGAACGTCAACGGTTTCCAGATCGACGGCCTCGGGCCCGATCCGGTGTTCGGCGAGGTCGCCTGCAAGCTGGGCCGCACCACAGGCTATTCATGTGGCGTGACGTGGGGGCCCGGCAAGGATCCGGGCACGATCGTCAATCAGGTGTGCGGCCAGCCGGGGGATTCCGGCGCCCCGGTGACCGTCAACAACCGACTCGTCGGCATGATCCACGGCGCTTTCACCGAGGACCTGCCGACCTGCGTCGTGAAATTCGTGCCCCTGCACACCCCGGCCGTCACGATGTCGTTCAACACCCAGCTGGCCGACATCACGGCCAAGAACCGACCGGGAACGGGTTTCGTCCCGGTCGGTTGACCCGGCTGCGCTACTTGCTGGCCCGGATCGCCTCGAACACGCTCGGGTCGACCAGTGTCGAGGTGTCACCGAGTTCGCGGCCCTCGGCCACGTCGCGCAGCAGGCGACGCATGATCTTGCCGCTGCGGGTCTTGGGCAGTTCGGGCACGACGTGGATCTCGCGTGGCTTGGCGATCGGCGAAATCTCCTGCGCCACTTGCGCGCGCAGTTCTTCGACCATGGTCTCGGTTCCGCCGTGGGCACTGGCCTTGAGGATGACGAACGCGCAGATCGCCTGACCAGTGGTGTCGTCGGACGCGCCGACCACGGCCGCCTCGGCCACGCCGGAGTGGCCCACGAGCGCCGACTCCACCTCGGCGGTCGAGATCCGGTGGCCCGACACGTTCATGACGTCGTCGATGCGGCCCAGCACCCAGATGTTGCCGTCGGAGTCGTAGCGCGCGCCGTCACCGGCGAAGTACCAGCCCTGCTCGGCGAATCGCGACCAGTACGTGTCCTTGAATCGCTGCGGGTCACCCCAGATCCCGCGCAGCATCGACGGCCACGGCTTGTCGAGCACCAGGTACCCGGTGACGTGCTCGGCTTCGTCGGCGCCGGGCACCAGATCGTTGCCGTCGTCGTCGACGATCTTGGCCGAGATGCCGGGCAGCGGGGTCATGGCCGAACCGGGCTTTGCCGCGGTCACGCCGGGCAGCGGCGAGATCATGATGGCCCCGGTCTCGGTCTGCCACCAGGTATCGACGATCGGAGTCTTGTTGGCGCCGAACGCTTCCCGGTACCACCGCCAGGCCTCGGGGTTGATCGGCTCACCGACCGAGCCGAGCAGCCGCAGGCTCGACAGGTTGTGCTCGGCCGGGATCTGGCGGCCCAGCTTCATGAACGTGCGGATCAGCGTGGGCGCCGTGTAATAGATTGTGACACCGTACTTTTCGATGACCTCGAAATGGCGGTGCTCGGTCGGTGACGTCGGGGTGCCCTCGTAGACCACCTGGGTGACGCCGTTGGACAGCGGCCCGTAGACGATGTAGGTGTGGCCGGTGACCCAGCCGATATCGGCTGTGCACCAATACACGTCGGTCTCGGGCTTGACGTCGAACACGTTGTGGTGGGTGTAGGACGACTGCGTCAGGTAGCCGCCCGAGGTGTGCACGATGCCCTTGGGCTTGCCGGTCGTGCCGGAGGTGTAGAGCAAGAACAGCGGCTGCTCGGAGTCGAACGCCTCGGGGGTGTGGTCGGTCGAGGCCGGATCGACGGTCTCGTGCCACCACAGGTCGCGGCCCTCGGTCCAGGCGACGTCGATGCCGGTGCGCCGCACCACAAGCACGTTCTGAACCGACTTCTGGCCTTCAACAGCTTCGTCGACCGCAGTCTTGAGCGAGGCGGCCTTGCCGCGCCGATACTGGCCGTCGGTCGTGATGACGAGCTTGGCCTCGGCGTCCTCGATACGTGCCTTGAGGGCCGACGCGGAAAAGCCCGCGAACACGACGCTGTGCATGACGCCCAGGCGTGCGCACGCGAGCATGGCCACGATGGCCTCGGGCACCATCGGCATGTAGATCGCGACACGGTCGCCGGCGACCAGGCCGAGATCGGTCAGCGCGTTGGCCGCCTTGCAGACCTCGTCTTTGAGCTCGGCGTAGGTGAGCGAGCGGCTGTCGCCGACCGGCTCACCCTCCCAGTGAATGGCCACCCGGTCGCCGTTGCCCGCTTCGACATGGCGGTCGACGCAGTTGTAGGCGACGTTGAGCTTGCCGCCCACGAACCACTTCGCGAACGGGGCGTCCGACCAGTCCAGTACCTCGGTGAACGGGGTCTGCCATGTCAGCCGGTTGGCTTGCTTCTCCCAGAACGCCAGCCGATCCTTTTCGGCCTCGGCATACAACTCGCCCGTCGCGTTGGCATTGGCCGCGAAATCGGCAGGCGGCGGATAGGCTGACGGAACTTCGGCGTGCGTCACTGACGGGTTCGACATGGTTGTGAGCCTAGTCACCAAACGTTGCACTGGCGTTGGGACCTCACATGCCGGTTGCCGGACGGCGCTCCTGCTGCGATGAACGGTTGGAGATCGTGAGTTCAGCGGTCGGCTAGCGTGACCGTTATGACCGACGAGCGCTCGCGCGAGGAGTCGACAAGCAGCGATCCACTAGCGCCGCTCGTCGCTCTGCCAGGGGTGGCGGCCGCCAGTGACGAGGCGCGCGACGCGCTGGGCCGGGCGCATCGCCACAAGGTGAATCTGCGGGGCTGGCCGCAGACCGCCGCCGAGGCGGCGCTGCGGGCCGCGAAGGCGTCGGCGGTTCTCGACGGCGGGTCGATCCTTCCGGTGGGCAGGAGCGCAGCGACCGGGGGATCGGCACTGTCCGAAGACGGCGGGCCCGATCCGGTGACCGCGGGTGCGATCCGGGTGGCCGAAGCGCTTGAGGGCGGTGCGACCAGTCTGGTGGGGGTGTGGCAGCGCGCGCCGCTGCAGGCGCTGGCCCGGCTGCATGCCCTCGCGGCCGCCGACCTCGCCGACGACGAACATCTCGGCCGTCCCCGCACCGACCCCGAGGTCGGTCCCCGGCTGGAACTCTTGACCGAGATGTTGACCGGTGGCTCGCGCGTGCCCGCGCCGATCCTGGCGGCGGTCGCCCACGGCGAACTGCTCACGTTGGCGCCGTTCGGATCCGCGGACGGCGTGGTGGCCCGGGCGGTGTCGCGGCTCGTGACGATCGCCAGCGGCCTCGACCCGCACGGTCTCGGTGTGCCCGAGGTGCATTGGATGCGCAAGTCCGGTGACTACCGCGCGGCCGCGCGTGGATTCGCCGCGGGCACGTCGGACGGGTTGACGGCCTGGCTGCTGCTCAGCTGTGAGGCCCTGCACGCCGGCGCGCGCGAGGCGCTGCAGATCGCGCAGGCCTCGCTCGACCGACCCGGCTAGTCCGGCACTCGCTCGACCCGGCCCACCAGCAGCACGTAGCTCGCGATGCCGATCGCGGTCACCACCGACATGTAGACGAAGCCCGGCGCGAAGCTCTCGTCGGTGACCAACAGGCCGATGATGATCGGTGTGGCGATCGACGACAGATTGCCGATGAAGTTGAACATGCCACCGGTGAGGCCGAGCAGACGCTTCGGCGCCAGGGCCGACACCAGAGACCATGTGATCGATGCCAGGCCGTTGCCGAAGAACGCGATCGACAGGAACAAGACCACCATGGCGGTCGAGTCGGTGAAGTTCGCGCCGAGCATCGCCATGGTCAGCAGCAACCCGGTGATGATCGGGCCTTTGCGCGCTGCTCCCAGCGAAACACCTTGCCGCAGCAGGAAATCGGAGAAGACACCGGAGAACAGCACCCCGACGAGGGCCGCGATGAACGGCAGCGACGCCAGGAATCCCGTCTTGATGTAGTCCATGTCGCGGTACTCGACCAGATAGGTCGGGAACCAGGTCAGGAAGAACCACAGCGTCGAGGTCAGGCAGAACTGACCGAGGTAGATGCCCCACAGCTTGCGCCTGCCGAGCACCGTCGCGATGTCGGCACGGGTCACCGCCGCGCGTTGCGGTTGATCGTCGACGACATCGACGAGCCCGCCGCCGCTTTCGATGAGCTCGATCTCGGCGTCGTTGGCACGGGATTCGCGCGGTTCGCGGTAGCTGAGGTACCAGATCGCCGCCCACACCACGCCGATCGCGCCCGTCACGATGAACACCCAATGCCAGCTCAGCACCGACTGCAGCCACGACAGGACCGGGGTCAGCAGCGCCAGGCCGATGAACTGGCCCGACGTGTAGAAGCCGATCACCGAGGCCCGCTCGCGTTCGGGGAACCATGCCGTCGCGACGCGGTTGTTGATCGGGTAGGCCGGCGCCTCGAAGATGCCGACGAGCAGGCGCAGCGCGATGAGCGCGACGAAGCCGCCGATGACACCCATGAACAGCGTGGCAAACGACCAGAGCACCAGGCACAGGGGATAGAGGACACGCGGCTTCACGCGATCCACGAGCCATCCGCCCGGGATCTGCAGTGCGGCGTAGGTCCAACCGAACGCGCTCAGCAGCAGGCCCTGTTGTGCCTTGGACAGGTCCATCTCGTCGGCGATCGCCGGCATCGCGATCGACAGGTTCGCGCGGTCCATGTAGTTGATCACCACGGTGACGAACAGCAGTACCGCGATGAGCCACCGCGCCCGCGATGCCTGAGTGGCCAGACTCGGGGCCTCTGCGGTTTTGTTCTGCGTCATGTGCCTCACCACTCCGCTACGGATCCGTCGGTGTGGCGCCACACGGGATTGCGCCATCGATGTCCCTCCGCCGCCCGTTCGGCCACGTACTCTTCGTTGATCTCGATGCCGAGGCCGGGCCCGGACGGGATCCGCACCTGGCCGTCGGAGTAGGTGAACACGGCCGGGTCGACGAGATAGTCGAGCAGATCGTTGGTCGTGTTGTAGTGAATGCCCAGGCTCTGCTCCTGGATGGTGGCGTTGTAGCAGCCGGCGTCGATCTGCAGGCAGGCCGCCAGTGCGATCGGGCCCAGCGGGCAGTGCAGCGCGAGCGCGACGTCGTACGCCTCGGCCATGTGCGCGATCTTGCGGGCTTCGGTGATGCCGCCGCAGTGCGACGGATCCGGCTGGATGATGTCGACCGCACCCGACGCCAGGATGGTCTTGCAGTCCCAGCGTGAGAACAGTCGCTCACCGAGCGCGATCGGGATGGGGGACTGGCGCAGCACATCGACGAACCCGTCGACGTGTTCACTGAGCACGGGTTCCTCGACGAACATCAGCCGGTACGGCTCCAGTTCGCGCAACAGGACTTTCGCCATCGGCTTGTGCACCCGGCCATGGAAGTCCACGCCGATGCCGATGTTCGGGCCGACCGCATCGCGCACGGCGGCGACGCTGGCCACCGCGCGGTCCACCTTCTCCCACGAGTCGACGTACTGCATCTCCTCGGTGCCGTTCATCTTGACCGCGGCGAAGCCGAGATCGACCACTTCCTTTGCGGCCCTCGCGGTTTCGGCCGGTCGGTCGCCGCCGATCCAGGAGTAGACCTTGATGCGGTCGCGGACACGGCCGCCGAGCAGCTCGTACGTCGGCACCCCGAAGGCCTTGCCCTTGATGTCCCACAGGGCCTGATCGATGCCCGCGAGCGCACTCATGTGGATGCCGCCGCCGCGGTAGAACCCGCCCCGGTACAGCACTGTCCAGATGTCCTCGATCTGCGCCGGGTCCTGGCCGATCAGATAGTCGGAGAGTTCTTCGACGGCGGCCGCGACGGTCGCGGCACGGCCCTCCAACACCGGCTCACCCCAGCCGACCAGCCCGTCGTCGGTCTCGATCCGCAGGAACAACCACCGCGGCGGCACGGTGTAAGTCGTCACCGATTTGATCTTCATCGGAGGGTCCTCTCTGCCTTCGACCAGATGTTCTGCAGGGTGCGGGCGCGTCGGCCGACCTCGGCGGCGTCGTCTCCCGGGCGGTAAAGATTCGTGCCGAGGCCCGCGCCACCGGCACCGGCCGTGGCCCAGTCGGCCAGGTTGTGCTCGTCGACACCGCCGACGGGCAGCATCTCGACGTCGGTCGGCAGCACCGCGCGCCACGCCTTCATGCCGGAGATGCCGACGGCGTCGGACGGGAACAGCTTGAGGCTGCGGGCGCCTGCGGCGACGGCGCGGAACGCTTCGGTCGGTGTCGCCACCCCGGGATACGGGCGCAGGCCCCGGGTTGCCGCAGCCGAGATCACGTCGGGATCGGCATTGGGGGCGACGATGATTCGCGCTCCCGCGTCTTGTGCCCGGGCGACGTCGTCGACAGTGAGCACCGTTCCCGCGCCGACCGCGCATGCGGTGGGCGTCGCGGCGGCCAGGCGCTCGATGGAATCGAAGGGTTGCGGCGAGTTCAGCGGCACCTCGATCGCGGTGAAGCCGGCCTCGACCAGGGCGCTGCCGACGGCGAGCACCTCGTCCGGGGTGATGCCGCGCAGAATGGCCACCAGCCCGGTTGGCTTGTCGTTCATGAAACCTCCTCGATGCGCTGGGCATTGGGGTCGGCCGGGCTGAGCAGCCCGGCGTCGACGGCGACGGTCCAAAGGCCGCGTGCTGCCGCTTCCTCGGTGACCGACGCGGCGGGGCGTACGTTGTGGCGCGCGAGTGCGGACTCGTACCGACGGCACAGGGCGGGATTGCCGCACAGGATGATTCGCTGTTCGCCGAGATTCTCGGGCAGCAGGTGCGCGACCTCGTCGGCGATGAGCAAGCCGGACACGTAGTCGGCCAATGCGGCGGCTTCGAGCTGATCTTCGAGCACAAGCGCACGCGCGCCGAACAGCGCGCTGGACAATCCACGCGACCGGTCGGCATCGAGCCCGCGGGCGAAGGCGGCGTCGGCGGTCCCGGCGGTGGCGGTGCGGGCCAGGATCCCGTGGTGCATGAGCAGCCCGTACAGTTCGCCGGTCATGGCCGTACTGAACGAGATGACCTGTCGGTCAGAGATTTTCACCCATTTCGTGTGGGTCCCGGGCAGCACGATGAGTTGTTCGCCTGCCGGTTGGTCGAGCATCTCCATGATGCCGATCAGCTGTGTTTCCTCGCCGCGCATGACGTCGGCGGGGTTGCCGGTCCCGTCGTGCTCGACACGCAGCCCGGGGATCAAGTGCAGGATCCCGTGCTCGTGGGGCACGGGCGTCATCGATTGGGCGTCGATCACGAGCGCGGTCGGCACGGTCAGATAGCCGGCTTCACGCCAGCCCTGCGCGCTTCCCACCATGCCGCACGCGATCGCGGGCAGGCCCGGATAGTCCTGCAGCCAGTCGGCGCAGATGTCGGCGAAGGCGGTCGCGTAGTCGCGGGCCCGGGTCTGGGCATCCGCACCCGCAGTCACGTTGAGCAGCCCGCTACCGCGCTGACGTGCGTCGACGATGCGCGCGTCGTCGGCCAACAGCCACGCCCGCAGGGCCGAGGTGCCCCAATCCAGGGCGATCAGCCGGGGGGACGTGTTGTGCATCACAAGGAGCAGAATGCGGAAGCGGTCCCAAAATTTCCAACAGCGTCCCTATATATGGGACGCTGTTGGCATGAACGCACCCACGGACATCCCGCCCGGCACGCAGACGCTGGCCCGCGGGCTGTCGGTGATCCGGATCGTCGCTGATGGCGCGCGCGATCTGCGCACGCTGGTCGAACGCACGGGCCTCGGCCGCAGCACGACGCACCGCCTGGTGCAACTGCTGGTGCGCGAAGAGTTCTTGCGTCACGGTGACGGCGGATACACGCTCGGCCCGGCGCTGATCGAACTCGGATTCAAGGCACTGCACGGCAATCCGCTGCCGGTTGTCGCGCGTCCCGTGCTCGAGGAATTGTCGGAACAAGTGCACGACACGGTCCATCTCGGTGTGATCGACGGCGACTCGGTGCTGTACCTCGACAAGCTGCCAGGAACTCGTGGTGCGGAGATGCGCTCCCGGATCGGGCACCGCATGCCGCTGACGCGCACCGGCGTGGGCATGGCTCTGCTGCTCGACTCGCCGGACCGGTGGGAAACGCTCTATGTCCTCGACGCCGACCGGGTGCCTGCGCCGGTGACGGCCAAGCGTGCCGACGGGTCCGAGTTCTGCACCCGCATGCACGCCTACGCGAAGATGGGCGCCGCCATGGACCTCGAGGACAATGAGCCCGGCATCCGGTGTGTCGCTGCCCCGGTGCGCGACGCGTCGAAGGCCATCGTCGGCGCGATCAGTGTTTCGGCGACCCGGCCGTACATGCCGGCCGCCCGGATGCGTGGTCTGGTTCCCGTCGTGCGGCGTGCCGCCGGTCGTATCTCATCGGCCATGGGCTACCGCGACGGGCCGCAGTCTTAGAAGACCCCCAGCAACGCGAAGCGGGCGGCGCTCCGAACGATGTTCGGCTCGCCGCCCGCTAGCACGGATACCCGGTTACCAAGCGTGCAATGTGGGTTGCGTGGGTGGCCTCGGCGTCCTTGCGATGCGCTTCGGCTGCAACTCCACCCAAGGAGCCGTCGTGGCCGTCCGCCTTCTCGCAATCACGCAGGCCCGCAACACTTTTGCCTATTCCGCGGCATGTGCTCCGCGTGGGTGCCGGGATCCGTGCTAGGAGCCTGGTTCAGGAGATTTAGCCTTCTCTTCCGGCTAGATCTTGGCCTCGCCAAGCTTCCGTGGTTCCTTTGTACTACGTGACCACAGTCACATCAAGGCCCAACGCCACCCAGATTTCAGATCGTTACGCCGGGGCTCCAGCTACTACCGGCGGTAGCTCAGAGGGTGAACCGGCGCAGCAACGAATACGTCAGCGCGCCGGCCGCCAGCGCGCTGATCCCGACGGCCGCGGTGGTGGCGACGGCGGCGCCGGACGGCGCCGGAATCCGGTCCCGCAGCGACACCGGTTTGGTGAAAGTCAGTACGGGCCAACCGCGCGCGGCGGCCTCCTTGCGGAGTGCGCGATCGGGGTTGACGGCGGTGGGGTGGCCGACGGCCTCGAGCATCGGGATGTCGGTGATCGAATCCGAATATGCGTAGCAATGGTCGAGCGAATACCCCTCGCGGGCCGCCAGCGCTCGGATCGCTTCGGCCTTGCCCTCGCCGTAACAGTAAAACGCGATCTCGCCCGTGTAGCGGCCGTCCTCGACCACCATCCGGGTGGCCATCGCGTGCGTCGCACCGAGGGCCCGGGCGATCGGCGCGACGATCTCCTCGCCGGACGCCGAGACCACCACGACGTCGCGTCCACACAGCTTGTGGTCGGCGATGAGCTCGGCGGCCTCGGCGAACACGAGCGGGTCGACGATGTCGTGCAGCGTCTCGCCGACGATCGATTTGACCTGCTCGACATCCCAGCCCGTGCACATGTTGGTGATGTAGCTGCGCATGCGGTCCATCTGGTCGTGGTCGGCGCCCGACATCAAGAACAGAAACTGTGCATAAGTCGATTTGAGCACGGCCCGGCGATTCAACAGGCCCTGATCGAAGAAAGGTTTGCTGAAAGCGAGCGTGCTCGACTTGGCGATCACCGTCTTGTCAAGATCGAAGAAGGCCGCTGTGCGCACCGGTCGGCCGACGTCCTGCCCGGATTGCACTGCGATCGACTCCCCGGCAGCCGGATCGGATGCGGTCACAAGCGCCAGCATAGAGGCACCCGGACGGCGATAACCGACCGACAGTACAAAATGGCAGTTCACGACACATTCGGTGGATTGCGCGCGGCGGAACGGCTCGCGGTAACCCGCAGATCGATCCCTTGCGTGTTTTGGCAGTTCCGTGTGTATAGTGAGCATTACTCGGCTTATGCCGAGGGTGTATCAGCCCGACCCCCCGGGGCTGATACGCGACGACCTCCGCCTCCTCCCCCCCTGGCGGGGGTCGTCTTCTTTTCCGGGGAGGATCACTTCCGCAAACACCGCCAGGATTGCCGTAGCGGTTGCGGAACGTTGTTTTGACACCTGTCAGCAGTTATCCCCAGCCTGTCCTTCATCCACAATCCGCGATCTGGTGATGGTGCCGGCGCGCCACGTGGCCGCAGGGTGGGGACATGGCCCCGTCACACAGTTCGACCCGCGCCGTGCTCGCGCTGATCGGCGATCCGCTGCTGCGTGCGGACGCGAATCGGGTGGCCGCGGCCGCCGGCGTCGGCCTGGTGCACGTCGACGACCCATCGAGCCGCAAGGTGTGGCTCGCCGCAGCGGGTGTGCTGCTCGACGCGGCGGCCGCGCGGCGGTGTGCCGAGCGGGCCCTGCCGCGCCGTGAGCGGGTGGTGCTGATCGGCCACGAGGACCCCCAACCGGCGGATTGGCAGGCGGCGATATCGGTCGGCGCGCAACTGGTCGTGACGTTGCCAGGCGGCGACACCGAGCTGGTCGCGGCGCTGTCCGACGCGGCACATCGCGACGACGACGGGCGCGGCCCGGCGGTCGCCGTGGTTGGGGGCAGGGGCGGCGCAGGTACGTCGGTGTTCGCAGTCGCGCTGGCTCAGTCAGCGCCCGCCGCGCTCCTCGTCGACGGCGACCCGTGGAGCGGCGGCATCGACCTCGTCCTCGGCAGTGAGGACGAGCCGGGCCTGCGTTGGCCAGATCTCGCGCTGCAAGGGGGCCGGCTGGGCTATCCCGCTCTTCGTGACGCATTGCCGCGGCGCGGTGCGGTCAGCGTCCTGTCGAGCGGGCGTACCGGTGTCGACATCGAGGCCGGGCCGCTCGGCGCGGTGGTCGACGCGGGCTGTCGCGGCGGAGTGACGGTGGTGTGCGACGTGCCGCGGCGTTGCACGGCGGCAGCCGAAACTGCCTTGGATGCCGCCGATCTCGTCGCGATCGTGACGCCGGCCGACGTGCGGTCGTGTGCGGCGGCCGCGGCTGTGCGGCCGTGGGTCCTGGCGTGCAACCCGAACGCGGGCGTGGTGGTGCGCGGCCCGGCCCCTGGCGGCCTGCGCGCAGCCGAGGTCGCCCGCATCGTCGATCTGCCGCTACTGGCCGCCATGCGACCGCAGCCTGGCCTGCACGACGCACTGGAGCGCGGCGGGTTGCGGCTGCGCCCACGATCACCGCTCGCCGTTGCCGCGCGCCAGGTGCTCGGCGTGCTGGCCCAGAACCCCGCGCTGGAGGCCGCATGAGCACGTCGCTGATCGACCGCGTGCGTGAGCGGCTGGTCGCCGAGACCGCACCGCTGAGTCCGGACGTGGTGGCCGCGGCCATCCGGGCCGAATCCGGCGGGCTGCTCGGTGACACCGAGGTGTTGAGCAATCTGCGGGTCCTGCAGACCGAACTGACCGGCGCCGGCATCCTGGAGCCGCTGCTGTACGCCGACGGAACTACCGACGTCCTGGTCACCGCACCCGATGCGGTCTGGGTCGATGACGGGGACGGATTGCGCCGCACCGGTATTCGATTCGCAGACGAAGCCGCCGTACGACGGCTGGCGCAGCGGCTCGCATTGCTGGCCGGCCGCCGTCTCGACGAGGCACAGCCCTGGGTGGACGGGCAGCTCAGCGGTATCGGGGCTTTCACGGTGCGTCTGCATGCGGTGCTGCCACCTGTCGCCGCGGGTGGTACGTGCGTATCACTGCGGGTGTTGCGCCCGGCCACCCAGAATCTCGACAGCCTGACGCGGTCCGGGGCCATCGCGCCGCCGGCTGCCGAGCTGTTGCGGGCGATCATCGCGGCCCGGCTCGCGTTCTTGATCTCGGGTGGCACGGGCTGTGGAAAGACGACACTGCTGTCCGCTGCGCTGGGTGGCGTCGCCGAGCACGAGCGCATCGTATGTGTCGAGGACGCGGCCGAACTCGCGCCGGCACATCCTCACGTCGTGAAACTGGTCGCTCGCGGCGCCAACGTCGAAGGGGTCGGCGAGATCACGGTGCGCGATCTGGTCCGGCAGGCACTACGGATGCGGCCCGACCGAATCGTGGTAGGTGAGGTGCGCGGCGCGGAAGTCGTCGACCTGCTGGCCGCCCTCAACACGGGCCATGACGGCGGCGCAGGCACTGTGCACGCCAACAGTCCAGCCGAGGTGCCCGCGCGGCTGGAGGCGCTCGGTGCGCTCGGCGGTCTTGATCGGCCCGCGCTCTACAGCCAACTGGCGGCTGCGGTGCAGGTGCTCTTGCATGTCGGCCGTGACCGCACCGGGCGACGCCGGCTCGCCGAGATCGCGGTGTTGCGCCGCACCGGCGATGGTGCACTGGACGTGCTGACCGCGTGGCACGCGGATACCGGATTCGGTTGTGGCGCCGACATTCTGCAGCAGCTCATCGTCGATCGGGGTGCCCGGTGACCGCGGCAGCGCTGGCCCTGGCGGCCGCGTTGCTGATCTGGCCCGCCGCGCCGCGGCTCAGCGAGATGACGCGCGTGCAGTCGAGGCGCCTGCGCGCGTGGCCGATCGGGGTGGTCGCCGGCGTGGGTCTCGCGTTGACGGGACCGGTGTCGATCGCGCTCGCGGCCGGTGCAGTCGCGGGGACGGTGGCGTTGCGACGACGCCGCAGCGCCACACGCATACGACGTGAACGGGAATCCACGGCAATGCAGGCCGCACTCGATGTACTGGTCGGTGAACTGCGCATCGGAGCTCATCCGGTGAGCGCGTTCGGCACCGCCGCAGGCGAGGTGTCCGGGCCGGTCGGCGAGGGCATGCGGGCAGTTGCGGCCCGCGCCCGCCTCGGCGCCGACGTGGCCGCAGGTCTCGACGATGTCGCAGGCGAGTCTCAGCTGCCGATGCATTGGGAACGGCTCGCGGCGTGCTGGCGGTTGGCGCAGGCGCACGGATTGTCGATCGCCACGCTGATGCGCACCGCACAACAGGACATCGTTGAGCGGGAACGGTTTTCGGCGCGGGTCAGCGCGGCGATGGCAGGGCCGAGAACCACCGCGGCCGTGTTGGCCGGGTTGCCGGTCGTCGGCATCGGGCTCGGACAGTTGATCGGTGCCGACCCGATCGGTTTTCTGCTGGCGCCCGGAGTCGGCGGCTGGCTGCTGGTCATCGGTGTGCTGCTGGCGTGTGCCGGGTTGCTCTGGTCCGACCGGATAACCGATGGGGCGATGAGATGAGCTGGGCGGCATTGTTTCTCGCGGCAGCGCTGATGATCGGAGTGAGTCCGACGCGGAATCGGTTGGCGCCTGCGACGGTTCACGCACGTGCACCGCGGCGGTCTGGCAATGACGATCCACTCGCGGCCGCTTCGACCTTCGATCTGTTCGCGGCATGCCTGAGTGCGGGCATGGCCGTGTCGAATGCGGCGGCGGCTGCCGCACCGTCGGCGCCACCGTCACTTGCCCCGTTGCTCACGCGGGCGGCCGATCTGCTTGCGCTCGGCGCGGACCCCGCGACTGCCTGGTCGAACGATGCTCTGCCGCATGACAAGAACGTCGATGCACTGCTGCGGCTGGCGCGTCGGTCGGCGTCGTCGGGCACCGCGCTGGCGCACGGCGTGGCCGAGCTGGCCGGCCAATCCCGCCATGATGCGGCGGCCGCGGCGGATGCCACCGCCGAACGGGCGTCGGTGCTCGTCGCCGGTCCGCTCGGGCTGTGTTACCTGCCCGCGTTTCTGTGCCTCGGGATCGTCCCCGTGGTCGTCGGCCTTGCCGGCGACGTACTCGGTTCGGGTTTGTTGTGAAGATTGGGAGGAAAACCAATGGCAGGCAGAGTGTTTCAGCGGGTCCAGGCGCGTATGACGATGTTGATGATCGACGAGTCGGGCATGTCGACCGTCGAGTACGCGATCGGCACCATCGCCGCGGCGGCGTTCGGGGCCATCCTCTACACGGTGGTGACCGGGGATTCGATCGTGAGCGCGCTGAGCAACATCATCACCCGTGCGTTGAACACCAACGTCTAGATGACCGAGGTGCAGTCACGGTCGAGGCGGCCTTCGCAATCGCGGCGCTGGTGGTCGTCCTGGTGTTGTGCGTTGGCGGGCTCAGCACGGTGTCGATGCAGGTTCGGTGCGTTGACGCGGCACGCGAGGCCGCCCGGCTCGCCGCTCGCGGCGATGACCGCGCCGCGGCGGAGACCGCGCGCCGCATCGCGCCCCGGGGCGCGGCAGTCGACCTGCGCCGCGACGGCGGATTGGTCCTCGCCCAGGTCAGTGCCCGCGCCGCACTGCCGGGGCTCACCATCTCGGCCGAGGCGGCCGCCGCTGTCGAACCGGGCGTGCGATGACCGGGGATCGGCCAGCCTGCTGGCCGTCGCGCTGATCGCGATCCTGCTGGCGTTCACGACGGGCGCAGCGTATCTCGGGGCCGCTGTGATCGCCCGTCATCGCGCGCAGGCGGCCGCTGATCTCGCGGCGCTCGCCGCGGCCGGTGCTGTGGCGGGCGGGCCGGAGGCGGCGTGCGCTCGGGCGAGCCAGATCGCTTCGGCGATGCGCACCACCGTCGCCGCGTGCCGGGTCGACGGACTCGATGTGGTGCTCGACGTGCAGGTGCGAGTCAGCCTCGGCCGCTTCGGCACGGGCTCGGCTCGTGCCGTGGCCCGCGCGGGTCCGGTCGAGACCTAGTCCACCTCGTCGAGGTCAGCCGCGGCGATCTCGCTTTCGGTGGGCAGCCGCAACGCGAGCAGCCCGGCGTAGGTGCCGGGTTCCAGCTCGACCCGGTTGATCGTCATGTGCACCGGGCACCAGCCGCCGTCGGTCGTCCGCATCCGCAGCACCGCGGTGGTGACGCCGCTCGCGAATTCGGTTGTCATCGTGACCATGTGGCGTGCGTCGGCCGGATGGATACGGGCGGGGCCGCCTTCGCGGCTGCGCCAGTCGAAGAACGGCGCCGGCTCGTCGAGCCACTTCAGCAACTTCCAGTTGTTGAGGTCGACGAGCGCGCGATGCACGCCGGGCTGCGCGAGCCCGTCGAGGATCCGCTGTGCGAGGTAGTCCACCGGGACGGCGGGTCCCTCGCGATCGCTGCGCCAGTTCATCGCGCGGCAGATCAACCGGTCGCGGCCATCGGCTTGGGGTTCGAGGGCGACGCGCGCCACGAAGCCCACCGTGATGGGTTCACCCCGGAAGTCGGTGACGTCCCACGTCGTGCAGATGGTGTTGCCGGGCTGCGGTTTGATCGTCATCGACAACACCTTGGCCTCGCTCGGATTGAGGTCGCGCGTCGGCAGATCGTCGGCGAACGCGCGCCCTTCGGTGGCCTCGGTTTCCGGGTTCAGCCCGCTGTTGCGTATGGATTCCGCAGTATCGGTCGCGATGCCGGTCGAGAGGTCCCATTTGAGAGGGCCGGGGATCGGGCGTTCCGGTGGCTCTACGTGGAGCGGACCGATCCACACGTGCACGCCGTGAATGCGCCCGTCGGTCATCTGCACCACTTCGGTGCGGATTACGCGGTCGTTCTTCGGAGTGATGCTGGACAGGCCTTGACCTGCGCGTACGGTTTCGCCAATCGCACTCTGAATGGCCATCAGGTTCGGATTTCGGCGTAGAAACGCGCTTATCGGAACGAGATTCTTCGTTTGAGAGCCCCGTGCGACCACCGCAGGCTCGCTGCCCAGTGTCTCCACGAGCAGCCAGTCGTGGGTCATGGGCGTTATTTTACCCGGCGGTAAGGTCGTCGTTCGCACTCCTTAGGACGACGAAATCCGCACCATATGGCCGCTTCCGGCGCCTTCGAGCGGGTGCGCCGAGCGACCAGGAGTTGCAAACATGAGTGAGTTCACGTAATTTGCCACTGCACCCGGCCTCCGGGATTGGGAACGGATCGCGTTGTCCGACCGTTCATCGCAACGCCTGTGTGCTCGGCGTGCCCGAAGTTCATGTCGATCCGTGTAGTCGGCCGTCGAGGGGTCGGTCGTCAACGCGGTCGGGGGTCGCGCTGGGATTCGCTCAGCGCGCCGAGCACCAGGCGGAGTACCCGCACCGCGCCCGACTTGTCGAGTGGGTCGTTGCCGTTCCCGCATTTCGGCGATTGGACGCACGACGGGCAGCCGTGCGGGCACTCGCACGCCTCGATCGCCGCGGCCGTCGCGCCCCACCACGTCGCCAGCCGCCGATAGCCGCGGTCGGCGAATCCGGCGCCGCCCGGGTACCCGTCGTAGACGAAGATCGCAGGCAATCCGTCGACCGGTCCGACAGCCGTCGACACCCCACCGATGTCGCCGCGGTCGCAACTGGCCACGAGCGGCAGCAGGCCGATCGCGGCGTGTTCGGCCGCATGCAATGATCCGGGAACCGCGAGCGGGTCGATGCCGTTGCCCTGCAGTGCCTCTGGCGTGATGGTGCACATGACGGCCATGGTGTCGAGGGTCTGTGTCGGCATGTCGAGCTCGACGAAGTCGATAACCTCGCCGTCCAAGGCCCGGCGCAGGTAGCCGACGACGGTGTTGGTCACCGAAACCGGCACCAGGCCAACGGTGACCGGGCCGAACGTCATTCGCTCGCCGGGGCCGGTGACCGCGATGTCGGTGAGTTCGCGGGCGAACGTCGTGTAGCCGGGATCGGCGGCGTGCACGAACGCGACACCGTCTTCGAAGCTCAGCGAATCCACCAGATAGCTCTCGCCCTGGTGCAGATACACCGCGCCGGGATGTACCGACGAGGCAGCCTGTCCGGCGCCCGTGCTGCCCAGCATGCGGCCGGTGTCGGCTTCGAGGATGGCGACCTGGCCGCCGATCGAGCCGCGGATGTCGACGGCGGGATGCGGATCGACGCCAGGGGCGGGGAAGTACCCGCTCGGTCGTTTGCGCAGCAGCCCGTCGTCGACGAGGGACTGTGCCACCGATTCGGCGTCCCACCGCCGCACTTCGGCCTCGGTGAGGGGGAGTTCGGCGGCAGCGCAGAGTATTTGAGGGCCGAGGACATGCGGGTTGGTCGGGTCGATCACGACGCGTTCGATCGGCTTGTCGAGCAAGGCGGCCGGATGGTGGACGAGATAGGTGTCGAGTGGGTCGTCGCGCGCGATCAGCACGATCAACGCGCCCTGGCCGCGTCGTCCGGACCGCCCGGCCTGCTGCCAGAACGAGGTGACGGTGCCGGGAAAGCCCGCCATGACGACGGCGTCGAGGCCGGCGATGTCGATGCCCAGCTCGAGCGCGTTCGTGGTGGCCAGGCCGCGCAGGCGGCCGTCGGCCAGTTGGTGTTCGAGTTCGCGCCGATCCTCGGCGAGGTACCCGGCGCGATAGGAGGCCACCCGCTCGGCCAGATCGGGCGCGGTCTCGGCCAGCCGGGCCCGGGTGCTGAGCGCGGTCAGTTCCGCGCCGCGCCGCGACCGCACGAACGTCAGCGTCCGCGCGCCTTCGGTCATCAAGTCGGCCATCACCCGCGCGGCCTCCGCGCCGGCCGAACGCCGCACCGGGGCGCCGTTCTCACCGGTGAGGTCGGCGAGCAGGGCCGGCTCCCACAGGGCGATCGTGCGCGCACCCTGCGGTGACCCGTCCTCGGTCACCTCGACGACGGTCTGGCCGATCAGCTCGGCGGCGGTCTCGGCGGGCGCGGCGGTGGTGGCGCTCGCGAAAATCACCGTGGGCGTTGCTTCGTCGGGCGAATACCGCGCGCACAACCGCAGCAACCGGCGCAACACCATTGCCACGTTGGACCCGAATATGCCGCGGTAGTAATGGCATTCGTCGACCACGATGAATTTCAGGTTGCGCAGGAACACCGCCCAGCGGGCGTGGTTGCGCAGCAGCGACAAATGGATCATGTCGGGGTTGGAGAAAATCCACCGCGACCGCTCGCGGGCAAAGCGCCGCACTTCTTGCGCGCTGTCGCCGTCATACGGCGCGGGCGCGACATCCCCTAGCGCGGTGACGCTTTCGGTCAGTGCCTGCGCGGTGCGCAGCTGGTCGTGGCCGAGCGCCTTGGTCGGCGACAGATACAGCACGCGGGCCCGTGGATCGGCGGCGAGGGTGGACAGGATCGGCAGCTGATAGGCCAGCGATTTCCCCGAGGCCGTGCCCGTCGATATCACGACATGGCGTCCGTCGTGCGCGAGTTGTGCTGCCTCGAGCTGGTGCGACCACGGCGCGGTGATGCCCCGATCATGCAACGCGCGCACCACATCTGGGTGTGCCCAGTCCGGCCAGGTGAGGGGTTTGCCCTGACGCGGAGGTAAATCCGCGACATGGCGTAGCGGTTCTTCGTCGGCCGGCGTGCCCTCGACCGCGCAAGCGAGCAGCTCACGGCCGAAATCCAGCCCCCGATCCGACACGTCGCGACCTCCTGTCATCCACCCCGGCGGGGCCTGCTCGGGTTTGTAAACGAATTGTTCACCACACGCTGCAAGTCGAGACTGTCGCGGCAGCCCTGAACATGATTGACTTACGACGGTCGCAGCTTCTGTGTTTGTACTCGCACTCGCAGGATCGTCGTTGCGATCGCGGTTCCTGCGAGGGTTGTAGGTCGGGTCAAGTTCCGACGACTCCACGAAGGTATGGCGGTCGGAACGGGCCCGGTACGCCGGAAGTCGGTGGACCGCACCCGGTAAGAAGAGAAGGAAAGATCAAGAAATGCCACAGGGAACTGTGAAGTGGTTCAACGCGGAGAAGGGCTTCGGCTTCATCGCGCCCGAAGATGGGTCGGCGGACGTGTTTGTCCACTACACGGAAATCCAGGGCAGCGGCTTCCGCACCCTGGAGGAGAACCAGAAGGTTGAGTTCGAGGTCGGCCAGAGCCCCAAGGGGCCGCAGGCCACGGGTGTTCGGGCCATCTGAGCCAAACAACAAAAACTCAACGCAGACACCCCCGCGAGAGTCCCGCACCGGACACCGCGGGGGTGTTCTCGTTTTTGGGGCCCCGGCTGGCCTAGTGTCGATTCGTGAGCCAGCTGTCGTTCTTCTCGGCCGAGTCGGTGCCGCCCGCGGTGCCCGACCTGACCGGGATGCTGGCCGGCCCCGGACAAATCGTTCTGGTGGGTAGCTCCACCGAACAGGCGGCGCGGATTTCGGTGGTGGTCGACGAGCCCTGGCGCGCCCAGGGGTTGGCCGACATGATCGCGCAGGCCGGTCTGGAGCCCGAGATCGCCCGCACGGACGAGAACACGCCGCTGGTGCGTACGGCGCTCGATCCGCAGCTGGTGCCGATCGCGCGGGACTGGACGCGGGGCGCGGTGAAGACCGTGCCCGTGCAGTGGCTGCCCGGGTCGCGCGAGCTGCGGGCGTGGACGCTGGCGGCCGGAACGCCCGAGGCCGACGACCGCTATCTGCTCGGACTGGATCCGCATGCCCCCGACACCCACGCGCCGCTGGCATCGGCCATGATGCGAGTGGGTATCGCACCGACGTTGATCGGCACCCGCGGCTCGCGCCCTGCGTTGCGGATCAGTGGTCGACGACGGCTGTCGCGCCTGGTCGAGAACGTGGGGGAACCGCCGGGGGACGCCGCGGCGTTAGCGCATTGGCCACGTATTTAATAGTGCGTGAGCGGAGAGCCAGTTTGCGTAGGATCTCGCGGAATGCGAAATTGGCAGTTGTCTCGCAAGGCGGGACAGCTAAAGAAGTGGAGCGTAGGCACAGTTGGCTGGCGACGACCTGGACCGCGGTGGCGGCAGGGGAACGAGTAATGTCCGGCGACTCGTAATAGTCGAGTCGCCGACCAAGGCGCGCAAAATAGCCAGCTACCTCGGCTCCAATTACATCGTCGAGTCCTCGCGCGGCCACATTCGTGACCTGCCGCGGGCCGCTGCCGACGTGCCCGCGAAGTACAAATCCGAACCGTGGGCCCGCCTCGGGGTCAACGTCGATGCGGATTTCGAACCGCTCTACATCGTGAGCCCGGACAAGAAGGGCACCGTCACCGAGCTGAAAGGCCTGCTCAAGGACGTCGACGAGCTCTATCTCGCGACGGACGGTGACCGCGAGGGCGAGGCGATCGCCTGGCACCTGCTGGAGACCCTCAAGCCCCGCATCCCGGTCAAGCGGATGGTGTTCCACGAGATCACCGAGCCCGCGATCCGCAACGCCGCCGAAAACCCGCGTGACCTGGACAACGACCTCGTCGACGCGCAGGAGACCCGGCGCATCCTCGACCGCCTGTACGGCTACGAGGTCAGCCCGGTGCTGTGGAAGAAGGTGGCCCCGAAGCTCTCGGCTGGCCGTGTGCAGTCGGTGGCCACGCGCATCATCGTGCAGCGTGAGCGCGAGCGCATGGCGTTCCGCACGGCCGGCTACTGGGACGTCACCGCCGAGCTGGACGCTAGCGTCTCGGACGCCGACGCCTCTCCTCCCAGGTTCACCGCGAAGCTCAACACCGTCGACGGCCGCCGGGTCGCCACGGGCCGCGATTTCGACTCGCTGGGCCAGGTCAAGAAGCCCGACGAGGTGCTGGTGCTCGACGAGGCCAGTGCCGGGGCGCTCGCGACGGGCCTGCGGGGCGCTCAGTTGGCCGTCAGCTCCGTCGAGCAGAAGCCGTACACGCGTCGGCCCTATGCGCCGTTCATGACCTCGACGCTGCAGCAGGAGGCCGCCCGCAAGCTGCGATTCTCGTCGGAGCGCTCGATGAGCATCGCGCAGCGGCTGTACGAGAACGGCTACATCACCTATATGCGTACCGACTCGACGACGCTGTCGGAGTCGGCCATCAACGCCGCCCGCAACCAGGCCCGCCAGCTCTACGGCGACGAGTACGTGCATCCCACGCCGCGCCAGTACACCCGGAAGGTGAAGAACGCGCAGGAGGCGCACGAGGCCATCCGGCCCGCCGGTGACGTGTTCCAGACGCCGGGCCAGCTACATGCACAGCTCGACACCGACGAGTTCCGGCTGTACGAGTTGATCTGGCAGCGGACCGTCGCCTCGCAGATGGCCGATGCGCGTGGCACGACGCTGTCGCTGCGCATCGCGGGCACTGCGGCCGGCGGCGAGCAGGTGGTTTTCAACGCGTCCGGCCGCACCATCACGTTCCCGGGCTTTCTCAAGGCCTACGTCGAGAGCATCGACGAGTTGGCCGGCGGCGAGTCCGACGACGCCGAGAGTCGCCTGCCCAACCTCACGCAGGGCCAGCGCGTGGACGCCGCCGACCTCACCGCCGACGGACACCAGACCAGCCCGCCCGCGCGTTACACCGAGGCCTCGCTCATCAAGGCCCTCGAAGAGCTGGGTATCGGCCGGCCGTCGACCTACAGCTCGATCATCAAGACCATCCAGGACCGCGGCTACGTGCAGAAGAAGGGCAGCGCCCTGGTGCCGTCGTGGGTGGCGTTCGCCGTCGTCGGCCTGCTCGAACAGCACTTCGGCCGGCTCGTCGACTACGACTTCACCGCCGCCATGGAGGACGAACTCGACGAGATCGCCAACGGTCAGGAGCGACGGACCAACTGGCTCAACAACTTCTATTTCGGCGGCGATCATGGCGTCGAGGGTTCGATCGCGCGCGCCGGTGGTCTCAAGAAGCTGGTCGGTGGCAACCTCGAAGGCATCGACGCGCGAGAAGTCAACTCCATCAAGCTCTTTGACGATTCCGAGGGCCGGGCGATCGTGGTGCGGGTGGGCCGCAACGGTCCGTACCTGGAGCGCATGATCGCAGATCCGGACAATCCCGGTGAGCTCAAGCCGCAGCGCGCCAACCTCAAGGACGAGCTGACGCCCGACGAGCTGACGCTCGAACTCGCCGAAAAGCTTTTCGCCACACCGCAAGAGGGCCGCTCGCTGGGCGTCGACCCGGAGACCGGACACGAAATCGTCGCCAAGGACGGCAGATTCGGGCCGTACGTCACCGAGGTGCTGCCCGAACCGCCGGAGGATCCCGAGGCGGGCACCCCGGCTAAGAAGGGCAAGAAGCCGACGGGTCCCAAGCCGCGTACGGGTTCGCTGTTCCGCTCGATGGACATCGAGACGGTGACGCTCGAGGACGCGCTCAAGCTGCTGTCGTTGCCGCGGGTGGTGGGTGTCGACCCGTCCAACAACGAGGAGATCACCGCGCAGAACGGTCGCTACGGCCCATACCTCAAGCGCGGCACGGATTCTCGTTCGTTGGCGACCGAGGACCAGATCTTCTCCATCACGCTCGACGAGGCGTTGAAGATCTACGCCGAGCCCAAGCGCCGTGGCCGTCAAGCGGCCGCCGCACCGCCGCTGCGTGAGCTGGGCACCGATCCGGCGTCGGGCAAGCCCATGGTGATCAAGGACGGCCGCTTCGGGCCGTACGTCACCGACGGCGAGACCAACGCGAGCCTGCGCAAGGGCGACGACGTCCTGTCGATCACCGACGAGCGGGCGTCGGAGCTGCTGGCGGATCGCCGTGCCCGCGGGCCGGTGAAGAAAGCCGCGAAGAAGGCGGCCAAGAAGGCGCCCGCCAAGAAAGCCCCGGCGAAAAAGGCCGCCAAGAAGGCTTAGCCCGTCAGGTCGCTTTCGCGGAAATGAAGCGTGCTCGCAATGAGGTCGGTGTCAGCCCGGTCGCGAGGGCGACGGATCGCGAGAGGTGCGCGTGATCGGCGAAACCTGAATCGACGGCGATGCGCGCAAATTTGTCGTCACTGGAGGCGATCCTGCGGATAGCATCGGCGATGCGGCTGCGTTGACGGTAGTGCGAAAGTGTCATTCCGTTCACCTGCCTGAAAACGCGGCTCGTATGACTGCGGGAAGCCGCGGTGCCAGAGTCGAAGCGAACGCGTTCTGCGAGCCGAACGTGTGACGGTGAGAAGTGGTGCGGCCGCCTCAAGCTCTGAGTGAGGTCGTCGACGACCAGGGCGACGAGTCGTTCGAGCCGGAGCGTGATCTCCGGTTGCGGCATCGCCCTACTCCTGGCCGCGATGACGTCGGCGTGTGCGAGTAGGCAATCCATGGACAAGCGCGCGGTAGCGTGTGTCGTCGCTTGCAGGGCCTGAGGTACGTCGAGTGCGCGCCGCAACCGGATCACCTCGACGCTGTCATGGTTGTCAGTTGAGTGCTGGACCCATAAGTCGGGTTGTCCGGCGCGGTAGGACACGGTCTGGGCATCCACCGTCACCGGCGCGGACCGGGGGGCGCGTTCCATCCACACGCCGCTGGTGGCGATCACCAGGCACGGGGAGTCGGACGCCACGCGGTCGCGAATCCACCCTGTGGGGTGGCGGGAAGCGCAGCGGAACGACTCCAGCGAGAACCGATCCGTCACAGAGCGGATTCTGCCACCAAGCGCGCAGCGGGGCGCGATTAGCGCGGGAATCTCCTTGTAAAACGTTGCTGCCGAGAAGCTTTCGCAAAAAATGGAGCCTGGCTGGAACGGTGATTCCGCTGCCGTCCGGCGGAGAGTGGCTTGAATGGATGTGCTCGGAATCCGCCCAGCGTGCACACACGCTCCACATCTGTGTGGGCATGATGACCTTTGACATCAACCGGCCGCGCAATGAGACTTCGACGAAATCGCTTCTGCGGCAATGATGATCCGGGAGTCAGCATGCACTTGACCGCGGCCCACTGGGTCTATTTGATAGGCGTAGTGGCGTTGATCGCCTTCATGGTTGCGCGCAAGAGTGTGGTCGTGCCGGCTATCGTGGCAACCCTGGTGACCGCCTGGGTCTACACCGGCAGCTTCGTCACGGGTGTCAGCAGCGTTTTCAGCGCGAGCGCCGTCGCGATCACCGAGTTCCTCAGCATTTTCCTGGTTCTGGCCAGTGTCACCGCGATGATCGCGGCGATGAAGGCCGTGGGCGCCGAGCAACGGATGATCGATCCGTTGGCCCGGTTGATGAAGAACGCGACGTTGTCCTACTTCGTGTTGTTCGGCGTCACCTATCTGCTGTCGCTGATCTTCTGGCCGACGCCGTCGCTGGCATTGATCGCGGCGATCCTGCTTCCGGCGGCCATTCGCGCAGGCCTCCCTCCGATCGCCGCGGCGATGGCCATCGCGATCGCGGGTCAGGGTATGGCGCTTGCGTCCGACTATGTCATCGGTGTGGCTCCGGGTCTCTCGGCCAGCGGTGCGGGTGTGCCTGCGGAATTGATCGGAAACCGGGCGCTGATCCTGAGCTGGCTGGTTGGAGCGGTTGCAGTGTCGTTCGTCTACGTTCGTCACGTCCGTACCAATGGGCGGGCGGTAGTACGGGCACGGGCCCATGCAGGAGAGCCGGACCCCGTCGCGGTTGCGGTCGGTGCCTACCGCGCGGCGGAAACTGTTGGGCGCCAATCTGAACCCGCTGACGGCATCGATGCGTTCCTGGTCGACACACCTGCGGCGGAACAGCCGGGGAGACCATTGGGCCGGGCGTTCGCGGTGACCGTGCCGGTTGCGTTCGCGGGGGTGGTCGCCTACATGCTCGCCGGCAAGCTGACGAGTTGGGTTCCGCCTGTCGAGAGCGGAAGCGGCGCAGCGCTGATCGGTGGCACGGCAGTTCTATTGACACTCGCAATGACGCTGATCACCGGCGGTGAGGACCGCCTGGCCAGGACAGGCACCTACTTCGTCGACGGATTGGTGTTCGCGTTCCGAGCCATGGGTGCTGTGATCCCGGTGGCTGGTTTCGTCCTGATCGGCATCGCGGACTTCGCGGGCCGCATCATGCTGCTTCCGGAGGATGCGGCCGCGCCGGCGTTCCTGTTCGACCTCATCGGCAGTGCGGAGCCGTACATCCCCGACAACAAGTTTCTGATCATGTTCGCGATGATGCTGGCAGGCATGCTCGTCGGCCTGGACGGTTCCGGGTGGACAGGGCTTCCGTTCACCGGTGGTCTGGCCGATGCGCTGGCGCACTCTGCCGGCCCTGAGACGACGGCGACGCTCGCCGCGATCGCGCAGAACGCGGCAGGTTGGACGGGCGGTGGAACGCTGATCATCTGGTCGTCTCTTGTCGCCGTTGCCGGTGTGGCCGGAATTCCGGTCGCCACTCTCGCGCGTCGGCTGTTCGTCCCCGTTTGCGCCGGCTTGATCGTGAGCGTCACGGTGGCCGCGCTGATTTGGTGAAAGCGCTCTTCGAAAATCAATTACCACAACATGTTACGGAGAGGGAGGGCTGGAGATGAGTATCACCGGCACAACGACGATCGACTTGAGGGGCGAAGTCGCCCTGATCACCGGGGCAACCGGAGACATCGGCGCCGAGTATGTCCGGGCACTGGTAGGAGCCGGCGCTGACGTCGTGCTGACCGATGTCGTCGCTACGGAACGGGCAGGGCAGGAGCTTGCCCGGTCGGCGAACGAAGCTGGGCCCGGCAAGGCCGTGTTCGTCGCGGCAGATGTCACCAACGATGCAGATCTGGAAAGCGCCGTGAAGGTTGCGGTCGATCAGTTCGGCGGCCTGGACGTCCTGCTGAACAACGCAGCGATATACCGGGGGCTGGGGCCCAAGCGGCCGCTGGCAGAACTCCGCTCCGAAGAGTGGGATCTCGTCCTGCGGGTCAATGTCCGAGGCAGTTGGCAGGCCATCAAGGCTGCGCTGCCCGCATTTGTCAGCCGCGGTGGAGGGCGGATCGTCAACATCAGCTCAACGGTCGCCAGGGCAGGCGTACCGGGCTTCGCGCACTATGTGGCATCGAAGGCCGCAGTCGACGGGCTCACGCGGGCCGCTGCCCGGGAACTCGGCTCACACAATGTCCGGGTGAACGGTGTCGCGCCGGGGTTGGTCTCCGACTCGGCCACTGCGGAGATCAACCCGGCCGGGTATGCGGCGCGGTCCGCCCAGACTCGGGCGCTGCAGCGCGAGATGACTCCGTCGGACCTTGTGGGTGCGGTTCTGTGGCTCGCGAGTCGTGCGAGCGGATTCGTCACCGGGCAGACCCTGCTGGTCGACGGCGGGCAGGTGTTCGCATGACAGCGGTGATGAGTGACGCGGACGTCGTCGCGGTCGATCCGTCGACACTCGTGCCGATAGGCGAGGTGATCGCCACACGGCCGGCTGAACTCGAAGACGTGATCGGTGCTGCTCGGGCGGCTTTGCCTGCGTGGGCTCGCGACCACCGGCTGCGTTCGACGGTGATGAACGAGTGGGCTGCCCGACTCCTCGGTGCTGCGGAGGAACTCGTGCCCGCGTTGGTTGCCCAGACCGGAAAACCGATGCGGGAGGCGCGGATCGAGGTCATCGGTGCGGCAGAGGCGTTACGCTACAACGCGGGATTGTGCCGGTACGTCGGCGGCCGAGCCGGATCGCTTTCGGATGGCAACGTCATGCACGTCGTCCGTCAGCCGGTGGGACCGACGGCGTTCATCGTGCCGTGGAACTGGCCCGTGCTGCTCATGATGCGGGATATGGCCCCCGCGCTCGCCGCAGGGGTAACCGCGGTGGTCAAGCCGTCGCCGCAGACGACGTTCGTCACGCGGCGGGTGCTTGAACTCGGGCGCGACGCGGGTTTGCCCGAGGACGCCGTGTCCGTTGTGGCGGGTGATCGGGAAGTCGGCGAGGCTCTGGTGCGCCACCCCGAGATCAGGGCGGTCTCGTTCACGGGGTCTACGGCCGTCGGACAGCGCGTGATGCAAGCGGCCGCAGCGAGCATGACGCGACCCCTGCTTGAGCTCGGCGGCAAGGGCGCGGCCGTGGTCTTCGGCGACGCGGACATCGAGCGTGCGTGTGCGGATGTCGTGGCGGCCGCATTCATCACCGCAGGTCAGATGTGTATGGCATGCACTCGGATACTGGTTGAGAAAAGCGTCTTCCGACGTTTCACCGCAGGCGTGATCGACGGTACGCGAGCACTGACGGTGGGAGATCCACGCAACGAGGCCACTGACGTGGGCCCGTTGATCTCCACTGCGGCGGCACAACGGGTGCTCGGATACTTCGATCGTGCGCGCGCCGACGCAACCCTGCTGGCCGGCGGGCACGGCCTGCATCCTGATGGGCTGCCGGGCGGGTTCGTGGCCCCGACAGTGATCACCGACGTCGACGTGACATCGCCGCTCGTGCAGGACGACGTGTTCGGGCCCGTTGTCACAGTCGAACCGTTTGACGACGAGGAGCAGGCGGTGTCGATGGTGAATGCGACACCGTTCGGCCTGGTGGGCTCGGTGTGGACAGCTGATGTCGGTCGCGCTTGGCGGGTGGCGTCGGCGATCGACGCCGGAACGGTATGGGTCAACGGCTACAACCGCTCCTATCCGGAGTTACCGAGCGGCGGCTTCAAGGCGTCCGGGCTGGGACGTACGCGGGGAATCGAGGGCGTCGAGCAGTTCACCGAGGTCAAGAGCGTCCATTTCTCGGTGTAGTCAGCCCTGAGCTTCGCTCGAGACCTCCTCGGCTGCAATCGTTTTGGGCAACACCAGGTTGACCGGCCGGGCCAGCTGTGTGGGCACGGTGCGGCCGCGCAGCTCGACGATCTCGCCGACGTCCCAGCACAGTGCTTCGGCGTCGAGTGCGCCGCTCACCGCGATCGCCGAGGCCAGCACGTGGCCTTCCTCGAGCTTGGCGAGCTCGGTGAGCCGGGCGGCCTCGTTGACCGGGTCTCCGATCACCGTGTACTCGAATCGGGCCTTGGCGCCGATGTGGCCGGCGATCGCGCGGCCGGCCGAGACGCCGATGCCGAATTCGGTCTCGGTGCCCAGCACCTTGACCAGCTCGTCGTGCAGTTCGCGGGAGGCGGCCAGCGCCCCGCCCGAGGCGTCGGGATGCTCGATGGGCGCGCCGAAGATGGCCAGCGCCGCGTCGCCCTGGAACTTGTTGACGAACCCGCCGTGCTTGTTGACGGTGTCGACGATGACGCGGAAGAACTCGTTGAGCAGGTTCACCACGTCGGCTGCCGGAATCGTCGACGCGAGATGCGTCGAACCCACCAGGTCGACGAACAGCACCGCGACGTCGCGTTCCTGGCCGCCCAGCTCGGTGCCGCGCTCCAGGGCGCGACGGGCCACGTCCTCACCGACATAGCGGCCGAACAGGTCGCGCAGCCGCTGCCGTTCGGCCAGATCGCGCACCATGTCGTTGAAGCCGGCCTGCAGCAGGCCGAGCTCGCTGGCGTCGTAGATCTGCATGTGCGCGTTGTAGTTGCCGCGCTGCACCTCACCCAGCGCCCAGCGCAGCTGGCGCAGCGGATCGGCGATCGACATGGCCACGAGCACCGTGCCGGACAGCCCGATCACCAGCGCGGCGACGGCCAGCAGCAGGATCGGGGTGGTGAGCCGGTCGGCCGGGGCAGTCAGGATCGAGAACTTGCTGGCGACCAGGGCCAGCACGATCGCCAGGATCGGCACGCCCGTCGAGAGCACCCACGTCAGCACCTGGCGCAGGATCACTCCAGGGGCACGGAAGTTCTCCGGGACCCCGCCGCGCAGCGCGGCCACCGCGACCGGCCGCAGCACGCGCTCGGACTGCAGATACCCGATGATCGCCGTCGCGGTCGCGCCGAGCGCGGTGGCGACGGCCACGACGGGTGCGGATTGGCTGGCCACCGGCCAGCTCGCCACGATGAACACGATCGAGCCCAGGCACCAGTTCGTGACGCTGATGAGCGTCCGGTAGAACGGCATCTTGAGTGCGCGGGCGCGGGCCAGGGCCGTGATACCCGGGTCGCCCTTGGCCAGCAGCGTGTCGCGCCGCTGCCAGCGGATGACCGGGATGAGCAGCCGCAGGCTCAGATACGCGCCGATGATGAACGACACGAACAGATAGCCCAGGAAGATCGCCAGGTTGTAGGCGGGAAGGTCCTGCAGCTGGATGCGATCCTCCGGCGGCAGGCCGAACCGCAGGAAGCCGAGCACGAACAGCGCGCCGATGATGTCGGCCTGCAGCATGCCCAGGGTGAACACCGGCCACGGCGTACGCGCCACCCATCGCGCGAATGCACCGATTCGCGCGATGGGGATGGGCTGCGTGGTCACCCGTTTACCGTATCGGGCCGCGGGGACGTTCAGCGCCGCTGTCAGGAGGTTGTGTCGGCTTGACCACTACTGTTGGCGGTGATGAGCGGTGTCTTTTCGCGTCTGGTGGGCCAGCACGCGGTCGAACAGGAGCTGGTGGCCGCGGCTGCGGCCGCTCGTGGTGACTCTGCCCACAACGGTACGGCGACCGGGACGATGACACACGCGTGGCTGATCACCGGCCCGCCCGGCTCGGGCCGCTCGGTGGCGGCGCTGTGCTTCGCGGCCGCGCTGCAGTGCACGTCAGACGGGGTGCCGGGGTGTGGGCAGTGCCGCGCGTGCACGACGACGATGGCCGGTACACACGCCGATGTGCGGCGCATCGTGCCCGAAGGGTTGTCCATCGCGGTGAAGGAGATGCGCGAGATCGTCCAGATCGCGTCGCGGCGGCCCGGAACCGGGCGCTGGCAGATCGTGGTGATCGAGGACGCCGACCGGCTGACCGAGGGCGCGGCCAACGCGCTGCTCAAAGTTGTCGAGGAGCCGCCCCCGTCGACCGTGTTCCTGCTGTGCGCGCCGTCGGTGGATCCCGAGGACATCGCGATCACGCTGCGGTCGCGGTGCCGGCATGTGGCGTTGACGACACCGTCGGTCGACGCCATCGCCGACGTGCTGATCTCCGGTGACGGGCTGCCCGAGGAGGACGCGCGCTGGGCGGCGTCGGTCAGCGGGGGCCACGTCGGCCGGGCGCGTCGCCTCGCGACCGATCCTGAGGCCCGTGAGCGCCGCAAACGGGCCCTCGGGCTGGCCCGGGATGCCGCGACGCCGTCACGGGCGTATGCGGCCGCTGAAGAGATGGTCGCGGTCGCCGAGGCGGAGGCCCTCGCATTGACCGCGGGGCGCAACGAGACCGAGACCGAGGAGCTCAAGACCGCGCTCGGCGCCGGTGGCACCGGTAAAGGCACCGCCGCGACGATGCGCGGGGCCGCCGGTGCGCTCAAAGAGCTGGAGAAGCGGCAGAAATCCCGCCAGACGCGCGCATCACGCGACGCGCTGGACCGGGCGCTCATCGACTTGGCGACCTACTTCCGGGATGCGTTGTTGGTGTCCTCGGGTGCGTCTGCCGTCACGGCCAACCATCCCGACATGGCCGAGAAGGTCGCGGCGCTCGCTGCTCACGCACCGCCCGACAAGCTGCTGTGTTGCATCGAAGCGGTGCTCGAATGCCGCGAAGCCCTTGCCGTCAACGTCAAGCCGAAATTCGCGGTCGACGCGATGGTCGCCACCGTCGGGCAGGCGCTGCGGGGGAACTGACTTTGGCGGTGCCGGGCGTCTGCCGTAGACTCGTCCCGCCCGGTTCGCCGAGCACGCCGCCCTAGCTCAGTCGGCAGAGCGATTCACTCGTAATGAATAGGTCAGGGGTTCGATTCCCCTGGGCGGCTCCATATTTTTGCGCTTCTGCGGCGCGTCCGCGGCGTGATTGTCACGCGAGAGTGGCTCTCGGCATCCACCGCCACTCTGCCGTGACAGTGGGGCCGTCAATCGCCGTAAACCTGGGTCAGGAAGCCCTCGACGAGCGGCAGCACCTCGTCGAGATGGGTCTCCAGCAGCCAGTGCCCGCCGCCGAGCAGATGGATCTGCGCGCCGGGCAGGTCACGCTCATATGCCCTGGCCGATTTCTCCGGCATGTAGCCGTCATGCGGCCCCCACACGATCAACGCCGGCGGCCGGTGCTCGCGGAGGTAGGCCTGTTCGGCGGGGAACCACTGCAGCGTGTTGGGTTGGTCTTCGAGGAGCCGGATCAGGTTCGCGATGCGCTCCGTCGTCGACATCAGCGACCAGTGCAAGGTCCACAGATCGGGGCTGATGCGGTCGGCCACGTCGGCGGGTAGTTCACCGCGGAACTCGGTCTCGAAGCCGTGCAGCGTCACGTGCTGGGCGATCCTGCGCCGGGCTTCCGGCCCGGGGTTGTTCCACGACTCCTTGAGGAAGTCGTATTTCGGGCCGAACGCGTCTTCGTAGATGTCACCGTTCTGGATGATCAGGCCCGCGACGCGTTCCGGTTTGGCGATCGCGAGTTGGAACCCGAACTGAGACCCGTAGTCGTGCAACCAGATCACATAGCGGTCCAGGCCCATGGCATCGACGAAGCTCTGCAGGAACTCACTGTAGGCAGCGAACGTGTAGCCGAAGTCATCGACGGAAGGCGTTGCGCTGTAGCCGAATCCGGGGAGATCTGGTGCGACTGTCCGCCAGTCTTTCAAGCTCGCCATGAGATTGCGATAGACGTACGACGAGGCCGGATAGCCGTGGGGGAGGAGCAGGACCGGTGCGTCGATGGGCCCGGCTGCGCGGTAGAACGTGTCGACTCCGTCGACGGTGATCCGGTGGTGGGTTACGGGGCTCACGGTTCTTCTAGTACCCGTTTGGCCACTTTCATCGCGGAGTTGGCGTTCGGGAATCCGGCATAGCCGCTGGCGCGATAGATGACCTCGGCGATCTCGTCTTCGGTGAGGCCGTTGTTGCGGGCGATCATGACGTGCGCCTCGAACTCATCGGTCGCGCGCAAGGCGATCAGGATGCCCATCGTGACGAGGCTGCGATCACGACGACTCAGGCCTTCACGACTCCACAACCGGCCGAAGATGTTGTCGATCCCGATACCCAACAACTCATCACCGAATGAGCCATCCCCCTCGACGTTTTCCGGCACCGCCTCCGGCAGCAGCTCACGAAAGACCTGAAGACCTACCTCACGGACATCTGTCATGCCGGCCAGCTTGGCATGGTTATTGGGTTGGGGCCTCGGGCCAGCCGGGGCTTGGCGGCAGGGTCGGCGGCGGGTCCGGCCGGACGTATTTCTCCGGTGGCCACGTCATTGGAGTATCTGGCGCTAGCTTCGCACATTGGGGTAATTCGACCGTGCTTACGTTGGTGAGCACCCACGTGCCGAATACATCGGTTGAGGGAGTGCGCGCCGGACCCCTCTGGTTTCTGGGTGGCTCGTGCTGGTCTGCGGCCGCGATCCTCGGGTCCGGTCCAAATGTGTAGGAACCGGCGCCCCAACTAGGTGTGCTGCCAGCGCTCACGTAATTGCCGTCGCTCTCGTAAGCACTCATCGATCCGTAGGAACATACCTCGGCGGTGAAACTTCCGCCGTCACGTCGAAAGTTCACGACTTCGCTATACGCGGTTCCGACCCAAGTTCGCGTCTTGTCGCCGTTCCCGGCAGACGTTTCCGCATCAGCGACATTGTTGAATGCGCGCAGAAACCCAGGGTAGCCGGCATCTGCGATGGCTTCCTCGCCGCGCCCGCGTCCGAATGCGATACGTGCGTACGATTCACTCGCGGCGCGAATAAATGTGCCTTCGGGCGACATCAAGTCGACTGCGGGGTTAGGTATCCATCTAACGTTACTGAGTACTTGTTCGGTAATGCTTCGTTCGGTTGGCGTCGTCGTCGTAGTGTTCTCTCCGTGCGTTGAGGCAGGAGTATTGCATCCGCTTGTCAGCATGAGGATGGCAGTCGTTATAGCGATCGCGCACCCATGCCTCCGCTGCATGGAGGCCAAAGTCCATCGGACAAGTGGGTAGCTTCGTGTGCTGCGACCTAGCCGGTGGGTTGGCACCCACGGGAGCTGGAGCGATCGGTCGTCTAAGTCGCGATACCTGGTGTGGTTCCTCACTCCTGATCCGGCCATCCAGGTATCGGATCGCCGTGCGGTGGTGGTTGGTCGTGTAGGCCCGTGTACAGCGCTTTACGGGCGGGTGCGTCATCCGGCATGTGGTCTGCGCATTGTTGTTGTAATTCGGGCGGACTGACGGTGTTCGCTTTTCCGAGTGGGCCCCACAAGAAAGTGCTGGCGGCTGATATGAACCAAGGCTTAAATACATCATTGGACGGAGCGGGCATCGGACCGGACTGTTGGCTGGCAGGTGTGTCGACCCCACCCGGTGCAGCCTGGTTCGTTAAATCAATGCGCCTGACATGTACTGCAGCTTGTTCGCCGTACTGCGAAGTGCCGTTGGGAAGATCGGTGATTATCGAGAGAAATTTGCCGTCCGTCTCACTTTTGCGGAATGTGGCATAATAACCCTCGCATACGGTTACCCGATAGGAATTTCCAATCTGCTCAAGCGTCAGAATGTAGGACGGTTGGTATCCAAAAAATTCCGTCGGCGAGTTATTGGGGTCATCATCGTCTGGTGTCGGTAGCGGCTCCGGGCGAATATCCGAAAGCTCGGCTGGCGTACCAGGATCTTCTGGGAGATTTTCGGGCGTCGCCTGGAGGAAACCCGGATACGCCACAGAGGATTCTCTCCTGGATAGAAAACCAAGTCGATATGATTCGACATAAGCGCGTACCGCGACTGCTGGACCGCTCGTGAGGTCAATACCCGGCGCGGCACCCCAGTGAAATCGGAAGCTGTTGAATTCTGTCGGCCAGTTCGGAAACGCTGTGGCGGAAGGTGAATCGGGTGAAGGGGTGCATGAACACAGGATGATTGCCGATGCGGCAGACAATCTATGCCATATTCGTCGATTGGGCTTGGCCATCGGGAGTTACCTCAGGTCTCAGGGAGCGCGTCGCGGTACGCTTGGTTATACGCACCGATGCCGGTCTGGACTGGTCGACTGATGTTGTCCAAGTAGTTTCTGAGCGCGGATGCGAAATCGTTGTACTCCGTTGAGTTTGGATTGCGTGGAACGTCCAGTCCGTTTCTTCGGTCGGGATCAAAGGGTGACAGGGCATCGATCCCCTCTTGGGGCCCAAGTCCGGCTTGTATGAAGGAATTGGCCAACATCGCCTGCATAGAAATAGAGCTTCGGGTTGGAGTGGTGATGTCCGCGGGCTTGTCCGTTTCGAAACTTGTGATGAACTCCTTGAACAAGGGTGAGGATATTCCGACCGCGGTTCCGGTTGGTCCTGGAAGGTTCCCCGCCATATCGAGCGCCCCGGATAGCAGCCTGCCTACGCGTTCTTTGGCCTCTGCGCCATCGCCAATGACGTCGTTGCTTGCGCTGATCAATGCGTTTTCGGATATGCCTTTCAGCTTTCCGGCCGCGTCGATCGCCGTCGCATCTTGAGGGAAATTTGGGTTATCGATCACTGACTGAGCGAAATCATTGATGTAGTCGTTCTGTAAGGCTATGGATCGAGCGTTTATGATGCGGGCAGCTTCGTCGTCGGTGTTGAGCACGGTGAGAAGGTCGACCGCCTTAGGCGACTTTGCGTCGCCGCCGTCGAATGCTTCGCCGAACCCGGTAGTCGGATTGAGACCCAGTCCACCAGCGGTGTCGGATGGCCGCCCGGCTATCTCGTCAAGGTAGGGCGTCATCGCATTTGCCAAGCTCTGTGTTAGCAGGGGATTCTCTTTGCCGAGTGAATCAAAACCGGTCATGTCAAGAAGGTCCGTTTTGTGTGTGCCCATGTAATCGGCGAGGACGCGCGCGGTCTCGCCAGCGCGGCGATTCAATTCCGGATCGGGAGAATTTGCATCCTGTTTGATCCAGTCGGTCAATGTGCTCGCAGCTTTACCGTCGTCAGACCAGGGATTAGTCAGGACGTCTTCCAGAAACTCCTGGTTCTTCGTGAACATATCGTGTGCGATCACTTTATCGTGGCCGGCGGTTTCGAAAATCCGCTGCACAACCTCATTACCACCAGTTGGGCTCGCCGCCAGAATTTCCTGACCACGTGACATCAGTGACCGGTCAAGTTCGGAGCCCTGTTGAAATTTCGGATCTCCATCACCGATGATGTCGGATAGCGTCATGAGGTTGCGGGCACCGTCTGTATCACCGAAGTGCACGTCGACGCCAGGTGCGTCGCTATGAGCAGGGCCGGAGAGGTCTAGCTTGGCTCCCAGCGCATCGCGGACCCCTGAAGGAAGGTCGTCCTTTCCGCCGACGTCCCATCCACTCGTCGGAATACCACCATTCGGGCTGACTACTTCCGCGTCACCGTGTCGGGGATAGTTCACATCGGGGTCGCTCATGACATTCATTGCGTTGGTCAGAATGTCGTTTTTATCGCCGAGCTTTTCTTTAAGAGCGGAAAGATCGTTTAACGACATGTCCTCCATGCGCTGCTGCATTCGTCCGACGAGTTCAGCCTGCACGGGATTCAGCTTCTCGGCCGGAATCTTGCTTCCTGTAGTCGGGTCGGTGCGGCCCTGGAGCTGCCGTGGATCGATGGTGTTCAAAATTTCGTCGACCTTCGATGCTGCATCTTTGTTGCCGTTGAGGGCGTCTTGAACCAAACCATCGACGTCTTCTGGCAAGAGCTCACCGTCCGCGCGGTCCTGCCACGCGGACATGATGTCTGGCTTGTCGTCTTCCTTGCCTTCTTTATTGCCTGCGGGTCCGAACCGCGTTGTCTTCTGGATGGTCTCGTACTCACCTTTGAGCTTGTCGACGTTGCCTTTGATGGTCGTCATGTCGTCGGTCGCCGCCTTGACGATGTCGTCGACCTTGGTGATGCCCGCTTTGGCGATCGGGATCAACTTGTTCTCGCGATCAGTGTCGGACAGGCCGGCCGGCAGGCAGTTGACCATGCTCTCGACCCAGCCCTTGGACGTATCGAGGTTGGTCCGTCCGACATTCACGACGTCGGCGGCCTTTTTGACCTCGCCGGCCATCTTCTTGTCGAGTTCGGCGAGTTTCTCGTAGACGGATGCGTGTTCTTTGTTGGCGGCGGCGTAGGCCTGGGATCCGGAGCCTTGCCAGCGGTCATCGGGTGCGGCAGCGTCGACGCTGGCCTTCATCTCCATCAGCCGTGAGCTGCCGTCGAACTGGGAGCCGTCGTCGGGAGTGCCCTGCCCAAACGTCTCGCGGGCCTTGTTCCACGTTGAATAGAACCCATCAAGCGCACTCACGGAAACCCCCTCGCCAGGACAGCTAACCTCAGTATCGCCGACGTCAAGCTACGGCAGAGACACTAATCGGCGGCTAAGCCTGCAGTTGCATCGGGAAGTCGACGTCGTCGCGGGCGATGGTGCCCGGAAAGCAAGGTGTGCTGGCCTGGAGTGTGGGCGGGTAGCCTTCGCGTGCTGCGACGATGATCTGGAGCCGGTATCCGTCGGGCCCGTAGCCGAATTGGTTGGGTTTGTGAAAGCCGTCGCGTTCCTCGACGCGCCAGCCCCAGCTGCGCCAGGTCTCGCCGACTCTCGAAACCATCGCCGCGGGATCAGTGCCCGCCGACAGCTTGAGCTCGCCGACGGCTTGAAAGTGTTTGGCCGCGGTGGGTTTGGTGTCGTTGTCGTCGCAGAAGCTGTTGGAGCCGGCAACACCGTACCGTGTCGCATCCAGGACGGTTCCGGCCGGCAACGCACTCAGGGACTTCTTGAGCAAGCCGACGATTGCGCCCTGGGCTTGTTGTTGTGACTCGGGCACAACGTCTTTCGGTTGCATCGCTTCATCTCCGGAGCATGCGGCGAGAAACAGACAGAGCCCGATCAAAAGAAACCTCACGGTTCGACCACGTCGTGTGGAACGCGTCCAGGAGGCTCACCAATCAAGTAACACCAACACTTCGCTACCTCGGTGCCAGGAATCCGACGGGCCCTGGGGATATACACACCGACAGCGCCGAGGTGTTCGCCCGCACGGATATCTGCTGGCCCGCCCCGGGCAGCCGCACGAACACCCGGTTCAGCCCGGGCCGCACCGGCACCTTGGTCTCGGGTCCCTCGGGTAGCGACATCGTCAGTGACCCGTCACTGTTGGCGAGGTAGTTGATCTCGGCGGTCCAGTCCGCGGGCAGCAGCGGGCCGTCGAGCGGCATGACGACGGGCGCGTCGGGCTGCACCAGGAACCCACACTGCGGCTCGGGCCCTTCGACGATCGTGCGCACCCACGTCACCTTCGCGTCGACCAGCGTGCCGGTCCGGTCGAACATCCGTAAATCTGTTGTCGCCGAGGCAAATTCGGGTCTGGGCCGGGCGAGGGCGAACATATGGCTGGCCAGGTTCTCCGGCCAGGCCACGCGCTGCAGGATCAACGGATCGACTTCCTGATCCAGCAGCGGTGCATCCGACGTCGCGGCCAGGCTGGCGCGCGCATTGTTCAAGTACGACGGCACCGGGCTGTCACGCCACACCCGCAGGAACGTCGCCGTCGAATAGAGGCTGCTTGCCACGAACAACACCGCGACGCCGACGACCGCGAAAGTCCGCCCACGCGATGCCGAGAACCGCGCAGACCGGTTCGGCGCGCAGAAGCCGACGGCCATCAAAATCGCCAGCACCATCACCAGATCGGGCAGATAGCGCAGTGTCTGCGCCAACTCCAGCGCGGTGAACCGCGACGAGCGCATGAGATAGATAGGTATCTGGCAGGCGATCGCGTAGCCGGCGGCCACCGCGAGCACCGGCCAGATCCGCGACTTGCGGACGAGCACCACCGCCACCGCGACGGCCAGACACACCCACCCCAGCACCATCACGGCAACTGGTGGCGTGGCCCACGGTGAGGCCGGCGCCCACCGCTGCCACGACCACGGCCCGCCGACCAGGCCGGGCACGATGCCGTGCGTCACCGACCGGCGCAACAGATCCCACGTCATGCCGACGTCGAAACTCCAGCGCTTCTGGTCGACGACGACGAGGTACACCCCGATCCAGGCGACCGTCAGCGCCAGGCACGCCACCCACAACCGCACGCCGCGTCGCCATACGTCGGCGAGGCCGAACGTCGACGTGACATATCCCAGCAGCGCCACCACCGCGAACGCGACGAACGGGATCACCGCGGCCTTCTCGAAGAACAACAGCCCGCCGAAGTACACGAGCACACCGAAAACCGCATGACGTGGTCGCCCGGTGCGTACGAGCAGCACGGCCTCGCCACACACCCAGGCGAGCGCGGCCAGCATGGGTAGTGAATTCAGGGCCGCCGCCCACCACGCGAACCCTGGCACGCCCAGCGGCGTGAACAACGCGAACGTCAGCGGCACGAGCAGGACGGGGCGCCAGCCGAGGATCACCCACAACGCCCGCAGCAGCGCGAGCGAGACCAGCAACTGCAGCACGATCAGGCTCAACGCCGCCCATACCCACGAGAACGGCGCCAGCCGGGTGATGGCGCCGGACACCAGGAACGCCGCGGGCATGACGTGGCCGTCGTGATCGTCGAACAGAAAGGACGGCGAGAACAGACTCTGGGTTCCGGCCCTGCCGATGAGGATGAGGTCGTCCCAGTAGAAATAGCCTCCGAAGGCCAGCACCGCCCGGACCACCAGTTGCAGCGCGATCAGCGCGGCGGCGGTACGGGCAACCCAGTTCACTCTTGCCGACTGTACGGACAAAGGTGCGCCACAGTCGCCGTCGGTATGGTGTGCCCGTGCGAACACTGGTGACAGGAGCCGCGGGCTTCATCGGATCGGCCCTGGTGGATCGACTGCTTGCCGACGGGCACAGCGTCGTCGGACTCGACGACCTCAGCACGGGCCGCGTCGACAACCTCAGCGACGCCGACAACGACAAGAACTTCGAGTTCGTCAAGGCCGACATCGTCGACGCCGATCTGATCGGACTGCTCGCCGAGATCAAGCCCGAGGTGATATTCCACCTGGCCGCCCAGATCTCGGTGAAGCGCTCGGTGGACGACCCGCAGCTCGACGCGACCGTCAACGTCGTCGGCACGGTGCGGCTGGCCGAGGCGGCCCGGCAGACCGGTGTTCGCAAGGTCGTGCACACATCGTCGGGCGGCTCGGTGTACGGCACCCCGCCGGCCTATCCGACCAGCGAGGACATGCCCACCGATCCAGCTTCGCCGTACGCGGCGAGCAAGGTCGCCGGCGAGGTGTACCTCAACATGTTCCGCAATCTCTATGACCTCGACTGCTCGCACATCGCCCCGGCCAACGTGTACGGCCCGCGCCAGGATCCGCACGGTGAGGCGGGTGTGGTCGCGATCTTCGCGCAGGCGCTGCTGGCCGGGCGGCCCACGAAGATCTTCGGCGACGGCAGCGACACCCGCGACTACGTGTACGTCGACGACGTCGTGGACGCGTTCGTGAAAGCGTCCGGGACCGAGGGTGGGGGGCAGCGGTTCAACGTCGGCACCGGCGTGGAAACCTCGGTGCGCCAACTGCATTCGGCCATCGCGAAGGCCGTCGGCGCCGCGGACGAGCCGGAGTTCTACCCGCCGCGCCTGGGTGACCTGCGGCGCTCGAAGCTCGACATCGGCCGGGCCAGGACGGTGCTGGGCTGGCAGCCGGCGGTCGAGCTGGCCGACGGTGTCGAGAAGACGGTTGATTTCTTCCGCAACAACCCTCGGTAGAAAAGATTGTGAGTACTCACTTTCTGCGCTAGCGTGGCGGCAACCGAACAGGGAGGTTCGCCATGTCCTATGACGTCATCGTCCGCAACGGGCTCTGGTTCGACGGGACGGGCAAGCCGCCGCAGGTCCGTACGCTGGGCATTCGCGACGGAGTGGTCGCCGCGGTGTCCGCGAAGCCGCTCGACGAAACCGGGTGCCCCGAGATACTCGACGCCTCGGGCAAGTGGGTGATCCCCGGCTTCATCGACGTGCACACCCACTACGACGCCGAGATCCTGCTCGACCCGGGCCTGCGCGAATCGGTGCGGCACGGTGTCACCACGGTGCTGCTGGGCATGTGCTCGCTGTCGACGGTGTACGCCGACACCGAGGATGCCGCCGATCTGTTCAGCCGCGTCGAGGCGGTGCCGCGCCAGTACGTGCTCGGCGCGCTGCAGCAACACAAGACCTGGTCGAACCCGGCCGAGTACGTGAAGGCCATCGACGAATTGCCGCTCGGGCCCAACGTCGCGTCGCTGCTCGGACATTCAGACCTGCGGGCCTCGGTGCTCGGACTGGACCGCGCGACGACGCGCGGTGTGACGCCGACCGACGCCGAACTCGAGACCATGGCTCAAAAACTGGACGAGGCGCTCGACGCCGGAATGCTCGGCATGTCCGGCATGGACGCCGCGATCGACAAACTCGACGGCGACCGCTTCCGCTCCCGGGCGCTGCCGTCCACCTTCGCCACCTGGCGCGAACGCAGGCGGCTCATCAAGGTGCTGCGCAAGCGCGGCCGCATGCTCCAGAGCGCGCCCAACGTCGCCAAAGCACAAGAGGCACTGAACTTCTTCCTGGAGAGCAGCGGCCTGTTCGGCCGCCGCCGCGGGGTGAAGATGAGCCTGCTCGTCTCGGCCGACGCCAAGTCCTCGCCGGGCGCCGTGCATGTGCTCGGCCCGGGCACGCGCCTGCTCAACCGGATCCTCGACGCGAAGGTGCGCTTCCAGCACCTGCCCGTTCCGTTCGTGTTGTATTCGGACGGAATCGATCTGCCGGTGTTCGAGGAGTTCGGTGCCGGCACGGCGGCATTGCACCTGCGCGACCAACTTGAGCGCAACAAGCTGCTGGCCGACCCCGAGTACCGGCGCCGGTTCCGTCGCTCGTTCGACCGCCGCAAGCTCGGACCGACGTTGTGGCACCGCGACTTCCACGACGCCACGATCGTCGAGTGCCCCGATGAGACGCTGATTGGCAAGAGCTTCGGCCAGATCGCCGACGAGCGCGGCATCCACCCGCTCGACGCCTTCCTCGACGTGCTGGTCGACAACGGTGAACGCAACGTCCGCTGGACCACGATCGTCGCCAACCACCGGCCCAAGCAGCTCGACAAGCTGGCCAAGGAATCGTCGGTGCACATGGGATTCTCGGATGCCGGTGCGCACCTTCGGAATATGGCGTTCTACAACTACGCGCTGCGGCTGCTCAAGCGGGTCCGCGATGCGCAGCTGGCCGGCCGGCCGTTCCTCACCACCGAACGTGCCGTGCACCGGTTGACGGCCGAGGTCGCCGACTGGTTCGGCGTCGACGCGGGAACGCTGCGCGAAGGTGACCGTGCCGACTTCGTGGTGATCGACCCGAAGGGTCTCAACGACGACGTGGATGCCTATCACGAAGAGTCCGTGCCGTTCTACGGCGGCCTGAGCCGGATGGTCAACCGCAATGACGAGGCGATCGTCGCGACCGCCGTGAACGGCGCGGTGGTGTTCCGAAACGGCGAGTTCCGTGACGGCTACGGCGAGACCGTGAAGTCGGGCCGCTACCTGCGTGCGGGTTCTGAGACGCGCCTGAAAACGCCTGTCTGACATGGCCAGAACTCAACAGCAGCGCCGGGAGGAGACCGTCGCGCGCCTACTCGACGCCAGCATCGACACGATCATCGACGTCGGGTATGCGAAAGCTTCGGCGGCCGTGATCGCGAGGCGGGCGAAGGTCTCCGACGGTGCGCTGTTCCGGCATTTCCCCACGATGGGTGACTTCATGGCCGCCACCGGCCGCGAGGTGATGCGCCGTCAGCTCGAGCTGTTCACCAAGCGCGTCACGGAGATTCCCGCCGAGCAGCCCGCACTCGAAGCGGTGCTGACCATCCTGCGCGATGTCACCGGCAACGACACGAATACGGTGATGTACGAACTCATGGTGGCGGCGCGCACCGACGAGAAGCTCAAGGCCGCCCTTCGCGACATGCTCGGCGAGTACGCCACCAACATCTACGAAACCGCCAGGACCGTACCGGGTTCCGAGCAGTTCCCGGAAGACGTGTTCACCGCGGCGGTCGCCATCCTGATCAACACGTTCGACGGTGCGGCGATCGTGCGGTCGGTGCTGCCGCAACCGGAACTGGAGGGTCCGCGGATCGCGTTGCTGACGGCGTTGCTCAGCCGTTAGCGCGACGGACCCTCGCCGGGCACGCGGACGTTCTGCAACGCCACCGCGCGGGCGAGCTGCGCGTACCGCAACTCGATGTCCTTGAACCGCACATACGTGCTCAGCGTCGTGAAGGCGAACGCGATGATCAGCACGTACTCCATCAGATCGGTACCGCGGTCCACCCCAAGCCAATTGGCGAGCACGGTGGTGTCGTCGGGCCGCAGGATCGCATAGATCCCGGCGACCACGAACAGCACATAGCCGACCTTCACCCACGCCTTGGTGCGTGCGCTGGTACGCGACCGCAACAGATACGCCAGCAGCACCAGCACCGAGACGATCAACAGTGCCTGAATCCAGTTCATCGCGTCAGCCTCCCGCGCAACAGCCCGTCGAAGACGATGTTGACCCCGTTGAGCAGCGGCTGTCCCTTCGACTTCGAATAGTCGGTGTAGAGGATCTCGACGGGTTCTTCTGCCACCCGCCAACGGTTTTCGTAGGCCAGCGAGATGAACTCCCCGGCATGGCTCATCCCGTTCATCGTGAGGTCGAGTTCGTCGGCGACCTTCCGGTTGAACACCCGCAGACCGTTGTGGGCGTCGGTCAGGCCGAGTTTGCGGCTGCGCGGGCTCAGAAACGCTGCAGTGCGCAGGATCACGCGTTTGAGGGGCGGGATGTGGGTGACCACGTCCGCGAATCTGGTGCCGACGACGAGGTCGACGTCGTCGGCACGGAGCCGGTCGATCATCCGGACGAGATCCTTGACCTGGTGTTGCCCGTCGGCGTCGAATGTGGCAAATATCTGGGCGCCGGGCCGGCGTCGCGCGTAGGTCACGCCGGTCTGGATCGCGGCGCCCTGCCCGAGATTGACCGGATGCGTCACGACGTGCGCACCGGCGCCCAGCGCACGGTCGGCGGTGGCGTCGTGGCTGCCGTCGTCGACACATACGACGTTGGCGAAGATCGACCGGATGTCAGCGACGACGTCGCCGATGATCCCCGCCTCGTTGTAGGCGGGGATGACGATCCAAACGTCGTGGTATCGCGTGTCGATGGCCCATAACGTACACCCCTAGGCCTGGGACAATCTGGCAAGTGCCCCCAGGTGTACTGCGATGCCCACCAACGGCCCGCACAACAGTGCCACCACCGTGCGCGTCTCCAGGCCGAGCGGCAACAGCAACAATCCCACCGCGGTGACCGTCGCGATCACCCAGCCGAGCGCGTACGCGCGGTGCAGTGCGGCCGCGACCGCGGCCGCACCCGTCAGCGTCAGCATCGCGATGGCCACGGCCGCCGCGGTGAGCCAGGCCAGCAGGGTTCCGTCGGCGCGGTACTCGTCGCCGAACCCCACTCTCAGCAACCACGGGCCGACCAGCCCGGCGGCCACCACGCCGACAGCGCCGAGCGCGGCCACCACCGCCGCCGGGGCGACGAGCGCCCGAAGCCGGGCGCTGCGCTGGTCGACGAAATGGGCGATCAGGTTGCCCTGCATCGCGGTCAGCGGCACGAGCAGGGGTGCGCGCGTGAGGGTGACGGCGAGGATGACGACGCCGCCTGCGGCGCCGAGATCGGCCGAGGTGGCCTTGAGCAGTACGGGAAAACCCATCACCAGGATCGCGCTGGCACCCGCGGCAGCGATCGAGTGCGCGGCGCCGCGCAGAAACGTCGTGGTGCCGCCCGCCGTGACGAGTTGTGCCGCCATCCGCGCGGCCGGCGACGCGATCAGCATGATCAACCACGACGCGGCACCGGCCACCGTCGCCCAGAGGAACCCGACCAGGCCCCAGCCCAGCACGAACGTGGCCGCCGCGACGGCCACGCGGATCGCCGCGTCGGTGACCATCAACGCCCCGTACTCGGTCCACCGGTTGACCCCGGCCAGCATGCCGAGAAGCGTGGCGTGCAGACAGAACCCGGCCAGGCCGACGCTCAACAGCGCGACGCTCAGCGCTTGCGATTCGGCGAACACATGCGCGCCCCACAGCGGTGAACTGCCCGCGATCACGAGTGCCGAGACGACACCGACCATCGCGGCAACGCGCATCGGATGTGTGCGAGGCGAGGTCGTGAGATCGATGTGCCGAGCCGACCGGACCTCGCGCGTGGCCTCCTGCAGCAGGCCGTTGGCGGCGCCCGTCACCAGACCGAACGCGCCCCAGAACACGCCGAACACCGAGAATCCTTCCGGTTCCAGGTTGCGGGCCGCCAGGTACAGCACGGCGTAGCCGCAGATCGCGGTGATGGCGGTCGCGACGCCGACGCGGGCGACGCTGCTGCGGGTTATCGGTCCGGTTGCGGGCGGGCCACCGCCGTCGGTCACAGCGGCGGCAGCGCTTTCGAGTACAGCCACGCCTGCCACAGTGGCTGCAGGGACTCACTGGTGTAGCCGGCGGCCAGGCCGGTGAAATCGTCGGTGAACGCCGTGCTGTGCCGGTGGCGCGTGGTCCAATCCTTGAGCAGCGCAAAGAAGTTCTTGTCACCGATGCGTTTGCGCAACACATGCAGGGTCAACGCGCCCCGCTTGTAGACACGGTCGTCGAACATGTCGCGCGGCCCGGGATCGGCCAGCACCAAATCCTGCGGCAGGTCGCGCAGCCCCTGGTGGTAACGGCGTGCCCAGTCGGCAGCGCTGGGACCACCGCTGTCCTCCGACCACAGCCATTCGGCGTAACAGGCGAAACCCTCGTGCAGCCAGATGTCGCGCCAGCGGCGCGCCGTCACGGAATTGCCGAACCACTGGTGGGCGAGTTCATGGGCGATCAGCCGCTCGGCGCTGCGGTGTCCGTCGCAGTGATTGGCGCCGAAGATCGAGATTCCCTGGGCTTCGAGCGGGATCTCCAGGTCGTCGTCGGTCACCACCACGGTGTACCCGTTGGACAGCGGATACGGGCCGAAAAGCTTGACGAAGAGCTTCATCATCTGCGGTTGGCGGCCGAAGTCGTGGTCGAAGTCGCGGCGCAGCCTCGGCGGCACCGCGCCGTGCATCGGCACCGGGGATTTGGTCATCCGGTGCATCTCGTACATGCCGATCTGCAGGGTGATCAGATACGTCGACGTCGGCTCGGGTTGCTCGTAAGTCCACACGGTGTGGCCGGCGCGGACCTTGCGCGACACCAGCTCACCGTTGGCCAGTGCGAGGTAGGGGCTGTCGGTGCTGATCTGGATGCGGTAGCTGGCCTTGGAGCTGGGATGGTCGTCGCAGGGAAACCACGATGCCGCGCCGTTGGGCTGACCGGCGACCAGCGCGCCGTTCGACAGTTCCTCGAAACCGACTTCGCCCCAAAGAGATCGGATCGGGCGCGGAACACCGCTGTAGCGCACGACGATCGTCATCGCCGCGCCGGCGGGCAGTGGGGCGGACAACGCGATCGACAGCTTGCCACCCGAACATCGGAACTGGGCGGGTCTGCGGCCGTTGACCGAAACCTTCGACACGGACAGCGCGTCGGACAGATCCAGCGTGAACGTGCGCAGCGCGGCCAGCGTCACCGCGGTGATGGTCGCCGATCCGGCCAGCCGGTTGATCGCCACCTTGTACTCGAGATCGAGTTCGTAGCGCGACACCCGATAGCCGAAGTTGCCGTTGCCCGGGAGATACGGGTCGATGACAGGGGCTGAGAATGCTCTCTTGGCGGCCTTCTTCGATCTCGTCACGCGGCAGGTACTTCTTCGGTTTTCTTGGCTGCCGCAGCGCGCTTCTTGCCGAACATGTTCCACGGGGCGATCGGGTTGCCCTGCCACCGCGTCGACGGCGGTACCTCGTCGCCGCGCATCACCAACGAGCCCGGACCGACGGTCGCCCCGGCGCCCAGCCGCGCGGCCGGCAGCGCGACGCAATGCGGTCCCAATGTCGAACCTTCCTCCAGCACAACGCTGTCCATCCGCATGATGCGGTCGTGGAACAGGTGGGTCTGCACCACGCAGCCGCGGTTGACGGTGGCGCCGGTGCCGAGTGTCACCAGATCGGCCTCCGGCAGCCAGTAGGTTTCGCACCATACTCCGCGGCCGATCGATGCGCCCAGTCCCCGCAGCCACAGGTTCATCACCGGGGTGCCGCTCGCGGCACGCGCGAACCACGGCGCGGCTACGGTCTCGACGAACGTGTCCGACACCTCGTTGCGCCACACGAACGACGACCACAGCGGATGCTCGACCGCGCGAATCCGCCCGATCACCAACCACTTCGCGATCACCGCGATCGCCCCGGCGACTGCACCGGCCGCCAGCAGCACCACGCCGCTGGCCAATGCCGTCCACAGGTAGCCGAACCGGATGGCCAGCGCCTGGATGACGCCGAGCACCGCGATACCGATCCCGAACGTCACGATCACCGGGATCAGCCGGCAGGTTTCCACGGCCGACCGCAGAACCTTGAGCCGCGTGGAGGGATGGAACGTGCGCAGTGCGTCCGCGGCAGTGGCGTTGCGCCGCAAGCGCACCGGTGGGCTGCCCAGCCAGGACGACCCGGCCTTGGCCTTGTGCGGGGTCGCCGACAGCACGGCGACCAGTCCGTCGTCGGGAACCTTGCGGCCGGGCTGGGTGATGCCCGAGTTGCCGAGGAACGCGCGCTTGCCGATGGTCGCCTTCGCGACGTGGATCCAGCCGCCGCCCAGCTCGTACGACGCCACCATGGTGTCGTCGGCCAAGAACGCGCCGTCCTGCACCTCGGTGAACTTCGGGGTGAACAGCGCCGTCGAAATCTCGGTGCCCTTGCCGACTTTCGCACCGAGCAGGCGCAGCCACCACGGCGTGAGCAGGCTGGCATAGATCGGGAACAGATAGTTGCGCGCGGCGTCCATCAGGCGTTCGGTCGCCCACAACTGCCAGCCGACACGGCTGCGCACGGGGTGGTAGCCCTCGGACAGGCCGAACGACAGCACCCGCACGCCGATCACCGTCAGGCCCGCGTAGACGACCAGCGCCGCGATCGCCGCGACGGGCGTCCACACCAGTGCGGGCACGATCGCGTCGGCGGCCGACGCGGTGTCGTGGATACCCCAGCCGATCACCGCGAGCCCGGCCGCCAACCCGACCAGCGGCAGGCTGCCGAGCAGGATCGACGTGAGGCCGTAGATCGCCACCCACAGGGGAGCGCGGCGCGGCCGGTGGTCGGGCCACGGATGGCGCGCCTTGCCGGACTTCACCGCGGGCGAGCCCTTCCAGTACTGGCCGTTCTTGACCTTGCCGACGACCGCTGAGCCGGGCGCGACATCGGCGTTCTTGCCGACGATCGCGCCGGGCAACAGCGTCGTGCGGGCACCGATCGTGGCGTCGTTGCCGATCGACACCGGCCCGACGTGGAACAGGTCGCCGTCGATCCAGTGCCCGGTGAGGTCCACTTCGGGCTCGACCGACGAGCGGTGGCCGATCTTGAGCATGCCGGTCACGGGCGGTGCCGAATGCAGGTCGACGCCTTTGCCGACGGTGTTGCCGAGCGCGCGGGCGTAGTACACCATCCACGGCGCACCGGCGAGGTTCTCGGCGCCACTCGCGTCGGCCAGCCGTTCGGCGAACCACACCCGCAGGTGCACCGGGCCGCCGCGGCGATACGTGCCGGGTTGCAGCCCGCTCAGCAGCATCCTGGCGAACAGCACCGCGATGCCCATCCGGCCCAGCGGGGTGATGAACACCAGAAACCCGACCAGCAGCCACCACCAGTTGACGGGATGCGCCCACGGCAGCACGCCGAGCCAGGCGGCCACGTTGTTCAGCAGCGCCAGCCAGATCACCCACTGCACACCGGTCAGCGTGGCCAGGGGCAGCGACAGCGCGATCTGCGCGGCCTGGGTGAGCCGCGGCGTCGGCTTGACCTCGCGCGTCTCCACGCGCGGCGGCGGCTTGAGTTCGTCGAGGTAGCCGGCGAGCGACCCCAGCCGTGGATGGTCGTAGAGGTCGGCGACGGTGACTTGCGGATACTTCTGGCGCAGCGCGGCGACGAGCTGCGCCGCCGACAATGAGCCACCGCCGAGCGCGATGAAGTCGGCCTCCGGCCCGTCGACGGGCGTGCCGAGGACGTCGCGCCACAACCCGGCGAGCCAGCCGATGGTGCCCCCGAGTTCGGGCGCGTCCTGCTCGGTCTCGCCGGGTGGCGGCCAGGGCAGCGCGTTGCGGTCGACCTTGCCCGACGTGCGAGTGGGCAACTCGTCGAGGAGTACGAGCCGGGGGACGAGCGCGGCCGGAAGCGACTCGGACAGTGCGGCGCGCGCCGCCGCCAGGTCGAACGACGGATCCGTGCTCGCGATGTAGCCGACCAGCAGCGGGGTGCCGCTCGCGGTTTTGCGGACCGCGGCCGCGCCACCGCTGACGCCGGGCAGGTTCACCAGCGCGTTGTCCACCTCGCCCAGTTCGATGCGGCGTCCGCCCACCTTGACCTGGTCGTCGGCGCGGCCCTGGAAGTACAGGCCGTCGGCCTCCAACCGGACCAGGTCGCCGCTGCGGTACGCACGGCTCCAGCCCAGGGTCGGCATGGGTGCGTACTTCTCGGCGTCCTTGTCCGGGTCGAGGTAGCGCGCGAGGCCGACCCCGCCGATCACGAGTTCGCCGACCTCGCCGATCGCGACGGGACGGCTGTCCTTGTCGACGACGGCCAGGTCCCAGCCGGCCAGCGGCAAGCCGATGCTGACGGGACCCTGCCCGTCCAGCGGGGCCGCGCACGCGACGACCGTCGCCTCGGTGGGCCCGTAGGTGTTCCACACCTCGCGCCCGTCGACCGCGAGGCGCTGCGCCAGTTCGGGTGGGCAGGCCTCGCCGCCGAAGATCAGCAGCCGGACCGCCTCGAGTGCCTCCGCCGGCCACAGCGCGGCCAGCGTCGGCACCGTCGACACCACCGTGATGTCGCGGCTGACCAACCACGGGCCTAGGTCCATGCCGCTGCGGACGAGTGACCGTGGCGCGGGTACCAGGCATGCGCCGTGGCGCCAGGCCAGCCACATCTCCTCGCAGGACGCGTCGAATGCCACCGACAGCCCGGCCAGCACCCGGTCTCCGGGACCGATCGGGTTGTCCTGCAAGAACATTCGGGCTTCGGCGTCGACGAATGCGGCCGCGCTGCGATGCGTCACCGCGACGCCCTTCGGAGTTCCCGTCGACCCCGACGTGAAGATGATCCAGGCGTCGTCGCGGCCCAGCGGTGCGGCGGCGCGCCAGCCCCGCGACGACCCGGGCCCGCGGATCAGGCCGGCCTCGGTGATCACGCCGACCACGTTGGCCTCCCGGAACACCAGCTCGGCGCGCTCGTCGGGATCGTCGGCGTCCACCGGCACGTAGGCCGCCCCGGTTGCCAGGGCTGACAGGATCGCGACGTAGAGCGCGTAGCTGCCGGACGGCATCCGGATGCCGATCCGGTCGCCGCGGCCGATGCCGCGCGCGGCCAGCCACGCGACGCTGTCTTCGACATCGGCGATCAATTCGGCGTAGGTGAGTTGCACCGTGCCGTCGTCGAGCGCGGGCGCGTCGGGGAACGTGCGCGCCGTCTCATAGAGGATGTCCACCAGCGTGCGGGGTTGCGGTGCCATCGGTGAGAGCACGTATTGAGCGGGGATCTGGTGCCCACGATCTGCGTCGTCCGGTGCTGTCACGGGTACAAACTACTAAGCCGGCGTCGATGGAGCCCGATAGTGCACGGCGTGCCCGCTCGATTTCGGATCGCGCTCACCATCAGGCACACTTGTCGGCGGAGGGGAGTATTCCTTCGCTGCGGTGTCGTCATCACGTCGGTCGTCATGGATCCGATCGGTGCCGCAGGCCGGCCTCGATCGCCGGTGGAAGAGACCTCCGGCGTTGTTTGGCGACCGGAGGTATTTGCATGCAGGTAACCCAGCTCGAATGGATCATCACGCTCACCGTGACGATCGCCGTGCTGTTGTTCGACGTGGTAGTGATCGGGCGACGGCCACATGAACCGTCAACCCGCGAGACCGCGACATATCTGTCGATCTACATCGGCATGGCGGTCCTGTTCGGGGTGTGGGTGTGGCTCTTCCACGGCAGTCAGTTCGGGCTCGAGTTCTTTGCCGGATGGTTGACGGAATACAGCCTGTCGGTGGACAACCTGTTCATCTTCCTGATCATCATGGCCAGCTTCAAAGTGCCGCGGATCTATCAACAGCAGGCGTTGCTGGTCGGCATCATCCTGGCGCTGATCTTCCGTGGCATCTTCATCGCGCTGGGTGCCGTTGCGATCAACCAGTTCTCGTGGGTCTTCTACATCTTCGGCGCGTTCCTCGTCTACACCGCGATCGGTCTGGTCAAAGACACCGACCACGACGACGACGGTGACAACGCGGTCGTGCGATTCGCCCGCAAGCACCTGCGCACCACCGACAAGTGGGACGGCCTGCGCTTGTGGATCAACGAGAACGGCACGCGGCTGATGACGCCGATGTTCTTGGTGATCGTCGCGCTGGGCACGACGGACCTGCTGTTCGCGCTCGACTCGATCCCGGCGATCTACGGCCTGACCCAGGAGCCCTACCTGGTGTTCACCGCCAACGTGTTCGCCCTGATGGGTCTGCGCCAGCTCTACTTCCTGCTCGGCGACCTGCTCAAGCGGCTGGTGTACCTCTCCCAGGGGCTCGCGTTCATCCTCGCGTTCATCGGCGTGAAGCTGATCCTGCACGCCTTGCACGAGAACGAACTGCCGTTCATCAACGGTGGTGAGCCGGTGCACGTGCCCGAGATCCCGACGCTCGCGAGCCTCGGCGTGATCATCGTGACGCTGCTGGTGACGACCGTCGCGAGCCTCTACAAGACGCGGGTGCGCGACGCGAAATAGTCCCTTGGATTCGGCCTGAGCACAACTCTGGGCAGGTGCGGTATTCGCACGTAGCGTGGCGAGGTGCGGATTTTTGTGGCGGATGCCGGGACCTGGACTGAGCTGACCGACGGCGGTGAGCCGACGGTCCGGATCTCGGCGCCCGACCTCGCGCAGGCCCGCCGGCTTCGCACCCGCATCCGATCCGAGGATGCGGGTGCCTCGGTCGTGCTGGATGTCACGGTGGCCGTCGCCGGGGACTACCGGTCCGCGCGGCGGGGCCTGGAACTGGCTGGTTCCGAGGCGAACGTGCGCTATGTCGGCACGGTCGACGGGCTGGCGGGGCTGATCGCCGACATCGAGTCCGCCGGTGTCGCCGACGGTGTGACGCTGCTGCCTGCCACGCCCGGATCGGACCTGGGGGCATTGGCCGCCGACGTGCTGCGCCGGTTGGAAGCTCGTTCTCAGGCGAGGGCTTCGTAGATCAGCTGGGCGTAGCGGTTCGTGCGTTCGGTTCCGGTAGTGCCCGGACCCATCCTGTTCATGACGTAGGAGCTGGTGGCCCGGCGCTCGGGATTCATCACGACCATCGAGCCGCCCCAGCCGCCCCAGAAGCAGACCTTCTCGTCGGGAATGGCAGGCACGCTCACCGGCTCGGGTAGACCGAAGCCCATACCGAACCGCAGCGGAATCATCAGCACCTGGTCGATGCCGTTCGATTGCTCCTCGAAGATGAGGTCGATCGTCTCGGGACTGAGCAGTTCAGCTCCGTCGCGCTTGCCGCCCAACGAGATTGGTGACAGTGCTTGCGCGAGGGATCGCGCGTTGCCGTGTCCGTTGGCCGCGCCGATGTCTGCGCGGCGCCATGCCGTGGATTCGGCCAGCGCCGCGCCGTTGGCGTCGGGCGGCAGCGGCGTGGAGAACGTCTTTCGTGCCGGATGCTCTGCCGGCAACACGTCCAGCGCCACGGGCAACGGCGGCGGCGGTATCAGCTCGGCGATGCGGTGGTCGTCGTCGGCGCGCGCCCCGATCTGAATATCGGCTCCGAGCGGCTCGGCGATTTCTTCACGGACGAACTGTTTCAACGACTTTCCGGTCACCCGCCGCACAACCTCGCCGATCAGGTGGCCGTAGTTGACCGCGTGGTAGCCCGAGGCCGATCCGGGTTGCCACCAGGGCGCTTGCCGGGCGAGCTGCGCGGTCGCCTTCTGCCAGTCGTAGAGGTCGTCGATCGAGAACGGCGCGTCCCAGCCCGACACCCCGGACGTGTGCGACAGCAAGTGCCGCACTTCGATGTCCTGTTTGCCGTTCTCGGCGAACTCGGGCCAGTACTTGGCCACCGGCGCGTACGGATCGAGCGCGCCACGGTCGATGACCATCAGCGCCGCCAGCGCGGTGAGCGTCTTGGTGCACGAGAAGACGTTGACGATGGTGTCTTCGGCCCACGGAACAGTGCGTGCCGCGTCGGTGTATCCGCCCCAGATGTCGAGCACGAGTTCGCCGTCGACATCGACGGCGATCGCCGCACCGGTTTCCTCACCGGTGGAAACGGCCTCGGCCAAGGCGTCGCGAACGGCGGTGAAACGGCGGTCACAGTGGCCATGCACGAGGTCTTCCATCGCCACATCATGAGGGAACGACGGGACTTGCCGATGCGAATCCAACTAATACAACCAGTGCATGAGTAAGCCGCAAACTTGACTTGGACATGTATTTATTGGGGTCGTACGGTGCCACTATGACATCCATGGTGCAGACGACAGACCTGACCGGGCAGATGTTGATCGCGGGCAAGCCGGTGCGCGGCACCGGCACCGAGATCCGCGGCATCGATCCGCAGAACGCGGCCGCCCTCGAACCCGCCTACGCGTACGGCGACAGCACCCACGTCGAAGCCGCGTGCGCCGCTGCCGCCGAAGCGTTTGCCGCATACCGCGGCGCACCGATCGAAACGCGGGCCCGTTTCCTGGAGGCCATCGCGGCCAACCTGGAGTCGATCAGCGACGCCCTGGTCGACCGCGCACACGCCGAGAGCGGCCTGCCCCGCCCGCGCCTGACCGGTGAGGTCGGGCGCACCGCAGGCCAGCTGCGGTTGTTCGCCGGCGTGCTGCGCGAGGGCAGCTGGAACGAGGCCCGCATCGATCCCGCTCTCCCTGACCGCACCCCGCTGCCGCGTCCCGACATCCGCCAGCGCAGCGTGCCGCTCGGCCCCGTCGCAGTGTTCGGCGCCAGCAACTTCCCGCTGGCCTTCTCGGTGGCCGGTGGAGACACCGCCTCGGCGCTGGCCGCCGGATGCCCCGTCGTGGTCAAGGCGCACGACGCCCATCCCGGCACCTCCGAACTGGTCGGCCGCGCCATCACCGACGCGGTCGCCGCGTGCGGTCTGCCGGCAGGCACCTTCTCCCTGCTCTACGGGTACGGGCCGGAGCTTGGCACCGCGCTGGTCACCGATCCCCGCATCAAGGCGGTCGGATTCACCGGATCGCGCGGCGGTGGCATGGCCCTGATGGCCGCCGCGGCAGGCCGGCGCGAACCGATCCCGGTGTACGCCGAGATGAGCGCCATCAACCCCGTCTTTCTGCTGCCGGGTGCCCTGGCCAGTCATGGTGCCGACCTGGGCCGCGCGTTCGTCGGCTCTCTCACCCTGGGCTCCGGACAGTTCTGCACCAACCCGGGCCTCGTGATCGCCGTCGACGGTCCCGAGCTGGACGCGTTCCTCGCCGCCGCGGGGGAGGCGGTCGCTGCCAGCGCGCCTGCCGCGATGCTGACGCCCGGTATCGCCGACAGCTTCCGCACCGGTGTCGAAGCGCTTGAGAAAGAGGCAGTGCTGGTTGCGCGCGGATCCGATGCCGACGCCCCCGCGGTGTCCTGCCGCGCGGCCCTGTTCACCAGCGACGCGCCGACCTTCCTCGGTTCAGAGGCGTTGCAGGCCGAGGTGTTCGGCGCCTCGGGCGTCGTGATCCGGTGCGCCGACGCCGCCGAGATGCTCCGGGTCGCCGCCAACGTGGAGGGGCAGCTCACCGCGACGATCCACGCCGACGAGTCCGACCACGACCAGGCCGGTGACCTGCTGGAGGTCCTCGAGCTCAAGGCGGGCCGAATCCTGTTCAACGGCTGGCCGACCGGTGTCGAGGTCGGCCACGCCATGGTCCACGGCGGGCCGTTCCCGTCCACCTCCGACTCGCGTACCACCTCGGTCGGTGCGCGCGCCATCGAGCGGTTCCTGCGGCCGGTCTGCTACCAAGACGCTCCGAAGTCCTTGCTGCCCAGCGCTGTTGCGGACGGCAATCCCGACGGGCTGTGGCGGCGCATCGACGGCCAACTCACCAAAGACTGACCACCGTAGAAAATCTGAGGAGTAGAAATATGCTCGACGGCGTCTTGTTCTTCCCCGTCACACCGCTCACTGCAGCGGGTGAGGTGGACGTGGACCGGCTCGCACAGCACGTCGCCAAGGGTGTGGACGCCGGGCCCGGCGGTGTCTTCATCGGTTGCGGCACAGGCGAATTCCATGCGCTTGAGCCGTCCGAGATGAGCACCGTCGTGCGCACCGCGGTCGAGGCGGTGGCCGGGCGGGTTCCGGTGTATGCCGGCGCAGGCGGATCGATCGCGTCGGCGAAGACGTTCGCGCGGGTGGCCGCCGAAGCCGGAGCCGACGGGCTGCTGCTCCTCCCGCCGTACCTCGTCGAGATGCCGCAAGCGGGCCTCGTCGGCTACACCCGCGAGGTCAGTTCCGTCACCGACCTGCCCCTCGTGGTCTACAACCGCAACAACGCGCGCTTCAACGAAGCTTCGGCGGTCGAGGTCGCGCAGCTGCCCAACGTCGTCGGATTCAAGGACGGCACAGGCGATTTCGATCAGGTCGCCCGCATCGTTCGGGCGGTCACCGACGCACTGGCACCGAGCGGCAAGCCGTTCCAGTTCTTCAACGGCCTGCCCACGGCCGAGGTCTCGCAGCAGGCGTACCGCGCCATCGGCGTCACGCTGTACTCGTCGGCCACCTTCGCGTTCGCGCCCGATCTGGCGCTCGCGTTCTACCAGGCCCTGGAGACCGGCAACGAGGCGCTCACCGCCGCGCTGCTGCGCGAGTTCTACCACCCGCTGGTTCGGCTGCGCGACAAGGTGCCCGGCTACGCGGTGTCGCTGATCAAGGCCGGCGTCACGATGGAAGGCCTGCCTGCCGGGCCGGTACGGCCCCCGCTGGTCGACGCCAGCCCCGACGACGTCGCCGAACTGCAGCGCATCCTCGCTGCCGGCCGTGCGGTGATCGCCGACGCCCTGGTGCACTGATGGCGGCCAACCGGATCCGCATCACCGGGGCTCGGATCACGCCGGTAGCGTTCGCCGACCCGCCGCTGCTCAACACCGTCGGTGTCCATCAGCCGTATGCGCTGCGCGCGATCATCCAGCTCGACACCGATGCCGGGCTGACCGGTCTCGGCGAGACCTACGCCGACACGCGCCATCTCGAGCGGCTCACCGCGGCAGCAGACGCCATCGTCGGCCAGGATGTGTTCGCGCTCAACATCATTCGCGCGGCCATCGCCGATCGGCTGCGCGGTGACACCGCCGCGGTCGGCACCGCGGGCATGATCACCTCCGCCAGCGCCGTCGATCAGGTGTTGTCACCGTTCGAGGTGGCCTGCCTGGATGTGCAGGGGCAGGCGACCGGACGGCCAGTGTCGGATCTGCTCGGGGGAGCGGTGCGCGGGGAAGTGCCGTTCAGTGCCTACCTGTTCTACAAATGGGCGGGGCATCCCGGTGCGGAACCGGACGGCTGGGGTGAGGCGCTCGACCCGGACGGCATCGTCGCGCAGGCCCGCCGCATCGTCGACGAATACGGCTTCACCGCAATCAAACTCAAGGGCGGCGTGTTCGCGCCCGAGGAGGAGATGGCGGCCATCGAGGCACTGCGCGCCGAGTTCCCCGATCACCCGCTGCGTCTCGACCCCAACGCGGCCTGGACGCCGCAGACCTCGGTCAAGGTGGCCTCCGGGCTGGCCGGTGTCCTGGAGTATCTCGAAGACCCCACTCCGGGTCTTGACGGCATGGCCGAGGTTGCCGCACAGGCGCCCATGCCGCTGGCCACCAACATGTGCGTGGTGGCGTTCGACCAGCTCGCGCCCGCGGTCGCCAGGAAATCGGTGTCGGTCGTGCTGTCCGATCACCACTACTGGGGCGGGCTGCAGCGTTCGCGGTTGCTGGCCGGCATCTGCGACACGTTCGGGCTCGGCCTGTCCATGCACTCGAATTCGCATCTGGGCATCAGCCTGGCCGCGATGGTCCACTTGGCTGCTGCCACACCGAATCTCACCTACGCCTGCGACACGCACTGGCCGTGGAAGGCCGAGGACGTCGTCAAGGACGGCGCGCTGGTGTTCCGCGACGGATCGGTGCCGGTGCCAACGGTGCCCGGCCTGGGCGTGCAGATCGACGACGAAAGCCTGGCCGCACTGCACGAGCAGTACGTGCGCTGCGGCATCCGGGATCGCGACGACACCGGCTACATGCGCAGCGTCGATCCCTCATTCGAGGCGGCCGCCCCGCGCTGGTGATTCTGGTCGGCCCAGATGCGGCAGGGCATGCATCGCTTTGATGGTATGGGCGTGCACTCAAGCGGTGTCGTACGTGTGTCAGGTATGGAAGGTCATACACGCTGATTCGACGCTGAGTTCGCCGGCTTCGCCTCGAGGAATAAGGCAGTCGTCGTACACGTGCTCGTACGCCGCGAGGGTCGGGATATCCACGGCCAGGATCAGGTCCCACCCTGTCCGCCTCACTGTGGAGCCCGCAGCCCCCACAACGATGTCAGCGATGCGCTCAGTGAGGACTTCGTCATCGACCTGGTGGTCAATGAAGATTCGGACTGTGGAGTGGCCTTTAGGAGGGGAAATCAGCGCTGCGGGAGAGTGTTTCGTTGGCTCGGATGGCGGCGAGGTTCTTCTCCAGTGTGTCGATCACGGCGTCGTATCCGCTGTTGCCCAGGATGAGCCGGCGCGGCGGCGGGTTTTGGGCCATGGCCGCGATGACTGCGCGGGCTCCGCGGTGCGGGTCGCCGGGTTGCACACCGTCCATCCCGACGAAGGCGGCACGGACCTCTTCGAGAATGTCGTGGTAGTCCGGGATGCGCTCGTCGACCGGTTCGTTGGCGAAGCCGGAGTAGGCGTTGGTGCGGAACGCCCCCGGTTCGACGGTCAGCACGGAGATGCCCTGTGGAGCTACTTCGTCGTGTAGTGCGTCGGTGATGGCTTCGATGGCGTACTTCGTTGCGCTGTAGTAGCCGAATCCGGGCGCTGATATGAGCCCGGCGACCGAGGACACGTTGACGATCCACCCGTTGCCGCGGGCACGCATGCCGGGGAGCGCTGCACGTGTCACGGATAGCACGGCGAAGAAGTTCAGTTCGAACATCGCCCGCATCGCGGATTCGTCCATGGCCTCGATGGATCCGTACCAGCCGCGGCCGGCGTTGTTGACCAGCACGTCGATACCGCCGAAGTGCTCCTCGGCGATGCGTACCGCGCGCTGCACCTGCGCGGGGTCGGTGAGCTCCAGCGGCACGAGGAGAACGCGGTCGCCGTACTGCTCGGCCCACGTCGCCAGCTCTTGTGGGCGCCGGGATGTCAGTGTCACGCGGTCACCGGTGTCGAGCGCCGTTTCGGCGAACGCGACCCCGAAGTTGCCGGGGGTGCCGCCGGTGATGAACCATGTCCTGCTCACGGCTCGATCACCACCCGGCTGATCAGCGCACCGTCGAGGGTGAACCGGTAGTTCAGGTCGGCGACGCCGCCGGGGAAGTCGCCCTCCAAGTGCTGTGTGACGACGACCCCGGTGTCGGTGGTGGTCGCGCCGGTGATCTCGGCGGTGTAGGTGTACTCGGCGGCCGCCGTCGCGACCCACTTCCCGATCTGGTCGTGGCCCGTGTAGTCGTGGCCCTCGTCGGTGACGACGGCGTCGGGGGTGAGTGTGGCGAGTGTTTGGTCCACCTCACGGGCGTCGAGTGCGGTCATGAACGTCGTGATGGTGTGTGGAAGTGCATCCCATTCTGCGGTGGTCATGACACCACCGTGAAGCTTCCCCTAAGGGCAAGGTCAACCCACTGGCAGGGGAATGTTGTAAACCCGTGCCGCCCGCTCGCCGGGTCAGCGTCCCCCGCGCCGGCCCGCGATGTTGACCTTCCCCTTAGGGGAAGCTGCACGATGGCCTCACCCGATAACGCGGGTGGATCGTATGAGGAGGGATGCCATGGGAGCACGGGTTTCGATCGGTGACTTCGCCGTGATGACCAGCCTGAGCCGCAAGGCACTACGCCATTACCATGACATCGGCATTCTCGAACCGGCCCACATCGATGCCCACACCGGCTACCGCTTCTACGACACCAGCCAGGTCGATCACGCGCACATCATCCGCCGGTTCCGCACTCTGGGCATGTCGATTCCCGACATCAAGGCGCTGCTGAGCACGGATGACGCCGTGGCGCGCACCGAGATCATCAAGACTCATCTCGAACAGATGGAGATGCAGCTGCAGCAGACCCGTGACACCGTGGGGGCGCTGCGCGAGCTGCTCTCGCCCGTGCGCACCCCTCCCGACGTGGAGTTGCGCCGTGAACCTGCGCTCGCCGTGTGGTCCATCGCCGCCACCGTCGAGGTTGCCGAGATCGACAGCTGGTTCGCCGCGACGCTGAGGACACTGCGCAACGCAGTCGCCACCGCAGCAGGCGCTCCGTCGGCGGCCGTGCCGGGCGGCCTCTACGACCGGGCGCTGTTCCTCGAATCACGGGGCAAGGCAACCCTGTTCATTCCCGCACCACCCTCGTTGGGCCCACCGGAGGGCGTGCGTGCCGAGGTCCTGCCTGCCGCCGAATTCGCCGTGCTCACCCACCCCGGCGGTCACGAGGAGGGCATCGACCGCAGTTACGCAGCGCTGGGCGTATACGCCAACGAGCACCTCATCACCGACCAGGGGCCGATTCGCGAGCACTACATCGGCGCCACGCCCTCGGCTCCGACAGTGTTCACCGCCACCGAGATCTGTTGGCCGATCTTCAGCACCACCCCGCCCGTGTCCCACCCCCAAGGAGACAACTGACGTGTACGAGCAGTTCGGCACATACGGTGCCTGGCTCACCCCCGGCCTGGGCGATGCCCCCCCCGTATCGAATACGCCCGCCAGCTCGAAGAACTGGGGTACCAGACGATCTGGGTGGGAATCGGTGCAGACCCCGTCGGTGACATGAGCCTGCTCGAGCCCTGGGCCTTGATGTGGCCGTGCCGGTTCAGCATCGTGACGAGGCACGTTGGCCGGGGTGAGACGCTCCCGATGCTGAATTGACGCCGGTGACTGGGTATTGTCGAGAAGTTGTCACTAAAGCAGGGGTCAGCGCGACCGGGGTGACCGCATTACGTAAAGGACGTGATTTCCCATGCGCGCGCCGCTAGACCCGCAGCTTCTGGCTGCGTCCACCACCGGTGTCTTCAGCACGCCCGGTGCCCACCGGCTGTCGTTGTTGTTGGTCGAAGACGATCGCGCGGACGCGTTGCTGGTGGAAGAGCTGATCGCGGATGCCGCCGCCGACATCGACTTCATCTGGGCACAGTCGATCTCCGACGCCGAGCGCATGGTGGCCGACCGCAGGCCCGACTGTGTGTTGCTCGATCTGAATCTGCCCGACGCGACCGGTATCGACGCCCTTCACCGGCTGGGCCGCCGGGATGCCACGATCCCGATCATCGTGCTGACCGGTCTCAATGACGAGCACTTCGGGATCTCGGCGGTCGCCTCAGGTGCGCAGGACTATCTCGTCAAAGGCCGCGTCGATCCCGAGATGTTGCGGCGCGCCGTCCTTTACGCGATCGAACGTAAGCGTGCCGAGCTCACCGCGGTCGACCTGCATGCCAGCCGGATGCGCGAGCAGGAGAACGCGCGTCTCGAGCGTGGTTTGCTGCCGTCCCCGTTACTCCATGAGAACCCGGGTGTCGAGATCGTCACGCAGTCGCTCCCGAGCCGGCGCGACGCCCTGATCGGCGGCGACTTCTATGACGTCGTTCAGACACCCGACGGCACCGTCCACGTGATGATCGGTGACGTGTCAGGTCACGGCCCGGATGAGGCGGCCGTCGGCGTGGCATTGCGTATCGGTTGGCGGGCCCTGACTTTCGCGGGTCTGCGCGGCAACGAACGAATGCACCAACTCGATCGCATCCTGACGACCGAGCGTCCTGGCCGCGGGATCTTCGCGACCCTTCTGAGCGTGGCTCTGGATCCGTCCAGCGGGCATTTCACGGCCGTCCGAGCCGGCCACCCCGGCATGCTGCTGCATGGCACGGGCACCGTGGATTGGCTTGAGCCACCGGCCGGCGCGGCACTCGGACTCGGCGCCACGGAGTGGCCGGTGAACCGATTGCAACTCGACGAGGGCCACGGCATCGTGCTGCTCACGGACGGGCTGTTCGAGGGGCACGCGGGAGACGGGGATGAACGGCTCGGCGAGGACGGCCTGCTCACGATGGCCCGCTCGCTGGCACACCTGCCCGGCCCGGAATTCGTCGACAACCTGATCCGCCAGGCCGAATCCCGCGCGCAACCGCACGGCGGGCTCACCGACGACATCGCGGTCATCCGTGTGGAGCGATCATCGACATGAAACTCACGGTGCAAGGTTGGCTGAACCTGGCGTTGTCGATCATGGGCGCTGTCGTCCTGTCCGGCGCGGTGGCAGGCGGCCTTCTGATGAACCGTACCGATGCGATGACGAGTGAACTCATCGACGACATCCAGCCGGCCCGGGTGGCGGCCTATCAGTTGCAGGCGGCACTGCGGGACCAGGAAACCGCGGTCCGTGGGTACGCGATCGCCGCCGACCGCCAGTTCCTGGGACCGTATGACGAGGGTCGGCAAGCCGAAGCGGCTGCGGCGGAGGAAATCCGGAGGCAACTGGCCGGTCGCAGCGACCTGATCGCCGACCTCGACGCGATCGAGCGGGCCGCCGCCACGTGGCGGACGACGTATGCCGAGCCCCTCGTCGCGAGCGTGACCCCCGGTCAGCCCACCGTCATCGACAACAGCATGGCAGAGGGCGGCAGGGTCGAATTCGACCGGCTGCGTGCGTTGTTCGACGTCCAGAACAACCACCTCGCCGAGGCCAGGGACTTGAGTATCGACGATCTCGCGCGGGTCCGCGGCTGGCGGGACGGTGTGCTGATCGCGATGGTCGCGGGTTTCTTCACGATGGCGCTGCTGATAGCGGTGTCGGTGCGCAGCGCCGTGACGCGACCGCTGGGTGGCCTCGCGGCGTCGTGCCGCAGGATCACCCAGGGGAACTTCGGCGAACGCATTGTCCCCAAAGGCCCGAAGGACATTAGGGCGATCGCGGCAGATGTCGAAGACATGCGGCAGCGGATCGTCGAAGAGCTCGACGCGTCGCGATCGGCCAGCGAGGCGCTGGACGAGCAGGCCGCCGAATTACGGCGGTCCAACGCCGAACTCGAGCAGTTCGCCTACGTGGCCTCACACGATCTGCAGGAGCCTTTGCGCAAGGTGGCCTCGTTCTGCCAGCTCCTCGAAAAGCGTTACGGGGACAAGCTCGACGAGCGCGGTGCCGAGTACATCGGCTACGCCGTCGACGGCGCGAAACGTATGCAGGTACTGATCAACGATCTGCTCACGTTCTCTCGCGTCGGGCGGCTCAATGCGACGAACACCGAAGTGGATCTCGACGCGGTGCTCGACCGTGCCATGAGCAACCTGTCGACCGCCATCGATGAGTCGGGTGCTGAGGTCGTGCGACCGGCGCAGCCGCTTCCTCATATCGATGGCGACCCGACGTTACTGACGATGGTGTGGCAGAACCTCATCGGCAATGCCGTCAAGTTCCGGCAGGCCGACGTCGCGCCCCGTATCGTCATCGATTACTGGCCGGGCACGGGTAGCGATGCCGACAACTGGGTATTCTCGGTGACGGACAACGGAATCGGCATCGCCGAGGAGTTCGTCGACAAGGTGTTCGTCATCTTCCAGCGGCTACATGGCCGCGACGTGTACGGCGGAACGGGCATCGGCCTCGCGCTCTGCAAGAAGATCGTCGAATATCACGGCGGGAGCATCTGGATCGATACGTCCTACACCGGGGGCACGCGATTCTTCTTCACCCTGCCCGCAACACCGACCACCGAGCCGAACGAGGTTCCCACGGGCCAACTGGAAGGAATACCAGAATGACCGATCCTGACACTCGAGCGATTGACATCCTGCTGGTGGAGGACGACCCCGGCGATGAGCTCATCACCCGGGAAGCGTTCGAGCACAACAAGATCAAGAACAACCTGCACGTCGCCCACGACGGCGAGGAGGGTCTGGACTTCCTCTACCGTCGCGGCGCGTACGAGAACGCGCCGAGGCCCGATCTGATCCTGCTCGACCTCAACCTGCCGAAGTACGACGGACGGCAGCTGCTCGAGCAGATCAAATCCGATGCGGACCTGTGTCACATCCCGATCGTCGTGCTCACGACTTCGTCGGCGGAGGAAGACATTCTGCGCAGCTACAAACTGCACGCCAACGCCTACGTCACCAAACCCGTTGACCTGGACCAGTTCATGAGTGCGGTGCGCCAGATCGACGAGTTCTTCGTTCAGGTGGTTCGGCTCCCGCAGTTCTGAGTCGGCACGTCGGCCACTGCCGTCGGAATCGCCGAAATATCTTGCCACTGCAGGGATACCTGCGTGCCTGCGGCTGTCGAGTCGATGACGGCTCGGTCGGTGAGTGCGTGCATCAGGGGTATGCCGCGGCCGCGGGCCGGGTCTTCGGTCTTCTCGCTGATCCGCCAGGCGCCCTCGTCGGTCACGGTGACGGTGAGGGTGGCCGCGTCCCGGTCGTAGTCGGCGCGCACATGCATGACCCCGGGCTCGGCCGCGCCGACGTACGCGAACTCGGCCGCGTTGGCGAGCGCCTCGTTGACGGCCAACAACACATCGCTGGCTTTGACCGGATCGAGAGTGAAATTTCTTCGCAGCCAATCCGAAAACTCATGCCGCACTTGCGCGGCCCGTTCGGGGGCAGCGGTGATGTCCACCTTGCTGAAGTTCGCTGACTCGGCTGCGTCTGTCATAACGACCTGGTGGCTACCCGATTGCGACCGGTTCTATGTCGCCAGGGAAGACAGCGCCTCGTCGAGCGTCGCGAACAAGTCGACGACTTCGGCGATCCCGACGAGTTTGAGCGGCCGACTGGTGGCGGGGCCGTCCGCGACGACGGCGACTTTCACCTCGGGGCTGAGGTCGCCATGTGCGGCCACCAATACGCCCATCCCGGCGGAGGCCAGGAAGTCCACCTCGCTCAGATCGACCACCACCGCAGCCGGTGAGCTCTTCGCGGCCGAACCGATCGCTTCTTCGAGCTGCGGAGCGGTCAGCATGTCCACCGTCCCTGCCACCGATACCACGCTGATCTCCCCGATCCGGCGTTCTTCGACTGCACAGCTGGCCGCCGCTGCAGCGCTGCTGGCTCCAACGGCCGGGTCTGGCTGGCTAGTCATCGTCACCTCCGACGTGTTCGTGGCCCCTGATGGCACTGCCGACGAGTCTATCGACCTCGACGCCGTACACCTTCTTACCCCCGATGGCGGAAACTCACACCTCGCGTTCTCCCGCCGCGACCCCGTAAATGCCCGGCCAGGGCGGCGTCCGTCTCGATTCATGCCGTTAGCGCATTTATCGGGCGCGCGGTCGTTAGGCTGCAGCGATGTTCTCACTGTCGAGGCTGTCGTGTTTCATAGCCGTCGCCGAGGAACTGCATTTCGGCCGCGCCGCGGAACGGTTGCACATGACACAGCCCCCGCTCAGCCGCCAGATCCAGCAGCTGGAGAACGAACTCGGCGTGCACTTGATCGACCGCACCACCCGGTCGGTCACCCTGACGCCGGCTGGGGTGGCCTTCCTGCCTGACGCGCGCCGCATCCTGCAGCTGGCCGAAGGTGCCGCCCTCAACGTAAAACGGGTTCCCGCAGGCGATCTCGGCACAGTGGTGATCGGTTTCACCGCGGCCTCGGCGCACGCGATTCTGCCCCCGCTGCTCGACGCCGCGCGGGCGCAGCTTCCCGACGTCAAGCTTGACCTGCGGGAGATGGTCACCGCCGTTCAGATCGAGGGCCTCATGACCGGCGAGCTGGATCTGGGCATGGCCAGGCCGCCGCTCAAGCGCCCCGGCCTCGTATCCCGCCCGTTGTTGCACGAACAGCTCATCGCCGCCTTACCGGCGTCGCACCCGCTGGTGGATGTGAGCCGCCAGCTCACCCTCAACGACCTCGACGGCCAGGACATGGTCATGTATTCGCCCGTGCAGGCCCGGTACTTCAACGAACTGCTCATCAGCACGTTCACGATCGCCGGCGCGACCCCGCGCTACGTCCAGTACGTCACGCAGGTGCACACCATGCTCGTCCTGGTGCGCTCGGGCATCGGGATCGCGCTGGTGCCCGCGTCGGCCGCGACGCTGCACCCGGAGGGGGTGGTGTTCCGGTCGATCGGCGCGTTCCGGGAGCGCCCGGTCGAACTCGACGCCGTGTGGCGCGGCGACAGCACCAATCCGGCCCTGTTGCGCTTGTTGCGCGACGTACTGCCGCAGCGCGAGTGGACGACCGACGACCTCGTCGAGGACTTCGTCGGTTAACCCCTGCTCGCGGCGGGCATCGGCACCGGCGTGACGAGCTCGCCGGACTGCAGGAACTTGTCGAGGTTGGCCAGGGTGAGTGCCTCCATGGCGGCCCGGGTCTCGACCGTGCCACTGCCGACGTGCGGCAGGAGCACCACGTTGTCCATCGTCAGCAGCGGCTCGGGCACGTTCGGCTCGTCGACGAACACGTCGAGCCCGGCACCGGCGAGCCGGCCGTCGGCCAGCGCTTCGACGAGTGCGTCTTCGTCGACGACGCTGCCGCGCGCGATGTTGACCAGATACCCGTTCGGCCCGAGGGCGTCGAGCACGTCCCGGTCGACGAGGTTGCGGGTCGCGTTGCCGCCGGCGGCCGCGATGACCAGTACGTCGACCTGCCGGGCGAGTTCGACCGGAGATGCGACGTACTCGTATGGACTGTCGGTGCGTTCGTTGCGATTGTGATAACTGATCGAGCAGCCGAATGCGGTGAGGCGGGTGGCGATCGCGTTGCCGATGCGGCCGAGCCCGATGATTCCGACGCGGGAACCCGAAACCTTGTGCGTCAGCGGGTAATTGCCGTCGGCGGGCCAACGTCCGGCGCGCAGGTAGCGATCAGCGGCCGAGAACTGGCGAAGCACGTCGATCAACAGGCCGACAGCCGTATCGGCCACGCAGTCACTCAGTACGTCAGGGGTGTTGCTGACCATCACACCCCTGGCGGCGGCCGCGTCGACGTCGGTCGTGTCGTAGCCGACTCCGAAGTTCACGACCGCGCCGAGATTCGGCAGCGCCGCCATGAGTTCCGCGTTCACGCCGGTGCGCCCGGACGTGACCGCGGCGCGGATCCCGGCGCCGTGTTCGGCCAGGAACGCCGCACGCTCGGAGCCGTCGGGCAGGACCAGGGCGTCGTACGTGTTGCGCAGGGTCTCGGCCAGTGAGGGCTTGAGCGGGCCCACCTGCAGGACGCGGCGGGTGGAATCGGGTGTCGGCACACGTTCTCCTAGGTCGGGATCCACTTACGCTAAGCCTGCCTGCAAATACCCGTCCAACACGGAAATAGCATGGGTTGATACGCAAGCTGCATAATTTGCCCGCACACCAGTGCATTGCCCGTATCGCCGGGTGCTCATGACCGCAAAACGCCAGCTCAAAGCACTAGTTACGGTGCCCTAACTTCACCGGCTCAGCGGCTCGATGCCCGCGTTTCACCCGATTTCGGCGGGTTGACGGCCTCTGGCGGCCCTTCATAGCGTGTGTCTGCGGTCACAACCAGCATCCACATACGTGGACGTCACTATCTGGAGGATCCATGAGGCGCGTCCTTGTCGCTACGGCTGCCGGGCTGGCCGCGTGCTCGCTCACCGCGGGCTGCACCGTCGCCAACACTTCGCATGGCGGCTACGACCCGAACACGCTGCGCATCGTGCTGCCCCAGGAGCCGCCGACGCTCGAGCCCTGCGAAAGCTCGCTCACCTCCACCGGCGTGGTCGTGCGGTCCAACATCACCGAACCGCTCATCGAGCGTGATCCGCAGACCGGTGACCTGCTGCCGCTGCTGGCCACCGGTTGGCATCAAACCGCGCCGGATCGATGGACCTTCGATGTCCGCCAGGGAGTCACGTTCTCCGACGGCACGCCCTTCACGGCCGCCGACGCCGCCTTCTCCATCGACCGGGCCGTCAACTCCGACCTGCAGTGCAATGTCGACGGATACGTGTTCGGCGACGACGTACTCGACGTCTCCGCGCCCGACGACAAGACCGTCGTCGTCGGCACACCCAAGCCAGATCCGATTCTGCCGCTGCGTATTTCGTTCGTCGAAATCGTGCCTAAGACCACCAGCATGACCCAAAAGGTGCGCGAGCCGATCGGCACGGGGCCATATGCCATCGAACGGTGGGACTACGGGCAGAACCTCGTCTTGGCGCGCAACGACAGGTATTGGGGGAAGAAACCGGATTTCGCTCGCGCGGAATACAAGTGGCGCAGTGAGGGCAGCGTGCGGGCAGCCATGGTCGTCAACGACGAGGCCGACATCGGTACGTCGGTGGGGCCCGAGGACGGTGCAGGCGAACTCGGCGTGCCGTTCCCCAACAACGAGACCACGGCACTGCGCATCACGGCGACCGAGGCGCCACTCGACGACATCCGGATCCGCCACGCCATCAACTACTCGGTCAATCGCACCGGGATCGTGAAGGCCATCTACCGCGGTCTGGGTGAGCCGGCCTCGCAGCTGATCCCCGAGGGTGTCGTCGGCTACAACAAGGACCTGCAGTTGTGGCCCTATGACCCCGACAAGGCCAAGCAGCTGGTCGATGAGGCCAGGGCCGACGGTGTCCCGGTCGACCGCCAGATCCGCCTGATCGGCCGCAACAGCCAGTTCCCCGGTGTCACCGAGACCGTCGAGGTGATCCAGAACGAGCTCAGCAAGATCGGCCTCAACGTCAAGATCGAGATGATGGACACCGCCGCACAGCTGCAGTACCAGTTGCAGCCGTTCCCGGCCGGCGCCGGACCGTTCATCGCGCTGATCATGCACGGCAACCAGGCCGGTGACGCCGCGTTCAGCGTGGATCAGTACATGCGCAGTGACGGTGCGCAGAGTGCCTACGGCACACCGGCTTTCGACAAGAAGATCGAGGCGGCCGGTGAGCTCACAGGGCAACAGCGCCAAGATGCCTACGCCAAGATCTTCGCCGACGAACCCGACGAGATCGGCCAGTTCGCATACATCGCACACATGACTGGTGTGCTCGCGAAATCCCCACGCGTCGACTACCAGCCCGACTCGGCGACCGGTGACGAGATGCGGGTGTCTCAGATGACGTTCGCCGCCGACCGCACCGACAAGCAGTGACGAGGAATAGGACCTAGCAATGTTCCCTTTCGTCCGGCGCCGGATGTACACGAGCGCCATCCCGTTGATCATCGTCCTGCTCGGCGTCTTCCTGCTGGCCCGGCTCACCGGTGATCCGACCAACCTGTACCTGCCCGAATCGGCCACCCCCGAGCAGCGCGAGGCCTTCCGGACCGCCAACGGGTTCGACCAGCCGATGCTCACCCAGTTGGTGGACTACTTCAAGGGCGTCATCCACCTCGACTTCGGCACGTCCCTGCGGACCGGGGAATCGGCGTCGGAGATGGCGCTGCGCGCCTTCCCCGCAACCCTGCAATTAGCCGTCACCACAATGCTTTTGGCCATCATCGGCGCGGTCATCATCGGCTGCTGGGCGGCCTACCGGCCCAACTCGCTGGCCGACCGGTTCTCCAGCCTGCTGTCCATGACCGCGGCGTCGATCCCCGACTTCTGGTTCGCGATCACCGGGGTGTGGTTGTTCGCGGTCCTGCTCGGCTGGCTGCCCACATCCGGTGTGGACAGCGGTGTGCTGTCGTGGATCCTGCCGATCGCGACCTTGATGATCCGCCCGCTCGGCGTGCTCACCCAGGTGGTGCGCGGCGCGATGGTCTCGGCACTCTCGGCGCCCTACATCCGGCTCGCGCGCAGCAAGGGCGCAGGCGATCTGCGGGTCGTCAGCCACCATGCGTTGCGCAACGCGGCCGCCCCCGCGCTCACCGTCGCGGGCGACCTCGCGGTCGGCCTGATCAACGGCGCGGTGGTGGTCGAGGCGATCTTCGGCTGGCCCGGTATCGGCAAACTCATGATCGACGCGATTCTGCAACGTGACTTCGCGGTCCTGCAGGCAGCCGTATTGCTCACCGCGGTCAGCATTTTCATCCTCAACATCGTCATCGACGCCTGTTACGCGCTACTCGACGCCCGGGTGCGGGAACCAGCGAAGGTTTAGGAGTTCAGCGATATGAGCACACAAATCGACCTGGTGCCGGTGAAGCCGACGACGGCGATCGTCGGTGAGGCGGACACCGAGACGGCGCGCCGCCGCGACCCCGGCGTATGGCTGCGGATGCTGGGCAACGACCGGGTGGCGGCCGCCGCCGCCACCGTGCTGGCCCTGGTGTTCCTCGTCGCCATCTTCGGGCCCATGCTGGTCGGCGATCTCGCCACCGACATCGACCTCGACAACTCCAACCAGGCGCCGTTCACGCTCGCCCACGGCTGGGCCAACATTCTCGGCACCGACCCGCTGGGCCGCAGCATGCTGGCCAGGCTCATCGTGGCAAGCCGCACGACGCTGTCGGTAGCCGTTCCGGCCGTGGTCATCTCGGCGGTGATCGGGTCGATGATCGGCATGTGGGCCGGCTTCCACCGGGGCTGGCGCGAGACCGTCGCGATGCGGGTCGCCGACGTCATCATGAGCTTCCCGTCGCTGCTGTTGGCGGTCGTGGTCCTCTACGTGTTCTCGCCGAGTGCCGCCAACATCATCCTGGTGCTGGCGATCACCAGGATCCCGGTCTACCTGCGCACCGCACGCGCCGAGTCGGCCGAACTGCAGAGCCGCGTATTCGTCGACGCCGCACGCACCTTCGGTGCCGGCGCGAGCTCGATCATCATGCGCCACGTCGTGCCGATCGTGCTGCCCACCCTGCTCACGGTCGCCACGCTGGACTTCTGCTACGTCATGCTGGCCGAGAGCTCACTGAGCTTCCTCGGCATCGGCATCCAGCCGCCCGACATCAGCTGGGGTCTCATGGTGTCGCAGGGCCGCACCTACCTCCACACCGCATGGTGGTTGTCGTTCTTCCCCGGCCTGGCCATCGTCATCACCACGGTTTCGGCCACCATCCTCGCCGCCTGGGCGCGCATCGCCACCGATCCCGGCCAGCGCTGGCGGCTCACCGTCCCGCAGAAACGCCTGTCCCGCTTCGCCGGTGCCGCAAAGCGCCTCTCCTGAAGGGATCTGTCATGACCGCACTGGTGGTCGACGATCTGTCCGTCGACATCCGCACCATCACCGGTACCGTCCGCGCCGTCAACAACGTGTCGTTCTCGGCCGAGCGGGGCGAAACCCTGGCGCTGCTCGGCGAATCCGGCTGCGGCAAGTCGATGACCGCGACGGCCCTGGTCGGCCTGCTGGAGCCGGTCGCCGACGTCGTGTCGGGCACCGCGAAGCTCACCGGCAAGGACAGCGAGGTCGATCTGTTCAGTGCCGACCGCAAGAAGCGCCGCGAGATCGCGGGCACCGAGTTGGCGATCGTCTTCCAGGACGCGCTCACCGCGCTCAACCCGCTCTATACCGTGGGAACCCAACTGGCCGAACCGTTCCGGATCCATCGGGGATTGTCCGCCAAGGAAGCGAAACGCAAGGCGGTCGAGCTCATGGCCCGCGTCGGGATTCCGCAGCCCGAGACTCGGCTGAACTCGTATCCGCATCAGTTCTCCGGTGGCATGCGCCAGCGGCTGCTCATCGCGATGGCCGTTGCGCTCAACCCCAGTGTCCTGATCGCCGACGAGCCCACGACCGCACTCGACGTCACCGTGCAGGCCCAGATCATGGCGCTGCTGCGTGACTTGCGCACCGAGTACGACATGGCCGTCGTGCTCATCACGCACGACCTCGCCCTGGTCGCCGAGGAGGCCGACCGGGTCGCGGTGATGTACGCCGGCCAGGTCGTCGAAACCGGTCCGGTCGCAGAGGTTTTCGCCAATCCCCGCCACCCGTACACCAAAGGCCTGCTGAACTCGGTGCCGGTCAGCGCGGTGCGCGGCGAGACGCTCAAGTCGATCGGCGGTGCGCCACCGGACCTGCACTCGATCCCGGCCGGCTGTGTCTACCAGGACCGCTGCCCGCTGGCCCGCGACATCTGCATCACCATGAGGCCCGCGCTGCAAGGCGACGGCCGGCGCAGCGCATGCCATTTCCCGGAGGAGGTCACCAATGTCTGATCAGTTGCTGAGCGTCCGCGATCTGCGGAAGTCGTTCCGGGTCGGCAAGAACCGGCTGGCTGCGCTCGACGGCATCACCCTCGACCTCGCCCGCGGCGAGACGCTCGGCCTCGTGGGTGAGTCCGGCTGCGGAAAGTCCACGCTGGCACGGACTCTGATGATGCTCGAGCGCCCCGATTCCGGAAGCGTCACATTCGACGGTATCGACCCGTTCGGCCTGCGCGGCAAGGACTTGCTGAAGTTCCGCCGCCGCGTGCAGATGGTCTTTCAGGACCCGTACGCATCGCTGAACTCCCGCATGACGGCGGGCGACATCATCGCCGAGCCGTGGCGCACCCACAAGACGCTGTACCCGAACCGCAAAGACCGCGAGATGCGGATACGGGGACTGCTGGACATGGTCGGGCTCGGCGCCAAGGCTGCCAACAAATACCCGCAGGAGTTCTCCGGCGGACAGCGGCAACGCATCGGTATCGCCCGGGCGCTGGCGCTCAACCCCGACGTGATCATCTGCGACGAACCGGTGTCCGCGCTCGACCTCTCGGTGCAGGCACAGGTGCTCAACCTGCTCAACGATCTGCAACAGGAGCTGCAGATCTCCTACATCTTCATCTCGCACGATCTTTCGGTGGTCCGCCACGTCGCCGACCGCGTCACGGTGATGTACCTGGGGCGCATGATCGAAAGCGGCAGCACCGAGGACGTCTACCAGCATCCCCGCCATCCCTACACCGCGGCGTTGATGTCGGCGGCACCGAAACTCGATGCGGCGCAACGCAACGACCGGATTCTGTTGAGCGGCGAGGTGCCCTCGCCGCTGAACCCGCCGTCGGGGTGCCGTTTTCGCACCCGCTGCTGGCAGGCCACCGAGATCTGCGCGACGGAGGCGCCCGATCCGCGGTTCGTCGCCGAGGCCGCCGACCACATGTCCGAATGCCATCACCCACTGCAGCCGGCCGTGCCGGTTTCGGCGTGAGCATCGCCGGCTATGTGATCATCGCCGCCGCCATCGTGCTGGCGTCATGCATGCAGGCCTCGATCGGCTTCGGCATGGGAATGCTGGCGGCGCCGATCGTCGCCATCGTCGATCCCGGCCTGATTCCGGGCACCCTGATCATGCTGGCCACCATGGTCACCTTGATGGTCGTGGTGCGCGAGCGCGAGGACATCGACCTGGCAGGCACGGGCTGGGCGCTCGCCGGGCGCGTGCCGGGGACCATCGCAGGCGCGCTGCTGCTCGTGGTGTTGCCCGAGCGGACCCTGGCCTATGCGCTGGCCGCGGTCGTGCTCGGTGGCGTCGCACTGACGAGCTTCGGCTGGATACCGGCCCCACACCGGCGCAACCTGGTGCTGGCCGGGGCCACGTCGGGGCTGCTCGGCACTGCCACCTCGATCGGCGGCCCGCCCATGGCGCTGGTGTGGCAGAACAACACCGGCGCCCGCCTGCGCGGAACCATGAGCGGATTCTTCCTCGTGGGCTCGGTGCTGTCGCTCGTGGTGCTCGCGCTGACCGGGTCCATCGACCGCCACACGATTGTCGTGTTCGCGATGCTGATTCCCGCGTGCGTCGCCGGCTACGGGTTGTCGCGATGGGTCAATCGCCATCTCGACCGGCAACGCCAGCGGTGGGCCGCCATCGTGATCTCCACGCTCGGCGCGGTGGTGCTGATCGTCCGTCAGTTGATCGGGGGCTGAAATGACCGACGAGGACAGCGTTTCGGTGCGGAAAGTGAAGTCCGCGGTGCGCACCGTGGAGTTGCTCGAATACCTGGCGGCCCGGCCGGACCAGCCGTGCCGCATCCGGGATATCTGTGCGGCGCTGGAGATGCCGCGCAGTTCGGCGCACGCACTGCTTCGCACGCTGGTGGCGCAGGGCTGGGTCCGTTCCGACGATGCCGGCAGCCAGTACAGCATCGGCGTCCGCGCGCTGCTCGTCGGCACGAGTTACCTCGACGCCGACCCTTATCTGCCGATGATCACGCCGTTTCTCGACGATCTGCGCGGCGACCTCGACGAGACCTTTCACCTCGGCCGGCTCGACGGCCACGACGTGGTGTACCTGGCCACCAGGGAATCCCGGCAGTACGTGCGCACGACGAACAAGGTGGGCCGCCGGCTGCCTGCCTACACCACCGCACTCGGCAAGGCGCTGCTCGCCGAGCGCTTCGGCGCCGAGCTCGATGCGCACATCCCGCCGACGCTGACCCCGCTCACCCCGCGCACCGTGACCGATCGGGCCGCACTCGAGGCGTCGCTCGACGAGACGCGGGTCAGGGGATACGCGACCGAGGACGAGGAAAACACCACGGGGATAAAGTGCTTCGCGGTCTCGCTGCGCTACCTGCAGCCCGCGCAGGACGCGATCAGTGCGTCGGTGCCGCTGTCGCGGCTCACGCCGGCCCGCGAACGCGAAATCGTCGACGCCCTGCGCATGGTGTGCGACAAGGTTTCGCGCGTCGTCCGGCCGGTTGCCAACGGGGACAAGTGGTTCGCATGAACACCAGGAGAAGATGATGAGCACCAAGACCGCCACACCCGTCGTGACGGGCATGACCGTGATCCCGATCGCCGGTCACGACAGCATGCTGTTGAACCTCAGCGGCGCGCACGGGCCGTACTTCACCCGGAACCTGTTGGTCCTGAAGGACTCCGACGGGAACACCGGGGTCGGTGAGGTGCCCGGCGGTGAAGCGATCCGCCGCACGCTCGACGATGCCCGCCCGCTCGTCGAGGGCAGGTCGATCGGGGAGTACCACGCGGTACTGGCGAGTATCCGCAGAGAGTTCGCCGACCGTGACAGTGCGGGCCGCGGCGCGCAGACCTTCGACCTACGGGTGACGGTGCACGCGGTCACCGCGGTCGAATCGGCGCTACTCGACCTGCTCGGCAAGCACCTCGGGGTGCCCGTCGCGGCCCTGCTCGGCGACGGTCAGCAGCGCGACCGCGTGCAGGCGCTGGGCTACCTGTTCTTCGTCGGTGACCGCAACCGCACCGACCTGCCCTACCAGTCGGCTGCCGACGAACCGGCGGGTGCCGACGACTGGATGCGCATCCGCCACGACGAGGCGCTGTCCCCGGAGGCCGTCGTCCGGCTCGCCGAGGCGGCTCGTGCCCGCTACGGCTTCCGCGACTTCAAGCTCAAGGGTGGCGTACTGCCCGCCGCCGAGGAGGCCAAGGCCGTCACCGCACTTGCCGAACGGTTCCCGGACGCACGAATCACGCTCGACCCCAACGGCGGCTGGCTGCTCGCCGACGCGATCGACACGTGCCGTCAACTCACCGATGTCCTGGCCTACGCCGAGGATCCCGTGGGGCCCGAGGGTACGTTCTCGGGCCGCGAGGTGATGGCGGAGTTCAAACGGGCCACCGGCCTGCCGACCGCCACCAACATGATCGCCACCGACTGGCGCGAGATGGGACACGCGATACGTGCGGGCGCGGTGGACATTCCGTTGGCCGATCCGCACTTCTGGACGATGAGCGGTTCGGTGCGCGTGGCGCAGCTGTGCGACGCCTGGGGTCTCACGTGGGGTTCGCACTCCAACAACCACTTCGACGTGTCCCTGGCGATGTTCACCCACGTCGCTGCCGCGGCGCCGGGCGCCATCACCGCCATCGACACCCACTGGATCTGGCAGGACGGGCAGCGCATCACCAAGCAGCCCTACCGGATCGTCGACGGATACCTCGACGTGCCCGCCACGCCGGGTCTCGGGGTCGAGCTCGACGACGAGCGGGTGGCTGCAGCGCACGAGCTCTACCTGGCGAAGGGCCTCGGCGCCCGCGACGACGCGGCGGCCATGCAATACCTGATTCCAGGATGGAAGTTCGACAGCAAACGTCCTGCACTGCAACGGGGTTGAGATGAAGATCGTAATCGCCGATTCGTATCTGGTGCCGCACCGGCAGCGGCTGGAAGCCGACCTGCCCGAGGATGCGTCGGTGCACTGGCATACGCCGGGAGACAGTGGCGTCATCGATGACCTGCGCGATGCCGATGTGTTCGTCGGCAGCCGCTTCACGCCTGAGATGGCCACGGCAGCAGGCCGATTGCGCCTGGTGCACGTCAACGGTGCGGGCACCGACAAGGTGGCATTCGACAGCCTCGGTCCGGACGTGCAGGTGGCCAACACGTTCAACCACGAGCAGTCGATCGCCGAGTATGTCGCCGGGGCCGCGGTCATGCTGCGTCGTCACCTGCCCGAGCAGGACCGCGCATTGCGCACCGGCCGGTGGGCCACACCGGGCTATGACCGCACGATCGGCCAGTCCAGTTCGCTGCATGGCGCACGCGTCGGTTTCGTCGGATTCGGTCACATCGGCCGCAGCAGCTGGAATCTGCTGCGTGCGTTCGGCGTCGAGGGCGCTGCGGTGACGGGCAGCGGCAGCGTCGACGCCGCAGCCGAGGGGCTGGTGTGGGCCGGCGACACGAACCGGCTCGAACAGTTGATGACCGAATCCGAGGTGGTGGTGGTCTGCGCACCGCTGACCGAGCGAACCGTCGGCATAATCGGAGCGGCCGAACTGGGTGCACTCGGGCCCGCCGGCGTCCTGATCAACGTCGGCCGGGGACCGCTGGTCGCGGAAGCTACCCTCTATGAAGCACTTTCGACAGGTGGTATCGCGGCCGCGGCGATCGACGTGTGGTACCGCTACCCGGACGCCGCGGGCTACGGCAGCCCGAGCGACATGCCGTTCCACACCCTGCCGAACGTGCTCATGACCCCGCACGTATCGGGTGTCACCACGAATACCTTCGCGGCCAGGGCCGCCGACATCGCCGACAACATCGGCAGGCTCGCTCGCGGCGAGCCGCTGCGGAATGTGGTGTCAAGCTGACGGCTTGCGTTATCCGCGTCGGGCTGTTTCAGGCGTTGCTCGATCGCGCATCGACTGGAGGCATAGGCTGTGACGGATGGTTACGTCAACTGTGAGTTTGCCCAGATGCGCCCGATCGATGAACGAATCTTGGCCACGCCCGACTGTTCATAACGCTTGTCGGGACCGCGATGAGGCCGGGATCGTTCCTTTGTCACACCGTCCACGTAGTCTCGAACGTATGTTCGATCATGCGACTCGTGACGGCGGATAAGTTCTGTGCTGAACGAAGCTGCGGTCCGGGATTCCTTGAGGAGGGAGATCCTCACGGAATCGGCGAATGCCAATGCCGTCTATGAGTTTTGGGTCCCACGTACGAACGAGCGAGCTGACGTGGTTCGCATTGGGGAGGCCTTGGAGGGTTTTGAGATCAAGACCGAACGTGACAGGTTAGATCGGCTCCCGCGTCAAGCATTGGCATACGCGCGCGTATTTGATCGGTGTCATGCGGTGATAGCCCACCGACACGTGGACCGCGCAATAGCGCTGCTTCCACCTTGGTGGGGCATACGGGTAATCGAGGCCAACGAGGAGGTGACCTTTAGTTGCCTGCGAGAAGCTGGTAGCAATTGTGCGGTAGATGCTGAGACGTTGGTCCGATTGCTCTGGCGAGAGGAAGCGTCCGCGGCGCTTGGTGAACTGGGAGTTCCCCCGGACCCGTACGCCAGGCGGGGTAGGATGTGGCAATCTTTGTTGTCCCTGCTCGATCTTGACGAACTCAAGACTGTAGTTCGAGAAGCGTTGCTGCGCCGAGACCCTGCTGCCGCTCGTATACCGTCGCGGCGATTTGTCGCTAGCTGATACGAGACAGCTGATCCACTACGTGGCCGAGATGATGCGACGTTCCCGCGCCACGCCATTGCTCCTGCCAACCCGGTTCACTTAATCCGTAGGCACAGTCGAAGATTTCTTGGTCGCCCCAACTGAAGTCGGCACCTGCAAATTCTGGTTGGGACACAAGGAGTTCACAAAGCTCGCGATACTGCTCTGCACCTTCCTGGATTACCGCACCGACCGCTCGTGGGACTAACGTGGTCTGGTCTGCTGTGTAACGAATGTTCGCACGTTGGCCTGGGCCGCTCGACTGCCCCTCGAAGGGAGGCTTCGGGTTCTGGATCGCGTAGTCACCGAATGTCGGGAGCCGAGATATCTGCATCGCTGCGAGGTCACGCCAGAGGTCCCACTCTCGTCGCGGCAGTCTTCCTATTGTGCCTTCGTTGACCACACCCCCGCCCAGTGAACTGGGCATCGAGCTGCCGACGAGCACGACGCTTCTCCAGTTGCCAATTGCCGTGAGATCGTCAATCGTGGCTGCGACATCTTCGGCTTCGAGGTCAACGTCTTCCGAGATGAAGTCCAGATCGAGAATCAGGTCCGCCCCGGTGATCTCAACGTCGACGGTGTGAAGCGCCTCAATTAGCAGGGTCTCGGCGCCGCGACCATTGATCGATGCCGAGCCCAGTAAACGATGCCGAATCGCCACGCCGCGGCCGTCGCTTTGCGTGCATGCCGCGATCTGGGCTCTTGTACTCGGCGCGTCGCTCAGGCGCAACACGGGGACAAAGGCCATGCGCCGTCGGCGCGCGTCGGCGTAGATTGCCGTCAGCACTGGCAGCCTTCCAGTCTTGGTCACCACGGTGTGATTCGGTGAGAGGCGGAGGATGTCGAGAAAGCATGGATGCGCACCGACAGCGGCTGCAACCTTCTTCACCCAACCTTGAGTTCGCGAGTGTGAGTACGGCTCAGAATCGCTTCTCTTGGGGCCAAGAATCTCGACGAGTGGCGTCATATGTGCCCAGACGTTCGCCGAAGCATGGGCTAGGGCATTGCGCTCACCAGCCTTGTTCTGCAGCACTGCAACGTAGTGCTGGGTCCCAGGTGGTACCGGCTGGAACCACTCCGGCCGAGTCAAGCTAAGTTGCGTCGATGTTGTCACTGACGTCCTCCTTGCGCTATAGTATTTTTAACCCCAAGGGTTAAATGCGTCAAGGGAGCGGTCCGATCGAGATTGTTTGGGCGGAACAAAAGCTGGCAAAGGCTTGTACTGGCGACCGCTCGGGTGTAAAGCACTGGGGCGCGGAGCAGTGGAAAGTGCTGAAGCGTCGGCTTGCGGCATTGCATGCCGCGCCGACACTGGCGGACATGGATGGTGTGCCTGGGAATTGTCATCACCTGAGCGCTGACAGGGTTGGCACATTCGCGATATATCTCTGGGGCTCATACAGGCTGATTTTTATACCTGACCATGATCCGTTACCGATGCTTCAGAGCGGAGGCATTGACCGAACCAGGGTCACGCAGATCCGTATTACAGAGGTGATTGATTACCATGGCAACTAACACCTACCCCGGATGGCAGCCAGAATGGGCAGTTGCGCCGGGAGAGAACCTTCTAGAGGCGCTGCAAGAACGCGGCATGACGCAGTCCGAACTTGCGCACCGGCTTGGTCGTCCAGTTAAGACCGTCAATGAGATAGTAAAAGGAAAGGCCGCAATTACGTCTGAGACCGCTATCCAACTTGAAAGAGCTCTGGGGATATCGGCTCGGTTTTGGACCAGTCTTGAGGCGCAATATCGGTACGCATTAGCCCGACAAGAGTCGCAACGTGAATTGGATATGCAAGCTACTTGGGCCGACAAGTTCCCGGTTATGGAACTTGTGAAATACGGCTTAATGGAGAAGGGCAGGTCGAAAGGTGACACGCTGTCAAATCTTCTTTCATTCTTTGGGGTGAGTAGTCCCGAGGCTTTTGAGCGGCTCAGCGCGGTAGCGGCATACCGATCGTCCCCCGCGTTCGCCGCTTCTCCCAATGCGGTTGCTGCCTGGCTCCGGTGGGGTGAAATTGAGGCGAGCAAGGTGTCTTGTCCAGCGTTTGATCCTGGTGAATTTCGCCGTGTTCTTGGCCGCATTCGTACATTGTCGCGCCGCGAGCCATTTGACGAAATCTTGAAGAAGGTCAAGACTGAGTGCCAATCTGCTGGCGTCGTTGTGGTCCTGATACCGGAGCTCTCTGGTACCCATCTGAGCGGAGCTACCCGATGGCTTGGCGTGAAGGCGGTCCTGCAGCTCAGTCTGCGATACAAATCGGATGACCAATTTTGGTTTACCTTATTCCATGAAGCCGGGCATATCTTATCGGGCGCTCGCCGGCAGGACTTTGTCGATGGCTCTGGCGTCGACATGTTCGCCTCGGATGATTCCGAAGAAGAAAAGGCCGATAAGTTCGCGCGAGATTTTTTACTTCCGCCTGCTGATTATGGCGAGTTTGTCGAAGCCGGCGAACTTGGTCGACAAGCTGTCCGGTCATTCGCGAAATCGCAGAACATTGCTCCAGGTATCGTCGTTGGTCGGCTACAGAGAGATGGGCACATTGGTCGTAATCAGCTCAACGACCTAAAGAAACCAATTCGACTGTTGGGTGACCACTAGGATGTAGTCGAGCAGCTTGGTTCGTTATCGACGTTCGACTCGTACAAGGGCGATTACAGTGATAGCCCATGATTTCGTCCGCCGAAACCCTCTCCCGCGGCTTATCTGACCGCTAGCTATGGTGCGATCGATGTCGTTACCTAGAACATGAACGGTTAGCGTAGCGCCGTGTTCGGCGCGGATCCCGGATGATTACTCAGGGCCTACCAGTTGTAGAAGCCGCCCTCGGGTCCGAGCATGCGTTCGAGCCGCACGCGGTTGATGCGGGCGAGTTCGTTGCGGACGACTTTGCGTTCGGTCTCGTGGTCGTTGTGTAACCGGTCGGCGATACATGCCAGCACGGTGTCGGCGTCGCAGTCGGCGGTGTACATGACGAAGCTGAAGCCGAACCGCCGGCGGTAGTCGGCCATCGCGGTCTCCAGTTGCGCCGTCGCGTCGGGCCGATGGGCCCAGCGGCAGCCGAAGAGCGGATAGGCCTGCAGCACCCCGTCGATCGAGTCCTCGCCGAGGCTGAACAGCAGGGTGTCGGCCTGGCGGAACAACGACTCGTGGTCGGAGTATGGCCGTCCCCGAGCCAGGTCGGCGGCCAGCGGCACGCTGTAGCAGCACTCGTAGACGGCGTGCACGGCGCGCCGCATCGGCAATGCGTTGTACGCCTCAAGCCCCATGCCCTGATGCATCAACACATGGCAATCATCGGAGCCGCAAAGCACAGCGGCGTTACCCCGTGTTACGGGGGCGCTAAATCAGTGCCGGACTAGTGGCCCTCGACCTTGAACCGCTCGATCGAACGCTGCAGCTCGGCTTCGGCCTCGGCACGGCCCACCCAGTCGGCGGTCTTGACGAACTTGCCCGGCTCCAGGTCCTTGTAGTGCACGAAGAAGTGCTTGATCGCGTCGAGCTCGAACTGTGAAACGTCGCCCACGTCCTGGATGTGATCCCAGCGCGGGTCACCGGCGGGCACGCACAGCAGCTTGTCGTCGCCACCGGCCTCGTCGGTCATCTTGAACATCGCGACCGGGCGGGCCTCGACGATGCAGCCGGGGAACACCGACTCGGGCAGCAACACGAGCGCGTCCAGCGGATCGCCGTCCTCGCCGAGGGTGTTCTCGAAGAACCCGTAGTCGGCCGGGTAGCCCATCGAGGTGTAGAGGTAGCGGTCGAGCTTCACCCGGCCGGTCTCGTGGTCCACCTCGTACTTGTTGCGCGAACCCTTCGGGATCTCGATGACGACGTCGAACTCCACCGTCGCGGCTCCTTCGCATCTTCGTTCAGTCTGGGGTCGTCGGACGACGACGCGGGGTCGACCCGCCGGGCCAACATTAGATGAGCGATAGGCTGGCGATGAGGGGTGGCTCGTCCGGAACAATCGAGAGCAGGGGAAATATGCGGCCCACTCGGTGGCGGCGGTCCACCCATGTGGCGGTAGGCGTCGCGGTCATTGTGCTGGTCGCGGCCGTCGTCGCGGTGGCTGCGTTGTTCACCGGGCACCGGTCGGACGCCGCCGAAGCGGTCCGGCCCGTCCCGGCGCCCGCGACTGCCAGCCCGGGCATCGTCCCCGTCGACATATCGGCCCCCACCCCGACCGAGGGCGGTCTGGAAGCCGCGTTGGCGCCGGCTCTGGCCGATCCGAACCTGGGCATGGTCACCGGCCGCATCACCGATGCCGACACCGGCGCCGCGCTGTGGGAGCAGGGCGCCGAGCTGCCCATGCAGCCCGCGTCGGTGAACAAGGTGCTCACCACGGCGGCTGCGCTGCTCACCCTGGACCGTGACGCGCGCCTGACCACGACCGTGCTTGCCTCGGATTCGCAGCCAGGTCTGGTGGTACTGCACGGCGGCGGCGATCCGACGCTTTCGGCCGCCCCCGCCGATACCGACACCTGGTACAAGGGCGCCGCCCGCATCAGCGACCTCGCCGACCAGATCAGGCAGAGCGGGGTCAGGGCCACCACGGTGCGCGTCGACACGAGCCTCTACAGCGGACCGACCATGGCGCCCGGATGGGATCCGGCCGACATCGCAGGCGGCGACATCGCGCCGATGGAGTCGGTGATGCTCGACGGCGGACGCACGCAACCGACGACCGTGGAGTCGAGGCGGTCGACGAGCCCGGCGCTCGACGCGGGCAAGGCGCTGGCCGCCGCCCTTCGTATCGACCCCGAGACCGTGACGCTGTTGCCGTCGGGGCTGAGCGGCCCCAGCACCAAGATCGCCGAGGTGCAGTCCGCCCCGCTGATCGAACGGCTGCGGCAGATGATGAACGACTCCGACAACGTGATGGCCGAATCGATCGCGCGGGAAGTCGCCGAGAAGCTCAACCGCCCGCAGAGCTTCGAGGGCGGGGTCGACGCGGTGCTCCACCAGCTGGAGGGCATCGGCATCGACACCACGGGCGCCGATCTCGTCGATTCGAGCGGGCTTTCGATCGATGACCGGCTCACCGCCAAGACCCTCGACGAAGTCGTCAACGCCGCGGCCGGCCACACCCAACCCGCGCTGCGGCCGCTGGTCGACCTGCTGCCGATCGCCGGTGGCAGCGGCACGCTGTCGAACCGCTACCTCGACACCGAGGGGGGCAAGGCCGCCGCGGGCTGGCTGCGGGCCAAGACCGGGTCGCTCACCGGCACCAACGCGCTCGCAGGCATCGTCACCGACGACGACGGCCGGGTGCTGACGTTCGCCCTGATCTCCAACAACGCCGGGCCCACCGGACGTACCGCGATCGACGCGCTGGCCGCGGTGCTGCGCACGTGTGGATGCGGCACATGAGCAGCCCGACCATGACCGCGGGCCGCGCCGTCGACTGGGACTTCGCCGCGACGGTCGGGGCGAAGCTGGCCCGCCCCGCCCCGGCCGCCACCGACTACACGCGCCGCCAGGCCATCGACCAGCTGGCCGAAAGCGCCCGCGCCGCAGAACTTCCGGTCCGTGAGGTGACGGGCCTCAACGAGGGCGCCGAGCTGCCCGAGGCGCGCATCGTCGACCGGACCGAGTGGATCCGCGCCGCCACCCGGTCGATGCGCGTGATGACGGGCGGGGACGAAGACCACAAGCCCGGTTTCATCACCGGGCGGGTCACCGGCGCGCAGACCGGTGCGGTGCTGGCGTTCATCTCGTCGGGCATCCTCGGCCAGTACGACCCCTTCGGTCCGGACGGCGGCGAGCTGCTGCTGGTGTACCCCAACGTCATCGCGGTCGAACGCCAACTACGCGTCACCCCAACGGATTTCCGGCTGTGGGTGTGTCTGCACGAGGTCACGCATCGCGTCCAGTTCCGCGCCAATCCGTGGCTGGCCGACCACATGTCGCAGGCGCTGGCCGTGCTCACCCAGGACGCGGGGGAGGATGTCGCCGCGGTCGTCGGCCGGCTCGCGCAGTACGTCCGCAATCAGCGCAACGGGTCGGCGACGGATCCGAACTCGGCAGGCATCCTCGGCCTCATGCGGGCGGTGCAGGCCGAGCCGCAACGCCGGGCACTGGATCAACTGCTTGTGCTCGGCACGTTGCTGGAAGGGCACGCCGACCACGTGATGGACGCCGTCGGCCCGGCCGTCGTGCCTTCGGTGGGGACGATCCGCAGGCGTTTCGACGAACGCAGGCAACGTAAACAGCCCCCGGTGCAACGCGTGGTGCGTGCATTGCTCGGGTTCGACGCCAAGATCAGCCAGTACACCCGCGGCAAGGCGTTCGTCGACGAGGTCGTGTCGACCGTCGGCATGGAGCGCTTCAACACCATCTGGACCGAGGCCGAAACCCTGCCGCTGCCAACCGAAATCGACGAACCGCGGCGATGGATCGATCGGGTGCTGTAGCGACGCTGCGGCGGGTGGTGACGGCGTTCGGGGCGCAGGTCGACGGCGAACGCTGGTGCGTCGCGCTGTCGGGCGGGCCGGATTCGCTGGCGCTGGCCGCGATCGCTGCCGGGGACCGGCCCACGACAGCGCTGATCGTCGACCACGGCCTGCAGCCGGGCTCACGCGCGGTGGCCGAAACGGCGCGCCAGCAAGCGCTGGCAGTGGGATGCGCTGCGGCACAGGTGATTCCCGTGGTGGTCGGGCGTTCCGGCGGGCCCGAGGCCGCGGCCCGGCAGGCGCGCTACACCGCGCTGCGGGCCGCGCGCGACGGTGCACCGGTGCTGCTCGGCCACACGCTCGACGATCAGGCCGAGACCGTGCTGCTCGGCTTGGGCCGCGGATCGGGGCCGCGGTCCATCGCCGGGATGCGACCGCACGACCCGCCGTGGCACCGGCCGCTACTGGGCGTGCGCCGAACCGTCACCCACGCGGCGTGCGACGAACTCGGGCTCAAGCCGTGGCATGACCCGCACAACTTCGAGCGGCGGTTCACCAGGGCGCGGTTGCGGCTCGACGTCATGCCGCTGCTGGAGGAGGTGCTGGGCGGCGGTGTGGCCGAGGCGCTCGGCCGCACCGCGACCGCGTTGCGCGAGGACACCGACACCCTCGACGAACTCGCCGAGCGCGCCCTTGCGGAGTCGACGACGCCGGACGGCGGTCTCGACACCGCGGCGCTGAGCGGGCTACCCGACGCCGTGCGGCGCCGGGTGATCCGCGGCTGGCTACTCGGCGGCGGCGCGACCGATCTGACCGACATCCAGATTCGCGGCGTGGACCGGTTGGTGACCGCGTGGCGTGGCCAGGGCGGTGTCGCGGTCGGGTCGACGCTGCGCAGGCAGCGGCTCATCGCGGCCCGTCGTGACGGCGTGCTCGCGTTGCACGTCGAAGAGGTATAGCCGGTCGCATTGGTCAGCGGGCACATCGCATGGCACGCTGTGCACGTGGCTGCCGATTCTGCCGAGCTGTATCCGGGGGACATCAAGTCGGTACTGCTGTCCGAGGAACAGATCCGGACGCGCACCGCCGAACTCGCCGAGATGATCGCCGAACGCTACCGAGACGACCTCGGCGACGACGATCTCTTGCTGATCACCGTCCTCAAGGGCGCGGTCATGTTCGTCACCGATCTGGCCCGCAGCATTCCGTTGCCCACGCAGCTGGAGTTCATGGCGGTCAGCTCGTACGGATCGTCGACCTCGTCGTCCGGTGTGGTGCGGATCCTCAAAGACCTCGACCGCGACATCAACGACCGGGACGTGCTCATCGTCGAGGACATCATCGACTCGGGGCTCACGCTGTCATGGCTGCTGCGCAACCTCGCGACCCGGCGGCCGCGGTCCCTGCAGGTGTGCACGCTGCTGCGCAAGCCGGAGGCCGTGCGCACCGACATCGACGTGGCCTACGTCGGCTTCGACATCCCCAACGAGTTCGTCGTCGGCTACGGCCTCGACTACGCCGAGCGCTACCGCGATCTGCCCTACATCGGCACGCTCGACCCGAAGGTCTACACGGCCTGAGTTCTAGCCCAGTTCCCAGACCACCGTCACCGAGAAGTTCACGGTCTGCTGGCCGGGCTCCAGCGGCACCGCCTCCATGGCCGCGCGCGGCATCGGAGTCGGCGGCGGCGGTGTGGCGCCGGACTCCTCGGAAATCGAGATGACCTTGCCCAGGCTCAGGCCCGACAGCTGCGCGTACTGTTCGGCGCGGCTCTTGGCGTCGTCGAACGCGCGAGAACGCGCGTCGCGCACCAGATCCGAGTCGTCCTCGATCGAGTAGGCCACCGAGTTGATCCGGGTGGCGTCACCGCCGGTGCCCGCGATCAGCGCGAGCGTGTCGGAGGCTTTGGCGGTGTCGCGGATCTTCACCTGGATCGCATTGCTGGCCCGGTACCCCGTCGGCGCTCCGGTCACGGTGCCGTCGGGCGGGAACTGCGGCTGCACGCTGACCTGCGTGGTGGCGATGTCCGTGCGGTCGACGCCCGAGCCGACGAGCGCGTCGATCACCGCCTGCTGACGCTGGCTCGACTGGTTGAGCGCACCCGACACGTCGGGCGCGAAGAACTCCATCGCGACATCGGCGGTCAGCGTGTCGGGGACACCCTGAACCTGACCCGAGCCGACGACGGTCACCTGGCGCGGATCGCCCGCACCCGACCCGGCCGGACCCGAGTTCGCGTCGCACGCCGTGGCGCCGACTGCCAGCAGGCCAGCGACGACCAGGATCCGCAACTTCGTTTTCGCAGCGAACGGCATGACCGCACCCTACCGGCCCGCTGCCGCGCCGATGTCGCACGTCACACAGCCACACTGTGACACGTCACATAAGCGAGCGCGCAGTTGTGTTTCGAAAAACATTGATGCGCATCACACTCCGTGCCGACACTCGTAGCCATGACTTCTTCGATTGGCACCAGGAACATCGTCGACCCGGCCACCGGCACGGTCATCGACACCGTTCCAGAGCACGGCGCTGCCGACGTCGACGCGGCCGTGGCCCGCGCGCAGGCAGCATTCGACGACGGCGCGTGGCCCGCGCTCACCCGCAGCGAGCGGGCCCGCCTCCTGCTGCGCATCGCCGACGCCATCGAAGAACACTCCGAGGAGCTGTACCGGCTGGAGACCCGCAACAACGGCAGGCCGATCACCGAGACACGGGCACAGCTGTCGCGAGTGCCGGAGTGGTTCCGCTACAACGCCGGTCTGTTGGCCGCCCAGCGCTACGGTGTGCTGCCCGGCGACGGCCCGTACCTGACCTATCAGCAGCGGCTACCGCTGGGCGTGTGCGGCATCATCACCCCGTTCAACCATCCGATGCTGATCCTCGCCCGCAGCCTGTCGGCAGCTCTCGCCAACGGCAACACCGTTGTGGTCAAACCGTCCGAACTCACGCCGTTGACCACGCTGGCGCTGGCGCGGATCATGGCCGACGCGGGCCTGCCCGACGGTGTCGTCACCGTCGTCACGGGCGGCCGCGACGCGGGCGTGCGGCTGACCGAACACCCGGGGATCGCCAAGATCACGCTGACCGGCGGCACCGAGGCGGGGCGTTCGGCCGCGGTGGCGACCGCGTCGCGTTTCGCCAGGGTCACAGCCGAACTCGGCGGTAAGACCCCGGTCATCGTGTTCGGCGACGTCGATCCGGTCGTGGCGGCCGAGGGTGCGGCGTTCGCCGCATTCGTCGCCGCGGGCCAGTCGTGCGTGGCGGGCTCGCGGTTCCTCGTGCACCGCGCCATCTACGACGACTTCGTCACCGCATTGTCCAAGCGGGCGGCCGAGATCCGGATCGGTGACCCGGCCGATACCGAGACCCAGATGGGGCCGCTGATCAGTGCACGCCAACGCGACAAGGTCCGCGGCCTGATCGACATCGGGGTCAACGAAGGGGCGCGGCTCGCCACCGGCGGTGAGGTGCCCGAGCTGTCCGGCGCGCTGCGCGACGGATTCTTCCTGCAGCCAACCGTTCTCGCCGACGCGACCATGGACATGACGGTGGCCACCGAGGAGATCTTCGGGCCGGTCGCCGTTGTCATCCCGTTCGACGACGAAGCCGAGGCCGTCGCGATGGCCAATGACAACCGTTACGGCCTCGGCGCGGGTGTATGGACCACCGACCTGTCCCGGGCACATCGGGTGGCGGCACGCATCGTCGCGGGCATGGTATGGATCAACGACCACCACCGCCTCGAACCGTCGCTGCCATGGGGCGGGGTCAAAGAATCCGGAACGGGCAAGGACGCGGGCACCGAGTCCTTCGACGACTTCTCCTGGGTCAAAACCGTCGTGGTGCGTACCGCGGCCGAACCCGTCGACTGGTACGGCCGGCAGGACAACGGCCGGCTCAACTGAAAGGCTCTGACGTGACACCGCCTCCTACGCAACAGATCAGCCGCGTGCAGTGGCTCGTGCTGGCCGGCACAACGCTCGGCTGGGGTCTGGACGGCTTCGCCGGCAGCCTCTATGTGCTGGTACTCGGGCCCGCCATGACCGAGCTGCTGCCGCACAGCGGTATCGCCGTGGCCCCGGCATCGATCGGGTTCTACGGCGGGCTGACGGTCAGCTTGTTCTTACTCGGATGGGCAACCGGCGGAATCCTTTTCGGCATCTTGGCCGACTACTTCGGCCGCACCCGGGTGCTCTCGCTCGGCATTCTGACCTACGCGGTGTTCACCGCGCTTGCCGCGTTCTCCGATACGTGGTGGCAGCTCGGCATACTGCGGTTCATCGCGGGCCTCGGCTCGGGTGTCGAGGCACCGGTCGGAGCGGCGCTGATCGCCGAGACCTGGCGCAACCGCTACCGCGCCCGGGCAGGCGGCATCATGATGTCGGGCTACGCCGCCGGGTTCTTCGTGGCCGCCGCGGTGTACGCCGTGCTCGGCTCGGCCGGCTGGCGCCCGATGCTGGCGCTGGCCGTGCTGCCCGCCGTTCTGGTCTGGTTCATCCGCCGCTACGTGCCCGAACCGCCAGAGGTCGGTGCCAGCATCGAGGCCCGCAAGGCGCGTAAGCGCCTGGGTAACAACACCTCTGCCGACCAGTTCGTGCTGCGCCGGCTGTTCACCCCGCCGCTGCTTCGTCCGATGTTGGTGAGCACCGCGCTGGCGACCGGTGCCCTGATCGCCTTCTGGAGCGTCTCGACCTGGTACCCGCAACTGGTCCGGGAGGTCACCATCGCGGCCGGGTCCGGCCGCGACGTGGCCGACCACCGCGTGGCCATCGCGTCGATGCTGTTCAACGCGGGCGGCATCGTCGGCTACGCATCGTGGGGATTCCTCGCCGATTTCATCGGCAGGCGAAAGACTTTCGCGCTGAGTTTCGGGGTGTCCGCCGCGGCCATCGTCTATACCTTCGTGTTCGACCGCAGCTACACCGAATTTCTCGTCGCCATGCCGATTCTCGGGTTCGGTCTGTTCGGCGCGCTGTCGGGCACGTTCATCTACGGCCCCGAACTGTTCCCGGCGAGCGTGCGCGCCACGGCCCTTGCGGTCTGCAACAGCGTGGGCCGCTATGTCACGGCATTCGGTCCACTGGTCGCCGGGGTGATCGCCGCCTCGTGGTTCGGCGGCAACCTCGGACTGGCCACGGCATCGGTCGCCGCGCTCGGGCTCATCGCCGTGCTCGGCCTGATATTCGCCCCGGAAACCCGTGGCGCACCGCTCCCCGAAGACCCACCCGCCGACCAGGAGACCGAACATGGCAAACCTGTTCACACCGCTGACAATCCGTGACGTCACGTTCGCCCACCGGGCGTGGATGTCGCCGATGATGCAGTTCGCCGCGGTACCGGACGGACCGGACACCGGTACCGCCACCGACTGGCACCTGGCCCATCTGGGATCGCGCGCGACGGCAGGCGCGGCACTGGTGATGGTCGAGGCGACCGCGGTCGACCCGCGGGGCCGCAGCAGCGACTACGACCTCGGGCTGTGGAACGACAACCAGGCCGAGAAACTGCGGAGGATCACCGACTTCGTGACGGCTCAAGGTGCCGTTCCCGGCATCCAGCTGGTCCACGCCGGACGCAAAGGGTCGACCGGGCGTCCGTGGCCCGACGCGGACCGCACCGAAAACCGGTGGGACACGGTCGGGCCCAGCGCTGTGCCGTTCGGCCGGCTGCCGGCACCGTCGGAGCTCACGGTCGGCGAAATCGAGTCGATCGTACGGGCGTTCGCCGACGCGGCCGCCCGCGCTGCCGATGCCGGATTCCGCGTGCTCGAACTGCACGGCGCCCACGGGTATCTCATCCACCAGTTCCTGTCACCGCATGCCAACCATCGCACCGACGCCTACGGTGGGTCACCGGCCAACCGCAGGCGTTTCGCGCTGGAGGTCGTGCGCGCCGTGCGGACCCGCTGGCCCGCCGAGCTGCCGTTGTTCTTCCGGGTGTCGGCCACCGATTGGCTCGGTGGGGACACCGACGATCCCCGCCCGGGCTGGATGGTCGACGACACGATCGAGTTGGCCGTCGAGCTCAAGCGCCTCGGTGTGGACCTCATGGATGTGTCCTCGGGCGGTTCGGCACCCGACGCCAAGATCCCGGTTGGGCCGAACTACCAGGTGCCGTTCGCCGCCAGGGTGCGCAAGGAGGCCGAAATCCCGACCGCGGCAGTGGGTTTGATCGCCGAAGCGGACCAGGCCGACGAGATCGTCGCCGGCGAGCAGGCCGATGCGGTGTTTCTGGGCCGGGTGCTGCTGCGCAACCCGGCGTGGGTGTGGCAGGCCGCGCAGCACCTCGGCGCGGCGCTACCGCACCCGCCGCGGTATGCCCGGGCCTTCGCCTGACTGCCTAGGGCGTCACCAGGATCTTGCAGTGCCGATCCGGATCGGCGAGCTCGGTGAATGCGTCGCCCACGGCGTCGAGCTCGACACGACCGGTGATCATCGGTGCCACATCGATCTCGCCTTCGGCGATCGCCCGCAGCGAGTTCGCGAATTCGGCCGGGTCATAGCCGAATACGAACTGGATGTTGATCTGCTTGGTGATCGCGTAGAAGGGGTGCACGGTGTCGGGCTGCATGCACACCCCGGCCACCACGAGCCGCGAGCCCGCGGGGGCCCGCCGCAGGACGTCGTCGATGATCCCCGGTGCGCCGACGGCTTCGAAAACCACCTTGGGCCGGCACTGGTGGAACGGCGAATCCTCGGCCGGGTCGAGCGTCACGTGGGCACCCATGGTGGTCGCGAGCTCTCGTCGCGCCGGAGAGAAGTCCGACGCGAAGATGTTTTCCACACCACGCTGCTTGAGCGCCGCGATGATCGCGATACCCACCGGGCCGCAGCCGACGACGAGCGCGGTCTCGCCCCGCTCGATACGCGCCGCGTTCACCGCGTGCAGGCCGACGGCCATCGGCTCGGTGAGCGCGGCACGGTCCGCGTCGAGGCCGTTCGGTATCGGCAACAGCAGCGGCGCCGAAAGCAGCATCTTCTCGGCGTAGCCGCCGATCGTGGTGTTGCTGTAGACGATCATGTCGACTCCGGTCGTCGAGATCAGCGCGGGGATCGACGTGACCAGGGTGCCGGGCGCATGGGTTTCGGTTTCCGGTCCGGCGTCGAGGATCTCGGCGCTGAACTCGTGACCCATGAAGATGTCGCGGGACAGGTCGATCCCGGCGTTGATGTCGGGCAGCCCCTCCATCTGCGCGCCGGCAGCCAGCATCTCATCGCCGTGCTTGGCGAAATGCAGGTCCGATCCACAGATCCCGCACGCTTTCACGTCGACCAGCACCTGCCCGGGCCCGGGAACGGGATCGGGCACGTCGTCACGCACGACCATCCGGCCGTCGCGCAAAACCGCGGCGCGCATCAGCTCTGCCCTTCCTTCGTGTGCTCGGTGATGGCGTTCACGATGGCCTGCCCGGCCCGGCCCAGCAGTTGATCCCGCATGCCCTTGGCCCAGTCGTGGGAGGCCTGCGCCGCCGTCAGCTGACCCTTGAAATGGGGGATGACCTCGCGGGCGAACAGCTCGTACGAGTGGAACGTCGCCGCGGGCGGAGCCCAGTCGTGGCCGAGCATCAGGAACGTGCCGAAGCCGCCCGAGCGGTCCAGCAGATCCTGGATGTAGGCGATCGCGTCGGCCGTGGTGCCGATGCAGCAATTGCCTTTGGACGCATAGTTTTCCACGAACTCATAGGCTGATGGCGCCACTTCCGCCTCGTTGGCCAGCGGCACGAAACCGGCCGCGCCGAAGTAATTGGCGAAATCCTGCAGCCCATACGTGCAGTCCTCGATCGCCTGTTCACGCGTATCGGCGAGGTGGATGATGCCCAGCACGCGCCAGTCCTTGCGATCGGGTTCGGGCCTGCCGGACTTGGCGGCCTGATCGCGCACGACGTCCCAGGTGGTTTCGACGGCGGCGTAGCCGCCTGGCACCGACATCGACAGCGACAGCAGCGATGTGCCCAGCGCCCCGGCCAGCCGCGGCCCGGATGGCGAAATCATTGCCGCGGTTGAGATTTCCGGATAAGGCCAGGTGTAGGGACGGATGTGGAGTGCGGCGTCGCGCAGCGTGAACCAGTCCGTCTTGCGGTCGATCCGCTCGTCGGGCGCGGCCCGGAACAACGCCAGGATCGCCTCGAGGGATTCCTGCATCATCGGCCGCTGATCGACCGGATCGATACCCATCATGTAGGCGTCCGACGGCAGCGCGCCCGGTCCGGTACCGAACATCACCCGGCCGCGTGTCAGGTGGTCGAGCAGCACCCAGCGGTCGGCGACCATCAGCGGGTGGTGGTAGGGCAGCGACACCACGCCGGTGCCGAGCCGGATGTGCCGCGTGCGTTCGGCGGCCGCGGCGATGAACACCTCCGGGCACGCGATGAGTTCGTAACCACCCGAATGGTGTTCCCCGAACCACGCCTCGTCGTAGCCGAGCCGGTCGAGCGCCTCGACGCGGTCCATGTCGTATTGCAGCGCGGTGGTGGGGGATTGGCCGACGGGGTGGAACGGCGTGATGAAGACGCCGAAGTTGAGTGGTCTGTTCACTTCAAGCCTCTCAGGAACTCCAACAGCACGGCGTTGACCTCGTCGGGCCGCTCCTGCTGCAGCCAGTGGCCCGCGCCGTCGAGCAGCACCTCGCGGTACTCACCGGTGACGACGTCGCGCACGTGGTCGCGCGAGGTGAAGCTCAGCACCGGATCGGCGCTGCCGGCCAAAAACAGGACGGGTACGTCGATGGTGGTGGCGGGCGCTGTTTCGGTCAGCTCCCAGTTGCGGTCGAAGTTCCGGTACCAGTTCAGGCCGCCGGTGAACCCGGTGCGGCTGAACTCCGCGGTGTAGTGGTCGAGTTCCTCGGCGGTGATCCAGTCCGGCAGGCCGTCCGGTTCGGGCAGGCGGTCGATGAATCCTTCCGGTCCTGGCGCGATCATGCGTTCGGCGGCGAACTCGTCACCGGTGGTACGCAGGCCACCCAGCATCCTGCGGATGGCGCGGGCGGGATCGCCGCCGAGCTCGGCGTCGGCCACACCGGGCTCCTGGAAGTACAGGATGTAGAAGAAGTTGTCGCCGAAGATGTTGCGCCAGATCTGCGTGGGCGCCGCCGGCGACCGCGGTATCGGCGGAACACTCAGCGCGGCGACGCCGGCGACCCGGTCGGGGTAATACAGCGGGAAGGTGGTCACCACGGGTGAACCCCAGTCGTGGCCGACGAGCACGGCCTTCTCGGCGCCGACGTCGTCGAGCAAACCGGCGATGTCAGCCGTCAGCTTGGTGATGTCGTAGTCCTCGATCGCGCTGGGCTGCGACGAACCGCCGTATCCGCGCTGATCCGGGGCCAGGACGTGGTAGCCGGCCTCGGCCAGTACCGGAATCTGGTGTCGCCACGAGTACGCGAGTTCGGGAAATCCGTGGGCCAGCACGACGACCGGGTTGCCCCGCTCACCCGCTTCTGCCAGCCGCAACGTGACGCCATTGGTATCGACTAACCGTTCGGTCGGTGTGATCACGATCTCACCCAAGCACAGCCGACGGCTGGGGGCCAGACACCGTCGGGAACTGCCGAGCGTTGGTCTAGCGGTAGCCTTATAACTTGCCTTGCTGCGCGTATTAGGAAGGACCCCGGCCGGGCGGCCGACAAAGATGAAGCCAACGAAGGCCGATGATCGATGAACCGGAAAAATGTTATCCGCACGCTGACCGTGATCGCGGTTGTGCTGCTGCTGGGCTGGTCGTTCTTCTATTTCAGTGACGACACCCGCGGCTACAAGCCCGTCGACACCTCTGTGGCGCTCGCCCAGATCAACAGCGACAACGTCAACAGTGCGCAGATCGACGACCGTGAACAGCAACTACGGCTCGATCTGAAGAGCGGCAACGACGCCACCGAGGACAGCAACAAGATCATCACCAAGTACCCGACGGGGTACGCGGTGACGCTGTTCGACGCGCTGAACGCCAAGAACGCGAAGGTCAACACCGTCGTCAACCAGGGCAGCGTGCTCGGCTCGCTGCTCATCTACATGCTGCCGCTGTTGCTGCTGGTCGGCTTGTTCGTGATGTTCTCGCGCATGCAGGGCGGCGGCCGCATGGGCTTCGGCTTCGGCAAGTCGCGCGCCAAGCAGCTGTCCAAGGACATGCCCAAGACCACGTTCGCCGACGTCGCGGGTGTCGACGAGGCGGTCGAAGAGCTCTACGAGATCAAGGACTTCCTGCAGAACCCGTCGCGGTATCAGGCGCTGGGCGCCAAGATCCCCAAGGGCGTTCTGCTCTACGGCCCGCCCGGAACCGGTAAGACGCTGCTGGCGCGCGCCGTCGCCGGTGAGGCCGGTGTTCCGTTCTTCACGATTTCGGGTTCCGACTTCGTCGAGATGTTCGTCGGCGTCGGTGCCTCGCGCGTGCGCGACCTGTTCGAGCAGGCCAAGCAGAACAGCCCATGCATCATCTTCGTCGACGAGATCGACGCCGTCGGCCGCCAGCGCGGCGCCGGCCTCGGCGGCGGCCACGACGAACGTGAGCAGACGCTGAACCAGTTGCTGGTCGAGATGGACGGCTTCGGCGATCGCCAGGGCGTCATCCTGATCGCCGCCACCAACCGGCCCGACATCCTCGACCCGGCGCTGCTGCGGCCCGGCCGTTTCGACCGCCAGATCCCGGTGTCCAACCCCGATCTGGCCGGCCGTCGCGCGGTGCTCAAGGTGCACTCGCAGGGCAAGCCCATCGCGCCCGATGCCGATCTGGACGGACTCGCCAAGCGCACGGTCGGCATGTCCGGCGCCGATCTGGCCAACGTGATCAACGAGGCCGCGCTGCTGACCGCCCGCGAGAACGGCACGGTCATCACCGGCCCCGCGCTGGAGGAGGCGGTCGACCGCGTCGTCGGCGGCCCGCGCCGCAAGAGCCGCATCATCAGCGAGCACGAGAAGAAGATCACCGCCTATCACGAAGGCGGCCACACGCTCGCGGCCTGGGCGATGCCCGACATCGAGCCGATCTACAAGGTCACGATCCTGGCGCGCGGCCGCACCGGCGGCCACGCCGTCGCCGTGCCCGAGGACGACAAGGGTCTGATGACCCGGTCGGAGATGATCGCCCGGCTCGTGTTCGCGATGGGCGGACGCGCGGCCGAGGAGCTGGTGTTCCGCGAGCCCACCACGGGCGCGGTGTCCGACATCGAGCAGGCCACCAAGATCGCGCGCGCCATGGTCACCGAGTACGGCATGAGCTCCAAGCTGGGCGCCGTGCGGTACGGCACCGAGCACGGCGACCCGTTCCTGGGCCGCACGATGGGCACGCAGGCCGACTACAGCCACGAAGTCGCCCAGATCATCGACGACGAGATCCGCAAGCTCATCGAGGCTGCCCACACCGAGGCGTGGGAGATCCTCACCGAGTATCGCGACGTGCTCGACACGTTGGCCGGCGAATTGCTCGAGAAGGAGACGCTGCACCGCGCCGAACTGGAAGCCATCTTCGGCGAGGTGAAGAAGCGTCCGCGTCTGACCATGTTCGATGACTTCGGTGGCCGCGTGCCGTCGGACAAGCCGCCGATCAAGACCCCGGGCGAGCTAGCGATCGAACGCGGCGAACCGTGGCCGCCGCCGGTCCCCGAGCCGGCGTTCAAGGCCGCTATCGCGCAGGCGAGCCGCGAGGCCGAGGCTGCCCGCCAGAAGAACGGCGCGGGTACCAACGGGGCGCCGAGCAACGGCGCGCCCAATCCGACGCAGCCCGATTACGGTGCCCCGGCCGGCTGGCATGCCCCCGGCTGGCCACCGCCGCCGCAACAACAGCAACCGCAGCAGCCCGGATACCAGCCGCAGCAAGGCTATTGGTACCCGCCGCCGCATCCGTCGGGATGGCAACAGCCCCAGCCGTACCCGTATCAGCCCTACCCGCATCCCGGCCAGCAGGCAGGCAGTCCGGATCCCTCCGGACGGCAGCACGAGGAATCCGGCAAGGACGGCGGGCACACCGGTGACCGGTCAAATCCACCGGCGCACGGCTGATCCGAGAGCGGAGGCTTCATGACGTCGGTTCGCGAGCACAACACCGCGACAAACAACGCCGCCAAGGACCATCGGGTGTTCGACCAGCCGCGGGCCGAGGCGGCGGTGCGGGAACTGCTCATCGCGATCGGTGAGGATCCCGACCGACAGGGGCTGGTCGACACTCCGGCCCGGGTCGCGCGCGCCTACAAGGAGTTGATGGCCGGTCTCTACACCGACCCCGACGCGGTGCTCAACACGACCTTCGACGAAGGCCACGACGAACTCGTACTGGTCAAGGAGATTCCGCTCTACTCCACGTGCGAGCACCATCTGGTGTCGTTCCATGGGGTGGCCCATGTCGGCTACATCCCGGGGGTCGACGGCAGGGTGACCGGCTTGTCGAAGATCGCCCGGCTCGTGGACCTGTACTCGAAGCGGCCGCAGGTGCAGGAACGCCTGACCGCGCAGATCGCCGACGCGCTGATGCGCAAGCTCGATCCGCGTGGCGCCATCGTGGTCGTCGAGGCCGAACATCTCTGCATGGCCATGCGCGGAGTTCGTAAGCCGGGCGCGGTGACCACGACCTCGGCCGTGCGCGGACAGTTCAAGACCGACAAGGCATCTCGGGCCGAGGCGCTGGAACTCATCCTGCGCAAGTGAGATCACCGCGCGTGCAGGTCATGGGGGTCGTGAACGTCACCGACGATTCCTTTTCCGACGGTGGCAAGTTCATCGACCGTGACCGCGCCGTCGAACACGGCCTCGCGTTGGCCGCGGCGGGCGCAGCGATCATCGACGTCGGTGGTGAGTCGACGCGGCCCGGCGCCGTTCGAGTGGACCCGGCCGTGGAGGCGTCCCGCGTCGCACCGGTGATCAGAGAGCTTGCCGCCCAAGGCATCACCATCAGCATCGACACCATGCATGCCGGCGTCGCGCGGGCGGCACTGGAAAGCGGCGCCAAGATCGTCAACGACGTCTCGGGCGGGCTGGCCGATCCGAACATGGCCGGAGTGGTGGCGGACGCCAAGGTGCCGTGGGTGCTCATGCACTGGCGGTCGGTGGGCGCAGACCAACCGCACCATGTCCCGGGCTACCGCGACGTGGTCGCCGAGGTGCGCACCGAGCTGCTCGGCGCGGTCGACGCCGCCGTCGCCGCCGGGGTCGATCCCGACCGGTTGATCATCGATCCCGGATTGGGTTTCGCCAAGACCGCCCAGCACAATTGGGCTCTGTTGCACGCGCTGCCGGAGTTCGTCGCGACCGGGATCCCGGTCCTGGTCGGCGCATCACGCAAACGCTTTCTCGGTTCACTGCTGGCCGGCCCGGACGGCGAGCCGCGACCGCCAGGCGGCCGCGAAACCGCCACCGCGGTGATATCCGCTCTTGCCGGCCTGCACGGCGCATGGGGTGTTCGTGTGCACGACGTGGTAGCTTCCGTCGACGCGCTGAAGGTCCTGGATGCCTGGAACTCGGGAGGTCGGAGTGGCTGATCGAATCGAGTTGCGCGGCTTGAAGGTTCGAGGCAACCACGGGGTGTTCCACCATGAGCGCCGCGACGGGCAGGACTTCGTCGTCGACATCACGGTGTGGCTGGACCTGCGCCGCGCGGCAGCCACCGACGACCTCGCCGAAACACTGGATTACGGGGCGCTGGCGCAGCGCGCCGCCGACATCGTCGCCGGGCCGCCGCGCAACCTCATCGAGACGGTCTCGGCCGAGATCGCCGACGACCTCATGGCTGACGAGCGGCTGCACGCGGTCGAAGTCGTCGTCCACAAACCGAGCGCGCCCATCCCACTGACCTTCGACGATGTCGCGGTGGTGGCCAGGCGGTCGCGGCGGGGTGAGCGGGGCACGAAATGAGCCGCGTCGTGTTGTCGATTGGGTCGAATCTCGGCGACCGGCTCGCGCGGCTGCAGTCCGTGCTCGACGGGCTCGGCCCGGCTGTGCGGGCGGTGTCGCCGGTGTATGAGACCGCGGCCTGGGGCGGCGTGGAACAAGGGCCGTTCTTGAACGCGGTGCTCCTCGCCGACGATCCGGATCTGGACGGTCACGGGTGGTTGCGGCGCGGCCAGGAACTCGAGCAGGCGGCCGGCCGCGTGCGCGGTCAGCGCTGGGGTCCCCGGACCCTCGACGTCGACCTGGTCACATGCCACGACGGCGACGACGAGATCGTCTCCCGCGACGACGGGCTGACGTTGCCGCATCCGCTGGCCCACCTGCGCGCCTTCGTGCTCATTCCGTGGCTGGCGGTGGATCCCGACGCCACCTTGACCGTGTCGGGCGAACAGCGTCCCGTGCAGCGCCTGCTATCCGAGATCGATCCGGCCGAGCGAGCCGGGGTCACGCGCACCGACCTCGTGCTCGAACTGCGAACAGAGCCGGCACCCGACTGATGGGCCCGACCCGTAAACGTGACCTCACTGCCGGCGCCGTCGTCGTCGCCGTGCTCGGCTATCTGCTGATCACCTTGCTGTACCGGTGGTTCCCGCCGATAACCGTGTGGACCGGCCTGTCGCTGCTCGCGGTCGCGATCGCCGAGGCAGGCTGGGCCTTCTACGTCCGGGCCAAGATCAACGACGGTGAGATCGGGGTCGGCGGAGGCAGGCTGCATCCGCTCGCGGTGGCCCGCTCGGTGGTGATCGCCAAGGCCTCGGCCTGGGTGGGTGCACTGGTGGCGGGCTGGTGGATCGGCGTGCTGGTCTACCTGTTGCCCAGACGCGCCACGATCCGCGTTGCCGGCGAGGACACCGCGGGTGTGGTGGTCGCCGCCGTCAGCGCGCTCGCGCTCGCCGTCGCCGGGCTGTGGTTGCAGCATTGCTGCAAGTCACCGGAGGAGCCGCCCGAGAACGGTGACGCGGCGCCGGAGTGAACGCGGGCCGAACTTGGATCGCCGAATCGCCGCCGCGGTCGACACGCTAGGTGACCAGTGCCAGGTACAGTCGGCCCATGACCGTTCTGCCCCGCGGTGGTCGGCCACGGCGCGGCGGCCGAAGGCCAGGCTGGCTGCTCTTGACGGTGTTGCTGGTGCTCGCCATTTTGGCGAGTTCGGCGCTGGTGTTCACCGACCGTGTGGAGTTGCTGAAATTAGCCGTCATTCTGGCGTTGTGGGCTGCCGTGGTGGCCGCCTTCGTTTCTGTGATCTACCGCCGCCAGAGTGACCTCGACCAGGCCAAGGCGCGGGACCTGAAACTGGTCTACGACCTGCAGCTCGATCGCGAGATCTCGGCTCGCCGCGAATACGAGCTGACCGTCGAGACCCAGCTGCGCCGCGAGCTGGCCTCAGAGCTGCGGGCCCAGGCTGCCGACGAGGTCGCCGCGCTGCGCGCCGAACTTGCTGCGCTCCGGGCCAATCTGGAAATTCTGTTCGACACCGACCTCGCGCACCGTCCCGCGATCGAAACCGACAAGAGTGCGGTGCGATCCGCCGGCCGCGTGAAGGCCAGCCGGCTCGACGTACCCGAGGTTCGTGACGTCGAAGCCACCGACATCCGCTCGGTCCGCACCGAGGAAAGCCCCATCATCGACGTGCCGGCCGAACCGCATCCGCCGGAGAACGATTGGCCGCCGACGCCACCGGCCGACGGCGGCGCACACCGGTTCCCGTCGCAGCGCCCGCCCGCCCCCGAGCAGCCACGCCGCAGGCGACGCCAGGCCGAAGAACAGCAGGCACCGCCGCCGCGCAAGCCCGAACCGCAGCCCGCGCCACCGCCCGCTCCGCAACCCGCCGCGCGCCAGACCGAGCGTCCGGTCGAAGAACCCGCGGCGCGTCGGCACTCGATGGACGCCCGGCCCGAGCCCCGGCAACCCGAGCCCCAGTCAGCCTGGGCGCCGCCCCCGCCGCCACCGACGATGCCGCCGTTGCAGCCGTCGCCGACGATCGACGCGCCGAAGCCCGAACCGCGCAGCGAACCCGCGGCGGCCGGCTGGACGCCCGCACCGGCCGAGGGCCAGTGGATTCCGGCAGGTGCACCGGGCAGCAACTGGTCTGCGCCAGTGAAGGAAAACGGGGCATCACCCGAGTACGTCGGTCGGCGCCGGGCACCGGAGCCTGCCGACGCCGCCGAGCCCGCTCCGCCGGCTCCGCCGACCCAAGCTGCTCCGCCGGCTCCGCCGTCCCAGGCCCCCGCGCCGGCTCCGCCGGCGATGTCTGCCCCGGCGCCCGAACCACCCCGCGGCCGCCACTCCGCCCCGGCCGACGCCGGCGATCCCGGCCGCCCCGGTGCGCAACCCGCCCCGGTGCTCGCAACCGAGCCCGCAGAGCCCCCGCCGCCACCCCAGCCCGAGCGGGCCTCACGGCACCGCAGCGACGACGAACCGAGTGGTCAGCACGCCGACGGGCAGTCGGCCGCCGAACTGCTGGCCCGGTTCCAGGCCGCCCCGACGGGAGGCGGGCGTCGCCGCCGCCGCGACGAGTGAGTTAGTCTCGTGGCAACCGTCCGGTACCCGCAGCGCGGGACTGGAACGTATGAAATCACTTCGACTTGTGAGGTCGTCTGCAATGGAGCAGTCCCCCGCGCGCGGGTGGAGTCCGCCTGACGGACTGCGCCCGGCGCGGCTGAGCGTCGGCATCGTGTCCGCGGGCCGCGTCGGCACCGCGCTCGGCTACGCCCTTGAGCGAGCCGAGCATGTCGTGGTGGCCTGCAGCGCCATCTCAGAACCCTCCCGGTTGCGGGCACAGCGCCGGCTCCCGGACACCGCAATCCTGCCGGTACACGACGTCGCCCAGCGGTCCGAGCTGCTCCTGCTGACCGTTCCCGACGCCGAACTCGCCGGTTTGGTCTCCGGGCTCGCCACGACCGGGGCCGTCCGTCCTGGCACCATCGTCGCCCACACGTCCGGCGCGAACGGCGTCGCAATACTGGCGCCGCTGGCCGAACAAGGATGTATCCCGTTGGCCATTCACCCGGCGATGACATTCACCGGATCGGACGAGGACATCGCCCGGCTCCCCGACACCTGCTTCGGGATCACCGCGGCCGACGAGGTCGGCTACGCGATCGGCCAATCCCTCGTGTTGGAGATCGGCGGCGAGCCGTTCCGGGTGCGGGAAGACGCCAGAACCCAGTACCACGCGGCCCTCGCCCACGCCAGCAATCATCTGGTCACGCTCGTCCTCGACTCGGTCGACGCGCTCCGCGCCTCATTGCGCGGTCAGGAACTGCTCGGCCAGGAAATCGTCGGTGACGAGCCGGGCGGCATCGCCGAACGCGTGGTGGCCCCGCTGGCCCGCGCGGCGCTGGAGAATGCGCTGCAACGCGGGCAGGCCGCCCTCACCGGACCAGTGGCACGCGGCGACGCGGCGGCGGTCGCAGCGCATCTGAATGCCCTGCAGGAACTGGATCCTGAACTGGCACAGTCGTATCGGGCCAACTCACTGCGCACCGCGCAGCGGGCCCACTCGCCCAAGGAGATCTTTGCGGTGCTGGCAGAAGCGAGCGAACAATGACAATCAGCAAGGCGCCGAAGTTCACGCCAGGCGAACTCAACGTCTACTCCGCACCCGCCGACGTCGCCGCGGTCACGCGGGCGCTGCGGACCAGCGGTCGACGAGTGACGCTCGTGCCAACGATGGGCGCACTGCACGAAGGCCATCTGACACTCGTGCGGGCCGCCAAGCGGGTGCCCGGGGCGGTCGTGGTGGTGTCGATCTTCGTCAACCCGCTGCAGTTCGGCGCGGGCGAAGATCTCGACGCGTACCCGCGCACCCTCGACGACGACCTTGAAGCGTTGCGTGCCGAAGGTGTCGAGATCGCGTTCACCCCGACGGGCTCGGACATGTATCCGACCGGCCCCCGTACCTCGGTGCATCCCGGCCCGCTCGGTGAAGAACTCGAAGGCGCTTCTCGCCCAGGGCATTTCGCGGGTGTGCTGACGGTCGTGCTCAAGCTCTTCCAGATCGTGCGACCCGATCGCGCCTACTTCGGCGAAAAGGACTACCAGCAGTTGGCATTGCTGCGGCAGATGGTCGCCGACCTCAACGTCGATGTGCAGATCGTCGGCGTCCCGACGGTGCGCGAATCCGACGGGCTGGCCCTGTCATCGCGCAACCGCTACCTCGACGCCGACGAGCGCGAACAGGCCGGCGCACTCTCGGCGGCGTTGCTCGCGGGCAAATATGCCGCCGCGGGCGGTGCCGACGCCGCGGTGGACGCCGCGCGGGCAGTGCTCGACGAGGTCCCCGCGATCCAGGTCGACTACCTGCAGGTGCGCGACCCCATGCTCGGCCCGGCGCCATACGAAGGTGCGGCCCGGCTGCTGGTCGCCGCCCGGCTCGGACGCACCCGGCTGCTGGACAACATCGCCGTCGACATCGGAGCGTCCGCGGGCATCGACGGACATCCACGGGTCTCTGACGACAACCATGAACTCCCTTGGAGGAACTGATGCAGCGCACGATGCTGAAATCGAAGATCCACCGCGCCACCGTGACGCAGGCCGACCTGCACTACGTCGGCTCGGTGACCATCGACGCCGACCTCATGGAGGCAGCCGATCTGCTCGAAGGTGAGCAGGTGACGATCGTCGACATCGACAACGGCGCCCGGCTGGTGACCTATGCCATCACCGGCGAGCGCGGCACCGGGGTCATCGGAATCAACGGTGCGGCAGCGCATCTCATTCATCCCGGCGATCTGATCATCCTGATCGCCTACGGCGTGATGGAGGACGCCGAGGCGCGCAGCTACCAGCCGCGCGTGGTGTTCGTCGACGCTGACAACAAGCAGATCGACCTCGGTCACGATCCCGCGTTCGTGCCTGCCGATGCCGCCGAACTGATGTCGCCGCGATAATGCTGCTCGCCATCGACGTCCGCAACACGCACACCATCGTCGGGCTGATCTCCGGATCTGGGGATCACGCAAAGGTGGTGCAGCAGTGGCGGATCCGGACCGAATCCGAGGTGACCGCCGACGAGTTGGCCCTCACCATCGACGGCCTGATCGGGGACGACTCCGAACGCTTGACCGGAGCGGCGGGGTTGTCGACGGTGCCGTCGGTGCTGCACGAGGTGCGGTTGATGCTCGAGCAGTACTGGCCGTCGGTGCCGCACGTCCTGATCGAGCCGGGGGTGCGTACCGGGATCCCGTTGCTCGTCGACAACCCCAAAGAGGTCGGCGCCGACCGGATCGTGAATTGCCTTGCGGCGTATCACAAATACGGGACGGCGGCGATCGTCGTCGACTTCGGCTCCTCGATCTGTGTCGACGTGGTCTCGGCCAAGGGCGAGTTCCTCGGCGGCGCGATCGCCCCAGGCGTGCAGGTGTCCTCCGATGCCGCTGCGGCCCGTTCGGCGGCACTGCGCCGCGTCGAGCTGACCCGACCGCGCTCGGTGGTCGGCAAGAACACCGTGGAGTGCATGCAAGCCGGCGCGGTTTTCGGATTCGCCGGGTTGGTCGACGGTTTGGTCAATCGCGTCCGAGAGGACGTCGACGGCTTCGCGGGCACCGACGTCGCGGTCGTCGCCACCGGATATACCGCTCCGCTGGTGCTGCCCGATCTGCGGACCGTCGAACACTACGACCGCCACCTGACCCTCGACGGGCTTCGTCTGGTCTTCGAACGCAACCGGGACAACCAGCGAGGTCGGCTCAAGCCCGCGCGTTGACCTAGAAGAACGTCCGCACCAGATCGATCACGCGGTCGTCGTCATCGAGCAGCGGGATCAATTGCCATTTGTCGAATGTGGTGCAGGGATGGGAAATTCCGAACGGCAGCCATTCGCCCACCCGCACCGAATCGGCAGATCCCAATTGCAGGAATGCGTGCTGGTCGTTGAGTTTTGTCACCGCGCTTGCCGGCAGACCGAGGGGGACCGGGAGCCCGGCGTCGAATGACACGTCGCGCCGGCCCATGGTCACGAGCGCCAGTTCGGGCTCGGGCCGCGAGACGACTTGCCCCCACACCTGCATCGCGGCCCGCAGCTCCAGCGGCGACGTGCGTGCGTACAGACCGTCGTCGTGCGTGAGATAACACCCGCTGCGCAGCACCGTCCGCACCGTCAAACCCTCGGGCCAGCCGCCGGTGAGCAGATCGGTGACCGCGTCGAAGTACGTACTGCCGCCTGCGGTCACGATCACCTCGTCGTCCTCGAAGACGCCGGCCAGCCGCACCACGGCTGCTCGCAATTCGCCCAGATAGGCCCGCACGTCGGCGATCGCACCAGCCGTCACGTCATGCCCGGTGGCCGCCTCGTATCCCGCCACCCCGACCAGCCGTAACTTCGGGCTGGCGGCCACGGCCCGGGCGACCTCGTCGACCTCATCGGCGCTACGGCATCCAGTGCGCCCACCGGCCATACCCACCTCGACGCACACGTCCACCGGACGCCCGGCCCCGGCCAGCGCCGCCGTCATCAACTCTGCGCCGGCAACCGAATCCACCCAGCACACCACGTGAAAATCGGGGTTGGCATCGAGCTCGGCGGCCAGCCAGCGCAGGCCCGCGGTGTCGGTGACCTCGTTGGCCAGGACCACATCGCGAAAGCCGAATGCCCGAAAGACGCGCACCTGGCTCACGGTCGCGGCGGTCACCGCACAGGCACCGGCCTGGAATTGGCGGGCCAGCAGCTGCGGGGCCATATGGGTCTTGCCATGCGGGGCCAATTCGACGCTGCGGTCGCGGCACCAGTTCGCCATCGTCACGAGATTGTGCGCGAGCGCGGATTCGCGCAGGACGCATACCGGGCCGACGACGTCGTCGTCGAACAGCCGGGGGCGGCGGGCGGCGATCTGCGCGGGCGTCTGGCCCCACCACGAGGCGGGCAGTCCCTTGAATCGCCAGTCGATCGGCTCCTCGGCCAGTGCGGCCAGGCTCGGCGCGCTCCATGGTGCGGTCACGTGTTCATTTAAGCTGGCATTTCGTGACCCCAGCCGACAGCGACGCAACGTCCGAATCCCAGGCCGACCTCCCTGAGCAGTTCCGGATCCGTCAGGCCAAGCGGGAGCGCTTGCTCGCCGAGGGCCGTGACCCGTACCCGGTGAAGGTCGACCGCACCCATACCCTCGCAGAGTTGCGCAGTGCATACCCGGAGCTGCCCGCCGACACCCAGACCGGGCAGATCGTCGGCGTCTCCGGCCGCGTGGTGTTTGCCCGGAACTCCGGCAAGCTGTGCTTCGCGACCCTGCAGGAGGGCGACGGTACGCAACTGCAGGCCATGATCAGCCTGGCGCAGGTGGGTCAGGAGTCGCTCGACGCGTGGAAGAGTGACGTCGATCTCGGCGACATCGTGTTCGTCCACGGCGAAGTGATCAGTTCCAAGCGCGGCGAGCTTTCGGTTCTCGCCGATTCCTGGCAGATGGCGGCCAAGGCATTGCGGCCACTTCCCGTTGCTCACAAAGAAATGAGCGAAGAGGCTCGCGTGCGTCAGCGGTACGTCGATCTCATCGTGCGGCCCGAGGCGCGCACCATCGCGCGGCAGCGCGTCGCGGTGGTGCGGGCGGTGCGGTCGGCGCTGGAACGCCGTGGCTTCCTCGAGGTCGAGACGCCCATGCTGCAGACGCTCGCCGGCGGGGCGGCGGCACGCCCGTTCGTCACTCATTCCAACGCGCTCGACGTCGATCTGTACCTGCGCATCGCGCCGGAACTGTTCCTGAAACGCTGTCTCGTGGGTGGTTTTGAGAAGGTTTTCGAGTTGAATCGGAACTTTCGTAACGAAGGTGTCGATTCAACTCACTCGCCGGAATTCGCGATGCTGGAGACATATCAGGCCTACGGCGACTACAACGATTCCGCGATCGTGACGCGTGAGCTTATTCAGGAAGTCGCCGACGACGCGATCGGTACCCGTCAGGTGCCATTGCCTGATGGCACGATCTACGACCTCGACGGGGAATGGGCGACGCTCGAAATGTATCCGTCACTCTCCGAAGCACTTGGGGACGAGATCACACCCGACACTCCGGCCGAAGACTTGTGGCGGATTGCCGATCGCCTCGAGCTCGAGATTCCGCGCGATCGTGGCTTCGGTCACGGAAAATTGGTCGAGGAACTCTGGGAGCACACGGTCGGGGAAAAGTTGTGGGCCCCGACGTTCGTCCGCGACTTCCCGGTCGAGACGACTCCGCTGACCCGCGCTCACCGCAGCATTGACGGGGTTACAGAGAAGTGGGATTTGTACATCCGCAACTTCGAACTCGCCACCGGATACTCCGAGCTGATCGATCCGGTAATCCAACGGGAACGGTTCGAAGCCCAGGCGCGGGCCGCGGCGGCCGGAGACGACGAAGCAATGGTTCTCGACGACGATTTCCTCGCCGCATTGGAGTACGCCATGCCGCCGACCACTGGAACCGGAATGGGTATCGATCGGTTGTTGATGGCACTGACCGGCTTGTCAATTCGAGAGACGGTTTTGTTCCCGATTGTTCGGCGCCAGAGCAACTGAACTGCTTCGACACGCGTCTTGTTGAAATAAGGCGCGTCTCTGTGGCACATTGGGGCCGGGGTGCGGATACTCTTAAGTAGTCACCAATGCGCAAGCAGAAGGGTTCGGTGCGGGGTAATGGCGAAAAAAGTGACCGTCACGTTGGTTGACGATTTTGATGGTGAAGCCACCGCCGACGAGACGGTCGAATTCGGGCTCGACGGTGTGAGCTACGAGATCGACCTTTCCTCCAAGAATGCCGCGAAGCTGCGCAACGATCTGAAGCAGTGGGTCGAGGCCGGGCGCCGGGTCGGCGGTCGCAGGCGCGGCCGCGCGGCGGGCACCCCCGGACGGGGCCGCGGTGCCATCGATCGCGAGCAGAGCGCGGCGATCCGGGAGTGGGCGCGGCGCAACGGACACAATGTGTCGACCCGCGGCCGCATCCCCGCCGACGTGATCGATGCGTTCCACGCGGCAACATAATCGATAGTTGCCAGCACGCCGGGCCGGGTCAGCTGACCGGTCCGGCGTTTCGCTAGCGGCGAACCCCACCCGCGCCATTTCCGGAAACGAATCGCCTACCGGCGACGTTGCTCATCTGCAGCACCGGGTTGTCTAGCGAGAACGGACCGCCAACCTCCGCACCCGGAGCCGCCGCCCATTAGAGTGGACGGCAGGTATTACATGCGAAGTGCCGCGTGTCAGTACCGCTACGTGATGGAAGCAGGTAACCACCGATGTTTGAGAGATTCACCGACCGTGCCCGCAGGGTCGTCGTCCTGGCTCAAGAAGAGGCCCGGATGCTCAACCACAACTACATCGGCACCGAGCACATCCTGTTGGGACTTATTCATGAGGGCGAGGGCGTAGCGGCCAAGTCGCTGGAGTCGCTCGGCATCTCGCTGGAAGGCGTGCGCAGCCAGGTCGAGGAGATCATCGGCCAGGGCCAGCAGGCGCCGTCGGGCCACATCCCGTTCACCCCCCGCGCCAAGAAGGTGCTTGAGCTCAGCCTGCGTGAGGCGTTGCAGCTCGGCCACAACTACATCGGCACCGAGCACATCCTGCTCGGCCTGATCCGTGAAGGTGAGGGCGTCGCCGCGCAGGTTCTGGTCAAGCTGGGCGCCGAGCTGACCCGCGTGCGTCAGCAGGTCATCCAGCTGCTCTCGGGCTACCAGGGCAAGGAGGCCGCTGAGGCAGGCACCGGTGGCCGCGGCGGCGAGTCGGGCAACCCCTCGACCTCGCTCGTGCTGGACCAGTTCGGCCGCAACCTGACCGCGGCCGCGATGGAAGGCAAGCTCGATCCGGTCATCGGTCGTGAGAAGGAAATCGAGCGGGTCATGCAGGTGCTCTCGCGCCGCACCAAGAACAACCCGGTCCTGATCGGCGAGCCCGGTGTCGGCAAGACCGCCGTCGTCGAGGGTCTCGCGCAGGCCATCGTCCACGGCGAGGTCCCCGAGACGCTCAAGGACAAGCAGCTCTACACCCTCGACCTGGGTTCGCTGGTCGCGGGCAGCCGCTACCGCGGTGACTTCGAGGAACGCCTCAAGAAGGTGCTCAAGGAGATCAACACCCGCGGCGACATCATCCTGTTCATCGACGAGCTCCACACGCTCGTGGGTGCCGGTGCCGCCGAGGGCGCGATCGACGCCGCGAGCATCCTGAAGCCGAAGCTGGCCCGCGGCGAGCTGCAGACCATCGGTGCCACGACGCTCGACGAGTACCGCAAGTACATCGAGAAGGATGCCGCGCTGGAGCGCCGGTTCCAGCCGGTCCAGGTCGGTGAGCCGACGGTCGAGCACACCATCGAGATCCTCAAGGGTCTGCGCGATCGCTACGAGGCGCACCACCGTGTCTCGATCACCGACTCCGCGATGGTCGCGGCCGCCACGCTGGCCGACCGCTACATCAACGACCGGTTCCTGCCGGACAAGGCCATCGACCTGATCGACGAGGCCGGCGCCCGCATGCGCATCCGCCGCATGACGGCTCCGCCAGACCTGCGCGAGTTCGACGAGAAGATCGCCGACGCGCGCCGGGAGAAGGAGTCCGCGATCGACGCGCAGGACTTCGAGAAGGCCGCGAGCCTGCGCGACCGCGAGAAGCAACTGGTCGCACAGCGCGCCGAGCGGGAGAAGCAATGGCGTTCGGGTGATCTCGACGTCGTCGCCGAGGTCGATGACGAGCAGATCGCCGAGGTGCTGGGCAACTGGACCGGCATCCCCGTGTTCAAGCTGACCGAGGAGGAGACGACTCGGCTGCTGCGCATGGAGGAGGAGCTGCACAAGCGGATCATCGGCCAGGAGGACGCCGTCAAGGCGGTCTCCAAGGCGATCCGCCGCACCCGCGCCGGCCTGAAGGACCCGAAGCGTCCGTCCGGTTCGTTCATCTTCGCCGGTCCGTCCGGTGTCGGTAAGACCGAGCTGTCCAAGGCGCTGGCCAACTTCCTGTTCGGCGAGGACGACGCGCTCATCCAGATCGACATGGGCGAGTTCCACGACCGCTTCACCGCCTCGCGGCTGTTCGGTGCCCCTCCGGGCTACGTCGGCTACGAAGAGGGCGGCCAGCTCACCGAGAAGGTGCGCCGCAAGCCGTTCAGCGTGGTGCTGTTCGACGAGATCGAGAAGGCCCACCAGGAGATCTACAACAGCCTGTTGCAGGTCCTGGAGGACGGCCGACTCACCGACGGTCAGGGCCGCACGGTCGACTTCAAGAACACCGTGTTGATCTTCACGTCCAACCTGGGCACCTCCGACATCTCAAAGGCTGTCGGGCTGGGCTTCTCCCAGGGCGGCGGGGAGAACAACTACGAGCGCATGAAGCAGAAGGTCAACGACGAGCTGAAGAAGCACTTCCGCCCGGAGTTCCTGAACCGTATCGACGACATCATCGTCTTCCACCAGCTGACGCAGGACGAGATCATCAAGATGGTCGACCTGATGATCGGCCGGGTCGGAAACCAGCTCAAGACCAAGGACATGGCCATGGAGCTGACCGACAAGGCGAAGGCGCTGCTGGCCAAGCGCGGGTTCGATCCGGTGCTGGGCGCCCGGCCGCTGCGCCGGACCATCCAGCGCGAGATCGAAGACCAGCTGTCGGAGAAGATCCTCTTCGAGGAGGTCGGACCGGGCCAGCTGGTGACGGTCGACGTCGAAGGCTGGGACGGCGAAGGCCCCGGCGAGGACGCGAAGTTCACCTTCGTCGGTGGACCCAAGCGCGCCGAGCCGGCCGAGCCGGATCTCGCGGGCGCGAGCGCGGCCGGTTCGCCGGGCGCCGCATCCAGCGAGTAGGCAGCTGATTCACGAAAGACCCCCGACATCCGTCGGGGGTCTTTTGTGTGGCTTACGATACTGCTGTAATCGACAGGCGAAGGAATCTGGTGAAAGTCCAGAACGGTCGCGCCACTGTCACAGTCAGACCCTGTGCCTGTCACTTCTTCGGACTGGGACGCGAAATCCCAGAAAGGACTGCTGATGACTTCTCCGACACGTCGAAGCGTCGCTCCCGCACTCGACCTCTCGGCAACCAAGGCCGCACTGTGGCTGTCGCTGACCGCCTTCCTGGCATTGGTGGTGCTGTACTTCGTCGGGCTTGACCAGGGCGCCACCTCAGTGTTCGGTAACAACACCTACGTGCACGAGTTCGTGCACGATGCCCGCCACCTGCTGGGCTTCCCCTGCCACTGACGGCAGACGAGACCCGAGCACAATGGAAAAGCGCATAATCGGGCGCGGTCTTCTGGCCGGCGCCCTTGGTGGCCTGTTCGCATTCATCTTCGCCCGGATCTTCGTCGAACCCGTGATCGACCGTGCGATCGCGTTCGAGGAGAGCGGCGGTGAGGCACACGCGCACACGCACGACCACGGTGCGGCAGCGGGCGGGGCACACGAACACGGCGTCGAACTGATCTCCCGCGGGGTGCAGGCCAACATCGGGCTCGGTTTCGGCGTGATCGCGTTCGCCGTGGCTATGGGCGCGTTGTTCGCCGTCGCGTACTGCGTGGCCTATGGCCGGGTCGGAGCGATCTCACCGCGGCTGTTGTCGGTGCTGCTGGCCGGCGGGATGTTCGTGTCGCTGTACGTCGTGCCGTCGCTGAAGTATCCGGCCAATCCGCCCGCCGTCAGCCTCGACGAGACCATTCAGCAGCGCACGCTGCTGTACCTGCTGATGGTCGTGGTGTCGGCGGGTTTGTTGGTGGCCGCGGTCTATCTCGGCAGGCAGCTCGTGTCCCGGTTCGGCACGTGGAATGCGACGTTGCTGGCGGGTGGCGCCTACATCGTCGCGATGGCTGTCGTCATGTTGGTTCTGCCGACCATCGACGAGACGCCGGGGACGTTTCCGGCTGACGATCTGTACGAGTTCCGGCTGTATTCGCTGCTGACGCAACTCGTCATGTGGGCGACGATCGGGTTGGTGTTCGCACCGCTTGCGGCCCGGCTGCTCGGTGAAGCCCCGAGCCGTCGCCAGGCGGACATCGCGGCGTGAGCGAGGTCGTCCGGCTGTCCCTGGTGGCGCACGCCATGACCGACGCCATGGCAGCCGGACGATTCCCCACCGACGAACCGTTGAACCCGGTCGGCCACCGGCAGGCCGATGCGTCGATCGATCTGGGCCGCACCGACAACGTGTTTTGCGGACCCGAGAAACGCACCAGGCAGACCGCTGAACTGCTCGGCCTGCAGGCCGGGGTCGAGCCGAAGCTGGCCGACCTCGATTGCGGGCGGTGGCGCGGTGGAGTGCTCGGCGGGGTGTTGCCCGCCGACCTCGCGATCTGGCTGACCGATCCCGCCCGCGCACCGCACGGCGGTGAATCCGTCATCGAGTTGATCGACCGGGTGCGCGGTTGGCTCGACACCCTGCCGGCGCTACGGGGCCGGATCGTCGCGGTGACTCACCCGGCCGTGATCCGTGCGGCGATCCTTGTCGTCCTCGACGCGCCGCCGAAATCGTTCTGGCGCATCGACATCGCCCCGGTCAGCCGCACTGTGCTGCATTTCCGCGGCCACGCCTGGACGTTGCGCAGCAGTTAACCCACCGGTGCGAGCGCGAACGCGCGCTTGGCGATCGACAGCAACCAGCCCGCCGCGGTGGGGCTGCGGAACTGCGGCCAGTTCAATTGGAAGCTGACGACCCACGGCTGCCCGGTGTGATCGACCGCGTACCAGCTGAACGTCAGATCGCCGGGCAGGTTTCCGCCCTTGGCGCCGATGTAGTGCCACTTCGCCGGGTCCAGGTCGATACCGGGCAGCGCCGACAGGATCTGCTTGACTGGCGCTGCCTCACCGACCGCCGACTTCTGCAGCGCCGCGTGCACGCGGCAGATGTCGGCTGCGCTGCCGAACCACTCCAGGCCATCGTTGGAGGCCGGGGTATGGGTGCGGTTCGGATCCGGTTGATAGGGGCGGGAATTGGTCTGCTTGAACAGGCGTACCCGGTCTTCCGGCGAGGCGTTCTTCCACTGCTCGCGCAGGTTCGGCTCACCCCAGCCGACCGAGAACACCTCGTGCATCGTGGGGAACGGCGTCATGCTGGCCGGGTCGTGATGGCCCGCGGTGACCAGGGCGCGTTCGACCGCGCCGGTGCCCATCCGCGCGATCAGCAGGTCGGTGGCCATGTTGTCGCTGGCCGAGATCATCTGCTGGGCCGCGGTGCGGACCGTGATCTGGGCGCCGGGCGGCAGCTTGTCCAGCCCCGCCGAGCCGAGCGCCTTGCCGTCCTTGGTGATGGTCAGCTTGTCGTCCCAGCTCAGCGTATTCGCCTTGATCGCGTCCGAAACCGCAAGCAGCACATAGAGTTTGAAGATCGAAGCCAACGGCAGCGACAGATCGGTGTTGGTGCCCGCGACCGTCTCGCACTTGCCGTCGGTCACCTTCGACACCTGATACGAGTACTTGGCGCCGGTCTTGGCGATCTCCTCGTCGATATCGGACCACTTGTCGATGGTCGGATGCACGGTGTTGACCTCGAAGCGGTCCACCATGCCGAGATCGTCGGTGCGCAGCTCGATGTCCTGGGCGACGTTGTACGACGTGAGTACGTGCAGCGTGGCCTGGCCGGCGCCGATGTCGACCGACGTCACCCGGAACGGGCGGTCCCACCAGATGGAATCCATCTTCGTGCCGACCTCGTCGACCGCCTCCGGGGCAGCCAGGGTGCGGACTCCGATCGGCCCGATGGGCCAGTCGGAGTTGAGCATGTCCATGGTCTGCTTGGCCCGCAGGCCCGGAGGGGTCTTGGTGTCGATGTGGGCGCCGTAAGACACCTCGGCCGCTGGGGCCACGCTGTGTGAACAGCCGCAAGCCAGGGTTGCGGCGACCGCGACGATAGTCGCCAGACCGGCCGCGCGGCGCAACGCCCGGCCCCGGCTACGCCTGGGCGCCGGGCCCCGCAACGTCCAACACAACCTCGAACTCCAGCAGTGACGCTCCCGTTGCCACGGGATTTGCCTGTTGACCCTTGTGCGCCTCGATCGCGGGACCGGAAGCCCAGGCCTGGAATGCTTCCTCGGACTCCCACTGCGTCACGACGAAGTAGCGGTCTTCGCCCTTGACCGGACGCAGCAGCTGAAAGCCCAGAAAGCCCGGCTGATTGTCGACGGCGTGTGCACGGTGCGCGAACCGCTTCTCCAGTTCGGGGCCTGCGTTGGGCGGGACCTCGATGGCGTTGATCTTCACGACGGGCATGCCGTTCAGGCTACCGTGACTCGTCGGCAAGATAACGGCATGGTCACAGATCTCCTCACCCACCGCGGTGGTCACGGCGCCCCCATCGTCCTGGTGCACGGACTGATGGGGCGTGGCAGCACGTGGTCGCGTCAGTTGCCGTGGCTGACCGCGCTGGGGGAGGTCTACACCTACGACGCGCCGTGGCATCGCGGTCGTGAGGTCCGGGACCCGTACCCGATCAGCACCGAGCGATTCGTGGCCGACCTCGGCGACGCGGTCGCCACGCTGGCGTGCCCGGCCGCCCTGGTCGGCCATTCGATGGGCGCACTGCACTCGTGGTGTCTCGCAGCGTCGCGGCCGGATCTGGTCACCGCGGTGGTGGTGGAGGACATGGCACCGGACTTCCGGGGCCGCACCACCGGGCCGTGGGAGCCGTGGGTGCACGCGTTGCCGGTCGAATTCCGTTCCGCACAAGAGGTTTACGACGAGTTCGGTCCGGTGGCCGGTCAGTATTTCCTGGAGGCGTTCGACCGGACCGACACGGGCTGGCGGCTGCACGGCCATCCGCAGTGGTGGCTCGACATCGCCGCCGAGTGGGGCAGGCGCGACTACTGGGAGCAGTGGCGTTCGGTGAAGGTGCCGACGCTGCTCCTGGAGGCGGGCAATTCGGTCGCGCCGGCCGGCCAGATGCGCCAGATGGACGAAACCGGCCACCGGACAACGTATTTGCACGTCGCCGGGGCCGGTCATCTGATCCACGACGAGCAGCCGCAGATCTATCGCGACGCCGTCACGGCCTTCCTAGCGGCGCTCACCTAGGACGCCGGCGGACGGCCAGACCGGATCGTGCTCGAAGCGCGTGCGGATCGCATCGAGGTCGTGTTCGACGCGATACGCCTCATAGTCCGGCGGATCGTTCTCGAACAGCCGGCCCACCATCGGCGCGGACATCCGGAACTGGTCGAGCCGTAACCGCAGGGCGCCGTTACGGTGCGCCGCCCAGCTCAGCGCTGCGGCGACCGCAAACGGCGAAATCAGGATCAACAGGGCGAGTGCAACAGTCATGGCAGTAATTTTTGTAGCGCCTATATCCGGCCAACAGTGGCAGCGCTGACACCTTGCGATAAAATGCTGCCATGCTTAAAAGCGTATCGACGCTAGCGCTCGATGGGCTAGCGATTTTTGAGTTCGGGGTGATCTGCGAGGTCTTCGGAATCGACCGATCCGCTGACGGCGTGCCCAACTTCGACTTCAAGGTCTGCGGTCCGGAGCCGGGTAAGCCGCTGCGGACGTCGGTCGGTGCGACCCTCACTCCCGACCATGGTCTCGACGACCTGGTCGGCGCCGATCTCGTGGCCATTCCGGCGATCGGCGGGTTGGACTACCTGCCCGAGGCGCTGGACGCGGTGCGGGCCGCCGCGGATTCCGGCTCGATCATCCTGACCGTGTGCTCGGGTGCGTTCCTGGCCGGTGCGGCCGGGCTGCTCGACGGCAGGCCGTGCACCACGCACTGGATGCACGCCGACGAACTGGCCAGGCTGTATCCGACGGCCAGGGTCGACCGCAACGTGCTCTACGTCGACGACGGCAACCTCATCACCAGCGCGGGCACCGCCGCAGGCATCGACGCGTGCCTGCATCTCGTCCGCCGGGAACTGGGCAGCGAGGTCACCAACAAGATCGCCCGCCGGATGGTGGTGCCGCCGCAGCGTGACGGCGGCCAACGGCAGTTCATCGACCAGCCGATCCCGGTCCGATGTTCGGAACGCTTTGCCCCGCATCTTGATTGGATCATCGCCAACCTCGACAAGCCGCACACCGTTTCGACGCTGGCCAAGCGGGCGGCGATGTCGACGCGGACCTTCGCGCGCCGGTTCGTCGAGGAGACCGGCACGACGCCGATGCAATGGATCACCGATCAGCGCGTGCTCTACGCCCGTCGGCTCCTCGAGGAAACCGACCTGGACATCGACTGGATCGCCGGTCAGGCCGGATTCGGCACCGCCACGCTGTTGCGTCATCACTTCCGGCGCGTCATCGGCGTGACGCCGTCGGACTATCGCCGCCGGTTCGCTTGTGCGACGGACGAATCCGAGGTCGAACCGGCCGAGGCCACCGCCTGATCAGTCACCTTCGCCCGCGAGCGCGAAGCGGCCGTCGGCGGTCTGCTCCACCAGGCCGTCGACGAGCAGTGAGTCCAGCGCGCGGTCGCGTTGTGCCGGATCGGTCAGCCAGGCCACGTCGAGCTGGGCACGGGTGACCGGAGAGCTGTTGTCGCGCAACACGTCCAGCAGCTTGCCGCGCACCTGGCGATCGGTACCCGCATACCGCTGCACCCGGCGGACGACGGTGCCTGCCGGGTAACCGGACGAACGCCACTGGCACCGGCTCAACGGGCACAGTCCGCAGCGCGGCGCCCGTGCGGTGCACACGGTCGCGCCCAGCTCCATGAGCGCCGCCGAGAACGTCGGCGCGGTGGCGTCGTCGGGCAGAAGTGCGGCGACGTCGTCAAGATCACGCACGCTCGCGGCGGAGTCCGCCCGGCCGTGCACCGCCCGGGCCACCACCCGGCGCACGTTGGTGTCGACGACGGGGACGCTCGCGCCATAGGCGAAGCAGGCCACCGCGCGTGCCGTGTAGGCGCCGATGCCCGGCAGCGTCAGCAGTGTCTCGACGTCCGAAGGCACGACGTCGCCGTGCTCGGCGGAGATCACCACGGCGCATTCGTGCAACCGTTTGGCGCGACGCGGATAGCCGAGTTTGCCCCAGGCGCGCAGCACCTCGGCCGAACCCGCGGCGGCGGTCGCCGACGGCGTCGGCCACCGGTCGATCCAGGCCAGCCAGATCGGCTCGACGCGGGCGACCGGGGTCTGCTGCAACATGAATTCGCTCACAAGAATCTGCCAGGCCGAGACGCCGGGCCTGCGCCACGGCAGGTCACGCTGGGCGTGGGCATACCAGCGCACGAGTTCACCGGAGTCGATGCTCATCGGCACCTCAGGCAGAATGTCAGGCATGCCCAACTCGAATCCGGTATCCGCGTGGAAGGCACTCAAGGACGGTAACGCCCGCTTCGTGGCAGGCGAACCGCAGCATCCCAGCCAGGACATCGCGCGTCGGGCCAGCCTGACGCACGCACAGAAGCCCACCGCTGTGGTGTTCGGCTGCGGCGACAGCCGAGTGGCCGCCGAGATTCTGTTCGACCAGGGCCTTGGCGACATGTTCGTGGTGCGCACCGCGGGCCACGTGATCGACAACGCGGTACTGGGCTCGATCGAATACGCGGTGTCGATCCTCGAAGTGCCGCTGATCGTCGTGCTGGGCCACGACAGCTGCGGCGCGGTCAAGGCCGCCATCAACGCACTCGACGACGGCCAGGTGCCCGGCGGCTATGTCCGCGACATCGTTGAGCGCGTGACACCGTCGATCCTGATGGGCCGGCACGCCGGTATCAGCCGCGTCGACGAATTCGAGGCCTGGCACGTCAAGGAGACGGTCTCGCAGCTCCAGATGCGCTCGGCCGCGATCGCCCATGGCCTCGCCGCGGGCACTCAGGCCATCGTCGGCGCGACCTATCATCTCGCCGACGGCCGGGTCGAGTTGCGCAGCCATCTGGGCGATATCGGCGAGGCCTGACGCAAAGCTCACCGCCGACACGCCGGGGCGCCTGGGCCGAGTAGGGATGACCTGGGCTTACCGTGAAAGTCGTGTTGGATCTCGAACCTCAGGGCCCCCTGCCCCCGGAGATTTACCGGCGGCGCAGGGCGCTGGCTATCGGACTCGCGGTAGTCGTCATCGGGGTCATCGCCGCGATCGTCGCGGTGATCGTCACCAGCAGCTCGGGCGCCGAGACCAAATCCGCCGACCAGCCGACCGCGACGGCCGCCCCGCCGACTCCGCTGCCCGGTGAGAACCCCGAAGTCAAAACTCCGGTGGTGCCGCCCGCGCAGCAGGCGCCGCCGCCCACGCCCACGCCGACCGCCGCGGTGACGCCGCCGCCGGTGCTCAAAGAGGGCGACGATTGCCCCGATTCGACGCTGGCGGTCAAGGGCATCACCAGCCAGCCCGAGTACGTGGTCGGTGATCAGCCGAAGTTCACCATGGTGGTCACCAACATCGGCCTGGTCGCGTGCCAGCGCGACGTCGGCGCCGCGGTGCTCGCCGCCTACGTCTACTCGCTGGACAACACACGGCTCTGGTCGAACCTGGACTGCGCGCCGTCCAACGAAACCCTGGTGAAGACTTTCAACCCCGGCGAGCAGGTCACGACGGAGGTGACCTGGACCGGGATGGGTTCGGCGCCGCAGTGCCCGCTCCCGCGGCAGGCGATCGGGCCGGGCACCTACAACCTGATCGTGCAGCTGGGCAACCTCAGATCGGCGTCGGTGCCGTTCATATTGGCGCAGCCGAATCCACAGCAGCCCGCGCCGCCGCCGGCCGACGCGCCTGCCGTGGAAGCGCCCGTCCCCGGTAACTGAGCAGGCTCAGGCCAACCGGTCGGCGATCGTCGACTCGGCCAGCAGCGACAGCCCTTCTCGAATATGGCGGGCCCACATGGACCCGATGCCTTCGACCGACTGCAGATCGTCGGCGCTGGCCGCCAGCAGACCCTGCAGCGATCCGAACGAGCGCACCAGCAGGTCCACGTGCGCGAACTGCAGCCGCGATATGCCCGCCATCGCGCGGTAGCCGCGCGAGCTCATCGCCGAATCCTGCGCCTCGGCCGTCGACGGGTATCCGAAAACCCTTGCGAGCGTGGTGAAGTCGAGTAGTTCGTTGTCGGTGAGCGCGTCAAGCTCGTCGAGAGTGGTGCTCACCTGGGCCGCGGTCGGTGGATCCGGGTTCGCGTGATAGTCGCGGACGATGAGCTCACGTGCGGTGTCGTTGTCGCCGACCAACTCATCGAGTTGAAGCTTGAGCTGGCGGCCGTCGGTGCCGAGCTCGACCACGTCGGCGTCGATCTCGAGGCTGATCCGCCGCACCATCTCCAGCCGCTGCACCACCGTCATGACGTCGCGCAGCGTCACGAAGTCCTCGATCTCGGCGGTCGAGAGCTGCCGGCTCACCTCGTCGAGGCGGCCCTTGTAGCGTTCCAGGGTCGCGATGGTTTGGTTGGCCCGCGACAGGATGGTCGCCGAATCCGGCACCACGTGGCGTTCGCCCGCCACGTACACCGTCACGATGCTCATCGAGTGGCTCACCGAGATCACCGGATAGCCGGTCTGGATGGCCGTGCGCTCGGCCGAGCGGTGCCGCGTGCCGGACTCGTCGGTCGGGATCGACGGATCGGGCACGAGCTGGACGTTGGCCCGCACGATGCGGCTGCCGTCACTGGACAGTACGACCGCGCCGTCCATCTTCGACAGCTCACGCAGCCGGGTGGGGGCGTAGCGCACGTCGAGGACGAAGCCGCCGTCGCAGATGGCCTCGACACTGTCGTCATAGCCCAGCACGATCAGTGCGCCGGTCTTACCGCGCAGGATGCGTTCGAGCCCATCGCGCAGCGGCGTGCCAGGGGCGAGCCGGCCGAGCGTTTCGCGCAACGTCGGCCGGGCCAGGTGCACGACGTTGCGCCCGGTTCTGCCGCCGGACTTCACGGCCATCTGCCCTCCTATTGTCGGCCGCTATTTGGCGCCATCCTCTCCGATGTCCTTGAGCGCCCGCAACGCCGCCCTGATGTTGTCGACCGTGATGGCCCGCAGCCCCTTGGGTACGGAGTTAATTCCGGGCGGCACCACGGCGACGTTGAAGCCCAGCCGGGCGGCCTCGGTGAGCCGGCGTTCCATGCCGGTGACGCGGCGCAGATCGCCTGCCAGTCCGACCTCGCCGATCGCCACCGCGTTCATCGGAAGGGCGATGCCGAGGTAGGCCGACCCGATGGCCAAGGCCACCGCCAGATCCGCCGACGCATCGGTGAGCCGCATACCGCCGACGGTGGACAGGTAGAGGTCGTTGCCACCGATCGGCAAACCACACCGGGTTTGCAGCACCGCGCCGATCATCGCCGCGCGCGCCGAGTCGATACCGCTGACCGCGCGGCGCGGCGGGCCGGCCGGCGCCGCCACGAGCGCCTGCACCTCGCCGATCATGGGGCGCTTGCCGTCCAGTGTCACGGTCACCGCCGTTCCGGGGACGGGCGCGGTCCGCTGGTCCAAGAACAGTCCCGACGGATCGCTGACGCACTCGATCCCGTTGTCGTGCAACTGAAAACACCCGACCTCGTCGGCCGCGCCGAAGCGGTTCTTGACCCCGCGCACCATTCGCAGGCTCGACGTGTGGTCGCCCTCGAAGTGGAGTACGACGTCGACCAGATGCTCAAGCGACCGGGGACCGGCTATCGCGCCGTCCTTGGTGACATGGCCGACCAGGATCATGGCCACCGCCGGATCTCCGGTGGCCATCTTGGCGTAGGCCGTTAGCGCCGTCGTCACCGCACGCACCTGCGTGACCCCGCCCGTCACCCCGTCGGCCTCGGTGGTGGACATGGTCTGTACCGAGTCGACCACCACCAGGCTGGGCCGGACCTCGTCGATGTGGCCGAGCGCGATCTGCAGGTCGGATTCGCCGGCCAGATAAACGTTGTCGTGGGTGCAGTGGGTGCGCTCGGCGCGCAGCCGGATCTGGCCCGCCGACTCCTCGCCGGACAGATAGAGCGCGCGCCTGCCGGTGTGCGCCCAACGATTGGCGACCTCGAGCAGCAGCGTGGATTTACCGACCCCCGGATCGCCCGCCAACAGCGTGACCGAGCCCGCGACGAGCCCGCCGCCGAGCACGCGGTCGAGTTCGCTGACACCGGTGGAGTAGTGCCGGGTGACGCCGGGATCGATGGACGTGATCGGGACGGCGGGAGAGTTCGGGGCGACCGACCGCCGGACCGAACCGCCGACCGAGGACAGCACGGCTACCTCGTCGACGGTTCCCCAGGTGCCGCAGTTGGAGCAGCGGCCGACCCACTTGGGCGTGACGTGCTGGCACTCCGAGCAGCGGTACTGCGAACGTACTTTCGAACCGGCCACGCAGTGACAGTATCGGCTGGCACCGACACTTCCGGTCAGGACACCCGGTGCGGCCTAGTGGTGGCCGCCCGCCTCGCCGCCTTCGGCTTCCTGCGTCTCGCCGGTCTGGTCGCGGCGCGGCTCGTTGCCCGCCGAGATCGGCACGGCGACAGTGGTTTTACCGTTCTCGAAGTTGAACGTGAAGTCGTAGAGCAGACCGTTGGTGATCGGCTTCGTGAGCGAAACCTCGGCCGTGACGGCGTCGGCGGACTCGGCCTCCTCGACCGGAGCGAGCTGCCCGTCGGGTTCGCCGACCAGGAGCACACCGCTCGCCGGGACCGTGCTGTCGCCCGAGAGGGTCACGTCACCGACATCCGACGTGATCGACACCAGCTTGTTGTCGGCTTCGGGCGAGTCGTTGACCGCCACGAACAGCAGCTCGACCGCCGAGCCCGGCTCGACGTAGTCACCCTGCTGCGGCGCGCGCAGGTGCACGTTACGCAGCGAGACCTCACCGGCCTGGGCGTTGACGCCGTTGACCGCGGGCTCCTGCGTGGCTGTCTGGGAGACCTGCCCGGCACCACATGCGGTGAGTGCCACGGCGGCGGCCAGGCCGCACGCGGCCAAACCGGCCGAGGCGCGGAATGTCAAGCGGTTCACTCAAGCCTCCTGAACTGGGTCGCCCATCTTCGACTATGCAGAGTAGTAGGTGGGGGTGATAGGCGGAATACGAGGGCTTGATGGAGGGCCCGATCTGCGGTCGAACATGTTCGGAACGAGTTTGCGCGCCGGTCTCTTTCGGGCCCGGCGGGGGTGGTGCGGTTGCACGGTTTCGTCACCATGTCAACCCCTACTCTTCACCTGCAGTGCCCCTGACCTGCGCCGTTGGTCCGCGTGTGATCGAGGCCCGTGTTAGCATGGAGTAGCGAAAGGGGCTCGAATCAGATGATTTTTAAGGTCGGAGACACCGTCGTCTATCCACACCACGGTGCTGCGTTGATCGAGGCGATCGAAACCCGGACTATCAAAGGCGAGCAGAAGGAATATCTCGTCCTCAAGGTCGCCCAGGGGGATCTGACCGTTCGAGTACCCGCAGAGAATGCGGAGTATGTCGGTGTTCGTGACGTCGTGGGCCAGGAAGGCCTCGACAAGGTTTTCCAGGTGCTGCGTGCGCCGCACACCGAAGAGCCGACCAACTGGTCGCGCCGCTACAAGGCCAACCTTGAGAAGCTGGCCTCGGGCGACGTGAACAAGGTTGCTGAGGTCGTCCGCGACCTGTGGCGTCGTGATCAGGAGCGCGGCCTGTCCGCCGGTGAGAAGCGCATGCTGGCCAAGGCCCGGCAGATTCTCGTCGGCGAGCTCGCGCTGGCCGAGAACACCGATGACGCCAAGGCGGAGACCATCCTCGACGAGGTTCTGGCCGCAGCGTCCTGACACGCTGTGGCAACGGTTGCCGTCGTCCCGGCTGCCGGCTCTGGTGAGCGGCTCGGCGCGGGGCGACCGAAAGCATTCGTCAAATTGGGGGGGTCGCCCCTGCTGGAGCACGCCCTTGCGGGGCTTCGTGCTTCCGGGGTGATCGATCGGGTCGTGGTTGCGGTACCGCCCGCACTCACCGACGAGTCGAAGCTCGTGTTCGGCGGCGACGCCGAGATCGTCGCGGGCGGTGCCGACCGGACCGCGTCCGTTGGGCTCGCGCTGGAAGCCGCCGGCGAGGCCGAATTCATCCTGGTGCATGACGCCGCGAGAGCGTTGACGCCGCCCGCCCTGATCGCCCGCGTCGTGCAGGCGCTGCGGGACGGGCATGCGGCGGTGGTTCCCGGCTTGCCGCTGGCCGACACCATCAAAGCGGTCGACGCCAACGGTGCGGTGCTGGGCACGCCGGAACGCGCCGGTTTGCGTGCCATACAGACACCGCAGGGCTTCCACGCCGACGTGCTGCGCCGCGCCTACGGGCGGGCGGGCGCGGGCGGCGTGACCGACGACGCCTCCCTCGTCGAGCAGATCGGTACACCCGTGCAAATCGTGGACGGGGACCCGCTCGCCTTCAAGATCACCACTCCGATGGACCTGCTGCTCGCCGAAGCAGTGCTGGCCCGCGACACGTGATGCTGCCGAGGGTCGGGCTGGGAACCGACGTCCATCCGATCGAGGCGGGCCGGCCGTGCTGGCTGCTGTGCCTGCACTTCGACGACGCCGACGGCTGCGCGGGCCATTCCGACGGCGATGTCGCCGCGCACGCCCTGTGTGACGCCTTGCTGAGCGCGGCCGGGCTCGGCGATCTCGGCACGGTGTTCGGCACCGGGCGCCCGGAATGGCATGGCGTCAGCGGCGCCGACATGCTGCGGCACGTGCACGGATTGCTCCAGTCGGCCGGCTACCGCGTCGGCAACGCCGCGGTTCAGGTCATCGGCAACCGGCCGAAGATCGGGCCGCGCCGCGAGGAGGCGCAGCGCGTGCTTTCGGAGTTGGTGGGCGCGCCGGTCTCGGTGTCGGCGACCACCACCGACGGTCTCGGGTTGACCGGTCGGGGCGAAGGATTGGCCGCCATCGCGACCGCTTTGGTAATTCCCGCTGAATAGCCCGGTAAGCTGGCCCGTCGTGAGCGGAGCGAACGGTCGGCCAGAGTGACCGACACCGACCTACGTCTCTACGACACCATGACGGGTGCCGTACGTGATTTCGTGCCGTTGCGGCCAGGGCACGCCTCGATCTACCTGTGCGGCGCGACCGTGCAGGGTCTGCCGCATATCGGTCACGTCCGTAGCGGCGTCGCCTTCGATGTGCTGCGCCGCTGGCTGACCGCCAACGGCTACGACGTCGCGTTCATCCGCAACGTCACCGACATCGACGACAAGATTCTCAACAAGGCCGCCGATGCGGGCCGTCCGTGGTGGGAGTGGGCCGCGACCTACGAACGCGCCTTCACAGCCGCCTACGAGGCGCTGGGGGTGCTGCCACCGTCGGCTGAGCCCCGCGCCACCGGGCACATCACCCAGATGGTCGAGCTCATCGAACGACTCATCGACAAGGGCCACGCCTACGCCGCGGGCGGCGACGTGTACTTCGACGTGCTCAGCCTGCCCGATTACGGCGAACTGTCCGGACACCGGATCGACGACGTGCACCAGGGTGAAGGCGTCGCGACCGGCAAGCGGGATCAGCGCGACTTCACGCTGTGGAAGGGCGCCAAACCCGGTGAGCCGTCCTGGCCGACCCCGTGGGGCCGCGGCCGTCCCGGCTGGCACACGGAATGTGTCGCGATGTGCGAGGCCTACCTGGGCGCCGAGTTCGACATCCACGCCGGCGGCATGGACCTGGTCTTCCCGCACCACGAGAACGAGATCGCCCAGGCCCACGCGGCCGGTGACGGGTTCGCGCGGTACTGGCTGCACAACGGCTGGGTGACCATGGGCGGCGAGAAGATGAGCAAGTCGCTGGGCAATGTGCTCGCGATACCCGCTGTGCTGCAACGCGTCCGGGCCGCCGAGCTGCGGTACTACCTGGGCAGTGCGCACTACCGGTCCATGCTGGAGTTCTCCGAGACCGCGCTGCAGGATGCGGTCAAGGCTTACACCGGCATCGAAGATTTCCTCCACCGGGTGCGCAACCGGGTCGGCAGCATCTCGGTGGGTGACTGGACGCCGAAGTTCGCGGCGGCGCTCAACGACGACCTCTCGGTGCCGATCGCGCTCGCCGAGGTGCACGCCGCGCGGGCCGAGGGCAACCGGGCGCTCGACGCGGGCGATCACGACGGCGCGATGGCGCAGGCCACCGCGATCCGGTCCATGATGGGCATCCTGGGCTGCGATCCACTCGACGAACGCTGGGAGTCGCGCGACGAGACCTCGGCCGCGCTGGCCGCCGTCGACGTCCTCGTGCAGTGGGCTCTCGCGAGCCGGACCGAAGCGCGCGCCAACCGTGACTGGGCGGCTGCCGACGCGATCCGGGACCGCCTGAAAGAGGCCGGCATCGAGGTCACCGACACCGCCGACGGCCCGCAGTGGGCCCTACTCGATCGGGATACCAAGTAATGGCCGGAAATTCACAGCGCCGCGGCGCGATTCGTAAATCGGGAACGAAGAAAGGCCCGCCGGTCGGATCCGGCGGCGTACGTCGGCGTGGGCTCGAAGGCCGCGGCGCGACGCCGCCTGCGCACATGCGGCCGAACCATCCGGCCGCGAAGAAGGCGGCCAAGGCGGCGCGCCAACAGCAGGGCAGGCCCCGCAAGACCGATGACACCGAGTTGGTGCTCGGCCGCAACCCGGTGCTCGAGTGTCTACGGGCGAAGGTCCCGGCCACCGCGTTGTACGTCGCGCTGGGCACCGACGCCGACGAGCGGGTCACCGAAGCCGTTCAGATCGCCGCAGACCGCGGCATCTCGATTCTTGAGGTGCCGCGCACCGATCTGGACCGGATGAGCTCGAACGCGCTGCATCAGGGGCTCGGGCTGCAGGTGCCGCCGTACAACTACGCCCACCCCGAGGATCTGCTCTCGGCGGCCGAGGCCGACGCCACCCCCGCACTTCTGGTGGCGCTCGACAACATCTCCGATCCGCGCAACCTCGGTGCGATCGTGCGTTCGGTGGCCGCCTTCGGCGGGCACGGTGTGGTGATCCCGCAGCGCCGCTCGGCTTCGGTGACCGCGGTGGCCTGGCGCACGAGCGCGGGCGCCGCGGCCCGCACGCCGGTGGCGCGCGCCACGAATCTCACCCGGACCCTGAAGAGCTGGGCCGACGCCGGTCTGCAGATCGTCGGGCTGGACGCCGGTGGGGACACCACGCTCGACGAACTCGACGGCACGGGCCCGATGGTCGTGGTGGTCGGCTCCGAGGGCAAGGGACTCTCGCGCCTGGTCCGGGAGAACTGCGACGCGGTGGTGTCGATCCCGATGGCCGGGCCGACCGAGTCGCTCAACGCCTCGGTGGCCGCGGGCGTGGTGCTCGCCGAGATCGCGCGTCAGCGCCGCAGCTGAGATCAGGCCTTGCGCGGCTTGCGCAGGGTGAAACGATCCACCGGCGTCGTCTCACCGAACAGACCGGTCACCGCGAAATACGTTGCCTCGATCGACGTCTCACCGCCCGGCACGCCAGGATCGACATCGAACATGACGAACCCGTAGGCGTTGTCGAGGTCGCGGAACGCCGACCACGGTGCGGATTCCTCGACATATCGCGGTTTGCGTTTCTTCAGCGCGGGGTCTGGCGCCTCGACCCCGGTGAGCACGCGGCAGCGCGGTTCGGCGAAGAACATGCGGTTCGACGGTATCGAGGTACCGCCGCCACCAATCACGAGATGTACTGTGCCACCGCCGGGTTCGACCGGTATCGGGGTCAACGTGTCGGTCGGGAGCGTGCCCCGGATCGGATGTGAGCGCTCGTAGTGATGTTCATGGCCGCACACCACCAGGTCGACGCCGTAGCGGTCGAACAGCGGCAGCCAGTTCTCGCGGATGCCGAGGTCGGCGCCGTTGGTACGGTCCGCGGTCGACACCGCCGTCTGGTGCATGCATACGACGATCCAGTCGATGTCGGGGTCTCCGCTGCTTCGCTCCAATTCGCGCTCCAGCCAACGTCTTTGCGCGCCTCCGGAATATCCGTGGACGTAGGAGTTGCCACCGTCCTGGTAGCACACGTCGTCATTGTTGAGGCTGATCACCCGTACCGCGCCCGCGGTGAACGCGTACCACATGCCGCGCAGTTCGGCGTCGGCCCCGGAATCGGGCAGCGCGAAGTAGGTCTGATACGCGCTGTAGCCGATCGGCCCGTTGCCGAGCTCGTTCTCGTGATTGCCTGCCGCAGGCATCCACGGCCGGTAACGCGCCGAGCGCGAGTTGTTCTCGAACCAGTTGGACCACGTCCGGACGCGGTCGCCGGACAGGTTGGCGTAGCACAGATCTCCGTTGACGAGATTGAACAACGGCCGCATACGCTCGACAGCGCTGGTGATGTCCCCGGCCGCAGGCGATCCGAGGCTGTCGCTGCCGAACGCATCGGCGACCATGGCGTCCAGCGTGGGCGTCGACTGATCGCCGAAGCTGGTGAAGCGCAGTGCAGCCCGGCCGCGTGGCGCCGTACGCACCGTGCCCAGTTCGGGACTGGCGCCGTCGTGCACGGCCGCATAGACGTAGTCGGTGTCGGGCAGGAGGCCGGTGAGCCGGGCATGGTGGACGCGGATCTCGATGCCGGACTGTGCGTCGCGGTAGGTGACGGTCTCAGCCTCGGCGGTTTCGCCAAGGCCGTCGCTCGGGGTGCCGAACATGACCCGCGGCTTTCCGACCGCCGTGTCGGTGTGCCAGGACACCACCACCTCGGACGCGGCGTCCGCGCCGTATTGCAGATGCAGACCGCTCACGCGCGGTGCGCCGATCGTTCGTCTGCTCACGCCGGAGTTGTCGGTCACCTGCGCCGTGCTACCCGGTCAACACGAACGGTGCGGCACGGCCAAGTGAACAGCGTCGGCTAGACGCCGAATATTCGCAGCCCCGCCCACAAGCCGAGTACCGCCGCCACCAGCGTCAGTGGAACCGTGCACAACCCGACGAAGCTGAATTCGGTGAACGGGGCGCGCAATCCGTTGCGGTGCACCACGTCGCGCCACAGCAGATTCGCCAGGGACCCGACGTAGGTGAGGTTCGGCCCGATGTTCACCCCGATGAGCACGGCGAGGATCGCGCCAGGGCCGGACGCCGCGACCAGTGGTAGCAACACGAGGACCGCGGGCAGGTTGTTGACGGCGTTGGACAGCACCGCGGCGATGGCGGCCAACCCGAGCAGGGCGGGAAGCGAGTTGCCGACAGGCAGCACATCTCGCATCACCTCGTCGAGGCCGTGCAGCATGACCGCGTCGACGACGATGCCGAGGCACAGCACGAACGCCAGGAACGGCAGGTTGACCGCGCGCACGATTCCGGTGACGGTGCTGCGGCCGCTGAGCAGGCTGCGTGTCCCCAGCACGACCGCACCGGCGAGCGCCGCCCACGCGGGGGAGTGGCCGAGCAGCGAGGTGCCGACGAAACCGGCCAGCGTGGCCGCGAGCACGACGAGCACGAACACCGGCAGCTCGGGCGCGGGCGGCGCCGTGGCAGGCTGCGTGAGGCTCAGTTCACGAGCGAAAAACCAACGCAGGATCACGAACTCGACGGCAAGGGCCGCCAGCCACGGCAGCGACATGACCGCGGTGAACTGGATGAACGAGATGCCCGCGGTCGTGAACGCCAGCAGGTTGGTCAGATTGGACACCGGAAACACCAGGGACGCGGTGTTCGCCAAGTGTGCGGTGACGTAGGCGTGTGGCCGCGACGGGACCGACATCGCGCGTGCGCTCGCGAGCACAACCGGTGTGAGCAGCACGGCCGTCGCGTCGAGGCTCAGCGCGGCGGTGGTCGCGGCGGCGATCAGGAACACCATCGCCATGAGCCGGCGTGGGCTGTCCGCACTCGTGCGGGTCATGAGCGTTCCCGCGGCGTGGAACAGCCCCTCCCGGTCACAGATGTGCGCGAGCACCAGAACGGCTGCGAGGAATCCGACGACCGGCAGCAGCCGGGTCACCTCGTCGGTGGCCTGCTCGACCGTGATCGAGCCGACCAGGATCAACAGGCCCGCCGCCGGGACCGCCACCGCGGCCTCCGGCCAGCCTTCGGGTCGAGCCAGCGCGAACACCAGAACTACGGCCAACAGCACCACCGCCAGAATCACGTGGCAGTTCCTTTCGGCCAGTCGAACATTCGGTGACTATTCGCACGGTCGCCCCGTGCGGTCCTGAAGGTACCGGTTCCGGTGGATAGCGTGGTCAACCATGCGTAGGGCCGCCTCGTTACTCATGCTGTTCGCACTGGCCGCCACCTTCCAGTCTGTTCCGCGGGCCGTCGCCGCGCCCGACGGGTTCGACCTGCAGTCGCACCGGGGCGGTCGCGGTGAGACGACCGAGGAATCGTTGCGGGCGTTCGCGAAGTCACTCGAGCTGGGTGTCAGCACCCTTGAACTCGACATCGTGCTCACCAAGGACCACCAGCCACTGGTGTGGCATGACCCGGTGATCGACGCGGCCAAATGTTCTGACACCGCGCCCGCGATGCCCGGCGACCCCATGTACCCCTATGTCGGCAAATTGGTGCACGATCTCACGATTGAGCAGGTCCGCACACTCGATTGCGGCAAACTGCTGTCCGGCTACCCGGACGCTGAAGTGGTGCGCGGCAACAAAATCGCCACCCTGCCCGAGGTGTTCGCGCTGACCGACGCCTACCGGGCCGACGTCCGTTTCAACATCGAAACGAAGATCGAGGCCGACAAACCCGAAACATCGGCCGGCCCAGAGGAATTCGTCGACGTCATCTTGGCCGCGGTGCGCGCCGCGGGCAAGGTGGACAAGGTCGACATCCAGAGTTTCGACTGGCGCACGCTGCCGCTCGTGCAGCGGGCCGAGCCGTCGATTCCCCGGGTCGCCCTGTGGGACGAGACCACGTGGGTCCCCGATTCGCCCTGGCTGGCCGGGGTGAATCCCGCCGTGGTCGGCGATCCCATCGCAGGCGCCATGGTGGTGGGCGCCAACGTGCTGTCGCCGAACTACCGCCTGGTCACCGATCGGGCGTTCGTGGACCGGGCACATGGCTTGGGGTTGCGGGTGATTCCGTGGACCGTCAACGACGTCGAGACGATGCGCGCGCAGATCGCGTTGGGGGTCGACGGCATCATCACCGACTACCCGACTCGGCTCCGATCGGTGATGGCCGAGCTGGGTATGCCGCTGCCGCCGGCGTATCACCGGGTCAGCTGAACGCCCACGGATCGCTCGCCTCCCACAGTGTGGGCAGGTGCAGTGCGACGCCGTCCTGTTCGGCCAGCCGCGTCAGAACGCGCATCGAGACGTCCAGATCGTCACCGGCGTACGGCAGCGCGCGCAGCGGCTTGTGCAGTGGCCGGAAGAAGTCGTCCCAGTGGATGAGGACGACGCGCCGCGCGCCGACGGCCCGGACGGTTTCGGTCCAGTAGTCGTGCAGATAGTGCTCGGGCTGCAGGCCCAGCTGGCCCACGCCGAGATAGACGACGTCGGCACGCCGGCCGGTCAGCGCGCCCGCGACGGCGCCGGCACTGCCCACGATCAGCAGGCGCCTGCCGGTGTCACGGTGGTGGATCAGCGTCGACCAGGCCTCGCCGCATTTGTATGCCGAGGCTTTCACCGGCGGCACCACCGGCTCGGAGATGACGCCGGGAAACCGGTCGGGCGGACAGTGTTCCGACTCGCAGAGCGTCACGTCGTAGGCGCCGAGCGAAACCGGTTCGCCGGGGGTCACGGTGACGAGTCTGTCGTCGGGCAGGCCACCCCCGCGACCCACCTGTGCGGCCGACGCTCCGCCTACGAGCTGTGCACCGGTGTGTGCGGCGACCACTGCCGAATCCATCGCATGGTCGAAGTGGGTGTGCACCGGCAACACGGCGGCCAGGCGCTGCACACCCAGCCGGGCCAGGCAGCCGTCGATGCGGGGCAGTGACGGCGCGACTTTCCCGAGGCCCACCCGCAACAGTGCCGGGCGCGAGAAGAATCCGTCGGTCAGGATGGCACTCGATCCGTCGTCCACCAGCAGCGTGGTGACGCCGGCCCAGGTGACCGTGACCGGGGATTGCGGGGCCGCCGCCGGCGCGTCGAAAAACCGTGCGTAGGACGCCAGGTCGGGCCTGCCGGGTTTGAGCCGCATGGCCCCACCATAGAGGCGCCTATCCGTAACGCCTGCGGAACTTCTCCACCTGCCCGGCGGAGTCGATATGCCGTGCCGAGCCGGTCCAGAACGGATGCGAGTCGCTCGTGACGTCGACGACGATCAACGGCAGCGTCTGTACACCCTGGGGCGTGGGCCATTCCACGGTGCGCGTGCTGGTCGCGGTCGACCGGGTGAGGAACTGCTTGCCGGTGGCCGCGTCCTGGAACACGACGGGGTGGTAGTCGGGGTGGATTCCTTGTTTCATTGCTGTTCTCCTTGATGGCGGCCCGGTGCGGCGGTCTCGCCGGCTCCGGGTTGGTCGTCGCACGGGTCCTCGTGCCAGTCCCCGAACGGGTCGGGGTAGTGCGCCCACTCGCCGGGCCTGCCGAGTTCGTCGTCGGTCAGCAGGGCGCCGCGTAACGCGTCGACGATGTCGCCGGGCCGGGCCCCACAGATCAGGACCGTCAGGGATACGTGACGGTCGCCGAACCGGTCGTCCCAGTCGATGGCGGCCATCGCCCGCCGTTCGGGGTCGACGTAGGCGCGCTCGCTGGAATCCATTGCCGCCAGCCACTTCCCGGCGTTGCTGAAATGCATTCCACCGCCTGCGGATTCGATCCACATGACGTCGGTGGGCCGGTTCGCGAGCCAGGCTCGGCCACGCGTGCGCACGACGCCGTCGAGCAGCAGGTCGATGGCCGCGTGCAGCCGCAGCGGATGAAACGGCCGTCTTGCGGTGAATTCGACGATCCCGACCTCGCCGTCGCGGTCGAGCGGGGGCTCGCCGGCCAGCAGTGGATCGTGGGGAGAGGCGGCGCGGCCACGCCGGCTGTCGGGTTCGAGATGCGCGAGCGCCATCTCGACGCGGTCGCATCCGACCGTGATGCGGGCCCGCGGTGCCAGCCGGCGCAGCACCGCCAGCGTGGTCGCCTCCGGTTCGGTGAGCACCAGTACGTCGGCGAACTCGGCTTGGCCTACCACCACCTGTGCGGCCGTGCGGCCGTCATCGAGTTCGTCCTCCCCGACCGCCTGATGCAGCCACGCCGAGGTGTCGACACAGCTGACGACCGCCTCGTTACTCACGTCGCGCGCGGCCGGTCCGTCGATGTAGCCGGGGCCGACGCACACGTGGATGTTGTCGATTGCCCAACACACCGGCTCCGGCTCGAGCCACGGCATCAGTTGCACGACGATACGAGCGACGTCGCTGCGCCGGTGCAGGCGGCGGAGGAGCACGAGCAGGTCGTCGCGCACCGTGCAGGACACGCAGCCGTGGGCCAGCTCAAGCGGCCAGTCCGACGTGTCGGCCGCGGTGCCCACCGTCCGTAGCACCACCTGGCCGTCGTAGGTGTGGCGAACCAGCACGGTTCCCGGCTTGCGGCTCAACTGCTCGACGACGCGGTCGGTGTCGCCCTGGCCTGCCACCAGCACAACAGGCGTTCTCACCTGGCCTCCCGATTAACTATTGAAAACGATTATCATTATGCTTAAGCAACGGTACCTCGAGACGAAGGAGATTCAATGTCGGCCCACTGCCAAGTCACCGGGCGATCGCCCGGCTTCGGCAACACGGTGTCGCACTCACACAAGCGGAGTAGCAGGCGCTGGAACCCGAACATCCAGAACAAGACCTATTACCTGCCGAGTGAGGGGCGCCGGGTGCGGTTGCGGGTCAGCGCCAAAGGGATCAAGGTGATCGACCGCGACGGCATCGAGGCAGTCGTAGCCCGGCTGCGCAGTCGAGGGGAGAAGATCTGATGGCGCGCACCGATATTCGGCCGATCGTGAAGCTGAGATCCACTGCGGGAACCGGCTACACCTACGTGACGCGCAAGAACCGGCGCAACGATCCGGACCGCATCGTGCTGAAGAAGTACGACCCGGTGATTCGCAAGCACGTCGACTTCCGCGAGGAGCGCTGATGGCCAAGGTGTCCAAGATCGTCAAGAACGAGCAGCGGCGCAAGCTCGTCGAGCGCTACGCCGAACGGCGGGCCGAGCTCAAGGAGATCATCCGGAATCCGGCGAGCACGAGAGAACAACGGGCCGCGGCGGTTTCGGCGTTGCAACGACTTCCGCGTGACTCAAGTCCGGTGCGGTTGCGCAACCGCGACTCCGTGGACGGCAGGCCGCGCGGGCACCTGCGCAAGTTCGGGCTCTCCCGGGTTCGGGTCAGGGAGCTCGCGCATCGCGGCGAGCTGCCCGGCGTGCGGAAGTCGAGCTGGTAAATGGCGAAGAAGACTCCGCGAAAGCGCACGCCCGCAATTGAACTCAAGAAGCCGAGGCGCAATCAGCTCAAGGCTCTCGGCGTCACACACGTCGACTACAAAGACGTCCAACTGCTGCGGACCTTCATCAGTGAGCGGGGAAAGATCCGCTCGCGTCGGGTCACCGGACTCACCCCACAGCAGCAGCGACAGGTTGCGACGGCGATCAAGAACGCCAGGGAGATGGCACTGCTGCCGGTGGCGGGCACCCGCTGACCTACTATCGACACCGATAGGCGACTGCGGATCGTGGAAGCCGGTGTGAATCCGGCGCGGTCCCGCCACTGTGATCGCTCGGTCAGCGCGCTGACCGGCGAGAGCCAGACACACCCCGCAGTCGCCACCTCGCAAGCACTGGGGCGGATCTCCCCAGAGAGGATGGGAGAGCCCATGACCGGTCGTTGGATGGTCGTCGTGATGGCGTCGTTGCTCTTGGCGTCGGGATGTGCCGGTAACTCCGCAACGCAGTCCACAGCCGGCACTCCGCCGGGATTCCCGGTGACACTGGACAACTGCGGCGTCACCACGACCTACGATCGGCCGCCGACCCGCGCGGTCGCCCTCAATCAACATGCGATCGAGACGCTGCTGGCCCTCGGCCTGGAGAAGTCGATGGTTGGCACGTCCTATCTGGACGACCGGATCCTGCCGGAGTATCAGGCCGCCTACGACAGCGTGCCGGTGCTCGCCGAGGAGTATCCGTCCTATGAGGCACTGCTGGCGGTCGAGCCCGATTTCGTGTACGGCGGGTGGGACAGTGCCTTCGACGAGAAGGAGGGCCGCGCCCGACAGCGGCTCGCCGATGTGGGAATCGACACCTACCTCAACATCGAGGACTGCTCGTCCGAACCCGCGACGATGTCCACGGTGGACGCCGAACTTCGTGGCATCGGGCGGATTTTCGGAATCAGCGACCGCGCCGAGGAGCAGGTCGACCAGTTGCACCGCGACCTCGAACGGGCCGAGTCGAAAGTGCGGGGAGCCGCGCCCGTCAAGGTAGCCGTCTACGACAGTGGTGAGGCGACGGTGTTCACGTCCGGCGGCAAGGGGATCGGCAACGAGATGATCACGGCCGCCGGTGGCGTGAACCTGTTCTCCGATGTCCCGAAGGTGTGGGCCGATGTGTCCTTCGAGCAGTTCGCCGAGCGGTCGCCCGATGTCATCCTGATCTACGACTACGGCGATCAGCCCGTCGAGCAGAAGAAGAAGTTCCTGATGGGCCACCCTCTGCTGCAGCATGTCCCGGCGATCCGCGACGAGCGGTTCGCCGTGCTTCCGCTGTCGTCGGTGGTGGTGGGTGTGCGGATTGCCCGTGCAGTGGAAGCCCTTGCCACGCAACTGCATCCGGAGCGGTTTTAGTGAGCCTTGCCGGCCGTCGCGGAATTCCGTACGGGTTGGTCCTGATGGCGCTCGCGGTGATGTTGGCGGCTGCGATGACCGCGGGTGTCGTAGTCGGGTCGGTGCCCATCGCGCCGGGCGAGGTGTGGGCGATCGTCGCGCATGCCATTCATCCGGGACTGGCCGAGCAGTCCTGGCCGGCAGTGCGCGAATCGATCGTGCTGGACGCCAGGTTGCCGCGCGTGGTGCTGGCCGCGGTGATCGGCGCGGGCCTCGCGGCATGCGGCATGACGCTGCAGGCGGTGGTGCGCAATCCACTTGCCGATCCGATGTTGCTCGGGGTGTCCTCCGGCGCATCGGTCGGTGCGGTCGTCGTGCTGGTGCTCGGTGTGGGAGCCCTGCAGATCGTCACGCTTCCGCTCGCGGCGTTCGGTGGTGCGCTGGCCGCGCTTGTCGCGGTGTACTTCCTGGCCCGATCCGGCGGTCGGATGACTACGGTGCGGTTGATCCTGGCGGGCGTCGCGGTGGCCGAGGTGCTGTCCGCGCTGGCGAGCCTGCTCATCGTCACGTCCGACGACCCGCACAAGGCACAGGCCGCGGTGCGCTGGATGCTGGGCGGACTCGGCGGTGCCACCTGGTCGATGGTCTGGGTGCCCGCCGTGGTCGTATTCCTTGGTGTGGTCGTCCTTTTGGCGGTCACCAGGTCACTGAACCTGCTCTACACGGGCGAGGAGGCCGCGGCCTCGCTCGGCCTCGACGTGCACCGGTTCCGCGGCGCGATGTTCGTCGTCGTCGCGCTCATGGTCGGCGCCATGGTCGCGGTGAGCGGCACGATCGGCTTCGTCGGGTTGATCATGCCGCACGTCGTGCGCCTGCTGGTCGGCGCCGACCACCGCCGCGCCCTGCCTGCGGCCGCACTGCTGGGTGCCACGTTCCTCGTGGCGTGCGACATCGTCGCGCGAACCGTGGCCACGCCAGAGGAGCTTCCCGTCGGTATTCTCACCGCCCTGGTCGGCGGGCCGTTCTTCCTGTGGCTGATGCGGCGCAAGGCGCCGGCATGACGGCGCGGTGCTCGATCCAATCGGTGTCGGTGACGATGCGCGGAAAGGCGTTGGTGCGCGACGTTTCGCTCGACGTCGCCCCGGGCGAGATGGTGGCGGTCGTAGGGCCCAACGGCGCGGGCAAGACCACCCTGCTGCGAACGCTGTACCGGGCCCAGCGACCCACTGCGGGGCAGATTCTCGTCGACGGCGACGATGTGTGGCGGCTCCCGGGCAAGCGTGCGGCGCAGCGGGTCGCGGCCGTGCTGCAAGATATCGCAGGCGATTTCGAGTTGACGGTGTTCGACGTCGTGGCGATGGGGCGCACACCGTACAAGCGGTCGTTCGAGGGCGACAACGCCTCCGACCGCGACATCATCGAGTCGGCTCTCGCGGCCCTCGACATCGCCGAACTCGGTCACGCGCCGTTCAATCAGTTGTCCGGTGGTCAGAAGCAGCGCGCGCTGATCGCGCGGGCCCTGGCCCAACGTACCGACGTGATCGTGCTCGACGAACCCACCAATCACCTTGACCTACGGCATCAGCACGACGCCCTGCACTTGATGCGCGAGACCGGGGCCACCGTGATCGCCGCGCTGCACGACCTCAATCTCGCTGCGGCCTACTGCGACCGGATCTGCGTGCTCGATCGCGGGCAGATGGTCGCGGTTGGCACGCCGCGCGAGGTGCTCACGGTCGACCTGCTCGCCGCGGTGTACGGCGTCGACGCTCAGATCGATGACACCATGGGTATGCCGCGGGTCACGGTTCTGCCGAGGATCCCCGCACCGTGAACGTCGACGAGATCCTCGCTGAGATCGCCACATTCGGCGGCTTTTTCGGGATCGTCGTGGGTGGTGATTCCGACGGCTGGGTACCGGTCCGGCAATGCTACTCAGACGGCTGCGTCGACCTCATCCGGGCGACCGCCGAACGCTGTGGGACGACGGATCTTCGCATCGGCGCGTCTCTTGTGCAGTTCAGCCATGCCTCACGGCTGTGGTCACCCTTGCTCGCCTGCACGCTGGGCTATGGCGTCCTGCCCGATCTCACACATCTCCAACGGTCCGGTACCGGAACCGAGCTCAGATTGCCCGACGCGTTCGGTGAATCCGCTTGCCTCGACGATGCGCTGCCGAACCGGCTGTACCGGATCGTCGTCGAAGACCATCTGGAGCCGCTCGCCGCGGGCATGCGCGTCAAGATGGCACCTCGGCTCCTGCACGGCAACGCCGCAGCCGCGTTGGTCGCGGCCGCAGACGAATTGACCCGTGCGCGGCCGGAATTGCGTGACCGGGTGGTGGCGCTGACGGAATCGTTGTTGGACATGGGCGTTCTGCGGGGCACCGGGGAGCTGACCGGCCTGACGTTTCGCCGCCGCAGTTGCTGTCTGTACTACCGGGTGCCGGGTGGAACTCACTGCCGGGACTGTGCGCTGGCAGGACGTCAATAGGCGTACGGGTGGGGTGGCGGATCGGTGCGTGACACCCGCTGCACCGTCATCGTGGGTATCGTGCGGCCACTCGAATCGCTCTGTCCGGCAGGCACTTTTCCTTCGACCCGGATCCAGGTGTTCTCGGGGTAGCTCGCCACGTCGGCCGCTGCGGGTCCCGACAGCCGGATGCGGGCGAGTTGCGCGTCAGCTGCACAGCAGATGATCACCACGCGGGCGAGATCGGTGCGATCGCCGTCGCGCATCGTGAACCCCGTCACGGTGATCGTGCGGTCATCGAGTGTGCCTGCGGTGTCCTGCGCCACCCGAATCAGCACGTCTGGCAGTGACACTTCCGGCGCCGCTCCGTCCGGCAGCGGCGGAAACGGCCTGCGCAGCACATCGGTCGACACCTCGGTCACCGAGGCGGCGTCCGGGCGGATCGCCGGCGGTACCACGAAGGCCAGCAGGGCGATCGGGATGAGCAGCAGCCATGCGACACCGGGCCGGTGCTGATGGTCATGGGAATCGGCGTGCCCCCGGATGTCGCGCACGATCGCCGCGAGCGCCAGTGCGATCAGCAGCACCGCGGTGGCCACCAGGTAGGGCAGCAGCGAGGGTTTGACGTAGCGCGTGTACGCGCCGGTGGCGGCGATGATCGCGGTGCTGACCCCGATCAGCAACAGGAGCGCGTTCTCGGTCTCGCGGCTCACTGCGGCCCCAGCACGATCAGCCCGACCGCCGTGGCCACCAGCGTGGCCACGACGAAGGTCGCGGGCGCGAAGCGAATCGCGAACGCGCGGCCGAACATCCCGGCCTGCATCGCGAACAGCTTGACGTCGACGGCAGGCCCGACGACCAGGAACACCAGGCGGGGCAGCAGCGGCAGCATCGTCAGGCTCGCCGCCACGAACGCGTCGGCCTCGGAGCAGAGCGCGAGCACCACGGCCAGGACGGCCATGGTGATCACCCCGAGCACGATCTGGCCGGCCAGGTGCTCGTACACCCAGGCGGGGACCAGCACGTGCAGCGCCGCGGCGGCAGCCGCCCCGACCACCAGATACGAGCATGCGGACAGGAAGTCGTGCCTGGCGGCCTCGGTGAACACCGCCCAGCGTGGGCCGTCGCCGTCATGGAGTTTCGGCAGCTGGCGCGTAATCCATTCCGGCCTGCCGAACCGGGCCCAGGCCGCGCCCATGATCAGTGCGGTGAGCAACGATGCCGCACACCGGGCGGCCACGAGCTGCGGATGGCCGGGGAAGGCGACGGCCGTCGCCACCAGCACCACCGGATTGATCGCCGGTGCGGCGAGCATGAACGTCAGTGCCGCCGCCCCCACACCGCCTTCGCCGAACAGCCTGCGCGCCACCGGCACCGAACCGCATTCGCAGCCCGGTAGGGCGGCGCCGCCGAGACCGGCCGCCAGGATCGCCGCACCGGTGCGCTCGGGCAGCCAGCGGGCCAGCCGGTCCGGCGTCACGAACACCGCGATCAGTCCGCTGATCACCACACCGAGGGCCAGGAACGGCAGCGCCTGGACGAACACGCCGCAGAACACCGTCGCGGCGGTCGCCACATCCGGCGTACCTTCCACGAACGCGCGCAGCGTGCTACCGGCGAGCGCGAGCGCGATGATCCCGACGACGAGTATCTGCATAGAACTCGGCCGCAAGCGCGATACCGCCGAGTCCATGGCCACGCGGCCATGATGCCAGGGGCGTTTGGGAATCGGCCCGCGCCGCGGCAGGCAGTCGACAATCATTTTCACTAATTGGCGTTAGGCTTGGCGAATGGTGTGGCATGGCTTGCTGGCAAAGGCCGCGACGACAGTGGTAACCGGTGCAGTCGGGGTCGCTGCGTATGAGGGACTTCGTAAAGCGGTCGCGAAAGCGCCCGTTCGTGAAGCGGCGGTGACGACGACCGCATGGGCGTTGCGTGGAGCACGCAAGGCCGAAGAAGGAGCGGAGTCCGCTCGGTTGAAGGTTGCCGATGTGATGGCTGAGGCGCGAGAACGGATCGGCGAGGAAGTGCCGCCGCCCGCCGTGGGTGACGCCGGACATTCGCACGACCACTGAGCCCGTGGCGAGCCTCACGGTGGTGTCCGATGCCGCGGGCCGGATGCGCGTGCGCGCTCCGTGGTTGCGCGGCGATGCGGTGCGGGCGGTTGCGGTCGAGGACGCCGTCGACCAGGTAGCGGGCGTGCGTGCGGTACACGCCTTTCCGCGCACCGCATCGGTGGTGGTGTGGTACTCGCCGAAGCGCTGCGATCGTGACGCGGTGCTGTCTGCCATCACGACGGCTGCCGAGGTGGCGCGACACCTGGTGCCCGTGCGTACGCCGCGCTCCGCCGACGTCCACAACGCCGACATCGTCCGGATGGCGATCGGTGCTATCGCCTTGGCATTACTGGGTATTCGCCGTTACGGGTTCGCGCGTCCCCCGCTGCTCGGGCCGACCAGCCGCACCTTCGCCACCGGGGCAACCATAGTCACCGGCTATCCGTTCCTGCGTGGGGCGTTGCGCACTCTCGCCGGTCGCCGCGCCGCCGGAACCGATGTGCTGGTGTCGGCGGCGACCGTGGCCAGCTTGGTGCTGCGGGAAAACGTCGTGGCACTCACGGTTCTGTGGTTGCTCAACATCGGCGAATACCTTCAGGACCTGACGTTGCGGCGAACCCGTCGCGCCATCGCCAACCTGCTGCAGGGCACGCAGGACACGGTATGGCTGCGGATGTCCGATGGGACCGAGGTCGAGGTCGGCGTCGACACTGTGCGCATCGGCGATGAGGTGGTCGTCCACGAGCAAGTGGCGCTCGCGGTCGACGGTGTGGTCAGTCAAGGCGAGGCGATCGTCGACCAGTCTGCGATCACCGGGGAGAACCTACCGGTCGCAGTGACGGCCGGTAGCAAGGTGTTCGCCGGGTCGGTCGTGGTTCGTGGCGAGCTCGTGGTCAGGGCAGAAGCGGTGGGGCGGCACACGACGATCGGCCGGATCATCACCCGCGTTGAAGAGGCGCAACAGGATCGTGCACCCATCCAGACGGTCGGCGAGAACTTCTCGCGACGCTTCGTCCCTGCCTCGTTCCTGCTTTCGGCCGCGACACTCGTCGTGACCCGGGATGTGCGGCGGGCGATGACGATGCTGCTGGTGGCCTGCCCGTGCGCCGTGGGGCTGGCGACACCGACGGCGATCAGTGCCGCGATCGGCAATGGCGCGCGCCGCGGCATCCTGATCAAGGGCGGTTCGCATCTGGAGCAAGCAGGCCGGGTTGACGCGGTGGTGTTCGACAAGACGGGCACGTTGACGATCGGCCGTCCGATTGTCACCAACGTCGTTGCCTTCCACAAGGATTGGGAGCCCGAGCAAGTTCTGGCCTATGCCGCCAGCTCGGAGATCCACGCTCGTCATCCGCTGGCCGAGGCGGTGATCCGGTCGACGCAGGAACGCCACATCGTGATACCGCCGCACGAGGAGTGCGAAGTCCTCGTGGGGTTGGGAATGCGCACCAGGGCCGACGGTCGAACACTTCTGCTGGGAAGTCCGTCGCTGCTGAGTAAGGAAAAAGTGCGGGTGACCAAGCGTGCCTCGGAATGGGTGGACAAGCTGCGCAAGCGTGCGGAGACGCCGCTGCTGCTCGCGGTCGACGGCAAGCTGATCGGCCTCATCAGCCTTCGAGATGAAGTCAGGCCAGAGGCTTTCGAGGTGTTGAATGCCCTGCGTGCGACGGGCGTGCGCCGCATGGTGATGTTGACTGGAGATCACCCGGACGCAGCGGCCGCCGTCGCCGAGGAACTCGGGATCACCGAGTGGCGTGCCGAGGTGATGCCAGAGGACAAGCTCGCAGTGGTACGCGAGCTTCACGACGAGGGGCACACCGTCGCAGTCATCGGCGATGGTGTGAACGACGCACCGGCGCTCGCAGCAGCCGACATCGGTATCGCGATGGGTCTTGGCGGCACCGACGTCGCAGTCGAAACCGCTGATGTCGCGCTGGCGAGCGACGATCTACGACGGCTGCTCGACGTGCGCGACCTCGGGGGCCGTGCCGTGGATGTGATCCAGCAGAACTATGCGATGTCCATCGCGGTGAACGCCATCGGCCTGGCCGTAGGGGCTGCCGGCGCGCTGTCGCCGGTGCTCGCCGCGGTACTCCACAACGCGTCCTCGGTTGCGGTGGTGGCCAACAGTGCTCGCCTCATCCGGTATGAGTTGACCGCGGCTGAGTCAGACGGCGGCGAAGGGCGATCACGTGGTCTGTCACCGTAGCGACCTGCCCTTGCGGGCCGGTGGCCTCCTTCTCGATCGCGGCCACGCGCAGCCGGTCCCACAGTCCGTCATCGAGTTTCAGCGAGTCCAGAACCTCATCGGGTGACAAGAACCGATGCTCGGGGATATCCCATGACCACGGTGCCGCCGAGCCATGGTCGACGATCAGCAGAATTCCGCCCGGAGCGACGGCCTCGGTGGCACGCCGCAGGATCTGCGGGCGTTGCAGCCGCACCGGGGAATGGAGATACTGCGCCGACACGAGGTCGAACGTGCCTGCCGGGAAGCTCTCGCTGAGGTCATGGCGCTGAAAGTCGATCAGACCGTCGACGTGAAGTTCCCGCGCGCGGTGTGCGGCGAGTTCGAGGGCGCGGGAGGCGACGTCGACCGCGACGACTTGCCAGCCCCGCTGGGCGAGCCATATCGAGTCGCCGCCTTGGCCACAGCCCAGGTCCAGGGCACGTCCCGCCGACAGGGTCGATGCCAGCTCGGTGAGGTACGGGTTGACCCGACCACTCCACGACTGGCCGGTGTTTCCATAGACGGTTTCCCAGAACTCCTGCGGATCACCGGCCGGGTCGTAATCCGGTGTGGCGGTTCGGTTCACATTCCCTTGCATGAGTCCATGCTCATGACCGCCGGACCCACGCGCAAGGCGGTTTGCCTCATCGGCAAACGCTGTCTTGGCCGCGCCGCGCAGATGCTTGGCAACGGCAGGTTACTGCCTTAATATCTTCGTATGTCCGAAGATAAGAAGACATGCAGCTTTGGGCCCGAGAGTGCGTATGTGGATCTGGCCACTGAGGTGTTTCGGTTGCTGTCGGACCCGACGCGGATCAGGATCATCCTCGCGTTGCGCGACCATGGCGAACTGTCGGTGAATCGACTTGCCGAGATCGTGGGAAAGACGCCGACGACCACATCGCAGCATCTGGCGAAACTGAGGTGGGGGCGAATTGTGGGAGTACGTCAGGATGGGACGCGCATGTTCTATCAGCTCGTCGACGATCGGGCACGGGAGCTGGTGGCGCTCGCGGTTTTTCAGGCCGAGCGGGTGTTGGAGGGTAGCTCCGCGCATGAGCGGGCGGGCGTGTCGCCGTCGGTGCCGGGCGAGTTCGCCGACGAGGACAACGAAGCGTGACGGACTCGGTCGGTGCTGCGCACGCCGGATCACCGAGCCGTCGACGGTGGACGGGAAATCGACGTGAGCTCCTGGACGTGCTCGGTAGCAGCGAGAACTTCCGCAGCGCACAGCAGATCCACCGCGAGTTACGCCAGCACCGGTCGCTGCCGATCGGGCTGACGACGGTGTATCGCATCCTGCGATCCCTTGTCGATGATGAGATCGCCGAGACGCAGCGCGCCGAAGAGGGAGAGGTTCTCTACCGATTGCGCACGACGAGCGAACATCGCCATTATCTGGTGTGTCGCCGGTGCGGGCGGGCGGTGGGTTTCACGGCGCCGGCATTCGAGGAGCACACGAGCCAGCTCGGCCGACGGTCCGAATACACGGACGTCACGCACTATTTCGACCTTTACGGAGTGTGTCCGAGATGTCGTGACACGCCGTCGGATACCGAGAGCGCCATCGCGCTGAATTGACATCCGCCACCTTATTGAAAATGATTGTCGACAAGCGTCACGCTGCGCGGTAACTTGGCGCAGTGACGAGGTGCGGTTGACGGCGAGGAGGTGCGGGCGTCGAGACGACAGTGTGTGCGCAACCGGACCCTCCGCTGCAGCCGCCGGTCGCCGTTCTCAACGCGGCGGGCGATCTACTTCGCGTCATATCGGCACCGGTCCGGATTGCGATTGTGTTGCAACTGAACGGTTCTCCCCGCTGTGTCCATGAGCTCGTCGACGCACTGCACACCCCGCAGTCACTTGTGAGCCAGCATTTGCGCATTCTCAAGGCGGCCAGAGTGGTAGCCGGTGAACGTGTCGGGCGGGAAGTGAAGTACCGCCTCGTCGACGATCATCTGGCTCGCATCGTGCTCGCGGCGGTCGTCCACGCTGCCGAGGATCCGGCAACCCGCTACGAACCAACGTGAGTGAACGCAGCCAACTCAATCCCGTCTGCGACAAGCCGCTCCCGCACGGTCGTCGCGATCTGCACCGCACCCGGCGAATCGCCGTGTACGCAAATGGATTCCGTGGTGATCGGAATGGTGGTCCCGTCGATCGCGGTCACCTGGCCCGACATCACCATGCTGCTGACGCGTTCGGCGATCTCGGCGGGATCGTGTAGGACGGATCCCGGTTCGCGGCGTGACACCAGGGTGCCGTCGGGCCGGTAGGCCCGGTCGGCGAAGGCCTCGGGAACCGTGCGCAGGCCGCGAGCGGATGCCTCGGCAAAGAACACCGAACTCGACAGGCCGAGCACCGGCAGCCCCGCATCGACCGCCGCCACCGCGGCCGCGACCGCGGCGGCCTGCTCGCGATGGCTGACGATCGTGTTGTACAGCGCCCCATGCGGTTTCACGTAGGCCACGGTCGTACCGGCGGCATGTGCAATCGCCTGCAAGGCGCCGATCTGGTAGATGACGTCGGCGGTCAGATCCTCGGGTGTGATGTCGATGAAGCGCCTGCCGAATCCGGCCAGGTCGCGGTAGCTGACCTGCGCACCCACGGCCACGCCACGCTGTGCTGCGGTCCGGCAGGTGCGCAACAACAGCGCCGGGTCTCCGGCATGGAAACCGCACGCGACGTTGGCGCTCGTCACCACGCCCAGCATGGCCTCGTCGTCGCCGAGCTGCCACACCCCGAAGCTCTCGCCGAGATCGGCGTTGAGGTCGACGGTGGTCATCAGCCCGGCCAGCCGTTCTCGGATACGAACTCGGGCAATGGCCGGCCGACGGTCCAGTGCTCGATCTCCAGCACCGGACGGTCCGGGAACTCCGGGACCGGGCCGAGGCACAGGATCGCGACCGGCTCGGCGCCATCGGGCATGTCCAGCAGATGCGCGAGCGGGCGTGGCTCGAATATCGACACCCACCCCATGCCGAGCCCTTCGGCGCGCGCCGCCAGCCACATGTTCTGGATCGCGCACGACACCGAGGCAAGATCCATCTGCGGCAGCGTGCGGCGGCCGAAGACGTGGCGCTCCCGACCCTCACCGAGTGCGACGACGAACAGTTCCGCGCAGTCGAGGATGCCCTCGACCTTGAGCGCCAGGAACTCCTCACCGCGCGGGCCGAGCGCCTCCGCGGTGTGGGCGCGTTCCTCGTCGACGAGCGCGTGGATCTTGGTGCGCAGCGCGGCGTCGGTGACGCGGATGAACCGCCACGGCTGCATCAGGCCGACACTCGGCGCGGCATGCGCGGCCTGCAGCAACCGGCCGAGGACGTCGGCGGGAACCGTGCTGTCGGGCACGAATCGGCGCATGTCACGGCGCTCGGTTATGGCCCGGTAGACGGCCTGCCGTTCGGCGGGGCTGAAGGCATGTCGAAGCACAGCCTGAGCCTATCGCCGCCGCGAACGCGGTCAGGTCGATCTGGTGGTCGAAGCGGGCGTGCGCATCCGGATCGTGTGTCGCGGCGACGACGGTGGTGCCCGACGCGGCCAGCCGCTGAAGGTGGCGGTAGACCGTTTCGGCGCTGTCGGCATCGAGGCCCGCGGTGGGTTCGTCGAGCAGCAGCATGGGTGCTTGCTGGGCGAACGCCTGGGCGAGCAGCGTGCGCTGACGCTGCCCGCCGGACAACTCGCCCAGCCTGCGGTGGCGAAGCCCATCGAGTGCCAGCTCGTCGATCCAGTAGTCGACGATGTCGCGATCGGCCCGCGTCGGGCGGCGCAGCAGGCCGAGCCTGCGCCAGCGGCCCATCGCGACCACCTCGCCGACCGTGATGGGAAACGTCTGTGCGACTTGGTCGCGCTGCACGGCCAACGCGATGTCATCGGCCCCGGCCAGGTCGACCGAGCCGTGTTGGGGACGCAGCAATCCGGCGATCAGGCCCAGCAACGTGGATTTGCCGGATCCGTTGGGCCCGGCGATGGCGGTGGTTGCGCCGCCGGCGAACTCGACCGTGAGATCGGTGAACACCTGAGTTCGGTTGTAGCCGAACGTCACTCGGTTCAGCCGGATGGGATGCAAGCCAACTCCTTGTTGAAAATGGTTTTCATTGATGATAAGAGTTTAGCCGTGCTGAACTGGTTGGGTGCACCGTTCGGCTCCGAGGTCGTCGTGCGTGCGGCGATCGCGGGGTCCGCGGTGGCGTTGATGTGTGCGATCGTCGGCACGTGGGTCGTGTTGCGCGGCTCGGTGTTCCTCGGCGACGCGATGTCGCACGGGATGCTCCCGGGTGTGGCGCTGGCCTCGGCGGTCGGCGGCAATCTGTTCGTCGGCGCGTTGATCGCCGCGCTCGCCATGGCTTACGGTGTTGCGGCGCTGAGCCGTTCGTCCAGGTTCTCCTCGGACACCAGCATCGGTCTGCTGCTGGTCGGCATGCTGGCCGTCGGCGTCATCGTGGTGTCACACTCCAGCACGTACGCCGTTGACCTGACCGCCTTCCTGTTCGGTGATGTGCTGGGTGTGCGGCCACGTGACATCGCGGTGCTCGGCGCTGCACTGGCCTTCATCGCCGCGGTCGCATTCGTCGGACGTCGGGCCTTCGTCGCGGCGACGTTCGACGTCCGCAAGGCCGCCACCCTGCGGCTCAACCCACGGCTCGCCGCAATCGCGCTCACCGTCCTGATCGCCGTCGCGATCGTCGCGTCGTTCCACGTCGTCGGCACGCTGCTGGTGCTGGGTCTGCTGGTGGCCCCGCCGGCAGCGGCGACGCTGTGGGCCCACTCGATCGGCCGGATCATGGTGCTGGCCGCCGGCATCGGTGTGGTGTCGGTGTGGGTCGGCCTGCTGGTGTCCTGGCACGCCGCCACCGCGGGCGGGGCCAGCATCGCCGCCGTCGCGGTCGGAATGTTCTTCTGCTCGGTGATCGCCGCAGCGGTCTTTCAGCGGGTGACGGCATGAGGGCGATCCTGGCGCTGATGATGGGCGTCCTGCTGCTCGCCGGTTGCGGATCACCGGAAACCCCGAGTGCGTCAACGACTTCGGCGGCGCACGACGACACCGGAATCGACGCCCAAGAGAGCAAGGATCCGGTGACGCGGCTGGTGTTGGTCGAACCGGACACCGGCGCCACCGTGGTGTTCGACGCCGCCGAGGAGACCGAGACCTCACTGGGCGAGTTCGGCAGGACCGACGGCATCAGCGGCGACGGACGGTTCGCCTACCTGCGCGGTGTGGACGCGACCACCGTCGTCGACGGCGGTTCGTGGACGTTCGACCACGGCGACCATTCGCACTACTACGTCGAACCGGCAGGTCTCGCCGGTCACCTCGACGGCCGGTTCGCCGATGCCGTCGGTCAGCGCACCCTTACCGTGCTGCGCCGGGACGACGGCACCGTAGACGTGCTCGATCGCGACGCACTCGGTGAGCATCGGGTGACCACGGTCGACGGGTTCGGCCCGCTGCGTGATGTTGCCGAGATCGCTCCGCTCGGAGAGGAACTCGTGACGGTGACCCGTGCCGGTGTCATCAGTGCCGTGGGTGCCGACGGCACGGCGCAGCCCCTCGGGCAGTGTCCCGACGCCACGGGCGCCTCGATGGTCGGCGGCGCGCTGGTCTTCGGCTGCGCCGACGGCGCGGTGCGGATCGCGAAACGAGCCGGGAAACTGACGGCCGACCCGATGCCGTTCGGAAATGCGCGTCCTGCAACGAAACTCGGTCGGTTGTCGTACCGGTACGGTGGCAGCACCTTGGCCGCCGTGACCGCGGACGAGGTGTGGGTGCTCGACGGGCGGCGCGGTGCCTGGGCTTCGGTGCGGGTGCCCGGTGCGATCGCGGCCAACGCGGTCTCGGGAGCTTCGGTCCTGGTGCTCACCGCCGACGGTGAACTGCGCCAGTTCGATACGAAAACCGGTACGCAAACGGCAACTGTCCCGCTTTTCAGTGGCCCGGTGCGATCCGCTGGGCCCACCCCGGTGATCGAGGTCGACGCCGACCGGGCATACATCAACGATGCCGCGGCGCGGGCGGTCTACGAGGTCGATTACGGTGACGGGCTCCGGTTGGCGCGAACTTTGAAAACGTCCATCGCGCCGGGATTCATGGTGGAGACCGGGCGATGATCCGGCGATGGATGACGGTCGCGATATGTCTGTTCGCGTTCCTGCTGGGTGCCTGCAGCACGCCGGACTCAGCGGGCGGGCGTCCGGATATCGCCGTCACCACAACCATTCTCGGGGATGTCGTACGGCAGGTCGTCGGAGAAGCTGCCGACGTGAAAGTGCTGATGAAGCCCAACGCCGATCCGCATTCCTCAAGCCTGTCGGCGGCGGACGCGGCTCAGCTCAACAGTTCGGATCTGATCGTCTACAACGGCCTTGGCCTCGAAGAGTCCATGCAGCGCCATGTCGACGCGGCAGCCGAGAACGGTGTCCCCACGTTGGCGGTCGGTGAACACGTCGAACCGCTGCAGTTCTCGGAATCCGAACACAGCGGCCCCGACCCACATTTCTGGACCGATCCGCAGCGCATGGTGCTTGCGGTCGATGCAATAGCCGACCGCGTGGCGGAGCTGCTCGGAATCGACGGTGCGGCAATCACCGCCAACGCGGCGCGGTACCGCGACGAACTCACCGTGCTGTCGGACTCGATGACCGAACAGTTCGCGGCGATTTCCGCCGAGCGGCGCAAGCTCGTCACCAACCACCACGTGCTGGGCTACCTGGCAGACCGCTTCGGCTTCACGGTGATCGGCGCGGTCATCCCCAGCGGCACCACGCTCGCGTCGCCGAGCGCATCGGATTTGGAGTCGCTGGCCGGCGCGATCCGCACCGCGGGAGTACCGGCGATCTTCGTCGACTCATCGCAGCCCGACCGCCTGGCGCGAGTCCTCGCCGAGCAGGCCGGCATGCAGGTCAACGTCGTATCGCTCTACAGCGAATCGCTGAGCGAACCGGGCAGCCCGGCCGACACGTACCTCGGCATGATGCGCGCCAACACCGAAACCATTGTCAAACAACTGAATTGACCGATCAAGGAGAACGGATGCAAAAACCACTCGCCGCAGTCGGCGGACTCTTTCTCGCCGCTGCGCTGGCCGGGTGCGGAAGCGGCAGCCAAACCGACGCCGCCGACGCGCCCAGTGAGCCGATCGTCGAGCCGCTTGTGGTCACCTACGACGGTGGCCTGTACGTGCTCGACGGTGACAACCTGGAGGTCAAGTCGACGATCCCGTTGGAAGGATTCCTGCGCGTCAACCCGGCCGGTGACGACGCACACGTGCTGGTGTCCACCGACCAGGGCTTCCGGGTGCTCGACGCGTCGGCAGGCCAACTGACCGACACCACGTTCGAGGCGAGCGAGCCCGGCCACGTCGTACCGCACGGGGAGCGCACCGCGTTGTTCGCCGACGGATCGGGCGACATCACCGTGTTCGACCCCCACGAGCTGGAGGGTGGCAAACCCGAGACCCAGACACTCAAGTCGACCAAGCCGCATCACGGGGTGGCGGTCGTGCTGTCCGACGGCAGCTGGGTGCGCAGTGAGGGAGACCCCGATGAGCGCACGGGAGCCGTGGCCTTCGATTCCGGACAGGCTGAGATCGCGCGCAACACCGAGTGCCCCGGCTTGCACGGAGAAACGGTCGTCGAGGGGGAAACCGTCGTACTCGGTTGCGAGAACGGGGTGTTGACGTACTCGGACCGCGCTTTCACGAAGATCGCGGCACCGGGTGAGTACGGCAGGGTGGGCAACCTGCGTGGGCATGAGGAATCGCCGGTGGCGCTCGGCGACTTCAAGGTCGATCCCGACGCGGAGCTGGAACGGCCCAACCAGTTCGCGCTCATCGACACCACCACCAACCAGCTTCGCCTTGTCACGCTGCCGCAGTCGGTCAGCTACTCGTTCCGGTCGCTGGCGCGCGGGCCACATGCCGAAGCGTTGATCCTCGGCACCGATGGCAAGTTGTACGTCATCGACCCGAATACCGGGGATACCACCAAAACCATTGCGGTGACCGAGCAGTGGACCGAACCCAACGACTGGCAGCAGCCCCGGCCGACGGTGTTCACCCGGGGCCACGACGTCTACGTCACCGACCCGGCCACCAAGGAACTACATCTCGTCGATGTCGAATCCGGTGAGGTGACGAAGTCGGTGACGTTGGAGCAGACGCCGAACGAGCTCAGTGGCGCGGTCGGCCACGAACACTAGCGTCACAACGTCGAGTGGCCACTTCTGACACGCGTACATCGAAGTCCCGTGTCAAGAGTGGCCATTCGGCGTTGCGCAGCCTCAATGCGAGTGACTGTGCGTGACGTTCCACGCCGGTAGCGGATCGGGGTATCGCAGCCAGGCCTGTTCTCCCGCAGCCAGCTCCGGGTCGGTCAACAGCGCTGACCGCAACTGTGCGTCGAGCCGGTCACGGTCGATGCGAATTCCGATGAACACGATCTCCTGGCTCGGTTCGAACTCGGTAGACGACCAGAACTGGGCCGGCTCGATGACCAGGTTGGGGCCGGCCTGCGACCAGATCGCGGCGATCGACGGGCGCGTCGCGATCCAGCAGAAACCCTTGCTGCGCAACAGGCCTCGCACGTTGTCGAGCACCTTGGCCAGGCGGTGCGGGTGGAATGGGCGATCGGCGCGGAACGTCATCGACCCGATGCCGTATTCCTCGGTCTCGGGAGTGTGGCCGACGGCGATCTCTTCGTCCCAGCCGGGGGCCTCGGCCGCGGCGATCGGATCGAACCTGCCGGTGTCGAGCACCTCGTCGAGAGCGACCACACCATGGTCGGTGTGGAGCAGCCGAGCCGTGGGATTGAGCCGGCGCACCACGGCTTCGACGGCGCCGAGACGTTCGGCGGTCACCAGATCGGTCTTGTTGAGCAGGATGACGTCGGCGAACTCCACCTGATCGACCAGCAGGTCGGCCACGCTGCGGGCGTCGCCGGGCCCGGCCGTCATATCGCGTTCGGCGAGCACCTCACCGCGCGCCAGTTCGGTGAGGAACGTCGATGCGTCGACCACCGTCACGAGTGTGTCCAACCGGGCGAGCATCCCGAGGCTGAAGCCGTCCTCGAACTCCCAGCTGAACGTTGCCGCGACGGGCATGGGCTCGGAGATTCCGGTCGATTCGATGACGAGCTGGTCGAACCGGTTCTGGCGGGCCAGTGCGCTGACCGCCTCGACCAGATCCTCGCGCAGGGTGCAGCAGATGCAGCCGTTCGTGAGCTCGACGAGTTTCTCCTCGGTGCGGTCGAGGTGGCCTTGCCCCGCGATGAGGGCGGCGTCGATGTTGACCTCGCTCATGTCGTTGACGATCACCGCGACGCGCTTGCCGTCACGGTTGGCGAGGATGTGGTTGAGCAGGGTCGTCTTGCCCGCGCCGAGAAACCCGGAGAGGACGGTGACGGGCAGCAGGTCGGGCATCGCGCTCCTTATTGACAATGATTTTCAATAACGATGATGCGGATGTGCGTCAAATAATGCAAACGGTTATCGTTATCGGCGTGATGTCGCCCCTCAACCTGCGCACTCTGGCCGCCGGCCTCGTACTTGTCGCGCCTCTTGCACTCGCCGCCTGCGGCTCCGACGAAACCTCGACGGCCGAGCCGGCCGGCGACTGTCCGACCACCCCGGTCGACGTGGTGGTCAGCGTCGACCAATGGGGAGACATCGTTTCGGAGCTCGGCGGGGCCTGCGCGAAGGTGACGACGGTGCTCGCGGGCTCCTCGGTCGACCCGCACGACTTCGAGCCGTCCCCGTCGGACGCGGCGAAATTCGAGGGTGCCCAGCTCGTGGTGATCAACGGCGGCCACTACGACGAGTGGGCCGCCAAACTCGCCGAGAGCTCCGCTCCGAACGCCCCGATCGTCGCGGCGATCGAGGGCGCCGGGGCGCACGAAGGCGAGACTCACGACCACGGCCATGAGGAAGAGGGACACGACCACGACGAGGGGACCAACCCCCACGCCTGGTACAGCCCGGCGGCGGTGACCTCCGTCGCCGATGCCGTGACCGCGAAGCTCGGCGAATTGGCGCCGGACGCAAAGGATTACTTCGCGCAGCGGCGTACGGCGTTCACCGACTCGATGAAGCCGTACAACCAGCTGATCGATGACATCAAGACGAACGCATCCGGCAAGACCTATGCGGCCACCGAGGCGGTGTTCGACGACATGGCCGCCGCGGTCGGACTGGTCAATCGCACGCCGGAGGGCTACCAGGTGGCCTCGTCCAACGAAAGCGACCCGTCGCCTGCCGATCTCGACGCGTTCCTGCGCCTGCTGGCCGACAAGGGCGTCGACGTGTTGATCTACAACACGCAGACCGAGGGCTCGGTGCCGCAGCAGATCCGGTCCGCGGCGGAAGCCGCCGGCGTTCCTGTCGTCGAGGTGACGGAAACAGTGGCGCCGGGAACCGATTCGTTCGAGGCTTGGCAGGTGGACCAACTCACCTCGCTCGCCAAGGCCCTTGGTGTCCAGTCGTAACACTGAATCGGAACCCGCGCTGGTCTTCGACGACGTCAGCGTGGTCCGGGGCGGACGCCTGATCTGGTCGGAGGGCACGTTCGAAATTCCGACAGGCGGGATCGTCGCACTGATCGGCTCTAACGGATCAGGTAAGTCGACGATGCTGCAGGTCGTGCTCGGGCTGTTGCCTGTCGCCTCGGGCTCGGTGCGCGTGCTCGGCAGCCGTCCGGGCGAACGCAACGACCTGATCGGCTACGTTCCGCAGGACTATGTCGCCGGTGCCGGGGAGGCCATCCGTGCCCGCGACGCGGTCACCCTCGGCCTCACCGGGCGTCGCTGGGGCTTCAGCCGCACCACCCGCTCCGACAAGGAGCGCGTCGCCGAAGCGTTGGAGTGGGTCGAGGCCACGGAGTTCGCCGACATGCGGGTCTCGCAGCTGTCGGGCGGTCAGCGGCAACGCGTCGCGCTGGCGAATGCCCTTGTGGGGCATCCCAAGCTCCTCATCCTCGACGAGCCGCTGGCCGCGCTCGACCTTCGCAACCAGCATGAGATCGTGCAGCTGCTGGCCCGGCTGAACAACGAACTCGGCATCACGATCGTGGTGGTCGCCCACGACCTCAACCCCTTGCTCGCGGTGCTCGACAGCGCCATCTATCTGCTCGACGGGCATGCTCACCACGCCGCGATCGACGAAGTGGTGGATGCTGATCTGCTGACCCACCTGTACGGCACCAAGGTGCAGGTGGCCAACACGTTGCAGGGGCAGATGTACATGAGGAGCGGTGGGTGATGCCGACATACGTGCTCGCCCAGAGCAATCTCGCACTGGGCTATCAGCACAACTGGTGGCAGATCCTGACGTCGGCCTTCATGCGCAATGCGCTGATCGGCGGCACGCTCGTCGCGCTCGCGGCCGGCTTGATCGGCTACTTCATCATCGTGCGCAACACCGCATTCGCCGCACACGCGCTTGCCCACATCGGCCTGCCCGGAGCCACCGGTGCGGCGCTGCTGGGCCTTCCGGTCGTCCTCGGGCTCGGCGTGTTCTGTATCGGCGGGGCCCTCGTGATCGGCGCCCTGGGGAAGCGGGCTGGTGACCGCGAGGTGGCCACGGGAACCGTCCTGGCCCTGGCCACGGGCTTCGGCTTGTTCTTCAACTCGCTGGCGACGAAGAACTCGTCGACGCTGACCAACGTGCTGTTCGGCAACCTCCTCGCGATCACCCACCAGCAGCTGCTGACGTTCACCGCGCTCCTGGTGCTGCTGGCCGCGACGGTTGTGCTGGTCTATCGCCCGTTGCTGTTCGCCTCGGTCACTGCTCAGGTGGCCGAGGCCAAGGGCGTGCCGGTGCGGGCGCTGTCGGTGTTGTTCATGGCGCTGCTCGGGGTCGCGGTGACCATGGCCGTGCAGGCCGTCGGCACGCTGCTGCTGTTCGCCCTCGTGGTCACCCCGGCCGCGACGGCGATCATGCTCACCGCCCAACCCCTGGCGGCGATGGCGATCTCCACCGGGATCAGCCTGGTCTCGGTGTGGGCGGGGCTCGCGGTGTCCGCGATCTTCAACATGCCGCCGAGCTTCGTCATCGTGACGATCGCATGCGTGTTCTGGCTCGCGGTGTGGGCGGCCCAGCGTGCCACGCGGTCGGCGATGGGATCCATCCACTAGCCTCAGAGAGCATGTCCAGGAGTCCCGACCCGCCCCGTCGGGCCACCCTGGCCTCGTTGGCGGCCGAACTGAAGGTTTCGCGGACCACGATCTCGAACGCGTACAACCGGCCGGATCAGCTTTCGGCCGATCTGCGTGAGCGGATCTTCGACGCCGCCAAGCGGCTCGGCTACCCGGGCCCTGACCCGGTGGCGCGTTCGCTGCGCACCCGTAAGGCCGGCGCCGTGGGGCTGATGATCACCGAACCGCTCAATTACTCCTTCAGCGATCCGGCCGCGCTCGATTTCGTTGCGGGCCTTGCCGAATCATGTGAAGAGGCCGGCCAGGGCCTGCTCTTGGTGGCGGTCGGCCCGAACCGCAGCTTCGAGGACGGCTCGGCGGCGGTGTTGTCGGCCGGGGTCGACGGTTTCGTGGTGTATTCGGCCTCCGACGACGATCCCTATCTGCCTGTCGTGCGGCAGCGGCATCTGCCCGTTGTGGTCGTCGACCAGCCCAAGGATGTGCCCGGGGTGTCCCGGATCGGCATCGACGATCGCGGCGGCATGCGGAAACTGGCCGAGTATGTGCTCGAGCTCGGCCATCGCGACATCGGTCTGCTGACGATGCGGTTGGGTCGAGATTGGCCGCACGGCAGCCCGAAACCCGCGCTGGCGGACCCCGAACGCGTGCTGTCCCCGCACTTCCACGTGCAGCGCGAGCGCATTCACGGTGTGTACGACGCGATGGTGGCGGCCGGCTTGGCGCCCGCGTCGCTGACCGTCGTCGAGAGTTACGAGCATCTGCCGACATCGGGTGGGGCGGCCGCCGAGGTGGCGCTGGAAGCCAATCCGCGTATCACCGCGCTGATGTGCACGGCCGACGTACTGGCGCTGTCGGCGATGGATTATCTGCGATCGCGCGGGATCTACGTGCCGGGACAGATGACGGTCACCGGATTCGACGGTGTGCCGGAGGCGTTGCGGCGCGGCCTCACCACGGTCGTGCAGTCCAGTGTCGAAAAGGGCCGCCGCGCTGGACAGTTGCTGCACAACCCGCCGCGGTCGGGGCTGCCGGTGATCGACGTGCTGGACACCGAAGTCGTGCGCGGGCGCACATCGGGCCAGCCGGCCTAGAGTTCGGTCACCGGCGGGGTATCCCGCCAGGCGTCGATCACCGGCGTCAAATGCTCGGTGAGCATGGGCAGTTCCGGTGCCATCGCGAGGGCCGCGATCGTCGCGAGACGTCCCGCGGCCTCCGTGACGCGCAGCACCCGCTCGTCGATCGGACGCAGCCCCAACTCGGTCGCGGCCGCGTCGTAACTGGCGATGCCCTCGGCGTCGATCATGGCAAGATCGGATTCGACCGCGCCGATCGTGACGAGTTCGAAGTCCGACCACAGTTCGCCGTCGGGCGTGGCGATCATGTTGTAGTACGGCGCGTCGCCGTGGATCGGCTGAAGATCGACACCCGGAAACGCCGATTCGAAAGCCGCGCGAGACGTCAGCACCGGCGCGAGGACGGCCCACTCCCGCTGTGCCCGTTCGAGGTCGGCGCCGGAGATCAATTCGGGCAGGCCCTGTAGCTCGGCAAGGCCCTCGGGGATGTAGGTGCCGAACGGCGCCCAGAAGCTGAGCGGTCCGTCGTAGTCGCGCAGCGCCGCGTGCAGTCGTGCGGTCTGTCGCAACCGGCTGTTCCAATCCGGCTCGGCGTCCGGGAGCTGCTCGACCAACTGCCAGAACGTCATCGAGAACCCGTCGCGCCGAACGGGTTCGCAGGGCACGAGCGGACTCGGCGGTACGACGGGAAGCCCACGGTCGGCGAGCCAACCCGTGACGGCCAACTCCGATTTCTGCTGTGCCGTCTGCCGATCCGGATCTGCGACGAGCGAACGCGGCAGGACCGTGGGCACGCGCGCGACGACGGGCGACGGCGCGAGATGCACGATGACGGAGAACACGTCGTAGAGCACGCGGGGTTCGTCGATGTCGAGCCCGAGTTCGGTTCCTGCGGCGGTCGCGGCAGCGACCGCCCGGGCCGTGCGGTCGGCGAGCTGGTCGGCGGTCAGCACCGTGCGCGGCGGGTTTCCAGCAGGTACCTCAGCGCTGCGGCAACATCGTCCGGCGTCCGGACCCGGTACGCCGCCAGCGTGTCACCCGGCCCGACCTTGACCCCGACATCGCCGTCCCGCATCCGCCGAAACGCCTTCTCGTCGGTGACGTCGTCACCGAAAAACACCACTACCGAGGCGTTTTCCTGATCACGCAGGATGTCGACGGCCTCGCCCTTGTCGGTCTGGATGACCGCGAACTCGAGGACCGCCTTGCCCTCGGTGAGTTGTGCGGCCCAGGCCGTCGAGGCGTCACGCGCCGCCGCGAGGGCGGCATCGGCGTCGTCGGCCGAGGCGTTGCGCACGTGCAGCGCGACGCTGGCCGGTTTGGTTTCGACCGTGACACCGGGCCGATCGGCGGCGATCGCGTTCAGCTCGGCGGTGATGCGGTCCAGCAGGTCGCGATCGATGTCATGCGTGAAGCCCGAGGTGAATTCGGCTCCGTGGCTGCCGACGAGGTGCACGGTCGACGGCATCCCGGACAACTCGCGCAGAACCGTCAACGCCCGGCCGGAGATCAGCGCGGCCGCGGTGTCGGGACATTCGGACAGCGCGACAAGCGAATCGGCGGCATCGGCCAAGGGGCGCGCGTCGCCGGGATTGTTGACGATCGGTGCGAGGGTGCCGTCGAAGTCGGACGTGACCAAAAGCCGCGTGGCCCCCGCCGCCTCGGACAGAACTTGCAACAGGTCGGCCGGTAGGTCGCTCACCCGCTAGATCTTAGGTTGGTCCTCTGCGCCGATCAGCAGCCGCACGGCGAGGTCGAGTCGCTTGCTCACGTCGGTCGCCGAGGCGCGCCGGGTCAGCCATGCCAACAGGTTGGACAGCCACACGTCGGAGATTACCCTGGCGATGTGGTACTGGTCCTCGGTCGGTTCGCCATCGCTCATCGCGCGCGCGAACATCGAGTCCATCAGCTTGCCGACATGATCGACCTCACCGGCTGCCGACGCGTCGGCGAACACGAACGCACGCGTCATGGCCTCGGTGAGCAGCGGGTTGCGCTGCATCGCCCGGTTGAGCTTGCCGACCATGAAGTTCAGCCGCTGATACGGCGTACCACCGGCCAGCGACGCGCGGTCGGTCTTGGCGTCGATGCGTTCGAACTCGCGGCCGAGCGCGGAAACCAGCAGGTGCACCTTCGACGGGAAGTAGCGGTACAGCGTGCCGACGGCGACATCGGCGCGCTCGGCGACGGCGCGCATCTGCACCGCCTCGTACCCGCCCTTGGACGCGATGGCCAGCGTGGCGTCGAGGATGCGCTTGCGGCGTTCGCGCTGCGCTTCGGAACCGAGTTCGGACTCGGCGAGGACCGACACGTTCGTCACCTCACGTGGTCGCGTGTCCGAGCCGGTTGGCTCGTCGCGCGCTGGCTGTGACACTCCGGCCATGGGGTTGGCGACTCCTTCTACTGCGTACCTCATCGAAAACGATACGCACGCCGATCTCCTTTTTCTCACCTCCGGGCCGGTTAAGACACGGACGTGTCCTGCTATAACTCGGGTCGACTTGACGGTCGAACACTGTCACCATTAGAACACGTTCTAGTGGGAAGCACGGACTTCTCGCACTACGGCTAGGAGTTGACGGTGTCAGCCACGATTACCGACGAGCAGTTTGCCGCCCGCGAGCTGGTGAGAAGCTGGGCCGCGGCAGCCGGCACGGTGGCCGCGGTACGTGAGATGGAACACGATCCGCAAGCCTGGCGGGCGGCGTACCAGGGGCTCGCCGAACTAGGGATCTTCAGCGTCGCCGTCCCCGAGGACCACGGCGGCGCCGGCGGCACCGTCGAGGATCTGTGCGCGATGGTCGACGAAGCCGCTGCGGCCCTGGTGCCCGGGCCGGTCGCGACGACGGCGCTGGCCACCCTGCTCGTCACCGATGCCGCGCTGCTGGATGCCCTGATGTCGGGTGAGCGCACCGCGGGCGCGGCGCTCGCCGCGTCGGTCGAGGTCGCCGCCGGCCGGGTGTCGGGAACCGTCGAGCATGTCCTTGGCGCCGACGCGGCAGGCGTACTGCTGTTGCCGGCCGGAGACCAGGTGTTGCTGGTCGACGCCGGCGCCGAGGGGGTGGCGGTCGAACACGTCGCGGCCACCGATTTCTCCGTGCCGTTGGCCCGCGTGGTCCTGGACTCGGTGCCCGTCGAGGTGCTCGCGGTGTCGCGGCAACGATTCGACGACGCCGCGGCGACCGTGTTCGCCGCCGAGGCAGCCGGTTTGGCCCGGTGGACGTTGCACACCGCCACCGAGTACGCGAAGGTCCGCGAGCAGTTCGGCAAGCCGATCGGCAGCTTCCAGGCGATCAAGCACATGTGCGCCGAAATGCTGTTGCGGTCCGAGCAGATCTCGGTCGCCGCGGCCGACGCGGCCCGCGCGGCAGGCGAATCCGACGACCCTCAGCTGTCGGTTGCCGCCGCGGTCGCCGCTGCCACCGGTGTCGAAGCCGCGAAAGCCAATGCCAAAGACTGCATTCAGGTGCTCGGCGGTATCGGCATCACATGGGAGCACGACGCGCACCTGTATCTCCGGCGCGCATACGGCATCGCGCACTTCCTGGGTGGGCAACGCCGGTGGGTGCGCCGTGTCGCAGGCCTGACGCGGCAGGGTGTGCGCCGTGAGTTGACGATCGATCTGGAGTCGGTCGCGGATCTGCGTCCCGAGATCAGTGCCGCGGTCGCCGAGGTGGCCGCGCAGCCCGTGGAAAAGCGACAGATCGCGCTCGCGGAATCCGGTCTGCAGGCGCCGCATTGGCCGAAGCCCTACGGCCGCAACGCATCACCGGCCGAACAGTTGCTGATCGACCAGGAGCTCGCCGCGGCGAAGGTCGAGCGCCCCGATCTGGTCATCGGCTGGTGGGCGGTGCCCACGATTCTCGAACACGGCAGTGCGGAGCAGATCGACCGGTTCGTCCCGCCGACCCTGCGCGGTGACCTGGTCTGGTGCCAGCTGTTCTCCGAGCCGGGCGCGGGCTCCGATCTGGCCGCGTTGCGCACCAAAGCCGTTCGTGCCGAGGGCGGTTGGAAGCTCACGGGCCAGAAGGTGTGGACCTCTGCGGCCCAGAAGGCGCACTGGGGCGTGTGTTTGGCCCGCACCGATGCCGACGCGCCGAAGCATAAGGGCATCACATATTTCCTCGTCGACATGAAATCGCCGGGCATCGTGATCCGGCCGCTGCGCGAGATCACCGGCGACGAGCTGTTCAACGAGGTGTTCTTCGACGACGTATTCGTGCCCGACGAGATGGTGGTCGGCACCGTCAACGACGGCTGGCGGTTGGCGCGCACCACGCTGGCCAACGAACGCGTCGCGATGGCAGGCGGTACGGCACTTGGCAATCCGATGGAAGAACTGCTGCGTACCGTCAGCGAGATCGATGTCGACCCGGCCGATGAGGATCGTCTGGGCAGCCTGATCCTCGCGGCTCAGGTGGGTTCACTGCTCGATCAGCGCATCGCACAGCTCGCGGTCGGCGGCCAGGATCCCGGTGCGCAGGCCAGTGCCCGCAAGCTCATCGGCGTGCGCTACCGGCAAGCGCTGTCGGAATTCCGGATGGAGCTGTCCGCGGGCGGCGGTGTGGTGGCCAACCAGGAGGTGCACGACTTCCTCAACACCCGCTGCCTGACGATCGCCGGCGGCACCGAGCAGATTCTGTTGACCCTGGCCGGGGAGCGGTTGCTGGGCCTGCCGCGCTGACGCTGCGATGCCTGCGCTCAGCCGAAGTTGGTCTGGGCGCAGGCCGTCGGCGTCGTGAGGTTCCACCCGCTGGACACGACCTGGATCTGGGTGCACGCGATGAAGTCGGCCTCCCGGTCAGGTTGGCCGGTGCGCCAGTCGATCGGTTGCGAATCGCCGTCGACCCGGAAGCGCTCGAGTCCGCCGCCGCCGAAGTACGTCACCGAGATCTCGACGTTGTTGGTGGCCTTCAGCATCCGCGACAACACGTTGTTGTTGTTGGCCCCCTTGTGCAGCTCTCGCGGCGAACCGGACGGTGCGCTGTAGGACGCTTCCTGCCACACACTGCGGTCGGTGCTGCGCAGCGTGATGGTCTGCCGGGCCCACGTATCGCCGGGAAGCCCGATGGGGCCGTTGGGGCCCAGGAGGTTGGCCTGGGTGTTGAACCTGCAGCGATCGCCGGCGCAGTCGGCCGTGGCGTGCATTTCCAGGAGGCCGCTTGGTGTCGGTATCGAGGTCACCGCAGTGTTGACCGCTGCGTCGGCGACGGCCGGGGCCGTGAGTGCGGCCGCCGCCGCGGACACCGCCAGCACCCCAAGAATCCTCTTCACGGCTCTCCCTCCGGTCCGGCGAATGTTAGCCCGCACGCTATTCGTCGTAGGTGACTTCGACGGAATCCGACGCCGGGGTGGCCTGGCACCCGAGGATCAAACCCTCCTCGAGGTCGGAGGGTTCGAGTACGTCGTTGATCTCCATCTCGACCTCGCCCGACTTCTTCAGCACGGCGCACGCACCGCAGTGTCCTTCGCGGCACGAGAACGGCGCGTCGAACCCTTTGTCGAGGAGTACGTCGAGCAGTTTTGCCGAACGCGGCCAACGGATTTCGTGCGTCGTACCGTCCAGGGTGACGACGGCGGTGGCCGGCCCCTGGTCGCTGTCCTCGTCTTCTTCGATCACCACCGCGGCGAACGGGTCGGACTCCAGCGACTTGAACACCTCGATGTGAATACGCTCGTCGGCCGTGCCTGCCTGGCGCAGCGCCTCCTCGGCTGCGGCCATGAACGGTCCCGGCCCGCAGATGAACGCGTCGTGGGCCGCGAACGGTGCGGTCAAACCGGCCAGTGCCGCGGCGCTCGGCAGCCCCTGCACGGTCTCCAGCCAGTGGATGACGGTCAGTCGGTCGGGGTACTTGGCAGCCAGGTCGCGCAGTGTGGCCGCGAAGATCACGGAGTTCTCGTCGCGGTTGGCGTAGATCAGCACGACGTTGCCGCTGCCTTCGGCCAGAGCCGACTTGCAGATGGCCATCATCGGGGTGATGCCGCTGCCCGCGGCGAGCAACAGGAAATCGGCGTCGAGGTTCTTCGGCACGAACGTGCCCGACGGTGCGAGCACGTGCATCCGCATGCCGGCGTGCGCGTTGTCGCACAGCCAGTTCGACGCGTAACCGTCGGCGGTGCGCTTGACCGTGACGGTGAGTTGGTCGTCGGTGACCGGGGAACTCGACAGCGAGTAGCAGCGGGCCACCGAGCCGGTGCGGTCGCTGGGTACGCGAAGCGTCAGGAACTGGCCGGGGGAGTAGCGCAACCGCTCGGTGGGGATGGTCGAACCCTCGGGCACGGTGAACACCAGAGAGCGGGCGTCGGACGTCTCTTCGACGACCGCAGCCACCTGCAGTTCGAGCACGTGGCTACCCAGTGGCTCATCGGTCACGGGCGGTGGCCCTCTCTACTCGTCAATCCGGCCATAACTAGAACAGGTTACAAAAACCTACTTGCCCAGGTCCAGCCGCTGTATGAACACGCTACTCGACACAAATCGTAACGTGTTCTAATCTCTGACTAAGCGATTCTTGGGAGGCATTCAGTGACGTCCATTGAACAGCGTGACGTGCAGGCGGTCTTGGCCGGCATCGATGAGTTGTTGCCGCAACTGCGCGAGCGTGCTCAGGCCACCGAGGATCTGCGCAAGATCCCCGATGAGTCCATCAAGGCACTCGACGAGGTCGGCTTCTTCAAGCTGCTGCAGCCCGAGCAGTGGGGCGGTCTGCAATGCGATCCGACGGTCTTCTACGAGGCCGTGCGCCGTATTGCGAGCGCGTGTGGCTCGACCGGTTGGGTCAGCTCGATCATCGGCGTGCACAACTGGCATCTGGCGCTGTTCGACCAGCAGGCGCAGGAAGAGGTGTGGGGCGAGGATCCGACGGTCCGGGTGTCCTCCTCGTACGCGCCGATGGGTGCGGGTGTGGTGACCGAGTCCGGCGACGGTTATCTCGTCAACGGCGCATGGAACTGGTCCTCGGGCTGTGACCACGCCACATGGGCGTTCCTCGGTGGCCCGGTGATCAAGGACGGCAGGCCGGTCGATTTCGGCAGCTTCCTGATCCCGCGCACCGAGTACACAATCGACGACGTGTGGCACGTGGTCGGCCTGCGCGGCACCGGCAGCAACACCGTCGTCGTCAAGGACGTGTTCGTGCCCCGGCACCGGTTCCTGTCCTACAAGTCGATGAACGACGGCACCGCGGGTGGCTATCGGACCAACACCGCTCCGGTGTACAAGATGCCATGGGGCACAGTGCATCCCACCACCATCTCGGCGCCGATCGTCGGCATGGCCTACGGCGCCTACGACGCGCATGTCGAGCATCAGGGCAAGCGGGTGCGCGCGGCGTTCGCCGGCGAGAAGGGCAAGGACGATCCGTTCGCCAAGGTCCGTATTGCCGAGGCCGCCAGCGACATCGACGCCGCGTGGCGTCAGCTGATCGGCAATGTCGGTGATGAGTATGCGTTGCTCACCGAAGGCAAGGAGATCCCGTTCGAGTTGCGCGCCCGCGCCCGTCGGGATCAGGTGCGTGCCACCGGCCGCGCGATCGCCTCGATCGACCGGCTCTTCGAGTCGGCCGGCGCCACCGCACTCGCCAACAGTGCTCCGCTGCAACGGTTCTGGCGCGATGCGCATGCCGGCAGGGTGCATGCCGCCAACGATCCCGAGCGTGCGTACCTGATCTTCGGCAACAACGAGTTCGGACTCCCGCCCGCGGACACGATGGTCTGACATGACTTCATTCGCCGCCGAAGCTGCACAGCAGCAAGAGATCACATTCGAGTCCACGTCGCGGTATGCGCAGGTCCGCGCGGGTGACCTGGACATGCGCCTGCACTACCACGAGGCCGGTGACCCGGAAGCGCAGACGATCGTGCTGCTGCACGGCGGCGGCCCGGGTGCTTCGGCCTGGTCCAACTTCGGGCGCAACGTCGCCGTGCTGGCCGAGCATTTCCATGTGCTCGCGGTCGATCAGCCCGGATACGGTCACTCCGACAAGCACACCGAGCACGAGCAGTACAACCGCTACAGCGCCAAGGCGCTGCTGGGCCTGTTCGACCATCTCGGGCTGCAGGGCCGCATTCCGCTGCTCGGCAATTCGCTGGGCGGCGGTACCGCGGTGCGCTTCGCGCTCGACTATCCGGACCGTGCGGGCAAGCTCGTGTTGATGGGGCCCGGTGGGCTCAGCGTCAACTTGTTCGCGCCCGACCCGACCGAGGGCGTGAAGCTGCTCGGCAAGTTCACGGCCGACCCGACGCGCGAGAACATGGAGAAGTTCCTGCGCATCATGGTGTTCGATCAGAAGCTCGTCACCCCTGAGCTGGTCGAGGAGCGCTTCCAGATCGCCAGCCAGCCCGAGTCGTTGGCCGCGGCGCGTGCGATGGGTAAGTCGTTCGCCGGCCCGGATTTCGAGCTCGGCATGATGTGGCGCGAGGTGTACAAGCTGCGCCAGCCGGTGCTGTTGATCTGGGGCCGTGAGGACCGGGTCAACCCGCTCGACGGCGCGCTCGTCGCGGTCAAGCAGATTCCGCGCGTGCAGCTCCACGTTTTCGGGCAGTGTGGGCACTGGGCTCAGGTGGAGAAGTTCGACGAGTTCAACAAGCTCACCATCGATTTCCTGGGAGGCTAGCGCATGAGCATTAAGTCGCTGGGGTACCTGCGCATCGAGGCCACCGACGTCGCGGCCTGGCGGGAGTACGGCCTGAAGGTGCTCGGCATGGTCGAGGGCAAGGGCCAGACCGAGGGCGCACTGTACCTGCGGATGGACGAGTTCCCGGCGCGGCTCGTGATCGTCCCCGGCGAGCACGACCGGCTGCTGGAGTCGGGCTGGGAAACCGCGAATGCCGCCGAACTGCAGGACATTCGCACCCGGCTTGAGGCCAATGGCACCCCCTACAAAGAAGCGGCGGCCACACAACTTTCCGATCGCCGCGTCGACGAGATGATCGTCTTCGACGATCCCTCCGGCAACACCCTTGAGGTGTTCCACGGTGTCGCGCTTGAACACCGTCGCGTCGTCAGCCCGTACGGGCACAAGTTCGTCACCGAGGAGCAGGGGCTCGGGCACGTCGTGCTGACCACCAAGGACGACGCCGAAACCTTGCACTTCTACCGTGACGTGCTGGGCTTTCACCTGCGCGACTCGATGCGGCTGCCGCCTCAGCTGGTGGGCCGGCCCGCGGACGGGGAGCCGGCGTGGCTGCGCTTCCTCGGTGTCAACCCGCGCCACCACAGCCTGGCGTTCATGCCGGGCCAGACGCCAAGCGGCATCGTGCATCTCATGGTCGAGGTGGGCGAGGCCGACGACGTGGGCCTGTGCCTGGACCGTGCGCTGCGCCGCAAGGTGAAGATGTCGGCGACGCTGGGCCGCCACGTCAACGACAAGATGCTGTCCTTTTACATGAAGACGCCGGGCGGGTTCGACATCGAATTCGGTTGTGAGGGACTCGAAGTCGACGACAACGACTGGGTGGCCCGCGAATCGACGGCAGTCAGCCTGTGGGGCCATGACTTCAGCGTCGGGTTCAAGTGACGCAGCCTGAGCCGATCGATCCACGCACATTCCGCAATGTGCTCGGCCAGTTCTGCACTGGCATCACGATCATCACCACCGTGCATGACGAGGTGCCGGTCGGATTCGCGTGCCAGTCCTTCGCGGCGCTGTCGCTTGATCCGCCGCTGGTGCTGTTCTGCCCGACCAAGCAGTCGCGGTCGTGGCAGGCCATCGAGGCCAGCGGACGGTTCTGTGTGAACATCCTGCATGAGAAGCAGCAGCACGTCTCGGCGCGGTTCGGCTCCAAGGAACCCGACAAGTTCGCCGGAATTGATTGGGAGCCTTCGCACCTCGGCTCTCCGGTGATCGACGGCGCGCTTGCGCACATCGACTGCAAGGTCGATTCGGTGCATGACGGTGGTGATCACTTCGTGGTGTTCGGTGCGGTGCACTCGTTGTCGGAGGTGCCCAAACGTAAGCCCCGGCCACTGCTGTTCTACCGCGGTGAGTACACCGGCATAGAACCCGACAAGAACACCCCGGCGCAGTGGCGTGACGATCTGGAGGCGTTCCTCACCGCCACCACCCAGGACACCTGGCTTTAGAACTTTACGTCGTTGACAAGACTGGGCCCCCTCCTCGCGGAGGGGGCCCAGTCGCATAGTCACCGCTCCGTCGATTGATCAACCGGTCAAATAGCCTATTGACACGCTGGCCGATGCACTGACATCTTTGATCGATCGATCAAAACATGGAAAGGCTGGCGATGGCAGGGCGCGTCGAGGGCAAGGTTGCATTCATCACCGGGGCGGCACGTGGGCAGGGGCGCAGTCACGCCGTGCGGCTGGCGCAGGAGGGTGCGGACATCATCGCGGTCGACATCTGTCGGCAAATCAGCAGCAACAGCGTGATCCCGCCGTCGACCCCCGCCGATCTCGCGGAGACGGCCGATCTGGTCAAGGCGTTGAACCGAAGGATCGTCACGGCCGAGGTGGATGTGCGCGACTTCGACGCGCTCAAGGCGGCCGTCGACGGCGGGGTCGAGCAGTTGGGCAGGCTGGACATCATCGTCGCGAACGCGGGCATCGGCAATGGTGGCGAGACGTTGGACAAAACCAGCGAGCAGGACTGGGACGACATGATCGGCGTCAACCTGTCCGGCGTCTGGAAGACTGTGAAAGCCGCGGTGCCGCATCTACTTTCAGCGGGACGCGGGGGCTCCATCGTTCTCACGAGCTCGGTCGGCGGGCTGAAGGCATACCCGCACACCGGCCACTACATCGCGGCGAAACACGGTGTGGTGGGGCTGATGCGGAGTTTTGCCGTCGAACTGGGTCAGCATTCGATCCGGGTGAACTCGGTGCATCCGACCAACGTGAACACGCCGATGTTCATGAATGAGGGCACCATGAAGCTGTTTCGTCCCGACCTGGAAAACCCGGGACCCGACGATCTGGCCGTTGCCGCGCAGTTCATGCACGTGCTGCCGATCGGCTGGGTGGAGCCGGTGGACATCAGCAACGCGGTGTTGTTCCTCGCCTCCGATGAGGCGCGCTACGTCACCGGCCTTCCCGTCACGGTCGATGCCGGAAGTATGTTGAAGTAGCCCAGTCTATTTCGTCGCGAACCGGTGCAGCATGCGCTCAATGAACGCGCGGAACTCGTCGTGGCCCTGCGTCACTCCGACGGCCTCCTCGTTGCAGAGGCTGCGCGCCGACTGGGTGAGCAGCATCGACATCACGACGGGCGGATACTCGTCGATGTCGACTCCGTGTGTCCGGAGGACCATGGCCATGGCGGTGGTCTCGATGTCCCGGACGCGTTCGGAATAGGACTTGAGTTCGGCGCCGATGGCCTTGCGGTGGTTGGCCATCGCCATGAACTCGGTGTTGAGACCGGTCAGGCGCGAGTCGGAGTTGAGCACCCACAAGGCCCGGAGTGGGTCCTCGTCGGCGATGGCCTCGCGCATCCGCGTGAGCGCCGCGTCGGCGCCGCTTCGCAATACCGCGACGAACAAGTCGTCGAGGGTGTCGAAGTAGTAGTAGACCAACGCCGACCTGACGCCGGCCACGGCGGCGATGCGCCGGGTGGTCGCCGCGGCATAGCCCTCGTCGCGGATCACCTGAGCGGTCGCCTCGATCAGCCGTCGCCGCGTACCCGCATCTTTGTCCTTGGCTGCGCGTGGTGCGGGCATCAGCCGATGCTCCCAGAAGCGTTGTGGGCCAGACAAAATGACGGTTGGCTTGGAACCCTTGACCGCTCCCGAGAGCACCTGGTAAGCATGAGCCATCCTAGCAGTTTGATCAATCGATCAAACGATGAAGTCTGAGGAAGACCGATGCCCGAAGATACGAGCCGGCACGAACTACGCGTGGACGGCAGCTTGTGCGAAGGTCATGCATTGTGCGTCGACCTGGCGCCCGACGTCTTCGTACTGGGCGACGACGAGGTCGCTGCCGCCGATACGACGCCACCCGAATCGCGGTGGGGGCAGGTGAAAGCCGCCGTCGACGCCTGTCCCCGCCAGGCCATCACATTCTCAACCCTGCACACGAAAGGCCGCTGAGCATGACCGATCTGGCGTCTGTGGATTACTTCTCCGACCCGGCGATCACACAGGACCCGTACGAGTACTTCGACTACCTGCGAAGCCAGGGGCCGGTTTTCGCCGAGCCGCACCACGGCGTCGTCGCCGTAACCGGCTATCAGGAGGTCATGGCGGCGTTCAAGGACACCGATTCGTTCTCCGCGGTCAACGCGATCGGTGGACCGTTCCCGCCGCTGCCGTTCGAGCCCGAGGGCGATGACATCACCGCGCAGATCGAGGCGCATCGTCACGAGTTCCCGATCTTCGAACACATGGTCGTCATGGATCCGCCCGAACACGAGCGGGCGCGGTCTCTGCTGAGCAGGCTGCTGACGCCGCGCCGGCTCAAAGAGAACGAGGACTACATGTGGCAGCTGGCCGATCGCCAGCTCGACGAGTTCATCGCCAACGGCAGGTGTGAGTTCCTCAGCGAGTACGCCAAGCCTTTTGCGACCCTGGCGATCACCGATCTGCTCGGCGTCCCGGAGGAGGACCGCGCGGAGTTCCGCCGCGCGCTCGGCGCGGAGAAGCCCGCAGGAAACCGGGTAGGTGCGCTTGACGGGGAGCCGGTGGGACTCAACCCACTTCAGTATCTGGACGACAAGTTCAGCGGTTACATCGCCGAGCGGCGGCGCGAGCCCAGAAACGACGTCCTCGGTGGGATGGCCTCGGCGACGTACCCCGATGGATCGACCCCCGAACTGCTCGAGGTCGTGCGCCCGGCCACGTTCCTGTTCGCGGCGGGCCAGGAAACCGTCACCAAGCTGCTCAGCGCAGCGGTCCAGACGCTGGGCGATCGCCCCGAGTATCAACAGCTGCTACGCGACAAGCCTGAGCTGATACCGGCGTTCATCGAAGAGGCGCTGCGGACGCAGAGCCCCACCAAGGTCGACTTCCGGCTCGCGCGCAAGACCACGACGCTCGGCGGCGTGCATATCAAGGCCGGCACGGTCCTGATGCTGTGCCTCGGCGCCGCCAACCGCGATCCGCGAAAGTTCCCCGAGCCGAACGAGTTCGACATCGGACGCCCGAATGTGCGCGAACACATCGCGTTCGGGCGCGGCATCCACACGTGTGCCGGCGCGCCACTCGCACGTGTGGAAGGGGTGATCACCGTGCATCGCCTGTTGGACCGCATGCGCGACATCACGATCAGTGAGGACGCACATGGACCGGCGGGCAAACGTCACTACGCATACGAGCCTACGTTCCTACTGCGCGGCCTGACCGAACTCCACATCGAATTTACCGCAGTGACAGGGTGATCGGGCCACCGTACCGATCGGCGCCGTCGAGGATGCTCGACGGCACGCGGAATACCCGCCCCGGGGAGGCCGGCCACGGCAGCGTCTTTCGCCCGACGACCCTGCCATCTTGCCGTGCGACGACTCGCGGTACCCGAACCAGGGTATCGGTCCACAGCAGCAGGCGGTGGCGCGCAGGCGCCGGATCCCCGGGTCGGAGGAGATTCGGCGCGACCCAGCGCAGCGGCGGTGCGGCTTCGACGCGGACGGATTCCGTGGGCGACTGCGCTCCCGCAAGGTAGCGGTGCACCTGCGCGGCGACGTGCCGCCCGTCGAGGGCCGCGATGTCTGCGGTATCGACGGGGTGCAGCAGGTTACCGATGGCGAACACTCCGTCGCGGCTGGTGCGTAGTGCGGTGTCGACCACGGGGCCGAGCGTGCACGGGTCCATGTCGAGCCCGGCTGACCGCGCCAGCTCGTGGTCCGGGATCCAGTCGCCCGTGAAAACGACGGTGTCGCAGTCGATCACTCGGCGCTGACCGGTTGCGATGTGTTCGACCTCCACGCCCTGTACGGTCGGCTTGCCGATGATGCGGGTCACGCGGGCGCGGGTCGCGACATCCACACCGAGCAGCGGGCTGCGCCCGGCGATGTTGAACACCGCGTACGACTCGGGTGACGGCTGTTCCGTCGTCATGAGAACCGTGCGGCACCCCGCATGCTTGAGGGTCAGTACGGCCGAGTAGCTGACCAACTCGGCACCGACGACCACGGCGCGGCTGCCGACCTTGCGATGCCGCAGGTGGACGGTGTTCTGCAGGTGGCCGGTGGTGTAGACGCCCGACGGTCGGTCGCCGGGGACCATGCGGGCCGGGCGGGGGCGTTCCCGTGCACCGGTGGCGAGGATGACGGCCCGGGCATGCACGCGTTCGCGGCCCTGTGGAGAGGTGATCTCCAATGATCTCGGGCCTGCCCAGCCGGTGACCATGGCGCTGGTGCGGATCGTCGCCCCGGCGGCGACTGCATTGTGTACCAGTCGGCTGGCATAGGCCGGACCGCTGATGAAGGTCTTCATATCGCGCATCCCATACCCGGGATGATCGCTGTGGCGCGGGATACCGCCCGCGGCGATCTCTCTTTCGAGCACAACCACATTCAGCGACGGTCCGAGGTTGGCGGCAGCGGTCAGACCGGCAGGCCCGCCTCCGACGATGGCGACGTCGTACGTGGTCATCGGGCAGTCACCTGCTCGCGCTCGAATACCGACTGGACTTCGGCTCCGCAGAAGAATGCCTGGCAGCGGCCGTTCATGACCCGGGTACGCCGCCGTAGGCCGTCGAGAGTTGCCGGTGGTATGACGGACTGGCACGCGTCACGCAACTCTCCCTCGGTGACGCGCTCGCAGAAGCACACGATGCGGCCGTAAGCCGGGTCGGCCGTGATCATCTCGGCTTGCTGGTACGGCCTGGGGAACGCCTCCCCAAGATTGGGCATGCTGGGTGGTTCGGGTAGCCGAGTGCGTGGCGTGAGGGTGAGCCCGGCCGAAACCAGCTGATCGCGTGCGTATTCCGCGATGGCCATGCCCGCGGTCAGGCCGGTCGAGCGAATCCCGCCGACCAGCAGGTAGTTCTGTGCCGGATCGGCTTCGATCAGATAGTCGCCGTGGTCGATCGCGGCCCGCAACCCCGCGTATGTGGCAGTGACCTCCTCGTCGAGCAACTTCGGCATGAGCTTGCGGCCCTTCTCCAACAGGAACTCGAACCCGCTCTCCGACGTACCGGTGGCCGTACGGTCGGTGAGATCCTCTGAGGTGGGGCCCAGCATGACGTTGCCGTAGATGGTCGGGCTGACGAGAACCCCTTTACCGCGTGACGTGGGTACCGGCAGCACGATCTTGTCCACCAGAGGCCGAGCCAGCTTGTCGTAGACGATGAGCTCACCCCGGCGTGGGGTAACGGTGAACCGCGTGTAGCCGAACAGTCCGTCGATGTAGTCGGCGCCGAGTCCGGCAGCGTTGACGACCCAGCGGGTGCGCACTTCTCCGCCCGTCGTGTGCAGGGTGGTGCCCTGACTGTGGCGTTCCATGCGTTGCACGCGGTGGCCGCGCAGCAGCGCGGCCCCGCGGTTGACCGCGTCGGTGGCCAACGCGAGGTTGACCGTCCATGTGCAGATGATCGATTCGTCGGGCACGGTCAGCCCGCCGAGTGCACCGGGACCGAGATGGGGCAGGACCGCGTAAACCGCGTCGGCGCCGACGATCTCGCACCGGTGGTAACCGTTCGCCTCGGCCTTGTCCTTGAGGCCGGGTAGGGCATCGAGTTGCTCGTCGTCCCAGGCCACCAGGATCGCGCCGGTGTGCTCGATCGGAATTCCGGTGTGCTTGGCGTACTCGGACAGCAGTTCGGAGCCGCGGCTGACCATCTTCGATTCGAGCGTCCCCGGTTTGGCGTCGAACCCGGTGTGCAGGATGGCGGTGTTGGCCTTACTGGTGCCGTCCCCCACGTCATCGCGGGCCTCCAGCAACGCGACCGACAGCTCGTGCCCGGACAGTTCACGCGCGATCGCTGATCCGACAATGCCTGCGCCGATGACCACAGCGTCGTAGTCGGTGTTCATCAAATCTCCTGGTCGTAGGTCGTTGCAGCCAGTTCGCGCCAGGCCGAGCGGAATTCGCCGGCGCGGTCGGGGCGCCAATGCGGTTCATAGGTCGCCGACGGGATCCAGTCGGCGACGACATCGCGTACCGACTGGTCGGGTTGCAGGCTCAGCCGGGCCAACGCAGCCGCGCCGAGCGCGGTCGCGTGCGGCGATGGGTAGACGTCCACGGGCAGTTGCAGGATGTCGGCACATGCCTGCATCAGCACCTTGGATTGCGTGAGTCCGCCGTCGACGCGCAGCCGGTGCAGCGGTGGCGCGTCGGCATCGATCGCCGAGATCAATTCGGCGACCTGGGCCGCGATGCCTTGCAGCACCGCCAGGACGATGTGTCCGCGCTCGGTGGACAGCGTCATGCCCGAGATCGTCGCGGTGGCTTGGGACTTCCACCAGGGCGCGGCCAGCCCGGCCAGCGCGGGGACGCACAGTACGCCGGCGTTGTCCGGCGCGGCGACGACGTCGATCTCCGATGCTCCGGCGACGATTCCCATTGAGCTGAGCCACTTCACCGCGGAGGCGGCGGTGTAGACCTGACCGTCGATGCAGTACGAATCCGCGTCACCGACGCGCCAAGCCACCGAGGAGGTGAGGCCGGACGTCGACCGCACCGGCGTGTCACCGGTGTTACTCAGCAGGAATGCCCCCGTCCCGAAGGTGCATTTGGCCATGCCCGGCTCGAAACACGCCTCGGCGAGCAGTGCGGCCTGTTGATCGACTACCACCCCGCCGACTGGAATCTCGCCGTCGAAAACCGTTGTGGTACCGATGACCTCGTCATTGTCGACGATCCGGGGCAGGCGCTCGTAACCGAGACCGAATACTGCCAGAAGCTCGGGGCTCCAGGTGCGTTCCCCGAGTTCGGCGACTAGGGAACGGCTGGCGGTGGTCGCGTCGGTGACAAACTCTCCGGTGAGTTGGTGCAGCAGCCAGGTATCCGAGGTCGTGACCACCCCAGCACTTTCGAGGTTGGCCCGCAGCCACGCCATCTTTGGCGCCGAGAAGTACGGGTCGAGTACCAAACCTGTCTTGGCCGAGAGCATCTCGCTGTGCTGGCTTAGGCTCGCGCACAGCTTCTCGGCGCGGCGGTCCTGCCACACGATCGCCGCGGTGAGCGGACGGCCCGTGTCTGGTTCCCATGCGAGCACCGTCTCGCCTTGATTGGCCAGTGACACCGCCTCGACCGGACGATCGGCCTGGGCCAGCGCGGCGCGGCCGGCGCCAAGCACGGACTCCAGCAGTTCTGCGGGGTCCTGCTCGACGCCGCCGCCGTCGACATAACGCGGATATACGGGCCGTTCGGCGACGCCGACGATGCCATCCACGGGGTCGACCACGATGGCTTTGGTGCCCGAGGTGCCCTGGTCGATGGCGAGTACCGTCATCGCACGGCATCCTCGGCACGGTCGGCTGCGTGGTCGAGTTCGGCGTCGATCGAGGACATTTGGGGCATCTTCAACCCGTCCCGCCCACGGGTGAGCAGCAGATAGGTGAGGTAGACCGCGCCGATGGCGACCATGACCGCCGCATACAGCCAAGGATCCCGGAACGAGGCGTCGCGGAACAGCGACAACTCGAACACCAACCAGGCCACCGCCACGACGAGGACCGGTAGCTCCCAGCGGCCCAGGCTGAATCCGCTGCTGGCGGGCAGCCGGCGTCGCGTGGCGATGTAGAGCACGACGGTGATGGCGTAGATGATGGCGGGCAGCAGGGTGGCCGCCGAGAACAGCTTGAACAAGGCATCGGTGCTGGTCGAGAAGAGGCCGAGGATCACGGCCGAGATGACCGTCATGACAACCGTCGCATTGAGTGGGGTGCCGAAGCGTGGCGAGACCTTGTGCAGCACTTGCCATCCCGGGAAGCGTCGGTCGCGTGACATGGCCCAGACCAGCCGCACTCCGCTCATGAGGATCACCAGCCCGCACGCGAAGATCGCGATGGCCACCAGGATCAGCAGCGCGGTACCGACGAACGAGCCGAGGATGTCGCGGATCACGTCGGCGATCGGGGTGCCCGACTGCGCCAGCGCGGTGGGGTCGTTCACCGCGGCCGTCACGACGAGCAGGAACAGGAAACCCAGCACGCCCGAGGCGAGCACAGCCTGCCACATAGCGCGCGGCACAACGATTTCAGGCCGCTTCGTTTCCTCGGCGAGGTTCGCGGCGGATTCGAATCCGACGATCGTGAAGGCTCCGAGCAGGAAACCGAGCATCCAGGGGCCGGCCGAGGTCGCGGTGCCGAGGTCCCAGTACCCTTCTGCGGGGACGTCGCCCCGCGAGAACAGGTTTCCGACCGAGAGTTTATGAGCGATCACGCCAACGACGAACAACAGCACCACGAGCGCGATCATGCCGATCAGTTCCGCGGTCACCGCGAAGTTGTTGACCCGTTCGGTCCATTTGGTGGAAAGCCCGACGAGCAGCGCCTGCAGCACCAACACCCCGGCGGTGATCAAGAAGCCGGTTGCCGGCGTGCCGGTGAAGTCGAACAGCGCGGGCACCACGGTCGAGGCCACGGTGTAGTCGACCGCGACCACGACGATTGCGAGGAATGTGAACGAGACCCAGCCGGTGATCCAACCGAGGATCGGATTGGCCAGCCGCGACACCCATTGGTAGGCGTAACCGGTCACGGGGATGCGGGCGGCCAGCGATCCGAGCAGCAACGCCACGGCGAGCTGGCCGACGATCACGATGGGCCAGGTCCAGATGCCCAGCGGGCCGGAAGTGTTCAGCACGCTGCCGTAGGTGGTGAATATTCCGGTGGCAATGGAGACGAAGGCGAACGCCACCGCAAACGACGCGAACCGTCCGGTCGCGCGTTCGAGGGTGTCTGTGTAGCCGTATGCGGCCACGCTTTCGGACCCGGATGGTGTGGAAGAATGTGTCATCGATCGGGCTTTCTGACTGGAATTGACTGTTTCGGGAAAGCAGCTCGGTCCGCGGGCGGCGCTGCAACGCCGCCCGCACCCGTATCAGGCGCTCGGGCGCGCCGAGAGCACCACACCTCCCGTCTCTTCGATGGCCGCTGCAACGGCCGGGTCGGAGTTCTGGTCGGTGATCAACCCATCCACGTCGCTGAACGCGCACACGCGGTAGGGCGCCACCTGACCAAGCTTCGACGAGTCGGCCAGGATGTAGCTGCGCGCGCTGTTGGCGATGATCGTGCGGCGCACGTCTATCTCGTCCAGATGGAAATCGGTGAGGCCGGTGTGCGCCGCGACGCCACCGGACCCGAGCAGTGCGATGTCTGCGTAGACGTCGGCGAATAAGGCCTTGGTGTGGGCATTTGAGCAGGCCAGATCGCCTGCGCGCACGCGGCCGCCAGCTACCAGCACTGTGACACCCGGCCGATCGGCGAGCTCGACCGCAGCCGGCAAAGACGGAGTGATGACGGTGCCGGTGAAGGAACGAGGAATGGCCTGTGCGACCGCGACGGCCGTCGTCCCGATGTCGATGACGACGGTCTGCCCGTTCTTGAGCAAGCCCGCGGCAACGCGGGCGATCTGCGCCTTGGCCTGGTGCCGGATGATCGTGCGCTCGGTATACGAAGGCTCGATCACGAGCCGCTCGGCGACCGCCGCGGCGCCGCCGTGGACGCGCCTGAGTGCGCCGCGCTCTTCGAGAAGTGCCAGGTCGCGACGCACGGTTTCTGCCGACACCCCAAGGCGGCGGACCAGTTCATCAGTGCTGATGGCCTGTGCTGTGCCAACCGCCTCGACGATGGCCTCATGCCGCTCAACCGGCAGCACGCGTGACCGCCGGTGTGGGTTTTTGACCGAGCATGACGGTAATTGTGTGGTGTTGCCTAGCTCACGTCAACCGGAGCGGGTGAATCAACGCATGGCGATCCTGATGTTCTTCACCTGACGGAACTCGTTGAGCCCCTCGACGCCGCCCGTTCGGCCAGAGCCGCTCTGCTTGTACCCGCCGTACGGGCCCTGCGGCGAGATATCACTGAACTGGTTGATCCACACCGAACCCGCTTCGAGCCTGCGAGCAACGCGGTGCGCCCGGCCCAGATCGGTCGTCTGCACGAAAGCGTTGAGGCCGTAGCGGGTGGTGTTGGCGATCTGCACGGCTTCCTGCTCATCGCGAAACCGCATCACCGAGACCACGGGGCCGAACGTCTCCTCCTGAGCGAGCGTCGAAGCGTTGTCCACCCCGCCGAACACCGTCGGCTCGATGTAGTAGCCGTCGGCGAGATCACCGCCGATCCGGTTGCCGCCCAACAGCAATTGGCCGGTCCCATTCGAAACCGCCGTTTCGATGGTGTCGAGGATTCGGTCCGCCGCGGCTTGGCTGATCACCGGTCCGAAGGTGGTCGCGGGGTCCATCGGGTCGCCGACTCTGGCGCCCGCGACCACGCCTACGAACTTGTCCACGAACGCGTCGTATACCGCTTCCTGCACCAGGATTCGGCTCGCGCACGCGCAGCTTTGGCCGGACTGCATGAGCGGGCCCTGGTGTGCGGACAGCGTCGCCGCCAGGTCGAGGTCGGCGTCGTCGAAGATGATGTTGGCCGATTTGCCGCCGAGTTCGGTGACCACCGGAGTCAGGTTCGCGGCGGCGGCGGCCAAGACCTTGCGCGCGGTCGCGCCGCCGCCTGTGAAGGCGATCTTGCCGATGCCGGGATGCCGTACCAGGGCGTCGCCGCCCTCGGCATCGGCAGGCGCGACGCTGACCAGGCCCGTGGGCAACCCGGCCCGGTCGCACAACTCGCCGAACCGCAGTGCGGCGAACGGCGCGAGCTCGGACGGTTTGAGGATTACGGCGTTGCCTGCCGCGAGCGCCGGCGCGACACAGGATGCCGCGACCGCGAGTGCGCCGTTCCACGGGGTGATCACGCCGATGATGCCGTACGGTTCGCGCTCGATGAGGTTGACGTCGAACGATCCGTTGACCGGGGTGCTGACGCCGTGCGGTTTGTCGGCGTATCCGGCGAAATGGCGTAAGAACCGCTCGAGCAGTAACGCGGTGCCCGCGAACGAGATCGGTACTCCGTAATCGAACACGTTGAGCCGCGCGAGCTCGTCGAGGTGGTCGTGCACGATGTCGGCGAGGTCGATCATCAGGTCGCGCCGCCGGTCGACAGTCATCGAGATCCACTCACGTTGTGCGGCACGGGCAGCTTCGACGGCTCGGTCGATCTCGGCGGCACCGGCGAGGGTCACGGTCCCGTTCGGCTTTCCGGTCGCCGGATAGATGTGCTCGAAGATCACTTTTCCCACTCCGAGGTCGCTCGCCGCGCCTGGTCTCGTCATCGGATCGTCACGCCCGCATCGACTTTGAATTCCAGCCCGGTGACATAGCGCGATTCGTCGGATACCAGGAACAGCACCGCATTGCTGATGTCGATCGCCTCGGCCATCACGATGGGTATCGCGTTTCCGAACACGGGCGCGAGATCGGGTCGCTGTTCGGCGATCAGTGTGTGTAGCGAGGCGGGACGCATACCGGTCTCGACACCGGTCGGATGGACGGTGTTGACCCGGACATGCTGGGCGGCAAGCTCGTTGGCGAGTGCGCGGCTCATTCCGACCACGCCGTGCTTGGATGCCGTGTAGGGCGTGTGTAGCGGTGTGCCCTTGATGCCCGCGGCCGAGCTGATGTTGACGAGGCTGCCGCCACCCTCGATGAGATGGGGCAGCGCCGCCGCGCATGTGTTCCAGGTCCCGATCAGGTTGACATCAACCACCGTTCGCCACTGCTCGGCGGTGGTGGTGTCCCAGGTCCCTGCGGTCAGCACCCCGGCGTTGGCCACCGCGGCGTCCAGCCCGCCGAGTCGTGCGACACCGTCGTCGACGGCGGCAGCCAGTGCCGCCCCGTCGCGCACGTCGACCACGTGCGTAACAGCTTGGCGGCCCTGCTTTTCGACGAGCCGTGCGGTTTCGTCGAGATCCTCGCGCGATGAGAGCGGGTACTCGATCTCGTTGAGGGATCGGCAGATGTCGACCAGGATCAGGTCGGCGCCTTCTTCGGCGAGGCGGACGGCGTGACTGCGGCCCATACCGCGTGCTGCGCCGGTGATCAGCACGCGCTTGCCCGCTACCCGGCCCGTCATAGTTTGTTGCAGAATCCGGCGTCGACGGGGAATGTCACCCCGGTGACGTACTTGGCGGCATCGGAGACCAGGTAGGCGATCGCGGCGCTGATGTCCTCCGGTTCCAGCAGTGAGACCGGCATCGGGTTCTGTAGATGTGGGCCGCCGTCGGGATAGTTCTCCAAGAACGCCGTCATGGCCGGGTTGACCGCCATCATGGTGTTGACCGCGGTCGGATGCACGGTGTTTACCCGAATGCTATGAGGAGCAAGCGCATTGGCGAGTGTGCGCATCAATCCGACGATGCCGTGTTTGGATGCGGCGTAGCCCAGGCCACCGCCTTGCAGGCCGCCGAAACCGCGCAGGCCGGCGGTGGAACTCGTGAACACGATCGCGCCGCCGCGGCCGCCGGCGATCAGATGGGGGATCGCTGCCTTGGCGGTGTGGAATGACCCGACCAGATTGACGTCGAGCACGTCGGTCCACATCTCGAGGTCTTCTTCGATCGTGAGCTCGCGGAACGCCATCGTCGCGATCCCGGCGTTCGCGCACACGATGTCCAGGCCGCCGAACTGCTCGACCCCGGCATCGAGCGCGGCTTTCAGTTGGTGGAAGTCACGGACGTCGGCGACCGAGCCGACCATCTTGCCGCCCGCCGCCTCGACAAGGGCGACCGTCTCGTCGAGTTCGGCGCGTTTGGCCATCGGGTAGCCGTTCGACGCGATGTCAGCGCAGATGTCCACGCCGATGATCGCGGCACCCTCGCCGGCCAGCCGGATTGCATGGCTGCGGCCCTGGCCGCGGGCCACCCCGGTGATGAAAGCGACCTTGCCGTCCAATTGCCCCATTGATCCTCGCTTCGTTGCGCACCGGGAATGTCAGTAACTGAGTTACTACGGTACGGTAACGGGGTTATCTACCGACGGCAAGGGTGTTCTCGAAGTGGCCAATGAGCGCGACCGGATCCTCGACATCGTCGTGGAGATCCTCGAATCCGACGGCTATGACGCCGTGCAGTTGCGTGAGGTCGCACGCCGGTCCAAGACCTCGCTCGCCACGATCTACAAGCGCTATTCGACCCGTGACGAACTGATCCTTGCTGCGCTGGACAGCTGGATGGAGAAGAACCGCTACTCGGGCCTGGCCGGCCAGCCGCATCCGGCCGACGAATCGCTGTATGACGGCATGATGCGCATGTTTCGCACCATCTTCGAACCCTGGGAGAAGCATCCCGGCATGCTGATGGCGTATTTCAGGTCGCGGTCCGCGCCGGGTGGCGAACGTCTGGTGCGGCGTGGTCTCGACGCCGTGGTGCCTGCCGCGATGGAGATTCTGACCGGCGTCGAAGACGTGTTCATCGCCGACCTCGACACGATCCTGTCGAGTCTCGTGTTCGGCTTGACCGGGCGCTTCGCCGCGGGCGAGATCGAGGTGACCGACATCCTGCCCAGCCTCGATCGCACCATGCGGTGGCTGACCGCTGGTTATGAAGCGTCGCGCTGACCGATCTGCGTGTCGATGAAGTCGATGATCGCGGCGGCGACCTCACGGTGCACCGACTCGTTGAGGATGTCGTGGCGGTAGCCGTGAAACTCCTTGAACTGCAACGGCTCTATCTGCTCGGCATACGCGCGGACGGCGCCGGCCGGTGCGATGACATCGGCCGAACCGTGCACGGCCAGCGTCGGTACCGTCAGTTTCGGCAACTCAGTGCCGAACCGGTCCCAGCCGCGGTCCAGCTCGCGGGTCAGCGGTGCGCCGTCAGCGTCGACGAACGCAAGCGGATCGTTCTCCAAGGAATCCAGATAGAACGGATCACTCGACAGCGCGGTCGGATGTAGCTCGAAAGACGTGTCCGCGTCGAGCATTTCCGGAATCGGGACGAGCGGCGCGCCGGATATGACTCCGGCGCGGTATTTGTCGGGCTCACCCAACAGCCGAAACAGCGTGACGACCGAACCGAATGAATGCCCCTGTGCGATCAACGGCAATCCCGGGTGTTCTACTGCCGCGAGTTCGGTGAGCGAGTCGGCCAGCGAGGAGCTGTCCTCGATCGTGCCGAAATCCCCGCGCCTGCCGGGGCTCAGCCCGTGGCCGAACTGGTCGACCGCCCACAAGTCGATGCCCGCCGCGTTCAGAGTGAAGCCGTAGCGGTGGTACACGCCGGTGTGTTCACCGAACCCGTGCAGGAAGATCACCGCGGCTCGCGGTTCGGCGGCCGCCCAGTGCCGGTAGTAAGCCCGTCCGCGTTCGTGCTCGATGAAAGGCATGACAACAGTCTGATCGATCCTCAACGCGGTGTGCAGACAACCGCGATGGCGTCGTTCTCGGCATCGACACCGGCCGAGCCGATCCGCTGCTCCAACCGATCCCGTAGTTGGACGCGGTCGTGCGCCGGCAAGGTGAGGACGTTGGAGTACGTACCCACCATGTTCACCCACTCGGTGGCGTCATAGTGCAGGTGCTCGACGATGCGCCGCAGTTCCACAGCGAACCCGCACTCTTCGATGAGTGCGGTGACCTCGGGCGTACGGTCGGCGTCCACGGCGGGCCGCTCGGCTGGATCGAGAAACCCTGCGTACACCTCATCGAGATCGGCGCGGCTCGGCGTCATCGGCGTGACCCGATTCCACATCAGCGCCAGGTGCCCACCTGGCCTCAGCAGCGTCGCGACCTTGTGAAGGGCGCGCCGTGGTTCCACCCAATGGAATGACGACGCGAACACCACGAGATCGAAGTGTCTTCCGCGCGGGTCCCAATCCTCGAAGGTCGCCTGCTCGACGGTCACGCCTTTGACCACTGCGACCTGCGCCATCCGCGGATCGGGTTCGACCGCAAGGACTTCTGCGCCGGCCGCCCTCAGCTGTTCGGATGCGATACCCGTGCCCGCTCCGACGTCGAGTGCCGACGTGCGGTCGCCGGTCACCAGGCTCGTAATGAGAGACCTGGGATAGCGGGGGCGATAACGGTCGTAGTCGTCGGCGGCAGCTCCGAAGGAATCGGCACGACGACGGTTCGTATAGATGGAAAGCGGGTCCGGCATGTCCCGATCATGCCTGCGCGACCTGTCAGCCGACGCCCAGGAGGACGTCATGCTGATCCGCCATGCGGTCGCGGATCGCGTCGACGACGGCCGCGACGACGGGGCGGCGCAGCGTCTCGGCCCTGGCCACGAGCCAGTAACTGAGCTGCACTGCAACGGTATCCGGCAGCACCCGGACCAGATCTGCGTGCCGGTCGGCCATGAAACACGGCAGCAGACCGAGACCCGCGGCGGCACGGGTCGCTTCGACGTGGACGAACACATTCGTCGATGTCACCGACTCCCGCATGGCCGGCGCGAAGCTCGTGGCGATGTCGAGGTCGTCGACCTGGAGCATCGAGTCGATGAAATAGACCAGCGGGAACCGGGCGAGGTCGTCGACGCTCCCCGGCGTGCCGTGCTCATCTAGGTAATCGCGAGCGCCGTAGAGGCCGAGGCAGTAGTCGCCGAGGCGGATCGCTTCGGCGCGACGCACCTGGGGTGCCCCGACGACGATCTCAAGGTCGAGGCTGGAGCGCTGCTGCGACGCGCGTCTGGTGGCGGCCACGATCTCGACGGCGATCAGGGGGTGGCGCCGCTGCACCCGGGCGGCCGCCGGCGCGGCGATGTATGCGCTGAACCCGTCGGTCGCCGAGATCCGCACGACGCCCTCGAGCTGACGAAGGCCACCGGTGGACAGCGAGTCCACCGCAGACTCGACGGCTTCGGCGGCCGACAGCGCCGCACGTCCGAGTTCGGTGAGTTCCCAGCCCCCGGCGCCGCGCGTCAGCACGCGCCCGCCGATTGCCTGCTCGAGCGCGGCGATGCGCCGCGAGATGGTCGTGTGGTTGATGCCGAGTTCGTCGGCTGCGGTGGTGTAACGGCCGGACCGACCGACGGCGAGCAACACCAGCAGGTCATCGGCGCTGGGCCGTCGAGCAACGTCCATATCTGCATTTTCGCAGAATGACGGCGCACAATTGGCCATTGCGAGGTGCGCGAACCTGCAGGAATACTCACCTCAACTGTCGCGGGCATCACAGAGCCCCGGCACAGATGGCACACGTCATAAGAGGAGTCGCCGATGAGCGCGCCCATCCCGACCGGCCTGCGCCGGGTCGTCGCCGCGTCGATGGCCGGCACCGTCGTGGAGTGGTATGAGTTCTTCCTCTACGGAACCGCCGCCACGCTGGTGTTCAGCAAGGTCTTCTTCGCCGAGAGCACGAGTGATCTCGACGCGATTCTCGCGGCGTTCGTGACGTATGCGGTCGGCTTCATCGCCCGCCCGCTCGGCGGGGTGGTGTTCGGTCACTTCGGCGACAAGTACGGCCGCAAGAAGCTGCTGCAGTTCAGCCTGCTGCTGGTCGGCGCGGCCACCTTCCTGATGGGCTGCCTGCCGACGTTCAACCAGATCGGGTATCTGGCGCCCACGCTGCTCGTGGTGTTGCGGTTCGTCCAGGGCTTCGCCGTCGGCGGCGAGTGGGGCGGCGCGGTGTTGCTGGTCGCCGAGCACAGCCCCAACCAGAGCCGCGGGTTCTGGGCCAGCTGGCCCCAGGCGGCCGTACCGGTGGGCAACATGCTCGCGACCGTCGTGCTGCTGCTGTTGACGACGACACTGTCCGATGCGGCGTTCCTGTCCTGGGGTTGGCGCGTCGCATTCTGGCTGTCGGCGGTGGTCGTGCTGATCGGCTACTACATCCGCACCAAGGTCTCCGATGCGCCGATCTTCCTGGCCGCGCAGCAGGAGGTCGAGCGGGTCAAAGCCGTGTCGTATGGCGTCGTCGAGGTGCTCACGCGTTATCCCCGTGGCGTTTTCACCGCGATGGGGTTGCGGTTCGCCGAGAACATCATGTACTACCTGGTGGTCACGTTCTCCATCACCTACCTCAAGGTTCAGGTGGGCGCTGACACCAGCGACATCCTGTGGTGGCTGCTGGCCGCGCACGCCGTGCACTTCGTTGCCATCCCGACGGTGGGCCGCCTGTCGGACCGATTCGGCCGGCGCCCGGTGTACATCGTCGGCGCGATCGGCGCGGGGGTCTGGGCGTTCTTCGCCTTCCCGATGATGAACAGCGCCAACTATCTGGTGATCATGGGTGCGATCATCATCGGCCTGATCATCCACGCGCTCATGTATTCGCCGCAGCCCGCGATCATGGCCGAGATGTTCCCGACCCGGATGCGCTATTCCGGTGTGTCCCTTGGCTATCAGGTGACGTCGATCGTCGCCGGGTCGCTGGCGCCGATCATCGCCGTCAAACTGCTCGACGTCTTCGACTCGTGGGTGCCCATCGCCATCTATCTCGCGTGTGCCGCCGCGGTCACGCTCGTCGCAGCCCTCTTCATGCGCGAGACGGTGGGTACCGACCTTGAGAGCATCGACCAGGCCGACCGTGAGGTCCTCGCGAAGCACGGCGTCCTGTGACGGACCTGGCGGGCCGCACCGCGTTGGTCACCGGCGCGGCGAGCGGTATCGGGGCGGCGTGTGCGCGCGAACTGGCCGCGCGCGGGGCCGTGGTCACCGTGGCCGACGTCGATGCCGATGGGGCAGGCGCGCTGGCCGCCGAGATCGGCGGAAAGCCTTGGGCGGTAGACCTTCTCGACGTGGCCGCGCTGGAGCGGCTGGAGTTGGACTGCGACATCCTGGTCAACAACGCCGGCGTCCAGAGCATCAACCCGATCGAGGAGTTCCCGCCGGACAAGTTCCGGATGCTGCTGGCGTTGATGGTCGAGGTGCCGTTCCTGCTCATCAGAGCTTCGCTGCCGCACATGTACCGCCAACGGTTCGGGCGCATCATCAACGTCTCGTCGGTGCACGGGTTGCGAGCTTCGGAGTACAAGGTCGGCTACGTCACCGCCAAGCACGCGCTGGAAGGGCTGTCCAAGGTGACTGCGCTGGAGGGCGGTCCGCACCAGGTGACCAGCAACTGCGTCAACCCCGGCTACGTCAGGACGCCGCTGGTGACCAAGCAGATCGCCGACCAGGCCCGCATCCACGGCATCCCCGAGGATGACGTCGTCGCGCAGATCCTCCTCAAGGAGAGCGCCATCAAACAACTGGTCGAGCCCGAAGAGGTTGGCGCGTTGGTAGGTTGGCTGGCATCGCCGGCCGCCCGCATGGTGACCGGTGCGTCGTACACGATGGATGGCGGGTGGAGCGCGAGATGAGCGAAGCGACCGAACCTCAGTGGGTCCCCACCGAGCGTGACCGCACGGAGGCACGGGTCACCGACTTCAGCCGGTTCGTCGAATCGCGGACAGGCATCGCTGCCCCCGACTATCACGCACTCTGGCAGTGGTCGGTCGACGATCCCGACGCGTTCTGGGCCGCGTTGTGGGACTACTTCGACCTCGGCGACCGACCCGACGCCGTGCTCGCCGATGAGGCGATGCCAGGTGCCCGCTGGTTTCCCGGTGCCCGGTTGAACTACGTCGACCAGATCAAGCGCAATGCCCGCACCGACCGCCCGGCGATCCTGTACGTAGCCGAGGGCGGCGCCGTCAGCGAGCTGTCCTGGGCTGAACTGCTCCAGCGCACAACGGCATTCGCCCACACCCTGCTCTCGCTCGGAGTGCAGCAAGGCGACCGGGTGGTCGGTTATCTGCCCAACATTCCCGAAGCGATCATCGCCTTTCTGGCCACCGCCAGCATCGGCGCGATCTGGAGTGCGTGCGGCCAGGACTACACCGCCAAGGCGGCGCTCGACCGACTCGGCCAGTTGGAACCGACGGTGCTCGTGGCAGCCGATGGCTACCGATTCGGCGGCAAAACGCACGACAAGACCGAGGACATCATCGCGCTGCAGGACGGCCTGCCCAGCTTGAAGGCGTCGGTGCTGGTGTCACGTTTGGGCGCGGCGCGATCCGACTGGCTCGACTGGGCCGCGACGTCTGCGCCCGTCGATGCCGAACTGAACACCGCGGCAGTCGAATTCGACCATCCGCTGTGGATCCTGTACTCGTCGGGAACCACCGGCCTGCCGAAGGGCATCGTGCACGGCCACGGAGGTGTCGTGCTCGAACACCTCAAAGCCGTCGCACTGCAGTCCGACATCGGCGCCGACGACACGTTCTTCTGGTACACCAGCCCGAGTTGGATGATGTGGAACTTCCAGGTGGCCGGCTTGCTCGTGGGCGCGACCATCGTCTGCTACGACGGCAGCCCCACTTACCCGGAGCCCGACGCGCTGTGGAGTATCGGGGCCAGCGTCGGGGCCACGGTGCTGGGGACGAGCCCGGGGTATGTGCTTGCGTGCGCCAAAGCCGGTTGTGTGCCGCGCAAGGAGCACGACCTGTCGGCGCTGAAGGTCGTCGGCATCACGGGATCATCGCTGCCGCCGTCGTCGGCATTGTGGCTGCGTGACAACGTCGGTGAACGAGTCCAGGTCGCGTCGATCAGTGGCGGCACCGATGTGGTGTCGGCTTTCATCGGCGGTGTGCCGACGGTTCCGGTGTGGCCGGGGGAGCTCTCTGCGCCGTATCTGGGTGTGGCACTCGACGCGTGGGATGAAGCCGGTAACCCTGTCCGGGGCGAGGTCGGTGAGCTCGTCATCACCAAACCACTGCCGTCGATGCCGATCGCCTTCTGGAACGACCCCGACGGATCCCGTTACCGCGACGCCTATTTCGAGATGTTCCCTGGTGTGTGGCGGCACGGAGACTGGATCACGATCACCGACCACGGCAGCATCGTCGTGCACGGCCGCTCCGACTCCACGCTCAATCGGCACGGCATCCGGATGGGCAGTGCCGACATCTACCAGTCGGTCGAGCGGCTGCCGGAGATCGTGGAAGCCCTGGTGATCGGAGCCGAACAACCCGACGGCGGCTACTGGATGCCGTTGTTCGTGGTGCTGTCCGACGGTGTCGAACTCACCGACGAGCTGACCGAACGCATCAACCAGACCATCCGCACCGAGGTGTCGCCGCGCCACGTGCCCGACGAGATCATCGTCGCCCCTGGTGTTCCCCACACCCGCACGGGCAAGAAGCTCGAGGTGCCGATCAAGAAGCTCTTCCAGGGCGCCGACGCGGCAAAAGTGGTGGAGCGCAGCGCAGTCGACAACCCGGCTCTGCTGGATTGGTATGCGTCTGTTCGCCGGTAACAGGTCGTTGATCGTTACCGCCGCGATTCTTGCGGTGGCCTTCGTCGTGGCACCGGCCGTGTTGGCCGGCGGCGGATATGGAAGCTTCTACGACAACCAGCCGCTCGTCGACGCGCTCGACAAGAGCTTTGCCGCGTACTGGCGATCGGGGGTACGCACGTCAGATCTCCAAGACCTTGTCGACTACTGGATGTGGTATCACGTCGCCAAGGCCGCGATCGCCGCGGGCCTGCTGGCCGTGCTCGCGGTCTTGTGCCTTCGGTCGCGCAGGACGTGGGGCCGCGCCGTGACGGCAGTGCTCGCCGTAGGCGCGACGGTCCTGACAATGGCGAACGTCCAGGGCGCAGCGGCACCGTTCGCGTCGCTGTTGCCGATGCTGTCAGACGAAGCCAGGCAGGCCCATTCCGTTGTCGGTGACGCCCACGAGACCGCACTTGCCGTGATGGTCGGGGACTTCGCCCGATACCACGCCGTATTGGCCGGGCTCGCCGCCCTCGTGGCCGCTGTCCTGATCGTCGTGGTCGCAGTGTGTGTGCGTCGGCGTCTGCCGGTCGGATTCACCGCGTCGACAGCTGCGCTGTCGGCGATGATGTTGGTCGTCGTCGCGGCCAATGTCACCAACGCTGTCGCGCCCGAGGAGGGCTTGCAGGTCTTCCTCAGCGGCGGGTAGGCGCCGGCGGCGGCGTTACCGGGCGACTTAGGCGGCGTCGAAGGTGACCAGGTCGATGGTGATCTGGTCTTCGATGATGCTCACCGTCGTTCTGATGGGCGGTCCGGGTAGTGGTGGGGCGGTGGAGTGGTAGACCGCGCCGGTGGGTGTGCGGTATTGGGCGGTGTGGTTGCCGTGGGTGTCGGTGGTGGTGACCGACCAGCCGGGTGCTTCTTTGGCGTAGTTGCACGCTTCGCACAGCCCGAGGCCGTTGAGTGCGCTCGTGGGGCCGTCGTGGTGTGTGGGGACGGCGTGGTCGTGGTGGCGGATCGGCGCGTCGCAGTACGGGGTGCGACAGGTCTGGTCGCGCAGTTCGAGCAGCCTGGCCAGGCCTTTGGGGAAGATCCGCGCCCGCGACTCCATCGCCACCAGCTGCCCGCTGTCGGGGTGGCGGTACAGGCGCCGCAGTGTCGCTTTCACCTCGGCGTCGGCGACGGCATCGCCGGTGAGGGTGCGGGCGAAACCCGCGGGCACCGGCCCGTAGTCGCCCAGCCATGCGGCTGCGTCGTCGTCGCCGGCCAACGTGGTGTCGGCCATCACGAGGTTGAGGGCGAGCGGTACCGGTTGGGGGGCGGGTCGGCCGGTGAGGCGTTCGTAGACGGTGTCGGCCATGATCTGGCCGCGGGTGCGGTTGTCGTGGGTGGTGTCGGCGGCGTTTTTGCAGGCGGCGTAGACCGCGACGGCTCGGGCGACGGGCAACAGCACCGTCACATACGCCATGGTGTCGGGGGCCGGGCGGATCCACACGCCGCGGTCGGCGGCGGCCTTGGCCGCCCGTTCGACGACCGCCGCGGCATCCAGGCGGACCGCGATCTTGCGGGCCTCGGCCTTGACCCGACTGTTGCCCCAGCCCTGCAGCCGTGTCGGGTCGGCGCACAGTTCGCCATCCAACCGGCGCCGGTCCTCCACGTCCAGGCAGGCTGATTCGCGCACGATCAGGGTGGCCCGCCATTCCGAGAGCATCCCCGCTTCCAGCGCGGCCAGGGTGTGGGGCATTTCGTGGACGAGTGCCTTGGCCAGCCCGAGATACTGGTCGCCTTTCTTGGGCGCCTCGCGCCGCGCCAACGCGACCTCGGCGGCCAAACCTTTGCCGCGTTTGGCGGCCGGGACTCCGTCGGCGGCCTCGCGGGCGCGGCGCTTGGCATCCCACAACGCCGTCGCGCGGGCCTGGGCGGCCGCCAGTGCGGGTTTCAGCAGTTCGTACGTCTCGACCAGGGCGCGCAGCTGTTGCTCCGACGCCCCCGGATCGATATCGAACAAACTTTCGAACACATAGACGACACTACCCACACCCACCGACAACTGACGTTCGATGGCGGGCAGACTGCAATCTCATGGTCAGCGAAGCGGTGTTCATCGGCGGGCGTTCGGGAAGCGGCAAGACCAGCGTCGGTTTCGAGGTCCATGCCGAGTTGAGTGCTGCCGGAATCGCCCATTGCCTCATCGACGGTGACTTCCTCGACATGGCCTATCCGGCGCCGCAGGAACACAACCTCGCCGAACGCAACCTCGCGGCGATGTGGCAGAACTACCGGGAACTGGGTTACCACCGCATGATCTACACCAACACCGCGAGCGTGCTGCCCGAAGAGATCAAGCGCCTCTCCGCCGCCATCGGCGGCAACCCGAGAATCACCGCAGTCCTGCTCACGTGTACCGATGCCACAGCGCGAAAACGTCTGAGCCAACGTGAGATCGGCTCCGCACTCGACCGGCACCTCACGTCCAGCAAAGAGATGAGTGCACGCCTCCGAGCCGGCGCCGACGCAGCTCACCACATCGCCACCGACGATCGCACCGTAGCCGAGATCGCCGCCGACATCATCCGCATCTCGGGATGGTGATAGCTACCCGATTAGGAACCCAGCCAGGGCCCGATCCGGCGAAGCGCCTCTTCGATGTCACTCGTCGGGCCGGCGAACGACAGCCGGACGTAGGAGCCGCCGCGGACGGTGTCGAAGTCGATGCCAGGAGCAATCGCAACGCCCGTGTCCGCCAATAGTTTCGAGCAGAACGACAGGGAGTCGTTGGTGAACTCGCTGACATCGGCGTAGACGTAGAACGCGCCGTCGGTCGGGGCCAGACGGTCGATGCCGATTGCGCGGAGCCCGTCGAGCAGCAGTCGCCGGTTGTCTGCGTAGTGCGCGAGCAGGCCCTCGGCCTCGCCGAGCGACTCCGGGGTGAACGCGGCCACCGCGGCGTGCTGGGCCAGTGCGGGTGGGCAGATCGTGAAGTTTCCGGTCAGGCAGTCCACTGCGCGGCGCAGCTCGGCGGGGACCAGCAGCCAGCCGAGCCGCCATCCGGTCATCGCGAAGTACTTCGAGAAACTGTTGACCACCACGGCTTTTCGTGAGGTCTCCCACGCGCAGCTGGTCGTCGGCGCACCCTCGTAGACCAGGCCGTGGTAGACCTCGTCGCTGATCAGCCGGACGCCTGACGCATCGCACCAGGACGCGATCGCTGCCAGCTCCTCGGGCGGGATCACCGTGCCGGTGGGATTGGCCGGGCTCGCGACGATCACGCCCTGCACGGGCGGATCGAGTTCATCGAGCATGGCCACGGTCGGCTGGAAACGGGTTTCGGGCCCGCACGGAATCTCCACGACCTCACACCCGAGCGCCGTGAGAATGTTGCGGTAACACGGATAACCCGGGCTGGCGATCGCCACCCGATCGCCCACGTCGAAGCACGCGAGGAACGTCAACAGGAATCCGCCCGACGATCCGGTGGTGAGCACGACGTCGTCGACGCCGACGTCGACGCCGTACCGGGCGCGGTAGGACCCCGCGATCGCGGCGCGCAGCTCGGGGATGCCGAGCGCCACCGTGTAGCCCAGCTGATTGCGGTTCAGCGCGGCGACGGCGGCCTCGCGCACCGGTGCGGGTGCCCCGGCGCTCGGCTGGCCGGCCGAGAGATTGACCAGGTCACCGTGCGTGCGCTGGCGCTCGGCGGCAGCCAGCCACACGTCCATCACGTAGAACGGCGGGATACCGGCGCGCAGCGAAACGTCCATCCCAGCCAGGCTAGAACACCTCGGCTTCGAGCCGGCGCAGATGCTCGCGGGGCGGGCCGAGCAGCTGGGCGCTGCCGTGCGCACGCTTGAAGTAGAGCTGGATGTCGTGTTCCCAGGTGATCGCGATACCGCCGTGCATCTGGACGGCCTCGGCGGTCACCGCGGAGAGTGCTTCGCTGGCGAAGTAGCGGGCGAGCGAGGCCGAGGTCGGTGACGGGTCGGCGATCGAGTCGTGCACGACGGCTCGCGCGGAGGCCACCTTGACGTAGAGGTCGGCCATTCGGTGCTTGAGCGCCTGGAAGCTGCCGATCGGGCGGCCGAACTGCACGCGGTCCTTGGTGTAGGCGACGGTCAGGTCAAGGCACCTCGACGCGGCACCGATCTGTTCGGCGGCCATCAACAGTGCGGCGGTGTCTGCGAGGCCGGGATCGGCGCCAAGGGGTGTGGTCTCACCGGGCGTGACGGCAGACAGCCGGCGAGTCAGATCCATCGTCGTCTTGGGCACGGCGGTGAAAGTGGTCCAGCGAGTGAGGTTTTCCCCGTCGGTCCCGATGACGACGTCAGCGATGTCGCCGTTGATGACGTACTCGGGGTCGAACACCACGGCTCCGATGGAAGTGCCCTCAACCAATGACTCGAGTGGCTCGGCTTGATCGGTTGCCAGCAGCGCCAACTCGGCGAGTGTGGTCCCGAGCAGCGGCGTAGGGACGAGCGCCTTGCCGAGCTCCTCGAGAACCACTGCGGCGTCGGCGAGTTCGCCGCCGGCACCGCCGAGTTCCTCGGGCACCACGAGGGCTGCGGCGCCGACCTGCTCACACAGCAGTTGCCACAACTTCTCGTCGTAGCCGCGCTCAGACTCCATCGCCGCGCGGACCGCCTCCGGTGACGCGTGCTTGTCGACCAGCGCGGCGACGGTGTCGCGCAAGAGTTCGCGTTCTTCGCTCACGAGAGGACCTCCAGCAGTCGGTGCCGGTGCAATGTCGGGTCTCCCCACGCCGAGCGCAGTGCCTGCACACGAAGCAGCAGCAGGGAAAGATCATGCTCTTGCGTGAAGCCGATCGCGCCGTGGGTCTGCAGCGCAGACCGGGCGGCCAGCAGCGCGGCATCGGAAGCGGCGACCTTGGCCGCACTCATGTCGCGTGCCGTATCCGGCGATCCCTCCGCAAGCGACAGCGCCGCGCCGTAGACGAGCGGGCGGGCCAACTCGACCGCGATGTGCACGTCGGCGAGCTTGTGCTTGATGGCCTGATACGAGCCGATGATCCGGCCGAACTGGCTGCGCTGCTTGGCATATTCGACGGACTGGTCGAGCATCGCCTGGCCGGCGCCGACGAGCTGAGCGGCCGTGGCCAGCACACCGAACTCGTAGGCGCGTGCGGTGTCGGCCGGCCGGGCGTCACCGGTGGCGTCGACATCGAACAACTTACGGGCGGGATCGACCGAATCGTGCTGTGTACCGGGCGCGCCGTCACGGACCTCGCCGTCGCCGGCCGCCAGAATGAGGCCGGCGAAGTGAGCGTCGATGGCACGCGGCGCCTGGGGAGGTAGCGCGACGGTGGCGATCAGCTCGCCCGAGGCCAGCGCTCCCGAGCGCTCGTCGTCGGCCAACAAGATCGGTGCTACGCCGATGGATTCGGTGACCGGCCCGGGCACCGCCCAGTAGCCCAACCGCTCCAACGCCACGACCGCATCGACCGGATGCGCCTCGATGCCGTCGAACTTCTCGGCCACGAGCAGTGCAGTCACACCGAGGTCGGCCAGCTGTGACCAGACCTTGCGTCCGGGCGCGGTGTCTCCGGCTGCCCAGGCCCGCACGGCGGCCGGAACGTCGGCGGAGCCGAGTGCCGCGTCGATGCTTGCCGCGAAATCGCGCTGCTGTTCGTCTATCTCGAAGTTCACTTGCTCTTCCCTCCAGATTCACGCGGTAGGCCGAGCAATCTCTCTGCGATGATGTTGCGTTGGATCTCGTTGGTGCCGGCGTAGATCGGGCCGCCGAGCGCGAACAACAGCCCCTCGGTCCAGGAGTCCATGAGTTCACCGTCCGCGCCACGCATATCCAGCGCGGTCTGATGCAATGCGACGTCGAGGTCGGACCAGAACACCTTGGTCACCGATGATTCGGCGCCGAGCTCGCCGCCGTTGGCCAGCCGCGTCACGGTGCCGAAGGTGTGCAACCGGTAGGCCTGGGCATTGATCCACGCGTCGGCGACGCGGTCGGTGAACACCGGGTCCGGGTTGTCTTTCCAGAGCGACACGAGGCGTTCTGCCGGCGCGAGGAATCGGGCCGGGCTGCGCAGTGACATGCCGCGCTCGTTGCTCGACGTGCTCATCGCCGCGCGCCAGCCGTCGTGCACTCCACCGATCACGTCGTTGTCGGGGACGAACACGTCGTCGAGGAAGATTTCGCCGAAGCCGGTGTCACCGCCGAGCTGGGCGATCGGGCGTACGATGATGCCCTCGGCCTTCAGGTCGAACATGAAGTAGGTCAGGCCCTTGTGGCGCTGGGCTTCTGGGTCCGAGCGGAACAGGCCGAAGCCGCGCTCCCCGAACGGTGCGCGTGAGCTCCAGATCTTCTGGCCGTTGAGCTTCCAGCCGCCGTCGACCTTGGTCGCCGTCGACCGCAGCGACGCCAGGTCGCTTCCCGACTCCGGTTCGGACCAGGCCTGGGCCCAGATCTCCTCGCCGTTGGCCATTTTCGGCAGAACCCGGTCGAGCTGTTCTTCGGTGCCGTGCGCGAACAGCGTCGGCGCGAGCATCGAGGTGCCGTTGGCGCTTGCCCGGCCCGGTGCACCGGCGCGGAAGTACTCCTCCTCGAACACCACCCATTGCAGCAGGGTCGCGTCGCGGCCGCCGTACTTCTTCGGCCAGGCGATCACCGACAACCCGGCGTCGAACAGCACCTTGTCCCAACGCCGGTGCTGCTCGAAGCCTTCGAGCGTGTCGTACGACTTCGTCGGGAAGGACTCCCGATTGGCTTCCAGGAACTCACGGACCTCTGCCCGGAAGGCCTCGGTCTCGTCGTCGAAACTCAGGTCCATTACACCCTTTCCCGCAGGACCGGCTTGACCACCTTGCCACCCGGATTGCGCGGCAACATGTCAAGAAACTCGACCGATCGCGGCACCTTGAAGTTCGCCAGATGCTCACGCGCATAGGCGATCACAGCTGCCTCGTCGAGTTGCGCCCCGGCCTTGACCACTACGAATGCCTTACCCACTTCACCGAGCCGGTCGTCGGGTACCCCGATCACGGCGGACTCGGCCACGCCGTCCAACCGGGCCAGCACCTGCTCGATCTCCGCCGGGTACACGTTGAACCCGCCGCAGATGTACATGTCTTTGAGCCGGTCGGTGATCGTGAGATTCCCCGCGGCGTCCAGCGTGCCGATGTCGCCGGTGTGCAGCCAGCCGTCGGCGTCGATGGCCGCGGCGGTGGCCTCGGGATCGTCGAGGTAACCGAGCATCACATTGGGCCCTCGTAGCAGCACTTCACCGGAATCGTCAAGCCGCAGTTCGAAATCGGCGATGGGTCTACCGCACGTGGTGGCGACGGTGACGGCGTCGTCGTCGGGCCGGCACATCGTGCCGAACCCCGCGGCCTCGGTCAGTCCGTAGGCGGTGAGGACGATGTCGATGTCGAGCTCGTTCTGCATGCGCTCGATAAGCACGACCGGGACGACGGCGGCGCCCGTGACCGCGAACCGCAACGAGCTGAGGTCGTAGTCGCCGCGCTTCGGATGGTCGAGCAGCGTCTGGTAGATGGTCGGCGGGCCGGGGAGCACGGTGATGCGTTGTTCGGCAACCGCTTTCATCGCCTGCTCGGGATCGAACGTGAGCTGCGGGATCAGCGTCGCGCCCGTCTGCAGGCAGGCCAGGATGCCGGCCTTATAGCCGAAGTTGTGGAAGAACGGGTTGATGCACAGGTAGCGGTCGGCGCTGGTGACCTGACCGCATTCGGCCCACGCGGCCGACCCGTCGAGCGATTGCCGATGCGCGCACCGCACACCCTTGCTGCGGCCCGTGGTTCCGGAGGTGAACAGGATGTCGGAGACGTCGTCGGGCTGGACGGCCGCGGCGCGCCGGTCGACCTCGTCGAGATCGCTACCTTGCGCCACGAACTCGTCCCACGTGCCGTCGTCCTCGTCGATCGGCACCCGCACGACGTGACGCAACGACGGCAGTGCCTCCCGGTCGAGGTCGGCGGTCTTGTCGGCGCCCAGGAACTTGCCGGCCGCGATCAAGAGGGGTGCCGCGGTGCGGGCCAGGATGTCGGTGGCCTCACTGGCCGTGTAGCGCGTGTTGAGTGGCACGACCACGCCGCCGGCGTAGTGCGTGGCCAGGCAGGCCACCACCCAGTGCCATGTGTTCGGCGACCAGATCGCGACGCGGTCGCCGGGCTGCACGCCCAAGGCGACCATCGCCGCGGCGGCCTGCCGAACCTCGTCCCGCAGCTGCGAGTAAGTCAGCCTGCGATCGGTGCTGACCAGGGCGTCATGGTCAGAAAACTGCACGGCAATCCGGTCCAGCACCGCTGGAACGGTGCGGCGGGCGCTCGTCATGGTGCTCCTCTAACAAAGCAAGTGCTTGGTAGGTTAGCCTACAAGGGTGATAGAGGTCCAGGAGTTCCGGGCCGAGGTCCGGCAGTGGCTCGCAGACAATCTCGTCGGTGAATTCGCCGCGCTCAAGGGCCTGGGCGGACCGGGTCGTGAGCACGAAGCCTTCGAAGAGCGCCGCGCGTGGAATCAGCACCTGGCCGCCGCCGGTCTGACCTGTCTCGGCTGGCCGGTGGAGCACGGCGGGCGCGGGTTGTCGGTCGCACACCGGGTCGCGTTCTATGAGGAGTACGCGCGCGCGAACGCGCCCGACAAGGTCAACCACCTGGGCGAGGAACTGCTCGGGCCCACGCTCATCGAATACGGCACACCCGAGCAACAGCAGCGGTTCCTGCCCAAGATCCTCGACGTCACCGAGTTGTGGAGCCAGGGCTACTCCGAGCCGAATGCAGGCAGTGACTTGGCCAACGTGTCGACGACGGCAGAACTCGTCGGCGACGAATGGGTGATCAACGGCCAGAAGGTGTGGACGTCACTGGCGCACTGGGCGCAATGGTGCTTTGTGGTCGCCCGCACTGAGAAGGGCTCAAAGCGCCACGCCGGGCTGTCCTATCTGCTGGTGCCGCTCGATCAGCCCGGGGTCGAGATCCGGCCGATCATCCAGCTGACCGGTGACTCCGAGTTCAACGAGGTGTTCTTCGACGACGCGCGTACCGACGCGTCGTTGGTGGTCGGTCAGCCCGGCGACGGCTGGCGAGTGGCCATGGGCACGCTCACGTTCGAACGCGGCGTGTCGACGCTCGGTCAGCAGATCCGCTATGCGCGTGAGCATTCCAACCTGGTCGAGCTCGCGAAGCGTACCGGCGCGGCCGACGATCCGCTGATCCGTCAGCGGCTGACCGAGTCCTGGACGGGCCTGAAGGCCATGAGGTCCTATGCATTGGCGACCATGGATGTCGAGCAGCCCGGTCAAGACAACGTGTCGAAACTGCTGTGGGCCAACTGGCATCGCGAACTCGGCGAGATCGCGATGGACGTGCAGGGCATGGCCGGGTTGACGCTGCCCGAGGGCGAGTTCGACGAATGGCAGCGGCTCTACCTCTTCTCGCGTTCGGACACCATTTACGGCGGCTCGAACGAAATTCAGCGCAACATCATCGCCGAGCGCGTGCTCGGCCTACCTCGGGAAGCTAAGGGATGAACCTCTCGGAAGTTCCGAAAGAGATTGACGGGCATGGACTCCTGACCGGCAAGGTGGTCCTGGTGACCGCCGCGGCAGGCACCGGCATCGGCTCGACGACCGCGCGGCGCGCCCTTCTCGAAGGCGCCGACGTCGTGGTGTCCGATTACCACGAGCGCCGCCTGGGGGAGACCCGCGACGAACTCGCGGGCCTCGGTCTGGGGCGCGTCGAGTCGGTGGTGTGCGATGTGACCTCCACCGAAGCCGTCGACGCGCTGATCAGTGAGACCGTCGCGAAGGCCGGCCGGCTGGATGTGCTCGTCAACAACGCGGGCCTCGGCGGTCAGACGCCGGTGATCGACATGACCGACGACGAGTGGGACCGTGTCCTCAACGTCACGCTCACCTCGGTCATGCGCGCAACCCGCGCGGCGCTGCGTTACTTCCGCGACGTCGACCACGGTGGCGTCATCGTCAACAACGCGAGCGTATTGGGCTGGCGTGCCCAGCATTCGCAGTCCCACTACGCCGCCGCGAAGGCCGGCGTGATGGCATTGACGCGGTGCAGCGCGATCGAAGCCGTCGACTACGGGGTGCGGATCAACGCGGTGTCGCCGAGCATCGCGCGGCACAAGTTCCTGGAGAAGACGTCGTCGGCTGAGTTGCTGGATCAGTTGGCGTCGGACGAGGCATTCGGCCGTGCCGCCGAGCCGTGGGAGGTCGCTGCCACCATCGCGTTCCTGGCGAGCGACTACTCCAGTTATCTGACCGGTGAAGTGATCTCGGTGTCGAGTCAGCGGGCCTGAGGTTCTCGTTCGCCGGGCCCCGGGCTCGGTGTGGGGCACACCTGCCTCCCCGTCCCCCTGCGACGGCTATGACCTGCCGCGCTCGGCGAGCCCGGCGCGGTCCGCCCAGCCGCGAATGTCTCCCTTGTTGATGGCTAGCGCCAGCAGTTCGGGGAAGGCATCGGGCGTACAGGCGAACGCCGGGATCTCCATCGCCGCGAGATCGGCGGCGATCTCGCGGTCGAATGAGGGTGCGCCGGAATCGGACAGGGCCAGCAACACGACCTGGACCCCGGCGTCGGTGAGTTGTTTGACGCGCGCGAGCATTTCGTCGCGGATGCCGCCCTCGTACAGGTCGGAGATCAGCACGAAGATGCTGTCGGCCGGGCGAGTGATGAGACTCTGGCAGTACGCGATGGCCCGGTTGATGTCGGTGCCGCCACCCAACTGGGTTGAGAACAAGACGTCCACCGGATCGTCGAGCAGATCGGTGAGATCGACGACTTCGGTGTCGAACACCACGAGCGACGTGCGCAGGGACCGCATCGACGCGATGACAGCGCCGAACACTGCCGAGTACACGATCGATTCGGCCATGGATCCGGATTGGTCGATCGCCAACACGACGTCCTTGGTCATCGATCGGCCCGCACGGCGGTATCCGACGAGCCGCTCCGGGATGATCGTGTTCAGTTCGGGCTGAAACGTTTTCAGGTTCCGCGCAATCGTTCGGTTCCAGTCGATGTCGGCAGTGAGTGGCCGGTTGGTCCGGGCGCTGCGGGACAGCGCACCGCGCAGTGCGGCGCGCGTACCGTCGGCCACGCGTCGCTCGATGTCCTCGACCACCCGGCGCACCAACGCCCGGGCAGAGGATTTCGACTCGTCGGGGATTGCCTCGCCCAAGCTGATGAGTGTGGTCGCCAGTGACAGGTCAGGGATGATGCTCTCCATCATCTCGGGCTCCAGCAAGAGCGTCCGTAGATTCAGGCGTTCGATCGCATCCTGTTGCATGACCTGAACCACGGTGCTGGGAAAGTACTTCCGGATATCGCCCAGCCAGCGAGCCACCTTGGGCGCCGAGCCACCGAGCCCGCCCTTGCGGTCATACAGCGCGGCCAGCGCCTTGTCCATCTCGACGTCGTCCGCACTGAGTTTGGGCAACGCATCGGCATCAGACCCCAGCACCAGGCGCCAGCGGCGGTTACGTTCATCGGTCACGGTCGGCACTCCCCGCGAAGATCGCTGCCGCAGCAAGCACGGCCGGGCGGGCGCGGTCGGCGTCGATGCCGAACTGAGGGCGCGGCGCCAATCCTGCGGTGCTCACCGCATGTCCGATGTTGCGTTTGATGCCCGCGTCGAAGGTGCTGAAGGTGCGACGTACGAGGGGCAGCACATCCGTGAACTCGTCGACGGACAAGCCGGTCAGCCATTCGTCGATGACGCCGAGGAGTTCGACGTCGTGAACAAGCAACAGCCCGCTGCCTGACAGGAAACCCTCGATCCACGCCGACTTCTCCTCAGCCGTCGCGCCGACGCTCAGGGCCCGGCGCATACGTGCCGCCGCCTCGGTGGTGTTGAAAACCCCGCCGTCGACACAGATCCGGACGAACCGGCCAACCAGACTGCCGTGCAGATCGCCCCGATCGGCCAAGCGCGCGATCGTGGTCAACCACTCGGCACGGACCTGCGACTCGAGCAGGTCGACGGTCTCGGTGACCGCGTTCACGTGAGTCAGCATCTCGGCCGACGCATCGGGGCCCAGGCCGGTGAGCGTGGCGGGCAAACCTACATTCACGCGACGAAGCAAGGATGTGGTGACCACGCCCAGCGCGCCCGCGTCGGTGCGGCGCACATCGCCGTAGCGCAACGACCGGGCCAGCGCGGGCAGCGCGGCCATGAGTTCGGTGAGATCGCGGTCCACCGCGGCCTTGTTCTCGAGAACAGTGAGCAGTTGTGATACCGCGTCGTCGACACCGCCGAGCAGCGCGGCTTCGATGGCCGCGGTGACCTGGCCCAGATGTGTGGCGTTGTCGGCCTTGTCGGTCAGCTTGGCCCTACAAGCGCGATAGACGGTGTTGCCCCATACCGAGGACATGATGATCTGCACGGCGAACTCTGGCTGCCACTGCAATACCCAGGCTTCTTTGAAGGTTCCCTGGCCACCGACGTCGTCGGGCTCACCCCACGGTATATCGAGGGTTGAAAGACAATGCAGCAGCTGAGATTTGGCCAGATCGTTCGGCTTGCGCAGATCGAGCGTCACCTGTCTGGCGGTGGCATCGGGCTTGAGCCGCAACGATTTCTGCCGCTTGGTGATGTCGGCCGACAACGGCACCATCGGCAGATGTTCAGGGATGCTGCCGAGCTTCTCGCCCACTACCAGCTCACGCAGGATGAGCCCGAATCTGGCATCCGACCCCTCGCACAGCACGGCCTCGGTGGCTTCGTTGACCTCACTGAGGCCGGGGTGGGCACGGCCACGCATCGCCGCAAGCGCGTTGGCGAGCCGGACCCCCTCGATGACGTGGGCCGAGGATACGAAGATGTCGCGGCTGCGCAGCGCACGGGCGGCCAGGGTGAGCCAGGTTTCCACCGGGCGGTCCCGCTCGGCGAACACATGCTGGTACCAGCCCGGCGAGCGCACGCCCGCGCCGTAGCCCGATGCGGCGGCAAGGCGTGAATGTGTCCACGGCACCCATACGACAGCCGATTTGACCTTGGGTAAGCCGCGCAACAGCGCCGAATCAGCGGTCGCGGCAGGGAACTTCCCGGCGCGCACGCGAGGAGCACCAGATATCTGGAGCGCGGGTGCGTGCCAGGCACCGCAGACGACGACGATCGATGCGTACTCCTTGACCGCCTTGCGAATCACCTGGCGCATGTAGGCTTCGCGCTGAAGTTCCACCTTGTCGTCGTGACCGGGCTCGAGCTCGCGCACCGTCCGCATTGCCTCGGTGATCGCCTCGAATCCGGTGCCGTCGGTGCGTGATTCGACGACGTCGTCCCACCAGCGTTCGGGGTCGTCGTAACCCGCTGCCTCGGCGAGTGCGGCGATCGGATCGACACGCACGCGGGAAGGTTCGCCGTGACGCTCGTCGCGTTGTGCGAGCACGGTCGCGGCAGGCAGGTCGCAGAACCGTACGGGCACACGATGGCTTGCCGCCCATCGCATGGCCTGCCACTCTGGGGAGAACTCGCCGAAAGGCCAGAACGCCGAGATCGCCGGATCATCGACCGCGTAGGCCATGATCGCCACGGGCGGCACCATGTCGGCGTCGGCGACGTCACCGGTGAGGCGGTCGGCGTCGGCAGGGCCTTCGATCAACACGACGTCGGGCTGGATCCGGTCGAGTTCGGACAGCATCGCGCGAGCCGACCCGGGCCCGTGGTGGCGAATGCCGAGAACGTGGGTTTCGGTCACGAGTTCAGCACGTCGCGCGACGCTCGATAGAAGTCGGCCCAGCCGTCGCGTTCCCGGACCACGGCCTCCAGGTACTCCAGCCAGACGACCGCGTCGTTGACGGGATCCTTGACCACCGCACCGACGATGCCCGCCGCGGTATCGGCAGGCCGCAGGATGCCGTCGCCGAAGTGCGCCGACATCGCGATACCTTGCGTGACGACGGATATCGCCTCGGCGGTCGACAGGGTTCCCGATGGCTGCTTGAGCTTGTTGCGTCCATCGGCCGTCAAACCGGAGCGCAGCTCACGGAAAACCGTGACCACGCGGCGAATCTCGTCGGCCGACGTCGGTACCTCGGGCAGCCGCAGCGATCCGCTGATGTCGGCCACCCGGCGCGTCACGATCGCAACCTCGTCGTCGAGCGTGGCAGGCAGCGGGAGCACCACGGTGTTGAACCGCCGCCGCAACGCCGAGGACAGCTCGTTGATACCGCGGTCGCGATCGTTGGCCGTGGCGATGACGTTGAAGCCGTGGCTCGCCTGCACTTCGGTACCGAGTTCGGGTATCGGCAAGGTCTTTTCGGACAGGACCGTGATGAGCGCGTCCTGCACCTCCGAGGGGATGCGGGTGAGCTCTTCCAGACGCGCGATCTTCCCGTCACGCATCGCGGTCATGATCGGCGACGGGACGAGCGCCTGTTCCGACGGACCTTCGGCCAGTAGCCGGGCGTAGTTCCAGCCGTACCGCACCGACTCTTCGACGGTGCCCGCGGTGCCCTGGACAAGCAGCGTCGAATCGCCCGACATCGCGGCCGCCAGATGTTCGGAAACCCATGTTTTGGCAGTGCCGGGCACACCGAGCAGCAGCAACGCGCGGTCGGTGGCCAACGTCGCGACCGCCACTTCGACGAGGCGGCGCTGGCCGATGTACTTCGGTGTGATCGGCACTCCGCCAACGGTTTCCCCGCCCAGCAGGTAACGCACGAGGACCCCGTGCGGTGACATCGCCCAGTTCGGCGGGGCGGGTTTGTCGTCGGCCGCGCGCAGCGCGTCGAGTTCAGCGGCGAACAATTGCTCGGCGTGTGGCCGCAGCAGGGCAGACGCTTGGGTCATGGCAGTTCCTTTGCAATGTCGATTCGCAGGGTGAGAAGTTCGAACACCGTCGCGCAGAACCGGTGCAGTTCCTCGTCGGTCGTGCGGTCGACCAGATCGGCGAACCGCCCATGCCAGTCGAGCGGATAGCCGGCCGCGAGATGGGCCGCTGCCTCGCGGCGCTGCCGCTGCGTGCCCCACCCCACGCCGGTGAGAGACGCGAACAGGGCCTCGGCCACCAGCGGATCGAACGGGCGAGGCAGCCCGGCGACGATCTGGGCGAGCGGGGCACCTTCCGCAACGTTGGTGACCGCGCGAATCAGCTCTGCGGTGATCGCGGGATGTGCTGTCGCCGGCGTGTAGTGGTTCGCGTAGTCGGCGGGTAGGCGGCGCTGCAGGAGCGGCACTGCCCAGCGTGGATCGTTGCCCCGTAACGCGCTCACGGTGAGCGCTCTGAGGAGGGCGTCGCCGCTCATGGCGCGAACCACCTTCTCTGGCCCGACCGATCCGAAGAACTCATCCCAGAACGAGATCGGAGTGCGTTCGACGACGGCGTCGGGTTGATTGGTGGTGAGTCCGTCGCGAATGGCCGCGGCGTCGGGTTCAGGTAGTTCGTTCGCGGTGATCTTGACTCCGAGCACGGACTTATTCACCGAGAAGACCTGCGCTGCACGCTCTTTCATGCGTTCCAGGTAGCGGCTGCGGTTGCGGTTGCGGTTGCCGAGGACGGTGATCGCGGCCGACCGCACACCGCCGGCCCGGTCGTCCAAGGCCGACTCAAGGAACGGTTCGTCGCTTTCGTGTTCGGGTGTCGCGAACGCTTGCAGCAACAGCGCGCGGGATTCGGCGTCTTCGGCATCCCAGTGCGCCATGACGACTTCGCGGGCCCGGTCGGGGTCGATGTGGCGCGCCGCAGCGACCCAATGCAGGCGTTTGGCGGTGTCGCCGTGGGTGTACTCCGCCTCATCGGGCCATCCGTCGCCGGGCACAGGCATGACGTGTCGCAGTGCGCGGTGTTTGCGACCGTAGTGCTCGAAGGCGTACCACTGACCGGCGGAACCGATCGCCGCCCAGAGTTCCGGTGTCACACCGGCACTCTGGTGTAGCCGGAGCAGTTCGGGAATCAGCCGCGGTGGCAGGCGCAGACCGGCCGCGGCGATGTCGGCGATGACACCGTCGAGGACGGGCCGGACACTCACGGCCCGTTCGATGAGGAATGCGTGGGTTTCGGTGATGAGCGGGCGGGTTTCGGGCGGTGCGGCATCGGTGTTGGGCTTGACGTGTTCGGGAAGTTGCCCGGCCCGTCTGGCCACGGCATATAACCCGGCGATGCGAAGCACCGATCCGATCGGATCGTCGGCGTCGCACACCGTCGCCGCGTTGGTGTCGACCGGCGCGTCGAATACCGCCTCGGGCAAGGGTTTAGCGCCGAGGCCCACGGTCGCCGCGGAAATGATCCTCTGATAGTCGCTCACAGTGCACTCACCGCGATACCGGCCGCGTTCAGCGTCGACAGCGGATCGACGCCGTGTATACCGATTTCCACCAGCATCGGGTGTAGCTGACCGCCGGTCGCGGCCTGCAGACGAGACCACCGATCGTCGTCACACACGGCCGGTAGGGCCTGGTCGTCGGCGTCCACCAGGTACCGGCGCCTCGGCTTGCCATGCTGTACCGGCCGGGCGGTCACGACGGCGGGGTACCGCACCAGCCACGGATCGAGCGTCATCGCGCGGGCCCGGCCGGCCAGTGCCTCGGCCATGAGGGTTCCGGCAATATCGATCTCCTGGATGGGGACCGTGGGCACATCGCCGTCCGGAATCGCGACACGAAAGCTCGACGGACCGCCTGGATAGAAGTAGACGCCACCGGTGAACTCGCGCCCCGGTGTCAGCCGGGTGTCGAAGCTCGCCCCGCTGGGCGCGGTCGACTGGACATTGACCAGCAGGCCGGTTTGTCTGCCGCTCAACCACATACGCCGCGTGGTGTAGCGCTCCTCGAGTGTTTCGGCGTAGCCGAGCACCTGCCAGGTATCGCTGACCGGATCGGTGGCGAGCACCTCGGCCCTCGACACGGTGAAGCCGATGTGGCGGCGCACCGCGGCCGAGGTCTCCGGTGACAACGTTGCGATGCTGCGATAGGCGTCGATGAGCAATCGCATCAGACCGAGTTCTTCGATGATCATCCGCGGCCACTCGTCGTGCGTGAGCAGCGCCGGAAGGCTGCGCAACCACCGCGCCAATCCGGGCGCCTTCGCGTCGATCATGCGTTTGGCGGTCGGTTCGCTCCACCCGTACGGGTCGGTGCTGATGCCGGCGATACCGTTGCGGACCTGATCTTCGATCCACAGATTCAGCTGGTCGAGACCCTCGGCGACACTGCGCTCGCGGGCGGCGATGGTCTTCGCGCTGACTTCGCGCGGGGCCTTGGGCACGGGGACCTCGGACGCCGGCGGGTCGGGTGCTGCATCGACGTTGCCGCCGGACCACCGCAGTACGAGCCCGACGACGTGCTTGCACGGGAATTGCCGCGACGGGCACGTGCACTTGTACGTTTCGCCCACCAGGTTGACCTGCACCCGGTACGGAGTGCGCCCGCTGCCCTGGAAATCTCCCCACAGCAACGTCTGGGTGGCGCCGGTGTTGGACCAACCGGCAGCTCCGGCCAGCTTCTGACCGGCGGCATAGGCCTTGCCGGCGAACTGGCGTACCTCGTCGGTGGACCATCCAGCAGTTTGCTGATCCACCCGTGATCCTTCCGCCGCGTGCTGACCCAGGCCAGCGTAACGAGATCCGCCGACGGGTGTGCACAGCAAAGACCTGGGCCGGCGGGTCGATCTCCACGGGATCTTCACAATCGCTGCCCGAAAGCACCACAACCAGCCCTTACAGTCTTGAGGTGTGAGGCGAATCCTGGTGGTTGACGACGAGCCGACCATCCTGGCCGCGGTGGCCACGAGGCTGCGGGCCGAGGAATTCGCGGTCGATACCGCGGTCGACGGCCCGTCCGCGGTAGCAACCGCGGAAGCCACCGCTCCCGACCTCGTTGTGCTCGACGTCATGCTGCCCGGTTTCGACGGCCTTGAGGTGTGCCGGCGGATCCAGGCGCAGCGCCCGGTTCCGGTGCTCATGCTGACCGCTCGCACCGACGAGACCGACATGCTGATCGGGCTCGGCGTCGGCGCCGACGACTACCTGACCAAACCGTTCAGCATGCGCGAACTCGTCGCGCGGGTTCGGGTACTACTGCGCCGGGTGGAGCGGGCCGGCGGCCAGCAGCCCCTCACCGTCGGTGATTACCGCATCGACCTCGCCGAGCGCAGGGTTCACCAGGGTGAGGATGAAATCCACCTGACCCGAACGGAGTTCGACCTGTTGGCGTTCCTGGCGGGCCGGCCGCGGGCGGCGGTGGCACGGGAGACGCTGCTCGAGCACGTGTGGGGTTGGGCGTCCGAGGTGGAGACGAGAACCGTCGACAGCCATGTCAAGGCGCTGCGCCGCAAGCTCGGATCGGAATTGATCCGGACCGTGCACGGGGTGGGCTATGCCCTGGAGGTGCCCCGATGAACGTGGCTGCACTGTGGGACCGGCTGCCGCGGCCGCTGGATCCCTTCGCGTCGTTCAAGGTCAAGACCGGACTTCTCGTGGGCGGTGCGATTCTGCTGGCCTCGTTCACGTTCTGGATCGGCGCGAGCTGGCAGTTCCGGTATGCACTTCTGGCGGCGCTTGCGACCTCGCTGGCGTTGACGCAGTTCCTCGCGCACGGCATGACCTCACCGCTGCGTGAGATGACGGCTGCCGCGCGCGCCATGGCCCGCGGCGACTACAGCATCCGCGTGCGTGCGACGTCGCGTGACGAAATCGGCCAACTGGCGACCGCGTTCAACCAAATGGCGGCCGATCTCGGTGCCGCCGACGAATACCGGCGCGGGCTCATCGGCAACGTGTCACATGAACTGCGCACTCCGATCGCGGCGTTACAGGCGGTGCTGGAGAACGTCGCCGACGGCGTGGCCGAGCCCGATGGCGAAACCATGCGGATGGCGCTCGCGCAGACCGAGCGCCTGGGTGAGTTGGTGACGAATCTCCTCGATCTTTCGCGCGTAGAGGGCGGCGTGATTCCGCTGCAGTTCAGTCGTTTCGCGGTCGAGGAATTTCTGCGCGACGCCGTCGAGCACGCGTCGCTGTCGGCCGGCGAGGTCGAGGTGACGGTTCGGGTTTCGCCGCCGAGCCTGAAGGCCGTCGCCGATCCGGCGCGACTGCGCCAGGTGGTTGTCAACCTGGTGGACAACGCGATTCGGCACAGCCCGCCCGGTGGTCGAGTGTCGGTGCTGGCATCGCGCGCGGGTGGGTTGCGGCTTGAGGTCAGCGACGACGGGCCTGGTATCCCACCGGCTGAGCGAGAGCGTGTTTTCGAGCGGTTCACCCGCGGTGCCACGTCCGACGGCGGGACCGGGCTCGGTCTGGCGATCGCTCGCTGGGCCGTCGAGTTGCACGGCGGCGCAATCGAAGTGATGGATTCCGGGGTGGGCTGCCGCATCCGGGTGACCATACCCGCAACGACGGAGGAGCTGGCATGACGACGATGGTTCCAGGGGTTCCCGGCCCGCATGTGCTCATGGCGCCGCCCCCGCCGCTGGTCGGCCCGGCGCTGCCGCGATACGGCGAGCCGGGCTGGACGGTGTGGTCGCGCCGGGTCTGGCCGCTTGATCCGCTTGCCGCGGCTCCTCGTTCGGTGATGTTGCCTGCGGTGGTCGCGGGTCTCGTCGGGACCGCGTTGTGGCGACCCTCGGTGCTGAGCGTCGGCTATTACGTCGTGGGCGCCCTGGTCTTCGGTGTCGTCTACGGGACCGCCGAACGTCGCCCCACGCGTTGGGAGTGGCTCGGGATCACGTTGACTCTGGCGCTGCTCGCGGTGCCGGGCGTGCTGGCGGCCGAGTGGGTCGGCGTGCTGTGCCTGATGGCGGCGTGGGTGATCGGCTGGTGCACGTTGGTCGGTGGCCGCACGTGGACCGCGGTGTTCGCCGGACCGTTTGTGCCGTGGGTGCTGGCAGGCCGGGTCCGCGGGTGGGCGGGCAGATCGGTGAGAGAGGTGCTGCCGAGCCGGTCGGGTATGCCTAGCGTGGCTCGTGTTGCGATCGTCGGCGGCGTCACGGTGGCTTTGGTGTTCGTGTTCGGCGCACTGTTCGCGGCGGCCGACCCCGCGTTCGCGCACCTGACCGAGAACCTGGTGCCGTCGCTGGCCGGCGACGAGTTCATTGCGCGACTGGTGGTGTTCGGCATCGTCGTGGCTTTTGTCTTGGGTGGTGCCTACCTCGTGCGGTTCGCGCCGCGGCTCGACGCGTTGGCACCGGCGCCGATGAAACCGGTGCCGCGGTGGGAGTGGGCCGTGCCGCTCGGAGTTCTCGACGCGTTGTTCATCGCGTTCGTCGCGGTACAGGCGACCGTGCTGTTCGGCGGGCACACCCATGTGCTCGAGACCGAAGGCTTGACCTACGCCGAGTATGCGCGGCAGGGCTTCTGGCAGTTGCTGTGGGTTTCGGCCTTGACGCTGCTCGTGCTCAGCGGCGTGATTCGCGTGGCCGCACGCGTCACCGCCTCGGATCGGCGGCTGCTGCGCATCCTCGTCGGAACCCTGTGTGCGGCTTCGGTTGTCGTGGTGATCTCGGCGATCCACCGGATGTGGCTCTACCAGCAGGCCTACGGCTTCAGCACCGAGCGGCTGATGGTCATCACCACCGAGGTGTGGCTGGGCGCGGTGTTCGTGCTCGTCGCCATGGCGGGAATCCGGATGTCGGGACGCTGGCTTCCGCGTGCGGTGCTCGTCGCCGGTGTGCTGGCATTGCTCGGATTGGCTGCCCTCAACCCGGAGCGGTTGATCGCCGACCGCAACATCGATCGCTTCGAGCAGACCGGACAGCTCGACGCCGAGTACCTGTCCGGGCTGTCCTCGGACATCGATCCGGCGCTGTACCGGCTGCCGGCGTCGGTGCGGGCGTGCGTGAAGTCCGACGGCGCCGGCCACGACGCGTGGTACCTGTTCAACCTGTCGCGGGTCCGAGCCGATCGGCCGGTGGTCCGGGATCTGCCGGAGCACTGCTCGGCGTACTGGTCGTATCCGCAGTATCGGTGACGAGCCGTGCGTGACCTAGCAAGCGCTTGGTTGCTATGCTGTGTCAATGGCGCCGGATACGCCCAGCCAACCGGCTAGCAGACGCGACGAACTTCTCGACCTTGCCGCGACGATGTTCGCCGAGCGCGGCCTGAAGGCGACGACGGTTCGCGATATCGCCGACTCCGCAGGCATCCTCTCCGGCAGTCTCTATCACCACTTCAAGTCCAAAGAGCAGATGGTCGAGGAAGTGCTGAAAGACTTCCTGGACTGGCTCTTCGCCCGCTACCAGCAGATCGTCGACACCGAACCGACGCCGCTCGGCAAGCTCAAGGGTCTGTTCATGGCGTCGTTCGAGGCCATCGAGCACCGGCACGCGCAGGTCGTGATCTACCAGGACGAGGCCAAGCGGCTGTCGTCGCAGCCGCAGTTCGGCTTCGTCGAGGCGCGCAACAAAGAGCAGCGCAAGATGTGGATCGACATCCTGCAGGAAGGCATGGCCGACGGCTCGTTCCGGCCGGACATCGACGTCGACCTCGTGTATCGCTTCATCCGCGACACCACCTGGGTCTCGGTCCGCTGGTACCAACCGGGCGGACCGCTGACGGCCGAGCAGGTCGGCCAGCAATACCTCGCCATCGTTCTCGGCGGCATAACCGCTCACAAGGTCAAAGGAGACTGAACATGCCTGAGGCATTCATCATCGATGCCGTACGCAGCCCCGTCGGCAAGAAGAACGGGTCGCTGGCGCAGGTGCACCCGATCGACCTCGGCGTGCATGTGTTCCGCAGCATCTTCGACCGCAACGACGTCGACCCGGGCGCGGTCGACGACGTCATCGTCGGATGCGTCGACGCCATCGGCGGGCAGGCCGGCAACATCGGTCGCAACGCCTGGCTGGCCGCGGGTTACCCCGAAGAGGTGCCCGGCGTCACCGTCGACCGGCAGTGCGGCTCCAGCCAGCAGGCCATATCCTTTGGCGCTCAGGCGATCCTGTCCGGTACCGCCGACATCATCCTGGCCGGCGGCATGCAGAACATGAGCTGGGTGCCGATCTCATCGGCCATGATCGTCGGCAAGGAACTCGGATTCAGCACGCCCACAGCGGAATCGGAGAACTGGCGGCACCGCTACGGCGACCAGGAGATCTCGCAGTTCCGCGGCTCCGAGCTGATCGCCGAGCGCTGGGACATCTCACGCGAGGAGATGGAGCAGTTCGCGCTGGCAAGCCATCAACGGGCGTTCGCCGCGATCCGCGCCGGTCACTTCGACAACGAGATCGTCCCGGTCGGCGACTTCGGCGTGGACGAGGGCCCGCGCGAGACCACGCTGGAGAAGATGGCCTCGCTGCAGCCGCTCGTGGAGGGTGGCCGGCTGACCGCCGCGCTGGCGTCGCAGATCTCGGACGGTTCGAGCGCCGTGCTGCTGGCCTCCGAGCAGGCCGTCAAGGAGCACAACCTCACACCGCGCGCCCGCATTCACCACATCAGCGCCCGCGGCGCCGATCCGGTCATGATGCTCACCGGCCCGATCCCGGCCACGCAGTATGCGTTGCAGAAAACCGGCCTGACGATCGAGGACATCGACACCGTCGAGATCAACGAGGCATTCGCCCCGGTGGTGCTGGCCTGGATGAAGGACCTCAAGGCCGACCCGGAGAAGGTCAATCCCAGCGGCGGGGCGATCGCACTCGGCCACCCGCTCGGTGCGACGGGTGCCAAGCTGTTCGCGACCATGCTCAACACACTTGAGCGCACGGGCGGTCGTTACGGTCTGCAGACAATGTGCGAAGGCGGCGGCACCGCCAACGTGACGATCATCGAGCGCCTCTAGTTCGCAACTGCGCGCGCGATGCGCGAGGGTGGTGACATGAGCTCGGCCGAGAACACCACCAAGGACGAGAGCTTCCTCACCGTCGCCATCGCGCTCGGCGCCAACGCGCTCATCGCGATCGCCAAGACCGTGGTCGCGGGCATCACGGGTTCGGCGTCCATGCTGGCCGAGGCCGCGCATTCGTGGGCCGACACCGGCAATGAGGTGTTCCTGCTGATCGGCACCCGTAAGTCGATGAAGCCCGCCGACGCCGAGCACCGGTTGGGTTATGGGCGAGCCGGCTACATCTGGTCGATGTTCGCCGCGTTCGGGTTGTTCACGGTCGGCGCGGTGGTGTCGATCTGGCACGGGATCTCGTCGCTGGGCGGCGAGGCGGAGACGACGTCGTACGGCTGGGCTTACGCGGTGCTCGCCGTGTCGTTCGTGCTCGAAGGCACGTCGTTCGCGCAGGCTTTGCAGCAGACCCGCTCGGGTGCGGTGCGACGGCGCATCCATCCGTTGCGCTACATCCGGGTCACGTCGAACCCGATGTTGCGCGCGGTGTTCGCCGAAGATCTGTCGGCACTCATCGGCATCGTGATCGCCGCGGCGGGCATCCTGTTGCACGAGCTGACCGGAAACGCGATCTGGGATGCGATCGGCTCGATCCTCGTCGGACTGCTGCTCGGCGGCGTCGCGCTGTTTCTGATCGGGCGCAACATGGACTTCCTCACCGGCGAGGCGGTCACGCCTCGCGGACGCGACAACGTGTTGCGGCAACTGCTCGACCACCACGACATCGAACGGGTCAGCTACCTGCACATGGAGTGGGTCGGCGCGGACCGCATCTACCTCGTCGCGGCCGTCGACCTGACCGGCGACGCAGCCGAATCCGACGTCGCCACCCGGCTCAACGCGATCGCCGACGCCCTGCAGTCACGCCCCGAGATCGTGCGGGCGGTCCTGACCCTCACCCGGCCGGGCGACACGACCGACCTGCGCCCGATCAGTGCTCGTGAATGACCACGCCCCGGATGATGCGGCCCGCGAGCATGTCGTCGTAGGCGGCATTGATGTCGCCTATCTGGTACTCGGTGGAGACGGCCTCGTCGAGCAGCAGCTTGCCCGCACGGTAGAGGCTCAGTAACCGCGGGATGTCGTTGCGCGGATTGGCCTCTCCGTACAGGGTGCCCAGCAGGCGCTTCTGGTAAAGGGTCAGCGCCGCCATCGACATCGTCGGCGTCACATCGGTTTCCGGCGCGAGCGCGGTCAGCACCACGGCCCCGCCCTTACCGACGATGTCGAGCGCCTCGCCGACCATGTGGCTCTCGACAAGTCCGACGGCCAGGATCACCGAATCGGCCATACGGCCTTTGGTCATGTCGCCGACGAGCGACGCGGCCTCGGCCATCGATGTCGCGAAATGCGTGGCGCCGAACTCAAAAGCCTTGTACCGCTTGCCCGCAGCGATGTCCACCGCGACGATCTTCTCCGCGCCGGCCAGGCGTGCACCTTGGATGGCGCCGCTGCCCACGCCGCCGCAGCCGATCACCACCACGGTGTCACCGGGTTGCACGTTCGCGGTGTTGACCGCCGAACCCCAGCCAGTCGTGATGCCGCAGCCGATCAAGCACGCTCGCGACAACGGCAGGTCATCGTCGATCTTGACCAGGGACGCCTCGGACACCACGCCGTACGGCGCGAACGTGCCCAACAGCAGCATGACGTTGATGTCCTGGTCGCCGATGTGGCGGCGGTATGTGCCGTCGAGCTGCGTCCCGGTGTTGATGAATGCGCCCAGATCGCACAGGTTCTGGCGTCCGCGTGCACACCAACGGCAGCGGCCGCACGCCGGCAGGAACGACGCCACCACGTGGTCGCCGGGCCGTAGATCGCGGACTCCGGGGCCGACCTCTTCGACGACGCCGGCACCTTCATGGCCGCCGATGAGCGGCAGCGGGCCGGCGAGGTCGCCGGTGCGTGCGTGATGATCCGAATGGCACAGGCCGGTGGCGTGGAAGGACACCAGGACCTCACCGTCCCGCGGCGGGTCCAGCTCGACTTCTTCGATGCTCCAGTCGCCGTTGACGTCCCACAGCACGGGCGCGTTCATCTCCACCAGGCGAGTCTAGGAATGCCGGGGCGACGACACGCGGATTTCGCTGTTACTGCACGAGCGCGGCGGCCGCCCGAAGACGCTCGACGGCGTCGGCGACGATGTTCTCGATCAGCTCGGCGCACGAGGGCAGGTCGTCGATGATGCCCGCCACCTGGCCCGATGCGAGCACACCCGCATCGGTGTTGCCTTCCACCAGACCGGCTTTCAGCAGCATCGGGGTGTTGGCCGCCATGACCACCTGCGACCAGGTGAGTTCTTTGCCGTGCCGCATGGCCATGCCGTCTTTGATCATCGACCGCCAGGTCATGCCCGACATCTTCTTGAACTTCTGCGCGTTGAGCACCGCCGCGGTGAACCCGCGTGCTCGCGAGCCGCTCTCCAGCTTCTCGACCAGGCCCGTGCGCAGCACGCGATGCGGCATCCCGTCGACACGGGTCGACACCACGGTGCCGTCCAGGGCGGCCTGCAGATAGCGCTGTTTGACGGCCTCAGGCACGGTGGAATCCGAGGTCAGCAGGAACCGGGTGCCCATCGCGACCCCCGCGGCGCCGTAGGACAGTGCTGCGGCCAGCCCGCGACCGTCGAAGAAGCCGCCGGCCGCCACCACCGGCATGCCGGTGTCGGCGACCGCGTCGAGCACCGAAGGCAGCAGCAGGGTGGTGGCGACCGGGCCGGTGTGGCCACCGCCTTCGCCGCCCTGCACGATCACCGCGTCGGCGCCCCAGCCCGCGACCTTCTTGGCGTGCTTGGCCGCGCCCACCGACGGGATCACCACCACGCCCGCGTCTTTGAGTTTGGCGATCAGCTCGGGCTTGGGAGCTAGAGCGAAGGAGGCGACTTTGACTCCTTCGCGGATCAGGAGGTCGACGCGCTCGTTGGCGTCGCCGGCGTCGGCACGGATGTTGATGCCGAAAGGTTTGTCGGTGGCCGCCTTGACCTTGGACACCGCGGTTTGCAGTTCCTCCAGCGTCATGGTCGCCGACGCCAGGATGCCGAGCCCGCCCGCGTTGGACGTGGCGGCAACCAGGCGGGCACCGGCCACCCAGCCCATCCCGGTCTGGACGACGGGATGCTCGATGCCGACCAATTCGGTCAGCGGAGTCTTGAGCTTGCCCATCGGCTAAACCTTGACTTCCTTGTCGCGCAACGACTTAGGATCGATCACCTCGCGCAGCAGCTTGAGCTCCTCTTCGGTGGCCAGGCGCGTGGTCTCGGCGTCGGCGAGGCCGTGAACCTCGAACGACGTGTTCTCGGCGACCTGCTCGGCTTCGACACCGGGATGCAGCGACACCGCACGCATCTGGTGGTCGGGGCCGTTGAAGTCGAACACGCCGAGGTTGGTCACCACGCGGTACACGTTGACGAAGCGGTACGCCGGATTGCCGGGATCGACCTTGTCCCAACCGATTCCCGAGACGACGTCGACCGAATCGCAGAACACGCGCTTGGAGTGATTGCCCACCCAGTAGCTCGTCGCGTGGTTGATCGTGTTGCCCGGCGCGCCGCGCACCCCGAACATCTGGCGCGTCGGGTGCTGCAGCGGCCCGAACGCCGAGAGGTTCTGGTTGCCGTACCGGTCGATCTGGTTGGCGCCCATGACCACATGGCGGCGGCCCCACGCCAGGGTCTCGAACACCCTGCCGAACGGCATCCAGCCCTCGATCGCGGCGGCAGCCCCGATCGCCGGGGTGTCGGCGATGAGTCGTGCCTCGCCGTCGGTCAGCAGGATGTCGGGGGAGAACGTCAGCCGAGCCAGCCGGGCCCCGACCGACACGATCGTCGTCATCGGGCTGACCATGATCTCACCGGCGTCGCGGAACAATTCGGCGCACGCGACGGCGCACACCTCAGCGCGGGACACAGACATCATTTCGCCTCCTGGGCCGACTTGAATTCCCGTACCGCGGCCTGATAGTCGGCCTCACTGCCGGACAGATATGTCTTGACGAACTCGGCCCAGCTCTCGTCGGAGCCGGCGGCCTCGGCGTAGTGCCGCTGGAACTTCTCGTCACGTTTGTAGTCGGGTTCGGCCGTGGTGAAGTGCGCCCCGTTCGGGGCTTCGACCACGGTGTCGACCATCATCCGGTTGATCAACAGAGCCTGCGGCGGAACGGCTTTGACCAGTTCATCGGTCGCCACGACACGTTCCACGGACAGGAAACGCTTCTCGGCGGCCATCAGGAACAGGTCGTCGAAGTAGGGGTCGATGCCGGTGTAGGCGGCGTTGCCCTGTGCGTCACCGAGATTCATGTGCACGAACGCGGCGTCGAGCGTCAGAGCCGGCATGGCGACCAGTTCCTCGTAGCCGTCCCCGGTGGGGTAGGGCGACTTCACGGTCTTGAGCTCGTCGCCCCAGAAGGCGCGTACGTCGCTACCGAGGCCGGCGCGAATCGGCAGGAACGGCAACCGCTGTGCGGCGGCTTGCAGGCCGCAACGCAGCATGCCCTCGTCCATTTCGCGGGCCTCGATCGAACCGCTCGTGCGGGCCTTGGCGAACCACGGGTCATAGAAAGGCGGCGAATCGAGTGAGACGAAGCCGTAGTAGACGCGCTTGACCTTGCCTGCCGAACACAGCAGGCCCAGATCGGGACCGCCGTACGTGACGACGGTCAGATCGGTGACGTCGGTGCGCAGCAGCGCCCGCACGAAGGCCATCGGCTTGCGCCGCGAGCCCCAGCCGCCGATACCGATCGTCATACCGCTTCGGATCGACGAGACAGCCTCGTCGAGAGTCGTTCTCTTGTCGCTCATTTGGCCCCCTTGTCGGTTCCGGCAAAAGCGTCACGGTGTTCGTCGGAGACGCCGGAGAGATTCAGCTCGAACGTGAAGCCCTGCTCCATCCGGTAGCTGGAGTTCACCTTCTGCACGTCGATGAGGTTCAGCGCCTCCTTGGCGGCGCGGATCACCCGCGTGTCCTTGGCAGCGATGTCGCGCGCGACCCGCAGGGCGGCCTCGTCGAGCTCGGCCCGCGGCACCACCTCGTGCACGGAACCGAAGTGGTGCAGGGTTTCGGCGTCGACCGTGGCGGCCGTGAAGAACAACCTGCGCATCATGTGCTGGGGCACGAGCCGTGACAGGTGGGTCGCCGCGCCGAGCGCGCCGCGTTCCACCTCGGGCAGGCCGAACTTGGCGTCGTCGGACGCGACGATGACGTCGGCATTGCCGACCAGGCCGATGCCGCCGCCGACGCAGAACCCGTTGACGGCCGCGACGACCGGGACCTCGCACTCGTAGACGGCTTTGAACGCCGCGAAGCAGCCGCGGTTGGCGTCGATCAGGGCAGTGAAGCCCTCGGTGCTCTGCATCTCCTTGATGTCCACGCCCGCGTTGAACCCGCGACCTTCGGCCCGCAGGATCACCACGTGGGTCTGCAGGTCGCGGCCCGCTGCGGTGATCGCGTCGGCGAGTTCGAACCAGCCGCGTGACGGAATGGCGTTGACGGGCGGGTAGTTCACGGTGACCGAGACGATGCCCGGTTCGACTGTGGTGGATGTGATCGTCATCGAGGTCCCTTGATCGCGGTCGCTACCTAAGCAAGCACTTGCTTGGTACGCTAGCACAGTGACCGATACGCCAGAACCCGGTGCGATCAATTTGGGGTTGACCGGCAAGGTGGTCCTGGTGACCGGCGGAGTGCGCGGGGTCGGTGCCGGCATCAGCGCCGTTTTCGCCGGTCAGGGCGCCACCGTGTTGACCTGTGCCCGCCGTCCCGTCGAAGGGCTGCCCTACGAGTTCCACAGCTGCGACGTGCGCGACGACTTCGCGGTCGCGGCGCTCATCGAGTCCGTCGTCGACAAGCACGGCCGCCTCGATGTAGTGGTCAACAACGCGGGCGGCTCGCCCTATGTGCCCGCGGCCGAAGCGTCGGCGAAATTCAGCACCAAGATCATCGAACTCAACCTGCTTGGCCCGCTGTCGGTCTCGCATCACGCCAACGCGGTGATGCAGAACCAGGACGGCGGCGGAACGATCGTCAACATCTCGAGTGTCAGCGGGCACCGGCCTACGCCGGGCACCGCGGCATACGGCGCCGCGAAAGCCGGCGTCGACAACCTCACCAGCACGCTTGCCGTCGAATGGGCGCCCAAGGTGCGGGTGAACTCGGTGGTCGTCGGCATGGTCGAGACCGAACAGTCCGAACTGTTCTACGGCGACGCCGAGTCGATCGCGGCCATCTCGAAGAACGTTCCGCTCGGGCGCCTTGCGAAGCCGGCCGACATTGGTTGGGCCGCAGCCTTTCTGGCCTCGGATGCGGCGTCATACATCAGCGGGGCATCACTTGAGGTGCATGGCGGCGGCGAGCCACCGCATTACCTCGCGACCACAACCGCGATCAAATAGAGGAGATACACAGCATGGGATTGCTCGACGGCCGCGTGGTCATCGTGACGGGCGCCGGTGGCGGGATCGGGCGCGCGCACGCGCTCGCGTTCGCCGCTGAGGGTGCCCGCGTCGTGGTCAACGACATCGGGGTCGGCCTGGACGGCTCGCCGGCAGGCGGCGGCAGCGCCGCGCAGGGCGTCGTCGACGAAATCGTCGCTGCCGGCGGCGAAGCCGTCACGAGCGGCGCCAACGTCGCCGACTGGGCTCAGGCCGAGGGCCTGATCCAGACCGCGGTCGACGCGTTCGGCGGGCTCGACGTACTCGTCAACAACGCGGGCATCGTGCGCGACCGGATGTTCGCCAACACCTCGGAAGAGGAGTTTGACGCCGTCACCGCGGTGCACCTCAAGGGACACTTCGCCACGATGAAGCACGCGGCGGCCTATTGGCGCGCGCAGGTGAAGAGCGGAAGCACCGGCCCCGACGAACTTCAAGCGCGCATCATCAACACGAGCTCGGGGGCAGGCCTGCAGGGCAGTGTCGGGCAGGCCAATTACAGTGCCGCCAAAGCGGGTATCGCCGCCCTGACTCTCGTCGCCGCCGCCGAGATGGGTCGCTACGGCGTGACCGTCAACGCCATCGCACCGTCGGCCCGCACACGGATGACCGAGACCGTGTTCGCCGACATGATGGCAACGCAGGATCAGGACTTCGACGCCATGGCGCCCGAGAACGTGTCGCCGCTCGTGGTGTGGCTCGGCAGTGTGGAGTCGAAAGACGTCACCGGCAAGGTGTTCGAGGTAGAGGGCGGCAAGATCCGGGTGGCCGAAGGCTGGGCGCACGGACCCGAAATCGACAAGGGCGCGCGTTGGGATCCGGCCGAGCTGGGCCCTGTTGTGTCCGATCTCGTCGGCAAGGCCCGCCCGGCCGTTCCGGTCTACGGCGCGTAGCTTTCCCGCTCGTGCAACTAGGCGGCGTCTTCTGAGGCAGCCTTCGCGTCGCCGTCCGCTGCGTTGTCCTTGTCCTTGTCGGCACCGGCGAGCTTCCTGACGGTGTCGCGAACCTGCTGCACGGAGGACTCGACCCCGTCGCGCACGTCTTCTGCCGCCCGGTTCACCCGGTCACGCGCTGCGGAAAAGGCCTTGCCCGGCTCCACCTTGTTGCCGGTGGTCAGCTTCGTCGCGCCGTTGGATGTCCGGACCGTCGAGACCTTCTGTTCGACGGACGCAGTAGCGTTCTCTCCGGCCGATTCGGCGTTCTCGGTGAGATCGCTTGTTGTAGGCGTGATTTCGCTGTCGGCGGTGACGCTGCGGGTACTGAGGTCCGACACCTGTGGCGTGGACTCGTTCAACGAGCCCGGGGTGCCGGTGATCGCATCGACGGTGTCGGTGATCGAATCCTTGACGAACTTGACGCCGGCCGCGGCGACGTCCTGAACGCCTTGGGCGCCGGTCGTCACGATGCCCTGAGCGTCAAGCGACAGGACGGGCAGACGCATGTCGTAGACGGCCTTTTGCGGCGCCACGATCAGATCGCGGACATTGACGAACATCTTGGTCGGGTAGTTGGCCGGGCCGACCTCTTCCCCGGCCCATTCCTTGAGGGTCCAACTGCCGTCGGCATTCTTCTCGACCACGACCGTGTCGGTGTTGTTCAACGGATGCTCAACGATCAACAGCAGATTCGGGTTGTCGACGTTCATCATCGTCCACATCATGATCGTGGCCCCATGCGAGAACACCGCGGCGTCGATCTCGCCGTCGCCGTTGGTGTCTGTGGTGCCCGATTCAACGTCGGCAAGGGCATTCGTCACGCGCTCGTTGAACGCCAGGCCGCTCTCACCGCCGGGGATCGAGACGAATTGCAGGCCCAATGTCCAAGCCAACGGCGCAAGGATGTAGCCGATGCGGCCGATGCCTTCGCTTTCGGGCAGGCCCTCGAAGATGCCGGCACTGATCTCCTGAACGCCGGAGTTCCGCTGGGGATTCTCCGGGTCATACGCACCCAGGATCGTGACCGGCAACCCCAGCTTCTCGGCCAACGGTGCTGCGGTCTCCTGCGTGCGAATCATGGTCGAGGCGTAGACCGCATCGAACGCATCGCACGGCGCACTCGGACATTGAGCATCGGCGAACGCCTGTGCCTGCTCCTCGCCGGTCGGACCGCCGTTCTGATTGACCTGATCATTCGTCAGGTGCGGCCCCGGTGTGCTCGTGTCGATGTACCCGGAGGCGTTGCCCTGCGACTCGGCGTGCCGGATGAACGTCACGGTCATCGCGCCGGCAGGCAGGGTCGCCGCGGCGAACAGGCTGCAAGCCGTCAGAGTGGTCGCGGCAGCGCCGGCGGCCCGGCGTCGCTTGAGGTGTTGCATAAGGTCTCCATCGGTTCACCAAATGTGGGCTGCCGCTCACTTGCCGTTCACTGTGTGCGGGCTCACAGAACATAATCAAGAATTTGTTCACTCGTCAATTCAGCTACTCGGAGTTGCGTAATTAGCTTGCGTCGAAACGAGCAGCGCCCCCGACCTCTCAGGTCAGGGGCGCCGCTGGCACTTCGTGGTCAGGCCGGATCGCAGATGACGATCGGGATCTTCCGGTCGGTGTAGGACCGGTAGTCCGCGAAATCGGGATACATGGCGTCGAGCTTCGGCCAGTACTCGTCGCGCTCGGCGTCCGTGGCGTCACGCGCCATCAGGGCCAGGTGCTCGGTCTTGGTCTGGAAGGTCACCTTGGGGTTGGCCTTGAGGTTCAGATACCACATGGGGTTGGTGGCGCGCCCGCCTTGCGATGCGACGAGAACGATCCGCTTGCCCTCCTGCAGGAACAGCAGAGGGCTTTCGCGCGGCTCGCCGGTCTTGCGCCCGATCGTGGTCAAGATGCCCACCGGTGCCCCCCGCAGGAACTTGTCACCGAGCTTGCCGTTGGTCTTCTTGAAGATCCAGGTGTTGGCGCGCGACATCTGCTTGATGAGGAAGCCGACGGGCTTCGAGTTGAGCGCCTTGGGCGGGTTTGCCATAGCGGAACCTATCGACTGATGAACGGCTTGAGCGTGGCGTGAATGTGGTGGATCTTGCCATCGGACGCCGGGATCAGAAAGGTTTCGTCGACGTGGGAACACACCCGCCTGCCGAAGAGCCGCGGCTTGGTCAAAACGTCGAACCGGGCCCGGATGCGGTCGCCGTCGACCGTGAACTCCGGAGGCGTGACCTGCTCGATCAACTTGAACTGCGGACCGTTGTTCAGACTGCGCCGCAAGTGATCTCCCGACCGTCCGGTCTTCAGACCCATCTCGATGCGGATGCAGTCCGGAGCGAACGGCACCGCGTCGGCTTGGTGTGTCGCCAGTGCATCGATGTAGGCCTGCGCCGCCGCGATCCGGTCGGCTTCTGAGATCGCCACGGAACGGGCTCAGATCCGCTCGATGATCGTGCCGGTGGACAAGGCTCCACCCGCGCACATCGTGATCAGCGCCGTGCTCTTGTCGGTGCGCTCCAATTCGTGCAGCGCCGTGGTGATCAAGCGCGCGCCGGTCGACCCGACCGGGTGCCCGAGCGCGATCGCGCCGCCGTTGACGTTGACCTTGTCCATATCGGCATCGTGCACCTGTGCCCAGGACAACACCACGGACGCGAACGCCTCGTTGATCTCGACCAGATCGATGTCGCCGAGCTTCATCCCGGCCTTTTCCAGCACCCGGGCGGTGGACTGCACGGGCCCGTCGAGGTGGTAGTAGGTTTCGGCGCCGACGTTGGCCTGCGCGACGATCCGGGCGCGGGGCTTGAGGCCCAGTGCCCTGGCTTTGTCTTCGTCCATCCACAACACCGCGGCGGCACCGTCCGAGATCTGCGACGACGTGCCCGCGGTGTGAACTCCGCCTTCCAGCACCGGATTCAGCGACGCCAACCCCTCGGCAGTGGTGTCGCGCAAACCCTGGTCGCGGGTCACCGGCGCCCATTCGCTGGTCGGCTGCTTGTTCTCGTCGAGCACCGGAGCCGAGATCGGCGAAACCTCGCGGTCGAACCGGCCCTCCGCCCAGGCCTGCTTGGCTTTGCGCTGCGATGCGAGGCCGAGCGCGTCGACATCGGCGCGAGTGATGCCCCGGCGCTTGGCGATCCGCTCGGCTGCTTCGAACTGGTTGGGCATGTCGATGTCCCACGACGACGCGCGGATCAGGCTGCGGTCCGGGCCGGCGTTGGCGCCGAGTCCGACCCGGCTCATCGCCTCGATGCCGCACGCGATGCCGATGTCGATCGCGCCGGTGGCGATCAGCCCGGCCACCAGATGGTTGGCCTGCTGCGCGCTACCGCACTGGCAGTCGATCGTGGTGGCGCCGACGTGCTCGGGCAGGCCCGCCGTCAGCCAGCCCACCCGGGTGATGTTGTTGGACTGCTCGCCGTACTGCGTGACGCAGCCGCCGATGATCTGCTCGACGTCGCCCGCCTCGATCCCGGCCTTCTCCACGAGTGCCTTCTGTACGGCACCCAGCAGTTCGGTCGCGTGCAGGCCGGACAGCCAGCCGTTGCGCTTGCCGATCGGGCTGCGAGTGGCTTCGACGATGACAGGATTACCCATGCCGCCAGGCTAGAACACGTTTCATTACTCTGACAAGCGACGATGCGACACCGCCTTTGATCTGCGGTCAAGGCATGTTTCAATGGTCGTAATCGGTACTAGACCACGTTGTGTCAGGTGCTATTAGCCAGATCACGCCTGCTACAGACACTAGGAGTAGTCACATGGCCTGCCCGAACATCCCGAAGGACTTTGACTTCCTCGACGCGTCCCTGAACCTCGAGCGCCTGCCCGTCGAAGAACTTGCCGAGTTGCGGAAGTCCGAGCCCATCCACTGGGTCGACGTACCGGGCGGCACCGGTGGCTTCGGCGACAAGGGTTACTGGCTCGTCACCAAGCACGCCGATGTCAAAGAGGTGTCGAAGCGCAACGACATCTTCGGCAGCTCGCCCGACGGTGCCATCCCGGTCTGGCCGCAGGACATGACGCGTGACGCGATCGATCTGCAGAAAGCCGTGCTGCTCAACATGGACGCCCCGCAGCACACCCGGCTGCGCAAGATCATCTCCCGCGGCTTCACGCCGCGCGCGATCGGACGGCTCAAGGACGAACTCGACGCGCGGGCCCAGAACATCGCCAAAGAGGCCGCGGCGGCCGGAACCGGTGACTTCGTCGAGCAGGTCTCGTGCGAACTACCGCTGCAGGCCATCGCCGGCTTGCTCGGTGTCCCGCAGGATGACCGGGACAAGCTGTTCCGCTGGTCGAACGAGATGACCGCGGGTGAGGATCCCGAATACGCCGACATCGATCCGGCGATGTCGTCGTTCGAGCTCATCACCTACGCGATGAAGATGGCCGAGGAGCGGGCGAAGAACCCCACCGACGACATCGTCACACAGCTCATCGAGGCCGACATCGAGGGCGAGAAGCTCTCCGACGACGAGTTCGGTTTCTTCGTCGTGATGCTCGCCGTCGCGGGCAACGAGACCACGCGCAACTCGATCACGCACGGCATGATCGGCTTCTCGCAGCACCCCGACCAGTGGGAGCTGTACAAGAAAGAGCGTCCGGACACCGCAGCCGACGAGATCGTGCGGTGGGCCACGCCCGTCTCGGCTTTCCAGCGCACCGCGCTCGAGGACACCGAACTGGGCGGTGTGCAGATCAAGAAGGGCCAGCGCGTCGTGATGTCGTACCGCTCGGCCAACTTCGACGAAGAGGTTTTCGAGAACCCGCACGACTTCAACATCCTGCGCAACCCGAACCCGCACGTCGGCTTCGGCGGTACCGGCGCTCACTACTGCATCGGCGCCAACCTGGCCCGCATGACCATCAACCTGATCTTCAACGCGGTCGCCGATCACATGCCCGACCTGAAACCCATCGGCCAGCCCGAGCGCCTGAAGTCCGGCTGGCTCAACGGCATCAAGCATTGGCAGGTCGACTACACCGGCAAGTGCCCGGTCGCTCACTGACCGCATAAGGCTCAAGGAGGAGTCGGGTGGATTTCAGTCCGAACCCCGAGCAGCAGGCCGTCGCCGATGTGGTGACATCCGTGCTGGAGCGGGACAACAGTTGGGACGCACTGGTTTCCGGTGGCGTCACAGCGCTCGCCGTCCCGGACCGGCTGGGCGGCGACGGCCTCGGGCTGCTTGAGGTGGCCACGGCGCTCACCGAGATCGGCAGGCACGGCACCATCAGCCCGGCGCTGGCGACACTCGGCCTCGGCCTGGTGTCGTTGCTCGACCTGGCATCCGAAGCTCAGCAGGACCGCTACCTGGCCGGGGTGGCCAAGGGCTCGGTGTTGTCGGCAGCCCTGAACGAGCCCGGCGCCGCGCTTCCGGACCGGCCGGGGACAACGTTCTCGAGCGGCAAGCTCAACGGCACGAAAGTCGGTGTGCCGTATGCCGAGAGCGCCGAGTGGCTCGTGGTCACCGCCGACAGTGCAGTCGTGGTGGTCGCACCGACGGCATCCGGCGTCACGGTGACGAAAACACCGACCGCCAACGGTTCGGACGAGTATGTGGTGGCGTTCGCCGACGTCGAGGTCGACGGCGTGCTCGACGGTGCTACGACAACGCGGGTGAACCAGCTCGTGCTGGCGACGACGGGTGCGTTCGCCGCGGGTCTGGTGGCCGGCGCGCTGCGACTGACGGCGGACTACGTCGCGACGCGCGAGCAGTTCGGCCGGCCGCTGTCGACATTCCAGACGGTGGCCGCACAGCTTTCGGAGGTCTACATCGCCTCGCGCACCATCGATCTGGTGTCGACTTCGGTTGTGTGGCGGCTCTCGGAGGGCCTCGACGCCGACGAAGACCTCGCGATCCTCGGCTACTGGTTGACATCGCAGGCGCCGCCCGCGATGCGGACCTGTCATCACCTGCACGGCGGCATGGGCATGGACATCACCTACCCCATGGACCGCTACTACTCGTCGATCAAGGATCTGACGCGGCTGCTCGGCGGCCCGTCGCATCGCCTGGACCTGGTGGGGGCCTAATGTTCATCGAACTCACGCCCGAGCAACGGGCCCTGCAAGCCGAACTGCGGCAATACTTCTCGACTCTCATCACCCCCGAAGAGGCCGAGGCGATGTCGTCCGATCGTCACAACGAGGCCTATCGCGCGGTCATCAAGCGCATGGGTTCGGACGGCAAGCTGGGCGTCGGCTGGCCCAAGGAGTACGGCGGTCTGGGCTTCGGCCCGATCGAACAGCAGATCTTCGTCAACGAGGCCAACCGCGCCGATGTGCCGCTGCCCCTGGTGACGCTGCAGACCGTCGGCCCGACGCTTCAGGTGTACGGCACAGAGGAGCAGAAGAAGAAGTTCCTGCCCGGAATCCTCTCCGGCGACATCCATTTCGCGATCGGCTACTCCGAGCCCGACGCGGGTACCGACCTGGCCTCGCTGCGGACGACGGCCGTTCGCCATGGGGACGAATACATCGTCAACGGCCAGAAGATGTGGACCACCGGCGCCCACGATGCCGACTACATCTGGCTCGCGTGCCGCACCGACCCCACTGCCGCCAAGCACAAGGGCATCTCGATCCTCATCGTCGACACCAAGGATCCGGGTTACTCGTGGACCCCGATCATCCTGTCGGACGGTGCCCATCACACCAACGCGTCGTACTACAACGACGTTCACGTGCCCGCCGACATGCTCGTCGGCGAGGAGAACGGTGGCTGGAAGCTCATCACCACGCAGCTCAACCACGAGCGGGTGAGCCTGGGCCCGGCCGGTCGCGTCGCGGGCATCTACGACCAGGTGCGGACGTGGGCGTCGAAGCCGGGTTCGAACGGCGTCATCCCCATCGAGCACGACGACGCGCGCCGCCTGCTCGGGCAGATCAAGTCGATCTGGCGCATCAACGAGCTGCTCAACTGGCAGGTCGCCGCATCGGGTGAGACCATCGCCGTTGCCGACGCCGCCGCGACGAAAGTCTTTTCGACCGAACGCATTCAAGAAGTCGGCCGGCTCGCCGAAGAACTCGTCGGCAGGTACGGCAACCCCGCCGACCCAGAAACCGCCGAGCTGCTCGACTGGCTCGACAAGATGACCAAACGCAATCTGGTCATCACGTTCGGCGGCGGTGTCAACGAGGTGATGCGCGAGATGATCGCGGCGTCCGGGCTGAAGGTGCCGAGGGTTCCCCGATGAGCGCTTGCGCGAAGAGAAGAGTACTCGGGTGAGCGATCTTCAAGCAGCAGTCGACGAGATCAAGGCCGCCGGTCGCAGCAAGCCGCGCGCGGGCCGGGATCCGGTGAACCAGCCGATGATTCACCACTGGGTCGATGCGATCGGGGACCGCAACCCGATCTATGTCGACGAGGAGGCTGCCAAGGCCGCCGGGCATCCCGGCATCGTCGCGCCGCCTGCGATGATCCAGGTGTGGACCATGGCCGGGCTGGGCCAGGGCCGGCCGGATGACGATCCGCTGAGCCAGATGATGAAGTTGTTCGACGATGCCGGCTATGTCGGCGTCGTCGCCACCAACTGTGAGCAGACGTATCACCGGTATCTGCAACCGGGTGAGGACGTCACGATCAGCGCCGAGCTGACCGACGTCATCGGCCCGAAGCAGACCGCGCTCGGCGAGGGTTACTTCATCAACCAGAAGATCACCTGGCAGGTCGGCGACGAGGACGTCGCCGAAATGGCTTGGCGGATCATGAAGTTCAAGCCACGTGAGGAGCAGAAGCCGGCCGTTCCCGAGGATCTGGACCCGGACAAGCTCATGCGGCCCGCGGCGTCGCGGGACACGCAGTTCTTCTGGGACGGCGTCAACGCCCACGAGCTGCGCATTCAGAAGCGCCCCGACGGCACCCTGCAGCATCCGCCGGTGCCCGCGGTGTGGCAGGACAAAGAAGCGCCCGTCGACTACGTCGTCGCGTCCGGCACGGGCACGGTGTTCAGCTTCGTCGTCCACCACGCACCGAAGGTCCCGGGACGCAGCCTGCCGTTCGTGATCGCGCTTGTCGAACTGGACGAAGGCGTGCGCATGCTCGGCGAACTCCGCAACATCGACCCCGACAAGGTACAGATCGGAATGCCGGTGCGCGCAACGTATATCGATTTTCCCGACAGCGATGTCAGTCCGGCATGGACGCTGTACGCGTGGGAGCCGGCGCAGTGAGCGCGGCTGGGACGTCCGTCACGCCGGCCGTCGGCACCAAACTGCCCGAGCTCAAGATCTACGGCGACCCGACGTTCATCGTCTCCACGGCCATCGCGACCCGCGACTACCAGGACGTGCACCACGACCGGGACAAGGCACAGGCCAAGGGCTCCAAGGACATCTTCGTCAACATCCTGACCGACACCGGCCTGGTGCAGCGCTACCTGACCGACTGGGCGGGGCCGTCGGCGCGCATCAAGTCGATCGGGCTGCGTCTCGGCGTGCCGTGGTACGCCTATGACACCGTCACGTTCGCCGGCGAGGTCACGGCCATCGAGGACGGCGTGGCGACCGTGAAAGTCGTGGGCAGCAACAGCCTCGGCGACCACGTCATTGCCACCGCCACACTTTCTTTGGGGGACAACTGATGCTCTCCGGCAAGGCCGCGATCGCCGGTATCGGCGCCACCGACTTCTCCAAGAACTCCGGCCGCAGCGAGTTGAGGCTCGCGGCGGAAGCCGTGCTCGACGCACTCGACGACGCCGGGCTGTCGCCGTCGGACGTCGACGGCCTGGTGACCTTCACCATGGACTCAAATCTGGAGACCGCCGTAGCCCGTTCCACCGGGATCGGGGACCTGAAGTTCTTCAGCCAGATCGGCTACGGCGGCGGTGCCGCGGCCGCGACCGTGCAGCAGGCCGCGCTGGCCGTGGCGACGGGTGTGGCCGAGGTCGTCGTGGCGTACCGGGCTTTCAACGAACGCTCGGAGTTCCGCTTCGGCCAGGTGATGACGGGCCTGACCACCAATGCCGACTCCCGCGGGGTCGAGTACAGCTGGTCCTACCCGCACGGGCTGAGCACACCTGCTGCGTCGGTCGCGATGATCGCGCAGCGGTACATGCACGAATACGGCGCCACCAGTGCGGATTTCGGTGCGGTGTCGGTAGCTGACCGCAAGCACGCCGCCAACAACCCGAAGGCGCATTTCTACGGCAAGCCGATCACCATCGAGGACCACCAGAACTCGCGGTGGATCGCCGAACCGCTGCGACTGCTGGACTGCTGCCAGGAGACCGACGGCGGCGTCGCGATCGTCGTCACCACGCCCGAACGGGCCAAGGACCTCAAGCACCGGCCCGCGATCATCGAGGCCGCGGCTCAGGGTGCCGGCGCCGACCAGTTCACCATGTACTCCTACTACCGCGATGAGCTCGGGCTGCCGGAGATGGGCCTGGTGGGCCGCCAGCTGTGGGAGCAGTCGGGGCTGTCTCCTGCCGATATCCAGACCGCGGTCCTCTACGACCACTTCACCCCGTACACGTTGATCCAGCTCGAGGAGCTCGGGTTCTGCGGCAAGGGTGAGGCGAAGGATTTCATCGCCGACGGCGCGATCGAGATCGGTGGACGGTTACCTATCAACACGCACGGCGGTCAGCTCGGCGAGGCATACATCCACGGCATGAACGGGATAGCTGAGGGTGTGCGCCAGTTGCGGGGCAGTTCGGTGAATCAGGTCGACAACGTCGAACACGTACTGGTCACCGCTGGCACCGGCGTGCCGACCTCGGGATTGATCCTCGGTTAAAGGCGCGTCCTTACCCCCGCTGCACACGGTAATCTTTGCTGCAGATGCAGCACGCGTGAAAGGGGGGTCGTGGCGTGGGGATCATGCCCGACAGCAGCCCGTTTGGGTCACAAACGGTGACGGGGCCGGCCTGGCCGAATGTCGATGAGGAGCAGCTGACGGCTGCGGCAGCGTCGTACGAGAAGCTCGCCGCGAACATCAGCGGCAACATCGTTCCTGAGCAGACCAGCCAGCTGATGAAGCTGACCGAGGTTTGGCAGGGCGCCGGATCCCTCGCGGCATCGGGTGAGGCCACCACGATGATCGCCGGCCACGAGGCCAATGCGGCTCAGGCCCAGGCGATCGCCACCCAGCTGACCCAGATGGCCGCCGCCGTCGTCCAGACGAAGATGGCCGTCAACGCCGCAGCCCAGGAAGTCCAGCACGAAGTCGAGGCGCTACAGGCGCTGCCGTTCGGCAACAAGCAGGAACTGATCGAGAGCCGCATCAAGATGGGGCTCTCGCAGAACATTGCGACCGTCACGGCCAGCACCACCTCGCTCGCGAGCAGCCTCGGCACCGTCGCCAACGTGCCCCAGATGACCACCCCGCCGACCGCCCAAGCGCAACAGGGCATGCAGCAAGGCATGCAGCAGGCGATGCAGATGGCCGGCCAGCTGCCGCAGATGCTGGGTCAGATCCCGCAGATGCTCGGGCAGATCCCTCAGCAGCTCTCACAGCCGTTGCAGCAGCTTTCCCAACCGCTGCAGCAGCTGACCTCGATGCTCGGCTCGGTGGGCAAGGGCGGTGGCACCGGTGGGGGACCGTCGCCGTTCTCGGCCTTCTCGAACCACCCGCTCGCCGGCGGATCGGGCCCGAGCAGTGGCGCGGGCATGATGAAAGCCGCATCGTTGCCGGGCACCGGCGGTGTCGGATCCCAGACGCCGCTGATGTCGAAACTCGTCGGTGGCAACACCACCCCGGTTTCGGTCGATCCCGCGGCGGCCGGAAGTACCGCGATCGGCCTGGCGCCGGTGGCCGCCGGTGGTATGGGCGGCATGGGCGCGCCGATGGGCATGATGGGCCAGCGCGGCGCGAGCGGAGGCACGTCGGCGACGCTGGCCGTTCCCGCCCCGCTCGAGCACGAAGTCGACGTGGACGACGACGATGACGACTGGTGAGCCCGCGACATATCGGCGCACCACCGATGCTGAAGGAGACGTCCGGTGAGTAATACGCCGTTCACCACCCCCGGCGGACTGAACTGGAATGCCGCCCCGATCCAACTGCCGGATATGCCGCCGATCCAGGCCGGCGAGGATGCCATGAGCATGACCATCGCAGGCATACTGCCGACGTTGGCCGCATCGCTCACGACGAATGTCACCGCGCTCGCGGCGAAAGAGAACATGTTCAACGGCAAGCTCGGCGATGCGCAGGGCGCATACGAGAAGGCTGACCAGGAGGGGCAGCAAGGCGTTGGCCAGTTGGGCCAGATGATGGGTCAGCTCGGGCAGATGGGCCAGATGGCCTCCACGCCGGCACAAGCGGCCGGTCAGATGGGCGGACAGTTCGGCTCACTGATGGAGCCGCTCATGAAGGCCATGGAGAGCGCCAAGGGCGGCGGTGGTCCGGAGGGCAGCGGCGCACCCGGCAGCGGCACGCCAGGTGGTGCACCGATGGGCGCCAACCCACAACAGCAACAGGCCGAACGCGAAGCACGACTCAACGATCGCGATGCCAAGCAGAACGAACGCGAAGACCGGCAGAACGAACGCGACATCGCTCAAGACAAGCGCGAAGCCAGCCAGGACGCTCGCGAGGCTCAGCTGAACGATCGTTCGGGCGCTGGTAGTTCGGCGTCGGCACCGCAGGCGCCGGCCCAGTCCGCTCCGCCCGCCGCGACGGCCCCGCCGGCCGGCGCCGCCGGCCCCAGCGAGAGCCGGCCCGCACCCGGACCTGTCCCCGTCACACCCCACGAGCCTCCGCGCTACAGCGGCGGCGATGACGATCTCGCACGGCGTATGTAATTGCGCCTGGCTTGCGTGCGTTTGCGTGTGTGCGATTGTCGTTTGCCCGCGATTGTCACGCTAGCGTGGCTCTCGGGCTCGCGCGCCACTCCAGCGTGACAATGGCGGGGCGGCCGGGCTAGCTTCTGCGGGCTCTGTTGTCCACTGTCATGCCAGTGTGGCTGTGGACAACCATCGTCACTCCAACGTGACAACGGTGCCTGTGGATAACCGGTGTGACGGATACGGCTTTGCCCGACACACTCATTCGTTATGGGGGAGCCATTTGTCGGTAGTGAAGCCGTCGCCCGTGGCGAGGTGCGCAAGAGCGCACTGCGCACCAGATACACCCGGGTGTTTCGTGACGTCTACGTAAGTCCCGGAACCGAACTCACTCCGGAGGTACGTGCCCGCGCCGGATGGTTGTGGTCGCGACGGCGCGGGATCATCGCTGGAAGATCGGCGGCCGCACTCTATGGGGCGAAGTGGGTAAGTCCAGGTGAACCGCTGGAGATGTTGCACTCGAATCGCAATCCCATGGCAGGCCTGAAGGTTCGGACCGAGCGCATCGAACACGACGAGATCACGCTTCACAGCGGCATCCCGGTGACAACGCTGGCTCGCACCGCGCTCGACATGGGGTGTTGGTATTCAAGGGATCTCGCGGTGGAATCGCTTGACGCGCTTGCCGCCGCGACAGATCTGAAGCCGGCTGATGTCGATCTTCTGTTGCAGCGTTATGCGGGGCGTCAAGGCGTTCAACGGGCACGGGTTGCGCTCGAATTGATGGACGCCGGAGCTCAATCGCCAAAAGAAACACAATTGCGGTTGATGATTCTCGATGACGGCATGCCGAGACCGGCGACGCAGATACCGGTAATCGACGGCCCCGGCGATCCGTTCGCTTTTCTCGACATGGGGTGGGACGACCTCATGGTCTCCGTCGAATACGACGGCGAACAGCACCGCCTCAATGACTCGCAGTACCGGTGGGATCTGCGGCGGGCTGAGCGGGTGCAGCGTGCCGGGTGGCTCAATGTTCGCGTATCGGCGGGGGAGCGTCGGGTCGACATTCTTCGCCGAATTCACGCGGCGCGTGCCAGCCGTTTGTCACGCTAGCGTGGCTGTGGGAGCTGAGTGTCACTCTGGCGTGACAATGGGACCTGCGGTCAACGGCATTTGTGCGTGTTTGTCACGCTAGCGTGGCTGTCGGAGCTGAGTGTCACTCTGGCGTGACAATGGGATTGCCGGTCAACGGCATTCGTGCGTGTTTGTCACGTTAGCGTGGCTGTGGAAGCCGAGTGTCACTCTGGCGTGACAATGGGATTGGCGGTCAACGGCATTTATGCGCGTTTGTCACGTTAGCGTGGCAGTCGGAGCCAAGCGTCACTCTGGCGTGACAATGGGACTCGCAAACACACGCAAACACGCAAGCACGCCCGCCAACCGCACGCACGAAACAAACTCAGGCCGGGACGAGCTCCACACCGGACAGAACGACCGTGTTGTCCCGTGACGGCGCGGTCAGGACGCCGACGAAGCGGCCGTCTTCCTTCCAGATGTTGGCCTGCAGTGTTTCGCCTGGGAATACGACGCCGGCGAAACGTGCACCGTATGAAGCCACTTGGGACACATCGCCGTCGAGGAGGTTGTCGACGATGGCTTTGCAGCCGATGCCGTAGGTGCACAGGCCGTGCAGGATCGGCCGGTCGAAGCCGGCAGCCGCGGCGAAGGCCGGATCGGAATGCAGAGGATTGCGGTCACCGCACAGCCGGTACAGCAGGGCCTGTTGCGGCAGCGTCGGCAATGCGATCTCGATATCCGGTTCGCGGTCGGGCATTTCGACTGACGTCGACGGTCCACGTTCGCCGCCGAAGCCACCCTCGCCGCGCGCGAAGATCGAGCGCTTGGTGGTCCACAGCACCGTGCCGGACGGGTCGGTCACCGTGCTTTCGCTGACGATGACGGCGGCCTTCCCCTTGTCCCAGATCTCGGTGAAGCGCTGCACCGACTTCGCGGTCCCACTGGTCGGGATCGGCCCGGGGACGGTGACGGCCTCGCTCGCGTGCAACACCTTGGACAGCTCGATGTCGATGCCGGGGAATTGAACCTTCGGCGGTTCGGTCATGTGGAAGCTGACCGCGACGTTGCCGAACGTCGGCAGCACCTGTGGGGTGTCGTCGACGAGGTAGCGCAGCTCGCGCTGATCCATCGGGTCGGCACCCGCGCCGAGGCCCAGGTGATAGAGCTGGATATCGCTACTGGTCCACGAGAATTCGATGGGTTCCAGTTCGGCGCCCAGCGCCTTGTCGAGATCGATGGGCATATCAGGCCTCCGTGTTCGATGTGGCCGATCCGGCCGAGGCAAGGTGCAGGGCTGCGAGGTATCCGAATGTCATGGCGGGGCCAATGGTGCCACCCGGACCGGGGTAGGTATGACCCATGACGGGCGAGCTGACGTTGCCCGCCGCGTAGAGACCCTCGATCACCGATTCGTCGTCCCGCAGCGCCCGGCCATGCACGTCGGTGCGGATACCGCCCTTGGTGCCCAGGTCTCCCGGAACCATCTTGGCCGCGTAGAACGGCCCGTTCTTGATCTCGCCGAGGTTCGGGTTGGGCTTGTTGGTCGGATCGCCGTAGTAGCGGTCGTAGGCGCTTTCGCCGCGGTGGAAGTCCTCGTCGACGCCCGACCGGGCGAAGCCGTTGAACCGCTCGACGGTGGCCTTGAAGGCGTCGGCGGGCAGACCGGTCTTGGCGGCCAGCTCGTCCAACGTCGCAGCCTTGACCACGACGCCCGACTCTAGCCACTTCGACGGAATGCGTTGTCCAGGCTGCAATCCCGCGAAGATGTAGCGGTCGCGGTACTGCTGGTCGAAGACCAGCCACGCCGGGATGTTCTCGCCAGGGCCGGGGCCTTGGCCGTATTCGCCGCCGTACATGTGATGGCAGGCCTCGACGTACGGCATCGACTCGTTCATGAACCGGTTGCCGGCCATGTTGACGATGATCGATCCGGGGGAGTTGCGCTCGGACAGCGCGAACCACGGCGCCCCCACCAGCGGAACGGTCGGACCCCACCACGAGTCCTCCATGAGTTCCAGTGCGGCACCCAGCTTTTCGGCGGCCAGGATGCCGTCGCCGGTGTTGGCGACCGCGCCCACCGTCCACTCGGTGGTGATCGGTGCGCGCTGGTACTTGACCCGCATCTGCTCGTTGTGCTCGAACCCACCCGAACCGAGGATCACCCCGCGTCGCGCCCGAATGAGCACGGGCTCAGCGCTTTCCGGCGCCGCGGTGTCACGGACGTAAATGCCACGCACCACGCCGTCCTCGACGTAGAGGTCGGTCATGGCGGTGTTGAGTTGCACCGGAACACCGGCGTCGCGCAGGCCGATGCGCAGTGGCGCGATGAGGGCACGGCCCATACCGACGAGGTTCTTTCCGGTGGCCTGCGCCCACATCGTGCGCGCGCCGACCTTGAGGCTGCGCAGCACCCCGCGGGGATGACGCTTGAGCTGGTTGAGCCGGACGTAGTCCTGCTGCATGACGACGACGTTGAGCGGCACCTTGCCGTACGGCGGTTCGAGGCCCTTCATGTCCGGCCCGAGCTTCTTGGCGTCGAACGGCTTGGGCTCAACGGACCGGCCGGTCGGCTTTCCGCCGGGCGTCTCGGGGTAGTAGTCGGAGTACCCGGGCACCCAGCACAGCTTGAGCGGCGAGTGCTTGAGCACGAACGACAGCATCTCCGGGCCGCGGTCCAGATACGTGTCGATCTTCTCGGCCGGGACGACGTCGCCGATGATCGCGTGCAGGTATTCCCGCGCGGCTTCGGCCGTGTCGGTTACGCCGTCACGCTTGAGAATCTCGTTGTTCGGGATCCACACGCCACCACCGGACCGCGCAGTGGAACCTCCATAGTGCGGAGCCTTTTCTACGACTACTGTCGAGAGGCCCTGGTGGGCAGCGGTGAGGGCGGCGACCATGCCGGCGGCGCCGCTTCCGACCACGACTACGTCGTACTCCTGTCCAGTCATGTAGAACACGTTATAGAATTGGCCGGCGATCCAACAACCGCCCCGGTCAAAGAAGTGAGGGGACTTCACCACAATGCTCAGTGACGAGGTGCGTGCTCAACTGGCTGCCGACCTGGCACAAGCCGAACGCAGCCGGGTGCCGATCACCCCGTTGACCGACGGGAATCCCGGGATCGACGTCGTGGACGCCTACGAGATCCAGCTGATCAACATCCGTCAGCGGGTCGCCGAAGGCGCGCGGGTGATCGGTCACAAGGTCGGCCTGTCCAGCAAGGCCATGCAGGACATGATGGGTGTCGACGAACCGGACTACGGTCACCTGCTCGACGAGATGCAGGTCTATGAAGACAAGCCCGTCAAGTCGTCGAACTACCTGTACCCCCGTGTCGAGGTGGAGGTGGGGTTCATCCTCGCCGACGATCTCCCGGGTGCCGGTTGCACCGAAGAGGACGTGCTGGCGGCGACGGCGGCCTTCGCGCCGGCGATCGAGTTGATCGACACGCGGATCACCAACTGGCAGATCAAGTTGTGCGACACCATCGCCGACAACGCGTCGTCAGCGGGTTGGGTGCTCGGCGAAGCCCGGGTGTCACCGAAGGACGTGGACATCCGCAACATCGACGCGGTTCTGACGAACCACGGCGAGGTGGTGGCCGAGGGGCGTAGCGATGCGGTGCTGGGCAATCCGGTGACCGCGGTGGCCTGGTTGGCCCGCAAGGTCGAAGGGTTCGGTGTCCGCTTGAAGGCCGGTGACATCGTGTTGCCGGGCTCGTGCACACGTGCGATAGATGCACCTCCCGGCAGCGATTTCGTCGCGGACTTCGCCGGGTTAGGTTCAGTACGACTGAGTTTCGAATAAGGAGCCGATATGGCCAACAAAGCCTCCGTCGCGATCGTCGGATCCGGCAACATCAGTACCGATCTGCTCTACAAGCTGCTGCGCTCGGAATGGCTCGAGCCGCGCTGGATGGTCGGGATCGACCCGGAGTCAGAAGGTCTCGCCCGCGCTCGCAAGCTGGGCCTGGAAACCAGTGCCGAGGGCGCCGATTGGTTGTTGGGTCTCGACGAGAAGCCCGACCTCCTGTTCGAGGCCACGAGCGCATACGTGCACCGGGACGCCGCACCGCGATACGCCGAGGCGGGCATTCGCGCGATCGACCTGACGCCGGCCGCGGTCGGGCCCGGCGTCATCCCGCCGGCCAACCTGCGCGCGCACCTCGATGCGCCGAACGTCAACATGGTGACCTGCGGCGGGCAGGCGACGATCCCGATCGTGCACGCGGTGTCGCGTGTGGTGGATGTGCCCTATGCCGAGATCGTGGCTTCGGTGTCGTCGGCTTCGGCCGGCCCGGGGACGCGCGCCAACATCGATGAGTTCACCAAGACCACCAGTGCCGGCGTGCAGAACATCGGCGGGGCTCAGCGCGGTAAGGCGATCATCATCCTCAACCCCGCCGAACCGCCAATGATCATGCGCGACACCATTTTCTGCGCGATTCCCGAGGATGCGGACCACGACGCGATCGCACAGTCGATCAAGGATGTCGTCGCCGAAGTGCAGACCTATGTGCCGGGCTACCGTCTGCTCAACGAGCCGCAGTTCGACGAGCCGTCGGTGGTCAACGGTGGCAACCACCTGGTCACCACGTTCATCGAAGTGGAGGGTGCGGGCGACTACCTGCCGCCCTACGCTGGAAATCTGGACATCATGACCGCCGCGGCGACCAAGGTCGGCGAGGAGATCGCCAAAGAAAAACTCGGAATAAGCCTTTCCGCAGGATCCGGAGCGCAAGCATGACCACCAAAGACATCTTCTTCAACCCCATCTGGGATGTCCGGATGACCGACACGTCGCTGCGCGACGGGTCCCATCACAAGCGTCATCAGTTCACCAAGGACGAAGTCGGCGCGATCGTCGCGGCCTTGGACACGGCGGGTGTCCCGGTCATCGAGGTGACGCACGGCGACGGGCTCGGCGGGTCGAGTTTCAACTACGGCTTCTCGAAAACGCCTGAGCAGGAACTGATCAAGCTCGCCGCGGAGACCGCCAAGGAATCCAAGATCGCCTTCCTGATGCTGCCGGGTGTCGGCACGAAGGAAGACATCAAGGAGGCGCAGAACAACGGCGGCTCGATCTGCCGGATCGCGACGCACTGCACCGAGGCCGACGTATCGATCCAGCACTTCGGGTTGGCCCGCGAGCTCGGCCTGGAGACGGTCGGCTTCCTGATGATGAGCCACACGATCTCGCCCGAGAAGCTCGCCGCGCAGGCCCGCATCATGGCCGACGCGGGCTGCCAGTGCGTCTACGTCGTCGACTCCGCGGGCGCACTGGTCCTGGAAGGCGTCCGCGACCGGGTGGCCGCCTTGGTCGCCGAACTCGGCGACGACGCCCAGGTGGGTTTCCACGGACACGAGAACCTCGGGCTCGGGGTTGCCAACTCCGTCGAGGCCGTGCGTGCCGGGGCCAAGCAGATCGACGGCAGTTGCCGGCGGTTCGGCGCGGGTGCGGGTAACGCCCCCGTCGAAGCCCTGATCGGGGTGTTCGACAAGATCGGCGTCAAGACCGGCATCGATTTCTTCGACATCGCCGACGCGGCAGAAGAGGTCGTCGCGCCCGCGATGCCCGCCGAGTGCCTGCTCGACCGCAACGCACTGATCATGGGCTACTCCGGGGTGTATTCGAGCTTCCTCAAGCACGCGATCCGTCAGTCCGAGCGCTACGGCGTACCGGCGCATCAGCTGCTGCACCGGGCAGGTCAGCGCAAGCTCATCGGCGGCCAAGAAGACCAGCTCATCGACATCGCACTGGAGATCAAACGCGAGCAGGACGCCGCTGCCGCTCGCTAGGGGTGTTTAGCATCGGGGCTTTGCGTTAATCCTCGGGGCGCGATCAACCACGATCGCCGACCGAAGGAGTGAAGTTCGATGAAGAAGATGTCCGCACGCGCAGTCCGTCGTTGCCTGTACGGAATGTGCGCCGGCGGCGTCGTCTCCGCCGCATTCACGCTGCCGATGGCCAACGCCGCACCGGACCAGTGCAGCGAGAGTGGTGTCGCCAGCACCGTCAGCTCGGTTACTGCGTCGACGAGTACGTACCTGACTGCCCATCCCGAGGCGGACCAGGCGCTGTCGGACATCGCCAAGCAGCCTGACGACCAGGCTGACGGGCTCTACCAGGCGTTCTTCGACAAGAACCCGCAAGTTGAGCAGGAACTGAGGACGATCAATCAGCCGGTTGCTGACCTGTCCGCCCAGTGCGGCGTCGAGGTGAATCCGACGCCGGTGTCCGAGGCGCTGCAGGAAGTCTGAGGCCAGCGTGACCAGGTGGCGGCTCCATCCCCCGGGCCGTCATCTGGTTACGTGCTCATCTCCGCGACCCCGAAGTGATCGCTGGTAAGCGAATCACTTGGCGCGCCTGTCAATTTCATGCTGTTTCCTGAAGCGTCGGTGCGACCCGGCAGTATGGTGCCATGGCAACCCGTGAGCAGGCCCAGTCGGTTCTCGAACAGTTGGCCGGGCCGACGGCGACATTGCGCGACGACCAGTGGACGGCCATCGAGGCGTTGGTCGTCGGCCGACGCCAGGCGCTGGTGGTTCAGCGCACCGGGTGGGGCAAGTCAGCGGTGTACTTCATCGCCGCCAAACTGCTTCGCAGCACCGGCCACGGGCCGACTGTGATCGTCTCACCACTGCTGGCGCTCATGCGCAACCAGGTGGCCGCGGCCGAGCGGGCCGGGGTCCGGGCCGCAACGATCAACTCCGGCAATGTCACCGAGTGGGACGCGATCCACCAACGGGTCGCCGACGGCGATCTCGACGTACTGCTGGTGAGTCCGGAGCGCCTGAACAATCCCGATTTCCGCGACAACGTCCTGCCCGCGCTCGCCGCCGATGCGGGTCTGGTCGTCGTCGACGAGGCGCACTGCGTGTCGGACTGGGGTCACGACTTTCGGCCCGACTACCGGCGCATCCGCACGCTCATCGCCGAATTGGGTTCCGGTATACCGGTTTTGGCCACCACTGCGACCGCCAACGACCGCGTCGTGAACGATGTCGCAGCGCAATTGGGCGTCGGCGGCCGCGACACCTTGGTGTTGCGTGGCGGGCTGGACCGGGAATCGTTGCGGCTCTCGGTCGTCAAGGCGGGCAATCCGGCGCAGCGCACCGCTTGGATTGCCGCGCAATTGGATTCATTGCCCGGATCGGGAATCATCTACACGCTCACGGTGGCGCAGGCCCATGACGTCGCCGCGCTGCTGGCCGAGCGTGGACACAAGGTCGCCGCCTACACCGGGTCCACCGACACCGCGGAGCGTGAACAACTCGAAGCAGACCTGCTCGGCAACCGGGTCAAGGCGCTGGTCGCGACCTCGGCGCTCGGGATGGGATTCGACAAACCCGACCTCGGTTTCGTGGTTCATCTCGGTGCGCCGTCCTCGCCGATCGCGTACTACCAGCAGGTCGGCCGAGCGGGCCGGGCGACCGACAGCGCCGAGGTGATCCTGCTGCCCGGCATCGAGGATCAAGACGTGTGGCGATACTTCGCCTCGGTGGCCTTCCCGTCGGAATCGATGGTGCGCAACGTTATTGACGCGCTCGACAGTGACCGGCCACAGTCCACGCCCGCCCTGGAAACCCTCGTGGACTTGAACCGCTCCCGGCTGGAGATGGTGCTCAAAGTGCTCGACGTCGACGGCGCGGTGCGCCGGGTCAAAGGCGGGTGGATCGCGACGGGGGAGCCGTGGGTGTACGACGAGGCCCGTTATCGCGCCCTGGATGAAGCCCGCCGTCGTGAGCAACAGGCCATGCTCGACTACCAGGCGACCGACGTTTGCCGAATGGTGTTCCTGCGCGCTCAACTCGACGACCCGGACCTGCAACCGAGCGAACGCTGTGGGCGGTGCGACAACTGCACTGGTCGTCATTACGAGACCGCAGTCGACGACGCGACGCTCGCGGCGACCACAGAACGCCTGCGACGCCCGGGAATCGTCGTGGCGCCACGTAAACAGTGGCCGTCCGGTCTCGCCAAGCTGGGCCTTGAGTTGTCGGGCCGAATCAGCGACGGGGCCGCTCCCGGGCGGGCCATCGGTAGGTTGACCGACCTCGGCTGGGGTGTTCGGCTGCGGCGCCTGCTGGACGAACCCGACGCCGAGGTGCCCGACGAGGTGATCGGTGCGGCGGTCGCGGTGCTGAAGACCTGGGGTTGGTCGACGCGGCCGGTCGCGGTCATGGGTCTGGACTCGGCGACGCGTCCGAAGCTGATCACCTCGACCGTGCGGCGGTTGGCCGAACTCGGCCGGCTGAAAAACCTCGGGACCATGCGGTACGCACCCGGGCGGCGGCCCGTCACCGCCGCCAACTCGGCCTATCGGGTGGCCGCGCTCGACGGCGCGTGGGAGCGGCCCGACGTCGACGTCGACGGTCCGGTGTTGCTGGTGGACGACGTGACCGACACCGGCTGGACGCTGACGATGGCGGCGCGGCACCTGCGCGGCGCCGGGGCGCCGGAGGTGCTGCCTTTCACACTCGCGACGGTTAGTTGACAGCAAATTGCCAGATGACATGTTTAAGCAGTAATTGGCAAACTTTGCCACCGTAGCTACTGAGGCCGCATTCAACCGTGACAGGCTAGGTATTCACCGAATGTTTTGTTCCTTTTTCGCTAGGCTGTCACCAAGTTGACGTCGGTTGGCCTGCCGCTTCCGATCGTGCCTGGGTGTTGGCTGTGCAGGCTAGTCCGAAGGCGTCGATGAGATGGGCAAATCGCCTTTTCCTGACGCCATCTGCGATGCTCAAGATCAATGCTTGGGTGCAGCAATCCAGCAATCGTCGCAACCTCATATCGTTCCGCCACAAGCACATACAAGGGTTTGGGGCATGGGTTATTCTTCTGCCACTGTTCGGCACCCCGACTGGGTGCCGAACACTCGCGATGGTCATATGGGAGACCGCAGCACATTCGGGGGTGTGGCGGCAGGGGAGGAGTCGTACCATTTTCGGATTGTTCAAGCGCCTGTGGATACCGCTACTCGTGCTGGTGGTGGTGGGTGGCGCTGGGTTCACCGTGTCTCGGCTGCACGGGATCTTCGGTTCCGAGAAGCACACGTCCTACTCCGATACCAGGGCCGACGAATCCGAGACTTACGATCCGAAGCAGATGATCTATGAGGTATTCGGCCCACCGGGAACGGTTGCGAACATCAGTTACTTCGACAAAGACACGGAACCGCAGTACATCACCGGGATCAGCCTGCCCTGGACTTTGCAATTCGACATGGGCAGCACGACTGCAATCGGAAGTCTCATGGCGCAGGGCGACAGCGACAACATCGGCTGCCGCATCATCGTCGACGGCGAAGTAAAGGCCGAGAGAACCTCCAATAACGTAAATGCATTCACGTCTTGTCTCCTGAAGAACGGATGACGGCCGTGCAATCGGACGAGACCAGAACACGGCGGCCGCGAATCGCCTCTTTCATCCGGACCTTTTCGGCCCTGGTCATCATCGGCTGGGTGGCGATCACGGTTCTCGTCACCCTGGGAGTTCCGCCGCTCGAGGTGGTTGAAAGGCAGCATTCGGTCTCGCTCAGTCCGGCGGACGCCCCGTCGGTCAAGGCCGGTGAGCGCATGGGCCGGGTCTTCGAGGAGTCCACCGGCGGCAGTGTGGCCGTCATCGTCTTGGAGGGGCAGGAACCCCTCGGCCCCGATGCGCACAAGTACTACGACGGGCTCGTCGCCGAACTGAAGAAGGATACGAAGCACGTCCAGCACGTGCAGGATTTCTGGGGGGACCCACTAACCGCGGGCGCGGCGGAGAGCCGCGATGGGAAAGCGGTCTTCGTACAGTTGGAGCTGGCCGGCGCGCTCGGGCAGGCCGAGGCGACCGAATCGGTGAAATCCGTTCAAGATCTTGTGAAACGGACTCCGGCACCGGAGGGCGTGACGACCTATGTGACCGGTCCCGCGGCAATCGTCGCGGATATGGGTCTGAGTGGGAACCGGACCGTCCTCCTGATCACGTTGGTCACCATTGGCGTGATTTTCGTGATGCTGCTTCTGCTCTACCGCAAGATCTCGATCGTCCTGATCATCCTGTTCACGGTGTTCATCGAGCTTCAGGTGGCCCGCGGGGTCGTCGCCTTCCTCGGTATGCACGGGCTTGTCGGACTCACCACGTACGTTGTCAACTTGCTTGTGTCAGTGGGTATTGCGGCCGGCACCGACTACGCGATCTTTTTCGCGGGCCGGTACCAGGAGGCGCGGCAGGCCGGCGAAGACCGCGTGGACGCGTATTTCACGTCCTACCGCAGTGTCGCGAAGGTGGTGCTGGCGTCGGGTGTCACGATCGCGGGAGCGATTGCCTGCCTGAGCTTCACCCGATTGCCGTATTTCCAGCCACTGGGCATTCCGGGCGCCATCGGCATCCTGGTCGCAGTGGCCGTCGCGCTGACGCTGGTTCCCGCCTGCATCGCGGCAGGCGCCCGATTCGGCGTCTTCGATCCCAAGCGGCTGGTCGTCACCCGGCGATGGCGGCGAATCGGTACCGCGATAGTCCGTTGGCCGGGCCCGATTCTCGTTGCCACGATGACGATTTCGCTCATCGGGCTACTGACGCTGCCCGGTTACAACCCGAGCTACAACGACCAGAGGTACCTCCCGCAGGACATTCCGGCCAACCAGGGGTTCGCCGCGGCCTCCCGGCATTTCCCGGAATCGTCGATGAGCTCGCCCGATCTGCTGATGGTGGAGTCGGACCACGACATGCGGAATCCGGCGGACCTGTTGGTGCTCAACAGATTGGCCAAGGCGGTGTTCGCCGTGCCCGGGGTCGCGAACGTGCAGTCCGTGACGCGGCCCGAAGGGACACAGATCGCGCACTCGTCGATCCCCTTCATGTTGAGCATGAGCAACGCGAGCAACAAGCTGAGCATGCCGTTCCAACAGCAGCGGATGGAAGATCTGCTGGATCAGGCCGACCAGTTGACCACCATGATCAACGTGATGGAGCGGATGTACGGCCTGATGCGGCAAATGGTCGACACCACGCATCGCCTCGTGGTCACCACCCACGAGGTGGAAGACGCGACGAAGGAAATCCGGGATCACATAGCGGATTTCGATGATTTCTTCAGGCCGATCCGCAACTACTTCTACTGGGAACCGCACTGCTTCAACATCCCGGTGTGCTGGGCGATCAGAGGCGTTTTCGAGTCCATCGACGGGATCGATCAGGTGACCCTCAAGATGGCAGATCTCACCGATGATCTCGATCAACTCGACGTACTGATGCCACAGCTTCTCGAGCAGTTCCCAGCGATGATCGCCAATATGCAGAGCACGCGCACCATGATGCTGACGATGCACAGCACCATGAGCGGCATCATCACCCAGGCTCAAGATGCGAACGAGAACGCGACCGCCATGGGAAAGGCGTTCGACGCATCCAACAACGACGACTCCTTCTATCTATCGCCAGATGCCTTGCAAAATGAGGATTTCAAACGCGTGATGGAAATCTTCATGTCGCCGGACGGCAGGGCAGCACGTCTGCTGATCTCGCAGAAGGGCGATCCGGCAACACCAGAGGGCACGGCTCTCGTCGAGCCGATCAGAACCGCGGCCGAGGAGGCGTTGAAGGGAACTCCGCTCGAGACATCGAATCTGTACATCGCGGGTACGGCCGCTCAGGTGAAGGATCTGATCGACGGAGCGAAAATCGATCTGTTGATTGCCGGCGTCTCGGCGTTGTGCCTGATCTTCCTCATCATGGTGATCATGACGCGAAGCTTCATCGCGGCCTTGGTCATCGTCGGCACGGTGGCGCTGTCGCTGGGAGCGTCCTTCGGTCTGTCGGTCCTGTTGTGGCAGTACATTCTCGGCATCCAGATCAACTGGGTCGTGTTGGCGATGTCCGTAATCGTCCTGCTCGCAGTGGGTTCCGACTACAACCTCTTGTTGGTGTCGAGAATGAAGGAAGAGGTTGGCGCAGGCATCAAAACGGGCATCATTCGCGCGATGGGCGGTACCGGCAAGGTGGTGACGGCCGCGGGCCTGGTGTTCGCGGCCACCATGGGGTCGATGATCGTCAGCGACCTGCTCACGATCGGCCAGGTCGGTACGACGATTGCCCTGGGTCTGCTGTTCGACACGCTTGTGGTGCGTGCCTTCATGACACCATCCATCGCCGCCCTGCTCGGCCGTTGGTTCTGGTGGCCGCGCCAGGTGCGTCCGCGTCCCGCCAGCACCATGTTGCGCCCGGTGGGGCCGCGTCCACTTGTACGTGCATTGATACTGCGTGATGACTAAGCCGGGCCGTATGAGCACCGACAACACTCGGCCGCCCTTCGTCGCCAAGACGATACGCAGGACCTCGCCGATCGTCGTCGTGGCGTGGCTTGCCCTGATCGTCTTCACCACGCTGTCCTCGGTCAATTGGGACTGGCGGTCGGCAATTCCGGCGCTCGAGCACGTCGCGGAGCGGAATTCGGTGTCGCTGATGCCTGCGGACGCACCGTCGACCAAAGCCATGCTGCGCATGGGGCAGGCGTTCGAAGAGTCCGATTCGGACAGCTCCGCGATGATCGTCCTGGAGGGTGACACGGCGCTCGGTGACAATGCCCGCGCGTACTACGCGGGACTGGTCGATGCGCTGCGAAAAGATTCCGAACACGTCACCCATGTGCAGGACCTCTGGGGAGACCGGCTCACCTCGTCGAGCGTGCAGAGTCCCGACGGCAAGGCCGCCTATGTCCAGATCAACCTGGTGGGCAACCAGGGCACGCCATCAGGCGATGAATCCGTCGCTGCCGTACGCGATCTCGTGGATCGGTCCGGGCCACCCGAAGGCGTCAAGGTTTTCGTGACGGGGGCCGCGCCACTGGCGTCGGACATGCAGCACAGCGGTAACGAGTCCATCGTGAAGATCACGATCGCGACGCTCGTGATCATCTTCACGATGCTGCTCATCGTCTACCGTTCAGTCATCACCGTGATCCTGCTGCTGGTGATGGTGGGCTTTGAAGTGGGTGCGGCCCGCGGCGTCGTCGCGTTCCTCGGCGCCCATGAGGTCTTTCTGCTGTCGACGTTCGCAGTCAATATGTTGGTGTTCCTTGCTATCGCGGCAGGAACCGACTACGGCATCTTCTTCTTCGGTCGATATCAGGAAGAGCGTCAAGCCGGGCAGGACCGAGAGGCTGCGTATTACCGCACCTACCAAAGCACGGTGCCGGTCGTGCTGGCATCTGGTCTGACGATCGCCGGCGCCATCTTCTGCCTCAGCTTCACGCGGTTGCCCTATTTCCAGACGATGGGAATCCCTTGTGCCATAGGCATGTTGGTGGCGGTTGCCGCCGCCGTGACATTGGTACCTGCGGGAATCGTCCTAGCCAGCAGCATCGGACTGTTGGATCCCAAGCGCAGACTCAAATCTCGTAGGTGGCGTGGAATCGGCACCGCGATCGCCCGGTGGCCCGCGCCGATCCTCGCCGCGTCCCTCGCGGCGGCCTTCGTCGGCCTGTTCGCGTTGCCGGGATACGAGACGAGCTACAACGACCGTGCCTACATCTCGGCGGACATCCCGGCCAATCAGGGTTTCCTGGCCGCCGAGAGGCACTTCTCGCAGGCGCGGTTGACGCCCGACATCCTGATGATCGAAACAGAACGCGATCTGCGGAATCCCACGGATTTCATCACGCTGAACAAGCTGGCCAAGGCCGTTTTCAAAGTTCAGGGGATCTCTCGAGTACAAGGGATAACCCGGCCGGAAGGCTCGCCGATCGCCAAGACGTCCATCCCGTTTCTGATCAGCCTGCAGAGCGCCGCTCAGGTGCAATCGCGCAAGCTGCAGGACGAACGCAACAAGGACATGTTGAAGCAGGCTCAGGACATGGGCGTCATGATCCAGCTGATGGAAAACCAGCTGAACTTGATGAAGCAGCTGTACGGGATCACCCATCGAATGCTCGGCACCACGAAGGAAATCGAAGACATTTCCTTACAGCTATTGGAACATATCCAAGCATTCGACGATTTCTTCAAACCCATACGCAATTACCTGTACTGGGAACCGCACTGCTATTCCATACCCCTGTGCTGGGCCCTCAGATCGATATACGACACGCTCGACGGAATGGATGTACTAACCGAAAAGTTGTCGAAGCTTGTCAATGACATGGAACAGCTCGACGCGATAGTCCCGCAGTTGATCGCCGAATTTCCGAAGGCAATCGCGGTGATGAAGACCATCCAGACGATGACGTTGAAAAACTACTCGACGATGTCGGGAATGGCGACCCAGCTGGAGGACCAAACTGCCCAAGTCAGCGCCATGGGGCAGGCCTTCGACGCCGCGAAGAACGACGACTCCTTCTTCCTGCCTCCGGAGGTCTTCGACAATCCGGATTTCAAACGGGCCATGGCATCGTTCATATCCCCGGACGGCAAGTCGGCCCGGTTCATCATCTCGCACAACGGCGATCCCGCGACGCCGGAGGGAATTGCTCGGATCGAAAAGGTCAGGCTCGCGGCCGAGGAGGCCCTCAAAGGCACACCGCTGTCGGGAGCGAAGATTTACCTCGCCGGGACCGCGTCAACAGCGAAGGATTGGCGAGACGGCTCGACCACCGACCTGTTGATTGCCGGCATCGCAGCAATCTGTTTGGTCTTCGTCATCATGCTCATAATCACGCGGAGTTTGGTTGCCGCTCTGGTGATCGTCGGAACAGTCGTGCTCTCGTTGGGTGCATCGTTCGGATTGGCCGTTTTGGTCTGGCAGTACATCCTGGGAATCCATCTGCATTGGATGGTGCTGGCGATGTCGGTGATCATTCTGTTGGCGGTCGGATCCGATTACAACCTGCTCTTGGTATCGCGTCTGAAAGAGGAATTGGGGGCCGGCATCCAGACCGGCATCATCCGGGCGATGGGAGGCACCGGCAAAGTCGTGACCACTGCCGGTCTGGTGTTCGCCGCCACCATGGCGTCGATGGCGGTCAGCGATCTGCAAATCATCGGTCAGATCGGCACCACCATCGGGTTGGGACTGTTGTTCGACACCATGATCGTCCGCTCGTTCATGACGCCGTCCATCGCTGCGCTGCTGGGCCGGTGGTTCTGGTGGCCGCAGCGGGTGCGGCCACGGCCGGCGAGCGTCCTGCTCCGGCCGTATGGTCCCCGCCCGCTGGTGCGCGCACTGCTCGGCACGGACCAGCGTCCCGACGACGATGATGCTCCGACAGCAGAGCTTCCAAGGCAGTCCTGACCCGGTCGTCAGTTATATCCAGCGGATATCGCCGACTCGAAAGCTGAACAGTTTATGGCAATGGCGCCAAATGCTTGTCGCCCCTTAAACGAGCGGTTTAGAGTCGCGTTTATCGGGGGATCCAAGTCGGTACTGAAATCGTCGAAAGGATCTGGCGTGATGAGATGGATTCTGACCACAGGAGCCGCAGCCGCCGTCGGCGGCCTTGCATTGTCGCTGACTGCGGGGGCGGGGCTGGCTGCCGCTGACCCGATAGTCGACACGACCTGTAGCTACGAACAGGTAATAGCTGCCGCCAACGCCCAGGGGCCGGCAGCTGCGGCATTTATCCAATCGCCGCAGCAACAGGCGGGTCTGCGTCAGTTCATCGACTCATCGCCGGCTCAGCGTCAGCCGATGGCGGCGAAGATTCGCGCCAATCCGGCAAACGCGGCGTTGTTGCCAACGATCGAGAACGTTTTCAGCTCCTGTAGCAACTTCTGAGGAAGGCAGTGGCCCCGGTATCTGATCTTGATGCCGCGTGAGAGCCGCACAACCTGACGCAGGCTAGCGATATCGATCTGTCAGCCGCGCTGTGGGCGTGGTGCTCAGCAGACCGGCGCCGCAGCCGATATCCAAATCGCTAAGCCTTGCGGCCCAGCATTTTTCGTCGGCCGTCACGTATGGACCACTCGGCCTCGGCCGGGAGCTTCATTGAGCGGGCGTTCGGCTTTCGCCGCAACTTGAGGTCCTCGGCGGCGGCGTGCTCATCGGCGTTGCCCTCTGGCAGCTCACCCGTTCGCCCGGCGCAGCTTTGCCGACGGTGCCCTCCGCGGAACGCTGTTTGCGGCCAAGCGGTGTGTCGTCGTGCGCACTCGGCTCAACGGGCTCGGAAACAAAGCCAGACTAATTCATGTGAAAACGCCAAAGCTGTCCGGTATGGGGTTTACGTGTTTGCCAGTAAATTTATAGCTGATCTGAACACTTTGCTAGATAGGCCCAGACAATGCGACAGTGCGGGTCGATCGATTCTCTACATGGAAGCCCGAGTTGCCAGTTACACCAACGTAAAAATGCAGTCTGGAGGGCGCGACGTGCATTCATTTCTGACGAGGTTTCGGCACCAAGAACCGCGTAACTGCAGGCCACCCAATGATGAGTTGGCAGTTCGCCGAGCACTTCGTCGAAAGCCCGCCGACGCCCTCGGTCTTCAGTAGAGTTCGAACCGATTTACCGCCCATCGATTTGATCTTGGAGAACAAGGTGAGCATTAATCCGTTCGACGATGACAACGGCACCTTCTATGTGCTGATCAACGACGAGGAGCAGCACAGCTTGTGGCCGACGTTCTCGGACGTACCTGCGGGTTGGCGGGTGGTATTCGGAGAGGCCGATCGAGCGGCCTGTCTGGACTACATCGAGAAGAACTGGCCGGACATACGTCCGAAGAGCCTGCGTGATCGGCTCGCGCGCGAGCGCTGACTCGGATCGATACCTGAATTGAAAGGAACCGGGGGTGTTCTTTGAAGACGGAAACGGTGCCGAGTAGCCGTCCGCTTCCGCTGACACGTGCTCAACTGGACGTCTGGCTGGCCCAACAGGCGGCCGGCTCAGGCGACGAGTGGCAGCTCGGTCTTCTGATGAAGATCGACGGCGCGGTGGATCTCGGCGCGCTGGAGTGGGCCGTCAGACGAGTCGTCGGCGAGATCGAACCTGGCAGAGCAACCATCGAGGAGATCGACGGGGAGGTCGCGCAGCGGGTAGTCGACGACCCGGACATCGATCTCGCGTTTCATGATCTGACCAGTTCTGACGACGCGTCGAGTGAAGTGCGCCGGATAGTCTCGTCGATTCAGCGTGCGCCGATGTCACTCTCCGACCCGCTGTTCAGACTCGCGGTGCTGCAAACCCAAGCAGACGAGTTCTACCTGTTCGCGGCCTGCCACCACATCGTCATCGACGGGTTTGCGCTGGCCTTGGCCGGCCAGCGGATCGCGTCGGTGTACACCGCGGTCGTCTCGGGGGCGCCCGTGCCGAGTCCTCTGTTCGGATCGCTGCAAGACCTCGTCGATATCGAGACGGAGTACCAGAACTCAGACGACTATCGCGAAGACGAGGCCTACTGGTTACGAAATCTCCCTGCGGACAATGACTCTGACTGGCGGTCGTCGAGTGCGGCGGCGGACGCCGGAGCGGACGAGCCCTCGGCACCGCTGCCTCTGGATCCCGTCGCGGTCAATCGATGCGACTGGCTTGCGGAGCGGCTGGGCGCGCCGCGGTCGTCCGTTCTCACCGCGGCTTGCGCTCTTCTGGTGCGCCAGTGGACGGCGCAGGCTTCGCAGGTGGTGCTGGACTTCCCGGTGAGCAGGCGAGTCCGGCCCGAGTCCAAGACGCTTCCAGGAATGTTCGCCGGGGTTGTGCCCTTGGTGCTGGACGTCGCACCGACAATGACCGTCGCGGACTTCTGCGGACATGTTGACACGCGGATCAAGGAAGTGGTTCAGCACCAGCGGTTTCCGGTACATGCCTTGGAGCGCAAACAGCGACCGCGAGGGTTGGATCGGTCGGCGGGCCGGGTAGGAGTGAACATCCTGCCGTCGACGCCGGCGTTCTCTTTCGGGGGTGCCACCGCGACGGCGTCGTTTACGAACGTCGGACCGTTAGGCGGGTTCGGGCTCATCTTCTCCACCATCGGAGACGACCTGTTGTTGAGTACGGCGGGTGCCGCGCAGCCATTCGCCGGCCTGGATGTCGGCGACATCGCGTCCGCGCTGGGTCGGATCCTGGCGCAGATGGCCACTGATCCGCAGCAGCAGTTGTCAGCGATCGATGCGCTCGAACCCGGTGATCTTTCCAGGCTCGACTCGATGGGCAACCGGCCGGCTTTGGCTGCGCCGCTTATGCCGACGGCGTCGATCCCCGCCAGTTTTGCGACGTGGGTGGCGGCCACGCCCGACGCGACCGCGATTCGTTTCGATGGACGCTCGGTCAGCTATCGGCAGCTCGATGAAACGTCGAACCGGTTGGCACACAAGCTCGTTGAGTCCGGTGCCCGCGCCGGGCAGCGAGTGGGGCTGCTGTTCAACCGTTCAGCCGACGCGATCGTGTCGATGCTGGCGGTACTGAAGACTGGTGCGGCGTACGTCCCGATCGACCCCGCGCATCCCGACGCGCGTATCGATTTCATGCTCGATGACGCCGCGCCGATCGCGGTGATCACCAATGCCGCGCTTTCGGAGCGCCTGGCGGGCCGAGGCCAGTCGATCGTTTTCGTCGACGACCCGGAGATCGCCGCCTACCCTTCGACACCGCTCGCGGTTGCGTCGGCTGACGATGTTGCGTATGTCATCTACACCTCGGGGACCACCGGTCGTCCCAAAGGCGTTGCCATCACGCATCACAACGTCACACAGATGATGGGCAGGCTGGACGAGACAGAGGTGCCGGTCGGCTCGGGGCAGGTGTGGTCGCAGTGGCATTCCTACAGCTTCGACATCTCGGGCTGGGAGATCTATGCCGCGCTGCTCAATGGTGCTCAGCTGGTGGTGGTCCCGGAATCGGTCGCGCGGTCACCCGAGGATCTGCGCACCCTGCTGATCGACGAGAAGGTCAGCGTGTTGAGCCAGACGCCGTCCGCGGCGGGGATGTTGTCGCCTGACGGCCTGGAGTCGGTGACCCTGCTCGTCGGTGGGGAGGCCTGCCCGCCCGACCTCGTGGATCGGTGGGCGTCGGTACGCACTGTGATCAACGAGTACGGGCCGACCGAGACCACGATGTGGGTATCGACGAGTGAGCGGTTACAGCCCGGGGCGGGCACGGTGCCGATCGGCAAGCCACTGCCGGGGTCGGCCTTGTTCGTCTTGGACGGTTGGTTGCGTCCGGTACCCCCGGGCGTGGTGGGTGACCTGTATGTGGCGGGACACAACGTCGGCGTTGGCTACATGGGCCGGGCCGGCTTGACCGCGTCGCGGTTCCTGGCGTGCCCGTTCGGTGAACCCGGAATGCGGATGTATCGCACGGGCGACCTGGTGCGGTGGGACGACGATGGTCAGTTGGTGTATCTGGGGCGTTCGGACGAGCAGGTCAAGGTTCGGGGCCACCGCATCGAGCTGGGTGAGATCCAGGTAGCCCTCGCAGCACTGGATGGTGTGGAGCAGGCTGCGGTGATCACCCGTGAGGACCGGCCGGGTGATCTTCGGCTGGTGGGGTATGTCACGGGAACCGTCGATCCGGTTGCGGCTCGTGGGTTGTTGGGTGAGCGGTTGCCGGGTTACATGGTGCCGGCTGCGGTGGTGGTGCTTGATTCACTGCCGGTGACGGTCAACGGCAAACTGGACAAGCGGGCACTGCCGGCACCCGAATACCGGGACGACGAATACCGGGCTCCGACGACTCCGACCGAGGATCTGCTGGCCGGAGTTTTCGCTCAGGTGTTGGGATTGGAGCGCGTCGGGGTCGACCAGTCGTTCTTCGACCTCGGTGGTGACTCGCTGATCGCGATGCGGCTGGCCGCCACGCTCAGTGAGGCCGTCAACGTGCAGGTGCCGGTCCGGACACTGTTCGAGAGCCCGACGGTGGCGCAGCTCGCTCCCCGAATCGGCGAGATCACCGATGGAATGGAGCCGTTGGTTCCGGTTGAGCGGCCTGCGGTGGTGCCGTTGTCGTTTGCGCAGAGTCGGTTGTGGTTCTTGGAGCAGTTGCATGGTCCGTCGCCGGTGTACAACATGGCGATTGGGTTGCGGTTGCGGGGTCGGCTCGATGTCGAGGCGTTGAAATCCGCGCTGGGCGATGTGGTGGCGCGTCACGAGACTCTGCGGACGCTGTACGTGGCGACCGATGGTGTTCCGCAACAGTTGGTCTTGCCGCCTGACGCCGCCGAATTCGGTTGGCAGTCAATCGATGCAACCGGCTGGACGGCTGCCGAAATTGACCGTGCCAGCGATGAAGCCGCCGGCCACGAGTTCGACCTGACCACCGAAACACCCTTGTTCGCAACGCTTCTGCAACTCGGCGAACAAGAGTTTGTGTTGGTGGGGGTGGTGCATCATATTGCGGCTGATGGGTGGTCGGTGACGCCGTTGGTGGCTGATTTGGCTCGGGCGTATCGGGCTCGGGTGTCTGGTGGGGTGCCGGGGTGGTCGCCGTTGCCGGTGCAGTATGTGGATTACACGTTGTGGCAGCGTGCGCAGCTGGGTGATTTGGATGATGCTGCGAGTCGTATTGGTGTGCAGTTGGCGTTTTGGCGTGATGCGTTGGCGGGGTTGCCTGAGCAGTTGGAGTTGCCGACTGATCGGCCGTATCCGTTGGTGGCGGATTATCGCGGGGCCAGTGTGGCGGTGGACTGGCCGGCTGACCTACAGCGGAGTATCCGCGAGATTGCCCGCGAGCACCGCGCGACGGCATTCATGGTCGTCGAAGCTGCCCTCGGGGTGTTGCTGTCGAAACTGAGTGCCACCAGTGATGTGGCGCTGGGCTTCTCGATCGCTGGGCGTAATGATCCCGCGCTTGATGAGTTGGTGGGTTTTTTCGTCAACACGTTGGTTCTTCGTGCTGATTTGTCGGGTGATCCGACGTTTGTGGAGTTGTTGGGTCAGGTGCGGGCGCGGAGTTTGGCGGCGTTCGATCATCAGGATGTGCCGTTTGAGGTGTTGGTGGATCGGCTCAATGTGGGTCGGTCGATGTCTCGCCATCCGTTGGTGCAGGTGTTGTTGGCGTGGCAGAACTTTGACGGTCAGGGTGCGGGGGGTGTTGCTGGCGGCCTGTCGTTGGGTGATGTGGAGGTGAGCCCGCTGCCGGTGCAGACCCACACCGCGCGGATGGATTTGTCGTTTTCGCTTGGTGAGCGTTGGACGGCGGATGGTCAGCCTGCTGGGATCGGTGGTGCGGTGGAGTTCCGTACCGATGTGTTCGATGCGGCCACGATCGAGCGGTTGGTGGCACGCCTGGAACGAGTCCTCTCGACGGTGACCGCTGAACCGGCGCAGCGGATCTCGCACATCGATGTGGTGACCGCCGATGAACATGCTCACCTCAATGGCCACGGAAACGTCGGGGTTCTGACCGCACCCGCGCCGAGTTTGTCCTCGATTCCGGTGTTGTTTGGTGGGCAGGTGGCGCGGTGCCCGGATGCGGTGGCGTTGGTTTCGGATGGGCGTTCGGTTACGTACCGGGAGTTGGACGAGGCGTCGAATCGGTTGGCGCATCTGCTCGTCGGCCACGGTGCCGGCCCGGGACGCCGTGTTGCGGTGTTGTTTTCGCGGTCTGTTGAGGCGATTGTGGCGATTTTGGGGGTGCTGAAGACGGGTGCGGCGTATGTGCCGATCGATCCGGCGCATCCTGACGCGCGGGTTGGGTTTGTGTTGGGGGATGCGGCGCCGGTGGCGGTGGTGACGACTGCTCAGTTGCGGCCTCGTGTGGAGGGTTATGACCTGTTGGTGGTCGAGGTTGATGATGCTCGTTTGGGGGATCAGCCGAGTGGTGCTTTGCCGGTGCCGGCGGCCGATGACATCGCTTATGTGATTTACACGTCGGGGACGACGGGTGTGCCCAAAGGTGTTGCGGTGCCGCACCGTAATGTGGTTGAGCTGCTGGAAACGCTTGGTGCGGAAGTGGATTCGGCTGGGCAGGTGTGGACGCTGGCGCATTCGTTGGCGTTTGACTATTCGGTGTGGGAGATCTGGGGGCCGTTGCTTGGCGGTGGCCGGTTGGTGATCGTGCCGGAGTCGGTGACGCGGTCGCCCGAGGAGTTCCTCGCGGTTCTGGTTGCCGAGCAGGTGGATGTGTTGAGTCAGACGCCTTCGGCGTTCTATGCGTTGCAGACTGCCGAGGAACTGTCGCCGGAGCTGGGGCAGCGGCTGAAGTTGCAGACGGTGATCTTTGGTGGGGAAGCTCTTGAGCCCCAGCGTATTCGTCCTTGGTTGGAGCGGCATTCGGGGTTGCCGCGGATGATCAACATGTATGGCATCACCGAGACCACGGTGCATGCGTCGTTTCGTGAGGTCGTCGCGTCCGATTGCGAGCGCAGCGTAAGCCCGATCGGGGTGCCGTTGGGGCACTTGAGCTTCTTTGTGCTCGATCGTCACTTGCGGCCGGTTCCGCCGGGTGTGGTGGGTGAGTTGTATGTGGCTGGTGGTGGTTTGGC
>NZ_LQQA01000007.1 GCF_002101965.1 Mycolicibacterium wolinskyi
CGCGTGTCGGGTAAAAGAGGCGACCGGATCGTGATGGCTCTGTCGTCGGCGGCGCCGCAGGTAGACGACGGAATCGTCGTAGCGGTTGGCCAGACTGCTTCCTGTTGGATGACGTGTGCGACGTCGACAAGGTCGTCCAGATCCAACGCCGCGCTCACGAACGGTTGCCCCGGCGCGGGGTCGCGTCGCGGCGCAGCGCGGCGGTGACTGGCGGCGATAACCGGGCGTCTGCCAGTCAGTCCGACACGACCCATAAGGCGCAGGGCATTCCGCAGCGCGCTCGGCGCCTAACGTTTGGCTTCTTCCACAGGTCGGAAGTCTGCGTCGTAGCCGAACGCTCGAGGACCGGTGAGTGCGAGTCCTCGTTCTGATCGCCATCGGTCGTCACATGGGAGACCTAGGACGCAGAGACGGTACCCGAACTTCACTTCCTCAGCAGTGATGGGTTGCCCGGAGTCGCTGGTCATCATGACGATGAGGTCGGGAACCGTCGCCACCAACTCGCCGTTGCGGAGGGCGACGATGTTCTCGTTCTGAAAATGGATGGTCATCTCCTGGCCCCGCCATTCGTCGAGACCTTGCAATGTGACCGTCCCGAGGGTGAAGCCTCCGGAGTTCGCGCGCTGGACTGCTGTGACCTTGCCTTCGATGAGGATTCGGCCACCTCGGTGGGTGACCACCGCATCGGCGGCTGACTGGTGTTCAGCCCTGGAGGAGCGGACCAGACGCCCGAGGTCTTGGGCAAGGGTTATCACTCCCGGGATCAGCCACTCCTTGGCTTGTTTCCCGGTCATCGGATACAGCGCCGTCATATTGCAACAACCGGATGCGACGGTCGTTGCGCGCATTAGTGTCTCGGCCCATTGGTTCGAGGACGCGGTCAGCACCACGGCATTGCCGTGCTCGTCTGTCATGCTCAGCGGCGTGGCTGATCCTCCGTACAGTGTGGGCGTGACGAGCTCGAGTGCGGGGAATGCGCGCCCCATGCCGTCGGCGTCGACGATTGGAAGACCTAGAGAGAGCGCGCTGAAAGGGACAACGGCATTCAGACCGCCCGCTTCGATGGGGGCGATGTGGGTGAAGCGTGCACCGAGGAAGTTCTCGAGTGCTTGCACAGCGCTTACTGCTTCTTGCACACGGGGCAGTTTCTCGACCAGGACCCCCGGGGCGCCGATGGCCGCAACGAAGCAGATGCGGTTGTCATCTGCCAGGTCGTCCAGTTCGACGAGCGGGGCGTCGCCATGGGCTCGGATCTGTTCGCGCGCCATCAACTGGCCGATATAGGGGTCACCTCCTCCACCCGCTCCCAGGACAGTGGCGCCGAGCGCGATGTCGACCAATGCCGATTCGTCGATGTACCTCATAGCAGCGCTCCTTTCAACTGCATGTCGCCGACTGCCCGGACCCGTACCCGAATCGCCGTGCCGCCGGGCAGGTGAGACAGGGGGATGTCTTCCTCGTCGATGATGCGGACGGTTGCAGGGTCAGCGCCGGCGGCGACCGCGCGGTCGCGTGCGTCGACTCGAGCGCGGATCAGGACGTCATCGCGGCCTGTTCCGGCGAGTGATTCGATCCGATCGACTTCTCCGCCGGCCATCGCCATGGCTGCCCCGACGGCGTTGGCCGAGCCTGGTTCAGTTGGCACTTCTGTGGCGCCTGCGATGAGCGGGGCGATCAGTGGGGCGCCGCCTCCGACCACCGAGATGACGGTCTGGGCGTCGGTCATCTTGGTCTGCTCGATCAAGGCGTTGACCTTGTCGCGGACATAGGCGAGTGCGCGCTCCACCAGCTGCCGGGGTACGTTCCGGACTGCGTCGACATCGCCGATCTGGGCGAATCCCGCTCTGACAGCAATGTCGGTGAATGTCAGTGTGCTGCCACCGAAGACGAGCGCGTCGCTGGTCAGTCGGTACCCGACTGACGCTGGGCCGACCAGACCGGTGGAAACATCGACAATACTGCCACCCCCGATCGCCAATGAGGCCACATCTGGCATCCGAAAGTTGCTTCTCACACCTCCGAGATCAACCGAGACTGTCGACTCTCGCGTGAAACCCGCACGGAGCAAACCGATATCGGTGGTGGTGCCGCCGATATCGATCACCACCGCGGCATCGTGGGCGGCAAGCCCACACAGCGCGGCGGCTCCTCTCATCGAGTTGGTGGGGCCAGAGCCAATCGCAAAGATCGGATACTTCTCGACCTGTCCGAGTGTCATGAGTGTGCCGTCGTTGCCTGTGATGAAGATCGGCGCCGAGAGATCGAGCCCGTCGAGAATATCGGTGAATGCCGAGGCCACGGAACCAGCGAGCGGACGAAGGCTCTCGTTCAAGATGGCGGCGTTCTCCCGGCCCAAGAGGCCGATGCGGCCGATCTCGTGAGAAACCGTAGAAGACGCCTCGGGGATCTCCTCGAGCAGGATCTGTGCTGTGCGCTCTTCGGCTGCCGGATCGAGTGGGGAGAAGGTGCCGGAGATTGCGATATGCCGGGTACCATGCCGGCGTATCTCTTGGGCGATCTCGCGCAAGGTGGGTTCATCGAGATCGTGGAGAGGCCTCCCGTCGAACTGAGTGCCGCCACGAACGACGTACGTGCCTGCGTTACAGGCGGCGGCAAGAGGTTCTGGCCAATCGGTCAGCGGCATAAGCGTCTGGGGTGGCGTCGCCAGACGGATACTTGCCGTTCGAGCAAGGTGTTTCGCTTGAGTGACGGCATTGATGAAGTGCGTCGTGCCGATCACCACGGCGTCGACGTCCCGTGTGGAGGAGGTTGACAGCAGTTTCTCGATGCCATCACGGATACCGGATGTGATGTCCGGGGTGGTCGGCGATTTGCAGGTGGCACGAATGGTTGTGCCCTCGAGCAGCACCACATCGGTGTTGGTGCCGCCCACATCGATTCCGAGTCTCATGCCGAGGTGCGCTCCTGTTGTCGTCAGCAGATCTGGCTGCTCCGGGACCCGCCTGTTGCGTAGGTCTCACGTCGAGCTGCGTGCGCATCAGACTGTGGCGGGTGGATCGGGAAATCAATGTGCACTTCGCTGCGCGGAAGCGGCTGCATTGGGCGAATGCAACAGGCTACATATCAAATTATGTGATTGACTGACTGTCCGGCGGGACGTCGAGTGGCAGGATCTGGTGTTAGAAATCGTCGAGAAAGACATCGGCGCGTTGGCGCTAGGAGCTACCGTTCTGGGCGCGGGGGGCGGTGGAGATCCATGGGTGAACACGGCGATCCTGGCCCAAGCGATCGCCGAGTACGGCCCCATCGAGGTGGTCGACGCGTCGCAACTGCCGGCGACTGATCGGGTCGCGACCATTGGACTGGTAGGGGCACCTACGGCGATGCTCGAACAGTTTCCGGGACCGTGCGAAGTGAAACGAAGTTTGGACCTGCTCGAAAGAGTGGTAGGTGCAAAGTGTGCCGCAGTGATGCCGATCGAAGTCGGCGGAATGAACGCGTTGTTCCCGCTGGCCGCCGCCGCCTGGGCGGGTGTTCCGTGCCTCGACGCTGATGCCATGCATCGTGCATTTCCGCACATCGACATGACCTTGCCAGCGCTGCGGGGAGTCCGAGCAGGCCCTGCGGTACTGGCGGGGTGTTCCGGATACGATGTGGTGCTGCGTGCTCCCACCAATCGCGGTATCGAATCGATGGCGCGCGGATGCGTTCGCGATATGGGGCTGGTGGCGGTGCTCTGCGCCTACCCGATGACTAGTGAGCAGTGCATAAAAACCTGCGCGCAGGGGTCGCTGACGCACTGTCTTGAAATCGGCCGGCAGCTTGCCGCTGTCGACCCGCACGAGCCCGACGCCCTCGATGGCTTTCTCGGCTTGGTGGGCGGGCGCTGCCTTGTCGATGGGGCCGTCGTCCACGTCGTACGACCTGAAGTGAACGTCCGCAACGGCCGTGGAACGGTGTTGATCGAGGCTGAAGAGTCGCCGGAACGCCTCGTGCGGATCGAGTACCAGTCAGAGAACATCATCGCCATCGAGGATGGACGGCCTCTAGCCACCACCCCCGACCTCATCGTCATCCTTCGCCTTGAGACCCTGCAACCGGTGGCCACCGAAGCCATCGCGGTCGGGCAGCGGGTGCAGGTCATCGGCATCCCTGTCCACCACGGCTGGACCACCGCCGAGGGAATCGCGATGGCCGGCCCACGAGCTTACGGGTACGACCTCGATTACTCCGCGTTCGAGAGTGCCGGTTGACCAGCTTTCGGTTGGGTATTCACATTGGCGACAGCACGCTCAGTGCCGCGTTGATCGACACGTCGCTGCGGGTTGCCACCTCGTTCTCAGTTCCCCGATCCGGCACCTTGGCGGAGTCGTTGGACGCCCTGGTCACCAACGGACCGTCGCGAATCGATCTAACAGACATAGCCTATGTCGGGATCGTGGTCAACGTCGGCCGGGAAGCGATCGAGCACCAGGATCTTGCAAAGGTCGGAGCCTTGCGCATCTCGGCGCCGGCCAGTATCTCGGTTCCGCCAGCGGCGACGTGGCCTGCCGAGTTGGCCGCAAGCGTCGCTGTGGAATCGGCTGTCATCGGTGGTGGACACGACTACACCGGCGGTGAACTCGCCGACCTCGATCTCGCGGCAGTGCGTTCCTTCGCATTTCGCTGCCGCGGCGCGGTGGACGCGATCGCAGTCACCGGATTGTGTTCGACCGTCAACTCTGACCATGAACAGCGAGCCGCCGCAATCATTCGATCGGTGCTCGGTCACCGGATTCCGGTCACTCTGGCACACGAGATCGGGGGTGTCGGACTCTTGCAGCGTGAGAACGGCGCCATCCTCAACGCGGCTCTGGTTCGGTCGTTCACCCGGGCGCTGCGTGCCTGCAGTGACAAGCTGACTCGTCGCGGGCTGACTGGCGAGATCCTCATTGCCCAGAACGACGGAACTTTGCTGAGTTTGGCCGAAGCAGCGCGGCGCCCGATCTTCACCCTGGAAAGCGGTACTCCACACGCCATGCGCGGCGCCGCGCACCTGTCTAACACGACCAATGCCATTGTCGCTCATGCAGAGCCGACGATGATCAGGTTCGGAGCGCTGGTGGACGGGTATCCGCTGGAGTCCACCCTTCCGACCGACATCGTGGGTATCCGCACTCATTGTCGGATGCCTGATCTCATCACGATCCGCGCGGGCCGAGCGTCTCCTCTCGGCCCGGATGTCTTGTCAGAGTCGGAACAACGTTGGTGTGTAAGTGCGGCAGAACGCCTAGCGGGTCCGCACCGTGACATGCCTCTGCTCGGGGTGGGAGACAGCGCCAACCTGCTCGAGCGGATCGGCGGTGCGGCGCGCGAGGTAGCGGTGGTGGAACACGCCGCCGCGGCCGCGGCGGTCGGGGCTGCAGTCGCTGACGTCTCAGGGAGTATCGATCGAACGTGTGACTACGAAAATCAGTCTCGGGAAAAGCTCTTGGCGGAAAGCATCGAAGCCGCCACACTTGCTGCCGTGCGATCCGGCGCCGATATCCGACACATCAGGATCGACAGTGTCAGGGAGACGCCCTTGGGCTATTCGCCGGGTCGAGGCGCACGAATACGAGTTCGGGCGGTGGGTCCCGTACTCGACTTGCAATCGCGATGACGTCGTCTCAACCCGCCTCGTCAGCTCCCGAAGAGGAAACATCTTGTCTCTCAACGTCGCTCAACTGATTGCCAGCGGTATCCTGAGCGATACCGAACTAGTTGGCGGACGACGGGGGCTGGGCCGCCGTGTCCGTACCGTTACGTCCTGCGACTCTGCACATCGCCTGCGAACGCTGGGTACCGGCACTGTCGCGGTGTTCACCTCCGAGGGCCCCACCATCGAAGATCTCGACGCTGAGACCGCGATCCGGCTGGCCGGCGGCCTCAACCTGTCCGCGTTGGTCTTCCCCAGTCAGGAGCCACGCGACGCCCTGGTGACGACTCGCCGGCTGGCGGACAAACTGGGGTTGCCCGTCATCGTCTGTCGATTGACCTCGACCGCCGAGGCGGTCGACCGCCTCGACAACCTGGCGCGGTTCCCGGAACTTGCGACCGCGCGGTCTTTGCAGGAGTTCATCCGCAAACTACGCCATACCGGACAATCACCCGACCGGCTCCTTGCTGCGTTGACCGAACAACTTTCCTGCCCGGTTGCTCTTATCGACAGCCACGGACGACGAGTCCGTGGCACCACCGCATTCGAAGCCTCTGAGACTCTCCTCGAGCACCTCAGGCAGTCACCAGCTGTTGGAAGGACGATCGAGGACGACACTGGTGGTGTGACCGTCGTAGAACCGATCACCCGGTCACAGGAACGGACGGCACACCTTTGGCTGGCTGCGGACATCGAGTCACGTATCGAGGCGCGCATGGACCATGCGCGCCACCTCCTTGCTGTGTCGGCCTGGCCGCTCACGGCCGCACTGCTTCAGCGCACACTCACCGGTGAGCGCGAGGGGCGCCAGCGATCGATGTTGCTCACCGAGATAGTGGAGCACTCGGATTCGCTGCCACGCCAGACCGTCGAACGGGCTGCGGCACTCGGTTGGCAACTGTCGGGATGGCACACTGCTGTCGCGGTCACCAGCCGAGACGGGGGAGCTGATGCCCGGGGGAGCCTGGCCGCTCGGGTGGTCGAAGACGGTCTCAAACTCCACGAGATCAACGCTGACCTCGTGGAACGTCCGGAGGGCTGGGTCTTTTGGATCACGAACGAGCTCGAGCCGTCTACGGGCGACGGCGTCGCGCTGATGGACCGGATTCGAACGGCCCTCGAGTGGGTGAACCACGAGGTGCCGTCGGCGTCGCTGGCCGCCGGCGTCGGTCTACCCTTCGAGGGCCCGGAGGGTATCAGGAAATCGATCCAGGAGGCTGAGCACGCATGCCTACTCGCCAGGACAAGTTCGCAGCCGGTCGCCGTCGAGCATAGTGACTCCACCAGCGTTCGCCGGCTGTTGATCGGCTACTACTCGAACCGCGCCCTACGGGAAGTCGCGGCACATTTAATGGCACCGCTGCGGGAGGCCGACACCGCCGGTGATCTGGAACGCACCATGGCGGCGTTCCTGGACAACAAGTCCTCGGCCACCGCGACAGCCAAGGCGCTCAACATCCACCGCAACACGGTTCTGCATCGACTCGAGAGAATCACCGCCTTGTTGAAGTTGGACTTCACCGACGCCGAGGACAGGCTGGCTGCGCAGCTCGCGGTCCACCTCGCCGAACTGAACTGATACGACAGAACGCCCAACAACATCATCCTGACCGCACGAGTTGCACATTGCTCTTCTTTCCAAACTTGGAGGACGCTGGTCCTGACCTTTTCACCCATCTGGAAGGTGGTCGACAGTGGCGACTTCTGTGGACAGACGACCAGCCGCGCTTTCCCCGCAACGGGTGCGTGAGATCATCGGTGAGCCAGAGGCGCTGGCGGCGAACAAAGTGCAGCCCGGCCTAGACGTCCATTTCCGGCGCTTTATCGCGCATTCCCCCTTCCTGTGCATGGCCACCTCCCATGCCGACGGCACTGCCGACTGCTCACCGCGCGGTGACTACCCCGGGTTCGTGAAGGTGCTGGACGACACCACCGTGGCGATCCCGGATCGGGTGGGCAATGCCCGAATTGACTCCTTTGAGAACCTGGCGACTAATCCCAGTATCGGACTGATCTTCTTGGTGCCAGGCCACCGAGAGACGCTTCGCGTCAACGGAAAGGGTTACCTGACCGAGGATGACGATGTGCTCACCCGTTTGCAAGTGGAGGGTAAGACGCCGCGACTGGCAGTGATTGTCGAGGTCGAAGAGGCCTTCATCCATTGCGGGAGAGCGATCATCCGGTCTCGACTGTGGAATCCGGACAGCCAAACACTGGCGGCTGAGGTTCCAAGCATGGGTGACATGGTCGCAGACCAAATTCGGCCAGAAGGACTCGACGCCGAAACTATCGACGGCGTCGTCGAAGTCGGCTACAAGACTCTTTACTGACAGAATCGGAGCCGATCACCATGCAGGATCTCGCAGCGACACCCGTCCCGGATCAGCACGTCCGAGTCGAAGCAATCACGAAGTTGACCCCGGACGCCGTCGAGGTACTGTTGCGCTCTGAATCGGGCAGCGTGTTGGCACCCTGGGACGCCGGTGCACACATCGACCTCACTTTGCCCAACTGGCTGGTGCGCCAATATTCTCTGTGCGGCGACCCCGCTGATCTCCAGCGGTACCGGATAGCGGTGCGGCGTGAAAAGTTGAGTCGCGGTGGATCTGAGTACATACACGACTTTCTCCGTGTCGGCGCGAAGCTGACGGTCTCACTACCGCGCAACACCTTTGAGGCACCCCAGTCCGGAACTCCGATGATGTTCATCGCGGGTGGTATTGGGATCACACCGATGCTGCCGATGTTTCTGGGCGCCCGTGCTGCGGGCGAGCGTGCCACGCTGTTGTACACAGGATGGTCACGTTCCAGCATGGCGTTTTTGGATGAGCTCGATCCACACAGTGAAGACGTCATCGTGGCCTCTGATGACCAGGAGGGACGCCCGGACTTCTCGCAACTGGCCGCGAATCTCAACGGCGGCACCCAGGTCTATGCGTGCGGACCCGAACCGATGCTTGTCGCGATCGAGAACGCGTTCGCGGCAACGAGCGGGATGCCGGTACAGATCGAACGGTTCCGCCCCCGGGCACGGGTATTTGCGGCCAACACCGAGTTCGAAGTCATGTGCGCCAGATCCGACCGGACTGTGACCGTCGGCAACCACGAGACGATGCTGGACGCGCTGACCAAGGCCGGCATCGCCACAGTCAGCGGATGCCGAGAGGGTGTCTGCGGAAGTTGCGAGATCGCAGTGCTATCAGGCGAACCCGAGCACCGAGACGACGTCGGGGCGCCCGATGGCCGGATGTATCCGTGCGTTTCGAGGGCACGCACGGAGCTGATCGTGGTCGACGTCTAGCTCAAGTTCAGCCGACACGGTGTCCTAATTCCACAGCGACGCCGCAGATTCATTGCTGCACCACATCGGGATGCGATATCCCAAACTTCCTAAGTTTTGGCTGCACGGACAATGGATGTCTCCCGTCGGCTCGCTGATGTGCGGCGGTGTTATTTCCGCTCTTGCCAAGGTGTTTTGACAGCACCGATCAAGGTCCCGCCGACTGTAGGTGCCGACGTCCGCGGGGGAGGCAGCCACGCAAATTGCGCAGTGTCGCAGGCCCCGATGTGGGGCCAACTACGCAGAGTGCGCAATCTCACGAGCAACAGTTGTGCAGTCTGTAACGAGGTGTTTGGGTGAAAACCATCAAGCGTCAAATCCGTTGTAAATAAGGAGGAATGACGTGCACAAGATCGAAAACACACCTACGCAACTACTGAGCGAAGAGGGGCTGCGGGTTGACGACGACGTGTTGGCACCGCTTGTCGCAGACATCGATGATGTCCGGCTGCGCGACCTGTACGAGGACCTTGTGGTTGTGCGCCGCATCGACACCGAAGCCACGGCCCTGCAGCGGCAAGGCGAACTAGGTCTCTGGGCGCCACTTCTCGGCCAGGAGGCCGCCCAGGTGGGATCAGCGCGCGCACTCGATGCTGAAGACTTCGTGTTCGCCAGTTACCGCGAACACGGCGTCGCCTACTGCCGCGACGTCGATCCGACCCACATGCTGCGGTTCTGGCGGGGGTCGACCCATTCGGGCTGGAATCCGCACGAGTGCCGAATGACCACACCGGCAATCATTGTCGGATGCCAGGCGCTCCATGCGACAGGTTATGCGCTGGGAACCGCTCTGGACGGAGCGTCCGGCGCCACCATCACCTACTTCGGCGACGGCGCCACCAGCCAAGGCGACATCTCCGAGGCTTTCGGATTCGCGGCGAGTTTCCAAGCGCCAGTGGTGTTCTTCTGCCAGAACAACCAGTGGGCTATCTCGGAGCCGGTATCGTTGCAAACCACAGTCACCATTGCCGAGCGGGGCCGCGGGTTCGGTATCCCCTCGATCCGCGTGGATGGCAACGATGTACTCGCGGTCCTGGCCGCCACTCGGGCAGCACTGGCAGATGCACGAGAAGGAAACGGCCCCAGCCTGATCGAGGCCGTCACCTACCGCATGGGTCCGCACACCACCTCCGACGACCCGACTCGCTACCGGCCTTCGGCTGTCGACGACGAGTGGAGGGCCAAAGATCCCCTCGATCGGGTCCGAAAGTTCCTTGAGCGCCAGGGTCTTTTCGACGACGACTATCACGACCGAATTCAGTTGCGCGCCGACGAAGTCGCCGCGGCCCTGCGCTCAGGTTGTTTAGGGACCGTGGAACCCGAACCGATGTCCCTATTCGACAACGTGTACTCACACCCCCACCCACTGGTAGCTGAAGAGCGTGAACAGTTCGCTACCTATCTGGCCGGTTTCGAAGGATCGACACGATGAACATCAATATGCCACTGGGCAAGGCGCTGAACGCAGGCCTGCGGCGCGCTCTGGAAGACGACCCGAAAGTCCTCCTTCTGGGGGAGGACATCGGTGCCCTGGGGGGAGTCTTCCGTATCACCGACGGGTTGCAGAAGGACTTCGGACCCCAGCGGGTCATCGACACCCCCCTCGCTGAGTCGGGAATTATCGGCACCGCAATCGGACTCGCGATGCGGGGGTTCCGGCCAGTGTGCGAGATTCAGTTCGACGGGTTCATCTACCCCGCCTTTGATCAGATCGTCTCGCAGGTCGCGAAGTTGCACTACCGCACCGGTGGCAACGTGCGGATGCCGATCACCATTCGCGTGCCCTACGGCGGCGGGATCGGCGCTATCGAGCACCACTCCGAGTCCCCGGAAGGATACTTCGCGCAGACCGCCGGACTTCGGGTGGTCACGTGCAGTAACTCCGCGGACGCCCATCTGATGATTCGGCAGGCCATCGCCTCCGACGACCCGGTGTTGTTCTTCGAACCCAAACGCCGCTACTGGGATAAGGGTGAGGTCGACCTCGGTGCCGATCCGGACTCGTTCCCGCTGCATAGAGCGCGTACTCTCGTCGAAGGGGCCGACGCCACAGTGGTGACATACGGCCCCCTTGTCAGTACTGTAGTGCAGGCCGCCGAAGTGGCTGCTGCAGAGGGCATCTCGATTGAAGTCATCGACCTTCGTTCGATCTCCCCCCTGGACATCGACACCATCGCGGCTTCGACCCGCAAGACCGGCCGCCTGATCGTGACGCACGAGGCATCGACGTTCATGGGCATCGGGGCCGAAATCGCCGCCCGCATTACCGAACGTTGCTTCTATCACCTCGAGGCACCGGTCCTGCGTGTGGGTGGGTTCGCCATACCGTACCCACCCGCCAAGCTTGAAAAATTCTTCCTGCCCGACGTCGACCGAATCCTCGACGCGGTTGACCGGTCGATCGCCGCGTAAGGGGACAAGGAATCAGCTATGAGTTCTGTACAGAGTTTCGTGTTACCCGACTTGGGTGAAGGCCTCACCGAGGCCGAGATCGTCACATGGTTCGTATCGATCGGGGACACCGTCGATCTCAATCAGATCGTCGCTGAAGTCGAGACGGCAAAAGCGTCTGTGGAACTGCCGTCACCGTATGCCGGCACAGTCCGTGCACTGCACGCCGCCGAAGGCGAAACGGTTGCGGTCGGCCGGCCGATTATCGACATCGACACCGACGACGCGGCCCCCGAACATCAGCACCAGGAAAAAGTCGCCGTGTTGGTCGGCTACGGAGTCGCTGGTGAGGCTGTGAGTCGTCGAGGCCGACGCCGTCAGGCGGAGCAGGTCGGCGCACCATCGCGACCTTTATCTGCCGGCCCGCAGCCGCCTGCACCACAACAGAAGATGGCCAAGCCACCCGTCCGGTTCCTCGCGAAGCAGAACGGCGTCGATCTAGCGGACATCGAAGGCACCGGTCCGAAGGGCGAGGTCACGGGCGGCGATGTCGCCGCCTACCTGGCGGCGGCACGCGACGGCCAGCGCCATCTGATCGCTGACGCGAGCGACGGCTGTGAGTCCCCCCCGGCCGACGAGGTGCATTTCGGCGGAGTTGAAACCCGCACTCCGATCAAAGGTGTGCGCAAGCAGACCGCTGCAGCAATGGTCGCCAGCGCGTTCACCGCGCCCCACGCCACCGAATTCGTCACCGTCGACGTCACGGCCTCTCTGGAGCTGCTGGAACGGCTACGCACGCATCCTGCGTTCGCGCAAACGCGGCTGACCCCGATGGTGCTGATCGCCAAAGCGCTCCTGATAGCGCTACGGTCCAACCCCAGCCTGAACTCGTTCTGGGACGAACCTGCACAAGAGATCGTGACCAAGCACTACGTAAACCTGGGCGTCGCGGCAGCGACACCGCGCGGCCTCATGGTCCCAAACATCAAGAATGCCGACCAGATGTCGCTGCGCGAACTGGCAGCAGCACTAAACGATCTGACCGGCACCGCCAGGGCCGGGAAGACGACTCCGGCAGACCTCGCCAAGGGCACAATCACGATTACCAATGTCGGTGTGTTCGGTGTCGATACCGGCACGCCTATCCTGAACCCGGACGAAGCCGCCATCCTCTGCGTCGGCGCCATTCGGAAACGGCCCTGGGAGCATCTGGGTGCCATCGCATTACGCTCCGTCGCGACACTGAGCCTGTCCTTCGATCATCGCCTGGTCGACGGTGAACAGGGATCACGATTCCTCGCCGAAATCGGACGCATCCTTTCCGACCCGTTCGAAATGATCGCACTCGGATGACCCGCCGCCCAGAACGCGCACGCAGCGCATCGACACAGGGAGCCTGACGATGACCGACGATCCAGACATCCTCGTGCTCGGCGGAGGATCAGGCGGGTATGCCTGCGCCATCCGTGCCGCACAGCTCGGCCTTTCGGTAATCGTCGTGGAAGCCGACAAGTTGGGTGGTACCTGCCTGCATCGCGGGTGCATTCCCACCAAAGCCTTGGTCCACGCGGCTGAGGTAGCCGATACTGTGCGTGCCAGCGAACGTTTCGGAGTGCTCGGCGATCTCGTCGGTATCGACCCCGCTCGTGTGCAGGCATACAAGCGCGGGGTGGTCGGCAAGCTCCATCGGGGTCTGCAGAGCCTGATCGCCAGCCACGGCATACAGGTGGTGATCGGACACGGCCGATACCTCGGCGAGCGCCGGGTCAACGTCGCCGGGCAGACGCTCACAGCTCGCCGCGGGGTGGTCCTGGCCACCGGATCGCGGACGCGTGAGCTCCCGGATACTCCAGTGGGGGGCCGGATCGTCACCAGTGACGACCTTCTGGAGCTAGAGGAGATCCCGGCGCGTGCGGTGGTGCTCGGCGGTGGGGTGATCGGCGTCGAGTTTGCCAGCGTTTTGACCTCCTTCGGCACGGAGGTCACCGTAATCGAGGCGCTGCCGCGGCTGCTCGCCGCCGAGGACGATTGGAGTTCTAAACAGCTGACCCGCGCCTTCCGAAAGCGCGGCATCACCACCATGACGTCGACCAAGATGATGTCGACCACCCAGTCGGGGGACACCGTCGTCGTCAGCCTCGACAACGGGGAGAAAATCGAGACGAGCCTATTACTCGTGGCTGTGGGACGCCGACCCCGCACTGCGGGAGCAGGTTTCACCGAGGCTGGTCTCGAACTGGATCGAGGATATGTCGCCGTCGACAGCCTATTGCGGACCAACCACGAGGGAGTCTGGGCAGTCGGCGACCTCGTTCGCGGCCCGCAACTCGCCCACCGCAGTTTTCAACATGGGCTGTACGTCGCCGAACAGATCGCTGGACATGATCCGGTGCAGCTCGACAAACTCGATATACCCCGCGTCACCTATACCCACCCCGAGGTCGCGTCGGTTGGCCTGACCGAACATCAGGCTCGCGAGAAGCACGGTGCGATCAGCACCTTCGAGTACGACCTTGCCGGAAACGGCAAAAGCCAGATCCTCGGGACGGCCGGCGGTGTCAAGTTGGTCCGCATCCCAGACGGCCCTGTGGTCGGAATTCACATGGTCGGCCACCGGATCAGCGAACTGATTGGTGAGGCACAACTCATCGTCAACTGGGACGCTCGCCCAGATGATGTAGCCGCCCTGGTACACGCACATCCGACCCAAGCCGAAGCGCTTGGTGAGGCACATCTCGCCCTTGCAGGACGTCCACTGCATGCTCACCACTGACACCCACCCCGAAGAACAGGCCCAAGGAATCACAATGATCAGCACCACCGCTCTCGACGCCACCGCAGACTCTGCCGTATTCGACCGCACAGACGCGGTTCGGGGACTCCCACACGAGCAGGTGGTTTTCTGTGAAGACGCAGCCACCGGCCTGCAAGCGATCATCGGAATCCACTCGACGGTGCTCGGCCCTGCCCTCGGCGGTACCCGGTTCTTTCCGTATCCCGACCAGGCGTCGGCCCTTACAGACGTGCTGCGTCTGTCACGGGGAATGACATTCAAGGCCGCCGTCACTGGCTTACCCTTCGGCGGCGGTAAGGCCGTGATCATCGGAGACCCCAACCGCGTCAAGACATCCGCGCTCCTGCGCGCGTACGGTCGCTTCATCGAAACGCTGGGGGGTCGCTATATTTCGGCGGCCGATATTGGCACGAATGCTGAGGATTTGGACATCATCGGTGAGTCCACCAGCCACCTAGTTGGGCGCACACGATCTGCGGGCGGGTCTGGAAACAGCGGTCCAATGACTGCCCTCGGGGTCTACCAGGCGTTGCGCGCCGCTGCCACCGTGGCGTGGGGCACCGACTCGTTGACAGATCGCCTCATCGGTATCGAAGGAGCAGGAAAGGTCGGATCGGAGCTCATCGCTTTGCTACACGCCGACGGCGCCCGCATAATGGTTACCGATGTCAACCGCGAGGTGGCCGTCACGGTCACCGGGCGTTACCCCGGTGTCACGGTCACCGACGACCTCCTCGCCGAAAAGCTCGACATCTACGCTCCGTGCGCCCTCGGCGCAACTCTCGCTGAGGCCACACTCGAGCGCCTCACCGCGTCGATCGTCTGCGGGGCTGCGAACAATCAGCTAGCATCCCCGGAGATTGACGTGCGGTTGCACAACAGGGGGATCGTTTGGGTTCCTGATTATGTAGCCAACGCCGGTGGTCTCATCCAGGTCGCGGGCGAACGTGAGGGTGTGGGCGCCGACGTCATCCGCGGACGTGTCGAGGGAATCTACGACTCCGTAACCACGATCCTGCGGCACGCGGAAGCGGAATCCATCGCTCCAGGTCGAGCCGCAGACGAGATCGCACACGCCAAACTGGCCGCGGCCGCTTAACTGACATAATGTAGGTTATCGGCACTTATGCAACCTGGCGAAATGCCACCGGCAGCGGACGTACAGTCAATCTCTTCGCCGTGCCCCTGCGGAGTTGTTCCCGGGAGCTTCCCATGGCCAACCATCACCGTTCCTGATCATGCCGTGGCTGCGCGATGTGTAAACCACGCAAGCGTCGCGGCGTTGGTCGTGCCGCAAAGGATGCGGTCGCCACGCGTCGGCGTCTCGGATACGTACGCCGGTATTCACGTCGGTCGATCGGTGGCGACGACCACTGACGCCCCTCGTCGCTCTCGGCAATTATCGTGCTATTACGTCACAGTGACGTTTTCTCCCCTGGTGCCCGTGCGACAGATTCGATTGCACTGCAGGTGATTTGGGCCCGCTGGGCTTTGGAACGAGGCTCGGCGACAACCTCGAGCACTCAGCCGGTGATAGCGTCGTCAGTGAATGCAAGGGGCTGACCAGATGTCTATTGGGGTGAGACGGACTCGGTGGCGAGTTGCGCTGCTCCTGCCGCTGACAGCCGCGATGATGCTCTCAGGCTGCTCGGCCGATCCGGGACGACCGGTCGCATCGGATGATCCCGTGACAACACTGCCGGTCCCGGCCAACATGCCACCGTTCCCGTATCCGAACGATATTCCACCGGTGCCGTTGCCGAGCGCCGTTCCCGACGTGGAACTGCCTGGTGAGATCCCGCGGGCGCAACTTCCGGCCGACGTACCCCAGATCGAGATGCCTGCTGCGATTCCTCAGATCCAGCTGCCTTCTGCGATCCCGCCCATCCCCTTTCCGTAAGAGCCGGGGCGACCAGGGCGAAATTCGTCACTGTGACGTATTCTGTTGTGGCGGTACAGATTTGGCGAGTGGCTTAGGTTCACTCCAGGCCCCCGGTCAATTCTTCGTACAACCCTTCCAGAGCGGTGTGGTCGTCTTCGGAGCCGATATGCGCAGCGGTGAACCATCGTGTGTACTCGGCGATTTCGGAGAGTCGCCAGTCCAGCGAGAAGAGCTCTAGCATCGCGGGGTCGGGCCGCAAAAGGCCGTGTACCGCAGCGGGTAGGTCGGCATAGTCCCGTTCGCGCGGTGCAAGAGCCAACGACTCCCAATCGACCAGCCGGACGCCGTCGGCGGTCACGACCTGGTTCTCGTTGTGCGGCTCGCCATGTGTCGGCACCCATGTGTCGCGTCGGGAGCATGCTGTCTCCGCCAACTCCAGGTAGCGCTCCGTCCAGCGTTGGATCTGTTCAATGTGCGCGGTAAGGGCCAGTCGTGCCTTCTCTGCGAGCGGGCCGCTCGTCCAGGGCTCGCGGGTGCGAGTTCGCAACTCGTCGGCGAACGAAAGCCCGACCCGCGGGGTCCATGGCCGCAGCCCCTCAGGTGGAACGGCCCGATGCAGCGCCTCCAAGGCCAGAACCACTTCGCGGACATGTTGGGGCTCGCGGGCCTGCGCCTCCGTCGGGCTGCTGCCCGGCAGCCACGGCGTCACGCTGAGCGCGCAAGCCCCGAGACCGACGGTGAACTGTCCAGACCGGGTCGGCAGCGGTGCACACACCATGGTCAAACCGGCGGCGGCCAGCGCAGCGGCTCCGGCGTAGGCAGCCTCAAGAGAAGATCCGGTGTGTCGGGGTTCCAAGTGGTCCAACGTCACAAACAACGTGGTACCGCCGCCGTTCGCCCGCCAGTGGTACGCACCGAAACCCCATGGCAGATAACTGATATCGGTGATCTGGGGCAACCAGTGCGCAGCAACCACATTGGTGATCTCTTCGTCACCAATCGATACCGGGCGGGATAGCACGGGCCGAATGCTAAGAAATTTGCGCCCGACCAAGAAAGGGATTTTTGCTACCCGCACGGGACACGTTGTCAGCTACCGATCGGCCAACACCTGCTCGCCCAAGATTCAAAGAGAACTGAAGGACGTTCTCACCCGAAGTTGGATGGACAGCGCCTAGTGTTACGCCTCGGGGGCACGCGTCGGGCGGCGCCGTGCGAGGACGTGGTCTTGGGGAGGCGTGAGTGGGCGGTGGCCTGTTGACCCGGTGGCGCTCCTGGGGAGCGATTGTCATAACGCTGGCGGGTTTGTGGACCGGCATGCCCACCGCGACGGCAGAGCCATGCCCGGATATCGGCGTGGCATTCGCCAGAGGCACCGGCGAGTGGCCCGGCGTCGGCAACGTCGGACAGAGCTTCGTCGACAACCTGAGGTCGCAGGCCTTCCCGCGCACCGTCGGCGTATACGGCGTGAACTATCCGGCGAGCAGTAATTTCGGCAGCGGCCTCGAATTCGAACTCAACGTCGCCGACGGCATCCGGGACCTCGCCAACCATGTACGGGGCGTGCTGTCCGTGTGCCCGAATACCAGGATGGTTCTCGGCGGATACTCGCAAGGAGCCGCCGTCGCGGCGCTGACAACTTCAGGTCTCGTACCGCAAGGCGTGCCTCCCGCGGCGGCGCCGGTGCCGATAGCGCCCGACCTCGCCGACCATGTTGATGCCGTGGTGTTGTTCGGCAAGCCTTCCGGTCAAGCGCAGATCAAATACGGCGTACCGGCCATCGATGTCGGTCCGCTGTATGCCGGCAAGTCGTTGGTGCTTTGCGCCGTCGGCGACACCGTGTGTAGTGGCGATGGTGCAAACGGGTCGAGCCTCGCCCACGGCCAGTACGGCATGAACGGAATGGCCGCTCAAGCCGCGGCGTTTGTCGTCGGCCGGCTCGCGCCACCAGCGCCGGTCCTCTGACGGTCCCCCGCGCCTGGGTTCGTCGACGACGGCGGCTATTGCGGTCGCCTCGGGGGTAGGTTCACGTCCGGATCAGCGGGTGCGCTTCTTGTCACCCATGGCGACGATGCCGGTGAGGATCAGATCGATGCCGTCGAGGAACTGTTCCCGGTCGTCGTGCTCGCGCATCTGCTCGGCGACGCCGCGGGTGAACGGGTAGTCGGCTGGGTCGAGACTCCCCCATGCGGCCGCGGCGGCCGACAGATGGACGCTGCGGTCTTCACCCGGCGCAACGACGCGCGCATTTGCGGCGTTCAGTTCAGCGGCCCCGAGCATGTAGTTGGTCACCGCTGTCACGCAGGTGAACGCCGCGGAATCCGGCACACCGAGCGCGACGACCCGTCGGCCGACGGCCTCGAATATTCGCAGCATGGCCGGCTGCAGCGGTCCGCGCGTGAGCTGTGCTCCCGCCCACGGGTGGGCGTCGACGGCATCGAAGACGACTTCTGCGATCGACCGGATCGCCGCCGCGTGCTGGGCGGCGTCGCCGTGAGTGTCGCTGAGGAACGCGGCATCGCCGATGTTCACGACGACATCCGTTGCGTCGCTGAGCAACTGGTCCTTATTGGCCACATGGTGGTAGATCGCGCCCGGCCCGGTCCGCAACACATCGGCGAGCCGCCGAAAGGTCAAGCCACCCTCGCCGTCGGCGTCGAGCAGCGACACCGCCGCGTCGATGATGCGCTCATGCGACAGCGCATCGGTTCGTCGGGAGGAGTCGCGCACTCGGTTTGGCACCTCGTCATTTTGACATCTCTGGAACGCAGTTCCAATATGGAGTTTGGAACATCGTTCCAAAGACGGCGAAAGGTGGCGGCGATGACGGTGACGATCGTGGGAGCGGGTATCGGCGGGCTGATGCTCGCCCGGGTGCTGACCGTGCACGGCATCGCGTGCACCGTGTACGAGGCCGAACCGTCGATTGGCAGCCGCACCCAAGGCGGCCAACTGGACGTCCACGCCGAGACCGGGCAGGTGGCACTCGACGCCGCCGAACTCACGGCCGAGTTCCGCGCCATCATCCACGAAGGCGCAGAGGCCGCCCGCATCCTTGACCGGCACGGCACCGTCCTGTTCGATCAGCCCGACGACGGCGCGGGTCATCGACCCGAGGTGCTTCGCGGCGACCTACGCCGGCTCCTGCTGGCATCGTTGCCCGATGGCACCGTGTCGTGGGGGCGCAAGCTCGCCGGTGCGCGTGCGCTCGGCGGAGGTCGCCACGAGCTGACGTTCGCAGGCGGGCACACCGTCGTCACCGATCTGCTGGTCGGCGCTGACGGCGCTTGGTCGCGGGTTCGCCGACTGGTTTCCGATGCCGAGCCGAGCTATATCGGCACGACGTTCGTCGAGACCTACCTGCACGACGCAGACGTGCGACATCCCCTGGCAGCCAAGGCGGTCGGAGCCGGAGCGCTGTATGCGCTCGCCCCGGGCGTCGGAATCACCGCGCACCGTGAACCACACGGTGTGCTGCACGGCTACCTCGAACTCACCCGGCCACTCGAGTGGGTCGCCAGCATCGACTTCACCGATCCGTCTGCGGCCATCGCAGGTGTGGCCCGTGAGTACTCGGGGTGGGCACCCGAACTGACCGCACTGCTGATGGAGGCTGATGAAGGTCCGGTGGCACGGCCGCTGTACGCGCTCCCAGACGGTCACCGCTGGGATCGCGTGCCTGGCGTGACGTTGATCGGAGACGCGGCACACCTGAGCCCTCCGGGCGGCGAGGGAGCAAACCTGGCCATGCTCGACGGCGCGCGTCTGGCGCTCGCGATCGCCACCCATCCCGACGACGCGGATACGGCGTTCGCGGTGTACGAGCAGGAGATGTTCCCCCGCAGTGCAGCGTCGGCCGTCGACGCCCGCGAGACCCTGGATCTGTGCCTCGGTGCGCGTGCGCCATACGGGCTCGTCGACTTCTTTGCCGACGAACAGGGTTTGGCGCAAGACAGCCGGCGGCCGAAGTAAGACCGTCGAAAGTCATCACGTGGGAACACGCAATGCGCCGCCGCGCCGCCGCATTCGCTGGCATTCTTACGCACCATGGGCGACTTTGGGCTGATCGGCGCGTGGCTGCTGCTGGCGGTCGTGATCGTCGGCGGAGTGATCATCGCGGTCGGCAGTGTGCTCATCGCCAGCCGCATCATTGCCCGTGACGCGCGACCGGAACACAACTCGATCCTGTCGCCGTTCCTCACCGTCGTCGGCCTCATTTACGGTGCGGTTCTTGGGTTTACCGTCGTCGTCGGCTGGCAGCAGTATCTCTCGGCCGAGACAAATGTCGCGACAGAAGCGTCAATATTGAAGACGATGTACCGCCAGACCGTCGCCATGCCGCAGCCCGAACAATCCGAGGTTCGCGCACAGATCCGCAAGTACGCGACCGCGATGCAAGGACCCGAGTGGGGCAAGAATGAGTTCGGCAATATCAGCAACGACGGCCGGGCGGCGCTCACCGCGATGTACCGCATCGTCGGCAGTGGCAAGCCCAGTGATGCGACCAGTGCGATCAACCAGCCGTTCCTCAGCCAGCTGACGGAGCTGTCAACGATTCGCAGCGCACGAATCTTGGATGCGAAGCCACGGATTCCACCATTGTTGTGGTGCGCCTTGGTCTTCGGCGGGTTCGTGCTGATCGCGCTCACGAGCTTTATGCGGTTGGCTGACAACCGTGCTCACATCATCCTCGTCAGCGCCGTCACCATGCTGCTCGCCTTGCTGCTGTACCTCATATTCGTGCTCGACCACCCGTTCGGTCCGATGGGCGTTACGCCCCAACCCTTTTCCGAGGCCTTTGTGGTCTTCGACCTCGTCGACCAGGGAACCTAGTGACGTTCTGGAGGGAATCAGTGACTGAGCAACTGCGGGCCGGGGTTATCGGAGCCGGTTTCATCGGCGCGGTGCATGCCAACGCCGTGCGGGCCGCGGGCGGAGTGGTGACGAAGGTTGCCGCATCCACTCCGGAGCGCTCTGCTGAGGCCGCTCATCGACTGGGCGCCCTCGGTGCAGCCGACACGGCCGAGGAGCTGATCGATTCCGACGACGTCGAGGTCGTACATATCTGCACACCGAACTCGTTGCACGTGCCGTTGGCCCGGCGTGCGCTGGCCGCCGGCAAGCCGGTGGTCTGCGAAAAGCCGCTGGCAACAACACTTTCCGACGCGAGTTCGTTGGCCGCCGAGGCCCAGGGCAGGGTCGCCACAGTACCCTTCGTCTACCGGTTCTATCCGGCGATTCGCGAGGCCCGGGCCCGAATCGCGGCCGGCGAGGCCGGTCCCCTGCATCTGCTGCACGGGGCCTATCTGCAGGACTGGCAAGCCGGCGGCGCGTCCGCCGGGTGGCGCGGTGAGGACACCGAAGGGGGCGCCTACCGAGCATTCGCCGACATCGGGGTGCACTGGTGCGATCTCGTTGAATTCACGGCCGGGCACCGAATCACGCGACTGCTGGCACGCACGACCGCCAGCGGCACGGTGACAACGGTGCTGTTCGACACCGACGCGGGCGCCGCGGGGTCGATGCTGGCCAGCCAGACGGCCATCGGCCGGCGAAACGCGCTGAGGATCTCGCTCGACGGTGCCGACGCCGCATACGGTTTCGACCAGGAGAATCCGGAGAACCTGTTCGTCGGCGGCATGGACGGCAACCTCACGCTGCATCGCGGGTCGCCTGCGTCGTCTGCGGCGACGGCACGCTACTCGTTGCTTCCGCCCGGCCACCCGCAGGGTTACCAGGACTGCTTCAACGCCTTTGTCGCGGACACCTACGCCGCGATCGGCGGGTCGGCTCCTGACGGGTTGCCCACGTTTGCCGACGGCCTGCGCGCGGCCGCACTGGTGGACGCGGTGATCACCTCGTCTCAATCCTCTACTTGGGTGGAGGTGCCGACATGACGACGCCGCTCAGTCAGGCCACTGCGCGACTAGTGGCGCCGGTGTCCATGTCGGCCAGGCCGGCGAACCGACGATGAATCCGCCCGCGACCTGTGCCACGATGCGGGGACCTTTCAGCTTGCTGTTGTCATAGAACGTCGCGGAATCCGCCCGCGCTGCCGCTATGGCGACGAGATCCCAAAGCCGTTGATAGCGTTCGCGAACCTTGTGCTCAGGCACGTCATGGCCACCGGCTTCGACTCGGTGTCGCACGCGCAGCACGGCGAGATCCTCAGGGATCAAGACGGCATGCAGGGTGACGATGTATCCCGCTGCGTGTGCGTCGCCGATGAGGTCCAGTTTGGAGGCATGGGAGAAGACGGTTTCAGCGATGAAGGATTCGCCGCGCTCGATGAGTTTGGCTCTGGTTTCGGCGGCGACCGCAGCGGCCTCGTACGCATGTGTCGCCGCCGAATCCGGCCAGCGGCGCTTGGCGATCTCGTCGGCGTTGACGACGGGGCTGCCTGGCAACAGCGGAGCCAGGGTCAGTTCGATGAAGGTCGACTTGCCCGCGCCGTTGGATCCGACGACGAGGTCGAGGCGCTTCACCCCTGGTGCGTCAGCGCCGTCGTGGTGCCGTCGGGACGGTACTGCACGATCTCGCCGTCATCGCCGATGGCGACCGTCGTGATTCCACGGGCGGCGAGGGTCTTGCCGTAGTCGGCCCGGCCCAAGCTCTCTTCGATGGCCGCGGAGATCTCGGCGTTGAACACGACCCCTTCCTCTACCGTCAGCGAACGCAGCGGCATCTGCCCGGCCAGGGCTGCCTCAACCCGACGACGCGCGGCGCTCTGCTGGCTCGACACGGCCCGCCCGACGCGAGCCCAGTGGTCGAGTTGCTGTTTGGCCGACCGGCTCTGACGAGCACCTTCGGCCGCCGCGCTGTCCATCAAATCCGCGGCGAATCGGGTCACCCGGTCTGGAGCTTCGGTCATGACAGCCTCCCGCTGTAGCAGTATGAAACGAGTGTAGCAGTCTGCTACGCGGGCTGGTCCCCAGCCGAATCGACCAGGAGCTCACGACGCACGCGTTTTGATCTGCCTGTTCGAGGCAACGTATGCGGGCATGGACGAGTGGGAGTGCGCCGTCGTGGGTGGCGGTGCGGCAGGGTTGAGCGCGGCGTTGGTGCTCGGCCGCGCGCGTCGTCGAACCCTCGTGGTCGACGCCGGAGAACCGAGCAACCAGTCGGCACGCGCGATCGGCGGGCTGCTGGGCCACGACCGCCGACCACCCGCCGAGCTGTATGCGACCGGCCGTCGGGAGCTGGCCGAATATCCGAGCGTGCAGTACGTCGCAGGCGAGGTCATCAGTGGCAAGACCGTCGACGACCGGCTTGTGCTCGAGCTGGACAGCGGCGAGACAATAGCCGCCCGACGGGTACTGCTGGCCACCGGCATGCGGTACTGCCCGCCCGAGTTGCCCGGACTCGACGAGCTTTGGGGCAAATCGGTGTTCCAATGCCCGTTCTGCCACGGCTGGGAGATGCGCGACAAACGACTTGCCGCGCTCGCCGCCGGTGACGACGCCGTCCACGCAGTGTTGATGCTGCGCGGATGGAGCGACGACGTCGTGCTCCTCACCGACGGAGCACCGGATCTACCCGATGGCGAGAGGCGACGGCTGGCAGCGGCCAAGGTGGATATCGACGAGCGCCGGATCGTCGAACTCATCGGCCAGGACGGCGAATTGACCGCGATCGCGTTCGCCGACGGCAGCCGCCTGGAACGCGATGGACTGCTCGTCGAGGCGCCGCTGCGCCAGCGTTCCGGCCTTGCCACGCAACTCGGTGCGGCGTGCAGTGCGGGCCCGACGGCGCCCGACTCGCTCGATGTGGATGCACTGCACCGCACCACCGTGCACACCGTCTTCGCCGCCGGTGATCCATGCACCGAGCAGCCATACCTTGCCGGCGCCATCGCGGCAGGGGCGGAGGCCGCCATGATCATCGTGCAGAGTCTGCTGGCCGACGAGTTCTCGCTGCCCTACCCGCCTGCGTGAGCGTTGCCGTCGCGGCCCGCGCTGATCAGTGGCGCGACCACACCTCCGTTTGTGTGAGCCACAAGAGGTAACCCAACGCCGGAAGAACGAATACGCACGCGACACCGACCACTACGAGGAGCCCGACCATGGTCGGGTGTGCGCCCGCGGCTTGAGCGATGGTCATCTGGCCGACCAACATCCACGGGTACTGCGCCACACCCCAGCCCGCGATGACCGCGGCCACCGCGCCCGCGGCCGGGATCCGCGCTATCGAGAACCGTCTCAGGTACAGCAACGCGAGCGTCGCGACGCCCGCGACCGCGGCAATCACCAACAATGGCGCGGCGGCGCCGCGCAGGATAGGGGCATCGTGCGTAACCGGATACAGCCCCGCGAAGACGATGGCACCGGCGACGATTCCGACTGCAATCGTGCGGATGCGCAGCCGCTCGGCGAGTGCGTCGGCTCCCGACCGTTGGGCGTCGGCGGTCAGGAACACACCGGCCAAGAACACACAGGTTGCCATCGCAAGGGCTCCACCGACGAACGACGTCGGATTAACCCATGAGCCGATGCGGTCGCCGTATCCCCCTGCGGGCACGCGTCCAGAGGCGAGCGCCCCGACGACCGTGCCGAAGAAGAACGGGGTGATCAACGACGATCCCGCGAATATTGCGCCGAACAGTCTGGCCTGCCGGTAGGTGGCCGCGTACTTGCGGAACACAAAACTGGCTCCCCGCAAGACGATTCCGGCAAGTGCCAAGATCAACGGAATGAAGAGCGTGGTCGTGGCAGCCGCGAAGGACCGGGGAAATCCGGTCCACCAGATCACCAAGATATAGATCAACCACACGTGGTTGGCTTCCCACACCGGCCCGATGCTGTGATCGACCAGTTCGCGCAACTCACCGGCCATTTCCCCGCGCCCAGCGGTGAGATCGTAGAAACCTGAGCCGAAATCGGCTCCACCGAACAGTCCGTAGGCGATAACACCGACGAACATCGCAACGGCGACGACGTCCGCGAGTGTCATGGCCCCGAATCCCGCCCATCCGACTGCCGCTTGCTGACAACTGCGGCGGGACCGTACGGGCTGGGCAGGTTCTCCTCGCCGCTACGCCAGCGCCGCGCCATAGATCTCAAGACCACATACGCGCCCACCGCCATCCCGAGGTAGAAGACAAGCACGCCCACATAGCTCCACCACAATCCACTACTCATGCTGGCGGCATCGCTGGTGCGGAGAACCTGCCATACGGTCCAGGGCTGACGACCTACTTCGGTTGCGGTCCAACCACATTCGACCGCGACGATGGCGAGTGGGCCGGCAACGACGGCGAACCACAAGAACCATCGGGCCTTGAGCAAATCCCAACCGCGCCAGCGCGCCACCCAGAACAGCACCACCGCCGCAGCCAGCAGCGTGCCGATCATGACCATCGATTGAAAGGCAAGGTGGGTGATGTTGGCCGGCGGCCGGTCGGTCGCGGGCACGGTGTCCAACCCAGGCACCGGCGCATCCCACGAATTGCGAGCGATGATCGAACCCAGGCGGGGTATGGAGAACGCCCACCGCACCTCGCCGTCGATCAGGAGACCACCTAGTCGGAGCGGGGCCGGACCCTCGGTCTTCGGCGCAAGTTCGAACGCCGCAAGTTTCGCCGGTTGGGTGTCGTGAATGCGCATCCCGAGGACGTGACCGATGAATGGCTGCGCAACGGCCGCGACGCTCGCGAACACGAAGGGCACCCGGAATCCGAGACGGTGATGCGCGTCGTCGCGGCCGCGTAGCAGACCGGCGGCGTAGACGCCGGAAACCGTCAGGCCCACCACCATGAACGCCGCAACCCACATGTGCAGGAACTGCAGCCACACGCCCTCGTTGAACATCGCCGCCCACGGGTCGATGTTGGTGACCCGACCGTCCTGGATGTCGAACCTGCCGGGTGGTTCATCCATGCGTTTACCGACACGACGCAGAAGGTGCCGACAATGCCCGAGATCGCCATCGGGATGAGCATCGCCAGGTGCCGTCGAGGTGGCAGACGGTCCCAGCCGTAGAGGTAAATACCCAGGAATATCGCCTCGATGAAGAAGGACAGCCCCTCGAACGCGAATGGCAGGCCGAGCACATCGCCGAACCGGCTCATCAGGCCTGGCCACAGCAATCCCATCTCGAAACTCAGCACCGTGCCGGAGACGGCGCCGATCGCGAACAACACCGCCGACACCTTGGCCCACCGCCTCGCAAGGCCCAACGCCACCGAGTCATTGCGGACGATGCCGCGGCGGTGGATCACGTAGATCATCGCCGGGAAGGCCACCCCGAAACACGCCAGGATGATGTGGAATCCGAGTGACACCGCCATCTGTTGGCGGGCGGGCAACAAGCCGGGTGGTCCGTTCGACGCGAGGACCAGGACCGCGTCGGTCACGGTCGGCACGCTAGGACGCTCCCACCCGGGGCGGTTTCCAGTTCATCGGAATCATCGGGACGCCTCCGGAGGTGGCGACCAGTGCACGACCTTCACCGCGGTCATCTCATCGAGCAATTCCGGGCCGAAGCCAAACCCGCTGCCGCTCGCTCGCCGCGGTTGAGACGCGCCGCCGGGAGCGCCGCCGAACACGTCATTGATCTTCACGGTTCCCACCGGAAGGCTTCGCCACGCCTCCTGGGCATGGGCCATGTCGGGCGTCAGCACCGCAGCCGACAACCCGTAACGGTCGTCCCCCGCCTCCGCGAGGGCGGTATCGAAGTCCGGCACGGAACGAACGGGCGCGATCGGGCCGAAGGTCTCTTCCTGAAACACCAGCATGTCCGTGCTGCAGTCGGCCAACACCGTGGGCGGGTAGAACGTGCCGGGGCCACTACCGGGCTCTCCCCCAGCCAGCACCCGCGCCCCGCGGGTGACCGCGTCGTCGACATGCCGACAAACGATCTCGCGCTGGCGTTCATCGACGAGCGGTCCGATGCGGCCTGACCACTCGCGCGCTTCGCCGACCAGAGCATCGGTGAACGCATCTGCCATATCCGCCACCACGAATATGCGCTCTACGGACACACAGATCTGACCCGCGTTGGCGAACGCGCCCAGCGCAGCCTGCTGGGCAGCCCACGCCGGGTCCACCCCCGAATCGACGATGAGCGCATCGTTGCCGCCGTTCTCCAACAGTGCTTTGGCACCCCGCCGCGCGCAGGCTTCCGCGATGGCACGGCCGGTCGCGCTGCTGCCCACATGGGCCACGACGTCGATCTCGTCTGCATCGGCGAGCCGGGCGCCGACGCTGCCGTCACCGTCGACGATCTCCAGCACACCGTCAGGAAGATGTTCCGCAAGCAACTCGGCGAACCGGCGGCCCGTCTTCGGGCAACGCTCACTTGGCTTGTGTACCACGGTGTTTCCGGTCACCAGTGCCGCGCCGAGTAATCCAGCGGCCACTGCCACCGGGTCGTTCCACGGCGTGAGCACCGCGACCACGCCCCGCGGCTCGGGCACCATGAAATCGGTGGCAGACCAACCGCCGTGCAGGGTCCTACCGCGGTGCAGCGGCCCGAGTTCGGCGTACTGGACAAGCGTTCCCGCGCCCGCTTCGACACCACCCAGAGCGTCTTGGCGCAGCTTTCCGGTCTCGCGTTCGTTGAGTTCGGCGAGTTCGTCTGCCGCAGCTTTCACCGATGCCGCCGCCGCGGTGAGGGCGGCCGCGCGTTCGGCGGCCGGTGTCCTCGCCCAACTGCTCGACGCGGCGGTGGCTCGTGCGACCGCTGCCGCGCATTCGGAAGGGTCGGCGACCGGCAATTGCGCGACGAGGTCACCGGTTCGCGGGTCGTGAATCGTCAGTTCAAGTGTCTGAGGCACAACTTCGAGTACCCGGACCACGCGTACATATACCCTGCGGTGCCCGTGTTAATTGAGATGCGTGCGCCGCGACGCGATTCCTACGATCGGGCGATGGTCACGGATCGGCCCGCGCTGACCACCGCATTGGGTGCCCTCGGGGTGTCGGCGTCCGGCCTGTTCGTAGCGCTGTCCGCGGCCTCCCCCGGCACGGCGTCGTTCTTCCGGTGCGTTTTCGCTCTGCCCCTCTTGGCTCCGCTAGCTGTCGTCGAGTGGCGTCGCCGCGGCGTGCCGACAGCACGGCAGCAAGGGTGGGCGGCGGCTGCGGGCGTTCTGTTCGCGGCGGACGCGCTCCTGTGGACGCAGGCGATTTACGAGGTAGGCGTTGGGATTACCGCGGTGCTGGTCAACACCCAGGTTGTCATCGTGCCACTGCTCGCCCGGTTCATCGACCGCGAGTCGCTGAGCCGTCACTTCGTCGGACTGTTGCCCGTCGTCGTTGTCGGGACGGTACTCACCGGCGGAATCCTTGAGACCGGCGGGATCGGGACGGCACCTGCCGCCGGTACGGTGCACGCGGCGCTGGCCGCCGTGTGCTACTCGATTTTCCTGTTTCTGCTTCGCCGCGGAGGTCCGGACCGCCCGCCGGTCCAGTCGTACCTGACGATCATGGCGTCCGCCGCGATCGCTGGGCTCGCCGGCGGCGCACTCTGGGGCGGTGTCACACTCATGCCGGGCTGGGAAGCAATGGGATGGCTTGTGCTGACCACGATTACGGGCCAGGTGCTGGGCTGGCTGCTTGTCGCGCTGGGCAGTCCGCTACTGCGTGCCGAGGTGAGTTCGGCCTTACTGCTCTTGACGCCGATCGGCGCTCTGATACTCGGGGCGGCGTTCCTCGGGCAGGTGCCGTCGATGTGGCAAATGGTCGGCAGTCTCCTGATTCTGGCAAGCGCCTACTTCATCACCACACGGCGGCCGGCAGTCAGGTCGGCTGCGTGATGCCGCGGTGTTACGTTTGAGGTGCATCGGGGTGAAGGAGTTCTCGAGGTGGCAAGCAGGACGGTCGCTCGGTCTGCCGGACGATGCGCCGCGATGATCACCGCGGCGCTCGCCGCCGCGACCATGACGACCGCGTGCGGTGCTGCGTCGAGTGACCTTTCCGCGCCGCAGAATTCGGTGACGACGCTGCCGGTGCCGCCGAACCTGCCGCCTTTCCCGTTGCCGAGTGACGTTCCACCGGTCCCGTTGCCGAGCGATGTACCGAATGTCCAGTTGCCGAACGATGTCCCGCGCGTGCAACTTCCCGCTGACATCCCCCGCCTGGAGCTTCCCGCGGACATCCCACCGGTTCAGCTGCCATCGGCGATTCCCCCGATTCCATTCCCCTAGCGGCCACGGCTGGTGCGACGCACGGGTCAATAACGGGTACCCCGTGCCCATGACCGTCATCGGCTTTCACTGTTCGCATGAACAGATCAGTCCCGCGCAACTGCTAGTCGACGTGCAGCACGCCGAGCAGGCCGGCTTCACCGCCGCGATGTCGTCCGACCACTTCAGCCCATGGAGCGACCGTCAGGGCGAGTCGGGGTTCGCCTGGTCATTCCTCGGCGCCGCGCTGGCCACCACCCACCTGCCCTTCGGCGTCGTCAACGCTCCTGGACAGCGCTACCACCCCGCGATCGTCGCCCAGGCCATCGCCACGCTGGCACAGATGTTCCCGGGGCGGTTCTGGGCGGCACTCGGGTCGGGCGAGGCGTCCAACGAGCGGGTGACGGGCGACGCGTGGCCGCGAAAGGACGTACGCGATCAGCGCCTGGTCGAATGTGTCGACGTCATCCGGCGCCTGCTCAGCGGTGAGGAGGTCAGCCACGACGGTCATGTGCACGTCAACCGAGCCCGGTTGTGGACCCTGCCCGATACGGTCCCCGACCTCGTCGGACCCGCTGTCACGCCCGAGACCGCGGCACGTCACGCCGCGTGGGCCGACGGCCTGGTGACCGTCAACCAGTCGAAGGACGCGCTGCGGAAGGTGCTCGACGCGTACCGCGAGGCGGGCGGTCGGGGCCCGGCCCGCCTGCAGATCCACCTCAGCTGGGCGCCCACCGAGGAACAAGCCCTCGCGATCGCACACGACCAGTGGCGTAGCAATGTGTTCGGTCCGCCGATCTGCTGGGACCTCGAATCGGTCGACGCGTTCGACGTCGTCAGTCAATACGTCACCCCCGACCAGGTGAAGAAGTCGGTCAACGTGTCCGGCGACCTGGGCCGACACCGTCAATGGCTGCACGAGTACATCGAACAAGGATGGGACGAGCTCTATCTGCATTTCGTCGGGCAACAGCAGCGCGGCTTCATCGACGCGTTCGGCGAAAACGTCCTGCCGCAACTCTCCCCCACCGCGCCGCAGGAGGTGAGCGCATGAGACGCGCCGACACCGGTGACCTGTGGTGGAAGAACGCCGTCTTCTACTGCGCGGACATCGAGACCTTCTACGACTGGAACGGCGACGGCACCGGCGACATCCGGGGCATGACCGAACGCATCGAGTACCTGTTCGACCTCGGCGTGACGTGCCTGTGGCTCATGCCGTTCTATCCGACCGCCCGCAAAGACGACGGCTACGACATCACCGATTTCTTCGGTGTGGATCCGCGGCTCGGAACCCTTGGTGACTTCGTCGAGTTGGTGCGCACGGCGAAGGCGAGCGGGATTCGCGTGATCATCGACTTCGTCATGAACCACACGTCGGATCATCACCCATGGTTCAAGTCCGCTCGCCGCAGCAAGGACGACCCGTATCGGGATTACTTCGTGTGGAGCGCGACCGAGCCCAAGTCGAGTTCGAAGGACGTCGTCTTTCCCGACCAGGAGGACAGTCTGTGGGAACTCGATCCGAAGACCGACGAGTGGTACCTGCACCATTTCTACAAGCACCAGCCGGACCTCAATGTCGAGAATCCGAAAGTGCAGGATGAGATCTCACGCACGCTCGGCTTCTGGCTGGAGCTCGGCGTGTCGGGTTTCCGGGTCGACGCGGTGCCCTTCCTGTTCGCCAAGGACACGCTCCCGGGCGGCCCGGGAGTGTTCGATCCCAACCAATACCTCGGCGACGTGCGCAACTTCGTGACCCGGCGGCGCGGCGACGCCGTTCTGCTCGGCGAGGTCAACGTGCCCTACAAAGACCAGCAGAGGTTCTTCGGCGGGCCCGACGGCGACGGGCTCAACATGCAGTTCGATTTCATCGGGATGCAGAACTTCTACCTTTCGCTCGCGCGCGGCGAGGCCGGCCCGCTCGCCAAGACGCTGCAGCAGCGGCCGCGTCTCGACATTACGAGCCAGTGGGCCAATTTCGTGCGCAACCATGACGAACTCACGCTCGACAAGCTGAGTGAGGACGAGCGCAAGGAGGTTTTCGACGCGTTCGGCCCGGACGAGGACATGCAGCTCTACGGTCGCGGACTCCGTCGCCGACTGCCGCCCATGCTCGGTGGCGACACCCGGCGCATGAAGATGGCGTACTCGCTGGCGTTCTCGTTGCCGGGCACACCCGTCCTGTTCTACGGCGAAGAGATCGGCATGGCCGAGAACTTGGATGTGCCAGGACGATTCGCCGTCCGCACACCGATGCAATGGACCGGGGATGTGAACGGCGGCTTCTCGAAGGCGGACAAACGCCGCCTCTGCCGTCGGTTGCCGGATGGCCTGTACGGACCGCAGCGCATCAATGCCGCAGACCAGCGCCACGATCACGAATCGTTCTGGTGGTTCATGCGGAATCTCATCTACACCTACCGCCAGCAGCCGGAGATCGGCTGGTCGACGCTGGAGATTCTCGAGCAACCGAACCCCGCGGTGCTGGCCCACGTGTGCCGCGAGGAGTCCGGCTGGATGATGGTGGCGCTACACAACTTCGGCGGGGACGGGTGCCTGGTGCCCGTCCAACTCGATGACGTACCGCCGGGTTCGATCCTCGTCGACCTGCTCGACGGCCTCTCGGAGCACGAGCTCGATGCCGGTTGCCGAGTCGAGCTGGGGCTGCAACCCTACGGCTATCGGTGGTTGCGGCTGCGCAGGCCCGAGGAGCCGCCGATCATCTGAACCGAGCCGCTCTCGGCATCGACCCATACTCGATCGGTATTGGCGCATGCCCAAATCGACTTGGACGCGGGTCTTCCGAGGATTTTACGATCTCGGGTCGTGACCGATTCGCGCGCCGACGTCGCAACCCTTGAGCTTGTCGGACGCTTGTGCGACGTGGTCGGGCCCGCCGGAATCATCACCGACCCCGCCGAGATGGCCGGCTACCTGACCGATTGGCGGCGTGCCTATGCGGGCCATGCCATGGCCGTCGTGCGGCCGGCTGACACCGCGGAGGTCGCCGAAGTCGTGCGGCTGTGCCACCAGGCAGGCGTCGCGGTTGTTCCACAAGGCGGTAACACCGGGATGTGCGGCGGGGCGGTCCCGGACTCCTCCGGACGGCAACTGGTGGTGTCGCTGACTCGCATGCGCCGCATTCGCGATATCGACGTCGCGAACCAGACCATCACCGTCGACGCAGGCACGATCCTGCAGTCGGTGCAGGAGGCGGCCGCGGGCGTCGGCAAGCTGTTCCCGCTTTCCCTCGGCGCACAAGGAAGTTGCACGATCGGTGGCAACGTCGCCACAAATGCGGGCGGAACCGCGGTGCTGCGTTACGGCACGATGCGCGATCTCACCCTCGGGCTCGAAGTGGTACTCGCCGACGGTCGCATCTGGAACGGATTGCGCGGGCTTCGCAAGGACAATACGGGCTACGACCTCAAGCAGTTCTTCATCGGCGCCGAAGGCACGCTCGGCATCATCACGGCTGCGGTGCTCAAGCTGTTTCCCGCGGTGCGAAGCCGCGCGACGGCATGGATCGCGATGCACACGACGCAGGCCGCGGTCGACCTGATCGGCGTGTTCCGCGATGTCGCCGGAGACCGGTTGACCGGCTTCGAGCTGATGTCGCGCCAGAGCGTGGAATTTGTCGTGCGCCATTCACCGGGCGTACGGAACCCGCTCGACGGGCAGTATTCGTGGTTTGCGTTGGTGGAGCTGAGCGACGCGCTGCCGGACGCCGGGCTCGACGCGGTGATCGAACTGGCTATGGAACGCGCGGTGCAGCATGACCTGGTCGCCGAAGCCGTGGTCGCGTCATCGTCGGCTCAGTCCGCTGCGCTGTGGGCACTGCGCGAAGGAATTTCGGAGGCCCAGAATCACGAGGGGCCAAGCCTCAAACACGATGTCACGGTGCCGGTCAGCGGTATCCCCGAGTTCGTCGCGCGCACCGATGCAGCACTCGACAAGGTTGTCCCCGGCATTCGGATCGTGACCTACGGACACGTCGGCGACGGCAATCTGCACTACAACCTCAGCAAGCCGCCGGGATCCGCTGACGATGTCTTCCGTGCGCGAGCAGCCGACCTCGCCGGTGTCATCTACGACCAGATATCGACCTTCAACGGCAGCATCAGCGCCGAACACGGGCTCGGGCAGGCCAAGGCCGGCATCGTCGCCGACTACAAGGACAGCTGCGAACTGGGCCTCATGCACGACATCAAGAAGTCGCTGGATCCGCGGGGGCTGATGAACCCCGGCAAAGTGCTGCCCGCTACGAACTACATCCGCCCGTAGCGGCTGCGCACGAAGCTGTACACGCCGAACGCGGCGATGCCGACCGCGGCGACGACGAGGAGAAACTTGCCGAACGGTGCCTGGCCCAACGTCTTGACGGCGGCATCCAAACCCGAGGCCTTGGCCGGATCGGCCTGCAGCGTCGCCACGATCACGAGCAGGCCGGCGCCGGCGAGAACCGCCCCCTTGGCCGCGTAGCCGGTGATGCCGACTGCCGTGATCGCGGTGCCACCCGAGACGCGGAGGTCTTTCAGGAACTTCTTCGCGACGCCTTTGTAGACGTGGTAGCCGCCGACCACGGCCACCCCGAGCCCGGCGGCGATCAGCACGAACTTGCCCCAGCCGGACTGCATGAGCTGCGCCGACATCCCCGAGTTCTGCTGACCGCTGGACTGGCCACTCCCGATCGCGAAGCGGGCCGCGGAGAACGCGATCGCGAAGTTGACGATCGCGAGTCCCATCGCCTTGGCGCGCTTCCATGCCGGGTTGTCATCCTGCCCCGGGCCGCGGCTCTCGCCGGGCTTCGATCCGATCACGGCTTCGGCCACCCGCCACAGACCCAACGCGAGCAGACCGACTGCCGTCACCCACAACATGACAGCCCCGCCGGTCTGGTTGGCCAGAGTCGCGAGTGCACCCGACTGGTCGGCGTTGCCGCCCGAACCGAACGCGATGCGCAGAATGATGTAGGCGACCAGTAGATGCAGAACCCCGCTCGCGGCGAATCCGGCGCGCGCCGCGTACTCGAAAGCGCTGCTGTCCGTTGCTCTGTCGAACGCGCCGTGAACCGGCCTCGCGCTCATGCTCATCGTCCATCCTCCTGCGGCTAGGTGATCGTGCGGGGCGATGGCTCGGTATACCCAGTTATTGACGGGGATGAAACGCCGAGTGTCAGGGCCGGCGGTGGCAAGTCGCTCGAAAGAAATGTGGTTTCGGGTCTCGACCCGATGGGAAACCTACGCTACCGTAACCTACGGTGACGTAAGTAGGGCTTCTGACTACGGGGAGAACGAAAATGGTCACGATTCAAGACGCGGTCTTGACAGAGTTGGAGCCGGTGGTCGAGGCCAACCTCAACCGGCACCTGGGACAGGCGAAACCGTGGAATCCGCACGACTATGTGCCGTGGAGCCGTGGCCGTGACTTCGCGCTGTTGGGCGGCGAGGATTGGACGCCAGAGGATTCACAGCTCGACGAAGTAGCGAAGGCCGCGCTGGTCGTCAATCTCCTGACCGAGGACAACTTGCCCTCCTATCACCGCGAAATCGCCGTCCGGTTCGGCCTCGATGGACCGTGGGGCCAGTGGGTCGGCCAGTGGACTGCCGAAGAAGGGCGCCACAGCATCGCTATTCGCGATTACCTTGTCGTCACGCGCGGTGTCGATCCGGATGCCCTTGAGCGTCTTCGGATGCAACACACGGTCGCCGGCTACGACTCAGGCGACAAGACTGTTCTCCAGGCGCTGGCCTACGTTTCGTTCCAGGAGCTGGCCACCCGGATCAGCCATCGCAACACCGGCCGGGCGGCCGGATGCCCGATCGCCGAGCAGATGCTGACCCGCATCGCGGCCGATGAGAACCTGCACATGGTCTTCTATCGAAATCTCGTCGCGGCCGCGCTCGACGTCGCACCGAACGCCACGATGGAGGCCGTTGCGAACGAGGTGATCAACTTTCAGATGCCGGGCAACACCATGCCAGGTTTCGCCGAGAATGCGCTCACAATCGCCAAAGCCGGAATCTACGATCTCCGATCGCATCTGGACGACGTGCTGCGGCCGGTGCTGCGGTTCTGGAAGATCTTCGAACGTGAGGACTTCACCGGCGAGGGCGCCCGAGCACGAGACCAATTGGGCCAGTTCCTCGAGCTGGTCGACGCGAAGGCGTCCTACTACGAGCAGCGCCGTATCGAACGAGACGCTGTGGCTGCCGCGCGGACGTGACGTGCGAATCGCCGCCCCGCACAGTGGTTTTCGCTCTCCCGTCACCTGGGCGGCGGGGTGGGTAGCCCCGCCGCGTCCTTGAGCTCGTCGATCTTGGCCTCGATGCGTTCCAGGTCCTCGGCGTCCACCCGGAAGATCCAGTGTTTGGCGCCAAGCAGCAGGATGGCTTGGAACACGAGCTGCAGCCACTCGCTCTGCCAGTTCTCGAAGGTGCTGGCGAAGAACTCCGGCCAGTAACCGGACCATTCGAACGGCTGGCCATGGGCTTGCTGCGTGCTGGTGTATTCGGCCATCTGCGTGAAGAACTGCCCGATCCACGAGCCGGCGAAAAGGATGAGGAGAAGGTATACCGCTCCCCATCGTCTGATGTGCGACACATCGGGAGAAGTACCCCCTGCGAGCACTCGAAACACTTCGACGCTCAGACGCTCCGCTGAGCAACGCGCTCGATCCGAGGATTAGATCCACGCACGTACGGGAATCCCGAGTGCACGCGATGTGACCCGGACCACACCGCGTGTCTCTACTTGCGGGCAGGGGGCGTCATGACCACGAAAGAACCGGTTACCAGAACCGATGTCGACAAGGCACTGCTCGGCAGTGCGACCTATCGCAGCCTCGGTGAGCAGAGACTGACACCGGCCGAAGAGCGGTTCGAGAAGGCGCGGCGCACGATCGGTCTGTTCCTCGCACCCGTCGTGACGATCGTGTTTCTGCTTCTCCCGCTGAACATTCCGCCTCAACAACAGACACTTGCCGGCGTCCTGCTCGGCGTGATCGTGCTGTGGGTGACCGAAGCGGTGCCGATCCCGATCGGCGGCTTGCTCGGTGTGGCCGTGGTCGTCTTCCTCGGCGTGGCCCCGGTCGATGACGTGCTCGGTCCGTTCGGTTCGTCCACCATCTTCACGTTCATCGGTGCGTTCATCCTGGCTCAGGCGATGCTCAAACACGGTCTCGCACGCCGGTTCGCGTTCCGGATCCTCGCGCTCCCCCGCGCCGGCAGTTCCACCACCGGCGTCATCATCGCGTTCGGGGCGATCACCTGCCTGCTGTCGGCATTCGTGTCCAACACCGCGACCGTGGCCATGTTGTTGCCCACGGCGCTCGGCATCCTCGGTGTCATCGCAAAACTGCTCCAGAAGCAGGGCAAGGTCGAACCCGACTTCGATCCGCTCCGGCTCAAGGTCGGCGCCGCGATCATGCTGATGCTCGCCTATGCGGCGAGCGTCGGTGGTCTGCTGACGCCGGTGGGCAGCCCACCGAACCTCATCGGCCGCGGCCTCATCGAGGAGGCCACCGGTGAGCGCATCAGCTTCGCCCAATGGTCGTTGATGGCCGCACCGATCTGCCTCTTGATGTTCTTGGTGCTCGCCTTGGTGCTGATCAAACTCAACAAGCCGGAGATCAAACACATCGACGGTGTCGACGAGTATGTCGCAAAGGAACGCGAGGAGATGGGCCGCTTCTCTCGCGCGGAGAAGAACACCTTGATCGCGTTCGCGGTCACCGTGACGCTGTGGATCTTCCCCGGCATCATCGCGTTGATCTTCGGCAATGACTCGGACATCTACGGCACGATCAGTGAACGTCTCGACGAGGGCACCGTCGCGGTGTTCGGCGCCGCGCTGCTGTTCCTGCTGCCGACCGATTGGCAGAGCCGCGAATTCACGTTGCGGTGGCGCGATGCCGCCGCAATCGACTGGGGCACAATCGTTCTCTTCGGCACCGGCATCATCTTCGGCTCCCTGCTCGCCGACACCGGCCTCGCGGAGACGATCGGCACATCGGTCGCCGATGCCCTCGGGCTGTCGAGCATCATCGCGATCACCGTCTTCGCCGTGCTGCTGGCGATCGTGGTCTCGGAGACGACGAGCAACACCGCCTCGGCGGCCGTCGTCGTGCCGATCGTGATCCCGGTGGCGGTCGCCGCGGGCGTCAACCCGTTCGTCCCCGCGCTCGCCGCCACGTTCGCCGCGTCGTTCGGCTTCATGCTGCCGGTCTCGACGCCGCAGAACGCGATCGCCTACGGTTCCGGGGCCGTACCGATCACGACGATGATCCGCTCGGGCGTCACGTTCGACATCGCCGGCGCTATCCTCATCATCGTGTTCCTACCTCTGATGATCGCCCTGATCGGTCTCGGCAGCTGATGGCCCGACAGCGAATCGCAGTCATCCCCGGCGACGGGATCGGCGGGGAGGTCATCGAGTCCGCCCGAGCTGTGTTGGACGCCGTATCTACCCGTCACTCAACAGATCTCGAGTTCACCGAATTCGACTGGTCCTGCCAGCGCTACGAGCGGACCGGCGCGATGATGCCTGCCGACGCGATCGACACCCTGCGGGACTTCGACGCGATTCTGCTCGGCGCGGTGGGCTGGCCCGGCGTGCCCGACCACGTATCGCTGTGGGGCCTGCTGATCCCCATCCGCCGCGCCTTTCGCCAGTACGTCAACCTGCGGCCCATCCGGGTGTTCACCGGTGTGAGCAGTCCCCTGCGCAACGCCACCGACGTCGATTTCGTCGTGGTGCGCGAGAACGTCGAAGGTGAGTACAGCGAGATCGGTGGTCGGCTCAACCGAGGCTTCCCCGAGGAAATGGCTGTGCAGGAATCCGTCTTCACCCGGGCAGGGGTAAGCCGCATCGCCGACTACGCACTGGAATTGGCCAAGACCCGGCGCGGGTACGTCACGTCGGCCACCAAGTCCAACGGCATCGTTCATACCCTGCCGTTCTGGGACGAGGTGGTCGCCGAGCGCGCCGCCCTCCATCCCGACGTCCGCGTCGACAGCGAACACATCGACGCACTCGCCGCGAAATTTGTCCTGCAACCCGAGCGGTTCGACGTCGTGGTCGGCTCAAATCTCTTCGGGGACATCCTGTCTGACCTCGCTGCTGCGGTGGCCGGGTCGATCGGCATCGCACCGTCGGCCAACCTCGACCCCACGAAGCAGTATCCGTCGATGTTCGAACCGGTACACGGCTCGGCGCCCGACATCGCGGGCAAGGGCATCGCGAATCCGGTCGGCGCGGTCTGGTCGGCGGCGATGATGCTCGAACACCTGGGCCACACGTCGGCGGCAGCTGACGTCATGGCCGCAATGGAGGCCACCTTGGCCGACGCGGACACCAGGACTGCGGACCTCGGCGGCCACGCGTCCACCATCGAGGTCACCGATGCCCTCATCGCCGCGTTACCGTGACGATCGCCCGGTCGATGTCCAGACTCGGTGAACTCATCTGCGGCGCAGGGTAAGTCCGGAGTTTCGCCATGGTCTGCGGCATCGATCGCCACCACACGAAACGACCTCGTTCATCGGGCCTCGCCTCTGCATGTTGCAGGGCGAATACCTGAACCGGGCACTTCAACCGCTCGAACGCCTACCGCCGCGCGTCGGACGATTTGCTCATTTCACCGCAGAGCAAATTGCTTTCACCGAACCACTCAACGAACTCGCGGCCTTCCACAGCGCATGGTCACCCGGTTGGAAATGCGGCAGCCGATCCGCATACGCACTTTCGTACATCGCCTGGCCGCGCAACAGGTCGGCGAGTAGCGGATCGCGGGCCTTGTCGGCCAACTGCCGCAGGCCTGCCGCCTCTTCGCGCATGACCGGGATGACCGCCATGGTGACCGACCGCTGTTTCGGCGACCAACGTGTCGCGGGCACGCGCGCATCGGTCTTGACCCAGGCCTGCAGTTTGGCTCCATATGCGGCGGACGCCCGCTCCCACTGGCCGCACACCGGATCAGCCTTTGCCGGAATCGCGGCGAAATGCATGACAGTCGGCGCAACTGGCTCTGCGGGAACCGGTTTGGTCTCGGTGACCGGCGCTGCTGTCGTCGACCCCGTGTCGTCTGGCCCGAAGAACGCGGTCGCGATGGCGCCGACGAGCACCGCCGCGATCACAGTCGCGCCGACCGACATCCAAATGCGGCGCTTGCCTGCGTCGAAAGACGCGCGATGCCTGCCACTTCCGAGCGCGACCTTGAACGCGGCGTCAGGTCGGGCGCGAAGTTCCGCGACGGCCACCTCGATGGCCGCGGCCGGGGTGCCGAGGTCGGTGAGCTGCTTGACGAATCGCGCGATAGAGACGAGGTCACCGCTGTAGAGCGCCTCAGGCGGCTCCATCGCCGGCAGGAAGCGCTCGACGAGGTCTTCCCTCAGATTCGACGCGCGTGCGACTTCGGCGGCAGTCAACCAGCGCCCAGGAGTTACGTCGGGCGCGAAGCTACTCATAGTCGTCCTTCCCCCAAGTGCCCTGATGATTGGTACAACAATGAGCGGTGACGTGCAACTGCCGTTGCGGGATAGCAACGTTGCGGCGCTATCTCGTCGTTAGCTCACCATGGCACTCGCCATCACCCGTCATCGGGGACATGTGATCGACTGGCAAACACCGGTTTTCGCAGCACCGCGGCGGCGTGGCGCCTGCCGGGCAAGCCAATCGGGCTGGGAGTCAAGGCTATTCAGAAGTCCATGCCGCGCAGGTGCGCCAGAAGCGCGATGTCAGCAGAGATCAGCCGATCGACCCGGCCGGCGAGGTCCGACTCAGCGACGGGGACGGCGTGACTGAAGTCCGGCGCATAGACGTAGCTACCGTCGCCCTCGATGTGCAGGCACGCGACGAGGGGTTTGGTCCAGTCGACCCCCCACTCACGTGCCGGTTGGCAGCGCGACTGGATGATCGCAATGGCGGCGACTTCGTCGTCGGCGATCGTGTGGTGATCGGGCGCGGCCGGTCGCTTGACGGCGGTGAGCACAGACCCCACACCCTCACTGTCGTCTCCGGCGACGGCGGCATCGGCCGGCCCGTCGAAGTATCCGACGTAACCGGGCACCACGATCCGTGGATGCGCCCCCGGGGTGGGGAGGCCGACCAATCCCGCGCCCTCGGCGCCCAGGTCCTCGGCGGGCACTGCGAAAATCTCGACGACATCGTCGGAGCGCTGACGGGCGAGATAGCCGGTGTCGCCGCCTCGGAAGCCGAGGATGCGGCCGTCGGCAATGCTTGCATCACGATGATGTACCCGGCCGGTCAACCAGATGTCGGCCGCGACGTACGCGTCGGTCCACTCACGGAACTGGGCGAGGTCACCGTTCGCGAGGCTGTCTTCGACCGAATCACGGCGTTCACTGCCGCGGTGCGGTGTTCGGGTGTGCGCAAACGGGTAGGGCAGGCTCTCGTGACCGGCGAGACGGCCGAGCGCGGCGAGGTCAGAGAGCTCGATCTCCCCCACCGGACGCATGTGCGATCCAAACACGTGTAGCGGCCCCCTTTTCGTCGATCACCATAGCGCCGGTGCGATCGCTTCTGTATTGCCACAACGGTTTACGATTCCGTTGACGCCATTTGCTTGTTACGGTGGTTTCGATAGACGTGGTCGGTGCATGCGGGGGGCACAGTGGCAGATCCGTTGGAACTTGAGTTGGCCGCGTTGGGCCGGCTGTCGGTCGACCTCAACCGCCTTGGCGGTTCACTCAAGCGGACCAGCGAGATTCCCTCGATGACGGCGACGCCGGACCCCGCCGTCGACATGCCATCTCTGGTGGCGGCCAGGCCGGTCAGTACGCAGACCATTCGCGAATTGCAGGGCACGGTGGCCGATCGGTTCACCGAAGTCGGCTATTTGGTGGATCAAGCCCGAACCCTCTTCCGGGATGCCGATGACAATCGCGGGTGGGTCATCATCCGCACCGGAAGCCTGCTCCCACCCGACTGAACGTTCTAGCGATAAGGAGTCGGCGCGGTGGTGACACGCAAACAGATCGACGCTGCCAGGCCCGAGACCGTGCTGGGTATGGCGCGATCCTGGAAGCAATCGGCGGCTGATCTTGTCACCGCCGCCGAAACGTACCAGAGCAACATCCGCAACCCCGGCGGTCAGAGCTGGTCCGGAGCCACGGCAACCGCGGCGATCTCGATGGCCGCCAACGACCGTCAGGCCATCGACAACCTGCGGCAGGCCATCGACGCGATGGCCGACGCCGCCACCAACTCGATGAACGACCCCGTCATCCCCAACCTCAACGATGTCCGCTCGAAAATCTCCTCGGCCGAGGCGGCCGGATTCACCGTCAACGACGACCTGAGCGTCACCTACCCCGCGACCGATCCCCCGGATCCGAAGAAGAAGGAAGACGCCGAGAACCGGGCCACCGCAATCCAGTCGGCCGCGACCAAGTGGTGGAACTCCGATCAGGCGGTCGCCGATCAGATCAATCGTGACAAGCAGGGCCTTTCGGTCAAGCTCAACTCCACCAGAGAGCCCAACTCGGCGGAATACGAACGACTCCTGCGCGAAGCGGGCCTGCTCACCGGACCGCCTCCGACCGGCTATTACGCGCAGTGGTTGGCGAATGCCGAACGCCAGGGCATCGCACCCGAGGTACTCGTCGAGATCGCCAGGCGACACGGCATCACACCCGAGGACTTCGAGATCTTCGACGGCATGAAGGAAATCAAGGATACGGACGGCAAGTCGTTCTTCCTGCTTCCCGACGACATCAGCGGCGACGACGCACGCAAAGCAGTGTTGATGACCTACATCCTCAACGCGGGAACCGACTACGGAGACGCAGGCCGAAGGCCGGGAGTCAAGAACGACTTCGCCGAGACGCCGTACTCGGCCGATGAAGTTCAGCGGATCATCGACCGTCAGGAAGACAACAGCTGGAGTTATAACGACGATGTCGGATTCGTCCACGGCAACGGCGGGCGTCTGGTCACGACACCCAACGGCATGATGATGGGCCTCGGCGGGAACGAACTCCAGGACCTGTACAGCGCGAAAGGCGGAACCGCGTGGGGCGACACGTTCATGGTCAACATCGACGACCCGGCGGATCCGGCTGCGCAGCTCGAAGACATCGTCGAATCCGGACGCGCCTGGTACACCGACGACAACGGCAAGCCATACGAGGGGTCGCTCGACTTGGATAGGCTTTTGCACCACGAGGAGCGGCATTCGCAGCAGTGGGCTGAACATGAGCACCTCGGCATGGGGTGGAGACTCCTCACTGACAGCCGGGGCCTCGAGGAAGACGCCGGGCTATCTGACGGGGGTTACAACTGATCGGCCGCGCATCCGTTGCAGCGTTGGTGGTCGCCGCGGCCGTGACCGCCTGCGGCGGCAACGACGACTGGAGCCCGAGCGCGCAATTCGCTCCCTCGCTGCAGCCTGCCTTCGGCGCCCGCGTCACCGACGGTCAGCTCCGGATCTGGACGGGCTCGCCGTGCACGGGTGTGACGCGGCTGGCACTCACCTTCAATCCCGATCAAGCCGACCGTGCCGACCTGGTGCTCACCTCACCAACAAACGAGGGAGCGCACGTCGAGCACCTCACCCTCGGCGGCCCGTATCCGGGGCTGGAGATATCCGAACCACTTCCGGACGGCTTCGACTGGCGCAGCGCACGCTCGTTGCGGATGGTGATCTCGGCCAGCCGCGATGGCTGGGGCTCGACTTCCGATCTCACGCAAGTCGTCACCGGCTCCACACAGCACGGTACCGACGCCTATTGGTTCCAGGACATCGGCTGGCTCACCGCCGCGGACGTGGCGGCCCAGGACGGCAAAACGTTCCTTGCCACCTGCACATCCGACCCGGCGAAGGACTGATGGCGCCGATTCCTCGATCACGCTGACAGCAGATGGTTTTCGAACCGTTACCGGTTGCACAGCCAGGGCACATGACCGACACAGGGCAAACCCATCGCGCCTCCATAACTTCATTCCACGTGTGGCTGGATCGCCGCATGGACAGAAACGGAGTGGAGCAATGACTTTCAAACGCACGATGGGCGTGTCAACGCTGGCCGCCGGAATCGGCCTTGCCGGATTGCTCGGCCTCGGCCTGCAAACGGCAAGCGCAGAACCCGGGCCGGACTGCAACCGACCCGGCAACCAGCAATGCGGCAACCAGCACAATGACAATCGCAATGACCGCGGCCCGGCACCGGTCGACTGGAATCACCGGGGAATCGACCAAGGGCGCGCCGACCACCAGCCGTTCAACTGGAACGGCCATCAGGTGACGCCCATGCCTGCCGCCGACGGGCGCGGATGGGGCTTCTGGTTCCTGGGCACCTGGATTCCGCTGTAATCGAACTCGGGGGTGGGGGCGGCAACGAGCCGCCCCCACCCGTTTCCTCACGGCAGGCCGACGCCGGTCGGGTAGGTTTGGGCGCCATGCCAGACGACGCCGTTCTGCGCACGGCGACCCTCGCCGATGTCGCGGCGATCGAACGCGTGATCGACGAGGCATTCAGCCGCTACACCGCCCGCATCGGCCGCGAACCGGCGCCGATGGTGGCCGACTACCGAACGGAGGTCGCGAATCAACACGTCACCGTACTCATCGAGGATGCCGACATCATCGGCGTCCTGGTGACCGAGGACCGCAACGATCACATGCTGATCGAGACGGTCGCACTCGCCGCCGCCGCACAAGGACGGGGATACGGGCGTCGACTGCTGGAACACGCCGAATGCCGAGCCAGACGCCTCGGCTACGCGCAGGTGCGGCTCTACACGAATGCCGCCATGACCGAGAATCTCACCCTCTATCCGCACCTCGGTTACCTCGAAGTCGATCGAGCCATCAGAGACGGCTTTTCCCGCGTGTACTTCACAAAAGACCTCGACTGAACCGCGACGTCCGTCCACGCGCCGAACCCGGCGGTACGCTGCCGACACATCGTCGAGATGTCTTCGCGAGTGAAGGGGCCGTACATGGAGCAGTATCGCCGCGGTGAGCTGGTGTTCGAGCTGATCGACGCGGGACCGCCCGATGGCCCGGTAGTCGTACTGCTGCATGGTTTTCCACAGCAGAACAGCAGTTGGGACGCCATCATCGCGCGGTTGACCGCAGCGGGTTACCGCTGCCTGGCGCCAAACCAGCGCGGCTACTCACCGGGTGCGCGCCCGACGCGGCGGCGGGACTACCGAATGACCGAACTTGTCCGGGACGTGCTGGCACTCATCGACACCAGCGGCGCAGACCGAGTCCATCTGGTCGGGCATGATTGGGGCGCGGCGGTCGCGTGGGGTGTCGCGGCGCAGGCACCGGCCCGGCTCGCGTCGCTTTCGGCCCTGTCGGTGCCACACCCGCTTGCCTTCCTTCGCTCGATGCCGACAAGCCGGCAGGGCCTGGCGTCCTGGTACATGTATCTCAACCAGTTGCCGCGACTGCCCGAGCGAATGATGCTGGGACGCGATGGCCGCGGTGAGCCGTTGCGAAAATCGTTGCGGCGCAGCGGACAGTCCCGCGAAGTCGCCATGCGCGACACGCGCGCGATGACGGAGCCTGGTGCGCTGACCGCCGCCCTCAACTGGTACCGGGCCATGCCGCTGTCCCTGACCGATCCCCGTGGCGCGCGGCAGAAGATCACGGTCCCGACACTGTACGTGTGGAGTGACCACGACATCGCGGTGACCGCCAAGCCTGCCCATGACACCGCGAGGTACGTCGCCGGGCCATACCGATTCGAGACGCTGCGCGGCGCATCACACTGGTTGCCCGAGGAGGAGTCCGACGCCATCGCAGACCTACTCGTGGAGTGGTTTGCGGCGCACCCGATCTGAGAGTGCACACTGGGCAGGTGCCCGAGATGGTAGGACCCCAGCCTCAATACGACGTATTCGCCGACGAGTTCCTCGACCATGCGCGCGACGGACTCTACAACGCTCACTATGACCGACCAGCCTGTCTGGCCCTGCTCGGTGACGTCGACGGCCTTACCGTCCTGGACGCCGCGTGCGGCCCCGGTCTCTACGCCGAGGAACTGGTGTCGCGGGGTGCGCGCGTGATCGGTCTCGACATCAGCCCGCGCATGGTCGAATTGGCCGGGCAGCGGGTTCCTGACGGTGACTTCCGGGTGCATGATCTGAGCGCACCGCTCGACTGGCTGCCCGATCGGTCCGTCGATCTCGTGCTGTTCGCACTCGCGCTCGAATATCTCGACGACCGGCCCGCCGCGTTGCGGGAGTTTCACCGGGTGCTGCGGCCCGGCGGCGCGCTCGTATTGTCGCGGCAGCATCCCACCGGCGACTGGCTGCGGCACGGCGGCAACTACTTCGAGCCCAGGGTCATCGAAGAGACATGGAGCAAGGGCTGGCAGGTGCGGTACTGGCTGTCGCCGCTCGAGCAGACCTGCGAGGAACTGCGGCAGGCCGGCTTCCTCATCGAGCAGTTGCGCGAACCACGACCGACACGGCGCGCGTGCGAGCTTGATCCAGAGACGTATCAACGCCTTTCGACACAGCCCACCGGATTTCTCGCGATCCGGGCGGTTCCGCGGTGCTGAGGCTCACGGCTGTGGTTGACGACTCCTGGGTCGGGCCAGCCAGCGGTAGCCACCGTAGAGAACAAGTGCGGCAACGAAATTGACGAAGTAGGCGATGTCGGCGCCATGCCACGCGACGGCCACCGGGCCTTGGATCAGCGTGGTGTTCATGAACGGCATGGCGATCAGATAGGCCAGCACGAACGCGATGAGCGCCGCGACCGCGTCGCGCCGCCCGGTGGGTTCGGTGGCCGGGTCGATGGTCGCGCGGCCCCCGATACGGATCGCCCAGTCGACGACGACAACGGCGACGAACGCCGGGATCCAGTAGCTCACCAGCAGCAGTACATCGGTGAAGCGAGTGGCGGTGTCGGCCGCATGCAACCACAGGATCAGGAAGAACGCGAGCACCGTCACGATCACGGCCGACACCGGACGCCGAACCCGAATACCGATGGTCTGCAACGCCAGTGACCCGCTGTAGTCGTTCATCACGCCCGAGCCGATCGCGGCCAGCGCGATCACCAGTAACGCGAGCCCCCCGAGCAGGCCGCCGCCCATGACCGCTTGCACCCCGGCTGCCGTGTGTTCGCCGATGGCTGCGGCCGCCGCGATCCCGATGCCCTGAACGAACGTGTAAGCCAACGCGATTCCGGCGAAGGTGTACCCGAACACCTGTACCCGCGGCGAGTCCGCCGGCAGGTAGCGGCTGAAATCGGCGGCATAGCTCGCCCACGAGATCGCGAGGCTGAGCGCGATCGTGACCTCGAAGACGAACGCCCCCACGAGGTCGGCGCCGTGCACCGTTGCCGGGGCGACGATGTCGTGCCCACTGACGAGCTTGGCCGCGAACACCACGAAGGTGACGAACAGGATGACCGTCAGCACCGCCTGCAGCCGGTGGATCAACTCGTAGCCGAAGAAGCCCACCACGCCCTGGACTGCGAGCACGACGAGAACTGCGATCCAGAACGGGATGCCCAGCAGCGTGGCGAGGGCCTCCCCGCCGAAGAGCCCGACCAGCGCGTCCCAGGCGATCGACGAACCCCATTGCAGGATCCCCGGCACCACGACGAACCCACCGAATGCCATGCGGGAGTTGGGAAGCTGTCCCGCTCCGGTGCGCGGTCCCCACGTCGACAGATACGCGACCACCAGCGAACCCAGCACCGTCCCGATCACCATGGCCAGCAGCCCCAGCCAGAATCCGAGACCGAGCGCGATCGCCAGCGTCCCGGTAAAGACGCCGGTCATGTTGACCTGCGGGGCGAACCAGACGGTGAACAACCGGGCCGGGTGCCCGTAGCGGTCATCGGCGCCGACAGGTGCGATGCCATGGGTCTCGACGGTCAGATCGCCGGCCCCGGACGGCCTGCGCCCGCTGAAGGTGGACGCGTTCAGCGCACTGGATCCCAAAGACATGGAGGTATTCGATCACGGCCGAGATGACCACCGGTCGCTCACCTCAACGTGGATTGGCCCTGTCATGGCCCGTCGGTCCATAATCGAGAAACATCAAGATGAGCTAACGATCGGAGGGGACGTGGCTGGGGCCATGAGAAGGCCATGACGGGTACCGAAGCCAGCCCGTCGACCCCGGCCACCGACGCCCCGCACCCGCGTCCCGCCCTTCTGGTCGCCGGGCTCAGCCTGGTCGTCCTCACGGTCGCCGTACTGCAGACCGCGGTGGTTCCCGTACTCGGCGTCATCGCCGCCCAGCTGCATTCCTCGTCGGTCGCCGTGAGTTGGGCGGTCACGGCCAACTTGCTCGCGGCCGCCGCCGCGACGCCGCTGATCGGCCGGCTGGCCGACCTGTACAGCAAGAAGCGCGTACTGCTCGCCGTCCTGATCGTGGTGCTTGTCGGTTCGGTTCTTGCCGCTACCACCGCATCCGTGCCGATGCTGATCCTCGGCCGGGTACTGCAAGGGGCGTCGTATGCCCTCTATCCGATAAGCATCGCGATCCTCCGCGAAGAACTCGCCGAGGACCGACTCGTCAGCGCGATGTCGGTGCTGTCGGGCACGCTCGGGTTCGGCGGCGGGATGGGTCTCGTCGTCACCGGTCTGCTGATGGCCGGCAACGCGGGCTACCACCGGGTGTTCTGGTTGACGACCGGGTTCACCGCCGTGGTCATCGTCGTCACCGTCCTCGCCGTGCCGGCGCGCAAACCCACCGCGCGCGGCACGATCGACTGGCTCGGCGCCCTTGGCCTGGCCTGCGGACTGTCCGCGGTGTTACTCGCAGTGACCCAGGGCAATTCGTGGGGTTGGGCGGCGCCGATGACGGTGGCCTTTCTCGCCGGTGGTGTGGTCGTGCTCGTCGCCTGGTGGTTCTGGGAGCGACGGGCCGCGCATCCGTTGGTGTCCACCGGGATGTTGGCGAAACGAGCGATACTGCTGACCAACCTGGCGACGGTGTTCGTCGGCATGGGGCTCTATTTCGCATTCCTCGGTCTGACCCAGTTCGTGCAGATCTCGCGCGAAGCCGCAGGGTACGGGTTCGGCGCCAACGTGCTTCAGGCGAGCGTCTACTTCCTGCTGCCGGGAGCACTCGCGGGCTTCCTGGTGGCTCTGATCAGCGGCCGGTTCATCGACCGGTTCGGTGCCCGGCGGGTTCTGGTGGTCGCCGCTCTGGCGGGTATCGCCGGGTTCGCGATGCTGGCGGTCGCGCACGACCGCGCGTGGCAGGTCATCGTCGCCGGGGTATTGGCCAACGCGTACATCAGCCTGGGCTACGGCGCACTGCCCGCACTCGTGGTGAGCGAAGTCGATGCCGGCCAAACCGGCGTCGCCACGAGCATGAACGCGATCGCCCGCACGATCGGCAGCTCGAGCGCCGCGGCGGTGGTCGCGGTGCTGCTCGGCCACAGCGCGATTCCCACCGAAGCCAGCTTCGTGACGATCTTCGTCGCGGGCGCGGTCACCGCCGGGCTCGCGATGGCGCTCATCGCCGTTTCCCGGGCGCCGGATCGGCATCGCGACTCGATGCAGAACCTGTCGGAGTCGCGTGCCATGAACCACGAGTGGGGCTGAGCTACTCGACAGTTTCCCGCCGTCCCTGGCCGGCGGACTGCGAAACTGATACAGCAAGTCCACCCATTCCGTAGCCCGCAGGCTGGTCAGCGCCTGCCGTAGGTGTTCGCGTCCTTCACAGCGGTTTCTCGTGCCCAAACCGCTGCCAAACGAAGGATTCCATTGTAGAAATGTTAAATCGTTGCGGAATCGCTTGCGAAGGTCGACTGAATCCGCGATTGTTTACGCACAGCCACCACGGCTGCACCTGAGGAGGACCACGCTGACCGGCCCAGACACCACTGCCGTCGACCACCCGACCGGACAGGACGGCGCACCACACACGCCCGGCAACGCCGTCATCGAGATCGACCACGTAACGAAGCGCTTCGCCGACTACGTGGCGGTGGCAGACGCCGACTTTTCCATCGCCTCGGGCGAGTTCTTCTCCATGCTCGGCCCGTCCGGATGCGGGAAGACCACAACGCTGCGCATGATCGCCGGGTTCGAGAGCCCCACCGAGGGCGCGATCCGGCTTGAGGGGGTGGACGTCTCCCGCGTCCCGCCGCACAAGCGCAACGTCAACACCGTGTTCCAGCACTATGCGCTGTTCCCCCACATGACCGTGTGGGACAACGTCGCGTACGGGCCGCGCAGCATGAAGAAGGACAAGGCCGAGATCAAGCGCAGCGTCGACGAGCTGCTCGAGATCGTGCGGCTGACCGATTTCGCCAAACGCAAGCCCGGCCAGCTGTCGGGCGGCCAGCAGCAGCGGGTCGCCTTGGCGCGAGCCCTGGTGAACTACCCGAGCGCACTGTTGCTCGACGAGCCGCTGGGCGCCCTCGATCTCAAGCTGCGCCATGCGATGCAGTTCGAGCTCAAGCGCATCCAGCGCGAGGTCGGGATCACGTTCATCTACGTCACGCACGACCAGGAAGAGGCGCTCACCATGAGCGACCGGATCGCGGTCATGAATGCGGGCAATGTGGAGCAGATCGGAAGTCCGACCGAGATCTACGACCGCCCGGCGACGGTCTTCGTCGCGAGCTTCATCGGCCAGGCCAACCTGTGGCCCGGCAGGCAGACGGGCCGGATCAACCGCGACTACGTCGAAGTCGAGGTACTCGGCACCACGCTGAAGGCGAAGCCTGGTGACACCGCGATCGAATCCGGCGGCCACGCGACACTGATGATCCGCCCGGAGCGGGTACGCGTCTCGATGGATGCGCCGACCGGCGACGTCGCCACCGTCCCGGCGACCGTGACCGACCTGACGTTCCAGGGTCCGGTCGTGCGGCTTTCCCTTGCCGCCCCGGATGATTCGGCGATCATCGCCCACGTGGGAGCCGAACAGGATCTGCCGCTGTTGCGGCCGGGCGATCGGGTCCATGTCAGTTGGGCCCCCGACGCATCGCGCGTCCTACCGGCGGCCGACATCCCCACGACCGAAGATCTCGAAGAGATGCTGGACGACTCATAGCGATTGCCGATCGCGCACCCCTCCCCTCTGACGACACGCGCCCGAATCCCAGAAAGGTCGCCCATGCCCAACAACACCGATCCCCGACTGCTTGCCCGACTGGCCGCCAACCGCACGACCCGGCGGCGATTCCTCGGCGGAGGCGCCGCGGCCGCCGCAGCCCTGGCCCTGGGGCCGACCGTGCTGGCCGCCTGCGGTTCGGGCGGCGACAGCAGTTCGCCGACGACCTCGGCCGCACCTGACGACGGTTCGCCGGCGAGCGGCACGGTGCGGATCTCGAACTGGCCGCTGTACATGGCCGACGGATTCGTCGCGGCATTCCAGACCGCGTCGGGCCTGACGGTCGATTACAAAGAGGATTTCAACGACAACGAGCAGTGGTTCGCCAAGGTCAAGGAACCGCTGTCGCGCAAGCAGGACATCGGGGCGGATCTCGTCGTGCCCACCGAGTTCATGGCGGCCCGGCTCAACGGCCTCCAGTGGCTCAACGAGATCAGTGAATCCCGCGTACCCAACAAGAAGAACCTGCGCCAGGACCTGTTGAACTCGAAGGTCGACCCGGGCCGCAAGGTGACCGCGCCGTACATGACCGGCATGGTCGGGCTCGCCTACAACCGGGCCGCGACCGGACGCGACATCACCAAGATCGACGATCTGTGGGATCCCGCGTTCAAGGGCCGGGTCAGCCTGTTCTCCGACGTCCAAGATGGGCTCGGCATGATCATGCAGTGGCAGGGCAACTCCGTCGAGGAACCCACCAGCGAATCCGTCCAGAAGGCCGTCGATTTCGTTCGCGAGCAGAAGGACAAGGGGCAGATCCGCAGGTTCACCGGCAACGACTACGCCGACGACCTTGCGGCCGGCAACATCGCAGTCGCCCAAGCCTATTCGGGCGACGTCGTGCAGTTGCAGGCCGACAACCCCGACCTGAAGTTCGTGGTGCCCGAGTCGGGCGGCGACTGGTTCATCGACACGATGGTGATCCCGTACACCACGCAGAACCAGAAGGCCGCGGAAGCCTGGATCGACTATGTCTACGACCGGGCCAACTACGCCAAGCTCATCGCGTTCACTCAGTTCGTGCCCGTGCTCTCGGACATGACCGACGAACTGGCCAAGATCGACCCGGCCATCGCGAGCAACCCGCTTATCAACCCGCCCGCCGAGATGTCGAACAACCTCGAGTCCTGGGCGGCACTGACCGACGAGCAGACCCAGGAGTTCAACACCATGTACACCGCCGTCACCGGAGCCTGACCGGGTGGCGGGTGTAGCCACCAGCAGCCGGCAGCGGAGCAAGATCGCTCCGTACCTGATGATCCTGCCGGCCCTGGTGTATCTCGGGATCTTCTTCGTCGTGCCGTTCTTCTCGTTGGCACGCACGTCGTTGTCGTCGTCGGGCGGCTCGGTGTACCTGCCGACGCTGACCTTCGACTGGAATTTCGGTAACTACCTGCACGCGTTCAGCGAGTACCAGGACCAGATCCTGAGGACGTTCGGCTACGCACTGGTCGCCACGGTGTTGTGCGCGATCCTTGCGTTCCCCCTCGCCTATGTGATCGCGTTCAAGGCCGGCCGCTTCAAGAACCTGATCCTCGGCCTGGTGATCCTGCCGTTCTTCGTCACGTTCCTGATCCGCACGATCGCGTGGAAGACGATCCTCGCCGACGACGGTTGGGTGGTCAGTGCGCTGGGTGCGATCGGCCTGCTGCCCGACGAGGGCAGGTTGTTGTCGACGAGCTGGGCGGTCATCGGCGGCCTGACCTACAACTGGATCATTTTCATGATCCTGCCGCTCTACGTCAGCCTGGAGAAGATCGACCCGCGGCTGATCGAGGCCTCGAAGGACCTGTACTCGTCGAACACCCGCAGCTTCACCAAAGTGATTCTGCCGCTGTCGATGCCGGGCGTGCTGGCCGGCAGCATGCTGGTGTTCATCCCGGCTGCCGGTGACTTCATCAACGCCGATTATCTGGGGAGTACGCAGACCACGATGATCGGCAACGTGATCCAGAAACAGTTCCTGGTCGTCAAGGACTATCCGGCGGCGGCCGCGCTGAGCATGGTGCTGATGGCGATCATCCTGGTCGGTGTGCTGCTCTACACGCGGGCCCTGGGCACGGAGGACCTGGTATGACCGCGACCGCGATGGCCGAGGCCACGGGCGAGGCCACCCCGCCGAAAACCGTCAAGGGTTCGCCGAAATGGGGCGATCTGTCCCTGCGGATCGTCGCCGGTCTGGTGCTGCTGTATCTGTTCCTGCCGATCTTCGTGATCGTGCTGTTCTCGTTCAACAAGCCTGCCGGCAAGTTCAACTACACGTGGCAGGGTTTCACGCTCGAGAATTGGGCCGACCCGTTCAAATATCCGGCGTTGACCGAGGCGCTCAAGCTGAGCCTGAACATCGCCGCGGTGTCCACCGCGGTAGCGCTCGTGCTCGGCACACTCGTCGCGATTGCGTTGGTGCGTCAGCGGTTTCGGGGACAGAAAGCCGTAGACACCTTCCTGGTGCTGCCGCTGACCGCCCCTGAGGTGGTCATGGGTGCGTCGCTGCTGACGCTGTTTCTCGACCTCGGTTGGGCCGCGGGCTACACGACGATCCTCATCGCGCACATCGCGTTCGAGGTGAGCTTCATCGCGATGACGGTGCGGGCCCGGGTGCGTGGATTCGACTGGACGCTCGAGGACGCGTCGATGGATCTGGGCGCCAGCCCGACCCGTACGTTCTTCAAAGTGACGCTGCCGCTGATCGTTCCGGGCATCGTCGCGGCTGCGATGTTGTCGTTCGCGTTGTCGCTCGACGACTTCATCATCACGTACTTCGTGAGCGGGTCGGCGGTCACCTATCCGCTGTACGTGAACGCCGCGGTCAAGGCCGCCGTGCCGCCCCAGATCAATGTGCTCGCCACCGCGATCCTCGTGATCAGCTTGCTGTTGCTGGCTGCGGGAACGCTCTACCGGCGCAAGCGAATCGACGTCTGAGTCCGCGCGAGCAGACGCCCGCGTACCCGGGAACGCGCGTTCTCGGGTGCGTGCGCGTCTGCTCGGCGTCAGGGGGCGTCGAGCTGGACGGTGACCGCGACCTTGCCCTCCGCGTCGCGGTGGGCGACCGCGTGGCCGGTGCGCTCGCGGCCGTCGAGGTTGAGGAACGTGATCGGACCACCTTCGCCGAGGAAGTTGCGCCACCAGTTCTTGTTGTCGGGCGCCATCACGTGGATGGTCGCCTGATCGCCGTCGCGCCGGACCGAGACCGGAGTCTCGAACGTCTGGCCAGAACGGCGTCCCTGATATCGGATGACCACCACGTTGTCCCCCACCAAGCGGGCCAATACGGGGACGCGAGTGAGGCCGACTGCCGCCGAGTTGACCCAGCGCACGACCGGTGAATTGAAGATTCCACGTGCCATTTGCGCCAGAGTAGCCCGATCAACCGACCTCGGCGGGTACGGGCAGGTTACGCGCCCCGGTGCGGGCCGCGCCGATGCCCGCGGCCACCACGAAGCAGATTCCGACCACCGCGGCCGGCCCAGGAACCTGATGCAGCATCACCAGTCCGACCACCATCGCGAAGGCCGGCTCGAGGCTCATGAGCGTGCCGAATGCGGCCGTCGTCAACTTCCGTAGCGCGAGCATTTCCAGGGCGAACGGGACGACCGGCAGGAGAATGGCGAGACCCACTCCGATGAGCATTATCTCGGGAGTCAGCCGGCCGAACACCGACGGCCCGACCGTGACGGTGGCGACGATTCCCGCGACGGGCATCGACACCGCCAAGCCGTTGATCCCGGCGACTTCGTCGCCCACCCGTTGGGTCAGCAGGATGTAGCAGGCCCAGCACACCGCGGCGCCGAGCGCGTAGAGCACCCCGATGGGATCCACTGTGCCGGACCAGGGTTGGGTGAGCAGCACGACGCCTGCTGCCGCGAAGCCTGGCCACACGAGCCGACTGCGGCCTTTCCCGTGCGCAACCGCGACGCCGAGCGGGCCCAGAAACTCAAGGGCGGCCGCGGTGCCCAGCGGTATGCGCGACAGCGCGGCCATGAACAGCAGCGTGACCCCTGCGGTCACGACGCCGAGAACCACACAGGCCCCGAACGTCGATCTGGTGAAGGCGGTGCGGCGCGGGCGCACGATCGCCAGCATCAGGATCCCCGCCCAGACCAGGCGCAACCAGGCTGCGCCTTCGGCGCCGATGTCGTCGATCAGTGACACGGCCAACGCCAGGCCAATCTGCACGCACGCCATGGATCCCATCGCCATGAGGGCGCCACTGCGGGCCGGGGTGGAAGTCACTCCTGCATTGAAAAACACCCGGACCGTTCACGTCCACATGATCTTCGTGGATATACCGTTCATGATCCGCGAACAGTGTGCGGGTGCCCACCTCTTGCAACCCGCGGGCCGTCAGAGCGTTCTGTTCCAGAGAACGCTGCGTTCCCGATAAACCGTTGGTGCTGGTGTCGCAAACGGTCCTACCGTGAATTACGCGCCAAATGTGAGCCGTAACACCGCAGAAACATTGGAGGACAAATGCGGCTGAAGAATCGATTCACAGAGAAATTCGGGATTCTGCATCCGATAGTTCTCGCTCCCATGGATTATGTTGCCGACTGGCGATTGGCCAATGCGGTTTCGCAAGCGGGCGGCCTCGGCATTCTCGGCGGCGGCTACGGCGACGAGATCTGGCTGAAAGAACAGTTCGACCACGTCTCCGGCGCGGAGATCGGCGTCGGCTTCATCACGTGGTCGATGGAGCGGCAACCGGGACTGCTCGACTTGGTCATCGAGCAGCGACCGGCCGCCGTGTTCTTGTCGTTCAGCGATCCCGCTCCCCACGCCCCAGCCATCAAAGCCGCGCGTATCCCGCTGATGTGTCAGGTCCATGACATCGAGCAGGTTCGCCACGCGATCGAGGTGGGAGCCGACGTCATCGTCGCGCAGGGCGGCGAGGCCGGCGGTCACGGCACCGCAGCACGGTCGACATTCACGCTGATTCCCGAAGTCGCCGATCTGCTGGCGCGCGAGTCGCCCGAGGTGATGCTGCTCGCCGCGGGTGGAATCGGTGATGGTCGCGGTCTTGCAGCCGCCCTGGCGCTCGGCGCCGACGGCGCGGTGGTCGGCACCCGCTTCTGGGCGGCCGCCGAGGCGGCCATCCCGCAGGCGGCGCAGGCCCGCGCACTGCGGGCCACCGGCGACGAGACGATCCGGCAGAACGCGTTCGACATCGTCCGCGACAAGCCATGGCCCGCGCCCTACACCGGCCGCGTGCTGCGCAACGACTTCCTGCGGCGCTGGCATGGCGACGAGCCCGGCCTGCGCGATGATCTCGCGCGCCGCCGTGAAGAATTCCGCGCCGCGGTCGAATCGCGCAACTACGACATCGCGAATGTCATCGTCGGTGAAGTCATCGGTCAAATCACCGCCGTCGAATCAGCGGATTCAATCATCGACCACATGGTCACCGCGGCAGCCGACATTCTCGGCCGTTCTGTTCCGCCACAGCAATGACGAATTCACGTATTTCTCGAATGGAAACCATGACAGATAAACGCTCACCCGACCGGCCGGCTTCGGCGCGGGAATTACGGAAGATCGTCACGGCCTCGAGCCTGGGCACGCTCATCGAGTGGTACGACTTCTACATCTACGGCAGTCTCGCGGTGGTGTTCTCCGGGATGTTCTTCCCTGAGGGCAACACCGCTGCGGCGCTCCTGGTGACGGTTGCGGCGTTCGGCACCGGCTTCGTCGTGCGCCCGATCGGCGCGGTGGTCTTCGGTCGAATGGGCGATCGCGTGGGCCGGAAGAAGACGTTCTTGACGACGCTGCTCATCATGGGTGGCGCGACCACCCTGCTGGGACTACTGCCCACCTATGAGCACATCGGCCTGGCTGCGCCACTCCTGTTGGTTTTGCTGCGGTTGCTCCAGGGCCTCGCGATCGGCGGCGAGTACGGCGGCGCGGCGATCTACATCGCCGAGCATGCACCCAAACGGCGGCGCGGTGCGGTCACCAGCTTTCTGCAGACCACCGCCACGGGCGGTCTTGTCCTGTCGATCGGTGTGATCGTGTTGTGCCGGTTGATCGTCGGTGAGGAACAGTTCGAGGCGTGGGGGTGGCGCATACCGTTCCTGCTGTCTGCCGTGCTCGTCCTGTTTTCGCTCAAGGTCCGGCTGAAGATGCACGAGTCGCCGGTATTCGAGGAGATGCGGCAGAACGGTCGCCTGTCCCAGACGCCGGTCAAAGATGCTGTCGCACAACGGCCCACACTGATCCTGCTGTTGACCGTGCTCTTCGGTGTGACCGCAGGGCTGGGCGTGGCGTGGTACACCAGCCAGTTCTATTCGCTCTATTTCCTCCAGAGCATCCTCCAGGTCGACTTCCTCACCGCCAATCTGTGCGTGGGAATCGCCCTCGTGGTCGCCACCCCGTTCTTCGTCGTCTTCGGGTGGCTGTCCGACCGGATCGGCCGGCCACCGGTCATCTTGACCGGCCTGGTGTTGTCCGCAGCCGGCTGCTATCCGCTGTTCGCCTGGGTACGGCAGGCCGCGATCGACGGAGACGAAGTGTCGATGGTCGTGGCGCTGACCCTGCAGGTCGTGCTCGTCGCGGCGATCTACGGACCAGTGGCGGCGTTCCTGACCGAGCTGTTCCCGCCGCAGATCCGCTACACCGGACTGTCCCTGGCTTACCACCTGGGCACTGGCGTGTTCGGTGGATTCACCCCACTCATCGCGCTGTCGCTCAACACGTCGCTCGACAGCGCCATGGCCGGTCTGATCTACCCGATCGCCGTCACCGCGGTGACCGCGGTGATCTTCGTGGTGTTCCTGCGGCGTGGCCACGCCAGTCCGATCGTGGCCCGCGCATGGGCGGCGACCGACGTCGCGGGAACATCTGCGCCCACCCGGATGTCTCCGTTGTAGGCACGAACCGAACAGGAAGCGAGAGTCGAATGCCACTGGTTCGTATCGATCTGCTGAACCACCATGGAAATGAACACATCCGAAACGTCGCCGACGCCATCCACCGAAGCCTGGTCGCGGTACTCGGAATCCCCGAGCGTGACCGGTTCCAGGTCATCACCCCGCATCGCCCCGGAGAGATCATCGCGCTGGACGCCGGCCTCGGGTTCGACCGCTCGCCGGACACCGTGATCATCCAGATCTTCACGCAGCGCGGGCGTTCCATCGACACGAAGGAACGGCTCTACGCCGAGATCGCGGCGCAGCTGGAGGCGGTGGGAGTCCGCGGCGACGACATTTTCGTCGGCATCGCAGAGAACGGACCCGAGGACTGGTCGTTCGGTTTCGGAAAGGCCCAGTACGTCACCGGCGAACTCGCCGTACCGGAGCCGAGCTGATGACGTCGGCGCCCTCCCCCAGCCGGTACGGTTCCATCGCGTTCACGGCACCGGTCGCCAAACGCCAGGAGGCGGCGGGCAGCATCTGCACATACGGGCGGTTTCGCGCCGACGGCGACGACATCGGGTCCGTCGACGGCCTCGACTCACGGACGCGGGCGCTCGTCGTCGCAGCCCAGTCCTTCTTCATCGCCACCGTGACTCCGGACGGCTGGCCGTATGTGCAACACCGGGGCGGCCCGCCCGGCTTCGTCCGGGTGTTGGACAGCGCGACCATCGCTTTCGCCGATTACGTCGGCAACGAACAGTTCGTCACCATCGGCAATCTCGATGCCGACAACCGCACCGCGCTGTTCTTCATCGACTACCCGACCCGGCTGAGAGTCAAGGTGTTCGGTCGAGCGACCGTGGTCGAACGCGCAGACTCGCCGGAGTTCGTCGATGGGCTTCTCGCGGTCGATGACAGGCAGGCACGCGGTCACCGTGCGATCGTCATCCGGGTCGAGGCAACAGATGTCAACTGCCGCAGGAACATTTCGCCGTTGTATGACGAAGCTTCCGTTCGCGAGCGGCTACGGCTCCCCCGGGCCGACCTGCTCGACGAGATCCGGGTGCTCAAGCTTCGCAATCGCGAACTCGAAGACCAGGCCACCGCAGTCGCTGGGTCAAGTGATCGGCCCGGGAGCATACTGAGTGAGGCAAGCCCGGCCAGGGCCGAGGAAAGGGACTGAGTGTGGACGTCGCAGACCTCAACTTCTTCCTGGCAGTAGCCCGCACCGGTGGAGTATCCCGGGCGGCCACGGAGCTGCTTACGGTCCAGTCGAACGTCAGCTCACGGATACGGGCGCTTGAGGACGAGCTCGGCGTCGCGCTCTTCCGGCGCCACGCCCGCGGCATGACGCTCACCGCCTCTGGGCAACTGCTGGTGCCCTATGCCGAGCGGATCACCCAGCTCATGCGGGAACTGACCCAGGTCGTCAGGGACGAGGGCGACCCCAGCGGACGGGTTTCCATCGGGTCGATGGAGTCCACGGCGGGGCTGCGGCTCCCGAAAGTTCTGAGCAGTTTCAGCGCCGACTGCCCGAAGGTCGATTTGACGCTGTCGATCGACACGACCGACGCGCTCATCGGGCAGGTACTCGACCAGCGGCTGGACGGTGCCTTCGTGTGCGGCCCCGTCCGAGATCCCGAACTCGCCGCCGAACCGGTCTTTCTCGAGCAGCTCGTCGTGGTCGGAGATGCATCGGTTGTTGATCTCGACGGCGCACTCATGCGTCGGTGCCCGCCGCGGATCCTCGTGCTGAAGGCCGGTTGTGCCTATCGTGGCCGACTGGAGAAACTGTACGAAGACCGTGACCTTCCGGCGCCGAGCATCCTCGAATTGTCAAACCTGGACGGCATTCTCGGGTGTGTCGCCGCCGGTATGGGCACAACGCTGCTGCCGCTCGCAGTCGTGACCGCCTCACCGTTGGCGTCTACGCTCACAGTGCATCACCCGCCGCCCGAAATCGCGCGTGCTCAAACGGTATTCGTCCGCAGGCGCGACGCCGTCGAGACACCCGCGATCGCGCGGTTCTTGGCGTGTGCACGCGAGGCGACGTCGCGTGAGCCGTTGCAGGCCGTCGATCGGCACACCGTCGAGCCGGATCGGCTGATTTCATGACAGCCGATGATCACCGCGCGCTGCCGATGAGTTCGCAACGGCACCCGCTGGCCATCGGCGTCATCGGCGGCCCCACTGCGGTCATCGACTACGGCGGATTGCGGTTCGTAACCGAACCCACGTTCGACCCGCCGGGCGAATACGGTGCCTACCGCAAGGAGATCGGCCCGGCGCTGAGCCCGGCGGAACTCGGCGCTGTCGACGCGGTGCTGCTGAGCCACGATCTGCATCCGGACAACTTCGACCACGCGGGCCGAACCTTCGCCCAGACCGTCCCGGTGATCCTGACCGGTCCACAAGCCGCCGGACGGCTCGGCGGCAATGCGCACGGTCTGGCCGCGTTCACCTCGACCGAAGTCCTTGGCGCCGACAGCGGTCCCGGGGTCACCGTCTACGCCGTGCCCGCACAACACGGCCCGTCCGACGGTGATCGCGACGAATACGGCAACATCAACACCGAAGTGACCGGATTCGTCCTACAGTACGACGGCCTGCCCACCGTCTACGTGAGCGGAGACAACGCCTCGATCGCGCCGGTGCGCGAAATCGCCGACCGCTTCCCGGCTGTCGACATCGCGATCCTGCACACCGGAGCCGCTCGCGTACCGACGAAGAACTCCGGTCGCGCACTCACCTTGACCGCCGACCGCGCCGCGGCCGTCACCGAACTCATCGGGGCGTCGATCGTCGTTCCCGTCCATTGCGAAGGCTGGTCGCTCTACAGCGAGACGCCCGAGGACATCCGCCGGTCGTTCGACGACGCGGGGATCGGTGCCCGGCTACGTGACGCACGCCCAGGCTACTGGGCCGTGCACGGCACCGACTCTGCGGGAAGTCTCGTCAACTGACATCGACAGTCTCCTGCAGTTCGTGTCGTGATCATCTACCCGACACCAAGACGTGGCAGGGTGCCGGTGTGCGGGTCGAACCCAGTCCGGTGCCGCCGGTCCAGCGGTTCCACCGATTCTGCGTCCAGATCGTCGACCGCTTGCCTTTCGGGCTGAAAAATGTTGTCGCACCGACATTCCTGGGTTTCGTGCTGATCAACAGCTTCACGTTCGGCGTGGACCTGGTGATCCTGACGGTGCTGCACGGCGGATTCCACGTTCCCCTGCCGATCGCAGTGACCGTCGGCTACGCGTGCGCGTTCGGGTTGGCGTATTTCCTCAACCGCATCTTCAACTTTCGCTCCCACGCCGCGGTCGGCCCGCAGATGACGGTGTACGTCGTGGTGGTCGTGATCAACTACCTCGCGTTCATCCTGGGCGTGTCGAGTGTGCTCGCGGCCCTGGAAGTGGAATATCACCTGGCCCGCATCGTCGCGGGCGGCTGCGAAGCCATCTACATGTACAGCGCGATGCGTTGGGTCGTGTTCCGGCGGTGAAGCCCTAGCGCAGGAACTCGACGAGCACGTCGGTCATCGCGGGTATCGCGTCGCGCGAAATCACCTCGTAGCCATGCGTGCTGAGGGTCGGCAGGCACAGCAGGCCCGCCCGTGGTGACAGGCTAGAGGCCTTGGCGTGCGATGCATCCGACTCGAACGCTCCGAGAACCGCGGCCTGCGGCGACAGTCCCAACTTGGCGGCGATTTCCATCAGACGGTCCGCGACGTCCTTGTCGTACACACACTGCGCGTCGCTGTACGCGACGATCGGCCCGCCCTCGATCGTGGTGTCGTATTCGGCCTCGGTCGGGCCGACTTCGAGTGCGAGCGTCAGGTCACCCGGCAGAGTTCGGCAGGCGTGTAAGGCGCCGACGCCGCCGACCTCCTCGGCCGTGGTGAACACCACGTACACATCACCTGCCGGGCGCTGTCCCGGCTCGCAGAGCGCACGGGCCGCCTGCAGCAGTGCGGTCACCGCAGCGCGGTCGTCCATGAAGTAACAGCCCAAAAAGCCGCCGACATCGATCAACGTCCGCTTGCTGCGGTGAATGCACACTCGCGTGCCCGGACCGATGCCCGCGCCGGTCAACTCGTCCGGTGTCCTGCCGGTGAAGACGTAGACGTCAGGCCAGTCGAGGGCCTTGTCTCCCTGGTCGGGTTTCGTCGCCCAGATCCGTTGGCTCTCCTGCGTCGTGTGTTCGGAACCCAATGACAACACGCCGCAGCACTGGTCCTGGGCGCCCAGCACCGCGACGGGTCCGAGGCCGAAATTGGCCGGATACATCGTGCCGAGCGGCGTGAGGCGCAATGTGCCGTCCTGCTCGACGCGCTTGACGAGCATGGAGAGCTCGTCCATATGCGCCATGACCCGCGCCGGCGGCGACCCGTGCTCACCTCGGATCAACCCGATGAGGTTGCCCGCGGCATCGACCCACGTCTCGTCGGCAAACGGTTCGAGTTCGCGTCGGCACACCTCCCGGACGGCGTCCTCCTGGCCGCACGGGCCGTACGCCCACAACAGTTCCTGCAAGAGCTCACGCGAAAATTCGAGGTCGTCGTCGGCCACCGCAGTGGTATTGCCGGAATCGGCCCGCGCGAAACGCGGGCCGTGCCCGCCCTACTTCGCTACGGATTCGTATCCGCAGATGGCCTCCACCTTGTCGGCGGACTTGCTGGCCGGATCGAATTCGTAACCGAGCCATTCGCGGGCCAGCCGGCGCGCCAGCTCAAGACCGACGACCCGTTGCCCGAAGCACAGCACCTGCGCGTTGTTGGACAACACCGACCGTTCCACCGAGAAACTGTCGTGGGCGGTCACCGCGCGGATGCCCGGCACCTTGTTGGCGCTGATCGCAACGCCGAGACCGGTTCCGCAGACGAGCAGCGCCCGGTCGGCTTTGCCCTCGGCGACCAGGCGCGCCGCCGCCACCGCCACGTGCGGATATGCGGTGTCCTCGTCAGAGCCCACGCCGACGTCGATGACCTCGCTCACCCGATCGTCGGCGGCCAGATCGCCTTTGAGCGCTTCTTTGTACTCGTAGCCGGCATCGTCGGCGCCGACGACAATCCGTAACGCCATCAGTTGTCTCCTTGTGTCGTGAGGGTCAAGCAATCGCCGACGGTGCGGGCGCACAGTGCCAGCGATGTGGCGCCGGCATCGGGAGTGCCCACACTGCGTTCGGCGAGTGGCCGGGCTCGCCCGACCTTGGGGCGCAGCTCCGCGGTGGCGCGGGCGGCTTCGGTGGCCGTCTCGGCGGCGGCTCGCCAACTGTCCTGCCATGACTCACCGTCGGCGACGTGTCGCTCCAGCTCCTCGACGAAGGGCAGCAAGGCGTCCAGCATCGTCTTGTCACCCGGCGCGGCGCCGCCCAAGCGGATCAACGCGTCATAACCGTCGCGCATTCCGGCCGCGACATCGGCTGCCGACGGCCGTCCGGTGTCACCCAGCCGGGTCCCGAGCGCGGTGAGCAGGGCGCCCCACAGGACACCGGAGGTGCCACCGGCCTTGGCGGCCCACGCTTTTCCGGCAGCAGCGAGCACCGAGCCCTGTCCCCCGCCGTCGGCGACGGCGGCAGCAGCGGCCTCGCGGGCCGCCGATGATCCCTTGACCATGCCGCGGCCGTGGTCACCGTCACCGGCGATCGCGTCGATGCGGCCGAGTTCTTCCTCGGCATCGGCCAAGGCCGCGGCCATCGAATCGAGGGCGCGCGCGACCAGCCTCGCCCCTTTTCGGCTGTCGTCGTCGGACAGTTCGTTGAGAGGCGGTGCGGCTGAAACGGTCTCGGTGTCCTGATCGGAACGCAGCTGCCCGGATTGCGGTTGCGCCGCCGCGCCCTTCTTGTACGCCGGCGTGTCGGCGGGCGCCGTCCAGTACCGCTCGAGTTCCTCGTCGAGCCACATCACGGTCAGCGAACAGCCGGCCATGTCGAGGCTCGTGACGAGTTCGCCGACTTCCGGATCGACCACGGTGTAGCCGCGCTCGCGGAGCAGGCGCGACACCTCACCCCAAACGACGAACAGTTCCTCGTACTTGGTGCGGCCGAGACCGTTGAGGATCACCGCGATTCGCTTCTCGGGAGCGTCGGGCCGGTCGCCGAGCACACCGTCGACCAGCGTCGCGGCCAGTCCGGCGGCCGTGGGCATGGCCTCGTCCGCGACCCCGGGCTCACCGTGGATCCCCAACCCGAGACCCATGTGTCCCTCGGGAACGGTGAACAACGGATGGTCGGCGCCGGGCAACGTGCAGCCGTCGAACGCCACACCCAGCGTGCGGCTCGCCGCGTTCGCGGCCTCGGCCACCCGGATCACGCCGGCCAGGTCCTGCCCTTCCTCGGCTGCCGCGCTCGCACATTTGAACACCGTGAAATCGCCTGCGATACCGCGCCTTTTGGCCTCTTCGCCGCGCGGAGCGCTCGCGATGTCGTCGGTGACGGCGAAATAATGGGCATCGATGCCCTCGCTGCGCAGCTGGGTGACGGCCAATCCGAAGTTCATCACGTCACCGGCGTAGTTGCCGGTGGTGAGCAGCACTCCGGCGTCGCCGTGCGCGGCGCGTGCGACCGAGGCGGCTTCTTCGGCCGACGGCGACGTGAAGATGTTGCCGACGACGGCGCCGTCGGCGAAACCCGGTCCGACGGTGCCGCAGAACGCCGGGTAATGGCCCGAACCGCCGCCGATCACGACCGCGACCTTGCCCGGCCGCGTACGGTGCGCCCGCACCACACCACCGGGCACGCCGGTGACATAGCGTGCGTTCGCGTCGAGGAACCCGACGAGCATGTCCTCGGTGAATCGCGCGGGATCGTTGAACAACTTCGTCATCGCAACCGCTTTCCTGACTCGATGTCGAACAGGTAGACCCGCTCCGGAGGCGCTGTCACCACGACCTGCTGCTCGGGCTCGTAGTCCTCCGCCGCGGGCGTCTGCACGACGATGCCCTCTTCGATGCCGGCGATGGTGGTGGTGGCGAGGCCGAATTCCAACAGGTGCTCGAAGTAGGCCACCGTGGTGCGGATGCCCGCGCTGCCGTCGCCCGTTCGCAGTGCGCAGTCCTGTGGGCGGATGCCCACGGTGACGCGGGTACCGTCGGCCACGCCGGTGACCGTGGTCTCCAAAGCCCCGGCGCCCGAACCGATCTCGACGCGGGTCTTGCCGTTGTCCACCCGCGCGACCCCGGGCAGCACGTTGATCTGCGGTTCGCCGACGAACTCCGCCACGAACAGGTTGGCCGGATCGTCGAACACCTCGTCGGGTGTGCCGAATTGCTGCACCACGCCGGCATCCATCACCGCCAGGCGGTCGGCCAGCGACAGCGCTTCCACCTGGTCGTGCGTGACGACGATTGTGGTGTAGCCGAATTCGCGCTGCAGCACCTTGAGCTCGCGCCGCACGCGCTGCCGGGCCGACGCGTCGAGGTGACTCAACGGTTCGTCGAGCAGCAGCACCGGTGGGTTACGCACCAGCGCGCGGGCCAGCGCCACCCGTTGCTTCTGACCGCTCGACAGGCCGGCAGGCCGCAGCTCGAGCATGTCGTCCATCTCCAGACGGCGGCTGATGGAGGCGACCATCTCCTCGGCACCCTTGACCTTGCGGGCCTTCAACCCGTACAGCAGGTTCTCGCGCACCGACATCGGCGGATAGAGCGCATAGCTTTCGAAGCCGACGCCGATACCGCGCTTGGCGGCCGGAAGTTGTGACACCTCGCGGTCACCGATCCGGATCGAGCCGCTGGTCACCGTCTCAAGTCCGGCGATCATGCGCAGCGTCGTGGTCTTGCCGCAACCCGACGGGCCGAGCAGCGCCACGAGCTCACCCGGCTTGATGGCCATGTCGATGCCCTTGACCGCCTGGAAGCTCTCTCGGCCCCGCGACGAGTACGTCTTGACGAGGTTGGTCAGGGTGAGGCTCTGGGCGGTCTGCGTCGGTCGCGTGGCGGTGGCCGTCGTACTCACTGTGCTGCCTCCAATGGGGAATCGCTTTGTGCGCGGCCCAGTCTGGGCGTGTCACCGCTGCCGGCGGCGAACACGTGGATGTCGGACTCGGCGACCTTGAGCCGGACGTCGTCGCCTTCACCCACGCCGTGCCGGCCCGATGTCAGTGCGATGAGCTGCGTGCCGCCGATGTCGACGGTGAGCTCGATGTTGCGGCCGAGTCGTTCGGCGAGCAGCACCCGACCACGCAGCGAGCTCTCGCCGCTGGTGACATGCAGATCGCACGGGCGAAGGCCGACGCGGACCCGGTCACCCCGGTCACACTCGACGCCGGCGGGTACCGCGATGTCGAGCGATCCGTCACCGAGCCGGATCTGGCCGTCGTCGACGACACCGTCGAGCAGGTTGATCTCGGGCTGCCCCAACGCCTTTGCGACGAACGTGTCCGCCGGCCTGCGCCAGATCTCGTCCGGCGTGCCGATCTGCACGAGCTTGCCCTCGCGCATGACCGCGATGCGGTCACCGAGCGCCAGTGCCTCCTGGTAGTCGTGCGTGACGTAGATCGTGGTGGTGTTGCTCATCGCCCCGAGCTGCTTGAGTTCGGCACGCATCGCGGCGCGGAGCTTGGCGTCGAGATGGCTCAACGGCTCGTCGAGCAGGTAGATGTCGGCGGGGCGGACGAGCACCCGGCCCAGCGCGACACGTTGGCGCTGGCCGTTGGAGAGCTCACGCGGAAAGCGCTTCTGCAGGTGGTTGATTCCCAGTGTCGTCGTGACCTGGTCGATGCGCTCGGCGCGCTGAGCCTCGGTATACCTGCCCGTACGCCCGGACTTGAGCGGGGACGCGAGGTTCTCCGCGACCGTCTTCTGCGGATACAGCGCGTAACTCTCGAAGGCCATCGCCACATTGCGGTGGTAGGGCTCCACGCGGGTCACGTCGGTGCCGCCGATGTGCACCGAGCCCTCATCGATGTCGACAAGGCCCGCCACCGATTTGAGGGTCGTCGTCTTGCCTGCGCCACTGGGCCCCAGGATCACGAAGAACTCGCCGTCGGCGATGTCCACCGACAGGCCGTCCACCGCCTTGGTCTTGCCGAACGACTTGCGTACGCCGGCGATCGATACGGTTGCCATCAGGCCTTCACCGCCCCAAACGACAGGCCGCGCACGAGGTACCGCTGAATGGTCAAGGCCAGGATCAACGGTGGTAGCGCGGCGATGATGGCGGCCGCGGCGGTCAGGTTGTAGTACGCCTGCCCACCGCCGCCGAGGAACTTGGTGATCGCGACGGTTACCGTGCCGGCATTGCTGTCCGCCAGGATCAGCGGGAACACGTAGTTGTTCCACGCGAAGATGAACGCCAGCAGGGCCGCCGCCGCGATGCCGGGCCGCACGATCGGCAGCGCGACCATGACGAACGCCCGTCGCCGGGTGTAGCCGTCGAGCAATGCGGCCTGCTCGAGATCCTCGGGCAGATCCTGGAAGTAGGACCGCAGGATCCACACCACGAGCGGCATGGTGACGAGCTGCAGAACCCAGATCATGCCGACCTTGGTGTCGAACAGACCGATCTGGTTGTAGATCACGAACAGCGGGACGATGACCATCAGTTCCGGCGCGAACCGGAACGAAAGCATCTGGAACATCAGGTCGTTGGACCCCTTGTACTGCCAGCGGCCCGCCGCGTAGGCGGCCGGGATGCCGATGACCAGCGACACGATGACCGCGCCACCGCAGTTCAGCAAGCTCGTCAGCAACGAGGCCTTGAAGTCCACGCTCGTCATCTGTGTGCCCTTGTCGGAGAGCACGGTGGCGAAGTTCGACCACGTCGGGCTGAACGAGAAGTACGTCGTCGTCTGCTGTTCGGCGTTCTTCAGTGCCAGCATGAGCATCCAGAAGATCGGGAACAACGAGAAGACGAACCAGAACACCAGACCGACGTCGGCGGCGACCGCGCCGATCGACCACCGCTTCTGGCCGGGAAGCAACTCAGGCCTGCTGAACGACAACTTTGAAGCCATGGCTACGACTCCGCTCCGGCAGCGCGACGCTGCGCCTTGCCCAGCACGCTCACGAGGTAGCGCGCGGTGATGAACACGATGATCCACAGCAGCAGCATGTAGGTGCTGCCGCGGGAGTAGTCGAGGTTGATGATCGAGTCCTCGAATGCGCCGATCTGCAGAGTCCGGGTGGCTACGCCCGGCCCCCCGGCTGTCAGCACGTAGATGTGGTCGAACACCTTGAGGTTGTCCATGAACCGGAAGATGACCGCCACCAGGATGTAGGGCCACAGCATCGGCAGCATCAGCTTGCGGAACATGTAGAACCACGAGGCGCCGTCGACTTCGGAGGCCTCGAACGGCTCCTTCGGCAGCGACCGGATGCCTGCGAGGACGAGGATCGCCACGAACGGGGTGAAGATCCACAGGTCGACCAGGATCACCGACCACAGCGCATTGGTCGAGGACAGCCAGTCGAACGTGTTACCGAGGCCGAGAACGTGATTGAGGATGCCGAACTGCGGGTTGAACATCAGCTTCCAGATCACGCCCGCGATCACCGGCGCGATCATCAGCGGCAGGATCAGAACCTTCTCGAAGATCTTGCCGATGATCGAGGACCGGTTGAGCAGCAGCGCCAGGCCGACGCCGAGGACGGTTTCGATCACGGTCGCCACGACCGCGAAGATCGCCGTGACCTTGACGCTCTGCCAGAAGATCTGATCGCCCAGTACGGATTTGAAGTTCTCGAACCACACGAAATGCGGGTCGGGATTGACCGCGGCGTAGTTCAGGAAGGCGTAGTACGCGCCGACCACGAACGGATAGAGAATGCCGATGACGATCACCAGGGCGGGGATCGACAACAGGTACGGCCGGAGCTTGCGGCGCCACGACGGGACCTCCGGCAGGGTGCGGCCCGCGCCCCCGGGCCCGGTCTCTCTGGTGGCCTCGGGCGCCTTCGATGTCTGCGTTGTCATATCGCCGGCTCCTAGAGGTTGACCTTGGAGGTGTTGGTCTTCGCCAGGCTGCGCAGGCGCGAGGCCGCGTCGTCGCCGCCGTAGATGTCCTGCAAGGCGACCGCCCAGTCCTTGGTGGTGTCGAAGAACTTCTTCTGCGGTGTGAACTGGATCTTCGACGACCCGATCACGGTTTCGAACGCCTCGAGGTAGCCGGCCTGGTCGGCCGCGACCCGCTTGAACGTGGTGTCGAACACCGACTTTCGGACCGGATCGGCGTAGATGCCGCCTTCGACGGCCTTGTTCATCGACTCCTTGCCGGTGGCCCACTGGATGAACAGCCAGGCCGGCAACTTGTTGCGGGAGTTGGCGTTCATGGCCCAACTCCACGTCCACAGGTTGGTCTTGTAGTTGCCGTCGGGTCCGGCCGGGCCGGCATACCACCCGAGGTTGCCCGCCTCGGCGCTGGCGCCGGGCTTGTTCTTCGGGTACGTGGCGCTGTCGGCGTCGTAGACCATCATGGCCTTGCCGTCGCCGAGGTCGCCGGTGGCGTTCGGGTAGTCGTAGGTGGTCCACGATGTCGGGCCGGCCTTGTGCTGCATCTCGATCCACTTGCGCGTGAAGTCGACAGCCTTGTCGCTGGCCATCTCGGCGACCAGGTCGGTGCCGTCGAAGGTGTAGTCGACCGCACCCTCGCGCACGTACTGGGTCATGAAGCCCGGGTGGATGGTCGCCCAGGATTTCGATCCGCGCGTGGCGATGCCGTAGCGGTTGGCCGAGCGGTCGGTGAGATCGATTGCCAGCTGGATGAAATCGTCGAAATTGTCGGGCAGCCGGATACCGCGCTGGTCGAAGTACTTCTTGTTGTAGGCGACGACGTTGTTCTCGAAGCCCCACGGGATGGCCCACTGCCCGCCACTGCCCAGCGGGTGACCGAGTGTGAAGTCCCATCGGGTCGACGTTCGCAGGCCCTCGAATATGTCCTCGAAGTCGTAGTCCGCCGCGGTGGCCGAACTGTTCTGCAGCCACGGGTTGAGATCCTCGATCCACCCCGGTGGGCCGTACTGCCAGATGAAGTAGGCGCCCAACATGAACGCGTCGTGTTTGCCGGTGCCGCCGGCCAGTTCGGTGTTGAGCTTGGTGAAGTAATCGGCCTCTGGCACCAGGTCGACGTTCACGTCGATACCGGTGAGCTCGGTGAACTCCTTGAGCAGCGGCTGATACGACAGCTGGTACGGGTGCGGGGTCTGCAGGATGTTGAGGGTCGACCCGGACGCCTTCTTCCAGTCGAATCCGCCGGTGACCTCACCCGCGCCGTTGGGTGCGCTGTTCCTGCCACCGATGCCGCAGGCCGACAGAACCGGCAGGCTCGCGGCAGCAGCGCCGGCCAAACCCATGGCGGCCAACATGTTTCGCCGCGACAGCTGCGGCCCCTTTGCATGCAATTCTCGCCTCATTGCGTTGATGCCTTCTGCTATGCCGGGATCAGGGAGACCTTGACCGATTCCTTCCCACTGGCCACCAGGTCCAGGCCTTTCTGGAAATCGGTGAGCGGCAGTTGATGGGTGCAGATCTGATCCATCGGAAGTACGCCGGATTCGATCATCTTGATCGCGGCGGGCCAGCAGTACGGGCCGAGGTGTGCGCCGAGCACATCCAGTTCCTTATCGTCGCTGATGATGCTCCAGTCGACGGTGACGTCACTGCCGAAGACGCCGTATTCGACGTAGCGGCCGAGCTTGCGCAGCAGGTTGAGGCCCTGCGGCACGGCCGAGGTGTGGCCGGTGCCCTCGAGGTAGACGTCGGCACCGTAGCCCTCGGTGAGGTCCTTGACGATCTGCTCGGCGTTCTGCTCGGCGATGTTGATGGTCAGGTCCGCACCGCAGCGCTCGGCGAGCTTGAGCTTCTCGGGGGCCATGTCGAGCGCGATGACGCGCATGGGGTTCTTGGACTTGGCGCCGGCGACCATGCCGAGGCCGATCGGCCCGCAGCCCGCGACCACCACGGTGTCCTCGAAGGTGATCTGGGCCCGCTCGACGGCGTGCAGCGCGCACGACAGCGGCTCGGCGAACGCGGCGTGGGCGGGTGGAATGTCGGCAGAAACCTTGTGCACGAGCGCTTCTGCCGGATAAACCATGTAGCTGGCCATCGCGCCCGGCGTGCGGCGCTTGAAGCCGTACAGGTCGTGCGGCTGGCACATGTGGTACTGGCCGCGCTTGCAGAAGCGGCACTCCCAACACGGCACGATCTGCTCGGACACCACCCGGTCGCCGACCGCGATGCCCCACCGCTGGGCGGCCTCGTCGTCGAGTTCGACCACCCGGCCCACGAACTCGTGGCCGGGGATCACCATGGTCTCGGCCCATGCCGGCCGGTTCTCGTCGCCCCAGAACTTCGCCGCGCCGTGGTAGCACTTCAGATCGCTCGCGCAGATGCCCACCGCTTCGACGCGGATCAGCGCCTCGCCCGGACCGCGCTGCGGTACCGCGACCTCTTCGAGTCGGTAGTCGTGCGGGCCGTGACACACCACTGCCTGCATCTTTTCGGGAATCTGTTGGGACATTCCAGCGCACCTTTCGAACTGTGGTTGCAGTCACATTAACCAACCTATGCACATATGTCCAGAACAGATGTTCAGAGAATCTTGACCGCGAACAGATGTTCAGTGCCATACTCGATGGCGTGCCCCGGTCCGCCCAGCCAACGTCGCAGGCCAATGTCGACGGCTCGCCGCCCGACGCTGAATCCGGCCATTTCCCGGCCTCCCTGCTGTATGCTGCAGCAAAGCTGTATTACAACGAGGAAGCCACCCAGGCCGAAGTTGCGGCCCAGCTCGGCACGAGCCGGGCAACCGTCAGTCGCCTTCTCGCAGAAGCCAAGCGGCGAGGAATCGTTCGCATCGAGGTCGTACCTCCGGACGGCCTCGGCGCCGGCGATATCGCCGCACAGCTAACCCGTGCACTGGCGCTGAACACCGTTTTCCTCAGCCATCCCCTGCCGCATCCCGGCCCCGGCCGGACCCACGTCGACGTCATGGGCGGGGCACTGGCCCCCGCTGTCGGGCGTGCGTTGTCGGCCGCCGGCCTTCTGCCCGGCGACGTGCTGCTGGTGTCGTCGGGCCGCACGGTCTACGAGGTTGCGCAGTACGAACTCGTCGACCTGCCGGGCGTTTTGGTCGCGCCGACGGTCGGCGGAAACGATCAGCCCGAGGAGTGGTACCAGACCAACGAAATCACCCGGCTCGTGGCCAACCGGGTCAACGGCAGGCCCAACTATCTGTTCGCTCCCGCGCTGCCCGGACCCGATCTGTATCCGTCACTGATCAACGACCCGAGCATCCAGCGGGTACTGAACCTGTGGCCGCGGGCGCGCTGCGCACTGATGGGGGTCGGCGCGCCGCCGCTGATGCGTTCGGACATCCCCAGGTTCGTGCCCACCGAGTCGAGCTCGCTGCGGTCGGCGGTCGGTGACGTGTGTTCGCGATTCTTCGACCGCGCAGGCGAAGCCGTCGAGTTCGCCGGCAGCGACCGGCTCATCGCGGTGGAACTCGAAGCGCTGCGCCATGTTCCGGTGACGATCGCGGTGGCCATCGGCAAGGACAAGGTCGAGTCGATCATCGCCGGAGCCCGCGGCGGGTATTTCAACCAGCTTGTGACCGATCCGGCGACTGCGGCCGCCATCCTCGAGACCACGGAGTCGAAGTGACAACTCTCGCCGACCCGCGCTACGCAGGCGCCCTGCGCCTCGACGGCAAACGCGCCCTCATCACCGGCGCCACGAAAGGCATCGGCGCCGACATCGCCAGAGCCTTCGCATCCGCCGGAGCCCGGCTGGTACTCAGCGGGCGCGACGCCGGCGAGCTCGACGCCGCACGGTCCGGCCTGGCCGACGAGTTCGGCGTCGAAGTGCGCACCGAGGCAATCGATCTCGCGCACGCCGATGGCCCGATGGAGTTGGCCGACCGGGCCGCCGACGCGTTCGGCGGTCTGGACGTGCTGGTGAACAATGCCGGCATATCGCATCCGCAACCGGTGATCGACACCGATCCGGCACTGTTCGACGCGACCATCGCGGTCAACCTGCGCGCTCCCGCGTTGCTCGCGTCGGCGGTCGGTGCCGCCATGGTGGCCGCCGGCACCCGTGGCTCGATCATCACCGTGGCCTCGGCCGCGGCGTTGGCGCCGTTGCCCGACCACTACGCCTACTGCGCATCCAAGGCCGGCCTGGTCATGGCCACCAAGGTGCTCGCCCGCGAGCTCGGGCCGCACGGCATCCGCGCCAATTCGGTGTGTCCGACTGTGGTGCTCACCGAGATGGGCCAGCGGGTGTGGGGCGACGAAGCCAAGTCCGCCCCGATGATCGCCCGGATTCCGTTGGGCCGCTTCGCCGTACCGCATGAAGTCTCCGATGCGGTGGTATGGCTCGCCTCGGATGCCGCCAGCATGGTCAACGGCGTCGACATCCCCGTCGACGGCGGCTACACGATGGGCTGAGCCGCCAGTCGGTGCACCTGGTCTTTCGTTGCCGGGTACAACTCGCACCAGGTCGCGTACAGGTCGTCATACAGGCCGCGGTACCGCGCATCGGGTTTGATCTCCGTCGCGATCTTGGCCCAATCCGTGTCGGGCGCAACCAGTCCCACGCCGATCGCCGCGAGCAGCGCATCGCCGTAACTCGCCCCGATCGCCTGCTCGGGCACCAACTGCGGCCGTCCGGTGATGTCGCTGAGCGCCTGAGCCCAGATCGGGCTACGGAGCCCGCCGCCCACCGCGACCGTGCGGGCACCCGTGTGCGCGTCGTCGAACCGCTCCAAGATCTGGCGAATGCCGAACGAGATGCCCTCGTAGGCCGCCCGGAACAGATGGCCGCGCCCGTGGCGCAGCGTCAACCCGGCCACCACGCCGCGCGCCTGCGGATCGAAGACCGGCGTGCGCTCCCCCGCCAGATACGGCAGCACGAGTAGGCCTTCGCTGCCCGGCGGCACGCTGCTGGCCTCGGCCATCAACTCATCGAAGGACGCGCCGCCGGTCACCGTCTGCAGCCAGCCGATCAGGCTTCCCGCAGTCGAGGTTCCGGCGGCCAGCGCCAACGTGTCGTGCTCGACGCCCGTCGTCGTCCAGAGCGCCGGGTCGCTGTGGTACTCGCCGATGATCTGTACCAGAAACATCGTCGACCCGTACATCAGCATCTGATCGCCCGGCCGGCGGACGCCGACCGAAAACGCCTCGGAGTAGGCGTCGACGGTGCCCGCCGACACCGGGGTGCCGACCGGAACGCCCGTGGCGGCCGCCGCCTGCGGGGTCACCGTGCCAACCACATCACTGGGCCACACCAGCCGCGGCAGTGGCAGGTGACCGCAAATCCGTTGCGCCCACGGCACATTCCACTCGAACTCGCGGGTGGCGTACAGCGGATCGCACTGGCTGGCAGTGTGGTGATCCATCACGTATTCGCCGGTCAGCTTCGCGGCGATGTACGAGTTCGACCCGTACCAACCCGTCGCCCGCTCGAACACGTGGGGCTCGTGAATGCGCACCCACTCCAGCTTCGGGCCCACCGCCTGACTGGACAGCAGCGTGCCTGCGCGCTGCAGGATTGCGGCTTCGCCGAGCTCGTCGGTGAGCGCCGTGATCTCGGCCGACGCCCTGGTGTCGATGCCGTAGAGGATCGCGGGACGCAACGGCCGCATCGCGTCGTCGCACAACACCAGGCAGGGGCCCACGCCGCTCACACACATGCCGGCGAGCCTGCCGCCGCTCGGCAGCTGCGCCATCAGCGCGGAACTGATCTGGCAAACCTCGCGCCACCACAGCTGTTCCGCATCGACCTCGGCCCAGCCGGGCCGGGGAAGGTCCATCGAGTGCGGGACGGTTTCGGTCGCGATCACCGAGCCCGACGCGTCGACCAGGACGCCTTTGGTGCTCCCCGTCCCCATGTCGATTCCGAGCAGCAAGTCCACGCCGACAACCCTACGACGCCGCCCCCAAGCGGTGGGTCACCTCGGTGCGGTGCGGTCCGGAAAGGGGTCGTTGGCAAAGTCGATCTGCGCCGCGGGATTGCTCACCGCCGTGACCAGACCGGTCCCGAACGCACCGGCACGGTCGAAGAGCGTGGACGAGCCGACGGCGATCCCCTCGGCCGCCCAGTGTGCGTCGGCCTGCACGCCGACCCATTCATCCAGCGGCAACCGCGACAGCGCCACGGTGAGATCGCCGTTGATGTAGCCGACGCCGTGGGTACCGAGGTTGGTGACCAGGCTGGTGCCCTCGGCGGACATCGCGGCCCGCACGAACGGCGAGTTCCGCTGACCCTCCACCACCGTGATGGTTCGGTTCATGAAGCGCTTGCGCGAGGTGTTCTGGTGGTCGGCGATCGCCCGGCTCCACCCGTTCGCGTCGCTGCCCATGTACGTCATGGGCTCACCGTCGACCTCGGGCGGCGGCTCGAACCGCGCGTCGGACACCCACTCCTCGCCCTGCGGTGCCGACGACCGGCGGTACTGCACCAGCGTGGCGCGCGCGACCGTGACGCCGTCCTGGACGAGTTCACACTCCGAGTTCCGCACGCGCCTGCCATCGCGAATCAACGCGACCTTCGTCGTCGTCGGTACGCCGCGGGCGGCCTTGAACAGGTCGACGGTCAACCGGGCAGGCAGGAACTCGGGCACGCCGAACGCCGATTCGAGGGCCTGGGCCGCCAGACCGACCAGCGCCGGGCCGTTGAGGTGATCTTCGCCCCAGTGGCTCTGGGCGAACCGGGTCGGCTCGTACCGGTCCTGGTCGGATTGCGTGAAGTGGGCCGCGGCGTCGGTCATTCGCGCATCGTCGCACTCACGCACCTGCCGCGGTCGGCCGGGGCCAGCTCTTGAGCGGCAGCGGTCTGTGATCGGCCGGCCGCAGCCGGTCGAGCACCAGACGCAACGGCGGCCAGGTCGACCTACCGCGCCGGGTGAACGCGAACGCCGTGAGGACGACGTGCGGGTCGGACAGCTGCAGCACCTTGACCCCGTCGCGTGCCGGACGGGTGGTCGGCAGCAGACCCACGCCGTAGCCCGAGAAGATCAGATCTTCCACGAGGTCGAGGCTGTCGATCTGGTGGGCGATGTGCGGGGTGAACCCGGCCAGCGACGCCAACGTGCGGACGGCATCCTCGTCAGCGGTGTTGCGGGAGTTGACGATCCATGACCGTTCGGAATAGCTCAGCAGATCGGCGACGGTGTTGGGATCGTCGGCGGGCACCCCGAGACCCCATGGGGTCGACCACAATGCGACCGACTCGAGCACGGCGTCCGGAGATGCCGGGGCCAGATCGTATTCGTATGTCAGCGCCAGGTCGAGGTCGTCGTTGACGAGTAGCTCGAATGCCTCGATCGGTTCGTGCTCACTGATGACGACGTCGACGTTGGGGTGAGTGTCCGCGAGGTCGTGGAGGATCGGCAGCAGCGAGACCCGGATCCCGGTGGCGAACCCCCCGACCCGCAAGGTGCCCGCCGGTTCCGCGTCGGGATCGAGATCCAGCCGTGCGGCATCGACGGCCGCGAGAATCGTGACGGCGTGGTCGGCCAGGCGCTGCCCGGCCGGCGTGAGACGCACGCGACGCCCATCGGGTTCGATGAGTTGGGTATCGGTTTCCTTGGCCAACGCCGCCAACTGTTGCGACACCGTCGACGTTGTCAGGGAAAAGGCATCCGCGACGGCCCGCATCGAGCCGAGGCGGGATAGGGCCAGCAACAAACGAAGGCGCCGCGTGTCCACGACCCCCATTGTTCATCGTGCCCGGCACACCGCCGTCCAGCAGCCGTCCTCATCGCACGACAAGCGAGCGGCCGGTCCCGGGCACCGGGTACGCAACGGACTGCAGTTCTCGAAGCAGGTCGCCGTCACCGCCGCGGTAGCGGTGGTGACGGCTTGACGGGTCATGAGGGCCTCGCCCGTGGCCGGTGGCGTCATCGTGGCTCCTCACTGGTCCGGAACTGCGCTTCCGATGCCCAGTGTCGAGCCGCGGCCCGGCGGCCCGCACGCGTAGTCGACTACTTCAATCGGTCACTGCCCCAATGTCAGCGGCTGCGCGGCCAGATACTGTTCGACGACCTGTGGGGTCGGTGTCGCGGTGTACGGCGTGACCAGACCGGGCGTCCAGGACGGCGGTGAATCTTGTTGGGCCAGTGCCCAGGCGGCCTGCCGCGCGGCTCCCAGTGCCACGTATTCGCCGGGCGGTGGCACCTCGACCGGGCGGCCCAGGATCGCCGGGGCGATGCGGCGGACCGCTTCCGAACGGGCACCGCCGCCGACGAGAATGACGCGTTCGATGTCGACGCCGTAACCGACGATCTTGTCGATGCAGTACGCCATCGACGACAGCAGACCCTCCACACTGGCCCGAGCCACGTTGGCGGAGTTGAAGTTTCCCACCGTCACCCCATGCAGCGCACCGCGCGCCCGCGGCAGGTTCGGGGACCTCTCTCCCTCCAGATACGGCACCAGCGTCAGCCCTTCGGCGCCCGGTGGCGCCGACAGCGCCAGGCGGTCGAACTCGTCGAAGTCCACGCGCAGCATCGCGGCCGACGCGGCGAGCACCGGGGCGCCGTTGAGCGTGCAGACCAACGGCAGCTGTCTGCCGGTCGCGTCGGCGAACCCGGCGACGATGCCCTCCGCATCGTGTGGGGCTGCGCTGCCCACCGCACTGACGACGCCCGAGGTCCCCAGCGAGACGATGCAGTCACCCGGTCCGGCACCGAGACCCAACGCCGCCGCGGCGTTGTCGCCGGCACCCGCACCGATGACGGCACCGTTGGGCAGCCGCCCGGCGGCATCACGCGGGCCGACGACCGCGGGCACGGCAGGCCTCCTGCCGCGCATGGCCAGCTCCAGCAGGTCGGGGCGGTAGGTGTCGGTCTCGGCCGAGAAGTAGCCCGTGCCGCTCGCATCGCTGCGGTCGGTACGCAGATCGGCGAGGTCGGTCGAGCCGGACAGCCGCCAGCTCAGCCAGTCGTGTGGCAGGCATACCGCGGCCGTCGCATCCGCATGCTCGGGTTCGTTGTCGGCGAGCCAGCGCAACTTGGTCGCGGTGATCGAGGCCACCGGCACCACGCCGACGGCTTTCGCCCACTCGGCCGCCCCGCCGAGCTCCTCGACGAGATCGGCAGCGCTGGACGCCGAGCGGGTGTCGTTCCACAACAGGGCATCTCGCACGACCTGACCGTTTCGATCCAGGCACACCATGCCGTGCTGCTGCGCGCCGACCGAGATCGCGGCCACGTCGTCGAGGCCGCCTGCCGCACTCACCGCGGTCTGCAGTGCGTCCCACCACCGGTGCGGATCGATCTCGGTTCCGCCGGGGTGCGGCGCGGAGGCTGAGCGCACGACCGCGCCGCTCTCGGCGTCGCAGACGACGATCTTGCAGGACTGGGTCGAGGAATCGATGCCGGCAACTAGAGACACGCCTGAGAAGCTACCCCGATCGGACGGGTCGTGGCCTGCGTGTTGATCCCGGTGTCGCTGCGGGTGACGAATTCCCTCGGTCAGCAGGGCGGCTATGACGACAACGTGGCCGCTCAGGTTTGCACGGGCGCTTTCGGGGAATCCCTACCCGCATGTTGATCCGAAGAATCGCTCGACCCATGTTGTCGGCCACGTTCATCGCGCGCGGAGTGGATGCCCTGCGCCGTCCGAAGCCCGCCGCCGACGCCGCCCGCCCGACGCTGGGCGCGCTGAGCATGCTGCCCGCTCCCGTTGGGCCGAATGTGCCGACCAATGCCGAAACCGTGGCCCGGGTCAACGGGATGGTTCAGGTCGCGGGCGGGTTGTTGCTCGCCACCGGCAGGCTCCCCCGCCTGACCGCTGCCGCGCTGGCTCTCAGCGTGGTTCCCGGCAGCCTTGGCGCACACAGTTTTTGGAAAGAGACCGATCCGCAGCGGGCAGCCGATGAGCGCAAAGCCTTCCTCACCGATGTCAGTTTGATCGGCGGACTGATCATCGCCGCGGCCGACACCGCGGGTAAGCCGGGACTGGCCTGGCGCGGACGTCACGCCGCGCAGAAGGTCACCGCGACGGTTGCGGCGGCACTCCCGGCCGGGGCCGCGGCGAGTGATTCGCTCGCCGACAATCCGGTCGTCGAGAAGATCGGTCACGGCCTGGCGGTCGGTGCGGAACGGGGACGCGAGCTCGCCGACGTCGCACGCGAGCGGGCGAGCGAACTCGCGCAGGTTGCCCGCGAGCACGCGCCGGAACTGGCCGAAGCGGCACGTGAACGCGGCGCTGCCCTTGCCGACGTGGCACGTGAGCGTGGCGGGGTGCTTGCCGATGCCGCCCGCGAGCGCGGCGCGGTACTGGCCGACGTCGCCCGCGAACGTGGACCCGAACTGGCGGAGACCGCTCGCGAACGCAGCGCGGCGCTCGCCGACCGGGCGCGAAGCCAGCTCGATCAGCGGCGGTGACCGGTAGTTTTGAGGCATGACAACGGGTGACTTCCAGCCGCAACCGGGACCCTACGGACAACCGGGTGGCTATCCGCCGCCGTACGGGGCGCAACCCCCGTACCGCACGCAGGCGCCGGGTGGGTTGGCGCGGCGCTTCTTCGCGCGCGTGATCGACGGCATCGTCGTCGGCATCGTGGCCTTCTTCTTGGCCTTCTTCACCGATTCGCTGTCGAGCTACTGGGTCACGGGGTTGTTCACCGGGCTCCTGATGTTCGTGTACTTCGTCGGCTTCGAAGTGACCCAGGGTTGGACGCCGGGCAAGAAGATGCTCGGGCTGGCGGTGCAGGGCCCGGGTGGGGCACCGAAGCCGACCGCGGCCCAGTCGGCGATCCGCAATGCGTTCACGCTGCTGCCGATCATCCCGCTCGTGGGCGGATTCCTCGGAGTCGTCGCCATCATCGTGATCGCGGTGACCGTGAGCGGCAGCCCCACAAAGCAGGGCAAGCACGACGACCTCGCCGGCGGCACCCAGGTCGTCAGGCGCTGACAGCCGGTATCGATGGGGCCCCCGGTCCCGGTGGGACTGGGGGCCTCGCCGTACGTGCGGTCAGATCACCAGGCCGAGCAACAGCACGAAGATCAGGCCGGCCACCGACAAGACGGTCTCCATGATCGACCAGGTCTTGATCGTCTGGCCGACCGACATCCCGAAGTACTCCTTGACCAGCCAGAACCCGGCGTCGTTCACGTGGGAGAAGAACAGTGAGCCGGCGCCGACGGCAAGCACTACCAACGAGACCTCGCCGGTGCTCATGCCCTCGACGAGCCCGAGCATGAGCGACGATGCCGTGATCGTGGCGACCGTCGCCGAGCCCGTCGCCAATCGGATCAGCACCGCCAGGACCCACGCCAGCAGAATCACCGAGACGTTGGCGCCCTTGGCCCACTCGGCGAGCAGGGTTCCGATTCCGGTGTCGACCAGGACCTGCTTGAAACCGCCGCCCGCCGCGACGATCAGGATGATTCCTGCCACCGGCGGAAGCGACGTCTCGACGCTCTTCACGATCTGATCCCGCGTCATCTTGGCGCCGAGGCCGAGGGTGAACATTCCGACGACCACGGCGATCAGCAGCGCCATCAAGGGACGGCCGAGGATGTCGAATGCGACCCGCACCGGGTTCTCTTCGTCCTCGATGAAGATGTCGGCTAGCGCCTTGCCCATCATCAACGCGACCGGCAGCAGAACACTGAAGATGGTGATGCCGAAACTCGGCCGAACTCTCGTCTCGGTGGCGGTCTCGGTGGCTGTGCCCGGGCCGGACCCGGTGGCGGTGGTACCGCCGCCCGACGACGACGGCTCGGTGGTGGTGAACCGGTCCGGGGCGTCGAGTACCACCCAGCGGCCGGCGAGGGTACCGAACAGCGGGCCCGCCAGAATCAGCGTCGGGATGGCCACGAGTACACCCAGTGCCAGCGTGACACCCAGGTCGGCGTTCAGCAGGCCGATGGCCGTGAGCGGCCCGGGGTGTGGTGGCACCAGGCCGTGCATGACCGAGAGGCCGGCCAGTGCCGGGATCCCGACGGTGATGAGTGACAGCTGCGAACGGCGCGCGACGAGGTAGATCACCGGCATCAACAGCACCAGGCCGATCTCGAAGAACATCGGCAGGCCGATGATGGCGCCCACCAACGCCATCGCCCACGGCAACGCACGGGGTGAGGCGTGACCGACGATCGTGTCGACGATCTCGTCGGCGCCTCCAGAATCGGCGAGGAGCTTGGCGAACATCGCGCCCAGCGCGATGAGGATGCCGACACTTGCTGCCGTGCTGCCGAATCCGTCGCCGAACGACTCCAGCACCGTGCCGACGTTCTCCCCCGCGACCACCCCGACGGCCAGCGCGCCGAAGATCAGGGCGAGAAATGGATGCAGTTTGGTGATGGTGATCAGTACGACGATCAACGCGATGCCGGCCAGCGCGGCCAACACCAGTTGCCACCCCGCGGCGACCGGTTGTGCCAGTTCGGGATCGGCCGCCAGATAGCTGAGGGCGGAGTTCATCGGTTCTCCTGTTCGGTTGAGCGGGTGGCGGTTCGGGTGACGTAGCTGTCGATGATGGCGTCGATGTTCTGGTCGACGTCGATGGCGATACCCGCCTCATCGGGGTCGAGCGGCTCGAGGGTCTGGAACTGGGATGCCAGCAGGCTCGGGGGCATGAAGTGTCCCGGGCGGCTGGCTTGGCGGCGGCCGATGACCTCAGGAGATCCGGTGAGATGCAGGAACTGGACGTCGGGGCAGTGCCGCCGAAGCTGGTCACGGTACTTGCGTTTGAGCGCCGAGCAGCTCATGACGCCGCCGTCTTCGTGGTCTGCGAGCCACTCGCCGATCGCCTCGAGCCACGGGTACCGGTCCTGGTCGTCCAGGGCATGGCCGGCCGTCATCTTGGCGACGTTGGCGGGTGGGTGGAAATCGTCGGCATCCCCGAACGGCACGCGTAGCCGCTGCGCCAAAGCGGCTCCGACGGTTGATTTGCCCGACCCGGATACGCCCATGACGACGATCGGTGATCCCATCCGCTCCACCTCGTTGTTGTGCCTGCCGTCACACAGCATGGCTCAAAAGTCAGATCATTGCAAGAGAATCTCCCTTTGATCTGTTTTTATCTCATCACTGAACCGTATGACAGGATGTATATGTGTCCTCGCCCTCCAATGTCGGCGCGTTGCACGGCAACGTGTTGACTGCGCTCGGCACCGCGATCGTGTCCGGGGAATTCCCCGCCGGCCACGTGCTAACCCTCGAAGGCGTGGGCGCCCAGTACGGCGTGTCGCGCAGCGTCGCGCGTGAAGCGATCCGCGTGCTGGAGTCGATGGGCATGATCGAATCCCGCCGCCGGGTCGGGATCACCATCCGGCCGGCCACGAGCTGGAACGTCTTCGACCCCAGGCTGATTCGGTGGCGCCTGGAATCCAATGACCGCGCCGCGCAACTCGTGTCGCTGTCCGAACTGCGCCGCGGCTTCGAACCTGCGGCCGCGGCGCTGGCGGCGCGCAGGGCCAATCCCGACCAATGCCGCATCATGGCTGCCGCGGTGTCCGACATGGTGGTGCACGGGCGAGCCGGGGATCTGGAAGCATATCTGCTGGCCGACAAGGTTTTTCACCGCACATTGCTCGAGGCCAGCGGCAATGAGATGTTCCGTGCGCTCAACGACGTCGTCGCCGAGGTGCTGACGGGCCGCACCCACCACGGCATGATGCCCGAGATCCCCAACCCGGCGGCGATCGAACTCCACGACGAGGTCGCGCGCGCCATCCGATTGCGTGACGAGGACGCGGCCGAACGCGCCATGCGCGCGATCATCGACGAGGCGGCGACCGCGGTCGCCGACAGTGATGAGGGCAGTGGTTAACTGACGGCGTGGGTCGCACGCCATCGCTGGCGCGTCGTTTCTTCGACCGCCTGGAACCGGTACACGCTGTCACGTACTTCGCCCCGGAGTCCCGCTCCGCACTGGAGGCGCTGGGCTATCGCGGATTCTGGATGGGTTACTTCGCCGCACGGTCGGCGCCGTTCGGGATCGTGCCGCCCGAAGTCGTCACGGCGGTGTTCTACAACTTCACCGCCGAACGTGTGGCGAAGGCGCTGCCGGCCGCCTGGGACATCGCCCCTCCGGCAACGCTTCTGGCGGTCCGCCTCGAATCCGCGGTGGCAGCGTTGCGGCGGTCCGGTGTGACGGATGGCGACGCCACCCGCACGGCGGCCGAACTCGCCGCCAAAGCCGCGCGGTCCGCTCCCCTCGACGGCCGTCCGCTCTATGCCGCCAACCTGGCGCTGGACTGGCCCGACGATCCGATAGCCATGCTCTGGCACGCCGTCACCCTGCTGCGCGAGCAGCGCGGCGACGCGCACGTCGCGGTGCTTGCCGCCGAAGGGATCAGCGGCCGGGAATGCAACGTGCTGCACGCCGCGGCGGGGCGGGTGCCGCGAGACATGATCATGCGCAGCCGCGACTACGACGACGAACAGTGGCAGCACTACTCCGAGTCACTGCGTCAACGCGGTTGGCTGGACGGCGAGGGTGAGCTCACCGAAAGCGGCCGCGCGGCCAAGCAGGCCGTCGAAGATCGCACCGACGCATTGGCGCTGCGCGCACTGGACACGCTGACCGACGACGAGGTCGAGAGACTGTTCGGCGCCTTGACCCCGATCACCCGTCAGGTCGTGGCCGCCGGTGACGTGCCGGTTGTCACCCCGATGGGCCTGAGCCGCCACGACCTCGACGACGACAGCGCACATCTGGCCTGAACCGCGTCAGCGTGGGGCGTACATGATCAATCCGACGCCCACGAGGCATACGAGCGCGCCCGCGACATCCCACCGGTCGGGCCGGAAGCCGTCGGCCACCATGCCCCACGCCAAGCTGCCCGCGATGAACACGCCACCGTAGGCCGCCAGGACCCGCCCGAAATGGGCGTCGGGCTGAAATGCCGCGACGAAGCCGTAGGCGCCGAGCGCGATCATGCCCGCACCGATCCACAGCCAGCCGCGGTGCTCGCGTACCCCCTGCCACACGAGCCAAGCGCCGCCGATCTCCAGCACCGCCGCCAGGACGAACAGCAGGATCGATTTGAGAACCATCACGCTGCGGTCAGGCGACACCGAGATAGGCCGCGCGAATGCTGTCGTCCTGCAGCAGTTCCTTGGCGTTCCCGGTGCGGGTGACGTTGCCGGTCTCGAGGATGTAGGCCCGGTCGGACCGGCTCAGTGCCTGTTGCGCGTTCTGCTCGACCAGCAGGACCGTGGTGCCCTGTGCGTTGATGTCGGCGATGATCTTGAAGATCTGCGATATGACCATGGGCGCCAACCCCATCGACGGCTCGTCGAGGAGCAGCACGCGGGGGCGGGCCATCAGGGCCCGGCCGATCGCGAGCATCTGCTGTTCCCCGCCGGAGAGCGTGCCACCGACCTGAGTCCGCCGTTCGGCCAGCCGCGGGAACGTCTCGAGCACCCAGTCCAGACGCTCGGCATGTTCCTGCCTGGACGCGAATTTGCGTCCATAACAGCCCATTTCGAGGTTCTCCAGCACCGTCATGCCGGGGAACACGCCGCGACCCTCCGGTGCTTGGATGAGCCCGTCGGTGACGCGGCGGTGCGCCTTCACCCGTGAGATGTCACGTCCCTCGAACCACACCGAACCCGATGTCAGCGCCCGCAGGCCCGAGATGGCCCGCATCATGGTGGTCTTGCCCGCGCCGTTGGAGCCGAGCAGCGTGACGAGTTCACCTTCGTGAACCACGAGCGAAACTCCGTGCAGCGCTTGGATTCTGCCGTAGTGCACGACGACGTCGCGCACCTCGAGCAGGACCGGCCGGGCGGACCCGGATTGCGGGTCGGACATAGTGTCAGACGGTGTCATCGGGCACCCCCAGATAAGCGGCGATGACCTTCGGATCCTCACGGATCGCAGAGGGCAGGCCGTCGGCGATCTTGCGGCCGAACTCCAGCACCACGATGCGGTCGGTGACGCCCATCACCAGACGCATGTCGTGCTCGATCAGCAGCACGGTGTAGCCGTCATCGCGGATCTTTCGGATCAGGTCGATCAGCGCGGCCTTCTCGCTCGGGTTGAACCCGGCGGCAGGCTCGTCGAGGCACAGCAGCTTGGGTTCGGTGGCCAGCGCGCGGGCGATCTCGAGCCGGCGCTGGTCGCCGTACGGCAGATTCTTCGCCTTCTCCTCACCGCGGTGCGCGATGCCCACAAAGTGTAGTAATGCAGCTGATCTCTCGATCGCCGACTTCTCCTCGCGACGGTGCCGCGGCGAGCGGATCAACGCACCGGGCACCGACGTGCGGTGGCGCGCGTCGGTGCCGACCATGACGTTCTCCAGCGCGGTCATCTCACCGAACAACCGGATGTTCTGGAAGGTGCGGGCGATACCGCGCCGGGTGATCTGGTGCCGTTTGATCCTGCCCAACGGTGCGCCGTCGAACGACACCGATCCCGAACTGGGCCGGTAGACACCCGTGATGGCGTTGAAGCAGGTGGTCTTGCCTGCGCCGTTGGGGCCGATCAGGCCGAGGATCTCACCGCGGCGGATGTTGAACGTGACGGCGTCCAGCGCGACGAGCCCACCGAACTTGACGGTGAGATCATGGGTTTCGAGCAGCACCTCGCCTTCGGCGGCGTTGATTTCGCGGTGGACGCCCGCCAGTTCTTCGATCGTCTCTTCGGCCACTTGCGGCGGTTCGGTCACGACGTCCCCTCCTTGACCGGCGTCGCCCGCAACAATCGACGCGCCGAGTTGCCGTACGTCAGCAGCTGTTGACGTACCGGGAACAGGCCCTGCGGCCGGAAGATCATCAACACCACCAGTGCGAGCCCGAAGAACAGGTACTTCAGGTCTCCCATGTTGATCCCGAGGAAATGCACGCCGAGCAGGCGGTTGGGCAGGTAGACGATGATGAACGCGCCGAAGATCACGCCAAGCTTGTTGCCCTGCCCACCGAGCACGACCGCGCACAGGAACAGCATCGAGTTGATTATGTTGAACGTCGGTGGCGCGACGTACTGGACCTGGCCCGCGTACAGCGCACCGGACAGCCCGCCGATCGCGGCGCCGATCACGAACGCCCACAGCTTGAACCGGAACGTGTTGACGCCCATCACCTCTGCGGCGTCCTCGTCCTCGCGGATCGCGACCCAGGCACGGCCCACCCGGCTGCGTTCCAGGTTGCCGACCAAAAGGAGGATGCCGACCATCAAGACCAGGCCGAGCCAGAACCACCACGTGCCGTAGTTGGCCACGCCGGTCGAGTTACCGCTGGAGAACACACCGTTGGGCAGCGTCTCGCTCTCCCCCACCCGCGGGTAGGCGACCTGGTTGAGGCCACGCGACCCGTTGGTGATGTCGGACAGATTGTCGGCGAGCAGTCGGATGATCTCGCCGAAGCCCAGGGTGACGATGGCCAGGTAGTCACCGCGCAGCCGCAGGGTCGGCGTGCCGAGGATCAGGCCGGCCAGCGCGGTCACGGCCATCGCCAGCGGAACGCACGACAGCCACGCCCAGTCCTTGCTGAAGAAGCCGTCGGGCCCCATCTTGTTCCACGGACTGTCCGGGCTCGTCAGCAACGCGACGGTATAGGCGCCGACGGCGTAGAAACCGACATAGCCGAGATCGAGCAGGCCGGCCTGGCCGACGACGACATTGAGGCCGATGGCGATGATGGCGATCATCGCGAACTGCGCCATCGTGCCGCCGAAGCTGATGCCAGGGGTGTTCAGAAAGCTCGGGGTGAACAGCGGCAGCAGGCCCAGCAGCGTGAAACCCACGAGGCCGACACCCCACTTGGCCACGCGCGGCAACGTCGACCACGAGTCGCGGAGGACGTCACCGGGCGCCAACAGCGTCCTGGTGACCGGGCTGCTGGTTTCGGATGTGTGCTTGTCGCTCATACCCGCGCCTTCCCAAGGCTTTCACCGAGTATGCCCGTCGGCCGGAACAGCAGAACCAGGACGAGCAGAACGAACGCGACGACGTCGCGCCACTGGGTCCCGAACACCGCCTGCCCGTAGTTCTCCATGATTCCCAACAGCAGACCGCCCAGCAGCGCGCCTCGCAAGTTGCCGATGCCGCCGAGCACCGCGGCCGAGAATGCCTTGATGCCCAACAGGAATCCACCCGAATAGATGATGCCCTGCGGCACCTTGAGGGTGTACAGCAGCGCCGCGGCCCCTGCCAGAAGCCCGCCGATCAGGAACGTCGTCATGATGATCCGCTCGCGCGAGACGCCCATCAGCGTCGCGGTGGTCGGATCCTGCGCGACCGCGCGGATGCCGCGGCCGAACTTGGTGCGGTTGATCGCAATGTCGGTGAGCACCGCGAACACCAGTGCCGCGCCGATGATCACGAGCGTCACGTTCGAAACCGTCGCGCCGAAGATGGTGAACTGCGTCTTCGGCTGAACGAGGGTGATGGGCTGCTGCGCATTGCTTCCGCCGTAGCCCTTGAGCAGCTTCGGCAACACGAAGTGCACGAATTCCTGCAGCACGAACGACATACCGATCGCCGTGATAAGGAACGTCAACGCGCGCGCGTTGCGTTTTCGCAGCGGACGGTAGGCGATGAATTCCAGGCCGACGGCCGCCGATCCCGAGACCAGCATCGCGAACAACATGGCGATCGCCAGATACAGCACGGTGAGCGCGATGCCTTTGTTGTAGGCGTTGCCGCTCGGCGTGAAGCCGAGGATCACGTCGAGGCAGAAGTAGGCGCCGAACATGCCGAGCATGAAGATCTCGGAATGAGCGAAGTTGATGAGCCGCAACACGCCGAACACCAGCGTGTATCCCACTGCCACCAGCGCGTAGATCGCGCCCCAGGAGAGGCCGTCGATCGTCAACTGCCAGAAGCCGTTTCGCAAGCCCTCTAGGTTGAAGCTGATGTTGTCAGCCAGGCAGACGTACTGGTCGACGCACTGATGGATCATCCGGTGGCGACTCCCTGATAAGCGAGGTGAAACGAAACGCGTCCGAGTCCCTGTTGCGGCCTCGGACGCGTCTCGTCTGGTGGACTACTGGACGTCGTACATCCAGATGAGGGTGGTGGTCAGCTCACCCTTGTCGGTCCATTGGTACTTACGGGCGACGCCCTGGCCGTCGTAGTTGCGGACGTAGTTCAGCAGTGCGTCCCGGGTGATCGCGCCGGAATCGATGCCCTTCAGCAGGATCGTGCCGAGGTCATAGCCCTCGGTGCTGTACGTGCCGGGCTCCTGGCCGAACTTCTGGGTGTACTCGTCGGCGAACGCACCGGTCGCCGGGCCGCACGGGCAGGACAGCAGCGCGCCCTTCGACGATTCGCCGGCCTGCTTCACGAACTCGGGATCCTTGGTGCCGTCCGCGCTGACGAACGTCGTTTCGACACCGCCGTCCTTGAGCTGCTGGACGAACGGCGCGGCCTCGGAGTAGTAGCCGCTGTAGAACACCGACTCGGGTGCCGCACCCTTGATCTGGGTGACCGCCGCCGAGAAGTCCTTGTCGCCCTTCTTGACCGAGATGTTGCATGCCGAATCGGCAACCGGCCCAAGGGTTTGGCGCACGGCTTCGGCGAGACCGAGGCCGTAGTCGGTGCTGTCGTCGACCACGCACACCTTCTTGTGGCCGAGCGTGTTCTTCAGGTAATTGGCCACCGATGGACCCTGCACACCATCGTTGGCGAGGCCGCGGAAGAACGTCCGCCAGCCGTTCTCGCTCAACGTGACGTTGGTGGCCGAGGCCGTCGTGGCCACCAGCCCGGCCTGGTTGAACACGTCACCGGTGGCTTTGGTCTCGCCGGAGAACGCCGGCCCCACCAGACCGATGATGAACGGTTCGTCGACGATCTGCGGGGCCACACCGGTGGCCTTCTGCGGATCCCCTTCGGTGTCAAAGGTCTTCAGCTGCACCTGGCAACCGGGGTTGGCGGCGTTGTGCTTGTCGATCGCAAGCTGCACACCGTTCTTGATGTTGATGCCGAGTGCGGCGTCCGGTCCGTTGAGCGCGCCCATCATCGCGATCATCACGGGCGGGCAGGTGGCCTTGCCGTCCCCGGCGGGATCGGCGGGGGCAACACCCTCGGCAGCTTTGACCTCGGCGCCGTTCTCGTCGATCTGGACTTTCTCGACGATCCTCAAATTGGTCTGGGCTGCTTCTTCCTCAGGTGTGGATTGGCTGCAGCCGGCAATGGCAAGTGCAACCACACCCGCACTACCGAGAGCAAATGCTTTCCGTGCCACGCGACTGCGCACGCTTCACCTCCGGGTCAGTGTTGTCAGCGGCGCCGACGCCAGCACCCGTACGGGGGCCGGCGTCGATGCTTCGGGTAGAACATAGCCAACGACCGGCCGTAGTGCGGGATGTTGAGGAATTGAAGCGCGGCTGTCGCTTGGATGACCAGCAGGAACCAATTGACGGAAACGCATTTGTTACAGCCGGCGGGTATTTCGGCTAGCTCGACGGGGCCCCGTCCGCAGGGTCCTCCAGCGTTTCGAGAACCACCTCCGCGACACGCTTCATCGTGGTTCGACGGTCCATCGCGGCGCGCTGAATCCACTTGAACGCCTCGGGTTCGGACATCTTGTGCTTGCTCTGCAACAGGCCCTTGGCGCGTTCGACGAGCTTGCGCGTCTCGAGCCGGTCCGACAGAGTCGCGACTTCGGTTTCCAGCGCGGCGATCTCGGCGAACCGGCTCACCGCGACCTCGATGGCCGGAACCAGATCGGTGACGTTGAACGGTTTGACCAAGTAGGCCATGGCCCCGGCGTCACGCGCCCGTTCCACGAGCTCGCGCTGACTGAACGCGGTGAGGATCACGATCGGCGCGATGCGCTTGCTGGCGATCTCCGACGCGGCGTCGATACCGTCGCGACGCGGCATCTTGACGTCCATGATCACCAGATCCGGCCGCAGGCTCTCGGCGAGCTCGACGGCCTCCTGCCCGTCGCCGGCCTCACCGACGACCTCATAGCCCTCTTCGCGCAGCATCTCGGCGAGGTCGAGGCGGATGAGCGCTTCGTCCTCGGCAACGAGCACGCGGCGCGGTTTGTCAGAGTCTGTCGATGACCCGGTCATGGGAGACATTGTGTCGTGGTGGGCACCGATGAGCGACCGCGGGGGCATCCTCTATGGTGGTAGGCCGCAGCACCGAACGGTGCGCACGCCCTCGTATCCCAACTGGCAGAGGAAACGGATTCAAAACCCGTACAGTGTGAGTTCGAATCTCACCGAGGGCACTCATCACCGCTGCCCCAGCGGATCCAATTGCGCGGCTGACGCGTCGTCGGCCGTCGTCGACTCACTGAGCGCGCGCCACTTCTCGTCGGAGGCCAGTAGGTCGCGTCCGGCCGCGGTGGCGTACTTGTATGCGTCCGCGCCGACCAGCAGCCGCAACGGCGGGTCCTCAAGTCCGACGACGTCGAGCACGAGCCTCGCGACCTTGACCGGATCGCTGGCCGCGGTCACCTCTCCCGAGCTGTGCCGGGCGGCCATCGCCCCGACGGTCTCGGCGTACTCCGGCCGTATCGGGGCGATCGCCATGGACGATCCGGCCCAATCGGTGCGCATCCCACCCGGTTCGAGCACGGTCACCGTGATCCCCAGCGGGCCGACTTCCTGCGCGAGCACCGACGAGAAACCGCCGACCGCCCATTTGGCGGACTGGTACGCGCCGAGTCCAGGTGTCGCGAGTCGCCCGCCCACCGACGACACCTGGATGATCCGGCCCGAACGCTGCGCGCGCATCACCGGCAGCGCCGCCTGAGTCAGCCGCACGACACCGAACAGATTGGTATCGATCTGGGCGCGGAAATCGGTGAGGTCGACGTCTTCGATCGCACTGAGGTTGGCATAGCCGGCGTTGTTGACCAGAACGTCGAGACGCCCGAAGCGGTCCACCGCTGCCGCGACGGCCTCCTCGACGGCAGTGTCGTCGGTGACGTCCAGCGGCACCACCACGAGGCGGTCGCCGGCAAGCTCGTCGAGTGCGGAACTGCCGCGCGAACCGGCGACTACCCGGTGCCCGGCGGCAAGAGCCGCGCGCACGATCTCCAGCCCGAGGCCGCGCGATGCCCCACTGACCAGGAACACGAGAGATTCGGAACCAGACATTGGCCACCTTCTAACTAACTAGTTTGTTGATAACGAGTTCAGTCAACTCGCGGCCAGCCCGCCTGTCAACTAAACAGTCAGTTGATAACCTGTGAATATGGTGCGAGATGCCGAAGCCACCCGACAGCGCCTCCTCGAGGCCGCCCGTGACGAGTTCGCGACGTATGGCATCGCCGGCGCCCGCGTCGACCGCATTGCTGCCGCGGCCCAGTCCAACAAGGCCCAGATCTATCACTACTTCGGCAGCAAGGACGGTCTGTTCGACGCGGTGTTCGACGACATGTGCCGCGTAACCCTCGACGAAGTGCCCATCGACGCGACAGACCTGCCGGAATACGCGGGCCGGTTGTTCGACTCGTACCGGCGCAGGCCCTGGGTACAGCGCATCGCCACGTGGTACCGACTGGAGCGCGCCAGCACAGCTGACCTGCTTCCGATCGTGGTGGCGAGCAACACCGCGAAGATCGAGGCGATCAGCGCCGCGCAACGTGCGGGCACACTTCCCGATCGATTCGCACCCAGCGTGCTGCTCGGACTGGTGCTGCACCTGTCGGGCTTCTGGAGTTCGAATACGCCCGAGTTCGACGCCGCGGTCGACATCGCCTCACCCGACGCGCAACGCCGGGTGGTTGTCGATGCCGTCGCGGCCCTGGTCTCGTGACGCGCTTGCTACGGCAGGAATCGTGCGATCTGCGGTGACGGGAGCGTCTGCGCGGCGCGGGCCTGACGGAAGCCGATCGCGCCACCCGCGGCGGTGAGCAACGCCAATCCGGCGACCCCTGGCAACACTGCGAACAGCAGGTCCGAGGTGCTCGCGGTCCGCAGGTAATCCGCGTAGCCGATCCGGAACGAATCCGGAATCACTTGCGGTGCAGACGGATTCGATGCCAGCGGCGGGGCGCTCGGCGGCTCGACGGCGGGTGCGTTCGGGCTGGGGACAGCCGGCGCGGACGGCGCGCCACCACCGGACGGTGCGGCGGGCAGGGGCGGCAGGGCAATCGGTACCGGCGGCAGGACGACGGGAGCGGGTGCAACCGGAGCCACGGGCACCGGCGCAGCGGGAGGAGTGGCCCGGATGACGATGCCGCGGCTGCTCGGCGTCGTTGGCACCGGTGCCAGGTTGGGTGCCCGGCCGATGTTGCTGTTGGTCGGCACACCGCCGCCGCCACCACCGCCTCCGGAGACGGCGGCGGGCGGCGATTGGCCCGCGCCGCCGAACGTCACCGATTCCGGTGCGTTTGCCGACTCGGGCGCGCGGTCGGCCGACCCGGCGGACTGGCTAGCGCCACCCGGATCGGGGCGGGCCGCCTTCTTGGGGCCCGCGTTGCCCGGTCCCCCGGTCTTCTTCGATCCGCCGTTCTGTTGCGCGCCGACCTTGGCGCCGTGATCGGACTTCTTCTTCTTGTCCTTGTGATCGAAGATGTCCAGAATGTCGAGGTCGATGCCGAACAGATCGGCTGACGCAACTGCCGTGCCGGCGACACCGGGCCCCGCCACCATGGCGCCACAGGCGATGGCACAGCCGATGGCCGTATTGCGCATCCACGTACGGTCCACGCTCAAAGTCCCCCGGGAGATCAGCGACGCCCCACGCCGCACTCACTGGAAGAACCCATTCTGACACATCCTGGGCCGTAAGAGTTTGCTGGACCGTGGTAGAGGCGGTGTGACCGTCTTCACGAATGTCGGCCGACGCGCGTCTTCGCGGCGATACGCTTGCGTCTGTGGTGGTCAGCGAGTTTCGGCGCTCGGTGTGCATGCCCGAGCTGGCGCTGGACAACCGCGTGCCCGCCCGCACTCGGCACTACGCCGAGAGCGTCGCCAGCCGACTGCGCGTACTGACCATCGCCACGTGGATCGCCGCAGCGGTCTCGGCCGCGTTCGGCGTCTTCCAACTCGCGATCGGTGGGCAGATCTGGCAGTTCGGCTTGCTCAATCTGGCCTTCGCGACGCTGTTCGTGTTGGTGCCGCTGCTCTACCGGTTCGGCGAACTCATTGCGCCGCTGACCTTCTTCGCGATCGCCTACGTTTCGGTGACCCTGCTGTGTTACGAGATCGGCACGGGATCGGGGCTGCAGTTCTACTTCCTGGTGGCGGCGTCGCTTGTCGTCCTCGTGCTGGGCATCGAACGCATCGTGCTGGCCGCATTCCTGGTGGCGTTCGGCGTCGCGGCGACCATCGCGCTCGAGCTGCTCGTGCCCGATGATCGCGGACTCGGCCCGCCATGGACGCTGACGGTCGGGTTCATCATGTCGACGGTTTCGGCGGCGGTCATGGTGGTCGCGACGGTCTGGTATTCGCTTCGCGAGATCGGTCGCGCCGAAGAGGCGATGGAGGCCGAGTACCAGCGCTCCGAAAAGCTGTTGGCCAACATACTTCCCGCGACGATCGCGGACCGTCTCAAGGATCCGTCGCGCACCATCATCGCCGACAAGTACGACGACGCTTCGATACTGTTCGCCGACATCGCCGGCTACACCAAGCGAGCCAGTGACACCACGCCGACCGATCTCGTGCGGTTTCTCGACCGCCTCTACACCGACCTCGATGCCCTGGTCGATCGCCACGGCCTGGAAAAGGTGAAAACCAGCGGTGATTCGTACATGGTCGTCGCCGGGGTTCCGCAGCCCCGGCACGATCACGTCGAAGCGCTGGCCTGCCTGGCACTCGACATGGCCGAGGCCGTCGCCGATCTGAAAGATCCGCACGGCCGCGAGGTCCCCCTCCGGATCGGCCTGGCCGCAGGCCCCGTCGTCGCCGGGGTGGTCGGAGCCCGAAAGTTCTTCTACGACGTCTGGGGCGACGCCGTCAACGTCGCATCGCGCATGGAGACGACCGACGTCGAAGGCCGAATCCAGGTGCCGCAGGACGTGTATGACCGCCTGCTTCCCACATTCCTCCTCGAGGAACGCGGCGAAGTCGAAGTCAAGGGCAAGGGCGTCATGCGCACCTGGTATCTCGTCGGCCGGCGAGACGACGAGGCGGTGCGCGCTTCGCTGGAGATCACCGGCGAAGCGGACACCGCCTCGGCAGTCCGCCCGACCCTCAACTAGATCTTGCGGTTCTCCGACTTGATCAGCCAGGCGAGCTTCTCCAGCCCGTCGATCAGTTGATGCAAGATGTCGGGCGTGGTCGGGTCCTCGGCGTCGACGTCGTCGTGAACCCTGCGCATGGTGTCGACCGCCGCGTAGACCCGGGTTGCGATGAGATCGACGACCTCATCGGTGCTGCGCTCGTAGGCCGGGAATTCCGGCAGGCTCGTACCGCCCGCAACGGTGTCGGAACGGCCGTCCGGCACGGCGTCCAGCGCGCGCATCCGCTCGGCGACGGTGTCGGCGCCTTCGCGAGCGAAGTCGACCAGTTCGTCGAGTTGCAGATGCAGGTCCCTGAAGTTGGTGCCGACGACATTCCAATGTGCCTGTTTGCCTTGGAGCCCCAGTTCGATCAGGTCGAGGAGAACCTGCTGCAGGTTGTTGCTGAGCTCAGGAGAGGCCTGGTAGCCCTGAATTTCCGATTCGGTTCGACGTGTACTCATGCCACTTCCAACAACGCTTAATCTGGAATCAATCCAGATTAAGTTCGATGTGGCAGGCATCACGCCGAGGGCGCCTGGCCCGGCCCGGGCTCGTTGTGCTGGCTGAGCAGACGCGCGTACCCGGCCCCCATGCCCAGCAGCACCAGACCGACGACGATGAACACCGCCACTCGGAAGATGCCCGCCAACGTGCCCAAGTCGAACAGGAACAACTTGGCCATCGCCGCCGCCACGAGCACCAGGCCCGCACCGATCGCCGATGAACGCCGATTCTTCGGCCGCCGGGCGGCGTACGTGAACAGGCCCGCCGCCGCCGCGATCCAGCAGATGGTCGCCGCCATGTGACCACCGAAGAACCCACCGCCGGTACCGCCGATGAGCACACCGGCAGTGACGGTGAACGTCGTGACCGCATATCCGATCGCCGCGCCCGCCGCGATCCACAACACGCGAACCGTGTCGTCATCCGACGCCTGCGCCAACGGCCACCCGATCGCCAGCGTCGCACCGATGACGAGAATGCTCGCGATCAGCACCGAAACGGCCACCCCGCCAGTCGTTTCCGTTGCATGGGCCAACATGTGTGGCGGTGCGTAGCCCAGGTAGAACGCACCGCCGCACAGCCCGAACCCGATGGCCGGGCATCGGGCGAGCACATCGCGCCTGCCGATGACCGCGACCACGATCGCCATCGCCAACAGCACCGGCCCGGCCACCACGCCGTCGAACGCGACGATCACCGCGATCAGTGCCGCGACCGCCGACAGTGCGCCCCACGCGCGACGCACGGCAGGCACCACTCCGGGCAATCGATCACCGAGCGCCACGACCGCCAGCAGGCCGGCGGCCAGCGCAGCGATCATCAAGGCCGCGAGCACTCGATCGACACAGGCCGAAACGCACAGCAGCGGAACCACTCCCAGGGCTGCGAGCACGGCCATCGCGGCAGGTTTGGCCGTGGCTCGCAACAGCACGAGACCACCGGCGATCGCCAGCACGGCGGCCAGCGCGCACGCGAATGCCAGTGGTAGATCATCGCGATTGCCGAACGCGGCCGACGCCAGCGCGAGCATCAGCGGGACCGTGCTCGCGGCAGTACGCGCCGCGTACATCCAAATCCAGTCCCGGCCGTACTGCACCGGCAGCGACGCCGCGGTGAGCGCGAGCATGAACCCGATCAGCAGCAGCGTGATGCCGTCGGTGATCACCGGGGCCAGCCCGATCAACGGCACCAGTACGAGCAGGCCGAGGTGCTCGGAGTTCCAGCGCCTGGCCAGCATGAGACCGCCGCCGCCGATGCCGGCCGCCAAGGCAAGTCCGGCCCCGGCCGGCAACCAGTCGTAGATCGTCGTCGCGGCGATCACATCCATATACGCGGCCGCGATACCGGTCGCCGCCAACGCGATGGCGCCGACGCGACCACCCGGCCTGCGGTAGAGCCAATGCGCGGCGGCGATCAACGCGACTGCCAGGGCCGCGCCTGCGGCCACCCGGAACTCCGGGCGCAGGATGCCTGCCTGTGCGGCAAGGACCAGCAACAGCACCACGCCGATGAGCGTGACCGCGACACCCGCGACGGCGAGCGCCTTACCGATCCAGCCTTCCGAACGCTCGGGCCGCGGTTGCGGTCGCGGCTGCGGTGGGGGTGCCACCGGTGGATACGCGGGTGGCTGCGGCTGCGCAAACACCGGGTACTGCGCCGGAACCCAGTGCGGCGCAGTAGGTGCGGGCCGCGAAGCGAGTAACCGATCGAGCTCGGTCAGGTCTGCTGATGCCCTGGCCATATACGCGGAGATGGCGGCGAAATCCGCCGACAGCCGGGCGATGACTGCGCGCTGCGGTTCGGTCATGGTGTCAGCGTGGCAGCAGATCGACCCGTTGAGATGAGTAGGACTACTCGTCCAGGCCGTGCTCGATCGCGTAACGGGCCAACTCGACCCGGTTGGCCACCTGCAGCTTGCGGAACGTCGCCTGCACGTGGTTTTCCACGGTGCGGTGACTCAGCGACAGCCTGGTGGCGATCTGCTTGGCCGTCAAGCCTTTTGCCACGTAACGCAACACCTCGGTCTCGCGTTCGGTGAGCGTCGGTGTCGCGGGCCCGTCATCGGGCCGTTGCGCGATGCGCCGGTACTCACCCAGGACCAGTCCGGCCAGGCCGGGGGTGAACACCGCGCGGCCTTCCGCGGTGGCCCGCACCGCTGCGGCCAGCTCCGCCTTGGACGCGCTTTTCACGAGGTACCCGGTGGCTCCGGCCTTGACCGCCTCCAGCACGTCGTCGCGCTCGTCGGACGCCGACAGCACCAGTACGCGCGACGACGGCGACACCGCAAGCACTTCTGTGGTGGCCTGTACACCGCTGCCGTCGGCCAGCCGCATGTCCATCACCACGACATCGGGCTTCACCACGCCGGCGCGCCGACCTGCCGACGCCACCCCGTCTGCCGTTGCCACGATGTCGAACCCGTCGTCGGCAAGATCGCGCGCCACCGCGTCACGCCAGATCGGATGGTCGTCGACGACCATCACTCTCAGTCCGCCGTCAGACATCACTCCCCCTTCCGCGGACGTGGCACAGTCAGCTCCCATTCGGTGCCGCAATCCGGTCCCGTCGTCAGCTGCGCGCTGCCGCCCAGCCAATCCATCCGGCCGACAATGGATTTCGAGATCCCGAGCCGGCCCTGTCGTTCTGCTTCGGCCAGCCGGCCGTCCGGAATGCCTGCCCCGTCGTCACGGATACTCAGCGTCACCGAATCCCCGAGATCCTCGAGCAACACGAAGGCGCAGGCGTCGGCACCGGCGTGGGCAGCCACATTGTCGAGCGCGTTCTCGGCGGCCGCGAACAGTTCGGTGGCCGTGGCATGTTCGAGCAGGACCGGTTCGGCGGGCAGGCTGAGCGAGACCCGGTCGGACGCCCTGGTGCGCAGCATGGCGCCGATGTCGGTCAGCGGACCGGAGTCGGAACCCGCCCCGGCATCGGTCGCACTCACCAAGCGGCGTAGCGCACGTTCCTGCTCCCCGGCGAGTTCGGCCAGTTGCGCTGTCTCGCCACCTATTTCGCGACCCTTCCGGGAGACCAGGGCCAGTACCTGGATCGCCCCGTCATGCACCCGCCGGGACAGTCGTTCCCGTTCCTCCAGTGCTGCCGACAGCCGGGCGACCCGTTCCAGCTCGGCGTGCGCCCGCCGCGCGGTCTGTGCGGCCATTCCGACCGCGAGGCCCACGGCCAACTCGATGACGATCGTGGCGTTGCGGCCGAGGTTGACGCTGACGTAGCCCTTCAGTGCGGCGGCAGTGGCCATCACGGCAAGCCCGGTGGCCATGCCGCCCACCGGGCCGAACTGCAGGGCGGCCGAGATGGTCGCGTTGGTGGCCCACAGCGTGGTCGGCCACGACTGATTGTCGGCCACCCACTGATCGGTCGCGACGATCTCCGTCGACAACATCAACACCACGACGACCGCGATCTCGGCGATCACCCACGCGGTGCGCCGCCCGAAACCCTTCAGATAGGCGACCGCGCACGCGATGCTCCAGGCGATGAGAACCGCGCACAGCACCCACCCGAGCGCGGGCCGCTCCAGATCCCCGTTGACCGCGATCTGAAAGCCGAGCGCGTAGATACAGCTCAGCAGGCGAAACACCTGCGCAGCGCGCCACAGCGGCGTAACCGGGTCGGGTCGCGGCTGCATTTGCTCAGCATAAAGTCGCCGAGTGCACCCAACCCGCACCGATCGAGAGCCGAAGAACTACTGCGCTCCGCGTGCGACGGGCCGATCCGGATCAGAGCTCCACTCCGACCAGGAACCCGGGTACAACGCGGCGTCCACCCCGGCCGCCGCGAGCCCCGCCACGGTGAGGGCCGCCGTGACACCCGAGCCGCAGTACGCACCCACGGCGCCACGACCGGTCACACCTTTATCGGCCAACAACGTCCGGAGTTCGGCGTCGGGAAGCAGCGCGCCATCCTCGGTGAGCAGCCCCGTACTCGGAAGATTGGTCGCGCCGGGGATATGACCGGCGACCGCGTCCACGGGCTCGACGTCGCCGCGGAACCGTTCGGGTGCCCGCGCGTCGAGCAGGACGTCTACGCCGGACGTTGCCTGTTCGGCAGTCAACGTGCGGCGTGCCCCGGCATACAGGTCGGTGTGCACCACGTCGACGTCTCCGGGTTCGGGGGTGACCGGGCCGGTCTCCAGCGGGCCGCCCGCAGCGATCCAGGCCGCCAAGCCGCCGTCGAGTATGCGTACGTCGGCGATCCCCGCTGCGGTGAGCACCCACCACGCGCGAGCCGACCCCGCCCGGTTCCAGTCGTCGTAGACGATCACCGGCACGCCGGTCCGCACACCCCAGCGCCGGGCCGCCGCCTCGAGGTCGCGACCCGACGGCAATGGATGGCGGCCGCGGCCCGGTACCTGATGGTCGGCCAGCTCGGACTCGAGCGAGACGTACACGGCGCCGGGGAGGTGGCCGGCCAAATACGCCTGCTCGCCGTCGGGTTCGGCGAGAGTCCAGCGCACATCGAGCACCGTGACCGGATCGCCCGCAGCGATGAGCTCACGGAGTTCGGGGGCGGAGACGAATACCGCTGAGCGCGTCGAAGCCACCCAATCGAAGCTACATCACCTTCGACAGGAAGGCTTTCGTGCGTTCGTGTTTCGGATTGCTCATGACCTCGCGGGGCTCACCGCTCTCCACGATCACACCGCCGTCCATGAACACCAGCTTGTCGGCGACCTCACGGGCGAAACCCATCTCATGCGTGACCACGACCATCGTCATGCCTTCTGAGGCGAGCTTTTTCATCACTCCGAGCACCTCACCGACGAGTTCGGGGTCCAGCGCCGAGGTCGGCTCATCGAACAGCATCAGCTTCGGACTCATCGCCAACGCACGCGCGATCGCCACCCGCTGCTGCTGGCCGCCCGAAAGCTGGGCCGGGTAGGCATCGGCCTTGGCCGACAGGCCGACCTGATCGAGCAGATCCTTGGCCCGTGCCACCGCAGCGGCTTTCTTCACCTTCTTGACCTGGATGGGCGCCTCGATGATGTTCTCCAGCGCCGTGCGATGCGGGAACAGGTTGAAGTGCTGGAACACCATGCCGACGTCACGGCGCTGCTTCGCGGCGTCCTTCGGACGCATCTCATGGAGTTTGCCGCCGCGTTCCCGGTAGCCGACGAGTTCACCGTCGACATAGAGGCGACCGGCGTTGACCTGCTCGAGGTGGTTGATACAGCGGAGGAATGTCGACTTACCCGAGCCGGACGGGCCCACGAGGCACAACACCTCGCCTTTACCGACCTCAAGCGTCACGCCCTTGAGCACCTGCAGCGCGCCGAAGTTCTTGCACACGTTCTCGGCGCGGACCATCGCGGTCATGGATGCGGCTCTCCCATCTGCGCCTTGGCCAACGCTTCGAGCTGCTTGGACGTCAGCTTCCGTGACGCACCACGCGCGTAATACCGCTCAAGGTAGTACTGCCCCACCATGAGGATGCTGGTGATCGCCAGATACCAGGTGGACGCGGCGAGCAGCAGCGGTATCGGCTGGAACAGCGCAACGCCGATGTCGCGCGCCCGCCCGTACAGCTCGAAGCTGTACGGCACGGCCGTCACGAGCGACGTGGTCTTCAACATGCTGATGAACTCGTTGCCCGTCGGCGGGATGATGACCCGCATCGCCTGGGGCAACACCGTGCGACGCATCGTCATCGGCCATGACATGCCGAGTGCGGTCGAGGCCTCCGACTGGCCCTCGGGCACGGAGTTGATGCCGGCCCTGATGATCTCGGCCATGTAAGCCGCCTCGTTGAGGCCGAGCCCCAGAATCGCCAGCATGAAGAAGTTCGGGTCGGAGAGGCTGAACTCGAAGAACGTCGGCCCGAAGGGCACCCCGAGCTTGATGTTCTGGTAGAGCACCGGAACCAGACCCCAGAGCACCAACTGCACATAGACCGGCGTTCCGCGGAAAATCCACAGATAGGTCCACGAAACCGCTTTGAGCACCGGGTTCGGCGACAGTCGCATCACCGCCAGGATCACGCCGAGCACCACGGCAAGCACCATCGAGAAGATGGTGAGCTGCAGGGTGTTCCACGCAGCTTCTGATAGACGTTGGTCGAACAGGTATTTCCAGTATGTATCCCACCCGTACGCCTCGTTGGTGGCGGCGCCGTAGACGAAGAGCCCGAGCAGGACGAGAAGAGCAACCGCCGCCACCCACCGCCACGGATGCCTCAGTGGGACTGCGTCGATGGCGGGTGGCGGCGATGCATCAGTCATCGGCGGCTCAGCTGACGGCGCCGTTGATGACGGGCTTGTCGATCATCCCGTTCTCAGCGCCCCAGTTCTTGGCCACCTGTTCGTATGCGCCGGTTTCGATGAGGTGTTCGAGAGCCTGCCTCAGCGTCTCGGCCAATGGCGAGCCCTTCTGGACCGCCCAGCCGTAGGGTGCCGAGTCGAAGATGTCGCCGGCGGCCTCAAGCTTGCCGTCGCTCTGCTTGATGGCGTAGGCCGTCACCGGTGAATCAGCCGACATGGCATCGGCCTGGCCGAGCATGACGGCATTGGTTGCAGCGGTCTGATCGTCGAACTTGATGACCTCGATTGCGGGCTTGCCGTCCTTCACGCACTTGTCGATACGGGCCGGCATCTCATCGGTGTCCTGCACGGTCGCCGTCTGCACCGCGACCTTCTTGCCGCACGCGTCATCGGGGTTGATGCCCGCGCCGGCCTTCTGGGCCCACGCCGATCCGGCCTCGAAATACGTGACGAAGTCGACCTGCTCCTCACGTTCTTTCGAGTCGGTGAACGACGACATCCCGACGTTGTAGGTGCCGCCCTGGACCGACGGGATGATCTTGTCGAACGCCGACGGCCGGTACTCCGTGGTGAGTCCCAGTGTGGCCGCGATCGCGTTCATCAGGTCGACGTCGAATCCGATGATCTTGCCGCTCGGATCCTTGAACTCGTTCGGCGGGTACGTCGGGTCTGTGCCGATCACAAGCTTGCCGCTCGACTTGATCGGCTCCGGCAACGTGTTGGCGATCGCGTCGACCTTCTCAGCCGTCGCCGCGGTCGTCTCGGTAGCCGGTCCGCTGCTATCGGTGTTGCTCGCGCAACCCGACATCGCCAGCGCGCCGCTCGCAGCCATCGCGACCGCAATGCGCCACATCTTGCCCCGACGGTTCTGACATCCAGCTCTCACAGGTTGCCTCTTCTCTCTACATCTATTCGCGTTGGACCGTCATCCGTCTGTTCCAAACCGGAGACGATAACGGCCATAGCGCCGGCGCGCAGTGCCGGTAACGAGACATTAACGACCGCAGTACGATGCCACAGCCGTACCGTAAAATACGCGTTCGCCCATGTGGTTTGTGCCAAACTGCCTGCATGGAAACCACCGCTCCCCCAAGCCTGTTGCCTCACCTGTGGAAGGCCACGCTGGTTTCGGGGGTTCTCGCGATCATCCTCGGAATTCTCGTCTTGGTGTGGCCGGGCATCACCATTCTGGTGGCGGCCATATTCTTCGGCGCCTACCTGTTGATCACCGGCATCGCCCAGGTGGTCTTCGCGTTCAGCCTGCACGTGACGGCCGGCGGACGCGTTTTGCTGTTCATCAGCGGCGCGGCCGCGCTGATTCTGGCCGTGCTGTGTTTCCGCAGCCTGCAGGATTCGATTCTGCTGCTGGCAATTTGGGTCGGCGTCGGATTCGTGTTCCGTGGCGTGGCCACCGCGGTGTCGGCGATCAGTGATCCGACGCTGCCCGGCCGCGGCTGGGAGATCTTCTTCGGTGTGATCAGCCTGCTGGCCGGCGTGGTCATGCTCGCGGCACCGTTCGAATCGCTCGCCACGCTGGCAATCGTCGTGGGTGCCTGGCTGATCGTGCTGGGTGTCTTCGAGGTCATCTCGGCGTTCGGTATCCGCAGCGGTGCGAAGAAGTTGGGTTCGGCCCTGCAGTCGCCGTCGTCTCCTTCCGCGCCTGCGGTGAGCTAACACACGCTGCCCGTCATGAACCGAACCTGGTTGGCACCCCGGATGTCTACTACACTTTGTCGTAGGTTGACCTAGCGACCTTGGAAGTGGGGTCAGATGGACGCGTTGGACGTATCACGGTGGCAGTTCGGAATCACCACCGTCTACCACTTCATATTCGTCCCGCTGACCATCGGCTTGGCGCCGCTCATCGCCGTCATGCAGACGATCTGGGTCGTGACGGGCAACGACAGCTGGTACCGCCTGACCCGGTTCTTCGGGAAGCTGTTCCTGATCAACTTCGCGATCGGCGTGGCAACCGGAATCGTGCAGGAGTTCCAGTTCGGCATGAACTGGAGCGAATACTCGCGATTCGTCGGCGACATCTTCGGTGCCCCGCTCGCGATGGAGGGCCTGGCCGCGTTCTTCTTCGAATCCACTTTCATCGGACTGTGGATCTTCGGCTGGACGCGTCTGCCCCGCCTGGTGCACCTGGCCTGCATCTGGATCGTCGCGATGGCCGTGAACATGTCGGCCTTCTTCATCATCGCGGCGAACTCGTTCATGCAGCATCCGGTGGGTGCCCGGTTCAACCCTGAAACGGGCCGCGCCGAGCTCACGAGCATCGTCGCGTTGTTCACCAACAACACGGCCATCGCGGCGTTCAGCCACGCCGTGGCCGGATCGTTCTTGACCGCAGGGGTTTTCGTCGCGTGCGTGTGCGCGTGGTGGATGGTGCGGTCCCATCGTGTCGGCGGTGACGCGCCACACGACGCCGTCACCATGTACCGGCCGGCCACGATACTGGGCTGCTGGGTGACGCTGGTGGCCGCGGTCGCGCTGTTCTTCACCGGCGACGCGCAGGGCAAGCTCATGTTCGAACAGCAGCCGATGAAGATGGCTTCGGCGGAATCGCTGTGCCACAGCGAAACCGACCCGGACTTCTCGATTCTCACCGTCGGCACGCACAACAACTGCGACAGCGTCACGCATTTGATCGAAGTGCCGTACGTGCTGCCGTTCCTCGCCGAGGGCAAGTTCAGCGACGTCCATCTGGAGGGCGTCAAGGACCTCCAGGAACAGTATGAGCAGAAGTTCGGCCCAGGCGATTACCGCCCCAACCTGTTCGTCACATACTGGTCGTTCCGGGCGATGATCGGATTCCTCGCTGTCCCAGGTCTGTTCGCGCTCGCCGCGTTGTGGCTCACCCGTGGCGGCCGGATCCCGAATCAGCGCTGGTTCGGCTGGTTCGCGCTGCTGACCATCCCCACCCCGTTCCTCGCCAACAGCGCGGGCTGGGTGTTCACCGAGATGGGCCGACAGCCCTGGGTCGTCGTGCCGAATCCGACGGGCGATCAAGACATCCGGCTCACCGTCGCGCAGGGGGTATCCGGTCATTCGGCCGGCATGGTGCTGCTGTCACTGGTGGCCTTCACGCTGCTGTACGCCGTGCTGGCGGTCATCTGGTTCTTCCTGCTCCGGCGTTACGTCGTGGAAGGCCCGCTCGAACACGACTCGGAACCCGCGCCGCCGACCCCACCGGACGCCGACGAAGTCGCGCCGTTGTCGTTCGCGTACTGAGGAGCGAATCGATGGGATTGCAAGAACTCTGGTTCATCCTTCTGGCCGTTCTGTTTCTCGGATTCTTCATCCTCGAGGGGTTCGACTTCGGTGTCGGCATGCTCATGTCGTTTTTCGGCCGCGCCGCCCAACAGCGCGGCGAGGACTCCGAGCCCTATCGACGCGCCGCGCTCAACACCATCGGCCCGGTGTGGGATGGCAACGAAGTCTGGCTGATCACCGCCGGCGGCGCCATGTTCGCGGCGTTCCCCGAGATGTATGCGACCGTGTTCTCCGGGCTCTACCTGCCGCTTCTGGCGATCCTGTGCGCGATGATCGTGCGCATCGTCGCCATCGAATGGCGCGGCAAGATCGACGATCCAGGCTGGCGGCGATGGGCCGACTCCGGTATCGCCATCGGCTCGTTCGTGCCCGCGATTTTGTGGGGTGTGGCGTTCGCCGGATTGGTGCGCGGCATGCCGGTCGACGCCGACAAGCAGATGCACCTGTCGATCGGTGACGTGCTCAACGCCTACACCTTGCTCGGCGGCCTTGCCACGGGTGCCCTGTTCGCTCTGCACGGCGCGGTGTTCGTCGCACTCAAGACCTCGGGCGCCATCCGCAGCGACGCGTTCCGGTTCGCCGGGCTGCTGGCCATCCCGGCCACTGTCCTGGTTGCCGGGTTCGGGTTGTGGACACAGCTGGCGTACGGCAAGAGCTGGACCTGGTATGTGCTTGCCGTGGCGGTGATCGCGCAGATCGCCGCAGTCACCCGGGTCTACAGCCGCAGAGGCGAGGGCTGGGCGTTCGCCTACACCACGATCGTCGTCGCGGCCGCCGTGATCCTGTTGTTCGGCTCGCTGTTCCCGAACCTTGTTCCGTCATCGCTCAATCCGGACTGGAGCCTGACGATCTACAACGGATCGTCGTCCCCCTACACACTGAAGATCATGACGTGGGCCGCGTTGATCTTCGCTCCGCTGGTCGTCGTGTACCAGGGCTGGACGTATTGGGTGTTCAGCAAGCGGATTTCCGCCGAGCGGATTCCGGACCCGATCGGACTCACCCGGCGGTCGGTCTGAACCTCTGGCGCGCGCTCGGCATTCGCGGCGGCACGGCATCCACGACGGCGCTGCGGCGATACCTCGTGGCCGCCGTGGCATGTGGTGTGGCGATCGCGGGCACCACGATCGCGTCCGCTGTGGTGTTGGCGCACATCGTTTCCGGTGTCGTCACCAACCCGAACGGGCCGGCCGACTGGGCCGGCGAACTCGTGACACTCGCGGCGCTGTGGCTGTTGCGGACGCTCGCGCAGTGGCTGCAGGGACGTCTGTCGCAGCGTGGCGCCACAGCCGTCATCGGTGAATTGTCCAGCCAGGTGCTGCGTTCGGTGACCGCACGGCCGCCGCGGGATCTGGCTGCCGAGCGCGATGCAGCCGCCGTTGTGGTGACTCGTGGCTTGGACGGCCTGCGCCCGTACTTCACCGGCTACCTACCCGCCGTCGTGCTGGCCGCGATCCTCACGCCCGCGGCGCTCGTCGTGATGGCCTGCTACGACTTGCAGGCCGCGGCCATCGTGCTGATCGCGTTGCCGCTCATTCCGATCTTCATGGTGCTGATCGGGCTGCTCACCGCCGAACGCTCGGCGGCTTCGCTCGCGGCGATGACGACGCTGCAGGGCCGGCTGCTCGATCTCGTCGCGGGCATCCCGACGCTGCGCGCAGTCGGTCGGGCAGCGGGATCCGCCCAGCGCATCGCCGAACTCTCGGCTGCGCACCGGCGTTCGGCCATGGCGACTCTGCGGATCGCGTTCCTGTCGTCGTTCGTCCTCGAATTACTCGCCACGCTCGGTGTGGCCCTGGTGGCGGTCAGTGTCGGCCTGCGGCTGGTGTACGGCGACATGACGCTCGCCGCGGGTCTGACCGCACTGCTGCTGGCGCCCGAAGTGTTCTGGCCGCTGCGGCGCGTCGGCGCCGCGTTCCATGCCGCCCAGGACGGAAAGACAGCAGCCGAGCAGGCGTTCGGATTGTGCACGCCGCAGGAATCGCCCGCCGGTGAGACCCGCAGGCCCGCGTCGTCCGCACCGACGATCACCGTCGACCGTCTCGACGGTGCGATCCGACCAGGTCAGGTCACCGTGCTGACCGGACCGAATGGCGCCGGTAAGTCCACGGCGCTGCAAGCCATCCTCGGGTTGGCCGAATTGCCTTGGGGCAAGGTGTATGTCGACGACATCGAGGTCGGAGAGCTCGATCTGCCGTCGTGGTGGCGTCAGGTTGCCTGGCTGCCGCACCGTCCCGTGTTGATACCCGGCACGGTGCGCGACAACCTCGAGTTGCTCGGCCCCATCCACGATCTCGACAACGCCTGCCGCGACGCCGGTTTCGATGATGTGCTCGACGACCTGCCCGAAGGTTTGCAGACGCGGCTCGGCCGGGAGGGTGTCGGGTTGTCGCTGGGACAACGGCAGCGACTCGGCCTGGCCCGGGTGCTCGGCTCGTCGGCGCAGGTGCTCTTGCTCGACGAGCCCACCGCGCACCTCGATGCCGATCTGGAGGCACGCGTGCTCGCCGCGATCGTGGCCAGGGCCCGCGCGGGCGCGACCGTATTGGTGGTCGGGCACCGTGATCCGGTATTGGCGATCGGCGACCGGCAATTGGCGGTAGGTGATCTGCTTGTACCGCGCTGATCCGCTGTTTCGGCTCACCGTCGACCTGCTGCGGCCGCGGCTCGGCCGGTTCCTGCTCGCGAGCCTGTTCGGGGTGTTGTCACTGGGCAGCGCGCTGGCGTTGGCCGGTATCTCCGCGTGGTTGATCACACGCGCCTGGCAGATGCCGCCGATCCTGGACCTGACGGTGGCCGTGGTCGCGGTGCGTGCGCTCGGCATCTCGCGCGGCGTGTTCGGGTACTGCCAGCGGCTCGCGTCGCACGACACCGCGCTGCGGGCCGCGGCCAACGCCCGTACCGGCTTGTACCGCAAGCTCGCCGACGTGCCGGCCGACGACGCCATGCGGCTGCCGAGCGGCGAACTGGTGGCCCGCGTCGGCGCGTCCGTCGACGAGCTGTCCGACGTCCTCGTGCGCGCGTTGCTACCGATTGTGGTGGCGGCCGTCCTCAGCTGTGCCGCCGTCGGCGTCATCGCCATCATCTCCCCCGTCGCCGCAGCGGTTCTCGCGCTGTGCCTGCTGGTCGCCGGGGTGCTGGCACCCGCGGTCGCTGCCCGCGCGGTGGCCGCTGCGGAAAGTGTTGCGGCACAACATCGGGCCAGTCGCGACACCGCGACGATGCTGGCCCTGGAATACGCGCCGGAGTTGCGCGTGAGCGGTCGCCTGGATGAGATCATCACGACCGCCGAACGCCACCACCGCAACTGGGGCGATGCCGCCGACCGCGCCGCTGCCCCGGCCGCTGTCGCGGGGGCGATGCCGAGTGCGGCGATCGGCGTCAGCGTGCTCGGGGCGGCGATCGCGGGAATCGCGCTGGCGCCTGCCGTCGCACCGACGACCGTGGCGATCCTGATGTTGTTGCCGCTCTCGGCCTTCGAGGCGACCACGGCGCTGCCCGAAGCCGCGGTGCAGCTCACCCGGTCACGGATCGCGGCACGCCGCCTGCACGATCTGATCGCACCGGACAGTCACGGTCGACGACGGCCGCATGTGCCCGCTGTCGATCTGCCCCCGGGCGGCCGGCTCGCCGTCGTCGGACCGAGTGGCTCCGGCAAGACGACGATGTTGATGGCGATGGCGGAGAAGTTCGACCAAAAGTCGCGCCGGGCAGCCTTTTTCGCCGAGGACGCGCACCTGTTCGAGACGACGGTGCGAGACAACCTGTTGGTGGTCCGCGGTGACGCCACCGACGCCGAGTTACTCGAGGCGCTGCACCGCGTCGGCCTGACGGACTGGCTCAGCGGATTGCCCGACGGGTTGTCCACCGTTCTGGTCGGCGGCGCGGCGGCGGTGTCCGCGGGTCAGCGTCGCCGTCTGCTGCTGGCCAGGGTGCTGGTCTCCGATTTCCCGATCGTCCTGCTCGACGAGCCCACCGAGAACCTGGATGCCGCTGACGGCCAACAGTTCCTGACCGACCTGCTCACGCCGGGTGCGTTGGTGCCGGCCGACCGCACGGTCGTCGTGGCCACCCATCATCTCGCGGCCGACACCGACTGCCCGGTGATTCGCTGTCCACAACTCGGCGCCGCCGTCGGCGAGTAGCCTCAAACACATGAGCGACGAGCGAGCCGACGTGCCCGGGTCGGACGCACCTCCACCGGCCCAACCCGTTGCTGGGCCCCGTCGAGGAA
>NZ_LQQA01000008.1 GCF_002101965.1 Mycolicibacterium wolinskyi
TACCACCCTGCCCCGGACCCACCGGCGAACGCGCCGACTGGTGGTGGTATGAACCCTTCCAACCACAACCACCACCGGCTCTCAATTAGGGCACAGCCCGACACCCGCCAGCGCGGTCACACTGTTAACAGCAATCACTTTGTTAACATCGCGACGTGCAGGTTTCCCGGCGTGACGCACTGCGCTATGCCACCGCGCTGGCGGGGTTAGGTGTGGCAGCAGGCATCGGTGCGCCCACGGCGTCGGCCGCCGCCCCCACACTCATCGACTTCGCCATGCGCCAGATTCCGGCGCAAGATATCCGGGCCGCCGGCCACGCCGGGGTGATCAACTACGTCTCGACATCGCGTCCGGGCTCGTCCTTCGGAGCTAAGCCGATCACCCTGCCCTACGCCCGGGAGCTGACCGCTGCGGGGCTGATCATCGTCAGTAACTACCAATACGGCAAGCCGGGCGGTACAGCGCCGTCAGACTTCACCCGCGGATACGCCGGTGGCGTCGCCGATGCGCGCACCGCCTGGCAACTGCATACCGCGGCCGGCGGCGGCCGGAGTGCACCGATTTTCTTCAGCGTTGACGACGATATCGACCAGAACACCTGGAACAACGTTGCGCTGCCGTGGTTTCGCGGCATCAACTCGGTGATCGGAGTGCAGCGCACCGGTATCTACGCGGGTATCCGACCGTGCCAGTGGGCTATCGCCGACGGTGTTATCGGGAGGTCCAGCACGCCCGGCCGCGTGTGGGCATGGCAGACCCGGTCCTGGTCTGGGGGTCAGATCCATCCCGCCGCAGTTCTTTACCAGCGCATCATCGACACCGCGTCGAACCCCGGACCGGTGGTCGGCGGCATCCGCGTCGACGTCAACGACGTCCTGGCCCAGGATTGCGGTCAGTGGAACAAGCATCAGTGATTGTGTGATCTGAGCCGTGCCCCGGCCGACCGTCGGTCGTTCGCGACGATCCTGCCAACCATCCTTCGACAAATGACACCAGACCGGAGCGCCTCAACGGCGCGGTCACCAGTCGTTCGGCCAGCCGGAACGTGCTCTGCGCGAGAGATGGTGGAACGTGCGACGGGTCCATCAGATCGTTCTCGGCGAACGGGCTCGCATCCGCCGACACCATGGTGTCGGTCAGCTTTCGCAGTGACCGCCCGGTCCCCCGCAGTGCTTCGACACCCTGGAGGAACGACCCATGGCGCTGCATCGAGTCACGGAAGTCGACGACGGACACTCCGAGATGCTCGGCAACGAGACTGTCTCGGGTGAAAAGGATTTGGCGTTCGATCTCCGCAGAGTTCACGCAAGCGGGGTTCGCTTCCAGTGCGATGTCGCACTCGCTGTCGAATCCCAGTGACCTGTTGTTGAAGTTGGACGAGCCGATCCGAAGCAGTCGACCGTCGACCACCATGACCTTCGAGTGCACATACACCGTGACCCCGTTACCGGCAACGGGCCAATAGACTCCCAGCCGCCCATACAGGTCTGCCGACCGGAGCACACCCATGAGTCGTTCACGGGCGCTGTCCATCGACTGTTGTTCCAGGCGGCTCTCGGAGCTACGCGGTAGAACCATGACGACTTCGGGTCCGTGCGGTTCACGCAACCGCGCGGCGATCGCCTCCGCAATCCCGCGCGCGGCAAAGTACTGGTTTTCGAGGTAGATGACGTCTCGAGCGGCGGCTATACCGGCCAGGTTGAGGGCTTCGACTTCGCGTACCTCGGTGCGCTGCGCGAGCGTGGGAAGCGTCCGGGCGATGCCGACCGTGACGTTACGCAGTGCGGCGCTGAGCCCGTCGGGCCAAGCGGATTGCGACCGACGCACCGAATCCAGTGATTCACCGGTTGCACCATTCCACCGTTCGCGGGCCTGCTGCGCGAGTAGATGCGCGGCGTCTCCGTCGACCGCTACGGCAACCTCGTGACGCGGACCGTAGACACCGCCGGGGCCGTGCCGACGGCGGTCATCGGGAAGGTGCGCACGAATGTCCCAGCGGCCGATCGTCAGGTCGATACCGCCGCAAAATGCGATTGCGTCATCGATCACCACAATCTTCTGGTGATGCACCGCGCCGGTAGGGTGTGCCCCGTCAACTGCGAAATGCATTCGTGCTGAGGTGAATTGGTTCAACAGCCCAACAGGTGCGACACCGAACCAGAAGCCATCGAACGCGGGTAAGAGCCGCAGGTTCGACTTCAGAAGGTAGACGTTGAGTTCGCGACGGCGCCACAACAGCCAATGGAGGAACGGGCCGAGCTGATTGGGCCCGGCCAGCGTGTGTTCGCCCCGCTCAAAGGCCGTGCGGTAGTCCAAGTCCCAGCCGATCACGATGATTCGGCTGTGTGCGTTCAGCATCGCGGCCTTGACGTGGTACAGATAGTCGGCGCCGTCGACAATGTGCGCATAGCGATCGGCCTGAGCGGTCCGCCAGCACGTCTTGCCCGGCACGACTACCCGCTCGTGGTCATGGCCCACGATGTCACGCCTCGATTCATCGTTGTCCACGGTCACCATTTCCGTCGAATCGGCGAGCTGTCACTCAGTACGCGGTTCTCGACCATCTTCCGTCATCGATGGATCGGGCGACAGTCAGCGTGGTCGTGGCTTGTTTGCGAGCGCGTTCTGCGGGGCACACCAGCGGACAGCGTTTCGAATGCCAGTACACCCGCTCACCGAGAATCGGTGCGGGTGGGCCGGTTAGGCTGAAACGACCAGTGAGCGCAGAGTCCATCCAAGCTCCCTGGCTCAGAACCTTCGGAGGACTTATGCGGCCGCGGCGATCGAAGTCGGCGATGACGACCATGGCAGTTCTCGGCGTGGCGATGGTCGTCGCCGGCTGTACGGCACAGGTCTCGGCCATGCCGGCCGCCCCGCAAGCGTCGATGCCCGCGCTGCCCCAGAGTCCGCCCGCCGCGCCGTTCGACGGACTCGATGCCCGCACCCAGCAAGCAACCGCCACTGCGGCGGAGTCCGGGGCCGACATCACGGTCGCCGTGTTGGACCGCAACACCGGCCAGATCATCTCCACCGGCGCCAATCAACCGTTCCCGATCGCCTCCGTCGTGAAGCTGTTCATCGCCGACGACCTGCTGCTGCAGGAATCGAAGGGCGAGACGGAGCTGAGCCCTGCCGACCGCAAGTCGCTCGACATCATGCTGCGGTCCTCCGATGACAGCGCGGCCCAGAACTTCTGGGACCGGAGTGGCGGAAACGCCGTGATCTCACGCGTCGTGGCGCGGTACGGATTGACGGGCACGACGGCGCCCTACAACGGACATTGGGACGTCACGCAAAGCACGGCAAGCGATCTCGTCCGGTACTACGACATGCTGCTGGATGGCGCCGGAGGGCTGCCACCCGAACAGGCCAACGTCATCATCGGTAACCTCGCACAATCCACCCCGACCGGAACCGACGGGTACCCGCAGCGGTTCGGCATCCCCGACGGGCTCTCTGGCGAGCCGGTCGCGGTCAAGCAGGGCTGGTTCTGTTGCTGGAACGGCGGCAACCAATTACATGTGTCCACCGGCGCGATCGGTCCCGAACGCCGCTACGTCATGGCGATCAGCTCACTGGACCCCACCAGCGCCGGCGCCGCCCGCGAGCACATCACTCAGGTTGTCAAGACGATGTTCCCCGGCGGGCACGTCTAAACTTCACAATCTGGCCGAACTCGCCGACCGGTAGCTCGTCGGTCAGCGGCGCGGCGTCGTGGTGATGTGCACGTGGTCGTAGTGACCGTATCCCGACGCTTGCGGACCCGCCGGCGTGTAGTACGTGCCACGCCAGATCACATCCTGCAACCCGAACCGGGCGGCATTGCTCATCGCGAACGCCAGGATCTCGTTACCGAGCGCGATGCCCTCGGGGCTTTCGGGGTTTGGAATCATGATGTCGATCGCCAGACCGTTCGGATGCCACGGCTTCGAGTCGGGCCGCACGCCGTCGATGTCGGCGATCTGCGGAAACCGTGCGCTGACGGCCCGGGCGGCCAGGATGGTGTTGGGCTGTAACCCCGCCTCGTTCGCGACGCCGACGGGCAACGCCTCTGGGATATCGACGCGAGCAGCCGCCAGGGACGAACCGACGTCGGCGGGAGGCTGGCCCGGCATCGCGACGATCGCCGGGTCTGCGGGAGCGGGCGCACTCGGCGGCGGGCTCGCATTGTCGACCACCGCTTGCTGCTGCGGTGTCAATGCCGAGTACTGCGCTTCCGCGGCGGCGATCTGACGAAGCAGCTCACGCCACTTGGCGTCCAGGTCTGCGCGTACCGCAGCGGCCCGCTCGGCCGCGGCGCGGGCGTCGGCGGCCGACTTCTCGGACGCCTGGGCAGCGGTGGCCGCGCGCTCACGTGCCGCTTGGAAAGCCTTCAACTGCTCGGCGGTCTGGGCGGCCACCGTCCGCTGCAACGACAGCTGGTCGATCAGTTGCTGCGGGGAGGATGCCGTCAGCACTGCCGCGATCCCACCGGTACGTCCACTCATGTAGGTCATCGCCGCCACGCGGTTGGCCGCGGCCTGATAAGGCCCGAGCTGAGCGTTCGCGGCCTCGAGGCCAGCCAGGTCGGCACGATGGCGGTCCTCGGCCGCTGTCTGCTCGGCCAGTCTGGCATCGGCATCGCGTTGGGCATTCGTGACAGCCTCGCGCGTCTGCACAGCCTGTCGGGACAACTCGTCGAGCTTCGCCAGCGCGTCAGCCGCAGGGTCGGCCTTGACGTCGCCGAACGATGTCGCAAGCACCAGGATCGCGGCAGCCGAACCCAACGCCGTTCGCCGCAGTAACTGGCGCACCCGGGTCATTCGGTCTGTCTCGATCCTTCATGTGCAAGGACCTAACTTGGCCCGGCGGTGTGTGACTCGGACAGGCTACGAACTCACTCGGAGGATGTCCACCCGTCCTTTACAACCGGTTGACGAGCCGCAACATGCTTCCGGTGTGCAGTACTTTGCGGCGCTACTCGACACCGAGCCTGATGATCTGGCGTCCTCGGTCTCTGATCGCGGCGATGACGTAGACGTTGCCGTCATCGTCGACGGCAATTCTGCTTGGCCCCTGGATGTCGCTGAACGGTAGCTGGACCCACTCACCTCCACCAGCTGGCATCCGGGATACCGTGTTCGCTTCAATGTCAGTCGCATATAGATTGCCGCCGGCGTCGACCGCCAGGCCGCCGACATTGTCGGGCGCGCCTTCGACCGTCTCGACAGTCGTCGCGTTCTTCGCGATCTTCACGACTTTGCCCATCACGGATACGAACACGTTGTCGTTCGCGTCGACCACCATGTGACCCATCCCGTTGACGCCTTCCACTGGAAGCGCGCTCGGGGAGTTCGCACCGGGCGCGAGCGTCAACAACTTGCCCTGCTGATTGTCGCCGAGGTAGACCGTGCCGTCCTTCCCCACTGCGATCTGGCTCCGTTGCCGAAGTTCGCCGAAGGGCAGCCGGTCCGGGGCGGTGGATCCCGGTGCGAGAGATTCGACCACATTGTCGAGAGTGACGAAATACAACGTGCCATCTGGCGCTGCCGCCAATGTCGATACGGGAAGATTGCCGTGTTCCAACGGGACTGGTTTGTCTGCTCCCGGTGCAAGCGTCGCGATCCCGAGGCTTCCGCCCAGGTACAGCGTGTTCTTGGCGTCGACGGCCATATCGGTAAAGCCCATCGCCTCGAGGAGCACGGTCTGCTGGCCGGCCTGCAATGGGACATCTACAGACGGCGACGTCGGCGCGGACTCCCGCGAACACGCCACCATGCCGGCTACGAGGGTTGCTACCGCAATGAGGAATCCGAGCGCCCTTTGCGACCGTCGCCAGGCCTTCGGCGTTTCCGTATCCACCCACGGATACTAAGCACGCTCTTGCTTCAGAGACGGGAGTCGTCGAGGAGTGTGAACGGGACCGGCGGACGGCCGAGCCAGATCCGCCGCGACGTTTCCTCGGGATAGGTCGTGGTGGTGGAGGGCGCCGCGAGAACTCGGGTCGCTCGCTGGTCTGTGCTGTAGCGGGGCCATCCGGGTTCGCCTTCGGTGATGAAGCGGACCCATGCCTGGTGGAGTTCGTGCGACACCGCGAGAGCATCGGCCGTGGGGTGGTCTCCGAAGAACAGTCGGCCGGTGGGACTGTCGAGGGTCGCGAAGGCCAGTGGGACGTCGATGCTGTGACACGCGCCGAAATGCCCCGTGGCATAGGCTAATTCGAAGAGGAAGCTGTTGCCGCCGGCCTCGGTATTTGCTTCTGCCAGCAGAAGCGACGGCATGCGGAAGGTGGCATCCGAGTACACGATTTCCACGAGTTCCTCCGGACCGGCGTCGGGAAAGGCCAAGCGGTATGCGCCTGGACCGTCGGGACGCGGGGCGAAGACCTCCATCGCCGTGCACGCATCGTTGTCGGTGAAGGTGCCCCGAACGCCCATCATGATGCTGAAAAGCCGAAATTCGTCACGAGTATGGCCGACGAGCAGATCGATTCCTTCGGCACGACCCTCGGCGAGGGCGGCCCACGGGGTGTCGCCGAGGAGTTCTCCATCGATCACCGGGCAGACGACGATGCCCAGGTGAGCCAGGCGGCCCCAGCGCTCGCGATAGGAGGGCGCGTCGAGGCACAGTGCGGTGACCTCGTCGGCCAACCGCTGTGGAGTGACGGTGGAGAGCGCTTGCGCTGTCGGCGTGACACCCAGGCGATGGGCGAGCGTGGCGGTCACTTCTTCGGCCAGCGCAGGGGTGCAGTACAGACCGGGAACCGAGTGGGTGATGGCCCGGTGGAACAGCGAGCAGGCGCGGGGGACCGCGAGAAGAGCGGCCACTGACCCGGCTCCGCCGGAGACCCCGGCGACGGTGACACGACTCGGGTCTCCACCGAAGTTGGCGATGTTGTGTTGGACCCATTCCAATGCCGCGATCTGATCGAGGAGGCCGCGATTGGACGGAGCACCATCGAGTAGGGCGAAACCTTCCGCGCCCATTCGGCATTGGACGCTGACCACGACGATGCCGGCGTCGGCCAGGGCTGTGGGATCGGTCATCGGATCGGCCGCGGTGCCGGCCATGTAGCCGCCGCAGCACAGCCACACCAACACGGGCAATCCCGTCGTGCCGGGGTCTGGCGTGCACACGTTGAGTGTCAGCCAGTCCGGATCTTGGGACGGGTCCGCCTGCGGGCCTGGGCCCGATTGCGGTGGAGCGGGACCGAATTCGACCGCGTGCCGAACGCCGTCCCACGAAGCGACAGGTGCGGGTACAGCGAATCGCAGCGCACCGACCGGGGGCTGGGCGTAGGAGATGCCGCGGAAGTCGGCGTTCCCTCGCCGTAGTCGACCCTCAAGGAGCCCCTGCTCTGTTCGGACGCGCGGATGTTCGTGCATGCCTGCTCCCCACTTTTCAATGCGCCGACGGTAATCATCCACCTGTATTATTTCAAGTGTATTGGAAACGTGGGAGGGCAAATGCCGAAGCAGGTCGATCACCGCGAGCGTCGCGAGACGATCGCTCGCGCTCTATGGCGTGTGGTGGATCAACGCGGGGTTCAGCGTTTGAGTTTGCGTGAGGTGGCGGCGGAGGCCGAGATGTCACATGGCCAGCTCCAGCACTACTTCGCGAGTCGTCAGGAGATGCTCTCGTTCGCGATGGACTTCGCCGCCGAACAGACTGCTCAGCGAGTGGCACGCGGCCTGCAGGCGCTCGACGCGGCACCGCACCCCCGAGACGTCCTGCGGTTGATACTCATCGAAATGCTGCCGCTGCACGACGATGCGCGCGCGACGAGCCGAATGAATGCCGCCTATGTTCTCGAAGCACTGCACGACAACATGATTCGCAATCGTGCGCGGGAGGGCTTACGTCAGGGACGGCAACAGGTCCAAGAACTTATCGCGCAAGCGATCAATGATGGAAAGATCGCTGGCGATCGCGACACGAACATCGAGACCGACCGCATTCTTGCGTTGACCGGCCTGACGCCCCTTCTCGACCTGGAGGTCATCAATCCCGGAGAGGCCCTCGCCGCAATCGATCGGCATCTCGACGAACTCTTCACGTCGTAGGGATTCGGAGTCGCTGTCGAGTCGGGGGTCTGGACTCTGGTCTACATGCCGTCGGGGCGAACGAGGTCGTCTCCTGTCGCGAGGTCGGTGGCAAGTTGCTGCCGGATCTCCGTCGGTACGCGCACGCCCCGCGCGCGAAGTTCGCCGATGAAGCGGGCGGCGAGTGGGTCAGGCGCGGCGGGGGTGATGGCCACGAGCTGACGAAACCAGCGGGGTGAGAAGGACCGCACGGCTCCGGGAAAACCATCGCCGACCGCACTGATCGGCGTGATGGCAACGCCGATCCCCGTTGCGGCGAGCTGGGGTGCGGATGCTGTCACCGCGGTTCTCATCACGGGATCCGGACGAACGCCGGCCTCGGCGAGCGAATAATCCAGCCAGGAGACCAGACCATTCTCAGGTGCGAAGTGAACGATGGGGACGCCGTCGAGTTGATCGAGTCGCACCGCGGGCTGTTGGGCCAGGCGATGATCCAATGTTGTTGTCAGGACAACCTCTTCGTCCGCCACTGGAGTGACCGTGAACCGGTCAGGAACGGAAGTGGGCGCGGCTACGAATGTCACATCCACCTCGTCGTCGTCGAGGACTTGCAGTAGCACGTCCATCGAGGTCGATTCCCGCAGGGTGAACATCACTGCGCTCTCGCTGTGGAGCCATCGTTGGATCACCGGGGCGAGGAACGCGACCGTGAGGCTCTGCGCGCACGCGAGCCGCAACGACCCGCTGGCGCCTTCCCCGACGACGCGCGCTGAGCGCACCGCCGCCGCGGCGGCGTCGAGGGCCCGCCGCGCGTCGGACAGGGCCGCACGACCGGCGGGCGTCAGCCTCACTCCGCGTCCTTCGCGATGGAACAACTGCGTGCGTGTCTCGCGTTCGAGTGCGGCGAGCTGTTGAGACACCGCGGGCTGCGACGAATGCAGCGCTTCCGCGGCGCGGGTGATCGATCCGTGGTCAGCTACTGCCACCAGGGACTCAAGTGCCCGCAATGACACCATCACCGCAGGCTACCTGTTCAAACCTCGTTGGGACGGTGTGCCCTGAGCGCACCATGCGCCGTGTGGTGATGATGGGCGAGAGTGTCGACTCCGAAGTCACCCGTTGGATCCCTCCAGACCGCGTGAACGTGATTGGCGCGGCGTTGGGTGTTGTCATACTCGATGAGGATTCCTGGGCCTTGGATGCGGTAGTAGTGCGGTTCGCCGGCCTTGATGGCACCGGCCCACGCGACGTGCAGTGCGTCGAACTGGTCCGCTGCCTGGTATCGAACCCGGTACGACTCGGCGATCGGTTCGGCCGCCCGCGTGAAGTACAGGTCGAGCAGAATCCGGAGCGCATCCCGCTGCGTCGCTGTCATGGCGGCCGCCGGCAGGCCTTTCGGCACCCCGGTCAACGCGACTTGGGCGTCGTCTTCGGCCGAGTAACCAGAGCCTGCCTGCATCGCTTCGTTGACCTCGTCGAGCTGGGTTGCCACCTGACTGTCGGTGAAACGACCGCGGAACACATCAGGCAAAGGCAGCCGCTGATCGCCCTCCGAGACCAGGGAACGGTTTGCCCCAACCAGATCTGAGACTGCCCGGGGATGAATCAGCGCACGCGTCCGCTGGTCGCGATCGAAAGATCGCATCAAATCAAGCGCGACGTCCTGCACGCTGACCAGCGGTTGCAGAACACTGCCGAGCAACGGCGCAGCCGCCGGGTCCGCCCCCAGGAACAGCGGGGTGGTGGATACGACGCGTCCGTCGGCGATCAATTGATTGACCGAGACATGGTGGCCGCCGAATCGCCAGCCCCACAGTCGATCACCCGGCGACCCGAACACGCTTACGTAATACATGCCGGGGTCTCTGCCCCGATCTCGTTCGAAGGTCATCGACCACCCCTCCAAGCGGTCGAGCACGTTCTCCATGCCCATGACCGTGACCAGGGTGACGTACCCGGGCTCGGAGAGTCCCGTCGCAAGAATCTGCATTACCAGGCGATGCTGCGCCGGGCGCTGGTCGACCAACGGGAGGCCGCCGTGGTCGGTCGGAGTGTAAAACCACAGCAACCGCTCATTCTCCGAACTGCCGGGAGATCCGAAGGTGGCACGTGTGCGCTGCTCGCTGGACAAACTCTCAAGCCATGCCGCGACCTTCGCGGCCAGCTCGACGGCAAGAGGTCGCGTCGCGTCGAGCGCCCTGATCTCGGCGGGAGTGCGGGGCCGCCGGGAGGTGAATGTATCGAAAGTCATTGCAGACTATATGGTTTCAGTCTGCCCCGCCGTACAGGTAGTCGATAAGGCCGTCGACCGGTTCGTCGGCCTTCAGCAGGGCATCGAAACCGCTCTCGGACGACGCGATCTGCTCTGCGCGCTCAAGGACAGTGGAGATGAGATCACGAGGGATGCAACAAATCCCGGTCTCGTCGGCGACGATGAGATCGCCGGCCGCGACCTGGATGTCGGACAGCCGGATCTTTCCGTTCACCTCGGTGGTGATGCTGCGCCACTTGCCGGTGACCGGAGTGTGGTCACGCGACCACACCGGGAAGTCCAAGGAGCGCGATCTCCCCAGATCGCGGACGCCGCCGTCGACTATCGCACCCGCCACGCCCTGCCGCTTGGCCACCGAAGCCATCAAGCCGCCCATGTTCGATACCTCGGCGAGGCCCTCGATGACCAGGACGTCCCCTGGGCTCGCAGTCCTGAGGGCGAGGATTTCGGCCATGCGCCAATCCTTGTCGGACACCGCGGCATACGCGGACCGCGACTGACCCACGTTTCGCACCGTCGTGGCGTTTCCGACGATTCGTTCCTTCGGCATCGACGGACTCAGGCGTGACGTGGGAATCGCACCGCGCACGCCCAACTCGTCCAGCACATCGGACACAGTGCTGGACAGGTCGTCAAGGGCGAGGAAACGCTGAATGGTCGTGGGGTCGGTCGGCGGGAGCGGATCGTGAATCGTCACCCAGTCGAACCTGACATCGACAGATCCGTCGTACCTTCGGTCGGTCATCAACTCTCCTCTTTAAAACACGTTGTGATGCAATTGGTTTCGACGCAAATAACGCGGTACCGCCAATCGCTCAACCGTATCCGAGACCGGTTTCACGTGCCCTTCGATCTTTGAATGGCAGCCATTCGCCAATCTTTTGGATCGCTGCCCCCGGAGTAGTGACGGTTTTCCCATACTTGCCAAGGAGTTCCAAATCACTTAGCGTTCAACATCACTCGTGTATCACATGCGAGATTCGAAGTTCGCTTTCATCAGGACGTCATCGAATGACGGGACTATCAATGGAGATGGCACATGGACTACCTGCTTTCAGGAAAGACGGCGATCGTCACCGGCGGGGGGTCGGGCATCGGACTCGAGACGGCAAATCAGTTGCTTGCCGAAGGCGCCAACGTCCTGGCGGTGGACCTTGACGTCGACCCCCTCGCTGCTCGGCAGGACCCGCAGCTCCGGTCGTTCCAGTGTGACCTGACGGATCCGGACTCGGCGTCGGCCGCGGCCGCTGCAGCGCTGGAGGCGTTCGGCTCCATCGACGTCCTGATCTCGTGTGCCGGGATCGCGCCAGTCCGAAGCAGCTCGCTCGAGGGAACCGATGCTGATTGGCGGCGCACACTCGACGTCAATTTCCTGAGCATCGTGCGAATGTGCCGCGAAGTGGTGCCCCACATGAAAGCCGCCAACGGGGGCTCGATCGTCAGCGTTGCTTCCGATGCCGGCCGAATGCCTGACCCCTTTTTCGCTGAGTACAACGTATCCAAGGCGGCGATCCTCATGTTCATGAAGGCACTGTCGATTGAATTCGGCGGCGCGGGAATTCGTGCCAACACTGTCAGTCCGGGCCCTGTGCGCACACCGATGTGGGACCGGCCGGGTGGATTCGGTGATTCTGTCGCTGAGTCTTTCGGCATGGAGAAGGAAGCCGCGATTGAACACTTCGCCGTCAACGTTCGCAAGCTCCCCCCTTGCCCGACTCGGCACGGTAGCGGAAGTGGCCGCGGTCAACGTCTTCCTCGCGAGCCCGCTCGCATCATTCGTCACGGGTGCCGAATACACGGTGAACGGTGGCAGCATTCCGACCGTTTGAGATGAAACTTCCTACTGCCTGAGTGCGATCTCGCTGATTACAGAACTAGAACTGGATGTACATGTGATGACCCAATCTATCCCTACCGCAACCAATGTCGACCATGTCAGTTGGTCGGTCCAAGATCTCGATGCTGCCGTGTCCTTTTGCGTCGAGGTTCTCGGAGGTCAGGAAATTCTCAGGGCCGGGCCTTTCTCCGACCCCTCCGGCGACTGGATGTCTACGCATTTCGACGTTGACGCCCGCGCCTCGGCATCACTTGCCTACGTCAGGCTCGGGGCGACTCAGGTCGTGGAGTTCATCCAATGGACCACGACGAATCGCAAAGAGGAGTGGCCGGCGAACAGTGATGTCGGGGCGTCGCATCTGGCGATTCACGTGGGCGACATCGACCAAGCGATGCGATACCTGAAAGAGCACGGATGTAGTGCGTGCGGCGGCCCCGTCCTCCTCGAAGGTGTCCCCCATGCCGGCGTCACCATTCTCTACGTCCGAACGCCGATCGGGCTGCTGCTGGAACTGGTGTCGCGTCCCGCACATGACCTCCCTTATGAGTCCGCCACCGAGGCTCGACTGCTCGCGCCGACGCAAGAGTGGAGCAACGGACAATCTGCACCTACGAACTAAAAGGAAACGTCATGAGTGTTGACACTGTTGCCGGCCCGGATGTCGTTCCGCTTCCACGAGAGATCATCAAGGACGCTCGAATGATGATTATCGGGTACCGGCCCGCGGATCCGGCCGCGGCGCGACGGGCCCTTCCGAGCCGGTTGGAACCTCACCCCGACGGGGTCGTGCTGCTGAACCTCTGGGCCGCAGAGGATCCCGGACGCTCGTCCGGAATGGGGACGTACGGGCGCCTGTCGTGCGGCTACATCGCCCCAGAAGTCAGCGGATACGACACCCAGACAAGCGATGGGAATGCGACCGGGCATGGCCGCTTCTTCACCCATCACTGGTTGGAGTCGGCGGGCATGCGGTCCTTCGCCGAGGCGTCATGCGGAAACCGTGCCGACATCGGATATGTGCAGCAAAGCGAGCCTCGTCCAGGCGAACTGGTCCAGGAGCTCTACGTCGACGGCAAGGTTGTCGTGAGAACGACGTCGTCGGTCGGTACCGAAAGGTTGGCAACGATCGGCGGGCACTTGAACTACTTCACGACCTTCGCCGGCCCGGACGATCGTGAGCAGATCGCGCGGGTCGCGGTACCGTTCGTCGCCGATGTGAAAGAGGCTCAGGTCAAGTCGATCGAATGGCTCTTCGATGCCGATCACCCCGCTGCGGCGCTAGCCCCGAGTTCGGACCCAGATGTGGCCAGTGTCCTCTACGGTGACATCACTTGGGCCCCGTTCACGGTGGCCGAAATACTCTGAAGTCGGCACGACGACAACCCCTCGGTTGTCCGAACCGGTTGGGGGTGTTGAGTTTTCACGTGAGGTACGTATTTCGAGAGGTAGCGAACAATGGCTTATGACTTTCATCCGGAGGCCCGCGCGCTCATCGAGTCACGGCCGTGCGCCCATCTGGTGACCATGCGGCCCAACGGCCGCCCACATGTGTCCTTCATCTGGATCGACATAACGGATGCCGGGCAGATCCAGTTCGGAACACCGCCGTGGCGGGTCAAGGGAAAGAACCTCGCACACAATCCGCAATGCATTCTCTCAATCCAGGATGATCGGAAACTCGAAAGCGGTCTGACCCGACATCTCCTCATTGAGGGCATCGCGTCGATCGACAATGATCTCGAACGCGGACAAAGATTCATGGACCAGCTGTTTCACAAGTACACCGGCGCGCCCAGCTTCGAGCTGAACGAAGGCGGGCACCTCCTCGTCACTGTCGACGTCACACGCGTCTCCGGCGTTGGGCCTTGGCACACCGGAAAGACGACGTCCTACGGAACCCCAATCTGAGCCAGCTCTAGCGCGGGCTTTCGTCTCCGCACACTACTTCCGGAGTGGGCTGGCTCGATCGACGTGCACGCCGGTGAATCGATCAGTGCGACGCGGCAGTGTGGGTGGCTGAGCACTCCAGGCCGAATACCCGCTCGGCGGTGCGGTACGCGATGTTGGTGCGTTGTGTGTCGGTCAGGGGCGCGTCGCGCAGGAAGCGGACCGCAGCGGCGGTGTCTTCGTAGGGAGTATCGACGGCGAACATGATGTTGTCGTCGCCGACAGTGTCAAGGGCGAGGTCGAGCACAGCAGGATCGTCGATTCCACTCGTGGTGAGGGCGAAGTTGCGTCGGAAGTACTCGCTGGGGGTCAGTTCGAGTGCCGGCATCCGGCCGGCAGATCCGGACACCTGGGCCGCGAACGCGTGCCTGTTGTCAATACGCCTGAGCCAGTAGGGGATTCCTTCGCCCAGATGTCCCAGGACGATGGTCAGGTCGGGGTACTTGTCGAACGCTCCGCTCATGATGAGGCGCATGGCATGTAGGCCCGCCTCGGCCTGGTAGCCCCAGATGGCGCCCTGAAGCCCGTAGGCGTCGTAGGGGGTGAGCGTGCTCGGGAACCGCGGATGCAAATAGATGGGCGCGCCGAACTCTTGCGCGGCGGCCAGAATGGGCTGGAACTCCGTCTCATCGAGGTAGCGGCCATGAGTGTGGGAGTTGATCATTACGCCGTTGAGCCCGAGCGGGCCCATGATGCGTTCGATCTCCTGCGTGGCCGCATCCACTGCCTGCGGCGTGATGGTGCCGAGCGCGCCGAAGCGATACGGGTGACGTTGCAGGATGGCGGCGAGATCGTCGTTGACGGCCCGGGCCAGAGGCACGGCGTCGGCGGCGGAATAGGGTTGCACGCCAGGTGGATTGATGCTGAGCACTGCCATCGCCTGACCGGCGGCGTCCATTTCGGCGATGCGGGCGTCGATGTCGGTCAGTGCGGTGCGGAACCGCTCCTGGCGTTCGACCGTGCGCATCAGTTCGAGCTCGCGGCGGTCGGCTGGCGCAACCTCCAGCCGGTGCGCCGCATTCAGGAAGGCGTCCGTGGCGACGTGCTCCTCGACGGCGATGATGCCCGGCAGTGTCATTGATGTCCTTTCAGTTCATGCTCGGCGTCCGCCGTCGACGGACAGGACGGTGCCGGTGATGTAGGAGGCCTCGTCGGAGCACAGCCAGATCGCGGCGTCGGCGATCTCCTGCGGTGTTGCCAACCGGCCGAGCGGCGTGGCGGCTTCCTGCTGCGCGACGATGTCGGTTCCGTCGGCGACCTCGTCGAACATTGCGGTGCGGGTGATCGCCGGTGCGACCGCGTTCACGCGGATCCCGTCTCGTGCGTAATCGACGGCGGTGACCTTGGTCAGCCCTACCACGCCGTGCTTGCTGGCCACGTACGCCGGAGCCCGCGGGATGGCATACAACCCGCCGTTGGAGGCGATGTTGACGATGGCCCCGCCGCCGGCCCGAATCATCTGCGGGATCTCGTATTTGAGGCAGAAGAACGTGCCGGTGAGATTGATCCTCAGCACTCGCTCCCAGTGCCTGCCGGACATGTCGGTCAGGTCCTGGTCGGTGGAGGCGACGGCAGCATTGTTCACCGCGATGTCCAGCCGCCCGAACTCCTCGACCACTGCGGCCACCACGTCGCGCACGGCGTCCTCATCGGCGATGTCCGCGGCAACTGCGACCGCCCGACCGCCTGACCCGATGATCGTCTCGGCGGTCTGCTCGGCCGCGTTCGGATCCACGTCGAGCACCACGACCGCGCCGCCGCGCTGCGCAAGACCGACCGCGATGGCGCGGCCGATTCCGCTCCCCGCGCCGGTGACCATGCTCGCCTTGCCGGTGAAACCGGTCACGCGGACGTCTCGTGGTTCACCCACGCCACCCGATATGGGCGGCGGGCCTGCCATGTGTGGATGACCGGACTCGCACCCGGAGCCGCGAACAGCGTCGCGAGGTCGGCTTCGCTCGAAACTTCGAACTGCAGCACGGCGGTCGCGATAAACGCCGGGATTGCCTGCTCGCCGTCGACCGCGATATGCCGCTGCGCATGGAAGCGACGTACCACACCGGTGTCAGCCATCGCGTTCTCGATATCAGAGACGAATCGTTCGAGTTCCTCGTCGGGAATGGGATCGGCGAACGAGACCAGCATCGTATGGGTGATCATGCAGACAGTTCAGCCGCCGAAGGCACCGGCGTCCAATACACATCAGGCCTCGATCGATAACCTGTTGGAATGGAAATGCTGGAGATTCGGGAGTTGCGGTACTTCGTGGCCGTCGCCGAGCGCCTGCATTTCGGCCGCGCGGCACGACAGTTGCGCATCGCTCAGCCGGCGTTGTCGAAGACGATCCAGCGCATCGAGTCGCGCCTGGGCGTGGATCTGTTCGTTCGCACCAGTCGCAGCGTCACCCTGACCGCAGCCGGTACGACGCTCCTGGAACACGGCAGGCACGCCCTCAACGCGATGGACATCGCCGTGCAGAAAACCCAACAGGCCAGCGAACCCGATCATCTGCGGCTCGCGATGAAACCGGGAGGGGACGCGGGGCTTCTGCCCGGGCTACTTGCCGCGTATGCCGAGCAGCAGGATGCGAGACGCGTAGAGATCGTATTCTGCAGCGGCACAAACCGTGCGCAGACACTTCGCGACGGGCAGGCCGACGTCGCATTGCTCTATGCCCCGTTCGATGATCTCGCCGGTCTCACGACGGTGCCCCTGCACGTCGAGGATCGCGTCGCGCTCCTGCCACAGACCCATCCGTTGGCCCGACGAGCTAACATCCGCCTCAAAGACCTTGCCGCAGAGACTTTCGCACGCTGGGTCGGCGTCCCGACCGATCAATCCGCCGGACCCGAGATCGAGGATGTCACCGAACTGGTTCCCTTGGTCCAGATCGGACGTGTAGTTGCGGTTTTACCGCGCTCGCTTGTGTCACCCGCACCGCCGGCGACCGTCTGCGTTCCCGTCGAGGACGCGGGCACCAGCACTATCGTCCTCGCCCACAATGCCAATGACCACCGAAACACGGTCGCCGCGTTCGTCACCGCCGCCTCGTCCGCACGCGTCTCAGCGAGTGGGCACTGATTGGGTGTGGCTATCACAGAGGAAGTGAAACCTATTGGCGATCGGTCACTGCCGACACCACACTGAGCTCCATGGCGAAACACTCGGGCGCTCAACACGTCCGTCGGCGCGGGCTCGTGCCGACCGGGCGGGCTCAGGTGCGATGGTGTGGTCGTCGCATCTCAGTCTGGGTGTGGTCGGCAGTGTTGTTGACAGCGGCGCTCGCCGGGTGCGCGGGTGATGTTCGCGAGCCGCCGGCAGCTGTCGCGGACCGCGCGATGGACAGGTTTCGCGATGCGTGGCGCACCGGGGAATGGCAGCCGTTCCTGGACATGACCACCGCTGAGTTCAGTTTCTGGTTCCCCGTCGGCCCGTACGCGGGAAAACACGAAGGAACTACGGGACATGAGCGATTGATCGACTGGGCCAACGACAACAGGCTCAGCGGAGCACGCCTGAACAGTGTCGTGACTGCCCGCACCACCGCTGGATCACGGGTGATCTATGAAACCGAGGCCGTCGGGACAGCTGGCCCGGCCTTGTCCTATCGCAACTGGGAGATTGTGGTGCTCACGGTTTCTGATGACCGGCTCAGCGGACTGCACGAGTACTGGGGCGCCATCCCACCGCAGTGAGCCGGTCACTGACCGCAACGCACCATGTCGGAACTCACCGTGCAGTTGGGCCGTGGAGGCCATCGATGAAAATTTCCACCATCCGCAGGTTGTAAGCGACGCCTTCGCCGGGCACCGGTTGGCACAGTAGGGCGACGGCGTACAACAGATCCCTGGCCGTGACGTCGGTACGGATGGTGCCGGTGCCGACTGCCGATGTGATCAGGTGTTCCACAACGGGTTCGAGACGCTGTAGGAAGTATCCCGGCAGGGCCTCGAACGCGGGGTCGCCAGAGTGCAGCGCACCGGCAAGCCCGCGTTTCGTCGCGACGAACTCGGTGAAGCGCTTCAGCCACAGAGACAGTGCTACGGCGGGCTCGTGCGCGGCGCTCAGCGCCGGCCCAGCGTCGGCACACTCGTCGATTTCGTGCGCCAGCACGGCGGCGACGAGATCGGCGCGCTGTGGGAAGTGCCGATACAACGTCCCTGCACCGACACCGGCCGCGTCGAGGATCTCTTTAACCGGAGCATCCACACCTGACCGGGCGAATACCCCCTTCGCCGCATCGAGCAGTGCGCCAAGGTTGCGTTGAGCGTCAACGCGCTTGCGGCGCCCGCCCGGCGTTCTCGGACCGCCCTCGAACCGGGAATCGTCTCGTTGGGTCTCCTCACCCCTGTGAGCCCTCGCCACTCGGTTCCCCTCTCGAAGCATCTGCGAGTCCATTTCGGAATGGCATTCCGCTATCGGTTGCGTTCCGGAACGCCGTTCCGTATTTTTTGTGGAATCCCGTTCCGGATATGGCGAGACTACGTCATCCGGGCGCCCCCACGATCGCCCTGCGTCAAAGGAGATAGGTCATGCACTACCGCCCGCTCGGCCGAACCGGCATCAAGGTCAGCCCCTACGCCCTCGGCGCCATGATGTTCGGCGTGCCCAAGTTCGGCAATCCCGACCACGACGACTCCATCCGCATCATTCACAAGGCGCTCGACGCGGGAATCAATCTCGTCGACACCGCCGACGTCTACGGCGACTCCGAGATCGTCGTGGGCAAGGCACTCAAGGGTCGACGCGACCGCGTCGTTCTCGCAACCAAATTCAGCCGCGCACTCGGCGACGATCCCAACCAGCAGGGCACCTCTCGCCGCTGGATCATGACCGCGGTCGAGAACTCGTTGCGAAGGCTGCAGACCGATTACCTCGACGTCTATCAGATTCATCGCCTCGACCCCGACACCGACATCGAGGAGACGCTCTCGGCGCTGTCGGACCTCGTCCACAGTGGGAAGGTCCGCGTCATCGGATCCTCGAATACCCCGATCTCCGATCTCGTCGAAGCTCACTGGGTCGCCGAACGACGGGGGCTGCATCGGTTCCGCACCGAGCAGCCTCCGTACTCGATCCTCAACCGCAGCATCGAATCCGAAATCTTGCCCCTTGCCCAGCGTTACGGCATGGGCGTCCTGGTGTGGGGGCCCATGGCACAGGGCATGCTCACCGGCCGCGTCCGCAAGGGTCAAGAGACCGATTCACACCGCGCGCCAATATTCAAGGTATTCCGCGATGAACGTCGTCTCGACGCAGTGGAACAGCTCATCGCACTGGCCGACGCGGCTGGTCTGTCGATGCCGCACATGGCCATGGCGTTTGCGATCAGTCATCCCGGGGTGTCCAGCGCCATTCTGGGAGCGCGCACCATGGAGCAACTTGAGGACTTGCTGTCGGGCCTCGACGTGGTACTGACCGACGACGTGCTCGATCGCATCGACGAGATTGTCCCGCCGGGCAGCGACGTCGGCACGCTGGACCAGGCCTACGTTCCTCCGGCTATGCAGCTCACCGAACTCCGTCGTCGGTCACTCAACAACCGGTCTGCGATCTGACCGGCCCGATGGCCGCGACTATCGATCGTCAAATTGAGTGTCATTCTGTTGCATTGGGCTTGAACCGATTCACGCCGAGCGATGGACAAGATCTTCACATCTTTTGACCTCGCTTGCGGCCGGTGAGTATGGTCACAGAAGATAAGTGGGGTGCCACCCCATTTCGACGAATCGTTTGAGGAGCGCCCGCATGCTCACCCAGGAACGTCTCACCGCCGTCCGTCGCACCCTGCGGCCGATCGGATTCGCGATGCCCAGCATCGGCCTGTCTGCAGTGCCTCCTGTGCAACACCAGATCGAGGCGGCGCGACGATTGGAAGCCGCGGGTTACCGCAACGGTTGGGCCAACGAAGGCGTGGGCGGCAAGGACGTTTTCGTGCAGATCGCCATCCTGCTCGGCGCCACCGATCAGCTGACTTTTGGAACGTCGGTAACCCCGATATGGGCTCGTCCGCCGATGGTTACCCACGCCGCGGCGCACCAGCTGGTAGAAGCCTTCCCGGACCGTTTCCTGCTCGGACTCGGATCAGGTTATGACTTCATGGCGACCCTTGCTGGCCTGGTGTATCACAAGCCACTGGCCCAGTTACGGGAGTACGTGACGCGAATGCCGGAACCCGTCCCGCTGTCGGACTCCCCCGCCGTCGACTACCCCACCATTCTGGCTGCCAACGGCCGGCGGTCGGTACGGCAAGCCGGCGAGATCGCCGACGGCGTATTCCCGGCACTGGTTCCGCCGCGCTATGTCGAGGAGATCCGATCGGTGCTCGGAGATGACAAGCTGATCATCGTGGGGTTGACGACATTCGTCGACGACGATAAAGAGGTAGCCAAAATCGCTGCATCACAAAGCATTTCGCAGATCTTTGCCATGCAGGGTGTTCCGTACGGACGAGTGCTCGACAGTTTCGGCTACACCGCACAGGATCGCGCCGAAGGCAGCGACCGCCTGACCGCCGACCTCACCGCCGCCGGCTCGGGAGCCACCATCGCCGCGGCCGCCAGACGATACATCGAAGCCGGCGCCGATCATGTGGTCCTGATGCCGGTCGCGGCGGACTTCAACTCCGGCGTGGACAAGCTCGAGTCGATCGCCGCCGACGTCACTAAGGTTTGATGCCTTCAAGCGCCAGCGTGCGCAACCTGTGGCCGACGGATGGGTCCTGTTCGGTCGCGAGAGCCACTCCGCCCACCAGCGCAAGCAATTCCTCGATGGTGACGTCCTGCCGCACTGCGCCTGATGCGATAGCCCTCGCCAGGAGCGGACCACCGTGTTGCACTAGTAACCGGTGACACGCCTCGCACGACGTGTTTCCACGGTTGTGCAGCACGGCGGCGGCCAGTCCGCGCACGTCGGAAAAGTACTCCCCCACTTCGTGTAACCACGATGTCAAAGCTGCCGCAGGGTCTCTGGCCGCGGTGTCACCGGCGGCCCGTTCACACAACGCCCGGACCGTACCGGTGAAGACCGCATCAAGCAGTTCCCACCGCGACGGGAAATGCCGATGCAAGGTCGCCGATCCGACGCCAGCCTGACGGGCGATCTCCTCCAGCGAACCGTCCGCACCGTCACGCAAGAACACTTCCGTCGCAGCGCTGATCACACGCTCACGGCTGCGCCGAGCATCGGCACGGAGGCGGCGTGGCGCTGTCATGCCAGACCACCCCGGCGGGCAGGCTCGGCACCCTCTAAACGAGTACCGACCAGCATTTGTCCGTGTGCAAGGAGTCTCACCCGCTCGCCGTCGACCAGAAGGCCTCGGCACGAACGACGCAACGGCAGGTTCTCAGACATCGCCATCGACGCTATCTCCGATGGATCACTATCCGCCAGCGGCGATCTACTCTGTTCTCAGGGGACGGCCTTGCGCATGACGACGTCGAGCTCGCCCCCGACCCCGCCCGACTGGATCGAAAGCCTTTGCGCTGGTACAGGCGCACCGCCAATGCCCCTCCCACGGAAGTGGGGTGCGACGGCGATGGAAACCTCGGGGAGTGGGATACCTTCTCTGCCAAAGAATTAATCCCGGCTCCCCGCCCGCCAGGTAGACCCGGCAGACCTACCGATGTAGAGATGCAGCGAAGATTGACAAGACACGCCTGCCTACTTTGACAAGATTCGGGCGTGTCGCGGCGGCTTGTTAATCTTCGCTGCAAAAGCGGAGGTCAGAAGATGCCGATCCTGTCCGCCACATGCGCAGGGGCGGCTTCGCGCGAAGCGTTTGGCACTGAGTCGAGAACTACCAGGTCGAGACAGGCACGCTCATGTCCGTATCTGTGGAGCTTGGCTAGCCTTCATTGGTGCATGAGGCCTTTCACCGGTTTGGCTATGCAGTCCGACGTCGCTTGACGCTCGAGGCCCGCCCGGAGAGCAGAGTGAACGAATCCACAAGCTGCCCTTCACTCATCTCCGCGTCAGGTGAGCATGCGTGCACCTTGCCTGCTCCGAGTCGGCGAGCCGCCATGGCGGCAGCAGAAACTCCATTCCCGGATACGCCAGCAACACCAACCAAGAGCACGTCCCTCCCAGCGAGCGAGGTATGCCAACCGACCTGTTCCAGTTTTCCTTGGCAGCGGAGTTCGACGGCCCCTAGCAGGCGTTGACCATCTGCACCGATGGCCATCAACAAAGGGCATTCGAGGCGTAGCGCCAGGTCGATGACCGAATCCGCGTAAGTCTGCAGGAGAGGGAATCTCAAAGCGCGATCCGCACGTCCCTCGGCGGCGAGCACGCTGGCCAACAGCGGGCCGGCGTGATGCCGAGTAAAGTTCATAGGAAAAATCATGCCTTGTTTCCTTCTCAGATCTGGGACCGACTCGCCCATGGAAAGGAAAATGCTACAACGGTATCCTGACAACGTGGCTGACCCGGAACTCAGCACGGACCAAGCCGCAGTTCGGCTAGGAATCTCGCGTCCGACCGTCCGCAAATTGGTGAGGGACGGCGCCCTCGCGGGTCGGCCAGTTCAGCGCGGTACCCGCTTCGCTTGGCGGATCGATGAAGCCAGCGTCGTTGCCTATCTCAAAGCACGGGATAGTTCCGCTGACGCACGTCGAGAAGGAAAACGGGTGACCGTTTCCCAACTTCGCGATGAGCTCAAGCGTTTACGGGACGAAGTTCGCACTCGGGCCAGGTTCGACATACCCGACCCCGCGGAGAGCGGCCTGCGCGCCGAGTTGACCACACTACGAGAGGCTTTGGTGCAACAACGCGCGATCACAGATGCACTCGCTGCTGCCGATGAAGCTCGCGCCGAGGTTGTACAGCATCTAATCGCCGCGGTAACGGCAAGCGAAACCGCCGACGAACGGCGGCGCGAAGCGCTGGCAGCAGCACAGGTCACGATCGGCCAGTTCATCACTCCCGGCAATGCCGAGAGCCTTGGCTCTAGCAAGGATCAAGGACTGTAGGCGAGCGCGCCAATTGCCGCCATCGTGGCTTCTAGCCACTTCTGAGGTAATCCCGCCGCTCTGAGCATCACTTTGGCTTTGGCCTTGACCTCGTCCTTGCTCGTTCCATCCCACTGACCAATCTCAAGACCAGTGGCAAGTGCTGTTTCGGTGACTATCTCTCGGGCCGCAGCGGCGATCGCGCCCTCGGCGAGCAGCCGCAGCTTCGGTCCCTCTTTGCGAGATCCGGTCGGTGGAAAGTCTGCGCGGGCAATTACCACCCGCTCCGGCTTCAGCGCCGCGGATCGTGATCGGGTCGCCTGGCTCAGTTCGAAAAGCTGTCTGGTGAAGTCTACGTCGTCCCCCGTGAGCGCAAATGAGTCGACTATCAAGGGATTTGGGGTGCCCGGCTCGATCACAATGGCACGGGCAGTCGGTCGCCCTTCTGTTTCTAGCTTGACCGCAATTCCCATCAGTCGCATGAGTTGGACCGTACTCTTCAATCGTGGCGTTCCCAGCGATGTTTGCGCACCGGTACGAGCTGCGGTCTTCGCTCGGCCAAGGGGCCCAGGGAGAAGTGTACGAAGCGTTCGACCTACACGAACAGGAGACGGTTGCCCTCAAGCTTCTGAGGCCGACCCCCGATGTGTGGGCTGAAGCGGCGATTCTACGGCGCTTGGCCGACCACCACATCCTTCCGATCCGCAACGCGGATGTACATGTGGGACAGCCCTTTCTAGCGACAGTACTAGCTGCCCACGGCAGTGTCGACGGCCAGATATCAGCGGCCGGATCCGCCGGCTTGAGTACCGCTGACACAGTACGGTGGGTTCGTCACGCCTGCCATGGGATCGCCCGTGGACACGACTCGAAACTGGTACACAACGACATCAAGCCCGCAAACTTGTTCCTGAATGACAACCATGAATGTGTTGTTGCCGATTGGGGATTCGCCGCGGCGATTGATCCGTCCACCGGCTTTGCGTTGGTGCCCGGAGCGACCGCCGAAACAGTGGCACCCGAAATCGCAATAGCGGTCGCTGGCGGGTCCACACCTCTGGCAACGACTCGATCCGACATCTACTCGCTCGGCGCGACCGCTTTTTGGATGTTGACTGGGTGTCCGCCAATCGATCTTTCCGGCCGAGTGGGGGTGCTGGCGCGGATGCAGGGCGCTGCGACGCTGGTTCCACCCCGACTTCAGGATGTGGCCCCGCACGTTCCGAGGTGGGTCCGCGACAAGATCGAGAAGGCGATGTCCATAGATCCTGCCAATCGATACGACTCAGCGCATGCGTTCGCCGCGGATCTTGGCAATCGCCCGGTGCTGCCCCGGCAATGGATACGCACCGATGAACACACCGGCCATCTCGCATGCTGGCGCGGAGTTCCGCAGAGCGGCGCAACATACGTCATGTGCCTGGAACAAGGCTCCACGGCGTCGCGCCGGACTGTCACGACCGTAACCGCGAATAGTGGACGTCGCGTTATGCGAGGCTGTGGGTCCGCGACGGCCGCGACTTGGCCACGGGTAGTTCGCAGGTTGATCGCCGCTCTCGGGTGACTTCGCGTAGGTGTCCCGTCTAGTACCCGGCGTGTTAAGCCGTTCAGGAGCTGCGCAGTATCGCTGTCGCGTTCACAGACCCTTGATTACGGTGTGGACCTCGGCGGTCGACGTCACCACGCATGAGCGCGCCTGTATTCGGCGAGTTTACGAGTTCGTCTGCAAGCCAATATTTTTGAAAGCAACAGATGCGCCACAAATAGCTCCCAGAGATCGGTCGGTCGGTTGTCGTCACCATCGCCGGCCGCCGAGAAATCCTTAAGGCCGACGAGCGGCGGCTGTCGAGATGCAGCGAAGATTGACAATCACGCCTGGGCTACTTTGACAACATTTCGGCGAGTCGCGAGAGCGTGTCAATCTTCGCTCCCATCAAGTACCTCGAGCCTGCTCATCTCCACCGAGAACGGAGGAGGCGCATCTTCGATCGTCTCCAAACCCTCACCGTCAAGTCCGATGAGCACCCAAGTGCGGATTCTCGTGTGTGGCGAGCGGCACGAGGGCGCCATCGGCGCACGCCCGCGCGCAGCGCCTCAGACGGCCTAAAGCAAATTGGTCGTCGCCGCAGCATTAAGACTCGCCCAGAGCAAGACCGGCGTGTCGGTGGACAAGTGCAACGCGACTTATCCACGGCGGTGTCGCTACCCGACTTTAGACAGCGATGCGGCATCGGCCGGATCATCATCGCTGTCCCCCGTCTACACAGGCTTTAGCGCTGGCGGCTTCACCGGCGGGAAGCAGCAATGGCACTTTTCTAGCCAGCGTGGCGGCGATACAGCCTGCATCACGAACCGATCTCGACTGCGCGGCGAAGGGCTCACTTTGGGCGCAACGGTCCCTCGCATCCGCCAGATCGCGGAACTTCAGAGGCCTTTGTTGCCTACGCTGTTGCTGTGGCAGATCTCGACGTGGTGATTTTCACCTTCACTGACACCGAGGCCGCCGCGGTCAAGTCGCTTCTGGAGTTGTACGTCGATCCGAATCGGACGGATCCGACGTTGTGGCGGGCGGCCCTGGGCAAGGAACTGATCATGGGCACCCTGACCGATGGCCGGACTGTCCAAATCGAGCACAAACCACTGAGGGCACAGGGCAACGTCACCGCGGCGACGGAGCTTACTCGCGCCGTGTATGACGACGCTGTAGATCACCAGCCGTCGGCGGACTACTACATCTTTTACGGTTGCTGCGGAGCGCTCGACGGGAAACTGACCGGCGAGATCTTCCGCGTTTCGAGCGTGTCGTATATGTCGCTGGGATCCGTGAAGGACCCCCGCGGCCAGGTCGTCGAAAACAAACCCGAGCACGTGACGGACTCGAGCGGCCAGGGAGGCGATCAGCTGATGGTCAAGGAGCGGCCGCCGGTCGTCATCGGCGCGGTGGCGCAGACGCCGGTCGATGCGGTCACTGAGACGGTGACGTTGAAGAATAAGTGGATCGTGCGAACGCACCCAGGTGAACAAGCGCCGCTAGGGTCGATCGAACTTCCCACCGGATCGGAGAGCGCGCCAGGGCGCCTAAAACTTCTGAACATTCCGGATGCCTACGTGCTGGCCACGGACAAGGTCATCGAGATCCCGCCTGCAATGAACGCTCCTACGCCTAGGCGAACCCCTCTTGAGGGGCCAATTTTCGACGCTGGTGAGTGGACGTACGGCGAGACGCTGGCCCACTGCAGGGAAAACGTGAAGGGCTACGTCTTGATCGATATGGAGACGTTCGGAATCGCTTCGGCGATGCGTGCGCTAGGCCTAGGAGATGGCGTTCTCGTGTTGCGCGTTGTGACCGACGCGCTGACCAACAAGGTAAACCAGGCCGATCAGGACCAGCTCGGCCTGCTGAAGAGTCGGCTCCCCGCGCTGGATGACATCCTCACGACTATCATGGGAATCACTGATGACGCCAGATAGGACACTCGACGCCCAGGTCCGCCGTATGCGGGCCGGCAAAGTTTGGACACCGAGCAGTACGTATGACCCGGTGTTGTGGTGGCGTGTGCTCGCTTCAATTGTGTCGATGGCGGCCGCCGATATGGACAACCAGACCGACCGCCTGGACCGGGTCTCCATGCCGCTGTTGCGAACGTACAGATCCGATGTACGGGCCAACGCCGCGAGGTCAGCGCAGCGTTTCCTCAGCCAGCTCCGCTCGGACTATCGGCGAGTGGCCTTACCCAGCGTGGATCTCGTCGATGTGGAACGGGAACGACAATCAGAGGAGTTGGCAAAGGCGCTAGAGGGCGCTGGCATCAACAACTGCTCGGTCGCGATTCTGGCCGTGGGCCAGTATCTTGCCTCAGACCGGTCCGCAGACCTGGCAACCGCTTTGAAGCCATGGATATCAGCTGAGGATCACTCAGATGAAATGTCCTGGTTTGAGAACATGTTCGGCCCTGTCGTTGGGCCTGTGGTGCATCTAGCCCTGAGTTCGGCGCCCGACGAGCCGAAAGAGCTTCCAAAGTGGGCGGGCGAGGTTGGCGATGAGTGGTGCGGCCAGTTCCTCAGAGCCGGCGCCCAAGAATTGCGGTCAGATCAGCGGCAGGTTCCGGCCTTGTCGTACGCCAGATAGACGGGCACAGTGCGGCGAAGGTGTTCAGAGGCGCCCGAATTCCCAGCTGCCCAGGATCAGCCCGAGACTGCAATCGCAGCCGGCAGTGAACCCAACGCTTTGGCGTCCATTAGCGAACCGCTCCAGCCCACCGGCTGCCCGGCGCGCGGGGGCCACGTACTTCCGCACCGCCAACAAACCGCATGGACTAAGCTGCCGGCGCTAATGCGTGACCCTGGTGTAGGACACCCGCGGCGCTGTCGATTCTCCAACTTCGTGTCTTACCGCGCGGCGCTCTGACCTGCGGCTATGCCAGCGGCCTCACGTGTCATCTGCGGCCTATCTGCGTGTGCGCACGCACACCCGAAGATCGCGGCCGCGCATTCAACGAGTGGCGCAACGGCATTGAGGCGCTCTGGCGATCGCCAGAAGGCCAGCAGATCACCGCCGCCGAGCAGGCCGCGGACGCCGAGCTTCATTCGTGGCTTGCTGAGTGCACCGGGGTCATTGTGCACAATCATGGCGGGTTCGCACCCGAACAGTGGCGCGGGACGGTCGACGGTCACAGTTTCTACTTCCGCGAACGCCACGATGAGTGGTGCATCGACCTCGATCTGCGGCCTAGCGGCCGATTTTGCCCGGACAGTCGCCGGCACCGCCAACGATGGCACCGTCAGTTACCAGCAACGTGCGTGGGACGAAGGCGACGTACTAGGGCCGCTTGTTAATCTTCGCTGCAAGCGTGCTGGTCTTGGACTGACATCCGGGTTATGCGAGTCGTCAGATGCTGAGTTGTTGACGCAGCACAACCAAGTGAGATTGCAGGTCCGAAAGTTCGGTGGCGGCGAGATCCAAGACCGCGGCCGCGCCCGAGGCGCAGTAGTTCTTCTTGATCCGTTGCTCTGTGACGACAAGGCACAATTGTCCCGGCTGGATCCTATGGGAGTGTGCTCCGGTCTTATGAGCAGAGCAGATTCGTGGCGCCTTCGCTCTCTCCACTTCCAGATGTACGTCCCTCAGAACATTCTTCGGCTTCGGCATGCGCTTCGCCGCCTTTCAGGCTGAGCAGTCTCGATAGCTGAAAGCACGATCTTAAGGAGCTACTCCGACAATCGGTAGGGCGTTGAAGCGCGGCTCCAACAGAAGCGCTAACAAGCTTTCCGGCGACTCGCGCAATACCCACCACTGCCCGATCGGACCTCCTTGTTTCATATATCGTCGTGAACGTCAGCGAGGTGCTTGGCGCGGTTTCGCTCTCGTCTCGACGGCTCGGCCGACTCACCTACAGGCTCTGACGAAGGGGGTGTCAATGACGGTCGACCCGGCAGCTACGAGCGCACGTCCCTCTCACACACGAACACAACACGCAATCAGACTGCTCGTGCTCCTAGACAGCTGCGGCGAAGCTGCTGTCGACAGCGACCCCGATCTCGCGGTTAAGGCAGTTCGAAGCGAACTTCGATTGCAGGCGATGGACTTCTGGATGCGAAATCCGGACTATCTCGCTGATGAGTTGATCACCCAGGTTGAGAATGGGGCTATTACGGACTCTTACCTCAAGACTGCGCAAGCACTGTTGGACGATCCTGAACCTGACCTCCGCTGGTACCCCACCCCGCGTTGGCTCTACGGCGCATACGAGGCAATCGATGACGCAGTGGCACTACTGGAAACATACGGGCTCGCGATATTCCGCCGCAGCGGTGAACCAGGATCCAAGAGCCAACGAAACAGCTTGTTCCTCACAGCGCGAGGCGCGGCCTCCGTCGCCGAACTCGCCACAGATCCTGTATTGGGCTGGTATGTGCGCCAGGCCGAACTCGTGTCGCTCGTCGCCGGAGACACGGTTGGCTCGAAACTGAAGGAACGTCAGTACGAGCAGGCAACATATGCCGGCACGGAGTTAGGGCTGCGAATCGCGTCGATCGCTGATGGTGTGCGGGTGCGACTGCAAGCGATGACAACACAGAGCAACGGCGGTCTCGAAGGAGATGGGGAATGAGTGACCTCGCCGAGGAGATCGTGAAGACACTCGGCCGGAAGAAGAAGGATCCGATCGACCTCGGAGTCGAGGTTGTGGACGACGTGCTCAACGAACTCGGCATCCCCACGTCGTCGTCGAAGGGACTCCCCGTCCGCCTTCGTGCGAAACGCGTGATGTTCAGCGGCACAAAGCGCCTCGCGCCAGACCATCCCGGTGCCGAGGGTTTCCCACTTGAAGAGATGGCCGATCCAAGGGAACTCGATGTCGCGCCAAGACCCACCACCACGAATCTAGCACCGGCTCTTCCTCAATCGCTGCCAGACAAGACTTCCGGCGACACGGACACAGCCGACGAACGAGAAGACAAACTCATCCGACGAGCTCTAGTCCCGTTTCACTTCGAGTGGCTTCCCCAAGACGGGGTAAACGGATTGGGATCTGAACGAAACCTCCGCGGCAAGTCATCAGTTTTGAACGTACTGTTGTGGTCGCTGTCGGGGCGTTGCTCTGAATTCTCTCCCGATGTGCAGCGATGGATTCAGCACGTCGAGGTTGACTGGAACGTCGGCCATGAGACCTTACGCGTCCAATTCGACGCTGCGGATGGCCATGCCACGACAGGAACGGTGTCACTCCTCGCCGCTGACGGCGCGGCCGGCAACGTGCTGGCAACCTTTGATCGAGACTCCTTCGAAGACGCTATGAACTCGGTCATTCTCAACAGACTCAGGCTTGATCCCATCACGGTGTCGCAGTCGGGAAAACCCACCTCGCATCAGTGGCCGGCGTATACGAACGCACTTTGGGTGCGGCCGAAGTACCTCGCTTCGATCATCGGCAAGGAACCGACTCTCAGCGTACGGTTGATGCAGATGTTCATCGGTACGGACTGGGTACCTGTACTTGCAGCAGCATCAACAGTGGCCGGAACCCTAAACGCTGAACAGATGACCGCCGAGGAGCGTACGAAGACCGCAAGGGACGCAGTCGCGGCGTCGCGGTTAGAAGCGCAGTCAAAGGTGCAGAGTCTCCGATCGCGGATTTCTGCGTTACCGTCGGGAACTCCCGACCTCGTGAAGATTACGGCAGCAAGTGCCCGCGCAAGTCAATTGGCTCTAGAGATAAACCGTATCGAGCTTCAAGAGCTACAGCAATCGGCTGCAAGACAATCTATTTCGCAGCAATTGAAGGCGGCCCACGCTCGACAGCACACAGACTACGAGGACGCTCTTCTCACGAAGTTCTTCCACCAGATGGAACCGACCGTGTGCCCACGGTGCACCGCGGCCGTGACTGAGGAACGTCGAGCGGCGGAGGCCGACTCACACAAGTGCTCCGTCTGCACCAACGACCTCCATCTTGAAGATGTGCAAGCGACCGTCGAGGCCGCGTCCACGGCCGACGCATCGCCGTCGGCGGATACGGACGCGGAAGATCCTGATCCGCCGCCTCGCGACGAAATCGATGCGCTGAAGCAGGCGCTGGAAGACACCGATGCGGCAATATCTGCGCTGCAAGAACAGCTGGCAGAACTCGCCGAAGCACGTGAGACAGCCACCGCAGAAGCTGCCTTCGACGCAACTTTGCTTACTGCAGCACAGGAACGACAGAGGTTGGAGCTGGATATCGCCAGAGCTGAAGGCGCTGCTGATGCCCTTGCGCAGCCAGTCCCAGCGACAACTGGACCACCCGTCGATCCCATCCAGCTTGCAGTTGCCACAGCAGCCGAGACTGTCCTGAAAAGATGGGTAAAAGACGGCCAGGACCCCCTGCTAGCGGCGATCTCCGCCGATATCGAACGCCTAACCATTAGCTTCGGCGGTGACAGCCTCAACGACGTGAAATTGGATGGCGCGGCCAATATGAAGCTCCTCAAGGGCGGTGATCCGGCGACCTATGGTGCTCTCACTCCTGGCGAGCAACTCCGGGTAAAGGTGGCGACAGTGATCGCCCTGATCCGGCACGGCTACGTGGCAGGACTTGGCCGACATCCAGGTCTGCTTTTGCTCGACTCGCCGGCCGCAGAGGAGATCCCGGATGGAGACCTCGCCACCATGATTGCCGCACTCATCGAGGTCGCCGAAAACGCTCCGATGCAGATATTTGTGGCCACTCGAAACACAGGGCCACTTCTTGACTTACTTCCCGAAGCTAGTCGACGCATCGCGACCGGCGACAACTATGTCTGGTAGGAGAGCCTGACCGAGTGGTGACTGCGCACAAAGCAATCCTCACCCTAGGTAGAAAGGAGGGGATTGAACGCACACGAGAACATCACGCTCGCCGACGCTTTGACAACGCTTGCTGAGATGTCGGCGGGCCACCCATTCCCGGAAGACGCTATTGACGTAGTGGGTGGGTGGGGTCGAATCACGCAAGATGCAGTATCGCTTGCGGGAAAACCTGCTTTGCCACTTCTAGCGCACTTGGCCGCGCGCGACGCCGGAGATACACCCCACGAGCACGCGGTGGCTGCCCTCATCGCAATAGCTGAATCCGTCATGGCGACAAGAGAACCGACGTTGATGCGCGAGTCTCTTGACGCTCTGACTGCGGCAAAGGGCGCGATCCGCGCCACCGGTAAGCTCCTGGCCACAACCCTTCCCTCGATCGTCGAATCGATTCTTAACGATGCCCAACGCGATAAGGCTGCAGACCTTGTTGCAGCTGACGCCCTCGAAGTCCTCACAAAGGTCGTCGCTTCTGGATACGGCTCACACTTTGGGCTGCTCGCGCTTCTTGATCGATTCGACGCTCCGATGAACCTGCCGATCGCTCGAGCAGCCGTACGGTCGGTCAGCGTCGCGGCGGATATTTGGCCGGAAGCTGACGTGCTCGCAGTTCGAATTCGTGACCTCGCCGGGCTCGATCCTACAGAATCGTCAAACTCAGAATTCGCTGGTGCGGTAGAGCCCGATGCGGTCTGGGCCTTAGCGATGATGTCGATACTGCGCGCGCTGCGCGCCAACACCATTATCGACATGGCTCCACACCTTGACGACGCCGATCGCTACCTAGACGTGGCAGCGACCACTCATGATAGGGCTGACGCGGCGGTCATGCGCCAAGTACTTTCAGCCCTGCGACAACTCGTCGCTGCCATCGTTGAGGAGACGCCATTAAGGGCGTTGCATGGTGCGGCGCTTTCGCCGAGCGCGATCGAGGAAGTCCGCACTCGAATCCGCAAATTTACAACTGACACTGCTGGATTGGACCACTGGTACGGGGACCGCACGCGAGCAGTCCTCGCCGCCTGGACTGGTGTTATGGACGATCTGGACCGCCTGCGCACCGAGTTCACTAAAGACGCTTTCTACCAGGCCGAAGTTATAGTCCGCGATCTCTTAAACGTCTATCTCCATAGCCGTTCGTTTGAAACCCATTATTCAGATCTCGACGTCGGCGGTGTCCAAAAGCTCATCCACCCGGTCATCGAAGGCGGGTTCGCTAGCAAGGCTGGACATCTCAGCAACCTTGAACAGCACGCCGACATTCTCGAAGGTCGTGTTGAGGTCGAACCCGATCAAGGGCTAGAGGAACAGCTAATGGCGGCGCGGCAAGTAATCGACGCTGCTCGGCGCGCTGCCAGGGGTGGTGAGTTGCCGGGAAAAACTCCTGGCGGCGCTTCGGCACCGCCGCTTCCCGCATCAATAAGTCAGTTGGTAGTAGCCGGATCACCCGATGAAGCTCTCTTGAGGCAGATCTCCCCGGATACGTTGGCAGCGCTCGCAGTTGGCATGGAGCACGTCGACGCTGGCCGTGCCCATTTGAACATGGTTCAGCGGGAGGTCTACGACGGCATTCGGGAAAAGTTTAAAGAATGTCCGGACTACAGGGGCGAGGTGATCCCTGTAGTCGACGAAGTCCTTCGACTTGTGCTCAACTTTGTCGTCAGTCGAACCGCTGGCGAGTCTGGTCACTATCCGTACTTGTTCGACCCATCGGCGGTTGAAAGCGCAATTCAGGAAGATCTGTACAACTACCTCGTTGCTGCTCTCGGTGCGCGCGCCGAGTATGAAGTGTCGCATGTGGGCGGCGGGCGGGTTGATCTGCGCCTGAAATTCGGCGAGTTCGCCATTCACATAGAGATGAAGGTCGACGACACTCAAGTGCCGATGAACGACAAGTCAGCTTACCTCAAGCAGGCCGCAACATACCAAGGCAATGACATACGCATCGGATTCCTAATCGCGTTGCGGCACAAAGCATTTCCGAAGGGACCGCCGCCGCACTTGACCTCACTGATGCAACACACAGCATTTGACATCCCCAGTGACCCGGTCCCCCGCCATATAGTGACAGTCGCAGTGCCTGGCAGCAGAACAAAGCCGTCAGACTCGACTGTCAAGTAGTTGGGCAGGCATGTGAACCCTCCGATCTTAGGTAGCTCACCATCCGGTCGCGGATGTACAGCCGTCGCCGATGACACCGTATCATTTTCTGCCGCAATAGGGTTCCTGATCGTTCGGTCATGATCAAATGTGCCGAGCGAGACTGTCAGAGAGGCTGTTCCCGGCTGTGCGGCTAGCGAAATGGGTAGGGCGCGCCGCATAGTCTGTCGCCTTCTGCTCCGTTCGCTTCACGCCACTCCGGGTTTGAGCATGCGGACTCAAGATTTACAGACGGTGGCGAAGTTGGAATCGCTTGGCTGGAAGGCGGGTTTGCATGAGGATCGGGCGGGTTTGCCGCCACGTAGTCTGCTCCGTTCCATCGCAGATCTTCGTAAGTGGTGGTGCCTTCAGCGCAGCTGGGGTTGCAATCGTTGCTGGACTGTCGGATCGTGTACTGGCCGTCAGGTCCGGGGCCCACCAGTTCGGCGTAATAGATCGCGTAACGACCCCAGTAGCTGGGATAGCTTGGTGTCGAAGTGGATTCCCATCCGATATCTGCGAACCCGTCGCGGGTCGGAACGAGTACGAGCACACCGTCGTATCTACCCGGGTTGTAGGTGACGAATGTATTGCCGGTTGTGTCGGTGGCTGGGCTCGGGAATCCGAAGTGGTTCGTCACTCGAATGTGTATCGCTTCGAGGACTTTTCCCGACACAGCGACTGGCGCGACACAGCCGACCTTGTCGAATCCGGTGCCCGAAAGTGTCAGGAAGATGCGGATAGGCCCCAAGAACTTGTGCTCGATGTCTTTTTGATCAACGACGTCCCCGCGGCAACCTGAATTGGTGGGCAAAACATCCGGAAAGTTGGAAGGGAGTTCCGAAGTCGCCGGGCCAGCAACCGTCGGAGCATGGGTGGGAATGGGCTGGCTGGACGGAAGGCCCGCTTGCACGCCCTGAGATGTAGCGGTTCGTGGTTCTTGCCACGGGCGCCAAAGAACCGCCGTGGCGACCACGGATCCAATGACGATAGTTGCTGCCACACCTATGAACCCGTACTTCCTGCGTGTGAACGCACCCTGCTTTGTCAATGCCCCGGATTCGGGTGGTGATTCATGAAGGGGTATTGATTCAGAGCGCTGGGAACATAAAGCTGGCCTTGTCGGGTGCGAGGCGCCTCCGGCCGGCGACAGACCGGAGAGCGCACGTGCGAAGTCGGTGACCCGTTGGAAACGGTCCTCCGGCTTCTTGGCTAGTCCTTCAGCCAACACCTCATCCAGTGCCGCCAATTCAGGGCGATTAGCCGAGAGTGACGGTGGGGGCGAGTTGAGGTGGTGGCTGATGACCACCGCGGGGTTGGAGTGCGGGAAGGGCTGTGTTCCGGTCAGCAGGTGATACGTGGTGGCGGCCAGCGCGTAAAGATCGGCACGCCCGTCGGTTTCCTCCCCCATGAGTTGCTCAGGCGCTGCGTAAGCGACGGTCCCGACCGCCGTATTCGTCGTTGTTAGCCCGCTTATGTCATCAACGCTGCGGGCGATGCCGAAATCCGCTAGAACCACGCGCTTTTCGTCGCTTGAGTCTGCGTTGGTGAGCATAATGTTGGCTGGCTTGATGTCCCGGTGCAGCAGGCCTTGCTTGTGCGCGTAGTCAAGCGCGCCAGCAAGAGCGTTCACTATCTCGACAACGTGTTCGTACGGCATTCCGGCTGGATATCGCTTGGTCAACACGCGTCCGAGGTCTTTGCCGTCGACGAAGTCCATCGAAATCCACAATTGCCCGTCATGCTCGCCACGGTCGTGGACACCGACGATACCGGGATGCCACAGCGTGGACGCCAGGTCCGCTTCTCGAATGAAGCGAGCCCTGTATCCGTGATCGTTGGACCAGTCGCGGGGAAGAAGCTTAAGCGCGTCGCGCCGGGGCAGCCTGGGATGTTGGGCGAGGTACACCTCGCCCATGCCACCGGACCCCAGTAGCCGGATAATCCGGTAGCCCGCAAAGGTGTCCCCGCTGTTCAACGGCATGCCGGGATTTTAGAACTACATCCACGAATGTGATTGGGTGTTAACAGACGCGCCGTTCTCGTATGCGGTCTCGGTGCGGTACGTTGTCGCAGCCCGTGAGTTCGAGTCTTCGACCCGTGATCGCCCACCTTGTCTCCGCCCGCTGCGCCACGAGGAACTTCCCAACGTCGTCTCGATGGAACAGCTCATCGCACTGGCCGACGCGGCTGGTCTGTCGATGCCGCACATGGCCATGGCGTTTGCGATCAGTCATCCCGGGGTGTCCAGCGCCATTCTGGGAGCGCGCACCATGGAGCAACTTGAGGACTTGCTCTCGGGCCTCGACGTGGTACTGACCGACGACGTGCTCGATCGCATCGACGAGATTGTCCCGCCGGGCAGCGACGTCGGCACATTGGACCAGGCCTACGTTCCTCCGGCTATGCAGCTCACCGAACTCCGTCGTCGGTCACTCAACAACCGGTGTGCGATCGACCGGCCCGATGGCCGCCAAGACAGCTGTCGATTCTCAAATTGAGTGTCATTTGCGATCCTGCTGAGCTGCGGCGATTCAGCACGTCTCACCTCGCGTCATCTGCAAGTAGTCTCAACCCCGTGTCATTTCTGCCATGGGCTCGAACCGATCTGCGCCAAGGCGAGTTGCTGGACCCATATTCGGGCAACCCCATATGTGGAGTGGGCGTACGACGTTGTCAGCTGAGGATTTTTAGCGCTTCGAATCTGTAGTTCGAACTAGAGAAGGCGGGAGAGTTCTTCAGGGTACGGCTAAACGGACGTCTCCTGTTGTAGACGCGTGTGGTGCGGGTCCCGGACGGTTCGGAAGGGGTCCACTTGGGCGCGCTGTGGTGGCGAAGTCGATCCAGTCCGTTCGCATCCTGCGCAAGAGCTGCTCGTATTCGTTCGTTGCGTCCGCACCTGCTGCGGGGTGGCAGGTGATGTCGTCTCGATTGTCCCGTCGATCGGAGGCAGAAAGACGCGGCCGTTATTACAGTTCACGCCACCGCAAAGGTGCTGTCCCAGTAGCTCACTAAGGTGGCGGGATGGTCGATGTCCGCAGCTTGACTGTCGTGGTCGACGGTCTTCGTTCACCGGTGATTGAGGCCGGCGATCCAGATGGGCGTGAAGCAGTCGTTTTTGTGCATGGGAGCCCCGGCTGCGGTGGTGAGTTCACGAAGTTGGTCTGCGAGACGGGCAAGTTTGTTCGTGCGATCGCCCCGGACATTCCCGGTTTCGGTCAAGCTGACAAGCCCCACCCGCGTCACTTCATCTACGACGTACCGAACATCGGCGTGCACTTGGTCAAGCAGCTTGACGCGCTGGGTGTGGAACGCGCGCATTTCGTGGGCCACGACTTCGGCGGGTCATGGGCGATGTTTGCATCGCTGTATGACCCGATGCGTGTGGGGTCACTGTCGCTGATCAATGCCGGACTCATGCGCGGCATGCGTTGGCATGGGATGGCGCGGCTCTACCGCACACCGCTGGCAGGAGAAGCCTTCATGGCGATCGCCAACGAGTGGGGCTTTAAGCGCGCACTGCAAGCTCTGCCGACTGCCGATCTCGAGGTGATGTGGCGCAACTTTGATCGTCACAGCCGCAGAGCTATCCTCGCGCTTTACCGTGCGACTGATATGGAGACTCAGACCGCCCAATTGCCGCAGGTGCGCTTGTTTACCACGCAGTGGCAGTCGATCGTGATCTTCGGCGCTGACGATCCTTATCTGCCGACAAAGTTCGCTGATCGCAACCGCGAATCGCTGCCGAACGCGAGCGTGCACATGATCGACCGAGCGGGCCACTGGCCGCACCTGCAGGCGCCAGAGCGCCTCAGCGAGTTATTGATTCCGTTCCTTCGTGAGCAGGTCACCACGGACCGGGCTACCACCTAGCCTGGACCTCATGCCCGTGGTTCTTTTCAGCGGGTTGGGAAAGCCTTCGGCGCGAGTCTGAGCCAGCCGACCTGGGGCGGGTCTTCGCGTTAGTCGGGATGTGTGCCCGCCGGAGGTTCGTCGAAGAATCTGAGGGCGCTGTGGTGTTCGTGCGCGATACGGCGCAGGCTCAGTAGCAGCTGGCCGAATACGACCTGGCCTATCACCATTTGTTGCACAACCGCATCGCGGTCCTCTATGCGCTCGGCCGTATTCAGCCTGCCGACCTCATACGCGGCGAGGGCGTCGATGAGTCCCAAATATGTTGCCGCGTGGTTCATGTCGAACATCGCACTCAAATCGAGGACTACCCCGAGCAGACCCGCAAGATGGTCGATCGCTGGTGATTCCGGACGCACGCGTGTCCAGCCGGCTTCCTGCACTACCTGCGTAGCGAGCGCCCGCATTTCTGCGTTCACCGCGCCCGGTGTGCGCACCAGTGCGTCGTAAGCGGCTCCGTTCATTTCGTGCGTCGACAGCGATTCGTTGTCAATCGCATCCACCACTTGCTTGAGATCAGATACCGGTATGTCACCGACCTCGCGCAACACGCGCAATAGTCGCAGTCGTGCCACATGCCGGTCGCCATATTCCGCGCGCCTCTCACCCATCTTGTTTCCGGGCGGCAGCAGACCCTCACGCACGTAGTACTTGATGGTCGCCACCGTTACGCCTGACTGCTCGGCAAGCTCAGAGATGCGCACTAAGCCCCTTCCACTGCTGGGTTGACAGCACCTGGTGGATAGCTTCACTATCCTCCAGTGGATATTTCCACTATCTAGCTTAGATCTGCCGTGACAGTGGGAGGACGATGTGACCGGCTCTACCGATCGGAAGCTCGCGGAACTGCGCATGCGGCTACGCACAGCGCAGGAGCCGGGTGGAGCACAGGCTGCAGCAAAGCGCGACGCCAAGGGTGTTCCGAGCGCTCGGTCCAGGGTCCTGGCGCTGCTCGACCCCGGCAGTTTCCTGGAGATCGGCGCCCTCGTCCGCACACCGGGAGATCCCAACGCCCTATACAGCGACGGCGTCGTCACCGGCTACGGGACCATTGCGGGACGACCCGTGGGAGTGTTCTCGCACGACCAGACTGTCTTCGGCGGCAGCGTCGGCGAGATGTTTGGCCGCAAGGTCGCCAAACTCATGGAATGGTGCGCGCGGTCCGCGTGCCCGATCATCGGCATCAACGACTCCGGCGGTGCCCGCATCCAAGACGCGGCGACATCGTTGGCGTGGTACGCCGAGTTGGGTTACCGCCACGAGATGCTGTCCGGTTTGGTGCCACAAATCTCGCTGATCGTGGGTAAATGTGCTGGCGGGGCGGTGTATTCGCCGATTCAGACCGACCTCATCGTGGCCGTCCGCGACCAGGGATACATGTTTGTCACCGGCCCCGACATCATCAAAGACATCACCGGCGAAGTCATCACCTTCGACGAGCTCGGCGGCGCCGACGCGCAAGCGCGCTACGGAAACATCCATCAGGTCGTGGAGTCAGAGGCCGCGGCATTTCAGTACGTCCGAGACTTCCTGGCCTTTCTTCCGTCGAACTGCTTCGACGAGGCACCGATCGTGAACCCGGGCCTTGAACCCGAGATCACCTCCTACGACCTGGAACTGGACACCATCGTCCCCGACGCCGACAACACCGCCTACGACATGCACGAAATCTTGCTGCGCATCTTCGATGACGGCGACTTCCTGGAAGTCGGCGGCCAGGCCGGGCTCGCCATCATCACCGGCTACGCCCGCATCGATGGGCACCCGGTCGGCGTGATCGCCAACCAGCCAATACATATGTCTGGGGCCATCGACAACGAGGCTTCCGATAAGGCCGCGCGGTTCGTCCGGTTCTGCCACGCACTCAACACGCCCCTGGTATTCGTCGTCGACACGCCAGGATTCCTACCCGGCGCCGCGCAGGAGAAAAGCGGCATCATCAAACGCGGCGGGCGATTCCTCTTCGCGGTCGGGGAAGCCGATGTCCCGAAAGTGACCGTGACCATCCGCAAGTCCTACGGCGGCGCGCACGCCGTGATGGGATCCAAGCAGCTCGCCGCTGACCTCAACTACGCCTGGCCCACAGCCCAAATAGCCGTCATCGGAGCTGAAGGCGCCGCCCATCTCCTGGTCAAACGGTTCCCGGACCCCACCGCTCCCGAAGTACAGAAGATCAAGGCCGACTTCATCGCCGGCTACAACACCACTATGGCAACACCCTGGATCGCCGCAGAACGCGGCTACATCGACGCCGTGATCCAGCCCCATGAAACCCGCCTACTGCTCAGAAAGTCGCTAAAGCTATTGCGGGACAAACAGAATCACGGCCGCGTGCTCCGCAAGACTGGACTAACCCCCATCTAACCCATACGACTGCGCAAGATGAAGGACCGGCCGTGTGGTCGCCGCGTACAGGCACCACGCCTTCAGCCACAGGCAAAGCCCGTGATCTCACTTCAGTGTCCAAATGACAAGCGGATGACAGCCCACTTGAGAATATGACCCCGCGAATGAGAATCTACAGTGACGGCGGCGGCGAGATTTATCGCGCCATATTCGTAAACCGCGAAAAATGCAGCTGGTGCGCGACGGTGATATTCGCCGTCGGGCCATTTCGGTGCTTGCCCAAAATAATATCGGCTTCACCGCCGCGGGGGTCGTCGCGGTCAATTGCGTCGGGCCGATGCAAGAGCATGACCATATCCGCATCCTGTTCCAGGCTACCACTTTCACGCAGGTCAGAGACTTGAGGGCGCTTGTCGGTACGTTGTTCCGGGCCACGGTTGAGCTGGCTGATTGCCACGACCGGGACATCCAATTCTTTCGCCATCAATTTCAGGCTACGCGAAAAGTCCGACACTTCTTGCTGTCGAGATTCGTATTTCTTTCCAGAGCTCATCAGCTGCATATAGTCGACCACTACGAGACGTAGATCCGCTTTCTGAGCCAGCCGTCGGCCCTTTGCGCGGATTTCCATCATGGTCAAGTTCGGCGAGTCATCGATGTAGAGCGGCGCCTCGCTGATCTCGCTCATGCGGCGAGCGAGACGGGTCCAGTCGTCGTCGCTCATACGACCCGAACGCATATCGCCCAGCTTGATTTTCGCCTCGGCCGACAGCAGCCGCATGACGATCTCGGACTTGCTCATTTCGAGCGAGAAGATGACGCTGGCCATCCGGTGCTTGATCGAGCAGGACCGCATAAAGTCAAGTCCCAGAGTCGATTTCCCCACACCCGGCCGCGCGGCGATGATGATCATCTGGCCGGCGTGGAGTCCGTTGGTGATCTCGTCGAGTTCGGTGAAGCCGGTGGGGACACCGCGGGCGATACCGCCTTGGGAGGCGATGGCGTCGATCTCGTCCATCGTCGGCTGCAGGAGGTCCTCGAGGGGCACGAAGTCCTCGGAGGCGCGGCGTTCGGTGACGTCGTAGATCTCGGCCTGCGCGCGGTCGACCACCTCGGTGACGTCGGCGCCGTCGGCCCCGGCGTAGCCGTACTGGACGACGCGCGTGCCGGCCTCGACGAGCCGGCGCAGCAGTGACTTCTCGGCCACGATGCCCGCGTAGAAGCCGGCGTTCGCGGCGGTGGGCACGGTGGAGATCAGGGTGTGCAGATAGGGCGCCCCGCCGATGCGGCGCAGCAGGCCGCGGCGGTCGAGCTCGGCGGCCACGGTGACGGCGTCGGCGGGCTCGCCACGCCCGTAGAGGTCGAGGATCGCGTCGTAGACGTTCTGGTGGGCGGGACGGTAGAAGTCGCCGGGACGCAGCCGCTCGAGCACATCGGCGATGGCATCCTTCGAAAGGAGCATGCCGCCGAGGACGGCTTGTTCGGCGGCCATGTCCTGCGGGGGCTGGCGACCGAATTCCTCGCTTGGCGGCGGCCCATCCATACCGGCATGCCCATCCGGATGTCCCAGGTCGTCCACGACAGCCAACGGACTACCCACCCCCTCACGAGACCTGCCCGGCCGACAAGCTCGAACGTGTATTCGAATCGGTACTGCAACTGTAAAACAGGGCGCTGACAAGTCGTCGAAATGGCGCCGCGACGCAACACGTTAGGCGTTGCTGGAGGCCTCCAAAAGTCGGCCTGTTGATGAACCTGTGGATGGCATGGGGATATCTGTGGGCAGGCGTGTTGACTCGTTGGGGAGAACCTGTGGATTACCGCGTTGTGATCCACTGTTTTCCGAGGTCAGGATGCCAGAGACCCGGTGGATCACTGTGGATGGGAAGTTCCTCGGCGTGTCGCTGCTGGTTGCCGTCTCGGGCGTGTTGTGTTTCGCGGAAGGGCCGCCTGGGTTAACAGTCGGTTAGCTTCGCTGTCGAGGTTTTTACGCACAGTGTTCGCCAGCCGGGACAGCAACGCCCGGGTAAGGAGGCTAAGGTCCTCACCCGGGCGTATCAACGCTGGCGGTACTACGCGGCGACTGGCCCGCTACTCACTCAGCCACGACGTTCAGCGACACCTTGGCTTCGACGCCAGTGTGCAGCTTCACGGTCACCGGATGCGTGCCGACGGACTTGATGTGCGCCTTGGGCAGCTGCACGGTCCGCTTGTCGAGATTGGGCCCGCCGGCCTTCTTGATCACCGACACGACATCAGCCGCGGTGACCGAACCGAACAGCTTGCCGGTATCGGCAGCGGCGTTGACGGGCAGCGACACCTCGCCGAGGTTCTCGAGCGCGGTCTTGAGCTCGTTGGCGTGCTCGAGGCCACGGATGGCCTTGGACTCGCGGGCCCGGCGGATCTCGTCGGCCTGGCGCTCGGCGCCACGCGACGCCACGATCGCCAGCCCACGGGGCAGGAGGTAGTTACGGCCGTAGCCGTCCTTGACCTCGACGGTGTCGCCTGCGACACCCAGGTGCTCCACCTCAGCGGTGAGAATCAGCTTCATTTGTCTCTCCGTTCCTGGCTCTAGCGCGTCGACGAGCCGAACGGCAGCAGAGCCACCTCACGGGCATTCTTGACCGCGACGGCGACGTCGCGCTGATGCTGGACACAGTTACCGGTCACCCGGCGGGCACGGATCTTGCCGCGCTCGCTGATGTAGGTACGCAGCAGTGCGGTGTCCTTGTAGTCGATGACCTGCCCCTTGCCCTTCTTGGAGCAGAACACGCACTTACGGGTCTTGACCGGCTTTTCCGGTGCCGGCCGACGCTTGTTGGTCTTGGCCATTGGTTATCTCTTCCTTGCAAAAAAATTCGTTGTTGATCAGAAGGGCGGCTCGTCGTCGGCCCCGCTGAACGAGCCCGACGCCGGGGCGCTGCCCCATGGATCGTCCTTGGGCTCGGACTGGCGCGACCCACCGCCGCCGCCACCGCCGAAGCCGCCGCCACCCCCGCCGCCGCTACGGCTGGCCTTGTTGACCTTGGCCGTGGCGTAACGCAGGGACGGACCGATCTCGTCGACCTCGACCTCGACAACGGTGCGCTTCTCACCCTCGCGGGTTTCGAAGGAACGCTGCTTGAGCCGCCCGGTGACGATCACCCGCGAACCGCGGGTCAGGCTTTCGGCCACATTTTCGGCGGCCTCACGCCAGATGTTGCACCGCAGGAACAGGGCCTCGCCGTCCTTCCACTCACCGCTCTGGCGGTCGTAGATGCGCGGCGTCGACGCAACGGTGAAGTTGGCGACGGCAGCGCCGGACGGCGTGAATCGCAGTTCCGGGTCGGCGGTCAGGTTTCCGACAACGGTGATGGTGGTGTCACCAGCCACGAGATCCTCCTGAGTGGACGGACAGTTGGGCGCGAGCCTACGCAACCTGCATGACAGGCTGCAGCGCTTCGCCTAGTGCTTGTCGGTCCGCAGCACCTTGGTCCGCAGCACCGACTCGTTCAGGTTGAGCTGACGGTCGAGCTCGGACACGGTGGCCGGCTCAGCCTTGACGTCGACGACGGCGTAGATGCCCTCGGCATGCTTGGCGATCTCGTACGCCAGCCGGCGACGGCCCCAGATGTCGACCTTGTCGACAGTCCCGCCGTCCTTGCGGACGACGTTCAGGAACGTCTCCAGCGAGGGAGCTACGGTGCGCTCGTCAAGTGTGGGGTCGAGAATGACCATGATTTCGTATGGACGCATTAGAACCTCATCACCTCCTATGGTCGTCGCGGCCACGGCGTGTTCCGTGGCAGGAGGGTCGCCTGCGTCGGCAACCGGCCCAGGCTACCTGAACACGCCCTGAACTGCGAAATCGGTGCTGTCCGGGGCTGCCGTCTGGCGTTAGGCTGAATTCCTTGTCCATGCAGGTCCATCTAGCCGAGGCGGTTGCGTGAACTATCCGAACGGGCCCTACGGCCAGGGATACCCCGGGCAGCCCGGCTATCCCCAGCAGCCCGGCTATCCCCAGCAGCAGCCCAACTACCAGCAGCAGGGCTATCCTCAACAGCCCGGCTATCCGGGCGCCTACCAGTACCAACCCATGCAACCTGCCTCACCGAGTGGCGGCACCGCGATCACCGCGATCGTGCTGGCCGGGCTCGGCACGTTGGCGAACCTCGGCGGTGGTCTGCTCGGCCTGATCGGGCTCATCGCGCTCAGCAACGACTCGGCGTTCGAGTCCGTGTCAGACGTCTCCGGCGGAGTGTTCGCCGTGCTGATCCTCGGGGTGTTCGCGAGCATCGTGGCCGGACTGCTGCTCCTGGGCGGGACGATAACGCTGATGCAACGCAAGATGATCGGGCGCTGGCTCGTCGTCTCGGGGTGCGCCATCACCATGCTGGGCAGCCTGCTGAACCTCGGCCTGAGTGCCGCCGTCATGGCCCGCTACGAGACCTACGGCGGCGGTAACGGATATGCCGTGCTCGGCCTGATCTTCCCGATCGCGACGCTCGTGCTGGTGTTACTGCCGTCGACGACCGCGTGGATCCAGGCGAAGCGCAATCCCGTTGCGCCGCAGTACTATCCGCCGTATCAGGGCTGAGTACCCGCCGAGGCGGGCTCGGGTTCGGGATCGGGCCTGGGTTCGATCCGCACGCGGCCCGCGGATGGCCGAAGCCAATCAGGCAGCCAGCGCGGCGGGTTGTCGGGTGCGCCGTCGAACACGCCGCCGGTCGGGTCATCGATGCGCCCGCCCCACCGGACCAGGTCCAATTCCGGTCGGTAGATCTGCCGGATCACCAACGCACACAGCACGATCACAGCGATGTCGCGCAGTAGCACCGTGGTGGTGAACCACTGCTCGGGCAGGCCCTTGTTGGCCTCGCCGTAGAGGTAGAGCATGCGCGGTATCCACACGAGCGCATCGATCGTCATCCACGCCAACAGGATTCGGCGATGCGGTAGCGCCAGCACGGCCAACGGCACGAGCCACAGCGAGAACTGCGGGCTCCACACCTTGTTGGTCAACAGGAACGCCGCGACCACGAGGAACGCGAGTTGCGCGACGCGCGGGCGCTTCGGCGCGGTCAAGGCGATGTAGCCGATCGCGATACAGCACGCCGCGAACAGCATCGCCGTCACGGTGTTGAGCACCGTCGGCGGCTCCCAGAAGCCGAGCTCCGGATCGAACCCGCCCCAGTTGGTGAACGACTTCACCACGTTGTACAGCGAGTCCATGTCGTCACCGCGGCGGGTGTTGAGCCGGAAGAACTCCGACCAGCCCCGCGGGAACAACACCATGATCGGAAGGTTCACCACCAACCAGGTCAGCACCGCCGTCAGCGTGGTCTTGCCGACCTCGCGGAGCCGGCCCGCCCGTACCGCGAGCATCACGAGCGGCGCCAGGAGCAGCAGCGGATAGAGCTTGGCCGCGACTCCGAGCCCGATCAGCGCACCGGCCAGCACGGGTTTTCGCCGGGCCCAGGCGAGCATGGCCCCGGCCGCGGCGGCGGTGGCCAGCGCGTCGAAGTTGGTGAAGATCTGGAAGATCACGATCGGGGACCCGGCCACCAGTGCGGCGTCCCACACGCGTCGGCCCGCCATTCGCGACGTCGCCCAGATCGTCGCCATCCACGCGAGCGCCAAACCGAACGCGGCGATGTTGAAGAACATCACGACCTCGGCGACGATCGGGATCGCCACGAGTTTGGTGAGTGCGGTGTACGTCTTCGCCAACGTCATCGAGACGTATTGGTAGACACCGGTGATCACCGGATATTCCATGTAGCGGATCGCCGGACTGCCGTCGTACTGCACCCGTGGCTTGCCGGAGCCGTCCTTCTCGATCCAACTCGACTTGTAGGGAAACTTCCCCTGGTTCAACAACTCTGCGGTGTAGAGCGGGACGGTGTCGGAGTAGCAGAGCTCGTAGTAGGCGCGGTTGTTCTCCCAGTTGGCCACCCGCTGCCCGGCGGTGCCGGACCCGGTGCTCTGCAGGCAGGCCGCCTTGGTCGTGTAACCGAGCGCCAGGAACACCACCGCGATCACGAGCATCGCGCGCAGCGGCGTCATGAACCGCGACCGGCCGATCAGCGCATGCCGACCGACCGGGCCGCCGATCACCTGTGACAGCGCCGAACTCAGACCGTCGGTGCGGCTGGGCAGGTCGCGGTCGTCGGCGCTCCGCAGGTCCCCCGCGAGCGGCTCCGGCGATATGCGGTCCGTCACGGAGGCGGCGGCTGTGCCGGACCACCCGGCACGACCGGGACACCCGGCGCACCCGGCGCCACAGGCACACCCGGAGCGCCTGGCGGCGGTCCGATCGGCACGGTCGTCGGAGGCCCGATCGGGATCGTGATGCCCGGAGCCACCTCGATGGTCGGCTGGATGACGGTCTGCGACGGGACTGTGGGGATGGTCGGCGGACCGGATGTCGGCGGTCCGGCCGGCGCGGCCGGCGCCTGCGGCACACCCGCGTAGCCGCCGATCTCGGTCGGCTTCGGGAAGGACTCGTTCTCGGTGTCCTCCAGCGCGCCGTCCATCGTGGCCTTCCAGATGTCGGACGGCAGCCCGGATCCGTAGACCGGTGAACCCCATTGGTTCTCAAGCGGTTTGTCGCCACCGGTGGTACCCACCCACACCGCGGTCGACAGCGACGGCGTGTAACCCACCATCCAGGCGTCGCGGTTGGCGCCCGTGTCGCCGAGCTGGTTGGTTCCGGTCTTCGCCGCCGATGGACGCCCGCCCGCGAGGTTGTGCCCGCGCGAGTACCCGGCGATCGGCTGCATCGCCGCGGTGACGTTGTCGGCCACGGCCTTGTCGATGCGCTGTTCGCCGTTGTCCTGCTCGGACGCGTCGAAGAGCACCTGCCCCGAGGAGTTCACGACCTTCTGCACGAAGTGCGGCTTGTGGTAGACGCCCGACGCCGCGAGCGTCGCGTAGGCGGAGGCCATGTCGATGACGCGGGACTGGTACTGGCCGAGCACCACACCGTTGTTCGGCGGGCCGCCCTTGCCGTCCTCGGACAGCGTGTGCTCGACGCCGGGGAAGCTCTCGGCGACGCCGGCCTCGTGCGCGGCCTTGGCGACGTCCTCGGGTCCGTTCTGCAGCTTGAGCATCAGCCGGTAATAGCTCGTGTTGAGCGAGCGTTTGAGCGCCTCGGCGATCGAGCAGGTGCCGCAGCCCTCACCTTCGACGTTGCCGATCTTGATGCCGTTGACCGTGAGCGGCGAGCTGTCGATCTGGTACCCCAGCCCGATGCCCTGCTGCAGCGCGGCCACGAGCGCGAACACCTTGAACGACGAGCCCGTCGGCAGCCCGGCCTGGGCGAAGTCGAACCCGTTGGCGTCCGATCCGCCGTAATAGGCCTTGACCGCGCCGTCGCGTGGATCGATCGACACCACCGCCGTCCGCATGTCGGGATCCTGGCCGTCCATGTACTCCGCGACGGCCTCCTCGGCAGCCTTCTGCGCCTTGGGGTCGATCGTCGTGGTGATCTGCAGACCCTCGGTGTTCAACGCCTGCTCGCTGATGTCGAACAGATCGAGGAGTTCCTTGGTGACCTGGCGTTCGATGAGCCCGTTGGGCCCGGTGGTCTGGTTCTGCTGGGTGGCCTGATCGGGCGGGATCGTCGGCGGGAAAACCTGTGCCTTGCGGTCACTTTCCGACAGCGCGCCGATGTCGACCATGCCGTCGAGCACCCAGTTCCACCGGTCGGCGGCACCTTCGGGGTCCACGGCGGGGTCGAGCGTCGAGGGCCGCTGGATCAGTGCGGCCAGCAGTGCGCCGTCGGCGACGGTGAGCTGTTCGACGGGTTTTCCGAAGTACGCCTGCGAGGCCGCCGCGATCCCGTATGAGCCGCGGCCGAAGTAGATGATGTTCAGATACGCCTGCAGCACAGAGTCTTTGGACCACTCACCGGCCATCTTGGTCGAGATGACCAGCTCCTTGGCCTTACGGACCAAGCCGCCGACACCGGAACGCTCGTCGCCGACGAGTGCGTTCTTGACGTACTGCTGGGTGATCGTCGACCCGCCCTGCAGACCGCCGCCGCCGAACAGGTTGTTCTTGATGGCCCGCAGGAAGCCCGTGAACGAGAAGCCCGGGTTGGAGTAGAAGTCCCGGTCTTCTGCGGCCATCACCGCGTCGCGCACGTGCACCGGAATCTGGTCGATCTTGACGTCGACCCGGTTGCCTTCTGGCGGCACGATCTTGGCGATCTCACTGCCGTCGCTGGCCAGGATGGTCGAGACCTGGGCGGTGCGGATGTCGCCGGGCTGCGGGACGTCGACGATCATGTAGGCCATACCGAAGGTCACCAACGGCAACAGCACCATGACCGCCACCGCGGCGATGGACCCGCGGCGCACCCACTTCCAGTTGATCCGGAACTGCTTGCCCGGCTTGGGCGGCTTCGGACCCGACGGGCCACCGGGTCCCGACGGTCCGCCGCCGCCCGGCGGGGGCGGCGGTGGTTTCGGGGGCGGCGTGCCTTCCAGCGCGGCTTTGACGACGTCGATCTGCGCCGGGCCGCCGTCACGGACGGGCGGCAGCACAGTCGTCAACCGGTCGTCGGGCGGGACCCCGGGTCCGGAACGAGCCGGCCGGGCCGGTGGCTTCTGGCGTGCACCAAGGCGGTCAGCCGCGTTACGGACGTCGTTGGCTGACCGGCTGTGGCGCCCTTCGCTATTCACTGGCCGTGCGCGCGGACTTGCGCGCAGATCGGGTGCCGCGCGCCTTCGGAGGCCGAGGGGCGCCGAGCACGTACGACTTCACCAAGTGATTCCAACTGCAGGTCCGACATACCTCCACCACGTGTACCGCGAACTCGTCATAGCGGCTGGCCAGCATCACCAGCTCCTCTGCCGTGCGTGCCGATCCCGACACTGGACCCAGGTGTTCCCCGAACACCCAGGAAACCAACGTGAGCTGTTCTTTGCGACAGATCGGGCACATCACCGAGCTCTGCTTGCCGTGGAATTTCGCGGCACGCAGCAAATACGGATTGGCATCGCAGACCTCCGACACACCCGTGCGGCCCGAGTAGACCTCGGCCAGCAGGGACCGGCGCCGAAGCGCGTAGTCCACCACCTGTCTCTGCAATCGCACGATGACCAGAGTACGTCGGCACCCCAGAGACCGAGGCGCGACCGCGTCACAGCTCATACGATCATCCGCGTGGCAACCCGGCAGACCTCGGCTACACGCGCCAAAGACAGCGATCGCAACGACACCTGCAAAGTGCTCGACAGCGCGCTGAGCGAGGGCCAGCTGTCGATGGAGGAGCACCGCCAGCGCGTGAGCGCCGCCACCAACGCCACCACACTCGGCGAGCTGGCGGCCCTGGTCGCCGATCTGCAGAACTCCAACGCGCCGGTCCAGCTGCCGACACTCAAGCAACCGCGGCGGCCCGGTTCAGGTGGCTGGGGATTCAAGCTCGCGACGGCCGTGGTGCTGGTGCTGCTCGGTATGGGCATCGGCTGGGGCCTGTACGGCAACACGTCCTCGCCGCTGAGCTTCCAGACCGACCCGGGCGCCAAAGCCGACGGCATCGCCGCCGAGGTGCTCACGCCACCCCGGCAGTTGCAGAGCCTCAACGGCGTCAACGGGCTGTTCCAGCAGATGCGGAACAAGTTCGGCAACACGATGGGCTACGAGCTGCACATCGACCCCGATTCGGCGATGTTGTACCGGCCCGACCCGCAGGACAGCCGCAAAGAGGTCTACTACCGCTATGTGGGCGGGTGGGGTGACCCGCAATCGCCCGACGCGGTCGACCAAGAGGACCGGTTGGTCGACCTCGCGAAGTTCGACGTCGAGAAGGCGCTGGCCATCCTGCGGGGCGCACCCGAAACGCTCAACACCAAGCCCGAGGACGTGAGCAGTTCCTGGCTGCGCATCACCCCGTCGGGAGACCCGTCGACGCCCGAACTCGTCAACGTCGAAGTGATCGTCAGCAGTGATTTCGGTGGCGGAACCATCGACCTCTATCCGGACGGCACGGTCAAAGAGATCTACCGCAGCAGCCGCTGACACGCCGCGTCACGCTGGCGTGACGCCCGGCCTCGCGCGCCACTCCAACGTGACAAAGCAATTACTTTGTCATCCCGGCTTGGCACTCAATATATCGGCGCGATACAGTTGGCCGAGGTGTTGATTCGTCGTAGCGACAATCCATAGTTCGGTTGAGGGGGTGATTTACGTGCTGGAGCTCGCGATTCTGGGTCTTCTGCTCGAATCGCCCATGCACGGCTACGAGCTGCGCAAGCGACTGACGGGTTTGTTGGGGGCTTTTCGGGCGTTCTCGTACGGCTCGCTCTATCCGGCACTGCGCCGCATGCAGGCCGATGGGCTGATCGTCGAGGACGCCGCACCGCAGGGGGCGACGAAAGTGCGCCGCGCGCGCCGGGTCTACCAATTGACCGACGCCGGCAAGCAGCGGTTCACCGAGCTCGTCGCCGACACCGGACCGCAGAACTATTCCGACGACGGATTCGGTGTCCACCTCGCCTTCTTCAACCGCACCCCGGCCGAGGCCAGGATGCGAATTCTGGAGGGGCGCCGCCGCCAGGTGGAGGAACGCCGGGAAGGTCTGCGTGAAGCAGTCGCGCGGGCCAGCAGTTCGTTCGACCGGTACACCCGCCAGCTCCACCAGCTGGGTCTGGAGTCCAGCGAACGAGAAGTCAAATGGCTCAACGAGTTGATCGCGGCGGAACGCACAGCGCAGGGACGCCCCGAAAACACCTGAGCACCGCCATGACACCACAACATAGGCCGCTGGCCGAGCAGTACGGAACGAGTAAGGAGACCGTCCATGTCTGAGCACGCAGGAGAAATCCGGGTCGCCATTGTCGGCGTCGGCAACTGCGCATCCTCCCTTGTGCAGGGCGTGCAGTACTACCAGAACGCCGACGAGAACACGACCGTGCCCGGCCTGATGCACGTCAAGTTCGGCCCCTACCACGTCCGGGACGTGAAATTCGTGGCCGCGTTCGACGTGGACGCCAAGAAGGTCGGCTTCGATCTGTCCGAGGCCATCTTCGCCTCCGAGAACAACACCATCAAGATCGCCGACGTGCCGCCGACCAACGTGACGGTGCAGCGCGGCCCGACCCTCGACGGCATCGGCAAGTACTACGCCGACACGATCGAGGTGTCCGACACCGATCCGGTCGACGTCGTCAAGGCGCTCAAGGACGCCAAGGTCGATGTCCTGGTCTCCTACCTGCCCGTGGGTTCCGAAGAGGCCGACAAGTTCTACGCCCAGTGCGCAATCGACGCCAACGTCGCGTTCGTCAACGCGCTGCCGGTGTTCATCGCCTCGGATCCGGTGTGGGCCAAGAAGTTCGAAGACGCAGGCGTGCCGATCGTCGGCGACGACATCAAGAGCCAGGTCGGCGCGACCATCACCCACCGCGTGATGGCCAAGCTGTTCGAGGACCGCGGCGTACAGCTCGACCGCACGATGCAGCTCAACGTCGGCGGCAACATGGACTTCCTCAACATGCTCGAGCGTGAACGCCTCGAGTCCAAGAAGATCTCCAAGACGCAGGCCGTCACCAGCAACCTGCAGCGCGAGTTCAAGACCAAGGACGTCCACATCGGCCCGTCCGATCACGTCGGCTGGCTCGACGACCGCAAGTGGGCCTACGTGCGCCTTGAGGGCCGTGCCTTCGGCGACGTGCCGCTGAACCTGGAGTACAAGCTCGAGGTGTGGGACTCCCCCAACTCGGCAGGCGTCATCATCGACGCGGTCCGCGCCGCCAAGATCGCCAAGGACCGCGGTATCGGCGGCCCCGTCGAGGCGGCCTCGGCCTACCTCATGAAGAGCCCGCCGAAGCAGCTGCCCGACGATGTCGCTCGCGCGCAGCTCGAAACCTTCATCGAGAGCTAGTCATCCCGCGGCTTGTGGAGTCTTATCCGTGCGCAGCACGGTTAGGGCTCCACAAGCCGCGTTTTATAAGGTCAGGCAATGAGTCTGCGTGGTCGCGAGAGCGAATGCGAGGCGCTGCGTAGTCTGATATCGACAGTGCGATCGGGCAGCTGCCGGGTGCTGGCACTGCGCGGCGAGGCGGGTGTCGGGAAAACCGCACTCCTCGAATACCTTTCGGAGCAGGCGTCAGGGTTTCGGCGCGTCCAGGTCGCGGGCGTGGAATCCGACATGGAACTCGCGTTCGCCGGCCTGCAGCAGCTGTGCGCCCCGCTGCTGACCTACCTCGACGAATTGCCGGAGCCTCAGCGCGAGGCCTTGAACGTCGCGTTCGGCCGCACGGGCGGGACGGCGCCGGATAGATTCCTGGTCGGGCTGGCCGTGCTGAGCCTGATCGCCGCGGCGGCCGTAGACAAACCTCTGCTCTGCATCGTCGACGATGCGCAATGGCTCGATCAGGTGTCCCTACAGACGCTGGCCTTCGTGGCCCGGCGCCTGCTGGCCGAACCGGTCGCGTTGGTCTTCGCGACGCGCGGCACCGGGGCACGCGACCTTGCCGGCCTCCCGGAGATGGTGGTCGAGGGGCTCTCCGACGCCGATGCGCGCGACCTCTTGGACTCCGTGCTGTTGACGGGCATCGACCCACGCGTGCGGGACCGCATCGTGGCGGAGACCCGTGGCATACCGCTGGCGATACTCGAGGTGCCGCGAAGTGTGTCCGCGACCGCCCTTGCCGGCGGCTTCTGGATCTCCGGCAAGCGCTCGTCGACCGCGGCGATCGAAGAGGAGTTCCTGCGCCGCATCAAGTCGCTGCCCGAGCCGACGCAGCGGCTGCTGCTCCTGGCGGCGGCCGAACCGGTCGGTGACGCGGCGTTGTTCGTCCGCGCCGCGACCGCGCTCGCGATTCCGGTCGACGCACTCGCACCGGCCGAAGCAGCGGGGCTCATCGAGTTCGGTGCGCGCGTTCACTTCGCGCACCCCTTGATGCGTTCAGCCGCCTACCGGGCCGCCGATCTCACCGACCGCCGCGAGATCCACCGCGCACTGGCCGACGCGACCGACCCCGAGCTCGATCCCGACCGCCGCGCGTGGCACGCCGCGAACGCCGCATCCGGCCCCGACGAATCGGTGGCGGAAATGCTGGAGACCTCGGCGGGCCGGGCACAGAGCAGAGGCGGGATCGCGGCAGCGGCCGCCTTCTTGGAGCGCGCCACCACCCTCACCGCGGACCCGGGCCTTCGCGGGGCCAGAGCGATCGCCGCCGCCCAGGCGAAACGCGACGCGGCAGCACCCGAGGCCGCCTATGAGCTTCTCGCGATGGCCGAACTGGCTCCGCTCACCAAGTTGCAGCACGCCCATATCGTGCGGATGCGGGCACAGATGGAGTTCGCGCGCAGCCGCAGCGGTGCCGCAGGCGCGATCAAGACGGGCGAAGCCGCCAAGCAACTACTCAGTGCCGCAAAGGGACTCGAAGGACTCGACGACGACTTGGCGCGCGAGACCCACCTCGAGGCACTCGCTGCTGCCATGTATGCGGGAAGGCTCGGCGGGGCAGGCACCCTGGAAGAGGTGGCGCGGGCCGCGCGAGCAGCCGTCGACCAACTCGCCGAACTGCACCGGCCGGTGGATTTCCTGTTGAGCGGCATCGCAAGTCGTATCCTCGACGGTCCCGGTGCAGGCGCTGACCACCTCCGTACCGCGCTGCAGTCGTGGAGCACCGCCGAATTGCCACGCGCCGGGCGGCACTGGCCGTTTCCGATCGCGCAGGAATCGGCCGCCCACGAACTGTGGGACGACAAGGTGCTGGCCGACATCGCCACCGACACCGTTCGGCATGCGCGCGACACCGGCGCACTCGCGGCGCTGTCACCGGCGCTCGTCTACCGTGCCGGAATCCACGTGTACATGGGCGAATTCAACTCGGCGACACGGCTTCTGGAAGAGGCGACGGCCATCGCCGCCGCGACGGGCGGTGCACCCAGGAAGTACCACACGCTCAACCTCGCGGCCTGGCGTGGTGTTCACAGCGAAGCGGCCGACCTGATCGCGAGCGCAGCCGCGGACGGCGCCGCACAGGGGGAAGGCCGGCTGCTGGGCCTCACCGAGTTCCTGTCGGCCGTCTTGTTCAACGGGCTCGGCCGCTACGCCGAGGCGCTCGCCGCTGCGCGTCGGTGTTGCGAATACGAGGATCTCGGGTTCTACAGTTGGTGCCTGTTCGAAATGATCGAGGCCGCAGCACATCTGGGCGACCGGGAGACCGGGGATTCTGCCCTGCTGCTGCTCGAGCAGCGGGCCGGCGTCAGCGGCACGGACTGGGGGTTGGGTGTGGTCGCGACCGCGCGGGCACTGCTGGCCGCCGACGAGACAGCCGAAGAACTGTTCCGCGAGGCGATCGAGCGGCTCGAACGCGGGCAGATCGCCCTTCACGGCGCGCGTGCCCGGCTGGCCTACGGCGAGTGGCTGCGACGTGTGCACCGCAAGCTCGACGCCCGCAAGCAACTCAACGACGCCTACGAGGCGTTCACCCGGATGGGTGTGCAGGGTTTCGCCGAACGAGCGCGGCGCGAGCTCGTCGCGACCGGCGAGAAGGCGCGCAAGCAGGCGATCGGTACCGGGGACGAACTGACCGCGCAGGAAGCCCAGATCGCCAAACTCGCCGGCGAAGGCCTGACGAACCAGGAGATCGGCGCGCAGTTGTTCATCAGCGTGCACACCGTCGAATGGCACCTGCGCAAGGTGTTCGTCAAGCTCGGGATCACGTCGCGCAGACAGTTGCGCACGGTCTCGTGGGCGAGCTGACCGTTTTGTAAGGTCGGTGCGTGGCCAACCCGGAGATCTCCGATGACGATCTGCTGAGGCTTGACGAGTTCGGGCTCCTGCACGAGAACGCCGAGCAGATCGGCGCGACGGGGCCGCTGCCGGCCGTCGAACGCGTCGAGCACGGACCGATCAGCGCACTGAAGTTCGGTGCCGAACCGCCACGCGTGGTGTTCCTGCACGGCGGCGGCCAGAACGCCCACACGTGGGACACCGTGATCCTGGGCCTCGGCGAGCCCGCGCTCGCGGTGGATCTGCCCGGCCATGGTCGCTCGCAATGGCGCGAGGACGGCGACTACGGGCCAAAGCTCAACGCCGAGACCCTCAAGCCGATGCTGCGCGCGTACGCACCGAGCCCGCGGCTGGTGGTCGGGATGTCGCTGGGCGGGTTGACCGCGTTGCGCATCGCCGCGACCGAACCGGGCCTCGTGCCCGAGCTCGCGCTCGTCGACGTCACGCCGTCGGCCCCCGAACGCCACACCGAGATGACCAAGGCCCAGATGGGCACCGTGGCGCTCGTGCAGGAGAACCGGACTTTCCCGAGCTTTCCGGCGATGCTGGACGTCACGATCGCCGCGGCGCCGCACCGGGATCGGAAATCGTTGCGCCGCGGCGTCTTCCACAATTCGAAGCGACTCGACGACGGCACCTGGACATGGCGCTACGACTCGTTCCGCAAGGGCGACGGCTTTGAGGGCCTGTGGGACGATGTGCCGTCGATCACGATGCCCACGACGCTGATCCGCGGCGCCAACTCGTTCTTCGTCAACGACGAGGACGCCGAGTTGTTCGCCAGGACGGCGCCGGGCTTTCGGCAAACCCATGTGGTGGCCGACTCCGGGCATTCCGTCCAGGGCGATCAGCCCGCGGCCCTTGCGCAGATCCTGCGTGGACTTCTTGATAGCTGACTGGTTCCCTGCTGTTAACCCGCTGCTAGTTCGACTCCCGTAGGTTTCCGCCGGACCCGGCCGCCCAGCCCTCGGCCGGTATCGAGCGGAAGGATCTGCGCGCGATGGCGCTTGTACCGTTGAATCTCTTTGTCACCCACCGTGGAATCTCGTCGCGTCAGCACGTGACCTGCCGCTTCCGGTGCGGCGACGCGTGTTCGAAGCCCGTGCCCAACACCAGTGACAACGAGTATTTCGGCGACATCGTGCAGCAGATGTCGCGCCGCTCGGTGCTGCAGGCCGCGGGTGTCACCGTGTTGGCCGTCGGCGCCGGGTCGGTGCTGGCCGCGTGCGGCACCGGCGACCAGCCGGACCCGACGCCGTCGCCCGCCGCCGCACCCGTCGAGACCCCGCCCGGCATGAAGTTCTCCGCCGTGGCCCCCAACACCGAGGACGCCGTCGTCATCCCCGAGGGGTACCGGCAGCACGTGGTGATCTCGTGGGGCGATCCGGTCCTCCCCGATGCACCGGCGTTCGATCTGAACAAGCAGACCGCCGACGCGCAGCGCAAGCAGTTCGGGTTCAACAACGACTTCGCCGCACTCATGCCGGTTCCCGGACAGGACAATCGCTTCCTGCTGGTGACCAACTTCGAGTACGTCACACCGCAGTTCATGTTCCCCGGCTACAACGCCGATGCCCCCACCCGCGAACAGTTCGACATCGAGATCGCCGCGATGGGCATGGGCGTCGTCGAGGTCGAGCGTGGCGCCGACGGGGCGCTCAAGCCGGTCATGGGCCGCTACAACCGCCGGATCACCGCCGACGCCCCGTTCACGCTGACCGGGCCCGCCGCCGGGACCGACTTCGTCAAGACTGCCGCCGACCCGACCGGCCGCACCGTCGCAGGCACCTTCGCGAACTGCGCGGGTGGCGTAACGCCCTGGGGCACCGTGCTTTCCGGCGAGGAGAACTTCAACAACTACTTCGGTGCCGCCGAGGGCAGCCCGGCACCCGGGCCCGTCGACGCCGATCGCTTCGACCGCTACGGCATCGCCCTTGAGCCATCGGAACTCAAGTGGGAGAACTTCGACCCCCGGTTCGACCTGGCGAAGTCGCCCAACGAGGTCAACCGGTTCGGCTACGTGGTCGAGGTCAACCCGTGGGACCCGGCGTCCACCCCGGTCAAGCACTCGGCGCTCGGGCGGCTCAAGCACGAGGGGGCCAACGTCTACGTGACCGACGACGGCACCGTCGTCGTCTACACCGGCGACGACGAGCGCTTCGACTACATGTACAAGTTCGTCTCTGCCAAGAAGGTCCAGCCCGGAACCGATCCCGCGGCCATGGCGCACAACATGACCCTGCTCGACGAGGGCACGCTCTACGTCGCCAAGTTGAGCAGCGACATCCCGGCCAGTGAGATCGACGGCACCGGCAAGCTCCCGTCGAAGGGTTCGTTCGCCGGTTCCGGCACCTGGATCCCGCTGCTCAAGTCGGGCCCGAACGGGGCGGGCGAATCGCTGGTCGACGGCTTCACCGCGCAGGAGGTCGCGGTGTTCACCCGCATGGCCGCCGACAAAGCCGGCGCCACCAAGATGGACCGGCCCGAAGACTTCGAGGCCAACCCGCACACGGGCAAGGTCTATGTCGCGCTGACCAACAACGACAAGCGCGGCACCGAGGGTAAGGCACCCGTCGACGCGGCCAACCCCCGCAACGAGAACAAGAACGGCCAGATCCTCGAGATCACCGACAACCACGCGGGCACCGACTTCACCTGGGACCTGCTGCTGGTGTGTGGCGACCCCAAGGCCGCCGACACGTACTACGCGGGCTTCGACAAGGAGAAGGTCAGCCCGATCTCGTGCCCGGACAACCTCGCGTTCGACAACCACGGCAATCTGTGGATCTCGACCGACGGCAACGCGCTCGACGCCAACGACGGCTTGTTCGCCGTGGCGCTCGACGGGCCGAATCGCGGTGAGACCAAACAGTTCCTGTCGGTGCCGATCGGCGCGGAGACCTGTGGGCCGGTCGTGACCGACAACCTCGTGACGGTGTGCGTGCAGCATCCGGGCGAGGGCGACGACTACAGCCTGGAGAAGCCGTTGTCGCACTGGCCGGGTGGCGGTGACACGCCGGCTCGGCCCGCCGTCGTCGCGGTGTGGAAGCCGGACAGCCAGATCGGCATGTGATACCGGTTCAGATGGGGAAGGCGTCTGAGTACGCTCGCGAAGGTGACCTTCCCCATCCGCATCGGCGTGCAGCTGCAGCCTCAGCACTCCCCCAAGTACAGCCACATCCGCGACGCGGTACGCCGCTGCGAGGACATCGGCGTCGACATCGCGTTCAACTGGGATCACTTCTTCCCGCTCTACGGTGATCCCGATGGCGCGCACTACGAATGCTGGACGATGCTCGGCGCGTGGGCCGAGCAGACGTCGCGCATCGAGATCGGCGCGCTGGTGAGCTGTAACTCCTACCGCAACCCGGAGCTGCTGGCCGACATGGCCCGGACGGTCGACCACATATCCGACGGCCGGCTCATCCTCGGCATCGGATCAGGTTGGAAACAAAAGGATTACGACGAATACGGCTACGAGTTCGGCACCGCGGGCAGTCGGCTCGACGATCTGGCCGAGGCGCTGCCCCGGATTCGGGCTCGGCTGGCCAAGCTCAACCCGGCGCCCACCCGCGACATCCCGATCCTGATCGGCGGGCAGGGCGAACGGAAGACGCTGCGACTGGTCGCCGAGCACGCCGGTATCTGGCACGCGTTCGTCGACCGCAACACCTACCCCGGCAAGGCGCAGGTGCTCGGCGAGCACTGCCAGTCGGTCGGGCGCGACCCCGCGACGGTCGAGCGGTCGGCCGGCGTGCAGGACTCCGGTGGCATCGACGCGATGCTCGCCGAGGCCGACGCCCTCGCCGACCTCGGCGTCACGATCCTCACGGTCGGCGCGAACGGTCCCGATTACGACCTGACCGCGGCAGAGGCGCTGTGCCGCTGGCGGGACGGCCGTGCCGGCGCCTGACGTCCGTCGCGAGCCGAACCGGCATTGACTTGGACCGTGCCGGGGCGAGCGCGTGAGAAACTGGCGCAACGCATACACCGCAGGGGGTCTGAGGCAGGGTGCCGAAGAAGTACGGGGTCAAGGAAAAGGACCAGGTTGTCACGTACATCATCAACCAGGTGATGACGGGCAAACTGCGTACCGGAGACCGCATCGACCGCAACGAGATCGTCCGTGATCTCGGGTTGAGCCGTGTCCCCATCCAGGAAGCCGTCGTGCAGCTCGAGCACGACGGCATCCTGTCCACCCGGTATCACCGGGGTGCGTTCGTCTCACGGTTCGACGAGGCGACGGTCGCCGAACATCACGAGCTCTACGGCATCCTCAACGGCATCGCGTCCGCCCGCTGCGCGGAGAACCCGACGCCGCGCATCCTCGCGCACCTCGACGACACGCTGCGCATCCTGCGCACCGCCAAGGACACCCGCTCGTTTCAGGAAGCCTGCTGGGTGTACCGCGACGCCATCAACGAGGAGTACGCCGGGCCCCGGCTCCAGGCCACGATCCGCGCCGGAAAGAGCTTCGCCCCGTCGGAGTTCTGGCTGTCCTATCCGAAGGCCAAGGTCGATTTTCTCGAGGGCTACGAGGCGGAGACCGCGGCCATCCATGCCCGCGACCCCGAGGCGGCCCGCCGCGCCTGCGTCGAGCGCGCGGACCTGATGGCGAAGATCATGATCGCCGAGCTCACCCGGCGTGGCGTGTTCGGAGACTTGCGGTCGCCTTGAGCCGAATCCCTCACCGCGGCGCGTGTGCCCACTAGGTTGCAACAGATGAGCGTCAGACGAATCGCTGCGCTGCTGGCATCGACCCTGATGGTCATGGGGCTCGTGCTGGCGGGCCCGGCCCATGCCGATGCCGACCAATGCGCTCCGCCGGGCGTGGAGAGCGCGAGCGCGCTGCCGACCAATCTCGCTGCCGCGGCGACCGGGCCCGGCGCCGACAAATACACGACGCCGAATGTGCAGCCGTTGGACACGGTCCGCGTGGATGCGCTCGGGCTGTCGACGCCCGGCGTGCTGACCGTCGGCACCCTCTCGGACGCACCACCGAGCATCTGCATCAATTCGGCCGGCCAGTTCACCGGATTCGACAACGAGGTGCTGCGGGCCATCGCCGACAAACTCGGCCTGCGGATCAACTTCGTCGGCACCGAGTTCTCCGGGCTGCTGGCCCAGACCGCGTCGCGGCGCTTCGACGTCGCGTCCTCGTCGATCACGACGACCGACGCGCGCCGCCGCACAGTCGGATTCACCAACGGCTACGACTTCGGCTATTTCTCTCTCGTCGTGCCGACCGGCTCGGCCATCACCGGTTTCGACAAGCTCGGCCCGGGCCAGCGGATCGGCGTCGTGCAGGGCACCGTGCAGGAGTCCTACGTCATCGACACGCTGCGCTTGCAGCCGGTGAAGTTCCCCGACTACAACACCGTCTACGCGAGCCTCAAGACCCGCCAGATCGACGCGTGGGTGGCGCCGTCAGCGCAGGCATCGGGCACCGTGCAGCCGGGCGATCCGGCCGAGATCATCGAAAACACGTTCAGCTTGGACAATTTCGTGGCCTGGGCGGTCGCCAAGGAGAACAAGCCGCTGATCGATGCGCTCAACTCGGGCCTTGACGCGGTGATCGCCGACGGTACCTGGGCCCGGCTCTACTCGGACTGGGTGCCGCGTGCGTTGCCGCCCGGCTGGAAACCCGGATCCAAGGCTGCGCCGCAGCCCCAGCTGCCCGACTTCGACGCGATCGCCGCCGGCCGCGAACAACCGGCCGCCGGTGAGGCGGTGGCGCCGAAATCCACGCTGTCGCAACTGGCCGACTCGTTCCTCGACTGGGAGCTCTACAAACAGGCCATCCCGGACCTGTTCAAGACCGGCTTGCCCAACACGCTGATCCTCACGGTCAGTGCCAGCATCATCGGCCTGGTTCTCGGCATGGTGCTGGCGGTGGCGGGTATCTCGCGTTCGGCGTGGCTGCGGTGGCCCGCCCGGGTGTACACCGACATCTTCCGCGGCCTGCCCGAAGTCGTGATCATCCTGCTGATCGGGCTCGGCATCGGCCCGGTGGTCGGGTCCTTGACGAGTAACAATCCCTACCCGCTGGGCATCGCCGCGCTCGGGTTGATGGCCGCGGCCTACATCGGCGAGATCTTCCGGTCGGGCATCCAGAGCGTGGAAGCCGGCCAGCTCGAGGCTTCGCGCGCCCTCGGCTTCAGCTATGCCGCGTCGATGCGCCTTGTCGTGGTGCCCCAAGGCGTGCGCCGCGTGCTACCCGCGTTGATGAACCAGTTCATCTCACTGCTCAAAGCCTCCTCGCTGGTGTATTTCCTCGGGCTCATCGCCAATCAGCGTGAGCTGTTCCAGGTGGGACGTGATCTCAACGCGCAGACCGGGAACCTGTCGCCGCTCGTGGCGGCCGGGCTGTTCTATCTGATGCTGACGATTCCCTTGACGCATCTGGTGAACTTCATCGACAACCGGCTGCGACGCGGCAGGCCCCCGACCGAGGAAGACCCGTTGCCCGCCGCCCACCAGGAGATGATCTGATGCCGGCCTTCGAACCAGTCTCGTTGGCGGCCAGCGACATTCACCTCGCGTTCGGGCCGAACAAGGTGCTGCGCGGGGTGGACCTCGACGTGCCTGCCGGCACCACGACCGCCGTCATCGGGCCGTCGGGGTCGGGTAAGTCCACGCTGTTGCGCACGCTGAACCGGCTCTACGAACCCGACCGCGGTGACATTCTGCTCGACGGCCGCTCGGTGCTGGCCGACAATCCCGACCAGTTGCGTCAACGCATCGGCATGGTCTTCCAGCAGTTCAACCTCTTCCCGCACCGCACCGTGCTCGACAACGTCACACTCGGCCCGCGCAAGCTCAAGGGCCTCGACGCCGAGGCCGCCCGCGAGCTCGGCCTGGCCCAGCTGGACCGGGTTGGATTGCGGCACAAGGCCGATGTGCGGCCCGCCACCCTGTCGGGCGGCCAGCAGCAGCGCGTCGCCATCGCTCGGGCGCTCGCGATGGCGCCGCAGGTGATGTTCTTCGACGAGGCGACGTCGGCGCTCGATCCGGAACTGGTCAAGGGCGTGCTCGAGCTGATGGCCGAACTGGCCGCCGACGGCATGACGATCATCGCCGTGACCCACGAGATGGGGTTCGCCAGATCCACCGCGGACAGCGTGGTGTTCATGGATCACGGCAAGGTCGTCGAGTCGGGCACGCCGACGCAGATCTTCGAAGCCGCCGAAACAGATCGACTGCGCCGCTTCTTGTCCCAGATACTTTGATTGTCGCGCCAAATGTGCAACCTGACATCGTGACAGGATCAGACAGGTTAGACTAGCGAATTATGGTGGAGACCGAGTCGCAGGTCACGGAGCTTGCTGGGGAACTTCAGCGTGTCCTCTCCAAGGTGTTCTCCGTGCTGCGCCGCGGGGATACCCATAAGGGCACCGCGGGCGATCTGACGCTGGCTCAGCTGTCAATTCTGCTGACCCTGCTGGACCAGGGCCCGATCCGGATGACGGAACTGGCCGCGCGCGAGCGCGTCCGCACGCCGACCACCACCGTCGCGATCCGCCGGCTGGAGAAGCTGGGCCTGGTCAAGCGCTCACGCGATCCCTCCGACCTGCGCGCGGTGCTCGTCGACGTCACGCCGCGCGGTCTGGTGCAGCATCGTGAGTCGCTCGCTGCCCGCCGCGCCGACCTGGCCGCCCGGTTGGCGAAACTCAGCTCGGAAGATCTCGAAACCCTCGCCAAGGCGCTGGCCCCGCTCGAGCGGCTGGCCGGCCAGGAGGAGGAGAGCGCGGCGTCCTCGGCCAAGGCCGACGAGTAACCCGCTTAACCGAGCCAGTCCAGCACCGCGGCCGCGGTCCACGACTGCTGCATGCTGCCCAGCGGCTCACCGGTGAATGGTTCGTAATACTCAGCAAACGTACCGTCACTGGCCTGGCGAAGCCCTTCCTGGCGCAGCAGCCGTGCCCGCTCGGCCCAGCCCCGGCGCGCGAAGCACCACGAGAACAGCCACGTCATCACCGGCCACACCGGCCCGCGCCAGTACTCGCGCGCCCGAAAGTCGCGTGACACCGGCGAAGTCGACGGAATGCACGCGTACTTGAGGTCGGGATGTCCGCAGAAGCGGGGCCCCTCAAGGAGTTTCACCAGCGCGCGCTCCTTGTCGTGCGGAAGCCCCCCGCACAGCAGCGGCGCGAATTGCGCGACGGTCTCGGTGGCCACCCACTTCTTGGCGCGCACATCGTAATCTCTTGCCGCACCGGTACGTTCGTCGCTCGTCTCGACGACTCCGGCGCGGAACCGGTCCGCCCACGCGTACAGATCACGCACATCCGCATGCGGTCGCTTGTAGTCCTCACCGATCTCGGCGAGCACCTGGCAGGCGACCGAGAAGATCGCCGACACGAAGACGTCCTCGACCGCGAAGCTCATCACCTTGGGCAGGAGATCGTCGTCGTAGCGAACAGACTTCATCTCCTCCAGCAACCACAGGTACCGGTCGTACTCGAGATCGGACGGCCGCTGGGTCGCGTCGGTGACGATCGTGTTGTCCTCGCGCTGATACTCGGGCACGTTGCCCGGGATCACGTTCGCGTACGCGCTGTCCCAGCGCGGCGAGTTGTCCATGCCGGACTCCCACCCGTGATACAGCGTGATCCGGCCGCGGCTGTCCTGATCGCGGCATTCGGCCAGCCAGCGATGCCAGCGCACCAGATCGCCCCAGCGCCGGTCCAGGAACGTGGCGGCGACCGCACGCGTGGAGCGGCCCCGGCTGCGCGCATGGTCGAGGATGCGTTGCACGGCGATCGCGTGCACCGGAGGTTGGGTGATGCCGGACGTGTGCCGGATCCGCGGCGCGTTGGCCGCGAGCGCCGACGTGGCCCAGCGGGCCGGCCCGGGAAAATACCCGTCGACGCCGTTGGCGAACACGATGTGCGGGATCATCCCATTGCGCCACTGCGCCGACAGCAGTGTGTCGAGTTCGACGACGGCGCGCTCGACGCTCAGCGGAGCCAGCCCGATCGCCACGAACGCGGCGTCCCAGCTCCACATGTGCGGGTAGAGCAGCGGCGCGGCAGTGGTCATCACACCCAGGTCGTTACCGCGCAGCAGGTAGGCGGCGCGCGCGGCGAGCTGGGTCGGGGCGAAGCTGGGATCGGGAGGCATCCGTACCATGATGCGACTCGAGGGCAAGTCGCGCAGGTCGGTGGGGGCTCGGTAACGTCTCGGGGGTGCCGACCGCGCTGATCACCGGGGCGGGCGGCGGCATCGGTTCGGCCATTGCCGCCGCGCTCGCCCCCACCCATACGCTGCTGCTGGCCGGGCGCCCGTCAGCTCACCTCGACGAACTCGCCGAACGGTTGGGCGCGCCGACCTGGCCACTCGATCTCACCGATGCGGATTCGATCGAGGCCAGTTCCGAGGTGCTCGCCGAACTCGACGTGCTGGTCCACAACGCGGGTGTGCTCTACCCGGGCCGCGTCGGTGAATCCAGTGCCGAGGAGTGGCGCGCGTCGTTCGAGGTCAACGTCACCGGGGCCGTCGCGTTGACGCTGGCTCTGCTACCGGCGCTGCGCGCGGCCCGCGGCCATGTGGTGTTCATCAATTCCGGTGCGGGACGGACGGTTTCGGCAGGCATGGCGTCCTACTCGGCGAGCAAGTTCGCCCTGCGTGCCTTCGCCGACTCGCTACGCGCCGACGAGCCGTCGCTGCGCGTCACCTCGATCTTCCCCGGCCGCACGGACTCCGAGATGCAGCGTGAACTCGTCGCGTACGAGGGCAAGGAGTACGACGCAGGGCGCTTCCTGCGGCCGGAGACCGTCGCCGGCCTGGTCGCCAACGCCGTGACCACCCCGCCGGACGGGCACGTGCACGAGATCGTGGTCCGCCCCGGCTGATCAGACGACGATGTTGACCAGCCGGCCCGGCACGACGATGACCTTCTTCGGCGTCGCACCCGCCACGAAGGCCTGCACCTTCTCGTCGGCCAGGGCCGCGGCCTCGAGCGCCGCCTTGTCCGCGTCGGCCGCGACGGTGATCTTGCTGCGCACCTTGCCGTTGACCTGAACCGGGAACTCGATGGTGTCGTCGACCAGGTATCGCGGGTCGGCCACCGGGAACGGTCCGTGCGCCAGTGACGTGTCATGGCCCAGCCGCTTCCACAGCTCCTCGGCCAGGTGCGGTGCCAGCGGCGCCACCATCAGCACGAGCGGTTCGATCGCGGCGCGCGCCGAAACACCTTCCTTCGTGAGGTAATTGGTGTACTCGATGAGTTTCGCCGCCGCGGTGTTGTTGCGAAGGGCGGCATAGTCTTCGGTGACACCGGCGATCGTACGGTGCAGAATGCGCAGCGTCGGCTCGTCGAGGGCCTCGTGTGCGGCCACCCGCACGGCGCCGGTGGTCTCATCGACCACCACCCGCCACACGCGCTGCAGGAACCGGTGCGCGCCGATGACATCCTTGGTCGCCCACGGGCGCGACGCCTCGAGCGGACCCATCGACATCTCGTAGACCCGCAGTGTGTCGGCCCCGTAGTTGTCACAGATCTCGTCGGGCGACACCGAGTTCTTGAGGCTCTTGCCGATCTTGCCGAACTCCTGGTTGACCTCGATTTCGCCGTCGGGTCCGGGCCAGTAGAACTTCCCTTCACGCTCAACGACTTCCGCGGCGGGCACGTAGGAGCCGCGCGCGTCGGTGTAGGCGAAGGCCTGGATGTAGCCCTGGTTGACCAGACGCCGATAGGGTTCGCGAGACGACACGTGGCCCAGGTCGTAGAGCACCTTGTGCCAGAACCGCGAGTACAGCAGGTGCAGCACGGCGTGCTCCACGCCGCCGACATAGAGGTCGACACCGCCCGGATCGTCCGGCCCGTGCTCGGCCGGGCGCGGGCCCATCCAGTAGGCCTCGTTCTCCTTGGCGCACAGCTCTTCTGAGTTGTGCGGGTCGGTGTAGCGCAGCTCGTACCACGAGCTGCCCGCCCACTGCGGCATCACGTTGGTGTCGCGCGTGTAGGTCTGCAGACCATCGCCGAGATCAAGCTCGACGTGTAACCATTCGGTCGCCTTGTTCAGCGGCGGCGACGGCTCGCTGTCGGCGTCGTCGGGATCGAACAGCACCGGGGAGTAGTCCGGCACGTCCGGAAGCTCGACGGGCAGAGCCGATTCCGGCAGCGGATGAGCACGGCCGTCGGCGTCGTAGACGATCGGGAACGGCTCGCCCCAGTACCGCTGCCGGGCGAACAGCCAGTCGCGCAGCTTGTACTCGATGCGACGCTGGCCGTGGCCTTCTGCCTCCAGCCGGTCGATCATGGCGGCCTTCGCCGCTTCGACGTCGAGACCGTCCAGATAGCCGGAGTTGACCATCGTCCCGTCACCGCTGTACGCGGCCTCCGAGATATCGCCGCCCGCAACGACTTCGACGATCGGGAGGCCGAACTGCTTGGCGAAGTCCCAGTCCCGCTGGTCACCGCCGGGTACCGCCATGATGGCGCCGGTGCCGTAGCCGGCCAGCACGTAGTCGGCGATGAAAACCGGAATCTGTTTGCCGTCAGCGGGATTGGTGGCATAGGCGCCGAGGAACACGCCCGTCTTGGTCTTGTTCTCCTGGCGCTCCAGGTCCGACTTGGCCGCGATGTCGGCCCGGTATGCCGCGACGGCCTCGCGCGGCGACGCCGCCGAATACGTCCAGCGTTCGTCGGTGCCGTCCGGCCACGCATCGGCTACCAGCGCGTCGACCAGATCGTGCTCAGGTGCCAGCACCACATACGTCGCGCCGAACAACGTGTCCGGGCGCGTGGTGAACACCTCGATGTTGCCTGCGTCGGTCGCGAACAGCACGTTGGCGCCCGTCGAGCGGCCGATCCAGTTGCGCTGCATGGTCTTGACCTTGTCCGGCCAATCCAGCACATCGAGATCTTCGAGCAGCCGGTCGGAGTAGGCGGTGATCCGCATCATCCACTGCCGCAACCGCTTTCGGAACACCGGGAAGTTGCCGCGGTCGCTGCGGCCGTCGGACGTGACCTCCTCGTTGGCCAGCACGGTGCCGAGCCCCGGACACCAGTTGACCATCGAATCCGCGCGGTAGACCAGCCGGTAACCGTCGATCACGTCGGCGCGGCCCGCCGCGTCGAGATCTCGCCAGTTCCTGCCGTCGTCGAGTGTCCTTGTTCCCGAATCGAATTCGGCGATCAGTTCACTGATGGGGCGGGCCCGGTTCAGATCGCGATCGAACCAGGCGTTGTAGATCTGCAGGAAGATCCACTGCGTCCACTTGTAGAAGTCGACGTCGGTGGTGGAGAAGCTGCGCCGCGAATCGTGCCCGAGCCCCAACCGCCCCAGCTGCCTGCGGAAGTTGACGATGTTGGCCTCGGTGCGCGTGCGCGGATGCGTGCCGGTCTGCACCGCGTACTGCTCGGCGGGCAGACCGAACGCGTCGAAGCCCAGCGCGTGCAGCACGTTGCGGCCCGTCATGCGGTAGTAGCGGGCATAGACGTCGGTCGCGATGTAGCCGAGCGGGTGGCCGACGTGCAACCCCTCACCGGACGGGTACGGGAACATGTCCTGCACGAACATCTTGTCGGCGGGCACGTCGGAGCCGTCGGCCGGGGCGAGTGAGCCCACCGGGTTGGCAACGTTGAAGGTGCCCAACTCCGCCCAGGTGTGCTGCCAGTCACGTTCGATCTGCCCGGCCAGCTCCGCGGTGTAGCGGTGCTGCGGGGTGTCCCCCTCGGGCCCTGACTGCGTGGTTGCGGGTTCGGTCACGCCCAACAGGGTATAAGGCCACGATTCGGACGGTTTAGCCAGCTCACCACGCTTCTGCCCGGCCGAACGGCACGGCTTGGTATCGGTTGCGTCGCAACCATGTCAGGGCTTGATTCCAGGTCGGTTGCGCATCTGGTGACCGGGTCGGTGGCGTGGATACAGTCGGCGCCTGACGAGGGGCAGCAAATCGCCCCGGACCGTTGGGGAAGGACCGAACAATGATCGAGAGTGCCCGCCGCTGGCGGGTTCTGGCAGCAGGAGCGGCCGTCGGCCTGGCAGGGGTCGTCGGCCTCGCGGGGAACACCGCGTCAGCCGAACCCTTGTTTCCTCTTCCGCCCGGCCCCGCTGCGCCGAGCCCGGCGACGGTGACCCAGACCGTGACCGTGGCCCCGGCTGCCGCACCGGTCGCACCGGCCGCCGCGGGCGCACTCCCCGGCGCGCCCGCACCGGTCGCGGTGCCCGTCGCGGCACCGCAGACCATCACGCCGGCCTCCTCTGGCACTCTCGCCGAGTTCTTCAAGGCCAAGGGCGTCAAGATGGAGCCACAGGTCAGCCACGATTTCAAGGCGCTCAACATCGTGCTGCCGCTGCCCGCGGGCTGGACGAAGGTGCCCGACCCGAACGTGCCCGATGCCTTCGCGGTCATCGCCGACCGCACGAGCACCGATCTCTACACGCCCAATGCGCAGGTGGTCGTCTACAAGCTGATCGGCACCTTCGACCCGAAGGAAGCCATCAGCCACGGATACGTCGACAGCCAGCAGCAGCTGGGTTGGCGGACCACCGACATGTCGCTCGCCGATTTCAACGGTTTCCCGTCCGCGTTCATAGAAGGTAGCTACAACTCCGGCAGCCAGATGCTCAACACGTCGCGCAGGCACGTCATCGCGACGTCCGGGCCCGATCGGTATCTGGTGTCGCTATCGGTCAACTACTCGGCCGCCAACCAGGGCGTATCGGCTTCGGCGGAGGCGGCAGACGCCATCGTGTCCGGGTTCCGGGTGGGCGCACCCGCACCGGCCGCACCGCCACCGCCCGCCCCTGCTGCACCGCCCGCCGCCCCCGGGCTGCCGGGTTTGCCGCAGCTCCTGGGCGCGCCGAGCTAGGCCCGTCGGCCGGGCCGTCGGTTGCGGCCCGGCCCCGCGGAATCGGCGCGCGCCTCGTATTGTGTGGCGCATGCTGATCGCCGCGCTGCTGTGTCTGAGCGCCGCCGTCGTCGTCGGCGTCCTGGGGCTGTGGTTGTTGTCCAGGCCGCGCACCGGGGACCCCGTGCGCAACGTGTTGCGGGCGGTGGCCCCCACTCAACTCGCCGCCGCGGTGATGCTCGCGGCGGGTGGCGCGGCCGCCCTGGCCGCGGCCCCGAGAACCGGCCTGATGGTCGTCGTGGTGTGCATCATCGGCGCGATCGCGACCGTGGCCGCCGGGTGCTGGCAGAGCGCAAAAGCCGTCGCGCGCAGCGAGGCGAGCGCGGGCTCCGGAGCGGGCTGTGTCGGCTCGTGCGCGAGCTGCACACTGTCGTGCAAATAGGGCCGCGCAGATAGTCAGTTTCGGCTGACGTCGATCGGGTGCGTCGCGAGCAGCGACGTCGGCAACGGCTGGCGCCGCAGCACGCGGCCCCACAGGTCCACCCGCGGCTCGATCAACACGTCGGACGGCAACGCCGACAACACGATCCAGTCGTCGCGCTCGATCTCACCGTCGAGCTGACCGATGGTCCAGCCCGAGTAGCCGGCGAAGATCCGCACGCCCTCGAGCATCGGCGCCAGATTGTCGGGCTCGGCGTCGAGGTCCACCATCACGATCCGGCCCTGGACATGCCGCAGCCCGGGCACGCCGTCGGCCTGCATGCCGACCCGCAACGTCGCCAGGCACAGCGCCGAATCCCGCTTGACCGGGCCGCCGATGAACATCGTCTTGGGTTTGGTGGTGAGCTTGGCCCACTGCGGCAGCACGTTGTAGACCGCGGTTTCCGAGGGCCGGTTGAGGATCACTCCGAGCGTGCCACCGGCGTTGTGCTCGACGATGTAGATGACGGTGCGGCGGAACGTCGGCTCGAGCAGATCGGTGTTGGCGAGCAGGAGGGTTCCCGGTCGGACGCGGTGCGCCGCAGGAGCGATGAAATCCTCCGGGTCCTCTGACTGCGCCACTCGTACATCATGGCACCAGCGCCGCCGCGACGTGGCTAACAATCGCAGGCGTGGCCGGAATTCTGCGGCCAATCTCGCTCCTCGCGTGTCCGGCGAACTTTGTACTGTGGAGCGGGTTGCCGATTGCCTACCGAATGCTCTGTGCAAACCCTCCCGAACAGGACGTGATTTCCGTGGTCGACGCTCGCGCGCCCATCGCCCTCTGGCGGTCGCTGCGGGGTATGACGGAGTTCCGGCGGCTGCTGGAACTGCGTGCGGTCAGCCAGTTCGGTGACGGCCTGTTCCAGGCCGCGCTGGCCGGCGCCATCCTGTTCAACCCGGAGCGCGAGGCCGAGCCGTGGGCGATCGCCGCGGCGTTCGCGGTGCTGTTCCTTCCGTACTCGTTGTTGGGACCTTTTGCCGGTGCGCTGCTGGACCGCTGGGACCGGCGGCTGGTGATGATCGGCGCCAACCTGGGCCGGCTGCTGCTGGTTCTGCTGGTCGGGGTGCTGTTGGCGTTCGGGGTGAGCGACGTGCCGATCCTGTGTGGCGCGCTGATCGTCAACGGATTCACCCGGTTCGTGTCCTCGGGTCTGTCGGCGGCGTTGCCCGACGTCGTGCCGCCGGGGCAGGTGGTGACGATGAACGCGGTCGCGAGCGCGACCGGTGCCCTCGCGGCGTTCCTCGGAGCCAACTTCATGTTGTTGCCACGGTGGGTGTTCGGGGCGGGTGACGCCGGTGCGTCGGTGATCATCTTCATCGTCCTGGTGCCCGTCGCCCTGGCGTTGTGGTTGTCGGTGCGGTTCGGGCCGCACGTGCTCGGCCCGCACGAGAGCAAACGCGCGATCCACGGCTCGGCCGCCTACGCCGTGGCCACCGGCTGGCTACACGGCGCCCGCACCGTGCTCGCGGTGCGCACGGTCGCCGGAACCCTGGCCGGGCTCGCCGCCCATCGCATGGCGTTCGGCATCAACACGCTGCTGGTGCTCGTGATCGTCCGCCACGCCGACACCCCGGCCGAGGTGGCCGGGTTGGGTCTCGGCACCGCCGTGGTGTTCGTCGCGGCCACCGGCACCGGATCGTTTCTCGCGACGCTGGCCGCGCCCGCGGTCATCGCCCGGCTGGGCCGGTACGCAACGGCCAACTGGGCGTTGGCATTTGCCGCGGTGGTCCAGATGGTCGCGATCGGCTTGGACCTGCCGGTGATGCTGGTGTGCGGGTTCCTGCTCGGTGCGGCCGGGCAGCTGGTGAAGCTGTGCGCCGATTCGGCAATGCAACTCGATGTCGACGACGCGCTGCGCGGCCACGTGTTCACCGTGCAGGACGCGCTGTTCTGGATGTCGTTCATCGCCGCGATCGCCGGGTCGGCGGTGTTCATCCCGTCCGACGGCCAGACGCCCGGTCTGGTGGCGACGGGGTCGGTGATCTACCTGGCGGGCCTCGTCGTGCATGCGATGGTGGCCTCGCCGCGGCGGATCCAGCCCCCCCGTCTAAGGTGACCGGCATGTCGACTGCCGAGGCCATCGTGGCCGATCTGCAGGCCGAGAGCGACGAGCTGGACACGCTTGTGGCCGATCTGCCCGATGCCGGCTGGGCCACCGCGACCCCGGCGCCCGGCTGGACCATCGCACATCAGATCGCGCATCTGCTGTGGACCGACCGGGTGTCTTTGATCGCGATCACCGACGAGCCGGGCTTCAACGACCTGCTCGCGGAGGCGATGAAGAATCCGACGGGCTTCGTCGACGCGGGTGCCGAGGACCTCGCACTCACGCCGCCGGGCCGGTTGCTGGCCGACTGGCGCGAGACCCGCAGGCGGCTGCATGACGAACTGCTGGGTGTCGCGGACGGCCGTAAGCTGCCGTGGTTCGGTCCTCCGATGAGCGCGGCGTCGATGGCGACGGCCCGGATGATGGAGACCTGGGCGCACGGGCTCGATGTCGCCGACGCGCTCGGTGTCCGCAGGCCCGCCACCGCGCGGCTGCGCTCGATCGCCCACATCGGGGTTCGCACACGGGATTTCGCGTTCACCGTCAACGGACTGACGCCGCCTGCCGAGCCGTTCCGCGTCGAGCTGCGCGCGCCCGACGGCTCGATGTGGGCGTGGGGTCCAGAAGATGCCGCACAGCGGGTGACGGGTGCGGCCGAGGACTTCTGCATGCTGGTCACGCAGCGCCGGGCGCCGTCGGAGTTGGACGTGACCGCTGACGGCGCCGACGCCGCGAAGTGGCTGACGATCGCGCAGGCGTTCGCGGGCCCGCCGGGAGCCGGCCGCGGCTGAGTGCCCGCTCGTGACGGCGTGAGCGACACCTTTTGTACGGAACTGTGCGGCGTGTCGCGTACAAACACGGTCGCTCGCGGGGTGGGGTGACGCGTTAGGACACCGAGTCTGCGCGGCCGTCGCCGTCGGTGTCGGCGAGCTTGAGGTCCCACCGGCCATCGCCGTCGGTGTCGACGTGCGCGAACTCACCGGCCAGCACGCGATCGGCGAGCCCGTCGCCGTCGGTATCGAGCAGGCGGTCGTCGGTCGCGCCGTCGCGGTCGAAATCGACCGTGGGCCCGCCGGTCTGTTCGACCCCGTCCAGGCCGAACCACCGCACCTGCCCGGACCGGTCGACGCTCACCGCCCAGACGCCCGACCCGTCGTCGGTGAAATAGCTTTCGGCCGTGCCGTCGTCGTCGATGTCGCGCACCGCGTGCTCGACCAGCCCGTCGCCGTCGAGATCGGCCATCACGTCGTCGACGCGGCCGTCACCGTCGAGATCCAGGCCGATCCCGTCGAACACGCCGTCGCCGTCGAGATCGACATCGGGCTCGCGCGTCCACATGGTCGCCGAGCCGTCGGGGTCACCCAGGCAGTACTCCATGTCTGATCAGACGCACGATCAGCCCCTCGCGTTCCACCACTTCAGCAATTCGTCGACGGCCTCGTCCCGGGTCAGCGGACCGCGTTCGAGGCGCAGTTCCTTGAGGTGACGCCAGGCCTCGCCGATCTGCGGGCCGGCGGGGATGCCGAGGATCTCCATGATCTCGTTGCCGTCGAGGTCCGGGCGAACCCGCTGGAGGTCTTCCTTCGCCGCGAGCTCGGCGATGCGGTTCTCCAGGTCGTCGTAGTTGGCCTGCAGGCGCGCGGCCCGGCGCTTGTTGCGGGTCGTGCAGTCCGCGCGGACCAGCTTGTGCAACCGGCCCAGCAGCGGACCGGCATCGGTCACATAGCGGCGCACGGCCGAATCGGTCCACTTGCCGTCCCCGTAGCCGTGGAACCGCAGATGCAGATACACCAGCTGCGATACGTCATCGACCATCTGCTTGGAGTACTTGAGCGCCCGCATGCGCTTGCGGGCCATCTTCGCGCCGACCACCTCGTGATGGTGGAAGCTCACCCCGCCGTCGGACTCGTGCTTGCGGGTCGCGGGCTTGCCGATGTCGTGCAGCAGCGCGGCCCAGCGCAACACCAGATCGGGACCCTCGTCCTCGAGATCCATGGCCTGGCGCAGCACCGTGAGCGAATGCCAGTACACATCCTTGTGCTGGTGGTGTTCGTCGATGGCCATGCGCATGTCGCCGACCTCGGGCAGCACGACCGCGCCCATGCCGGTCTGCACCATCAGGTCGATGCCCGCCACCGGGTCGGCGCCCAACAGCAGCTTGTCGAGTTCGGCCGCGACGCGCTCGACGGTGATGCGCTCGAGCTGCGGAGCCATCTCCAGCAGCGCCTCGAGCACACGCGGCGCGACGCCGAAGCCGAGTTGCGAGACGAACCGGGCCGCACGCAGCATGCGCAGCGGATCGTCACCGAACGACACCTCGGGGGCGGACGGCGTGTCGAGGATCTTGTCGCGGGCCGCCGACAAACCGCCGAGGGGATCGTGGAATTCGCCTGGACCGTCGGGCGTGATGCGCACCGCCATGGCGTTGACCGTGAAGTCGCGCCGGACGAGATCGTCGTGCAGGTTGTCCCCGAACTCCACCGTCGGGTTGCGCGACACCTGGTCATAGCTGTCGGCGCGGAACGTCGTGATCTCCAGGCGGTCATCGCCGAGGCCGGCGCCGATCGTCCCGAACTGGATGCCGGTGTCCCACAACGCGTCGGCCCAGGGGCGCAGGAACTTCTGCATCTGCTCGGGCCGGGCGTCGGTCGTGAAGTCCAGATCGCTCGTGTCGGTCAGCCGGCCGAGCAACGCGTCGCGCACACTGCCGCCCACGAGGTAGAGCTCGTGGCCCGCGGCAGCGAACACTGCACCGAGCCCGCGCAACACGTCGGCGCGGCGGTTCAGCGCGACGAGCGCGCCGGCCAGCAGTTCGGCATCAGCAGGAGCAGCTTCGGGCACGTTCGATGAGCCTAATGCGCGCGGTGCGCTCGCTACCGGCGAGTGTGGCAGGAGCCGACCGTCGTGGCAGCTACTATCGCTTGGGTGTCGGACGGCGAACAGGCCAAACCACGACGGCGCCGGGGTCGGCGCCGCGGCCAACGCCGCGCACAACGGGCCGCGGGCCCACCGGCCGCGAGTGCCGAGCATCACACCGCGCAGCCCAACGAACCCGCCACCGACCAGAGCCAGAAACCTACGGCCACGCCGACGCCGCGGGATCAGTCGAAGCAACGGAAGTCGCGGCCGCGGCGCCCACCGGACCGGTTGCGGACCGTGCACGAGACATCGGCAGGCGGGCTGGTCATCGATGGGATCGACGGGCCCAAGGACACCCAGGTGGCGGCGCTGATCGGCCGGGTCGACCGGCGGGGCCGCATGCTGTGGTCGCTGCCCAAGGGGCACATCGAACTCGGCGAGACGGCCGAGCAGACCGCGATCCGCGAGGTCGCCGAGGAGACCGGCATCCAGGGCAGCGTGCTGGCCGCGCTCGGCAGCATCGACTACTGGTTCGTCACCGAGGGCCGCCGGGTGCACAAGACCGTGCATCACTATCTGATGCGATTTCTCGGCGGCGAACTGTCCGACGACGACGTCGAAGTGACCGAAGTCGCTTGGGTGCCGCTGCGGGAACTGCCGTCACGGCTCGCCTACGCCGACGAGCGCAGGCTGGCCGAGGTGGCCGGCGAGCTGATCGACAAACTGCACACGGACGGGCCGGGAGCCCTGCCGCCACTGCCCCGTAGCGCGCCGCGGCGACGCGCCCAGACGCACTCACACACCCGCAATCATCGCCGCGACGAACCCCAGCCCCGCCGGCGCGCGAACGGATGCGGACAAGGACCGTGACCGCCGCCGCGGCGATGCACCGGTGGCCCTCGACCGTGGCGCGCATAGTGCTGGTCGTGGCGTTGCTGTCGCTGTTCGTCATGCTGTCGCCGGCTCAGCTCCCGCGCGCCACCGCGGGCGAGCCCGGCGCGACGCCCTTCCTGCAGATCCGCATCGACCGGGTCACGCCCGAAGTCGTCACGACCACGAGCGAGTCCATCCTCACGGTCAGCGGCGTCGTGCTCAACGTCGGGGACCGCCCGGTGCGCGACGTGGTGATCCGCATGGAACATGCGCGGGCCGTCACGTCGTCGACCGAGCTGCGGACCGATCTGACCGGTGACCTCGACCAGTTCGAGCCGGTCGCCGATTTCATCACCGTGGCGCCCGAGATGCAGCGCGGCCAGACGGTTCCGTTCACGCTGTCCTATCCGCTGCGTGCGTCCGGACAATCGCTGCACATCGACCGGCCCGGGGTATATCCCGTGCTGGTCAACGTCAACGGCACACCCGACTACGGGGCACCCGCGCGCCTCGACGACGCACGCTTCCTGCTGCCGGTGCTCGGCGTGCCACCGGCCGATTCCTCGGCGACGGCGTCGGCCGCGGACACGCTGAACTCGGTGGTGCCACCGGACACATCGAACCCGGTCCGGCTGACCATGTTGTGGCCGCTGGCCGACCGGCCGAGGCTCGCGGCGGGCGCACCGGGCGGCACCACGCCGGTGCGGCTGATCGACGACGATCTGGCGACATCGCTGGCACCCGGCGGCCGGCTCGACACACTGCTGTCGGCGATCGACTTCGCGACCGGCCCGACCGTGGATCCGTCGGGGCAGGTCCGCAGCGCGCTGTGCCTTGCCGTCGACCCCGATCTACTCGTCACGGTCAACGCGATGACCGGCGGCTACGTCGTCAACGAGGGCCCCGACGCCGGGCCGGCCACCCCGACGCGGCCGGGAACCGGTCAGGAAGCGGCCGTGGGCTGGCTGAACCGCCTGCGCGGCCTGGCTCAGCGCATGTGCGTCGCGCCCACGACCTACGCCCAGGCCGATCTCGCGGCCCTGCACCGCGTCGGTGATGCGGGCTTGAGCGCCACCGCCACCAACGGGGCAGGCGACATCGTCGACCAGATCCTGGGCGTCACCTCGACGCGCGGCGCGAGCCTGGTCGCCGACGGCCCGCTCACCGGCCCGGCCGTCGACCTGCTCACCGCACAGGGCCAGACCGTGGCCATCGCGGCCGCACACATCACCGCGCAGGACGCCGCGACCGGCACACCCGAGACTGCCGACGTGACCCCGGTGCGCTACTCCCCCAGCCTGGTGGCGGCCGGCTTCGATCCGGCGGTCGGTGCCGCGCTGGCCGGTGCGGGTACCGATCCCGTCACCCCGTCGTATCTGGATCCCTCGCTCGACATCCCGGTCCGGCACGACTCGCAGACCGCGCGGCGCCAGGACGCGCTCGGTGCGCTCATGTGGCGGGGACTGACACCGGACATCCAGCCGCGGACCCAGATCCTGATGCCTCCGCTCGTGTGGAGCCTGCATCCCGACGACGCGCAGGCGATCCTCACCGCCGTCGCCACCACGATCCACGCCGGGCTCGCGGTGCCGCGGCCACTCACCGCCGTGATCGCCGACGGCGACGCTGTGCCGGGCATTCCGGTGGAACCCCTGCCGGCCGAGTCGCTGGGCAACCCGCGCAGCCGTATCGACGACGCGATCACCGGCGGCATCGCCGCGGTCATCGGACGGCTGTGGGGTCTGACGGCGGCGCTGACCACCGACGAGCGCACCGGGCTGACCGGCGTGCAGTACACCGCGCCGCTGCGCGAGGACATGCTGCGCGCGTTGAGCCAGTCGGTGCCGCCCGAGGCGCGCAACGGTTTGGCACAGCAGCGTCTGGCCACCGTGTCGGGCAGCGTCGACGACATGTTCGGCGCCGTCACGATCGTCAACCCCGGTGGCGCCTACACCCTGGCCACCGAACGCAGTCCGTTGCCGCTTGCGCTGCGCAACGATCTCCCGGTGCCGGTCCGGGTGCGGCTTCAGGTCGACGCGCCACCCGGCATGACCGTGACGGACATGGGCGAGATCGTGCTGCCGCCCGGCTATCTGCCGTTGCGGGTGCCGATCGAGGTGCATTTCACCCAGCGCGTCGCGGTCGACGTCGCGCTGCAGACCGCCGACGGCATACCACTCGGCGAGCCGGTGCGGTTGTCGGTGCATTCCAACGCCTACGGCAAGCTGCTGTTCTTCATCACGTTGTCGGCGGGCGCGGTGCTGGTGCTGCTGGCCGGGCGGCGGCTGTGGCACCGTTTCCGCGGCCAGCCCGACCCCGCCGATCTCACGCCTCCCGGTGAACATCCCGATCCCATCGAAGTGGCGATGGCGTTCAGCCGCGAGGACACGCCGGACGGCCGGCGATGACAGCGCCCCACCCACGCGCCGGGCGGCCCGTCACCCCGATGGGCCCTCCCCCGGCCCACCCCCCTGCCGTCCGACCGGCCGGCCCGCCGCGCATACCGCGGGGCCCGGGTCCGCGGCGCCGGGCCGGGCGGCCCGAACTGTCCGACGCCGCCGTGGTGTCGCGGTCGTGGGGCATGGCGTTCGCGACCCTGATCTCGCGGATCACCGGGTTCTTCCGCATCGTGCTGCTCGCGGCGATTCTCGGTGCGGCGCTGTCGAGTGCGTTCTCGGTGGCCAATCAGCTGCCCAACATGGTGGCCGCGCTGGTGCTCGAGGCCACGTTCACCGCGATCTTCGTGCCGGTGCTGGCCCGGGCCGAGCGCGACGACGCCGATGGCGGAACGGCTTTCATCAGGCGGTTGGTGACGCTCGCGACCGCGGTGCTGCTGGCCGCGACGGTGCTGTCGGTGGCCTGCGCGCCGCTTCTGGTGCGCGTGATGCTGGGCAGCGACCCCCAGGTCAACAATCCGCTGACCGTGGCGTTCGCCTACCTGCTGCTGCCGCAGGTGTTGTTCTACGGGCTGACGTCGGTGTTCGGCGCAATCCTCAACACACGCAACGTGTTCGGGCCGCCGGCGTGGGCCCCGGTGCTCAACAACGTCGTCGCCATCGTCACGCTCGGCCTGTATGTGCTTGTCCCCGGCGAACTCTCGCTCGACCCGGTCGAGATGGGCAACGCCAAACTTCTGGTACTCGGGATCGGCACGACGTTGGGCGTGGTCGCCCAGACCGCGGTGCTGCTGGTCGCGATCCGCGCCGAACGGGTCAGCCTGCGGCCGCTGTGGGGCTTCGACGACCGGCTCAAGAAGTTCGGCGGCATGGCCGCCGCGATGGTGCTCTACGTCGTCATCAGCCAGATCGGGCTGATCGTCGGCAACCAGATCGCGAGCTCGGCGGCGGCGTCTGGTCCCGCGATCTACAACTACACCTGGCTCGTGCTGCAGCTGCCGTTCGGGATGATCGGCGTCACCGTCCTCACGGTCGTGATGCCCCGGCTGAGCCGCAACGCCGCCGCCAACAACACCCCGGCGGTGCTCGCCGACCTGTCGCTGGCCACCCGCCTCACGATGGTCACGCTGATTCCGATCGTCGCGATGATGACCGTCGGCGGGCCGGCGATCGGCAGCGCGTTGTTCGCCTACGGGAACTTCGGGGAGGCCGACGCCGGGTACCTCGGCATGGCGATCACGCTGTCGGCCTTCACGCTGATCCCCTACGCGCTCGTGCTCTTGCAGCTGCGGGTGTTCTACGCGCGCGAACAACCGTGGACGCCGATCATCATCATCGTCGTCATCACCGTCGTGAAGATCGCGGCATCGATCGCCGCGCCGGCGCTCGCCGACAATCCGGAGATGGTCGCGGGCTACCTGGGCCTGGCGAACGGGCTGGGCTGGGTCGCCGGGGCAATCGTCGGCCATGTGCTGCTGCGGGCCAACCTGGACCCGCCGGGTGGGCGGCTGATCGGCCTGCCGGTCGTCCGCACCATCCTGGTGACCATCACCGCGTCGTTGATCGCCGGCCTGGTGGCGCAGGTGGCCGATCAGCTGCTCGGCCTGGAATCGCTCACCGCGCACTGGGGTGCGGCGGGGTCGCTCCTGCGGCTCGTGGCCCTGGGCCTGATCATGGTGCCGATCATCGCGGGAGTGCTGATCGCGGCGAAGGTACCCGAGGCGCAATCGGCGCTCGCGGCGGTCCGTCGCCGCTTGGGCAACGGGCGCGGCGCCCCGGCCGGCCACCCCGAAAAGGTAGCCGTGCAAACTATTCGACGGCCCGTCCAGCCACGGCCGCCCGGTCCCGTCACGTACCCTGATCAGAGGAATTCTTCTCCCCACCGGTGGCCGCCAACGCCGGCGGCCGGTTGGGGTGGGGCTCCGGCCTCCGTTGCCGGAGCGGGGACTCGGAAAGGATCACCGGTGACCGACGAATCTGCGGGCGGCCCGGCACTTGAGGGGACCGCGACGACCAAGCTGCCCCGTCCTGCCCCCGATGACTTCCAGCCGGACGTTCCGGCCGGGGACAATGCGCCGTCCGACGACACCGTGACCATCTCGAACGGCTCGTCTTCGGGCCGACCGCCCGCCGACTACGGCGGCGATCCCACCCGGGAACCGATCTCGTTCGCCCCGCCGCGTGAGCCCGCCGTCGAATCGGCCACCGCCGGGGAGGACATGCACCTGATTCCGGGTGCCACCATCGCCGACGGCCGCTACCGGCTGCTGGTATTCCACGGCGGCCCGCCGAATCTGCAGTTCTGGCAGGCGCTGGACACCGCGCTCGACCGCCAGGTGGCGCTGACCTTCGTCGACCCCGAGGCCACGATGCCCGACTCCGAGGTGTCCGACATCCTGTCGCGCACACTCAAGCTGAGTCGTATCGACGTGACCGGTATCGCGCGCGTGCTCGATGTGGCCCACAGCGGGTCCGGCGGCTTGATCGTCTCCGAGTGGATCCGGGGCGGCTCACTGGCCGAGGTCGCCGACACGTCCCCGTCGCCGATCGGTGGCGCGCGGGCCATCCAGTCGCTGGCCGCGGCCGCCGAGGCGGCCCACCGCGCCGGTGTCGCGCTGTCGATCGACCATCCCAGCCGGGTGCGGGTCAGCATCGAGGGCGACGTCGCGCTGGCGTTCCCGGCCACCCTGCCCGACGCCACGCCCGACGACGACATCCGCGGTATCGGGGCCGCGCTCTACGCACTGCTGGTCAATCGCTGGCCGCTGCCCGAGACCGGGGCGCGCAGCGGCTTGGAGCCCGCCGCGCTCGACTCCGCCGGCCAGCCCGTCGAGCCCCGCGCGATCGACCGTGACATTCCCTTCCAGATCTCGGCCGCCGCCGCGCGTGCCGTCCAGCCCGGGGGCGGCATCCGCAGCGCCCCCACTCTGCTGAACCTGCTGCAGCAGGCCACCGCGATCGCCGACCGCACCGAGCTGATCGACTCGGTCGACGAGCAGCAGCCGCCGCCACCGGTGCGCAGCCCGCATGCCGACGATGCCGACGCGCAGGCCCGGCGCAAGAAGGGCCTCATGGTCGGCCTCGCGGCCGGCGCGGCGATCATCATCGTCGCGCTCGTGGTGATGGCCACGATCCTCAGCCGCATCTTCGGCGATGTCGGCGGCGGGCTCGACAAGGACGAGCTCGGCCTCAACGCGCCCACCTCGGCCACCGAATCCGAGAACGGCGCCACCGCGACCGGCAGCACCGTGAAACCCGTTCGGGCAACGGTGTTTTCACCGGAGGGCGAGGCCGACTCGCCGAGTCAGGCCGGGCTCGCGATCGACGGCAGCACCAGCACGATGTGGGCCACCGACACCTACTCCGACCCGGCCCCGTTCCCCGGTTTCAAGAACGGCGTCGGCCTGTTGCTGCAGTTGCCGCAGCCCACGGTGGTCGGCGAGGTGACCCTCGACATCACGAGTACCGGCACGTCGGTGCAGATCCGGTCGGCCGACAGCGCGTCGCCGTCGTCCCTGTCCGACACCACCGAGCTGACCCCGCCGACCCCGCTCAAGCCCGGCTCCAACACCATCTCGGTGGAGAAGGCCGACGCGACGCAGTACGTGCTGGTGTGGATCTCGACGCTGGGCACCGTCGACGGCAAGAGCCGCAGCGACATCTCCGAGATCACCGTCAAGGCGGCGTCCTGACGGTTCATCCCCAGCCGCGCGGCGCCTCTGAGCAGGCGTGACGACCGTCGGGACAAACAAGTGTCCGAAGTGGGTCCCGGCACCGTTTAGGTTCGGCATGTGGGAAGGTTCGGGGGAGCCAGCGAGTTTGCGGGGCCGGTTAATGGCCGCTCCGATGCCGAGTTGCTCGCCGCCCACGTTGCCGGGGATCGCTACGCCTTCGAGGAGCTGGTGCTGCGGCATCATCGGCAGCTGCGCCGGCTGGCGTACCTGACGAGCCGCCACCACGACGATGCCGACGATGCCGTGCAAGACGCGCTGCTGTCGGCGCACCGCACCGCGGCGTCGTTCCGGTTCGACTCATCGGTGAGCAGCTGGCTGTACCGCATCGTGGTCAACGCGTGCCTGGACCGGTTGCGCCGGGCGAAGACGCAACCCGGCGCGCCGAGTCGTGACGAGCTCGGCGAACTCGACCATGTCCGCGACCCGGCCGGCGACCCCGCCCACCGCGTCGACACCGCCATCGTCGTCGAACGGGCCCTGCTGCAGTTGCCGGTCGAACAGCGTGCCGCCGTCGTCGCGGTCGACATGCAGGGCTATTCGGTGGCCGAGACCGCGCGGCTGCTCGGCGTCGCGGAAGGGACGGTCAAGAGCCGCTGCGCCCGTGCACGCGCCAAACTGGCTCGATCGCTCCAGTATTTTGAGGGCGATGAACGGCAGCCCGCACCCAGTGCCGTCCGACGGGCTCACCCCTGACCTGTTGGCCGAGCTGCAAGCCGGGCTGCTCGACGACGCGACCGCGGCCCGCGTGCGCCAACAGGTACGCAGCGATCCCGACGCCGCGGCGACGCTGGCCGCACTCGACCGCGTCCGGCGCGACGTGGCCGCGCTCGGCACCGACGAGGCTTCGGCCCCGGCCGTCCCGCCTGACGTGAGCGCTCGCATGATCGCGGCGCTGCGGGCGGCCGACGGACGAGCCGAAAGCGACCGGTCGCGCGGCCGGTGGCGACGGATCGGCGCGATCACCGGCTGCTGTGCGGCGTTGCTCGGGGCCGGGGTGGGGGCCGTCACGCTGACGCAGACGTCCGATACCGCCGACTCGTCCCCCACCAGCCTCGGCCGGATGACCGTGGCGCCGCCACCGGCAGACATCGGGCTCTCGGAACCGGAGATCCTCGGCCTGTTGTCCGCCCCGCCCGACCTCGGGCCGCTGGCCGATCCGCAACGCCGGGCACAATGCCTGTCCGCGCTCGGCTACCCGTCCGGAGTCCGGGTGCTCGGTGCGCGTCCACATGCGGTGACCGGCCGCCCCGGCGTGCTGGTCCTGTTGCCCGCCGACACCCCGAACGCGATCGTGGGGCTCGTCGTGACACCCGACTGCGACGCCGCTCACCCCGAGCTGCTGGCCGACACCGTGGTCAAACGACCCTGATCGGTTCCTGGCCGTCCCACGACGCCCTGCGGGAACACCTCGGCATAGGCTGGTGTTGCTACCCGTGCTGACAGTGCTCCTCACGTACGGCGAGAACGCTCCGGCAGAAAGGCCCTCATGTCCACCACTCCGACGGTTCACGACGTCATCATCATCGGGTCCGGTCCGGCCGGTTACACCGCAGCCGTCTACGCGGCCCGGGCTCAGCTCAAGCCGCTGGTTTTCGAGGGCACTCAGTTCGGCGGGGCACTGATGACGACCACCGAGGTGGAGAACTACCCCGGCTTCCGTGAGGGCATCACCGGGCCGGAATTGATGGACGAGATGCGTGAGCAGGCGCTGCGCTTCGGTGCCGATCTGCGCATGGAAGACGTCGACGCCGTGCAGTTGGAGGGGCCCGTCAAGACGGTCACCGTCGGCGATGAGACTCACCAGGCGCGTGCCGTCATCCTGGCGATGGGCGCGGCGGCGCGCCATCTGGGCGTGCCCGGCGAGGAGGCGCTGCTCGGCATGGGCGTGAGCACCTGTGCCACCTGTGACGGTTTCTTCTTCCGCGACGAGGACATCGTCGTGGTCGGTGGTGGTGACTCCGCGATGGAGGAAGCCACCTTCCTGACCCGGTTCGCCCGCAGCGTCACGCTGATCCACCGCCGCGACGAGTTCCGCGCATCCAAGATCATGCTCGAACGCGCCCGCGCCAACGAGAAGATCACGTGCCTGACCAACACCGAGATCACCGAGATCGAGGGAGATCCGAAGGTCACCGGCGTGCGACTGCGCGACACCGTCACCGGTGAGGAGTCCAAGCTCGCCGTGACCGGGGTGTTCGTGGCCATCGGCCACGATCCGCGCTCGGAGCTGGTGCGCGGTCAGGTCGAGCTCGACGACGAGGGTTACGTCAAGGTCGCCGGGCGCAGCACCTACACGTCGCTCGAGGGTGTGTTCGCCGCAGGCGATCTCGTCGACCACACCTACCGCCAAGCCATCACCGCGGCGGGCAGCGGATGCTCGGCATCGATCGACGCCGAGCGATGGCTCGCCGAAAACGCTTGATCCCCAACAGTTTCGAATGACAGGAGAGGCAATATGAGCCAGGACAGCGCCACCGTGGCGGTCACCGACGATTCGTTCTCCGCCGACGTGCTGACCAGCAGCAAGCCGGTACTGGTGGATTTCTGGGCCACCTGGTGCGGACCATGCAAGATGGTCGCCCCGGTGCTGGAGGAAATCGCCTCCGAGAAGGCCGATCAGCTCACTGTCGCCAAGATCGACGTGGACGCCAACCCCGCGACCGCGCGTGACTTCCAGGTGGTCTCGATCCCGACCATGATCCTGTTCAAGGACGGTGCCCCGGTCAAGCGCATCGTCGGCGCAAAAGGCAAGGCTGCGCTGCTGCGCGAGCTTTCCGACGCCCTCTGATCACTCGGTTAGAGCACGGTTAGACCCGCGCCCGCACCGCCTGGCGTTTTCCGGAATCGGGTCGAAATCTGAGACAATGCTGCCTAGCTAGTCCGGCAGATTGCCGCAAACCAGCCTGGAGGGGCCCCGTATGTCGAGTCTGCGTCGCGGTGATCGTGGCGGTGCGGTCACCGAGATCCGGGCAGCGCTGGCGGCGCTTGGTCTCATCGAGAACCCCGACGCCGATCTCAGTACGGGTCGACACGTGGCACTGGACGCGTTCGACGACGAACTCGACCAAGCTGTCCGCGCATTTCAGCAGCATCGTGGCCTACTCGTCGACGGCATTGTCGGGGAGGCCACGTATCGCGCGTTGCGCGAAGCGTCCTACCGACTCGGCGCCCGCACGCTGACCCATCAGTTCGGCGCACCCATGTACGGCGACGATGTCGCCACTCTGCAGGCCCGGCTGCAGGATCTCGGCTTCTACACCGGTCTGGTCGACGGATACTTCGGTCTGCAGACGCACAACGCGTTGTCCTCGTACCAACGTGAATACGGGCTCTATCCAGACGGCATCTGCGGTCCGGAAACGTTGCGCTCGCTGTACTTCCTCGGCTCACGCGTGACCGGTGGCTCACCGCACGCGATCCGCGAAGAGGAGTTGGTGCGCAGCTCCGGCCCTCGCCTGTCCGGCAAGCGGGTGATCATCGATCCGGGCCGCGGTGGAGCCGACCACGGGCTCATCATGCACGGACCCGAAGGCCCCATCAGCGAAGCAGACATCCTGTGGGACTTGGCAAGCCGACTCGAGGGCCGCATGACCGCCATCGGCATGGACACGTTCACGTCGCGGCCGGCCAACCGCAGCCCATCCGACGCCGAGCGTGCGGGCACCGCCAACACCGTGGGTGCCGATCTGATGATCAGCCTGCGCTGTGCCACGCAGGCCAGCCCGGCCGCCAACGGCGTCGCGTCGTTCCACTTCGGAAACTCCCACGGCTCGGTGTCGACCATCGGCCGCAATCTCGCCGACTTCATCCAACGTGAAGTGGTGGCGCGCACCGGATTACGTGACTGCCGCACCCACGGCCGCACGTGGGACCTGCTGCGGCTCACCCGCATGCCCACCGTGCAGGTCGACATCGGCTACATCACCAACCCGCGTGACCGCGGCCTTCTCGTGTCGACTCAGACCCGTGACGCCATCGCCGAAGGCATCCTCGCCGCCGTGAAGCGGCTCTACCTGTTGGGCAAAAACGACCGTCCCACAGGCACTTTCACGTTCGCCGAGCTCCTGGCCCACGAACTGTCGGTGGAACAGGCCGGCCGCGGCGCCTGATTCCCTCGGCGTCAGGTCGATGGCGCCACGTCGATGCATTGTCCGTCAATCTCCAACTGTTGCACCGGAATTCGGTGCGGCAGGTCGGCCTAGAGACTGGCCATCACTGAGCGCCGCAACGGAAAACCATGCAATGAGCTCGGTAAGACAACCCCTTCAGGCTTCCGCACTGGTACGGTCATAGCCATTGTGACGGTGGGGATTTCACCCACATAAGGTTCCTGGTCGGTGTCGCGGCATGGGGTGATGGCTCCGGGTGTGATCACAGGCCGGCGACCCGATTCTTCTGATATATCTTTTCCGCGTAGGCGTCCGTTCCCGGCGGAGGCGATGGTGCCCCAGGTCAAGTGATGATCCAGCCGGCCGACAACGCGCACATGCACTGATAGCCACTCGTGTCAGATCAACGAGAAGCCGCGCCGTTTGCCCCATACCCGGTGGGAAAGGCCTCGCGTCAATGAGAACGGCTACGGCAGCGATACCGAGCCCGCGCCGACGGGCAGTTCGATCCGAGCGTTCTCCAGCAGTCGCTCCAACGCGGCCTCCACCTCGGCCTTCCAGCCGAGACCCTTGTCGAGCTCCAGGCGTAGCCGCGGGAAGTACGGATGTGGTGCGACGACCGTGAAACCCACATCCAAGAGGAAATCGGCCGAGATCATGCACTGATCGACCGCGCAGTCCCCCAGCACCTCGACGACCGGCGCCAGTTCATCGGGCAGTGCGCCGCAGTCGATATCGGTCACGGCGGTCGTATAGCCGAACGCCTCGAGCGCCCGGACACCGCGGCGGACGAGATCGCTGACCACCGCGGCGAGCAGGCTGGCCGACAGGCCTTCGGTCTCCTCCGCGGATTCGACGGCGACCGTCGTCAGCAGCACCGCGTCGGCACTGACGGGTGCGGTTGGGAACAGGCGGGCACGTGGAACCGCGCCGGGCGGCGCGTAGAACGCGTACCCGACACACGGCTCGTCGCCCTTCAGCAGTGTCTCGAAGTCGCCGACCGCAGCCGGTGACGCCTGCACGGCCAGCTGTCCGCACGAGCCCCACTCGAGCATGACCATCGAGAGCCAGGCTTCTTTCTCGAACTCGGGATCGGTGAGGTGATCTTCGCCGGGGACGGTCGACGGGTCGACTTCCCAGAACACACATCGCCGTGCATGCTTCGGCAGCTGCTCGAATCCCTCGAGCCGAAGCGGCGTGATGTGTGCTGACACTAGACTCCCCGGCTTTCACACGAAGTTGACGTGCGCGGCTGCCCCTCAAGGATAGGAGAGCATGCGGTCAACAGCCCAGTGGGCGGTGAAACTCTCATCGAACACCGCCCTTTCTGCGAAATATGGTGGCGCACAAGTGCTTTGCCTTCACGCCCACACCGTGCCGAGTGCGCTTCGACCGGATGTGTCACAGTGACGGAACGACCGTGGGTAGTTGGTCCTCGGTTTTCAGCGTCAAATTACTGTTCTTGTGCGCTCATCAGTTCGACGATGCGCTGCAGATCGTCGACCGACCCGAACTCGACGACGATCTTGCCCTTGCGTTTGCCGAGACTGACCGTGACGCGGGTATCGAACGCCGTCGACAGCTTTTCGGCAACGTCCTGCAGACCCGGCATCTGGATCGGCTTCCGCCGGGGCGCCGGGGCGGTCTTGCCGTCGCGGTTGGCGAGTGTCACGGCCTCTTCGGTTGCCCGCACCGAGAGTCCTTCGGCCACGATGCGGGCCGCGAGTTCCTCCTGCTGCTCCGGACTACCCTCCAGCGAGAGGAGCGCGCGGGCATGGCCGGCGGACAGCACGCCTGCGGCCACCCGGCGCTGCACCGCGATCGGCAGTCGGAGCAGGCGGATCATGTTGGAGATCAGCGGACGTGACCGTCCGATCCGCGCCGCCAGTTCGTCGTGGGTGACCTCGAATTCGTCGAGGAGCTGTTGGTAGGCCGCGGCCTCTTCCAGCGGGTTGAGCTGCACGCGGTGGATGTTCTCGAGGAGTGCGTCGCGCAGCATACTGTCGTCGGCGGTTTCGCGGACGATCGCGGGGATTGCCGTCAGGCCGGCCTGCTGAGCGGCCCGCCACCGGCGCTCCCCCATGACGATCTGGTAGCGGATATCGCCTTCGCCGGGCACGGCACGTACGACGATCGGCTGCATCAAGCCGAATTCGCGGATCGAGTGGACGAGCTCGTTCAGCGCTTCGTCATCGAAGACCTGGCGCGGCTGACGCGGGTTCGGCTCGATGGCGGCCGGGTCGATCTCGCGATACGTGGCACCGACGGCTTCTCCGTCAATCTGCTCGACCGGGGTCGGGGCCGGTTCACCGGGTGCTCCGGGTGGCGCACCCAGGAGAACGTCGGCGGCGCTGTCTCCCATCCGCGGGCTCAGAGCGTCGGTACCGCCATCGGCTGGCCCAGTCGGAATCAGAGATGCCAGGCCCCTACCGAGACCGCTTCGCTTCCGTGCCGGCTGATTCATGATCCTGTCCTGCCCCTCTACCGTCCGCTTCTACGCCTGCTGCTTGTTCGTCTACTGCGCACGAGGCGGCGCACCGCGCTCTGCGATCTCACGGCTCGCATCGAGATAACTCAGTGCGCCGCGCGAGCCGGGGTCGTAGTCGAGGATCGTCATGCCGTACCCGGGCGCTTCCGACACCTTCACGCTCCGCGGGATGACGGTACGAAGCACCTTGTCGCCGAAGTGCTCCCGGACGTCCTCGGCGACTTGGTCGGCCAGTTTGGTCCGGCCGTCGTACATCGTGAGTATGACGGTGGATACCGACAAGTCCGGATTGAGATGCGCCTTCACCATCTCGATGTTCCGCAAGAGCTGGCCCACACCTTCGAGCGCGTAGTACTCGCACTGGATCGGAATCAGCACCTCCGGGGCGGCTACGAGCGCGTTGATGGTCAGCAAGCCGAGTGACGGCGGGCAGTCGATGAACACGTAGTCGAAGTTGTAGTTCTTGAGCTCGGCGAGAGCCGACCGCAGCCGGCCTTCGCGGGCGACCATGCTGACCAATTCGATCTCGGCGCCCGCGAGGTCGATGGTGGCCGGGATGCAGTACAGACGCTCACTGTGCGGGCTCTGCTGCAGCGCCTCTTCGACCGGGATCTCACCGATGAGTACTTCGTACGACGACGGTGTCCCGGGCCGGTGCTCGATGCTCAACGCGGTGCTCGCGTTGCCCTGCGGGTCGAGATCGATCACCAAGGTCCGCAGTCCCTGGAGCGCGAGCGCGGCGGCGACGTTCACTGCCGTGGTCGTCTTGCCAACCCCGCCCTTCTGGTTCGCGATCGTGAACACGCGCTGGCGCTCGGGGCGCGGGAGCTGGCCATGCGAGGTGTGGAGGACGCGAGTCGCCTGCTCGGCTTCTGCCGCGATCGGGGTGTCCATGCTGGCGTCCGCCGACCATGTGGTGTTGACCGGACCGTTCCATGTTTCACGTGAAACATTGGGCTTACCCACTGCGCTTGGCACCTCGTTCTGCTTCGAACCCATCTTCATCTCCTGCCCGCTCTCCCCCGCGGACCGGCCTTGCCCGCCGGTCCTTGCCGCCCCCGATTGCTCGCCCTGCGCCGCGCGTCGACGACGGTTACGGGTGGGTTCAAATAGTTCGCGCCACATCTCACTACCCTGGCATCCGCCGCGCCCAGTGATGCCATCACACGCCGGAACTCCTCTATCTCGGCCTCAGCGCGTTCGCCTTTGATCGCCAACATCCGCCCGCCCTCCCGAAGGAGCGGCATGCTCCACCGCGCGAGCTTGTCCAGCGAAGCCACCGCGCGAGAGGTCACGACATCCATCTCCCCCGCCTGCTCCCGGACGACCCGATCCTCGGCCCTGCCCCGCACCACCGCCACGCTCAGGTCGAGCTCCGCAACCACTTCACGAAGGAACTCGCTGCGGCGCAGCAGCGGCTCGATCAATGTGACGTGAACGTCGGGACGGGCCAACGCCAACGGTATCCCGGGTAGGCCGGCACCACTACCGATGTCCGCCACTCGCTCGCCGGCAACCACAAGCTCACCCAGTGCGGAGCTGTTGAGAATGTGGCGGTCCCATATTCGATCCACCTCGCGCGGGCCGATCAGCCCACGCTCGACGCCGGCGGTGGCGAGGAGCGCTGCGTACCGTTCCGCGGCCGGGAGACGATCGCCGAACACAACGCCAGCGGCCTCCGGTGCCACGGGTGCCGGTTCATGTTTCACGTGAAACATCCTCCGAACTCCCGCGGCCGCGGAGGCCGCCTACGAACTACACCGATGTAACTAGCCAAGGAGAACAACGACGCGGCGCGACGGCTCCACGCCCTCGCTCTCACTCCGGACGCCGTCGATCGCGGCGACCGCGTCGTGGACGATCTTCCTCTCGAAGGGAGTCATCGGGGCGAGTTCTTCGCGCTCGCCGGACTCCAGCACGCGTCGCGCGACCTTCTCGCCGAGCGCGGCAAGCTCGTCGCGGCGACGCCGACGCCACCGAGCGATGTCCAGCATGAGCCGACTCCGCTCCCCCGTCTTCTGGTGAACCGCGAGCCGGGTCAGCTCCTGCAGCGCGTCGAGCACCTCGCCTTTACGACCAACCAACTTGTTCAGGTCGCCGCCGCCGTCGATGCTCACGACCGCGCGGTCGCCCTCCACATCGAGATCGATATCGCCGTCGAAATCCAGAAGATCGAGAAGCTCCTCGAGGTAGTCACCGGCGATCTCACCCTCGGCGACCAACCGCTCCTCGAGGTCGTCCTCGACCTTCGCCACGGACTCGGCGCTCTCCTTCACCTCGGCGCCCGGTTCGGTCGTCTGTGCGTCCGTCATATCCGTCTTCTCCCTACTTGTGCCAGCCGGAACTGGTCAACGTTTCCGCTTCTTGGGGCGCGCGCCTGGCTTCGGCGTTCGGCTCACCGCCGTCGTGCCCGTGGTGTCTGTCTTGGGATCGTCAGCTTTGTTGTCGGTCGCGGCCGAGCTTTCGATCTCGGGCACCGTGCTCTCGACATCGGGGCCCGCAGACGTACTCGGGGTCTGTTTGCGAGCCCGATTCGGTTTGGCTCCCGGCGCCGGCGCGTTGGCGGCGCGGCGTTCGAGCGCCTCGGCCTTCTTCGCTTCCTCTTCCTTCTCGATCTTGCCGAACACGTAGTGCTGCTGACCGTAGGTCCAGATGTTGTTGGCCAGCCAGTACATGATCACGGCGAGCGGAAGGAACGGGCCGCCGACGACGACACCGAGCGGGAACACGTACAGCGCGAGCTTGTTCATCATCGCGGTCTGAGGATTGGACGCCGCTTCCGGACTCTGGCGCGCGACGGATGCGCGGCTGTTGAAGTGCGTCGCGATGCCGGCCAGGATCATGATCGGCAGACCGACGGCGATCACCGCGAGGCGGTTGAATTCGGTGAAGGCCTCGAGGCCGTGCTGCTGGATCATCGTCGCGCCCAGTGGGGCACCGAACAGGTTCGCGTCCAGGAAGTGCCCGACGTCGGTCGCGCTGAAGAGGTAGTTCGGCAGGCTGCGGTTCTCTTCGACCGAAAGACCCAAGCGCCCGATACCGGTCTGGGTGCGGTTGAACGACATCAGCACGTGATAGAGGCCGAGGAACACCGGCACCTGCGCGAGCATCGGCAGGCAGCCGAGGATCGGATTGAATCCGTGCTCGCGCTGCAGCTTCTGCATCTCGAGCGCCATCCGCTGGCGGTCCTTGCCGTACTTCTTCTGCAGCGCCTTGATCTGGGGCTGCAGTTCCTGCATCTGGCGCGTCGTGCGGATCTGCTTGACGAACGGCTTGTAGAGGATCGCGCGGAGCGTGAACACCAGGAACATCACCGACAGCGCCCAGGCGAAGAAGTTGGACGGGCCCAGCAGGAAGGCGAAGGCCTTGTACCAAACCCACATGATCGCCGACACCGGGTAATAGATGATGTCGAGGCTGAACCAATTAAACACGCGACTTGCTCCTGACAAGGTCGGCAGCGGCTGTCTCACCGGAGACATCGGTCTCACACGTATGCGGGCGACGCTCCGGTATGGGGTCCCATCCTCCCCGATGCCACGGGCCGCACTTCAGCAGCCGGACTGTGGCCAGCCAACCGCCACGGATCAACCCGTACTCGGTGAGAGCATCGACCGCGTACTGACTACACGTCGGCATGAACCGGCATGTCGGCAGCCGCAGCGGCGAGATCGTGTGGCGGTAGAGCTGGATCAGGAAGATCAGACCGCGGGCCACACCTGAACCCGCGCGGCGAATCATGAAGACGTCCCGCGCCGGGCACCCGCGCGCTCATGGACCTTCTCGACGGCCTGACGCAGCTGCTGCTCCAAGCGGGGCGACAGCGCATCACGGCAACCCGGCCGCGCCCGGATGACCATCAGGTCGGCGGGATGGAGATGGGGCAACACAGTTCGAGCCGCGTGCCGCAAGCGACGCGACACACGATGACGTTCCACCGCGTTCCCCACAGACTTGGACACGATCAAGCCGATCCGCGGACCACTCTCGTCCGAACCGTTGCGTAATGCGTGCACGACAACATCAGGTTGCACAGCACGCACGCCACGACCGACGGTGGCACTGAACTCCGCGGACCGCCTCATCCGGTGTCGAGCCGGAAGCACCGCGCTACCTGCGTCGAATCACGCAGTGAGCGCGCGACGGCCCTTGCTACGCCGGTTGGAGACGATGGCGCGGCCGGCGCGGGTGCGCATCCGCAGCCGGAACCCATGCACCCGCGCACGGCGGCGGTTGTTGGGCTGGAAGGTCCGCTTGCCCTTGGCCACGGCAGTATCTCCTTGTTCCGTATGGCATCCGCGACTCACCCACACTTTCGTGTCGGAGAGACCCGGCTGCCGTTGATAAGCTCGTCCGTCGTGCTTTACTTACCGGCGCGGTCTCCGGGCAAGCCCGGGTCGCAGCCGTATCGCCACGTGCGGGCGACTGGTCAAGGTTACTGACGAGATTTCCCTGGGTCAAACCTGCGCCAACCGGCACGAAGTTCCGCCGGCGGATGTTGCAGAACTGTTGGCACTTCGACAGAAAACTGTTAGCTTCTGGCAATGCCGTTCCACGCCTGGACCGGCCCCGGACAATGAACTGAGGACGTCGTCTCGCCGCTGACCGCTCAGCACGTGACGAGCCCGGCCACCACGCCCTCGCTACAGACAACAGAGCGACGGCGACTGTCCTTTCTCCACAAGCTGTGGATAAATATGTGGACAGTTCGTCATCGTTCTTTTGGTCGTCCCTGGGTCGACCTCCAGCACCTCAAAGGGGGTAACCGTCAGTGACTGCTGACCCCGACCCACCTTTCGTCGCCGTCTGGAACAGCGTCGTCGCCGAACTCAACGGCGATCACGAAGGCGGCCGTCAAGGCGATGGTTCCCTGCCTGCCCTCACCCCGCAGCAAAGGGCCTGGCTCAAACTCGTCAAACCGCTCGTCATCGCCGAGGGGTTTGCTCTGCTGTCGGTTCCCACGCCCTTCGTCCAGAACGAGATCGAGCGTCACCTTCGCGAGCCCATCGTCACCGCGCTCAGCCGCAAGCTCGGCCAGCGCGTCGAGCTCGGCGTGCGAATCGCCACGCCGCCCGACGAGCCCGACGATCCGGGCCCCGACAGCGCGCACGACCCGGCTCCCCTGTCGGTCGACACCGACGAGATCGACGACGACCGCGAGGCCAAGGTCAACGCCGAGGAGAGCTGGCCGACCTACTTCAGCAGCCCGCAACAGGACCCGGCGGCCGCCGACGGCAACGCGGTCAATCTCAACCGCCGCTACACGTTCGACACGTTCGTCATCGGTGCCTCCAACCGCTTCGCACACGCCGCCACGCTCGCCATCGCCGAAGCGCCGGCCCGGGCGTACAACCCCTTGTTCATCTGGGGCGAATCGGGCCTCGGCAAGACCCATCTGCTGCACGCCGCCGGAAATTATGCGCAACGTCTCTTTCCCGGCATGCGCGTGAAGTACGTCTCCACCGAAGAATTCACCAACGACTTCATCAACTCACTGCGTGACGACCGCAAGGCCTCGTTCAAACGCAGCTACCGCGACATCGACATCCTTCTGGTCGACGACATCCAGTTCATCGAGGGCAAGGAAGGTATCCAGGAAGAGTTCTTCCACACCTTCAACACCCTGCACAACGCCAACAAGCAGATCGTCATCTCGTCGGACCGCCCGCCCAAGCAGCTGGCGACGCTCGAGGACCGCCTGCGTACCCGCTTCGAGTGGGGGCTGATCACCGACGTCCAGCCGCCGGAGCTCGAGACCCGCATCGCGATCCTGCGCAAGAAAGCCCAGATGGACCGGCTCGACGTGCCCGACGACGTCCTCGAGCTCATCGCCAGCAGCATCGAACGCAACATCCGCGAACTCGAGGGTGCGCTGATCCGCGTCACGGCGTTCGCGTCGCTGAACAAGACGCGCATCGACAAGTCACTCGCCGAGGTCGTGCTGCGCGATCTCATCGCCGACGCCACAACCATGCAGATCAGCACCGCCGCGATCATGGCCGCCACGGCCGAGTACTTCGAGACCACCGTCGAGGAGCTGCGCGGCCCGGGTAAGACCCGCGCCTTGGCGCAGTCCCGGCAGATCGCCATGTATCTGTGCCGTGAGCTCACCGACCTGTCGCTGCCCAAGATCGGGCAGGCGTTCGGGCGCGATCACACGACGGTCATGTACGCCGAGAAGAAGATCCGCGGCGAGATGGCCGAGCGCCGCGAGGTCTTCGATCACGTCAAGGAACTCACCACCCGTATCCGCCAACGCGCGAAGCGTTGAGCGCGGGCGCCCGTCCGGCGTCTCACATTGTGGTTCCGGGGCCCGACCCCGCGAAAAATCTGCGAACAACTTTCGTCACACGGGCGTCAGTTGTCACACTCGAGCACTGTGGATGGCGCTGTGTACAACCTGCGGGCAAACCACGGGATGAACATCGAATCGATCCACACGGGCCCGGCTGTCCACAGTCCGACTCACAACCGCGCCCCGCGCTCCACAGCCGGCTCACATCGCGACACACCGCGCGTACTGGGCAAACCACACTTCATCCCCAGATTCCACAGCACCTAATACTGTTACTCAAATATCTTCCTAGGATTCTCTTTAGAAGAAGCACCTTGGGGAGATTCGGCCCGCCGGGTGCGCGGCCGGCTCAGCGCACGCCGATGTCAGCCCGATCGATTAGCTTTCAAGTTGGTGCGGAAAGCTCTACGGTGGTTCATCGACGGCGCTTCCCGACCGTGTCATTCAGCGACTCGCTGCCTGATCCGGTCTTGGGAACGCGCTGGTAGAGCTCATTGCGGGGATTATCGAAGGGGCGCATAGGACGTGGCGACGACGACGGCTGGGCTGACCGACTTGAAGTTTCGCGTGGTGCGCGAAGACTTCGCGGACGCGGTGGCCTGGGTGGCCCGTAATCTCCCGACTCGGCCGACCATCCCGGTGCTGGCTGGGGTCTTGCTGACCGGCACCGAAGACGGCCTGACGATCTCGGGATTCGATTACGAAGTTTCTGCCGAGGTCCGGGTGGCTGCTGAAATCGCTTCTGCCGGAAGCGTTTTGGTGTCCGGTCGGTTGCTTTCCGACATCACCAAGGCGCTGCCGGCCAAACCGGTGGAAGTCAGCGTGGAAGGCACTCGAGTGGCGCTGACCTGCGGCAGCGCGCGGTTCTCGCTTCCCACCCTCGCGGTCGAGGATTACCCCGCGCTGCCCGCGCTGCCAGACGAGACCGGTGTCGTGTCGGCCGACCTGTTCGCCGAGGCCATCGGCCAGGTCGCCGTCGCCGCCGGCCGCGACGACACGTTGCCGATGTTGACCGGCATCCGGGTCGAGATCTCGGGCGAGTCCGTCGTTTTGGCGGCCACCGACCGCTTCCGGCTCGCCGTCCGGGAACTCACGTGGGCCACGACCGCAGGCGACGTCGAGGCTGCGGTGCTGGTTCCGGCCAAGACGCTCGCCGAAGCGGCCAAGGCAGGCACCGACGGCACGCAGGTCCACCTCGCGCTCGGCTCGGGCGCGGCGGTCGGCAAGGACGGGCTGCTCGGCATCCGCAGCGACGGTAAGCGCAGCACCACCCGGCTCCTCGACGCCGAGTTCCCGAAATTCCGTCAGTTGCTGCCGACCGAGCACACCGCGATCGCCACGATCGGGGTCGCCGAGCTCACCGAGGCCATCAAGCGTGTCGCGCTCGTCGCCGATCGCGGCGCCCAGATTCGCATGGAGTTCAGCGATGACGTGCTGCGGCTGTCCGCGGGCGCCGACGACGTGGGCCGTGCCGAGGAGGACCTGCCGGTCTCGTTCGCCGGCGAGCCGTTGACCATCGCGTTCAACCCGACCTACCTCACCGACGGTTTGGGCTCGTTGCATTCCGAACGCGTGACATTCGGCTTCACGACACCGAGCCGTCCCGCGGTGTTGCGGCCGGCGGGCGAGGATGATGGCACGGGCGGTGGCTCGGGTCCGTTCCCGGCTGCCCAAACCGATTACGTCTATCTGTTGATGCCGGTGCGCCTTCCTGGCTGACCGGCCTGCCGAGAAGAGGGGCGCACATGCAACTGGGGTTAGTCGGCCTGGGCAAGATGGGCTTCAACATGCGGGAGCGCCTGCGTGCGGGCGGTCATGAGGTCATCGGCTACGACCCCCGCCCCGAGGTTACCGATGTCGCGAACCTCGCCGCGCTCGCCGCCGCGTTGACCGCGCCACGGGTGGTGTGGGTGATGGTGCCGTCGGGGACGATCACCCACAGCACCATCGCCGAGCTGGCCGATGTGCTCAGTCCGGGCGATCTGGTGATCGACGGCGGCAACTCGCGCTACACCGAGGACGGACCGCACGCAAAACTGTTGGGCGACAAGGGAATCTCTTTCATCGACGCCGGTGTGTCCGGCGGGGTCTGGGGTTTGACCGAGGGCTACGGGTTGATGGTCGGCGGTAGTGATGCCGACGTGGCGCGCGTCATGCCGATCTTCGACACCCTCCGGCCGCCCGGAGATCTCGCCGACGGTTTCGTGCACGCCGGCCCGGTCGGTGCCGGTCATTACGCCAAGATGGTGCACAACGGCATCGAGTACGGGTTGATGCACGCCTACGCCGAAGGCTACGAACTGCTGGCCGCCGAAGATCTCATCAACGATCCGCAGGCCGTGATCCAGGCCTGGTCCAACGGCACCGTCGTGCGGTCGTGGCTGCAGGAGCTGTTGGCCAAGGCGCTCAAGGAAGACCCGGGGTTCGCCGAGATCAGCGGTTACACCGAGGATTCCGGTGAAGGGCGGTGGACGGTCGAAGAGGCCATCGCGCACCGGGTCCCGATGCCGGTGATCGCGGCCTCGTTGTTCGCGCGGTTCGCCTCGAGGCAGGACGACTCGCCCACCATGAAGGCGGTGTCGGCGCTGCGTAACCAGTTCGGTGGACACGCCGTCAAGAGGATCAGCGAGTCGGGCTGAACCGTGCATGTTCGTCACCTGGGACTGACAGACTTCCGTTCCTGGGCACACGTCGAGCTGGACCTCGAGCCCGGCCGGACGGTGTTTGTCGGGCCGAACGGCTTCGGCAAGACGAATCTTGTTGAGGCGCTGTGGTATTCAGCAACGCTCGGGTCGCATCGCGTGGCGTCGGACGCACCGTTGATCCGTGCCGGGGCAGAGCGCGCGATCGTGTCGACCATCGTGGTGAACGACGGTCGCGAACTAGCGGTGGACCTCGAGATCACGAGCGGACGGGCCAACAAGGCGCGATTGAACCGGTCCCCGGTGCGCAGCGCCCGCGAGATCCTCGGTGTACTGCGGGCAGTGTTGTTCAGCCCGGAGGATCTGGCGTTGGTACGGGGGGATCCGGGTGACCGCCGCCGCTATCTCGACGAACTCGCGACGACGCGCCGGCCATCCATCGCCGGGGTACGCGCCGATTACGACAAAGTCGTGCGTCAGCGGACCGCCCTGCTGAAAACCGCTGCGGGCGCCCGTTATCGGGGCGATCGCAGCGTGCTGGACACGCTCGACGTGTGGGATGGGCATCTGGCCGCGCACGGGGCGGCGCTCATCGCGGCCCGCGTCGCCCTGGTGGATCAGCTCCATCCCGAGGTGGAGAAGGCCTATCAACTGCTGGCGCCGGCGTCGCGGCCCGCGGCGATTCGCTACCGCAGCAGCGTGGAGGCGATCGAGAATGCGCCCGCGGGTGAAGGCGTGGAGTTCTACGAGGCCGCGTTGCTCGACGCGCTGGCCCGGCGGCGCGATGCCGAACTGGAACGCGGCGTGTGCCTGGTCGGTCCCCACCGTGACGACCTCGAGCTGAGGCTCGGCGATCAACCGGCGAAAGGCTTTGCGAGCCACGGTGAATCGTGGTCGATGGCACTCGCCCTGCGGCTCGGCGCCTATGAGCTGTTACGCAGCGACGGGGCTGATCCGGTGCTGCTGCTCGATGACGTGTTCGCCGAACTCGACAGTGCGCGGCGGCGGGCGCTGGCCACGGTCGCCGGGGCCGCCGAGCAGGTTCTCGTGACCGCCGCGGTGGCCGAGGACATTCCGGAAGACTGGGATGCGCGCCGCATCGAGGTCCGGATGACAGAAGAAGACGGTGGACGGGTTTCGGAGGTGAGTTCGTGACCGACGACGGCGACGACACCGTGCAGCCCTTCCCTCCCGATCATCTGGCCGGGCTGCGCGGCATGGATCTGGTGCGCCGCACGCTCGAGGAAGCGCGGGGCGCCGCACGCAGTCAAGGTAAAGATGTCGGCCGTGGCCGCAGCGCGCCGGTACGGCGCGTGGCCGGTGCCGGGCGCCGGCGCGCGTGGTCGGGACCCGGTCCGGATGTCCGCGACCCGCAGCTCCTCGGCGCCGCGACGCAGGATCTCGCGAAATCGCGCGGCTGGTCGTCGCGCGTCGCCGAAGGTTCGGTGTTCGGCCGCTGGCGTTCGGTCGTCGGGGACCAGATCGCCGAACATGCCAACCCCACGGCGTTGCACGAGGGCGTGTTGACGGTGTCGGCCGAGTCCACGGCCTGGGCCACACAGCTGCGGATGGTGCAGGCGCAACTGCTGGCCAAGATCGCCGCGGCCGTGGGCGACGGCGTCGTGACCTCGCTGAAAATCGTCGGACCGGTGGGTCCGTCCTGGCGTAAGGGCCCGTACCACATCGCCGGCCGCGGGCCCCGCGACACGTACGGTTAGCCGGTCTGAGTTTCCGCTGAGAGGGCCGAGGCCGTCAGCGGGGGTGCCCTGAAGCGTCCTCACGCACCGGGTTCCGAGAAATTCCGCGCACGGCGCAATCAGATGGGCAGAAACGCAGCTACAGAATCGGTGCTGTGCAGATCTGACGGTAGACTGTTCGACGGATCTCAGGCGGTATGTGTACCGCCTCCCGTGAACCCCAAGGAGACGCGTCCGACGTGGCTGCCCAGAAGAATAATGCGCCCAAGGAATACGGCGCCGACTCCATCACCATCCTCGAGGGGCTGGAAGCGGTCCGTAAACGTCCGGGTATGTACATCGGCTCGACCGGTGAACGTGGTCTGCATCATCTCATCTGGGAGGTTGTCGACAACGCAGTCGACGAGGCGATGGCCGGGTTCGCGACCCGCGTCGACGTCAAGATTCTGGGCGACGGCAGCGTCGAGGTCACCGACGACGGCCGCGGCATCCCCGTCGCCATGCACGCCACGGGCGTGCCCACTGTCGATGTCGTGATGACCCAGCTCCACGCGGGCGGCAAGTTCGACGGCGAGACGTATGCCGTCTCGGGTGGTCTGCACGGCGTGGGTGTGTCGGTGGTCAACGCCCTGTCGACCCGCCTCGAAGTCACGATCCTGCGTGACGGCTACGAGTGGTTCCAGTACTACGACAAATCGGTGCCGGGAACCCTCAAGCAGGGCGGCGCCACCAAGAAGACCGGAACCACCGTCCGATTCTGGGCCGATCCGGAGATCTTCGAGACCACCGACTACAACTTCGAGACGGTCGCGCGCCGCCTGCAGGAGATGGCGTTCCTCAACAAGGGCCTGACCATCGAGTTCACCGACGAGCGGGTCGCCGCAGAAGAGGTGGTCGACGAGGTCGTCAGCGACACCGCCGACGCGCCGAAATCCGCGGATGAGAAGGCCGCCGAGGCCGCCGGTCCGCACAAGGTCAAGCACCGCGTCTTCCACTACCCCGGCGGGTTGGTCGACTACGTCAAGCACATCAACCGGACCAAGACCCCGATCCAGCAGAGCATCATCGATTTCGGCGGCAAGGGCACCGGCCACGAGGTCGAGATCGCGATGCAGTGGAACGCCGGGTACTCGGAATCCGTGCACACGTTCGCCAACACGATCAACACCCACGAGGGCGGCACGCACGAAGAGGGTTTCCGGACGGCGTTGACGAGCGTGGTCAACAAGTACGCCAAGGACAAGAAGCTCCTCAAGGACAAAGACCCCAACCTCACCGGGGACGACATCCGCGAAGGCCTGGCCGCCGTGATCTCGGTGAAGGTGGCCGAGCCGCAGTTCGAGGGTCAGACGAAGACCAAGCTCGGCAACACCGAGGTGAAGTCGTTTGTGCAGAGAATCTGCAACGAGCAGCTGCAGCACTGGTTCGAGGCCAATCCGGCTGAGGCGAAAACTGTTGTCAACAAAGCTGTTTCGTCGGCGCAGGCCCGTATCGCCGCGCGCAAGGCACGAGAGTTGGTGCGGCGCAAGAGCGCAACCGACATCGGCGGTCTGCCCGGCAAGCTCGCGGACTGCCGCTCGACCGATCCGAGCAAGTCCGAACTGTATGTGGTGGAGGGCGATTCGGCAGGCGGCTCGGCCAAGAGCGGCCGCGACTCGATGTTCCAGGCGATCCTGCCGCTGCGCGGCAAGATCATCAACGTCGAGAAGGCCCGCATCGACCGCGTGTTGAAGAACACCGAAGTCCAGTCCATCATCACCGCGCTGGGTACCGGTATCCACGACGAGTTCGACATCGAGAAGCTGCGCTACCACAAGATCGTGCTGATGGCCGACGCGGACGTCGACGGCCAGCACATCTCGACGCTGCTGCTGACGCTGTTGTTCCGCTTCATGAAGCCACTGATCGAGAACGGACACGTGTTCCTCGCCCAGCCGCCGCTGTACAAACTGAAGTGGCAGCGGCAGGAACCCGAGTTCGCCTACTCCGACCGTGAGCGCGACGGCCTGCTCGAGGCAGGCAAGAAGGCGGGCAAGCGGATCAACGTCGACGACGGTATCCAGCGGTACAAGGGTCTCGGCGAGATGGATGCCAAGGAATTGTGGGAAACCACGATGGATCCGTCGGTGCGCGTATTGCGTCAGGTGACGCTTGACGACGCTGCCGCTGCCGACGAGCTGTTCTCGATCCTCATGGGCGAGGACGTCGAGGCACGCCGCAGCTTCATCACGCGCAACGCGAAAGACGTGCGTTTCCTGGACGTTTAACGTCATGGTTCGGTGACGTTCGACGGCGGGTAACCCTCGGTACGCTAGTTTCGGCAGGAGCCGACAATGCACTGCGAGGGGAGCTGCCGCGATGGAGCCGATCGGAGCACACGAGGTCACATCCACCGGTGTCCGCAGTCTGCCGATGCAGACCGTGCTCGGGGTGACGGCCCTTGGGGTGGTGGGGTTCGGCTTCCACGCCGGGCCGGTGTACCGAGGAGCAGCGGCGGCTACGGCCACATGGGCCGGCATCGGCAGCCTGGCGTTGTTGCTCGCCGGACTCCTGGCGATCCCCGCCCGGCGGACGCACGCGCGGCAGTACCGGACAATCGTCGCCGTCCTTTCGGTCTTCGGTCTACTGCTGGTGGCGATGGCGCTGATCGACAAGCCTGCCGGCGCCGCGATCGGGTGGGCGCTGATCGTGATCGTCGTGCTGGCGGCCGCGCAGGCGGTGATCGCTGTGCTGATCGGCCTCGAGTCCGCACCGGTGGGACGGGCACCGGCCCCGCCGGTACAGCGAGAAGTTCCCGCGCCTGGAGCCGAGTTCGCCGGATACTCCGGAATACCATGGGGAACAACGGATTACCACCAGCAGGAGCGGGGCGCCGCCTTCGGCCAGGCCCAGCAATCCGCAACGTACAACGAGCGGCCGCCTGCCGAGCAACGCCAGGCGCCTGAGCCACCTCGAGTGCCGTTCACACCACCCGCATCCCCTGCGGCGACCGGTGCTCAGCCGGCCGGCGGTTCGGCCACACCATACGGTGTGTGGGGACACAATCCCCAACCGATGCCCGGACATCCGGGGAGCGCCGGCACGGACCGTGGTCAGGCCCGCTAGCCCCGGTCAGCCGGCGTGCAGCGACCGGCCGATGTAACGCAGCTCTTCATGCGTGGCAACCATGGTCACCACGGCGGTGTCCGAGCGGGTCGTCACCACCACCCGATCGGCCTCGTCGCGAATCTGCTGCAACGTGACGTCGGCGCCACCCGACACCGCCGACCCTGGCGGCAGGACGACGATCGATGTGACACCGACGCGAGTCGCGGCCTCCGGCACGCCGTCGAACATCGCGACGGTGTAGTTACGCTCCGAACCGGCTTGCAGCGCACCGCGATTGAAATCGGTGACCCACAACAGCCGGCTGTCGTCGACATTGTGGATCATGTCCCGCCACATGCCGGACCGATTGGTGTGAACCAGGATTCGGGCGCCCAGCGCCAGCGCCCGTAGGACCACCTGCTGAACCAGGTGCAGCGATCCGGATATCTCGACCCGAGCGATCCGTGGGCCGAACATCGGAAGCGCGACGGCGCGGCCGTAGTCGTCGGCGCCGATCACCTGCCCGCACCCCGACGCCGGTATCCGGATATCGCTGAAATCCGTACTGGCACTGCCGAAGCACCACGGGGTGACCTCGTGCGCCGGGCGGGTCGTCGGCAAACTCGCCATGAGTGCGGGCAGTTGGCGGCCCGGGAGGTCAGCCAACCCGCCCACCGGAGCACGGTTGACCGGGCCGAAGCTGTCGAAGCGGGCGGTGCCGGTGATTCCGGTCGCGTCGGCACCGAAATTCCGCAGCGATATGGCCACCGTGGTCGAGTAGCTGGGCACCGTCCACAGCCGGCCGAGGCCTTCGGTGGTGAGGATGTCGCGCGTGAGCCCGAAACTCGTCATCCGGAAGTTGCCGTCGGCACAGTAATCCCAATCCTCGTGCAGATTGGCCAAATTCGCGCCGCCGCAGAGCTGACTGATGGCCTGGCCGATCTCCGCCGCCGCCAAGACCCGTACCCGCATGCCGGCCTCGGTCAGCCGGTTGGCCACCCGGCGGGTGGCCACCATCGCGGTGCGCAACATACCGGTGCGACCACCGCCGCGCAGTCCGACCGCTTCCGGGCAGCGTGACGGGTCGAATCGGATCGTCACCCATACGGTTCGGTGCGCGATGGCGGGCAACGGGCCCAGGACGGCGTCATACACCGTGGCCAGCGGGGTGTGTCCGTGCGATCTCGACCCGTGACTGATCACGTCGATCGAATCGAGCTCGAGGTCGAATTGCCGCAAGCATTCGACCAGAATCTCGAGCGGCACCATCTCCCCCGACACCGTGGAGCCGGGTTCCATGACCGTGAGGTCTTCGGGTTTGTCCTCGATGCGCAGCACCGTGACGAGAGTTCGGCCATCCCAACGAAACCCGTATGGACCCCCGTCGGGATCGGCGGCATCCGTGACGTGGTCGAACGCGTCGGGGACCTCGACCAGGTCGGCGCGTCGGCGACGTCCACGCACGAACGCCCACCGCGCCGCCGCGGCCTTCAGCAAGCTGACGCCGCGCCAGCGGCCGATCATCACGGCGATGAGCAGTACCGCACCGCCTGCCCAGATCCACCATGGCGTGCGCGTCCAGATCCACAGCACCGCCGCCAGCACGACGACGATCTGTGCCAACACCAGTTCGGTTAACGGAAGCACACGTTGCGGATAAATGTTGGTGGAGGCCAGAAGTCGATACTGTGGGGCTTGCTCGGTTGCGGTGGCCACGCGTCGATGATCCTCCTCCGGAGGCGGAAAGACTTACCATGCAGTCTAAGCCGCGGTGTAAAGTCGGGGCCCTGCCGCCGATCTGACAGGGGGATGTCGAGTGCCGGCGCAAATCACGACTCGTGCGCAGGTAAACGGATATCGGTTCCTGCTTCGCCGTCTGGAACATGCCTTGATCCGCGGGGATTCGCGCATGATCCATGATCCGATGCGCGGGCAGACAAGATCGATGTTCGTCGGTCTCGTGATCGGCATCATCATCGTCGGGGCGTGCGGCGTCCTGGCGTTCTTCAAGCCGCAGCCGTCCGTCGGCAACGCCAACATCTTGTTGAGCAAGTCCAACGGGGCGATATTCGTCCGGATCGGCGACCGTGCGCACCCGGCCCTCAACGTGGCATCGGCCCGGTTGATCGCAGGCAGCAGTGAAGTGCCCGCCGTCGTCGACGACAAGAAGCTGGCTGCCCTGCAACGCGGGCCCGTGGTGGGCATCGTCGGCGCGCCGATGTCGATCGCCGGCGGCGATGACATGTCGAAATCCAATTGGACCGTGTGCGATGCGACCGAGACACCGGCGGTCGTGGAGAGCACCGGGTCACGAATGGTACGTACGTCGGTGTTGGCCAACGAGCCGGTGTTGAACGGCGAGACCCGGTCGGCCGGGTCCGGCGACGCGGTGCTCGTGCGGGCAGCCGGGCAGGATTATCTGCTGTATGACGGGGTGCGCGCGCCGATCGATCCGGCTGACCCGGTGCTGGCCAACGCGTTGCGTCTGAGTGGGGCCGAATCCCGCGAGATCTCACCGGGCCTGCTCAACGCGTTCCCGCTCGCGGCGCCCATCGTTCCGGTGTCGGTTCCGGGTGCCGGTCAGCGCGGTCCGGCGATTTTGCCGGAATCGGTCACGGTGGGTTCGATCATCCGGACCTCCGACACCGCCGGTGACAAGCTCTTCGTCGTGCTGGCCGACGGGGTTCAGCAGATCTCACCCCCGACCGCCGACATCATCCGTTACGGCGACCCCGCGGCCGACCGTGAGCCGCAGACCGTGTCACCGGCGCTCCTCACCGCGGTGCCGGTGGTCGAGCGGCTTCCGTTGGGCCATTACCCGACGGTCACGCCCAAGATCGCCGACGTGCATGCCGACCCCGTCGTGTGCTTTGCCTGGCAGCGCGGCAACACCGAGAATTCGGCCTCGACGCAGATGTTGATCGGTCGGAGGTTGCCAATGCCGCCCGGCGCCGGCACCGTGCCGCTGGCCACCGCGGACGGCAACGGACCAGAATTGGATTCGGTGTATCTCAAACCCGGTACGGGAGAATACGTTCAGGCGGTCGGCGCGGCACCGGCGTCGGGTGCCATGGGTCAGTTGTTCTATGTCGCCGACACCGGTCAGCGCTTCCACATTCATGATCCGGCCGCCGCCGGTGCGCTCGGGGTGCATGGCGTCGACGACCCCGCCAACCCGCACGGTGAACACAAGCTTCCGCAACTGGCGCCGTGGCCGATCTTGTCGCTGTTGCCCGCGGGTCCCGAGCTATCCCAGCAGGCCGCGCTCATCGCGCACGATGGCATGTCGGCCGACGCCGCGGGCGGGCCGTTCCGACTGCCCGAGAACTGACCTAGAGCCGCAGGCCGCGAACGTAGCCGTAGAGGCCGACGATCCAGAAGCACAGCGGGAAAACCAGCCCGATCGCGAGGTATTCGAGTATTTCGACCCACCGTCGCATGACCGGCGAGAAGTCCAGCCGCGGTGCGATGAGTCCGCACAACAACGCCAGCGTCGCCAGTGCGACCGCGGCCAGTCCGGCGCGGGCATGCCAGGCGGGAAGTTCGGCCGCGGTCTTGAACACCGTGAGGACCGCGATGCTCAAGCCGGCACCGATCATCGTGGCGGACTGCACGAGGTCATGGTGCGTGCGGCCGCGCAGACACATCGCGGCGGCCACCACCACCGCGAACAGCGTTCCCTGCCAATAGAAACCGTCGGACGTGTCGACGGCGAGGTAGCAGCCGAACATCGCGGTGATGCCGACACCGACGAGGATCCCGGTGAGGTACTCGTTGGCGCGCCGCACCCGGTGCAGCAGACGTTCCTCGGTGGGTATCACCTGTAGGCCGATCGCACTGACGCCCTCGACGGTGGCCCCGCCGTGGGTCTCGATCTCGTCGAGAGGTTCACCTGCGGTCGGTACGCGCGGCAGTGGCAGCCGGGAGAGCAGGATCGTTACGCGCGGCGCCAGGTACAGCACGATGACCGACACCGTCGAGACGACGGCCCCGAGCGCCCGCGGTTGCGGGTGCCAGAGGTTGACCGCGACCGCCGTCGCACCCCCGAGTAGCGACAACGCGATCACGAAGCTGTGGAACACGTGGCCCGTGCGGGTGATCTGCAGATTGAGTTGTGCCGCAAGCGCTACGACGCCGAACGCCAACGGAAGTGACGGTACGGCGAAACCATCGGGAATAACGCACAACGATCCGGTGAACAACAGCGGAACCGCGAGCACGGAGAGTGCCACCGACGCGAAAAGGCCGTCGTCGCGGCGGGTTACGGCGCAGGCAGCGCCGACGAGAATCACCCCGCACGCGAGCGTGACGGCAGCTGCGACGACGGCGGGGCCGGTTTGCGGAAGTTGCCATGACCAGGCGACTGCGGCCAGAAATGCAAAGCTGAAGGCCACCAGACCGGTTCGGTGCGAACTTAGCCACCGGCGCGCGGTAGAGGCATTGGCAGCGCCCTCGATGTCGTCGAACAAGGTTGGCACCGAAGGAGTTGCACAGGCCCGCACGATCAGTACGTCGCCGTCGAACACGCCGGCTGACGACAGTGTTCGGTCCGGCTCGATCACGGGCCGGCCCAACGGTGCGAGGCTCCACCGGTCGGCTGTGTCGTCGAACCGTACATGCGTGGCTCCCCGCGCCGTCAGCTGCGCGTTCGCGATGTCGAGCAGATCGGCCATGTAGCTGCGGATTTCGAGATCCTCCGGCAGGCCGACGTCCAGCCGCAGGTCGCCGATCAACACGGTGACGCGAGTGAGCCCGGTATCGGTCCCCGACGGGGTTTCCAGGTCCGCAAGCGATGGGGGCAGGGTCATCTGCGGCAACCTATCGTGCGCGCGGTCAGTAAGGTGATGTCTGGAAACTAGCAGCCGGGGACGACAGTTGGCGCCGGGGGGATGTTCGGTGGGGACGCAGGGTTTCGTGCGACGGACGCGAGTCGCGGTGCCCCGGATGCCCGGTGGCGAGGTCAATCTGCAGGCTCCGCCCGAGGTTCCGCGGGTCATCCCGGGCAACCTGTTCATCCGGTTGCTCCCGGTGGTGATGGTCATCGCCGTGATCGGAATGATCGCACTGATGTTCACCGTCGGTGGCCGCGCCATGGCCACCAACCCGATGATGATGATGTTCCCGATGATGATGCTGCTGTCGATGGTCGGCATGTTCATGGGCGGTGGCACCCGATCCGGCAAGGCCGCCGCCGAACTCAACGAGGAACGCAAAGACTACTTCCGGTATCTGTCGAACCTGCGCGACGACGCGGAGAAGACGGGCGACGAGCAACGCCGCGCACTGCAGTGGAGCCACCCCGATCCCCGGACCTTGCCGGACGTCGTGGGGACCCGGCGGATGTGGGAACGCAGGCCCGCCGACGGAGACTTCTGCCACGTGCGAGTCGGCGTCGGGACGCATCGGCTGGCGACCCGGCTCCTGGCGCCGGAAACCGGTCCCGCCGAGGATCTCGAGCCGGTGTCGACGGTGGCGCTGCGCCGCTTCGTGCGGACGCATTCGGTCGCGCATGCCATGCCGACCGCGGTGTCGTTGCGGGCGTTCCCGGTTGTCGACTTCGAAGGCGAGCCCGGGCTGACCCGGCAGCTGGTCCGCTCGATGCTGCTGGAGCTGTGCGTTTTTCACGGGCCGGAGCATTTGGAGATCGCGGTCGTCACAGCCAATCCCGACGGTGAGAACTGGCAGTGGGTGAAGTGGTTGCCCCAGGCGCAGCACCAGACCGACAGTGACGGCCTCGGGACATCGCGGCTCGTTTTCTCGTCGCTGCGCGATCTCGAGAACGTCCTGGCGATCGACCTGGGCCAGCGCGGCCGGTTCAGCCGCACGATCCCGCTCAACCAGGGCACCCGGCATCTGGTGGTGATCCTCGACGACGGATACGTCGCCGGCGACGAGCGCCTGGCGACCGAGGCCGGTATCGAGAACACCACGCTGCTCGATCTCAATGCCACCGCTGGGCGAGTGTCGGCCAAGGGCGGTCTGCACCTCGTGGTGGAACGGGACTGGATCGCGGCGCGAACGGCGGCCGACGTGGAACGGTTCGCCACCCCGGATGCGTTGAGCCTGGCCGAGGCCGAGGCCACCGCGCGTCGCATCGGGCGGTACCGGCCCGCCAATGCTGCCCACATCGTCAGCTTGGAGACCGAGACCCGGGCGACCGACCCCGGCCTGATGACGCTGTTGGGTGTCGACGACGCCGCGGAGATCGTTCCCGAACAGGTGTGGCGGCAGCGTTCGCCGCGGGAACGGCTACGTGTCCCGATCGGCTACACGCCCAACGGCCTGCCACTCGAGCTGGACATCAAGGAGTCGGCGGAAGGCGGCATGGGCCCGCACGGCCTCTGTATCGGTGCGACCGGCTCGGGTAAATCCGAGTTCCTGCGGACACTGGTGCTGGCCATGATCACCTCGCACTCGCCCGAGCTGCTGAACCTGGTGTTGGTCGACTTCAAGGGTGGCGCAACCTTTCTGGGGTTGGACGCGGCCCCGCACGTAGCCGCGGTGATCACCAACCTGGAAGACGAACTCACCATGGTCGACCGCATGCAGGACGCGCTGGCCGGCGAGATCAACCGCAGGCAGGAGTTGCTGCGCGCGGCAGGCAATTTCCCCAATGTCAGCGAATACGAGCGAGCCCGCGCGAGCGGCGTCGACCTGGACCCGTTGCCCGCGTTGTTCATCGTCGTCGACGAGTTCTCCGAACTGCTCTCGCAGAAACCGGATTTCGCCGAACTGTTCGTGATGATCGGTCGCCTGGGCCGGTCGTTGCACATCCACCTGCTGCTGGCGTCGCAGCGGCTCGAGGAGGGCAAGCTGCGGGGCCTGGACTCGCATCTGTCTTACCGGATCGGGTTGAAGACGTTCTCGGCGGGCGAATCCCGCAGCGTGCTCGGGGTGCCGGATGCCTACCATCTGCCGAATGTGCCCGGATCGGCCTACCTCAAATGCGACGCCGACGAACCCAAGCGGTTCAACACCTGCTACGTGTCGGGTGAATATGTGAAGCCGCGCGCGGTCACCCGGCGTGCCCGCGGCGGGCCGGGTGCGGCGTTGCGGCCCAAGCTCTTCACGGCTGTGCCGGTGCCCAAGGAAGTCGAACCGCCGGTGTACGAACCGGTGCCCGAGCCCGACACCGGGAGCACCGCCCAGACGCCGATCAAGGCGACCGTGCTCGACGTGGTGGTGAGCCGGTTGGCCGGGCACGGCCGGCCTGCGCACGAGGTGTGGCTGCCACCGCTCGATGACAGCCCCGCGGTCAACGACCTGTTGCCGAGCGCGGTGTGGAGCGACCTCGTCAACGTCAACGGGCAACTGTCGATGCCGCTGGGCATAGTGGACCGCCCCTACGATCAGCGTCGCGACGTGCTGACCGTCGACTTGTCCGGTGCCGAAGGCAATTTCGCGGTCATCGGTGGCCCCCAGTCGGGGAAGTCGACCACCTTGCGAACGTTGATCATGGCGGGCGCCGCCACCCATACCCCCGAGCAGTTGCAGTTCTACTGTCTGGATTTCGGCGGCGGCACACTGGCCAGCATGGCCCGCCTGCCGCATGTGGGATCGGTGGCAGGCCGCATGGATGCCGACCGCATCCGCCGCACCGTGGCGGAGGTGTCGAGCCTGCTGCGCCGACGCGAAGCGCTGTTCCGCGAGGCGGGCATCGAGTCGATGCGCGAGTTCCGGCGCCGCAAGGCGGAGCTCGCGAAACTACCAGCGGCCGAGGCCGCCAAGCACCCATTGGCAAGTGACGGGTTCGGCGACGTCGTGCTCGTGGTCGATGGGTGGAGTTCGATCCGTAGCGATTTCGAGGCGCTCGAGGGCCCGCTGCAATCCATCGCGGTGCAGGGTTTGTCGTACGGGATCCACCTCGCCGTGTCGGCCACGCGCTGGATGGAGATCCGGCCCGCGGTCAAGGACATGCTCGGCACCCGGATCGAACTGCGCCTCGGCGACCCGGTCGACAGCGAGATGGGCCGCAAGGTCGCCGAAGTGGTGCCGATCGGCGTTCCGGGGCGCGGGGTGTCGCGCGACAAGCTGCATCTGCTGATCGGCCTGCCTCGTCTCGATTCCAGCTCGACTGTCGAGGACCTACCGGAGGGCGTGGCCCGCTCATCCGACGCGGTCGCCGCGCACTACGGCACCCGGCAGGCCCCGCCGGTGCGGATGCTTCCGCACAATCTCGAGCGCGACCGCGTCGTCGCCTTGGCTGCCGAGCGCGGTCTGCTCGGGCACGGTCGCGTCGCAATCGGAATCGACGAAGCCGAATTGGCGCCGGTCGTCGTCGATTTCGATGCGCAACCGCACTTCGTCACGCTGGCCGACGTGGAATCGGGCAAGACCAATTTCCTGCGGAACATCGCCCAGGGAGTTCTGGAGAACAGCACTCCGGAACAGGCGAAGCTGTTTCTGGTCGACTACCGCCGGTCGTTGCTCGGTGCGGTCGAGTCGAACCATCTCGGCGGCTATGCCACAGCCGCGCAGTCCTGCGGCGAACTGATGATGAGCCTGGCCGCGACGCTGCAGGACCGGCTGCCGCCGACCGATGTGACACAACAGCAACTGCGCGACCGGTCGTGGTGGTCGGGACCCGACTTGTACGTGTTGATCGACGATTACGACCTGGTGGCGGTCAGCACCATGAACCATCCGCTGGCACCCATCGCGGAGTATCTGGCGCAGGCCCGCGACATCGGCCTTCGCGTGATCGTCACGCGGCGCAGCGGCGGGGCGGGGCGCGCGATCTTCGACCCGTTCATCGGCAGGCTCAAGGACCTGTCGTGCAACGCGCTCATCATGAGCGGATCGCGCGAGGAGGGCAACCTCTTCGGCGGTGTGAAAGCCACCGCAATGCCGCCCGGCAGAGGCTATCTGGTGTCGCGGACGATGCCGAGCGGCGTCGTGCAGTTGTCACGGATGCCGGACGCATGAGCCTGACCGCGCCCCGCTACCGGATGCCGACCGGAGTGGACGAACTGACCCCGATCCGCACCGTGTCGCCCATACCGGAGCACTTGCGGGTCTCGGTGAGCAGTGGACGAACCCAGGTCGACATCACGCTGCCCGCCAACGCTCGCGTCGCCGACATCCTGCCCTACCTCGTGCGGCTGATCGCCGATCATGAACGCACCGGCGAGGAGCCGGCGTCGATCGATGACGAACGGACGTCGCGTAACACGTTGACGCGAGGTTCTCAGGAGCTGCCCGCCGATCGCACCTTGCGGGAAGCGGGCGTGCGGCACGGCGATGTGCTGACCTTGTGTGCCGAGCCGACGCTGTTGCCGCCCATCCGTTACGACGATGTGGTCGACGCCGCGGCCCAGCTCAATCGCGCCTCGTATGCGTCGTGGGGGCCGACGTCTGCGGCGGTGATGGCGATCGTGGCGCTGTACGCGTGTGTGGGCATCCTCGGTTGGATGTCGTTGGACATGCGCTTCGATCCGGCGCGGCCGGTGATCGTCGGCCTCGACCTCGCCGGCGCGTTGGCGCTCGTCGCGGCGGCCACCGTGGCACAGCGGATGTATTCCTACGGGCGAGTCGCAGCCGTACTGGGTTGGGCGGCAATACTTCTCGCCGGCGCCGCATCGTTGGCGATCTTCGCCGGGCTGCCCGGTTGGGGTGTGGTCGCCACATGCGGCGCGGTGATCGTGCTCAGTTACGGGGCATACCGGCTGATCGGCGCCGGCGGCGGTGGCTATCTCGCCGGGGCCCTGTATGCGGCGGTCATGGGCGTGGTGGTCGCGGTCCGGACCGGGTTCGGCGTCACCGATGACCGGTTGGGAGTGGCGGTGTGTCTGGTGACGCTGCTGCTGTGCTGGGCGGTTCCCCGGGTGACCGCCGGATGGGACCGATTCGACCTGCGAACGGGTTCCACCGCGGCGCCGGTCGAGGCGCTCGACGATCCGTTCGGAACCGGCGCGGACCGCTCGCTGCCGGATAGGCGGCAACTCGTGGAGACGGTGCCGACCGCCGACGAGATCAGGGAACGCGGTCGCGCCGCGGTGAGCGTGCGCGCGGCGTTGTACGTCGGCTGCGGGGCGGCCCTGGTGTCCGGTATGGCGCTGCTGCTGACGCCATGGGGGCAGCCCCGATGGCCCGACCTTGCCTTAGGGGCACTGTGCGCGGTGGTCTTCGGTTTGCGAGTGCGGTTGTGTCGCAGTGCCGCCGAGCAGTCCGGCGTGTTGCTCACGGCGGCCGTGGTGATCATCATCACGTGCGTGGCGGCCACGGCAGGCCCACCGGAATTCGCCGCGACCGGCTTGGCCGGGCTCGGGCTGATCGTGGCGGGAGGCGCCGCGACCGCGGTATTCGCGGGGCCGGCCCGGTCGCGCCGCCGCGAGCGAACACTGGATTATCTGAATTACCTCGCGGTCGCCGCACTTGTTCCCGTGGCACTGGCGGTGCTCGACGTGTACACACAGTTGCGCGCCGGCGGGCTGTGACCGTGTGGAGGCGGCTCGACCGCGTGCCGGCCATCGCGATGGTCCTACTGATCATCGCCGGAACCGCAGGAGCGGGAACCGCATTCGCGGTGGAACCGCCCGTCGTACCGCCCGGGCCCGCCCCCGCGGGCCCGGTGGCCCCGCCCGATCCGACCGAACAAAAGACCGTGTGCGCGGTCGGGGGTAGCCGACCGCAAACCGACTACCGGCTGGCCCCCATCGCGCAGGCCATGCTGCACTACCGCGACGCGTGGGCATACTCGCGCGGGGCCGGGCAGAAGGTCGCGGTGATCGACACCGGGGTCAACCCGCACCCGCGTCTGCCCGTGCTGCAACCCGGTGGTGACTACGTGTCCGGCACCGACGGTTTGTCCGATTGCGATGCCCACGGCACGCTCGTGGCAGGCATCATCGCGGCCGCGCCGAGCGCAGACGACGCGTTCGCCGGGGTGGCGCCGGACGCCGCGATCCTGGCGATCCGGCAGAACAGCTTGTCCTTCGCCGTCAAGGGCGGCCGCCAGTCATACGACCCGAATTCAGTGTCCCCCGGTACCGGCGCCGCGGGTTACGGGAACACCCACACCTTGGCCCTGGCCGTCACGAGGGCCGTCGACTTGGGTGCCACCGTCATCAACCTGTCGGTGTTGGCTTGTGCCCCATCGGGTATCGGGATCGACGATGCGGACTTGGGCCGGGCGGTCCGGTACGCGTTCGACCGCAACGTCGTGGTGGTCGCGGCGGCAGGCAATGTCGACAAACAGGGTCCGTGCGGCGCGCAGAACACGATGGCCGACCCGAACCTGCCCGTCGACACCGCCTGGCCGGACGTGCGGACGGTGGCCAGCCCGGCCTGGTTCGACGACTATGTCCTGACGGTCGGTTCGCTGTCTCCGTACGGCGAGCCCTCCGATTTCAGCCTCAACGGCCCCTGGGTCGACGTCGCGGCTCCGGGTGAACAGGTGGTTTCACTCGACCCCAACGGTCCCGGGCTGATCAACGGGATACCGGGGCAGAACGGTCTGGCACCGATCAACGGCACCAGCTACGCCGCACCGTACGTGGCCGGGGTCGCTGCGCTCGTACGGGCGCGGTTCCCGGAATTGTCTGCGGCACAAGTGATGGAGCGTATCGAGCGCACCGCCCGAACGCCGGGTGCCGGTCCCAACATCGCCAGCGGATACGGCGTCGTCGATCCGGTCGCGGCTCTCACCGCGGATCTCGTCACGCAGGACGTCGACGATGCTCGCGGTACTCCGATCGCCGGCCCACCCACGCCGGGGCCCGATGCGAACCGGGCCAGAAACATCGCGTTCATCGCGGCAGGTGGCTGCGTGGCCGCGATGGTGTTCGCGTGGGCGCTGAGCGTGGCATACCGTCGCCGCAACGCCGAACAGTCGGAAAATCTCTGAGAATCAACGAATAGCGAAGCGGGGCACCCGGATAGTCCGGGCGCCCCGCTTGCGCGTCACACCAAGTCGGCGGCGTTGGCGCGGTCCAGCGCCGCCATCAGGTCCTGCTGATCACGGCCCCGGGTGTTGCCGACGACCATGTCCTGCACCGCCTGCTCCATCAAGCCGGCGAGCTGCTTGTGCGTGAGCTGCAGCGCCTGGGCGCCCTCGCCCTCGTAGACGCTGTAGAGCACGTTGAACACATTGTTCACCTCATCCTGCAGAGCGCGCGCGTCCCCGAGTCCGGAGTCGAGCGCATCCAGGAATCCGTGGTTCTGCGCGAAGTCGTACTTGATCGTGCTGCCGTCGAACGACATGTTCGTCTCCTTCTCTTCCCGCTCTAGGCCTGGTCCGCCGTGGCGATGCTCTGAATGTGCTTCTTGCCCTTCTCGGCAACGTTGGTCAGCGTCTGGATGAGCAGGTTGTACTCATCGTGCTGACCGGTCTTCAACTCGTTGAACTTGCCTGCCGCGACACCGTTCCACGGACCGCTGACCATGGTCTCGGTCTCGCCCTGCATCTTGGCGACCAGGCTGCGGGCCCGGCCCATGGCCTCGTCGATCTGGGTGATCTTGGCCGCGGCTTCCTGCGGTGTGAGTGCTACTACCATCGGTGCGTTTCCTATCTGGTGGTTGTTTCGATCTACCTAGGCGCTGTCAGGTCTTCGTCTGCTATTGGCGACTACCGGGCGTCCCCTTCCCACCCGCTCGGAGTGAGTTCGGCGAGTTGTGAAATCGCCTGCATCACACGGTGGTCCGAACCGGGTTTGATGGTCGTCCACAGCTGACCGGACGGCGACACGCTGGGAGCCGACACCAACCTGCCGCGCTTTGTGTAGAAGACTGCGACCGCACCAGGCACGCGGACCACACGATCGGCCGCGGCATCGAGGACGTGACACACGATCTCGGCGAACGCGATGCGGGCCGCGAACGCGGACCCGAGGGCCGACGCCACCTGGTGCCCGGCGCCGAGGGCCCGTAATCGATCGGTGAAGAATGTGGCGCTGTGTCCGCCGCTGAGGCACTCGGCCAGGTCGGTGGCCGGTGCGCTGAAGGGCTCGACCGCGGCGGGCTGGCTCGCGGGCAGCTCGGCGATCACCGCACCGGCAGTACCGGTATGGGAATCGATCGCTCTGAGCTGCAGGCCATTTCCGGTCCGGCGGGCCGCCACACACATGAATCCCGTTTGGACGAGCGAGATCCGGGCCAACCCATCGGGTGTGACCAGACGAATGGCGATCTCCCGAGCCGGGCGTCGCAGCGCCGTCACCATGTCGGCGAGTTCGGTGTCGACCCCGTCGGAGCCGATCAGACCCCGCGCCGCCAACTGCCCGGTGGCCAGATCGGCGGCCCTCGCCAACGCCTCGACCGTGCCGTGCCTGGGCCGTACGGCGAGCACAGTCGGGAACTCGGTGACACCGAGTCGCGAGCCGACCACCTGCAGTTCGTCGTCGGTCAGCCCGAACGCCGATGCGGCCCGCGTGCTCACGGCTCCTCCGAGCTTGCACCGATGACGGCAGGCGAAACCCAGCTGTCCGAGACCTGTTCGAGGGTGCGCGAATCATCGGCGAACTCGTCGGGTGCGGTTCCCGGGTCGGCAAGCCCGTCGAAAGCCGCGGTGTCGGGACCCCAGCTGACGCTGTCGACCAGGATGGGTGTGTCGTTGATACCGGTCGCAGGCAGCCAGGTGGAACCGTTCGCGGCAAGACCGGCGGCCGCTTCGCCGCCGCCCTCCAGAACCTCTGGCGGGTACATCGATTCGTGGTCACGTCCACCGTCCTGACCGCGCGCGAGCCCGGCCATCGGTGCGTAGGGCGCACCGGCCATGGTCGACGCGGCCGCTGGTGATACCGCCGAGACCCGGCCGCTGTTGCTCGGCCGTTCGGAACCCGATACGCCACGGCCGGCGTGCGGACCCAACGGCATGGGTGGCGGCGCATAGCCCCCGCCGCCTGCTCCCGCCGAGCCGCCCGCAGCACCGGCGGCCGCTGCGGCCGCGGCCCGCTCGGCAGCCGCGGCATCGCCTTTGGCGACCTCGGGTGGCAGCGGCTCTTCCCAAGCCGTTGCCAGGGGTGCGACCGCGTTCTCGTACTGCTGCATGACCGCGGCGGCGTTGGCCTGGTCAGCCGTTGCCGCAGCGTCGAATTCGGCGAACGATCCGGCCAGGACGGCGCCGTTGTAGGCGGCAAGTGAGGCCATCATGTCGCGCTGTGCCTCGCCTTCGACGGCCTCAGACACGCTCGGCATGGCCAGGATCGCGACGGTGGCCGCCACGGCGGCCTGTTCGGCCCGCTGGCCGTTGGCGGCGGCGTTGAGCGCCTTGGCCTGCAGCCAATCGCCCAGCTCCTGCAGACGTGCCAACACATCCGGCGCGTGTTGGCTTTCCCACGAGGTGCGGACCCGGTCGAGGAGCTGGGTGTACTCGGTGGCTGCGGCGTTGAAACCGTTGGCGACCCGGACCCAGGCCGCGCCGGCATCGCCGACCGACGATGGTCCGGGGCCCTCGGTGAGGTCGCGCGCGAGTTGTTCGGTGCTTCGCGACTCCCACACCACGCCGGTGTAACCCACGGTGAATCCGAACCCTTCGGCCTGTCAGACGGTGAACTCTGCGTCGGCGGCAGCGACATTCCCGGCGCTCGAGCGCAGCGCCGCGGCTACCTCGCGGAGCTCCGTGACGCCGAGTGCGGCCGATTTCGCATAGGACGTGTGCACCTCGTTGAGCGTGGACGACGCCCGTACGGAAACCTCATCGCGACCGACCGGCACCGTGTTGAGCTGAGGCTCTTCGGCGCGCAGCAGGCTCTCCAGCCGGTCGGCTATGGCATCGAGCCGCGTGGCGGCGTCACCCAATTCGCGGGTGCGGATCGACAATCCTTGTGAATCGGCCATGTCTTCTCCCCTGTTGTCGTGATTCGCATCGGTTCACGCCTCCCCGATCACCGGCGGTGCTGCCGTACCGAGGTCACCGACGATTTCGTCCCCGTGGTCGGTGGTCTGCAGGAAGGCCGGGGCGGTGTGGTCCCCACCGGCCATCCGGCCGCCGTGGGCCATCGGCGCCATCGGTGCGCCCATCATCGGAGCGCCGTAACCAGCGCCGAGTGCTGCGCCTGCGCGCGCCGACGAGGCGACCGCCCGACCCAGGTCCTCGCTCACCGGTGGCATCGGGGGCGCAGATCGGGCGGCGAGCGTGCTGGCGCCGGATCCGCCTGCGCTGCCACCACCGGCACCGCCGCCCGCGCTTCCGCCGCCGCCCGCCGCATGGCCGGCGCGGCCCGCGGTGCCCGCGGCAGCCGCCGTGGAACCGGCCGTACCGGCCGTGCCCTGGGACGCCATGCCGCTGAGCTGCGAGGCCAGATCGGTCGCGGTCTGCGTGCCGGCCTGCGCGGCCTTCGTCGCAGCACTCATGAGCGAGGAAAGTCCCTGCGAGCCACCCGAAGCCGACGAGGTCGCCGAAGTCAGCTGACTCGGCACGGCGGTGGTGGTCAGCGGTGCCTCGGTCACCGGAACCGGTTCACCCGCCGCGGTGACCGCCGCGGTCTGGGCGGCGAGTTCGGCCTGCAGTTCGGCCATCGTCTCGGTGGCGCGGGTGACTGCCTCGGTGGCCGCGGCGATGGCGGCGGCCCAGCCCCACGGGAAGATGATGTTGGGACCGATCGCGGCCATGGTCGCCATGAACTCGCCGATGATCTCGATCAGCCTGGCCTCGGCCTGTTTGACCGTCGCCGCGGCGGCAGCGAGCGAGTTGCGCAGTGCGTTGGCCTGAGCCCTGAGCGCGGCGCCGTTGTCGAGTGCGGTGGCGGTCTTGGCGGCCGCGGCAGTGCCGCCGGCACCCTCCCAGTTTCCGGTCAGATCGCCAAGTGCCGATGCCAGGGAGCTGTTGGAGCTGTCGAAGGCCTGTGCGACGCCGTCGAACATCTGTGTCGGATCGAGCCCTTCGAACACGCCGTCGCCGAGGGTGCCCAGCGCATCGGTCACGGGTTTGATCAATTGCCCCGGATCCATCGGACTGGCCGGCGCATTCGGTGGGGGGACGCCCTCGGGCGGGAGTGGGCCCGGTGGCGGCGCCGTGGGCAGCGGCGGAAACCCGAGCCGCGCCAGGATTTCCTGCACCGGCAGGTTCAGATACTCGGCGAGGCCGTGCTCCTGCGCGGCGATCACCGCGCTCGCGTCGAACCCAGGGAGCTGGCCGGCGAATTGCGCTGTGACATCGCCCGAGCCCGTCACCGCAGCAGTCGGCTGGGGTATTGCAGCCACAGCGAACGCCTAGGCGGAGAAGCCGGAGTCGGCGGATGACAGGCCCGCGCTGGCGCCGGAGGTTACGCCGCCGATACCGGCGTGTACACCGCCGACGAGCAACGTGCCGGCCAGATTGGTCGCTTGCGCACGCCCGTACGCCGCCAGGTAGGTAGCACCGATCGGCCCGATGGCGGTTGCGGCGGCCGCGAGCATCGCGGCCGAATCCGCCGATCCCGCAGCGCTGATCACCTCGCCGGCCGTCGCGTTGGCAGTGGCGAAGGCCGCCATGCCGACGGGCACAGCCGTCAATCCAGAACTCACTGAAAACCCCCGGTGTGCTGTCGTGTGCGCAGGCCCGCTACGTTGCGGGGATTGTGGCAACTGCTAACACCAAAGCCCAAAACTGAAGCCTAGCCCGTACCAGTCTCTTTGGCGACCCCCCGACTCGAAATAGTTGTGTGCCAATACAAAACACACGGGGCGTGGCGGCGACGTTCGCGAAGTGTCGCACACGGCCGATCGAGGGTCGGCGTTCTCCGACGTAAGGCGGCGCTTCAGCCGATCGTCTCGTCCGACCGCCGCAGCGGTTCGCGCTCGATCTCCTGATACCGCGAGTTGAACTGTTCGACGAGACGATCCCGACGGTCTACCGCGGCTTTGGCTGCTGTTTGCGCAATGTTCACAATCAGATTCGCGAGCTCTTGCGCGCCCAATCGGGTTGCTGCGCCCCCCATGGTGAGGTCGGTCATCGCACCGGTGGCATCGACCTCGACGGTCACCGCCCGGTCGGGGCTCGTCGCGCGCACCCGGATCGCCGCGCACTGCTCCTGCATGGCCGCGAGCAGGTCGCGCTGGCGCGCCATGCGGGCGACCACCGCGTCGGCGAGGCCGGTCATACGGATCGCATCCAGCTGCTCGGCAACACGTCGTCGCCTTCCGCGGCGCGGTCCTCGGCCATCCTGAGGTCTTCTTCGTTGGCCAGCTTCAGGTTTCGTATCACCGCTGGTGAAACGTTCTGCGACAGTAGCTCGCGGCGGCGCGCGACCTGAGCCCGTACGGCGGACAGGCGACAGAGTGCGAGGATCTCGGCAGCGAGGAGTTCGGGAGATTTCTGCAGTTCGCGAGGGTCGATCCGCAGGGCGACGGGCAGTCCGCGTTCGGTTGTCGAAACGGCGATTCCCCCGTTACGTGACGTGGCGGTGGGAACTTCTGCCATCGAAACTCCTCGACAGAGAGTTTGCTGGAACGACGGGTGAGGCGGCGAAGTCGAGTTACTACGGCCCCGGATCTTCAGTACGATACCAACCGGGCGCGCCGATAGAGCTGTGTATGAAGTGGAAAGGAATTGGGAGAAGTTGGCCAATGACCGTGGGGCGCCTGCTCAACCGCCCTGGTTGCACGGCTATCAGCAGCCGTCGGTAGGGCCGCGACATTCGTTGCTGGGTCGTGACATTGCACAGGAAGAACACGACGGTGCGTCTTACGCCGACGACAACCAGTTTGCTGACGAGCCTCAGAACCGACCCGGACGGCATCGCAACGGCAACGGCGAAGCCCACAGCGAGCAGTTAGCCACGTCGTATCAGCCGGTCCCGCAACCCGATCCGGTCGCGCCGGTCGCACCGCAGGACCCGGTGGAAGCGCGCGCCGCGGAGTTGTTGCGACTGCTCGGCCCGGATCGGCCGGTGGACGTCGAGGCGCCGCAGGCAGTGGACGACGTGACCGACCCCGCGGTGATCGCGTCGCCGAATCCGCCGCCGGTCCCCTCGCCACCACAACCGCCGCCACTGCTGCCGCAGCCTCCACAGCTGTCACCGCCGAACCCGGCCGAGCGCATGCCCGCATACCCGCCACCGCACCACACGTTGCGGCCGCTGGATGACGCGGCGATCGCCAACCGTGACCGCTTCGCCCCGCAATCGGGTTGGCGGCGGGCTCTTTACCGAGCAACCGCAGGCAGGGTGAATCCGGGCGACTCGCCTCGAGACCGGCGCCGCGAAGAGTTGTACAGCCGCATCAGACAGCCGATCCGGGGCGACTTCCGGATCGCGGTGTTGTCGATCAAGGGTGGAGTCGGTAAGACGACGACGACCCTGGGACTCGGTTCGGCGCTCGCCACGATCCGCACCGATCGTGTCATCGCGGTCGATGCGAACCCCGACCGCGGCACGTTGGCTCAGCGCATCAACGACCCGTCGACCGCTACGGTGCGAGACCTGTTGTCGGACCCGAACATCACGAGGTACTCCGACGTGCGCTACTACACGCGGATGTCGGAGAGCCGGCTCGAGGTGCTCGGCAGCCCGATCGACCCGGCCATCTCGGAGGCGTTCGGCGAACTCGACTACCGCCGCACGATCGACATCCTGCAGAACTTCTACAACGTCATCCTCACCGACTGCGGCACCGGCATCATGCATTCGGCGATGCGCGGCGTCCTCGATCTCGCCCATGCCGTCGTGCTGGTCAGTTCGCCTGCACTGGATGCCGCGCGCAGCGCGTCGGCCACCCTCGAATGGCTTACCCAGCACGGATATTCGGATCTGGTGCGGGAGGCTCACCTGGTGCTGAGCGCGTCGCGGCCGGGCGGAACCGCGGTCCGGATGGACAAGGTTTACGAGCATTTCGAATCCCGGTGCCGATCTGTTCACCTGATTCCATTCGACTCCCACCTGGCCGAGGGGGGCGAGGTCGACATGGAACTGCTCAAACCGGCAACGTTCCAGGCATACGTCGAATTGGCCGGGGCCGTCGCGGAGAAGTTCGCGCTCCTGAGGCCGAACGGCGGGCGGCCGTATGCGGGGCCGGACGCCTGAACCACACGACAGGCAGGACACAATGAGCGGACGCAGCAGAGACGCCCAGCGCGTGTTCGACGCGGGAGTGCTGTCACTGGGAATCCCGATCAACGGCGTCGAGACCGACCGGGATGTCGAGTACGCGAAGTTGGCGTTCGCGCGCGCCACCGAGTACGACCCCGATATGTGCGATGCGTGGTTGGGGCGCGTCGCCGCGGGCGAGTCCAGCCCCGAGATCATCTACCACCTCTACCGCACGAGCAGCACCACGTTGTTTCGCGAACAGCGCCGACTGGGGTTGCCGGGCCGCGCGCTCAGCGGACGGTTCCACACCAATCTTTACATCGACTACGACCTCAGTTCGTTCACCGAGATCTGGCTCGCGTATGCGGCGGGCATGATCGCCGGCAAGGACTACACCGAAGCCGAGAACACCCTCGACGAGCTCGACCGGATCCGGGCGCGGATGCCCGGCGGCGACGCGGCATCGGACGAGATCTGCGCCTACATCCGCGGCGTGATGCACTTTCTCACCCAGCGTTGGCCGGATGTCCTTGTCACCCTGGCCAATTCGGCGTCGTTCCGCGACGAGTTCATCGCCGCGGGCGCGAACATGATGGTGGGCACCGCGTGTGCTCAGCTCGGTCTGTTCGGCGAGGCGATCCGGCGCCTCGAGCAAGCCGGCACCGGGCCGATCCCGGCGGCCCGCCAGGCCGCCGACTTCTGCCGCGGCCTGACGCTGCGGGAGATGGGCAAAGAGGACGAGGCCCGCGCGGTGTTCGAGCGTCTCTACAGCGAGGATCCGGCATTCACGGCGAATGCGGCGGCACTGCGAGATCCGAAATACCGGCTGATGATCACCGATCAAGAGACGATCGATTCGCGGACCGACAAGTGGGATCCCAAATCGGCGCGATCGCACAGCGAGCGAGACGACGAGCAGCAGGCCGACCGGAACAACAGCTTCCTGCGGGAAGCGCAAGAGGAGTTGGACCGTCAGGTGGGCCTGGCCGAGGTCAAGACGCAGGTCGCGAAGCTGCGGTCGACCGCCAAACTGGCGAAGGTCCGCGAAGACAAGGGTCTCAGCTCGGTACCCCGCAGCCTGCATCTCGCCTTCACCGGCCCACCCGGGACCGGCAAGACCACCATCGCCCGGGTGATCGCCAAGATCTATTGCGGCCTCGGCCTTTTGAAGACGCCGTCGGTGGTTGAAGCCACCCGTGCCGATTTCGTCGGACAGCATCTGGGCAGCACCGCGATCAAGACGTCCGAGCTCATCGACCGTGCCCTCGACGGCGTGCTCTTCATCGACGAGGCCTATACGTTGATCCAGTCGGGTCTGGCCGGCGGTGACGCGTTCGGCAGGGAGGCCGTCGACACACTGCTGGCCCGCATGGAAGACGACCGGGACCGCCTCGTGGTGATCATCGCGGGCTACGACCGGGAGATCGACCGGTTCCTGGCGGCCAACGAAGGTCTGTCGTCTCGGTTCTCGCGTCGTATCCGGTTCAGTTCCTACAGTGCCGACGAGTTGGGTGACATCGCCCGGGTGATCGCCAGAGCGAGAGATTCCGACCTGACCGACGACGCCTACCGTGAGCTGATCGCGGTGTGCCGGAAATTGTGCGAGACCGAATCGCTCGACCAGGCCGGGCAACGGCGGTTGAGCATCGACATCGCCGGCAACGGTCGCTTCATCCGCAACGTCGTGGAATCCGCCGAGGAGGAACGGGCCTTCCGGCTCAGCGAGGACCCCGACGTCGACCTCGATTCACTCAGCGAGGACGTGTTGCGGCGGATCGAACCGGCCGACATCCGGGCCGGTCTGCGCAACGTGCTCGAAATGCACATGGACATGCACAAGGAGAACCGATGACGGCGCCTTCGGGCAGCGACGGGCCCGCCGAACTCGACGAGCCGACGCGCCAGATCCCGCGCGTGGCCGACGCCGAGGTGTTCAACCAACGCTCGACGTACTCGACACGGTATGTCCCCCAACCACATCCGCCGCTGCAAACCCCGTTCGTGACGGGTCAGCATCCCGGCGCGATGGCCGGACAGCCCGTGGCCGCGGGCCCGCAACAGCTGCGCCTGATCGCACCCGTGCAGCGCAGGCCCAGCGGCGGTTGGCGACGGCTCGTGTACCTGCTGGCCGCCGGCCTGATCAATCCCGGTGAATCGCCGCGCGACCGCAACCGGCGGGCACTTGTCGCCCGCGTCAACAAGGAGGTGCGCGGCGACTACCGGATCGCGGTGCTGTCGCTGAAAGGCGGCGTCGGCAAAACCACGACGACCGTCGCGCTGGGGGCCACGCTGGCGTCGATCCGCGGTGACCGGGTGATCGCCGTGGATGCCAACCCGGATTTCGGCACGCTGGCTCAACGCGGCCCCGACCAGACCCGGGCCACCGTGCGTGACCTGCTGGCCGACACGTCGATCAGGCGGTACTCCGATGTGCGGGCCTACACGTCGCAGGGTGAGAGCCGCCTCGAGATCATGGCCTCCGAACGCGACCCGGCGGTGTCCGAGTCCTTCTCGGAAGAGGACTACCGCCAGGTCATCTCGTTGCTGCAGCGGTTCTACAACATCATCCTCACCGACTGCGGAACCGGTCTCATGCACTCGGCGATGAAGGGCGTCCTGGACGAGGCGAACGCGATCATCCTGGTCACCTCGCCCGCGATGGACGGGGCCACGAGTGCGCAGGGCACGCTCGACTGGCTGACCCACCAGGGTTACGGGCATCTCGTGGCCAATGCCGTCGTGGTGGTGAGTTCGTCGCGTCCGGGGGCCACGTCGATGGATATCGACGAACTGATGCGATATTTCCAAAGCCGTTCACGTGCTGTTCATTTCATCCCGTTCGACGATCACCTCGCCGAAGGCTCGGAAGTTGTCCTGAACTTGATGAATCGCAAGACGCAGGACGCGTTCATCGAACTCGCCGCGACGGTCGCAGACGCCTTTGTCCGCACCGACCGGCGGGCGGGTGGGCCGGTGATGCGGGTCGAGTAGTGCTTCGGGTATTGCGCCGCAAGAGATTCGGCGACTAGCGTTGGAATCTGTGTTCTGCCGGCGAGGGCGGCGGCAGCGGCGGGATCAATCAACTGCAGGGGGACTGCTGTGTCGTTGAAAGCCGATCTGGATCAAATGCGCACCGTGGGTGGACATCTCAGAGGGCTCGCCGTCGAGGTCACCGGCATGAAGTTCGGACCGATGATGATGGGCACCGATTCGGCAGCCCTCAAGAGCGTGGGCGCGATGCAGAACATCCAGTACAACGTGCTCAACACGACGTTGATACCGACGTGTTCGGAGCGGCTCAGCGAGACCGGCGACATCATGATCAACATCGCCGACAAGTTCCAGAACGGCGACGAGAGCAAGCTTCTCGACGTCGTCAACACGTTCAACAAAGCCACCGGCACGTGGGGTGAATGACGATGGGCTTCACCAAGTCCCAGGTCCAGAACATGGACCCGAACGTGATCGGCAACATCGCCAAGGGCTGGGACGATCTCGGTACGAAGATCGAGCAGAAGTTCGACTCCTATGTGAACAAGGTCAAGAACACCGCCGACGGCGGCTACTGGGAGGGCAAGGCGGCGGAGGCCGCCCAGACCCGGGCCGACGCCGACCGCAAGGTCGCGGTGGGTCTGGTCGACGAGGTGCAGTCGGCGGCGAACACCGCGCGTGGGGTGCGCGACAACATCGTCACCGCGCGGACCAACGTGCTGAACAAGGTCTCGGCGATCTCGGGTGAGCAGTTTCTGGTGCACGACGACTGGTCGCTGACCGACCCGTCGGGCATCCAGGACACCGGACAGCGGGCCGCCCGGATGCGCCTGCTGGCCGGCGAACTCAAAACCCTCGTCGACGCCCTCGTCACCGCCGACGACAACGGCGCGACCACGATCAACAACCTCGCCTCCGGGCTGATCGCCAAGTTCACCGATCCCGCATCGCTGAGCGGTCAGCAGGGAACCTCCGACGGCAGCGCGATATTCGACGGGAACATCCCGCCGGATGTGTTGCAACGTTTGATCGAGGCCGGCTCGCTGACGCCGGATCAGCTCGCCGCGCTCCAGTCCGGCCAGCCGGTCGAGATCTCGGCATCGCAGATGGAATACATCAACGCGATGATGCGCTCGCTCGACGGGAAGACGCCGGAAGAGATCGAAGAGATGCTCAAGGGTCTTCCGCCGGAAGCCCGTACCGGCCTGGCCAACATGTTCCAGATCGCGTCCAACGGCCGCGTCACCGCGACCGTCGAGGGCAACTACGACGTCCCGACCAATGGCGGTTTCAACCTGCTGCCGCAGAAGATGCGGGATTCCCTCACGCGCAGTGACCTCGTGGAGAACGGTACGTTCACTGCGGGCGCCAGCACGGGATTCCCGGTCGTGTACGACACCATCAATGTCAATGGCGTCGGCACCAACCAGGCGATCGCGCGGATCGCCGGAATGAGCGACTCGAACATGCGGGCCGGATCCGACCTCGACCACAAAGTGCTCGACGTCGCGGGCAAGTACCTCGACGCACAGGTGCGCGCCGAAACGGGCGGCGACCAGATGATGTTCTCGATCGACGACCGCGGTGCCGATCCGAAGGAAGTCCAGATCACCGAGCCGATGTTCGGCGCGGTGGCCGACGACGAATTCGCCGTCGCCGCCGCGGTCACCAACCCCGACACCGGTGAGAAGTTGATCGGCAACATCTTCCAGCACGAGTGGCAGGACGACGGCAAGACCGTGTCGGCGCTGTTCGACACGTCCGCCGGTGACGCGGTGACGACGCCGGGAGATCCGGTCGACGCGAAAAACGCCGAACTGCACGGCGATATCGCCGAGGCGACGGCGGACTACATGTCCGAGCACAAGGCCGACCTGCTGCGGGTCCCCGGCTATGAGGACAAGATCTCGGCCGGCCAGCTGAACCCGGAACTCATGCGAAGCCTCGCCGACGACCTCGCGCCGTACTACAGCACCTTCGCCGGTGCCGAGACCATCCCCGGGGTCGACAACTTCGACGAGAAGAGCCAACTCGCCGACATGTACGCCGTACTTGCCAGCGATCCCGAGGCCGGGGCCAAGGCCGCGACGCACACCTACGCGCAGGAGAACGCGTTGGCCGCCGAGTACGGCAGCGGTGAGGCCGCGAGCACCTACGCCCAGATCGCAGGGCAGATGCACAGCGCGCTCGTCGACGGCACCGCCGATGCCAAGGCGTCGATGGACCGCAACGACATCTACAACGCGCAGTACGAGTACGCGCTCAACTCCGCGAATTTCGACACCGCGAAGTCGGTGGCGACCACCGCGTTCGACGCGGCCGGGATCAAGCCCGGCAAGTGGGCTGTCGACATCATCGCCCCACACGCCAAGCTCGAGCTGATGGGCATCGTCGATCAGCAGGCCGCGATGGATCCGAACAACGGCAGGCCCAACGACGTCGCAACGGGTCAGGTCGATTCCGACGTCACCGTGCAGAACATGCTCAACGGGCTGCAGACGGAGGACCCGTCGGTCATCGACGACCCGGCCTTCGCGGATCTACGTGAAACAGACGCCAACGGTGAGGTACGCCTCGTAGTCAACGGGCTCGACGATCAGCAGGCAGTCAAGGAGCGGCTGCGCGACCACTACGGCATCGACATCACCGAGTGGGAGAACGAGTACGACCGCGGTGCACGGGCCGGCCAGATCCAGACACCATCAGGGAATTGATGCGCCTGCGGGTTATCGCCGCGGCTCTGCTGGTTGGCGGCTGTACGACCCCACAACCGTCCGCTCCCCCGCCTGCGCCGGTCGATCCGCGGGCACTGTCGCATTTCACGATCGTGTGGAGTGATCCGGCCGGGCTGGATCTGCTGTCCGCCGAAGGCACGTATCTGCGGGCCAGCGTCGAGTCGTTGCGGCTCGCGGCGGCGAACAGCAACCGCGACGCCGCCTACCCGGGATTCTGGGAGACGCTGACCGGGCCCGCCAAGGACTATGCCGAGAGCTTCTTCGCCCTCGGACCCGACGATGCCCTGCACGGGGTCAATCGCTTCGAAGTGATCGGGGTCGTCGACCATGAGGACCGGCTCACCGCTGGGCTGTGCATCTACGAACGGCAACTAGGCGTCGAAGATACCGACGGCCGGTTCACGTTCAACCGCATGGGCAGCCATTACTGGGAATTGACGGTCGAGAAAGCGGGCGAAGCCACCCCACCGGCAGGCCAGCGAGGTCGAGACACCTATCCACAGGCCGCGATGTTCGGATCGTGGCGCACCGTCAAATGGGCGAGGCAGCCGGCGGACACCCCGAACCCATGCGGGGGGCGGCCCACGCCCGGTGTGGAACCCGGGGCCTGGCCTGCGCTGATGCCGGGCAGCCGACCATACGTGACCGAGGATGTCCCGACCGCGCCGAATTACCCCGGCTGGTCGAACAACGTCACGTGACGAAGTCGCTCGCGCGCCTGTCGCAGGCGTGTCGGAACCCGGCAACCGCCGGTGGCCACAGCGCGAACCACTAAACTGGTGAGGTTGCCGCCCCCGCGTACCGGGGTGCGGTGCGCCTGCATGCGGCCTCACACGGGGCCGCGGCTGACGAGCGAGGACTAGATGACAGACACCACCCTCCCACCGGGAGGAGACTCCGCGGACCGCGTCGAACCGGTCGACATCCAGCAGGAGATGCAGCGCAGCTACATCGACTACGCCATGAGCGTGATCGTCGGCCGCGCGCTGCCCGAGGTGCGCGACGGTCTGAAGCCGGTGCACCGCCGGGTGCTCTACGCGATGTACGACTCCGGGTTCCGCCCGGACCGCAGCCACGCCAAGTCGGCACGGTCCGTCGCCGAGACGATGGGTAACTACCACCCGCACGGCGACGCCTCGATCTACGACACCTTGGTCCGCATGGCCCAGCCGTGGTCACTGCGCTATCCGCTGGTCGACGGCCAGGGCAACTTCGGCTCGCCGGGTAACGACCCACCGGCGGCGATGCGCTACACGGAAGCGCGCCTCACTCCGTTGGCGATGGAGATGTTGCGTGAAATCGACGAGGAGACAGTCGATTTCATCCCGAACTACGACGGCCGGGTACAGGAGCCCACGGTTCTGCCGAGCCGGTTCCCGAACCTGCTCGCCAACGGTTCGGGCGGCATCGCCGTCGGCATGGCCACCAACATCCCGCCGCACAACCTGCGCGAGCTGGCCGAGGCGGTGTACTGGTGCCTGGAGAACTACGAGGCTGACGAAGAAGCGACGCTCGCGGCGGTCACCGAGCGCGTCAAGGGGCCCGACTTCCCCACTGCCGGTTTGATTGTCGGCTCGCAGGGCATCGAGGACACGTACAAGACGGGCCGCGGGTCGATCAAGATGCGCGGTGTCGTCGAGATCGAGGAGGACTCCCGCGGGCGCACCTCGATCGTGATCACCGAGCTGCCCTATCAGGTCAACCACGACAACTTCATCACCTCGATCGCCGAGCAGGTCCGCGACGGCAAGCTGGCCGGCATCTCGAACATCGAGGATCAGGGCAGTGACCGCGTCGGCATCCGAATCGTGGTGGAGCTCAAGCGAGATGCCGTCGCGAAGGTGGTGCTGAACAACCTCTACAAGCACACCCAGCTGCAGACCAGCTTCGGTGCGAACATGCTGTCGATCGTCGACGGGGTGCCGCGCACGCTGCGTCTCGACCAGTTGATCCGGCTGTATGTCGACCATCAACTCGATGTCATCGTGCGGCGCACCCGGTACCGGTTGCGCAAGGCGAATGAGCGGGCCCACATCCTGCGTGGTCTGGTCAAGGCGCTCGACGCCCTCGACGAGGTGATCGCGTTGATCCGGGCGTCGCAGACCGTCGACATCGCCCGGGCCGGCCTGATCGAGTTGCTCGACATCGACGACATCCAGGCGCAGGCCATCCTCGACATGCAGCTGCGCCGGCTGGCAGCCCTGGAGCGGCAGAAGATCGTCGACGATCTGGCCAAGATCGAGGCCGAGATCGCCGACCTCGAGGACATCCTGGCCAAGCCGGAACGGCAGCGGGCCATCGTGCGCGACGAGCTCGCCGAGATCGTCGAGAAGCACGGCGACGACCGTCGCACCCGGATCGTGCCCGCCGACGGCGAGGTGTCCGACGAGGATCTCATCGCACGTGAGGACGTCGTCGTCACGATCACCGAGACCGGCTATGCCAAACGCACCAAGACCGATCTGTACCGCAGCCAGAAGCGCGGCGGTAAGGGCGTGCAGGGTGCCGGGCTCAAGGCCGACGACATCGTCAACCACTTCTTCGTCTGCTCGACCCACGACTGGATCCTGTTCTTCACCACGCAGGGTCGTGTCTACCGGGCGAAGGCCTATGACCTGCCGGAGGCCTCGCGTACCGCGCGCGGCCAGCACGTCGCCAACCTCCTGGCCTTCCAGCCGGAGGAGCGCATCGCGCAGGTCATCCAGCTCAAGTCCTACGAGGACGCGCCGTACCTGGTGCTCGCGACGCGCAACGGCCTGGTGAAGAAGTCCAAGCTCGTCGACTTCGACTCCAACCGCTCGGGCGGCATCGTCGCGGTCAATCTGCGCGACGGCGACGAACTGGTCGGTGCGGTGCTGTGCTCGGCCGAGGACGACCTGCTGCTGGTGTCGGCCAAGGGCCAGTCGATCCGGTTCTCGGCGACCGACGAGGCGCTGCGTCCGATGGGACGTGCCACGTCCGGCGTGCAGGGCATGCGGTTCAACGAAGAGGACCGCCTGCTGTCGCTCAACGTGGTCCGCCCCGACACGTACCTGCTGGTCGCGACATCGGGTGGCTACGCCAAGCGCACCGCGATCGAGGAGTACACGGTGCAGGGCCGCGGCGGCAAGGGCATCCTGACGATCCAGTACGACCGCAAACGTGGCAGTCTGGTCGGAGCGCTGATCGTCGACGACGACACCGAGCTGTACGCCATCACTTCTGGCGGCGGTGTCATCCGGACAGCTGCACGTCAGGTGCGTAAGGCAGGACGCCAAACCAAGGGGGTCCGCTTGATGAACCTGGGCGAGGGCGACACACTGATTGCGATCGCGCGCAACGCCGAGGAGGGCCCGGATGCGGAAGGCGCCGAGTCCGACGAGTCGTGAGGGAGCCGCTGGGGTCCGACCGGGCCCCCGGCCTGAGCTAAGGAGCTGTTAGGTGAGTTCACCGAGCGAGCCGGGATACCCGCGCGCGGGCGACCGGCCGGGCAGCAGCACCAACGGCTCGGCGCCGGGTGGCGAGGTCGGAGCCGCGGGCAACGCCGCGTCGCGCGCGGGCGGCCACATCACCGATTCGGGCGACGTGCCACCGTGGCAGCGCGGGACGTCCCGGACCGCGCAGCAGCCGCCCGCGGAGGCGCGCGGCGACGGATCCCGCGGACCCAGCGGCGAGGCCCGGGCGCAGCGATTCGTCTCGGGACCGGAGACCGAGACCGAGCAGCAGCCGCGCCCGGCACCGCGCCCCGAGCCGCGGAACGAGCCTCGCAACGAGCCTCGGAGCGAGCCGGTGCGCCCCGAGGCGTATGCCAGCGAGCTGCCGGATCTGTCCGGCCCGGTACCCCGTCCGCCGCAGCGTAAGAGCGGCAACGACAGTGCACGGTCGTCGGGCCCGCCGACCACCCGGATCCAGGTGGCGAATCGCCCGCAGCAGGCCGGTCCCGTCCGGGCCAGCATGCAGATCCGGCGGGTGGACCCGTGGACCGTGCTGAAGGTCTCGCTGGTGCTGTCGGTGGTGTTGTTCTTCGTGTGGATGATCGCGGTGGCGTTCCTCTACCTCGTCCTCGGCGGGATGGGCGTGTGGAGCAAGCTCAACAGCAACGTCGGCGACCTGCTGACCAGTGCGAGCGGCAGCACCGGCGGCGAGCTCGTCTCCAGCGGCACGATCTTCGGCGGTGCCGCCCTGATCGGCTTGGTGAACATCGTCGTGCTGAGTGCGATGGCCACGATCGGTGCGTTCATCTACAACCTCACAACCGATCTCGTGGGCGGTGTCGAAGTGACATTGGCAGACCGGGACTGAGGGACGTCACCGCCGACGGAACCGATTTGGGTAGCCGACCACCATTGAGGTAATCTCGTCGCTCGGTCGTCCCCTATTTCGGGCCTATAGCTCAGGCGGTTAGAGCGCTTCGCTGATAACGAAGAGGTCGGAGGTTCGAGTCCTCCTAGGCCCACGAAGCCGGCATTGCCGGTGATCACCGAGAGGGTGCGCCATGCGGTTCGTGGTTCTGGCTGTGATCGTGGCCGCGACGGTGATCGTGTGGCGATCACGACACGGCGACGAAGTTTGGCACGAGGCGGACTAGCCACCTCGGCCAGTCGAGGGGCCTTAGCTCAGTTGGTAGAGCGCTGCCTTTGCAAGGCAGATGTCAGGAGTTCGAATCTCCTAGGCTCCACAAGTTGAATCAGCGGTTCAGAAGCGGTTTCGGTGTTCGCCACCGGGGCCGCTTTTCTCGTTCTCGCCCACACGTTGCCCACAATCTTCCTCAACATCAGACCCGTACAGGTGACCGGCTTCGAGCCCGTTCGGTGGTCGTCGACACGGATAGTCACCGAAACCGCGTATCGGGGTTGAGTTTTGCTTAGATAGGCGACATGCATCTCGATGACGCGCGATGACTGATTCCGGCGAGTACCCGCTAACGCCGAGGCAGCAGCGGGCCTGGCTGAATTTCATGCGGGTCTATCACCGGCTCGAATATGAGGTGAACCGTCATCTGCGCACCGAGTGCGGTCTCTCACTCTACGACTACACGGTGCTCAGTACGCTCTCGCGCGCACCGGATCGCCGCCTGCAGCTGACCACACTGGCCACGGTGATCGGGTGGGAACGCAGCCGGCTTTCTCACCATCTGATGCGGATGGCACGCCGCGGCCTGGTCGAGCGCACAACCTGTGACACCGACGGTCGCGGCACTGTCGTCGTCCTTACCGACGAGGGCTGGGACCGACTCGCCGACGCCGCCCCGGTGCACGCGGAGTGGGTACACCGGGCGTTCTTCGCCGATCTGGATCCCGAGCACGAGGATGCCCTCGCCGACATCCTCGCCGTTGTACACGAGAGTCTGTTGCGCGAGGGCACCTTGCCGCGTCCCGACCTCAGCTAGACCAGTTAAACCTGGTTCATGCCCCCGTCGACGAAGATCTCCGCACCTGTCATGAAGCTGCTCGCATCGGAGCCGAGGAACACCACCACGGCGGCCAGTTCGGCAGGATCGCCTAACCGCTTCATCGGGTTCGTTGCCAGACCGTCGAAGAACACCTGCCGCTGGTCTTCGTCAGGCACCAGTTCGGTGAGTCCCTCGGTCAGGATGGGACCGGGTGTGACCGTGTTGACCCGGAAGCCACGGTCGCCAAGCTCGGTGGCCCAGGTGCGGCCGAAGGACCGGATAGCAGCCTTTGCCGCGGCATAGGCACCGAATGCCGGGGTACCCCTGGTGGCCGCGGTGGAGCCGGACAGAACGATCGAGGCACCGGGATTGAGTAGCGGCAGCGTCTTCTGCACGGTGAACACCGTCCCGCCCACGTTGCGGTTGAACGTGTCGATGAGGTGTTCGGGTGTCTCGTCCTCCAGCGTGGCGAACTCGCCACTGCCGGCGTTGGTGAAAACGATGTCGAGGCCGGCGCCTGCGTCGCGGATGACCCCGACAAGTCGGTCCAGGTCCTCGGTGCTGGTGACATCGCTGGCAACACCGACGACACCGGAACCGAGCGAGGCTGCGGCGGCGTCGACGCGCTGTTGGGTACGCCCGGTGATGAACACCTTGGCGCCCTCGTCGGCGAAGGCTCGCGCCGTCGCATAACCGATGCCGGATGTGCCGCCGGTGATCAGTGCTGTTTTACCTTCGAGCTGAGCCATCTCGTCCTCCTGTTGTCGAAAACGCTTGTTGCGTGTCATATCCGGCAACTAGGTGACATGTCACGTTATTCCGGGACATGTCACCTATCCACTTGATAGCGTCGACTCCGTGACTCAGCTCGAGTACTCCGACTCCATCCACGTCGACATCCCGCCGGATGCCCTCTACGCCATCGTTTCCGATGTCACCCGTACCGGTGAGTGGAGTCCCATCTGCCGCGAGTGCTGGTGGGACGAGGACGGTGGGCCGCGCGTGGGCGCGTGGTTCACCGGACGCAACGTGACACCTGACCGCGAATGGGAGACCCGCAGTCAGGTCGTCGTCGCCGATCCAGGACGTGAGTTCACCTGGGAGGTCAACGACGGCTGGGTGCGTTGGGGCTTCACGTTGGAGCCAGAGGATGACGGCACCCGATTGACGGAGTCCTGGGCCTTCCTGGAGCCCGGAATCGCAGGCTTCCGCGAGCGCTATGGCGAGCGGGCCGACGCCGAGATCGCCGCGCGTAGCGAAGCGGCCCTGAGCGGGATACCGGCCACCCTCGCGGCCATCAAGGCCGTCGCAGAGGGCGCCTAGGCCCTACGGCTTCGGCGTGACTTCGACGCTCGGCGGCAGCGGCGAAGGCTCGGGGCGGGTCGAGCGTCGCACGATCGAGAACACGACCGCGCCGCCCGCCAGGACGGCTGCCGCGACCCCGGCGATGACGAGCGGACGGCGCCGCTTCTTGGGCGGTGCGGTGGCTTCCTGGATGACTTCCGGCAGCGCGGCGACCGCTTCGGCGGCCGCGGCCAGCTGGCGGCGCAGCTTGCCGGATTCGTAGCGACGGCGCAGCCCGTTCGCGGTTGCCTGTGCCGAGTTCAGTCCCAGACCGACGACGCCCCTGGTGATGTCGACCGGGCCGACCGCGGTGTATTTCAAACCGCGGGAAAGTCGTTGATGGGGGGCCAACCGGAGATCGGCGTTCGCGGTCATCTCGCACCTTTCTGAGCCATCGGGTTCCGACTGCCCGTCCAGCCTGCCATCTCGAACGCGGTCAGGTGGGTAAGTGACGGGTGCCGATGGGGGCGCGCGAGCGGGATGGCACACTGACATTCCGTGACGAGCCCCATTCAGACCGCAACCGCGACCCTGCACACGAACCGCGGCGACATCAAGATCGCCCTGTTCGGTAACCACGCTCCCAAGACCGTGGCCAACTTCGTCGGTTTGGCGCAGGGCACCAAGGACTACAGCACCGAGAACGCGTCGGGCAGCACGTCCGGGCCCTTCTACGACGGGGCGATCTTCCACCGGGTGATCGACGGCTTCATGATCCAGGGCGGCGACCCGACCGGCACCGGTCGCGGCGGCCCGGGATACCAGTTCGCCGACGAGTTCCACCCGGAGCTGCAGTTCGACAAGCCCTACCTGCTGGCGATGGCCAACGCCGGGCCGGGCACGAACGGTTCGCAGTTCTTCATCACGGTCGGCAAGACCCCCCATCTGAACCGCCGCCACACCATCTTCGGCGAGGTTGTCGACCCGGAGTCTCAGAAGGTCGTCGATGCGATCGCATCGACTGCGACCGACCGGGGTGACCGCCCCACCGAGCCGGTGGTGATCGAGTCGGTCACGGTGTCATAGCCACGGCCTGACCCGCATACGCAACAACGCGACGTCCCCGTCCGCGGGGACGTCGCGTGTGTGTGCGGGATTTCTTTCAGTAGCCGGCCGCTTTGAGGGCGTCGAGAACGTCGAGCGGGTCGGTGCCCAGGTCCCACCGAGTCATGACGAGCAGCCGATCATCGGCCGTGTCGATTTCGAGCAGGCGGACCTTGCGGGCGATGCGCCGGAACTCGGTGATGCGGATCGAACGGACGTCATTGCGCCGAAGTATCCGGGTGCGCGACCAACCGCGAACAGTGAGACCGTCTTCGCTGATTGCCAGTTTTGGCCGGGCGCGCCAGGAGAACGTTGCAAAGGTGAGCAATCCCACGGCGGCAATGCCGGCAAGAACACGTCCTGGCGGATCTGTGATCAGGGTCACAGCTGCGATAGCCATCATAAGTCCGGCTATGCCGCAACCTGCGATTCCAGCGGTCGGAGGCCCCCAACTAGTTTGCTGCACGGGCTGTGCACACCCTTTTACCGTTACTAATGAAGTTATCCACAGGTGCTATCCCCAATGGGGATGAATCACAACGGTGTGATTGAGCGTCCGGGACGTTGCTAAACCGGTAACGCACGGAACGTAAGATGAATTCATTATGATGCCGTCTCGACTCAGCGCCAGCGCATCGTGAGCAACAGACCGGTGATCATGAAAGCAAAGGCGATCGCGTAGTTCCACGGACCGAGATCGGCCATCCACTGGAGGAACGACGGGGTGTCGATCGGATTGGTCGCGGCGAGCTGGAACACCAGGAGCCAGATGAGGCCGAACAGCATGAGGCCGATGAACAGCGCGACGAACCAGACGCTGGACGGTCCGGCTTTAACCTTGACCGGTGTCCGGCTCACCGGCTTGATGGTGAAGTCGTTCTTTTTGCGGACTTTGGACTTGGGCATGGGTACCTTCGCGGACAGTCGGCGTCACACGGTGCGACGATGAAGCAGGATGCTTCACGAGCCTAACGTAGCTGCACGTCCGGAAGAGGAGCCGATGGACCAGCCCCGTCGTTCCCCGTGGCGCTTCGGCGTCCCGGTGGTGTGCCTGCTCGCGGGCCTGCTGCTCGCCGCGACGCACGGCGTCTCCGGCGGAGACGAGATTCGCCGCAGCGACGCTCCGCGCCTGGTGGACCTCGTGCGGGAGGCTCAGCAGTCCGTGGACCGGCTGACCGCTAGGCGCGATTCGCTGGCGACGGAGATCGACAGCCATCACGGCGGCTCCCCCAGCTCGCATGCCGCGCTCGACGCGATCACCGCGCGCAGCGCCGAATTGGCCGCAGCCGCCGGGATGGAACCCATCCGCGGTCCTGGCCTTGTGGTGACGCTCACCGACGCCCAGCGTGACGCTGAGGGCCGGTTCCCCCGCGATGCCGCACCCGACGACCTCGTCGTGCATCAGCAGGACATACAGGCCGTCCTGAACGCCCTGTGGAGCGCAGGCGCCGAGGGCATCCAGATGCAGGATCAGCGCATCATCGCGACCTCCGCACCGCTCTGTGTGGGTAACACCCTGCTGCTCAACGGCCGCACCTACAGCCCGCCGTACGTCATCACCGCGATCGGTGACACGGCGGCCATGCAGGCCGCGCTCGCCGCCGCACCGCTCGTCACGCTCTACAAGCAGTACGTGGTCCGGTACGGCTTGGGCTACGTCGAAGAACCGCGGGCCCAGGTCGAACTCGTCGGGCACACCGAGCCCGTGCGGATGCGCTACGCGAAACCCGCAGGCCCTATCGGCTACTGAGCCGGTAACCTGGGCCGATGCAGGTTCTCGTCGTCGACAATTACGACAGCTTCGTGTTCAACCTGGTCCAGTACCTGGGCCAGCTCGGCGTGGACGCACAGGTCTGGCGCAACGACGACGAACGGCTGAGCAGCGACGCCGCCATCGCCAAGGTGACCGCCGACTTCGACGGCGTACTGGTGAGCCCCGGACCGGGCACGCCCGAGCGCGCCGGCGCCTCGATCCCGCTGGTGCGCGCGTGTGCCGCGGCCCGCACGCCCCTGCTCGGGGTCTGCCTGGGACATCAGGCCATCGGCGTCGCGTTCGGCGGCACCGTGGACCGTGCTCCCGAACTGCTGCACGGCAAGACCAGCGTCGTGCACCACACCGATGACGGTGTGCTGAAAGGACTTCCGGATCCGTTCACCGCCACGCGCTACCACTCGCTGACCATCCTGCCCGACACCGTCCCGGCCGAGCTCGAGGTCATCGCGCGCACCGAAGGCGGCGTGATCATGGGCGTGCGCCATGTCGAGTTGCCCATTCACGGTGTGCAGTTCCACCCCGAGTCGATCTTGACCGAGGGCGGACACCGCATGCTGGCCAACTGGCTCGGCTACTGCGGCGCCGCGCCCGCCGAGACCCTCGTCCGACAGCTCGAGGACGAGGTCGCCCGCGCGGTCGCGGCCGCTACGACGCGAAACTCAGCGTAATCCGGGCGTCCCGGTTCACCGGGGTGCCCGCCGCGGGTGTCTGATTCACGACGGCGTTCGTGCGCTGGCCGCTGTCGCGAACGTCGGCGCCCTTGTCGAGTTGCCCGGTCCAACCGAGGGCCGTCAACCGCGGATAAGCGTCCGCCCAGAACTGCCCGACCAGGTCGGGCATGATGAACTGATTGCCCTTCGACACGTGGATCTGAATCACGGTGTCCTTCGGAACCGACTGCCCTGCGGGCGGCTCGGTGCCGACCACCTGGCCGGCAGGCGCGGTGTTGTCCACCTCGACGATGACGGTGTTGGGGAAGCCCGACGCCCCCAAGATATTTTTGCAACTGTCGGCGGTCTGCCCGACGCAGTCAAGGATCTGGGCGTTCTCGGGACCGGAGCCCACGGCAATGGTGATCTCGTAGATGACACCGGTGTTCTGGTTCGCCGGCGGATTGGTCGCGATCACCTTGCCCTTTTGCTCAGGCGTCGACGGGGTCGAGGATTCCCTGACTTTCTCGAACCCGGCGTCTTTGAGCTTCTGCCTGGCCTGCGAGGGCGTCAGTCCGACCACGTCGGGTACTGGCGCCTGTTGCGGACCGGTAGAGACATTGATGGTGATCTCGTCCCCAGCGGCCACGGTGCTGTTCGCGGCGGGCTCGGTGTCGATGACTTGATCGACAGGTACAGAGTTGTCCGGCCGGGGCTCGGTACGAGTTTTGAAACCCCGGTTCTGCAACGCGGCTTGCGCGTCATCGACGGACTGGCCGCTCACATCGGGCACCTGAACGTCGCGCGGACTGCTGCCGACCATGTTGATCGCGACGGTCACGACCACGGTGAGCACCGCGAGCACCGCCACCGCGATGAGCCAGCGGGCCACCGAGTTGCCGCGCTCACGTGAGTAACCGGCGGGCCGTGGGACCGGCATGTCCTGGGTCGCGGGTCCGCGGTCCATCGGTGCGGTCAGCATCGACGTGCGCTCGGCGTCGGTGAACACCTTGGGCGCGTCGGGTGCCTGCCCGCTGTGCACGCGGATCAGGTCCGACCGCATCTCCGCGGCGGACTGGTAGCGGTTGTCGGGGTTCTTGGCGAGTGCTTTGAGGACGACGGCGTCGAGCTCGGGCGAGATGCCCTGGTGGCGGTGCGACGGCGGAATCGGATCCTCGCGCACGTGCTGGTAGGCGACCGCGACCGGCGAGTCACCGATGAAAGGCGGTTCGCCCGTGAGGATTTCGTACAGGACGCAGCCGAGCGAGTAGACGTCGGAGCGGGCGTCGACCGTCTCGCCGCGGGCCTGCTCCGGTGACAGGTATTGCGCGGTGCCGATCACGGCGGCGGTTTGCGTGACGCTGTTGCCGGTGTCGGCGAGTGCCCGCGCGATGCCGAAGTCCATCACCTTCACAGCGTTGTTCTTGCTGATCATGATGTTGGCCGGCTTGACATCGCGGTGGATGATGCCGTGCTGATGGCTGAAGTTCAGCGCCTGGCACGCGTCGGCGATGATCTCGATCGCGCGCTTCGGCGGGATCGGGCCGTCGGTGTGGACGATGTCGCGCAGCGTCACGCCGTCGACGTACTCCATGACGATGTAGGGCAGCGGCCCGTTCGGCGTCTCGGCTTCGCCGGTGTCGTACACCGCGACGATCGCCGGATGGTTCAGTGCGGCGGCGTTCTGGGCCTCGCGGCGGAACCGGAGATAGAAGCTGGGGTCGCGGGCCAGGTCGGCGCGCAGCACCTTGACCGCGACGTCACGGTGCAGCCGCGTATCGCGTGCCAGATGAACTTCGGACATGCCGCCGAAGCCGAGGATTTCACCGAGTTCGTATCGGTCGGAGAGGTGCTGAGGCGTCGTCATTGCAGTATCTGTTCCGGTGCTGCGGGGGCCCGCGGCATGATCACGTGGAGTCCCAGCTCAGGCAACGCTGCCGGCGACTGGTAAGGCGTTGTCTCGGTCACCGTGTCGGTCACCGTGGGTGGTGGCGTCTGGTCCCTTTCCTTGCGGTCCTGCGCATTGAGCACGATCAGGATCGCGATCACGATCGCCAGCGCGCCGAGGACGCCAGCCGCCCACAATAGCGCGCGCTGGCCGGACGAGAACGTACGCCGCGGTGGCGGCGCCGGGCGGTGGGCACTGGTGGCCGTCGGCCTCGCGCGTGCGGCGGTGACGGGCGCGCGCCCGGTGAGGTCGGCGGCCGCGCGAGCCTGCGCGGCGGACGGCACGGCGGCCGGGGCGGCCCGTCCCAGTGTCGGGGCCTGGTTGGGCCGGGGTGGGCGGCGGCCGGAGCGCACCGCGGCGACGGCATCGGCGAACGGCCCGCCCGACTTGTAGCGCATGCCGGGGTTCTTGACGAGCGTGATCTCGATCAGCTCACGCACATTGGGCGGCAGATCGGCAGGCAGTGGCGGCGGCGTCTCCTTGATGTGCTTCATCGCCACCGTCAGCGCACCGTCGCCGGTGAACGGGCGCTTGCCCGAAACCGATTCGTAGCCAACGACTCCCAGTGAGTAGACATCGCTGGCCGCGGTCGCGTCGTGGCCGAGGGCCTGCTCGGGCGCGATGTACTGGGCGGTGCCCATCACCATGCCGGTCTGGGTGACCGGTGCGGCGTCGACGGCCTTGGCGATACCGAAGTCGGTGAGCTTCACCTGACCGGTCGGGGTGATCAGGATGTTGCCCGGCTTGACGTCGCGGTGCACCAGGCCCGCCGTGTGGGCGACCTGCAGCGCGCGCCCGGTCTGCTCGAGCATGTCGAGCGCATGACGCAGCGACAGGCGGCCGGTGCGCTTGAGCACAGAGTTCAGCGGCTCACCGTTGATGAGCTCCATGACCAGATACGCCGTACGGCCTTCGCCGTCGAGCTCGGTCTCGCCGTAGTCGTACACGCTCGCGATGCCGGGGTGGTTGAGCATCGCGACCGTGCGGGCCTCCGCCCGGAACCGCTCGACGAACTCGGCGTCGGTCGAGAACTCGGCCTTGAGTACTTTGACCGCGACCCGGCGACCCAGCCGGGAGTCGACGGCTTCCCACACCTGGCCCATACCGCCGGTGGCGATCAGTCGCTGCAGCCGGTAACGACCGGACAGCGTGACTCCGACCCGGGGGCTCATGTTCCCTCCCGCAGCGCCGCCGCGATCGTGGCGCGTCCGATAGGGGCGGCCAATGCGCCGCCGGTGGCTGACAACCGGTCGCCGCCGTCCTCGACCAGCACCGCGACCGCGACCTTGGGGTCGGAGGCCGGTGCAAAGGCGATGTACCAGGCATGCGGCGGAGTGTTGCGGGGGTCAGTCCCGTGCTCCGCCGTACCGGTTTTCGAAGCGATCTGCACGCCGGCGATAGCTCCCTTCTGCTGAGTCACCTGCTCGGCGGCGACCATCAAATCCGTAAGTGTAGCCGCGACCTGGGGTGACACCGCTCGGCGCTCTTGGACGGGCGCGGTGGTGCTGATGGTGGCCAGATCCGGCCCCTTGAGGTTATCCACAAGATAGGGGCGCATGGATATGCCGTCATTGGCGATTGTCGCGGCCACCTGTGCGTTCTGCAACGGTGTGAGCGCGACGTCGCGCTGTCCGATGCTCGACATGCCCAGCGCGGCGCCGTCGAGAATCGGCCCGGTGGTGGACTCGGCGACCTGCAGCGGGATCGCCGGTGGCGGCGCGTCCAGGCCGAACGCCTGGGCCGTCGCCTTGAGCTTGTCGGCGCCGGTGTCGAGACCCAATTCGACGAATGCGGTGTTGCAGGACTTCGCGAACGCGTCGCGCAGCGACGTGGTGGGTCCGGGTCCGCAGGCCGCGCCGCCGAAGTTCTCCAGCGTCGCGGTGCTGTCCGGCAACGACGTCCGAGCCGCGGACGTCAGCTGCGTGTCCGGGGTGGCGCCGGCCTGCAGCGCGGCCGCGGTGGTGATGACCTTGAACGTCGACCCCGGCGGGTAGGTCTCGGAGATCGCGCGGTTGAGCAACGGCGACTGCGAATCGTCGCGCAACTGCTCCCACGCCGTGGTCTGCGCGTTGAGATCATGCGTGGCCAGCAGATTGGGGTCGTAGGACGGTGCCGAGACCATGGCCAGAATCTTGCCGGTCGACGGTTCGAGCGCGACGACCGAGCCCCGGCAGGGCCCGTCACAGCCGGTCTGCATCGCGTTCCACGCGGCCTGCTGCACCTGCGGTTTGATGGTCGTGTCGACGTTGCCGCCCCGCGGATCGCGTCCGGTGAAGAAATCGGCGAGCCGCCGGCCGAACAAGCGCTCGTCCGAGCCGTTGAGGATGGTGTCCTCGGCGCGCTCGAGGCCCGTGCTGGAGTACGCCAGCGAGTAGAAACCGGTGACCGGCGCGTAAGCCTGCGGATCGGGATAGACGCGCAGGTACCGGAACCGCCCGTCGGTCGCGACCGAGTAGGCCAAAAGCTGACCGCCCGCGCTGATCTGCCCGCGCTGACGCGAGTACTCGTCGAGCAGCACCCGCTGGTTGCGCGGGTCGGCGCGTAACCCGTCGGCGGTGAAGACCTGGGTCATCGTGGCGTTGGCCAACAGCAGCACGATCAGCACCATGATCGCGACGGCTACCCGGCGCAGTGAGGTGTTCATACCTTCTCGATCACCTCGGTACTGGCCGCCGCGATGGGCGTCGCGTTCGGTGGCCGCTCGGTGGTGATCGGTCGCCGTGCGGCGTAGGAGATGCGCACCAAGATGGCCAGCAGCACATAGTTCGCCACGAGCGACGAGCCGCCGTAGGACATCCACGGTGTGGTGAGCCCGGTCAGCGGAATCAGTCGGGTGACGCCGCCAACGACGATGAACAGCTGGATGGCCAGCGTCGAGGCCAGGCCCGCGGCAAGAAGCTTGCCGAAGCTGTCCCGTACGGCGATCGCGGTGCGCAGGCCGCGGATGATGACGATCGTGTAGAGCATGAGAACGCCTGCGAGACCGACCAATCCGAGTTCTTCACCGATCGCGGCGACGATGAAATCGGTGGCGGCGGCCGGTACCGTTCCGGGCTGCCCGTTGCCGAGACCGGTGCCGAAGATGCCGCCGGTTGCGAAGCTGAACAGCGACTGCACCATCTGATAGCCGGCGCCCTCAGGGTCGGCGAACGGGTCCAGCCAGGTCTGCACCCGCACCCGGACGTGACCGAAAATGTGGTATGCCGCAACGCTTCCCACCGCGAACAGCGCAAGCCCGATGACCACCCAGCTGAGGCGTTCGGTGGCGACATAGAGCAGCACGAGAAACGATGCGTACAGCAGAAGTGAAGTGCCCAAATCCTTTTCGAAGATCATCACGCCCACCGACGCGGCCCACGCCAACAGCAGCGGTGCCAGATCACGCGGGCGGGGCAGGTCGACCCCGAGGAAATGCTTACCGGCACTGGTGAACAGGCTGCGCTTGGCCACCAACACCGACGAGAAGAAGATCAGCAGCAGAATCTTGGAAAACTCGGCGGGCTGAATCGAGAAGCCCGGGAACTGAATCCAGATCTTCGCGCCGTACTGCTCGGAGTACCTCGCCGGCAGCAGCGCCGGAATCACAAGCAGCACAAGGCCGGTCAGGCCGCAGATGTATCCGTACCGGGCCAGCATGCGGTGGTCTTTGAGAAAGATCACCACGAGCGAGAACGCGATGACGCCGACAAGGGTCCACAGCATCTGCTGGTTCGCTGTTCCGCCGAGGCCGTCGGAGGTCATCTCGCCCTTGGCCAGATCCAGCCGGTGGATCATCACCAGGCCCAGCCCGTTGAGCAGCGCGACCACCGGCAGCAGCAGCGGATCGGCGTACGGCGCGAACCGTCGCACGGCCAGGTGTGCGCCGCCGAACAGTGCCAGGTATCCGATCGTGTAGCGGGCCAGATCCCAGCTGACGCCTTGTTCCTGATTGGTCTCGACGATCAGCAGCGCGACGGTGGTGATCAGCGCCGCGAACCCCAGTAGCAGCAGTTCCGCGTTGCGCCGGTTCGGTAGCGGCGGCATGACGGTAACCGGCGACTGGGGCTGCGTCGTCATGACACCGCCCGGCAGTTCGTCCCCGGTTCGGGTGGCGGGGGAGGCAGTGCGGTGACGGTGGGCGACGGCGTTGGCGAAGGCGACGGAGCCGGCGCGCCCGGGGGCGGCGGGGTCGGCGCGGGCGCGGTGACGGTCGTCGGCGTCTCCGGCGCCGGAGAGCCACCCGGGCCGCGTGCGCTGGGCTCGGGCGCGGGTTCCGAAGTCGGCGTCGGCGGCGGCGGCGGTGTGGTGGTCGTCGGTGTGGCCGCTCGGCGCGGCGCGCACACCGGCAGCACGGAACTGCGGGCGAGTTCGGTGATCTGGGCGAACGCCTCGTCGAGGGTGCCGCCGGGCAGCCCGGCCACCACCTGCGCGCGTTCGGACGGGCGCATGTCGTTGACGGCCATCAGCCGGCAGGCGAGGTTGTCCTGATTCTCGTCGGCGCCGATCAGCGACAGCTCGTTGCGGTCGTTGAGGCAGCCGAGCCGGTAGGGCTCCTGCAGGGAGTATCCGAGAAACGAGCCCTGGATACCGCGCATGATCGAGACCGTGCCGTCGTGCTCGGCGACGTAATAGTTGTTGCGGATGATCTCGCGGCCGATCGCCAGGCCGCCCACCACCACCAACAACAGGAGTATCGCGGCGATGACGATGCGACGCCGCGACCGGGGCTTGCGCGACGGTTCGGCGGGCTGGGGCACTACTCGTTTGGGTTCGTTGCGACGCGGATTGAATGCCGACGCCCGGCCGGCCGCGGTGTTGGGCGGTGCGGTCTGGTCATCGTCACCGGACACCGCGCCGGCGAGGATTGGCTGCGTCTGCCCGTAGTCGTAGTCGACGACGTCGGCCACCACCACGGTGACGTTGTCGGGACCACCGCCGCGCAGCGCCAATTCGATGAGCCGGTCGGCGCTTTCGGCGACGTCCTCGATCTGCAGCGCCTCGTGGATGGTCTCCTGGCTGACCGGATCGGACAGACCGTCCGAGCACAGCAGGTAACGGTCGCCGGCCTTGGCCTCGCGCATGATCAGCGTCGGCTCGACCTCATGGCCGGTGAGCGCCCGCATGATGAGCGAGCGCTGTGGATGGCTGTGGGCTTCTTCGGCCGTGATGCGGCCCTCGTCGACGAGCGTCTGGACGAAGGTGTCGTCTTTGGTGATCTGCGTCAGTTCCCCGTCGCGCAGCAGATAGCCCCGCGAGTCACCGATGTGCACGAGGCCGAGACGGTTGCCCGCGAACAGGATCGCGGTCAGCGTCGTGCCCATACCGTCGAGTTCGGGGTCGGCCTCGACGTGCGCGGCGATCGCGGAGTTGCCCTCGGCCACCGCGGCGTGCAGCTTGCTCAGCAGATCGCCGCCGGGCTCGTCGTCGTCGAGGTGGGCCAGCGCTGCGATGACGAGCTGTGAGGCCACCTCGCCCGCGGCATGCCCGCCCATCCCGTCGGCGAGCGCGAGCAGCCGGGCACCTGCGTAGACGGAGTCTTCGTTGTTGGCGCGGACCAGGCCGCGATCGCTGCGCGCGGCGTATCGGAGAACGAGGGTCATATTGCTCCTCGCGTGCGCGGCGTCACGGGCGCAGCTCGATTACCGTCTTGCCGATCCGAACCGGCGTGCCTATGGGAACCCGTACCGCTGTTGTCACCTTCGCCCTGTCGAGGTATGTGCCGTTGGTCGATCCTAGGTCCTCGACGTACCACTCCGAACCTCGTGGCGAGAGTCTGGCGTGGCGCGTCGAGGCGTAGTCGTCGGTCAGGACCAATGTCGAGTCATCTGCCCGGCCGATCAGCACCGGTTGGTTGCCCAGCGTGATGCGGGTACCGGCAAGGGCGCCGTCGGTCACCACGAGCTGGCGCGCCACGTGGCGTCGTTGCCGATTGGGCAGCAGCGAACCACGCAACGCAAGCCCACGACGCACCATCACCGCACCCGTCGGCGCGTATATATCGGTGCGCAGGATGCGCAGCACCGACCAGATGAACAGCCACAGCAGCAACAGGAAGCCGACGCGCGTCAGCTGCAGCACTAACCCCTGCATCCGACGTCCTTTCCGTGGCAGTCCCGTTGGTGTCCTTCAGCGACCTTCGGCATCGTCACGATACTTGGACAGAGATGGGCATGAGGGTGAAGCGGGCTGCTTGTCACCCCGTTGTGTCCGGTCCGCGACGCTCAGTGCACGCGCACGATGATCTCGGAGTGTCCCAGCCGGATGACGTCGCCGTCCGCCAGTTGCCACTCCTGCACCGGTGCGTTGTTCACTGTGGTGCCGTTGGTGGAGTTGAGGTCTGACAGCAACGCCACCTGACCGTCCCACCGGATCTCCAGATGCCGGCGCGACACACCCGTGTCCGGCAGCCGGAACTGAGCGTCCTGGCCGCGGCCGATCACGTTCGCGCCTTCGCGGAGCTGATAGGTCCGGCCACTGCCGTCGTCGAGCTGCAGCGTGACGGTCGCACCACCGGCCTGGTAGTCACCCGCGCCGTAGCCGCCGCCGTACCCGGCCTGACCGCCGCCAGGAGCGCCGTACTCGTAATCCCGGCCGGCCGGCTCGCCGTAACCCTGATCGGGGTAGCCGCCGGGTGCCGGTTCGCCGTAGCCACGGCCGTAATCCGGCTGCTGGCCGTATTCCGGACGTCCGTACGACTGACCGCCGTAGCCGCCCTGATCGGGGTAACCGCCGCCGGGGCGAGGCTCCTGCCTGCCGTAGTCATCGTGACGCCCGGGTGCGGGCTGACGGCCGTAGTCGTACTCGCCTGCGGGACCGCCGTAGCCGGGCTGGCCGCCGGGGGGCGGGCCGTACCCACCGGGCTGCTGGCCGTACCCGCGGCCGGCCGGCTGGTCATACCCGCCACCCGGCTGGCCGTAGCCACCGCCGGCGGGCGGACGCTGCTCGTAGGACTGCGGGGGGTAGCCGCCCTGATCGGGATAGCCACCCTGGTCCGGATAGCCGCCCTGATCGGGATAGCCACCCTGCTCTGGGTAGCCACCCTGGTCGGGATATCCGCCCTGATCGGGGTAACCGCCGCGCGGCGGGTAGCCGCCTTGCTCCGGCGGGTACTGGCCGCCACGCGGATCATCCTGCTGACGCCCGTACCGGTCGTCGTAGTAATCGTCGCCGGGCCGACCTTGTCCCTGGCCGCCGCGGTAATTCGGGTTATCGGTCATAGGTGGTTCTCCTGATTCTGCGGTGAACGCATGGTCGCGTTGGGCTCGCGCGGATTCGCTGGCGGTCGAATCGGGGTTGACCGCGCCGTGCGCGCGGAACTGTCCGGTGTGCAAGTTCGGTGATTGCTCAAATCTAACGACCACATCACCATACGTTTGCCACCCCTGATCACGGATAAATCCCCCCAGATGCTTGGCGAACGCGGTCGAGGTCAGGTCAGTATCGGCGCTTACCTTCTGATAGTCAGTCCCACTGAGGGTAATTACGTACTCGTTCGGTGCCAAAACTTGTCCGCCTGCGACCGTCCGGGCCCGCGACTCCGCCTCGCGGCGCAACGCCGCCTCGACTTCCTGCGGGACGATGGAGCCGCCGAAGACGCGGGCGAAGGCATCGCCCACGGTGGACTCGAGCTTGCGTTCGATGCGGTCGACAAATCCCATGTCACCGCCCGCCTTCACTCGTCGTCGTTGATGGCCCAGATCGGCAGCCGGTGCTACCGCGTGTCGCTCTGGCCACACTGCTCACATGCATGGTATCGGCCTGAGCTGCCAATGCGGGACCAACAGAACTCTGAGAATCGGATCGCGGCTGGTCAATGACGTGATCTTGATGACCTTAAGAATTCATTCACCTTCATGAGGCCGTGATCGGCACGGTTTGGGAACCGAGCGCGCCCAGTGATACGCTGCCTCGGTCATTCGGGCGAGTGGCGGAATGGCAGACGCGCTGGCTTCAGGTGCCAGTGTCCTTCGGGACGTGGGGGTTCAAGTCCCCCTTCGCCCACAACGAGCGGTTCTACGAACCGCAGGCGCGAGGCCACGAACTCACTGAGAGTTCGTGGCCTTTGTGTCCGGTGGGATTGGTCGGCGGGTGCGACCTTCAACCCGTACTGGCGACTTGGTGGTGTCAATCCCTGTAATCGCTGAAGCGCCATCTATCCACTGGGGGGGCGGGCACAGGCCTCGGAGAATCTGAAGATGCGTGCCGACAGCCCGCTCCGGTGTCAGCTTGTCCCTCTTGGTCGCCGGCAGCCGGCGGGCCCGTCGGGAATCACGCGAGCCCGCCCGCCGCTAACGGCCGAACTCCAGCTCGAGTTCGGCGAGCGTCGCCATGATGGCGGCCCCGGCCCGACCTGTCGGCATTCTGGTGTCCACGTTTTCCCGTAACGCGCGCAATGTAATTCGGCGTTCACCAAGATCTGCGATGGTGCGGGTGACTTTCGCGACAGATCGGCCCAGTCGATCATGGCGGTGACGACGACGGTGTCCCCGTCGCGGGCATAATCAAGTAGTGCGGCTAGGCGCGGGGCGGGCGGTGTTAGCAGCTTCGGAAAGGTTATCGGTGTAGATCCTGTCATCACCGACGCCGGCTGCAGCCAAGGTCGCCAGCTGCGCGCCGAGCTCCTGGCCGGTAGTGCTTATACGCGCGTGTCCGAGAATCACTGCCATATCGGCGACCGTCTCACTGACCACCGACATTGAGCATTTGGGACACGCAGTGTGAGACGAGAAATGAGACACCGCGAGTTGGCGGGATCCGCCTTGGGGAGTGGCGGTTTGGGGCCTGTCCCGTTTGTTTAGAAATGAGACAGGCCCGCTTGCCCCCGGTGTTTACCCCCGTTCTCTGGGTTAGTCATCGTCGTCTTCGTCGGTGCCGAAGATTCCGAAGTCGACGTGAATGGCGATCGGACCGGTGGTGTCGTGGGTGAGCAGGATGTTGAATGCGCCGTCGCCGTAGCCTGAGTGGCTGCATACGATGTTGCGGTCGCCGACGGTGATATTGGCGTACAGCTCTGGCAGTGGGTGGTGTCCGTCGAGTTCGTCGGATAGTTGTTGTCGGTCTATGTCGGTGAGGGTGTCGTCGAAGATTGCGATGTTGCCGGAATCGGTGCCGGTCATCGCGCCGAAGCTGGGCCGAGGTGAGGGCAGCAGAGCATCGGCATAGTCCAAGCCGGTGGGCGTGCGGTCGTTGAGGCCAATCGATAGGTAGGCCTCGCGGGTCTCCAGCTCGGTTTCGTCATGCAGGGCAGGGATTTCGACGAGGGTGACCCAGACGCGGTACGTCCCCGGCGCGACGATCAGTAGACAACCGTCATCAGGACCGGGGTGGGGAAAGAATGGGTCGCGGATCCGCAGCCGGCCCGAGGGAACAGCCACCGAACCAAGCTCGAGTTCGCTTGCGCCCTTGTAGTAGAAGGTCTTTCCTACAACGAAGGTGTTGAGGTCCATTTCAGTCCTGCTTGTTTTTGGCTGTGGCTTCAAGTAGCGGCACGCAGCTACGGCCGAGTCGACGTGCAAGCGCCAACGGGGTGTGGCCGTGGTTATTGACGATGGTGGGGTCGGCTCCGCGGTCGATCATCTTGACGATCACCGGATCCCCGGGCTCGACGATGTCAGCAATCGCTTCCCATAGCGGGGTGTTGCCGTGGATGCGTTCTTGAATGTTCGGATCAGCCCCGGCGTCCAATAACGCGTGCACGATCTCAGACTGTTCCTGCTCAGCGGCATAGTGCAGCGGCGTCTTACCGTCGAGGTCTTGGGCGTTGACGTCATGTTCGCCGCTGGCGATCAACCCCAGGTACTCGTCGCGGCGGTACTCCATACCAAACATGTGCAACGGTGTGCGAGCCATAGCGATCAGCTTCCCATCTCAATCAGTCTGGCGATGACCTGGTGCGCGGTGATTTGGTCACTTGCCGGGTTTCTTGTGGTGCTTCTTGCTCTTCTTGTCTTTCTTCTTCTCGTTTTTCTTGTCGTTCTTTTTACTGTCTTTACTCTTACCGTTGCGCGGTTTTGAATCGCTATTGGTAACAGCGTCGTTGTTGTTGGCGGTGCGTGCAGATTCGCGGGCAGTGTCGCGTTGGGCACTTGCACTGGACTGGGTGGGGTTGGCTTCCTGGCGGAGCCGGCGTTGCGCAGTGGGATCCTTGGCCAACTTCTTGTTGCCTTGGTCGACCTGCCGTTTCAGCCAGCCCTTGTACTCGTCGTACATGTCGTCGGCCGAGCGTGGGTTTTCATACTTCCGGCTTCGATTTGTGCTTTCGTTTTCCCATCGCAGGTGACTGGGATCGTTTTCCCATTCGACAACCTCGCGGCGGGAAAGGCCATGCTTGCGGGCCATCTGTTGAGTGGTATGGAATTCATATCCGGGCTTATGTCCGATATCGCGCTTTTTACCCAGGACTTCGTTTGTTGCGCGGTCGATCTCTTTACCGGTCATTGGGTCGTAGTAGCGCTTGATACCTGTCTTCGTACCGATACGGTGTTTTACCCGTGCGGTGATGTCTGTGGTGAGGCGGCGATCGCCGCGTGCTGGTGGCAATGCCCAGCTGTTTTCTCCACCGGGGACTGCGTGCGGTGAGGCCTCGGGAGCTTTGCCGACGCTCGGGGCAGCGTCGGACGCGTTGTGGGTCGCAGCTGTGGGTGTGGCCTCGGGCGTCTTCGCCGGCGGTGCGTTGGGCGCCTTCGGGGAAATCCCTGGCGTGACAGGAGGTTTGGCTGTGGCCGCGATCTCCTCGGCGAGTTGCGCTGGCGGGGTGGGGGTGGCTTTGGCGACGTCGATGACGTCGTCGGCGTGCTTGCCTAGTTGTTCGACGGCGAGTTCGGCGCCCTCGGTGACGACCTTCTTGGCCGCGCCTTGTGGGGTGACCATGGAGGCGGCGCCGAGCACCGTGGAGGCGATGCCGAGGGCTTGGTTGTCGGGCATGGCGGCGGCGGCGATGTCGACGGCGGCGCTGGAGATGTTGACGGTGGCCGAGGCGATCATCGCAGCACCCGCGGGGCCACCGACGCCGGTGACCGCCAACGCGACACCGCCGACGAGTAGCGCGGATTCGAGTGGGTTTTCCGTGACGAACCCGCCCACGGCTTTGGCGCCGGAGACGGTGGCCGACGCGACGGTTGTGACTGCCGAGGTCGCGGTGTCGGCGAGTGAGCTGACGGTGTTGGTGACCGAATCAAAAAACCCTTGGGGCAGCGGTGTGCCGCCGGTCCCGGTGAGGTGCAGGGGTGGGTCGACATAGACCGGCCAGGTGGTGTGCGGTTGGGGGTCGATGACCTCGGCGAGCACATATAGCTGCGGGGCGAGTTGTTTGACCACATACGAGCTGGGCACCAATCGGCCGGTGGCATCGCGGGTTTCGGCTGGGGAGAACATGCCGATGGTCTCGGCGGTCGGGGTGGCTTTGTTGATGGTCAGGTAGCCGTTGGTGTGGGCGAGCATGACGGTGTCGGCCGGGGTGCGTACGAAGGTGGTGACCATCCGCGGCCCGCCCGGGTCGCTGATGCGGGCGACGGTGCGGGTGCCGGTGGCGGTGTTTTCGGCCAACAGGTCGAAGCCGGCGCCGGCGTTCGGGTAGACGACCTGCCCGCCCGCGGTGTGCTGGGCGTTTCCGAGCCCGCCGGGCAACACCACCTGCACCGGGCCGGCCGGAGTCTGGGCGGTTAGCCCGGCCACCGGCTCGTCAGGTATTCCGGCGCCACGCTGCTCGACGGTCAGAGTGGGATCGGAGCCGACCGCCGAATCGGTGAACGCAGCGACTGCGGCGTCGGCGAACCCCTGCGCCGCCGACACCGTGCGCACCGCCTGCCCCACCCCGCTCGACGGCGCGGCCAGGTGCAGCCCGCCGACGGTGACCGCCACCGCGCACAACGCGGCCAGCCAACGCGCCGGCCACCCCAACCACGTACTTTGCTGGCCGTCGCGCAGAAAGTTTCCTGAACCCGCGATCCAGCTATGGTTCCCCCGCATACCATCCCCCGATCAGTGAGCAATCAGCTATCTGATCACCAATGATCGAGACTGTATGTAACGCCACCAGCAATCGTCAACTAGCAGCGGTAATAGCGGGCGTCGCGTCACTCGTGCGGCCAGTTGGTTTCCATGAAGGCAAAATTAAACGAACAGGTCTTGACGAGCCGATAGCTACTCGGTTAGTGGAGCAAGCAACTTGCTATGCTGCACCCTCGGTGTTGCTCGCTGCAACATGTGATGGCGGCTCACTCGGCGAGAACGGGTGTCCCCAAATCAAACCGCACAACCGCACCGGCGAATCGGCAAAGTGGGGCCACATCAAACCCGCCATACCGGGGAGTTCAACCTGTGACAGTCACCCGCTGGCGTCCACCCTGGAGTCCACCGCCAACGGAGGCACAGCGTCGCGTGTCCAACAAGTTCCAGCGTGGGAAGGCCCGCGAGAATCCGAGCAAGTTCTCAAGACCTTCAAGGACCAGAACATTGGGCACGATCGCGTGTTCCGAGGTGACGATGGACGAGTACGGTGTGCGCGCTGTGCGATCAAGCGCCGTAATCAGCAAGACGCTGCCGCTGATGCCGCTCGTGCCCGGGCCCAAGCTAGTGCTCGCGAGGCCAACAACGCCCCCAGTCCGGGCAACACTTCTAGAACGGTTGTCACCAACAACACTCAAGACAGCACCAGTTTCAGCGGCGGCGAGAATCGCAAGAACAAGCATGGTTCCAAGAACGGCAGCAAGAAGAAGAACTCTGACAACAGCAGCAAGAAAAAGAAGAAACAGAGCACCAACAAAAAGCGCCGCAAAGGTCAGAAGTAGAACTGGCAGTGAGGTGAACCGGTCATGTCTACCCAGCTCATCGCCCAACTAGATGTCTTCCCGTCAGGCGGCATGGTCCGCATCGAAGACCCAGGCCACTCCGGCCCTGATCCCGATATCGCCGGTGGCGGAACGGACTTCGGTGACCCCGGCACGTTCGTGGCCGGTCGTCACTCAGTCCGAATCGTCACCATGTCGGCTGATACTGCCGAAAGCGTCGGCAGAAACGTGACGGTCCGGATCTATCAGGGTGCTGACCCCGCCGGGCTCGGTACCCTCATCTACTCAGGAAGTCTTGATCTCACCGAACCCACACTGGCCATTGGGGAAATGCTCGTTGGTGATGAATGGCTCCAGCGAGTAGATGTCGGCCGAACCGGACCTACTCAAATCCGGTTCTACGCCCAAACACCATCCCGGAACTAGCCGACGAACCGCAGACACCCACCGATCTCAACATCCTCATCGAGTAAGCCCACCCGGCTCTCCCTGGGGGTGGATTCGATCGAGTCAGCCCGTACCGTGGTGCGGTCTCATATCTAGACAACTGCGCTGCGCCTCAGTCAAACCAACTTCGTGGTTGCACTAGTACGCCCTAGAAAAGATCCGAAATCCTCGTTCCAACCTTCCGGGGAACACTTCAATGCGGGGGGCTGGGTGCTGCCATATCGGGTGCTGTCTCGCGGCGTCATCCCGCGTCGGCCGGCCACACTGGGTGCGGTGTTACCGCTTGATAGGACGGGTGGCGTCGCTTCGCCGCCTCGAGTGCCTCGGCATCGGGGTGCGCCGCGAGCCAGGCAGGGTGTGTCTCGAGCGATATCACCGTCGCACCGACGTTCTTTTTCTGCATGGCGACCTCCCTTGGGCCACTGCTTGATCCGTACGCTCAAGGGTGCTCGGCAAAGCTGAGCGCAGCAGTCGACAAGGCCGTGAAGTTGCTAAGAAAGAAGAATGCGCGTTCGGAGCGAACGCGCATTCTTGCGGGCTAAACGAGCGCGGCGACGGTGTCGAAGTACACGCCTTTGGGAGCGCCTGCGGTGTCCTTGATCCCGTAGCCACCACCATCGCCCGCAGTGTCCTGGTAGCAGAAGAACCACGTGGGCGGGAAGTTGGGATCCTGGTTGGCCAGTTGCCATGTCAGCCAGTCGGACGCGTCCGCGAGGCTTACCTTGCCGGGCGTGATGTAGCCGACCTCGGTGAAGGCCATCGGCCGGGTGTCGCCCTTGGACGCCTGCACCGCCTTGAGCGCGTCGATCTGCGCGATGCCGAACGGGTTCGTCCGGGGATCCACGAACGTGGCGTTCTGGTCGTCCTTGATGCTGTAGGGGTGGTAGCCCAGCAGGTCGTAGTCACCACTCTCGCCGCCCGCGTACATGCCGTTGAGCCAGTCCACCGGAGACCAGTTCTTGCCCAGCGGGGACTGGAAGGTCGGGTAGGCAGCCAGCCCTGCTGAGATGACTTGTGACCCAACGGCTCTGATGCGCGGCGCCGCCGCCTTGAGGTACTTGACGTAGTTGGCCGGGCTGCCGATGTTGAACGCGATGAGATTGGGCTCGTTCCACACCTCGTAGTACGGAATGCTGCCGAAGATCTCCGTGCACTTGCCCACGAAGTTTCCGAACCCGGTGGAGCTGTGATTCAACGGATAGTGGATGCCAAGGCATGGCATAGCGGTCAGGCCACGAGCGTCCAGCGCGTTCTTCACCGCTCGTACCGGGGTGTAATTGGTCTGACCGAAGGCATTGCTGAGGTAGCCCCAGTCGACAGCGAATCGTACTGTCTCAAAACCTATCTCGGCGATACCGTCGAGCGTTGTGGCCAGAGCAGATGACGACAACTGACACAGGTTGCTCTGGTTGATACCGATAGTCACTTCAGTTCCCCCTTCTCGACAGTCCGCCCAGGAGCCTGGGCGATCCTGCAGCAGGAACATACGGGAGACGGCTGACATCCTCTTTGCGCAGTTGCGACGCGCCACCGCAACTTTGGGCGTCATGTGGGGTTAATCGATACGGGCGACATCAAAGAGCAGTGCTGCCATACCCTGAAAAACCTCCGCGTCGTACTGGAACGAGGTCACCGCATTGGCGGTGCAGCGGGGCTGACGGCATCGGTCGGTGGGTCGGTGACGCCGCCGATCGGGCCCGCCGCTCGCGCGACGAGCGGGCAGCACGCAGCGAGCGTCGCCAGCAGGGCCGCGACGGTGACGGCCCCGATCGAGCCGTGTGCCTCGGTTGCCACGCCGGCACACGCGGTGCCGACCGCGCCGCCGACGAGTGCGCCGCTGTTGAGCCAACCGAACGCCTCGGTTGCCGAGTGTTCGGCGACCTCACGTGACACGAACAGGTAGAGCGCCGACATGGCCGGGGCGAAGCCGAGCCCCGAGAAGAACAGTGCGACGAACTGCAGCGCGAGGTTGTCGATGACGCCGAACAGTGCCGTGCCGGTCGCCACGGCCGCCAATGCGGCCACGACCCAGGCAATGCCGAGCCGACGGTGTCCGAGCAGGAGTCCGCCGATCAGTGAGCCGACGCTCGCCACCGCGATCGCCGCACCGGCCGTGACACCGTCGCGCCCCAGTTCGGCGACGATGCCGACCTCGAGCGCCATGAACGACGCGACGAGCAGCAGGCTCGTCACCATGGCGAGGATGACGGTGCGATTCGCGAGAACGCGCCCGAAACTCGATCTGCCGGCGGCGACGCCCGGGTGCAATCGCCTGGCACTGAGGAGGAACCAGGCCGTTCCCAGGACGGTGACGGCGGCCGACACGACCAGTGGCGCGGCGGTCGAGACGGCCGATGCGAGGAACGTGGCCCCAACCGGACCGACGACCCAGATCAGTTCCTGGGCGGTCGTGTCGAGCGCGAACAGTGCGCGAACACCTTCGCCGGCAACCATTTTCGGGTACAGCGCGCGGACCACTGGCATCAACGGGGGAACCGATGCGCCGATGAGCACACCGAGCGTCATCAGGAGGACCGGTGACGAGCCCGCGAACGCGAGCGCGAGCATGCTGGCGCCGCTGACCAACGCGGCAACCGACAATGTCGGCACCACCCCCAGCCGGCCGGCCAGCCGCGCGGTGACCGGCATGGCCACGGCCTGGCCGACACTGACGGCCGCCACGACGGCGCCCGCCTGCGCATAGGAGCCTGAAAGTCCCTGCACGTGCAGCAGAATCGCGAGTGAGAGCATGCCCAGTGGCAGACGCGCGAACAACTGCGACGCGGTCACGTTCACCACGCCGGGCACTCGAACGAGATCGAGGTAGGCCCGCACTGAAACCCTCCCCACAGTTCCGTCGGGCCGGTTGGACGCCGAGGCCATCACTATACCGTCCAGACGGTACAGTTAAACAGGGCTGTCGTAAGCTCTCACGATGGCTTCGTCACGCGACCGCATCCTCGACGCCTATGAGGATCTGCTGGCCGTCGAGGGCGAACGCTTCGCGACGCTAGACGCGGTCGCAGCCCGGGCGGGGGTCTCGAAGGGCGGGCTCCTGTACCACTTTCCGTCCAAGGACCGCCTGGCCGAGGCGCTCTACGATCGGCTGCAGTTCCTCGCGGCCGAGGACGTGCAGCAGATGCGAACCGCTGCCGAAGGGCCGGCGCGCCACTACATCCGCACCTCCCACTACGCGGGCACACCACTGGACCGGGCCCTGCTCGCGGTCGCGCGGTTACAGCAAGCCGGGGACACGCGGGCCCGCGCGGTCATCGAATCGGTGTCGGGGGAGTGGTTGAACGTCTTGCACGAGGCGCTCGGCGATCTCGACGTGGCCCGCGCCGTCAAGCTGATCGGGGATGGGCTGTATTACAACGCGTTGTCCACTGCGTTGGGTGGCCATCCGGCCGGAACCGACGCCGATGACGGGCTTCTCGAGGTGATCGACCGAATCATCGCGAGCACGAACGCATCCCGCAAGTGATCACGGCCTGCCCTTGGTGGCGAGATTCTTGTTCTTGTACGCCTTGTCACTCGTGACGTCGAGCGCGAACCACTCCGGTACCGCGAACGTCGCGGCGTCCGCCTCGTCGGTGAACTCGACTTCGGCGACCACCAAACCGTCGAGGGCGCCGGCATAAACGTCGAGTTCGATCGTGTGGGGCCCGTGCGGAATCCTCAACCGGGTCTTCTCGATTCGCGCGCCCTCCGATTTCGGCCACAGCGCCTCGAACATCTCGCGGGTGATCGGGATGGTTGATTCACCACGCACCAGATCACCGGCCGACTTCACGGTCAGTTCGAACGATGCGTCATCGGTGCTGCGCACCCGCGTCTCGGAGCCGTCCGCGGCGACCGCGAGATAACCCTGTTTGAGGACCAGTTTGCGTTCGGCCTGCCGGTCGACATCGGTCGGGAGGCCACGGGGCTCTACCAGAAATTTCCGTTCGACCTCGGTCCCAGGTTTCTCAGTGGCCATGCCAGCAGCCTTCCATATCTCACCGACCGAGCGTGTATGCCGTCATCGACAGTGACCCGAAGGTGTATCCCCGAACCAGCGTGTTCACGGAATCCGTTCCGGCAGAGGCGAGTCCGGCGAAGTACAGAAACGGGATGAAGTGATCGGGGGTCGGGACGGCAAGGGCGTAGTCCGCGTGCCCGTCAAGGGTGGCGACGTCGGCGGGGGAGTCGGCGATCACCGCCTGCGCGGCGTCGTCGAAGCGCTGTGCCCAGTCGTAGCCGCCGTCGGGTAGCTCGGCATCCATGCCGCGGAGGTTGTGCACGATGTTGCCGCTGGCCAACACGAGCACGCCACGCTCGCGCAGCGGGGCCAGCTTCGACCCGAGTCGCAGGTGGTAGTCCGCGGGCTCGTTCGCGTTGATCGCCAGTTGCACAACAGGTATGGAGGCATCGGGAAAAGCGTGGACCAACACCGACCACGTGCCGTGGTCGATGCCCCAGCTGTCGACGTCGGCGCCCACCCACGTCGGGTGGACGGTGTCGCTGACCTCCTCGGCCAGCTCCGGCAGACCCGGCGCCGGATACTCGACCGCGAACAGCTCTCGCGGGAACCCGTAGAAGTCGTGGATCGTGCGGGGCCGCGGCATCGCCGTCACGGCCGTCGCATTGATGTACCAGTGCGCGCTGACCACGAGGATCGCGCGCGGGCGCGGCACGGACTGCCCGAAGAGCCGCCACGCCTCGGTGTAGCGGTTGGACTCGATGGCGTTCATCGGACTGCCGTGACCGATGAACGCCGCAGGCATGATCGTGGGCATGTTGCCAGCGTAGTGACCTAAGTACCGTGGCGTTATGACGCGATTCGTCCTGATCCCGGGCGCCGGGGGAGCCGGCTGGTACTGGCATCGGGTGGCCGAGGGACTTCGCGCCCGAGGGCACACCGCGGTGTCCGTCGACCTGCCTGGCGACGGCCGGCTGCCCGACTACCGCGACATCGTGCTGGCCGAACTCCAGGGCAGCGATGTGGTCGTGGCGCAGTCGCTGGGTGGCTTCACCGCCGGCGCGGTATGCGGGGTAACCCGGCCCGCCGCAGTGGTTTTCGTCAACGCGATGATTCCGGTGCCCGGTGAGACGGTGGGGGAGTGGTGGGGCAACGTCGGTGCCGAGGAAGCTCGGGTGGCCGCGGCGAACGGCTATCCCGAGGAGTTCGACGAGTTCACCTACTTTCTGCACGATGTGCCGCCGGACATCGCGGCCGAGGGTGAATCCGAGCAAAAGGAGCAGACCGACGCGATCGCCGCCGACCCGTGCGTCTTCGGCGGCTGGGACGATATCGCGGTCAAGGTCCTCGTCGGCGCCGACGACCGGTTTTTCCCCGCCGAGTTCCAGCGCCGGGTGGCCCTTGAGCGCACCGGCATCGCCGCGGACGTCATCCCCGGTGGGCATCTGGTGGCACTGTCGAACCCCGACGCCGTCGTCGATTACCTGGCCTGATAGCCGCGTCAGACCCAATAATCCGTGGCCACCAACTCCGCGAGCGGGCGACGGCGAACCGGTCCGTGCCTGCCGCGCGGCCAGCCCACCACGACGTGCCCGGCCAACATCCAGTCCGGCGGTACGCCCACGGCGTCGCGGATGAGCTGTTCGCCGCCGTAGGACGCCCAGCTCGTCAGGCACGCGCCGAGGCCCTGCGCCCGCGCCGCCAGCAGGAAGTTCTGCATCGCCGGGAAGATCGAACCGCCGAGCAACAACTCCGAAGCCGTCGGGAACTTCTGCTGCGTGAACAGCACCGAGGTGAATTCTCCTGCGCGATCGTGCAATTCGTACGTGGCGCGGTTCGTCCTGGCCCGCCGGCTGGTGTCGTCGTCGGCGGGCCGGCTCATACCGTAGACCGGTTCGATCACCGCCAGCGCCTGGGCCGCGGCCTTGGCCACCACGGCTCGCTGCTCGGGCGAGCGCAGCACGACGAATCGCCAGGCCTGAGCGTTGGCCCCCGACGGCGCCCACGCCGCGGCCTGCAGGCATCGGTTGAGGACGGCATCGTCGACCGGTTCGTCGGTGAATCGCCGGATCGTCCGGCAGGTCGACATGACTTCCCAGACGTCGTCGGTGGCCGCGGACATCGGGTCGGACATCGCACTCCCTTCGGTTCGCTTCACCGAACTTATGCGCTGGCGGCGCTCAGCAGGCGGCCCGGTACTAATCTCGAGGCTGCCGGTTGGACGTCGGGATCACTGGAGGAGCGTTGGCGCAGCACTGCACGCGGCGCCGCCCGCTGTTCGAGCCTTCTGATCCGGTGCCCGTATCCGGCGAGGACTTGGTGTTTTGATGCCCGACCTGCACCCCGCTGACGACCACGACGACGCCGACCCCCGGTTGGCGCCGCTGTTGGCGTGGCGCCAACAACTCGTCGACTCCGGCGCGGTCGCGCCGCGCAGCTTCAAGGAGGCGCATCTGCGCCTGGTGTTGAGATCGGGCCGTACCGATGTCGAGCAGATCCGCGCGATGCTGCCGGGGTCGGTGGCCGAGCACGCCGACGAGATGGCCCGGCTGCTGTCCGAGCTCGCCACGCCGCAGACAGGCGAAGCCTCGAGCCCGGGTAAACACCGCAGCCCCGATGACCCGCAGCCGCCAGTGGAGGAAGCGGAACCGCCGACGGTCGAAAATGTCGTCCCGACAGGCGAATTCGCCCCGTTCTTGTTCAGCAGCCAGCAGGTGGCACTGCACGACATCACCGTGCGCCGGCCGGATGGCGCGAGCGGCGCCGTCGAGCTGAGCTGGCCGAGGTACGAGACGCCCGGCGTCGTGATGTACCGGGTGGTCAGCACCGACGATCAAGCGCCCTACTCGCCGGACCTCGCCCATCAGGTCGCGGTCACCGAGCAGCCCGCCGCCGGCGATGACCGGCCGCAGCTGACGCCGGTCCGGCACTACCAGGTGTGGGTGAACACCGGTGGCTCGCACGCCCAGGCCCGAGCCGCCCAGCCGGTACTCTACGCCACCGCGGTGCTGGTCAGGCCCGTCACCGGATTCGACGTCCGGGAGGATGCCGGCTGGGTGGTCGGGCAGTGGACGGCGCCGCCGGGCGTGTCCGCGGTGCACGTGTTCCGGATCCCGATCGATGAGGTCGACCGGGACGAGGCGCAGTACCGGATCCTCGCGGGCAGTGAGAACCTGGCGGGCTTCGTCGACACCGAACCCGTACGAGGCCAGCGCTACCGGTACCGGGCCCGCTGCGCCGCCAACGTCGACGGTGTCGTCCGGCTGTCGGACGCTGCCGAGGCCGACGTCGAACTCGCGGCGGCGCTCGCACCCGTCACCGACATGACGGTCGAATCCGGCGCCGACGGCGTCTCGTGCGATCTGTCATGGACCCCGCCTGCCGGGGGACAGGTCGCGATCTACCGCACGCAGAGCGGTCCGAGCGCCGGTGCCGAAGCCATCGAGCTGCCCGAGGGCGCGCTCGAACAGGTGGGGCTCACATCGGACCTTCGCCTCACCCATCCCGTCTCCGAAACGCCCGCTCCGGGTGGTCGCCGCCGTTCGACGATGACGGGAGTGTCCTGGCCCTCGGAATGGAGCCGCGCGTATTTCACGCCGGTCACGATCCTCGGCGAACGGGCGATGCTCGGCCGCACGGTGTCCTCGGTGCGAACGGGCACGATCCGCGACATCGAGTTGGCCGAGTACTGCAACAAGCAGGTGCTCACGTTCGACTGGCCGGACGGCGCGGCAGGCGTCGTGGTGTACCTGGCACCCAAGGGGCACGATCCGCGTACCGGTCTGACCGGTCGATCCTTCGAGATCTCGCTTGAGGAGTACGAGAAGTACGGCGGTATGCACCTCACCGGTCAGCTGCCGGTCGGCGGCTGCTCGTTGCACCTGGCGCCGGTGGCGTTCGCGGGTGGCCGGCGCGTGACGGGTGCGTTTTCCAGCATCGAGTACCGCGGCCTGCTCCGTTTGCAGTACGCGGTGCGAATCGGCCGGGACCCCAACGGTTTTCCCACCACGGCCACGGTGGCGATACGGGCCGAACACAACGTCCCGGGGTCACCGGGCTTCGTTCTGGTCAACAATCCGCAGCGGCTGCCGCTGAGCGTGCACGACGGTCAACCCGTCGACGTGGCACCGCTCGACGCACAGGGCCAGCTGGCCGACCACCCGACCAAGGAACTGCGTTGGTCGGCTTTGACCACATCGGGCAACGGCGAGCTGTGGGCCGCCAACGTCAGCGGCTTGCAGGGCTGGATCCGGCTGTTCGTCAACATCGGTTCGCCTGCGCAGCTGCGGGTCATCGCACTGCTCGATCCGCCGGTGGACACCCTGCAACTCACCGCGGCGGCCCTGTGACACCCCGGTACGGCCAGTTGGCCTACACGTCGTTCGACGCAGCGGGGTCCGTCGGAGGTTGGCAGGTCAAGGAGACCAGCGGCGAGCTGACGCCCGAGGAAACCCAGCTGCTGCTCGCCGGGGTGCGCACGGTGTTCCGCCCGGTGGAGCCGCCGCCGGACTACCCGACGCCCGAGCAGCTCGAGCAGGTGCCGCGCCGGCTCGCCTACTGCCGCACCGAGCAGTCCGGAGCCGCCTACTGGCACACCGTGCCCGCGGGCTCGGACAGCATCGGCCGCCCGGGCAACGTGTTCGCCCACGCGCTGCTGGACCGCACGCCCGATCCGCGTCGGCGGGCGATCGAATGGTGGCGCTCCCCGCAGTGGCTGCACCCGTACGGTGCGGCCGCGGTCGCCCGCGCAGCGCTGACCGACGTCGACCCCACGCCCGGCGGAGTGGTCACCAAAGACAGCGTCGTCGCATTCGCGCTGGACACCTCCACCTGGCGGTTGGCGACCCTGTTCGGTCTCCTCGATGCGGTGGCCGCCGCACTGGACGGCGGCGCGCCCGTGGTGCTCGGGGTCGAGTCCGCCGACTCGGCAGCCCAATGGATCGGGCTCATCAGCTTCCTGATGTCCCCGGGTACCGCAGCGCAGCTGAGTTTCTCGACGTTCGACCGCGCCGATCAACTCAATCCGCACGGCGGCCAGGTACTCACCGCGGTGCCGATCGCCGATCTCGACGCCATCCCGTCCGGACTGGTGGCGATCAGCGAGACCGAAACCATGTCACTGGGTGAGCTCGGTGGCGAACCGCACCGCACCGCGGGCGGGCACAGCGTGGCCGTCACGCCCTGGTCGGCCATGGCCCAGGTGGTGCTCCTCGACCCCGGCTCGGCGCGCCGTCTGCTCGATGACATCGACGGTGTCGCGGAGCAGGTCCGCGACGACGGCCTGCACCCCGCGTGGCCCATGGCGATGGCGGTGACGGGCCGCCCCGAGTTCTCCGACGCCGAGATGGAAGCGCACGAGGTGATCGCCGCGCACTCGCCGCCGGGGATCGCGGTCGGATCCGTGGCCGCCCGCACCATCGCCGGTGTGTTGTCGGCAGCGGTGGGCACCACGACGGCCGATGCGTGGCGCGCGGTGCAGGAGCTACCGGAAGGGCCCGGTGCCGTGTTCGCCGACACCACCTACCTTTGCCGGGCCATCGAGGATGACACCTGGCTGTCGCAGATCGGGCCAATACCGTTGGGGCCGAGATTGTTTCACGGGAAACCAGTGCCTCGGCCACTGCGCGCGGCGATCGGCACGGCCCTGGCCGACGGTCAGGGGCCCGAACGGATGCTGCGCGTGGTCGATCTGCTGCTGCGGGCGGGGGTGGACGACGAGCGGATCCGCACGGCACTGGTCGACGACGTGGTGCCCCGCCTCGGTGACGCCCAGTTGCGTCAGCGCATCAGCACCGAGAGCAGGCTCGCGCTCGCCGCGGCGCTGTTGCGGGACGGCGACGTCGACGGCAGCGCGATCGGCGACGAGCTGCTCGACTGGCTCGCCGAGAGCGTCCGGCTGCCGCAGCCCGGGACCCTCGTGCAGGCCGTCCCGTGGGATTCCGTCTGGACCCGTGCCGCGGTGCGCGGCGTCCGGACTCGCCGCCGCGGCCCCGCCGAACCCGGTGATCCGGGTGCCCACCTGTGGTGGTTGCGGGTGAGCGAGCCTGCGGAGTTCGAGCGGGTGGCAAGCGCGCAGGTGTGGGAACCCGCCGACCTCCTGCTGGCGGTCGGAACCGAGCCGCTGCCGGGTGCGGCCGCGCTGCGGACTCTCGTCGGCGCTCCTGATTCCGCCGCCCTCGACCACCTGGCAGGCATGGTGATCGACGCGAACGGCGACAGTTTCGCGGTGGCGTGCGCCGCGGTCCGTCACATCGGCCCAAAGGAGTGGCTGCAGCAGCGCTACCTCGAGACGCATCAGCGCGCGTACGCGCCGTTGTGGGATGACGTCCTGGCCGGCATCGAACCGAGCGGTGTGCATGCCGACTTCGCGGTGCGGCTGCTGGCCTTCGCTCTGCTGGGAGTACTTGCGGGGCAACCGTATCCGCAGGCATGCAACGGACTGGTCGCGGCGCATGGACCCGACGCGGTGGACCGCGTGCTACCCATCGTCGCCGACCGCCACATCGCGCCGTACGCGGTGCTTGCGATCAGTCTGCTGCGGTCAGCGGCCGCGGAGGCCGCCGACGTGCCGCTCGATGCGGTCCACGATCTGGTCAACCAGCTGGCCGAGCGGGTGGCCGCCACCCTGCCCGGCGACGAGAACGACGCCGACAGCGTGACGATGCTGATGGCGCAGTTGTCGGGTGACTCGTCGGAGGGCACGGTGCGGGGATACCGCAAGATGGTGAGCAGGTTGTTGGCACGGCGGGGCGACGCGCACACGTCGCTGGCCGCGCGACTACGGGGGAGTGGTGGCAGGCATGAGTAAATGCCCGCGGTGCTTCGCGACGCTGAGTCCCAACCAGCATCTGTGGACCTTGCCCGCGCAAGCCGGTGGCACGCGTTACCGCGACGAGGTCGCATCGGCGTATACGGGCGCTCCTGCCGACTGCGGCCCGCTCTACACCTGGTCGCGCAGCCCCGGCTACAACGGCCCGCCGCCGCCGATATCGGAGGCCAGCCGGGCGCTGCAGGGGCCCGCCGTGGAGATCTGCCCGGTATGCCATTTCACGTTGCCCGACGGCTGGCGTGAGGGGCACGCCATCTGCATCGCGCTGGCCGGTGCCCGCGCGACCGGCAAGAGCCTCTACATCGCGGTGCTGGTCAAGCAGCTCGAGCTGTTGTGCGAACGGTTCGGGTTCTCGATGCAGCCCGTCACACGTGGTACGGCCCACGCCTATGCCACGAACTACGAGGCACCGCTCTATGTGCAGCGGGGTTTGATTCCGCCGACCCCGACGGTGCACACCCAGACCTCCGATCACCGTGAGCCCCTGATGTTTTCGATAGGGACCTGGCACGGGGTGCGCCGCTACCTCGTGCTGCGCGATGTCGCGGGCGAAGACATGGAGTCCGGCGATCTGCACGCGCCACCGTTCCAGTTCTTCGCGCACGCGGACGCGGTGTTCTTCATGTTCGACCCGTTGCGGGTCAAGACGATCCGCGATCAACTGCACGATCTACTGCCGGCGCAGGTGGTCAGCGGCGGGGATCCGCGCACCGTGCTGACCAACCTGTTGACGGCGGTACGCCCCGGTCAGCCGAAGCTGGCCGTCATCCTGTCGAAGTTCGACGTGCTGCGTGCATTGCGTGAGGTGGAGGGCTCCGAGTGGGGCCTGATCATGTCCAACGGCGGTGCGGCATACCTGCGCGACACCTCCGACGGCAGGCAGTACGACGACGTCGACGGTCAACTCCTGCATGAGGAGGTGCGCAGCCTGCTGATCCGGCTGCACGGCGGTTCGATCGTCGCCGCGGTCGAGAACCCGGCCACGGGCATCCGGCTGCCGAGCCGCAATTTCGTGGTGTCCGCCCTCGGGCATCCGCCCAACGGAAATCGCCTGCACGCCAGGGGCATCGCGCCGTTCCGGTGCGTCGACCCGGTCCGGTGGGTCACCTCGAGCTTCGGCGTGCTCTAGTCGTCCTTGCGCAGGGTCGCGACGATCTCATCGATGAGCTTCGGGTCCGGCGCACCGGGATAGCCCTGTTCGAGCGAAACGATGAACATCACCGAACCCGGCTGACCCTCGACTTTGGTGGCCAGCATCGAATGCAGTGCCGACGGGCCGGTGCATTCGCTCGCTTCGATGCCGGTGACGGTCGCGATGACCTGGACCGCGGGTTCCCCGCTCACGGTCAGCTCGCGTCGCTCGCCCAGTGAAACCGTCGGCACCACACCGCTTCTCGACGTATAGATGTCCTCGACCAGTTGGGTTTCGCGCTGTAGGGCCTCGTCGATGTCGTCGGTGCTGTTGGCGCCGGGGACACCGGTGGCGCCGCGGTGCAGGTCCGGGCACTGCTTGTTGGGCATTTCGGCCGAGCCGGTCATCGTCCGGACGGGGCAGAAGCCGAACGGGCCGTCCGGGCACGGGACTTCCCAGCCGATCATGGTCGTGCAGCTGTTGACGGTCCAGTCCGGCGGCACGTCGTAGCCGAGCCCGCGGGGGCTCGCGACGGCGATCCAGTCCGGGGGAGTCTGCGGCGTGGGGCTGGCGACCCGTCCTTCACATTCCGGGGTAGCGGTGGTCGACGTGGTCGCCGACGTGGTCGTAGTGGCGGCCTCGGTGTCCTCCCCGCCGGAGTTGAATCTCCACAACACCCCGCCTACGACGATCGCGATGACGAGAACGGCTGCCACTGCCGCGATGATCCACGGGGTCTTGCTCCGTTTCGGGGGCCTGCCGTGGATGGGTGGGGCCTCGCCGTAGCCCGGCCAGTTGTAGCCCGGCTGGTAACCGCCGTAGTACGGGTTCGCCGGCGGTTGACCCTGGTACGGGCCTGGGGGCGGCGGATTCCACCCGGGTGGATACCTCGAGGGATCGGTCAAAGCCGCGCGCTCCTCTGCAATGTTCGTTGTCCGGATTATAGGTACCGCACCACACCCCGGTGTCGCGTCGCACAGCGGCCGCTTATCGTGAGCACACCGAGCAGAGAGGGCGATGCGTGGGCAGGAACGAGCGGGCAAAGATCGTCATGACCGACGACGAGATCGCCGAATTCGTCGAACGCAGTCGGACCGCCACCATGGCCACCGTGCTGCCGAATGGCCGGCCACATCTGGTGGCGATGTGGTACGCGGTCCTCGACGGCGAGATCTGGTTCGAGACCAAGGCCAAGTCGCAGAAGGCCGTGAACCTGCGCCGCGATCCGACGGTCACCGTGATGATCGAGGACGGCCTGACCTACAACACCCTGCGCGGGGTATCGATCGACGGTGACGCCGAGATCGTCGATGACCCGGAAACCATACTGCGCGTTGGCATCAGCGTGTGGGAGCGTTACACCGGGCCATACACCGATGAGATGCGTCCGTTCGTCGACCAGATGATGAACAACCGCATCGCGGTCCGGGTCGTGCCCAGCAGGCTGCGCAGCTGGGATCACCGGAAACTGGGCCTGCCCGAGATGCCGGTGGGCGGCAGCACGGCGCAGTACCTCAACGCCTAGTTCGACGGGCGCGGGCGCGGCTTGAGTCTGCCGTTCGGCAGCGGCGGGGCGGGCAACCGCGCGGTGTTGCCGCGGTAGCCGGAAACGTCGCCGAAGCGAGCGTCGTTGTCCTGCCAGAGTTCGCGATACATCGCGATGTCGTCGTGGCTGCGGCCGACGAAATTCCACCACATCACGAGTTCCTCGGGGAACGGCGGGCCGCCGAGCAGGACGACGCGCGCCGGGCTGTCCGCGGGATTGGCGAGGTGCAGCAGCTGGTGGCCGGGAGCTTGGTAGGCCAGGTCAGCTACCTCGAGCGGCGTATCGCCGACGTGAACGATCCCTTGGTCCAACAGCACACCGTGTTCGTACGCCGGGTCGACATCGAGCGTCAGCACCGCACCGGCCTCGAGGTTGAGCTCGCCGGGCCGCACCATCGCGTGCACGCCCGCGCTGTCGCGGTGTTCGATCTCGCCCGCGAAAAGCCAACTGACGGTCTGCAGCCCGGTGTGCGGATGAGGCGGAACATCCATGCCGCGGCCGCTGGCCCGGACATCGTGCGGCCCGTAGTGGTCGGCGAAACACCATGCGCCGATCAGCGATCGCTCGCGCTGCGGCAGGGTGCGTCGGACGAGTAGCGCCCGCGGCCCACCCAGCGGCACCTCGCGTGCGTGCAGGACGCCGGTGAACGCCGAAGTGGCACATGTGACCTCGGCAGGCGCCGTGTCGGTGTTGCTCATGAAGCCCACGGTAATGCGACCGGCTTCCGCAGTCGCCGCGGTTAGCATGAGCGCCATGAGCCGCGTGCTGACCGCCGAGGATGTTCGCAATGCCGAGTTCTCGAAGCCGCCGATCGGTAAGCGGGGCTATGACAAGAAGTCGGTCGACGATTTTCTGCAACTCGTCGCGCGCCGCCTCGACGGGCGGGGCCATCTCAGTGCCGACGATGTTCGCAACATCGGATTCCCGAAGCCCCCGATGTTTCAGCGGGGCTATGACGAGGACGAGGTGGATGCTCTGCTCGACGCGGTGGTCGCCACGCTCGAGCTGTAGCGGGAAGAAGTTTGGGGGACGGTGCCGTCAGTGCGCCTCACGGCGAGTGGTCGCTCGCAGCGACGGTTTTGGATGGGGCCCGGGGCATGCCCGGCACCGTCGAGAAATGTAACGGCACACCCCGGGCCCCTATTCCCCCCCGTTCGAAATGTCGCCCTCCCGCCGCCGTCCCCTCGAACGCGGCGGCGAGAGGGCAATGAGTCACGTCAGGCGGCGTCGGGGAAGATCAGCCGGGTCTTGCGCACCGGATAGCCGTGGCGCTCGGCCAGTGACCGGAGCTGCTTGAGCGCGAACGTCCGGCCCCGGCCACCCTCGGGGACCATGATGCCGGCCCACAGGCCTTCGGCCCGGGGGAGTTCGCAGGCTTCGCGGGCGCACAGCCAGCGCCGCGGGCACTCGCGGCAGATGACCTTGGCCTCGTCGTCGGGAGTGGAGGTCCACCGTTCCGGGTCGCTCGTGCACACGCCGAGCGGGATTCCGTTGGCCATGAGTGCGTTCATGCTGCTGCTCCTGTTAGGGACTGTTGCGGTGGTCACCGCGTTGAGCAGAACGCTATAGCAACAACCGTAGCGATGCAACAGTTTCTCCGAAACTGAATCAGGCCGCCGCTACGGAAGTTTGCATCGGTAACGACCGGTGGCCACCTGGGTAAAGACGGGTTGCATCCAAAACTGCACGTCAGCGGGCAGTTTACGGGACTGGATCCAATCCGTAGCATCGGTGCGGTTTGTGCTGTGACAAAGGTGTAGCACCTATGTAATTTGCTGAAACCGCGCGGAATCCGAGGCGTAGCGGTGCTTCGGTAGGGGGTTAGGATTGACTGGTCCAGCGCCCACTTTCGGCCGCCCCAGCTCTGCAGGAACACCAGCGAGGAACCGTCCCGAGATGACCGATGCGGAGTTCGATCTCGCTACCGGTGAATTCGACATCGGGCTGGTGCGCGCCGGTGCCGCGGCCGCAGCGCGGCGTCGTGAGCTCGACATCAGCCAGCGCAGCCTCGCGGCGGACGGCATCATCAACGCCGGCGCGCTGATCGCCTTCGAGAAGGGCCGTAGCTGGCCCCGGGAGCGGACGCGCCTGAAGCTCGAGGAAGTGCTGCGGTGGCCGCCCGGGACCATCGCGCGGCTGCGCCAGGGCGGGTCGGTGCCCGCACCGACGGCGCCCGTCGCACCGCCGTCGCCGCCGCCGGCGGCGACAACCGACACGACGATCTCGGTACCCGGCACCGACGAGGTGCCGCTGATCGCGCAGGCGGTTCTCACCGCCGTCAACACCCTCGAGTCGACCGTGCCCACCCTGCCGGCCGAAGACGATCCCGAGTTCACGCCACGGGTGACGGCGATGCTCGCCGATCTCCGCCAGCTAGAGGCGGTCGCCTCGCGTGCGGCCAGGATCAGCATGGTGACGCCGGCGTTGATCAAGGCGCTGAGTGCGGTCCGTCGCCAGATCGACGATTTGACGACGCGTGCGGCCGCCGCCCCCGGGGCGACCTTGGGTCAGCGCCTGTACGCCGCGCGCCGCCACGCCAACCTCACCGTCGGCGAAACCGCGCAAGCCGCAGGCGTTTCCGAGGACGCCATCGCGCGCGCGGAAGCCGAGTACCCGGTGGATGCCGCGGCCGTGCACGCGATCGAAGCCGTCATCAAGACGCTGCGCTGAGCTGGTTCAGGACCGCTCGCGCGCCCGGTCGTCGTGTGTCGGGAAATGCTCGGCCAGTGCCGCGGCGATCTCCAGGAACTTCTTGCGCACCGGCGGTGACATCTCGTGGATGTCGACGACCCCGCCGGGCCGAAGGTGTCCGTCGAACGGGACCTCGACCACCACCTGCCCCTGGCCGGAGAACTGGTTGGCGAGGATCGACCGGGTGCGTTTGTCGGCGTGGCCGTCGGAGTCGTTGAGGACGACGACGGTCCGTTGCAACAGGCTGGTCATCCCGCGGGCGGCCAGCCAGTCGAGCGTCTGGCCGGCCGTCGCGGCGCCGTCGACCCACGGCGAGGACACCACGACGAGCGCGTCGAGATCGCGCAGAACCTCTTGTGTCACCGGCGAATCCATCGTCGAGCTGCAGTCGACCACCGAGATCGAGAAATGCCGGTCCAGCCGGGTCGTGGCCTCGCGGTAGATCGCCGCGTCCAGCACGCGGCGGCGGGCCGGACTGCCCTCGCCGGCGAGGACGAACAGACCCGCCGAGTTGTTGCCTACCCGGCTGCGCACGTCGGCGAAGGTCTCCAGGTGCTTGTCGGAGGCCAACTCCCAATAGGAGCTGTGCGCGCGGGGATCGACGCGGCTGCCGAGTTTTCCGAATGAGGTGTCGGCATCGATCGCGACCACGCGGTCGTCCTGGCGCAGGTGCGCGAACATCGACCCGATGCTCGCGGAGACCGTCGTCTTGCCGACGCCGCCCTTGCCCATGACGCCGACCTTGTAGTGCCCGCGCAGGACCCCTTTGACCTTGGCTTCCATTTCGGCCTGGCGGATGTCCTCGGGCGAGGGCCCCGGGTTGATGAGGCCGAACGTGGCCCGGTACACCAGCAGGCGCCAGCCGCTGCCGGGCGGTTGGCGTCGCTGCGGCACCAGGTCGTTGACCCTGATCCGGTCGGCGTAGGAGCCCGGCGGGATGGCCGGCGGCGTGTGCGGCGGTTGGCCGGGCGCACCGGCGTCCGGTGCGAACCCTCCTTCGGTGGGCCACGGTTGGCCGGGCGGCGGGCCGTAGGGCTGTTGCGGTGGCGGGCCGGGTGGGCGCTGGGGTGGCATCTTCCACCCCGGTGGGTGCTGGTCCCACGGGTCGGGGCGGGGGGC
>NZ_LQQA01000009.1 GCF_002101965.1 Mycolicibacterium wolinskyi
GCAACGGCGGCAGTTGCGAACGGTGGCGAGCGACTGTCTACCCACCGGAGGACTGTATCCTCGGCGAGCGCTGACGACCAGACCTCACCGAAGTCGACCTCGGCTTCGGCGCCCGGCGGATGTTCCTGGGGCACAAAGGCTTCTACCCGCTCGCGGATCGACAGACCTTCGACACGGGCATCATGGTGAATCGCTGCGAACCTCCACCCCAGGCTCCTCTCCATCGCAACCCTGTTCGATGGATCAACACTGGAGTGGGGCCAAAACAAACCGGTCCTAACGGGTCTGGATCAACCTGTCACAGTCAGACCGAGGCCGAACCACCTGGTGAGGGCGTCGCGCAGGCCCGTCAGGTCAGAGCTTTCCGAATTGGCCCATGCCACGTACCCGTCCGGTCGAATGAGCAGCGACGATGGGGCCGGTATTTCACCGAGTCCGGGAATTGCCCATGGTTGTTCGGGGCACGTCGCGGCGACATACCGAACTCTCCCTGCCCAACCCTCGACCTGTTTGGCCAGTTGAACATTCTGGTTGAAGTTCACCAGCACTCCCAGGGCGTCGGAGAGCAGTTCAAAGATCCGTACGGCGTCGGGGCTTGTGATGTCGATGTCTGGCACTCGGTGGCCGACAAGTGGGTGTTGACCATCAGTTTCGTAGTGAACATCCAGCCCTGAAATCATCTCGCCCAGGTACTTGTTGGCTTCGGGGAATCTGGTTAACACAGTGAAAATTTCGCGGAGCTCGGTGGTCGGCTCGCCGATGTTAAGCAATGCCTCTTGGGCTTTGGTATTTCGCAGGACCCGCTCACCCACGGGATGGCGCTCGTCGTGATAGGTGTCGAGCAGGCCGTCTTCAGCATCGCCGCGCCACACGGCAGCAAGCTTCCAACCCAGGTTGAACGCGTCTTGCATGCTGGTGTTCATGCCCTGGCCACCTGCAGGAGTGTGGATATGGGCGGAGTCTCCGGCGAGAAAGACTCTGCCCTTTCGGTATTGGGCAGCTTGGCGCGCAGCATTGCCGAACCGCGACAGCCACGTGGCGTCTTGCAGGCCGTAGTCGGTCCCGACGATCCGGACCATCTCCGCGCGAAGCTCGTCGAGAGTTACTGCGCCGGTTTTCATTTTCGTGCCCGGAGCCTGTGCAGCGAGGACGCGATGCCAGCCAGGCCGGAGCTGGATGCAGGTGAACACGCCCCCGTCGAAGCGTTGTAGAAAGATGGGGGCGGCAGGCGGGTCGGCGAGCGCCGCATCGGCAATAATGCACGATGTGGTGGCTGGGATTCCAGGAAAGTCGATGTGGGCAAGTTTCCGGATCGTTGAACGCCCACCGTCACAGCCCGCCACATAACTACCTGAGATCGTCTGCGACCCATCCGGCCCGATGTAGGTGAGCTCGACGCCGCCGTCATCCTGGCGCAGTTCGACGACTTCGCACGACCAGTGGACCGGAACCCCCAGCTCGGTGAGGCGCGCTTCGAGTTGCACTTCGGTCTCGGCCTGCAAGATTCCCAGCGAGAACGGATATCGCGTCGGCAACTGGCTGAAGTCGAGAGGGATCGCGGCGAAGTTTCCGAAACCGAGGGACATGCCTTTCTCCAGGAATCGTCCAGCGATCCCACGCTGGTCAAGCATCTCGATCGTGCGGGGCGCCATGCCAGCCGCGCGCGACCCGTCGACACCACGATTCGGCCGCCGGTCCAGCAGGATCACCTCTGCACCGCCTACGTGTAGTTCCATGGCCAGGGACAGGCCGGTGGGCCCGGCTCCCACGACGAGGATCGGCAGTTTCGGCTGCTGTGTAGGTGTCATTATTGGTCTTTCTGCCAAGGGATGTGGGTGCGCTAGATCAGCGCAGATAGGCGGCGAAGAAGATCTCGATCCGGTTCCACGCGTCGCGTGCGGATTCGGGTTCGGGGCCCATGCCCGTGACCCGCACCAGGGGCTGCAACAAGCGAGGTCCGGCATCGACATCGTTGAGGAAGGCGTGGCTGGCCGCCGGATATTCCTTGAGGTCATAGACCACGCCGGTTTTCTCCAACGCCGCGTCGAGTTTGCTCGCCGCCCCACGCAGCGTCGGATCTTTAGCGCCGTAGCTGGCCACGACCGGACATGCCCCGACAAGTGCCGCGTCGAGATCTTTCGGCAGCGGACCGTAGTTCACCGACGCCGCGTCAAACCCATTCGACGCCGTAAGCAGCGCGAAACTGCCCCCCAAACAAAAACCGATAACCCCGGTCTTGCCCGTGCAGTCGTCACGGCCGATCAGGTAATCACGCGCAGCGGCGATATCGGCGAACGCGCGACCGTGGCCCCGGTGCATCGCGCGCATCGTGGCAATCATGCACCGCGCCTTGGGACCATCGGTGTACAAATCGACCGCGAGCGCGAGATAGCCGAAACCGGCGAGCCTGTCGGCGTGCCAACGCATGGCTTCAGTTAGGCCGAACCCCTCATGCAACACCACCACGCCCGGCCACGGTCCAGCGCCCGCCGGCGTGGCAAGGTATCCACGCAAGCACGGTGAGCCCGCACGAGTGGCGGCAAAACTTGCCAGGTCAATATCAGTCATGCGCTCTCCTCACAGTGAAAAGGGAAAAAGTGGTACTCAGACCGCAGAGCCCAGTGCGGCGAGCCCGGCGCGAAGCGCGCCGAAATCGACGCCGCCAACGGTGAGGTGGACGACGATGAGCCCATGCAGCACAGTGAACAGCGTCGTCGCGACCGCCTCGGGTTCCGCAGTCGCCGGTAGATAACCGACATCGCGCCAACGTCGTGCGAGCTTGGTCGCGATGTCGAGCGCGCCCCGATACTGCTCTTGGTGCAGATCGTGTAACACCGGGTCACGCAACGCCTCGGCCCACGCCTGCAACGCAATACGGGTCATGTCATAGCCCGGATTGTCAGTCCTCCTACGCAGCTCAGCCTCAAACAGCTCGAAACTCTGCGCCGGCGACAGGCACGGCTCACTTGCGAGCAAGGCCGCAAAGACACCGGCCACCCGCCCCACCCCCTCCCTCGCGCTGGCATGGATGATCTCTTCCTTACTGCGGAAATATCGGTAGACCGCGGCCGAGGACATACCCGACGCTGCGATCACCTCATCCATCGATGTCGCCTGAAAACCATTGCGAGAAAAGCACATCCACGCGCTCGCCAGAATGTGCTGACGTCGACGCTCGCGGGTTTCTTCACTCAACCGAGGCATATTCGCCACGCTAAACGAAAACGATCGTTTCCGCTACCGTGCACTCGGCGGAGTCTGTCCGGTACCGTCGGCGGCCCTCCACGGAACAGCGGTCACACACCGATCCCGACGAAGGGAATTGCCAAAGCATGAGAGTCCTCGTTACTGGCACGACGGGCCACGTTGGCACTGCCCTGTCGGCCACTTGCAAGTGGAGGACGTCGACGTTGTTGCCGTGAAATGTGACCCGTCATCCGTAATGCTTCCGGTAGACGTTGAGATAGTGAAGGCCGATATTGCCGATCAGCATTCGACGCAACGACTCCTATCGTGGGTCGACGGAATGTACATGTTCTCCGCCGGAGCGATGGCCGCCACGGTGGCTGCCGCGGCGCAAGTCGGCGTCGGTCGCTTTTTGGTGGCGGTGGGGGCCGGCTCGCGGTATGGAGATGACGTCGCCCGGACAGCTGTCGGTGGCCGGGTGCTGGACCTCTCGACGTGCTCCGCGAGGTGCTCTCCGCTGCGTGTGAGCAGCGGGGCTAGTTCGACAAGCCTGGCTGATGGCGTTGGCGCGCAGGCTATATCACCACGCCCCACTGCGATTGCGACGATATGCAGAGAAATACACAACCCAAGAACATCGGGGGCGTCCAGGGAGTCTGTGAGCTGACCGATGCGCTATGGGCTCATGGGCGTACCGTCAACGACCACCTGGTCGACCGGGTCCGCGCTGGCGCTGGCGCGGTATTTCAAAAACCACTCGAACGGCTTACCGACATCAATCCACCGCAACCACCTGGATCGATCAGAACCGACGTTGCCTGACCTCAAGTCGCTGAAGGGTCATATCAGGCTGCACGTTTGGCCAATGTGGCGCCGATCTGCTCGGCCAGTACGTGACTCTGGGCGCGCAGTTCGGCCGCATTCTGGCGAAGGTGTGCCATCGCCGGACTGCGGTCGGCGAGCGTTAACTCTGTTTCGATCAGGTTGACGTCGCCGCCAAATACATCAGGTCCGAAGGTTCGCAACAGGTATGGCATCGAGTGGTCCCACCCCTCATGGGGTGCGCCGGGCGATGTCCCGCCGCCACGGGCAGCGACCAATGCGATCGGCTTGCCGCGCAGAGGGTAAGTCTGAGGCGCGAAGCGAGGGTCAGTCCACAGCATGTCGATCCAGCACTTGATATGCCCGGACGGCCCCCAGTTGTACAGCGGCGCGCCGATGACGATGGCGTCCGCCCCGAGTAGGTCGTCGGCTAGTTCAGCGGCAAGGTTAACGGCGACCTGTTGCTCGGGGGTGCGTTCTTCGGTTACGCGAGCGGCGAGCGCGTCGGTCCAGGTAGCCGGGGACAGTGGCGTGGTCAGCAGGTCACGTTGAATAACCTTCCCGTCGGGAACAGCGGCACGCCAAGCGCGTTCCAGCGTGTCGGAGATCTCACGTGTCACCGATCTGTCGCCTTGGATGCTGCTATCGACGCGGCACAGGGTGCGCATGAGTCCCCTCCTTCAATTTGTTGGCTCTCCCAGAACATCTACATCCACGATCGTATGAAAAACAGACCATATTCTACACCGCATAGTGAGTTAGGCTGACGCAGTGAGCACGCGGGGTGAAGACGGGACGGACCTAGGCTGGGCCTTGCACGCCGTCGTTCGCCGATATCGTCGACTCACCGATGACCTACTGAGCGATCTGCCCGGCGGTCCCCGCGGCTACCAAGTACTGATGACGACGCAGCACGGGCCACCACGCAGTCAACTCGCGCTTGCCCACTACCTCGGAGTCGACCGCACAATCATGACCTACCTGCTCGACGATCTAGAGGACGCAGGCTTGGTGACACGCACGCCGGCCCCCAATGATCGCCGCACCCGACACCTCGAGTTGACCAAGAAAGGCCGCACCACACTCTCTCGCGCACGCCGACGCCTCAAAGCCGCCGAGGAAAGCCTGCTCGCGCCACTCGACCCCGAACAACAACAGAGCCTAAGGACACTGCTCCACCACCTAGCCAGAGCCGAACTGAACGCCCATAACACTCACATCCGCAAGTCATGACCATTGCGCAGATAGACGCGATCCACGCTGGTTAATCTCATCCCAGTACTTGCGGGATGTGAGGCGAAATGTGTTGCGCAGCAAGTGAATGATGCAGACTCCCGCTGTCGACCTCGGGACTGTGAATTTATCGGTGTTTCTGGCCTGACACGCTGAGCGTTGCTCGGCGGGGAGTGTGCCGTGATGACGACACTGGATGATGTGGCGAAGAAGAAGCAGGTTGAGCAGTCTGCAGAGCAGCAGGCTGCGGTCGAGTTTGGTGCGGCTGGCGAAGGAGCAAGGTTTGTCGCTGACTGGGCCCGAGGGTTTGCTCAAACAGCTGACCAGAACGTTGCTCGAAAGCGCGCTCAACGAGGAGATGACCGAGCACTGGGCTATGAGAAACACGATCCGCCCGGTGCCGGGACCGAAAACATCCGTAACGGCATTCATGCCGGGACGGTGTTGACCGATTGCATCTCTACAGAAGATGACGCACAGGAAACGCATAGTGTGCGGATCTTTACCGAATCGTGTTGCCACTGTGACCCTGGTAAACCAACGTTGCTCAAGGTACTAGAGCGCTCTGAGTGCTCTCCGTGACAACTGAGGAGAAATCATGATCGCTCGCACCGTCGTGCCGTTGATCGCGGCCGTCGCCGCCGCAGGGGTGTTGACCGCCGCACCCGCCAACGCCGACCCCGTCGACGACTCGTTTTTGAGCGCGCTCAACAACGCCGGCGTGGGGTACAACGATCCGGCCACTGCCGTCAACCTGGGCCAGCAGGTCTGCCCGATGCTGGTCGAGCCCGGCAAGAACTTCGCATCGGTCGCCACCAAGCTGCGCGGCGACGGCGGCCTGTCCCCCGAGATAGCGTCGTTCTTCGCCGGCATCGCCATCTCGATGTACTGCCCGCAGATGATGTCGCAGATCGGCGACGGCACCCTGTTGCGCATGCTGACGGTCCCCGGGCTGGGCGGGTTGACCGCTTTGCGCCCGTAGCCGGGCCCGACCCGCGGCCAGCCATTAGGTTGGACGGGTGGTACTTCCCAATCTCACTCGCGATCAGGCCATCGAGCGCGCGGCTCTGGTCACCGTCGACAACTACCGGATCGTCCTCGACCTCACCGACGGACAAGGCAAGCCGAGCGAGCGCACCTTTCGCTCGACGACGACCGTGGAGTTCACCGCGCTGGCCGGTGCTGACACCGTCATCGACCTCGCGGCCGCCAAGATCCACAGCGCGACGCTCAACGGCAAGCCCATCGACGTATCGGCATATGACGAATCGACCGGTATCCCGCTCGTCGGGCTCGCCGAGAACAACGTCGTCGTGATCGACGCCGACTGCTTCTACTCCAACACCGGCGAGGGCCTGCACCGGTTCGTCGACCCCGTCGACGACGAGGTCTACCTGTATTCGCAGTTCGAAACCGCCGATGCGAAGCGCATGTTCGCGTGCTTCGACCAGCCCGACCTCAAGGCGACCTTCGACGTCGCGGTCACCGCGCCCCCACACTGGGAGGTCATCTCGAACGGCGCGACGATCTCGGCCGAGGGCGGCACGCACACCTTCGCCACGACTCCGCGGATGAGCACATACCTCGTCGCGTTGATCGCCGGCCCGTACGCGGTGTGGCGTGACGAGTACTCCGACGAACACGGCAAGATCCCGCTCGGCCTGTTCTGCCGCAAGTCGCTCGCCGAGTTCATGGACGCCGACCGGCTGTTCACCGAGACCAAGCAGGGTTTCGGCTTCTACCACGCCAACTTCGGCACCCCGTACGCGTTCGGCAAGTACGACCAGTTGTTCGTGCCGGAGTTCAACGCGGGCGCCATGGAGAACGCGGGTGCGGTGACCTTCCTGGAGGACTACGTCTTCCGGTCGAAGGTCACGCGCTACTCGTACGAGCGCCGGGCCGAGACCGTGCTGCACGAGATGGCGCACATGTGGTTCGGCGACCTCGTCACCATGACGTGGTGGGATGACCTGTGGCTCAACGAATCGTTCGCGACGTTCGCGTCGGTGCTGTGCCAGGCCGAGGCGACCGAGTACAAGCAGGCGTGGACGACGTTCGCCAACGTCGAGAAGTCCTGGGCCTACCGGCAGGATCAGCTGCCCTCGACGCATCCGGTCGCCGCCGACATCCCGGATCTGGCCGCCGTGGAGGTGAACTTCGACGGAATCACCTACGCCAAGGGCGCTTCGGTGCTCAAGCAGCTCGTTGCCTACGTCGGGCTCGAGGAGTTCCTGGCCGGGCTGCGCGATTACTTCCGCGATCACGCCTTCGCGAACGCCACGTTCGGTGACCTGCTGGGCGCGCTGGAGAAGGCGTCCGGCCGCGACCTGTCGGGCTGGGGCCAACAGTGGCTCAAGACAACGGGTTTGAACACGTTGCGCGCCGACTTCGACGTCGACTCGTCCGGTGCGTTCACCCGCTTCGCGATCGCGCAGTCGGGCGCTGCCCCCGGCGCCGGTGAGACCCGGGTGCATCGCCTCGCGGTCGGCGTGTACGACGACGTGGACGGCAAGCTCGTGCGCGTACACCGCGAAGAGCTCGACGTCGAAGGCGAGTCGACGGAAGTCCCTGGGCTCGTCGGTGTTTCACGCGGCAAGCTGATCCTCGTCAACGACGACGATCTGACCTACTGCTCGCTGCGGCTCGACCCCGATTCACTGTCGACCGTGCTGACCCGCATCGCCGACATCGCCGATTCGCTGCCCCGCACGCTGGCCTGGTCTGCGGCCTGGGAGATGACGCGCGAAGCCGAGATGAAGGCCCGCGACTTCGTGGCGCTGGTGACCGGCGGTATCCACGCCGAGTCCGAGGTCGGCGTGGCGCAGCGGCTGCTGCTGCAGGCGCAAACCGCGCTCGGCGCCTACGCCGAGCCGGGGTGGGCCTACGCCGAAGGCTGGCCGGCCTTCGCCGACCGCCTGGTGGAATTGGCCCGCGGCGCCGAGCCCGGCTCCGATCACCAGCTCGCGTTCGTCAACGCGCTGACCACCTCGGTGCTGTCGACGCATCACGCGGTGCTGCTGGCCGATCTGCTCGACAAGGATCAGGGTTCGCTCGGCCTGCCCGGCCTCGTGGTCGACACCGACCTGCGGTGGCGCATCGTGACCGCGCTCGCGCGCTCCGGGCAGATCGACGCCGACGGCACCGAGACCCCGTTCATCGACGCCGAAGTGCAGCGTGACCTAACCGCGGCAGGCAGGCGCCACGCCGCGGCGGCCTCTGCCGCGCGCCCGCAGGCAGCCGTCAAGGACGGGGCATGGGAGCAGGTGATCGAAGACGACACCATCGCCAACATCACCACCCGCGCGATCGTCGGCGGATTCGTGCAGCCCGGACAGGAGCAGCTGCTCGCGCCGTTCCGGGACCGCTACTTCGGCGCGATCTCCGGGGTATGGGAGCGGCGATCCAGCGAAGTCGCCCAGACCGTCGTGATCGGGCTCTACCCGTCCTGGGACATCAGCCAGGACGGGCTCGACGCCGCCGACCGCTTCCTGTCCGATCCGGAGGTGCCACCCGCACTCCGTCGGCTCGTCCTGGAAGGCCGCGCTGGCGTCGAGCGCTCGCTCCGCGCCCGCGCCTTCGACGTCAGCTAGCAGGCTTGGTACCGCGGGTTGGCTGGCACCGCGGGTTGGCTGGCACCGCGGGTCCCCTGGCACCGCGAGCGACCGTGTTTGTACAGCGACACGCCGTGATCGCTGTACAAACGCGGTCGCTCGCCGGGCTCATACGCTTGGCCCGTGGCGGTCAGTCGAACTCGTAGTGCCCGGTATTCGCGCAGGCGTAAGCGTCGGCTCGATGCCGTCGTCAACGACCTCACCGACGCGCAATGGGAAGCGATCAAGACCGCGTGGGGTGGATGCGCCTACTGCTGCGCCACGGACGGCCCGTTTCAGCGGGACTGCGTGATGGCGATATCTCGAGGCGGGCGCTACACCGTCGACAACGTGGTGCCCGCGTGCGCGTCATGCAATGCGAGCAAATGCAATGACGAGGTCACCGGGTGGCTGCGCCGCAAACGCCTCGACGAGCGGAAGTTCTTGACGCGCTACGTGGAGATTCGTGCGAGCCTGACCGCGCCGTAGCGCTGAGATGCGACGAGCGACCGTGTTTGTACGCCGATCACGGAGTGTCGGCGTACAAACACGGTCGCTCGCGGTGCAAGGTGCAAGGTGCAAAGCAAACAGGCTCAGGCAGGTGAGACGCCGGCCGACAGCACGCGCACGGCGCTGATCAGCCCGTCGATGAGGTTGCCTTCCTTGAAGGACGCGGCGGCTGCCGAGACGCCGAGCGGTGCGGCCTCTTCGATACCACGGCCTTTGACGTCGGCGCCGTAGACGACCTCGATCGCGTGCTGGTCGGGTGAGACCGCGAGCAGCACCGCGTTGTTGGGCGTCGGCACCTTGGCCAGGATCTCGCGGGCGGTCGCCGCGGTGTCCACGCCGAGACCGCCGATGTAGACGGCGAACCGGGCCTTGGCCGCGCGCGACCCGTACTTCAGGGCGTCGTCGAGCACGACGAGGTCCATGGTCGGGAACGGGTAGTGCACCGACAACTCACCGGGTTCGGTGACGCCGGAGATCCGCCCGCTGGACGTCAGCGCGTAGCCGTAGGGCAGGTCGAGATCAGCGGGCGGGGCCGTCGCGAGTTCCGTTGTATGGCTACCACTTGCCACTTGCGCCGCCTCCAATCGTGACTCCGTGCGAATCGTGCCCTGCATGCCCGTGATCGCGGGGCTCCTCGGCGGCCCACAGGATCGGCTCGTGGGTCCACGGGTCGGACATCTTGTACGTGTCCGGGTGCGGTCCCTTACGGGTGAGGTAGATCAACGCCAGGACCGCGAACAACACCAGCGGAACCCCTCCGAGGAGGGAATGGGTAAGTGCTGTGCTCACGCGCAAACCGTATCAGTCGCGATGTGTCGGCGCGCCGACAGTAAGGCGTCCGTCACGCCGCGCCCTCGCCGAGATAGCGCACCCAGGCCGGGTCGAGCTCTTTGATGGTCGACAGCAATCGCCAATGCTGGCCTTTGGGCGGCATCGGCACCGCCCGCAGCGTCCACCCGAGCTCGGCCAGCAGGTGGTCGGCCTTGCGGTGGTTGCACGACGCGCACGCCGCGACGCAGTTCTCCCACGAATGCTCACCGCCGCGGCTGCGCGGCACCACATGGTCGACGGTGTCGGCCCGGCCGCCGCAGTAGGCGCAGCGAAACCGGTCGCGGTGCATCAGCGCCGCGCGGGTCATCGGGATGCGGGCCCGATAGGGCACCCGCACGAACGTGCGCAGCCGGATCACCGACGGGACGACGATCGTCCTGGTCGCCGAATGGATGAGCGGGCCTGCCGGGTCGTCATGGACGACGTCGGCTTTACCGCACATCAACATGATGACCGCGCGGCGCAGCGGCAGCGCGGTCAGCGGTTCGTAGGTCGAATTGAGCAGGAGAACCCGGCGGCGGCCCCACAGTGACGCTTCGGGATTGCTCGTCGCGAAGGTTTCGACGCTGTGCAGCGGGCGGTTCGGCGCGTGAGGTCCCGATGGGCCGGATAAGTGACCGGTCCGTCGTGAGTGGCCTTTTTTGCTGTGCGCCATAGAGCCTCCGAGGACACAGTCCACCACGGATCTCGCGCGATCGCACGACAATTCTGAGTGAGTTTCCTGGGCGGTTGAGTGAACACCGCATGACGAATCAATTAGCCCGGCTAATGCAGTAGCGCCTGGGCGAGCTTTACATCTGTAGAAATGCGCCTCTGGACACCCACGCCTCCACGCGTGATTACCCCCTGGCCTGTTCATCGACGTCGTCATATCTACAAGTGCGCGGACCCGCGCCACCACTGCTGACACCACCGGAACGCGGCGCCCGCGGTTGATCGGCACAATGGAGGGTGTGACGGCCGCTCAACGATCCTTCTACGACGAAGTCGGTGGCCACGACACGTTCCGCGCCATCGTGTCGAGGTTCTACCAACTGGTGCGCGAGGACGAGATCCTGCATCCGCTGTATCCCGAGGACGATTTCGAGGGCGCCGAGGAGCGCCTGCGAATGTTCCTCGAGCAGTACTGGGGCGGGCCGCGGACCTATTCCGACCAGCGTGGCCATCCGCGGTTGCGGATGCGGCATGCCCCGTTCCGCATCGGCTACCTCGAACGCGACGCCTGGCTGCGGAACATGCACATCGCGGTCGGTGAGATCGATTCCGCGACGCTCGACGACCCACATCGCAAGGCGTTGCTGGATTATCTGGAGATGGCGGCGGACTCGATGGTCAACTCGGCGTTCTGATGGCCGAGTGGTGGTCGCAGGCCGTGTTCTACCAGGCCTACCCGCGCTCGTTTCGCGACAGCAACGGGGACGGCGTCGGGGACCTCGACGGGATACGGGCCGAACTCGACTACTTGTCGGCGCTCGGAGTCAACGCCTTGTGGCTCAATCCCGTGATGGTGTCGCCGATGGCCGACCACGGCTACGACGTCGCCGACCCGCGCGACGTCGATCCCCTGTTCGGTGATCTGGAGTCCCTGGACCGATTGCTCGACGCGGCGCACGCCCGAGGCATCCGCGTGACGATGGATCTGGTGCCCAACCACACCAGCTCGGCTCATCCGTGGTTCGTCGAAGCGTTGGCCAACCCGGGCCGCCGCGATCGCTACATCTTCCGCGACGGCCTCGGGCCCGACGGTGCGACACCACCCAACAACTGGGTGTCGGTGTTCGGCGGCCCGGCGTGGACGCGCGTCACCGAACCCGACGGCACACCCGGGCAGTGGTATCTCCACTTGTTCGATCCTGGACAGCCGGATCTGAACTGGGAAAACCCCGAGGTGTTCGAGGATCTGGAGAAGACGCTGCGGTTCTGGCTGGACCGTGGGGTCGACGGGTTCCGCATCGACGTCGCCCATGGCATGGCCAAGCCGCCCGACCTGCCGGACATGTCGGTGACCGACACCGCGCTGCTGCGCAACAGCGACGACGACCCCCGCTTCGACAACGACAGCGTGCACGACATCCACCGGTTCATCCGCACGGTGCTCGACGACTATCCGGGCGCCGTGGCGATCGGCGAGGTGTGGGTGCACGGCAACGAGCGCTTCGCCCGCTACCTGCGGCCCGACGAGCTGCACCTGGGGTTCAACTTCCGGTTGGTACAAGCAGAATTCGACGCGACCGAGATCCGCGACGCGATCGACAACGCGATGGCCGCGGCGGCCCTTGAGGGTGCGACGCCGACGTGGACGCTGTCCAACCACGACGTGGAACGTGAGGTCACCCGCTACGGCGGCGGCCCGCTCGGCCTGGCGCGGGCTCGCGCGATGGCACTGGTGATGCTCGCGCTGCCGGGCGCGGTGTTCATCTACAACGGCGAGGAACTCGGCCTGGCCAACGTCGACCTGCCCGACGAGGTCCTGCAGGATCCGGTTTGGGAACGGTCCGGACATACCGAGCGCGGCCGCGACGGGTGCCGGGTGCCGATGCCGTGGTCGGGTACCGCGCCGCCGTTCGGGTTCTCGACGACCGCCGACACCTGGTTGCCGATGCCCGAGGACTGGGCCACGTTGACGGTCGAACACGAGCTTGCCGACCCGGCTTCCACCTTGAACTTCTACCGTGAGGCCGTGCAATTGCGTTCCGGCCGCGCCGAATTCGACGGCGGCGGCATCGAATGGCTCGACGAGGCAACGTTCCGGCGGCCCGGCGGGCTGGTATGCGCACTCAACACCGGACCCGATCCCCTGCCGTTGCCCGCCGGTGAGATCCTGTTGGCCAGCGGTCCGCTCACCGGTGGCGTTCTGCCGCCCAACACCGCGGTGTGGATGGTCTGATCCCCCCGCCCAGCAGACGCGTAGGTACCCAAGAACGAGCGTTCTTGGGTACCAACGCGTCTGCTCGCGCTAGAGAAGTAAGGCCGGGTCGCCGCCGCGGCGCCGGTAGACCGAACCGAACCTCGCGTCGATTCGCAGCCACGCCGGATGCGCCCGCACCCGCACGATCTCGTCGGCGCTCACCTCGTCACCCGACTGCGGCAGGAAACCCATTGCCGTCAAGGCGAATACACACCGCATCGGAATTCCCACACTGATGTCGTTCGCGCTGACACCGACCACCTCCTGGTCCAGCAGCGAGGCCGGCGGGCCGTGGGCGCTGCTGTGCTCCTTGGCGAGCGCGATGCCCTGCTGCGCCAGGTCGAGCATCACCCGGGCCGGGACGTCGTCAAGATGGGCGAAGCCGGCCTCGGGCGGCAACCCACCGCGCCACGCCGAATCCATCGGAAAACCCGGATCCACGTAGCCGCCAGGCGCCGACAATCCCGCAGCGAGGGCATCGGCCCCCGCCGACAGGTCGGACGGACGCACCCGCGCCGACACCACGCGGCTGGCGAGCACGTCGAAACCCGTTGCCACCCAAGCCACCACGAGCTCGGGAGCACGCTCACGCAATCTGACCACCGCGGCCTCGTCGAGGCGAAGTGCGCGTTCGACGAACGCCATCAGATCCTCGCGATGACGCGGATCCTCCACCCAGAGGCCTCGTTCGGGGCCGGTCATCGCAGATGGTGCTCTAAATATGCGCGTTGTGCGGGTGACAAGCGTTGCAGCCGTTGCTCTTCGATGTGCACGGCAGCCAGTTGGGTTTCGGCGATCACCGAAGGCTTCGAGTCCGGCGCGGCGGACACCGACCGCACCTCGTAACCGATCGTGAAGTCGACCGCACGCACCCGCTTCGACCACATGGTCACCTGCAGCGGGGAATCCACGAGCCGCAACTGTCCTTTGTAGACGATGTTGACCTCGGCGATGAGCAGGCCGATGGTCGTGATCTCCTCGCCGAAAGGCTCACGCAGGAACGGTATCCGGGCCTCTTCGAGGATGGTCACCATGGTGGCGTGGTTGATGTGCTGGTACATGTCGATGTCGGACCAGCGCACGTGCACCGGCGCTACAAAGCTCGTCACCCAGTCGTTCCCGTTCCACTCGTTCGCGTCATGCTGCGGATCTGGCGGGCCGCGACGGAAAGTGTGGCCAGATCCCGCTCCCCATCTTCGTATATCTCCGTGAGTGTGCGGCGGGCACGTGTCACCCGGGAGCTGTTGGTCATCTCCCACTCGGCGATCTTCTCCTCGCCGGTCTCGTCGGGTTCGCCGACACCGAGCACGTCGAAGCACAGGGCCCGCAGCGAGCCGTAGATGTCGTCGCGTATGGCCAGGCGTGCCAGCGAATGCCACCGATCGTCGCGACTGAGCCGGGACACCGCGGTGAGCAGTCCGTCGGCTCCGAGGTGGTCCATGAGCGCGAAGTACGTATCGGCGACCTCGACCGGATCGCGGTCGACGATGTCGGCGATGTCGATGACGTCGAGCAGACTGTACTGGTACAGCCCGGTCGCCACCGTGTAGGCCAGCTCCTCCGAGACGCCCTGCGCGGCGAACTCCCCCGCTTCCTTGGCGACGATGGCTTTGTCGTCGCCGCGTAGCCATTCGGACATGCGTGGGGTGAGCATCGCGACGTTGGCGGCGAACCGGTTGATCTCGGCGCCGACGGCCAGGGGTTGGGGCCGGTAGTTGAGCAGCCAGCGGCCGGCGCGGTCGACGAGGCGGCGCAGGTCGAGGGTCATGCGGTCGGTGACCGAGGTGGGTACGCCGGTGTCGGCGGCGGCGCGGATGTGGCGCCACACGGTGCCGACGTTGAAGATGGCGTTGGTGGCGACGTAGGCGCGTACCGCGTCGACGGGGCCGACGCCGACGTCTTCGGTGATGCGGTAGGCGTAGCTGATGCCGCTGGTGTCGACGAGGTCGTTGACCAGCATGGTGGTCACGATTTCGCGGCGCAGTTGATGCGCCCGGATTTCACTGCCGAACTGCTCGCGCAGCTTGACCGGGAAATAGGACGGCAGCCGCGAGGCGAACACCTCCTGATCGGGCAGATCGCTGGCCAACACGTCCTCTTTGAGGGCGAGCTTGACGTGGGCCATCAACGTGGCCAGTTCCGGTGAGGTCAAACCGATCCCGGCCTCGGTGCGACGACGGATCTCCTTCTCCGACGGTAAGGCCTCCAGCTCGCGGTTGAGGCCGCGGTTGGCGACGAAGTCGCGGATCATGCGGGCATGCACCGACAGCATGCTGGCGGCGTTGGCGCGGCTGGTGCCCATCAGATCGTTCTGGTCTTGATTGTCGACGAGCACCAACTCGCCGACCTCGTCGGTCATCGACAACAACAGCTCGGTGCGCTCGTCCGGGGTGACTTTGCCCGCGGTCACCAGCGAGTCGATGAGAATCTTGATGTTGACCTCGTGGTCGGAGCAGTCCACCCCGGCCGAGTTGTCCAGCGCGTCGGTGTTGATCCGCCCGCCCGCCAAATCGAACTCGATGCGCCCCAGCGATGTCACCCCGAGGTTGCCGCCCTCACCGATCACCTTGGCCCGCACCTGATTACCGCACACCCGGATCGCGTCGTTGGCGCGGTCCCCGACATCGATGTCTGCCTCGGACTCGGCCTTCACGTAGGTGCCGATGCCGCCGTTCCACAACAAATCGACGGGTGCACGCAGGATGGCCTTCATCAACGCCGGCGGAGTCAACTCCTCCACGTTGGCCTCGATCCCGAGCGCCGTACGCACCTGGCGGCTGATCGGGATCGACTTCTGTTGGCGGCTGTACACCCCGCCGCCCTCGCTGATCAACGCGCGGTCGTAGTCCTCCCACGACGAGCGCGGCAGTTCGAACAGCCGACGACGTTCGGCCCACGAGGCGGCCGCGTCGGGGTCGGGGTCGAGGAAGATGTGGCGGTGGTCGAACGCGGCCACCAATCGGATGTGTTGGGACAGCAACATGCCGTTGCCGAACACGTCCCCGCTCATGTCGCCGATGCCGACCACGGTGAAATCCTGGCTCTGGGTGTCGACGCCCATCTCGCGGAAATGGCGTTTGACCGACTCCCAGGCACCCTTGGCGGTGATGCCCATCGCCTTGTGGTCATAGCCGATCGACCCGCCCGAGGCGAACGCGTCACCCAGCCAGAACCCGTAGGACTTGGCCACCTCGTTGGCGATGTCGGAAAACGTCGCGGTGCCCTTGTCGGCGGCCACCACCAGATAGGCGTCCTCCCCGTCGCGACGCACCACATCGGCCGGAGTCACCACCGCACCGGTGGCCTTGTCGACGTTGTCGGTGACATCGAGCAGGCCCGAGATGAACAGCTGATAGCACGCCACCCCTTCGGCGCGGGTGGCCTCCCGATCGACCGCGGCATCGCCGGTGGCCACCGGCGGATGTTTGACGACGAACCCGCCTTTGGCCCCGACCGGCACGATGACGGCATTCTTGACCGCCTGCGCCTTGACCAGGCCCAGGATCTCGGTGCGGAAATCCTCGCGGCGGTCCGACCAGCGCAACCCGCCCCGCGCGACGAACCCGAACCGCAGATGCACCCCCTCCACCCGCGGCGAGTACACGAAGATCTCGAACTTCGGCCGCGGAAGCGGCAACTCATCGATCAAACCGGGGTTGAGCTTGAGCGCCAACACATTACGCGCCCGAGCCGAATCCGGGCTCTGCACAAAGTAGTTGGTACGCAACGTCGCCTGGATCAATGACGCGAACGCCCGCAACACCCGGTCGGTGTCCAAACTGACCAGCGCATCGATATCGGCGGCCACCGCGGCGGCCGCACCCTGGGCATCGCGGCTCTGCGAGCCGTCCTCGGACGGATCGAACAGCGCCTCGAACAACTCCACCAGCGACCGCGACGTATGCGGATTGTCGTTGAGCACCGACTCGATGTGCGACTGACTGTAGGCAAAACCCGCCTGCCGCAGATACTTCGCATACGCCCGCAGGATCACCACCTGCTGCCAGGTCAACCCCGCCCGCAACACCAGCTCGTTGAACCGGTCGATCTCCACCCGGCCATGCCAGATCGCGGTCACCGCATCGGCGAACCGCTCGGCCGTGGCGGCATCGGTAGCAGCCGGGATACTGCGGTGCCGCGAGATCTTGAACTGATAGATCCACACCGGCAAACCATCGGCCCGAGCGACCGTGAACGGCCGCTCCTCCAACACCACCACACCCATCGACTGCAGCATCGGCAACAATTCACTCAACGACGCCGACTGCCCACCCAAATACCACGTGAGCTTGGCGATCGGATCCTCATCGCCCTCGGTGAACACCAATTTCACCGAATTGGGTTGCAGCGCTTCGATGATCGCGATGTCTTTGATCGCGTCGGCCGGCACGACGGCCTGTTTGTAATCCTCGGGGAAGGCCCGGGCGTAGTGCTCGACCGCTGCGGGATTGAGCTCGGCGGCAGCGGCCGCGCTCGTCATCCGGTCGGCCCAGTTGCGGGTCGCCTCGGTCAGCAGGGCCTGGATGCGGGCTTCGTTCTCGGTGGACGTGTCGACGGTGTTCGCCGGCGTCCCGTCGGGCAGCTTGACGGTGAAATGCACGACGGCCCATGGGGACTCACTCACTCGAGCCGAGTAGTCGATGCTCGTGCCGCCGAGTTCGCGAACCAGGATGTTCTGCATCTCGAGCCGCACCGCGGTCGTATAGCGGTCACGCGGCAGATACACCAGGCACGACACGAAATGGGCGAGCTGGTCGGCACGGAGGAACAGCAGCGTACGGCGCCGCGATCCCAGATCGATCACGGCCAGCGCCATCTCCAGCAGCTGCTTGGAACTCAGCGCGAAGAGCTCTGGGCGGGGAATGGTCTGGACGATGTCGCGCAGAAGCTGACCGGGATGGCTCGGGTCGCGGTGCGCCATCGCCAGGGCTTCCTCGACACGCCGCGAGATCAACGGGATGTCGAGTGCGTTGGCGTTCATCGCCGCGACGGTGAACAGCCCGACGAAGCGGTGTTCGATCACCCGCGACGCAGCTGCGTTCTCCCGTACGACGACGATGTACGGGTATGCCCCGTACCGCAGGTAGCTCGGAATGGTCGCCTGTGCCAGGACCAACAGATCGTCGGCGTTGGTCAGCGGTGGCAACACGTCCTCCCGCAGCCTCAGCACCCCGAGCCTGCTGGCCGGGTCGACGGAGGCCTGCCCGTCGCTGATGGCGCACTGCTGGTAGCCCAGAAGCACGAAGTGCCCGTCGGACAGCCACCGCAGCAGCGCGGCGACGTCCTTGCGGTCGGCGTTCGGAAAATGCCCTCGGACGTCGGTGGCGAGGTCGTTGGCCAGGCCGTGGAGTGCGGCGGCCATCGCACCGGAGTCCAGCCCGATCTGGCGCGCCTCGGCGAGGATGCCGGGGACCAGGCGCGTCGCTTCGGTCAGTGCCCCGCCGTCGGCCGCACCGGTGATCGGGACGAGGATCCAACATTCGTCGACACCCTCGGCCCCGGCCGCTTCGGCCGCGGGACGAATGTCGAGCAACTGCCCGTCGGCGCCGCGCCGCACCCGGAACACCGGGTTCATGATGGCCGTGTACGCCACGCCGTGCCGGTGCAGCAGCACCGTGACGGAGTCGACAAGCAGCGGCGCCTGGTCGGTGACGATCTGCAGAGCCGGACCAGTGTCGGCATCGCCCGGGTAGACCGCGACCTTGGTCTCCCCCGGCGCACGGCGACGGCCCAGCTCGTAATGAGCTGCCACGGTCGCGTCGGAGGCCAGCTGCTCGGGAGCGCCGACGGACAGCGGCCCGGTCGCCGCGACGCCGGGGGCATCGGCCTGCGGAGCCCGATAGGTCGAGAGGAATGCCACGGCGAGGCGACGGATCACCGCCGACGTGGCGTCCTGCCCTTCCCGTTCGCTTTTCTCCTGTCCTGGAACGGATCCCGGATACGCCGTCATACGGATCACTCCTGACTCACGTCCTCGTACCGGCACTGGTACGTAACCGCGACCTTAGTCGTCCCCCGAGTCGCTCCGCTCCTACCCCGGTCCCGGATCAGTCCCGGGTCAGTCTCCGGTGGGTCACGCGGTGCGGACGCGCCGCCTCCGCACCCAGCCGCTGGATCTTGTTCTCCTCGTAGGCACCGAAGTTGCCCTCGAACCAGAACCACTTGGCCTCGTTGTCGTCGTCGCCCTCCCACGCCAGGATGTGCGTGCAGGTGCGGTCGAGGAACCACCGGTCGTGCGAGATCACGACGGCGCAGCCGGGGAAGTTCTCCAGCGCGTTCTCCAGCGACGACAACGTCTCGACGTCGAGGTCGTTGGTCGGCTCGTCGAGCAGGATCAGGTTGCCGCCCTCCTTGAGGGTCAGCGCGAGGTTGAGGCGGTTGCGTTCACCGCCCGACAGGACGCCCGCGGGCTTCTGCTGATCGGGGCCCTTGAACCCGAACGCCGAGACGTATGCCCGGGACGGGATCTCGTTCTGGCCGACCTCGATGTAGTCCAGGCCATCGGAGACGACCTGCCACACCGTCTTGTTGGGATCGATGCCCGCACGGCTCTGGTCGACGTAGGACAGCTTGACCGTGTCGCCGATCTTGACCGTGCCGCTGTCGGGCTGCTCGAGCCCGACGATGGTCTTGAACAGCGTGGTCTTGCCGACACCGTTGGGACCGATGACGCCGACGATGCCGTTGCGCGGCAGGGTGAACGACAGGTCCTTGATCAACGTGCGGCCCTCGAAGCCCTTGTCGAGGTGCTCGACCTCGACCACGACGTTGCCCAGTCGCGGCGGAGCCGGGATCTGGATCTCCTCGAAGTCGAGCTTGCGCGTCTTCTCCGCTTCCGCGGCCATCTCTTCGTAGCGCTGCAGGCGGGCCTTGTTCTTGGCCTGCCGGGCCTTGGCACCCGAACGGACCCAGGCCAGCTCGTCCTTGAGCCGCTTCTGGAGCTTCTGGTCCTTCTTGCCCTGGACTTCGAGGCGCTCGGCCTTCTTCTCCAGGTAGGTCGAGTAGTTGCCCTCGTACGGGTAGGCCCGGCCGCGGTCGAGCTCGAGGATCCACTCGGCGACGTTGTCGAGGAAGTACCGGTCGTGCGTGACGGCGAGGATCGCGCCCTTGTAACTGGCCAGGTGCTGTTCGAGCCACAGCACGCTCTCGGCGTCGAGGTGGTTGGTTGGCTCGTCGAGCAGCAGCAGGTCCGGCTTGGACAGCAGCAGCTTGCACAGCGCGACGCGGCGGCGTTCACCACCGGACAGGTGGGTCACCGGGTCGTCGGGCGGCGGGCACCGCAGCGCGTCCATCGCCTGCTCGAGCTGGCTGTCGATGTCCCAGGCGTCGGCGGCGTCGAGCTCCTCCTGGAGCTTGCCCATCTCTTCCATGAGCTCATCGGTGTAGTCGGTGGCCATCAGCTCGGCCACCTCGTTGTACCGGTTCAGCTTGGCCTTGATCGCCACGCCGTCCTCGACGTTCTCGCGGACCGTCTTGGTCTCGTCGAGCGGCGGCTCCTGCTGCAGGATGCCGACCGAAGCGCCGGGGGCGAGGATCGCGTCACCGTTGTTGGCGTGGTCCAGACCGGCCATGATCCGCAAGACGCTCGACTTGCCGGCACCGTTCGGGCCGACGACGCCGATCTTCGCGCCGGGAAGGAAGTTCAGACTGACGTCGTCAAGGATGACCTTGTCGCCGTGCGCCTTGCGGACCTTCCGCATCGTGTAGATGAATTCGGCCATGCCGTTGATGTGCCTTTCTGAAGCTATCGGGAGCTATCGGGTCGTCCAGCGGGGCTCGCGCGAAAGTCGCGGCAAGCCCGTACGTGCTCGCGGCCCATCCTAGGCGTGGCCGGATACGGCTAAGCCGTCAGTGGCAGCGCCTCCTCGTCCAGGGGTTCGGTATCGGCCTGGATGTCCGCGTCGTCCGCCGTGCCTGCGGGCTCGGGCTCAGCCACCGCGTTCGGTTTCGGCAGCGGTGAGACCTTGGCGGTGCACCGCGACAGATCCGGCCCGACCGCGGTGGCCCGCACCTCGACCGATGACCGCCGCACGCCTTCCTTGTCCTCGTACTCGCTGGTGTAGACGTGGCCGACCACGACGACGGCGTCGCCCTTCGTGAGGGATGCGCTGGCCCCGGTGGCCAGGTTTCCCCAGCAGTTGACGGTCACATACAGGGAGTTGCCCGGCTCCCATGTGCCCTGCGGGGTGCGTCGGCGCGAATTGCTCGCGACGCGGAATTTGTACAACTCCTGCTCGCCGAAGCGCAGCCGAACCGGATTGGTGACGATGGTGCCGACCACAGTGAACGGTGTCTCGAACATTTCTATTCCCTTTCGCTACCTGGTTGCGACGGCACCCGGTGGGAATCCGGGCGCGTCCTACCCGGTCATTGACCGTCGGCGCCCCGACATCGGCGGGGTCCGGCGGGCGGCGGGAACGCGTGATTGTGGATGAAGTCCAAGTTGGGGATAACCGGGATGACCCTGACGCCATCGACCGGGCGCGCGCCTAGCGCTTCTGATCGCGACGGGCCATCTCGGCCAACATCGCGTTGTAGGCCGCGAGATCGGCGTCGTCGTCGCGGTCGGCGGCCCGGTCCAGTCGTTTGGCGGTGCGCTGATCGGTGCGCCGCCACTGGATCAACAGTGCGAGCATCACGATGACGAGCGGCACTTCGCCCGCCGCCCAAGCGATTCCGCCACCGAGTTTCTGATCGGCGAGCAGGTCGGTGTGCCAGCTCAGCTGCAGCGAACGGTAGAACGACTCCCCGAGCACGTTCTGCATGCCCATCATGACCACGCCGAAGAACGCGTGCAGCGGCAGTGACGCGAACACCATCGCGATCTTGCCGATGTGCGGTATCGGGCGCGGGGTCGGGTCGACCCCGATCACCACCCAATAGAACAGGTAGCCCGACAGCAGGAAGTGCACGTTCATCATGACGTGCGCCGCGTGGTTGCTGACCGCGGCGTCGAAGATCCCGCCGAAGTACAACCCGTAGAACCCGGCGACGAACAACACCGTCGCGACCACAGGGTGGGTCAGGAACTGCGACACCCGGGAGTGCAGCGCGGCCAACAGCCATTCTCGGGGGCCGGGCGGGGCGTCGCGGCCTGCCGCCGGAAGCGCCCGCAGCGCGAGCGTCACCGGCGCGCCGAGCACCAGCAACACGGGCACCAACATCGACAGCAGCATGTGGGCGATCATGTGCATGCTGAACATCGCGGGCATGTATCGGCCGAGGCCCGACGACGTGGTGAACAACAACGCCGCGCAGCCCAACAGCCAGGCGGCCGTCCGCCCGATCGGCCAGGCATCCCCGCGGCGGCGCAGCCGGTACACCGCGGCCAGGTAGACGAGCGCACCGATAATCGCCGCGGTTCCCAACAGCAGGTCGAACCGCCAGTCGAACAGCACTCGCGCGACCGTGGGTGGCCCCGAGAAGTCGTATCCGATCGCGACCTCCGTCGCGCTCGGCTCGGCCCGTTCGGGAGGCGGCGGTGTTCGGCCCAGCCCGACGGCGATGCCGAACGTCACGCCGAACAGTACGGCCTCGGTGAGCGCCAACCGGATGAGCGGGCGGCGTGCGGTCGGGTCGGCCGCCAGCGCGGCCACCCCGCTGCGCCGCTGCTGCCAGCCCAGAGCTCCCAGCAGGACGAGGGCGACGATCTTGCCGACGATCAGCCAGCCGTAGGACGTGCGGAACAGGTCGGCGATCTGCATGCGCACCAGGGCGTTGAGCACGCCGCTGACACCCATCGCGACGAAGCACCACAGGGCGAGGGCCGAGAACCGCCGCGCAGCCAAATCGGCGTGCTCACCGCCCCGCAGCGCGTGCGCCAGCAGGGCCAACAGGCCGCCGGCCCACAGCGCGCCGGCCATCAGGTGGACGAACAAGCTGTTGGTCGCGAGATCGTGGGCACCGCCCGCCGACGAGTGCCCGGTCAGCGCGAGCGGCACCAACGTGAGCATCGACGCCGCCAACAGCACCGGCGTCCATGCCCAGCGCAAGACCGGCAGGCTGGCGATCGTCACGGCCGCGGCCAGGATGGCCGTCCAGCGCCACGCCCCGGCGATGTCGACCAGGCTCGTGGCCGACCACACCTCGACAGGACCGACGTGGTCGAGGAACGGCTGGCCGGATACGTCGGAGATCGTCAGCGGAACCAGGAGCGCAGCACACACCGTCCACACCGCCGATGCCGCGGATCCGAGCCGCAGCGCCCGATAGCCCGCGACGTCGAGCACGCCGTTGGTCTGCGGGGGCACCAGGAACGCCGCGAACAGAAACGACCCGACAGCCACCACGGCGGCGATCTCGCCGGCCGCCCGCACGAACGGCAGGCCGTATGTGGTGACGGGGCCGGGATTGGGCAAGCCGGTGGCGGTAAGCGCGTCCGCGAGGGACAACGCACCGATACCGGCCGCGACGGCTCCGGCCAGCACGCCGACTCCGACGAGCACAGGCCACACCGCGCTGTTGCGCACGTCGGAGGCCACGCGGCCGGGCGAAGTCATGTTCTCAGGGTATGGCGTGGCTCAGACCACAACCGAAGGCCCACGGGCTATGCAGGCTCACCGCGGAGTTGACGCCGCTCCGCCTCCCTCGCATAGAACTGTTCGCGCGCGATCTGCTCGACCTGGTCCATGTCGGCGAGGATGGCGCGCAGCTCGTCACGGAACGCCGCACGGCGTGCCCTGAGGTCCGGACCGGACTCGAGTAGGTCCTGATCGGCGGCGACCTGCCTCGCGGTGGCGAACAGCAGGGCTGACACCGACTCGTTGCTGCGCACCCGGCCCTGCGCGGCGTACTGGCGGCCGACCCCCAATGCGAGCTTCGTGAGGTCCTTCTCGGCGATCTCGGGCGGTGCGTCGCGCAGCACATCGGCGACGATCTCGTATGCCTCGAAGAACGGACGCAACATCGCCCCGGCGATGAGCGGCTGCTTGGCGCGCATCAGTTGGTAGATCTCCTCGCCGCCCGCGGCGACATGCGACTCCCAATCCTCATGCCAGGACATCTCCTCGGCCACGTTCTCGCGGAACGCGGCCGAGTCGGCGAAGTAGAAATCGAACTTCAGCAGGTCGCGCAGCCGCATCACCTGCGTCCAGAAGCATTGCAGCGGATCGTCTTCGACGCGCGCGGCGTGCGCGAGTGCCAGCTCGACGATCGACGTCTCCAGGAACGCGTGGATCAACGAGTTGCGATAGAACGCGGCTTCGAGTTCGTCCTCGGGGGCGATGCGCCAGACCGGTTCACGTCCGCCGTCGACCAAAGTCACCGGGTGACCGTTGGACAAGGCGTCGACCGCCGAACGCACCCCGTCGGGCGTGCGGAGCCGCAGCGCACTGTTGGTCATCGGGGTGTTCTTGCGTTCCAGGTAGTCGAGCGAGTCCTGCAGGGTGTGGTGCAGCTGATCCAGCGTGAGCGCGACTCCGCGCGTGGCGAGCAGCAACGCGGACACCAGACCGGTGGCGTTGACCGGGGTCACCCGCAGGATCCGCCATGCCACCTCGAACGCCATCTTCTGCATGGCCAGGCGTTTGGCCGCCGCGTCCCGCGCGATCGGGCCGTGCGGTTCACCGAGGTACTCGCGCATCGAAACCGCTTCGGGGAACCGGACATAGATCTTGCCGTAGTTGCGTTCACCTTGGGCCTTGATGAAGTTGTAGAGCCAGCTGAGGCCTTCGGGTGTCTTCTCCCCGCCGCGGGCGTATGCGGCGTATTCGGCGGTCTCGTGCAGCTGATCGAAGCTGATGGACACCGGCTGCAGAAGGATGTCGTCGCTGCGACCGTCGAGGTAGGCGTCCGCGACGTAGGCGAGCAGTCCGAGCTTGGGCGGCAACATCTTTCCCGTCCGCGACCGGGTGCCCTCGATGGACCAGTTGAGGTTGAACCGTTTCTCGACGATGTAGCCGACGTACTGCCGCAGCACGTATTTGTAGAGCGGATCATCGAGCTTGCGGCGGATGAAGATGACCCCGGAGTGCCGCAGCAGCGGGCCCATGAAGCCGAATGACAGGTTGATGCCGGCGAACGTGTGCACCGGCGGCAGCCGGTTCTCCTGCATGGCGACCGGCACGATCGCGCCGTCGAGGTAGGAGCGGTGCGAGAACAGCAGCACCGCCGGATGTAACTCCAGCGCATGGCGCATCGCCTCGATCTCGGTGCGGTCGTAGTCGATGCGCGGGTCGAAGCCCCGGCTGAAGATCGCGCGGCCCAGCGCCGGGATCAGATCGACCGAGAACCGGCTCCATCCGGTCGCGAGTTCGTCGAGCATCTCGCCGGCCTGCTCGACCGTCGCACCGGGAATCTGTTCGAGCCCTTGCCGGAACCGGGCCGATGCCAGCATCTCGGGTTTGACCAGCCGCGGTGACTTGTATTCCGGCCCGAGCAGCCTCAGCTCCACTCGTTCGATCGCCAGCGCAGCCCGACGAAGCACGAAATGCGCGAACTCTCTTGGGTTTTCGGCGACCGTCGTCTCACTCCACTGCTTGCGCAGCTCGGACACCTTGGCCGGTTCGCCGGCCACCATCCTGGCTCGTGCCGGGTCTTTGCGCAGAATCCGGCGCTGCAGGATCTCGGGCGGCCGGTAGGTGTCGCGGCCCGACATCAACGCGACCACTTTCAGCCGCGTGGGCAACCCGGCGGGCACCCAGAACACGCGCACGGGGACAACGAGCCGGTCTTCGTCGGCCTCGAGCTCTTCGACCAGCCGGGCCAGCATGCCCGGCGTCGGCTCGTCGGCCGCAGGCAGTTGCAGTACCTCGACTTTGGAGTCCGGATGCTCCTGCCGCTGCTTTTTGAGCCAGTCGTTGAGCAGTTGCAATTCGGCCTGCGAGGACACCGAAGCCAGCACCAGCGCGTCGTCGGTCGTGGTGAAGCTCGCGAAATAGTCGGTGGGGACGCTCACGGCCGGCCCTTCGGGGTGGGCTTCGGGCCGGCCTTCGTCGGCGTTTTCTTGGCGGCTTTACGCGGCGCCTTCTTGGCCGCCTTGGGCCGCGCGTAGATGTCGAACTGCGGAAGTTCGTCGTGCGGCCAGGATTTGAGGGTGTCGAGGTAGATCTGCCGGACGGCGTCGATGCGTTCGGCCAGATTGTCGACGGTCCAGTCGTCCACCGGAATCGGCGGGTACACCGCGACATCGACGGTGCCGGGGTTGAACGTGCTCGAGTCGCGGGCGGCGATCACCTCGGCGTTGCGGATCACGATGGGAACGATCGGAATGCCCGCGGCCATCGCGATGCGGAACGGGCCCTTCTTGAACGGCCCAACCGCCGTGGTGTCCAGCCGCGTGCCCTCCGGGGCGATCAGGATCGACAAGCCTTTGCGCGCAAGCTCTTCCACCTTGTGCAGACCCTCGACGGCCTTCTGCGGATCCTCGCGATCGATGAACGCGGCATCCATCACCCGCCCGAGCGTGCCCACCAGGGGATCGTTGGACAGTTCCTTCTTGGCGACCCCGGTGAAGTTGTCGCGCACCAGTGTCCCGGCGATGATCGGATCGGCCTGATTGCGGTGGTTGAAGATGAACACCGCGGGCCGCTGCGCCGTGAGGTTCTCTTCTCCCAGCACGTTGAGGTTCACACCGGTGGCCGCCAGCAGCACCCGGCTCCACGTCGAGGTGAAGAAGTTGACGCCGCTGCGTCGATTGCGATTGAGCAGCCCCCAGCCGATCGCACCCGCCGCCACGGGCATGAGGGACGCCACACCTGCCACCGTCCGCAATTGCGCTATCGGACTGCTGCCACTACGACTGGTGAACCGGAGAACCGGCCAACCGCGTTTGGCGGCAACGGCGGCCAGTTTCCCCGCCGGGTTGGTGGGACGCGGATTGCCCACGAGGTACATCAACGCGACGTCCTCATCGCCGTCGGCGTAGAAGTAGCTCTTCGCCAGATCGATGCCGTTGGCCGCCGCGAACTTCTGTACGGCATGGGCTTTTCCCGCCCCCCAGATGATCGGCGTCTTGACCTCGCCGGTGATCAAGCCCTCGTCGTCGGTCTCGAACTTGTTGCTCAGCACGTTGTCGATGCCCAGAAACCGGGCGACCGGCTCGACCTGGACCGTCAACGCCGACGAGCTGAGCACTACGGTGTGACCGCGCTCCATGTGCGCACGCACCATCGCGCGCATCTCGGGATAGATGCGGCTCTGCACATGCTGGACGAACAGCCGCTCCCCCAGTTCGTCGAGATCGCTGAGCGAGTTGCCGCGCAGCATCCTGGCGCCCTTGCCGATCAGGTCTTCGAACTCAGAGCGACCCAGTTGGTGATTGAGCCCGGCCTGGACCATTCCGATGAACTCGCCGACGCCCATCTGCCGGCGCCGCAGCCGATCCCGCGTCATGATCACCCCGGTGAAGCCGGCCACGAGGGTGCCGTCCAGATCGAAGAACGCGCCGATCTCGGGTCCCTCCGGGCTCGCCTCGATCTCGGCCAATGTGCCCGGCAACCGCATCTGCCTCGAATTGCCCGGTGTCCCTGCTGAACTCACTGCGCGGAACTCCCGTCCGTGGTGGGGGCGGTGAACGAGGCGGGCGTCGCGCGGCCGTCGCCGCCCAGTGCCAGCACCTCGTCGAAACCTTCCAGCAGGCACCGGGCGAACAACGGTTCGTCGGTGATGGCGGCCCGGTCGTAGCGAGCGGTGACCGTGATGTAGCCCGATCGCGAGATCAGCACGACCATCATCGCGACCCCCGGCAACGGCCCGAGGCCGTAGTGCCGCAGGATCTTTGCCCCGGCGATGTAGGTGTCCCCCGCGAAAACCGGGACGTTGCTGGCCTGCACGTCGGAGTTCACCACCGAACCGGCCATCGACTCCAGGAACGTGTCGGGCAGCAGGCTGAGCACCGGTGCGATCGCACCGACCACATCGATGGCCCGCTCTTCCCGCTTACTGGTCATCTGGGATCGCACGGCCTTGATACGCGTTTCGGGGTCGGTGATGCCGATCGGCGCCGCCAGGTTGACCCCGGCGAACCGGTTGCCGCCCGCCGCGTCGTCCTCGGATCGCAGGTTCACCGGCACCGCCATCGGCAGCGTTTGCACCGGAATGCCCTTGGCGTCGTGGTAGCGCCGCAACGCACCGCACAAGCCGGCCAGATACGCGTCGTTGATGGACCCGCCGGCGGCCTTGGCCGCGCGGTGCAGATCGCTGAACGGAATGTCGATCGCTTCGCTGCGCGACGCGAGGCTGCGTCGTCGCAACAGCGGCGACGGCTCGGCGGCCGGCCCCATCACCCGTGCACCCGACATCGCGTAATCGACAACGCCGCTGACCGCCGACACCGGATCGCGCACCACGCGGGTGGCGGCACGGGCCGCGCCTCCGAGCACGCCGAGCAGACCGCCCGCGATCGAGCCCGGCAACCGGTTGATGCCTTGCCGCATCAGGTCATTGGGAGACAGATCCTGCGGGATCGGCAGCGGCGGCGGCGCTTTCGGTTCGGGATCCCGCTCGAGATCGTAGATACTGGCGAACATCTCGACACCACCGACACCATCGGTCACGGCGTGGCTGAGATGCAGGATCGTGGCGGCGCGTCCACCAGCCAAGCCTTCGACGAGAGTCGCGCTCCACAGCGGCCGCGAGATGTCCATCGGGGACTGCATCGCCACCTCGGCGAGATCGAGGACCTCGCGCAGGGTGCCCGGTTCCGGTACGCGCGTGCGGCGTACGTGATAGTCCAGGTTGAAGTCGGGATCGACGACCCATCGCGGTGCCGCGGTGGGCAGGGTCGGCATGACGACCTTCTGGCGCAACCGCAGGACCTTGCGCGAGGCGATGTCGAAGCGATCCCGAAACCGCTCCCAATCCGGAGTGGTGTCGAGGATCTCGACGCCCATGATGCCCGAGCGGGTCCGGGGGTTGGCCTCCCCGCGATGCAGCAGCTGGTCGACTGCACTCAGCTCCTCGGGCAGTCCGGCCGCGTCAAGCTCCGGCACGTCGCTCATAGCGTGGTCCCTCTCCCCTCACCTGGCCGCCAAGTGCAGCGTCCACGCTAGTCCGCTACCGATGGTCACGGGTCGGCTTTCCCGGGTGTCACAGGTGGCGGGGCGCGGGGCCCGGCACGATACACTCATCCGGCGCTGCCTCCGTAGCTCAGCGGATAGAGCAGCCGCCTTCTAAGCGGTTGGTCGCAGGTTCGATCCCTGCCGGGGGCGCATTTTCATGTGCATTGGCCGGCGAGCGTTGGCTTGTGTGCGACATTTCGGCGAAATCTCGCACACAAGCCAACGTTGGGCGCCGGATCGGTCCGGTCTCGCCCGCGGTAATCCGCACCTTCGACCGCGGGGCGCGAGCCCGCGACTGACGGTATATACCTTTTGTTGAGCCTGACAGAAATTGTCCGACCTGTTGCTGAAGCACCGGCACCCTTTCATTTCATGCACTGGAAACGCGCCGCTCTGCTGCCTGATGAATTGCTGTAAAGCACCAAAAAGACCAATCGTTAGCAAGGCGAATTAGATGCGGTAGCGAATGGCCTCGATACTCGACATAAAGTCACCGGCTAAGCTACGGTAGCGTTGTCAGTTTCCGTGTGGCACAAGGAGCACGCGCGTGCAGAGTCGGTAACCACTCTCGGGCTGTCCGCACCTGACAGCTGACTTTTACCTCGACACCGGCCTTTGACGTCGAAATATCGAGGACCATCCGTAATTCATATTCCGCATTCGACCGCCGGGCCGGTATGGGACGAGCGGATGCCATTTGGCGAGAATTCGCAGTTCCGCCACCACGACTTCCCGTGCGCAAAATCTCCGCATCAAAGGACATCAGTGCTGATCCATGCAATGTTCAGGGCGCAAACGCTCCGCACCCCGGACGTCATCGCGATAATCGGCCGCCAGACCGCCTACACGTACGCCGAACTCGATCGACTCACCGACGCCATCGCATACCGGCTTCAACTCGGCGGAGTGCATCCCGAAACCGTGGTCGGCTGCTGGGCGCATGACTCGCTGACCACTGTGGTCCAGCTGCTGTCCGTACTGAAGGCAGGCGGCGCGTATCTACTGCTCGATCCGCAGTTGCCGGTTGAGCGCGTGCGCTACATGATCGACGACAGCGATCCGATGTGCATCCTGTCCGACATTCCGCTGCCGAGCAGCTTGACCGGCGAACGCACGACGGTGCTGATGTCCGATCTCACGCAAGGACTTTCACGCGCTACGACCCCGGTCCCCGCTGCCGGCGTCGCTCCCGACAACCTCGCGTACGTTGCCTATACGTCAGGCTCGACCGGTCGCCCCAAGGGCGTCCTGATCACACACTCCGCGGTGAGCAACCATGCGACATCGATGCGCAAGCACCTTGAGCTGCGGCCGGGTGACCGGTTGCCGATGATGGCGCCCGCCGCCTTCGACATGGCCACCGAGGAGATACTGCCGCCGCTGGTGTCGGGGTGCACGCTGGTGGACGCGCCGCACCGGTCACCGTCGATGCGCGAGTTCACCGAGGACATCCTCGACGACGGCTACACCGTGCTCAACATCTCCTCGCCGCTATGGCACCGGTGGACGACATATCTGCAGCAGACCGGCATTGCGGTACCCCATACGCTGCGGTTGGTGATCGTCGGCAGCGACAAGATCTACACCGCCAAGTTCGAGGAGTGGATGTCGCTTCCGGGCGCCGAGAATGTCTGGTGGGTCGCCGCTTACGGCGTGACCGAAGCGACCGTGACCTCGCTCCTGTATCTCACCGCAGCGCGGGACGATCTGCGTGACGAAGCGTTGATGCCGATCGGCACGCCCCTTGACAATGTCACTGCATACGTCGTCGGCGACGACGGCGAGCTGGTGGCACCGGGCGAGGTCGGTGAACTGTTCATCGGCGGTGCGGGACTTGCCCGCGGCTATTGCAATCTGCCGGGCAAGACAGCGGAACGGTTCGGACACAACCCATTCGATCCAATTCCCGCGTCGCGGTACTACCGCACCGGAGATCTCGTTCGCCGGCGTATCGACGGCACCTTCGTGTGGCTGGGGCGGTACGACTCACAGATCGAGATCAACGGTCTGCGGATCGAACCGGCGGAGATCGAGGCCACCATCCATGACCATCCGGCCGTCGAAGAAGCTGTCGTGGTGTACAAACCGCCCACCGTCGCCGGCGGCCAGGGAAGCCTCGTCGCCTTTGTCGAAGCCAAGAGCGACAACGGGATCGACATCGATGAGCTCCGTGCGTACTTGACCACCCGGTTGCATCCGCCGATGCGTCCCGACGAGATCATCGTGCTCGACCGTATCCCGCTCAGCATGAACGGCAAGGTCGACCGCGCGGCACTGCGGCTGTTCCAACAAGTGTCATGACTTGTTCGCGGTGCGCCGCGGAGTGGCTACTGTCGTCTCATGGCACGGCGGCGAAAAGACATGCCACCGCCCGCGACGGGCGGCAGCGAACGCGAAGTTCTACTCGGATTCCTCGATTACCTGCGCGAGTGCGTGATCGCGAAGGTGCAGGGCGCGCCCGAACCGCTCGTGCGCCAACCCGGAGTCCCGTCCGGGACGAATCTCCTCGGGCTGCTCAACCATCTGGTCAACGTCGAGCGGTTCACGTTCCTGGGCGAGGCGGTCGCCGACTGGCCCGCGACGTTCCACGCTGCCGCCGACAGCACCGTGCAGTCGCTTACCGCTGAATACGAACGGGTTACCGCCCAGGCCAATGAGGCGATCGAGTCCTGCGCCGATCTGGAGTCACCGTGCGCGCGTCCGACCCGTCAAGGCCAACCGCCATCCATGCGGTGGGCACTCACGCACATGATCGAAGAAACCGGCCGCCACGCGGGACACATGGACATCCTGCGGGAGCTCATCGACGGGTCGACGGGCCGTTGACTCGTTCACTTGTCGCCGAGCGTGGGCCTGGAGCACGGAATTTGGCCCGATGGTGTGCACAGGCCCCACGGTCGGCGGCTGCAAAGCGCTACCTGCGCAGCGACGCCTTGATGGTGTCCGCGACCATCGCCGCCTGAGTGACGGTTTCCGACGCGGGTTTGCAGGCCTGGACATCGATGATCACGTTCGCCTCTACCGCCAACACACGCTGGCATGACCGCGTCTGCACACCCGTTCCACGCGTGAACGGCATCGACAACTCGGTGTCGGTCTCCGCCAGCGCCCCACTCCTCCACTTGGGTAACTGCTGACCGTTGAGATTGATGTTGACGTTGTGGCCGGCGCACTTCGACCACCGATCGGCCGACTCCCGATAGAAGTCACGGGCATCCTGCTCGGACGGGTAGGAGACCACCGATTGCACGACGAGGTTGTCCCAGTTGTCGGTATCCGGTGAACGCAACAGCTGCTGACGCAGCGCGTCCCACCCGTCGCCGTAAATCGCCGCCTCGTTAACCTGCCATACCCCAAGGCAATTGAGGTTGGGCAGCAGATTGCGGTGATCGCCCATCGTGGTCACCATCGGATGCGGCGTCATCCCGGTGGTCGCCATCAGGGTGTTCATCTGATCGGTGCTGAGTAGCAGTCCGTTGAGATCGGCGTCGCCGACAACGGTGGGCTCCGCATCGACGTTGCCGTGTCCCGCGCACCCGGTGAGCGTGATCAGCAGGGCCAGGAAGGCGGTCACACAGCGCAGCAGGCGACGCTCAGGCATGCGTACCGGCCAGCGCGCACGCCATCTGGGCATTGTGGGCATCGTCGTTGAGTTCGCTGGCCGTCACATTCAGCGTGTCCCCGCTGCCCCGCAACCCCATCTTCAGCAACAGCTTGGTCGCGTCCACCGACCAGGCACGCATCGGGCCGGCGATATCGGGTGACAACCCCGGTGTCCCAGCCGCATTCATCGCCTTCGCAGCCGATTCCCGCAGCGCGGTACGACCGCTCACGTTGGTGGTACTGACGATCGGGTCCGAGTAGTCCGGACGGGTGCTGCCGTCGATCGTGTCCGCGAAATCCCCGTAGAACACCGATGCGTTGTCCACCGCCTCGGCGAAAAGCGAGCACGCCGCGACCGCTGCCGGGCTGGCGTCACCGGCAGGCACCGGGCCCGCGGCCATCGGATCGGGCGCCGGAGCCGTCGGATCCGGAACAGCCACCGGTGCGGCGGGTGCTGCAGGCGCGGGGGCAACCGCGCCCGCCTCGGTCTGAACGACCGCGTCGGGATCGGCAGACGCCGTTGGCCCCACTGCGATTCCGATGCCCAGTGCGACACCGAGCACCGCCAGACCTCGCCCACACAGGTTTGACGACCTCACCTAGTCCTCCAAAAATCCAACTGACAACACGCAATCGGGCATCGCCGGCCATTGCTCCCATACCGTCGGCGCAACATGTGTCTCAAAGGTGAACGACCGGCAAATGCTCCCGCTCAACCTGCCGTCCATTGCATGTCCGGGGCCTCAGACCCCACAATTGAATGTATTACGTTGGTGCGCAGGCAATTACCAGGAAGCTCACAGTTTCCGGAAAACCCTGCCAGATGGGAATGCGGCGCGATGTGTTGGCGCTTTGTTCACCGTTTCGAAATGCGATCAGTTCATGATTCGTCGCGACAGATCCCTTGAATCCCTTGGCTTCTCCGAAGTTGTGTCGGCCCCAGCGGATTCAGTCCCCATGAGAGGCGCAAGTTCACGCATGTTGAATCGTTTTGCCACCCTGGCTGCAGTCTGCATGTTAGCCCCGATCGCGGTGGCTCCGCTTGCGTCAGCCGAACCCGTACCTCCGCCACCGGATCCCGCCGCGCCGGTCGCCGCACCGGCACCGCCCGCGCCGGACACCGGCGCAGTGCCGTCGGCCCCTCCGGGCGTCCTCGATACCCCCGACGGCTGGCACGTGACCGTCACGGGCAGCAATGAGAGCCAGTTGCCGGTGGCGCCGCTGACCACCGCGGTGTCCTCGCGCGAGTACCTGGTGGCGGGCACGTTCACCGGCACGATCACCGGTTCCGGCAAGACCAAACTGACCGGTGGGACGCTCGAAGCCGGCCAGCAGATCGGCTGCGGAATCGTCTCGGACGAGACCGAGATCAACCCGGGCGCAAGCTTTTCCCCCTCCATCAGGGTGCCGTTCACCGGCGCGGCCACCGATGTGGGTTTCGGTACCGGTATCAATCTTCAGGGCAAGGTGTACCTCAAGCCGGGCACCGTGACGATCGTCCCCATCGACAAGAAGACCTTCAAAGGTGATTCCACCCGCGTCACCATCACCGGTGTCCGCATCAAGTTCGACCAGTGCGCCGGCCAGTCGTTCATCCGCTCGTACGCGACGCTCACCGCATCGACCGAGAACACCGACGACGTCATCACCTACCTCGGTGTCACCAAGGCCGTCTGACACACACCAAGATTCGGAAAGCGTGGTCGAGCCGGGTTTGCCTGGTTCGACCACGCTTTTTGTTGGTCGTATTTGAATACATTGATATTCAGGAATATCCGGTCGGGCATGTTGGTTACCGCCCGCCCCAGTGCGTTTGCAGGAACATCACAGCTCCAGCATGCCCATTGGACGGTCGCGCGGCCCGATCTGTTGCCCGACAGTTCACCGTCTCGCAATGCCATCCGTTCATGATTCGTCGCGACAGATTCCTTGAATCCCTTGGCTTCTCCGACAATTCGTCGATCCAGTGGATTCAGACCCATGAGAGGCGCAAGTTCACGCATGTTGAATCGTTTTGCCAAACTGGCTGCAGTCTGCATGTTGGCCCCCATCGCGGTGGCTCCGCTTGCGTCAGCCGAACCCGTACCTCCGCCACCGGATCCCGCCGCACCGGTGGCCGACGCTCCGCCGCCCCCGGACAATGGCGTCGTCGCGTCCGCGGCGCCGGGCGTGGTCACCACTCCTGACGGCTGGACTCTGACGGTCGCGGCATCCAACGAAAGCCAATTGCCCGTCGCGCCTTTGACCACCGCCGTGTCCTCGCGCGAGTACATGGTCGCGGCCACCTTCACCGGCAGTGTGTCGGGCTCGGGCGAATCCACCCTTACCGGCGGAACATTGGACACCGGCTACCAGATCGGCTGCGGTATCGAGCTCGGCCAGGTCCGACTGATCGGCTCGGTCGGCCTCAGCACCTCCGGATCCACGCTCGGCGGCCTGATCCCGACCGGACTGAGCGTTCCGCTGTCCGGAACCCTCGAAATCCACCTCAAGCCCGGTACCGTGAACAACGTTTCGGTGACCAAGAAGTCCTTCAAGGCCGCACCGGTGCGCGTCACGATCAAAGACGTCCACATCAAGCTCGACGGCTGCGCAGGCCAGTCCTTCCTGCGGTCCTACGCGATCCTGACCAGCTCGACGACCGACACCGACGACGTCGTCGCGTACTACGGCATCACCAAGGCAGTCTGAGGTAACCCCGTGAAGCCGACACACCGCGTCGTGGCGGCCGGCATCCTGGCTCTCGGGGCGGCGGTCGCCTCAGCGGCGGCCGCCGGCGCCGAACCGGCCCCGGATGCACCCGCCAATCCGGCGGTTCACGCGCCACCGCCACCACCGCCCCCGCCCGGCCCGACAGTGCCCGGGATCGGTGCTCCGTTGGGGCCCAACGGACTTGCGCTGCTTGAGCAGACCGGCACGCCGACCGCAGGCCCGCTCGGCCTTCCCGAAGGTGTGACCCTCGACCCCAAGAGTCTGCTGGCCCAGAACGCGTCTCCGGGCGGGCCGCCGGGCACGCCGCCCAACCTGAGGGCGTTCAACAACGGCTACGTGCTGCCGCAGAACGAAGTACCCTCGGCCCCCGGCCAGGGGTCGGTGGTGGGCGTGGCACCCGGACAGGAAAACGCCGACATCTCCGGGATCGACTACATCAAGCAGTTGCACGAGCTGTACAAGAACGGCAACCTCCGGGGTTCGCTGCTCGGCCAGCTTCCCAAGGAGCAGCTCGGTCAGCCCCTGCCCGGCACGGCACCACCGCCGGGAACCAACGTCCCACCGGGCCTCGTGCAATACCTGCCCGAGCCCGCGCCGCCCGCCGACCCGGCGGCACCGCAGGCGCCGCCGCCCATCCCGTGACCGGCCAACCGGCCGCTCCTGTGACCAGGCATTGGTTGCAGGAGCCGGCCGGACCGCCGTGCGTCCTCACACGGCCCCCGCATTCGCGACGGTCGTCGTCGCGTAGGGGTTCGTCATCGTGGTGGTCGCGGGCTCGGACGTGCTTGCCGGCGGCTCTTCCGGTGCGGGCGGCACGATCGCCGGTTGGGTGAGCTCGCTGGTGGTCACGGGAGTCGGACGTGTCGTCGACGAGGTCAGGATGTGTCGTGTCGTCGACGCTGTGGTCAGCGTGGACGTCGTCGTTTCGTGCGGCGGCACCGGCAGCGTCGACTGGTGCGATGTCATGAAGACGGCGAATGCGAGCGCGCCGATCACCAGCAGACCACCGATGCCCGCGACAACCATGGCCCAGTCCGACTCGTGCCATGGCGTCCGCTCCGGCGCATCCTGGTCGGGACGGGTATCCAGCATAAAGACATTGTCCCCCAACGGTATACGCGATGTGTCCGGCGGCAGCTGACGGCCAGGTGAAATCTCACCCGTGGTTGATGGCACAGTCGGAGGGGTGACACCACCGAGCGACACGTACTGGAATCACAACGCCGCCTATCACCCGTGGCTGGTGAAGATCGCCGCGCAGCGGCGCGGTGACGTTCTCGACGTCGGTTGCGGCGACGGCCTGTTGGCACAGCGGTTGGCTCCGGTGTCGCGCTCGGTGACCGCGATCGACCCGGAACCCGCGGCGCTGCAACGCGCGTGGCGCCGACTTGCCGACCACCCCCACACGACCGTCACCCAAGCCGGTTTCGCTGACTTCGATCCCGGGCCACGCCGGTTCGACCTCATCACGATGGTGGCAAGCCTGCACCACATGGATCTGCGCGGTGCGCTCACGAAGGCGCGCGGGTTGCTGACTCCGTCGGGTGAGATCGCAGTGGTGGGGTTGTCGGCCAACAAGACGGTTCGGGACTGGCTGTGGTCGGCGTTGTGCCTGCCGGCGGCCCGGGCGGGTTCGTGGTGGCATCGCGAGACGAGGGACATCGGCGTGACCGTCGCCGAGCCCGCGGAGAGCCTCGACGAGATCCGCCGTGCCGCCGACGCGATTCTGCCGGGAGCCACGATTCGGCGTGCCCTGTACTACCGCTACCTACTGCGGTGGCGCAACGGGAACTAGGCTCAGTGCCGTGTCAGAATCCGTTTTGGTCGATCTTGTCGACCGTGTCGCAGTGCTCACTGTCAACGATCCCGACCGCCGCAACGCCGTGACGTTCGAGATGTCGGCCGCATTGCGCGCCGCGGTGCAGGAAGCGGAAGCCAATTCGGGTGTACATGCAGTCATCGTCACCGGCGCAGGCAAAGCGTTCTGCGCGGGCGCGGACCTCACGGCGCTCGGTGCGGCGACCGAGGAGGGTTTGCGCAAGATCTACGACGGCTTCCTTGCCGTTGCCCACTGTTCGTTGCCGACGATCGCGGCGGTCAACGGCCCGGCGGTCGGGGCCGGCCTGAACCTCGCGCTGGCCGCCGATGTGCGTATCGCCGGGCCGGCCGCGTTGTTCGATCCACGGTTCCAGAAGCTCGGCATCCATCCCGGCGGTGGCGCGACGTGGATGCTGCAGCGCGCGGTGGGTCCCCAGGTGGCCCGGGCGTCGCTGCTGTTCGGCATGCGATTCGATGCCGAAGCGGCGGTGCGCCACGGCCTCGCGCTCAGCGTCGCCGACGATCCGGTGGCCGCCGCACGTGAACTCGCCGCCGGGCCGGCCGGTGCGCCACGCGAGGTGGTACTGGCCACCAAGGCGTCGATGCGGGCCACCGCGAATCCCGGCGTCGTCGATTCGGATCAGCACCGCATCGCCGTGGACACCGAACTCGGCCCGCAGGCACGGTCGATCGAATCGCCTGAGTTCGCACAGCGTTTGGCCGCCGCCAAACGCAAGTAGCACCTCAACTACAGCTCGAGCAGCGCCAGTTCCGGTTCTTCGATCAACTGCCGCAACTCGCGCAAGAACGCACCCACCCGCGCGCCATCTGCGATGCGATGGTCGAACGCACAGGTCAATGACATCGTCGGCCGCGCAACCACCGCCCCGTCGATGACGACCGGCCGCGGTTTCAGCGACCCCATTCCGAGGATCGCGGCCTCCGGGTAGTTGATCACCGGCACCCCGTCGTCCATTCCCAGCGCGCCGAAGTTCGAGACCGTGAAGGTCGATCCGGTCAGCTCGGGCGGTTTGAGCGTGCCGGCCCGGGCGCCCTCCACCAGTCGCGCGACGACGCCGGCGAGCTTCCGCGTGGTGAGGCGGTCCGCGTCCCGCACGACGGGTACCAGCAGGCCGCGCGGCGCGGCCACGCCGAACCCGAGGTGCACCGAGGGGTGCTGATGAATCTGCGGGCCACCGGTGGTCTCCACCCAGGTCGAGTTCAAGATCGGATGATGGCGCAGCGCGATGGTGAGCAACCTCAGCGTGAGCACAAACGGCGTGACCGGCAACTCGGCATCAGCGGCACGGATCGAATCCCGGAGCCGCAGCAGCGCCGCGCCGTCCACGTCGATCCGGGCATGGGCGTCAGGAATCTCGTGCCGGGACAACGCCATTCGGCGCGCCATCTCCGCCTGCACCCCACCGACAGTACGCAGTTCCGAGCTGCCTGCGGCGGCGAGCACATCATCGCGTGTGACGATGCCTTCTGGACCGGATCCCGGGCTCAGGGCATCCAGGTCGACATGCAGTTCGGCGGCCAGTTTACGCACCGGTGGCTTGGCCCTGGCACGCACGGTCGGTGGCGTGGACGGCGCCGTCGCACGGCGGCTGACGTCCATGGCGTCGTCGGTGCCGTAGCCGACGAGCACCGGTTTGCGGTGCGCGCCAGTGCCATTCGTGGCCGCAGGTACCGGGCTTGCCGAGCTTTCAACGGTGCCGATGCGCACCAGCAGCGAGCCGACGGCGAGCGTCTCGCCGGCCGCACCACCGAGTTCGAGTACCTGCCCGGCGTATGGGCTCGGAATCTCGACCTCGGCCTTGTTGGTCTCCACCGTGCACAGCGTCTGGTTCAGCTCGACGGTGTCACCGACCGCCACGTTCCAGCTCGTGATGGTGGCGTCCTGGAGTCCCTCGCCGAGGTCGGGAACCAGGAACTCCTTGGCGCTCACGGCTGCCCCATGGCGCGCTCGACACAGTCGAGGAGCCGGTCGACGCCGGGTAGCCACACTTTCTCCAGCCTGGCCGGCGGATACGGAGTGTCAAAACCGGTGGCGCGCAACACCGGAGCTTCCAGATCGTAGAACAGCTCCTCAGATATCCGTGCGGCCAGTTCGGCGCCGAAGCCCAGCGTCCGCGGGCCTTCGTGCATCACGACGGCGCGGCCGGTGCGACGAATCGAATCGGCGACCGTGTCGAAATCGAGCGGGTTGAGCGAGCGCAGGTCGACGACCTCCATACGCCAGCCACGTTCGGCGGCCAGCTCCGCCGCGTTGAGCGCAGTCGCGACCAGCCCGCCGTAGGTGAGCACCGTGACATCGGTGCCGGTGCGCCGCACCGCTGCCCGCCCGATCGGCAGACCCGGCGTATCGGTGTCGACGGGTTCCTTGGCCCAGTAGCGACGCTTGGGCTCCAGGAACATCACCGGGTCCGGGCTGGTGATCGACTGTCGCAGCAGCCAGTACGCGTCGCTCGGCGTCGAGGGCACCACAACTTTGAGACCCGCGGTGTGCAGCCAATAACTTTCGGTGGATTCGGAGTGATGTTCGACCGCACCGATCCCGCCGAACGACGGGATTCGCACGGTCACCGGCATGTCGACATCGCCGTGGGTTCGCATGCGGTACTTGGCCAGATGGCTGGCGATCTGGTCGAACGCCGGGTAGCTGAACCCGTCGAACTGGATCTCGGGAACGGGAACGAAGCCCCGTATCGCGAATCCGACCGCGATCCCGATGATCGCCGACTCCGCCAGCGGAGTGTCGAAACACCGTTCGATGCCGAAGGTTTCGGTGAGGCCGTCGGTGACCCGGAAGACCCCGCCGAGCGTGGCGACATCCTCACCGAACACCAGCACGCGGTCGTCGGCGGCCATCGCGTCGTGCAGGGCCTGGTTGATCGCCTGCACCATTGTCAGCTCGGTCGCAACCGGCACCTGCGTCAGGATCGGACCCCATGGCTCGGGCGAATCACCTTGAGCGGCAGGCCGGTCGATGATCTGGGTCATGTCATGCCTCCTTCGCCAGTTCCGCGACCAGCTGATCGCGTTGCCGCGCCAGATCCGGGGTGATCTCGGCGTAGACGCTGTCGAACATCTCGGCGGGGTCGAAGTCGGGCGCTCCGGCGATTGCCTCCCGCAGCTCCGCGCACAGCCGCACCGATCGCGCCGCCACCCGCTCCTGCAGTCGCTCCGACCAGACACCGACTGACTCCAGATACGTTCGGTACCTCGCTATCGGATCGCGGGCTCGCCACTCGTCGACCTCGTCGGTCGAGCGGTACCGGGTCGGATCGTCGGACGTGGTGTGCGGTCCCATCCGGTAGGTGATCGCCTCGATCAGGGTCGGCCCGCCGCCGTGGCGGGCTCGCTCGGCGGCCTCGGCCATCACGGCATAGCAGGCCAGTACGTCGTTACCGTCGACCCGGATGCCGGGCATGCCGTACCCGATGGCGCGGTGCGCGATCGAAGGTCCGGCTTGTTGTCGACTGACGGGCACCGAGATGGCCCACTGGTTGTTCTGCACGAAGAACACGCACGGCGCGCCGAAGACCGATGCGAGATTCAGCGCCTCATGGGCGTCACCCTCGCTGGTGGCCCCGTCACCGAGGAAGGCGACCGTCACGGAATCCTCACCGAGCCGTTGCGCGGCCATCGCCGCGCCGACCGCGTGCAGCCCGTGGGTCCCGATGGGAATGGCGATGGGCGCGACGCACTTGCTGGTGAACTCGAGGCCGCCGTGCCATTTGCCGCGCCACACCGCGCCCATCTGGCCCGGGGTGATGCCGCGCAGGAGGAACGCGCCGATCTCGCGGTATTGCGGAAACAGCCAATCGGTTTTGCGCAGACATGCTGCCGCACCGATCTGGGCAGCCTCCTGCCCTCGGCACGACGCGAACAGCGCGAGCTCACCCTGGCGTTGCAGGTTGACGAACTCGGTGTCGAGGTCGCGCGTGACGACCATCGACTCGTAGAGCCACGCGAGAGTTTCGGGAGGTAGCTCGCGGCTGTAGCGAGTTTCCGTGGTGGGTGATCCGTCGGCATCGACAAGCCGCACCGGATCCAGCTCGAGCTCAACAGGCTCAACACCGATGGCCATACCGCCTCCTTGTCGGTGACGGCATGTTGCGCCGTCATTCCGTGAGGTGCTCAGCGCAGCGGCGGTACGAACAAAACCCCTGGTGAGGGGCCGCCGGCTAGTCGCCTGGGTGTGGCGCTAGCTGGACAATCCGCTCGGCACGTCGCAGCACTGGGGCATCCACCATTATGCCCCCGAACTGGAACACGCCCCGCTGAACGCGAGCTTCGGCGAGTACGTGTCGCGCCCATTCGGCCTGCTCAGCCGTCGGCTCGTACGCCGCCCGGATGACCGAGACCTGGGTCGGATGGATGGCCACCTTGGCGTCGAATCCGACCGCGACCGCGTCGTCGGCCTCGGCGCGCAGCCCGTCGAGATCCTTGATGTCGAGGTACACCGAATCGAGCGCCATGCGGCCGTACGCCTTGGCCGCCAGCAGTGTCTGTGACCGCACGTGCTGGGCGACGTCGCGGTAGCTGCCGTCGTCACGCCGGTTTGCTGTGCCGCCGGTGACCGCGAACAGGTCCTCGGCTCCCCACATCACCGCGAACGCGTTGTCGGGCTGCACCAGCGACACGACGTTGAGCGCGGCGAGCGGTGTCTCGATGAGCACGACGACGTCCAGCGGCGCCAGCGCCCGCACTTGGTCGGGGTGCTCTGACTTGGCGAGCATGACCGTCGTGTAGTCGGTGGCCGCGACTGCCTTCAAGTCGAGTTCGTGGTCGGGCGTGGTGGTCGGATTGACCCGCACGACGGTGCGCGACGGGTCGAGCCGGGTTTCGAGCAGCGCCTGCCGCGCGGCCTCCCGGTCCTTTGCCGCGACGCCGTCTTCGAGGTCGAGGATCACCACATCGGCTGCCGCCGCGGCCTTTTCGAACCGCTCTGGCCGGTCGGCCGGGCAGAACAGCCAGCCGGGTCCGGTATTCGCCAGTGCCACTATGCCTCCTCCGCCGGACGCATCCGAACCATGGTTTTGCGCGACGCGGTGGCGACGATGTCGCCGTGCTGATTGCGGCCGGTGTGGGCGAAGGTCACGATGCCCTCCCCAAGCCGGCTCTTGGACGCCCGCTTGTCGGTGATCTCGGTTTCGGCGTAGAGCGTGTCACCGTGGAAAAGCGGTTTGGGGAACGAGATTTCAGAGAATCCCAGATTGCCGACGATGGTGCCCTGGGTCAGTTGGGCGACCGAAAGTCCGACGAGCGTGGACAGCGTGAACATCGAGTTCACCAGCCGCTGGTTGAACGGCGGCAGTGCGTCGGAGAAGGCCGCGTCGAGGTGCAGCGCCTGAGTGTTCATGGTGAGCGTGGTGAACAGCACGTTGTCGGCTTCGGTGATCGTGCGCCCGGGCCGGTGCAGGTAGCGCACGCCGGTCTCGAACTCCTCGAACCACAGCCCCCGCTGCTCGACGATTCTCGGTTCGGTCACAGGCCCGCCTCCCGCGCGATCAGCATGAGCTGTACTTCCGTTGTGCCTTCCCCGATTTCGAGGATCTTGCTGTCACGGTAGTGCCGGGCCACCGGGTACTCGTTCATGAAGCCGTAGCCCCCGAAGATCTGGGTGGCGTCACGCGCATTGTCCATCGCGGCCTCACTGGACACGAGCTTGGCCACCGAGGCCGCCTTCTTGAACGGCTTGCCGGCCAGCATCAGCGCGGCGGCGTCGTAGTAGGCCGCGCGGGCCGTGTGCGCACGCGCCTCCATCCTGGCGATCTTGAAGGCGATCGCCTGGTAGGTGCCGATGGCCGCGCCGAATGCCTGGCGTTCCTTGGCGTAGCGGACACATTCGTCGACACAGCCCTGCGCCACACCGACCGACAGGGCGGCGATCGCGATGCGGCCCTCGTCGAGGATCCGCAGGAAGTTGGCGTAGCCGCGGCCGCGTTCGCCGAGCAGGTTCTCGGCAGGCACCCGGACGTCGTCGAAGCTCAGCGGGTGGGTGTCCGAGGCGTTCCAGCCGACCTTGTTGTAAGCCGGTTCAGCAGTGAAGCCCTCGATCGGCACCGGCACGAGGATCGACGAGATCTCCTTCTTGCCGTCGGGCTTCTCGCCGGTCACCGCGGTGACCGTGACAAGCTTGGTGATGTCGGTACCCGAGTTGGTGATGAACTGCTTGGAGCCGTTGATCACCCAGTGACCGTCGTCGAGGCGCGCGGTGGTCTTCGTAGCGCCGGCGTCGCTGCCGCCACCGGCCTCGGTCAGGCCGAACGCGCCCAACGCCTTGCCGCTCGCGAGCAGCGGCAGCCACTCCTGCTTCTGTGCGTCATTGCCGAAGCGGTACACCGGCATCGCACCGAGCGACACACCGGCCTCCAGCGTGATGGCGACGCTCTGGTCGACCTTGCCGAGTTCCTCCAGGGCGAGGCACAGCGCGAAGTAGTCGCCGCCCATCCCGCCGTATTCTTCGGGGAACGGCAGACCGAACAGACCCATGTCGGCCATGCCCGCCACGACCTCATACGGGAACGAGTGTTCCTCATCGTGTTTCGCGGCGACGGGTGCGACCACGCTCTGCGCGAAGTCGCGGACGGTCTTGGCCAACTGTTCATAGTGGTCGGGCAGCGTTCCGGTGGACAAGAAGTCGCTCATGATTCGTTCTCCTGTGTGCGAGCGGTGATTCGGGCCAACGGCTGACCCACCTTGACCTGGTCGCCGACGGCGACGAGTAGTTCGGCCACACCGTCAACGGGTGCGGTCAACGCGTGTTCCATCTTCATGGCCTCGACGGTGACGACGACGGTTCCGGCGGCCACCTCGGCACCACTGTCAACTCCCACCGCGACGACCGAACCCGGCATGGGGCTGGCGAGTTCGGCGTCGCCGCTGTGTTCGTCGTCGGGGCGAACGGGCGCCTCGCGTACTTCCTCGACGAGGAATGTGCGCCCACCGCCGGACAGCCAGATCTGGCCGTCGGTCACCGCGACGAGGTAGTCGGTGCGGAGCCCGTCCAGCGTCAGGGTCAACCGGCCGTCGCCGAGAGCGGCACTCACCGTGTGGGTTTCGCCGTGTTCGACGGTGGCGGTCGCGTGGCCGGGTGTGCCGGTCAGGTACACGTGATCGGTACGCTCGGCCGCGCGCAGGCGGAAGACCGCGGGCGCGCGTTCGCCTAATCGCCAGCCCGACGGCAGCCGCCAGAGATCGTCGCCTGCCGCGGTCCAGTGCCGAACCCACTTGTAGGCCGCGGCGGCGATGAGCTCCTGATCTCCGGGAGCGGTCCGGGTGAAGTCCGGTGCGCGCCGATCGAGCAGACCGGTGTCGAGCCGCCCGGCCGCAACGTCGGGATCGGCCAGCAGGAACCGCAGGAATTCGGTGTTGGTGGTGACGCCGAGCACCGCGGTGTCGGCGAGCGCCCGGTCGAGCCGCTGCAGCGCGGCCGCTCGGTCGTCGGCGTGGGCGATGACCTTCGACAGCATCGGGTCGTAGTCGCTGCCGATCACCATGCCCGCCGCGAGCCCCGAATCGACCCGCACCCCGACCCCGGTCGGCTCACCGAGCCCGAGCACCGGGCCTCCGGTCGGCAGGAATCCGTTGGCGGGGTCTTCGGCGTAGACCCTGGCCTCGACGGCGTGACCGGTCATGACGATGTCGTCCTGGTCGATCGCGAGTTTGTCGCCGCCGGCGATGCGGATCTGCTGCTCGACCAGGTCGATGCCGGTGACCATCTCGGTCACCGGATGCTCGACCTGCAGGCGGGTGTTCATCTCCATGAAGAAGAACTCATCGGGCCGGTCGGCGGAGACGATGAACTCCACCGTGCCGGCACCCGTGTAGTCGACACTACGCGCGGTGTCACAGGCCGCGGCGCCGATCCTGGCCCGAGTGGGCGCATCGAGCAGCGGAGAGGGCGCCTCCTCGATGACCTTCTGGTGGCGCCGCTGCAGGCTGCATTCCCGCTCGCCGAGGTGAATCACGTTGCCGTGACCGTCGGCGAGCACCTGGACTTCGATGTGGCGGGGCCGCAACACGAATCGTTCGAGGAACAACGTGTCGTCACCGAACGCGGCGCCGGCCTCGCGGCGGGCACTGACCAGGGCGGCGGGCAGGTCGGCGGCCCGTTCGACCACCCGCATGCCCTTGCCGCCGCCGCCTGCCGACGGCTTGACCAGCACGGGGTAGCCGACCTCTTCGGCCCCGGCGATAAGGTCATCGTCGGTGAGCCCGGGACGTGAGATGCCAGGGACGACGGGCACCCCGAAGGCCGACACGGCGGCCTTGGCCGCGATCTTGTCGCCCATCGTCGCGATCGCCGATGCGGGCGGTCCGATGAACACGATGCCGGCGTCCTGCAGTGCGGCCGCGAAATCGGCGTTCTCGGAGAGGAATCCGTACCCCGGGTGCACGGCCTGCGCTCCGGTACGGCGGGCGGCGTCGACGACGGCGTCGATCTTGAGATAGCTCTGCCGGGCCGCTGCGGGGCCGATGTTGACCGCGACGTCGGCGGCCGCCACATGGCGCGCACCGGCATCGGCGTCACTGAACACCGCGACCGAACGAATTCCCATGGCGCGCAACGTGCGGATGACGCGAACGGCGATCTCGCCGCGGTTGGCCACCAGGACAGTGTCAAATACCGAAGAACTCATGCCTCACATCCGGAATACGCCGTAGGAGACCGGCTCGAGCGGAGCCTGGCCCACAACCGAAAGAGCCAGCCCGAGCACGGTTCTGGTGTCCGCGGGATCGATCACGCCGTCATCCCAGAGCCGCGCCGTGGAGTAGTACGGGTTGCCCTGGTGTTCGTACTGTGCGCGGATCGGCGCCTTGAACTCCTCGGCCTGCTCGTCGGTCATCTCGCCGCGCACCGTGGCCAGCACCGACGCGGCCTGCTCACCGCCCATCACCGAGATCCGCGCGTTGGGCCACATCCACAGGAACCGCGGCGAATACGCGCGCCCACACATCGAGTAGTTGCCCGCGCCGTAGGACCCGCCGATGACCACGGTCAGCTTCGGCACCCGCGCACAGGCGACTGCGGTGACCATCTTGGCGCCGTGTTTGGCGATGCCGCCCGCCTCGTAGTCACGGCCGACCATGAAGCCCGAGATGTTCTGCAGGAACAGCAGCGGTGTCTTGCGCTTGTCGCACAGCTCGATGAAATGTGCTCCCTTGAGCGCGGATTCACCGAACAGCACACCGTTGTTGGCGACAATTCCGACGGGGTGGCCGTGGATGCGGGCGAACCCGGTGACCAGGGTGGCGCCGTATTCGGCCTTGAACTCGTTGAACTGCCCGCCGTCGACGATGCGGGTGATGACCTCGTGCACGTCATAGGGCACCCGCGCGTCGACGGGCACGACGTCGTAGAGCTCGGTCTGGTCGGCGACCGCGTCGACCGTCGGCTCGGCGTTCCACGGCGGGGCCTCGGCAGGGCCGAGCGTCGACACGATGTTGCGCACGATGCGCAGCGCGTCGCGATCGTCATGGGCCAGATGGTCGGTCACTCCGGAGGTCTTGGAGTGCAGGTCACCGCCGCCGAGCTCTTCAGCGGTCACCACTTCCCCGGTCGCGGCCTTCACGAGCGGCGGGCCGCCGAGGAAGATCGTGCCCTGGTTGCGCACGATGACCGCTTCGTCGCTCATGGCAGGCACATAGGCGCCGCCCGCGGTGCACGAACCGAGTACCGCGGCGATCTGCGCGATGCCCGCCGCACTCATGGTGGCCTGGTTGTAGAAGATCCGGCCGAAGTGCTCGCGGTCCGGGAACACCTCGTCCTGGCGCGGCAGGAAGGCGCCTCCGGAGTCGACGAGGTAGATGCACGGCAGACGGTTCTGTGCCGCGATCTCCTGTGCGCGCAGGTGCTTCTTGACCGTGATCGGGTAGTAGGTGCCACCTTTGACGGTCGCATCGTTGGCGACGATCAGGCATTCGCGGCCCGACACGCGCCCGATACCTGCGATCATCCCGGCGCCAGGGCATTCGTCGTCGTACATGCCGTCGGCGGCCAGCGGAGCGATCTCCAGGAACGGGCTGCCCGGGTCGAGCAGGCCGTCGACGCGGTCACGTGGCAACAACTTGCCCCGGCTGACGTGGCGTTCGCGGGCCCGCTCGGGCCCGCCGAGGGCGGCGGTGGCGAGTTTGGCGCGCAGCTGGGCTACCAACGCCAGATGCTCGTCGCGGTGCGATGACATGCAGCTCCATTTGAGTTAATGGCGACTAACTCGTGGTATGTTAGTCACGATTAACCGAGTTGTCTACCCTCCGGAGACGCCATGTCCGCCAGCGCCGTGACGCGCCGCAGCCAGGCCAAGTCGGATCGCCGCAGCCAGCTGATCACCGCCGCCGAACGGCTGGTGGCCGAACGCGGATACCTCGCGGTCCGGCTCGAGGACATCGGCGCTGCCGTCGGCGTGAGCGGGCCGGCGATCTACCGGCACTTCCCCAACAAGGAAGCCCTGCTCGTCGAACTCCTGGTGGGTATCAGCACCCGCCTGCTCGCCGGCGCCCGCGAAGTCATCGCACGCACCGACGATCCCGCCGAGGCGCTCGACGGCCTGGTCGATTTCCATCTGGATTTCGCCTTCGGGGAATCGGATCTGATCCGCATCCAGGATCGCGACCTCGGCCACCTGCCCGACGCCGCCAAGCGGCAGGTGCGCCGGGCTCAGCGCCAATACGTCGAGATCTGGGTATCGGTGCTCACCCGACTCGACCGGGACCTGCCCGAAGACGACGCCAGGGTGATGGCACACGCCGCCTTCGGCCTGCTCAACTCCACGCCGCACAGCGTGAGACCCGCTGCGCCCAAAGCACAATCGCGCGAGGTGCTGCGGCGCATGACGATCGCCGCCCTGACCGCGACGGTCTAGCCGCTGAACGCCTTGGTGAGCCAACGCGCCATGGCGTCGACGAGGATTGCCCGGTTCTCGCGCTTGATGATCTCGTGACCGTCGTCCTCGAATACCAGCATCTCGACATCGCGGCCGAGCGCACGCAGCGCGTCATACATCTGCTGCGATTCGCTAGGCGGCACGTTGGTGTCGTTGGCACCGTGTACCAGCAGCAGTGGCGCGGTCAGCGCATGCGCCCGCAACAACGGCGAAAGCCGCTCCAGCAGTTCGCGATCGGCGATGGGGTGCCCGTACTTCGGGTAGGCCGCGGCGGCGATCCAGGGTTCGGTGTTGCGGTAGAACGTATTCAGATCGCTCATGCCGCAGATGCTGATCCCGGCGGCGAACAGCTCGGGATGGAACGTCAACGCCGCCTGGGTCAGATAGCCGCCGTAGGACCAACCGCTGCAGGCGATGCGATCGGCCCGCGCGAGGCCCCGCTCGACGAGATAGTGCACGCAGTCCGCGACATCGTCGATCGCCGCGAAGCGCAGTTCCTTGTCGTCGGCGTGCATGAAAGCCCGGCCGAATCCCCCGGATCCACGCACGTTCGGGGTCAGCACCGTGATACCGGCATCCAGTAGCTTCGGGTAGAACTCGTTGTAGTCGGGCCGGGACTGACCTTCCGGTCCGCCGTGCAGGAAGATCATCGCCCCGATGGGCTCGACGTCCGGCTCGTAGAGCCACGCGTTGAGGTCCAGCCCATCGCGCGCGGTGATCCGCGCCAAAGTCGGTGTGCCGGTGAGTGGTCCGTGGCTCGGTTCCCGGTCGATCCGTTCCCACTCGCGCGTGCGCGGATCGACCAGTTCGACGGTCGGCGGCAGCGACGGGCCCTGAACGGTCAGCGCCACCATGGAGCCGCCGGCACTGATGCTCAGCTCACTGGCCACCATCCCGGGAAGCGGAATCGGTTCGGACAGCGTCTCATCGGCGTACTGCAGGATCTGCAACTCGCTGCAGCCGTCGATGTTCCACAACAGTGCGACGGTGGACAGATCGTCGCTCACGACGAACTCGTCGAGTTCGTACCCCGGACGCTCGGCCACCACGTGGTAGGACACACCGTCGGCGGTGACCGTGACTTCGAGCAGCCGCGCATGGCTTGCCCCGTTCTCACTGCGGATCAATGCCCGGACATAGCCATCGGTGCTGCCGGCGCCATACATCTTGGCGGGCTCGATCAGCGTGGTCGCATCGCCTTCGAAACCGCTGCGCAACCGCCGGGGCTGGTGGTCGTCCAGGATGACGCCGACATCGGTCGTGGAGCCCGGGTCGTACGGCAGCAGCGCCATCTCGGTCTGGCCCCACAGCATGATCAGCTCGCGGTAGCCGCGCGGGCCGACGCGCACGAGCGAGGCACCCGCCCAGGAGTCGACCAGCCTGCCGCCCGACCGGCGGTCGAGGACAACGACGTTGCCGGTCGCCGGATCGATCAGACACGAGCTGCCGACACCGTCGTCACCGGTCAGGATCGCGGCTACCTGCGTGCCGTCCCACCCGATCAGCTCTGCCGTGCCCTCGGCGGCGTCGGCCGGCCATGAGTCGATGCGACGTGCGTCACGATCATCGGGATCGGTGGTGACGACCCAGATCTGGCTACGGGTACCGCCCTCCGGGGACACCTCGCACGCGAGCCAATGGCCATCGGCAGAGTGGATCACCCGCGTGACCGCACCGGCCACGGGAAGTTCCACGTCTCGCGACGAACTCGCCCGCCAGCCGCGCAGGAACCGCTGAACGGCGCGTGGATAGCCGCCGTCGTCGACCAGGTGCGCGAACGCCGTCGCATCCGGGGACAGCGACGCGCCGTAATTCACCCGCACGTGCCGATTCGCCGAAGCCACTAGCCTCCCTCCGTCCTGTGTCACCCCTTGGAAGGGTATCCAGACCCACCTCGGTCGCAGCGCACTGAGCACCCGCACAGGTACCCTGCAGCCATGAGGTGGGCATGACTGATTCACCACGCCGTGACGGGTCCGAACCGACCCAACAGCTCGGTTCCGGCTATCCCGTGGACTATCCGGATCCGGCGTATGCGAACCAGCCGCCGTACAACGGCGTCTACCCCGCTGCGCCGAATACCACCCGTCAGCTCCCGTCGTACCCGCCCTACGGCTACGACCCGTACGCCACCGGTCAGTACGGCGCGGGGTATCCGCCACCCGGTGAGCCGCCGCAGCAGCAGGAGCCCGACGGTCGCGAACCCCGCATGTGGTTGTGGGTGCTGGCCGCGCTCGCGGTACTGATCGTCGTCGGTTTGGTCATCGCCCTCGTGATCGCGAACGGTTCGCGGCAAGAGACCGTCGTCGCACCGCCGATCGCCCCGGAACCGAGCTTCAGCACCCCGAGCACCACTCCGCCGACGACGACATCGCGCGCCCCGCGGCCGATACCCGTCCCACCGCCCACCCCGCCCACCGGCACGACGACACCTGGAGCGACCGAGACGGTCACGTATGAGGTCGCCGGGGAAGGCCGGGCGATCAACATCACCTACCTGGACACCGGCAACATGTTCCAGACGGAGTTCAACGTGTTGCTGCCCTGGAGCAAAACCGTCGAGCTCGCCGAGCCTGCCGGTGAAACCGCCAGTGTGAGCGTGCTCAACTTCGGCCCCGAGGTGTCGTGCACCGTTTCGGTCAACGGAGTCCAGACGCAGCATCGCACCGGGTCGGGCCTGACGATCTGCGTGGGCTCGGGCTAGCGGGTACGGGATTCGACGCCCGCCCGGGCGGGCGTGCGCACCGCGAGCATGCCGGCCAAGCCCGCCACGAGCACCACGATGATGCCGCCCAAGCCGGCCCGGTCCGTGCCGAAGATGTCGATGAACATGAAGAACAGCCACGGCGCCAGGAACGACGCCGCGCGGCCCACGGTCGTGTAGAGACCGAACGCCACGCCCTCTTTGCCTTCGACCGACATGCGCAACATCAGGTTACGCGCCGCGGACAGCGTCGGCCCGATGAACAGGCACAGCAGCAACCCGCACGCCCAGAAGGCCACCGGCCCGGACAGCGCCATCAGCGTGAGTCCCACCACGATCATGCTGACGAGCGATCCGACGATGACGGGTTTGGAACCCAGTCGATCGTCGAGTAGCCCGCCGGTGACCGCTCCGAGCGCCGCGATCACACAGGCACTGATCCCGAACAGCAGCACGTTCGCGTCCGAGATGCCGTAGACGTTGACGCCGACCACCGCACCGAAGGCGAACACACCGGCCAGCCCGTCGCGGAAAACCGCACTGGCGACCAGGTAATAGACCACGTGGCGGTCGCGCTCCCATTCCCCGCGGACCTCGGACCACAGCTTGCGGTAGGCGCCCAGGAACCCGACCCGTTCGGGTGGCCCCGCGTCGGTCACCCGCGGCACGACGATGAACAGCGGCAGCGCGAAAAAGGTGAACCACACCGCGACGAGCAACATGACCGCGCGGACGTTCTGCCCGTCCGCCACCGGGATGCCGAGCAGCCCGCGCGTGTCGCCGTCACCGGCGATGAACCCGACGTAGGCCAGCAGCAACAGCACGACGCTGCCTGCGTAACCCAACGCCAGACCGAGCCCGGACACCCGCCCCGATGTCTCCGGGGTGGACAACTGCCTCAGCATCGCGTTGTAGGGCACGGTCGCCAGCTCGTTGCACGCCGCCGTGCACGCCAACAACACCAGTCCCGGCAGCAGATAACGGTGATCGTCGCGGATCAGGCTCATCGCCGCCGTCAACACGACCGCGGCACCGGTCGTCACCGCGAGCACTCGGCGCCGCCGTAGCGGCGAGTCGACCCAGATTCCGGTGACAGGCGCCAGTAACGCGACGACGAGACCCGCGATCGTCATCGCCCGGCCCAGCCAGCTGGCCGGGGTCGTGTCTCCTGGCAGGTCGGCCCCCACGGTCCCCGTCAGGTACACCGCGAACACGAACGTGATGACGACCGCGTTCAGGCCGGTCGCGCCGCAGTCCCACAATGCCCATGCGAGCACCCGCGCCCGGCCGGGGTTGGTCATGACCGCCACCCTATGGCTTCTACGATTGCGGGATGCCAGTACCCGCTCCCAATCCGAACGCCCGTGCCGTGGTAACCGGCGCCTCGCAGAACATCGGCGAAGCGTTGGCCACCGAGCTCGCCGCCCGGGGTCACCACCTGATCGTCACCGCGCGGCGCGAGGATGTGCTGACCGCGCTGGCGCAGCGGCTCACCGAGCGCTACGGAGTCACCGTCGAGGTGCGCGCGGTCGACCTGGCCGACCCGACGGCCAGGACCGAACTGTGCGATGAGCTGTCGACGCGCGAGATCTCGATCCTGTGCGCGAACGCGGGCACCGCGACGTTCGGTGCGGTCAAAGACCTCGACCCGGCCGGTGAGAAGGCCCAGGTTCAGCTGAATGTCCTTGGCGTACATGACCTTGTCCTCGCGGTGTTACCCGGCATGGTGGCCCGCAAGGCCGGCGGCATCCTGATTTCCGGCTCGGCGGCGGGCAATTCGCCGATCCCCAACAACGCGACGTACGCCGCGTCCAAGGCCTTCGCCAACACGTTCAGCGAGTCGCTGCGCGGCGAGCTCAAGCGGGACGGCGTGCATGTCACGCTGCTCGCGCCGGGACCGGTTCGCGAGACGCTGCCCGACGCGTCCGAGCAGTCGCTCGTCGAGAAACTGATCCCGGACTTCCTGTGGATCTCGACCGAGTACACCGCGAAGCTGTCGCTGGATGGCTTGGAACAGAACAAGATGCGCGTGGTGCCCGGGGTGACGTCCAAGGCGATGTCGGTCGCCAGCGGCTATGCGCCGCGGGCCATCGTCACCCCCATCGTCGGCGCCGTCTACAAGAAGCTCGGCGGGGGCTAGTTCTATTTCGCCGGAACTGCATTCCCGGTCGTCAAACGTCAGCTTCAACGACCGGGAATGCAGTTCCGCGGCAAGGGTCAGCGGCGACGGCGGCCCGTCCCGAAGATGCTGCGCGTGATCTCGCGGCCGATGACGGTGCCCGCCGAGCGCATCGCACTCTTGAACGCGGGGCTGGACATCATCTTGTCGAAGAAGCCAGGCTCCTCCGGCTGAGCCGGTGCCGGCATGGGTGCCACGTCACCGGATGCCTCGACACCGGCGAACCCGCCGGCGTCGCCACCCTCGGCGGGCGGCGGGGCCAGCTTGGCGGCCAGCCGTTCGTAGGCCGAATCCCGGTCGACGGTCTGGCCGTACGTGGCCTGCAGTGGGCTCGCCTTGGCCGCGGCCGTGATGGCCTCAGGCCCGATGGTGTCCATCAGCGAGCGCGGCGCCCGCATGCGGGTCCAGGCGACCGGCGTCGGCGCACCCTTCTCCGACAACACCGTGACGACGGCCTCACCGATGCCGAGCGACGTCAGCGCCTTCTCCAGGTCGTAGACATCGGTCTTGGGGTAGGTGCGCACCGTCTTGGTGAGTGCCTTCTGATCGTCAGGTGTGAAGGCGCGCAACGCGTGCTGGATCCGCGCCCCCAATTGCGACAGCACTTCGTTCGGCACATCGGTGGGCAACTGGGTGCAGAAGAACACCCCGACGCCCTTGGAGCGGATCAGCTTGACGGTCTGCTCCACCTGTTCGAGGAATGCCTTCGACGCGTCGTTGAACAACAGGTGGGCTTCGTCGAAGAAGAACACCAGCTTCGGCTTGTCGACGTCACCGACCTCGGGCAGCGTCGTGAACAGATCGGCCAGAACCCACATCAGGAACGTCGAGAACATCACCGGCCGCGCGGCCTGCGCACCGAGCTCAAGCAGCGTGATGACGCCGCGGCCCTGCGCGTCCACGCGCAGCAGATCCTTCGGTTCCAGTTCTGGCTCACCGAAGAACGTGTCGGCGCCCTCGGCTTCGAGGTTGACGAGCGCGCGCAGGATGACGCCGGCGGTCGTCGTCGACACCGCGCCCAGTGCCTTGAGTTCGGGCTTGCCCTCGTCGCTGGTGAGGAACTGGATGACCGAGCGCAGATCCTTGATGTCGAGCAGCGGCAGGCCCTTCTGGTCCGCCCAGTGGAAGATCAGGCCCAGCGTTGATTCCTGGGTGGTGTTGAGCCCCAACACCTTTGACAGCAGAATCGGGCCGAAGCTGGTGATGGTGGCCCGCACCGGAACCCCGATCCCGCTGGTGCCAAGCGACAGGAACTCGACCGGGAACGCCGTCGGAGCCCAGCTGTCGCCGGTGTCTTTGGCGCGCTCATCGATCTTCTCGTTGGTCTCCCCCGGCTTCGACAGGCCCGACAGGTCACCTTTGACGTCGGCCATCAACACCGGGACGCCCGCGGCCGACAGCTGCTCGGCGATCACCTGCAGGGACTTCGTCTTACCGGTACCGGTCGCGCCGGCGATCAGCCCGTGCCGGTTGACGGTGGCCAGCGGGATGCGCACCTGGGCGGCCGGGTCGGCGACTCCGTCGACGAGTACAGTGCCCAGTTCCAGTGCCTGGCCTTCGACCGCGTAGCCGGCAGCGATCTGCTGCGCGGGGTTTGCTGTCGATTCGGTCGTCATGCCGCGTCCTCCCGTTTGCGCGATCAAGTCGGCATCTGACATTAGTCGTCAACCGGTGGGTATGGGCGGCTGGTTGGCGGGCGTGGGCATACTGTGGATCTTCGTGCGAGACGAACTGGTATGGATCGACTGCGAGATGACGGGCCTTGACCTCAAGTCCGATCGTCTCATCGAGATCGCGGTGCTGGTCACCGATGCGGATCTGAACATCCTCGGTGACGGCCTGGACGTAGTGATCCACACCGATGACGAGGCGCTGACCTCGATGATCGACGTCGTCAAGCAGATGCACACCCGATCCGGGCTGATCGAGGAAGTGCGGAAGTCGACCGTCGACCTCGCCACGGCCGAGGAGATGGTCCTCGACTACATCCGCGGCCACGTCAAACAAGCCAAGACCGCACCGCTGGCCGGCAACTCGATCGCGACCGACCGCGGGTTCATCGCCCGTGACATGGCCAAACTCGACGATTATCTGCACTACCGGATGATCGACGTGAGCTCGATCAAGGAGCTGTGCCGGCGCTGGTACCCGCGCATCTACTTCGGCCAGCCCGAAAAAGGCCTCGCCCACCGCGCGCTCGCCGACATCCACGAATCGATCCGCGAACTGAAGTACTACCGCGCGACCGCGTTCGTCCCCCAGCCCGGGCCTTCTACCAGCGAAATCGCCGCGATCGCGAGCGAGCTCGGGCCACGGTCGGCCGACGCGACGACAACCGATTCGGCTGTAGAGCGTCCGAGCGGTTAGTATCTACGACGCTGCTTGTGCCGATAGGCTTGGCAGCGATGGTGGCTGTAGTTCAGTTGGTAGAGCACCAGGTTGTGATCCTGGCTGTCGCGGGTTCGAGTCCCGTCAGCCACCCCAATAGGTGGGGGCCGTTTTCGGCCCCCACCTTTGTTTTGGTCCGGTCAACGGGTTCCGCTCATGCGCTTGCCACATAGCGCGGCACCTGTGTGATTGCATCCGTACTTTCGGGTGCGATGACAGACAGTGCTACAGCGGGTCGCCGTATTGGCGAGGTTCGTTTGTGACAGGCCCTTGCCCAGGCGGCTCGGACTCCACGGCCGTATCTCCTGCCGACGGTGAATGACGATAGCCATCGGGAATATCTGACGGGTGCTCTACAAGGTCCTCGCTTAGGTCCCCCGACCAGCGGATGACGTCTGGCTCTCCAGGCTGACGAGAGAAACGACCCGGCCAATTCTCCTCGAAATCCAACAGGTAGTAGTAGAGCACTGCCTCATCCAGATCGGTCCATGGACCGAGGTCGACGATCGACTCCCTGGTGTCACGTGTCAATCCCCACGTGATGTCGGACGGCGGAGCGCTGTACACCACGTAGAACATCGCCCCCTCGGTCCAAGCGTGCGAGACAAGAACCGTCTGCTGTTCGTGCTTCTGGTTCTCAGAGTCGATGCGGCGCAACAAGTTTCTCAGCACGTCGGCAGCGAACTCGCGCTCGGCGGGGGTGGCCTCAGTTGATCGGGACATTGTTGTTCACCCACGGCGGTGTCAGCGTCCAGCCCGGTTGCACTTCCACGACTCCGCTCCCGCCCGCAAGCGGATACATCGTGATCACACCTTTCTGTCCGCCATCTGGTACCACAGGATTTCCTTCGCTGCTGTTCACGACGATTCTTATCGTCACGCTCTCACCGGTGTCCTGACAGTCGATCATCCCGAAGGGACCCTTCGTGCAATGGGCACGGTTGATCGGAACGTCGTAGACGAGGGTTCCGTTGTCGTTGCTCACTGGTCGGCTGTGTGAAATTAGGTCTTTGAACACATTAGGGTTGATGATGCCGTGCTTCCAGTACGCCTAATCCCAACCGAATCCCCTTCCCGTAACTGCGTCGTAGTAACCACGCCGCAGGACAACATGGTTGCCGTCAAGGTCGGTGGCGTCGGCGATCACGTCATACATCGGGTATGGCGGGGAGTTCAGTGGCGGATTCTCCCTGATTTCGTTATCCACGAGGTGAACTGCGCCGTCGCCGTCGTCTTCACCGTCGAACCGAATACCTTCGAGCTCAGCGGCTTTGGCCCGAAGGCGTCGGCCAACCAACTGGTCTGTGTTGGCAAGTTGCTCGGCGTTCCATCGAATGTTCTCGGCGTGCTCGGTGGCAACGGTCTGCCGGGCCGCCATGGTAGAGATCGTCATTCGCCGCGTGTCGGTCACCGAAAGATCGGCACCGACCCTGAACCCATCCGCCTCGGCTTCAGCGATCGCATCCAGCGCTTTGCGTTGTACGGCCCGGATATCGTGAGCACCGTCCTGTGCGATTCCCGCGGCCTCGCGCAGCACGACGTTTTGGCTTCGAACGACGCCGATATCAGAGGCAACGCGGTCCAACGCAGCGTCCTTGGCGTTGCCCTCCCAATCCGTGCCGCCCGGCGAAAGAATGTTCTGGCGGTGTTGCTCAAACACTTCCTCCGATTCGATCGCCCGCTGCCGCCAGCTCGATGCTGCACTATCAAGATCGGACGTGTTCCATTCTTCGATCTCTGTGCGAGAAGGAATTCCTTGAGAGGCAGAGCCGGCGGGCATGTTGACGATCACACGGTTTTCGTGATGGCGTCAGCGCCGACCTCGTCCGCGCTGTCGTAACTATCAGCACCTTCGCGCAGGTCGATGGCCTGCCCGGAAATCCACCTGATTTGGCGGCGTCGGACGGAGGCTACCGCTGCTTCGATAGCGGAGATACCAGCGCTGCTTGGTCGCACCGAGGTGTTTCGGTAGGTAGTGGCGGACGCTATCGTCGCTGCGTCGATCTCACTAGCGGCTGCCGCGATACGCAGACCATCAACGTTGACTTCGAGCTCGTTTGCCATGCCAATCCCCCAACTGGCCACTCTTTGGACGGCAGCCTACCGGCATTTGCTGTGAACATCCCTCCTCACGGCGTATCGACCGTCTCCTACCTCAACCGAAGACCGACAGCGCACTTGTTGTTTGCCAGGAACTAGTGCCGTGTCGACCGAATGCGTTGAAACGCCGCGAACTGATGGTCGTTCCACGATCAGGCACACTGACCCCATGCCATACGACGTCCGGAGCCTGGCGCGTGCCGAACGCGATGCGTTCGCCGAACTATTGGCCGGGCTTTCGCCTGCGCAGTGGCAGTCCTCCACGCTCTGCGGCGGGTGGACCGTGCGGGACGTGGCCGCCCACACGATCGCCTACCTGGGGCAGAGTCTCCCTCGGCTGGTGCTGAACATGACCGTGTGCCGGGGCGACGTCGACAAGCTCAACGCCCGCGCCCTCGAGGCACTCTCTGATGTCGACCCCGCACGGCTCGTCGCGCTCATGCGAGACAGTGAGCCGTCCGGGGCGGGCGCGCTCTACGGCGGGCGGGTGGCGGTGATCGAATGCCTGGTCCACCAGCAAGACATCCGGCGTCCGCTCGGCCTCACCCGCACCATCCCGACCGACGCGCTGCGGACATCGCTGACCTACGCCCGGGTCAGTCCGGTGATCGGCGGAGCCCGGCGTACGCGGGGATTGCGGCTGATCACCACGGATGTCGATTGGGCCGGCGGACGCGGTGCCGAGATACGGGGATGCGGCGAGGCGCTGTTGCTGGCCATGACGGGGCGGATCGCGGCGGTCGCCGACGAGTTGACCGGCGACGGCGTCGCCCGCCTGCAGCCCGAGCGTTGAAACCGACGTTATGGTCGAAATCCGTTGCGTAGACCGACCATTGCGTCGGCCTCGCACAGCGCTCCTCAACTACGACGTCTCGGCCGACGGTTTCTTGATGCGCGGCGCGAGTTGCACGAATTCCGCGACGACACTGGGATTTTCGTGCGCGCTCGTCACCAACGACACCAGCGTGTTGGCGACGTCGTCGAGTGCCGACATCCGCGCGGGCAGCTGGCCGTGCTCGACCCACGATTCGAACAGCTGGGCCAGCAGGTCACGGTCGGCGCCGCGCAAAATCTCGGTGTCTTCGGTGGGTCCGATACCGACGCGCAGGATCGAGAGCTCGGGATGCTCGCTGCGCCACGAGTGCAGAATCTCGTCGAGCGCGGCCTTACTGGCGCTGTACGCGGCCACACCCGCTCGCGGACGGCCGACATCGTGACTCGAGGCGATCAGCACCACGCCGTTGTCGGTCAGGTGCGGCAGCGCGGCACGCAACACGTTGTTGGCGCCGACGGCGTTGACGCTGAACGCGTGCAGCCATGTCGCCACGTCGGTGTCCTCGATGTACGCGAACGGAACCACCGTGCTCGTGAACACCACCGCGTCCAGACCGCCGAGCGCGTCTGCGGCCGCGCCGACCACCCGGTTGATGGCAGCGGCATCCTCGACGTCGAGTTCGAATGCCGAACCTCCGACAGCGTCGGCCAAAGACTTCAGCAGATCGATTCGACGCGCCGCCACCGCGACCTTGGCGCCGCGCTGAGCAGCACTCGTCGCCACCGCATGTCCGATACCCGACGAAGCCCCGATGACGAGGAGCCGCAATCCTGCGGCGTCGGTGCGTTGGCCGCTCATTCTGGATCCACCTGCTTTCCATTTTCTCGTGAAAGTGTTAGGCCACCCTTCGTGCGTCGGACAGTACCGTGCGCGATGAGTTTCGGTCGCGTGGCGGGTCAGTACAGGGGAACGACAGTTGACTCCGCGGGATGAGGAGGTAGGGATGACGACGGGAATGCCCCCGGTGGTCGACCAGGCGACCTGGCGGGCCGCACTCGACGAGCTACGCAAGCGCGAGAAGGCCGCCACAAGGGAACTCGATGCGATCGCGGCCGCCCGGCGGCAGCTCCCGATGGTGGAACTGCCGGATTACACGCTGATCGGGGCCGACGGGCCCGTGCGGTTGGTCGACGTGTTCGCGGGCCGGTCGCAGCTGATCACCTACCACCACATGTGGACCGACGGCGCCGAATGGCAGTGCGGTGGCTGCACGGGGTTCACATCGCAGTTCACCCGGCTCGACTTCTTGGACAACTACGACGCGCGTTTCGTCGTCGTCACCAACGGTCCGATCGACGAGGCACTGGCCTACCGCGCCAAGGTCGGCAACAAGATGGACTGGTATTCGTCGTCGGAGAGCTCGTTCGGAGCCGACGTCGACGCCCCACCCAATGAGGGTTTCGCGGTGAACGTCTTTCTCAGGGACGGCGGCACCGTGTACCGGACATGGCACACCAACGGCCGCGGCACCGAACAGCTCAGCCACACATTCGCACTCATCGACCTGCTGCCCTGGGGCCGGCAGGAAGAGTGGCTCGATTCGCCCGAGGGTTGGCCGAAACGACCGACCTATTCGGGCTGGCTCGACAGCCCCGACATCGCCCGCCTTTACGGAGAGGACACCGCATGACCGACACCCGTTACGTCGTCACCCGCACGATCGCCGCACCGCCCAGCGAAGTGTTCGCAGTCCTGGCCGACCCGGCCCGCCACCAGGACACCGAGCCCGGTGATTGGGTGCGCGACGCCATCGACCCGCAACCCATCACCGGGACCGGCCAGATCTTCGCGATCAACATGTTCCTCGACGCGGCCGGTGGCCACTACGTGATGCACAATCTGGTCACCGATTTCGAGAAGGACCGCGCCATCGAGTGGCTGCCCGGTCAACTCGACGAATCGGGCAATCACGATCCGGGCGGCTGGACTTGGCGTTACGACCTGTCGCCGAACGACTCGGGCACCGACGTGACCCTCACCTACGACTGGACCAACACGCCGCAGAGCTTCGCCGATCAGATCGGTGGCATGCCACCGTTCCCGGAGGAGTTCATCGTTGAATCGCTTGCGGCCCTGGACCGTTCAGTGCGCTAGCGGTCACGTCGGAACCTTGTCGAGGAACCCCAACACGGTGTGGATCCGGCCGTCACCATCGGTGGTCAGCACATCGAATCCGATCACCAGCGGATCGGCGCCGCGCGGACCGAGGCCCCACCGGAAGCGGACCTGCCGATGGTGACCGTCTGGTTCACCCACAAGGGTGAACACGAATCCCGGGAACTGCGTATGCACAGCTGCGATGGTCCCGGAGATCTCGTCGTGCCCGCTGACCTCGGCCAGCGGATCGACATAGGTGGCGTCCGGTGACCAGTGTTGGTGCAGTAACTGCTTTCGGTCGGTTTCGTCGGTGGCGTTCCACGTGTTCAGGTAGGCCGTGACGGTGTCATTGAGTTCGGGCATGTCGCCTCTTTCGCGGTATCGAACTGGTACAGAACCAGATTCGCCGCGAAAGGTACGTGTGTCGATTACCGCACAGGTAGTTGAACGCGGCCCGATCAGGTGCTGGCGTTACCGGCCCGCCACTGTTCCCACGGGATGTTCCAGTCCCCCAGCCCGTCGGTGCCGGGCAAAACCGTGCCAACGGTGTTGATCACCTCGACGATGTCGCCACGCTTGGTGTTCTCGTAGAACCAACGCGCGTTGGAGGTGCTCACGTTGAGGCATCCGTGGCTGACGTTGCTGTAGCCCTGGCTGCCGACCGACCACGGCGCACCGTGGACGTAGATGCCGCTGTAGGACATCTGGGTGGCGTAGTCGACCTCGGTGCGATAACCGTTGGGCGAGTTGACCGGAACGCCGTAGGTGGACGAATCCATCACCAGGTGCTCGTAGCGGTCACCGATGATGTAGGTGCCGTTGTTGGTGGGCGTGCTGTTCTTGCCCATCGAGATCGGCATGGTCTTGATGACTTCACCGTTGCGGCGCACGGTCAGCGTCTTGGTGTTGTCATCAGCGGTGGCGATGACCTCGTCACCGATCGTGAAGTGAGTTTCGACGTTGCCCTGGCCGAACAGCCCGTCACCCAGTTCGACGCCGTAGGTGTTCACCGTCACGTCCACGCGCGTGCCGGGCTTCCAGTACTGCGCGGGGCGCCAACGGACTTCGCGATTGTTGAGCCAGTAGAAGGCCCCTTCGACAGCCGGAGTCGTCTTGACGGTGATGGCGCGCTGCGCGGCGACCCGATCGGTGATGTTCTCGTCGAAGCGGATCGCGAGCGGCTGTCCGACGCCGACGACCTCGCCGTCGTTGGGCAACACGTACGGCATGGTGAGGTTCTCGGGCGAGTGTGTCTCGAACGTCAGCCTGCGGTTGGCCACGCCTCCGAGGCCGAGCGAGGACGCGTTGAGCGTGTACTGCTCGTTGTAGTCCAACGGGTCGGTGGTCGACCAGGTCAAGCCGTCAGGGCTGACCTTGCCCGCAATGGGGTTACCGTCTTCGTCGGTCATCGACACGGCGCCGAGCACACCGTTCTCCGCGGTGACGGTGACCGGAGATTCGACGGTCACGCCGACCGCCCCATCGGTCACCGACGCGTTCACCCGAGGCACGAGAAGATCGCCGAACGGCGTGCCCTTGTCCGTGATCACCGGCGGCGGCCCCTCCGGCTCGTCCCGCCCACAGGCCACAAGACCAGCCATCACAGCGGGCACCATGGCGACAATCGCCCACCGGAAGAGATTCCGGTGCGGACGGGCCACCGTCTGCACCTGCCCCATTTTTGCTCCACCCCTCATAACGTTGGCTGTCGAACAACCAATTCTTGGCAATAGTCTAAGGGCTACGGCGACCAGAGTCCGACAACAGCGTCTCTTAACGGCGCGTGGCCAGCGGATTTCACGCTTGGCCACGAGTCCTGTTATTGTCTCACACGCGCGCCGTTAGCTCAGTTGGTAGAGCAGCTGACTCTTAATCAGCGGGTCCGGGGTTCGAAACCCTGACGGCGCACCACATACCGAAGGTCAGGCATGCGATGCCTGGCCTTCGGTGTTTCCGGGCCAGGCACGGCGTCGGCCGGCTCAGCCGGCCCGATAATGGTCGCCGACGCTCTGTTCGGCTTCTTCCAACAACATCTCCACCGCGCCGGCCAGGTGGGCCGCCGCGTAGCCGCGATCGCGGTACTGCTCGCTCTTGAAGCGGTCGAGTTCCCTACGCAAATCGTTGAGGGTTTCATCGCTCACGTGTGCCATATGACCTCCAGGATCGTGTGAAAGGCGTCTCGCATTGGGTACCCGCTGCGAACAGCCCGTCTACTGCCGGCGAACGTTGAGCCCGGCTTCGCCTGTGGTCGCACCAGTGATTACGGCGGCAAATTCGCAGATCGTTTGCTGCACGGCAAAATCCCCCTAGTCACACGATTCATTCGTGTTGCGGTTCCGATCAGATCTCGGCCCGACTCCCCGACCCAGACCTGATCCCGACCTTAGCTGTACACCTATGGGGTAGCAACCGATCTCGGAATAAGAGCCGTTCACACAATATTCTGCGACGAATCTTAGACTCGCCGCCGCTTCGCCACGTATCGACGGAAAAGCCGTGCATACCAGACGAACACCGGTTTGCCAATGGATTGATGTCTGTGTCAATAAATTGGCCAAACCGCTTCACCGCAGGCCTGCGGCTCGCACCCAGCAAACTTCTCACCGGGCACCCGGACTCGCAGATCACCCTAGCGGGTCGCACCGGGCGGCCCGCAGGGAGGGTGTGGGTGCACTGCCCGACTCTCAAATACCACGGGTTCGCTGGCGTCCGCCTCAACCACCGGCAAAGCAACCGGGTGCGCCGCCTCGCCCAACGCGTCCGCCTCATTTGCAGAGGACGCCTTTGGTTACATTCCGCCAGACAGCCGTTGACACGCCATGGAATGTGCTATTAACCGGGATGCGGCAAGACGAGGTTTTACGACAACCAATTCGTTGACGGTTACGTAAGTTACTGCATACAATGCGAAGCGGATTACATACGCTGGTCAGCCACCAGGCAAGCTGCTAAGATCAAGTTAGCTGAGTCCTGACGATTCGGCACTGCGCGGCAGTGATGCCGAGATACGAGGTATTAGCTGATGACCACCGCCGGGGGCGCCGACCCCACGCCGTCGTCAACCTCCTCCTTTGTTGCTGCAGGCCAGCCGCTCATGGTGCACAGCTGCCGGCGCCTCGGACGCGTCGCCAATCCCCCGAGTTTCTCGCTGACCGACTGGCTGCTGCTCGGCCGACGGCGCTGAGACAAGATCGTCAATAACGGCAACGGCCGGTGGCGGATCACACCGCACCGGCCGTTGGGCTAACTGCTGATTGAAAGATCGTCAGCGTTTGACCCGTCGGATCGCCACGACGACGACCAGAGCTCCGACACCCGCGAGCGAGGCCGCGACAACAGGTTTCTTGACGAACCTGATCACCGCCGCTTTGACGTCGTCAGCCAACCGCTGCGGGTTGGCACGCTCGGCCAGCGAGTCGACAGTCAACGCCAATTGATCGCGAGCCTTGTCGATCTCCTGCTTGATGGTCTCCGGATCGCGGTTCGCCACTGTTTGCTCCTCTAAGCCGCTCCATGTCGTGCTGCCCTGCCGCACTACCCTAGATCAGCCGGCACCGTGTCGACGGCACCGGCCGACAAGAAGGGATAACCGCGCATGCCGCCAACCCCCCGCCTGCAGGTGGGTGACACCGCCCCCGCGTTCAGTCTGCCCGACGCCGATGGCAACACCGTCAAGCTCGCCGACTACAAGGGCCGCAAGGTCATCGTGTACTTCTACCCGGCCGCGTCCACCCCGGGTTGCACCAAGCAGGCCTGCGACTTTCGGGACAGTCTCGCCGAACTCAACGGCGCCGGGCTCGACGTCGTCGGGATTTCTCCCGACAAGCCCGCCAAACTGGCCAAGTTCCGCGACGCGGAGGGCCTCACCTTTCCGTTGCTGTCCGATCCCGATCGCGAGGTGTTGACGGCCTGGGGTGCGTACGGAGAAAAGACGATGTACGGGAAAACCGTTCAGGGCGTGATCCGCTCGACGTTCGTCGTCGACGAGAAAGGCAAGATCGAGGTCGCACAGTACAACGTGCGCGCCACCGGTCACGTTGCCAAGCTTCGTCGGGACCTGTCGGTCTAGGCGGCTTTGTCACGTCACGCCTGCGTGCTCAGTAGGAACGCCAGGTAAAGCAGGTAGGCCACGACCATTCCGAAACCCTCGGCGCGGTGTACTCGACGTCCCGAGAAGAAGATCGGTATGCAAACCAAGGCGGCCGCCATCATGATCGGGATGTCTATCCACACCAGGGCCGGACTCAGGGTCAAGCCGTACGCGGGCACCAGGCACGTGACGCCCAGGATGAGCAAAACGTTGTAAACACTGCTGCCCAGCAGGTTACCGAGCGCGATGTCGCGTTCGCCACGCATGGTGGAGACGAGCATCGTCACCAACTCAGGCGCCGAGGTGCCGATCGCGACGATGGTGAGACCGATGAGGGCGTCCGATACGCCCAAACCCCGTGCCAATCCGACTGCGCCGTCGACAAGCCACTCGGCACCGAGGACCACGACGGCAATCCCGGCCACCGTCATCCCAATGAGGCGTGCGGTGCTTGCTCCGGAAACCGATGTCGACTGATTAGCGTTCACCGCGTTGGCCTCGCCGAGATGTGCTCGCACAGACGGAATTTCGGCATCGCGGCTCTCCTGCCTCGACAGGTAGGCCAGGATCGCCGTGTACACCAGCGCACCCACGACGAGCATGGTGCCGTCGAGACGAGACAACACGCCATCTGCCGAGAGCGCCCACAACAGCACCGCAGCTGCGGCCATGGCAGGCAGATCGAAGCGCAGCGTCCGGCGTTCGATCGCCAATGGCCGCAGCAGGGCACTCAAGCCGAGAATGAAGAGGACGTTGACGACGTTTGTGCCGGCAATGTTGCCGACTGCCAACTCGCCACTGCCCTCGAGCGCCGCGGTGATTCCAACGGCAAGCTCAGGCAGGCTCGTCCCGATGGAAACCACCGTCAGTCCGACCATCATCGGGCTGATCCCGAGCCGCGACGCGAGTTGTGCGCCACCACGGACCATCACCTCCGCGCCGAAGGCCAGCGCGATGAGGCCCACCAGAAACCAGCCCGCGTTGCCGGCCACGGTCAGCGCGCGCCCAGTTTCTCCAACAGGAGCGCCTCCGCGGTCGCCGCCCGCTCCAGCACGCCGAGGTGCAGGCTCTCGTTGATGCTGTGTGCCTGGGTGCCGGGGTCTTCCACCCCGGTAACCAGGATCGTGGCCTGTGGGAAAGCGGTCGCGAACTCGGCGATGAACGGGATCGAGCCGCCCGTCCCCATGTCCACCGGATCGGTGCCCCACGACTCGCGAAACGCCGCGCGCGCAGCCTCGTACACCGGGCCCGTCGCATCGATCGCGTAGGGCTGGCCGACATCGCCGGGGGTGACCGTCACCTGAGCACCCCACGGGGCGTGCTGTTCGAGGTGGCGGGTCAGCGCTTCCAGATGTGCGCGAGCGTCGCCGCCAGGCGCCACCCGCATGCTGACCTTCGCCCGGGCTCGCGGGATGAGAGTGTTCGACGACTTGTCGATCGGCGTGGTGTCGATGCCGATGACGGTGATGGCGGGCTTGGCCCAAAGTCGTTGCACCACCGAGCCGGAACCGATCTGGGCGACGCCGTCCAGAAGACCGGACTCGTCGCGCACCCAGTCGTCACCACGATCGACGTCGGCCGCGGTCCCCTGGTGCAGGCCGGCGACGGCGACGTTGCCGTCGTCATCGTGCAGGCTTGCCAGCAGACGCACGAGCACGCTCAACGCGTCGGGCACCACGCCACCCCACAGTCCCGAGTGCAGGCCGTGGTCGAGCGTGGCGACCTCGACCACGCAGTCGGCCAAGCCGCGCAGCGATACCGTCAGGGCCGGGATGTCGGTGCTCCAGTTGTCGGAATCCGCGATGACGATGACATCGGCGCGCAGCGCCTCTTTGTGCGCGGCCAGCAGGGCGCCCAATGAGGGTGAGCCGGATTCCTCTTCGCCTTCGACGAAGACCGTCACGCCGACCGGCGGCTTGCCGTCGAAGGCCCGGATCGCGGCGAGGTGTGTTGCGATACCGGCCTTGTCATCGGCGGTGCCGCGGCCGTAGAGCCTGCCGTCGCGTTCCGTGGGTTCGAACGGCGCGGAGTTCCACTGGGTCGGGTCGCCTTCGGGCTGTACATCGTGATGGGCATACAGCAGCACGGTCGGTGCCCCGTCCGGTGCCGGGTGGTGCGCGATGACGGCCGGAGCGCCGCCTTCGCTGACGATCCGGACGTCGGGAAAACCGGCCTCGGACAACAGCTTCGCCACCGCTTCGGCGCTGCGGTGCACCTCGTCGCGCCTGGCCGGGTCGGCCCACACCGATTGAATGCGGACCAGATCCTCCAGATCGGATCGCACCGACGGCAGTACTCGCTGCACCCGTTCCACGACATCGCTCATGGTGTCGAGCGTAGTGGGTTCCTCGTTCGCCGCGAGCGACCGCAAAGTGCCGGAAAATGCGGCGTGTCGGTGTACAGACACGGTCGCTCGCGGAGGGGGGTTAGGGCTCCTCGATGATGGCGACCGCGGCGGCGGTGTCGGCCTCGTGGGTGAGCGACACGTGGATGGTGACGCTTTCCAGGTGCTTGGCGATGTCGCCGGACAACCGCACCTTCGGGCGTCCCCACATGTCGGTCACCACCTCGATGTCGCGATGGATCCCTTCCGGCAACGCCGGACGCTTGGAGAACCGCGAACTCGACCAGGCCTTGATGACAGCCTCTTTGGCTGCCCACCGAGCCGCCAAGTGCCGGGCCGCCGACGAACTCTTGTCCGCGGCGTCCCGGCGCTCACCTGGCGTGAACGTCTCGGCGAAAACCGTTCCCGGCCGATCCACCTGCTCGGCGAAATCCGGTATGGAAACCAGATCGATACCTACTCCGACTATCGCCACGCACCGACCCTAGCCGACATACAGGTCGTCTTCGCCGAGGCGGGCGTCGACGTTCAGCAACATCGCTGCTTCCTGGCGCTTCTCCGGCACGTCGTGATCGAACCGGCGATCGGCGGGCTTCTCGTACATCGGGCGCCCACCGGCGATGGCCGAGGCCAACCGGCGCTGACCGGCCAGCGTGCGCTGCTCGGCCCGCTTGCGGTAGTCGTCGCGCTCCGCCGGATCCAGTGCCGCGATGAACGCCTCCGGGTGCACCAGTGCGATCAGACCCGACACGTGACCGAAGCCGAGGCTCGTCACCAGACCGGCCTTGAGCGGGAACTTGCCGCGCAGGTCCAGGGTCTCGCGCACCCAGACGAAGTGGCCGGAGGTGGCCAGCTCGTCGTCGACGCAGTCCAGGCTGCGGTTCGGCGGGATGACGCCGTCGCGCAGGATCTGGCACAGACCCATCATCTGGAACACCGCCGCGCCGCCCTTGGCGTGCCCGGTCAGCGTCTTCTGGCTGACGATGAACATCGGCGCGCCCGGTGAACGACCCATCGAGTCGGCGAGCCGCTCGTGCAGCTCAGTCTCGTTGGGATCGTTGGCCAACGTCGAGGTGTCGTGCTTGGAGATGACCGCGATGTCGTCGGCTCCGACGCCCAGCTTGGCCAGCGACCGGGCCAGCACCGAATCCTTGCCGCCGCGACCGGCGCCGAGGGCACCGAGGCCGGGGGCCGGGATCGAGGTGTGCACACCGTCGGCGAAGCTCTGCGCATAGCCGACCACGGCCAGCACCGGCAGACCCATCTTCGCGGCCAGGTCACCACGGGCCAGCAGGATGGTGCCACCACCCTGTGCCTCGAGGAAGCCGAGCCGGCGACGATCGTTGGCACGGGAGAACTTCGAGTCGCTGATGCCCTTGGCCCGCATCATCTCGGTGTCGGCGGTGGCCGCCATGTCACCGAAGCCGATGATGGCCTCCAGCGTCAGATCGTCGAAGCCGCCTGCGACCACGAGGTCGGCCTTGCCGAGGCGGATCTTGTCCACACCCTCCTCGACCGAGACCGCCGCGGTGGCGCACGCGCCGACCGGGTGGACCATCGCGCCGTAGCCACCGACATAGCTCTGCATGACGTGTGCCGCAACGACGTTCGGCAACACCTCCTGCAGGATGTCGTTCGGCTTGGCCCGGCCCAGCAGGTTGCCGTGGTACATGGTCTGCATCGAGGTCATGCCGCCCATGCCGGTGCCCTGCGTCGAGGCCACCGAACTCGGGTGCACCCAGCGCATCAGCTCGGTCGGCGTGAAGCCCGACGACAGGAACGCGTCGACGGTCGCCACGATGTTCCACAGCGCAACGCGGTCAATGGAATTGGCCATGTCCGGGGTGATGCCCCACACCGTCGGGTCGAAGCCCGTCGGGATCTGGGCGCCGACCGTGCGCGACAGCTTGGTCTTGCGCGGAACCCGAATCTCGGTGCCCGCCTTGCGGATCACCTGCCAGTCGCTGGAGTCCGGCACCGGCCGCGCGACGGTGTGCTCGGGATCGAAGGACACGAACGCCCGTGCGTCGGCCTCGCTGGAGACCACGAACGAGAAGTCCTTGTCCAGGAACACGCTCACCAGCAGCGGCGACGCGTGATCGGGATCGATCGCGCCGTCGTCGACGAACTCGCGGATACCGCACCGCTCCACGACGGCGTCGTGGTAGCGCTCCACGATCTCCGACTCGGGAACCAGCTCACCGGTTTCGGTGTCGTACCAGCCGGCCTTGGGATCGTCCTCCCACTTGACCAGACCCGTCGTCCACGCCAGCTCCAGCACACCGGCCGCCGACAACTCGCCCGAGACCTCCATCTCGAAGCGCGTGCGCGACGAACCGTACGGGCCGAGCTCGGCGCCGCCGACGATGACCACCAGATCGGCCGGGTCGACGTCGAGATCGTCCCAGACCGGCGGCGGAGCCGGATCGTAGCCGCGCGGCGGGGACGGCAGCGCGGCAATCGTTCCGCTTGCGTCGTCCTCATCCTCGACCGCTGCGGACCCCGACAATTCCTCGCGGGCCTTGGCAGCCAGCTCGGCCATGTCGATCTTGATGTCACCCAGACCGCCGGTCAGATCGGCCTTGATCGGCGAATTCGCCGCGGCCACCTTGGATTCCACCGTGCACAGGTCCAGCAGCATGGCCGCCATCTCCGCGGAGGTGTAGGTGGTCACGCCGGCCTCTTCGACCGCACTGACGATGGCGTCGTTGTGACCCATCAGGCCGGTGCCCTTGGTCCAGCCGATCAGCGCATGCGCGAGGCTGACCCGCTCGGCCCACGAGGCCTCGGCGCTCCACCGGTTCACCAGTGCGTCGAGCGCAGACTTGGACTCGCCGTAAGCGCCGTCACCGCCGAACATGCCGCGGTTGGGCGAGCCGGGCAGCACCACGTGCAGACGCGACGCGATGTCGCGCTCGGCGCCGATCGTGGACAGCCCGCCGATGAGCCGCTGCACGGCCCACAGCAGAACCTTCATCTCCATCTCGGAACGCGAACCCACCTCCGAGAGGTCCCCGGCCACGCGCGGCGCGGCGAACGGGAACAGCAGGGTCGGGGTCTGCGCGTCCTTGAGGTGGATCGATTGCGGCCCAAGGCTTTCGATCTGCTCACTGCCGATCCAGTCGACCAGCGCGTCGATGTCGGAGTACGACGCCATGTTGGCGGGCACCACCCACAGCGTCGCGCCGAAGCGGGCGTTGTCGCGGTAGAGCTTCTTGTAGAACGCCAACCGGTCGTCGTCCAGGCGCGACGTCGTGGCGATCACGGTCGCGCCGCCGTCGAGCAACTGCCCGACGACCGCCGACGCGATCGACCCCTTCGACGCACCGGTCACCACCGCGACCTCGTCGGAATACCGACCGCTGCCGGGGTTTTCAGCGCCGGCCGCGATCCGGCCGAACAGCGACGCGTGGACGTTGCGGCCGGCCGCCAGCGACTTGCCCTGCCACCAGTTGGCCTGCGTCGCAACGACATGCCCGGCACCTTCGAAGCGCTCCGACAGCTGCGGCCACTGCTCGTCGATCTCGTTTTCGTCGGCGAGCCACAGCTTCACGAGGTCCTCGCGGGCGCTGGCCCAGCGGTCGTCGAACACGACGGCCTTCTTGGCGTCGAACGCGGGTGCGACCAGACGCGGCCAGTCCGAACCGAGTTCGGCGGTGACCAGGTCGACGAGCTCGGCGTCCGTCGCGGCTTCCGGCGCGCTGACGACGTCGTCCAGGCCGAGCTGGCCGAGCACCAGCCGGGCCGCCGAAGCCAGCACACCGTCGCGTCCGGTGACCTTCTCGGCGAACTCGCCGAGCGCGGCCGAATCGACCACACCGCCACCGGCACCGCCCGCCGACGGCAGCGACACCGACACCCCGCGCCGCGCAGCAACGGCTGCGACCGCGGCGTCGATGACCTTGTCGACACCTGCCGCGTCCGGCAACGCGCCGGCGTGCAGGCCGCCCAGATCGCCGCCGCGCACGCTGCTGCCCTCACGGGTGCCCAGCGCGACCTCGACGGTCACGTGCTTGGCCCAGCCCGGACCGAGCTCCCACGTCTTGGTGACGCGCTCGGTGATGTATGCCGGGCGCTTGCCGGACGGCCCGAGGACCGTGCGCAGCTGATCGTTGATCGCGTCGGACAGCACCGGACCGAACGGCTTGTAGGTGCGGGCGAGCTTGCTCACCTGTCCCTTGAGCGCGCCGAGATCGGCTTCGGCCGCACCGTCGATCGCGCCGAGGTTCAGCTCGGAGCCCAGGTCGACCAGGAGCTGATTACGCCGTGACGACGCACCGTCGGTGATGGACTCGATGGAGTCCAGCGCCTCGATCTGATCGATGCGCATCTTGGCGCTCAGCGCGATGAGTCCGACCGTGGCATCGGCTGCGTCGAACGCGATGTCGTCGGGGCGCGGGCCTCCGGACGGGGCGGCCGGGGCCGCCGCGGGAGCCGGTGCTGCCTCGGCAGCCGGGGCGGCTTCCGCGGACGGGCTTGCCGGCTCTTCGGATACCTCCGGCTCAGGCTCGGGATCGGTGTCCGTCGCGAACAGCACCGCGGCGTCGCGCTCGCTGTTGAGCACCTCGACCGTGCTGTGCGAGTACTCGGGCAGCTTGAGCGTGTTGGTCGCGAGACCGGCCACGGTGGGCGCCGACTTCACGCCGATCTCGACGAACCGCTCGACACCGAGACCGCCTGCGGCCTCTTCGATGAACAGCAGATCCTGCGTCTCGATCCAGCGCACCGGGCTGGCGAACTGCCAGGCCAGCAGCTCGATCACGATCTTGCGGCACAGCTCGGCCGGCTTCTCGTTCCGCCAGGTGTCGTAGTCGGCGAGGATCTCGTCGAGCGGTTCGGCGGGCACGAGGTCCCGGATCTCCTGGATGAAATCCTTGTCCAGCGTGAACGGCCGCGGCACCAGGTTCGGGATGTACTTGCCGATGATCAGCTCGGGATCCTTGTCCCGCGGCATGACCCGCTCCAGGCTGCGGCGGAAGTCGGCAACACCGACCCGCAGCACCGAGGAGTGGAACGGCACGTCGATACCCGGCACGAGGATGAACGACCGCTTGCCGCCGGTGATTTCGCGACGACGCTCGATCTCCTCCTCGAGAGCCTCAAGGCCGCGGACGGTACCGGCGATCGCGTACTGCGAACCGCGCAGGTTGAAGTTCACGATTTCCAAGAATTCGCCGGTGCGCTCGGAGATCTCGGCGACGAAGCTCTTGACGTCAGCGTCGTCGAGGTCGATCTGGCTCGGCCGGATCGCGGCCAGCCGGTAGTTGGAGCGCCCGAGCTCGTCGCGCGGGACGATGTCGTGCATCTTGCCGCCGCGCGCGAACACGACCTCGAGCAGTGCCTCAAGCTCGTACACGCCCGACACACACGCCAGCGCGGTGTACTCGCCGACGGAGTGGCCGCACGCGATCGCGCCCTCGACAAAGGCGCCCTGCTCGCGCATCTCGGCAACCTGCGCCGCCGCCACGGTGGCCATCGCGACCTGGGTGAACTGCGTCAGGTAGAGCACGCCCTCGGGGTGCTGGTAGTGCACACCGGATGCGATGAGGCTCGTCGGGTTGTCACGCACGACGTGCAGCACGGAGAACCCGAGGGTCTCGCGAGTGAATTTGTCGGCGCTGTCCCAGACCTTGCGGGCAGCCTTGGACCGGGCGCGGACCTCCATGCCCATGCCCTTGTGCTGAATCCCCTGTCCGGGGAAGGCGTAGACGGTCTTCGGCGCAGCCAGCCGTGCGGTCGCAGCCATCACGAGTTCGCCGTTGACCTTCGCGGCGACCTCCAAAACCTCTGCGCCGACGTCGATTCCGACGCGGTCGACGCGGAAGTCCACGTCATCGCCCGGCTTGACCATGCCGAGGAACCGGGCGGTCCAGCCGACCAGCTTGGCCGGCGGGATCGGCTTGCCGTCGGTGGCGGTGACGACGTGCTGTGCGGCTGCGGACAGCCACATGCCGTGCACGATCGGCGATTCCAGACCGGCCAGCAGTGCGGCCGCACGGTCGGTGTGGATCGGGTTGTGGTCACCGGACACGACGGCGAACGGCCGCATGTCGACGGGGGCACCGATCGTGACGTCACGCCGGCGGCGGCGCGGGGTGTCGGTCGCGTTGTCGGAGATCGCGCCACCGGCCCGGACGGGGTCGGTGAGCTCGGCCTCGCCGGTGCGGCCGCGGATCGCGAACCGCTCCTCGAGCTTGGCGAGCTCGGTGCCGTCAGCGGAAGCCACGGTCACCGAAACTGGGACCACGCGTCCCACCTCGGTGTCGGTGGCGGCCGAAGCCGTTGCGGTGACGGTCAATTCGGCCGGCTCGGTCGGCAGCGCCGCGAGCAGGTGGGCGGCGTGGTCGAGGTGCACCAGGCTCAGCAGGCCCTCGACGACGGGGAAACCGCTTTCGGTCACGGCCGACCCGATCGCGGCGAAGACCGCAGGCCAGCAGCGGCCGACGAGCGCGTCGGGAACCACGGTCAGCGTCGGCGCCAGCGGGGCGCCGAACGTCGCGGTGACACCGGTGTGGTCGGCGACCTGCTCGGGATCCCACGCCACGGTGACCTTGGCGGTGCCGTCGGCAACCGGCGGCAGCGCGTCCGGTCCGTCGACTCCCGCCGCGATCGCCAACACCGCACGCATCGCCTGCGCGGCGTCGTCGACCTCGACGATCGGGGCACCGCCGCTGCGGATCGCGTCGGTGAGGGTGAACCGGATCTCGATCCACGTTCCCGAAAGCGGCACGCTCAGTACGACGTGTGAATCGTCGGCGACCTCGAGCCGGGCACCGGTGGAAGCATTGGTGGCCGAACGGTTCTCGTTCACCTGCCACTCACCCGGCGCAGCGATCCGGTGCACCGGGTTGACGGCCATCCGCCCGGCCCACAACACATCTGGGGCGTCGAGCAGCACGGCCAGCGGCCCGGTCACATCGGTGCGGCCCTGGCGGCGCGAGATCACCGGCTGGGGATCACCGTTGGTTGACAGCACCTCGTCGATCGCGGCCTGCTCGAACCGGTCGAGCAGCTCGCCGACGGGCTCGTCGACACGGGTGATGCCCGCGACGGCAGCGGTACCCGGGATGATGCAGACCTGGTCGGCGTCGTAGCGGGCGTCGTGGGCCTGCCACAGCGAGTCGCTGCGCCACCACCGGCGCACGTCCTTGTCGATGACCGGGACGAAGTTGACCGGCTTGCCGAGCGTCTTGCAGAGCTCGACGAAGAACGGCACGTCGGCCGGGTGCAGCTGGACCGATGCGGCGTCGGGGTAGGCGCCCACCAGTGCGGTCAGCGCGGCCTTCGGGTCCTCGAGCAGCCGCTCGTCGTCGAAGAGGGTGTCGATCGGACCGAAATCCTGTGCGTGCAAACGTGCTTCGGCGCGCTTGAGCATCTGCTCGAAGCGGTCGCGCCAGGTGATGTCGAGCCACGGCGAGTCGGCGCGCTTGGTGTCGGCGGTGCTGCTGCCGTCGCCGATGGCCAGCTCGACGTAGCGGCGCAGCCACTGCAGGTAGGTCATCTCGGCGACGTCGCCGAAGTACGGCTTGGCCGTGTTGGCCATCGCCGCGATGATCTCGTCGCGCCGTGCGGCGACCGCGTCGGCGTCACCGGCGACCTCGTCGAGCAGCCGACCGCACCGCGATGCGGTGTTGTCGATCTCGTGGATGTCGGCGCCGAGCTGACTGCGGCCGGATGCCATGCCGTTGGCGGCTTTTCCGGCACCCACCCACGCCTCGGTGCCCTGGGTCTCCACCAGGAGCTGCTTGACCTGCGGGCTCGTGGTGGCTTCGAGCGTGGCCATGGCGGCCGTTCCGACCAGGATGCCGTCGATCGGCATCAGCGGGTAGCCGTGCGTGGCCGACCAGCGGCCGGACAGGTACTCCGCGGAACGTTCGGGCGTGCCGATGCCGCCGCCGACGCAGATCGTGATGTTGGACCGCGACCGCAGCTCCGAATAGGTGGCGAGCAGCAGGTCGTCGAGGTCCTCCCACGAGTGGTGGCCACCGGCGCGGCCACCCTCGATGTGCACGATCACCGGCTTGGTGGGCACCTCGGCCGCGATGCGGATGACCGAACGGATCTGCTCGACGGTGCCGGGCTTGAACACGACGTGGCTGATGCCGATCTCGTTGAGCTCGTCGATCAGCTCGACGGCCTCTTCGAGGTCCGGGATGCCCGCGCTGACAACGACACCGTCGATCGGGGCGCCGGACTGGCGGGCCCGCTGCACCAGGCGCTTGCCGCCGACCTGCAGCTTCCACAGGTACGGGTCGAGGAACAGGGTGTTGAACTGGATGGCGCGGCCGGGCTCCAGCAGGGTGCCCAGCTCGGCGATGCGGTCGTTGAAGATCTGCTCGGTGACCTGACCGCCGCCGGCCAGCTCGGCCCAGTGACCGGCGTTGGCCGCCGCGGCCACGATCTTGGCGTCGACGGTCGTCGGCGTCATGCCGGCGAGCAGGATCGGGGACCGTCCGGTGAGTCGCGTGAACTTCGTGGCGAGCTTCACCGAGCCGTCGGGCAACGACACCACGGTCGGGGCGTAGCTCGACCACGGGCGGGCCACCTCGGGCACCGCACCGACGGTGAACAGGTTGCGCTGGCCGCCGCGGGTCGCGGCGGGCACGATGCCGATCCCGAGGCCGCGGATCACCGGGGCCGTCAGACGGGTCAGGATGTCGCCGGGGCCCAGATCCAGAATCCAGCGGGCGCCGGCCTCGTGCAGTTCGGTGATCTCGTCGACCCAGTCGACCTGGCTGACCAGGATCGCCTCGGTCATCTGCCGGGCGAGCTCGACGTCGATGCCGACCGCCTCGGCCCAGCGGCCGACGATGTCGATGCCGTCGGACAGCCGCGGGGTGTGGAACCCGACCTCGACCTGAACCGGATCGAAGACCGGGGCGAAAACGGCCCCGCCGCGAACTTTGCTCTTGCGCTCGGCCTCTTCTTTCTCAGCGATCTGGTTGCAGTAGAGCTCGAAGCGCGACAGCTGCTCGGGTGTGCCCGTGATCACTACCGAGCGGCGGCCGTTGCGGATCGACAGCACCGGGGGCAGCACGGTGCGGACGTCGGCGGAGAATTCCTCGAGCAGTTCGTAGATTCGCTCGGGCTCGGCGTTGGTGACCGACACCATGGGCGGCCGGTCGCCGAGCACCGTGATTCCGCGGCGCCGGGCCACGAGGGTGCCCGCGGCGCCGATCAGTTGAGCCAGCGCGAGCAGCTCGACGTCCTTGGCACCCTTGGCGGCGAGCGCCTCGACCCCCAGCACGCCCTGAGAGTGTCCTGCGACGGCGACCGGCGGGGTGGCGACCAGATCCATGCCCTGGCGCGCGAGCGCGCGCACGGCGGCGATCTGGGTCAGCAGCACGCCCGGCACCGACACGGCGGCCGAGGTCAGTTGCTTGTCGGACGGCACCGGCTCCTCGGCCGCATGCGCGCGAACCCACTGCAGCGGCTCGAACCCGATGGGCCGGACGACGACGAGCTCCTTGGCCACCGGCTCGAGCAGCAGTTCGGCCTCACCGGCCAGGGTGGCCAGCTCGGCTTCGATGCCTGCCGAGGACACGAGTTCCTCAAGCGTCTCCAGCCAGGCGCTGCCCTGGCCGCCGAATGCGACGGCATACGGCTCGCCGGCACTGAGCCGATCGACGAGTGCGTGGGTGGCTTCGGTCTGCGAACCGTCAGATCCGGACTCGTCGCTCCAACCGGCGGACACCCGGTCGTGTTCGTAGATCGTCACTGGCGCTATCTCCTCGTGCTGCTCTCGTTTTGTCGCGTCTGCCTTGTCGCGTGTCTGCGTGTGTCTGCGGCGTTGTCTCAGGGGGCGGCCTTGCTCCCCGGGCGTCAGGCCAACGGCGATTCAGCGTCGAATCCGGCGGGGCGAGGTCCGCCCGGGCGTGGGTGGGTTCCGCTCGCATTCCCGCCGTACTAAGAGTGGCATAAGAGCACACGGGCTTTTTCCGCCCAGATTGGTTACTGGCGAGTTCTACGCATGGGTAACCGCCGGTAACGTAACACCGCGCCGAGTGGGGATCGAAGCCATTCGGGACAAACGTCCTGCATGCAGGTGGTTACGGTCGAGTAGCCACAACAGCGCAGATCAAAGCAGTATTGTTATCGAATCGTTATCTAAATTTTTCCCTCGGCAGAACGCCTGGAAGACGGCCGTGACGGGTCAACATTCGGGCTCGAACTGTCTAGCGAACCGTACTGGTTCTCAGCCATAGTTTGCTGGCAAGCCTTACTCGTCGGTAAGTTTTTCAGTCCCATCGCCCATGGCGCGGGTTCAGGATGTGGTTGATGTCCAGCGACGCTGGTTACGACGGTCGTCCAACCACCACATCAACGCCACAGGTCACAATTGATCGTCAATGGCATACGGACCGACCGCGGGATTCATACGATGAGCCATGCCCTCGGGGACGGTCAGCTCACCACTCGACCCGGCCGCCGAGACCACGCACACGACACCCGGCATCGAACTGCTCGGCGTCCGGAAGGTGTTCGGCGAGCACCGGCACCCCGTGGTCGCCATCGATCACGCAGACCTCGCGGTCGACGACGGCGAACTGTTCGCGATCCTCGGGCCGTCCGGTTCGGGCAAGACCACGGTGCTGCGCATGATCGCCGGTTTCGAAGCACCCACCGCGGGCACGATCAGATTGGGCGGACAGGACGTGACGACGACTCCCGCCCGCCACCGCGACGTCAATACGGTGTTCCAGGAGTACGCGCTGTTCCCGCACATGACGGTCGCGCAGAACGTCGAGTACGGCCTACGGGTGCGGGGCGTCGCGAAGGCCGAGCGCAGACGCCGCACAGCCGACGCCCTCGACATGGTGCGACTGGCCGATCAGGCGGCACGGCGACCGGCGCAGCTGTCGGGCGGTCAGCGCCAGCGCGTCGCACTGGCCAGGGCGCTGATCGGCCGCCCTCGCGTGCTGCTGCTCGACGAGCCCCTCGGCGCACTCGATCTCAAACTCCGCGAGCAGATGCAGGTTGAACTCAAGTCGATCCAGCGCGAGGTCGGGATCACGTTCGTCATCGTCACCCACGACCAGGACGAGGCGCTGACCTTGTGTGACCGCTTGGCGGTGTTCAACAACGGACGCATCGAACAGGTCGGCAGGGCACGTGACGTCTACGAGCACCCAGCCAACCGCTTCGTGGCCGATTTCGTCGGCACGTCCAACGTGCTCGACGGTGCAGACGCCGCGGCGGTGTTCGGCCGGTCCGGCACGCTGGCAGTGCGTCCCGAGCGGATTGCCGTGCTGGACAACGAAACTCCGCCTGCCGTCGGTTGCCGGGCCGTTGCGGCGACGGTCACCGAGATCATCTACGCCGGCCCGCTCACCCGCGTCGTCGCCGCCACCACCGGCGGCATCGCGCTCAGCGCGAGCGTGCTCACGGCGAACACCGCGCTTCCGGCCGGCCTCGCCCACGGCTCACCGATCACGCTGTCGTGGCCGGAATCTGCCGTTCACCACCTTGACGATTGATCGACGACGAAAAAGGATCCGACGATGAAATGGCCTGCCCTGCACACCGGTCTGGTTCTCGCGACCTGCGCGACCCTGGTGGTCGCGTGCGCGGGATCGCAGGGCCCAGGCGGTGAGAGCGGAGCTCCCCCGGAGATGGAACCGCTGAGCGCCGTCGGCGACGGAGAGGGACAGCTCAACCTGGTGGCGTGGGCGGGCTATGCCGAGGACGGTTCCAACGACAGGGCCGTCGACTGGGTGACGCCGTTCGAGCAGCAGACGGGCTGTCAGGTCAACGTCAAGATCGGCAACACCTCCGACGAGATGGTGCAGCTGATGCGCAGCGGTCAGTACGACGGGGTATCGGCATCGGGCGACGCCACGCTCCGGCTCATCTATGCCGGTGACGTGGCACCGGTCAACACTGATCTGGTGCCCAACTACGAGACGATCTCGTCGTTCTTGAAAGACCAGCCGTGGAACTCGGTCGACGGGCAGATGTACGGCATCCCGCACGGCTGGGGCGCAAACCTGTTGATGTACAACGTCAACGTGGTGCGCGATGCACCGAGCTCGTGGGCGGCGGTGTTCGACGATGCGAGCAAGTACAAGGGCAAGGTCACCGCCTACGACTCGCCGATCTACATCGCCGACGCGGCGCTGTACCTGTCGAAGACCAAACCCGAACTCGGTATCACCGACCCGTACTCGCTGACCTCCGAACAACTCGATGCCGCAACCGAATTGCTCAAGGCCCAGCGGGAGAACATCGGCGAGTACTGGTCGGATTACACGAAGGAGGTGCAGGCGTTCGAATCCGGGACCTCGGTCATCGGCACGAGCTGGCAGGTGATCGCCAACACGATCGGCGCCGACAACAAGGTCCAGGTCAACACCGTGCTGCCCAAGGAAGGATCCACGGGCTGGTCTGACACCTGGATGGTGTCGGCGAAGGCCGCCCATCCGAACTGCATGTACAAGTGGATGAACTGGATCTCGTCGCCGGAGATCAACGCCCAGGTCGCAGAGTACTTCGGCGAGGCGCCGGCCCAGACCAAGGCCTGTGAACACACCACGCAGAAGGACTTCTGCGACATCTACCACGCGACCGACGCCGAGTTCGCGTCCCGGATCCACTACTGGACCACCCCGCAGACGCAGTGCGTCGACGGCAGCGGCGACGACTGCACGGCCTACAGCGAGTGGGTCGACAAGTGGCAGCAGATCAAGGGGTGACCCGCCGCGTGCGGCTCGCGTTGCTGTTGACGCCGCCACTCGCCTGGCTCGTCGTGGCCTACCTCGGATCGCTTGCGGTTCTCCTGGTTTCGGCTTTCTGGAGCACCGATGAGTTCACCGGCGCCGTGGTCCGCACGTTCACCGGCGACAACATCGTGCGAGTCCTCACCGACGACGTGTTCCGCACCGCGGCGCTTCGCACCGTCGGCGTGGCGTTGACGGTCACCGTCGTCTGCGCGGTGCTCGCGGTGCCGATCGCGCTGTACATGGCCAAGGTCGCCACGCCGAGGCTGCGGCTGATGCTGGTGATCGCCGTAACCACGCCGCTGTGGGCGAGCTACCTGGTGAAGGCCTACGCGTGGCGCATGCTGCTGTCCCCGGAAGGGCCGCTGACGTGGGCGACGGGCTACACCCCCGGCTACGGTTTGATCGCCACCGTCATCACCCTCACCTACCTGTGGCTGCCCTACATGGTGATTCCGGTCTACGCCGCATTCGAACGCATACCGGACACTCTCGCCGACGCGAGCGCCGACCTGGGCGCATCGGACTTCGCAACGCTCCGAATGGTGCTGGCGCCATTGGTGTTTCCCGGCATCGCCGCCGGGTCGATCTTCACCTTCTCGTTGTCGCTGGGTGACTACATCGCCGTGACCATCGTCGGAGGCAAGACCCAGTTGATCGGCAACATCATCTACGGACAACTCGTCACCGCCAACAACCAGCCGCTTGCGGCGGCGCTGTCGATCATCCCGCTCGTGGCGATCGTGGCCTACCTGCTGGCGATGCGCCGCACCGGCGCGATGGAGAACGTCTGATGTTCTCGCCGACCGGGCGCCGGGCGTTGCGGATCTGGACCGCGGTGGTCCTGATGTTCCTCTACACGCCGCTGCTGTTGGTTCTGGTCAATGCGTTCAACGCATCCCGGACTTTCGCCTTTCCGCCGACCGGCTTCACGTGGGTGTGGTGGGCCGATGCCGCGCGCAGCACCGGGATGTGGAAGGCGCTGGCCAATTCCGTCGTGGTCGGGTTGGGTGCGACCGCCATCGCCCTGGTGCTCGGGACGATGATCGCGTTCGCGGTGCAGCGCTACCGGTTCTTCGGCCGCAGCGTGGTGAGTTTCCTCGTGGTGCTTCCCATCACGCTCCCCGGCATCGTCACGGGTATCGCGCTCAACGCGACGTTCACCTCGGCGCTGGCGATGACACTGGGTTTGGCCACCGTGATCATCGGCCATGCCACGTTCTGCATCGTCATCGTATTCAACAACATCGCGGCCCGGCTGCGTCAGATGGGCACGAGCCTGCAGGACGCGTCTGCCGATCTGGGCGCGTCGTCCTGGCAGACGTTCCGGTTCGTCACGTTGCCGATGGCGCGTGGCGCGCTGGTGGCCGGCGCCATCCTGGCGTTCGCCTTGTCGTTCGACGAAATCGTGGTGACGACGTTCACCGCGGGACCTACCGTGCAGACCCTGCCGATCTGGATCTTCTCGAATTTGTTCCGGCCGAACCAGGCTCCGGTGATCAATGTGGTGGCGGCCGCGCTCACTGTGCTGGCGATCATTCCGGTGTGGCTTGCCGGACGGTTCGGCGGCGACCCCGGCACGCGGGGCGCGTAGACCGTTCGGCAGATACCCGAACCGAATCTGCGGGGTTATTCGGCCGCGGCGAGCCGCTGTTTCAGGGCTCGGTCGAGACTGTCGGCGACGACGGTCTTCGCGAGCTCGCGACTGCCGGGCGGTGTCGCGCTTTGCGTGAGTGCTGTCGCGGTCAGGTCGGCCAGGCCGTTGACCGCGGCGACGGTCGATTTGGCGACCTGGACCATCGTGCGGACATACGACCGCCGATCGCTCGCATGCTCGATGAGGTCACCCAATGCCGGATCGGTCAGCACCACCGAACCATCGGAGACCTCGGCCAGTCCGCAGTCGACGAGCGCGCGGGCGTCGTCTCCGGCCGGGTCCATCTCAAGCGTGACCGTCTGTGTGCCGAGCTCGGTGCGCTCGATCCCGAGGATGTCGGCGAGGTCCTGGCCGCGGCGCAGACTGTCGAAGAACTCGGCGATGTGAGCGGAGTTGTATCCCTTGCCCAGTAGCTGACTGATCGCGTTCAACTGCGCCAGGTGCGGTTCGCCGTAATATGCCGAGCGTCCGACGCGACGCGGCGGATCGAGTAACCCGCGCTCCCGGTATGCCCGGATATTGCGGGGGCTGACGCCGGACAAACGCGCCAGGTCCTCCAGGCGATACTCAGCCAACCCGACGCCGCCCACGCCGACTTGAACAGCAATTCATACCGACACCCTACCTTCGGCCGAACGTTGCGAGCGAATTTGCAACCACTCTAGGCCATCCCCTCGCTGACCAATAGGCAAAGCTTTTATCTGCACGAATGTAGATTTATCCGCACCTAGCTCCACATCGTTGTGCAATTCCAGCCAACTCGTGAAGTGATTCGCTCGAGCACGGTGAGTGAATTCACCCCGATCGAATTGGAATCCCGGGCCGGTCCTGGGCGACGATGGATCAGGACATTAAGACAAATCTGCTCGGCGAAAGGCTCCGTGTGCGTCCCTGGATCGTTTGGACCACCGGACTACTCGCCTACATCGTCGCCGTGCTCGACCGGACCACTCTCGGCGTTTCCGGCCTGCAGGCCGCCGACAGGTTTGCCGCCAACCCGAGTGTGCTGTCGACGTTCGTCGTTCTCCAGGTCGTGGTCTACGCCTGCGCCCAGGTACCCGCCGGGGTACTGCTGGACCGGTTCGGTTCGCGAGTGCTCATCGTCTCCGGTGCGGCGTTGATGGCCTCCGGCCAACTGGTCCTGGCACTCAGTGAGTCACTGCCGGCCGCGCTCGCTGCGCGCGCGATCGTCGGCCTGGGCGACGCGGTCACCTTCATCTCGGTGTTGCGCCTCGTACCGCACTGGTTCAAACCCTCCCAGGTGCCGTTGCTGACCCAGCTGACCGGCATCTGCGGACAACTCGGCCAGGTGCTCTCGGCGGTGCCGTTCCTGGCGCTGCTCACCGCGGCCGGTTGGACCCCCGCGTACCTGTCGGTGGGCGCGTTCGGATTGCTGGCGATGGCGTTGGCGTTCGCGTTGGTGCGCAACACCCCGCACGGCTCCGTGGTGGCTGCTGAGACCACCACCGTGCGCGACACGTTGGCCAGCGTGCGGACCGTGTGGCTGCGCCCCGGAACCCGGCTGGGCTTCTTCACCCACATGGGCACCCAGTTTTCGGTCACGGTGTTCGCGCTCATGTGGGGTGTGCCGTATCTGACCGTCGCGCAGGGACTTTCGACAACCGCGGCCGGCACGTTGCTGACCATCTCCGTGGTCACGGCGATTTCCGCGGGCATCGCCATCGGGATCTTCACCGGCCGCCATCCGCACCGCAGATCCCGCCTGGTGCTCGCGATCATCGCCAGCAACGCACTGGCCTGGACTGTGGTGTTGGCCCTGCCGGGCCCGGCTCCGCTGTGGCTGCTGCTGGTGCTCATCGTCGTCATCTCCGTCGGTGGCCCCGGTTCGATGGTCGGATTCGACTTCGCCCGCACGTTCAATCCGAGCGCGACCCTCGGCACCGCTCAGGGCATGGTGAACATGGGCGGATTTCTGGCCGCGCTGCTGGTGATGCAGGCGATGGGCGTGATCCTGTCCCACGCCGGCAGTTACTCGTTCGAGTCGTTCCGCGTGGCCTGGACCGTGCAGTACGCGGTGTGGGTCTTGGCCACGATCGGCATTCTCATCACGCGGATGAAGGCCCGCCGACTGATGAAGGCCGAGCAGGAACGCATGCTGCTGGAGGGGTTCGAGGCTCACCCCTCACGTTGATCCGCCAGCCGCCTGGCGACGATTCGCCGGGCATGCCGATGGCCGATCAACTCGTAACCGAGGACGACCACCACCGGCGCACCCGTCACCACGAGCAGACACAGGGCCATTGAAATGCCGGCCGAGGCCATCGCGACCGCTGCCCCCAACGCCACGCCGGCCAGCACCAGCAGCCCGGTGTGCAAGACATCGATTTCGCCGACCAGCACCGAGTAGATGACGAACATCCCCACGAGGTAGATCCCGACCGGTATCGCGACCGCGAGCACCGTGGCAACCGAATCCAGCTCGGAATGATCCTCGATGTAATAGGCGGCCACGTGCAGGCCGGCGCCGGTCGCCACGATCGACCCGAACACCACCAGATGCAGGTAGCCGTACCAGAACGACAGTCTCCGGTGCGCATGCAGAAGTTCCGCGGCCGGCACCAGGAAGTAGACCCACCACATGCCGAACGTGAGGCCGGTTCCGGCGATCACGAGCAGGATCGCATCGGTGGACCAGCCTTGTTCCCCGACCGCGGCCGTCAACGAGGCGACCGTGCCGACCACACCCTCGCCGAGCGCGATGATCGCGAGCAACCCGTACCGTTCGGCGATGTGATGGGCATGCCACGGCGTGCCGCCCATGCGCCGCTCGGCCAGGAACGGACCCGACACCTCCACCACGACGAGGACGGCCGCGGACAGGAAGAACACCAGAACCGACGTGTGGGCGAAGATCTGAACAATCCAGCCGATCTGCGCCACGACCACCGCGGCCGCATAGGTCAGGCACGCCGACCGATGTTCCGGATCCTGTTTGGCCGCGCGTAACCACTGCCCCACCAGGGCGACACGCATCACCACATAGCCGGCCACCAACACGGTGTTGTCGACGTGCCCGCCGTGCTCGACGGAGGCGAACATCTGGGGCAGACCGAGCGCGAGGATGATGACGCCGACCATCTGCAGCATGGTCATCGCCCGGTACACCCAGTCGTCGGTGTCGAAGGCCGACGCGAACCAGGTGAAGTTCATCCACGCCCACCAGATCGCGAACGACGCGAACCCGAACGCCACCAACCCGGCGCCGACATGCCCTTCGGCCATCAAATGGGCCAACTGCGACGCGGCGACGCCGAAGGCGATCACGAACGTCAGGTCGAACAGCAGCTCCAACGGAGTGGCCACGCGGTGCTGCTCGTGTGGATCGCGTCCGGCCATCCGGTTCAGCCGGTGCACACGCACGGGGAGCTTGGGTTCGCTGTCGTTCACCTGGTCCGTCCCTTTTCTGTTCGCCCGCGGGAAGGCGGCCGCCCTCAGCCGTCAGGCCCCCCGCAACCGCTCCATTTCACCGCATAGTTGCCGCGCGCACACGGTTGCCGCCGCACGGGTCCCGCAGACGAAAAACGAGTAGTGCACTACTGGTGTCACAGCGACTGCCGCGCTCGACGATTGAGCGCGTGTCCAAGCAGTTCGCGCTGAACCTCGTGGGTGAGTTCGCCGTATACCGTGACATGAAGCCGTTGGTGTTACCACCGTCATGTCGCCGGGTGGTGGCTTTGGCCGCCGTGAAACGCCGAGAGTTGCACCGTAGCTGGGTGTGCGCCACGCTGTGGCCGTACAGTCCGCCGGCCAAAGCGGTCGCGTCGTTGCGTTCGGCGCTGTGGCGCCTGCGCCCACTGGGCGCCGACCCGTTGCTGGTGGTGAATCGCCATCACCTGGCGCTCGCACCGCACGTGTGGGTGGACTGGCATGAGGCGCTGCACCTGGCCGAACACATGAGCCCGGATTCGGATCCGCGACTGCGCCGCCTGCTGGGCGCCGGCGATCTGCTCGACGGCTGGACGGAACCGTGGTGTGTGACCGAACGCGCTCGTTTCCGCGCGCTCAAGCAGGCGGCACTGGCGTCACCCGCGATACGACATCCGAATTGCGGAGCGATGCCATGACCGCGTTACTCGTCGCCATGGCCATTCTCGGCGTCCCGCTCATCGCGTTCGGACTACATGAACTGCAGGCCCGGCTCGAGCGTTGGGAGTACGAACGCCACGCCGAGGACTGAGCGGCGATCCGGCCCTATACCGGGTCGAACGTCGAGATCAACCAGTTGCCGTCGATCCTGCTCAAGCCGACTTTCACGCTGCTGGCCGCGAAACTGCCGTTCGGGTTCTGCGCACTGGTGGTCGCCTGATTGACGAACACGAGCACCACAGCCGAATCCGGATGGATCTCGGCGACCGCCGCGCGAACCACGGCCGCTGATGTCTTCACCGACTTCTCTTTGGCCGCAGGGGTCACGATCTCTTGCGTGAACTGGTTGTAGTACGACAGGAAATCGCCCGTCAGATGCGACTTCGCGGCCGAGAAATCCCGGTCGAGGCTCTCCGGTGCGTACGACAGCAGGGCGACGGTGCCGTCGGTCGCCGCTTTGAGGACTGTCTGCGCTGCCGCCGCACCCGTCTGCTGGTCGACGCGGTATTGCGCGAAGTACAGCCATCCGGCCAGCGCTGCCGACACGACGAGCGCGACCGCAAGCGTGAGCGGGAACCACCGACGCGCGAGCGGCTGCCACCAGCGGCGCTTACCTTCGGTCTCGGTGGTTTTCGTGCTATCCGCATCGTCAGCGGTTTCGACAGCATCGCTCTCGTCGGCAGCCTCCGTCGCGTCGTCGACGTCGGTCGTCTTGGAATCCTGATCAACGGTCACGGCACGAACTCGACTTTCGACAGCTTGATCTGATCACCTTCGCGGACCAGGTCGACCGCGACCCGCCAGGGTCGGGGCTCCTGGTTGGCGCCCGTGGTGTTGGTGACGCGGGTGGTGACGGCCACGAGCACCGTGGCGGTGTCATCGGTCATCGTGTCCACCGCGGCGGCGTTGGCCGTGGCCTCGGTGACGACCTTCGCGCCGGTTGCGAGCTTGACGAAATCCTGTGCCTGGCCTTCGAAGTCGGCCTTGAACTCACCGGTCGAGTTGTCGAGGATGCGCTTCACATCGTCCTGGGCGTGGTTGAAGTCCAGCGACATCAGCGTCACCACACTCTGCCGCGCCGCGGCGGTGTACTCGGCGACGAGCTGCTGGCGATGCTCGGCCTGCCGGTGCTGCCAGATCATCCAGCCGCTTGCCGCCAGTAGCGCGCAGATGGCAAGGATCGTCAGACATGACGCGAGCACTTTCCAGAACAGTCGCGAGACGGTGGGCAGCCGGCGCTTGGATTCGGCCGGTTCCTCGGCGGTCAGCTCCGCTGCGGCCGACTCGGTGAGCTCAGTCGTGCCCTCGGCGGACGCGCTGTCGTCGGTCGATGTCGCGTCGTCCTCGGAATCGTCATCCGACTCGGCCGCGATCTCGTCTACGGTGTCGTCTGCGCTTCCGGAGCCATCCTTTTCGGCGTCCTCGTCGGATTTCAGCAACCTCTCGGCTGCGGCCTGGTTACGCAACCGGATGGCGCGCGCCCTGGCCCGCGCGGCGGCGGCCACCGCCTCGGCCTCTGCCGCTTCGGCCTCGGCCTGCTCGGCCAGCGCGAGCATGTCGCTCGGCGACGCCGCGTCGGCATCGATGTCGTCTCCGGTATCGAGTACCGGCGACGAAGGCTTGCGGGACGGCATGTCGACCTCCTGTCCGTTCAGCAGCCTGCTTAATGAGAATCACGTTATCAGTTTTTGACAGTGTCCCGACCATACATCATTCACAAAGGGCGCGGATATGCCGTTCTTACTGCGGAAATGATGTTTACATGCTGTGCGAATGCTCAGCCGATTCTGATCGGTCGTCCGTCCGTAACCGGGTCTGCAGCTGATCCTTCATGACCTTGCCCGTGGCGTTGAGGGGCAACTCGTCGAGAAACTCCACATACCGCGGAACCTTGTAGCCGGCCATGCGTTCACGGCTCCAGGCAATCAGATCCTCGGCCGAAACGGAATCCCGCGTCGCACCCGGCCGTTGCTTGACGACCACGAAGGCCTTGCCGACTTGGCCGAGCCGTTCGTCGTCGACGCCGATGACGGCGACTTGCGCAACGTCCGGATGCTCCAGCAGGAACCCTTCGATCTCCGCGGGGTAGGCATTGAAACCGCCGACGATGAACATGTCCTTCTTGCGTCCGACGATGCGCAGCCGACCGTTGTCGTCGAGCGTGCCGAGGTCTCCGGTGTGCAGCCAGCCGTCGCCATCGACGGCTTCGGCCGTGGCCGCCGGATCGTCGAAGTAGCCCTGCATCACGCTGTAGCCGCGGACCAGTACCTCACCGTCGTCGGCCACGGTGACCTCGACGCCGTCGCACGCGGTGCCGACCGTGGTGGCGATGTCCTCGAACGAATCCCCCGGCCGCGACAGGGTCGCGGTTCCGGCCTCGGTCAGGCCGTATCCGGTCGCCAGAGTTTGGAACGGCAGCTCCTCATGGATGCGGCGGACGAGCTCGACGGGTATGTCGGCGGCCCCCGTCACGCCGGCCCGCAGAGTGGCGAGCTTGGCCTTGTCCGCAACCGCAAGCAGCGAGTGATACAACGTCGGCGGGCCCGGCAGCATCGTGATGCGTTCGGCCGCGATCAGTTCCACCACGGCGTCGACGTCGAACACCGGCACGGGCAGCACCGTGGCGCCGCGGATGAGCGAGGCGATGCAGCCGGCCTTGTAGCCGAACGTGTGAAAGAACGGGTTCACGATGAGGTAGCGGTCGCCCTCGCGCAGATCGGCGAGATCGCACCATTCGGCGTAGAGCCGCAGCGTCTGCCGATGGTTCATCATGACGCCCTTGGGGCGGCCGGTGGTTCCCGAGGTGTAGATGATGTCGGCGATGTCGGTGCCGCTCAGGTCCGGCGCTTCATACGCGGGCCCGCTTCCGAGGAAGTCCGACTTCAACTCGATCGCCGGTACCCCGGCCGGCACCTCGAACTCCTGGCCGAGAAAACCTTGTTGACGCAGAACGGCTTTCGCGCCGCTGCGCCGGATCACATCGCCGGCCTCCTCGGCCTTGAACCGGGTGTTGACGGGTACCACTACCGCACCGGCGGTCACTGCCCCGAACGCGGCGATCATCCACTCCGCCGAGTTCGGCGCCCAGATGGCGATTCGATCGCCCCGGTCGATGCCGAGTCCATGGAACGCGCCCGCCGCGCGGCGGACCCGCTCGGTGAGCTGGCTGAAGGTCAAGCGCAGCGGACCGTCGACGACGGCTTCGGCGTCGCCGAACCGGTCCGCTGCGCTCAGGACCATCTCGGGGATGGTCTGCCAAGGAACGCCGGTCACGTCGTGACGAGACGACCCAGGTTGCCACCCATGATCTTGGCCTGATCTTCGACGGACAGGTGCTCGAGCGCGGTCACGTAATGCGTCGGTTCGGCCAGGCCTTCGGGATGCGGCCAGTCCGAGCCGTACAGCACCTGATCGACGCCGATCAGGTTGATCAGATCGTCGATGCCCTCCTCATAGAACGGGCTGACGTAGATGCGGTTCTTGATCTCCTCGATCGGGTTGCCCAAGAACGCTTCCGGTGCCTTCTTCCACACCTCGGCCATGGAGTCGAGCAGCGGGAACATCCATTTGGACCCGGCTTCGACGATGCCCACCTTGAGCTTCGGATGCCGGAACAGCGCGCCGTGGATCACCCACGAGGCCACCGCGTCCTGGATCGGCCGCCACTCGTTCAGGATCGCCATCGCGTTGGTCTGGAACGGCAGCATCTCCTGCGCGGCGCCGTCCCACTCGGACGTGTACCGGGAGTAGCCGCTGTCCGAGGAGTGCATGCCGACGAACACGTCGTGGTGGACGACCCGCTCCCAGAACGGGTCGAACTCGGGCAGCGCGAACGAGCGCGGCCCGCGGAAGCCCGGCACCGGCGCGGGACGGATCAGGATGGCACGGGCGCCGCGCTTGACGCACCATTCCAGCTCTTCGATCGCCTTCTCGACGATGGGCAGGGTGATCACCGGGGTGGTGAAGATGCGGTTCTGGTAGTTGAAGCCCCACACCTCGTCCAGCCACTGATTGAGGGCGTGGATGAGCACATGGATGGCTACCGGATCGTCGGAGAGGCGTTCCTCGATCAAGCTGGCCAGTGTCGGGAACATGAGGCTGCGGTCGACACCGAGTTCGTCCATGACCTTGATGCGCGGCTCGGGCTCGAAGAATGCCGGGATGGCCTTCATCGGCTCACCGAACAGTTCTCGCTTGCTCTTGCCGTCCGGGTTGCCGTACTTGAAGTACTCCTCCCAGGCTCCTGGCTTGGCGACCACCGAGAACGTGGGGTTGGGGATGTAGTTGCTGATCTGGCCCTTGAGCGCAATCTTGGTGCGGCCGTTGACCTCGACGTACTGGACGACGTCCTTGTACTCCTTGGGCAGGTACTTGGTCATCGCCTCCGGCGGCTCGTACAGGTGGTTGTCCGCGTCGAACAGCGGGAACGGGATGTCAACCCGATGCGACAGTTGCCCCATGAAACACTCCTTTTCTTATACGAGAATCGTATTCTCATTGTACGGATGTCGCAATATCCCCCGCGGCGGCCGACTCCCGTACGGCCTGGCGGACGCGGAATTTCTGCACCTTGCCGCTGGCCGTCCGCGGGAAGTCCTGACCCTCCGGCACCTCGTGCAGTTCCTCCGGCCATTTCTGCCGGGCGACCCCGGTGTTCTCGAAGTGCGCCCGCACCTGATCCAGCGTGGGCATGGCCTGACCGGACTTGATCCTCAGCACCGCGGCGACGCGTTCGCCGAGGCGCGCGTCCGGGGCGGCGACCACGATCGCCTCGATAACCTGCGGCATGGCCAGCAGCACCTCCTCGACCTCGAGCGCGCTGATGTTCTCGCCGCCGCGGATGATGAGATCGCCGGCGCGATCGGTGATCGTCAGGTAGCCGTCGTCGTCGAGAATCCCGACATCGCCTGTGCGGTACCAGCCTTCGTCGTCGAACACCTTGGCGGTCAGCGCGTCATCGGTATAGCCGAGGCACAGATCCGGTCCGCGGCTGAAGATCTCGCCGTCAGGGCCCAGCCGGATCTCGACTCCCGGACGCGGATTGCCGTCCGTGTACAGCCGTTTGGCCTCGGGTGCGGACGGGGACGAGCCGGTGATCGACGGGTGTTCGGTGCTGCCGTAGGACCGGAACACGAAGATCCCGAGATCGGCCAGGCGCCGGGTGACCGCCGTGGGTACGGTGGACCCGCCCAGGCCGACGGTCTTGAAATGCGCCATGTGCTCGGGTGTGCAATCCGGGTGGTCCAACAGGCTGGTGACGAAATACGGTGGCCCGCCACCGATCGACAAGCCGTCGGACTCGATCAGCTTGAGGACCTTGCCGGGATCCCATACGTCGCACAGGTCGATGGGCGCGCCTTCGAGCACGGGGATCAGAAAGGCACCCAGCATGCCGATGAAGTGTCCGACGGGCGTCGCGGTGAGCTGCCTGCCCCGGTCCGGCGGGTAGTTCTCCAGCAGCTGGCGCGTCTCGAAGCCGAGCGTCTGATGGCTGTGCACAACGCCTTTGGGGTCGCGCGTAGTACCGGAGGTGAATGCGATGAGCGCCGGGGCGGCCGGGTCGGTGGCGACGGTGCCTGCCATGGGTTCGTCGGCGAGCAGCACGTCGAACGACGATTGGCCCACGAGCCCGACGATCGGCACCTCGGCACACAGGTCGGCGGGAAAAGTCATGCGGCCGAATCGCTCAGTGGTGAGGAAGACCTTCGGCTTGGCGGTCGCCAGGATGTGGCCGAGTTCCTTGCGCCCGTAGAAATGCACGATCGGCACCGTCACGGCACCGAGGAAGGCCGAGGCCCAGAACGCGGCCGCCGCCTCCATCCAGTTCGGCAGCTGCAACGCCACCACGTCGCCGGGTCCGACGCCCCGGTCCCGCAGTCCGGCGGCGAGTCGGCGGCCGATCAGCTCGACATCGTGGAAGGTCCCGGCGTACGGCCGCACGTCGGAGTGGACGTGAAACGCGGCGTCGGGGTTGGCCGCCAAGCCGTCGGCCAGTACCTGGCCGAGCGTCTCCGGCGTCCACCATCCTTCTTCGACGTACCGTTTGGTCAGCTCAACGGGGATGTCGCGCACGACGGTGATGCTATTCTCAGCCAGCGAGAATGCCAATAACGGAACTGGAGAACGATTGATGGTCGACCTGGAACTCGACGGTGAATTGGCGGTCGTCACCATCGACCGGCCCCATGCCCGCAACGCCATCTCGCTCGACACCATGGACGAGTTGAACAAGGCGCTGGACGGCGCCGTCGGATCGCGCGCGCTGGCGATCACCGGCGCCGGCGACCGGGCCTTCGTCTCCGGAGGCGACCTCAAGGAACTTGCCGCCCTGCGCACCGAGCTCGAGGCGGCGTCGATGGCGTGGCGCATGCGCGCGATCTGCGACCGCATCGCCGGGTTTCCTGGACCGGTGATCGCGGCCCTCAACGGCCACGCCCTGGGTGGCGGCGCCGAAGTGGCGGTGGCAGCCGACATCCGGATCGCCGCCGACGACATCAAGATCGGCTTCAATCAGGTCGCGTTGGAGATCATGCCGGCCTGGGGCGGCGCGGAGCGCCTGACCAAGTTGGTCGGCGGTAGCCGGGCGCTGTTGCTCGCCGGCACCGGGCGCATACTGGGCGCCGCCGAGGCCGAGCGCCTCGGCCTGATCGACCAGGTGTTGCCGCGCGCCGAGTTCGCCGACGGCTGGCGAGCCATCGCACGCTCGCTCGCGAGCAGGCCGGCCGGGGAGATCAAGCGCGTCATGGCCGGTGTGCCGACCACCGAGGCCGTCGCCGCGTTCGCGCGCCTGTGGGTCGCCGACGAGCATTGGGCGGCCGCCTACAAGGTGATGAACCGCGGGAAGTGACAGACCTCCGCCGAGTGGCCACTTATGACACGCGCTTTCGGGATTCGCGTGTCATGAGTGGCCACTCGCGCGTCAGCCGGCGGTCAGTTCGCGGACCGGGTCGCTGCCGTCCCACCGCGCCGCGGCCTGACGCACGAATGTGGCCATGCCCTGGGAGGCGTCGGTCAGTTCCATGATCTCGACGATGGCCGCCCCGGCCGGCGGCTCGAAGTAAGCGAAACGCACCCCGTCCGCTTCGCCGCCCCACCACACCTTTGGCCAGCCCGCGTCGTCGAGCTTGGCCATCGCGCCGTCGAAATCCGGTGCCCAATAGGCGAGTTGGTGAAACCCACCGCCCGTGGTGTCGAGGAACTCGGTGAAGACACTCCTGGTGTCGTCGAGCTGTTGGATGAGCTCGATCTGGAGATCGCCACTGTTGGACAGCGCCATCGACAGCGTCACCGCACAGGGCTCGCCGCGGAAGGTGACCCGTTGCGGCAGCCCGCGGATGACGAACCACGGGCCGACGCCCATCTGGAGCCAACCGGAGATGGCGTCATCGAGATCGGGCACCACATAGCCGATCTGGCAGACCGTCCCGGGTAGGACGGACTTGTCGAAACCCATGCGGGCAGCCTAATTGGTAGTCGATTCTCACTAGACGAGAATTGCATTTCCCATTATCGTCAGCGACGTGTCAACACAGAAAGCTCTGGCGCCGGAGATCTCCACCTGGCCCGAGGAGAACCCCCAGCTCATCGGCAGCCGCTGCGCCGACTGCTCGGCCACCACCTTCCCCGCCCAGGCCCGCTGCCCCCGCTGCAGCAGTGCCAACACCACCGAGACCCTGCTGCCCCGCCGCGGCACCCTCATCGCCTGGACCACCCAGGGCTTCCCACCCGGACCGCCCTACAAAGGCCCCACCGGAAAGGACTTCGTCCCGTTCGGGGTCGGGCTGGTGCAACTCGGTGACATGGTCCGCGTCGAAGGCCGGCTCACCGAAAACGACCCCGCCAAACTGCAGTTCGGCCAAGAGGTCGAGCTCACCATGATCCCGTTCACCACCGACGACGACGGCAACGAGATCATCACCTTCGCCTTCACCCCGGAGGTCTCCCAATGACCAACGATGTTGCCATCATCGGAGTCGGCATCCACCCTTTCGGCCGATTCGACAAGACCGCGATGCAGATGGGCGCGGAGGCCATCGAGAGCGCGCTCGCCGACGCCAAGCTGGAGTGGAAGGACATCCAGTTCGGATTCGGCGGCAGCTACGAGGTGTCCAACCCTGACGCGGTCACCCGGCTGGTCGGTCTGACCGGCATCACCTTCACCAACGTGTTCAACGCGTGCGCCACGGCCGCCAGCGCGATCCAGCAGACCGCCGACACGATCCGGCTGGGCAAGTACGACATCGGCATCGCGATCGGTCTCGACAAGCACCCCCGCGGGGCGTTCACCGACGATCCGGCCAAGCTGGCGCTCCCCCAGTGGTATGCCGAGAACGGCCAGTTCGTCACCACGAAGTTCTTCGGGATGAAAGCCAACCACTACCTCCACAAGCACAACATCTCGCAGGAGACGCTGGCGCGCGTGGCCAACAAGAACTTCCGCAATGGCGCACTGAATCCGAATGCGTTCCGCCGCAAGGAGATTTCGGTCGACGAGATCCTGAACTCGACCGTGCTGAACTATCCGCTGACGCAGTACATGTTCTGCGCACCTGACGAAGGCGCCGCCGCGGTGATCATGTGCCGTGCCGACATCGCGCATCGTTACACCGACAAACCGGTGTACGTGCGGGCCAGTGAGATCCGCACCCGGACGTTCGGCGCCTACGAGGTGCACGCCACCTCGGCCCCGCTCGACGAAGACGCGTCACCGACCGTGTACGCCGCCAAGGCCGCCTACGAGGCCGCGGGGATCGGGCCCGAGGACGTCGACATCGCCCAGTTACAGGACACCGACGCCGGCGCCGAGGTCATCCACATGGCCGAGACCGGACTGTGCGCCGACGGCGAACAAGAGAAACTTCTGGCCGACGGCGCCACCGAGATCCACGGGTCGATCCCGGTCAACTCCGACGGCGGGCTCATCGCCAACGGCGAACCGATCGGCGCGTCGGGCCTGCGCCAGATGCACGAGCTGGTGCGCCAACTGCGCGGCGAAGCCGGCGACCGCCAGGTGCCCGGCAATCCGCGTGTCGGCCTGGCTCAGGTGTACGGGGCGCCCGGCACCGCGTCGGCCACGATCCTGTCGCTGTAATTCCTTGGCGCGAGCGGACGCGCCGGTACCCCGAAATGCGCGTTACGGGGTACCGGCGCGTCTGCTCGCGGAAAGAGCGTCACCACAAGTAGATGGCGAGCACGGTCGCAGACAGCGCCGCGAGCCAGGCGTCGGTACCGAATCGCAGCCATGCCGGTGCGGTGCGCACCTCCATGAACTCGCGAATGATCAAGCGGCATTTGATCGCCGCGAGCGCCACGACCGACACGGTGATCGGGATGCTGGCCACTGCCGCGCCGTGACCGAGCCACCACGAGACCACGGTGACCGCGCACAGGATTGCCCAGACGACGGTGATACGCCGAATCACGTTCATCGGTCACCTCATTACGTAGACGAGCGCGAAGATGACGACCCACAGCAGATCGACCATGTGCCAGTAGGTCGCGCCGGTCTCGATCACCGACATCCGATTGCGCGCCGAGGTTCGCAGCTGATACCAGCTGACCCCGAGGAACACCAGGCCGAGCGCCACATGGAAACCATGGATTCCGGTCAGCAGGTAATAGAACATGAAGAAGTCGTTGCTGGGGAACGTATATCCCTCGGCGATCTTCGTCGACCACTCGAAGGCCTTGACCGCCAGGAACAACACGCCGCACAGACCGCAGTAGACCGTGAGGCGTGTCGCACGGGCGATGTCGCCGTCGCGGGCGGCCATCACACTGCGCGCAACAAACCATGAACTGGTCAGCAGCACAAGGGTGTTGACGGCGCCGACGGTGAGATCGAGATGCTGCTGGGATTGCAGGAAGAGCTCGGGATGCTGGGCCCGGTAAACCATGAAGACGACGAGGTAGCCCGAGAAGATCACGAGGTCGCCGAGGACGAAGACCCAGATGTCCTTGCCGCCCGGCACATGTGGCGTACGGGTGCCCGTCGACTGTTGGTGCAGTTCGGGCGTTTGGGTGTCCGTCATGGCTAGTCCTGAACCTGTTCATCGACGGGCTGGGTCTTGATCGCGGAGTAGAGCAACCGGATGATGCAGATCTCCCAGAGCACGAACACCGCGGTGCCCATCCAGAAGCTGATCGAGCCGTTCCACGCCAGCGGTCCGGCCTTGAAGATGAACACCGGGCCGGCCAGGATCTCGGTCACGATCATCCAGATGCACATGTAGCCGAACCACTTCGGGAAGATCCCGTTGCGGTCTGAGAAGATCGCCAGGGCGAGCACCATGTTCTGCGTGGCGAAGCAGCCGAGCGACCCAACGAAGGACAGCAGTGCCAAGTCGTAGAGCATCGCGATGATCTGCGGGTCGCGATCCGGCCGGAACGCCGCCACAAGGAATGCGAACGCGGGGATCAGGCACCCGGGTACCGCTCCGACGACGAGCGCGGCAATGTAGCCGTAGGCGAAGACCGGTGCGACCGACATCCGTTTGATCTGATAGGCGATGAGGCCGTTGGCCACGCCGGTGAATCCGATGAGGAACATCAACAGCGCAAAGCCGATCCGGATCGTCAGCGAATGGTCATCGAAGAAGCCGGCGATCTGATCCGGGCCGATGTCGGGCCGCGGGGGCGGCATCACGCGGGTGAGGACGCAGAAGATGAGCCCGAACAGGTTGTAGAACACCGGCAGTGTCCACCAGCAGATCCACAGGTCGAGCTTGGGCCGGTCGGCCCGGTCCGAGCGGGCGTTCCCGGTGGACAGCGCCAGCGTGGCACTCACGACGCAACCACCGCGGATGCCTTGTCCGGCAAGGTTTCCTCGGCACGCTGTCGGCGGATCGCGCCGTGCACGGCGACGAACATCAGCACCAGATAGACGACGAACGCGCCCCACCGCAGCCAGAACGAGACCACTCCGTCCCAGGCGAACGGACCGGACTGCACGATCACCGAGCCGACTGCGGGCGTCATCGCAGCCGCCGCAACGAGATTGACAACGACCACCCACCGGGCGAACACCGGCTCAGGCCGGGAATCGAGCCAGACCGCCAGCGCCAGAATGAGATTGGAGACGACGACGAATCCGACCGGCGCGACGAATACGAACCAGGCGAAATCGTTGAGCAGCATGGTCAGTTGCGGATCCCGCTCCGGCCGGAATGCGGCGACGAGCCAGAAGATGTCGGCGATCGCAAACATGGTGGCACCGGTGGAGACCGCGGCCAGATAGCTGTAGGCCAGCACCGTGCTCGGCGTCGCCATCCGCTTCATCTGCACCACGATCACCATGAAGAACGGGACCAGCATGATGGCGCACAGGTTGAGCGTGATCATGCTGAACCGGATCATCGTGCTGTTCTGCCGGTAGAACTCGGCGACCTGCTCGGCGGTCAGTTGCGGCGACATCGGGGGCCAGAAGCCAGGAAAGGCGAGGACCGCGATGAGCAGGACACCACCGAAGAACGGGGTGATCCACAGGCTGATTCGCTGCGCGGTGGTGTTCATCGGTGCACCACGTCCCTTCGCGTCGGCAGGACCCTAGCCGATCGGCTACTCTCGGCGACCGTAGCCGCACGGCTACCCGGGAGTCAACGTCTCGGCGGATAAAAATCGGCCTTACCGTAACGCCGTACGGAAATGACGTTCTACAATACGAAAATGATGTTTCCGCACGCTGCCGCGCCGGCGGGATGAGCGGCTCAGGCAGACACTTCGATCGGCTGCGGTTCGCCCTCCAGGCGGCGCAGCCAGCTTTCGCAGAACTCCAGGACCTCGGCGTGACCGGCGGACATGCCCAGGGCCTGCTCCATGACCATCACGCGCGAGACGCTCGTCGCGAAGATCGTCCAGACGATAGGCGGCACGTCGGAGGAGTCGACGCCGTACCGCCGAAGCGCAGCCGTCATCGCCTTGGTCTGCTCCACGCGGAATTTCTCGGCGTAGTGCGCGATCTCGGTGCGCAGCGCCTTCCGATGATTGGCCAGACCCATGATCTCCATCGTCAGACGCGTGGCGCCAGGGTCGGTGCCGAACCGCCACAACGCCCACAGCGGTTGCGCCGAATCCAGTGCGCGCGCCTGTTCGACGAGGCCCTCCTCGGCACGCCTGCGGAACACTGCGAGGAACAGGTCGTCCATCGTCCGGAAGTAGTAGTGCACCAGCTGGGGCTTGAGACCGGCGTGCTCGGCGACGCGGCGCGACGTCACCGCGGCATAGCCCTCTTCGATCATCAACTTCTCGGCGGCGTCGAGCAGGACGATGCGGTTCTTCGCGTCCGGCGCCCCGATCCTTCGCGCCGATGCCATACCCCGGCCCCTCTCCTCGCAACTCGAACGATGCCTCAGCCAGATCGTAACTTCGGCGCGCCGAGTGATCTTGACCACGACTCTAGCGCCATGCTAAGCAGGTGCTCAGCACTTTTCGTGTTTTTCCGTTCGCGCGGTGCAGCCCGCCGCGAAAACGCCGCAGCGCATATTGAATTCGGAGGCAGTGCATCATGACCGAGGCCGCGACGCCCGACTACGACTCGATCGATTACTTCACCGACCCGTCGTTGGTGCCCGATCCACATCCGTACTTCGACCATCTGCGCAGCAAATGCCCCGTGGTGCGCGAGCCCAACTACGGTGTCCTCGCGATCACCAGCTTCGAAGAAGCCACCCACGTACTCAAGGACACCGACACGTTCTCGTCCTGCATCGCGGTGGCCGGCCCCTTCCCACCGCTGCCTTTCACCCCCGAGGGCGACGACATCACCGAGCAGATCGCCGAGCATCGCCCACAGATGCCGATGTTCGAACACATGGTGACGATGGATCCGCCCGACCACACCAACGCCCGCTCCCTGCTCAATCGGCTGCTCACACCGCGGCGGTTGAAGGAGAACGAGGACTTCATGTGGCGACTGGCCGACCAGTGTCTCGACGACTTCATCGCCGACGGCAAGTGTGAATTCCTCAGCGCCTACGCAAAGCCCTTCTCGCTGCTGGTGATCGCCGACATGCTGGGCGTCCCGGAGGAAGATCACGAGGAGTTCCGCGCGGTGCTGGGCGCGCCCCGGCCCGGGGCTCAGGTCGGTTCCCTCGACGGCGACCTCGTGTCGAGCAACCCGTTGGAATGGCTAGACGAGAAGTTCATCGGTTACCTCGAGGACCGTCGGAAGACACCCCGCGACGACGTGCTCACCGCACTCGCCACGGCGAACTACCCGGACGGTTCCGTACCGCCCGTAATCGAGGTCGTTCGGTCTGCGACATTCCTCTTCGCGGCCGGTCAGGAGACCACGACCAAACTGCTGTCGGCGTCGCTGCGGGTGCTCGGCGACCGCCCCGACGTCCAGGAGGCCCTGCGGCAGGACCGCAGCCGCATCCCGACGTTCGTCGAGGAGGCCTTAAGGATGGATGCCCCGGTCAAAAGCCAGTTCCGGCTGGCCAAGAAGCACACCCAACTCGGCGGGGTCGACGTGCCTGCCGGGACGACGTTGATGGTGTGCCCCGGCGCGGTCAACCGTGACCCCGTCCGCTTTGAGGACCCGCACACCTTCAGCCTGGATCGCAAGAACGTCCGGGAGCACATCGCCTTCGGCCGCGGTGTACACAGCTGCCCGGGCGGACCCCTGGCCCGGGTCGAGGGCCGGGTTTCGATCGAACGCATCCTCGACCGCATGGCCGACATCTCGATCGACGAGGAGTACCACGGTCCGGCCGACGACCGTCGCTACACGTACGAGCCGACCTTCATCCTCCGCGGCCTCACCGACCTGCACATCACGTTCGATCAGGTTCGCTGAAACGCGGAAGCCACCGGCCCGGGATCTCGCCACGCCGATGTATTCTCCGATTGCGAGAATGACAATCTCGCTTGGTGATGACGAGATTCCGGTTTCGGCACGGCGGAGGCTGATCCCGTTCTATAGTCAGCCCAGCAGTGCCGAGCCCGTGGAGGTGCCTGTGAAATCCAGCTTGATACGCGTTGCGATGACCGTCGTCCTCGGGTTGGGAACAGCGATGGCACTGGCACCGCCGTCGCAGGCCATGTATTTCGGCAACTACAACCTCCACATGCCCGATCGCCGCGACTTCCACACCTGGGTCTGGTCGGCGATCACGCCGTGCACGGGCCCGGACAACTCCAAGCGCCGCGATTGCATCACCATCCTCACCATCCCGCAGCCCATCGCCAAGGCCGCCTACATCAATGCCGATGCGAACCTGGTGGACGGTCGGTACACCATGACGATCGACGACCCGTTCGGCCTGCGGTGTGGCGACATCTACTACGGACCCACGATTCCGACCCATGACGTCTACACCTGGGACGCGAATACGCTCGCCGGCCAGATGGTTTCGTCGTTCGCCGCGGGATGTGACGGCGCGCCTGGGGGTTCGTTCACTTACCCGTTCACCCTGACGAGGATGTGATCGATGCGCTACCTGACGAGCCTGACAATCACAACGGCCACGACGCTCGTGGCAGGCGCAATCGCCACGGCTGCACCGGGATTCGCCGAGCCGCCGCTGCACCACGTGCGCTACACGGTGACCGCGAACGCCCCGTTCTGGGCCCACATCTACTACCGCGACACCGAACCGGCCATATTCTCGGACTACAGCCACAATCCGTACCAGTTCAGCCCGCGCGCCGACGTTGACATCGCGCCAGACAAGCCGTGGGTACTGGAGACCAATCTGGCGAATCCGGACCTCTGGGCGATGGTGTTGGTGCAAAGCGGGGAATCACCGGGTTTCCCGACGCCGGGATTCAATTGCGAACTCGCAGTCGACGGAGTCGTCGTCAAGACCAACAGCGGCCCGAAGGGCGCCCTGTGCTCGATCCGTAATTGGTAGCCGCTGCGAGGCCGCGTCGAAGTCGCAATGTCCAGGCGCCCGAGGTGCGCTCGTTCCGCCTCAGGCGTTTACTCGTGATGCGTCTCAGGCATCACCGCGGCGCCAGCGGCTCTCACCGTTCATCGGCACGCAACTCAGGAACAACCCGTCGGGCGCTTGGGCCACCATGTATTGCTGGTCCAGGCACAAGCTGTTCTCGTCACGAATGCCCGCCATCGGCGGAGAACGGAACCACCTCGGCTCGTAGCGGCGCGGTGATCCGCAGAAGACCAGCCTGCCCCAGTTGTTTCGGGCATCGACACCGAACACGTAGTAGGACGTGTTGCCGCACGGCGCGCCCAGGATCGCGTTCGGGTTGATCCCAGGTACGCAGAAGGCGTCGTTGCATGTCTGCGGTCCCGCATTCGCCTGCGGAGCACTCAACAATCCGGCCACAATCATCGAAGTGGCCGCCAGCACGGTCACACGCACGTCACTACTTTCGCACAGGCGGTAACGAAACTCTCCATTTCCGAGAATTTCACTATGAAAGTCGCTTCGAGAATGCTTGATACCCGGCCTGATCAGGCTGATTTCGGTCCAACAGCCAGGCGATAGTGATATTCTCCGCTATTGAGAATGGCAATGCCGGTGGCCAGAAGGAGAAGCTACATGTCGGCGTCCAAGGCGCACGCCAGCGCAGCAATTCTTGCGGGCCTGGCAATGGTCGGTCTGAGCTGCGCCGGCCCCGCCGGCGCCACCGAGCAGTGGGGCATCAACGGCACGTTCGCCACCTCCTCCAATGGGGACTGGGCGAAAGTCAACGAGCGGTATGAAGATCAACCATCTACGCGCAGCACCTGGACCATCAGCACCCAGTGCATCTCCCCCACCGAGTGCACCGGGACGGTGAACAGCGACGAGGGGTGGACGGCGCCGATCTATACGACGAACGGGCTGTATTACGTCAAGCGTCGGGTGCCCAATTGGCGGTTCTGTGCCGACGGCACACCTGTCGAAGGCCTGAAGATCATCAAGATTTATCCGGTCGGCTGGGATGGTCGCTACGACGTCAATGCCACCGAATACACCGGAGAAGATCAGACCACTGGGCCGAGCGGCTCGTGCGGACGCAACCAGTGGCCGGCCATCCGCATGCCCTTCTACATGAAGCCCATCTAGGCCTGACCGCCGGACCAAGCACCAGGCGAAGCGAAAACCGAAGACAACACGAAGAAAAGCCACGGGTTGCCGTGGCTTTTCTCCGTTCTTCTGCCGCTCGCGGCTACGTCGGCATCAGGTCTTGCCACGACTTCGGCGTCGTCACGAGACTCGCCTGCTGGTACAGCTTTCCGTCAGGGCCCATGTACTCCCCCGTCCGCGGGTTGTACTTGGCGAAGGCCACCGAAGGCCCCGACTTGTCGGCACCGTTGAAGGCGCTCGGCGCCGCTTGAGGTACGACTCCCGGGGAAACATCTGTCGGTCCCGGTGGTGCTCCGGTGCCGTGCGGCACCCCCAGCTGGGGCACGTCGGCAGGCGGCAACGGCACCGCTTCTGGGTTCCGAATGGGCGCGGGCGGTTGGCCCGGTACCGGTGGCTCCAGGTAGAGCGGTTGCCCCGGCAGCAACGGCCCCGGTCCCGTTCCCGAGAAGTCCGGCGGCGGCTGCGGCGGCTGCTGAATTTCCGGCGGCGGTGCAGTCACCCCCGGTGGCAACGGAGTGCCCTGTAGCGGCCCGAAGATGTTGGCATCCGGCCGCACGCGCGAATCCGGAGGCACGCCCTGGGAAATCAGGTTCGGGTCGAGCGGGTACGGACCCGTCGCATGCTGGCGCTGCGCGAGCGGTTGGTATCCGACGGGGTCGTTGCACAATTCGACCGTCGGGGCGCGCTTGCCGGGATGGCCCATGCAGGGGTAGTTCCGTGCGCCGCGCACTGCGATCGGGGAGTCCTGGGGCAGCTTGCAGTAGAGATTGTCCGGTGTGTCGATGATGGTGGTATCGGCCGGGGACCGCCACGACGACGGTGGCAGAAACCCGACCGTACACGACGGCGGATCACCAAGTCCGAGAGAGAACTCGCCATTGGGCAGACCCGTCGGATTGTTGATCGGCAGGTACGTCTGGATCTGCGCCACATACGGCGGCAGCAAGACCAGCAACTGCTCGAGCGACGGGTTGTAAGTGACGCCGATCTGACCGAAGGTGGTCAGATTCGCCAGAAGGACCGGCAATGTCGGTTTGATCTGTTCGAGCAGCTTCGCGGTCTCCTGAGCGAAGCCCGGGCCGTTGCGCAACAGCGACCGGACCTCCGGATCGTTCTCGGAGACCTGGCCGGTGATGCCGGCCAAGCTCGCCGCCCACGTCCGGATGGAGTCCGTCGTCTGAGCCTGAGCGTCGAGGAAGGGGCCCGAATCGTCGATCAGCGCGCGCGTCTGATCCGAGATCGCGTTGGCGTCCTTGGTGATCGTCGACGCCGAGTCCAGCAGCGAACCGAAGTCATAGCCGGTGCCGTTGAACGCGTTGTACGACTCGTCCAACAACTGGCTCAGTTTGTCCTTGGGAATCGTGTCCACCAGCGCACTCAGCTGATCCAGCATCGGACCGACCTGTTGCGGCACACTGGTGTTCGCCATCGCGATCACCGACCCGTTCTCAAGATACGGCCCCGCATCAGTGCGTGGCAGCAACTCCACATACTGCTCACCCACCGCTGACATGCTCCGCACCTGTGCTTCGAGATCGGCGGGGACCTTCGGCGAGCGATCCAGAGACAACGTTGCCTCGGCCCCCTTCTCCGTGAGGTCCACCGATGTGACCTTGCCGATCTGTGAGCCGCGATAGGTCACATTGCTGAACTGGTAGAGGCCTCCGGTGGCGGGCAGTTCCACCTTCACGGTGATGCGACCCACGCCCAGCAGCGTCGGCACCTGCATGTACGCGAACAGCATTACCGCCACGCCGACGATCGAGGCGATCGTGAAGAGGATCAGCTGGGTTCGGACGAAACGTGTGAGCATTATCCGCCACTCCCTGTCGCCGGTGGAACCGGCGATACCGGCTCGGTTACTGGTGGGGGCGCTGACGAGGGCGCTTGGGCCGCATAGGGTCCCGCGAAGATGGGCGACTCAGGCGCCGGTGCGGGAGCATTCTGCTGGACGGTGTTGCCCGGCATCGTGAGCGGTGCAGGAGGCGTCACAGGAAGGACGGGGCCCGCGAAAGCCGGCGGGGGCGCCGCTCCGGGCGGTGCTTCCGGCGCGGGCGGGAATGCGTCCGGCGGCGGCGGGTTAACCCCGGTCTTGAGCGGATCGTAGGTGTAGTTCAGATAAGGCGGGTCACCGTAGGTCGGAACCAGTTGTGCGTCTTCCTGTTCCCACCGGGTACCCAGCATCAGGCTGCGCTTGAGCCGCGGAATGGTGAGATCGATGGTCGCGAACAGGTTGTAATAATCGCCGCGGATCACGCGGTCCAGGAAGCTCTGGGTGAACGGGAAATGCGTGGCGTACTCAAGTACCCCGGCAAGTTCGGGTCCCACGTCCGCGAGCGCCTTGAGTGCGGGCTCCATGTTGCGCAGGTTGGTCACCAGATCGGCCTGTGACTCGTTGACGAGCTGGGTGGCGGTGTTACTGAACGTGCCCAGCTTCTGTAGGGCGGTGGTGAACCTGGGGCGTTCCTTTATCAACACGTCCAGTGCCGGCGGGATCTTCTCCAGCGCGCGGGTGATGACGTCCCGCTGTGCGGCGAAGGTCGACGACAACCGATTCAGTGCGTGGATGGACGCAACGATGTTGTCGCGCTGGGCATCCAGCGTGCCGACGAACGTGTCCAGGCGCGTGATCAGGTCGCGGAAGTCAGCTTCGCGCCCGTTGAGCGCGGCACTGAAGTTGTGGATCACATCACCGATCTGTCCGAGCCCGCCGCCGTTCACGACGGCCGCGAGCGAGGAAAGAGTCTGTTCGGTGGTCGGATAGGTCGATGCGTTGTTGAGTGGGATCGTCCCTCCGGGTGGCAGTGATCCGCTCGGGGCTTCGCCGGCCGGTGGGTTGATCGCCAGGTGCATCGAGCCCAGCAGGCTCGTCTGGCCGATGCTCGCGACGGCATTGGCCGGCACCACGACACCGGGTTGCACCGAAAACTCCACGTCGGCGTGCCAGTCCTTGACCGCGAGCGTACGTATGCTGCCGACCACGACGTCGTTCATCATCACCGGCGAATTCGGTTCCAGAGTGGCCACGTTCGCGATCTCGACGTGGTAGACGCTGGCCTCAGAACCCCGCCCGACGGCGCCCGGCAGAGGCAGGGAATTGACACCCTGAAACGCGCAACCACTGGTCGTGACCGCAACGCAGGACCCGACCGCGATCGCCAACCGCAGCGGCTTACCCCTCATCATGCTGGTGGCGTCCCTTCTGCGGGCTGTGGTGCAGGTGCTTCCGCGGGCAGAGCCGGATTCGGCGGCGGTCCGGGAGGAGCAGGAGCCTCAGCGGCAAGCGGGCCAGGTGGCGGCCCAGGTGATGGGCCGGGTTCCACGCTCGCCGGATTCAGCATGTCCGACACGGTGTTCGGCATGTTGGGCGGTGCGTACCCGCCACCCGGAAGCATCTGTTGGGCACCTGGCGGCGGCGTGCCCGGCGGCCGTCCGGTGTACGGAGCCGGCGGCGGCGGCCCCGGGTTGTATGCCGAGATCGATGGGGCTTGTTCCGGCGGTTCGGGCGACCCACCCACGCCACCTGGCGCCAGACCCGGTTCCGAGTAGACGATGTTCTCCGGATTGGCCGACGGCATGAGGTAGGGCGCAATGGGAAACGGCAGATAGTTGAAGTTCAACAGACGTAACGCCGGGCCCAGGTACTGCGCGCAGAGCTTCGCTGTTTCCGGTGCCGTGGTGTTCTCGATCGCACCGATCGAACCGCAGATGAAGTCCAACGGGTTGGAGAAATTGTGGAACACGAACTGGCCCACAGCACTTCCGGTGTCCGGGTTGTAGATGTTGTACCCGTTCATGAACGCGTTGGGTGCGATGTGCAGGAGATTCTCGATGTTCAGCTTGTTGTCCACCAGAATCTGGGTGACATTGGCCAATCTCTGCACCTGCTCGGAGGTCTGATCGCGCGATCCAGCGACAAACCGCTGCACCTCGCCGACGGCCACCGACAAGTTCGTCAACGCCGCATCGAGGTCTGACCGGCTGCCATCGACCACGCTCGTCAGCGTCGCAAACCGGTCCTGGAACGACACCACCTGCTCATTGCTGTCGCGCAGCGCGGTGACGAACGTCTGCAGGTTCTTGATGATGTCGACGATGTTGCCGCTGCCCTCAGCCAGAACGCGGGCCACCCCGGACAACTGCGAGATGGTCTCGCGAAGCTTGTCACCGTTGCCTGCCATCGCGTTGGCGGTTCTGTCGATGAACCGCGACACCGAGGTGCCATCGACCCCGCTCTGCGGTCCGAGATCGGTGGCCAGGCGCATCAACTGTTCCTTGACCTGATCCCACTCGACCGGAATCGCGGTGCGGTCCAGGCCGATCACCGCGTCGTCGGGCAGCGTCGGCCCTTCCGACCGATAAGCCGGTGCCAGCTGCACATAGCGTGCGGCAACGAGGTTCTGCGCGACGATCACCGCCTTGGCGTCGGCCGGGATCGGCACATCGTGATCGACCTTGAGGGTCACCCTGGTATGGGTGCCCTCCGGATTGATCGACTCGATTCTGCCGACCTTGACCCCGGAGACACGCACGTCATCACCCGGGTAGACACCGGTCGCGGAGGTGAACAACGCCGAGATGGTCTTCGGCGCGAAGTACATCTGACGGACCAGCACCACCGCACCGACAAGAAGCAGCGCCGCCAACGCCACGGCCAACCACTTCGCCAGTCGTGTGCGGGTCATCAGCGCGAACCTCCCGGAATCCCGTTGTAGGGCAATGGCAATTCAGCGCGCGGCCCGGCATTGTCCGGCGGCTGGCCCGCGTTCTCCCCGCGCCGGAATCCCAATGCGTAGTCGAAGAACGGCTGCAGCAGCTGCGCGGGTTGCAGGTTGGGCACGTAGGCGTTGTAGTACGGACCGTTGGCCAGAGTCTCGGCCTGACTCAGCTGGAACTTCTTCATGTCGGGCAAAGCCTTTGTGATGTTGTCCCGGTTGCGTTCGAGCATCGCGGTGACCGAGTTGAGCCGCTTCAGTGTCGGTGCCAGCTGCGCTTCGTTGTCGGCGACGAGTCCGGTGAGCTGTTCCGAGACCGCGGCCGTGTTGGCCAGGAGGTCGACGATCGCCTCACGTCGGTCGTTCAGCACCCCGAGCAAGTCATTGGCGTTGAGGATCAACGTGTTCAGCTGCTGACTGCGCTGCGACAGCACGACGGTTACGTCGCTGGCGCTCTTCAGCAGATCGGCCAGGCTCTCGTTGCGGCCGTTGATCGAACGCGACAGTCGGCTCAGCCCGTCGAACGTCGGCCCGAGCCTGGGCGCGAGTTGATCGATAGTCGCCGAGAGCGTGTCCAGGGACTGGTTCAACGACGCCGTATCGGTGCCCGCCGTGTTCGTGGTCAAGTCGCTCACCGCATCAGTGAGCGAATACGGCGAAGACGTCCGAGATGTCGGGATCACATCGGTGCTTCGGAGCGTTCCATTGCCATCCGATTCGAGCGTGAGCACACGCTCACCGAGCAGCGACCCGGTCCGGATGTGCGCTGTGGTCAGCGATCCCAGCGGATACCTGCCCTCGGTGGTGAACGTGACGAGCGCGTCGCCGTTCTCCAGGGACACACCGGTGACAGAGCCGATCTTGATGCCGGACAGCGTGACGTCGTTGCCGACGGCGATGCCGCCGGCCTCGGTGAACAACGCCTGGTGGCGGACGGAGGTGGCCCACTGCACCAACCGCTCGGGTTGCAGCCCGACGGCGATGACGAGAATCATCAGCACGACGCCGATGAAACCGGCCTTGATCAGATTCGATTCGCGGTACTTGAGCATCAGGGCTCCGCGCACCTCCCGCCTTCTTGTTTGATCATGGGGAAGACCGCGGTCCGGCCCTGCAGATCGGTGACGCGAAGCGAGATACCGCAGACGTAGTACATGATCCAGCTGCCGTAGGAGCCCAGCCGGGCGAGCTTGCGGAAGTTGTCTGGGGCTTTCTGCAACCCCCGGTCCAGCACGATCTGATGGTCGTCGAGCAGCGTTGCCGTTCGGTTGAGTTCGGCGATCGTGCCCTTGAGCGGCGGTCGGGCTTCGGTCAGCAGGCTTGCGATCGATGCGGTTCCGTTGTCCAGGGCCGTGATCGCGGTCCCGATCGGATCCCGATCCTGCGACAAGCCACTGATCAGTTGCTCGAGGCGGTCGACGGTTCCGTCGAACTTTTCGCCGTCCTTGGCGATCGTTTCGACCACGGTGTTGAGGCTGTCGATCAGCTGCTGGATCACTTGATCGTTGTCCGCCAACGTGTTCGAGAACGAGGACGTCTTGGAGAGCAGCGAGTCAAGGGTGTTGCCCTGGCCCTGGAGGATCTGGATCAACGAGGACGTCAACGCATTGACATCCTGCGGGTTGAGTCCTTGGATCACCGGCCGCAGGCCGCCCAGCAGCAGATCGAGGTCGAGCGCGCTTGCGGTGCGGTCCTTGGGGATCTGCGATCCGGCGGGAAGCAGCCTGGTCGATCCTGGGCCGTCGATCAGTTCGAGGTAACGGTCGCCGACCAGGTTCAGATAGCGCACTGCGGCCTTCGTACCGGTCGTCAGTGCGATGTTGCGGTCGGCGTCGAATTCGACCAAGACGGACTTGTCCGATTGCAGCGAGACACCTTTGACAGTGCCGACCCGAACACCGGCCACTCGCACCGAATCACCGGCCTTCAGCCGCGATGCGTCACCGAACACCGCCGAGTAACTCGAGTAGGAGCCGCCGCGGTACTCGGAGAACGTCATGAACAGGAACGCGGTGAGCACCGCCATGACCGTGGCGAACACCCCGAACTTGATGAACGTGCTTGCGATGCGGCTCATCCGGGCTGTCCGATCTGTGTGGTGTTACGCGGCGGACCGTCCAGCGGACCGAACAGCAGCTGCTTGAGGCCGTCGGAGTTCAGCAGGATGCCCTGATTGCCGTATTGCCACGGGTTGGCGTCGGTGTCGGTGACGAGGTACTTGGCCTTGTTGCCGAAGCCGACGTTGGGCAGGCCCATGCAGTGTGGCCCGCCTTTGGCCGCCACCTTGGGCAGATTCGACGGGTAGCGGTAACGCTCGATTCCGAGCGTGAACGCGACGTTGACGAGCACACCGGGATCGGGAGCAGGCGGCTGGTTTTTCGCCACCACCATGCCCTCAAGGGCACAGTTGAGCCCGGGTGCGTACTCATTGAGCAGATTGGTGGTGGGCACCAACAGATCCAGCACAGTACTCAACGCCTGCCGGTTGCTGCCGACGACGTCGTTGCCGACGTCGGCCAGGCCGATCGAACTGACGAGGAACGTATCGAGGTTCTGCTGCTCGGCCACGATGCTGTCGCTGATGCGGTTCGTGTTGTCGACGGTCTTGAGCAGATCGGGTGCGGCGTCGCCGTAGGCGTTGGACACCGCCGCCATCGATTCGATGTCACGGCTCAGGTTCGGCAGGCTCGGTTCGAGTTTCTCCAGCAGGGCCTCGAAATCCGTCAGGGTCTGCCCCATCTGTTCGCCGCGTCCGGAGAATGCGGCCGACATGGCGCCGAGAGTCTCGTTCAGTTTGACCGGGTCGATCTTGTCCAACACCCGGGTGAGCTGTTGAAACACCGTGTTGATCTCGACGGTGACGTGCTGGCCCTCAAGCACCTGCCCCGGCTGCATGGTCCCGGACGGATTCTCGGGTGCGACGAGATTGACGAACTTCGCACCGAATACGGTCGACGACGCGATGTCGGCCTGGACGTTTCCCGGTATCAGGCGCAACTGCGACGGATTCATCTCCAGGTGCAGCGCCGCCCGGCCGTCCGGCAACGACTCGATAGAGGACACCGTGCCCACCTGCACGCCGCGCATCTTGACCTTGGCGTCCGGGTTCATCACCAGACCGGCACGATCCGAGATCACGGTGATGGGTTCGGTTTTGGTGAAGCTCCCGCGGAAAAGGGCGACCGCCAGAGCGATGATCAGGCCGACCACGAGAACCGTGCCCAGACCTGCCAGCGGACGGGCGTAACCGCTCGCTCCGAAGCTGCGGCCGGGCCGCGCCGCGACCGGCGCTGCCGCGCTGGTGGTTTCGGACCGGTGGGCCGGGCCCGGGCCGATGTTACGTGTCACTGTGTTCTCCCTGCCCGCTAGCCGCTCAGGTTGAAGTTTCCGTTGGAGCCGTACACCGACAGTGACACCAGAAGCGTCACCGACACCACGACGATCAGCGACGTGCGCACCGCGTTACCCACGGCCACGCCCACACCGGAGGGTCCGCCCGAGGCGAAGTACCCGAAATAGGTATGTATCAGAAGAATTGTGAGAGCCATCAGCACCGCCTGCAGGAACGACCACAACAGGTCGATCGGGTTCAGGAAGGTGTTGAAGTAGTGGTCGTAGAGGCCACCGGATTGGCCGAGCAGCACCACTGTCGTGAACTGCGATGCGAGGAACGACAAGATCACCGCGATCGCGTACAGCGGGGTGATCGCGATCATCCCGGCCACGATGCGCGTACTCACGAGATACTCGACCGGCCGGATCGCCATCGATTCGAGCGCATCGATCTCCTCGTTGATCCGCATCGCACCGAGCTGCGCGGTCACGCCCGCACCGAATGTCGCGGCCAGGCCGATGCCGGCCACCACGGGGGCTGCGATCCGGACGTTGATGAATGCCGCGAGGAAGCCGGTCAGTGCCTCGATGCCGATGTTGCCGAGCGACGAGTAACCCTGGATCGCCAGGACGCCACCGGTCGCGAGCGTCAAGAACCCCACGATCACGACGGTGCCGCCGATCATCGCCAATGTGCCAGCACCCATGGAGATCTCGGCGATCAACCGCACGAGTTCCTTGCGGTAGTGGATCGCGGCGTGCGGCGTGCCGGCAAGCGCCTTGACATAGAACAGGGTGTGGTCGCCGACCCGGCTCAACGTCGAAACCGGCTTGGTGAACTGCCGGGCCAGCCGCGGGTAGGTGCTCCGCAGAATCGTCGTCGTTCCCATGCGCTAGCTCGCCGTCATCCGGATGCCGATGGCCGTGACCACCACGTTGATGACGAACAGCGCCATGAACGCATACACCACCGTCTCGTTGACCGCGTTGCCCACCGCCTTCGCGCCGCCACCGACGATCGTCAGACCTCGATAGCACGCGACCAGACCCGCGATCAGCCCGAACAACGCGGCCTTGACACAGGAGATGATCACCTCGGGCACGCCGGTCAGCAGTGTGATTCCCGCCGCGAACGCTCCCGGGTTCACATCCTGGATGAACACCGAGAACACGTAGCCACCCAAGATCCCGATGATCACGACCAAGCTGTTCAGCAGCAACGCGACTAAGCCGGAGGCGAGGATCCGCGGTGTCACCAACCGCTGCACCGGATTGATGCCGAGCACCTCCATGGCGTCGATCTCCTCGCGGATGGTGCGCGACCCCAGGTCGGCGCACATGGCGGTCGCGCCGGCGCCCGCCACGATCAGCACCGTCACCATCGGCCCCAGCTGGGTGACGGCGCCGAATGCCGCACCCGCGCCGGACAGGTCGGCCGCGCCGAGCTCGCGCAAGAGGATGTTCAATGTGAACGACACGAGCACCGTGAACGGGATCGCCACCAGAAGTGTCGGCGCCATCGAAACCCGCGCGACAAACCAGCACTGGTCCAGGAACTCCCGGCCCTGGAACGGCCGCCGGAACGCGAACCGGATCGCGTCGAGCGACATCGCGAACAGGGCCCCGACGGCCTGCATCGGCCCGGACATGTTACGCACCAGTGGCACGCCGATCGACCATCTATCTGCCATTGGCGTTTGGTCCTTCCAAGATGGTGACCGCCGACACCGCTGTCGGTCCGCCGATGTTGTGGGCCAAGCCGATTCGTGCCCCGTCGACCTGGTTGGCCGCCTCCCCGCGCAACTGCTCGAACAGTTCGACGCACTGCGCGACCCCCGTCGCACCAGGCGGGTGACCCTTGGCCTTGAGCCCACCGCTGGTATTCACCGGTAGCGCTCCGCCCATGCTGGTGACCTCGGCCTCGACGAGCTTGTGCGCCTCGAAGCGGTCGGCGAATCCGAGATCTTCGTAGCTCATCAGCTCGATACCGGTGAAGTAGTCGTGCACCTCGGCGACGTCGATGTCGCCCGGTGTCAGACCGGCCATGCCGAACGCCCGCTTGGCCGCACGGACGGTGGCCGGAAACGTCGTCATGTCGGGCTTGTGCGGATACATCACCGAGTCGAGGCCGAGTCCGACGCCGCGGACCCACACCGGGCGGTCGGTGAACCGGTCGACGACGTCCTCGGCGGCGAGCACCAGGGCCGCCGCACCGTCACTCTGTGGCGCACAGTCATACAGCCCGAACGGGTTCACCACGATCGGGGCGGACAGCGCCTGCTCGACGGTGATCTCGAAACGCAACCGCGCCTTCGGATTGTCGACCGCGTTGCGGTGGTTCTTGACCGCGATCATCGCGAGATGTTCGCGGGTGGCCGGCGACTCGTGCAGATAGCGCCGGACATGCATGGCGAAGCCGGCCGGGGCGACCAGCCCGAGCGGGTAGTCCCACGCCATGTCGCGGGTCTGGGCCTCCCAGCCCCACAGCATGCTGTTGGTCGCAACCTCACGGAGCTTGTCGGCACCCATCACCAACGCGACGTCCGCCGCACCCGACGCGATGCCGTACAACGCGTTGCGCACCGCATCATTGCCGGTGGCACAGGAATTCTCGATGTGGGTGACCGGGATGTCGGTCAGCCCGAGCGTGTCGGCGAGGACACCGGCCGGAAACCCGTCCGTCGTTCCCATCGCCCCGAACCACGCCGCGTCGATGTCGTCCCGGTCGATGCCCTTGTCGACACTGGCAGCACACTCCGAGAACGCCACGGGCAAAAGGTCTTTGATGCCGAGTGCGAAATGCTCGGCGAAGGGCGTCATCCCGGCGCCGACGACGGCGACGCGCCTCACGCCGCGGCCTCCGGCTCGAAGGCATAACCGTAGTCGGGCACGCCGGACCGGACGGCGATGCGACGCAACACCATTCGGCCCCGGTCGCCGATGTCGACCGAGCCGGGCTCGGCCCCCGTGACTTTCACGAGTGCGCGGACGCCGACACCGTCGAGTTCGACGATGACGAGCGAGTACGGCGTGCGCAGACCGGGAACCGGGATCTGGACGGTCACCTCCGTATAGACCGTCCCCGTCCGTGGCAGCGGTACGAGCTCGTACTCGGTGTTCAGCGACCCGTCCGCGCCGACCCGGAAGCGGGGCGGGAAGTCCAGATCACCCGGCGATCCGGCGTATTGCCCTGCCTCCCAACGAACTTTGGCTTCGAAGGCACGCTCGTACGCCGCAAGCGAGATCTGCAGGTCCGCACCGGGAGTAACCGTGCCCTCGGGCATCTGGCGCACCTCCCGCTCCATCCGGATCACCTGTGCCGTGCCACCCGCGACGGTGACACCTGACAGGCTGGCCTGCTCGACCGCAACCAAGGGGCCGATGGTATCCGACTCGGCCAATGACGCGAGGGCAAATAAGCCAGAACTTGCTCCGGTAGTTGGTAATTGACGCGGAGTGCCCTGACACAACTCCGCGGCCTTGTCGTGATCGACCCCGGCCAGTTGCACCGGCGTGTCCAGCCAGGCCGCCGCCAGTGAGGTCAACAGGCCGCGCTCGTGCAGCAGTCGCGGATCGCCGTAATCGTGCACGACGCCGCCCACATTGCGGGTTCGCACCGGCAGGCTGCGCGCTACCCGTGCCGCGGTCCGCACCCGCAGTCCGTCCTCCGCGGTGAGGATCGCCGCCGCCCCCGCCGGGTCGAGGTCGACGCCGATGATCAGCGTGCGCGGTCGCGCCGAGCTCACCGCGTCGAGGGTGGCCGGCGCACCGCCGAGACGTTCGTTCACCTCGAGCTCCGGATCGAGGCCGAGACCGGCGAGCAGCACGGCCGCGTTACTGCTCTCCACCAGCGGAAGATCACGGCTGACCAGCACCACCCGCTCGACGGCACCACCCGGGCTCAACGCCGCCCGGCCGGCCTCGACGGCCAGGGTGATGGCGTCTTCGTCATCGCCGGCTGACCGCCGGTGCCGGGTGCCCCAGCACGGCAGGTAAGTCCCGATGGACGTGATGTACGGCATGATCGAACCTGGACTAGGTGACGGCGCCGGCCGTCTTGAGCTCGATGATGCGGTCCCAATCCAGTCCGAGTTCGACCAGGATGTCGTCGGTCTGCTCGGCGAATCCCGGCGCCGGTCCCGTGCGCGGCGCGGTGACGTCGAACTGCACCGGGTTGGCCACCAGTTCGAGTTCGCCTGCCTGCACGAGATATTCGTTGGCCCGGATCTGGGCGTCCTGCCCGGCCTGCAAGGTGTCCTGCACGGGTGCCCACGGCCCGGCCAGTGTCGCGAATCGCTCGCTCCACTCCGGCAAAGTCCGCTTCTTCATCGCCTCGGTGAGGATCTCGACTGCGGCCGGAGTGTTTTCGGCGAAGGATTCCGCCGTCGCGAACCGCGGATCGTCGATGTAGCGCTCGAGATCCATGTGTTTGCACACGTCGGCCCAGAACTTGGTCGGCTGCATCATCACGAACGAGATGTAGCGGTCGTCAGCGGTCCCGTAGAGCCCGACGAGCGGGTTGATCGGCGAGCCGTGCACGCCGGGTGGCGGTGTGACCATCAACTGGTTCAGGTGCTGGGTCAGCGCCACGGTGTGGCCCATCGACCAAAGGCCGCTGCCGAGCAGCGACACGTCGACGACTGAAGGTTCACCGGTCCGTTCGCGCTTGAGCAGGGCCGCGGCGATGCCGCCGGCCAGGTTGGTTCCCGAGATGGTGTCGCCGTACGCCGGTCCCGGCGGCGCGATCATCCCCTCCATCCCGGCCGGGGTGATGGTCGCCGCGGTGCCGGCCCGGCACCAGAAGGCGGTCATGTCGTAGCCACCCTTGACCGATTCCTCGCCGCGCGGGCCGAGCGCACTGCCCCTGGCGTAGATGATGTTCGGGTTGACGGCGCGAATGTCGTCGACGTCGATGCCGAACTTCTGCCGGTGCCCGGGCAGGAAGCTCGTGAGGAACACGTCGGCGCGCCGCGCGAGTTCAAGCAGGACCTCACGTCCCTCTGGCACCGACATGTCCAGTCCGATGCTGCGTTTGCCGCGGTTCGCATGTTCGATGTTGGGGTTGGGATCGCCCTCCACCCGCAGCGGACCCGTCTGGCGCAGGCCGCGCTGGGGGTCGCCGGTGACGGCATGCTCGACCTTGATGACGTCGGCTCCCCACTCACCGAGAACTGCTCCGGCCGACGGTACGAAACCGTACATCGCGACCTCGAGGACGCGGATGCCTTCCAGCGGCGCGGTCACGACACCACCCGTGCGAACGTCTTGGTCTCCAGGAACTCTTCGAGACCGGCCTTGCCCATCTCCCGCCCGATGCCCGACTGCTTGTAGCCGCCGAACGGACTGTCCGGACTGAAATAATTCCCGCCGTTGATCGAGAACGTTCCCGTCCGGATCCGGCGAGCCACCGCGAGTGCGCGGTCCTCACTGCCGAACACCGCACCCGAGAGCCCGTAGATCGAATTGTTGGCGATCCGGACCGCGTCGTCGTCGTCCTCGTAGGCGATGACCGCGAGGACCGGCCCGAAGACCTCCTCCTGCGCGATCTCGCTGTCGGGATCCACGTCCGCGAGAAGCGTTGGTGTGTAGAAGAACCCGGGTTCGACCTTCTCGCCTCCGGTCACGAGCGTCGCGCCGGCCTCGACCGCGCGTTTGACCATCCCGTCGACCTTGTCGCGCTGCTTCTCACTGATGAGCGGGCCCATGTACGTCTTGGGATCGGCCGGATCCCCGTATCGGACCAGGCCGAAGTTGTTCTTGATCAGCTCGACGATCTCGTCCTTGTGCTTGGCCGGGACGAGCAGCCGCGAGGTCAGTGCGCAGCCCTGGCCGGCGTGCGTGACCATGCTGAACGCGGAAAACAGTGCGGCGGTGTTGAAGTCGGCGTCGTCGAGCACGATCGCGGCCGACTTGCCGCCCAACTCCAGGAACACCTTTTTGAGCGTTTCGCTCGCGGCGGCCATGATCCGGCGGCCGGTCGGCGTCGAACCGGTGAAGGTGACCATGTCGACGTCGGGGCTCGTGGTCAGGACGGCGCCGACCTCTGGGTCCGCTCCGGACAGGACGTTGACGACGCCCGCCGGGATGTCGGTGTGGTTGGCGATCAGCTCACCGAGCGCCAGCGTGATCAGCGGGGTGTCGGGGGCGCTCTTGAGCACCACCGTGCATCCCGCGGCCAATGCCGGAGCGAGTTTGGCGAGCGCGAGTTGATTCGGGTAGTTGTAGGCGATGATCGCGGCCACGACGCCGCCTGCTTCTTTCTCTACCCAGCGGTGGTGCTGAGCGCCCCGGCTCTCGATGTTGCCGAGATCCTCGGTCATTGGATAGGTCTTGAGCAGCTCGGCGTAGTACCGGACGATGTCGACCGGCTGATCGAGTTGCGCACCCGCGCACAGCGCGGCGGTGGCCCCCACTTCGGCGATGGTCAGTGCGGCCAGTTCGTCGCGATGGTCGATCAGCGCCTGATGGAACTGCTCGAGACAGCGGATGCGCAGTTCGGTGTTGGTCGACCAGTCCGTGTTGTCGAAGGCGTCGCGTGCCGCGGCGACCGCGGCCTCGGCGTCGGCGACGGTCGCGTCCGGCGCGTAACCGAGAACGTCTCCGGTTGCCGGGTTGATCGAGGGGAACGTCCGCGGCGTATCCCGCAGCTCACCGCCGATCAACAGCCTCCGGTCAGCCTGGCGTACGTCCGCGATCGTCGGCGTTTCCTGCATCATCCTCCTCAACCGATCAGCGAGTGTGATGGAAACTTCATTCTCATCACCGGCGAATCATACATTCGCCACATGAGAACACAAGTGAAAGCTAGACCGGCTAGTCATGCCCTATTCGCAGCCATTCCCGCCCATATCCAGGTGCCATGCGGGACGGGGTCGGATCTTGCGAGACCTACGACACCGAGAGTACGGTTCTCATAATCGGAAGGATGATTCTTGATGCTTGAGAGACCCGGGTTCCCCCCGGCGCCCGGAGGTTTGTCGTGAAGAACGCCGTCGTGACCGGAGGGGGATCGGGGATCGGCGCGGCCATCGCAGCGCGCCTGCGCGCCGACGGCCTTCATGTGGCGACATTGGATCTGCAGCCGTCAGACGACGAGTTCGCCCATGTCGCCGACGTCACCGATCGCGCCGCGGTCGATACCGCGCTCAACGCGGTCCGTGCGCAATTGGGCCCGATCTCGGTACTGGTCAACGCGGCCGGGCTGGACTGCTTCAAACGCTTCACCGACATCTCGTTCGAGAAATGGCAGCGCGTGATCGACGTCAACCTCAACGGCGTCTACCACTGCGTCCAGGCAGTACTGCCGGACATGATCGAGGCCGGTTGGGGCCGCATCGTCAACATCTCGTCCTCCAGCACGCATTCCGGCCAGCCCTTCATGTCGCCGTACGTCGCGGCCAAATCTGCGGTCAACGGGCTGACCAAGAGCCTTGCGCTCGAATACGGGCCCAACGGCATCACGGTCAACGCCGTACCGCCCGGCTTCATCGACACCCCGATGCTGCGGAAAGCCGAGGAGCGTGGATTCCTCGGTGACACCGAGCAGCAGATCCAACAGACACCGGTGCGCCGGATCGGCAGGCCAGAAGACATCGCCGCCGCATGCGCCTTCTTGATCTCCGAGGAAGCCGGATACATCACCGGGCAGATTCTGGGCGTCAACGGCGGCCGCAACACCTAACCGACAGGCAGGGAGGACATTTACATGGGACGTGTAGAAGGCAAGGTCGCGTTCATCACCGGGGCCGCGCGTGGCCAGGGCCGCAGCCACGCGATCCGGCTGGCCGAAGAGGGCGCCGACATCATCGCCGTCGACATGTGCAAGGACGTCGACACGGTCGGCTATCCGATGGCCAAACCCGAGGACCTCGAGGAAACCGCCCGGTTCGTCGAGAAGACGGGCCGCCGCATCGTCACCGCGCAGGCCGACGTGCGGGTCGAGAACCAACTGAAGGAAGCGCTCGACGCCGGGCTCGCCGAATTCGGCAAGGTCGACATCGTGGTCGCCCAGGCCGGTGTCGCGGCGATGAAGGGCCAGCCCCCGCTGCAGGCCTGGACCGATGGCATCAACACCAACCTGGTGGGAACCATCAACGCCATCCAGGTCGCGCTGCCCCACCTGAACGAGGGCGCGTCGATCATCGCGACCGCGTCGGCTGCTGCCCTGATGGACGCGCACAACAAGCCCAACCCGGGCGGCGATCCCGGAGGCATGGGCTACATGGTCTCCAAGCGGATGATCTCCGAATACGTGCACTACCTGGCCACCGAGGTGGCGGTGCGCGGTATCCGGGCCAACGTCATCCATCCGACCAACTGCAACACCGACATGCTGCAGAGCGAACCGATGTACCGCTCGTTCCGGCCGGACTTGGAGCACCCGACGAAGGCCGACGCCGAGCCGGTGTTCTACGTCCAGCAGGCCATGAAGGTGCCGTGGATCGAGCCGCAGGACATCAGCAACGCGGTGCTGTGGCTGGCCTCGGATGAGTCGCGGTATGTCACCGGCATGCAGCTGCGGGTCGACGCCGGCGGCTATCTCAAGTGGTACGACTACCACGTGTGATGCGCCGCAACGGATTTCACCGGTGTAGAAGGAGTTGACGATTGTGAAGGTCTCAGTTGACGGACAACGCTGCCAGGGCCACACTCTGTGCTCGATGATCGCGCCTGATTCGTTCGAGCTCGACGACGTCGACGGCCACGCCTCCCCCGTTTCCGAGGTGGTGCCGGCCGATCAGGAAGACGCCGTCAAGGAAGCCGCACACTCCTGCCCGGAGCAGGCCATCGTCCTCGAATAGCCGAGGGCAACAGATCGCCGTCCTATGCCCGCCCGAATACCAAGGGAGACAACGCCGTGAGCATCCAGGATGTCACGACCGACGACGACCGTAAGAAGAACACCTATCACTTCGACCGGCACACGCCGGAATACCGGTTGCAGTTCGAGAAGATCACCGAGGAGATGCAGTCCCGGTGCCCGATGGCGTGGACCGATGCGTACAACGGGCACTGGGTCGCCGCCGACAGCAAGCACGTGTTCGAGTTGGCGCGCTGTCCCGTGGTTTCCAATCACCACGACATCAGCGGCGAGACGCCCTTCCAGGGCATCACCATCCCGAAGGCCAGCCGCGCCACGGTGGTTCGCGGCGGCATCCTGGAGATGGACGAGCCCGAACACAGTGCCTACCGGGGTGCGCTGAACCCGTACCTGTCCCCCGCGGCGATCAAACGGTGGGAACCGTTCGTCGACGAGATCACGCGCGCCGCACTCGATGAGCACATCGAGTCGGGTCACATCGACTTCGTCGAGCACCTCGCGAACGTGGTGCCCGCGGTGTTCACCCTGGCGATGATGGGCATCGAACTCAAGAAGTGGAACGTCTACAGCGAGCCCACCCATGCCTCGGTGTACACCCCGGAGCACGCGCCCGAACGCGAGAAGATCAACGAGCAGCACCGCGAGATGGGCATCGATCTCATCAACAACATGATGGAGATCCGCCAGAACCCGCGTCCGGGTCTGGTGAACGCCCTGCTGCAGTTGCGCATCGACGGTGAGCCCGCGCCCGACATGGAGATCCTGGGCAACCTCGGATTGATCATCGGCGGCGGATTCGACACGACCACCGCACTCACGGCACATGCCCTGGAATGGCTCGGCGAGCATCCCGACGAACGGGAACGGCTCAGCCGGGAACGGGACACGCTGTTACATCCCGCCACCGAGGAATTCCTGCGCTTCTTCACCCCCGCCCCGGGCGACGGCCGCACGTTCGCCGAGGACGTCGAGGTCGAGGGGCACAAATTCAAGAAGTACGAACGCCTGTGGCTGTCGTGGGCCATGGCCAACCGGGACCCGTCGGTGTTCGAAAAGCCCAACGAGATCGTGATGGATCGCAAGGGCAATCGGCACTTCAGCTTCGGCATCGGTGTGCACCGCTGCGTGGGTTCCAATGTGGCCCGCACGGTGTTCAAATCCATGCTCACCGCGGTACTCGACCGGATGCCCGACTACGTGTGCGACCCCGAGGGCACGGTGCACTACGACACCATCGGCGTCATACAGGGCATGCGCAATCTGCCTGCCACCTTCACCCCCAGCAAGCCGCTCGGACCCGGCCTCGACGAGACGCTGGAGAAGCTTCAGCGGATCTGCGACGAGCAGGAACTCGCTCGGCCGATCACCGAACGCAAGGACCGCGCCGTCATCGACTGAGTCCATACTCCCTGGTCAAGATCGAGAGTCAGCGGATTGTCACAACGGCCTGTTAACCTCGAACGAGGTCGGGTCTCGTAGACGTCTGAGCAAACTCACCGCCTGCGGGCGGACGGAATGGGGGTGGCGACACATGGTGAAGCTGTCACGCATGAAACTGGCAATCGCGGCAGGTGGGTTCGCCTTGGCGGCCCTGCCCTTCTCGGTCGGTGTCGCATCCGCGGAGCCCGACTTCGGGGCGGTCGTCAACACGACTTGCACGTACGAACAGGTCATGGCCGCGCTCAACGCGCAAGAGCCCGCGCTCGCCCAGCAGTTCAACGCGTCGCCGTTCGCACAGAGTGCGCTGCGCAGCTTCCTCGCCTCGGGACCCGCGGAACGCCAGCGGACTGTGACACAGCTGCAGGGCAGCCCCATGGCTGCGCAGTACTTCGGCCCGATCCAGTCCATCGCGGGTAGCTGTAACAACTACTGAGCCGTGCATTTTCAGATGTCCCCGGGATCGCCTGATTCCGGGGACATCTGTTTCACCGGGTCTTGACCGGCAGTTGCGCCCACCCTCGCACACTCGACGTGCGCGCTCGGCGCGCGTTGCCGTAGTCGACATCCCAATCGGTCCAGCGGTTGAAGACTTCCTCGAATGCCACGCCCGCTTCCAACCGGGCGAGAGCCGAACCGAGGCAGAAGTGCAGCCCCTGCCCGAAGCTGAGATGACCGCCTTTGCGCTGGATGTCGAAGCGGTCCGGGTCGGTATACCGCGAGTCATCGCGATTGGCCGACCCGTTGAGCAGCAGCATGTACGACCCTTCGGCGACCGTGTGTCCGTAGAGTTCGACATCGCGGGCCACATACCGGGCCTGTACCGGTGACGGCGGCTCATACCGCAGCGTCTCCTCCACCGCCGCCGGGATCAACGACGGATCCGCGACGAGTTCATGCCGTTGCTCGGCATGTTCGCCGAGCAGTTGGCCCATGAACCCGATCAGCCGCGCGGTGGTCTCGTTTCCGGCGCCGGCGATCATCGCGGTGTACGCGAGCACCTCGGTGCGCTCGAGCCGACGCCGGCTTCCATCCGATTCCTCCACTTCCGCATTGAGCAGCTCTGTCATCAAGTCGTCGGAGGGATGGGTCGCACGCCACTCGATGTAGTCGGCGAACATCGCGAGCGAATCGGCGAACACCGTCGCGCTGACATCGCCGGACTCATAGGTGATGCTGCGGTCGGTGAGATCGCGAATTTGTTGTTGGCCGTCTTCGGGAATGCCCAACAGGTAGCCGATGGTGCGCATCGGCATGATGGCGCCCAGGTCGCTGACGAAATCGAAGCCATCGGCATCGCGTAGCGGATCCAATGCGCGCGAACAGAATCCGCGTACCAGGTCCTCGACGGCCAGCATCCGGCGAGGAGTGAACACGCGCGACAACAGGCGCCGGTGCAGATCATGCAGCGGCGGGTCCTCGAACAGCAGGATCCCGGGCGGCACGTCGATGCCGCTGAACAAGATGTCGGCGGTCGTGCCGCGACCCGACCGATAGGTCTCCCAATCCGGCAGGGCGCGCGCGACGTCGTCGTAGCGGCTCAGCGCGTAGAAGCCGTACTTGTCGTTGAAGTACAACGGGGCGTGCGCCCGCATCCGCTTCCACACCGGATAGGGATCATCGTCGATGTCGTAATCGAATGGGTCGTAATACAACTCGGTCGTCGGGTCGACTGACACAGCCTGCTCGCTATCTGGGTTGATTGGGGACGCCGGGGAACAGTTGCTCGGTGGGACCTTCGGTGACCCACCCACCGAGCTTCGTCACCAGATGCGGCGCGAAGACCGATGCGTAGACGGCGTGTCCGACGACGATCGCCGCGAGAACGGACACCAGCGCCGATTGCAGGCGGGTTTTGGAGACCTTGTCCGCCCACATCTCGATGACGTTGCGGCCGTCGGAGTCGGTGCGGCCCAGCAGATAGGTGAACACCATCATCTGCACACCCATCGCGATGGCGTCGTAGACCGGGTACTGGTGCTTGGTGCCCTCCCACAGCGCCAGCCCCTCGATCACATAGCCGTAGTAGAACAGGCCGAGCCGTGCCCCGATGATCGCGTTGAAGAACAACGCCCAGCAGAACCCGACCGCGAAGCCCACCACCAGTAGTGTCTGCGGACGACGCCACTGCCGTGTCCGACACACCCAGCGCCCCAGTGCCGCACCGATGATGGCGGGCAGCACGAAGTAGCCCATGTAGCCGACGGGTACCGCCGAAGGCAGCCCGCCCCACGTCATGTTGAGTGGCCACCACGACGGCATGCGCGGGAGCGCCGGCGGGAACTGCGCATACATCGCCCAGTCGTACGGCGCCTCGATCCAGGAGAACGAGAGCGCCGAAATGCACAGCAGGAGCAAGGGATGCAGCCGTCCGCGCCGGTAGCTCAAGTAGATACCGGTCGCGAGAAATCCCAAACCGGTGACGTAGGCGAATGCGACACCGGCGTTGATCAGGAACTGGACGTTCACCGATCCTCCTCCGAGTCGGCACGACGCGCCTCGGGATCGAAATACAGCACCAGGCCGACGATCAGGGCGATCAAACCAAAAAGGGTGCCGAGCATGATGATTGCGCCCACACCTGCCTCCTTCGGACGCCGAACCCAACTTTAATAGTGGACACTATTACGAACGGCACGGTCAAGGCCGGACTATGGTGAATGTCGGTGTCCCAGCGAAGTACGTCGAAGAAGCAGACCGCCGTCGAGGTCGAGGCCGTCCGGCGGCCGCGCGGCGAAGTGCGCCGACTCCTGTTGGACGCCGCTCGCGAGCGGTTCGCCCGCCAGGATTACCGCGCGACGACAACCCGCGAGATCGCCGAGGCCGCCGGCGTCACCGAGTACCTGTTGTTTCGCCACTTCGGCTCGAAAGCCGGGCTTTTCCGGGAAGCTCTGGTGCTGCCGTTCACCCAGTTCGTCGACGAGTTCGGTGAGACCTGGCGCGCCATCGACCCCGCGGAGACCGACGAACAAGAGTTGTCCCGACAGTTCGTCGGCCGGCTCTACGACGTTCTCGTCGACCACAAAGGGCTCCTGCTGACACTCGTCGCGTCGGACGGACTCAGCGAGGACGAGATCGAGAGCGCCGGCATCGCCGACATCCGGCGAGCGCTGCAGGTGCTCGGCCAGATCAGCACCGAGGGCATGCGCCTGCGCGGATTGCATTCGGGCCAGCCCGATCTGCCCGCCCATTCGACGGTCGCGATGATCGTCGGCATGGTGGCACTGCGGTCGACGTTCTTCGGGAACACACCCCCGTCGCGCGAGGCGATCGTCGATGAACTCGTTCAAGCGGTCCTGCACGGGTTCCTGCACCGACCCGACTGACCGCTAGCCCCCAGGTCCGTTGGGCCACTTGAGAAGTGAGCCGGCATCGACGCGGATGTGCTGCCCGGTGATGTAGCGGCTGTCGTCGCTGGCCAGGAACACACCGAGCTTGGCCGTGTCCTCAGGTTCGATGTAGGGGATCGGCATGGCCTGGAAAAGCGAGAACAGCGGTTCGGCGTCCTCGCGGGTCGGCGTCTTGCCCTCGGCTTTGAGGTCGGGCCGGAACACGCCGTACATGCCCTCGTTCTGCAGCAGGTGAGTGTTGCAGTTGGTCGGATGGATGGCATTGACGCGAATCATCCGCGGCGCCAGGTGAAGACACATCTCGTCGACGTACTCCATGACGATGCGCTTGCTCCAACCGTAGCCGGCACCGCCGGGGCCCATGTCCGGACTGGTGGTCGTGCCGCGGATCATCCCGGCGGTGGACCCGGTGACGATGATCGACGCACCGTCGGGCAGGTGCGGGATCGCCACCGCGACGGTGTTCATCACGCCCACCAGATCGACGTCCGACGCATCGACGAATCCCATCGGATCAGGATTGCCCATCGCCATAGGCAGGATGCCGGCGTTGGCGACGACGATGTCGACCCCGCCGAGATCCGCGATCCCCGCCTCGACGGCATCGCGCAACTCGTGGCGCTCACGAACGTCGGCCACCCGCGCGACGATGCGACGCCCGAGTTCTTTGACCGCCCGTTCGGTCTCGGCAAGGTCCTCCGGTGTGGCCAACGGGTAAGGGTTGGAAGGGATGTCGCGGCAGATGTCGACCGCGATGATGTCAGCACCCTCCCGCGCCATCGCGATCGCATGGGCGCGTCCCTGCCCGCGGGCCGCGCCGGTGATGAACGCGACCTTGCCGTCGAGTTTTCCGGTCATTGTGCTCCTTTTCTTCTCGCGAGCAGACGCGGAGTCGCACAATCAGCGACGGTTCTGTGCGAGTCTGCGTCTGCTCGCCGGTTCAGGTGATCGGGGTGAACGTGATGTGCAGTTCGCTCAGCCCGCGCATGATGAAGGTGGGCTCGTAGGTGTAGTCACGGTTGCCGGGTGGGCCGTGGTGCTCTTCGGAGATGGTGATATCGCTCATGCGGTCGAGGATCCGGTTCAGCGAGATCCGGCCCTCGGTACGCGCGAGCGGCGCACCCGGGCAGGAGTGGGCCCCGCGGATGAACGCGATCTGCTCACGCACGTTGGGCCGGTCCGGGCGGAACATATTGGGATCGTCGAACTTTCGTTCATCCCGATTGCATGCCCCGGGAAGCAGCATGACGGTGGTCCCCGCCGGCACCTCGACTTCCCCGATCTTCGTGGTGGTGCGCGCCATCCGGAAATGCGACTTGACCGGGCTCTCCAGCCGCAGCGTCTCCTCCAGGAAAGCGGGGATCTTGCTGCGGTCATCACGAAGCTCTTTCTCGAATCCCGGGTTGTCGCCGATGAATCTGACCGCCGAACTGACCAGCTTCGTCGTCGTCTCGGTGCCCGCGGCGAACAGAAACGTCGACAGGTTCATCACGTCTTCGACGTCGGGCGTCGATCCGTCCTCGTGTTTGGCTTGCGCCAGTTCGGTCAGCACGTCCTCGCGCGGTGAGCGCCGTCGGTCTTCGATATAGGCGTAGAACTTGTCATTGAGCCACTCCAACGGGTTGTGCGATGTCGGTGCGTCCTTGCCCAACTCCCCGACCGTCTCGAGCGCAAAGACCGACTTGAACTCGTCGTGATCGTCGTGCGGCACACCCAGGAGGTCGGCGATCACCAGTAACGAGAAGGGTTTGGCGTAGTCGGCGAGGAACTCGCAGCCACCCTTTTCTATGAAGGTATCGAGCTGTTGGTCGGCCAGCCGCCACATGAAGTCTTCGTTCTCCTTGAGGCGCTTGGGCGTGATGAGCCTGCTGAGCAGGCCGCGAGTTCGGGTGTGCAGCGGAGGGTCCTGCGAGGTGATGTGCTCGGCCATCGGAACCTGACCGCGGTGCTGCTCGATCAGGTCCGAGACGTCGTCGCTGTCCCCCGGCCCGAAAGGCAATCCCGAGAACGGTCCTGCGACCGAGACGCACGACGAGAAAGCCGGGTCCTTGTAGACGGCCAGGGCCTCGTCGTAGCCGGTGACCGCCAGCACGTTGAACGGGGTGGCTTGGGTTACAGGGCATTTCGAGCGCAGGTGATCGAAGTACGGGTACGGGTCGGGTATGAGCGCCGCGTCGGTGAAGAAATCCACGTTGTCGAAGTCGGTCACGTTTCTCTCCTGGTCACTTTCTCAGCGCGAGCAGTCCCCCGCAAGCGGGAGGTGCCCCCAGCGCAGGTACCCTGGAAAACGCTTACCCGGGTACACACGCGTCTGCTCGCGGGTCGAACAGGACGGGCAGCGACGTCGGGGAACGGAACACCTGCCCGCGGATATGGGGGTCGTCGCCGTCCGGGTCCAGCCGCAGGTTGGGTAATCGGTCCAGCAGAAGGTTGACGGCAGTGCGCATTTCGAGGCGCGCGAGATGCATACCCAGGCACACGTGCACACCGTGTCCCCAGCCGAGGTTGCCCTTCGGAGTGCGGAAGATGTCGAACTCGTCGGGGTCTTCCCATCGATCTTCCTGTCTGTTCGTCGAACCGAGCATCGGAAGCACCGAACACCCCGCAGGAATGTGAACGCCGCCGAGTTCGGTATCGCGGGTGGTGGTGCGGGTGATGGTCAGCAGCGGCGGATTCCAACGCACTGCTTCCTCGATGGCCTGCGGCAGCAGCGACCGGTCGGCGCGGACCGCGTCCAGCTGCGTTGTGTCCGAAAACAATCCGAAGAGCAGGTTCCCCAGTGAGCGGTACGTGGTCTCCACGCCCGCGGGCAGCAGGAGCCGGAGGAACGAGAAGATCTCCTCGTCGGTGAGCTTCTCACCGACGATCTCGGCCTCGGCGAGCAGGCTGATCATGTCTTCCTTCGGCTCGGCGCGACGGGCCTCGAGGATCGGTGCGAAGTACTCGCACAGCGCAGCCGACGCAGCCAGTCCGCGTTCCGGGTTCATGATCCAACTCAGCAGCGATATGGACCACCGTTGGAATTGCGGATAGTCCTCTTCCGGCAGCCCCAGCAGGCCCGCGATGATCCGGCTCGGATAGTCGAATGTGAACTCCTTGACCAGGTCGGCCTTGCCGTTGTCCGCGAACCTGTCGATGAGTTCGTTGCCGACGCGCCCGACCAGTTCGTCTTCCCAGCGCGCCAAGGCCTTTTGCGAGAACGCCTTCGATACCAGCGAGCGGAGCCGGCCGTGTACCGGTTCGTCCATGCCCAGCATCACGCGCTCACCGAGCACCGGGCCGAAGGCGGCGATGACGCCGGACGACGAGAACGTCACGTTGTCCCGCAGCATCTGCTGGGCGTCCTCGTAGCGGTACACGATGAAGACGGGTTTGCCCTCTTCCCCGGGCATCGCGGACATGTCGATCCGCTGGATCGGTTCCTCGCGCCGCAGCCTGGCGAGTTCCGGGTAGGGGTCCCGGACATCACCGGAGACGGCATCGTCGAAGGACCCGAAGTCCTCCAGGTCGTCAAAAAGTTGTTCCATGCTGCTCCTAGCCGGCCGGATACGCGACGGATTTGATCTCGGTGTACTGCTCGAATCCGGCGACACCGTTCTGGCGTCCTACGCCGCTCTCCTTGTAGCCGCCGAACGGGGTATCCGCGCCGTACCCTGCAGTGCCGTTGAGGCCGATGAACCCGGCACGCAGCCGGCGTGCCACGGCAAGCGAACGCTCCAGTGAGCCCGACATGACGTTGCCGGCGAGCCCGTACGGGCTGTCGTTGGCGATGCGGACCGCGTCGTCGTCGTCCTCGTACGGGATGACAACCAGGACCGGACCGAAGATCTCCTCTTGCGCGATGGTCATCGCGTTGTCGACGTCGGTGAAAAGCGTTGGGTTGACCCAGAATCCCTTGTCGAACCGCTTCGGTGGTTCGGTGCTGCCGACGAGCATCGTGGCGCCTTCGTCGACACCTTTGCGGATGTAGCCGAGGATGCGGGCCTGCTGCTTGGCCGAGATCACCGGGCCGCAGATGGTGCCGGGATCCTGCGGGTCGCCGGCGGAAACGTTCTCGTATATGGTCGTGAGGATCGCGACACCCTCGTCGTAGCGGGACCGCGGCAGCAGCATCCGGGTGGGCGCCGCGCAGCCCTGCCCGGCATGCATCAGCGGGCCGATGCCGATCAGGCAGGCGGTGTTGAAATCGGCATCGTCCAGCACGATGGTCGCCGACTTGCCGCCGAGTTCGAGGAACAGCCGCTTCATCGTTGCCGCACCCTTCTCCATGATCCGCTTGCCGACGGCCGTGGAGCCGGTGAACGAGATCATGTCCACCTTGGGAGACAACGTGAGTTCCTCGCCGACGAGGTGGTCGGAAGCGGTCACGACATTCACCACACCCGCTGGGATGTCGGTGTTGTCGGCGATGAGCCTGCCGAGTCGCGTGGCGTTGAACGGAGTGTCGGGCGCGGGCTTGAGCACGACGGTGTTGCCGGTCGCCAGGGCCTGACCCAGTTTGTTGATCGTCACCTCGAACGGGAAGTTCCAGGGCGTGATGGCGCCGACCACGCCGACCGGCTCGCGCCACACCTTGCGGGTGGTGTTGACGCCGGTGACCGAGACCACGGTGTCGCCTAGATCGGTTTCCCACGGGAAAGTTTCGATGAGCCGGGCGGGGTACTTGAGTCCGTCGACCAGTGGGGCGTCGAGTTGCGGGCCGTGTGTGACGGCTCGTGGAGCACCGACCTCGGCGATGAGTTCCTCACGGAGCTCCTCGATTTCGCCCTCGATCGCGTAGTGCAACTGTTCGAGGCACTGCTTGCGGAACCCGTGGTTGGTGGACCAGTCGGTCTCGTCGAACGCCCGCCGGGCGGCGTCGACGGCCCGGTGCACGTCGGCCTTTGAGGCATCCGACACCTCGCCCAGCACTTGTTCATTGGCCGGGTTGATGTTGGTGAACGTCCCGGCCTCGCCGTCGACGAGCTTGCCGTCGATCAACATCCTCGATTCAGTCATCGCTCCTGCCTTGCGGTCGCAGAGCACCGAACCGCGGAATCCCCATCATCACCCGTGTCATCTGGTGCAGTCCCGCTGAAGGGAGTAACCGGCTGGCAATCAACAACATTCGTGCATCGGGTCCGATTGCGGTCTTGACGAACGGTTTCGAGCTGTCGAGCGCTTTCGCCAGCCCGGCGGCGAACTTGTCGGGAGAGCGCGCTGCCATCCGCATCGCCGCACGGCCGCGCTTGTCCATGGTCTGGTGATGGCGGGCATACGGTCCGTCGAGTTGACGGCAGTCGGTGGTGCCGGCGTCGGTGATGATCTCGGTGTCGTAGGTACCCGTGACGATCACCGTCACCCCGATCCCGAACGGTGCGACCTCTCCGGCCATCGACTCGCCCCACCGCTCGAGCGCGCCCTTGACTGCGGAATACGGTGCGGTCGCAGGCATTCCCCGCACACCACCCTGGCTGGACACCAGCACGATGCGACCGGTCCCGGCGGCCCGCATCGACGGCAACAGCTCCTTGGTCAACTGGACCGGGCCGAAGATGTTCGTCGCGAACATCCGCTCCCACACATCGGCCGGCGTCTCCTCCACCATCCCCGCGGCGGAGATTCCGGCATTGTGCACGACGGCGTACGGCGCGCCGACGGCCGCTTCGATCGACTTGGCCGCCGCGGTGACGGACGCGGCATCGGTGAGGTCCAATTGGACCCCGATCAGGCGGTCGTCGTCCTCGACGGCTCCGGTCACCTCGCGCAACAGTGGCATGCCCCGGTCGGGGTTCCGCATCGCCGCGACCACGCGCCACCCCTCGCCATACAGGCGCGTGGCCGAGGCGAAACCGAGCCCGCGAGAGGCGCCGGTGATGACGACACTGCGAAGCTCAGCCATGAGCGTGCTCCGGTGCGCACCGATCGCTCGTCGAACCCAGCTCGACGTCGACGTTGCCGAACGGCCCTTGCTGCCACGTGGACCACTTGCCAACCGAGTACGGTCCTTCTGCGCCATTCGCCCGGTAATACCCTTGCGGGTCATAGACTTTCGCCTCGGGATACGGCCAGGGGCAGGCAACCGCCGTGGCCTGCCCGCTGGCCTTGATGGCCCAGAACCACGCGCCGTAGGTGAAGTAGGCGACGTTGATGATCGCGAACATCACCAGGAACGTGCCGAGCACGGGCTTCGTGGGGAAAATTCTCGCTTTGGCCGCGAGCTTCTCCGCGACCGACTTTCCGGTGTCGTCGCGGTAGACCAGGATGCCCGCGGGGATCATCACGAAGGTGACCGCGAGGGACTCCCAGATCAGTGGGAACTGGAATGGCGTGCCGACGAAGATCGACCCGAACGGAATTACCTGCGAATAGATGTACATGCCGGTGCGGATCGAACCGATCTCGAGTGCCGCGTCGAACACGAAACCGATCACCAGGATCAACAGCCCGAGGCTGATCAACGGATGACGCCAGACGAACGCCGCGGGATCCCGCTTCGCCTGCAGCTTGCGCAGGATCCACACCGCGACGAAGTAGGGGCCGAAGTAGAACGTCACGTAGCCGAACACGATGAACGGTTCGACGGTCGGCGACATCATGATCAGCAGCCACGATTCCGGCCAGTGCAGCAGATCGGGGTTGTACACCGCGAACGGCGCCCAGTTCATGATCGGGTCCTGCCACACGATCAACGTGGTGACGATGACCATCAGCATCACGGGACTGCCCGGGTTGCGTCGCCAGCCGATGATGAAGATGACGACGAGCGTCACGAGTAACAGGGCAGTTCCGATTTGGACGATCCACATCCAATGGTCGAACCCGAACAGATACTCGACCGGACGCGGTCTGCCTTCCACATTCGGATTGGCCACGCGCGGGTCGAGTTCGGTGCGCGAAACGGCCAGGAACAGCCCGACGAACGCGAGCAACCCGATGCCCGCCAGCCACGAACCCAGGCTGCCGCGGTTCCTGGCCGGCGCCGGCGCGTGCTCTTCTTGGACGGTCATGCCGTCACTCCGCACCGAAGCGGTCAACGAGATGCGAATTGACCCCGTCCGGGTCCAGCGTGCGGGCGACCAGATATCCCGAGCCCATCCAGGCACGTCGGGTCCACTTGCCCAGGGACACCCGGGTTCCGGGCGCCCCGGAAGCGGCGAGCATCATCTTGACGCGCTCGAGCGCCTCTTTGACCCCGCGCGGGCTCAGCGGATGCGCGTCGGTGAAGGCGCGCACCAGCGTGGCGGCGACGTCATGGTTGACGACGGACACGCAGTACTCGGGGCGGCTTCCGTTGTATCTCTTCGCATATCGGTCGAGCCAGGCCTGCCCGATCGGGTTGCCCTCGTCGTACTGGTCGACTCCGACCCAGCCGAGGAACGCCTGCCACATGATCGGATTGACCCACGCGTTCTGAAATGCGGTGGTGGTGAAGCGCGGTGGATCCCAGTCGACGGCCTCAAGTGCCGGGTTGATGAAGACGATTCCGAAACCGAAGCCGAGATGCACGATCGCCTCGGCCTTGGCTTCGTGCAGTGTGCTCACCGCGGCGTTGATGTCCTGCGCCGTCTGCGCGATCGCGGCTTCGGCGACGATGCGAATACCCTTGCGGGCACAGGCAGTTCGCAGATTCTTCAGATAGCTGTCACCGATCAGGTTCTGCTCGACGAGCACCCCGACATCGGTAAGGCCCCGCTTGGCGACGAGGTCGGCGATGAAGATCGGTTCGTCGGTCATCGACCCTTGAGGGAAGGCGAACGTCCATTCCCCGAGCCAATCGTCGGTTCCCGTGACGCTGATCGCCGGCACCTTGAAACGCTCCTCGATCGCCTCGCGCACCGGCACGCAGTTGTCGGTGATATTGGGTCCGAACACCACCAGGCAGCCTTCGTCGACGAGTTCGCCGTAGGCATCGATGACCGCCTTGACCGAGCCCTTCGGCAGCCCCTCCACCTCGCGGTAGACCATCTGCACCGGACGGTCCATCAGGCCCTGCTCGACGGCCTCGGCGAATACGAGGTCGAAAGTCTGGGTAAATGAGGCCCGCAGTTCCTCCGGGAACCCCGGCGGCAGCTTGAAGTCCATCAGGTAGCCGACCTTGATGGGCTCCGCGGTGCTCTCGTACGACATCCAACCTCCTGGGCGGGTTCGGTTGTGGATCGAGAAACCTAATATTTGTTCAGACACTAACGGCGCTGCTGTGCAGCGTCAATGACCGGCCGCGCCGAGGTAGACCTCGATCATCTCCGCCAAACCGCGACTCACCGAGGCATCGTCGGTGAGCGGGCCCGCGATCGCCGCCTGGGCCGCCTCACGCAAGGACAAACCCTCGGCGGTCAGCCGGCCCGCAGCGATCAGCACCCGAGTCGACGCGACTTCGCGCAGTCCCCCGGTCTCCAGCCGCCGGATCGCCTGACCGAAGCGCACCAGCTCGGCGGCGGTGGCGGAATCGACACCCGCTTCGTGTGCGACGATCTTCTCCTCGACGTCGACTGCTGGGAAACCGAACTCGATCGCGACCATCCGCTGGCGCGTCGAGTCCTTGAGATCCTTGAGAACGCTTTGGTAGCCCGGGTTATAGGACACCACCAGGCCGAAACCCGGCGCGGCGGCCAGCGTGACACCGAGGCGTTCGATGGGCAGTTGCCGCCTGTGATCGGCGAGCGGATGTAGCACCACGGTCGTGTCCTGGCGGGCTTCAACCACCTCGTCCAAATAGCAGATCGCACCGTCCCGCACGGCACGGGTCAGCGGACCGTCCACCCACACCGTCTCATCGCCGCGTAGCAGGTAGCGGCCGACGAGGTCGGCGGTAGTGAGATCGTCGTGGCATGCGACCGTGATCAGCGGCCGACCGAGGTCGTGGGCCATCGCCTCGACGAAACGAGTCTTGCCGCAGCCGGTCGGACCCTTCAGGACGATCGAAAGCCCTTGACGGTAGGCGGCCTTGAAGACCGACTCCTCGTTCCCGACCGGCGTGTAATAGGGCCGTGCCGTTTCAGCCTGAAGCGGTGCAATGTTCACTTCTTCAACTCCATTGCGGGACAGTGCCATCAAGCCGCCCTCCGTCGGATCTCAGCTGCGTGCAGGGCCGAACGAAACAGCGGGCCGATCACGCCCGCGAGCTGGTCGGGGCGGCCGACCGTCGCGTGGGCCGCGCTGCCGAACACCTTGCGCAGCGATACGACGTCGGTGCTCGCCCCCACGGTCAGGCACACACAGCCGGTTCCCCGTCGCCGCGCCTCGGTCAGCGCCCGGCGCGCGTCGGCGGCGCCATAGGCCCGCTCGTAGCCGTGGTCGTAGGCCAGGCCGTCGGACACCACCACGAGAAGTCGCCGGGAGGTGCCACCACGGGACTCCAACATCGCCGAGCCGTGGCGAATCGCAGCGCCCAAGCGCGAATACGCCCCGGGCTCAAGGCTGTTGAGCCGCCCGATGGTCCGGGCGTCGAGGTGGTCGTCGAACCGCTTGACCGGCACCATCGTCACATCCTTGCGGCCCTGCGAACAGTAGGCGTACAGCGCGACCCGGTCGCCGAGGTCGTGCAGCGCGACCGTCAAATTGACCACCGCCTCCCGCTGCTGCTGATGCACCGTGCGTCCGGCGGTGCCCGGCTCCGCCGTGGAACCCGACACGTCGAGCAGCACGAGCACCGACAGATCGCGACGACGGCGCAGGCTGTCGAGATAGACGTCCTCGTCCGGCACCGACCGCGCCCGCGCTTCCACTCGTGCCTCGATCGCGGCATCGATGTCGATGTCGTCGCCTTGGGACTGACGGTGACGTCGGTGCAGGCCCATCCCCAGGCGCGCGAGCGGTCGTCGCACCCCGATGGCGGCGTCGATGGCCTGCGGGGCGGACGCCTTCGCCCGCGGCTCGACCTCACGCACCGTGCACCAGTCCGGACGGTAGCTCTTTCGGTTGACGTCCCATTCGGGATACGTGAAGCCGTCCGCTTCGACATCGGAGGTCTCCTCGGTAGGCGCAGATGCCAACGACGCCACTGCGTTCGAGCCACGCTTGGCCGAGTTGACGCGATGCGTCGGCGAATCGGCGCCGGGCGGTCCGCCGCCCTTGCCGGTCTTGCGCGCCGAGGACAACAGCTTCTTGAGCCATGTGCCGATCGCGCCCCCGCCGCCGACGGGGCTGGTGAACAAATCGGGTTCGTCGGTGTCGTCGACCTCGCCGTCGTCGAGTTCCTCGAGCGCCTGCTTGCTGTCGCGTCCGCGCGGCACGTGTCCGGGCGTCTCGTGATCGGGATGGCGGTCCGCACGACTGCTCGCCGCCAGCACCTTCTTCGGCCGGAGGACACCGAACACCGCGGGTGGATCGTCGAGCGCGTCCTTGCCCGAGGCGATCGCCAGTGACGTTGTGGCCGAATCACTTCGGCTGCCGATCTCGTGGTCGGCCAGAGACCCGAGAATGCCCGGCAGCAGCGAACCGTTGGCCAGCAGCGCGCGATGGCCTTCCACGGCCAGATAACGCTTCGTCAGACGTGGATGGCGAACCATGGCGCCGACGACCTCTGGGGCCAGGCTCCCCGCGGCGATCAGCGACGCCTGCACCGCCACCGATTCGAGTTGGTCACGCGCGGGCTCCGAGGGGGCGACGTAGATGGTTTGACCGTCGGTCCACGGCGGTTCACCTGGCTCAAGTGGGGCCACCGCCACCGGGCGGCCGGCGAGAGCAGAGGCCAGCATGCCGAGGCCGGAGTGTTCGCCGGGCACCGACCACCTCCACCAAGACGTTGACCAAATATCTGTTCCACCGTAGAGTTCGGCCCGACCGGAAGTCAATCATCAGGCCTGCGGAACGCGAATGAGCGAGGAGTGCAACATGATCGACTTCACCGGCCAGGTTGCCGTGGTGACCGGCGCGGGACGCGGGCTGGGCCGGCTCTATGCCATCGATCTGGCTCGCCGCGGCGCGTCGGTGGTCGTCAACGACATCGGTGGCACCATGCACGGCGAAGGCTCGGATACCAGCGTCGCCGGCCAAGTCGTGGAGGAGATAACGAAAGCCGGCGGTCGGGCGGTTGCGTCGTACGAGTCGGTGGACACTGCCCAAGGTGGACAGGCGATCGTCGACTCGGCCATCGAGAACTTCGGCCGGCTCGATGCCGTGATCAGCAACGCAGGCATCTTCAACAGCATTCCGTTCGAACAACTCAGCGTGGACGACTGGCGGCGCATGCTTCGGGTGCATCTCGACGGCGGTTTCTATCTGAGCCAACCCGCATACCGGGTGATGATGAAGCAGCGCTACGGGCGATTCGTGTTCATCTCATCGTCGGCAGGCAATTTCGGACAACCGATGGAGGCCCACTACGCCGCAGCCAAGACCGGGCTCGTCGGCCTGTCCAACGTCATCGCGATCGAAGGGGCAGCGTACGGAATCAGTTCAAATACCGTTCTACCGACGGGCTTTTCACGAATGGTCACCGAGACGGTCGGAGACGAGAGGTTCCTCGCGGAGTCCGGCTTCATGCGTGCCATTCGTCCCGAGTTGGTCGTGCCGCTGGTGACGTTCCTGGCAAGCGGAAGCTGCTCCTTCACGCACCGCAATTACTCGGCGTGCGCCGGCCGCTACGCTCGGGTGTTCGTCGGCCTGAGCGACGGCTGGCTGGCCGACGCGAACAGTGAGCCCTCGGCCGAAGACATCGAGAAACACTTGGACGAACTGTCCTCCACCGACGCCTTCATCGTGCCGGATTCCATCGTCGACGAGGTATTGCAGGTGTGTGACCGACGCGGCATCAGTGCCATGCCCGACAACGCCGACATCGCGTTCCCGAAACCCCGCAGTTCGGTGGCCGATCGGTAGGATCGAGTTCCGGTCTCTGTCGGCGCACACGAAGGAGGGGCGATGGCCGTGGCTGCAGGGCGAAACCCCAAACGCGGCCGTCCGTCGACCAGGAAGAGCGCGGTCGCGGCCAAGCTCACCGCCGTTCCCGACGCCGCCGCGGCCGATCCCACGCGACGTACCGAGATCCTCAAGACGGCGAACTCCGTCATCGCCACCACCGGACTGCGCAGCTCGCTGCAGCAGATCGCCGATGCGGCAGGCATTCTCGCGGGCAGCCTCTATCACCACTTCGAATCAAAGGAAGCGATCCTCGTCGAGCTGATCCGGCTCTATCATGCCGATCTGGATCGCATCGGCGACTTCGCGCTGGAACGCCTCGACGAGCCTGACACCGGTCCCGCAACCGAACAGATCACGGCGCTCGGATGCGCCATCGCCCGGTGCGCGGTCGAACATCGGGCCGCGTTGCAGATGTCGTTCTTCGAGGGGCCGAGCGCAGACCCCGAACTCATCGAACTGACTGCCCGCCGACCGTCGAAGATCCAGGCGGCGATGTTGCAGGCCCTACGTGCCGGCCGCTGGAGCGGTGACATCCGGTCCGACGTCGACCTTCAGACCCTGGCCGACCGACTGTGCCAGAGCATGCTGCATGTCGGCCTCGACGTCATCCGGCACAAGGCCTCCCCCGACCAGGTGGCCACGCTGAAAAGCCGGATCGCCCTGCAAGGTCTCGCCGTCGATCCTCCGTCGGATACCGAGCTCGATCGGTCGGAGGCCTTCGCCGCGGCGCAAGCCGTCATCGACAGTTGGGACGGCACCGAGGACGACACCGACCTCAAGGCCGCCCATCTGCGTGCAGTGGCGCGCACGGAGTTCGGTCGCCGTGGCTATGAGATGACGACGATCCGCGACATCGCGTCCGCGGCGGGATTAGGTACCGGGACCGTCTACCGCATCATCGGCTCGAAAGACGAGCTGCTGATGTCGATCATGCTGGAGTTCGGCCACAAGGTCGGCGGGGCCTGGACCGACATCGTCCGGTCGAACTCCACGACGGTGCAGAAGCTCGATGCCCTCAGCTGGCTGAACATCAACGCGCTCGACCAGTTTCCCGACGAATTCCGCATCCAACTGGCGTGGCTGCGTCACTCCCCGCCCGACACGGCCAACCCCGCATGGTCCTTCACCACCCGAATCCGTCAGATGAAAGCTCTGCTGGGCGAAGGGATTCGCGCCGGCGAGATACATGTCGACAGCCCGACCGCGGACATGTTGACCCGGTGCATCATCGGTGAGCAGTGGATCCCCGAGAACATCCTTCAGCAGATAGGCACACGCAATGCGCTGATCCTGGCTCGCGACACCGTACTCCGGGGCATCGCCGTCCGCCGCTGACCTCATGAGCGCGAACAGACGCGTAGGTACCCGAAATCGCGTCCCATTGGGTACCTGCGCGTCTGCTCGCCGGTCAAGCGAATACGTACCGCGGCAATGTGATCGGAATGTCCAGCGAGCTCAGCAGGCCCGCAGGCGCATCCACCACGAGCGGAACTGCGTTGACCACGCGCATCGCCGTGGCGGCCATGGCAGCCCGGCCGGCGCCGTGTCCTGCCGCGTCACCCAGGTTCATCGCGCAGTGGATGTCGGGGTCGCCTTCGACGTCCACCCGGTAGGCCGCGTCGAACTCCGAGGTCGGCCAGTCCGGTGCGACGTCGCGCGACATCCGGATGATGTGTTCGATCACGATCGCCTCACGGCCGTCGAGAACACCGGCCGCGCGGGTGCGTACCGCGCCGCACGTGCCCGCCGGGATGGTTCCGAACGCCACCTCGATGCCGCGGTCGGTGATGCACCGGTCGAGCGTTCCACGGATCTCCGACACCTCGGCGCCGAGCGCATCGGCCATGAGGTAGATCGGTGCTTTCCATGCCATCTCGATGAACCCTGGCGTTTTGAGCATCGGCTCGAAATCGAGTGAACGGCCGAATCCCATGCCGTCCATCATCACGTCCGCCACCGGATAGTGGTCATTGAGGGAAACCTCGGAGACCGTGATGCGGTCGATCTTCTTGGACTGCGTTGCCAATACAAGCGCCAAGTGATCGGATCCGAACCCGGGAAAGACACCTGACGCGTAGAACGAGGCGTTCCCGGTCTTGGTTGCCGCCTCCAACTGATTCCGCCAGTCCGTCGAATAGTACGCCGGTGGATAGATCAGTCCCGTGGAAGTTGTTGACACCACGTTGATTCCCGAATCGAGCAGTCGCAGGTAGTCTGGCACCGCGGCGGCATCACGGTCGGGCCCGCTCGCGGCATACACGACACAGTCGGGCTGCAGTGCGATCAGGGCGTCGGCGTTGTTCGTGGCCAAAACACCCAGCGGCGCACCCCCGGCGAGCGTGCCGGCATCCTGACCGACCTTTGCCTCAGAGTGCACCCACACACCCGCCAGTTCCAGGTCCGGCCGCCGGGCTATCGCATCGATCACGATCGACCCGACACCACCCGTTGACCAGACGACCACACGCAAAGGCGTTGTCACACAATCTCCTCACACACGTTCGGCGGCCATGACGGCCCGTTCCAGATAGGGCCACGCAGTCTCGTGAGGTATCCCGCCGCACAGCGGATGCAGAGGCAACGGCATTCCGGCGCGGATGTAGTCGGCTGCCTCATCGATCGTCAGGATGCGATACGGTCCGCCCGCCTGTCGCAGTGCTGCGACAGCGTCGGCACGGGAGATGCTGGCGACCGTGTCATCGCCGTGGCGATACGACGCCGCAGTGATCGCGTCGTGAAGCAGATGGGCGCCCAACTCATCCCAGGCCCGGTCTACGTTGTCGGCGACGAACACCGCGGTGGGTGAGCCCGCCACGGGAAATTGCGCCAAACCAGGTTCGTGGCCATGGGCCCGGCATTCGGATTCGTAGTACTCCCTCAACCCCGGTGCGGCGGTCTGCGAGATGAGCCCGAGCCCGTGTCGAGCGGCCCGCCGTGCGGCCGCGCGGCTACCCCCGGCGACAAGTAGGTACGGACGCGCCGCGCAACCCGGCGACACGCAGATCCGCCTGCCGTCATAGTCGACGGTTTCGCCGGTGAGCAGCTGCAGCAGTAGTGACAGCCGCTCGTCGGCCAGCTTCCCGCGCGCCCGCATATCGAGCCCGAAATGTTCGTACTCCTCGGCCCGGTGGCCGACGCCGAATGCGTACGAGATCCGGCCCCGGCTGATGGTGTCGAGGGCACAGATCTCCTCGGCCAGGCGAACCGGGTCCCAGAACGGGATCGGAACTGCCGCAAGGAGAATACGCAGATCGTCGGTGCGGGCCGCGATGGCGGAGGCGAGGATGTGTGGGGCGGCCAGGTGTCCGTCGGCAGTACCGTGGTGCTCTGACAGCACCGCCAGTACGGCACCGCGCGTCTCAGCCCATGCGCACATCTCAATTGCCGCGGCATACAGGTCACCAGTGGTGGCAGGTCCGCCGGGAGCTCGCATGTCGAACCGCAGCGTGAACATCACGCCGACAGTAACCTAAGTTTTGTTCCGCGTCACGAGCCGACTCGTGGCACTCTCGCCACACCCGATTGTCACGCTGGAGTGGCTCCCGGCGTCGAGAGCCACTCCAGCGTGACAATGGAGCGAAAGTCAGCGCCGCGGCAGGCCGAGAACCTGGGTCGCGATGATGTTGCGCTGAATCTCCGACGTGCCACCGGCGATGGTGCCGCCGAAGCTGCGGGCGTAGCGCTCGAACCAGCTCGCGAAATAGTGGTCGAGGTTCATGTGTTCGTACGGGCCGGTGGTCGAAGGATGGATCAACCCGTCGGGACCGGCTGCGGTCAAGGCGTTTTCGAATGCGTTGCGCTCAGCCTCAGAGCCGAACAGCTTCAGCACCGACACCGACGCGGTGTCCGCCTCGCCACGCGACGCCTTCGCCAGTGCGGCCGAACCCATGGCCCGCAACGCCTGGTAGTCCATGATCGTGGTGGCGTACTGGTCACGCTCGAGCTCCGTACGCGGCTCGAAATCGGCGAGCATGTTGTCGATGCGGTCGGCAAAACCCAGCCACATCATGGTGCGCTCATGGCCGAGCGATCCGTTGGCCACACCCCAGCCGCCGTTGAGCGGCCCGACGAGGTTCTCGGCGGGCACCCTGGCATCGGTGAAGAAGACCTCGTTGAAGTCGAGGTTCTCCTGACCGGTCATGTCGGCGAACGGCCGGCACACCACACCAGGGGTGTCGGTCGGGATGATCAGCGCACTGATTCCCTTGTGCTTCGGTGCATCCGGGTCGGTACGGACGAAGGTCAGCAGGAAGTCCGCGTCGTGCGCGCCAGACGTCCACACTTTTTGTCCGTTGACCACGAACTCATCGCCGTCCAGCACCGCGCGGGTCCGCAGCGACGCCAGGTCGGAGCCGGCGCTCGGTTCGCTCATGCCCAGGGACGCCGTCTGCTCACCACGCAGCACCGGCACCGCCCAGCGGCGCTTCTGCTCGTCCGAGCCGAACGTAAGCAGCGACGCCGCAATGATATTGACGCCCTGCGGATTGAAGCTGTGGTAGATCCGCCGCCGGCACAGCTCATCGAGGTGGACGAAAGTCTGCACCACGCTGGCGTTGCGTCCGCCGAACTCGGGCGGCTGGGCCGGCAGCAGCCAGCCGTTGTCGAACAGCAGCCGCTGCCAGTCGCGTGCCCACTGCGGCATGTGCGACACCGACCGGGGCCGCTCCAAGGTCTGCGCCTCGGAGGGCAGGTTGGCATCGAGGAACGCGGCGAACTCGGCGCGAAACTCCTCGACGTCGGAATCGAATGTCAGCTGCATTTACAGACCCCTGTAGCTCGTGCGGTACTCGGCGGCGATCACCGCGCGGTGTTCGGCCGCGCCGCCCAACAGCAGCTCGCCCGCCTTGGCCCGCTTCAACGCGAACTGCACGTCGTTCTCCCACGTGAAGCCCATGGCCCCGAACAACTGCAGGCCGTGACGGAACACGATGGCCTGGCACTCCCCCGCCGCGGCCTTGGCCATCGCCGAAGCCAGCCGGCGCCGGGGATCGTCGGCCGCGATGGTCAGTGCGGCGAAGTACGAAAGGGCGCGGGCACGTTCGATCGCGACGTGCATGTCGACGGCCTTGTGCTGCACGGCCTGGAACGACCCGATCGCCACCCCGAACTGCTGACGCTGTTTGACGTGCTCGAGCGCGAGGTCGAGGACCCGTTGGCAGGCGCCGACGGTGGTCACCGCCATCCCGGTCAACGCCAGATGCCGAGCCTTGTCGGTGTCGGCGTGCACACGGTCGGTGTCCGGCACGTGGACGTCGTCGAACGACACCTCCGCGACATGCAGTACCGGATCGAATATCGGGCTGCGGCGGACGACGGCCTTGCCCGCGTCGATCAGGAACACACCGGCGTCGGTGACGACCGCGAGCGACTCGGCACGGTCACCGTCGAGGACGTGATGGGCGGTGCCGGTCAGCACCCAGCCCGAGGCGTCGCGGTGGGCGGCCACCCCGCTGTAGACGGCAGTGCCGGCATGCGCGGCGTCGAACCGGTCCCCCGCCAGCGGCGCGAACTGCGTCATCGTCGCGAGATAGGGCGTCAGATCGGTGGCGCGACCGAGTTCTTCCAGGACGATCGCGAGCTCGACGGCGTTCTCCGGATCGGTGAGCTCCGTCCAGCCCTGGTCGATATAGCTCTTCCACAGGGGCGTCGGATCGACATCCTGTTCGGCAACTTCACGGACCAGCGTGGCCGGGCACTGCTTGGTGACCGCATCGCGCACGGTCTCCTGCCATAGCCGCTGATCGGCATCGAATTCGAGTAGCACCCGCCGCCTCCTGCTGCACTGTCACGTCGCGATGAGAATAGCATTCTCTTTAGATGATCTGTCGTTCTCGCCAAGCAAACACCGGTTCTCCCTGGGCCGACGCTATGCAGCTGGTCAGCAGTAGCGTTCACCAGCGACGGATCCGCCGGCTTGAGTGAGAACTATGTTCTTGCTATTGAAGAATATCGATCTAAACTGCAAAGAGATCCGGTGTCGTCGGCACACCGTCATTGGAGGCAGCCCTGGTGATCCAGCACAGCGACGGAACCCAATCCCCCGTCATCGACACCAGCGTGCACATCTTCTTCGGGTCCAACAAGGACTTGCGGCAGAACTTCCTGCGAGAACCGTTCGCCAGCCGCGGTTTTCCCGACTATGAGATGAACTGGTATGGCGCGCCCGGCGGCGAGTACGCCAAGGGCACCAAGGGACCGGACCGCCAGTACCCCGGATCGGACCCGGATCTGGCGGCTCAGCACCTGTTCGACGACCGCGGCGTCGACATCGCGATCCTGCACCCGATGACGCGCGGCATCATGCCGGACCGTCATCTGGGCACGGCGCTGGCCGCGGCGCACAACGAGATGATGGTGGCGCGCTGGCTCGAACACGACGAGCACGGCGAGAAGTTCCGCGGCACGATCCGCGTCAACCCCGACGACATCACCGGGGCGCTGCGCGAAATCAAGAAGTACCAGGACCATCCGCGCGTCGTGCAGATCGGCATTCCGATGCAATCGCGCGAGCTGTACGGCAAGCCGCAATTCTGGCCGCTGTGGGACGCTGCCGCCGACGCCGGACTGCCGGTGGCCGTCCACATCGAAGGCGGTGCGGGCATCCAGTTCGCGCCGACGCCGTCGGGCAAGACGCGCACCTACGAGCAGTACCTCGGCTTCATGGCGCTCAACTACCTCTACCACCTGATGAACATGATCGCCGAGGGCGTGTTCGAACGGACACCGACGCTCAGATTCGTGTGGGCCGACGGCGCCGCCGATCTGCTGACGCCGTTCATGTGGCGCATGGACTGCTTCGGCCGTCCCCACCTTGAGCAAACGCCGTGGGCGCCGAAAATGCCGAGCGATTACCTGCCCGGGCACGTCTACTTCGTGCAAGGCGCGCTCGACGGGCCCGGAGATGTCGAGTTCGCCGGCGAATGGTTCGGGTTCACCGGCAAGGAAGACATGGTGATGTTCGGGTCGAGCTACCCGCACTGGCAGCTCAACGAACCCCGCGTACCGGCCGCATTCACCACCGAACAACGCGAAAAGTTGTTGTGGCGCAACGCCGCCGAGCTCTACGGCCTGCAGAGCGCACTCACATCGTCGGCCGTGGCGGCACAGTAGAGGGAGGCTTGTGAGATGACGATTACGGCGAACCCGCGGGTGCCCGCGGCCGAGCGAATCGCGGTGCGGTGCGTGGATTCCGACGTCCACCCCATGCCCAAGCGTGGCGAACTGCTCGAGTACATTCCCGAACCCTGGCGCAGCAAGTACTTCCGCAGCCACCCCGTCGGCGAACAGATCTACTACGACGCACCGGATTACGCGCACGCCTACGCGATGCGCGTCGACGCATTCCCGCCGGACGGCGAATTCGCCTGCAGTGACCCGGATATGGCCCTACGCCAGCTCGTCATGGAGGCCGGCTCGGACATCGCGATCCTGGAGCCCACCCATTCCGAGGCGAGGCTGGGTGAGGCCACCGCGGCGTACTGCACCGCGATCAACCAATGGCTGGCCAACCACTGGCTCGACAGCCACAACAACTGGCATGAGCGGTGGCGGGGTTCGATCTGTGTCGCGATCGAGGAACCACACACCGCAGTGGCCGAGATCGAGAAGTGGGCCGAACATCCCTATATGGCGCAGGTTCTCATGAAGGCTGAACCGCGCCCATCCTGGGGCGATCCGAAATACGACCCGATCTGGGCCGCGGCCACCAAACACGACATCACCGTCAGCTGCCACCTGTCGCGCGGCGAATACGAGACACTCCCGATTCCGCCGGTGGGGCTGCCGAGCTACAACCACGACTTCATGGTCACCTACTCGCTGCTGGCGGCCAATCAGGTGATGAGCCTGATCTTCGACGGCGTGTTCGACCGGTTCCCCACGCTGCGGATCGTGTTCGTCGAGCACGCGTTCACCTGGATCCTGCCGCTCATGTGGCGCATGGACGCGATCTACGAAGCGCGCAAGTCGTGGATGGACATCAAGCGCAAACCCAGCGAGTACGTCAAGGACCACATCAAGTTCACCACCCAGCCTCTCGACTATCCCGAGGACAAGACCGAACTGTCGCGCGCCTTCGAATGGATGGAGTGCGAGAAGATCCTGCTCTACAGCAGCGACTACCCGCACTGGACGTTCGACGATCCGCGCTGGCTCGTCAAACATCTCCCCGACCACGCCCGCGAGGCCATCATGTTCCGCAACGGGATTGAGACCTACAAATTGCCCGAGACCGTTCCGGTCCTCGAGGGCCAGGTGCGGGTGTTCTGAAATTGGCCGAGCAGAAACCGCCCCGGCTCGCACAGGGACGCGAGCACGTCGTCGCCACCGTCGACGAAATCCCGCCCGGCACACATAAACTGGTGCCGATCGGCCGCCACGGTGTCGGCGTGTACAACGTCAACGGCACGTTCTACGCCATCGCGAACTACTGCCCGCACGAGGGCGGTCCGTTGTGCGCGGGCCGGGCGCGGGGACGCACCGTCGTCGACGAGACCGCACCAGGCGATGCGGTCATGGTGCGCGACATGGAGTACATCTACTGCCCCTGGCATCAATGGGGTTTCGAATTGGCAACCGGCACCACCGCGGTCAAGCCGGAATGGAGCATCCGTACCTACCCGGTGCGGGTCGTGGGTGATGAAGTGTTGGTGATGGCATGAGCGATACGGCGACGATCCTTGGCACCCCGGACCTCAAGCGGGGCGAGAAGTCCATAGAGATCAACGGCGGCAACGTCGTCTATGAGATCCTCGGCAAAGAGGGTGACTTCATCGCGCTCACCCCGGGCGGTCGGTTCAGCAAGGACATCCCGGGGCTGCGGCCGCTGGCGCAGGCGCTCGTCAAAGGCGGCTATCGCGTGCTGTTGTGGGACCGCCCCAACTGCGGCAAGTCCGACGTGCAGTTCTACGGCCAGAGCGAATCCCACATGCGGGCCGAGACGCTCTACACGCTGATCTCGAAACTCGGTATCGGGCCGTGCATCATCGCCGGCGGCTCGGGCGGCGCTCGCGACTCGATGCTGACGACGATGCTCTATCCCGAAATCGTCACCAAGCTCGTGGTGTGGAACATCGTCGGAGGCGTGTACGGCTCGTTCGTCCTGGGCTCCTACTACATCGTGCCGAGCATCCTCGCGGTACGCGGCGCCGGAATGAAAGCCGTTGCCAACATTGACGAATGGAAGGAACGGATCGCCGAGAACCCGGCGAACCGCGACCGGATCCTGGCCCAGGACTCCGACGAGTTCCTCAAGCTGATGCTGCGCTGGCTCAATGCCTTCGTACCGAAACCGGGTCAGACCATCCCCGGCGTCGAAGACGAGATGTTCGACAACATCAAGGTTCCGACGCTGATCATCCGGGGCGGCGAGAACGACCTCGACCATCCCAAGCGCACCTCACTGGAGGTGAGCTGCCTGATCAAGGGCTCCAAGCTGATCGATCCGCCGTGGCCCGAGGACGCCTGGGAGCGGGCCGGCGAGGCACGCGCATCCGGGAAGGTCAAGCGCTTCAACATGTTCGACACGTGGGTGCAGGCCGCACCCGCGATTCTGGAATTCCTGAAGTCGTGACGGCCTCAGACCGTTCGGATGTGCACCTCGCAGTTGAGCGAGGCTTCCAGTGCGGTGTGGATGCGGCTTTCCGGGATGCGTTCCAGGTCGGCCTTGCGCAGCGTCACGCTCACGACGTCCCAGCCGTCCGGATCGACCGACCGGGCGATCTCGCCGGACAGCCCGAACCCGGCGAGCACCCCGCGGGCATCCTCGTCGGTACCGCGGCTGACGAAAGTCACCACGCCGGCCGCGGGCGTCGTACCGAAGGCCTTGGCGCACAGATCGATCGCGACAGTCTGCAGCTGCCGCGCATCGTCTCCGGCGATGAGGACCTCCACTTCCCGTCGGTGCGCCGGAAGGCCGGCCAGCTGGTTGTCCAGCACGTCGGCACCACGCTCGACGAGCAGTTCCCGGAGCACCGCCATGCCGTCGGCTAGCTGCTGCGGCCCGAGCTCCCCCGCCGGGTCCACTCCGACTCGCACCACCGCAGTTCTCATGCCGGTAAGCCTAGCCGGGGACGGGATGTGACCATGACGACCGATCTGACGGTGGCGGCCTGGCCCGGGTTGACGCCGCGGCTGCTGCGCACCGAGGCCGAGACCCTCGCCGATTACACGACGGCGGGAGGCTATGGCCCCCTTGACGACCCGCACGAGCTTCTCGACACCGTGACCGCCAGTGGGCTGCTCGGGCGTGGCGGTGCGGCGTTTCCCCTTGCGGTGAAGCTGCGTACAGTGCGTGACAACGGCCATGATGCGGGCGGGGCCGTCGTGATCGCCAACGGTGAGGAAGGTGAGCCGGCATCGGTCAAGGACCGGTGGCTGCTGCGGAACCGCCCGCACGCCGTCCTCGACGGGTTGCGGTTGGCCGCCGGTATCATCGCTGCCGATCGTGCTGTGGTGTACGTGTCCGACGCCGCGGCCGCGCATTGCGTGCAGCATGCCCTCGGTGAGCTGAGCGACGAATTCGGCTCCACCGCAGTCGAACTGGTCACGGTCGCCCCGGGTTATGTCGCCGGTGAGGAGACCGCTGCCGTGCACGTCGTGAACGGCGGGCCGGCCAAACCCACCGACAAGCCGCCGCGGCCGTTCGAGGAGGGCGTCGACGGCCTGCCCACCCTGATCAGCAACGTCGAGACGTTGACCCACCTCGCCTATCTCCATCAGCATGGTGCCGCCGAATTCCGCTCGGTGGGAACCGGTGATTCACCGGGAACCTTCCTCGCCACGATCACCGGAGCCGGGCGCCCGCCAGCTCTGTACGAGTTGCCGCACGGTGTCGCATTCGCCGATCTTCTGACCTTGCACGGTGTATCGCCCGCCAAGGTCAGCGGTGCGCTCATGGGCGGCTACTTCGCCGGCCTGCTCAATCGCGACATCCTCGGCGCCACCCTCGATCACGAGACCGTCCGCGGGCTCGGCAGCGGCCTGGGGTGCGGCGCCATCAGCATTCTCACCGACGACTGCCCGGTGGCCGTCGCCGCGGCCGTGCTGGCCTACTTCGACCGTGAGAACGCCGGCCAGTGCGGATCCTGTTTCAACGGCACGGCGGCCATGGCCGCGGTCGCGACGGCATTGCGGGACGGCGAGGCCACCGAGGACGACGTGGCGCGGCTGCGCCGGTGGTCTGTCGTGCTGCGCGGCCGCGGGGCCTGCGCGACTCTCGACGGGGCGGCCAACGTCGCTGCGAGCCTGCTCGCACAGTTCCCGGATGTGGTGCAACGCCACCTTGATAACTCTTGCCGTACTTGCAAATCCGCGGCATTCACGGCGATGCGACCGTACGAGGTGGAGCGACTGGAGGCGGTGATGGCGGTATGAAGGTCAAGCTCGACCGCACGATGTGTGACGGCTTCGGATTGTGCGCGAAACACGCACCGGAGTACTTCCCGCTCGACGATTGGGGATACGCGTCGCTGGAAGGCACCGGCGCGGTGCCTGCGGAGGACGAGGATGCCGTCAAGCGGGCGCTACTGGATTGCCCGGTGCACGCGATCATCGAGTTGAAAGACAAGCGGCGGCGCCCCGCCGGCGAGAAGGGATAGGCCGACTTGGCAGAGATACCCGGGCGTCCACTCCCATCCGTCACCGCGCTGAACGAGTATTACTGGACCGCAGGTGCGGACGGCGTGCTGCGGCTGCAGGAGTGCCAGGACTGCAATGCGCTCATCCATCCACCGCAGCCGGTGTGCCGTTACTGCCGCGGTCGTGACCTGGGTGTGCGCGAGGTGTCGGGACGCGGTTCGCTGGCGGGGTTCACGATCAACCACCGGTTCGGCTTCCCAGACCTGCCACCGCCGTATGTGGTCGCCGAGGTCGCCGTCGCCGAGGATCCGCGAGTCCGGTTGACCACCAACATCGTCGACTGCGACCCCGAGACCCTGAAGCTCGGGCAGCCGGTGGAGGTCGACTTCCAGCACGTCGAGGACGTCTGGCTGCCGGTGTTCAAACCGTCCGCCGACACCACCCCCGTTCCGTCCCCGGTCGACGAGATCGCGCCCCAGGACATCGGCAAGTACGTCCGGCCGATGCTGACCGAGAAGAAGTTCGAGGACCACTCCGCGATCACCGGCATCGGGATGTCGACGATCGGCCGCCGGCTGATGGTCCCGCCGCTGTCGCTGACCATCGAAGCCGCCGCGGAGGCGGTCGCCGACGCCGGCCTGACGTTCGACGACATCGACGGGCTGTCGACCTATCCCGGCCTCGACATGGCCGGCATGGGCGAGGGCGGCGTCAGCGCGCTGGAGGGCGCGCTCGGACTGCGGCCGACGTGGATCAACGGCGGCATGGACACGTTCGGTCCCGGCGGCTCGGTCATCGCCGCGATGATGGCCGTCGCGACCGGCATGGCCCGGCACGTGCTGTGCTTCCGCACGCTGTGGGAGGCGACGTTCGGCCAGCTCGTCAAGGAAGGCAAGATGTCGCCGCCCATGAGCGGCCGCACCAACAGCTGGCAACACCCATACGGCGCCACCTCGGCCGCACACACGTTGGCGCAGAACGCGGGAAGGCATTTCGACCGATACGGCACCACCCGCGAAACACTCGGCTGGATCGCGCTCAACCAGCGAGCCAACGCCGCGCTGAACCCCACCGCGATCTACCGCGATCCGATGACGATGGACGACTACCTGTCGGCCCGCACGATCACGACGCCGTTCGGCCTCTACGACTGCGACGTGCCGTGCGACGGCGCGGTGGCCGTGATCGTGTCGGCCATAGACGCCGCGCGCGATCTGGCCAAGCCGCCCATCCGGTTCGAGGCGGTCGGCACTCAGATCATCGAACGCCTCGACTGGGACCAGACCACACTGACCCACGAACCACAGGTGCTCGGCCAGAGCGCGCACCTGTGGTCGCGAACCTCGTTGCGGCCCAGCGATGTCGACGTTGCCGAGCTCTACGACGGCTTCACCTTCAACTGCCTGTCCTGGCTAGAAGGACTTGGTTTCTGCGGTATCGGCGAGGCCAAGGACTTTCTGGACGGCGGCCACAACATCGCGCGCGACGGCATCATTCCGCTCAACACCCACGGCGGTCAGTTGTCGCACGGCCGCACGCACGGCATGGGCCTGATCCACGAGGCCGTCACGCAATTGCGCGGCGAGGCCGGCGACCGGCAGGTCGCGAACGCCAAGGTGGCCGTGGCGAGTTCGGGCGGACTGACCCCAAGCGGCGTGCTGCTGCTGCGGACGGACGACTGACCATGGCCAGGAGCGCCCCGCACCCCAGAGTCGTCATGGTCGACGGCGTGCCGATGTCGGCATTGGTCGCCGAGGCGGCCGACTCGCGCGCCGTCGTCGTCGCACTGCACGGCGGCGCCACGACGTCGGCCTATTTCGATTGCCCCGGCCATCCCGAGCTGTCATTGCTCCGGGCGGCGGTGGAGCGCGGCTTCACCGTGGTCGCGGTGGATCGTCCCGGCTACGGCGCGTCGGCCGCCTATCCCGACGCGATGGCACACCCCGATCAACGTGTCGCATTGGCCTTCGGTGCGGTCGAGCGCATCGCGGGCCCGGAGCCGGTGTTTCTGCTGGGCCATTCGATGGGGTGCGAACTGGCGGTGCGGATGGCGGTCACCGGATCCGTTCTTGGTGTGTCGTTGGCCGGCACCGGGCTGCGGTATCGGTCCGGAGCTCGTGACATCCTCAAGAACGCGGCCGTCGACCATCGTCCGCGCGGGCTGCGCGACCTGCTGTGGCAACCGGAGCGCCTGTACCCCGGCGACGTGCTGGGCAACGGCTTGTCGGCAGGCGGCACGCTGTACGAGGCCGATGTCGTCAAAACTTGGGCATCCCACGACTTTCCGGAGCTTGCGGCGCAGGTCACGGTGCCGGTGCAGTTCCTGGCGGGCGATCACGAAAACGTCTGGGAGTCCGACGCCGACGCGCTCGCCAAGATCGCCGCGCTGTTTCGTGCCGCACCGCGGGTGGATGTCGGCGAGGTCGCCGAAAGCGGTCACAACCTGAGTGTCGGACTGACCGCCAGCACGTATCACCGCAGGGTTTTGTCGTTTGCCGATGAGTGCGTGGCAGGTTCCGCCCGCACCGCAACGGAAGTGGAGGCAGGTTGATGCGAGTCGGATTTATCGGATTGGGCAGCCAGGGAGCCCCGATGGCTCGCCGGATCGTCGAGGGCGGCTACGAAACCACGCTGTGGGCGCGCCGGCCGGCCTCGGTCGAACCGTTCGCCGACACCGCGGCCAAGGTCGCCGGCTCCCCCGCCGAACTGGCCGCGGCCAGTGACCTCGTGTGCCTGTGCGTCGTCGGCGACGACGACGTCAGGCAGGTGCTCGGCGGCGAAAACGGTGTCCTGGCCGGCCTGGCGCGCGGCGGGATCATCGCCATCCATTCGACAGTGCATCCCGACACGTGCGCCGAGATCTCCGAACAGGCTGCCGCTCAGGGTATTTCGGTGATTGATGCACCGGTCAGCGGTGGCGAACCCGCGGCCACGGCGGGCACGCTGCTCGTGATGGTCGGCGGTGACGCCGACGTTGTCGAACGCGCCCGCCCGGTGTTCGCCACCTACGCCGATCCCATCGTGCACCTCGGCGGGGTCGGCGCGGGCCAGGTCGCCAAGATCCTCAACAATCTGCTGTTCAGCGCCAATCTGGGTGCGGCGATGAGCGCACTGGAACTCGGTGAAGCCCTCGGTGTTCCACGTTCGGCGCTGTGTGAGGTGATCACGCGAGGCTCGGCGACCAGCAAGGCGCTGAACAGCATCGCGATGTTCGGCGGCACGCTCGACAACCTGGCACCCATCGCCGGCGCGCTGCTGCAGAAGGATTGCCGGCACGCGGCAAGTCTTGCCGACACCGCATCGGCGCCTCAGGGCGCCGTATTCGACGCGGCGGATGCGGCGCTGGCTCTCATGAACCACCCGCGCTGATGCGTATCGGTTTCATCGGTGCCGGCCGGATGGGCACGCCGATGGTGCAACGCCTCGTCGCAGCCGGGCACGACGTGCAGGCGGTGGGCCGCACCGACGACAAACGCGCCGCCACAGCCGAATTGGGTGCGCATCCGGTGTCCCGATCCGTGGACGCCGGCCGAGACGCCGACGTCGTGATCGTGTGCGTCTTCACCGACCAGCAGGTGCGCGCGATCTGCCTCGACGATGACCTGGTCGGCGCCATGCGGCCCGGATCGGTCATCGTGCTGCACACCACCGGGAGTCCGCGCACTGCCGAGGAGATCGCGCGCCGGGCAGCCGAACACGACGTCGCCGTCGTCGACGCCCCGGTGAGCGGAGGTCCGCACGACATCGCCGCCGGTACGGTGACGGTCTTCATGGGCGGCTCCCACGATGCCGTCGCGCGAGCCCGGCCGGCCGTGGCCGCATACGCCGATCCGGTGTTGCACGTCGGCCCGATCGGAGCGGGCCAACGGGTCAAGCTCGTCAACAACACGTTGTTCGCGGCCCAGATCGGCTTGGTCGCGGAAGGCGTCCGCCTCGGCAGTGAGCTCGGCATCGACGAATCCACGCTGCTGACCGCACTCACGCACGGCAGTGCGGGCAGCCGCGCGCTCAGCGGCATCGCCGCGACGGGATCGGCCGATGCGTTCATCACCAGGGTCGGCGAGTTCATCGGCAAGGACGTCGCCGTGGTACGCACGACAGCCGCTGAGCTGGGCACTGATCTGGGTCTGCTCGACGCGACGGTCAGCGCGGCACTGAAGTAAGGCCGCGCGCCGATCGCGACCTGATCAACACCTATTTCGTGCTTTTCAACGACTCCCAAACGGATTACTGTTACCGTTACAGTTCAGCAGTTTCCCGTAACGCCTCTCAGTGCGCTTCCGGCACCAGCCCGCCGTGGAGGAGGAGCCCATGACCAAGCCTCAGGTGATATTCGATCCGTTCTCGGAGGACTACTTCAACAACCCCTTCGACATCTACCGGCAGATGCGCGAGGAGGCCCCGCTGTACTACAGCGCGGAGCAGGACTTCTACGCCCTCACGCGGCACGAGGACGTCGCGGCGGCACTGAAGGACCACGAGGCCTTCTCGTCGTCGCGCGGCTGCGATCTGGCGATGGTCCAGGGCGATGAGCCGCCGCAGAAATCGATCATCTTCATGGATCCGCCCGACCATCGGCACATGCGCAGCCTGCTCAACAAGGCCTTCACGCCACGGGCCATTCAGGCGCAGAAGGACACCATCGTCGAGCAGATCGACCACTACCTCGCCATGATCGACTCCGACGAGTTCGACATCGTGCAGGACTTCTCCGGCCCGTTCCCGGTCGAGGTCATCACCCGGATGGCCGGCGTCGACCCGGAATACCGTCAGCAGGTCCGGCACTGGATCGACACGAGCCTGTCGCGCGAACCGGGCCAGATCGGCTACTCCGAGGCCGGGATACAGGCCAACATCGACACCGCGATCTACTACTACTCGCTCGTGCAGAAGCGGCGCGAGCACCCGCAGGACGACATGATCAGTCGGCTGATCGCCGCCGAGATCCCGGGCGAGGACGGCCAGATGCGCCGCCTGGACGACATCGAGATCACCGGCTTCGCGACCCTGCTCGGCGGCGCGGGCGCCGAGACCGTGACCAAGCTGGTCGGTACGGCGATGGTGTTGTTCGCACGTCACCCCGAACAGTGGCAGAAGCTGCTCGACGACCGCGACAAGGTTCCGGCTGCGGTCGAGGAACTCCTGCGCTACGAGGGCCCGGTGCAGTACAACGTGCGCTACACGCTCAAGGAGGCACACGTTCCCAGCGGCACCATCCCGGCCGGCAAGCCGGTATTCCTGATCAGCGCGGCGGCCAACCGTGACCCCGATGCGTTCACGAATGCCGACGCCTTCGACATCGACCGCAACCGAACCGAAGCGCAGAATCTGGGGCTGGGCTACGGAATTCACAGTTGCCTCGGGGCGGCACTGGCCCGCATGGAGAGCGCGATCGCCCTGGAGAAACTCCTCGACTTCATGCCGCGCTACGAAGTGCAGTGGGACGGGCTACAGCGCGTGCACATGCAGAACGTGGCGGGTTATTCGCATGTGCCCGTGAGGGTATTGCGCTCATGACCAAGAAAATCCACGTCGATTTCGGCCTGTGCGAAAGCAACGGCGTTTGCATGGGCGTGATCCCCGAGGTGTTCGATCTCGACGACGAAGACTATCTGCACGTCCTGCAGGAGGACGTGACGCCGGAGAACGAGGCCGCCGTCCGCGAGGCCGTCCGGCAGTGCCCGCGCCAGGCCATCTCGATAGACGACGAGTAGTCGTTGCGGTTCGTCTTCGTACCCGGCGGTTTTCACGCCGCGCGGCGCCGGACGGGCATGGTGACGGTCGGCCCGGCTATCAGCGACATTGTCGCTGAAACCGCCACATCCGCCACAGTGGCAGCACCCGTCCCGGAATGTGAAACCACAAGAGACACACCGCTATCGTAGCGCTCACCAGCCCCGATGGTTGCGTGCCCGGCTATCAGCGACATTGTCGCTGCAAGGCGGGCAACACAATTCGCGATCCGCAGGAGGCTGGAGGGGTCAGAGTGCTTGCTGTTGCCGACAGCATGGTACGGAGGCGAAGGATGTTACGCAGGAGGCGTTTTCAGCGACAATGTCGCTACTAGGCGGGCCGACCGACACAGCACCCGGAGACGCGCCTCGCGAGCTACGCCGCGATGACGGATTTCCCGAAACTTTCGACGGTTTCGAGCGCGTGGGCCAAGCTGTCGCCCGGGAGCGACACATGTAGCCAGGTCACCCCGAGTGCGGACAGCTTCTCCACACCGGCCAGGTAAGCGTCGGCATTGAAATCCTCGTCACCCGGATTGCCGCCGTCGAAGTTGTTGAACACGATGTCGATTGACGCGGCATCTCGATCGGCCGTATCCAACCGGACACGAAGATCGTCGATCCCGGCTGCCAACTTGTCCAGGGAATCGAGGGCCGCGGTTCCGGCCGTCTGCGCCAGGCCCGGCGGCGCGGCGAACGGGCACCAACCGTCACCGTGCCTCGCGACACGTGCCCGCGCGGCGGAGGTGTTGCCGCCGATCCAGATCGGTGGATGCGGCTGGCTCACCGGGCGCGGGTGCGCCGTGATGCCCCGAGCGCTGAAGTGCTTGCCCTCGAACGTCAGGTCGTCGGTGGTCCACACGGCACGGATGACTTCGAGCGCCTCATCGAACAGCTCGGTGCGCTCGTCGAATGCCACGCCGAGCGCCGCGAACTCGCGCTTGAGATAGCCCACGCCGACCGCAAGGGTGAACCGACCACCCGACAGCAGGTCGAGGGTGGCGCCGGATTTGGCGACCACGAACGGGTTTCGGTACGGCAGAACGACGATGTTGGGCACGAGGCGCAGCGTCGTCGTCCCGGCCGCGGCAAACGCCATCGCCACGAAGGGATCGAGCGCGTCGTGGCCGCCCGCGTCCAGCCAGCGCTGCGACGGGGCGGGGTGATCGGTGAACCCGAACCCATCGAAGCCGGCGGCTTCGGCCGCAGTCGCCACCGCCGCGATCCCGTTGCCGCTCACCAGATCCGGATGATACGGATGGGTGTGCATCGGGTGGGTGATGCTGTAGCGCACTGCGGCCGCCGAGGTCAGGCGGGGAAGCCGGAGAGGATCACGCCGTTGCAGTCAGCCGCGCTCTGGCGGACCTTGGCCGCCTTCTGGTAGGCGTCGGAGTAGTACCACTCGCGGGCGGCGTCGACGGACTCGAACTCGAGCACGACGGTCTGGGTGCCGTGCCAGGTGCCCTCGACGACTTCCGGTTTCTGGTCGACGGCGACGATGGTCGCGCCTGCCATGGCTTGCTGCGCCAGCTTCGCGTACTCGCCCATGCCCGCCGGATCCTTGATGTCCTCGGTGATGATTACATAGCCTCTTGCCATCGAATATCCTTCTCTAGTCGTTGATCTCGCTGATCGCCCGTTCTGGGCAGTTCTCGACCGCCTCGCGGGCGGCGTCCTCGAGTCCGGCGGGCACGCCTTCTGGGTCGGCGACCGCCCAACCATCGTCTGACATCTCGAAGACCTCGGGGCACAGCGTCAGGCACATACCGTGGCCGGCGCAACGGTCCTCGTCGACCCTGACCCGCATCAGGTGTCGAACTCCAGATGCAGTTCGGTCAAGCCGCGCAGGATGAACGTCGGGATGTAGGTGTAGCGCCGCTCCCCCGCAGGGCCGTGCTTGGCGTCGGAGATCCGGATGTCGGTCGTGCGGTCGAGCAGACGCTCGAGGCCGACGCGAGTCTCGGCGCGGGCCAGCGGCGCACCGGGGCAGCTGTGGATGCCGCGGCCGAACGCGAGGTGCTGGCGGGCGTTCTTACGCGCCGGGTCGAACGTGTCCGGATCTTCGAATCGGCGCGGGTCGCGATTGGCCGCCCCGTTGAGCACCATCACCGTGGTGCCCGCACTCAGCTCGGTCTCCCCGACGGTTACCGGGCAGCGCGATAGCCGGAAGTCGCCTTTCACCGGGCTTTCGATGCGCAAGGCCTCTTCGATGAAATTCGGTATGAGACTGCGGTCGTCGCGCAGGCGCTGCTGGATCTCGGGCTGCTCGCCGAGCACTTTGAGCGCGGTACTCAGCAGTCGGACCGTGGTTTCCTGGCCGGCGGAGAAGACGTTCGTCGCGACGCGCGCGACATCGCCCACATCGGGAAGCGTCCCGTCCGGGAACGTCGCGGTGGCCAGACCCGTCAGAACGTCATCGCGGGGGTTGGCCCGGCGATCCGACGCGTAGTCGGCGAACTGCCCGTAGAGAAACTCCAGCGGACTGTGCGACAACGATTCCTTGCTGGTGCTGCCGACACCGCCGCCGGAATGTTGCTTGATGCCGCTGACGAATGACTCCCGGTCCTCGTCGGGTATGCCCAGCAGATCGGCGATCACCAAGAGCGTGAAGGGACCGGCGAAGCCCTTGATGAACTCGCCCTCGCCGGGCGCGAGGAAGTTGTCGAGCACCTCGTCGGCAAGCTGCCACATCGCGTCCTCGTTCTCTTTGAGGCGCTTCGGTGTGATCAGCCGCATCAGCAGCGACCGGTGATTGGTGTGCGTCGGCGGATCGAGCGTCGGCAGCTGGTCACTGAACGGCAATTCGTCGCGGTGCTTTTCGATGAGCGCCGTGACTTCCTCACCGCTGCGGCCCTCCAGCGGTACCGGGAACCCCGGGAACGGGCCGGTCACCGAGATGCACGACGAGAAGGTCTCCTCGTCGTTGTAGACCTGGACGGCTTCGTCCCAGCCCGTCACCATCGTCACGTTGTAGTGGTCCTCGCGCGTGACCGGGCACTTGTCACGCAACGCCTCGAAGAACGGGTACGGGTTGTCGACCAATCGTTCATCGCGGAAGAAATCGATACCGGTTGGGTCGATCGCCATGTGTTTCTCCCGTTCCAGCCGCCGTCGCGAGAATGCGGCTCTCATTCTTGAGTATCAGATTTCCATAGCACCTGTATTGCGTCAATGCGGCCGCGCCGGGCGGTGCGTATCCGCGCGGAGGTTCGCGGGGGAAGTTCAAGTTAGTTAGACGAACGTCAACTATTCCCACTGGACAAAACCGCTGTTACAGTTCGCGTATGCCCAAGGCTGTCGCGCCGCCATCCGTTGACGGTGGTCAGCGTCGCGCGTCGTATCAGCGGGCCCGCTCTCACGAGACCAAACGCAGTTTGGTGCAGGCGGCGATGGCGTTGTGGCGGACCAACGGCTACGCGCGCACGACCGTCGCCGACATCTGCCGGGCCGCCGGCGTGTCCCGCGCGCTGTTCTACTTCTATTTCCCGGGCAAAGAGGACGTCCTCTTCGAGGTGGGGCTGCTGTCGACCCGCGCTGCGCAGATGCGCGTGCAATCGATGCTGAGCTCCGACTATGAGGTGGTGCCGGTCATCGCCGAGGCGCTGCGCAACCTGGAGCGGTCGATGGCGCGCAACCCGCCGGAGTTGATCATCGAGACCATTCTCGAGGGCTACCGCCACGAGCACCGCATCCTGACCGGCGACGCCGATCCGGATGCGCTGGGCGCGGACATGTTCGGTGAGCTGTTCACCAGGGCGCAGGCCGACGGCAAGCTCGCGGCCCATGTCGACGTGGCTCACCTGTCGCATCTGGCCCAGATCCTCGTGAGCGAAGGCGTGCGGCACTGGGCCGGTGGCAGCTACGGCGACCGGTCGTTCTCGGACGTGGTAACCGGCGATATCGCCGCGCTGGTCGCAGGCTTCAACACCATCAGATCCTAGATCGCAAGGAGGCGATATGGCTTGGGATTTCGAGACCGACGCCGAGTATCAGCAGCTGCTCGACTGGACGGATGCGTTCGTTCGCGACCGCGTCGAACCCCTCGACCTCGTCTGGCCCCACCAGCAGTTCACCCCGCTCGAGGGCAAACGGCGCGAGGCGATCGCCCCGCTGAAAGACGAAGTCCGCCAGAGAGGTTTGTGGGCCACGCACCTGGGTCCCGAACTCGGCGGCCAGGGTTACGGTCAGCTCAAGCTCGCGCTGCTCAACGAGATCCTGGGCCGCTCGCAATGGGCTCCGATCGTATTCGGTTGCCAGGCACCGGATACCGGCAATGCCGAGATCATCGCGCACTACGGCACCGACGAGCAGAAGCAGAGATATCTTCGGCCGCTGCTCGACGGTGAGCTGTTCTCGTGCTACTCGATGACCGAACCGCACGCCGGCGCCGACCCGACCCTGTTCACCACCCGGGCGGTGCGCGACGGGGATGACTGGGTGATTAACGGCTGGAAGTTCTTCTCGTCCAACGCCGCAACCGCATCGTTCCTGATCGTGATGGTCGTGACCAATCCTGACGTCAGCGCCTATCAGGGCATGTCGATGTTCCTCGTGCCGACCGACACCCCTGGCGTCAAGATCGTCCGCAATGTCGGCCTGTACGGCGAACGCGACGACGAGGGCTCGCATGCGCTGATCCACTACGACAACGTCCGGGTACCGAACGAGGCGCTGCTGGGTGGCGAGGGGCAGGCGTTCGTCATCGCCCAAACCCGGCTGGGCGGTGGCCGGATCCACCATGCCATGCGCACCATCGGTCTCGCCCGCAAGGCGCTCGACATGATGTGTGAACGTGCGCTGAGCCGCGAGACACAGGGCAGCCGCCTGTCCGACAAACAGTTCGTGCAGGGCTACATCGCCGACTCGTATGCACAGCTGTTGCAGTTCCGGTTGATGGTGCTCTACACCGCGTGGGAGATCGACAAGTACAACGACTACAAGAAGGTTCGCAGGGACATCGCCGCCGTCAAGGTCGTGATGCCGACCGTTCTGCACGACATCGCCTGGCGCGCAATGCAGGTGCACGGTGCGCTGGGAGTCACCAATGAGATGCCGTTCCTCGGGATGGTCACCGGCGCGGCCGTGATGGGCCTGGCCGACGGGCCGACGGAGGTGCACAAGACCACGGTCGCCCGGCAGGTGTTGCGCGACTACGAGCCCACCGACGACACGTGGCCCACCGAGTGGATACCCCGCAAGCGGGAAGCGGCGCGGGCACGGTTCGCCGACTACCTGGAAGCCGAGGTCGGCAATCTGTGAGCGGTATCGACGTTGCGCGGCTTGCCGATTGGATGGACAACGCCGGCCTGCCCGGCAAAGGCGAACCGCTGACCGCGCGCTTCCTGTCGGGTGGAACCCAGAACGTGATCTACGAGCTGCGCCGCGGCGAGGAGCGGTGCGTCATTCGGATGCCGCCGCCGGGTGCTCCGCCCGACCGCGACAAGGGCATCCTGCGGGAGTGGCGCATCATCGAGGCGCTCGACGGGACCGATGTCCCGCACACCGCCGCGGTGGCCGTGTGCGCGGATCCCGAAGTGCTGGGGCGGCCGTTCTACCTGATGGGCTTCGTCGACGGCTGGTCGCCGATGGACAGGCACGGCACCTGGCCCGAACCGTTCGACAGCGACGTCAGCACCCGGTCCGGCCTGAGTTACCAACTCGCCGAAGGCATCGCGCTCCTGTCGAAAGTGGACTGGAAGGCGCGGGGCCTGGCCGACCTCGGCCGGCCGGACGGGTATCACGAGCGGCAAGTCGACCGCTGGATCGGCTTCCTCGAACGGATCAAGAAGCGCGAGCTGCCGGGGCTAGAGGTGGCCACCGGCTGGCTGCGGGCCCATCGGCCACTCGACTTCATCCCGGGCTTGATGCACGGCGACTATCAGTTCGCCAATGTCATGTACCGGCACGGTGCGCCTGCTCGTCTGGCGGCGATCGTCGACTGGGAGATGGGCACGGTCGGCGACCCCAAGCTCGATCTCGCGTGGATGGTGCAGAGTTGGCCCGCCGATACCGATATGCCGGCCGCCTCTGAGATGAGCTACGTCGACATGCGCGGCATGCCGTCGCGTGACGCGGTCGTCACACACTATGCCGACGTTTCGGGACGCCAGGTCGACGATTTGGACTATTACCTCGTGCTGGCCAAGTGGAAGCTTGCGATCGTGCTGGAACAGGGTTTCCAGCGCGCCGGTGACGACGAGAAGCTGCTGGCCTTCGGGCCGGTCGTGACCGACCTGATGGCCTCGGCCGCAGAACTCGCCGAGTCCACCGACTACCGGTGAAAGCCGCCGTCTGCCGGGAGTACGGGCCACCCGAGGCGGTTCGTGTCGAGGAATTGCCCTCACCCGTTCTGGCGCCGGGGCGGCTTCGTGTCCGCGTGGGCGCGGCGGCGGTCAACTTCCCCGACGTGCTTCTGGTGGCCGACCAGTACCAGGTGAACGTGCCGGTGCCCTTTGTGCCGGGCAGCGAATTCGCCGGGGTGGTCACCGAAGTCGCGCCGGACACCGTCGATTTCGCGGTGGGTGACCGCGTCACCGGCACGGGAATGTTCGGCGCGTTCGCCGAGGAGGTCTGCGTCGGCAGCGCAGCGCTGGCCAGGATTCCCGACGGCGTGGACGACCGCACCGCGGCGGCGTTCGGCGTCGCGCACCGCACGGCTTATCACACGCTGCGGTCGGTGGCGCAGGTTCGGCCAGGCGACGACGTGATCGTGCTGGGCGCCGGCGGCGGGGTGGGGCTCGCCGCGGTTCAGCTCGGGGTAGCGCTCGGCGCGCGGGTGACGGCCGTGGCGTCATCCGACGAAAAGCTCTGCGTAGCAGCTCGTTACGGAGCCTCCCAGCTCGTCAATCACGCCACCGGCCCGCTGCGCACGACGCTGCGTGAGGCACTGCCCGCCGGTGCACATGCCGTTATCGATCCGGTCGGGGGCGAGCTGTCCGAACCCGCGTTGCGATCGCTGCGCCGCGGTGGCCGGTTCGTCACGGTCGGCTACGCATCCGGCAGCATTCCCCAGATCCCGCTGAACCTAGTGCTCGTCAAAGGCATCCAGATCGTCGGATTCCAGTTCCAGGACATCCCGCCGGACGAGTTCGCGCGCAACGAGTCCGAGTTGCGCGAGTTGTTGGCCACCGGCGGCGTCAAGCCACACATCGGCGCGGTCTATCCCCTGGCCGAGACCGCCGCGGCGCTGCGGCACGTCGCCGATGGGCAGGCGATCGGCAAGGTGATCATCGACGTGAGCTATGCACTGCCGTCGGCGCTGGGGTCCTTCGGCGGATAGAAGTACTCCCGCCACGCCGTGATCTTTTCGCCCTTCACCTCGTAGGCTCCCATGACCGGCCAGCTCATCTGCTTCCCGTCCACAATCCAGTGATCGCGGCGCTCCATCAACACGACATTCCCATCGACAGCGAGATGTCGGATCTCGAGGTCGACGCACTTACCGCCGGCGAAAAACACCTTCATCATTTCGTGGATGGCGTCCCGCCCGGACAGTTTCGGCCAGTCGGGGCCGATGTCGAATGTGGCCTCCTCGGCGAAGTGGCTCATGACTTCGTCGATGTCGTTGCTGCCCCACGCAGCGATCTCGGCGCGGACGATTTCTTCAGCGGTCATTGTCCTCTGTCCTTCTGGCGTGACACCATGTTTACATTCTTTCGACTGATCGTAAATGCGACCGAACCTTTCACCCAGTTCACCGCCTCGAAGCGAGAAACATTGACCGAGCGTCAGCTCACCTGCTAAGCAGGTGCACAGTAGCCCTCACCAACCGCTGAGTGCCCCTGGCCCGAACCCACTCGACACGACTTGCTCAAGCCCACCGGATGGAGATCCCATGGCCGTGCCGACGGCACCGACCGAATCCGACGTCTACTACGACCCGTACAACGTCGACCTCAACATGAACCCCTACCCGGTCTTCGCGAGGATCAGAGAAGAAGCGCCGTTGTACTACAACGAGCAGCATGATTTCTTCGCGCTGAGCCGCTACGACGACGTCAACGCAGCCGTCATCGACCACGAGACGTTCATCTCGGGCCGGGGAGCCGTGCTGGAGATCATCAAATCCGGCATGGAGATCCCGCCGGGCACTCTCATTTTCGAGGATCCACCGATCCACAACATCCACCGCAACCTGCTGTCGCGCATGTTCACCCCGCGTAAGGTGCTCGCGCTGGAACCGCAGATCCGCGAGTTCACCGCGCGTTGCCTGGATCCACTGGTCGGTTCCGAAAAGTTCGATTTCGTCAACGATCTCGGCGAGCAGATGCCGATGCGCGTCATCGGCATGCTGCTGGGTATCCCCGAGGAGCGGCAGCGCCAGATCACCGACCACGGTGAGGAAATCCTGCAAGGGCAGACCGTCGACGCTTTGGCCACCGGTGAGGTGTTCGCGGAGTTCATCGACTGGCGCGCCGAACACCCGTCCGACGACATCATGACCGACCTGCTCAACGCCGAATTCGCGGACGAGACAGGCACCGTCCGCAAGCTTCGCCGCGATGAGCTCCTGCTGTATCTGACGGTCATCGCCACCGCCGGTTCTGAGACCACCACCCGGCTGATCGGCTGGGCCGGCAAGACGCTGGCCGACTATCCGGATCAGCGCCGGCAGCTGGTGGAGGATCCATCCCTGATTCCTCAGGCAATCGAGGAGATCCTACGTTGGGAGCCACCGGCATTGCAGATCGCCCGATGCGTCACCCGTGACGTCGAGTACTACGGCCAGACCGTGCCCGAGGGGTCTGCGATGCTGATGCTCGTCGGCGCAGCCAACCGGGACCACCGCCGGTTCGCGCCGGACGGTGACGTCTTCGACATTCACCGGGAGCAGCGCTCGCACATGACCTTTGGCGCCGGCACACACTTCTGCATGGGCAACGCGCTGGCCCGGCTCGAAGGCCGCATCGCACTCGAGGAGATCCTCAAACGCTTCCCACAGTGGGAGGTCGACTGGCCCAACGCCGTACCCTCGGAAACCGCCGCGGTCCGCGGCTGGGCTGCGATGCCCACATTTGTCGCCTGACGATATCGAGATTCACTGCCCGTAGGTGTGTCTGAGGTTGGCGTTGATGAGTTCACCGATCCGCTTACACATGTGCCGAGTCATTTCGGCGTCGGGGATCGGGTCATCGACGTAGAGCGTCCAGCGCAGATACGTGCCTCCGCCGGGCTCGGCTTCAAGGTCGAAACGGACCTGTGCGTCCGGCCTTCGGACCCACAGTGATGACCAGACCACACGGTGTGGGCGGACGGACTCGACGATGGCGGGTGGCATTTCGTCGTCGCGCAGATGCAGCCAGGGACGTACCGGTTGCCGGTTCGGATCGCACAGGTCGGCGAAGATCGCCCACGGCGGTGCGGGCTGGCTCCGCCGTCGCGACCCGATCGCCTTCATCCGGCACAACTTGCCGCTTGACTGCAAGCGGCAGGCGTCAGCTGGCGGGAATGAGATCTGCCGGAACCGACCGGCTGATCATCGTGCCGCACCGGAAAGCTTCGGTGTAGCCGACGGCCGCGGCCTCGGGGTGTTTGACCGCGGCAAGCGCCTGGGCTTTGAAAGCCCGTGCAGCAGCCGATAATTCGTGACGCACGGGATCGACACTCAGATCGGCCGGGCACTGCTCGCCCCACAGCGTCACCTCGGTCCGTCCCTGCTCGAGCGCTCCGAGAACTCCCCGCCGGACGCGCTCGTCAGAGTTGAACAGATCGGCCGCCACCGCCACGGTCTGGGGGTGTGGCCGGTCCTGCCAGGACACCAGCACGCTCTCCAGGTCCATGGTGTCGACGCCGAGGATCTCCAGCGGCCGGACGTCTTCGTCAGCACCGATCAGCACCGTGACATCCCACCCCGCCATGACCCGGTCGACGAGCCAGCCACCCGCGAACCGCACCGCGTCGACCACACAGGGTGCGACGACGTCGAGCCGATACCTCATGTCGTCCTCCAATCTCACAGGCCGGCCGCTGCGCTGCGGCCGGACGGCGCCTCGATCTCGCGGGCCAGCATCTCTGCGTACCCCTTGAACACGTCCGCCAGCGGCAGTGAGGGATCGAGTAACCATGAGGTCTCCATTCCATTTACGAAGGCGAGTATCTCCACGGCCTTGGTGACCGGGTCGAAATCTGTGCGGTAGCGGCCACTGAGCTGACCGCGGCGGATGATGTCAGCGACGATGTCCCGCGCATCCTGCTGACGTTTCAGCAAACGATCGTGCAGTGGAGCATCGGGCTGGATGTTCTCCACCAACAACACGGTGAACGTGCCGACGAGTTCAGGTGCCCGGACAAACCGCTCGGCCACCCGCTTGATCTCGTCAGCGAGGTCGCCCGACCGGTCGGCGTGCGCATCGTCGTCGTCGTCACGGGCATCGAGCACCGCGTTGAGCAACTGCTCTTTGGACTCGAAGTGATGCAGCAGACCAGCCGGCGTGACACCGGCTTCCTTGGCGATCTGTGCCAGCGAGGTGTTTCGCCACCCGTTGCGCGCCAACAGCCTCTCGGCCACCGAAAGGATCCGCTGCCTGCGGTCTTCCCCTTTGGCGAGCAGTGTCGCGTAGGGCCTTACGGCCTCAGACGATCCATCGGGAGGCGTCACCGAACTCCTTCGTCCAACCAACCTAGTGAACACACAGTAGGTTGGTTTGGGCGCTGTGACAAGTGTCTCAGAGAGGGTAAATCTTGACAGCCGTCACATGGCGTGAATGGCGCAGGTCACAGCCCGAGAGATTTCGCGATGATGACCTTCATGACCTCACTGGTGCCCGCGTAGATGCGCGCGACCCGGGCATCGGTGTACAGCCGGGCGATGGGGTACTCCATCATGTAGCCGTACCCGCCGAAGAGCTGTAGGCAACGATCGATGACCCGCGCCTGCATCTCGGTGCAGAACAATTTGACGCGGGCCGCGTCGGCCCCCGACAGCTCGCCGTCAACGTGCAGAGCCACCGCCCGGTCCAGCATCGCCTGCGCGGCCTCGACCTCGGCCGAGCACGCCGCGAGTTCGAACTTGGTGTTTTGAAAAGATGAGACCGAGGCCCCGAATATTTTGCGGTCCTTCGTGTAGTCGATCGCCGCGGCGATCGCCGACCGCGCTTGGGCCACCGATCCGACGGCGACGGTCAACCGTTCCTGCGGCAGGTTGTGCCCCAGATAGCTGAATGCCTCGCCCTCCTCCCCCAGCACGTTGGCCACGGGGACCCGGACGTCGGTGAAGGACAGCTCGGCGGTGTCCTGGACCTTGCAGCCCATCTTCTCCAGCTCACGGCCACGCTCGAAGCCCGGCATGCCGTCCTCGACGACCAACAGCGTCAAACCTTTTCGCCGATTGTCCGGGTCGGTGGAGGTCCGGGCCACGACGACAACGAGATCGGCCTGGATGCCACCGGTGATGAATGTCTTGGCGCCGTTGAGCACATAGGAGTCACCGTCCCGCACAGCGGTCGTGCGCATGCCGGCGAGATCGGAGCCGGTTCCCGGCTCGGTCATCGCGACCGCCGTCAACAGTGTCCCGGCCGCCAATCCCGGGAACCAGCGCTGGCGCTGCTCGTCGTTCGCGTAGTGCAGGAAGTACGGCAGGATCACCTCAAGCTGAGTACGTACGGTCGACAGGGTGACCAGCGCCCGGGCGGCCTCCTCCTGCAAAACCACGTTGTAGCGATAGTCGGCGATGCCCGCGCCGCCGTACTCCTCGGGGATCGCCATGCCCAGCATGCCGAGCTCACCCATCTGCTTGAAGACGTCGCGCGGCATGCGGCCGGCCTTCTCCCACTCGGGGTACTGCGGCACGACTTCCTTCTCGACGAAGTCGCGCGCCAGGGTGCGGAATGCCTCGTGGTCTTCCGTGAAAAGGTTTCGCTGCATGCGTTGGCCCCTTACTAGGCGAGAAGTTCGACGATCGTCGCGTTGGCGGTGCCCCCGCCTTCACACATGGCCTGCAGGCCGTAACGAATTCCCTTGTCGCGCATGTGATTGATCATTCGGGTCATCAGGACGGCACCCGACGCCCCAAGCGGATGACCCAGCGCGATCGCGCCGCCCAGCGGGTTGAGTTTGGCTTCGTCCGCACCGGTTTCGGCCAGCCACGCCAGCGGCACCGGCGCAAACGCCTCATTGACCTCGAAGACGCCGATTTCGTCGAGACCCACACCGGCCTTACGCAGCACCTTTTCGGTGGCCGGAATCGGGCCGGTCAGCATGAGCACCGGATCGGCACCGGTGACCGCACCCGCGCGATAGCGCACAATCGGCGAAAGGCCCATCGTCACAGCGTTTTCCGCGGTCATGACCAGAAGCGCGGCCGCTCCGTCGGAGATCTGCGACGAGTTGCCCGCGTGGATCACGCCGTCCTCGGTGAAAGCCGGCTTCAACCCCGCGAGCTTCTCGACGGTGGTTCCCCGCCGCACGCCCTCATCGGCGATCACGGGGTCACCGTCATCGGGAAACACCGTGATCATCTGTGTCTCGAACGCGCCCGCGTCCTGCGCGGCCGCGGCACGCTCGTGCGAGCCGGCCGAGTACTCGTCGAGCCGGGTCCGGTCGAATCCCCACTTCTGCGAGATCAATTCGGCCGAGATGCCCTGGTTGAACGAGAAATCCCGGTACCGGTCAAGCACTTTCGGGCCATACGGCTGTCCGGTCGCGCGGGCCGCGCCCAGCGGCACGCGGCTCATCACCTCGACTCCCCCGGCCACGACGACATCCTGTTGCCCCGACATCACGGCCTGCACCGCGAAGTCCAGGGCCTGCTGGCTCGAACCGCAGGCTCGATTGACCGTGGTGCCCGGTATGTGCTCGGGCCAGCCCGCGGCGAGCACCGAGTACCGGCCGATGTTGCTGGACTGGTCGCCGACCTGGGACACACACCCCCAGACGACATCGTCGACGATCTCGGGACTGATGCCCGCCCGCTCCACCAGAGCGTTGAGCACCAGCGCGGACAGATCGGCGGCATGCATGCCGGACAGTCCGCCGTTACGTTTGCCCACGGGGGTGCGGACGGCTTCGACGATGACGGTTTCACGCATTGGACTGCTCCGCTCTCGGTATCTGGGACGTCGGGTAGGCCGGGCCGATCGCGCCCTGCTCCCGCAAGGCTGCGATGTCCTCGGCTGACAGGCCCATATCGCCCAGGATGGCATCGGTGTGTTCGCCGAGGCCGGGAACTGCGCCCATCGGCAGTTCGTGGCCGGAGATCACCGGCGGCGGCAGCAGCGCCGAGATGTCGCCGTTGGGCGTGGCGACGGTCCGCCACCGGTCCCGGTCTTTGAGGTGCTGGTGTGCGATCACCTCGCTGGGCCGGTTGTACCGCGAGTTCCCGATGCCCGCCTCGTCGGCGATCTGCTGGATCTCGGCGAGATCGTGCTGCGCACACCAGGTTCCGATCGCGTCGTTGAGCACGTCGCGGCTCGCGCAGCGGTCGGAGTTGGTCGCGAAGCGCGGGTCGTCGGCCAGATCGGGCCGGTCGATGATCTCCCGGGCCAGCCGCTGCCATTCCCGGTCGTTGGTGGTGCCGAGCACGACCGTCTGGCCGTCGCGGGTGGGGAACGCGCCGTACGGCGACACCGCGGGCGAGCTCATGCCAAGGGGTTGTTGGTCGATGCCCGAATGCTGGGTGTAGGTGAGCGGATAGCCCATGATGTCGGTCATGGTGTCGAACAGGCTCACGGCCACCGCGGGCGCCGGGGCATCGGACGGTTGCCGGGCTCGGCCGATCAACAGCGCCATGATCGACAGCGCGGCGTACAGGCCGGTCGAGATGTCGGCAACGGGCGGGCCGGGTTTGGCCGGCATGTCCGGATAGCCGGTGACCGCGCAGGCCCCCGATTCGGCCTGGACCAGCAGGTCGTAGGCACGCTTGTGCGACAGCGGTCCGCCGGTGCCGTACCCGTCGATCTCGACCGGGATCACCTGTGGATGGCGTTGCGAGAGCTCGGCCGGAGACAGCCCCATCCGCGCCATCGCACCGGGTGCGAGGTTCGACACCAGAGCGTCGGCCCGGTCCAGCAACCGGTGCAGCACATCGATGCCACCGGTCGACTTCAGGTCGAGCGTGATGGATTCCTTGCCGCGGTTGGCCCAGACAAAATGCGCCGCAAGGCCGTTGACAACTTCGTCGTAATCCCGCGCGAAATCCCCGCCCTTGGGGTTTTCCACTTTGATGACGCGGGCGCCGAAGTCGGCCAGCACCCGCGTGCACATCGGCGCGGATACCGCCTGCTCGAGCGCGACGATGGTGATCCCGGCCAGCGGACCTGCACTACCTGGTGTGTCGTGGGGCATGCCCGTCACATAACCATGCCGCCGTCGACCGGCAGCACCTGGCCGGTGATGTACGACGCGGCATCGGAGGCCAGGAAGACGAACGCGCCCGCAACTTCGTCGGCTTCGGCCCAACGCTTGAGCGGGATGCGGTTCATCATGTTGGCCGCGAATTTCTCGTTGGTGCGGATGGTCTCGGTCATCGGCGTCGCGGCCAACGGCGCCAAGGCGTTGACCATGATGTTCTTGGGCGCGAGTTCCCGCGCGAGCGACTTGGTGAACCCGATGAGACCGGCCTTGGCCGCCGAGTAGTTGACCTGACCGAGGGTCCCGGTGATGCCTGCCGACGAGGTGACGTTGATGACGCGTCCGGTGCCGTCGGTCGGAATGTGCGGCAGTGCGGCCTGCGTGACGTGGAACGTCCCCATGACGTGGATGTCGAAGGTGAGCCGGAACGTCTCGTCAGTGAGTTTGGGGAACATCGCAGGCGAGGTGACGCCGGCGTTGTTGACCAGGATGTGCAGCTTGCCCTCGCCGAGCCCCGCCGCACGCTCGGTGGCCGCGACGGCGGCGTCGCGGTCACTGACGTCGAGCGGTGCGCTGTCGGCCTTCCCGCCCGCGGCGTTGATGCGCTCCGCAACCCGCGCTGCCGCGTCACCGCTGATATCGGTGACCAGTACGGCGGCGCCCGCGGCGGCCAGCGCCTCGGACACGGCGGCGCCGATGCCGGCACCTGCCCCCGTGACGAGGGCCGAACGCCCGGTCAGGTCGAAATAGGTCCTCATTCGTAACGCTTCCTCTAGTAGCTCTTGGGCAGGCCGAGAACGTTGGCGCCCAGGAAGTTTAGGATCATCTCCTGGCTCACCGGGGCGATCTTCATCAATCGCGATTCCCGGAAGAACCGCGAGATGTTGTATTCCTCCGAATAGCCCATCCCGCCATGTGTTTGGAGGGCACGGTCGGCGGCCGCGAATCCCGCGTCGGCACAGAGGTATTTCGCCATGTTGGCCTCTCGGCCGCACGGCTTGCCGTTGTCGTAGAGCCACGTGGCCTTGCGCAGGATCAGTTCGGCGGCGTCGAGGCGGGCCAGCGAGTCGGCCAGCGGGAACTGGATGCCCTGGTTCATGCCGATCGGCCGGTCGAACACCACTCGCTCGTTGGCGTACTTGACCGCCCGGTCGAGCGCGACCCGGCCGATGCCCAGCGCTTCGGCGGCGATCAACATCCGCTCGGGGTTGAGCCCGTGCAGGATGTACTTGAACCCCTTGCCCTCCTCGCCGATCCGGTGCTCGGCCGGGACGCGGAGGTCGTCGATGAACAACTCGTTGGACGAAACGGCGTTGCGCCCCATCTTGTTGATGGGGCGGATGTCGACGTGGTCGCGGTCGAGGTCGGTGAAAAACAGCGTCAGCCCGTCGGTCGGTTTGGCCGCCTCGTCCCTGGGTGTCGTCCGCGTGAGAAGCAAGATCTTCTCCGACTCAAGGGCTTTGGAGATCCACACCTTGCGTCCGTTGACCAGGTAACTGTCGCCGTCTCGCTTGGCGAATGTCGTGATACGCGACGTGTCCAGGCCCGCACCGGGTTCGGTGACACCGAAGCACACATGAAGGTCCCCGTTGACGATCCGCGGTAACGTCTCGGCCTTCATCGCATCCGAGCCGAAGACCACGACCGGCTGCATACCGAAGATCGACATGTGGATGGCGCTCGCGGCGTTCATGCCGCCGCCGGATCGGGCCACTTCCTCGGCGAGGATCGTGGCCTCGGTGATCCCCAGACCGTGTCCGCCGTACTCCTCGGGGATCGTCATCCCGAGCCAGCCGCCGCCGGCGATGGCGTCGTAGAACTCCTGCGGGAACTCGTGCGCCTGGTCCTTGGTCATCCAGTAGTGGTCATCGAATTTGCCCGCGAGCTCGGCCACGGACTTCCGGATGAGCTCCTGGTCCTCGGTCAGCTCGAAGTTCATACCACCCGACACTCGCGGTCTCCTCGTCAGTCTTTGGCGCCGGACACGGCTTTGGCGTTCGCCTGGAAGTCGGCGAAGCTCGTGCCCGTCTTCTCCTTGTTGCTCAGGGCCCGGATGGACACATCATGGCCCTCGGCGGACTTTCGCAGAGCGCCGACCGTGGCCTGGTCCTTGGGAACGTCCTTGAACGGGTCGAAATGGTAGAGCCGCATGGCGTTCTCGTGCGTGATCTTGTTGATCTCGTCGGCGGGCACGTCATAGGTGTCGAACACCGCCCACAGTTCCTCGGGCGCACCGGGCCACATCGAATCTGAGTGCGGGTAGTCCATCTCCCAGCAGATGTTGTCGATGCCGATCAGGTGCCGGTTCTTGACGCCGACCGGATCGGAGATGAAGCACGTCATGAAGTGCTCACGGAACACGTCGGACGGCAGCTTGCCGCCGAAGTCCTGATGCGTCCAGGTCGAGTGCATCTCGTAGGTGCGGTCCACCCGGTCCAGGAAGTACGGGATCCACCCGGTGCCGCCTTCGGACAGCGCGATCTTGAGGTCGGGGTAGGCCTTGATCGGTGCCGACCACAACAGATCGGCGGCGGCCTGCACGATGTTCATCGGCTGCAGGGTGATCATCACGTCCATCGGCGCGTCCGGCGCGGTGATCGCGAGCTTGCCCGAGGACCCGATGTGCACGTTCATCACCGTGTCGGTCTCGACGAGGGCTTCCCACAACGGCTTCCAATACTCCAGATCGTGAAAGCTCGGATAGCCCAGGGTCGACGGGTTCTCCGTGAACGTCAGCGAGTGCACGCCCTTCTTCGACACCCGTCGCACCTCGTCGGCGCACAGTTGCGGATCCCAGATCGCCGGAATCGCCATCGGTATGAAGCGGCCCGGATTCGACCCGCACCATTCGTCGATGTGCCAGTCGTTGTAGGCCTGCACGAGCGCCAGCGAGAACTCGGCATCCTCGGTGGCGAACAGCCGCGCGGCGAAGCCCGGGAACGACGGGAAGTTCATCGTCGCCAGCACCCCGCCCGCGTTCATGTCCTTGACCCGCTCGTCGGGGTCATAGCAGCCCTTACGGATCTCGTCGAGACCTTGCGGCTCCAGGCCGTACTCCTCCTTCGGCCGGCCCGCCACGGCGTTGAGCGCCACGTTGGGGATCACGGTGTCGCGGAACTGCCAGGTATCGCTGCCATCGGGATTGTGCACGAGCCGTGGCGCCTCATCGCGGTATTTCGCAGGCAGATGGTTCTTGAACATGTTCGGCGGCTCGATGATGTGGTCGTCCACGCTGATCAAGATCATGTCGTCTTTTTGCATGGCGGTGCTCCGTTCCCGTGTGCTCACCAGGTTCTCTAGTACAGAAAACTAGCTTCTCGCGTAGAGAGAATCAATGTCTGCCATTGTTGACGAGCGGATACACGCTGGTCATGACCCGCCACGAGGACTTCCCATTGACCGCTTCGAGAAAAGATGGAAACCTGTTAGTCGGAAATGAGAACCTGATTCTCGCCCGTGAGAGTCATCGGAGCGCCGCCGAGAGGAGAAGCGTCCGTGGGCCTGGCCCCATTACCCGCCGACGAGTGGGATGACGACGTCCGTCGCGCGCTGTCGGTCATGCTGCCCGAGGAACGACTGAACCCCCAGGGAGCGGGGGTCGCGTTGTCGACGCTGGCCCGTCATCCGGCACTGACCAAGGCGTTTCTTCGGTTCAGCAACCACCTCTTGTTCCGCTCGACCCTGGACCCCAGGCTTCGCGAGCTGGCGATCCTGCGGATCGCCCACCGCAGGCACTGCGAGTACGAGTGGGCCCACCACGCCTTCATCGGCAAGGCCGAAGGTCTCACCGACGACGACATCGCAGGCGTCGCGCAAGGCACGGCCGTCGACGCATTCGACCAGATCGTGCTCGATGCGGTCGACGAACTCGACGAGCAGTCACGCATCTCGGACGAGACCTGGGCAGCCCTCGGCGACAAACTGGACGACCGCCAGCGCATGGACCTGGTTTTCACCGTCGGCGGCTATGGCCTGATGGCCATGGCTTACAACACTTTTGGAATCGCGCCGGAGTCCGGCCACTAATCTCGGAAAGAAAGTAGGTAAATCCCGTGGCGTTTTTCCCGAAGCCGGCCGCCGGCAGCTGGACCGAGAACTGGCCCGAATTGGGCACCGGGCCAGTCAACTACGAGGATTCGATCGATCCCGAACACTGGAAGCTGGAGCAGCAGGCCATCTTCCGAAAGACCTGGCTGCAAATGGGCCGTGTGGAGCTGATTCCCAAGAAGGGCAGCTACATCACCCGTGAGCTGCCGTCGGTCGGCCCGGGCACGTCGATCATCATCGTCAACGACGGCGACCAGATCCGGGCCTTCTACAACCTGTGCCGCCATCGCGGCAACAAACTGGTGTGGAACGACTACCCGGGCGAGGAGGTTTCGGGCAGCTGCCGCCAGTTCGTCTGCAAGTACCACGCCTGGCGCTACAACCTCAAGGGAGACCTGACCTTCATCCAGCAGGAGCAGGAGTTCTTCGATGTCGACAAGGCCGACTACCCGCTCAAGCCGGTGCGCTGCGAGGTGTGGGAGGGCTTCATCTTCGTCAACTTCGACGACGACGCGGTGTCGCTCGAGGAGTACCTGGGCGAGTTCGGCCAAGGCCTCAAGGGTTATCCGTTCCACGAGATGACCGAGCACTACAGCTACCGCTCGGAGATCAAAGCCAACTGGAAGCTGTTCATCGATGCGTTCGTCGAGTTCTACCACGCGCCGATCCTGCACATGAAGCAAGCGGAGAAGGAGGAGGCCGAGAAGCTGGCCAAGTTCGGCTTCGAGGCGCTGCACTACGACATCAAGGGCGATCACTCGATGATCTCGTCCTGGGGCGGCATGAGCCCGCCGAAGGACCTCAAGATGGTCAAGCCCATCGAGCGCATCCTGCACAGTGGCCTGTTCGGACCGTGGGATCGCCCCGACATCAAGGGCATCTTGCCCGATGAGCTGCCGCCGGCGATCAATCCGGGTCGGCACAAGACCTGGGGCCAGGACTCATTCGAGTTCTTCCCGAACTTCACCCTGCTCTTCTGGGTGCCGGGCTGGTATCTGACCTACAACTACTGGCCTACCGGTGTGGACACCCACATCTTCGAGGCCGACCTGTACTTCGTACCGCCGAAGAACCTGCGCGAGCGGCTTTCTCAGGAACTTGCCGCGGTGACGTTCAAGGAGTACGCGTTTCAGGACGCCAACACGCTGGAGGCCACGCAGACGCAGATCGGCACCCGCGCCGTCCTCGACTTCCCGCTGTGCGACCAGGAGATCCTGCTGCGCCACCTGCACCACACCGCGCACAAGTACGTCGACCGGTACAAAGAATCACTGGCCAACGGGAACGGTTCCGCCAACGGTGCGGCCCACACGAAGACCACGAAGGATCCCGCAAATGTCTAAGCTGCCCGAAGAATTCGCCGACCTGGAGCGGTTCAGCGACTGGTGCCTGCCCACCGAAGAGGAGCGCTATCAGAAGCGTCTCAACTCCACGATGGAGGAGATGCAGGACCTCTACGACGCAGGCATGGCACGGCTCGAGGACATCATGGTCTATGTCGACGCGCGGTTTCCGCTCAAGGGCATGCCCGCAGACGCCAAGGCCCTGGTGCATCTCGGGCAATCGATCGTGATGGTGAGCTTCCCGGTCGAGGTGTGGAAGCAGCCCCGCGTGCTCGACAGCGGCGCGGCCTATATCCAGCTCGTCAAGGAGCCGGTGGTCTGAACGTGCCCAACGCATCGCCGAGACTACGGGTTCTGATGAAAATCACCCGAAATCCGTCAGCAACCGTAGTGTCGGCGCAGCCATGCTGACCCTCAAAGCCGCGGGTCTGGTCGATGTCGACGCCGGGGAGATCATTCGCCCCGGCATCGTCAAGGTCGACGGCGACCGCATCGTCGGGCTCGGCGGAGAGCCCGCGCGAGAGATCGTCGATTTGGGCGACGCAATACTGCTGCCCGGCCTCATGGACATGGAGGTCAACCTGCTGATGGGCGGCCGGGGCGAGAACCCGGGACTGTCCCAGGTGCAGGACGATCCGCCGACGAGGGTGCTGCGCGCGGTGGGCAATGCCCGTCGCACGTTGCGCGCCGGGTTCACCACGGTGCGCAACCTCGGGTTGTTCGTCAAGACGGGCGGCTACCTGCTCGACGTCGCACTCGGCAAGGCCATCGACGCGGGCTGGATCGAAGGGCCGCGCATCGTGCCTGCGGGCCATGCCATCACGCCGACCGGCGGGCATCTCGACCCCACGATGTTCGCGGCCTTCATGCCCGGCGTGCTGGAGCTCACGATCGAGGAAGGCATCGCCAACGGCGTCGACGAGATCCGTAAGGCGGTGCGCTACCAGATCAAGCACGGCGCCCAGCTGATCAAGGTGTGTTGCTCGGGCGGCGTCATGTCACTCACGGGAGAGGCTGGAGCCCAACACTATTCGGACGAGGAACTGCGGGTCATCGTCGACGAGGCGCATCGGCGCGGATTGCGGGTCGCGGCGCACACGCACGGCGCCGAAGCCGTCAAGCATGCGGTGGCCTGTGGGATCGACTGCATCGAGCACGGTTTCCTGATGGACGACGAAGCCATCCAGATGCTCGTCGACAACGACCGGTTCCTCGTGACCACGCGCAGGCTCGCGCAGGCCATGGATGTCTCCAACGCGCCGAAGGTCCTGCAGGACAAGGCTGCCGAGATGTTCCCGAAGGCCGAGACGTCGATCAAGGCCGCGTACGAGGCCGGCGTGAAGATCGCCGTCGGCACCGACGCGCCGGCCATCCCCCACGGCCGCAACGCCGACGAGCTCGTGACCCTGGTGGAGTGGGGTATGCCCCCGGCCGCGGTGCTGAGGGCGGCGACCGTGGTGGGAGCGGACCTGATCAACCGGACCGACCTCGGCCGCATCGCCGAGGGCTACCTCGCCGACATCATCGCGGTGCCCGGCGATCCACTGCAGGACATCAGCGTTACAAGAGATGTGAAATTTGTAATGAAGGGGGGTAGGGTCTTTCGCAATGAGTACGCAAGCGAGAACTGACGACCTCGTCGAGATCCAGCAGGTGCTGGCGAAGTACGCGGTGACCATCACCCAGGGCGACATCGACGGGCTGGTGTCGGTGTTCACGCCCGACGGCACATACAGCGCGTTCGGGGAAACCTATGCGCTGGAACGTTTTCCGGTGCTGGTGGATGCCGCACCCAAAGGTCTGTTCATGACCGGGACGGCACTGGTGACGTTCGACCCCGACAACCCCGACGCCGCTAGCGGCACGCAGCCGCTGTGCTTCATCGAGCACTCGGCGCACGACATGCGCATCGGGTACTACAACGACACCTACGTGCGTACCGCCGACGGCTGGCGGCTGAAGACCAGGGCCATGACGTTCATCCGCCGCAGTGGCGCGCACGACCATGGCAAGCCACACGCGATCGGCCGGCCGTCCGCATGACCGACCTCCACGACCCCGCTGAATTCCGCACCGCACTGCAGGCCTGGCTTGCCGAGAATGACCTGACCCCACCCGGCGATCACACGCTCGAAGGGCACATGCGCCAGTTCGCCCGGGTACAGCGGGCGCTCTACGACGCCGGCTGGAGCCGCTACGGCTGGCCCGAGCATGCCGGGGGCCTGGGCGGCCCGGAGATCCTGCGCGCGATCGTCGGCGAAGAGGTCGTGGGGCGCCGGCTCGCCGAGCCCGGCCCGTATTCGATGCTCGAAGTCCTGGCGCCGACGATGATCGACTACGCGCCCGCCGAATTGGCGGCCGAGATGGTGCCGAAACTGCTGTCCGGCGAAGAGCAATGGTGCCAAGGCTTCTCCGAGCCGGGCTCGGGCAGCGATCTCGCGTCGCTGACCACGCGCGCCGTACAACAGGGCGACCGATGGATCATCAATGGGCAGAAGGTCTGGACGAGTTTCGCCCAGTACTCGCACCGCTGCATCCTGCTCACCCGCACCGGTGACGCGGACACCCCCAACCACGAGGCGATCACCGCGTTCTTCGTCGACCTCGACACCCCGGGCATCTCGGTGCGACCGTTGCGCACCATGCACGATGTCGACGAATTCTGTGAGGTGTACTTCGACGACGTCGCGGTCGACGCCGGCCGGATGCTCGGCAAGCCCGGCGACGGCTGGCGGCTTGCGATGGATCTGCTGCCGTACGAACGGTCGACGTGCTTCTGGCAGCGCATCGCCTACCTGTATTCGCGGTTCGACGCGTTGGTCGGTGAGGTCAAGAACCTCGGGCAGGTCGTGGACTCCGACATGGGTGAGGCGTACCTGGCCTTGCACACGCTGCGCTGCCGCTCGCGGGCCACTCAGCACCGGCTGGCCGACGGCCACAAACTGGGTCCGGACACCTCGATCGACAAGGTGCTGCTTGCCGGTGCCGAACAACGCCTCTACGACACCGCGCGCGATCTGCTGCCTGGTGTCATCGAACTCGACGACACCGAATGGCGCACCGAGTATCTGTACTCGCGGGCGGCCACGATCTACGGCGGCACCGCCGAAGTGCAGCGCAACATCATCGCCCGTCGCCTGCTCGATCTCGGGAAGGAGTGACCATGGATCGACAGTCGCTCGAACTGCTCGAAGACGGTCTGCGCAAGACCATGCTCACGGCCTCCGGCCCCGAACTCGATGCGGCCCTGGTGGAACTCGGCTGGGCCGAGATGCTGTCCGACATGTCCGACGTGGCGGTGCCGCTGGTGTTCCGGCTGCTCGGTGAAACGGGCTCGCATGCTTCGGTTCTCGTCGACGTCGTACTGAACGCGACCGGCAACGAGATCGGCGGGACCCTGGAGTTGCCGCTGCCGTACGCCGGCAACACGTGGGTGGTGTGGGACCGGACGACCGCGCAAAGCACCGACGCAACGCTCGGCGGGTTGCCGCTGCGCCGCGAGGATGAGGGTTACCCCATTCGGGTGGCCGAGGCCCGCCTGGCCGTCGGCTGGTGGCTGGTCGGATCGGCCAGGGCGATGCTGGCCCTGGCCCGTCAGCACGCCCTCGACCGCGTCCAGTTCGGCCGGCCGATCGCGTCGTTCCAGGCCGTCCGGCACCGGCTTGCCGAGACCCTCGTCGCCATCGAAGGCGCCGAGGCGACGCTCACCCTGCCCGGCGCGGACAACCCCGACCTCACCGCATTGCTGGCCAAAGCAGCCGCGGGCAAGGCGGCGCTGACCGCGGCCAAACACTGCCAGCAGGTGCTTGCGGGCATCGGCTTCACCGAGGAGCACGATCTGCACCGCCACGTGAAGCGCGCCCTCGTTCTCGATGGATTGTTGGGCAGCTCAAGGGAACTCACTCGCCGCGCCGGTGCGGGGCTACGGGCCCGCGGCTCGGTGCCCCGCCTCGCTCACCTCTGACGCACTCCTCGCCTGGCACCGCGAAACCGGTGATCAGGGCGACTGCGGTAGTGGTTCGGCGAACACCGTTGCCGTCGAACGGCCACGCAACACCGTCGAGCCCCGCACCGTCCAGTGCTGCCCTTCGTCGGCGTCGGCGCTCGCGAGGGCACTGCCGGAGCACAGCACTGCCGATTCCCGGTCCTTGGCGTGGTCGGCCAACCGCGCGGCCTCATTGACCGCGTCCCCGATCACGGTGTACTCGTAGCGGTTCTCGGCGCCGATGTTGCCCGCGAACACCGAACCACACGAGATGCCGACCCCGAACTCGACATCAGGGAGTTCGCGAAGCCTGGGTACGAGAGCACGTCCGGTCTCGAGCGCTGACGACGCCGCGTTGTCCAGTCTCAGCGGCGCACCGAACACCGCCAGGATCGCGTCGCCCTCGAACTTGTTGATGAGGCCGTGATGGCGTTCGACGGTGTCGACCACGATACGGAAGAAGCCGTTGAGGAGTTCGGCGACCTCCTGCGGCGGGCGGGATGCGCCCAGCGCCGTCGACCCCACCAGGTCGACGTACAGAACGGCGACCTCGCGTACGTCGCCGCTCGCCGCGCCGCCCTGCTCCAACGCGTGCCGGGCGACATCGGCACCGACGTAGCGACCGAACAGGTCGCGCAGTCGGTTTCGTTCGGCAAGCCCGCTGACCATCCGGTTGAACCCGTACTGCAGGCGGCCGATCTCGGACGGCTCGTACACCTTCACCGAGACCGCCGACCAACCTTTCTCGACCGCTTTCATCCCAAGCACCACCTCGCGGACGGGGTCTGAGATCGACCGCGCCACAAGCACCATCGACCGCAGCCCGAACAGCAGCGACATGACAGCCAGCACCAGCACCGCGGCCTCGACCGGAGCCGTCTTCTGCACGAACCAGCCGTTGGACCGGGCCAGCACGATCATCGCGATGCCGACCGTGGGCAAGCCGCTGAACAGCACCCAGATCGTGATCAGCCGGCCCAGGATTCCGGGCATGGTCACCTGGGCCGCCGAAGCTGTCGTGAGTGACGCGGCGACGATGGGCCGCAACATCCGTTGCGTCACCAGAAATCCCATACACGCCGCCGCCACCCCGCCGAACAAGATGGCCCCGCCCATCACGTAGGCCACTCCCCCGCCGAGATCGAGATTGACAACCGTATAGACCACTGCGCTGACCGCCCAGGTGCTGAACTGGATGATGGTCTGGCGCGGCCCGATGCGCATCGCCGCCCGTTGTTGCCGCGGTGTCGGATGCCGGCCCGCGGCAAACCATTTGAAGGTCGGGTAGATGTTGACGTAACCGACGACGGTATCGACGATCGCCGCCGCCGTCATCAGCGCGACGAGCGCGATCAGATTCGCCTCGGTCAGCAGTTGTCGAACGTCGCCGATCGTGTTGCGGCTCAACGCCACGACCACGAGCGTCACGGCCGCCGCCGCCGTGATCTGTGCGTAGATCAGCCCCGCGGCGTACCGCACGCTGAGCCGAATGGCGCCCATCGGCCCGAGTTACTTGATGTTGGCCTTCATCTCGTTGATGTCCATCAGTACCGGCCAGCCACTGACGCTCAAAGCGTTGCCGTGCCCGGTCTGGTGGATGTCGAACACGGACTGGATCGCGGCGTAGAAGCCCTGCACATCGAGTGTCTGGTTGACCGCACGCTTGGCCTGGCGCAGTGCGAACGCCGGCATCTTCGCGATCTGGCCGGCCAACTCCATGGTCTGGGTGTCCAAGTCGTCACGCGGCACGACGCGGTTGACCATGCCGGTGCGTTCGGCCTCCTCGGCGGTCAGCGCGCGACCGGTGAACAGGATCTCCTTGGCCTTGCGCGCACCCAGTTCCCAGGTGTGCCCGTGGTATTCGACTCCGCCGATCCCCATGAGCGCGACCGGGTCGGAGAACAGCGCGTCGTCGGCGGCGAGGATGAGATCGCACGGCCAGCACAACAGCAATCCCCCGGAGATGCACCGCCCCTGCACCGCGGCGATCGACGGCTTCGGCACGTTGCGCCAGCGCAGGGTGTACTCGAGATACCGGCGCGACTCGTGTTCGATGATGAACTCGAGCGTGACCTTGTCCGGCACCGGCCCGCCCCCGCGCAGGTCGTGGCCCGCCGAGAAATGTTTGCCGTTGGCGCGCAACACGATAACCTTCACCGCGGCATCTTCGGCGGCCCTGCTCCAGGCGGCGTCGAGTTCGTCGAGCAATTCTGGGTTCTGCGCGTTGGCGGCCTCGGGCCGGTTGAGCGTGATCGTCGCGATCGCATCGGCGACGTCGTAGTCGATGTACACGTGGGTTCCTGTCCTTCATGAGGCCGACGCGCTGGGCCCGACGGCGCGGAGAAGACGAGATGCCCTTCTTCTCGAAGGACTTCTATAATTCCCTTCGTGAGAATACTATTCTCACTGTTCGAAAGTTACAATCTCCGACACGTTGGCCGCGAGGGGGTCTGGCACCACAATGGCAAGGCGTTCTCCGGTACAGTCAGTTCATGTTCTCCCGACTCGGCACGCATCTGAGCTGCCTGTGACCAGCGCTGGCGAAGAACCCGCCTGGAAGCAGCGGGCTGTCGAGCGGTCGATCAAAACCGCCAAGTTGCGCGCCGCTCAGCGCGTGCAGCGCTTCCTTGACGCCGCCCAGGCGATCATCATCGAAAAGGGCAGCACGGACTTCACGGTGCAAGAGGTCGTCGACCGCTCGCGTCAGTCTCTGCGGAGCTTCTACCTGCAGTTCGACGGCAAGCACGAGCTGCTGCTGGCATTGTTCGAAGATGCGTTGAGCCGCTCGGCCGACCAGATCCGGGCCGCGACCGCAAGCCATACCGATCCGTTGGAACGTCTCAAAGTGGCGATTCAGCTGCTGTTCGAGTCGTCGCGGCCCGATCCCGCCGCCAAGCGGCCGTTGTTCACCGACTTCGCGCCGCGGTTGCTGGTGTCGCATCCGTCCGAGGTGAAGGTCGCTCACGCGCCGCTGCTGGCACTGCTCACCGAGCTGATGGAGGAGGCCTCCGAGGCCGGCCTGCTCCGCGACGGCATCAATCCCCGACGCATGGCGGCGATGACCATGCAGACGGTGATGTTCGTCGCACAGTCGAGCGGGGGCGCGGACGAGAACTCGCAGCATCCGATCACCGCCGACGAAGTCTGGGACTTCTGCGCGCACGGATTCGCTGCCAGCTAGCTGAGAATTTCGTTCTCCGCCACGTAGAGCTCTCCTAACTCTCAGCCCGTTGGCTGATCTCCGGTCCGGCCGCGCCGGCGTCGGCCGATGTTCCTGTTTACGGTGCCGACAAAATCGGTGTGGGCGCCGGCGAATCTGGGCCCTTCGCCGCCGTGCCGGATGCCCGCGCCGCGGCATCCTTCACTCATTCGACGCTTGGCCTGGTGACGATCGCCTGGGCGCAACCTCACGAGAATCTCATTCTTCTATGCAGAGAGTGAAAATTGCCCGAAACGAGTCTGTCGTTGACACAATGGGTAAGCCGGTGACAGAGTGCTGAGCAGGTGCACAGATTATCGCCGATGACGCATCCATTCACGAGCACAGAACTGAGGTAACCAATGTCTGGACGGGTGGAAGGCAAGGTCGCTTTCGTCACTGGCGCGGCCCGCGGGCAGGGCCGCAGCCACGCGGTGCGGCTGGCCCAGGAGGGCGCCGACATCATCGCGCTCGACATCTGCGGCCCGGTGCGGCCCGGGGTGGAGACCGCCATCCCGGCGTCGACCTCCGATGATCTGGCCGAGACCGCGAACCTGATCAAGGGGCTCAACCGCCGCGTCGTCACCGCCGAGGTCGACGTGCGCGACGCCGACGCCGTCAAGGCCGCCGTCGACAGCGGTGTCGAACAACTCGGCCGCCTCGACATCATCGTGGCCAACGCGGGTATCGGTAACGGCGGCGATGTCCTGCACGAGACCAGCCAGCTGGACTGGGACGAGATGATCGACATCAACCTGTCAGGTGTCTGGAAGTCGGTGAAAGCCGGTGTGCCCCATCTGATCGCCGGCGGCCGTGGCGGCTCGATCGTGCTGACGAGTTCGGTCGGCGGTCTCAAGGCCTACCCGCACTGCGGCAACTACGTGGCGGCCAAGCATGGTGTCGTCGGCCTGATGCGCGGCTTCGCAGTCGAGCTCGGTCAGCACAACATCCGCGTCAACACCGTGCACCCCACGCACGTGGCCACGCCGATGTTGCACAACGAAGGCACCTTCAAGATGTTCCGGCCCGATCTGGAGAATCCGGGTCCGGACGACATGGCGCCGATCTGCCAGATGTTCCACACCCTGCCCATCCCGTGGGTCGAGGCTGTCGACATCAGCAACGCGGTGCTGTTCCTGGCCTCCGACGAAGCGCGCTACATCACCGGTGTGACGCTGCCGGTAGATGCGGGTAGCTGCCTCAAATAGGCCCGGATCCCTAGCCCGGACCTAACGTGGAGGCACCGGTCTGCGGGTGGTGATACCAGCCGCCCGCAGCCCGCGTGCCGCCGTCGACGTGAATGGTCTGTCCGGTGATGTAGCTCGACATCCCCGAGGCCAGAAAGACTGCCGCGCCGGCGATTTCATCGACATGTCCGGGGCGTCCCATCGGGATGCCGTCGGCGATGCCGGGCGGCAAGCCAGCAGGCGACAACCGCAGCAGACCCTCGGTGACCGTGAGGTCCGGCGCCAACGCGTTGACGCGGATGTTGTGCGGCGCCAGCTCGAATGCAGCGGTCTGCGTGTAATTGATGACGCCGGCCTTGGCGGCGGCATACGAGGCATAGCCCGGCGCGGCCCGCACGCCCTCGATCGACGTGAGATTGATGACGCTGCCCGGCTTTTCGGCAGCGACCAGCTTCCTGGCGACCCGCTGCGTGCACAGGAGCACGTGGCGCAGGTTGCTCTTGTACAGCGCATCCCACCCGTTCTCGCTGGTTTCGAGCAGCGGGGACGCGAACACACCGCCGGCATTGTTCACCAGGATGCTGACCGGGCCCAGTTCGGTTTCGGTGCGGGCCAGTGCGGCGTCGACCTGTTCGGAGTCACGGACATCGGTGACGATCCCCAGTCCGTCGACGGCTTCTGCTGCCGATGCGCAGGTTTCGGGGTCGCGTTCCCAGACCGCCACCGTCGCACCGAAGGCCGCCAGCCCTGCCGCGATACCGCGTCCGATCCCGGCCCCACCACCGGTGACGACGGCGACCTGTCCGGTGAGCAGGATGTCAGCAGGATTGATGGCCACAATGTTTGAGGCTAGCGGTAATTCGTGTCAGCGGGCGGCTTTACGGCGTCCACGCACACCCGGCTCGGTTCCGATGACCCCGTCGTCGATCAGCGCGGCGATCTGATCGCCCGTCATGCCCAGCGCCGTGAGGATCTCGTGGTTGTGCTCGCCCAGCAGCGGCGCCGGGGCCCGGTGGAAATCCCGCGGTCCGTTCCCGAGTCGCACGGGCACGGTGCTGTGCGGAGCGGCGAGGTTCACCGGGTGCCCGACGTGTTCGAAGAATCGACGATGTCGCAACTGCGCCAACTCCAGTTGTCGATGTGGTTGCATCACTTTGGCGACCGGAACACCGGCGGCCCACAGCGTGTCGACGATGTCGTCGCCGCGCCGCGGCAGACACCAGGCAGCCAGCTTCTCGTCGATCAGATCGTGACGGGCGCGGCGGCCCGCGGCGGTGGCCAGTCGGGGATCGGCCGCCCAGTCCGGGCGCCCGAGTGCCTCGCGTAGAGCCTCCCACTGCGCATCGGTGCTCGCCGCGATCGCGACCCAGCTGTCGGCGCGGTCGAACTCGTCGATATCGGCTGTCTGGTAGAGGTTCTGCGGTGCGGCCGCGGGCCCGCGATTGCCATCGCGCTGCAGCAGCGAGCCGTACGCCGTGTACTCGATGACCTGCTCGGCGGCGATATTGAGGGCGGCGTCCACCATCGCCGCTTCGATGAGGACCCCCTCGCCCGTGCGCCGCCGATGCTCAAGCGCGAGCATCAGCGCGTTGAACGCGTGGATGCCCGCGTTCGGGTCGCCGACCGAATAGGGTTCGAACGGTGTCCGGTCGGGAAAGCCGGTGAGCCAGCTCAGGCCGGACGCATCCTCGATGATGTAGGCGAATGCCGGATTGTCGCGCCACGGCCCGTCCAGCCCGAAACCGGGCATGCGCAGCATGACGATGTCGTCACGCAATGCGCGCACGGATTCGAAGTCCAGCCCGATCTGGTCGATGACCCGCGGCGTGAAATTCTCCACCACCACGTCTGACCGGGCGATCAGGCGCCGCAACACGTCTCGCCCCTGCTCGGTCTGGAAGTCGAGGGTGAGGCCCTTCTTGTTGGTGTTGAGCGCACTGAAAATGGGCGAACGCTCCCACCACTGTTCCTCACTGGCCGGGATTCCGGCGATCAGCCGCGTGCCGTCGGGCCGGGCCGTCGATTCCAGGTGGATCACTTCGGCGCCGAGCATGCCCAACAGGTGTGTGCAGGATGGGCCTGCCCAGAACGTCGTCATGTCGAGCACCCGCAGGCCGCTGAACGGCAGACGGTCACGGTCCGGGGCCCGGCCGGGCACGGCCCGCGGCGACAACCCCTGTGCACGTATTTCGGCGGTGTGCTCACCCAGGCGAGGGGCCGCCATGGGCGGGGTCAGCGCGACCCCGCTCAGCCGATACGGGTGAGCGGGTTGCAGAAACCCGTCCGGATGACGCACGAACGCACCGCGTTCGACGAAATGATCCATCGCCGTGACGTTCTCGCCATTGCCGACGGGCGAATTCGGGATCCGAAACGCCGACGCGAGGTCCCGGACGTCGTCGACCTTCTGGTCGCGCAGCCACTCGTACAACTCCTCGGCGTGCAGGTTCGCCTGTTCGGTGATGGTGAGCTCGGTGGTCTCGTCGATCCACTCGTCGTGGCCCGACATCGCGCACAGATCCCACCACTGCTGTGCCGTCCCGCAACCGAGCGCGACCAGACCGTCGGCGGCCTGCGCGACGCCGGGCACGGTGGGCCGCCGTTCGGTGCGCCAGGGCCGGCCCAGCATTTCGAAATAGGTGACCGGATAGTAGGTCAAGCCGAGGATCTGGGCTTCCAGCTTCGACAGGTCGATGAGCTCGCCGTGCCCGTCGCGCTGGGCCCGCGCGCGGAAGGCCAGCGTCATCGCGGCCGCGTAAGCACCCGCGAGCCAGTCCCCCACCTGACCGCCGATCGACACCGGCGCCCGGTCCTGGCTGCCGCGGCCGATCCCGATCGCGCCACCGGACCAGGCCTGCAGGGTGAACTCGGTCGCCGGTTTGTCGCTCCACGGCCCGTCCAGCCCGAACGGCGTAATGGTCGTGACGATCAGGTGCGGGTGGCGACGGTGGAGATCCTCCGGTGCCACCCGCTGTGCGACCGTGGATTCCGGGGACCACAGGACGGCATCGGCCGACGCGACGAGACGGTCTAGGAATGCGAAATCGTCGGGCTCGACCACCACACTGCGGGTGCCACCGGCCAGGAAGCCGAACAGCGCGCTGTCGCCGTCGAACGCCGCGCCCGATGCCGACCACCGGCGTAGCGGATCGCCCTCCGGTGATTCGACTTTGACGACGTCGGCGCCGCCGTCGGTGAGGATCCTGATGGCGTACGCCCCGGCGATCCCGCTCGTCAGGTCGATGACGGCGTAGCCGGTCAGTGGTGAGCTCATGTGCCTATTCGGGTTTGTTGCGGTTCTTCTTGCTCAAGCGGAAATCCGGCGGGAACTTGCTGTCGTTGTCGTTGACCGCGCCGGACAACCCGCTGTCGATCGCCTCGAACATGTCGAGGTCGTCGTCACCGTCATTGGCCACCCCGTTGCCCATCGACTCGAAGAAGGCGCTCAGCAGGCTGCCCATGTACTCGCCCTGGTGCTGCTTGAACACCTCGAAGAACAGCTTCTGCTGAAAGACGGTGTCAACCGGACGGTTTCGTGCACACGCCCGGGCATACTTCTCCGTCTCGGCTTCCAGCTGATCCCGAGGTACCACCTTGTTCAGGAAGTTGCAGTCGTACATCTCCGCGGCGGTGAACGGCCGGCCGGTGAACACCATCTCCTGGAACTTGCGCAGCCCCATCATCTGAACCCACGTCCACATGCGCGGGCCCCAGCCGTGATACCGGAACGACGGATGCCCGAACAGGGCATCGTCGGACGAGATCACCAGATCTGCGTCGGCACACTGATAGAAGTGCCAGCCGTAGCAGTATCCCTTGGCCTCGACGATGCTGATCTTCTTGAAGTCCTGCAGCGCCCGGTTACCGGCCTGCGAGTTGGCGTACCAGGCGCTGATGGTGGCTCCGTTGCGGAACGTGCCCTTCGGTGGGTAGGTCACCTCCCCGACGCCATCGTCCTCCAGCCGCAGCTCCGCCAACCGCACCGCCGGATTGTCGTTGCCCTCCATGAATTCCGGCAGGTCGGCACCGCTGCCCAGGTTGTCGCCGACACCGCGGATGATCACCACCTTGACGTCGTTGTCGGCGTTGGCCGCGCGCAGCACGTCCGCATACCGCAGCCGTGCCATCGACGTCGGCGCGTTCAGGAATTCCGGCCGGTTGAACGTGATGGTGGCGATCTTGGTCTTGGGGTCTTTGTCGTAGAGGATGATCTCCTCCGGCTTCGGGCGATCCGCCATCAACGGGCTCCTTTGCAGCAGTGACGAATTCGTGGACGGACCGGCGCGGTCAGCCGAGGGCGGCGGCGCCGCTGACCGAGGGTGTGTGCGTCAGGACGTGGGGACCGTCGCTGCCGATCACCACGGCGTCGCGGGTGAACACCGCACCGACGCCCGGCTCCCACACGTACGCGGTCAGCGCGAGCACCATGCCGTCTTCGAGTGCATCGCGCTCGGCGGTGGCCCGCAGATCTGGCGACACCACCGGCGGGTCGAAGCCGAGGCCGAGACCGTGGGCGACCGGCATGGCCGGCAGTCTCTCACCGGCCTGCTGGTAGGCATCCAGCAGCGCACTCGTCGTAGTGCCGGGCCGGCAGACGTCGAGCAGCCTGTCCCACAGCTCATCTCGGCGCCGGTACAGCGCACGCACCGCGTCCGTCGGCTCACCGACGTAGTGCGTGCGGGCGACCTCGCCGACATACCCGTCGGCCAGCACACCCGCCGACAACGCCACCAAATCACCGTCACGTACCGTGCCGTCGCCGTCCGCGCGACGCCATGGATGCTCCTTCGAGGTCACCCACGCCGCATCCTGGGTCGCCGGGGTACTCACGCCACCGGCGGCCTCGGCCTCCAGCAGGGCGCCGGCCAACGACTGCTCGGTGGTGCCGTCGGTCAGTTCGGCCGACGCCTTGGCCAGGCCCTCCTCGGCAACGCGCAGTGCGCGGCGCAGGGCCTCGATCTCCTCCGGTGTCTTGATCCGACGGGCGTCGCGCATGGCCTGTTCGCCGTCGACGAGTTCGGCCTGCGGGAAGGCCATCGGCAGCAGCTTCGCGAAAGTCGGTGTCAGCGCGTCGGTCCCGACCCGGCGCGCGGTGTCGGTGCCCTTGATGTTCTGCAGTACACCGATCAGCGTCATCGGATTCCAGGCCAGTCCATAGAGATTCTCGTGCGGAATCTCCTCGGGTATGCCCTCGTCCCACGTGCTGTTCAGGTGGATCTCACCGGTGGCGCGCACGAACGTGCAGATCGGCCCGAACGGCCGGGTGCCCACGACCCACAACTGCGGCGCACCGGAGATGTAACGCACGTTGGCCTGCCGGCCCAGTACCAGCACGTCGAGGTCGTACGCCTCCATCTGCGCGATGGCGCGCTCCCGGCGGCTCACCCGCAAGGCCCGGCCGTCGGCCTCGATATCAATTCCCACTGGACACCTCGTAGGGGTCGTACGGATACGCGGTCAGCGGCATCCAGCCGTTGTCGGTGACGACCACGATCTCCTCGCCGCGATAGCCGCCGGTGCCGTCCTCCCACACCACGGGCTCGAACACCAACAACATGCCTGCCGGAAAGACGAAGTTGTCATCCCACTCCTGGCCGAGGTCCGTTCCGATCATCGGCATTTCGGCCGCGCTCGTGCCGATACCGTGGCCGAGGTAGAAATGGGGCAGCCACGGCTTCTGTCCGCCCGCGCCCGCGGTAGCCGCCCGCCCGAGGTCACCGCACGTGGCGCCGGCCCGGGTCACCGATAGCACCGCGTCGACGATCCGGCTCCACTTCTCGAACTGCTCCTGTTGAGCTGCCGTCGGGTCCTGGCCGACGATCCATGTGCGCCCGTGATCGGAGCAGTAGCCGTGGTACGCGATGGACACATCGGTCCACAGCACGTCGCCCTGCTGCAGTTCACGCTCGGTCGTCAGCAGCGGCAGCGCGAGGTCACCGGTGGTGGTCCAGGCGCCCTCGGCTCGCGACGCCGGCATGACCTGCCAGATCGAGTCGAACATGTTGGTCGTGGCGCCGAGTTCGAACGCGTGCCGGACGAATTCGGCGGACAGGTCGATCTGGCGCACGCCGGGTGCCAGAGATTTCTGGATCTCGGCGACGGCGTGTTCGGTGATCTGACACGCCCGCCGCACGCAGGCGATCTGGTCGATCGTCTTGACGAGCTTCGCCGCACCGACCACCGGTGCCGCGTCCACCGGCGCGCTGGGAAACAGTGCGCTGCCTGCGCGGCGCATCGCGCCGGTCAACTCGTCGGTCGCGATCGTCGCACCGGCCGAAATGAGCCCGGCGAAGATCTTCGCGAATTCGGCCACACCCTCGTCGAATTCGAGATAGACCGGCCCGTGCAGGTGATCGTCGGGCAGGCCCGATTCCATTGCCGCACCCTCCCGGAACGGCAGGAACAGGTGCGGGTGCTCATCGTCGGCAAGCACGACCGCGACCGGCCGCTCGACGTGTGACAGCCCCGCGTCCGCCAGCGGCCAGCTGATACCCGTCGCGTACATGACGCTGCCGTTGCCGAGCAGCACCAGCGCGTCAACGCCCTGATCGGCCATTGCGGCGCGCAGGCGCGCACCGACCTCCCGGCGCATCCGGGCGAAGTCGGGCTCGTCGGGGATGTCGAGCCAGGTGAACCCGGTCCGGGCGATCTGGGTGACGCCAGACTGAGTCGACGTCGTCATGCGATTGCCTCGCAGGCTCGGCTCCCGCATTTCGGACACATGGTTCGCTCGCAAGCGTCGCTCACAGAACCCCCAGGAACTTCTGCACATTCGTGCTGACGATCTTGACGGCGTTCTCCGCACCGACCGCGTCCACCACGGTGGCCAGGGACTTCTCCGAATACCCGAACGTGCTCTCGTTGTGGGGGTAGTCGCTGGACCACATCACGTTGTCGACGCCGATGTCGTCGATCAGCCGTAGCCCGAGCGGGTCGACCATGAACGAGGCCGCCATGTGCCTGTCCCAGTAGTGCCGGACGTCGTGCTGGAGTTCGTGGTTGAACATGTGCCGGTAGGACGCGAGCATGTGTTCGGCGTCCTGCAATGCCGTTGGCACCCAGGCGATTCCGCCCTCGAACCAGCCGATCTTGAGCTTGGGATGACGATCGAGGATGCCGGAGAAGACATACTTGGCGAACTGCTCGCGGAACGAGTCGACATTGACCATCATGCCGACCACGACGCTGTTGTTCTCGCACGGGGTCTTGGGCGGCGTCTCGCCGATGTGGTGGCTGACCGGGATGCCCGATGCCTCGATCTCGTCCCAGACGGCGTCCATCGCGGTGCTGCCGTAGTCGTAGATGTTGCCGTCGTCGTCCTTACCCGGGTTGAGCGGGAGCAGGAACGTCTTGAGGCCCAGCGATTTCAGTTCGTCGAGCGTGCTGCGCGCGCCCTTGGGGTCCCACCAGTTGATCAGCCCGACACCGTAGAAATGCCCGCCGGACTGTTCCTGCAGGGCGGCGATGTGCTCGTTGTAGATGCGGAACACCCGCTCCCGCAGCCCCTTGTCGGGGTAGTGGAACAGGGCCAGCACCGCGTTGGGGAACGCCAGTTCCTTGTCTATGCCATCCTCTTTGAGTTCGCGGATGCGGGCCTCGATGTTGTTCGACGCGGCGCCTGCCAGGTCGTCGTACTGCATCAGCACCCGGCCGAAATCGCCTCCGGTCCAGGCCTTGCCCTTCATGCCGACCATGTAGGCGCCGTCCTCGTACCAGATCCGTGGCGCGGCGCCCTTGAGTTCCTCGGGGAAGCGGTCGTAGAAGATGTCGTCGGCCACCGAGATGTGGTTGTCGGCAGAGAAGATCTCGGTGCCTTCCGGTAGCCCGAGGTCACCGGTCGCATGGCCGCGGCGGTTCTTCGGGGCGCCGAAGCCTTCGGGTGGGTAGAGGGTCTGTGTCGCGGTGGACATGTCAAATCTCCATTCGGCGGTCAGGGCTGAAAGTCGTTGTGGATCACCAGGTCACGGGAAGTTCGTATACGCCGTAGGCGAGCCGGTCATGCTTGAACGGCACGTCTTCGAGTGGAATGGCCAGCCGCAGGGTCGGGATGCGGCGCAGCAGCGTGTGAAAGACGATCTGCAGTTCGGCCCGGGCCAGTTGCTGCCCGACACACTGGTGGCGCCCGTAGCCGAAGCCCAGTTGCTGGCCGGCGTCGCGGCTCAGGTCGAGCTTGTCGGGCTCGGGGTAGGCCTTGGCGTCCCAGTTGGCCGGCGCCAGGTCGATGATGATGCCCTCACCGGCACGGATGGTCTCACCGCCGATCTCGATGTCCTCGATCGCGACGCGACGCTGCCCGGTCTGGATGATCGACAGGTAACGCATCAGCTCCTCGACCGCGTTGGCGATCACCTTGGGATCCTCGGCGTTGCGCAAGAAGTCGGCCTGCTCGGGATTCTCCAGCAGTGCCAGCACGCCGATACCGATCATGTTCGCCGTCGTCTCGTGCCCGGCGATCAACAGTCCGGTGCCGAGCTGTGCGGCTTCCTTGACGCTGATCTCCCCGGCGGTGACGCGCTCGGCCAGATCGGAGACCGCGTCCTCGGCGGGATTGGCCTGCTTTTCCTCGACGAGATCGATCAGATATTGATGCAGGCTCATCGCGCCTTTTTGCATGGCGTCGGCCGCCGCATAGCGGGCCAGGCCGGCGTTGGCGTGCTCCTGGAAGAACTCGTGGTCCGCGTAAGGCACGCCGAGCATTTCGCTGATCACCACCGTCGGCACCGGGAGTGCCAGCTTCGCGACGATGTCGGCCGGTTGCGGTCCGGCCAGAATCTCGTCGATGCAGTCGTCGGTGATCTTCTGGATGGCCGGCCGCAATCCTTCGACACGGCGGAAGGTGAACGGCTTGGACAGCATCCGGCGGAACCGGGTGTGCTCCTCGGCATCTGAGGTGAACACCGAACGCGGCCGTTTGTCGACCGTGGCGAGCATGTGTTCGTTCCAGTGCGGGAATCCCGAGCGACGGTCGTCGACACTGACCCTGGAGTCGGAGAACAGCGTGCGGGCCTCTTCGTGTCCGGTGATGAGCCACGGGGTGTCGCCGTTCCAGATGCGCACGCGGAACAGGCCTTTGGGGTTACCGAGCATCGGCGGCGGCGGCGCGAACGGGCACCGCGCGTCGCGCTCCATCGGGTAGTCGGGGATCTCGGTGTGTGTCAGCGTTTCGGTCATCGTGTCGTTCATTCCTCGATGTCTATGGCCAGGGCTGGGCAGGCCGCCGCGGCGCGACGGGCGTTGTCGGCTTGGTCAGGCCCGGGGCTGTCGTCGAGCAGCAACACGACGCCGTCCTCGTCACGCTGGTCGAACAGCTCGCCGGCATTGAGCACGCATTGACCGGACGAGACGCACTTTTCCTGGTCGACGGTGACTTTCATGGCAGATCGCCTTGTTCGGTGACGGGCGCCAACCAGAGACCGACGATCGCGTCGATCAGGCCGGATGCCGCGCCCTGCCACGATGCCCTCGGCACGCTCGCGCCTTGGGCCAACGCACGTTCCCGGTCGGCGCAGCTGTGCATCAACAAATTCCGGGCCATGATGTTGCGTTCGGCGCGGATCTCGGCGGGCAGATCCGGCAGGCAGTTGTTCATCCCGTCGATGACCTGCACCAGCGACGGCGAGCTGAGCGCGTCGCGGACCACGATGTTGTGATACGCCGGGTCGGTCATCACCTGCGCGGCGAACCGCGCGTACCACGTCGGATTCCCCAGTGCGGCAAGGTGGTCGGTCAGTGGCTGGACCAGGCAGCTGACCCAATCCCGCAAGTCGGCCGAGTCATCGATGGTGTCGACCATCCGTTCGCGCAGAAACTCTATGGGTCCGCGATGTTTGTGTTCGATCGCTCGCACCAGATCGGTCTTGGTGCCGAAGTGGTAGCCCACCGCGGCGTTGTTGCCCTGCCCGGCCGCCTCGCTGACCTGGCGGTTGGACACCGCGAATACGCCGTGCTCGGCGTAGAGCCGTTCCGCCGCCTTGAGGATCGCCTCCTGGGTACTGCTGGCCCGGTCGGCCCGAGCCATCCGGCTGGCTGTCGTCACCGTTCCAGTGAACCGCGTCACAGCCTTTAAGTCAAGCGACTGATTTAAGTTAGACGCGCTTGGCCGGTTTCTCGTCGAGACTGCGTCGAGGGTCGCTCCGATGCGCGGATCACGACCGTGGACGCAGTCTCAGCCGTCAGCGCGCGGGCTTCTCTTTCCGGACGAGAACCTTGCCCGCAACGGTGCCCCCGTCGATCGGCAGCACTGTGCCGGTGACGTAGCGCGAGCGGTCGGTGGCGAAATACAGCGCCGCCTCCGCCACATCCTCGACCGTCCCTTCGCGTTTGAGCGGGCGATCATTGCGCATCTGGGCGCGAATCCCTTCCTCGAACTCCTCGAGGCGTTGCCGGTCTTCCGCAGAGGCCGATTTGGCGACGATCGCGGTCCGGATGTTGCCGGGGGCGATCGCGTTGACCCGGATCTCGTAGTGCGCCAGTTCGATCGCCGCAGACTTGGTGAACTGTATGACGGCGGCCTTGGACGCGCGATACGTCATCACTCCCCCGCCTGCCTGGATTCCGCCGATCGAGGTGAGGTTGAGGATTGAGCCCCCGCCGTGTTCGGCCATGTGCCGTGCGGCATCGCGGGTACCCGCCATCACACCGAGCACGTTGACTCCCATGACCCGATGAAAATCGGCGAGGTCGTCATCGAGGAAGCGACGATGCATCGTGCCGGAGATACCGGCATTGTTCACCATGACGTGCAGGCCGCCGAATCTTTCGACCGCGGCGTCTACGAGCGCGGTGACCTGTTCGGGATCCGATACGTCGGTCGGCAGGAACGCCGTGTCACCGCCCAGCTCCTCGACGAGGGCCGCGCCCCGGTCCTTTTCGACGTCACCGATCAACACCGCGGCCCCCTCGGCGACGAACCTCCGCACGAGGCCCTCACCCAGGCCGGCCGAACCGCCGGTGATCACCGCGACTTTTCCTGCCAGTTCATTGCTCATGTAGGCCGCAAGCCCTTTCTCATCGGCCGCACCGGGGGCGACGCTTCGACTCAACCCGCTCGAAGGAGTTCAGTCAAGCGACTGATTTAACCGAGAAACACTGACTCTCTTGCCTCTTGACGCCGGGCGCCAGCGGGGGTCAGAATTCCTACACCGTGTAGGAAATGGGGGAAACATGAGAAAGTTCCGCGATAGGGCATTGAGCGCGTTTGCCGGCAGGTTCGACTGGCTGTCACTACCCACCGCAGAACCCGCCGAGGACTACGGGTTCTTCGGGCCGGGCTCGGTGACCTGGAAGGTCTGGAGCTACCCGACGTCACTGTCGATCGGGTTCCAGCGCGCCGTCGTCATCGAGGAACTCGACCCCGCGCTCGTCGCCGCGGTCGACCGGACCCAGGGCATCTACCAACGACCCCGAACTCGATATGACCGCACGTTGCGCTACTTCGCCATGGTCGCCTTCGACGACAGCGTCTCGACGACGCAGGCCGCCGACGTGCTGGTGAAGATCCATTCGAAGGCCGTCGGCACCGATCCGGTGACCGGACAGGCCTACGACGCCAACAATCCGGCCTCGCAGCTGTGGATCCACCTGACGGCATGGCACTCGATCCTGTGCGCGTACGAGAAGTTCGGTCCCGGAAGGCTTTCGCCTGAGGAAGAAGAGCGGTACTGGGCCGAGTGCGCACGTGCCGCCGAGCTACAGACTTTCGACCCGGCCGACGTGCCCCGCACTCGCGAGGGTGTCCGGGAGTACTTCGAGCAGATGCGCCCGCAGCTCATCGGCTCCGACATCGCCCAGAAGGCCATGCGCCATCTGCTGCGCGCGGACGTGATGTTGCCGCAGATGCCCCTCCTGCTCCGGCCGGCCACCCTGGTGATCACGGCGATGCTGCGCCGCGCGACGTTGTCGACGATGCCTCGCTGGATGCGAAAGATGGGTGGGCTGAGCACTTCCCGGCTGCTGGACGCCGCGATCGTACCGCCGATGAGTGCGGCGTTCACGGTCATCTCGATGAGCACGCGGCTTCAGCTGATCCTGTTGCGGCTGATCTCCCCGGCAACGCTGCCCATCGGCACGCGGGTGCTGCGCGAGATCCCACCGCACTGCCGTGTCACCCTGACGCCACGCGAAGCCCAGCAGCAGTACGGCTACAAGGTCCCCGCCCAGGCCCACCTCGAATTCCGGGAGCGGCAGCTGGCCCGGGTGTTCGGCGAGGGGCTTGCGCCGAGCGATCAGGGCCTCGTCGAATCCGAGCCCATCCTGGGTGCGATCGGGTGATGTCGTTGCTGCGCAGGGTTCTCGACCACCAGCTCAGTGTCCGCCAGCTCACCTATGTGGCCACGACGCTGGCAGTGCCGTACCTGGCGGTCGGGGTGTTCTGGGCGTTCGGCCGGCACGAGCATCTGGAAAGGCTCACCGGCCTGGACCGGTTCTTCTCTATCCTCGGAGAGATAGTGGCCTGGCCGGTTCTGGTCATAGCCGATGTCCACCTGACCTGAGGATCGCCCTGACCACCGAGACCGCCAAACGCACCCGCGCCGAGCACCTCGGGCCGGATCGTCGCCGCCCGCAAGTACTCGACGCCGCGCTCGAGATCGCCGCGAGCGAGGGCGTCGCCAACGTGACCATGGGTGCGGTGGCGGCACGGCTGGGTGTCACGCGGCCGGTCGTATACGCGTGCTACGGCGGGCGTGGCGAACTGCTCGCCGCGCTGCTGGAGCGCGAAACCGAGGTCACGCTGGCGAATCTGCTCGCCATGCTCCCGCCGGAACGGACGGGTTCGGTTGAGCAGATGTTCGTCGACGGGTTCTGCGCGCTGCTCACCACCGTCCGCGAGCGTCCCAGTGCGTGGCAGATCATGTTCACCGTTGACCTCGATCCGGTGCTCGACGCCGCGATCGTGCGTGGCCGGGCCCAGATCGGCGAACAGGTGGCCGCGGTGATGCGCCCACTGATGCAACGCTGGCAGGTCGAAGACATCGACGTCGTGCTACCGCCGCTGTCCGAGGTGTTTCTCGCGATCTGCGAGTCGGCAATCCGCATGCTGCTCAATGACCCCGACCATTGGACACCCGAGCGCTTGGCCGCGATCGTCGGCCCGGCCGCCTATCGCGCGATGCGGGCGCGTTGACCTGCCAGGAATTCCGACAGCAGGCCGTTGACGGCATCAGGTTGCTCGATCTGCGGGCAGTGGCCCGCGTTCTCGATGACCGCTGATCGCGCACCGGTGATCTGCGCCGCGATCTCGGCGGCCCAGCCGGCGGGCAGCAGCTTGTCGGACGCGCCCTCGACGATCAACGTCGGCACACCGATGCGTTCGTAGGCACGGGCCGACGACGGGGCCGGCGGCGGATCCAGACCGGGACGGCGGAAGCGGGCTGCTGCCAACGCTTCCCACGCACCGGGTGCGATGCTCGACTCGTATCGCCTGCGCACGTACGCGTCGTCGGCGGGATACGCCGGGTCGGCGAACAACGCCGCGACGATGCGCCGCATCCCGTCGAACGTCGCGTCGTAGTCGTAGAGGGCGGCCATGTGCTCGTTGCGCTGGATCTCGCCGCCACCGCAGATCGCGACGAGCGATCGCACCGGAAGCCGGGGAGCGTCCGAGGTCGCGTCGACGAGCAGGTTGATCGCGCCCATCGAGTTGCCGACGAAATGTGCTGCGTCCACACCCAATTCGGCGCAGAACCGGGCGATGTGGCGAATCCGCAGCCCCCGGCCGTCGTTGAAGTCGACGACCTTGGCGCTGCCACCGAAGCCCAGCATGTCCGGCGCCAGCACCCGGTAGTCCTCGGCCAGGGCGTCGATGGTGCGCTCCCAGCCGAGTTCGGCGTTCACCCCGAACTCACCGCCGTGCAACAGGATCACGGTGTCGCCGGCACCGGCTTCCAGGTAACTGGTCGCCAGGCCGTCGATGTCGACGATGTGACGCCGGTACGTCACGTGGTCGCCCCGCTCGACCGCGCGAACGTGAGCACCTGGTTGGCCAGCATGTCGAGCTGGTCGCGCACCGGCCCGTCCGCCAATTCACCGGTGTCGGACCAGATCTTGTCCGCCGAGTTGATCGCCACCCCGAGGGGGGTCGGCCACGCCCGCAACGCATGTCCGATCGAGCGCAGCTGGCCCAGGGTGCCCACCGCGGCCTGCCACCCGTACGCACAACTGATGCAGCCCCACGGTGTGTTGTCGAGATAGACGCGCGGGTCCTCACGCAGATCCTCGATGTAGTCGAGCGCGTTCTTCACAAGCCCGGAGATCGCGCCGTGGTAGCCCGGCGAACCCACGACCACCGCGTCGGCGTCTCGCAGCGCCTTGACCAACTCGAGGGCCGCCGGGGTGCGGTCCAGTGAATGTGGCGCGTACATCGGCAGATCGAGATCGGGGCCGGCGAACATGCGGGTCGTGCCACCCTGACGCTCGACCGACGACAGGCAGTACCGGACCGCACGCTCGGTAGACGAATCGGCGCGCAGTGTGCCGCCGAGGCCGACGACGAACGGAACCTTCTCAATTGACGTCATGGTCTCCTCATTTGATCGCAATGGGATTCACCGGTGAACCGACCGCGCCGATCACGCGCAGGGGCGGTGCGATGAGCTGGAATTCGTACACGCCGTCGGTGGCGCAATCGGCCGCCAACGCGCTCAGGTCCCAGTATTCGCCGAACATCAGCCCCATGTCCCGCAGGCACAGCATGTGCATGGGCAGGAACGTTCCCTCCACACCGTTGGCCGGATCGGGATCCTCGACCATGAGGTTGTCGGCGGCGACGGCCGCGACCTCGTGGTCGTGCAGCCACGAGGCGCATGTCCAGTCCAGGCCAGAGCCGGGTTCGGTGCCGTCGCCGGTCGACAGGAAGCGCGTCCACCACCCGGTGTGCACCACGACGATGTCGCCGCGGCCGATCGTGACGCCTTGCGCGGCGGCCACCTCGTCGAGTTCGCCCGGCGTGACGGGCTTTCCGGGTTCCAGGTACACGTCGGCTCCCCGGTGACGCACGACGTCGAGCAGCACACCCCGGCTGGTGATGCCCTTGCCGTCCACCTTGTCGATGCCGCAGCGGTAGGCACCGAAACTCGTCACCGAGTCGGCGGGAAATCCGTTGTAGAGCTTGTCCTCGTAGTACACGTGCGACAACGCGTCCCACTGGGTGGCGGCCTGCAGCGGCATCACGATCATGTCGTCGTTGAACCGGAACGGATTGTCGGCGAAGTACGCGCTGACCTGGTTGGCCACCGAGTTGCGCAGCCACTGCGGGCCATATTCGGCCAGCGTGTTGGCGTCACCGCCGTCGACGGTCATCACGTGGGTCGGGTTCTGCCGGAACTGGAAGGCGCCCTGCGGCCCGCCCGAGCTGAAATCGCCGCCGAGCGCAAACACCTTGCCCTGCTTTACCAGTGCGGCGGCCCCGGCGACCTTGTCGGCGGTGATGAAGTTCAGCGTTCCGAGCTCGTCGTCGTCACCCCAGCGGCCCCAATTGCGCACATCGTCGGCGACGCGGCGGAACTCGCTCATGCTTGCGGGCACCCTCAGCTCCTCAGCGTAGCGTCGGCGGCGATCACGTCGGCCTCGCGCTTGGCGAGGATTCCGCCGTCGGCCCAGATCACTTGGCCGGTGACGTAACTGGCGGCCGCGCTGCCCAGGAACAGCAGCACCGCGGCCTGCTCACCGGCCTCGGAGTTGCGGCCCAGCGGAGTGGTGAACGAGTCGAGATACTGCTGCCCGTATGCCGACCGCAATTGGTCGAGGATGGGCGTCTCCGTCACGCCCGGTGCGGTGCAGTTGATCCGGACACCCCGGGCACCGAGTTCGACGGCCTTGGACATCACGTAGAGAATCGTCGCCTCCTTGGAGAGTCGATAGCCGCCGTCGGCCAGCGCCTCGGGATGCTCGCCACACCAGCGCAGACCCGCCTCCACCGAGGCGGTGTGCAACAACCCCGCTGTGGTCGAGCGGTTTTCGCGGTATGCCGACGCCGCGAGCGAGGACACCATGGTGATCGACCCGCCGTGGGCAACGCGGTCGACCATCGCCTCGGTGAACTGTCGCGTGCCGAGGAAGTTGATCCGCACCACCAGCAGCGGGTCACCGATGCCCGACGACACGCCCGCCACGTTGAACAGCGCGTCCACCGGTCCGTCGACCGCGCCCGCCGCGTGGTCGACAGCCGCCGGATCGGCGAGGTCCAGCTCGATGAACGTGTCGGGCATGTGTTCGGGCGCACGGACATCCAGGCCCGTCACCCGCGCCCCGAGGCCACGCAGCTGCCGCGTGACCTCGGCTCCGATACCCGACGCGCACCCGGTGACCACGACGTGTTTGCCGTCGTAGCGCACGAGCTCGCTGAGTGGGGTCACGCTCAGCCGGCCTGCTCGCGCGCGGCCTTCTCTTGCTGGGCGGCCTTGACACGTCCCTCGTTGATCTCGGCCATGGCCTCGGGGATCTCGCCCGCGGTGAACTTGCCGCCGCGTCCGGTCGGCAGGCCGCCGAACGCGTAGGTCTCGTCGAACAGCGGGGCGTCCGACCGCTGCCTGCGCGCCTCGACCTTCTCGATCACCGGTTCGAGCCGCTTCGCTTTGTCCGCAACCGCTTTCGCGTCGCGCTCGATGAACTCCGGCAGGATCTCCTTGCCCATGATCTCGATGGATTCCATGGTGCCTTCGTGGCTGCGCGGGTTGAGCAGCAGGATGATCTCGTCGACACCGCTGGCCTCATAGCCGCGCAGGAACTCGCGGACGGTGTCGGGTGACCCGATGGCGCCGCGTCCGGGGCCGTAGGCCAGCGTCGGATCGTCGGCGACCGCCTGCTCGTAGCGCTCCCACACCTTGGTGCGGCCGGGGGTGTGCATACCGGTCAGGTAGTAGTGCATGATGCCGAACGAGAAGAACCCGCCGCCGATGCCGAGCCGCTTGAGCGCCTCCTCGTCGGACTTCGCCACCATCATCGACAGGTCACCACCGATGGCCAGGATGTTGGGGTTGATGACGGGGGTGACCGGCGTGCCCTGCTCCTCGAATTCCTTGTAGTAACCGTCGACGCGGTCCTTGAGCGCCTCAGGCCCGGTGTAGGCGAAACTCAGTGCGCCGATGGCTTTCTGGGCGGCCATCTGCACCGATGACGGGCGGGTGCAGGCCACCCACACGGGCGGATGCGGCTTCTGCAGCGGCTTGGGGATGACGTTGCGGGCCGGCATCTCGACGTGCTCGCCTTTGAAACCGCTGAACGGCTCCTCGACCATGCAGCGGATCGCGACCTCAAGGGCCTCCTCCCACTGCGCACGCTTGTCGGCCGGATCGATATTGAAGCCACCCAGCTCGGCAACCGAAGACCCTTCACCGGTACCGAATTCCACGCGGCCGTTGGACAGGTGGTCGAGTGTCGCGATGCGTTCGGCGATGCGCGCCGGGTGGTTGATCGGCGGCGGCAGGTGCATGACACCGAAGCCGAGGCGGATGTCCTTGGTGCGCTGGCTCGCCGCCGCCAGGAACATCTCCGGTGCGGTCGAGTGGCAGTACTCCTCGAGGAAGTGATGCTCGGTCAGCCAAACCGTCGAGAAGCCGGCCTTGTCGGCGGCCTCCACCTCGGTGAGCCCGTGCTGGAACAGCTGATGTTCGTCGTCTTCCGACCACGGCCGAGGCAGCGGGAACTCGTAGAACAGCGAAATCTTCATGCGTTAACCCTCCTAGGAAATCCGGTGCTGAAGTGAGTCGGTCTCGTGCGACTTGCGGCTCACGGCTTGCGCCGCAGCGTGTTTGGCAGCGATGTAGCCGAACGTCATGGCCGGGCCGATGGTCGCCCCCGCTCCCGCGTAGCTGCGGCCCATGACCGCCGCCGACACGTTTCCGACGGCGTAGAGGCCATCGATCGCGGTCTCGTCGGCACGCAGGACCCTGGCGTGTTCGTCGGTGCGTAAACCGCCCGACGTGCCGAGATCGCCGAGGATGATCTGGAATGCGTAGTACGGCGGCTTGCCGAGCGGGCGCAGGTTCGGGTTCGGCAGCGTCGGATCGCCGTAATAGTTGTCGTACGCGCTGTCACCGCGGTTGAAATCGTCGTCGTGCCCCGCGTGCGCCAACTGGTTGAACCGTTCGGCGGTGGCCCGCAGGTTCTCGGCTGGCACGCCGATCTGGCGAGCCAGCTCCTCCCAGCTGTGGGCCTCTTTGACGACACCGGATTCCAGCCATGCCTTGGGCACCTTGCGCCCGGTCGGAACGGGGGCGAACGGGATCTTGGGGATGGGCAGGTGACCAGCCACCACGTACCGGTGGAACGAGTCGATGTCGGTGATCAGCCAACACGGAATGTGGGTCACCCCGGACTGCTGGCCCTCGATCATCGCGTGCGCGAAATCCATGTACGGGGCGGCCTCGTTGATGAACCGCCTGCCCGCACCGTTGACCACGAACTGCGACGGCATCATCCGCTCGTTGAGCATGAACTGCAGGCGGCCGTCGGGCCAGCAGATGGCCGGGAACCACCATGCCTCGTCGAGCAGATCGGTCGTCCCGCCAACTCTCTCACCGGCCCGGATGCCGTCGCCGGTGGCCGCCGGGTTGCCGAAACTCCAATCTTTTTCCAGCACCGGCAGATGTTCCTTGCGCCACGCCATGTCGTGGTCGAAGCCGCCGGAGGCCAGGATGACGCCGTGCCGGGCGCGGATCCGCAGCGGCCTACCGTCGCGCTCGACGACAGCGCCGAGCACGGCGCCGTCGTCGCCGGTGATCAACTCGGTCATGGGCGCGTTGAGCCACAGTGGAATTCCGTGTTGCTTGAGCGCCAGCCGCATACGCGCGGCCAGTGACTGCCCGATGGCGGCCATGCGTTCGCCGAACACGCGGGCCTTGACCATCCGCCAGATCAGTTTGAACAGCACGGCCTTGCCGCGCCAGTTCTGCCTGATCTGGTAGAACAACCGAAGGTCTTTGGGCGCGAACCAGATTCCCCTCGGCGCCAGGGCCAGCGGCGTCAACAGGTTGCGTTCTTCGTCGCCGAGCTTGCGCAGGTCGATCGCCGGAACGTTGATGGTGCTGCCCTGCGCTGACCCGCCGGGCAGCTCCGGGTAGTAGTCGGCGTACCCGGGCTTCCAGACGAACTCGAACCAGTCGCTGGTGCGCTCCAGGAAGTCCATCATCTCCGGGGCCGTGTCGACGTAGGCGCGCAGCCGCGCGTCACTGACCGTGCCTTCGGTGATCGACTTGAGGTAGGTGAACACGCCGTCGGGTGACGGCACGTATCCGGCACGGCGCTGCGCGGGCGCCCCCGGTACCCAGATGCCGCCGCCGGACAGGGCGGTGGAACCGCCGAACTGTGGTGACTTCTCGACGACGAGGGTGTCGAGCCCGGAAGCGTCGGCGGTCAACGCGGCGGTCATGCCACCACCGCCCGAGCCGACCACGAGCAGGTCCACGGTCTGGTCGTACGTGTCGGTCATGCGTTGGATACCGCCGTTCTGATTGCGAAGCCTGCGATCAATTCCGGTGCTGCGCGGTAGAAGTGGTTGGCGGTCCGATAGCGGCCCTGGGCGGTGAGTGCCGCGAATGCCGCGACCCAGGTTCGGATCTCGTGCGCCGAGTTTCCGCCTTCCCCGGCGATGAACTCGTTGGACCACCCGTCGAGCTCGGTGAGCCTGCCCTCGTCGAGGATCTCGAGCAGGCTGTGGTCCCAGTCCGGGTTGAGCGGGCGCAGCGGGCTGTCGCCGTGCGCGAAGTCATGGGCGGCCTGGCTGACCGCCGCCTGCCGGGCCGTGCGCTGTTCGGGCGTCATCGGCGCCCCGTGCACGATCCGGTCGAGTGCCGCGGGCGGCGCAGTGGCCAGGGTCGGAACCGGCGGGTCGTGGGAGAGTCCACCCGATCCCAGCACAAGCACCCGCTTGTTCAGCGTGGCCAGGTAGGACCCGACCGCGGCGCCCAGCGCGCGCGACCGGGCGAGCGGCCCGAGCGGCGTGGCGACGGAGTTGATGAAGATCGGCACGATGGGGCGCGCGGTCGCATCGCCGAAAAGCTCCTGCAGCGGCTGCACGGTGCCGTGGTCGACGTCCATGCTGGACGAGATCGCGATGTCGACACCGGACTCCCAGAGCACCTCGGCACATGCCTGTGCGATGTCGGCGTCGACGTTGAGCGGCCCGGCGTGGGTCCCGTAGTCACCGACTCCCGATGCCGCGGTGCCGATGCAGAACGGCGGCATGAGCCGGTAGAAGAAGCCGTTGTAGTGGTCGGGTGAGAACGTGACGACGAGTTCGGGATCGAAGTCCGCCACGAACTTTCGCGCGCCGTCCAGTGCCGTCGTGATCTCGTCAAGGAGTTCGGCCGACGGTCCCGGAAGATTCAGCAGTGGGCTGTGGGACATACAGCACAGGGCTACTGGCACCGTTATCTCCTCCCTTGGTCAGATGCAGAACGTCGAACAGCGCGGTGCTCAGTTCCGGTGCCCGCTGGGCGATGTCGGCCCCCGCGATACACCGGTCGGGACGAAGCACCAGAACGGATTCGGTGTGGGCGTCGAACCAGCCTTTCAGCGCGCCGGTGCGGTCACCGACGATGACGACCTCCGGGTCGTCGTGCCCGGGCCAGTGCAGCTGCGTCGACGGCCGCGCGGCGATGAAGCTCGCCCCCAGCGCTTTCCAGCGGTCGAAGGCCTCGGCACCGAGCAGCGTGCGTGGATTGTTGTTCCAACACAGCACCGCGAACCCGGGGCCGATCACGTCGTCGAGCAGCACATTGGATTGCGTTCGGGTGTCCACGCGCGGCTGGATGAACAGCGTGCCTGCCGGTGCGGTCGGGTTCGGCGGTTTCGCATGGTAGACCGCGCCCTGGTCGTAGCGGGGCATCGGCTTGAACCGCATCTCCAGCACGTAGCGCTTGAGCGACGGCACGATTGATGCGCCCCGAATGACCTTGTCCCGCAGAGCCGCGACGCGGCGGTTGGTCGGCGAGATCACCCGGCCGACCATCGTAGATAGGTCGATCATCGCGCGCGCGTGCTTGCGGCGCTCGGTGTCGTAGCTGTCGAGCAGCGCATCTCCGGCGTGCCCGTTGACCACCGCGGCGAGCTTCCAGCCGAGGTTGGCCGCGTCCCGGATACCGCTGTTGTAACCCTGGCCCTGCCATACCGGCATGAGGTGCGCGGCATCGCCGGCCAGCATCATCCGGCCCTTGCGGAATGCGCCCGCGATCCGGGAATGGTGTGTGTAGACGCGGCGGCGGATCACGTCCACCTTGTCGGGGTGCGGGACGAACGGGGCCAGAAGCCGTGCGACGAACTCGGGATCCTCGGCCTGCTCGTCGGTCTCGTCGGCGTGAATCATGAACTCGAAACGCCGGATACCGTGCGCGATGGAGATCGAGGCGTACGGCCGTTCCGGATCGGCGCCCACCTCGCTGTTCGGATGGCCGAGCGGGTCGTTGGCGAGGTCGATGACCACCCAGCGGGTGGCCGAGGTGGTGCCGTCGAACGACACCCCCATCAAGCGGCGGGTCGCACTGCGGCCACCGTCGCAGCCGACCACGTACCGCGCGCGGACGGCGGGGACGTCGCCGGCGAATTCCACCGTGACCCCGTCCTCGCTTTCCTGCGCGGACTCCATTCGCCGACTCCAGGCCACCTCGACATGGTCGAACCGGTCGAGCCCGGCCAGGAGTTCGGCGTCGACCATCGGCTGGACGAACCCATTGCGTTTGGGCCAGCCGAACCGTGCGTCGGGAGGCGCCATTTCGGCGAGCAGACGCCGATTGCGGTCATAGAAACGCAGAATCTGATTCGGCACGGTGTGGGGCAGGATCGCATCCACCAGACCGATCGACTGGAACGTGCGCAGGGATTCGTCGTCGAGACCCACGCCGCGCGGATAGTCGATGAGGCTGTCGCGCTCCTCGACCACGAGTGTCGAGACACCCTGCAGGCCAAGAATGTTCGCGAGCGTCAGGCCGACCGGGCCGGCGCCGACGATCACGACATCGACTTGCGTTGCGGTCACGCGCGCCCCAGCAGGAAGTCGAGGTGCAGCCGGTTGAACGTCGCGGGGTCCTCGTACTGGGGCCAGTGCCCGCATCCGGGCATCACCTCGAACCTGGCACCGGGGATCATCGACGCGATCCGGCGTCCTTCCGCGACGTCGGCGGTCGGGTCGTCACTCGTCCACACCACCAGGGTCGGTGCGGTGATGGACCCGTACTCCTTCTCCCCCAGTAGGTTTCGCGCCCTGATCTCGGGATCCTGCAAGGCCATGATGTCGCTCATCGCCGAGACGAACCCGGGCTGGCGGTAGACGCGCTGACGGCTCGCGACGATGTCGTCATAGTCCTTGCTCTTGTCGGCCATCAGCCATTTGATGCGCGCCTGCACGGTCTCCCAGGTCGGGTTCTCGGCCGCGGCCATCGACAGGGTGATGATGCGTTTCATCACCTCGGGGTCGGCCTGCGACCCGCCCGCGGTATTGAGCACGAGCCGGTCGACACGGTCGGGATGGTCGGCCGCCGCGCGGGCGGCCACCCAACCACCGAGCGATTCACCCGAAATATGAGCGCGCGGTGCGCCGATCGCGTCGAGAAAGCCCACCAGATGCTCGACGTAGTGCGCCACTTCCAATGGATGCCCCGGCTTGTCGGTGTAGCCGTGTCCGAGCATGTCGATCGACCACGTCGAGAAGTGCTCGGCATGGGATTCGAGATTGCGCACGTACGCCTCGGCGTGACCGCCGGATCCGTGCAACAACACCAGCGCGGGAAGATTCAGATCACCGGCATGGAGGTACCGCGTGCGCACCCCGCCAACGTCCAGGTAGCCCTGCGAGAACGCGACGCCTTGCAGATCACTCCACACGCTCTCGAACTCGACGGCAGTGCTTGTCATGGTCCCCTCTCTGGAGGTCGACAAGAGAATTTCATTCTCCAATTTTGTAAGCACTTTGCTCATTTATCGCACAACTGCGTGCATTATTATCAGAGCATCACTCTCGTAGATCTATCTGTCAAGGAGGGGCGCGATGCCGGCCAAGGCCAGCCAGTCGAGCACTGACGGCGCACCCAACGGCGCTCCGGGTTCCCAGACCCTGGCGCGTGGGTTGAGCGCACTTTCGGCCATTGCCAGCGCACCAACCGGTTTGACCGTCCAACAGGTCGCCGACCACCTCGGGGCACACCGGACGATCGCGTATCGGCTGCTCGCCACGTTGAGCCAATTCCGTTACGTGGCAAAGGGTGAGGACGGCCGGTACCGGCCGGCGGCGGCCTTGGCCGTGCTGGGCTCGTCCTATGACAACAATCTGCGCCAACTCAGCGTGCCGAGACTGCGGGCCCTCGCCGATGAACTCGGTACGACGGTCTCGCTGTTGGTCGCCGAGGGCGATCAACAGGTGGCGATCGCAGTCATCGTGCCGACCCAGGTGTTCTACCAACTGTCGTTCCACGAGGGCAGCCGCCATCCGCTCGACCGCGGCGCGGCGGGGGTGGCGTTGCTGGCGAGCATGCCGCCGCGGCCCGGCGAGCGCGACCTCGTCCGTCAGACCCGCGAACAGGGTTGGGTGATCACCCACGGCGAGATCGAGCCGAACACCTACGGTCTGGCGGTCCCGGTACGACGACGCCCGCCGTCACCGCCCACATGCATCAATCTCATCTCGCACCGCGAAGACGTTGTACTCGACGGCAAGGACGCGGTGGTCCTTGCGGCACACGAACTCTCGGCAATACTGCACTGAAAGGCTATGCGCACATGACCGATCGGGACGTCTCGTTCGATGACGAAGTCGACGTCGTAGTACTCGGCAGCGGCGGAGCCGGGCTCACCGCCGCGCTGACCGCCGCAGTCAGCGGCGCGTCGGTCGCGGTGTACGAAAAAGCGCCGACCGTCGGCGGGACGACCGCCGTGTCGGGCGGAATCGTCTGGATCCCGGCACACGACCGCGCCGACGAACCGCTGCCGGTCGACGATGCGCTCGCCTACCTACGCGCCCAATCACTCGGCTACATGGATGCCGAACTGGTCGAGACCTTCGTCCGCACGGGTCCGGCCATGCTCGACTTCGTCGAGGCACACAGCGAGCTGCGGTTCGCCGTCGCCGAAGGGTTCCCCGATTACAAGCCCGAGCTTCCCGGCGGACGGCCCGGTGGCGGTCGTTCGTTGAGCGCTGGCCCGGTCGATCTGGCCCGGCTGGAGGAATGGCGAGACCGGATCACCTCGTTCCCAGCGGATTTCAGCAATGTCGGCATCGACGCGGAGACCAGGGCCCGCATCCATGCGGCGTTCGACGACCCGAACGCCGACCTCTGTGTCGCGGGCACCGCGCTGATCGCCGGGCTGTTGCGCGGGCTGCTCGATCGTGGGGTCAAGCCGGTCACCGGGGCGCGGGCGATCGAACTGCTCGCCGACTCGACCGGAATCACCGGCGTGCGAATCAGCGTTGACGGCACCGATATTCGTGTGCGGGCTCGCAGTGGCGTCGTGTTGGCGACCGGTGGCTTCGAATGGGATCCCAAGCTCGTCGAGGCGTACCTGCGCGGACCCATGCACGGGCCGGTCTCGCCGCCGAACAACACCGGCGACGGGCTGCGCATGGCGATGGCGCACGGGGCCGACCTCGCGAACATGGGTGAGGCGTGGTGGGTTCCGGTCGTGCAGATTCCCGGCGACACCGTCGACGGCCATCCGCGCAGCCGCAGTGTGCGACTGGAGCGCACCCGCCCCCGCAGCATCATCGTCAACCGGGCCGGCAGGCGGTTCGTCAACGAGGCCGGTGAATACAACTCGATGGCAGGCCCGTTCCAGTACCTCGACCCGAAGGCCGGTTACGCCAACGATCCGGCCTGGATCGTGTTCGACTCCGTGCACCTGCAGCGCTACGGGTTCCTCGGCGTCGAACCGGGTGACCCGGCACCGGAGTGGTTCTGCGCCTCGGCCGATCTCACCGAGCTCGAGGCCAAGACGGGTATCGACGCCGACGGGCTCGCCGCCACGCTGCGGCAGTGGAACGCCGACGTCGCCGCCGAGACGGATTCCGCCTTCGGGCGCGGTTCGAGCGCGTACGACGGGTACTGGGGTGACACGACGGCGGCCACCCCGGCCGGTCAGACGCTCGGGCCGATCGACACCGCGCCGTACTACGCGGTGCCGGTCAAGGTGGGTGCGATGGGTACCAAGGGCGGCCCGCGCACCGACCGTGACGGCCGTGTCCTGCACGTCAGCGGCGCCCCGATTCCCGGGCTGTTCGCCGCGGGCAACGCCATGGCCGGGGTGACCGGCAAGGCTTACGGCGGTGCGGGTGGCACGCTCGGGCCGGCCATGGTGTTCGGCTATCGCAGCGGCTTCGCCGCGGCCACCGGCAAATCGGTGAGCTGAACGGTTACTGTCGTGTCGTGATCTGGACGCCGCGCAGCCCCGCGCAGACCCGCATTCTCGATGCGGCGCTCGAGCTCATCGCCGAGCACGGGGTGGGCGGTACTTCGCTGCAGATGATCGCCGATGCGATCGGGGTCACGAAAGCCGCTGTCTACCACCAGTTCAAAACCAAGGAAGCGATCGTCATCGCGCTGACCGAGCGCGAACTCGGGCAGCTGGAGGAAGCACTCGAAGCCGCCGAGGCCGAAGGTTCGCCGACCCGCGCCCGTGAGGTGTTGCTGACCCGCGTGATCGACATGGCCGTGCAGCGGCGCCGCGCGGCGAGCACGCTGCAGTTCGACCCCGTCGTGGTGCGCCTGCTGGCCGAACACGAACCGTTCCAGCAGTTCATCGACCGGCTGTACGCAGCGATGCTCGGCGATCAGGCGGGCAGCACAGCGCGCGTCCACGCCGCGATGTTGTCGGGTGTCATCAGCGTCGCCGTCATGCACCCGTTGGTGGCCGATATCGACGACGACACCCTGCGCACCGAACTGGTGCAGACGATGCGGCGCATCCTCGCGCTTCCGGAATCATCCGACTGAGCCGGCAAACAACTGCTCTGCGGCGGTATAGGCGTCGCTGGAACCATCGGCGACGGCCGCCGCAAGCCGGTCCAGTTCGGTGTGGTTGCTCAGCAATGTCTGTGCGAGTGACAGGATCTGGCTGCGGGCCCGGGCCTGACGCCGCTGCGCGGTGTCGGCTCGGTGGTGGGCATCGATCGCCTCGACCAGCTCGGTGAGCCCCTCCCCCTGTGCCGCAACGAGTTTGAGGACCGGGGCACTGGTCTCGGCGCGCAGATCGCGAACAGTCTGGTCGGCACCGTCCCGATCGGCTTTGTTGACCACCACCAGATCGGCGACCTCGAGCAGACCGGCCTTGGCGGCCTGCACCGCGTCACCGGCGCCGGGGTTGAGGATCACGACGGTCGGGTCGGCGATCGCGGCGATCTCGATTTCCGACTGCCCCACACCCACCGTCTCCAACACGATGACGTCGTAGGACAACGCGGCCAACAGCCGGATCGCGGCAGGCACCGCGGCGGCCAGCCCGCCGAGGTGCCCGCGCGTGGCCACCGAGCGGATCAGGACGTCGGGATCGTTGATGTGCGCGGCCATCCGAATGCGATCACCGAGCAGCGCGCCACCGCTGTACGGCGATGACGGGTCGACCGCCAGCACCGCCACCCGCAGCCCGCGCGCGCGATACGCCCCGACCATCGCCCCGACCGTGGTCGACTTTCCGGCACCGGGCGGGCCGGTCACGCCGATGACACGTGGCGCCGCCGGCTCGAGGTGGGCGAGAACCTCAGCGCGACGGTCACTTTCGACCAGGCTGAGCAATCGACCGACGGCGCGCATCGATCCGTCCCGTGCCGCGCTGATGAGCTCTTCGATGGTCATGCGGCCCGACTCTACGGAGCAGTGCCCCATGTCGCCGCCGCTCCGTCCACCTCGATGACCGTCGCCGATCCCATCCCCCCGCCCGCACACATCGCGGCAACGCCGATGCCACCGCCGCGGCGACGCAACTCGTGCACGAGGGTCACCAGCATGCGCGCCCCGGTCGCGGCGACCGGATGGCCGAGCGAGCAACCGCTGCCGCTGACATTGACGATCGCGGGATCGATGTCGAGCAGCTTGATGGTGGCCACACACATCGACGCGAACGCCTCGTTGATCTCGAACAGGGTCACGTCCGACAGTGAAAGCCGCGCTCGGCCAAGCGCTTTGGTGATGGCCTCGACCGGGGCGAGGCCGGTCGAAGCCGGGTCGACGCCCACGGACGCCCACGCCTTGATCGTGGCCAGTGCCGGCAGGCCGAGCTTGTCGCTCGCGACGGTCAACAGCGCTGCCCCGTCGTTGGCGCCGCACGCGTTGCCCGCGGTGATGGAGAAGCCCTCGATCTCGGGATGCAGGGGTTTGAGGGCGGCAAGCTTCTCCAGCGTGGTGTCGCGGCGCGGATGTTCGTCGGTGTCGAAGAGCCCGTGCGGGGTTTCGATCGCGACGATCTCCTCCTTGAACCGGCCCTCGTCGATCGCCGCGATGGCCTTCTGGTGAGAGCCCAGCGCCCACTCGTCCATATCCTCGCGGCTGACACCGGCCTTGACCGCTGCGTTCCAGCCGACCGTGATCGACATGTCCATGTTCGGCGCGTCCGGCCGGTCGGGATGGGTCGGCGGGAACCACCCCGCCCATTCGGCGTCTTTGGCGCTGCTCGTCGCCCGTATGAACCGCGGCGAGGTCGACGCCGAATTCACGCCGCCGGCCAGGATCAACTGGTCCATCCCGGCCCGGATGCTCGCGGCCGCGCTCTGCACGGCAGCTTGGCCGGCCGCGCAGTGCCGGTTGTTCGACAGGCCCGGCACCGACGTCAAGCCCGCGGTGATCGCGGCGTGCCGGGCGATCACCCCGCCGCCGTAGAGACCTTCGCCCAGGATCACGTCGTCGATCGGCGCGGTGATGTCGGCAGCCGCGGCGCGCACCACGTGATCGGCCAGGGCGTAGGCGTCCGTATCGCGCAGCGTGCCCTTCTTGGCGGTGCCGATGGGCGTGCGCAGCGCGGACACGATGACGGCTTCAGGCATTGATCACTCCCTGGTTCACCCGGTATGAGAATGCTATTCTCTCAGTCCGAGAGTCCGCGTTGCAAGAAGGGGAACCATATGCAGATCACCGGTAGCTCCGCGCTCGTCGTCGGTGGTGCAGGTGGCCTTGGCGAGGCGACCGTCCGCCGTTTGCACGGTGCGGGCGCGAAGGTGGTCGTCGCCGATGTCGCCGACGAGAAGGGCGCCGAACTCGAAAAAGAGCTCGGCATCCGTTATGTCCGCACCGACGCCACCTCGGAAGAGTCGGTGCTCGCCGCGATCGCCGAGGCCGAATCGCTCGGCCCACTGCGCATTTCGGTCGACACACACGGCGGCCCGGCCAGCGGCGGCCGGCTGGTCGGCAAGGACGGGTCCCCACTCGACCTCGAGGGCTTCAAGAAGACCATCGAGTTCTACCTCACCGCGGTGTTCAACGTGATGCGGTTGTCGGCGGCCGCGATCGCCAAGACCGAGCCGCTCGACGAGGGCGGGCGCGGCGTGATCATCAACACCGCGTCGATCGCCGGGTACGAGGGGCAGGTCGGCCAGCTGCCGTATTCGGCGGCCAAGGGCGGTGTGTTGGGTATGACTCTCGTTGCCGCGCGCGATCTTTCACCGCTGGGCATCCGGGTCGTGACGATCGCGCCGGGCACCATCAACACCCCCGCATACGGCAAGGCGGCCGACCAGTTGGAGCAGTACTGGGGTCCGCAGGTGCCCTTCCCGAAGCGCATGGGCCGCTCGGTCGAGTACGCACAACTGGCGCAGAGCATCGTCGAAAACGACTACCTCAACGGCGAAGTCATCCGCCTCGACGGGGCGCTCCGGTTCCCGCCGAAGTGATCCGGGCGTGACGTCGCTCGCCGGCAAGGTCGCATTCGTCGCGGGCGCCAGCCGTGGCATCGGGGCGACGGTCGCGGCCGCGCTCGCGGCCGAGGGCGCCGCTGTCGCGGTGGCCGCACGCTCCGAGGAGCGAGGCAAGCTGCCCGGCACGATCGGCTCGGTGGCGTCGGCGATCAACGACGCCGGCGGGCGCGCGCTACCGGTGGCATGCGATGTCACCGACGAGGATTCGGTGAACAAGGCTGTCGCCGCCGCTGTTTCGGCGTTCGGCGGCATGACATCCTGGTGGCCAACGCCGGGGTGCTGTGGCTCGGACCGATCGTGACCACGCCGCTCAAACGCTGGCAGCTGTGCCTCGACGTCAACCTCACCGGGGTGTTCCTGGTGACCAAGGCCGTGATCCCGCACGTGCGGGCCCGCGGTGGCGGGTCGCTCATCGCGATCACCACCACCGGCGTCGACATGATCGAACACGGTGCCAACGCCTACTGGGTGTCGAAGGCCGCCGCCGAGCGGCTCTACCTCGGGCTCGCGGCGGACCTGCGCGCCGACAACATCGCCGTCAACTGTCTCAGCCCGTCCCGCGTCGTCCTCACCGAAGGCTGGCAAGCCGGTGGCGGCGGGCTTCAGATCCCACCCGAGATGGTCGAACCGCCCGAAGCCATGGCGCACGCCGCGGTACTGCTGGCCCGCCAGAACGCCGCCGGCGTGACCGGAACCGTGCAGCGTTCCGAGTCCCTCACCCTCTGATTTCTTTGCGGGTTGCCTTGCACCGCGAGCGACCGTGTTTGTACACCGACACGCCGCCAGATGCACCGACACGCGGTCGCTCACCCGCCACGAGCGACCGCCAAATGCCACGCCGCCTCGGTGTGTCGGCGTACAAACACGGTCGCTCGCGGTGCAAAAAGACCACCCAAAAAACAGTCAGGACTTGGGGGCGATGAGGCCGTCGACGATCTTGTTGAAGTCGGCTGTGCCGAAGGACACGTACTCCGCGAGGTTGGCGTAATCGAGCGAGGCCATCACCCGCTGCTCGAGCTGGATGTTCATCAACCGCTTGGTCGCCTCGACCGCCTGCTTCGGCAGGTCCATGAGCTTCCTGGCGCATGCGATCGCCTCGGCCAGCGGGTCGGCGACGACGTGGTTGGCCAGCCCGAGCTCGACCGCGCGCTCGGCCTTGATCCGCACCCCGGTGAGCGCGAACTCCTTGGCCTGCAACAGGCTGATCTGCGAACCCCACACGAGCGGGCCACCGTCGGCGGCCACCAACCCGATCTGCACATGCGGATCGGCGAAGTGCGCCGTCTCGGCCATGTAGACGATGTCGGAGAGCGCGGCGAGGCTGCAGCCGAGCCCGACCGCCGGACCGTTGACCGCGGCGATAACCGGGATGCGGCACCGCAGCATGCCGATCACGAGATCGCGCCCGTGCTTGATCGTCTTCTGGCGCAGGGCCTCGTCGCGCCGCAACTCGTCGAGGTAGTTGAAATCGCCGCCGGCCGAGAACGCGCGGCCCGCACCGGTGATCACGGCCGCATGCGCGTCGGCATCCTCGTTGAGCGCCTCCCACAGATGCGCGAGGCCGACGTGCAAGTTGTCGTTGACGGCGTTGAGCGCATCGGGCCGGTTCAGCGTGATGATGCGCAGGCCGCCATCGGCCCGGACGTCGATCTCGTCTGGCATTCCGTACATTTCAGACCCCCAATCCCAGGATTCGCGAAGCGATGATGTTCTTCTGGATCTGCGACGTGCCGCCCATGACGCTCTGCGCGCGGCTGTAGAGGTAGGCGCTGAGCAGCTCGGGGTCCTTCGTTCCGGTCACCGCGAGCGCGGCGTGCCCGACCGACTGCTCGACCCAGGTCATCAGCAGCTTGTCGAGCGAGCCCTGCGGGCCGTGCCTGATGCCGTCGAGCTGTTCGGACAGCCGACGGCGCACGTGCAGTCGGAGCATCTCGGCCTGAACGGCGGCCCAGGCCAACTCTTCCGGCGCCCTGCCGTCAACCCGAGAGGCCATCTCGCGCACCAGTTTTCCGTAGCGTGCCGAGTAGCCGAGGGTTGACGGTTCGCGCTCATGGCTGACGACGGTCATGGCCAGCCGCCAGCCGTCACCGGGCTCACCGACCATCTGCGACGCAGGCACGACCGCGCCGTCGAAGGCCACCTGGCCGAACTCGGTGGTGACGCCGTTGATCATCTGCAGTGGCCGCTGCTCGATGCTGTCCTGATGCATCGAGACGATGAACGCCGAGATGCCCTTGTGCCGCGGCACACCCCTGTCGGTGCGGGCGAGCACCAGACACCAGTCGGCGACATCGGAGTAACTCGTCCAGATCTTGTGACCGTTGATGATGTAGTTGTCGCCGTCACGCGTGGCCGTGGTGGTCAGTGACGCCAGATCCGAGCCGGCCCCGGGCTCCGAGAAGCCTTGGCACCAGCGCTCGGTCCCGTTGATCATGCCGGGCAGGAACCGCTGCTGCAGTTCCTTGCTGCCGTGATGTCCCAAACCGACGACGAGGTAGCCGAGGCTGGGCCGCGGCGGCGCACCGGCACGCGCGAGTTCCTCGTCGACGATCACGTCGTAGACGGGCGGTAATTCCTGACCGCCGAACTCCTTCGGCCATGACGTACCGAAAAACCCTGCGGCATAAAGGGCTTGATGCCACTCCCCCTGACGGGACCAGTAGTCGTCACCCGACGCCTTGAACGACGCCGCGTTGTCGGCGAGCCAGGCCCGCAACCGGTCCCGGAATGCCGCTTCCTCGGGTGAATCACGAAAATCCAAGATCGATCTCCTCCAGTACGACAGGCCACAGCTCGGTCGAAGTCAGCACGCGCCGCAGATAGACGTGCGCCAGGCATTCCCAGGTGTTCCCGATGCCGCCGTGCACCTGGATCGCGGTCTCGCACACCGTCCGAGCCGCCCGCGCGCAGTAGATCTTGGCGATCCGCCCGGCCCGCACAGTCTCCGCGGCGGGCAGTTCGTCGACGGCCCAGGCGGCGTGGCGCAGCACGCTCACCGAACCTTCGATCAACGCGAGCGACTCGGCCAGCAGATGCGCGATCGCCTGATACGAGCCGATGGTCGAGCCGTATTGTTCGCGCACCTTCGCGTAATCGACCGCCAGTGCGTGCGCGCCGCGAGCCGCGCCGACGAGGTCGGCACTCGTGGTCGCCAGGGCCAGCGCGTGCCAGCGCAGCGCGTCGTCGGCCGACAGCTCGGTCAACGCGGCGGGCGACTCGTCGACGCCGACGGTGCTGCGCGTCAGGTCGACGCCAGGGGCAGCGGCTTCAGCCGTCCCGACCTCGATCTCCCGGCCCAGCCGGCGGCCCAGATCGTCGGCGAGCACCGGACCGAGGAACGGCACGTCGACGAGACCGCGCGCAAATTCCTCGGCGACGATCGCCACCTCAACCCCGGAGGCTCCGTCGGCCCGCAGCGTGCGCCACTCGGTGGCGGCGACGGTGCTCTCCAACCGGGCGATCCGGCTTTCATCCGACAGTTCCTGGACCGAACCCGGTCCCAGATCGTCGGCCAGTTTCGCTGCGGCCTCTCGCAGCTGCTGCTGTTCAGCCGTCAGACGGACGTCCATGCCGCTCCTTCAGCACTCGTCGCAATACCTTTCCCGAAGGTAACCGCGGTATTTCGGTTACGAACTCAACGCGGCTGGGCCGCTTGTATGACGCCAAGCGGGCACCGACCAGACCGATCAATTCGTCGGCTGACACCGGCGCACTCGTCGCGACAGCCGCGACGATGGCCTCCCCGTCGACCGGGTGCGGCTCGCCGAACACCGCACAGTCGGCGACCGTGGGATGGCCGTGCAAGACGGCTTCGACCTCGGCCGGGGCCACCTGAAAACCGCGCACCTTGACCATCTCCTTCGAGCGGTCGGTGATGTGCAGATAGCCGTCGTCGTCGAGATGGCCGATGTCGCCGGTGCGATACCAGTTGTCGGCGAACGCATCTGCGGTCGCGGACTCGGGCAGGTAGCCCGCCATCACCGAATCCGAACGCACCTGGATCTCGCCGTCGTCGGCGATCCGGACCTCGACTCCCCGCACCGGGATGCCGACCGTTTCGATACGGGTTCCGGTGAGCGGGTTGCACGCGATGACGGGAAGTTCGGTGGTGCCGTACGCCGTGAGCCACCGCACGCCGGCCCGCTCGGTGACGGCCTCGGCGACACTTCGGGTCACCGGCGTCGCGCACCACATGACGTACCGCAGCGAGGACAGGTCGAAGCGCTCCAGCTCCGGATGCGCAGCGAGCGCCAAAGCGATTGGTGCGACGGCCATCTCGATGGTGATGCGGTCGGATTCGATGTGGCGCAGCATCTGTTCGACGTCGAAGCGGCGGTGCAGCCGCATCCAGGCACCGGTGTCGAGCACCATGGCGATGTTGAGCAGGCCCAGGATGTGCGACGGCGGCGTCATGATCTGCATGCGATCGGCGGCGGTGAGGCCGAGCGCGTCCCGCCAATGCCGGATCGCGGCCGAGAACCCGGCGTGCGTGTGCCGCACCGCTTTCGGCATCCCGGTGGTTCCAGAACTGAACACGAACAGTGCGTCGGCAGCGGGGTCGGGTGGCTCGAATTGCCGCAGGCCCGGTGTGATCGGCTCGTCCAGATGCAACATCGGCATCTGCTCGGCGAGCACCGCGTTGTCACCGACGGCGTGTGTGGCGCCGGTGAGCGTCAGGGCGTGGCCCACCTCGGTGGCCTTCCAGGCCGGGCTGACGAGAACCGCAGCGGCGCCGAGTTGCCAGATCGCGCGTAACGCCACCACGAACTCCGGCCGGTTCGACGACATGATCGCGACCCGGTCGCCGGGCTTCACACCGCGGTGCTCCAGCGTGGTGGCCATGCCACTGGTGAGGGCGTCCAGTTCGGCGAGGGTGAACTCACGGTCCTCGAAGGCGAGCGCGACATCGGTGCTGACGCCAGGAGCAATTGCGTCTTCAGTCAAGAGCCGCAACCCCTCTCCGAACTGCGCACCACGACGGCAGCGACCTGGAAACCCGACCGAGAAGATACTATCATTTATGGAGAATGATATTCTCGCTGGGTCAGAATGATAGTGCGCAGGGGAGTCAGATGACCGCAGAAGCGACGCCCGCCGGCGAAACCGGCGGGAAGGTCACGATCGTGTTCGACCGCGAGCAGGCATCGGTGCCGCGGCGGCAGGGGGAAACGCTCCTGGAGAGCGCCCGCCGAGCCGGCATGACCCCGCCGTTCTCGTGCGAGGCCGGTAACTGCGGCACGTGCATGGCCAAGCTTCTCGAGGGCACCGCGACGATGCGGGTCAACGATGCACTTGACGACGACGAAGTCGCCGACGGATACGTGCTGACCTGCCAGGCCGTGCCGGATTGCGACAGCATCACGGTGTCCTACGACGAGGATTGAACCGCAGCCTGTTCGGCGTACTCGTCGAACACCGGCGCCGGCCGGTAATCCGGCGTGTATCCGGTGACGTGAATGGGGTTGCCCACCAACCGGAAATCGCCAGCGGTGACGAGCACCTCCGGTGTGGCCGTCAGCGCCTCGGGCAGGCTGCGCACCGCCGCGGCCGGAATTCTGAGCGGCTTGAGCCGCGCCTCCCAGCCCGCTGCGGTGTCGGCCGCCAGTGCCGCGGTCACGACGTCGAGCACCTCGTCGCGCCGGGCAGCCCGCTCGGCCATCGTCGCGAAGCCCGCCACGCCGGCCTCGGCCGCGAACGACCTCCAGAAGCCGTCGTGAGTGATGAACAATGCCAGGTAGCCGCCGGCCGTCGGAAAGAGCTGCGCCGGAACGTAATAGGAATGCGCGCCGTACGGGTACCGACGCGGCTCCGCCCCGTCGTTGAGATAGGCCGACGCCCGGTAGTTCAGTTGCGACAGCATGACGTCACGCAGTGAGACGTCGACCTGGCCGCCCTGCCCGGACACGATCATCGCCAACAGGCCCAGCGCGGCCGTCAGGCCCGTCGAGTTGTCGGCCGAAGAATATCCGGGCAGCGTCGGCGGGCCGTCGGGATCACCCGTCATGGCCGCCACCCCGGTCGCAGCCTGGATCACGTAGTCGAACGCCGGGTCGTCGCCGCCGTCCAGGCCGAAACCCGTCATGGCCACACACACGATCTTCTCGTTGTGGCGACGCAGCGCGTCATAGGTGAGCCCGAGCCGGCGGATCACCGATGGCTTCATGTTCACCAGCAGCGCGTGCGAATCTCTCACGAGCTCAGCGAGTTTGGCCTGCCCGGCGTCCGAAGCCAAGTCGAGGCACAGACTGCGCTTGCCCCGGTTGAGGCTCCCGAAGTAACTGTCACTGACCTGGCGGGAGATCTCACCGCCTGGCGGCTCGATCTTGATGACCTCGGCGCCGAGATCGGCCAGCATCATCGTGGCGTAGGGTCCGGCCAGCATGACGCCGACCTCGATCACGCGAATGCCGGCAAGCGGCGCGGTCATCTGTGCCCTCGGCTCTTCGCGCAAGCGCTCATCGCACCTGCTTGGCGAGCTCGGCGATCACCTCACGCGTCCGGTACTTCGACGCGATCAGCTCGTCGCGGTTGTCCCCGATCGGCAGCAGCCGAACCGAAAGGTCCGTCACACCGGCGTCGGCAAAGCGGCGGAATTGCCGCAGGATCGTTTCAGCGTCACCGGCCGCACACAGGTCGCCGACATTGCGGGCGTCGCCGCGATCCAGCAGGCGCTGGTAGTTGGGCGAGGTCTCGGCCTCGGCAAGGATCCGGTTGGCGCGCTCCTTCGCGGCGTCGATCTCCGAAGTGGCACACAGGCACACCGGGATTCCCGCCACGATCCGCGGTGCCCGCCGACCCGCGTCGGCGGCGGCCTTGGTGATCTTGGGTGCGATGTGCTCGCCGATGGCCTTTTCGTCGGCCATCCACAGCACGGTGCCGTCGGCGAGTTCGCCGGCGATCTGCAGCATCACCGGACCGAGTGCCGCGACGAGCACCGGCATGGGCGGCTGCGCCGCGAGCGCGGTCGGATTGTGGACGGTGAACGTGCCGTTCTCGACGTCGACGGGTCCGGGCCCGGCCAGCGCGGCGTTGAGCACTTCGAGATAGTCACGCGTGTAGGCGGCCGGCTTCTCATACGGCAGGCCCAGCATGTCGCGGATGATCCAGTGGTGTGACGGCCCGACGCCGAGCGCCAGCCGTCCCTCCGTCACAGCGTGGACGGACAATGCCTGGCGCGCCAGGGCAATCGGATGCTGGGCCTGCAGCGGTACCACCGCGGTGCCCAGTTCGATCGTCGACGTGTGCGCGGCCATGAGCGTCACCATCGTGAGCGCGTCGAAGTCGTCGGGCACCTGCGGCATCCATGCGCTGTCCAGGCCCGCGGCCTCGGCCCACTGAATGTCGGCCGCGAGCTTGTTGACCTTGCGGGCCATGTCGCCGCGCTCGGCCCCGATCATCACGCCCAATCGCATGTCAGCTCACCTTCTCGGTCAGGGCACGGACCTCGGTCACCAACGTGTCCAGGCCGGTACCGGTCGGAAACACCGCGGCGGCTCCGGCGTCGAGCAGCTTCTGCACATCGCCCTGCGGGATCGTGCCGCCCACCACGACGGCGATGTCACCGGCATCGGCGGCGCGCAACGCCTCGACCGTGCGGGTCGTCAGCGCCACGTGCGCGCCCGACAGGATCGAAAGGCCTACCAGGGCAACGTCTTCCTGCAGCGCGATCGAAACGATGTCCTCGATGCGCTGGCGGATGCCGGTGTAGATGACCTCGAATCCGGCGTCGCGCAAGGTGCGGGCGACGATCTTGGCACCCCGGTCGTGCCCGTCGAGACCGGGCTTCGCGACCAATACTCGTGTCGGCATCGCTAGAACACCACCGGTTGCTGGAACTCGCCCCAAACTGCCTTGAGCGCCGACACCATCTCCCCCACCGTGCAGTAGGCGTTGGCGCAGTCGATCAGCTTGTGCATCAGATTGTCGTCTCCCTCGGCCGCTGCGGAAAGACTTGCCAGCGTCTGTTTCACGAGCGCCGAATCACGCTCGGCCTTCACCTTGGTCAGCCGCTTGAGTTGCAGGTCGCGGCCTTCGGCGTCGAGTTCGTAGGTCGCGATCTCGGGCGGTGGTTCATCGGCGACGAATCGGTTGACGCCGATAACGGCCCGCTCCCCCGATTCGATCTCCTGGTGGATCTTGAACGCCTCGTCGGCGATCAGACCCTGCAGATAACCGTCCTCGATGCAGCGCACCATGCCGCCGTGCTTGTCGAGATCGTCCATGATCTCGATGATCTTGGCCTCGGTGGCATCGGTGAGTGCCTCGACGAAGTACGACCCGCCCAGCGGGTCGGCCACCTTCGTCACGCCGGTCTCGTAGGCCAGGATCTGCTGTGTGCGCAGCGCGAGCGTCGCGGACTCCTCGCTCGGCAACGCGAACGGCTCGTCCCAGGCGGCGGTGAACATCGACTGCACGCCGCCGAGCACCGAGGCCATCGCCTCGTAGGCCACCCGCACGAGATTGTTCTGCGCCTGCGGGGCGTAGAGCGACGCGCCGCCGGACACGCAGCCGAACCGGAACATCGACGCCTTGTCGGTCGTCGCGCCGTAGCGTTCGCGCACGATCGTGGCCCAGCGCCGCCGGCCGGCACGGTATTTCGCGATCTCCTCGAAGAAGTCGCCATGGGTGTAGAAGAAGAACGAGATCTGAGGCGCGAACTTGTCGATGCTCATCCGCCCGCGCTCGACCACGGTGTCGCAGTAGGTGACCCCGTCGGCCAACGTGAACGCCATCTCCTGCACGGCGTTGGCCCCGGCATCGCGGAAATGCGCGCCCGCCACCGAGATCGCGTTGAACCGCGGTACTTCCGCGGCACAGAACTCGATGGTGTCGGCGATCAGCCGCAGCGACGGTTCCGGCGGCCAGATCCAGGTTCCGCGCGACGCGTATTCCTTGAGGATGTCGTTCTGGATCGTGCCGGTGAGCTTCTCGCGCGGCACGCCCTTCTTCTCCGCGGCAGCGACATAGAACGCCAGCAAGATCGCCGCGGTGCCGTTGATCGTGAAGCTCGTGCTGATCTTGTCGAGCGGGATGCCGTCGAACAGGATCTCGGCGTCGGCCAGCGTGTCCACAGCGACGCCGACCCGGCCGACCTCTTCCCCGTACTCCTCGTCGTCGGAGTCGTACCCGCATTGCGTGGGCAGGTCCAGCGCGACCGACAATCCGGTGCCGCCCTGGTCGAGCAGGTAGCGATAGCGGCGGTTGGATTCCTCTGCGGTGCCGAAGCCCGAGTACTGCCGGAACGTCCACGTCTTACCGCGGTAGCCGGACGCGAAGTTGCCACGCGTGAAGGGATAGGTGCCGGGCGCCGGCGGATCGCCGGCCCGGTCATCCGGTCCGTAGACAGGCTCCAGCGGGATGCCCGATGGGGTCTCTACCCGAGGGTCGTCTTGCTCGCTCATCACTCGATAACGTACTTGCCAAAAATGAGAATGCCAATACCGCGCGGTGGAAATGTGCGCCGTATACAGGCCGGAAGGCTTTGACCCGCCGGACCGACGAGGCGCGGACCGTCGCCCGAAAGATCAGGTCGGCACCGATTCCCGGAACCACGCAGCTTATGATTACGACACTTGCCAAGAATGAGAATGGCAATACCCTTTGGGTAGCGTGGCAACAAGGAGGCCAATGTCCAGCCAGCAGGAGTCATTCACCGACCGCACGCTGGTCGTATCGGGCGGCAGCCGCGGCATCGGGAAGGCCATCGCGCTCGGCGCGGCCCGCCGCGGCGCGAACGTCGTACTGCTGGCCAAGACCGCCGAGCCTCATCCCAAGCTGCCCGGCACCGTCCATACCGCGGTGGCCGACGTCGAGGCCGCGGGCGGCAAGGCCGTCGCCGTGGTCGGCGATGTGCGCAAGGAAGAGGACGTCGCGCGCGCGGTCGACACCGCGGTCGACCACTTCGGCGGGGTCGACATCGTCGTCAACAACGCGAGCGCGATCGCCACCGAACCGACCGAGACGTTGTCGGTCAAGAAGTTCGACCTGATGATGGACATCAACGTGCGCGGCACGTTCCTGTTGACCAAAGCGGCATTGCCCCATCTCAAGAAGTCCACGAACGCGCACGTGCTGACGCTCGCCCCGCCGCTGAACATGAACCCCTACTGGCTGGGCGCCCACCCGTCGTACACGCTGTCGAAGTACGGGATGACGCTGCTGTCGCTGGGCTGGGCGGCCGAATACCCGGGCATCGGATTCAGTTGCCTGTGGCCCGAGACCTACATCGCCACCGCGGCCGTCACCAATCTGGCCGAGGGCGACAAGATGGCGTCACGTTCCCGTGACCCCGAGATCATGGCCGACGCGGCCGTCGAGATCCTGTCGCGGCCGGCCGCCGAGGTCACCGGCCAGACCTTCATCGACTCCGAGGTGCTGACCGCGGCAGGCGCGACCGACCTCTCTCGCTACGGTGGCGGGGACGACCCGATCATCGACATCTTCATCGACGCACCTGGACAAGGCCTATGAGTATCTCGCTGCTGCTCGAGATGGCGTCGTCGGGCAACCCGGACCGCACCGCGGTGGTGTCCGACGACATCCGCGTGTCCGTCGGCGATTTGAGCGAACTGGCCGACGGCGGCGCAGGCACGATCGCCGCATCGGGCGCCGCACACGTCGCCTATGTGGGCACCGGCGGCGTGATGCTGCCGCTGCTGCTGTTCGCCTCGGCCCGTGCCGGTGTGCCGTTCACGCCACTCAACTACCGCCTCAGCGCCGAGGGCCTGCGCGAGCTGATCGACCGCCTGCCCGAACCCTTGGTGGTGGCCGACGCCGAATACGCCGACGTGGTCGCCGGGGCGGGTAAGCAGGTGATCACCTCCGAGGAGTTCCTGGCCGCCGCGCGTTCGTCCGAGCCGGCAGCGGAGTTCGCCGACCCCGACGCCGTCGCAGTCGTGCTTTTCACGTCGGGCACGACATCGCGACCCAAGGCCGTCGAGCTCACCCACAACAACCTCACCAGCTACATCACCGGGACCGTCGAATTCGATTCCGCCGCACCCGAAGACGCCGCCCTGATCTGCGTTCCGCCGTATCACATCGCGGGCGTGAGCGCGGCCATGTCGAATCTCTACGCCGGGCGCAAGATGGTGTACCTCCGCAACTTCGACGCAGGCCGGTGGGTCGAACTGGTTCGGGCCGAAGGCGTCACGTCGGCGACCGTCGTGCCGACCATGCTGGACCGCATCGTGACCGCGCTCGCAACGGCGGGGACCGAGCTACCCTCGCTGCGCAGCTTGGCATACGGCGGCTCGAAGGTGGCGCTGCCTTTGGTCCGCAAGGCTCTGCAGCTGCTGCCGGGGGTCGGCTTCGTCAACGCCTACGGGTTGACCGAAACCAGTTCCACCATCGCGGTTCTCGGCCCCGACGATCACCGGGCCGCGCTGGCGGCGGACGACGCCGCCGTCGCGCGCCGACTCGGATCGGTCGGTCAGATCGTGCCCGGTATCGAGGTGCAGATCCGCGCCGACGACGGCACCGTGCTGGGTCCCGGCGAGACCGGAGAGCTGTTCGTGCGTGGCGAGCAGGTGTCGGGCCGGTACACCGAGATCGGTTCGGTGCTCGACGCCGACGGCTGGTTCCCCACCAAAGACGTTGCGATGCTCGACGAAGACGGCTACCTGTTCATCGGCGGCCGCTCCGACGACACGATCATCCGCGGCGGCGAGAACATCGCGCCCGCCGAGATCGAAGACGTCCTGGTCGAACACCCCGACGTGCGCGACGTGGCCGTCGTCGGGCCGGAGGACCCGCAGTGGGGTCAGATCATCGTGGCCGTCGTGGTGCCGGCCGAGGGAGCCGCGCCAGATACGGATGAGCTGCGGGAGCACGTGCGCAAGCAGCTCCGCGGATCGCGGACACCCGACCGGGTGGTGTTCCGCGACGAACTGCCCACCAACGCCACCGGCAAAGTGTTGCGCCGTCAACTCGTCGACGAACTTCAGCCCATCGCAAAGGAGTCAGCATCGTGATCAAGAACGGCACCCGCCTGCAGAGCCAGGTGTGCGATACCCAGGTGATCGTCGTGCGCAGCGCCGACAGTCTCGACGACCTGCGCGCCGGTGGCGTCGCGATGGTCCCGCTGGACGCCGAAAAAGATTCTGGCGCAACACTCGACCCCGCGTTCTCCGACGGCAATCTGATGGGCAAGCGCTATGTCGACGACAACGGCGCCGAGGTGCTCGTCACCAAGGCCGGCGCAGGCACACTGTCGATCGGGACCACCGCACTGAGCCTCAAAGAGGCCAAGCCACTGCCGGCCAGCGACTAACACGGCGACATGGCCTCGCGGGTGTCGCCGCTGCGGGTCGCGGTGGCCAGCTTCATCGGCACCACCGTCGAGTTCTACGACTTCCTGATCTACGGCACGGCGGCGGCGCTCGTCTTTCCCAAGCTGTTCTTCCCGCAGGCCTCGCCTGCCGCCGGAGTTCTGCTGTCGTTCGCCACGTTCGGCGTCGGGTTCATCGCCCGGCCACTGGGCGGCATCGTGTTCGGGCATTTCGGCGACCGCATCGGCCGCAAACGCATGCTGGTGTACTCCCTTGTCGGCATGGGTGTTTCGACCGTGCTGATCGGCATCCTGCCCACCTACGCCCAGATCGGGCTGGCCGCTCCGCTTCTACTCACGCTGCTGCGGCTGTGCCAGGGGTTTGCCGTCGGCGGTGAATGGGGCGGTGCGACACTGATGGCCGTCGAGCACGCATCGGCCGGACGGCGCGGCTTCTACGGCGCGTTCCCGCAGATGGGCGCGCCCGCCGGGACCGCATCGGCCACGCTCGCGTTCTTCCTGGTGTCGCAGCTGCCCGACGACCAGTTCCTGGCCTGGGGCTGGCGGGTACCCTTCCTGTTCAGCGCGGTACTCATCGTGATCGGCCTGGTGATCCGGCTCAAACTCACCGAAAGCCCCGAATTCGTCGCGGTTGTCGCGGATTCAGCGGTCACCCGGATGCCCATCGTGGCGGCGTTCCGCCGGCACTGGCGCCAGATCGTCCTGGTCGCCGGCGCCTATCTGTCGCAGGGCGTGTTCGCCTACATCTGTGTCGCGTACCTGGTGTCGTATGCGACCGTGGCGGCCGGAATCGACCGGACAGCAGCACTTTTCGGCGTGTTCGTCGCGGCGTTGGTTGCCGTCGTGACCTATCCGGTGTTCGGCGCGTGGTCGGATTCCGTCGGCCGAAAACGGCTGTTCCTGATCGGCGTCGTCCTCATGGCGCTCTCGGTGTTCCCGGTGTTCGCGATGATCGACACCGGCAGTCCGGTGCTCTTCGGCGTCGCGCTGGTGCTGGTGTTCGGCCTTGCGATGGCTCCGGCCGCCGGAGTCACCGGAGCGTTGTTCAGCCTCGTGTTCGACACCGACGTGCGCTACAGCGGGGTGTCGATCGGCTACACCCTGTCACAGGTGGTCGGCTCGGCGTTCGCACCGACGATCGCCGCGGCGCTGTACGCATCGACCCGTTCCAGCGACGCGATCGCGTGGTATCTCGTTGCGGTCTCGGTGATCTCGGTCGTCAGCGTCAGCCTGCTACCGTCCGACCGCGTGCGCGCCGAGGCTACTGCGCAGAAGGTCGGGTGACCGCCCGGCCGGTACCCGGCCCACGTGGCCGCATGATGAGCGCGGCGACGTGATAGACGCACCGCGTTTGGCCGTGATTGGCGTAACCGTGCGGGCAATCCGCGGCGAAGTAGATCGAATCACCCGCCGACAGGGTGACCTCGTGGGGTCCCACCGTCATGGTCAGCGTTCCGCTCTGCACCGCGACGAACTCGTGCGAACCTGACGCGTACGCGGGGAATGTGCCGGCATCGCAGCCGGGCGGCAGCGTGCTGCGAATCCACTCGAAGTTCACGCCCGGCACGACCGGGCTGAGGATGGTGCGTTGCCACCCGCCCGGCTCGTCGATGCGATCCTGATCGGCGGCGCGGCGCACCACGATTCGCGTGGCGTCGGGCTCGGCGACCAGATCCGCGAGCGGGATACCGAGACCGCCGGCGATTCGGTCCAGCACCACGACGGTCGGAGCCTTGTCGCCGCGCTCCACCGACGACAACATGCTGACACTGACGTCGCAGCGATCGGCGAGTTCGCGCAACGTCAGCCCGCGGTCGGCACGCAATGACTGAATCCGCTCACCCAGCACCGCAAGATTCACGTATACTATAGTACGCAATTAATTCGCTATAGCGAACAGAAGACCTGAACACGATGAGACAGCGGCCCTTTCGTCCCTTCTACGGCTGGTTGATGCTCGGCGGGCTCAGCGCCACCGAACTCGTGTCGTGGGGTGTGCTGATCTATGCGTTCTCGGTTCTGATCGTGCCGATGCGCGCCGAACTCGGGTGGTCGCTGGCCGAACTCAACGCCGCGTACGCAACGGGCGTGTTCATCTCCGGACTGCTCGCAATCCCCGTAGGGCGCGTTCTGCAGGTACACGGAGCGCGCGGCGTGATGACGGCGGGCACCGTCGCCACCGTGGTCATGTTGCTGTTGTGGTCCGCGGTCGATTCGGTGCCGGTGTTCTACGCCGTCTTCCTCATCGGCGGTTTCGCGATGGCCACGACGTTGTACGAACCGGCATTCGCGGTGACCGCGGCCTGGTTCGACCGACTGCGCCCGCGCGCCGTCCTCATCCTCACGGTGTTCGGCGGATTGGCCAGCGTCATGTTCGTACCGCTGACCGCCGTTCTGGTCGACACGTTCGGTTGGCGACAGTCCCTTGTGGTGTTGGCCGGCATCGCCGCACTCATCGGATTTCCGGTGCACGGCATGCTGCTTCGCCGCAGACCGGCCGATCTCGGCCTCCACCCTGACGGCGCCCGCGTGCCACGGCCACCCCAACCGCACCACGTCGCCGGAAGCTCACGGGTGGCGTTGCGCAGCAAGTCATTCCGGTGGATGACACTGTGCCTGGTAATGAGCACCGCCGCGAAGTTCGCGGTCAGTGTGGTGCTTGTCGCCTTTCTGACCGACCGTGGCTACTCGTTGTCCACCGCCGCGCTGGCCGCAGGCAGTGTCGGGTTGTTCCAGGTGGCAGGCCGGCTGATCGTCATCGCCTTACGTGGCCGGATGTCACAGCATCTGATCACCGCACTGCTGTTCTTCGGCCAAGGCGTGGCGATCGCCCTGCTGCTGTTCGTGACGGGTACGGACTCGACGGCCACCGTCACCGTCGTGGTGTTCGTGGTGTTGTTCGGTCTCGGATTCGGACTGGAAGCGCTGGTGCGCGGCACGCTGGTGGCCGAATACTACGGCCCCGCGAACTATCCGAGTATCAATGGCGTGCTCGGCGCATTCGTCGTCGCCGCACGCGCGGCAGGCCCGCTGCTTGCCGGTGTCGCAGGCACCGGATTCGGTGGCTTCCAATCGGTTTTCGTGACGGCCGCGGCGCTGTGCTGCCTCAGCGCGTGGACGCTCGTCCTCGCCCAGCGCGCACGCCGTGCGGAGGTCACCGCCCTGGCGGACGGCCGACCGGAGCCGTAGACCTACGCGTGACGGCTGGTCACTCCCCCGTCGACCACGAGATACGTTCCGGTGACGAACGACGCCTTCGGCGACATCAAGAAGGCCACCGCGGCGGCGACCTCGTCGGGCTGGCCGAGCCGGCCCAGCGGTGCGGCCTGCTCGAAGCCGACGCGGACCTCCTCGACGTCAAGGGCGATCTGGAGCATCGGCGTCTGGATGAAGCCCGGGCATACCGCGTTGACGCGAATACCCAAGGGCCCCAACTGCGCAGCCATGGACCGCGTCATGCCGAGCAACCCGGCCTTGGACGCGCAGTAGGCCGGTATGAACGGGTTGGCCGAAAGTCCCTCGATGCTGGAGATACCGACGACCGCGGGCGCTGCACCGTCGCTCGCGGACTTCTGCAGATGCGGCAGCAGCAATTGCATGAGCAACGCCTGCGCACGCAGGTTCACATCGAGCACCGCGTCCCAGGATTCCTGCGTGTAGGCGCCCACCGGTTCGGGGATCACGCGCCCGGCGGCATGCACCAGACCATCGATCCCGTCGAGCGCACCGGCGGCCTCGTCGACCGCGGCGGACAGCGCTTCGGTATCACAGACGTCGACCACGGCCCAGGGCATCCCGAATTCCTCGGCCACCGAACGAACGTCGGGTGCGATGTCCCACAACGCAACCCGACGGCCATCGGCGATCAATGCCGCTGCGCTGGCCCGGCCTATCCCGGACGCCGCACCCGTCACCACCACACCCGCCATGCAGACCTCGCTTCACCGATCGAGTAGATACGGCTCGATCTTGCCTACCCGCCCCGGAGGACGGGGGCGGTTCAGAGGGCGGATTTCACCCGTTCCACGATTCGGGAGGTCGAGACGCCGTAGCGGTCGTAGAGCGTGGGCAGCGCTCCGGCGACGAGGAATTCGTCGGGCAACGCGATCGGCGACACCTGACGCGATACGCCGTTGCGTACCAGGGCCGACGCGACCGATTCGAACAATCCGCCGACGACCGAGTGGTTCTCGAGCGTGAACACCAGGCGGTCCTTGGCGATCTCGGCGAGAATCGTGGCCTCGTCGAGCGGTTTGATCGTCGGTGCGTGCACGACCGCGACACCGATGTTGTCGGCCTCCAACTGTGCCGCGGCCTGCAGCGCACGTTCGGTCATCAGACCCGACGAGATGAACAGCACCTCGTTGCCGTCGCGGAGTTTGGCGGCCTTACCGAGCTCGAACGTGTAGTCGTACTCGTCGAGCACGGTCGGCACGGCGCCGCGCAGCAACCGCAGGTAGGTGGGTCCGGGGCTCGCCGCGAGCTGCGGCACCGCCTGTTCGATGTCGACGGAGTCGCACGGGTCGACGATCGTCAGATTCGGCATGCCGCGCAGGATCGCGATGTCCTCGGTGGCCTGGTGGCTGGGACCGTAACCGGTCGTCAGACCGGGCAGCGCGGCGACGATGTTGACGTTGAGCATGCGTTCGGCGATGTCGAGGCAGATGAAGTCGTAGGCCCGCCGGGTCGCGAACACCGAGTACGTCGACGCGAACGGGATGAACCCTTCCTCGGCGAGCCCGGCGGCCGCGCCCATCAGCACCTGCTCGGCCATGCCGACCTGATAGAACCGGTCCGGCATCGCATCGCGGAAGATGTGCATGTCGGTGTATTTCGCGAGATCGGCGCTCAACCCGACGATGAGCGGGTTGTCCTTCGCGGCGGCGAGCAGCGCATGCCCGAACGGCGCGCGAACGACCTTGTCGCCCTCGGCAATCGAGGCGATCATCGCGTCGGAGGTGAGCCGCTTCTTCGGTGTGGCGGTGGTCATGATCGGAACCCCTCATCGAGCTGTTGGTGAGCAAGCGCCCATTCCTGCGGGGCGACCTGCATGAAGTGCAATTTGTCGCGGCTCTGCAACATCGCGACGCCCTTGCCGAGGATCGTGTCGCAGATCAGCGCCTTGGGCTTGCCGCGGCGTGCGCGCAGATCCTCGATAGCCTCGACGATCGCCGGGATGTCGTGGCCGTCGACGCGGCGCACGTCCCACCCGTTGATCGTGAACTTGTCGTGCACTGGTTCGGTGCCCAGCATCGACTGGGCCGGACCGTCGGCTTGCTGGTTGTTCATGTCGACCACGGCAATGAGGTTGTCGAGCTGGAAATGCGCCGCGGTCTGGACGGCCTCCCAGGTGGAGCCCTCGTCGAGTTCACCGTCCGACAGGATGTTGTAGACGAACGCGGGATTGTCCTTGCGGCGCAATCCCAATGCCTTTCCTACCGCGATGCCGAGCCCGTGGCCGAGCGAGCCGCCGGAGATCTCCATACCGGGCGTGTATCCGGCCATGCCGGACATCGGCAGCCGGGAGTCGTCGGTGGCGTAGGTGTCGAGTTCCTCCACGGGGATGAACTTCGCCTCGGCCAGCGCCGCGTACAGCGCGATCGCGTAGTGGCCGATCGAGAGCAGGCACCGGTCGCGCCCCTCCCAATCCGGTTCCGCCGGACGCAGATTCAGCTGGTCGGTGTAGAGCACCGCCAACACGTCGGCGATGTCGAGAGCCTGGCCGATGTAGCCCTGGCCCTGGACCTCGGCCTGGGTCAATGCGTAATGGCGGATGCGCAGAGCGGCTTCGCGGATGCGGTGCACCCGCTCGGGCGCCACGGTGGGGTGATCAGTGAGTGTGGTCATGTCGGTCACGCAACCTGTTCTTGAGGGGTGGGGGTTTCGGACGTTGCCTTTGCCGGTGCGGTCTCGCGGGTACGCACGGCCAGCGCGGTGGAGATGATGCCCATCGCGACGAACAGCAGTGCCGGGCCGAGCCAGCCCATCGCGCCGTAGACGAGCGTGGCGACGAAGGGCACGAAGCCGACGATCACCGATGCGCCGTTGTAGCCCAATGAGATTCCCGAGGACCGGACGTTGGCCGGGAACTGCTCGGAGAACCAGCTCGATTCGACCGCGAAGATCGGATCGTGGCTGAGCAGCAGTGCGAGCGCCACCGCGACGACGATCATGATGAAGGCGCCGGTGTTGATCAGCAGGAACATCGGGATGCCGAAGGCGATGGTGAAGACCGAGCCGATGAGGAAGACCGGCTTGCGGCCGATGCGGTCGCTCAGAGCACCGAACAGCGGCAGGCTCGCGACACCGAGTGCGGAGCCGACCAGCGTGCCGGTGAGAACGTCGGTCTTCGACGAGATCGAGGCGAGGCCCACGTAGGACAACACGAAGCTGGTGGCGACGTAGTAGCCGCCGGTCTCGGCGAGCCGCAGGCCGATGATCCGCAGGATCATCCGCCAGTCCGACCGGATGACTTCGAGAGCGGGCTGGCGGTGAATCTCGTTGGCGTCCTTGATCTCTTCAAACGCCGGTGACTCGCTGACGCCGAGCCGGACGTAGATGCCGACGGCCACCATCACGGCCGAGGCCAGAAAGGGCGCCCGCCAGACCCAGTCGCCGTCGAACAACGCGCTCGACAACAGGAATGCACCGTTCGCCAGCACGAGCCCGAGCGGGATGCCGATCTGTGGGATGGCGCCGAAGAACCCGCGGCGATGTGCCGGGGCATGTTCGACCGCCATCAGCACCGCGCCGCCCCACTCGGCACCGAATCCCACGCCCTGGACCATGCGCAGCACGATCAGGAGAATCGGTGCCAGAACGCCGATCTGGTCATAGGTGGGCAGCACACCGATGAGCACGGTGCCGATGCCCATGACCACCAGCGACCAGAACAGCACGGCCTTGCGGCCGAACCGGTCACCGAAGTGGCCGGCCAGGTAGCCGCCGACCGGCCGCATGACGAACCCGACGGCCAGGGTGGCGAAGGATGCCAGCACGCCGACGATCGGCTCGTCGGCGTGGAAGAACACACTGCCGAAGTAGGCGGCCGCGGCAGTGCCGTAGATGAAGAAGTCGTAGCTCTCCACCGCGGAGCCGATCATCGAGGCGATCGACACACGGCGTGGATTGTTCACCGGCGCAGGGGATTCGGCGGCGTCGTTCGGTGGTGCGGTCATCGTATTCCTGGGTCGAAGGGACGTGGCAGGCGGTTATTCGTAGGTCTCGATGACGCGGCTGTCATCGCGGAGTCCGAGGCCGAGCTCGCCGGCCTGCTGATAGCGGGAGCGAGCGACGTCGAGCAGCGGAACCGGAGCGCCCGCGCGGGCGGCCGCATCGGCGACCAGGCCGCTGTCTTTGACGAAGATGTTGATGGTGCTGGTGACCGGCGCGTCGGTGCCCAGGAGCATGCGCGGGCCGCGGTCCGAGAGCATCCACGAACCGGCCGCACCGTGCTGAACCAGGTCGAGTACGGCGGCTTTGTCCAGGCCCAGCGCATCGGCGAGGTGCAACGCCTCGGCCGCGGCCACGATGTGGACCGAGCACAGGTGTTGGTTGACCACCTTGATCGCCTGCCCGCCGCCGAGATCGGAGCCGATGAACCGGACCGTGCCGAGTGTGTCGAGCACATCGCGCACCGCGTCGACGTCGTCTCGGGCGCCTGCCGCGAAGATGACGAGTTCGCCGGTCTGGGCCCGGGCGACTCCGCCGGTAACCGGGGCGTCGACGACACGTGCTCCGGCGGCCGTCAACCGCGCAGCGGCAGCAGTCAGCGCGTCGGGACCGATCGTCGACATCACGATCCAGGTCTGGCCGCCCAGTTCCTGCCCCGCCTCCGACACCAGGGTGTCCAACTGCTCTGGCGTGGCCACCATGACCACGACGATCGGCGTTTTCGAGGCGAGGCCGATGGCGGCGACAGCGTCGATCCCGGCTTCGGCGGCCCGTTGCCGCGCCGGCTCGAACGGGTCGACACCGACGACCTGATGGCCGGCCTTCGCGAGCACTGCGGCCATGGGAAGGCCGATCGCGCCCAGGCCGACGAACGTGACGGAACTCAACACTGCCTCCACATTGGTCGAACCAAATTGGTTGAACCAATACGGTATGGCGTGGGTCACTTCATGTCAACCCGGTTGCCGAGCACACGGAAGGACGGCGCTGAAGTGCGAGATTGCCGCTGCGGCTGACAACCGCGCGGCCGGTCACTCCGCTACAGTGGAGACGCCGGTCACATTGGTCGGCCAATCGTGGAAGGTGAACGATGGACGCCCTGGAACGCGTGGTCGAGCAGATCATGAGTTCTGCGACGCGCACCTCGGACGGCTCGATCGCGCGGCTGCCCACCGAACGTCAGCTCGCCGAGACTCTTGGCATCAGCCGCGGAGCACTCCGCGAGCAACTCGCCGCCCTGGAGTCTCTCGGTCTGGTGACGCGCACGCAGGGCAGCGGAATTCACCTCGCCCCGACCAGCCCGACGCCGGTGCGGTTGTACTTCGATCTGAGCGTGCGGCTCGGCCTCATCACGACCGATCAGCTCGAGCGCGGCCGGGAGATGTTGGAGGAGACCGTCGTTCGTGCGGCCGCGGTCAGGGCGACGCCAGCGGATCTGGCCGAACTCGAAAGTTACGTCGAGCAGATGGTCGACGGTTCTTCATCAGGCGACCACCAGAAAGCCGATGCCGCCGATTACAACTTTCATCGCTGCCTCTACCGCATCGTCGACAACCCGGTGTTGAACCTGATCGCCGACGGGCTGGTGGACGTGTTGCGCGAACTGCTCACCCAGCGACGGGTTCGCGCCATCAATTCCGAGGAGCCCGACGAGCACGGGCATTACCGGACCGATCTCATCCATCAACAGATCGTCGGCGCGCTTCGGTTGCGTGATCCGGACCTCGCGGCCGCGACGATGGCGGCGCACTTCGAACAGTGGCGCCACATCACCGACGAGCCTGCCGACGCGGACGAACCGGACGTACGCGCGGCCGGGTAGCTAGGCGCTCGCAGGTTCCGAGAAGGCCGCCAGCGCCGCCTCCACACCCCGTTCCAGGGCAGTTCCGTTGCCCCAGCCCACGTAGTAGTACAGCTGCAGCACCGCCTCGCGGAGTTCCTCGGCGCTGAGCTCACGGTTGGCCAGGGCGCCGCGGACCTGAACCTCGATGAGGTCGGACCGGCCCAACATCGCCGTCGCGCCCATCACGAGCAGTCGCCGATCGCGGATGGAAAGGCCCGGCCGGCTCCAGATCTCGGCGAACAGATGGTCGACGGTCTTCTCCAGTGCCGGGGTCCGCTGCGCCGGGATGGCGTCGGCGACCTCTTGGCCGTACACGGCACCCATCACCGCGAGGCCGAGTTCGGTTTTGTCGCTGGGCTTTTCAGCATCGATGCCCAGGGTGTCCGTCCCCTGCTCGCGAACCGCGTCGACCACGGGAACGGCGACGCGACCCTCGGCGGCCAGCTCCTGGGCGGCTGCGAGATCCTTGTCCATCAACCGCAGTATCTGCGGCGCAAAGGCTTTCGTGCCCTCCGTGCGCCCAAGCAAGGTGAACATCGTGGTGCCGTCCGGATCGGCTTCTTCGATCACGGTCTTCAGCGTCTCGGGGTCCACACCCGCCGACGACGCGAGCTCGGCCGCCTCGTGCATGACGCGCCACGTTCCGTAGGTCACGACATTTCGGGCGATCTTGGTCGCCATCCCGGCACCCAGCGGCCCGCAGTGCACGACCTTCTTGGCGAAATCGTCGAGCACCGGCATGGCGCGGCGCACGGTGTGATCATCGCCGCCGACCATCGCGACCAGACCGTTGTGCGCGGCGAGATTGCCCGGTGTCACACCGCAATCCAGCAACGCGACCCCGGCAGCCGCACATTGCTCGGCCAGGGCGTGCACCTCGGGCACCGCGACCGTCGACAGCAACACCACGATGAGACCGGGGTGCGCCCCGGCGAGCAGGCCGTCAGAACCGTTCAACACCGCGCGGACCTGATCGGCGTCGACCACGGCGATCAGGACCACGTCGCTTTCGCGCGCGACCTCCGCGGGCGACGCCTCGGTCGCGGGCACCCCGTCGAGGTCGGCTGCGGCTTCGGGCCGGATGTCGTAGACGAGTGGGGTGCGCCCACTTCGGGCCAGGCTCACCGCGACACCGCCGCCGATCATGCCAAGCCCGATGACACCGGCGCGCGGCGCACGCCGCGTGACCTGCGTATCCGTGGTGATCTCAACACTCATCTCGACCCCTACCGCTAACCTAACTAAGTTCAGTTAAACGCAGCCTATCGCCGATACGCGCTGGACAGGAGGGCTCGCCCGGGTGATTCCTAGCACATCTAACGACAATGTGGGCGCCAAGCCACGGCGCCGCAACCGCCGCGGCGAAGGCGAGCAGCTGCGCGCCGACATCCTCGCCGCGGTCAACCGGCTGCTCGACCGCTGGGGCGGCGACGAGAAGCTGACCATCCGCGCGGTGGCGCACGAAGTGGGCGTCGCGGCACCCAGCATCTACCTGCATTTCTCCGACAAGGCCGAATTGGTGTGGGCGGCGCTCGCCGACAAGTACCGTCAACTGGCCCAGCAGATGTCGGCTGCCGGTCTGACCGCCGCGGCGGGCGGTCCGCGGGAGAAGCTGCGCGCCCAGGTCCACGCGTATTGCCGCTTCGCCGTGGACAATCCGGGTCATTACCGGCTGATGTACCAGGTACGCCAGCCCACCGTGGATCCGGGCCGGCTCGGCAATCACCCCGCGCGTCAGGTGTCGGGGTTGCTGCGGGCGGGCCTCACCGCATCGGCCGACGCGGGCTACCCGCTGGCACTCCCCCTGCACCAGGCCGCACACACGCTGTGGACCGGCCTGCACGGCATGGTCTCGGTACAGCACAGCTTCGCCATGGGCGGCTCGACCGAGGACCTGCTCGAACTCGCCGACGGCCTATTGGATCTGGTGGTCGCGGACGAGCCGGCGTCCGGCCGCACCTACCCGCCGCAGACCGGTGTCGACCGCGTCATCGCCGCCGTGGTCGGTCCCGAATGACGCCTGTCTTGCCGGTACGACTACGCGATGTCGGCGATCGCGGCAGCGGTCTGCAGGTCGGCGTAGGCCGCCGAATAACGCTGCGCCAGTGCGAGCGCGATGTCGGGCCGTTGCCACAACTCCCCCGCGCTCGCGGTGCACAGCCACAGCGTCAGGCCGTGCGCGACCGAGGCGCGGTACCGCAGCCAGATCTCGTCCATCGAGGGCAGCTCGTCGGCAGGCAGCCCGAGCGCATCGCGATACTCGACGAGCAGCGCTTGTTCGCTGCTGCGCCGGTCGGCAATCGTCAACGCGCCCTGCAGGAAATAGCCGAGATCGAGCGACCAGTTGCCGCGGCGGGCCACCTGCCAGTCCAGGAAGCCGACCTCCCCGCTCGGCAACAGATAGGTGTTGCCGATGTGCGGGTCACCGTGCAGCAGCGTCTGCGGTGAACGGGTGAGGCTACGGATGTAGGGCTTCCAGATCTCGTCGATGAGACCCTCGATGGTCAGCGCCATGACCTCGTCGGGGGCATCGTCGCCCAACCGCTCGAGCGCGGCAGGCAACGGTGCGATCTCCATGCCGTCCCACGGCAGGAACGGTTCCAGCCAGCCGAGCGCCGGATTGTCCGAAAGCCGTTTATCCCAGTACTTTCCGTGCATGCGCGCCAGTCCGCACACTCCGCTGGCCGCCTCGTCGACGGTCAGCGGCCGGGTCGCATCGCGCGGATCTGCCCCGCGCGCGGTGAGGTCCTCCATGACCAGCAGGAAATCCTCGTCGGCCTCGTCGATCGGCGCGGCGTACACCGTCGGGTGCTCAAGCGGCAGATCCACGCCGCAGTTGAACAGCCGCGGCTCGTGCAGCAGACCACTCGTCATCTTGATGAGGATCTTGTGGTCGGGGTCAACAGCTTTCGCGAACACGGTGGTCGGGCCGATGCCCGAGGAGTACGTCACCGCGAGGCGGGCACGGCGGTTGGTCCCGTCGTCGCGCATGTCGATCCTCACCGCATCGACGACGGCGTCCGGATGGTGCCCGGACAACGCCGCGGTCATCCAGCCAGGGGTGATCTCGTCCCAGTCCTTCGGGACGGTCAGACTGGCGGTCACCTCACGAACGCCGGCATCGAGTCCCAGCCACGGACCGTGGAAGTCGGTGACAAGGCCGCGTTGTCCAAGTCGACCTCCCATTCCGGGAAGCGCTTCAGGATCTCCTCCAGCGCAATCCGTCCCTCAAGGCGCGCGAGCGCCGAGCCGAGGCAGAAATGGGTGCCCACACTGAACGCCAAATGCTGGCGTGGTTCGCGGTGGATGTCGAAAACCTCGCCGTCCGGCGGGAATTGGCGACTGTCGCGGACCGCCGCGCCGATGAGCATCATCATGACACTCCCCTCCGGCACCGTCTGGCCGTAGTACTCGACGTCGCGGGTGACGTAGCGGGCGACGTGCGGTGCGGGCGGCTCGTAGCGCAACAGCTCCTCGATGGCCTGCGGGATGAGGGCCGGGCTCTCGACGAGTTGGCGCCGCTGGTCGGGATGCTCGGCCAGAACCTTTGCGGCCCAGCCGATCAGCCGGGTGGTGGTTTCGTTGCCCGCACCCGCCACGACATTGATGTAGATGAGCAATTCCTCGCGGGTGAGGTGACGCGTCACGCCGTGCTCGTCGGTGAACTCGACATTGAGGAGCTCGGTCATGATGTCGTCGGACGGGTTGTTCTTGCGCCAGTCGATGTACGTCTCGAAGATGGACCCGTCGACCAGCCCCTCCTTGGCCGCCTTCATGGGCTTGCCCGCCTCGGTGCGCAACTGTTCGTTGGCATGGTCGCGGATCATCTCCTGGTCATCTTCCGGAATGCCCAGCAGCGCGCTGATAACCCGCATCGGCATGACGGCGCCGAAGTCGGTGATGAAGTCGAACTTTCCGGCCCCCACGAGCGGATCGAGCGACTGTGCGCAGAACTCCCGGATCTTGGGTTCGAGCGCGTTGATCTTGCGGGGCGTGAACATCCGCGACAACAACTTCCGGTGGGTCGTGTGGATCGGTGGATCCTCGAATATCAGCGCCCCCGACGGGATGTCGATGTTGGCCTTGATCAACTCGATGATCGCGCCGCGTGCCGAGCTGAAGGTCTCATGGTCGATGAGCGCTTTGTTGACGTCGGCGAAGCGGCTCAGCGCATAGAAGTCGTGCTGCTCGTTGTAGTACAGCGGCGCTTCTTCGCGCAGTCGCGCGAACGTCGGGTACGGGTTGGCGTTGATTTCGACGTCGTAGGGGTCGAAGTACACGTTCTGCGTGGCGCTGACTGTCACGAAAATCCGCCTCTCTGTGTCCGAGAGCGGAGTTTACACACGGATGGTTATGCGCGTAAGTGACTCGGCGGATCAATGTTGGCGAGGCCGGAATCTAAGTGGAATCGCGCACGATGAGCGTTGCCACGCCGGCGCTGCTGGGTTCCTGATCAGTGGGGTAGCCCAGCTCCGACATCATCGCCGCGACCGCGACGTCGACGATTGCCTTGGCGTCGAACGACACCGACGTGAGCGGTGGCGCACTGACCGCGCCCAGTTCGATGGCGTTCACGCCCATCACCGCCATATCTTGTGGACACCGCAACCCGGCACGACGGAGCCCGTGCAGCACGACGAAGGCCGTCTCGTCACTTTGCGCGCAGATCGCGGTCACGCCGTCGGCGGCCCAGCCCGAAACGATCTCGGCGGCATTGGAACCGTCGGCGGCGAAGCTGGCCACACCGATCTCCGGCAGCCCTCGGCGCTGCGCGGCTGCGCGCAAACCCACCAGCCAGTAGTCGCCGAGGGGCCGCAGTTCCTCGTCGGTCGTGTAGGCGAACGCGAGCCGGGTGTGTCCCCGTGACGCCAGGTGTTCGACGCGCATCTCACCGATGCTGCGATCCAACGCGCCGATCGCGTGCAACTGCGAGCTGCCGAGGTGAATCTGCGGTATCCCCGACGCGGTGGCCGCCGCCAGTGCGTTGCCGGTCAACGGGAACGTGCTGGTGATGGCCACCGGGTTGAGGTCGGCGATGGCGTCGACGACGTTGCGGTCATCGTCGGTCTCGAACTGAAGGGACAACACGATGCCGTGCCGGGCGAGCGCGGTGGTGAGACGGCTACCGACTTCGATCGGCAGGTTGCCCAATGAGAGCCGGCCGACGATGTAGAGCACCACGCCGCTGCCGCCGACCGCGAGGTTGCGGGCGGCGAGGTTGGGCCGATAACCGAGCTGGGCCGCGGCGTTGCGTACCGCGGCCTGGGTCTGCTCTGAGATACGTTGCCCTTCAACGTTGTTGAGCACATAGCTGACGGTCGCGGTCGACACGTTGGCAAGTCTGGCGACGTCGGCCTTCGTCGGTCGACCTTTGGTGGTGCTCACGGTGCCATCGTGGCACGTCGCTCGTCGGTCGCGGGTTCCACACCGGGCAACGGGCGCGCCGCACTTTCGCGCAGCGTGAGTACGGTGGCGACCGAGACGATCGCGGCGGCGATCAGATAGAGCGCGGGCGCAAGATGATTGCCGGTCGCGGCCGTCAGCCAGGTGACGACGTACGGTGTGGTGCCGCCGAACGCCGCGACGGCGATGTTGTAGCCGATCGAGAAGCCGCTGTAGCGGACCCGGGTCGCGAACAGTTCAACCCCGGCCGTCACCGCCGTCGCCACGTACACGGATTCGATCGCGGCCAGCAGGCAGTGCCCGACGATCGCCGCCACGACCGAGCCCGAATTCATCAGCAGGAACAGCGGATACGCGAACACCGTGAAGCCGACCGAACCGGCGATCAGCAGCGGCTTGCGCCCGATGCGGTCCGACAGCGCCGCGAGCGGCAAGATCAGAATGAGCGCGGTCAGGCTGGCGAGCGTGATCGAGACGAACGACTCGGTCTTGCTGAACTGCAGGGTCTTGATGAAGTGGGTCGGCACGAACGTGAACACGACGTAGTAGCCGACGTTGAAGACGATGAACATGCCGATGACTTGGAGTATCGGCTTGCGTGCAGTCCGGACCGCTTCGCGCAGTGGGGATTTGGCGACCCGGTCCGATTTGTCGAGTTTGGTGAACTCCGGGGTGTCGTCGAGTCGCAGCCGGATGTAGAGGCCGACCAATCCGAGCGGTGCGGCGATCAGGAACGGGATTCGCCATCCGTAGCTGTCCATGGCCTCGGGTGACAGTGACGCCGCCAGCAGCGTGACGGTGATCGAGCCGAGCAGGAAACCGAGCACACCCGACCATGCGATGAACGTGACCGTGAGGCCGCGTCGGCGTTCCGTGGCGTACTCGGCGAGATAGACTGCGCCACCGCCATATTCACCGCCGGCCGAGAATCCCTGCAGGCAGCGCAGCAGCAACAGCAGCAGTGGCGCGGCGACACCGATCGTGGCGTAGCTGGGCAGCAGGCCGATGCCGAGCGTGGCCGCCGACATCAGCAGGATGACCACGGCCAGCACGCGCTGGCGGCCCAGGCGATCGCCGAGCGGGCCGAACACGAATCCGCCGAGCGGGCGCATGAAGAACGCCGCGGCGAAGATCGCGAACGTGTTCAGCAGAGCGGCCGTCTCGTTGCCGGTCGGGAAGAAGTTGGCGGCGATGTACGTCGCCAGAAAGCCGTAGATGGCGAAGTCGAACCATTCCACGGCGTTGCCGATGGATGCGCCCGTGATGGCCTTGCGGACCGCGGCCTCGTTCCCGGTGGCTGTCACAGAAACCCGCCTCTCGTGATGCGAGAAGGGAGTTTACCGGTTTGGTTATGCGCGTAAGCGGCTTCGGGCGGTTGACTTGTGGCGCCACTGTCACGCTGGAGTGGCATTCGGCTTCGACAGCCACTCCAGCGTGACAAACGTGGGCAATCCTGGGCGCGGGCGCCGGTCAGACCGCCGCGAGCGTCTCCGCGGTGAGGAGCGCCTGGGCGACACCCGAGACGATCGACGCCAGGCGAATGGCCTCGAAGATCGTCGATCGGGACACCTCGGCGTCGCGCAGCACGGTCTCGTGTGCGGCCAGGCAATGCCCGCAGCCGTTGATCGCCGACACCGCGAGCGACCACAGCTCGAAATCGGCCTTCTCGACGCCGGGATTGGCGATGATGTTCATCCGCAGACCGGCCCGCAGATCGTCGTAGCGACCGTCCAACTGGCCCTTGGTGCGGTAGAAGACGTTGTTCATCCCCATGATCGAGGCCGCGCCGAGTGCGGCGTGGTAGGCCTCCGCGCTGAGCACGTCGAGTGCGTCCTCGGAGATCTCGCGCAGCAACTGCTGGGACTTGGTCGCGGCGGCCGTCGCCACCAACGCACCCCACAGCTGCTGTTCGGTCAGCTCGGTCGACTTGACGATGCTGCCGAAGTTGAGCTTGAGATCCTTCGCGTACTCCGGGAGCGCTTCTTTGATGTTGTCGATGCTCATCGTCAGACCGCCTCGGCCAGAAGCTCGCCGGCCTTGATCGTCGGATCGCCCTTCTTCCAGTTGCACGCGCACAGCTCGTCGGACTGCAGAGCGTCGAGTACACGCAGCACCTCGTCGACGTTGCGGCCCACCGAACCGGCCGTCACGGACACGAACTGCACCTCGTTGTTGGGGTCGACGATGAAGGTCGCCCGGTCGGCGACGCCGTCGGCATTGAGAACGCCGGTCGCAAGCGCGAGTTCACGCTTGAGATCCGAAGCCATCGGGAAGGGCAGCTTCTTGAGGTCCCCATGCTGAGCGCGCCACTGGAAATGCACGAACTCGTTGTCGATCGACACACCGATGACCTTGGCGTCGCGGTCCTCGAAGTCGTCGTTCAGCTTGCCGAACGCGGCGATCTCCGTCGGGCACACGAACGTGAAGTCCTTGGGCCAGAAGAAGATGATGCGCCACTTGCCGTCGTGGTCCTTGTCGGTCACGCGGGTGAAGTAGTCGTCGGGCTGCTTGGCGTCGACCTCGGAGAGATCCCCACCGATGACGGCGGTCAGGTCATATTCCGGAAACTGAGCACCAATCGACAAAATTGCCATCGCAACATATCCCATCGTCTCGATTTTCTGGAATCATTCCAGAATTTACGATCTTGATTCTGGCTGGTGAAGGGCGGTTGTGGCAACCGAATAGAGCCGTGATTGTCCGCACAAACCGATCAGCGTGCGCTCGGCGTCACGACGCGAACCGTGATGTCGCCGGAGACGACGAGATCAGGGAGCGAGCCGGGACACAAGCTCGTCGAAAATGTTCATACCGGTGTCATTGTCGCCGCTGTCGAATGCCGGACACCGGCGCGAGCGGGTAGAACTGGCATGGGTGAACGCAGGGAAGGCGGATCAGTTGGGGCGGCTTTGCTGGTGGGTCAGCCTGGCGTGTTGTGCGGTCCTGCTGGCGGGGTGCGGCAGCGGCACAGTGGTTCAGGGTAAAGCGACCTCGATGTTGTTCGATCCCAACCGTGTCGGCGGATTGCCGGTGACCGAGGGCCACAGCGGGGTCCGTCCCGCTGCGCCGGCGCCGGCCCGTAGCGCCGAGAACACCGACGGGGGCCAGATCGACAATCTGGCTCTGCTCGCGATCGACGACATCGAAGACTTCTGGTCGCAGAACTACGGAGGCGGCTCGCTGTTCGGCGAGTTCACGCCCGTCGAGCGCCTGGTGTCGTTCAACTCCGATCAAGAGCCGGGGCTGGAGATCTGCGGCCAGAACACGTTGGGGCTGACGAATGCGTTCTATTGCACGAACGCCGACGTGATGGCGTGGGACCGCGGTGTGGCCATCCCGGTCGCGGCACAGTATTTCGGCCAGATGGGCGTCGTCGGCGTGATGGCCCACGAGTACGGCCACGCCGTTCAGCACCAGGCCAGACTCGTCGACCCCTCGACGCCCGTGCTGGTGTCCGAGCAGCAGGCCGACTGCTTCGCGGGGGTGTATCTGCGCTGGGTCGCGGCGGGGAACTCACCGCGCTTCGAGTTGAGCACCGGCGACGGACTCAACCACGTGCTCGCGGGCCTGATCTACATCCGCGACCCGTTGATGACGCAACTCAACGCGGTCATGACCGGCAACGAACACGGGTCGGCACTCGACCGCGTCAGCGCGTTCCAGATCGGGTTCAGCGGCAACGTCGACCAATGCGCGGCGATCGACATGACCGAGATCAAGAAGCGGCGCGGAGACCTCCCGAAGTTCCTCGACTCGGAGTTCTTCGGCCAGACGCAGTCCGGCAACACCACGATCACCACCGACCTGCTCACCGATCTGATGGAGGTGCTCGGGCAGATCTATGCTCCGGCCACTCCGCCGAAGCTGAGCACCGAACCCGCCGAATGCCCCGACGCCAAACCCTCGCCGCCGGCGTCGTACTGCCCGTCGACCAACACCATCACGGTGGATCCGCCTGGCCTGAAAGCCCTCGGCGAGGCCAAGAACGAAAACGACGAACAGGAACTGCTGCAGGGTGACAACACCGCGATATCGGTGCTGACGTCGCGCTATGCGCTCGCCGTACAGCACCAGAAAGGGCTCGCGATCGATACGCCGGTGTCGGCCATGCGCACCGGATGTCTGACGGGCGTGGCGCAGGCCAGGATGGCCGAACCCGACCAGGCGATCCGGCTGTCCGCCGGCGACACCGACGAGGCGATCAGCGGCCTGCTCACCAATGGGCTGGCCGCCAGTGATGTCAACGGCGCGCTCCTGGGTGCCGGGTTCAGCCGGATCCTCGCGTATCGGTCCGGCCTGCAAGGTGACGACGCCCAGTGCTACCAGCGGTTCCCGTGAGCGCGGCGGAGGAGAAACGATGAGCGGTCCCGAGCAGCCCTGGTGGGTCAGGCCGGGCGGCGCACCGCCGCCAGGCGCCCCGGCGGATCGCCCGCCGGCGTGGCAACCGCCGCGACCAGCCGGCCACCGACCGCAGCACGCCGCACCGCGGCCCGCCCCTCGGCCGCCTGCGCCGGTCCCTCCCCCACCGCAGCACCCGGTTCGCACGCCGCCGCGCGGCCGTTCGCGTCGCTGGCTCATCGCCGGGGCCGCGGTAGGCGCAGTCGTGCTCGTCGCCGTCGGGCTGGCGGTCTGGCAGTTGGGCGAGTCGAGCGGTACGCGCCTCGACGTCCGACAAGCGGAAGCCGGCGTCGCCGAGATCCTGTCGAACCCGATCCACGGGTACGGGGCCAACGACGTGGCAGCCGTCGCGTGCAACAACGGCCGCAACCCGGAAGTGAAGGTCGGCGCCACCTTCACGTGCGCGGTGGACATCAACGCCACCGTGCGGCAGGTGACCGTCGAATTCACCGACGACAGCGGCACCTATGCCGTTGACGGGCCGCGATAGCGCCTCAATCTGTAATCAAGATCACAAATACGCCGAGGCAGTGACAACTGTCATGCCGCTCCGGTTCCTTGGATACTTAGCACCACTACTAGTGTCTGTGCTATGGGTCGGGATGCCTTGGGTAACACTGCCGTTGAGTCCAGCATTGAGGACTATGTCAATGCCGACGGCACCATCGTGGTGCCCGACGGCGTGACGCTGACGTCGTTCCTGGATCGGAATCGCGCGAGGTTCGGCGATGCACCGTCGTACCGCTTCGTGGATTACTCGACCGATCCCGACGGGCGCGTGATCGAGCTCAGCTGGAACGGACTGTGGTCGCAGGTGTGCTCGGTGGGTGCACGCCTGCAGCAGGTCACCTCTCCCGGCGACCGGGTGGCGATTCTCGCGCCGCAGGGCGTCGATTACGTGTCGGCGTTCTTCGCCGCCGTGCACGCCGGAAACGTCGCCGTCCCGCTGTTCGCGCCGAGCCTTGCCGGCCATGCCGAACGGCTGGCCGCCGTGCTCGCCGACGCCAAGCCGACCGTGGTGTTGACGACGACCGCCGCGTCGGAGTCGGTCCGCAATTTCCTGCGCACCCTGCCCGCTGCGGAGCGGCCACGCATGATCGCGGTGGACGCGGTTCCGGATTCACTCGCACCGATGTTCACCGAGGTCGCCCGCGACACCGACGACATCGCCTATCTGCAGTACACATCGGGTTCGACCCGTACCCCGGCCGGCGTGGAGATCACCCACCGCAATGTGTGCACCAACGTGATCCAGATGATTCTCGCCGGCGACCTCGAGATGGGCATCCGCGGCGTGAGCTGGCTGCCGCTGTATCACGACATGGGCTTGATCATGATCATGTTCCCGGCACTGTGCGGCAACCACATCACCCTGATGGACCCCATGGCGTTCGTGCGCAGGCCCTACCGCTGGATCAAACGCCTCGCCGAGGAGGCCGCGACCGGGCCGACCCTGGCCGCGGCGCCGAACTTCGCATTCGAACTGTGCGCACAACGCGGGCTGCCCCCGAAGGGCGAGTCGATCGACTTGAGCAATGTCGTCACGCTGCTCAACGGGTCCGAACCGGTGACCATGTCCTCGATCGAGGAGTTCACGACCGCGTTCGCCCCATACGGGCTGCCCGCGACGACCGTCAAACCGTCCTACGGCATGGCCGAGGCCACGCTGTCGGTGGCCAGCATCGCCCCGCACGAGACCGCCAGCGTCATCTACCTGGATCGCGAGCAGCTCAACGCCGGGCAGGCCATCATCGTCGACGCGAGCGCCGAGGGTGCGGTCGCGCACGTGTCGTGCGGCCGCGCGATCCCCAACCAATGGGTCGTGATCGCCGGGCCCGATGGCGACGAGATGGCCGACGGCACGGTCGGAGAGATCTGGCTGCACGGCAACAACGTCGGCCGCGGCTACTTCGGCCGCCCCGATGAGTCACAGCGAGTGTTCGGTAACAAGCTGCAGACCCGCCTCGAGACGGGCAGCCACGCCGAAGGCGTCGGCGACGACGGATTGTGGTTGGCCACCGGCGATCTGGGTGTCTACGTCGACGGCGACCTGTACGTGACCGGCCGGATCAAAGACATGATCATCATCGACGGCCGCAACCACTACCCCACCGACATCGAGACCACGGTCAGCCTGTCATCGCGTGCGGTGCGCTCGGGATACGTCGCGGCCTTCTCGGTACCCGGCGAGCGCGGTGAGCAACTAGTGGTCGTCGCCGAGCGCGCGGCGGGCGCGGGCCGCGCCGAGCCCGGGCCGATCGTCGACGCGATCCGGTCCGCGGTGTCGCGTCAACACCAGGTACGGGTCGCCGACGTGCGGATGGTCGCGGCCGGTGTCATCCCGCGCACCACGAGCGGGAAACTCGCGCGCAACGCGTGCCGGAACGAGTATCTGGCCGGCGAGTTCGACCGGTAGGTTTTTGGGCCGGGTCGACGGCCATCCCGACTCGGCCGATCGGGAAAACACCGGGTTGCCGCGACCGATGCCGCATTCGTGCCGCACACTCCTTGACGTGACGATGCAGCAACGGCGCCTCGACAATTGGGAACACCGCGCCGAGTGGCCGCTTGCGGCGGTGGCCGCGGTGTTCTTGGCGGCGTACACGATCGAGGTCCTCGTTCAGCCCCACGGGCTGGCCGCTCGTGCCATCAACATGGCGACTCTCCTCACGTGGGCGGTGTTCACCGCCGACTACGTCGCCAGGCTCTACCTGGCGCCCGACCGCAAGCAATGGTTCGTGACGCACCTGTTCGACCTCATGATCGTCCTGTTGCCGTTGCTGCGGCCGCTGCGGCTGTTGCGTCTCATCGTGCTCATCAGCGTGCTGCAGAAAGCCGTCGGCAACGCCATCCGCGGCAAGGTCGTCCTGTACACGATCTCGGGCGCGGTCCTACTTGTGTACGTTGCATCGCTGGCCGTCCTGCAGGCCGAGCGCGGGGCACCCGACGCCCACATCACCGACTTCGGTGACGCGGTCTGGTGGGCGATCACGACGATCACGACGGTCGGCTACGGCGACATGTATCCGGTCACGACGACGGGTCGAGTCATCGCGGCGCTGTTGATGATCGGTGGGATCAGCCTGGTCGGCTCGATCACCGCGACGATCGCGTCGTGGATCGTGCAGAGTGTCACGGTCGACGAAACCGCCACCGCCGCGGCCACAGCCGCCCACATCAATCAGCTCCGAGCCGAGATCGCGTCACTGCGGGAGGAATTGCGGGGCGCGCCGGTCATCGACGGCTCCGGACACCAGTACCGGTCTTGAAAACCTGATATCGCATGCGATATCGCGTTTGCGAGGCACATGCGACTTGAGTGCGCGAGGGGGGACTCGAACCCCCACGCCCTAGGGCAATGGAACCTAAATCCATCTCGTCTGCCAGTTCCGACACTCGCGCGCAAGCCCGTCAAGCTTAGCGTCCCACCGCGCTGCCTGACCTGTCGGTGTCTCTGGTTAACGTCAGCACACCAGCATCCGCCGAAAGGAGGCGTTATGCGGTCTGCCGGCGAGTTCCAGGAAGTCCAGCGACTGATCGAAGCCGGAATGAACGACTCTGCGATTGCTCGACGTACTGGAATACCGCGTCCAACTGTGCAGTATTGGCGCCGACGCCCGCCGAACCGACTACGACTACCGAGTGCGGCGTCTCCCTGCGGCGTCGACCATGATCCAGCTGTGCTCCCGCGGCGTGAATATGCCTACCTGCTTGGCCTGTATTTGGGCGACGGGTGTGTCTCGCAACATCCACGGGCATATCGACTCAGGGTCACACTCGACCAGAAGTACCCAGGAATCATCGATAGCTGCCGCGCGGCCATCGAGACCCTGATGCCCGGTCAACGTGCGTCAGTTGAGCGGCAACCGACCGCATGCGTCGTAGTCTCGCTTTATAGCAAGCACTGGCCGTGCTTGCTTCCGCAGCACGGTCCAGGCAAAAAGCACACGAGACCAATACGGCTTGAACCTTGGCAGAAAGCCCTTGTCAAAGAAGCCACCGAGGAGTTTGTCCGCGGATTGATCCACAGTGACGGTTGCCGTGTGGTCGCCGACGATCGGGGCGTCAAGAGCATTCGCTATCACTTCTCCAATCGATCCGACGACATCCGCGGCCTGTATTGCGAGGCACTCGATGAGCTTGGAATTCCGTGGACCCGCCCCAGCAGGTACGACGTCGCCGTGTATCGCAAGGCAGCGACCGCTCGCCTCGACGAGTTCATCGGTCCCAAAGTCTGAGCGCACGGGAGCAACCCAAGCACCTCGCCGTACCATGGACGAATGTCCACTACACGCCGTAGGAGACCAGCGCTCATCCTGCTGGTGATCCTTGGCGCCGCCGGCTGCCTGGGGTTGGCGTGGTGGCAGTGGACCCGTTATGAGTCGGCGTCGGGCACGTTCCAGAATCTCGGCTATGCCCTGCAGTGGCCGATGTTCGCGGGCTTCTGCTTCTATGCGTATTACAAGTTCGTCCGGTATGAAGAGGCTCCGCCTGAGCGGCCCAAGAACGAGGTCACCGAGATTCCCGCCGGCCTGCTGCCCGAACGGCCCAAGCCCGCGACCCGCGACGAGAGCGACCGGACTCTCTCCGAGTACAACGCATACCTTGCCGAGCTGGCGAAGTCGGATGCCATGCCCGAGAAGAAAGACAGGGACCGATAGATGACGTCACCCGAATCCCCCGCCGAAGCCGAAGGCGAGGTCTCGACCCCCAAGGAGACCATCCGCAAGGCGCTGCTCGGCTACCGCGTGTTCGCCTGGGCGACTGGCCTGTGGCTCATCGCGCTCTGCTACGAGATGGTGCTCAAATACATCGTGCAGGTCGACAATCCGCCGGGCTGGATCGGCGTGGTGCACGGCTGGGTGTACTTCATCTACCTGATGTTCACGGCCAACCTCGCAGTCAAGATCCGCTGGCCCATCGGTAAGACGATCGGCGTCCTGTTGTCGGGCACGATCCCGTTCCTCGGCATCATCGTCGAGCATTTCAACACCCGAGACATCAAGCAGCGCTTCGGTCTGTAACCCGCCGAAGGTTGGCTTGTGTTCAAGATTCGGCCGAAAAGTCGATCACAACCTCACACTCGACGGGCAGCCAACTCCCGCAGCGCGGGCACCAGCAAGGCGAGCGCACGTCCACGATGTGAGGCCGCGTCCTTCTCGGCGGGCGTGAGCTCGGCCGCGGTACGTGTCGACCCTTCCGGCAGGAACACTGGGTCGTAGCCGAAGCCGCCGTCACCGCGGGGCTCGCGGGTGACCGTCCCGGGCCACTCCCCCCGCACCACCGTGGAGCCGGCCGCGGACACCAGCGCGCATGCCGACACAAATGCCGCGCCCCGCCGCTCGGAAGGCACATCGGACAGCTGCGCGAGCAGTAGCCGAGTGTTCGCCGCATCATCCCCGTGTACGCCGGACCACCGTGCCGACAGCACGCCGGGCATACCGTTCAACGCGTCGACCGAAATGCCGGAATCGTCTGCGACACAGGCTATTCCGGTTGCGGCATACCCGTCGCGCGCCTTTGCCTCCGCGTTCTGCTCGAACGTGGCGCCGGTTTCGGGCGCCTCGTCGAACGCCGCCACGTCGGCCAACGACAGGAGCTCAAGCCCGGACACCCCGGCGGCGTCGAGCACGCGTCGCAGCTCGGCCAGCTTCTTGGGATTGCGGCTGGCGACCAGTAGCTGAGTCACCGCGATATCAGCTTCCGAAGGCCTTCTTCGGCGCCGGGCCTTCAGGCAGCACGCCCGGATACGGCTGCTCGAGCGCCTCGCGCTGAAGCACGAAGAGCTGCTCGCAGGCACCGAGCGCGGCATCCAGCAGCTTGTCGAGCGTCGAGCGCGGGAACGTCGCACCCTCGCCGGTGCCCTGGATCTCCACGAGCGTGCCGGTGTCGGTGGCGACGACGTTCATGTCCACCTCGGCGCGGGAGTCCTCGGTGTAGGGCAGGTCGACGCGTACGCGCCCGTCGACCACGCCGACGGACACCGCCGCGATGGCACACGACAGCGGCCGCGGGTCCGACAGCCGCCCGGCCGCCGACAGGTAGGTCACCGCATCGGCGAGCGCGACGTAGGCGCCGGTGATCGACGCGGTGCGGGTACCGCCGTCGGCCTGCAACACATCACAGTCGACGGCAATGGTGTTCTCCCCCAACGCCCCAAGGTCGATGCATGCGCGCAGGGACCGCCCGATCAGCCGGCTGATCTCCTGGGTGCGCCCGCCCACGCGACCTTTGACCGATTCGCGGTCCGAGCGGTCGTGGGTGGCGGCGGGCAACATGGCGTATTCGGCGGTGAGCCAGCCCTGCCCCGACCCCTTGCGCCAGCGCGGTACCCCCTCGGTGACCGATGCCGTGCACATCACCCGGGTCTGGCCGAACTCGACCAATACCGACCCGGCCGGATGTGTGGTGAAGCCGCGGGTGATGACCACCGGACGCAGCTCGTCATCGAGCCGCCCATCTTCTCGTCTGGACACGCGCCAACCCTATCGGGTCGGTACGACGTTCCCTCTCAGACACCGCCCCGAGTGACATCGAAGACCTCGCCGCACACCACCGCGTGCACCGGGCCGTCGAACTCCGCCTTGGCTTCGCTGATGACGTCCTCGCGTGAGGTCCACGGCGGAATGTGGGTGAGCAGCAACTCACCTACCCCGGCAGCGGCGGCCGCGCGGCCGGCCTCGGTACCGGAAAGGTGAAGCTTGGGTGGTCGCGATGGGTCGTGCGTCCACGACGCTTCGCACAGGAACAGGTCGGCGCCGCGCGCCAGGTCGACGAGCGCATCGCAGTACCCGGTGTCACCGCTGTAGACCAGGGTGGCCCCGGACGGATCGGTGAAGCGCATGCCGTAGGACTCGGTGGGGTGACACACCAGCCGCGGCGTCACGCTCAGTGTGCCGAGCTCGACGGTTTTGCCGTCTTCCCAGTGGCGAACTTCGAAGATGTCGGAGAAATCGTCGATTTCGTTGCCCTCGGGCGAGGATGCGGCGCCCAGCCGAGACCAGGTGTGTGCAGGCCCGTACATCAACCCGCGCTCGGTCGCCGGCATCGGGTGATACCGCCGCCACACGAACAAGCCGGGCAGATCCAGGCAGTGGTCGGCATGCAGATGCGACAGCAGGACGTTGACCGAATTGGGATCGGCATAGCGCTGCAGCGCACCGAGCACACCGCCGCCGAAGTCGATAACCATCGGGATCGTGTCCGGTGCGGTGACGAGGTAGCCAGAAGCTGGCGAATCTGGGCCGACAACGCTGCCGGAGCATCCCAGTACGGTCAATCGCACAGTGTCTAGCTTGCCATGCTTGCTATGCACCTGGCCAAGACATGCCCGGTTTGGCGACAGAGATCATCTTCGGGCGCCGGCGTGACGCCGCACCGGGCGTACTCCGTCCAGGCTCGGGCCAAGGAACCGGGCCGCCAACGCGGTGAAAGCCTCGGGATCGCCCGTCGCCTCGAACACGCGCCGCGCGGGCCCGGTCTCGTGTGGCCGCAGCAGATCCAGCTCGGTCAATACCCGCAGCAGATCCTTCGCGGTCTCCTCGGCTGACGACACCAGAGTGACGTTGTCGCCCATGGCCAATTGGATGAGCCCCGACAGCATCGGGTAGTGCGTGCAGCCCAGCACCAGCGTGTCGACCTCGGCCCGCTGCAACGGCTCCAGATAGCCCTCCGCGAGCCCGAGGACCTGGCGCCCGCTCGTGACCCCGCGCTCGACGAAGTCGACGAACCGCGGACAGGCCACCCCGATCACCTCGGTGTCGCGCGCCGCGGTGAACGCGTCTTGGTATGCGCCCGACGCGATGGTCGCGGCGGTGCCGATGACGCCGATGCGCCCATTGCGGGTTGCGGCCACGGCCCGGCGCACCGCGGGCAGGATCACCTCGATCACCGGGACGGGCGAGTAGCGCTCACGCGCGTCCCGCAGGCATGCCGACGACGCGGTGTTGCAGGCGATCACCAAGGCCTTGACGCCACGCGACACCAGATCGTCGCCGATCGCGAGCGAATGGGCGCGGATTTCCGGGATGGTGAGCGGGCCGTAGGGCCCGTTGCCGGTGTCGCCGACGTAGACGATGTCCTCGTCGGGTAGTTGGTCGATGATGGCGCGGGCCACGGTGAGCCCGCCGACTCCGGAATCGAAGATGCCGATCGGCGCGAGTTGGTCGGTCATGAGTTCAGATACGGCTGGCTCCGTTTGCGTGCTTCGCGCGCCTTGCGTTCCGGCCCGGCCAGGAGGTAGGCCGCGACGACGCCTGCGATGGCTCCGCACAGATGCCCCTGCCAGGACACTCCGCCGCACGTGTTGAGTACCGGCACCGCACCCCACAGGATGCCGCCGTAGACGAACAGCACCACGATGCCGACGACGATCTGCCAGACGTGGCGGGTGAACCACCCGAACACCAGCAGGAAGGTCAGCCAGCCGAAGATCAGGCCCGAGGCACCGATGTGGTTGGTGGGCAGCGGGCAGCCACCGACGTCGCCGATCAGCCAGGTGCCGATCCCGCCGAAAATCCAGATGATCGCCGTCGCCCAGACGAACCGCGACATCCCGGCGAGGGTGACGAGAAATCCGAGCACCAGCGCGGGCACGGTGTTGGCGACGAGATGCTGCCAGTTGGCGTGCAGCAGCGGGGCGAACAGGATGCCCCACAACCCGTCGGTCTCCAGAGGGCGAATCCCGTTGCGGTCCAGGCGTCCCCCGGACAGCTGGTCGGCGAGTTCGATGACGTACAGCAGGGCGACGAAAGTCAGGATGGTGGCTCCGCCCACCTTCCACGCCGGCGGCTTCTTGTTCTTCGGCGTGGGGGCGGCGGGGAATCCGGCGGAGCCACTCAAGCCCATAGCTGCCCTTCCAACGCGTCCTCGGCGTCATCCAGGCTACCGGCGTATGCGCCGGTCGACAGATACTTCCAACCGGCGTCGGCCACCACGAACGCGATGTCGGCCCGTTCACCGGCCTTGACCGCCTTGGCGGCCATCCCCAACGCGGCGTGCAGCACGGCTCCGGTGGAGATACCGGCGAAGATGCCTTCGCGTGTCACCAGTTCCCGCGTGCGCCGCACCGCGTCGAACGACCCCACCGAGAACCGGGTGGTGAGCACGTCCGCGTCGTACAGCTCGGGGATGAACCCCTCGTCGATGTTGCGGAGCGCGTAAACGCCCTCGCCGTAGCGCGGTTCGGCGGCCACGATCTGCACGCCGGGCACGTGCTCGCGCAAGAACCGGCCGGTGCCCATCAGGGTTCCGGTGGTGCCGAGGCCCGCGACGAAGTGGGTGATCTCGGGCAGATCGGCGAAGAGTTCCGGGCCGGTGCCGTAGTAATGCGCGTCGGTGTTGGCGGGATTGCCGTACTGGTAGAGCATCACCCACGAAGGGTTTTCTGCGGCAAGCTCTTTCGCGGTCGCGACGGCGGTGTTGGATCCGCCCTCGGCCGGGCTGAAGATGATCCGGGCGCCGTAGAGCTCGAGGAGCTGGCGCCGCTCGATCGAGGTGTTCTCGGGCATCACGCAGATCATGTTGTAGCCCTTGAGCAGGGCCGCCATCGCGAGCGAGATGCCGGTGTTGCCGCTCGTGGGTTCCAGGATGGTGGCGCCCGGTGCCAGCAGGCCGTCGCGTTCGGCCTGCTCGATCATCCGCAGTGCGGGCCGGTCCTTGATCGACCCGGTTGGGTTGCGGTCCTCGAGCTTGGCCCACAGCCGGACGTGCGGCGTGCCGTCGTCGCCGTCGTCCCACCGCGGCGACAGGTTCTGCAGCCCCACCAGCGGGGTGTCGCCGAGGGCCTGCAGCAGCGAGTCGTAACGCGCCATCAGCTATCCACCGGCGACGGCGGGCAGGATCGTCACCGAGTCGCCGTCGGAGATCGCGGTGTCGAGGCCGCCGGAGAACCTCACGTCCTCGTCGTTGACGTAGATGTTGACGAAGCGGTGCAGCTTGCCGTTATCGACGAGGCGGTCGGAGATGCCGGAGTAGTTGTTCTCCAGGTCGGTGATCACGGCCTGCAGGGTGTCGCCGGAGGCGCTCACGCGCTTCTGCCCACCGGTGTGCGGGCGGAGGATCGTGGGGATCGAGACGGTAACTGTCACGGGTTGCTCCTTATTGGTACTGCTCAACGATATCGACGGGTTCTTCGGTGACGACACCGTCGACGATGCGGTAGCTGCGCAGCTCATGCTCGTCGGGGTCACGCGTGGAGATCAGCACGTAATGCGCGTCGGGCTCTTGCGCCAGGGAGATGTCGGTGCGGCTCGGGTACGCCTCGGTCGCGGTGTGTGAGTGATAGATGACGACGGGCACCTCGTCGGCATCGTCCATCGAGCGCCACACCTTGAGCTGTTCACCGGAATCGAACCGGTAGAACGTCGGCGATCGTTCGGCGTTGGCCATCGCGATGAACCGCTCGGGCCGGTCGGAGCCGTCGGCGCCTGCGATGACCCCGCAGGCTTCATCGGGGTGGTCGGCCCGGGCGTGCGCCACCATGGCCTCGACGAGGTCGCGGCGTATCACCAGCACCTGTTTTGCACCTTTCATTCGAACGCTCCGGGCAACATGTCACGGTAGGTCGGTATTCCGGCTACCGACTCGGCGGCCAGCAGCCCGACCACGACCGCTCGCGCCAGACAGTCCGCCGCGGCCGCGCCGACCTGCGTGACCAGCACCGTCTCGGGCGACATCGCGACCGGCGTCCTCGGATCCGGCGGCACCGTGATCGCGCCCGTGGCCAGCGCGAACACCGTATCCCCATCCAGCGGGGTGTGACACGGCCGGATGGTGCGCGCGAGCCCATCGTGCGCGGCCACGGCGACGCGCCGGCACGCGGCCGGGCTGAGCGCGGCATCGGTGGCCACCACCGCGATGGTGGTGTTGAGGGGACTGAGCTCGGAGCGCAGATCGGCGTATCCGGCCAGTTGGTCGGCCGGCGGCGCGATGAGCCCGAACTCCTCGACGTACTCGCTCATCCACGGCAGGCCGGTCGCCGGGTCGACCGCGTCGCCTGCCGCGTTGACCACCACGAGCGCGCCGACGGTCACGCCGGATTCCAGCGTCACGGACGCGGTGCCGACCCCGCCCTTGAGTACGCCCACCCGCGCTCCGACACCGGCGCCGACGGTGCCGAGGGCGAACGCGGTGCCCGCCGCCTCCGCCGCCGCCCGCCCGAACTCCGCGGTCGGCCGGCAACCCCAGCCGCCCACCGGAAGGTCGAAGATCACCGCGGACGGGACGATCGGCACGACGCCGCCGTCCATCGCGACACCGCGGCCCTGTTCCTCGAGCCACGTCATTACGCCGTCGGCGGCGGCAAGGCCGTAGGCACTGCCGCCGGTGAGAACCACCGCGTCCACGTGGCGGACGGTGTTGATCGGGTCGAGCAGATCGGTTTCCCGCGTCCCCGGCGCGCCGCCGCGGCCGTCGACCGCGCCGACGGTGCCGGGCGGGGCCAGCACGACCGTCGTGCCCGATGCCCATCCCGAGCCGAGTGCCGCGTCCGGGTCGAGCCGGTGATGGTGGCCGACCTGGATGCCGCCGACGTCGGTGATCGAACCCATCAGCACTGTCCGTTCTTCGCGCAAGCGCTCATTACTTCCCCATCAGGCCGAGCACCAGGTACTCCTGCAGAACCGTGAGCCACTGGTAAACGTCGAGATGCCCGGCCATCGGATGCTCCGGCGACAGCCGGTCCGGCCCGTCGGGTCCGATGTCGAGCATGGTGCCGAGCGCGAGACGAACGTCGTTGACCGCGCTCGCCCAGGCCTGCGCGTCGTCCTCACTCAGCTCGAACTTGCCGCCGCCGTCCGGCACGGTGTCGAGCAGGCGTTGGGCCGCTTCGCGTTTGGCGTCGATGATCGCGGGCTCGTGCAGGCCGCGCAGCGCGCTGTTGAGGCTTTCGGCGGTACCCGAGCCGGCCGGGTGCTCGGTCTGCGGCCGGTAGAAGTCTGGCAGCAGGCGCTTCATCGTGGCGTCCTGCGGCGGCTGCGGATTACCGGTCTTCATCCCGGTGATCGCTTCGAGTTCGTCTGTGGGGCCGGATGATTCGCGCTCGTCGAGCATGCCCACCAATGACCCGACCAGGCTCGACAGCAGCGCGGCCTCGTGCGCTGCGAGCGCCGACCGGAACCGCGGGCCGTTAGCGGTCTCGACCCGCTTCCATTTCCGCACCGGTGATCAGCGGTCCTGCTGCATGGTCGCCCACAGACCTGCCGCGTGAAGTTTGGAGACGTCGGTTTCCATCGACTCCCTGCTACCCGCGGACACCACGGCCTTGCCCTCGTTGTGCACCTGCAGCATGAGCTTGGTGGCATGCGGCTCGCTGTAGCCGAACAGCTTCTGGAAGACGTAGGTGACGTAGTTCATCAGATTGACCGGATCGTCCCAGACGATGGTCACCCACGGGTTTTCGGTGGACTCAACGGTGGCGACATCGGATTCCTCACGGGTTCCCGGTCGGGCCTTCGCCGGTGTAACCATGCGCCCACAATACCGGCGCGATCCGGTGATCTTAAATCAGCCGTCGTTGCTCTACGGTTGCACATGTGACGGTCGCGCTGCTCACCGACAAATACGAGCTGACCATGCTTGCCGCTGCGCTGCGCGACGGCACCGCACACCGGCAGACGACGTTCGAAGTGTTCGCGCGCCGGTTACCCGAGGGCCGGCGCTACGGCGTGGTCGCGGGCACCGACCGCTTCGTGGAAGCGTTGGCAGAGTTCAGGTTCGATCAGCCCTCGCTTGCGGCGCTCGCGGACTTCCTGGACGCCGAGAGCCTGGACTATCTGGCCGGCTACCGGTTCACCGGCGACGTCGAGGGCTACGCCGAGGGCGAGCTCTACTTCCCCGGCTCCCCCGTGCTGAGCGTGCACGGCACATTCGCCGAGTGTGTGGTGCTGGAGACGCTGGTGCTGTCAATCTTCAACCACGACACGGCGATCGCCTCGGCGGCGGCCCGCATGGCCAGCGCCGCGCAGGGCAGGCCGATGATCGAGATGGGCTCGCGGCGCACGCACGAGCAGGCTGCGGTGGCCGCCGCGCGTGCCGCCTACCTGGCCGGCTTCGCCGGGTCGTCGAATCTGGAGGCCCAGCGCCGCTACGGGGTACCGGCCATGGGTACCGCGGCGCACGCCTACACGCTGCTGCACACCACGGCAGCGGGGCCCGACGAACAGGCCGCGTTCCGCGGGCAGGTCGCTGCGCTCGGCGTCGACACGACACTGCTCGTCGACACCTATGACATCACCAGGGGCGTGGAGAACGCGATCGCCGCGGCCGGCCCCGAGCTCGGGGCGGTACGCATCGACTCCGGCGATCTGGGTGTGCTGGCCCGCCAGGTGCGCCAGCAGCTCGACGAGCTCGGCGCGACCAAGACCCGCATCGTGGTCTCCGGCGACCTCGACGAGTTCGCGATCGCCGCGCTGCGCGCCGAGCCCGTCGACAGTTACGGCGTCGGCACGTCGGTGGTGACCGGGTCGGGCGCCCCGACCGCGAGCATGGTCTACAAACTCGTCGAGGTCGACGGCATGCCCGTGGCCAAACGCAGCAGCCACAAGGAATCCCATGGCGGCCGCAAGCAGGCGCTGCGGCTGGCCAAAGCCTCGGGCACCATCGTCGAAGAAGTGGTGTATCCGCATGGGCAACCGCCGGAGCCGCAGCCCGGCCTGACGGCGCGGCAACTCAGCGTGCCTCTCGTGAAGGGCGGCAGGCCCGTCGACGACACCGACGCGGCCGACAAGCTGGCCGCCGCCCGCGACCGCGTGGCGGCCGGCCTGCACAGCCTGCCGTGGGACGGCCTCAAGCTCTCCCGCGGTGAGGCCGCCATTCCGACGCGCATGGTGCCGAGCGTCGTCGAACACCGCGGCGCAGACCGTTAGGAGCTGACCACGCCCGACTCTGTCACCACCAATCTCGTCACCAAACTGCTCGCCGTCGCCGTCGAGGGCCTTGGCGGCACCAGCCGCACCGGCCAGATCCAGATGGCCGAGGCCGTCGCCCACGCCTTCGAATCGGGTGAGCACCTTGCCGTGCAGGCCGGCACCGGGACCGGCAAGTCGCTGGCGTACCTGGTACCGGCGATCGCGCGGTCCCTGCAGACCGAGCAGCCGGTCGTGGTGTCGACGGCGACCATCGCCCTGCAGCGCCAGCTCGTCGACCGTGACCTCCCCCGGCTCGCGGATTCGCTCACCGACGTGCTGCCTCGCCGCCCCCGGTTCGCGTTGCTGAAGGGTCGCGGAAATTACTTGTGCCTCAACAAGGTTCACAACGGGGCCGCGACCGAACCGGACGATCGCCCGCAGGACGAGCTGTTCTCGCCGATGGCGGTCAGCGCACTGGGGCGCGATGTCCAGCGGCTCATCGAATGGTCGTCGGACACCGAGACCGGCGACCGCGACGAGTTGGTTCCCGGTGTGCCCGACCGGTCATGGGGTCAGGTCAGCGTGTCGGCGCGCGAGTGCATCGGGGTGTCGCGCTGCCCATTCGGCACCGACTGCTTCGCCGAGCGAGCCAGGGCAACCGCCGGCGCGGCAGATGTTGTCGTCACCAATCACGCCCTGCTGGCCATCGACGCGCTCTCGGACTTCGCGGTCCTGCCGGAATACGAACTGCTCGTGGTCGACGAGGCGCACGAACTGGCCGACCGGGTCACCGGCGTGGCCACCGGGGAACTGTCCCCGACGTCGATGGGCGTCGCGCACCGGCGCATGGCCCGGCTCGTCGATGCCGAACTGGCCCAGCGCTTCGAAGCCGCGACCGCAACGCTGTCCTCGATGCTCTTCGACATTCCCGCCGGCCGCATCGACGTTCTCGACGAGGAATTTGCGACGTATCTGACCGCACTGCGTGATGCGGCGAACGCCGCCAGGACCGCGATCGACACGTCGCCGAGCGACCCGAAGGCCGCGTCGGCGCGCACCGAGGCGGTCACCGCCCTCAACGACGTCAGCGACACCGCCACCCGTGTCCTGACGTCGTTCGTCCCCGCGATCCCGGACCGCACCGACGTCGTGTGGGTCGACCACGAAGAATCGCGTGGGACAACGCGATCCATCCTCCGCGTGGCGCCGATGTCGGTGTCGGGCCTGCTGCGAACGAGGCTGTTCGCCCACACCACCGCGGTGCTGACGTCGGCAACGCTGACATTGGGTGGCAACTTCGACGCGATGGCGCGCAATTGGGGTTTGGCCGGTTTCGAGGAGAACGCCGAACCGGGCTGGCGCGGCCTTGACGTCGGGTCGCCGTTCGAGCATGCGAAGTCGGCGATTCTCTACGTCGCCAAGCACTTACCCGCACCGGGCCGCGACGGCACCGGCGCCGAGGCGCTCGATGAGATCGCGGGTCTGATCACGGCGGCCGGCGGCCGCACGCTCGGCCTGTTCTCGTCGATGCGCGCGGCCAAGGCGGCTGCCGAGGTGATGCGCGAACGGCTCACCACACCGGTGCTGTGTCAGGGCGAAGACACCACTTCGGCTTTGGTGCAACGCTTTTCGGCCGATCCGGAGACATCGTTGTTCGGCACCCTCTCGCTGTGGCAGGGCGTCGACGTGCCAGGGCCATCACTGTCACTGGTCATCATCGACCGGATTCCCTTCCCGCGCCCCGACGATCCGCTGCTGACCGCACGACAACGGGCCATCAGCGCACGTGGCGGCAACGGGTTCATGGCCATTGCCGCCAACCACGCCGCGCTGTTGCTGGCGCAGGGGGCCGGTCGGTTGCTGCGGCACACCGACGACCGTGGTGTGGTGGCGGTGCTGGATTCGCGGCTCGCGACCGCGCGTTACGGCGGTTATCTGCGCGCCTCACTGCCGCCGTTCTGGGCCACGACCGACCCGGACCGAGTGCGGCAGGCCCTGCTGCGGCTGCGCCGCGCGAGCTGATAACACGGCCCGCCGTCCGGGTATTCACTATTCTGACGGCAACGTCCGCGAGCCATCCTGGCCGCTCGAGTGCACCGGAAGGCGGCACCCATGAGCCGACGGCACCTGTTCGGCGCTGTGATAGCAACGTGTGTGGTACTGCCGCTGGCCGCTTGCTCGACGCTGGTCGAAGGCACCGCCGTCTCGGTGTTCGACGACCCGTTCTCGGTTGCCGGGATGCCCGCGACCGACGGTCCGAGCGGTTTGCGCCCGGATGCCTCGGAGCCGTCCCGGGATGCCACCGACACCGACGGCGGCAAGATCGACAATCTGGCCGTCAGCGCGGTCAGCGACGTCGAGGAGTTCTGGTCGACCGCGTACGGCGAGACGTTCGAGGGTGAGTTCGAACCGGTCGAAGAGCTGATCTCGTGGGACGCCGAGAATTTCGACGGCGAATTCTGCGGGCTGGAGACCTACGGACTGGTCAACGCCGCGTTCTGCAAACCCGACCGGACCATCGGCTGGGACCGCGGTGTGCTGTTACCGGCGCTGCGCCAGCTCAACGGCGACATGGGTGTCGTGATGGTGCTGGCCCACGAGTACGGGCACGCGATCCAGCAGCAGGCCAAGCTGGTTCGGCGCAACACACCCACGCTGGTGGCCGAACAGCAGGCCGACTGCCTGGCCGGCACGTACATGCGCTGGGTGGCCGAGGGCAATTCGCCGCGCTTCACGCTCAGCACCGGCGACGGTCTCAACAATCTGCTCGCGTCGGTCATCGGGTTCCGCGACCCGTTGCTCAGCGAGGCCGACGTCGAAGTCGGGGTCGACGAACACGGTTCGGCGTTCGAACGGATTTCGGCTTTCCAGTTCGGATTCACCGACGGGGCGTCGGCGTGCGCGACCATCGACGTCAAGGAGATCAATCAGCGCCGCGGCGACCTCCCGGTGCTCCTTCCCGAAGACCAGACCGGGGAGCTGCCCATCACCGAGCAGTCGGTGCGGTCCATGATCGACGCGCTCAACGTCCTGTTCAAACCGCGCGTTCGGCCCGAGCTGAGCTTCGACACCGCCGCGGCCGAGGACTGCCCGAGCGCGCGGCCCAGTCCGCCGGTCTCGTACTGCCCCGACACCAACACGATCGTCGTCGACCTCGACGAGCTCGAGGTGCTCGGCCTGCGTCCCGAAGAGCAGGAGGCCGGCGGCCTTGCGGCCGGTGACAACACCGCCTACTCGGTGCTGATATCGCGGTACATGCTCGCGTTGCAGCACGAACGCGGCCTGGTGCTCAACAACGCGGAGGCGGCGCTGCGCACGGCATGCCTGGCGGGGGTGGCGACCGCCAAGATCACCCAGCCCGTCACCACGCCCGACGGCAACACCATCGTCCTGACGGCGGGCGATCTCGACGAGGCGGTCTCGGGCATCCTCACCAACGGCATGGTGGCCAGCGACGTCAACGGCGAGTCGGTGCCGTCGGGATTCTCCAGGATCGACGCGTTCCGCGTCGGCATCCTCGGCGACGAGGAGCGCTGCCTCAAACGCTTCGCGTGAGATGCACCGGTGTCAGACCACCTTCGTCACGCCGTACCAGGCCAAGACAGCCTCGGACTCGTCGGTCGACCGGGTGAGTATCGCGTAGGAGCGGATGAACGACTGGCCGACGCAGCCGTCGATCTTCACCCGGAAATTGCTGATCATCACCCACGGATCGGTTCCTTCGAACTGCTTTTCCGCGACCGGGACGACGTTGATGATGCCGGGTTTGAGACCGACGGTGATGCCGCCGCCGATGTTGCCGCCGATGCCGGGGAGGATGCCCTCCGGCAGCGGGGAGATCACGTCGGTGCCGATGACACCGATGGACGGGTTGATGCCTGCGGTCCCCGTCAGCGAGACGCCGTTGGATGTGCTCATGTCGATACCGCAGCCGATCTGATAGCCGGCCTCCAACGCGCCACGCGACTCTTCGCCGATGTCGGGCCCGGACATCTTCCCGGTGTAGGTGCCGCCGACGACGTATTCGCGCGACGACACCGCGGTGGTCAGCGGAGCTACGACGGCCTGGGTCTCGTCGCGTGCCGATACGGTGAGCTCCCAGCCGTCCGGCGTCTTCGTGGTGGCGGGCGGGGTCGATTCCACGAGCCCCACGACGATCGCCGGTTCGGCCTGCGGGGGTGCGACGTCGGCTTCCGGATCGGCCGACGCCTGCGGTGCGCAGACCGCGTAGGCGACGACGACGGTCAACAGTGCCAACGGACGAATCAACACAGGCGGCCTCTCGTTACAGTTCCCCACGGAAACGTATCGCCTATGTGATTACCCGACCGTCGATTTCCGCGGAAGGTCAGGTCGGCATTCGCAGCACGAACCCCGCTTCGAGCGCCACCCAGGCGGCACCGTCGGGACCGATGGCCAGGCCGTGCGGCTCGCTGCCGCTGGGTAGGTCGATCGTCACGACCTCACCGTCACCGCTGATCCGGGCGAGCTGGTCGGCGCCCCACAGACTCACCCACACACCGTCGGCCGGGTCGGCGACGACGGCATGCGGCTTACCGGGCAGGTCGAGTTCCTGGATGGCGTCGTCCATCGGGATGCGGCCGACCTTGTCGGCCTGGATCTCGGTGAACCACACCGCATCGTCGTGTGTTGCCGCGATACCCACCGGACCTGCTGCGGCAGTGGGCAATTCACGTACGCTGAGGCTGCCGTCGGTGTCGAGCCTGCCGATGGCGTTGCCCTGGTTGATGGTGAACCACAGCGCGCCGTCAGGACCGGTGGTGATCATCGACGGCATTCCGCCCACCACGATCTCGCTCGTGATCTCGCCGTCGGTGGTGATCCGGCCGATCGCTCCGGACGTCATCGCGGTGAACCACAACGCGCCGTCCGTGCCGGCCGTGATGCCGAACGGCGCACTGTCCTCCGGCAACTCGTAGGCGCTCAACTCCCCCGCCGTGGTGATCCGGCCGATCCGGTCGTCACCGGCACGGGTGAACCACAACGCGCCGTCGGGCCCGGCGGTGATGATCGACGGCCGTGCCCCGGCGCCGACCGGATACGTCGTGACCTCACCGTCGGGCGAGACTCGCGCGATCGCACCCGCGTGCACGAGCGTCACCCACATGGCGCCGTCCGGCCCGGCCGTCAGCGCGTACGGCCCACCGTCGATCGAGACCTTGAGTGAATTGCTCAAGCCAGCGTCACCAGACCGAGCTCGGTGTCGGCGGCCAGCAGGGGGTGATGCGGCAGCACCCGCACGGTGTACCCAACCGGCCCGGCCACCGGAAGCGGCGTAGTGGTCGAGAACACTTCGGTGCCGCCGTCGCCGGATCCGGTGTGGTTCATCGGCACCGTCACGGGGTCGACGATCGAGTCCCCGGCATCGACGCGGCCCAGGACGGCCTGCACCACGACCTCGTCAGGCCGCAGCCCGGCCAGCTGAACGGTCGCGGTGAGCGTCAACTCCGAGCCGAGCAGCGGCGTGTCCGGCAACCCGTAGCTGTCCACATCGGTGATCTCGATCTTGGGCCACGCCTCCTCGGCGCGGTTGCGGTATTCGGCCAGCTCGCGTGCCGCGCCGAACGGTTCGCCGGAGGCCGCCTCGACGGTCCTGCGCAGCGACTGCGCGGCGGGCAGGTAGTACTTCTCGGTGTAGTCGCGCACCATGCGCGAGGCCAGCACCTTCGGGCCGAGCACCCGCAGCGTGTGGCGCACCATCTCGACCCAGCGGGTCGGCACGCCGTGCTCGTCGCGCTCGTAGAACTTGGGCGCCACCGTGCTCTCGAGGAGGTCGTACAGTGCGGCGGCCTCCAGGTCGTCGCGGCGCGTCTCGTCGGCGAGACCGTCGGCCGTGGGAATCTCCCAGCCGTTCTCACCGTCGTACCACTCGTCCCACCAGCCGTCGCGGATCGACAGGTTCAGCCCGCCGTTGAGCGCACTCTTCATGCCCGACGTGCCGCACGCCTCCAGCGGCCGCAGCGGGTTGTTCAACCACACGTCGCAGCCCCAGTACAGCAGCCGGGCCATGGACATGTCGTAGTCCGGCAGGAACGCGATGCGGTGGCGGACTTCCGGCCGGTCGGCAAAGCGCACCACCTGCTGGATCAGTGCCTTGCCGCCGTCGTCGGCCGGATGCGACTTGCCCGCGACGATCAACTGCACGGGCCGCTTCTCATCGAGCAGCAGCTTCTCCAGGCGTTCCGGATCGCGCAGCATCAGGGTCAGGCGCTTGTAGGTCGGCACCCGGCGGGCGAATCCGATGGTGAGCACCGAAGGGTCGAAAGCCGTTGCGATCCATCCCAATTCGGCATCGGAGGCGCCGCGCTCCAACCAGGAGCGGCGTAGCCGGTCCCGCACATCGGCGATCAGCGTCTCGCGCAGCTGGGACCGGATCCACCACAGGTGACCGGGATCGACCTGCTGCAGTTTCTCCCACACCGTCGTCTCGGCCGCAGTCTCGGCGACCTCTGCGCCCAGCAGCCCACGCCCGAGTTCCAGCCACTGCGGCGCGGCCCAGGTCGGGGCGTGCACACCATTGGTGATCGAGCCGATCGGCACCTCGTTCGGATCGAACCCGGGCCACAATTCGTTGAACATCGACCGGCTGACCCGGCCGTGCAGCAGTGACACCCCGTTGGCCCGCTGCGCGAGCCGCAGACCCATGTGGGCCATGTTGAACTTCGACGGATCGTCCTCGGCGCCGAACGCGACAACGCGTTCCAACGGAACACCGGGCAGCAGCCGGGAGTCCGCGGGACCACCGGCCGGGCTGCCGAAGTATCGCTTCACCATCTCGACCGGGAACCGGTCGATACCGGCCGGCACCGGCGTGTGCGTGGTGAACACCGTCGAGGACCGCACGACCGTCAATGCGGTGTCGAAGTCCAGCCCGGCCGAGACGAGTTCGCGGATGCGCTCGACCCCGAGGAAACCGGCATGTCCCTCGTTCATGTGGAACACCTCGGGCGCCGGGATGTCCTCGGCCTCGATGAACGCACGGATCGCGCGCACCCCGCCGATGCCGGCGAGGATCTCCTGCTTGATCCGGTGTTCCTGGTCACCGCCGTAGAGCCGGTCGGTGACACTGCGCAGATCGTGTTCGTTCTCCGGTATGTCGGAATCGAGCAGCAGCAACGGAATACGGCCGACCTGTGCGATCCAGACACGCGCCCGCAGATCTGTCGAGTCGGGCAATGCCAACTCGACCAACACCGGATCGCCTGCCTTGTCGGTGAGCAGGCGCAGCGGCAAACCCTGCGGATCGAGGGACGGATAGTTCTCGTGCTGCCAGCCGTCGGCCGTCAGCGACTGCCGGAAGTAACCGGAGCGGTAGTACAGGCCGACCGCGATGAGCGGCAGTCCCAAATCCGACGCGGACTTCAGGTGATCCCCGGCGAGGATGCCCAGACCGCCCGAGTAGTTCGGCAGCACCTTGGCCACGCCGAACTCCATCGAGAAGTAGGCGATGCCCTTGGGCATCTCGACGCCGCTGTCGGCTTGCTGCTGGTACCACAGCGGACGGGTCAGATAGTTGTCCAGATCTGCGGCCAGCTCACCCAGGCGCGCGACGAACGAGTCGTCGCCGGCGAGTTCGTCGAGCCGCTTGGGGTTGACGGCGCCGAGCAGCGCGACCGGATCTCCATCGGTCTGGCGCCACAGATCGGGATCGATCACCGCGAACAGGTCCTGCGTGGGTTTGTGCCAGGACCAGCGCAGGTTGATCGACAGTCGTTCGAGCGCGGCCAGTCGCTCCGGGAGGTGAGCGCGGACGGTGAACCTGCGAAGGGCTTTCACGCGACACAACCTTACTGACAAATCCTGTACTCGCAGCAGACGGCGATGGTGCTGTGACCCGGCACGCATGCGCTTCACCCGCGCGTGATTGGCCAGCCCACTACGGTGGGTATGAGACGCGACACGGGCAGTGAAAACGACAGTGAAACGGGACAGCGGCCAGTGCAGCGACGGCGCCGCGTTGACGTGAGGAGTGGATGGGTGGCCGGTCGTATCGGAATCGACGACGTCGCGCCTGTGGTTTCCGGCGGACGCTTCCCTGCCAAGGCCGTCGTGGGCGAGGTGGTGCCGGTGCGGGCCACGGTGTGGCGCGAAGGCCACGACGCCGTCGCCGCCACGCTGGTGGTGCGCTATCTCGGCACGGACTTTCCGCGACTGGCGACCGGTCCGGGTACGGCGAGTCCCGCGGTCCCCATCGAGTCGGTCGTCCGGCCCGGCCAGCGGATAAAACCGCAGGCCCTGCGGATGTCGAAAGGCCGCACCCCGGATGTGTTCCACGGCGAGTTCACACCGGACAGCGTCGGTTTGTGGACGTATCGGGTCGACGGCTGGGGCGATCCGCTGGCCACCTGGCGACACGCGGTCGAGACGAAACTCGAAGCCGGGCAGAGTGAGGGCGAGCTGTCCAACGACCTGCTCGTCGGCGCGCGCCTGCTGGAACGTGCCGCGGCCGGGATGCCGCGCAAACTACGGGATCCGCTGCTCGAGGCGGCGGCCTTGCTCCGCACGCCCGGCGACCCGTTCACGCGCGCGGGCGCGGCGCTGTCGGCCGAGGTGTCCGAGTTGCTCATGCAGTACCCGTTGCGCGAATTGGTAACGCGCGGCGACCAATACGGCGTGTGGGTGGACCGGCCGCTGGCCCGGTTCAGCTCGTGGTACGAGATGTTCCCGCGGTCCACCGGCGGCTGGGACGACGACGGCCACCCGGTGCACGGCACATTCACCACCGCGGCGGCCGCGCTGCCCCGCATCGCGCGCATGGGATTCAACATCGTCTACCTGCCGCCCATCCATCCGATCGGCAAGGTACATCGCAAGGGGCGCAACAACTCGGTGACCGCCGCCCCCGGTGATGTCGGGTCGCCGTGGGCGATCGGCAGCGACGAAGGCGGGCACGATGCGGTGCACCCCGCGTTGGGCACCATCGACGATTTCGACGCGTTCGTCGCCGCGGCCAGGGACACCGGTCTCGAGGTGGCACTGGACCTCGCGCTGCAGTGCGCGCCGGATCACCCATGGGCCAAAGAGCACCGCGAGTGGTTCACGGTGCTGCCCGACGGCACCATCGCCTATGCCGAGAACCCGCCCAAAAAGTACCAGGACATCTACCCGCTGAACTTCGACAACGACCCGGCCGGCCTCTATCACGAGGTGCTCCGCGTGGTGCGATACTGGATCTCGCACGGGGTCAAGGTGTTTCGGGTCGACAACCCGCACACCAAACCGCCGAACTTCTGGGCCTGGCTGATCGCGGAGGTCAAGAACGAGGACCCCGACGTCCTGTTCCTGTCCGAGGCGTTCACCCGGCCGGCCCGGCTCTACGGCCTGGCCAAGCTCGGCTTCACGCAGTCCTACACGTACTTCACCTGGCGCACCGCGAAGTGGGAGCTCACCGAGTTCGGTGAGGAGATCGCGAAGTACGCCGACTGCGCGCGCCCGAGCCTGTGGGTCAACACGCCCGACATCCTGCACGAGAGCCTGCAGCACGGCGGCCCCGGCATGTTCGCGATCAGAGCGGTCCTCGCGGCGACGATGAGCTCGTCATGGGGGGTGTACTCGGGATACGAGCTGTTCGAGCACCGCCCGGTGCGCGAAGGCAGCGAGGAGTATCTGGACTCCGAGAAGTACGAGTTGCGGCCACGCGATTTCGAGGGCGCCCTGGCCGCCGGTGAGTCGCTGGAGCCGTTTCTGGCCCGGCTCAACGAGATCCGACGGCTGCATCCCGCGCTTCGCCAACTGCGGACCATCAAGTTCCACCACCTCGACAACGACGCCCTGCTGGCTTACAGCAAGTTCGATCCGATCACCGGCGACACCGTGCTCGTGGTCGTGACCCTCAACGCGTTCGCCCCGGAAGAGGCGACGTTGTGGTTGGACATGGCCGCACTGGGTATGGAGTCATATGACCGGTTCTGGGTGCGTGACGAGATCACCGGCGAGGAATACCAGTGGGGGCAGTCCAACTACGTCCGCATCGACCCGGCCAAAGCGGTCGCGCACGTGTTGAACATGCCGCTCGTACCGTACGAGAAACGACTCGGCTTGCTACGCAGGGAATGAGGGCGAGATGACGAGAACCAATCAGCTCACCAACGCACGACTGCGGCCCGACCCGTCGGATATCCACCGGCTGGTGGCCGGCGAGCACCACGATCCCCATTCGGTGCTCGGCGCGCACGAATACGGCGACCACACCGTCATCCGCGCCTACCGGCCGCATGCGGCCAAGGTCGAGGCCGTGATCGGCGGAGAACGCTATCCGTTGCAGCACGTCGAATCCGGACTGTTCGCGGTGGCCGTACCGTTCACCAACCTCGTCGACTACCGTCTCGAAGTCGGTTATCCCGGTGCGGAGGACACGATCCACACCCATACGACGGCCGACGCCTACCGGTTCCTGCCGACGCTCGGCGAACTGGATCTGCACCTGTTCGCCGAGGGCCGCCACGAGCGGCTCTGGGAGATCCTGGGCGCGCACCCACGTACGTTCACGACGCCCGACGGCGTGGTCGAAGGCGTGTCGTTCGCGGTGTGGGCCCCGAATGCCAAGGGCGTCAGCCTGATCGGTGATTTCAACCACTGGGACGGCAACGAGGCGCAGATGCGGGTGCTGGGCTCGTCGGGGGTCTGGGAGCTGTTCTGGCCGGGCTTTCCCGTCGACGGCCTCTACAAGTTCCGCGTCCACGGCGCCGACGGGGCGGTCAGCGACCGCGCCGACCCGATGGCCTTCGCCACCGAGGTGCCGCCGCAGACCGCGTCGCGGGTCACCAGCAGTGCCTACACCTGGAACGACGACGACTGGATGACCCGCCGGGCCGGGCTCAACCCGGTGTTCGAGCCGATGAGCACCTACGAGGTGCACCTCATGTCGTGGCGGCCGGGGCTGAGCTACCGGCAGCTGGCCACCGAGCTCACCGAATACGTTGTGGAGCAAGGCTTCACCCACGTCGAATTGCTGCCGGTGGCCGAGCACCCGTTCGGCGGGTCGTGGGGCTACCAGGTCACGTCGTACTACGCACCGACGTCGCGGTTGGGCAGTCCCGACGACTTCCGCTATCTGGTCGATCAGCTGCACCAGGCCGGCATCGGGGTGATCGTCGACTGGGTGCCCGCCCACTTCCCGAAGGATGCCTGGGCATTGGGCCGATTCGAGGGGACGGCGCTCTACGAGCACTCCGACCCACGCCGCGGTGAACAACTCGACTGGGGCACCTACGTTTTCGACTTCGGCCGCCCCGAGGTGCGCAATTTCCTCGTCGCCAACGCGCTCTACTGGTTGCAGGAATACCACGTCGACGGACTGCGCGTGGACGCCGTCGCCTCCATGCTCTACCTCGACTACTCCCGCCCCGAAGGCGGGTGGACACCCAACATCCACGGCGGCCGCGAGAACCTCGAAGCCGTGCAGTTCCTGCAGGAGATGAACGCGACCGTACACAAGGTCGCACCGGGCATCGTCACCGTGGCCGAGGAATCCACCTCGTGGCCAGGCGTCACTCGCCCGACAAACCTTGGCGGCCTTGGCTTCTCGATGAAGTGGAACATGGGCTGGATGAACGACACGCTCGACTACATCAGCCGCGATCCCGTGTACCGCAACTATCACCACCACGAGATGACGTTCTCGATGCTCTACGCGTTCAGCGAGAACTACGTGCTGCCGATCAGCCATGACGAGGTCGTGCACGGCAAGGGCACGCTGTGGGGCCGGATGCCCGGCGGAGATCACGAGAAGGCGGCCGGCCTGCGCAGCCTGCTCGCCTATCAATGGGCGCATCCGGGCAAGCAGCTGCTGTTCATGGGCCAGGAGTTCGGACAGCGCGCCGAGTGGTCCGAGGAACGTGGGCTGGACTGGTTCCAGCTCGACGAGCAGGGCTTCTCCGGCGGCGTGCAGCGGCTGGTGCGCGACCTCAACGAGATCTACCGCAGCCACCCGGCGTTGTGGAGCCGCGACACGAGCCCGGAGGGGTACTCGTGGATCGACGCCAACGATTCGGCCAACAACGTGCTGAGCTTCCTGCGGTTCGGCAGCGACGGGTCAATGCTCGCGTGCGTCGTCAACTTCGCCGGAAGCGAGCACAGCCAGTACCGGCTCGGACTCCCCCATGCCGGGACCTGGCGCGAAGTGCTCAACACCGATGCCACGCTCTACAACGGCTCGGGGATCGGCAACCTGGGCGCGGTGGAGGCCACCGACGAACCGTGGCACGGCCGCCCGGCGTCGGCCGTGATGGTTCTGCCGCCGCTGGCGATGCTGTGGTTCGAGCCCGCGTAGTTTCCTCGCCGAGCAGGCGGAGAATCGCGTTACCGAACGCCGTTTGGTGCGACTCTGCGTCTGCTCGGCGGGAAATCAGTACAGCGCGTTGGCGAGATTGCGCCGGCCTGCGACCACCTCGGGGTCGGTGGGGTCGAACAGCTCGAACAGCTCGATGAGCCGGGTCCGCACCGCGGTCCGCTCGTCGCCTGCCGTCCGCTTGACCAAGGCGATGAGCCGGTCGAACGCAGCACTGACCTGCTGCTGCAGAATCTCGACGTCGGCGGCCGCGAACGCGGCCTCGATGTCGCCCGGCGCGGCGTCGGCGACCGCGACCGCGTCGGGCCGCTGCGCGCTCGCGCGCTGCAGGAAGGCGATCTGGCGCACCGCGCCCTGTGCCTCGGTGTGATTGGGCTGGGCATCCAGGATCGCCTGGTACGCGTCGAGTGCGGCCGCGAAATTGCCCTCGTCCAGGTAGGCCCGTGCCTGCGCGACCGCGGGGTCGACTTCCTCGGTCTCGGCCTCACCGGATCCGGTCAGCTTGCCGGCGGTGGCCTCGAGCAGTGAATCGACCCAGCGCCGCAGCTGCTCGGCCGGCTGGGCGCCCTGGAAGCTCGCGATCGGCTGGCCCGCTGCGAGCGCGACCACGGTCGGCACGCCTTGGATGCCGAACATCTGGGCCACCCGCGGGGTGGTGTCGACGTTGACGACGGCGAGCGACCACTTGCCGCCGTCGGCCGCGGCGAAGCCGGCCAGCGTATCGCCGAGCTGGACGCTGGCGTCGCTGCGCGGCGACCACAGCAGCACCACCACGGGCACTTGGCTGGACCGAACAAGCACCTCGGCTTCGAAGTTGGCTTCGGTGACCTCGACTCCGCCCGGCCCGGCCGGTGCCGGACTGTCGCCGCCCGCGGCGGGCCGCTGCTTGAGTGCCGAGAGGTCAACCGCGCCGGCCAGCGCCGGGCCGATGGAAGGTCGTGGACGCGTCACGCAGTCAAGTCTGTCACGTCGTTTCGGGTGCGGCCCGTCCCGGTTGCGCGGTCAACGAAGCGGCACCTGCCGAACCCGACGACGACCCCATTCGGGCCGTCCGATCAGCCCATATGATGAAGATCACACTGCCCAATGGCACGATGCTCGCCAGCAACGCCAGGATCCAGGTGCCGATGCCCCACTTGTGGGCGATTCCGACGAGCAAGGCTGCCACTACGAATGCGATGAAGACGCCGCCGTGGATCGGTCCGAAGATCTTCACGCCGATCTCGGTACGCGGTGTGCCCAGGTATTTGAAATACATGCCGACCAGCAGGCCGGCCCAGCTGACGGCCTCGGCCAGGCCGATGAGCCGGAACCAGCCGGGGATCGAGCGCAGGTCAAAAGAGCTTGTCATGGGCGCCATTGTGCCCGACCCGCCGGCCAGCTACTACAGGCTGTCGTAAATGACGGGGCTTAGCTGTCAGCGACGCAGGACCAGTGCGTCACCCTGGCCACCGGCACCGCAGAGTGCCGCGACCGCGTAGCCCGAGCCCCGGCGGGCGAGTTCCAGCGCGGCGTGCAGGGTGATGCGGGCGCCCGACATGCCGATCGGGTGGCCGATCGCTATCGCACCGCCGTTGATGTTGACCTTCGCGGGATCCACACCGAGCTCCTGCGTCGATGCCAGCGAAACCGCGGCGAACGCCTCGTTGATCTCGATGACGTCGAGCTGATCGGTCGTGATGCCTTCCCGCGCGATCGCCTTCTTGATCGCGTTGGCGGGCTGCGACTGCAGCGTGGAATCGGGACCTGCCACCACCCCGTGGGCCCCGATCTCGCACAGCCAGGTCAGGCCCAGCTCCTCGGCCTTGGCCTTGTTCATCACCACGACCGCGGCGGCACCGTCGGAGATCTGCGATGCCGACCCGGCCGTGATGGTGCCGTCCTTGCGGAACGCGGGCCGCAGGCCGGCCAGGGACTCAGCGGTGGTGTTGGCGCGTATGCCCTCGTCCTCGGCGAACTCGATCGGATCGCCCTTGCGCTGCGGAATGGAGACCGGCACGACCTCGTCGGCGTACACGCCGTCCTTCCATGCCGCGGCGGCCTTCTGGTGTGACTGTGCAGCGAACTCATCCTGCTGCGCGCGGGTGAACTTGTCGACGTCGTTGCGCTGCTCGGTGAGCGCACCCATGGGCTGGTCGGTGAAGACGTCGTGCAGCCCGTCGTAGGCCATGTGGTCGAGCACCGTGACATCGCCGTACTTGTAGCCCTCGCGGCTCTTCGGCAGCAGATGCGGAGCCTGGGTCATCGACTCCTGACCACCGGCCACGACAACGTCGAATTCGCCGGCGCGGATGAGCTGATCCGCCAGCGCGATGGCGTCGATGCCGGACAGGCACATCTTGTTGATGGTCAGCGACGGGACGTCCCAGCCGATACCCGCGGCCACCGCGGCCTGCCGGGCCGGCATCTGGCCGGCGCCCGCCGTCAGCACCTGGCCCATGATCACGTACTCGACGAGCGAGGGATCGACATTGCCCTTCTCCAGAGCGCCCTTGATCGCGATCGCGCCCAGGTCACTGCCGGAGAAGTCCTTGAGCGAACCCATCAACTTGCCGACCGGGGTGCGGGCTCCGGCAACGATTACCGAGGTCGTCATTTCCATCCTCCAACAGTTCTGTAACGGCCAGTGTGGCCGATCACACATGCATAAAAATCGCGGTATCAGGTTACCTTTACGTTATGACCACCGAGCACGTTGATGCCCGTCCAGCGCTCGCCAGCGCGCTGGTGACCGCGATCGACCATGTCGGCATCGCCGTGCCCGATCTCGACGTCGCGATCAAGTGGTACCACGATCATCTCGGCATGATCGTGCTGCATGAAGAGGTCAACGAGGAGCAGGGCGTGCGCGAGGCCATGCTTTCCGTGCGGGGCGCCCCGAAGGGCAGCGCTCAGATCCAGCTGATGTCGCCGCTGGACGAAACCTCGACGATCGCCAAGTTCATCGACAAGCGTGGCCCGGGCCTGCAGCAGCTCGCCTACCGCACGAGCGACATCGATGCCCTGTCAGAGCGGTTGCGCGCCGACGGTGTGCGCCTGCTCTACGACGCCCCCCGCAAGGGCACCGCGAACTCGCGGATCAACTTCATCCACCCCAAGGACACCGGCGGCGTGCTGGTCGAGCTCGTCGAGCCGGCTACCGATTCAGACCACTAAGGCCCACTAGGACCACCGGCGCGTCGGGCTGCGGTTGACCCGATTCGTCCAGCACGACGTGTGCCAGTGCCTGCGGTCGTCGACATCGCCGAGTTCCACCGGCAAGACCACCACATGCGCGACGCCCGAACGGATTTCGTGATCGCAGCCCGGGCAGCGATAGTTCTTGACCGCCCGCGCCGCGGTGACGATGCGCACCTCGTATTCGTAGCCGTCGGGCCCGATCTCGATACGGCGCGGCGGCGGTAACGGCGGCAGCCGCCGAGGTTCCCTGCGCCGACGAGACATCAGAACAGCCGATACTCGTCGCTGTCCATGCCGCGCATCTGGTCATAATCCAAGGTGACGCAACGGATTCCGCGATCGGTGGCCAATGTGCGGGCCTGCGGCTTGATCTGCTGGGCGGCGAAGACGCCTGCGACCGGGGCCAGCACGGTGTCGCGGTTGAGCAGCTCCAGGTAGCGGGTCAGCTGTTCGACACCGTCGATCTCGCCGCGGCGCTTGATCTCGACGGCCACCGAGCGGCCCAGCTCGTCACGGCACAACAGATCCACGGGCCCGATCGCGGTCGGATACTCGCGACGCACCAACGTGTAACCGGCACCGAGCAATTCGACGTGCTCGGCCAACAGCGCCTGCAGGTGCGCCTCGACGCCGTCCTTCACCAGCCCGGGGTCGACACCGAGCTCGTGGCTGGAGTCGTGTTCGACGTCCTCGACGGTGATGCGCAGTTGCTCGCCCGTCTTGTTCTCCACGACCCAGAGCGGATCTCCTGCATCGGTCTCCTGCTCGGTGACCCAGCACGGCGGACTCATCCAGTTCAGCGGCTTGTAGGCGCGGTCATCGGCATGCACGCTGACCGATCCGTCAGCTTTGAACAACAGCAGCCGGCGAGCCGACGGAAGGTGGGCGGTCAACCGCCCGACGTAGTCGACGGTGCACTGGGCTATGACAAGGCGCACCCGATCCACCTTAAGGGCACCACCGACGAACTAGGCTGAGGCGACAATGAACGCCGATAAATCGGTCGCGCGGCGGCTGGGCCGGGTGCTGGAGACCGTCACCCGGCAGAGCAGCAAGCTTCCGTCCACGACCCCGGAATACGGCTCATGGGTGCTGGGGCGGGTTTCCGAAAGCCAGCCCAGACGGCGGATCCGCATTCAGCTGATCCTGACGACGTTCGTGATCGTCGCCAATCTGCTCGGCATCGGTGTGTCGTTGCTCGTGGTCACGCTGACCTTCCCCTCGCCCGAGGTGTTCGCGCCGGGCGCCCTCTGGATCACCTTCGGCGTCGCGCCCGCCTACATCGTGCTGGCGCTGATCGTCGGCGTCTTCTGGGCCACCAGCAGGGTGATCAACAGCGTGCGCTGGGCCATCGAGGAGCGCACGCCGACTCAGGAGGATCAGCGCAACACGTTCTTTGCTCCGTTGCGGCTCACCCGGGTGTTGCTCGTGCTGTGGGCGATCGGCACGGCTCTGCTCACCACGCTCTACGGTCTGGTCGACACCAACTACATTCCGAAGTTCCTGTTGGGCATCAGCTTTCCGGGAATCGTCGTGTCAACGAGCTGCTTCCTGTTCACCGAGTTCGCCCTGCGACCGGTGGCCGCACAGGCGCTGGAGGCGGGCCCGCCACCGATGCGGTTCGCGCCGGGAATCATGGGCCGCACGATGATGGTGTGGGCGCTCGGTTCTGGTGTGCCGGTGCTCGGAATCCTGTTGGCCGCCATCTTCGCGTTGACCCTGGAGAACCTCACCCCCACCCAGTTCGCGTTCGCGGTGATCACCTTGGCGGTGTTCGCGCTGGTGTTCGGGTTCATCCTGATGTGGATTCTGTCGTGGCTGACGGCCACCCCGATCCGAGTCGTGCGTGCGGCGCTCAACCGAGTCGAGCAGGGCGATCTGAACACCAATCTGGTGGTGTTCGACGGCACCGAACTCGGCCAGCTGCAGCGTGGGTTCAACTCCATGGTGCACGGGCTGCGCGAGCGCGAGCGGGTACGCGATCTGTTCGGCCGCCATGTCGGCCGTGAGGTCGCCGCGCTGGCAGAGAAGGAAAGGCCCGTGCTCGGCGGCGAAGAACGCCATGCGGCAGTCATTTTCGTCGACGTCATCGGTTCGACCCAACTGGTGACGAGCCGGCCCGCGGTCGAGGTGGTCGCGCTGCTCAACCGGTTCTTCGCCGTGATCGTCGACGAGGTCGACCGCCACCGCGGGCTGGTCAACAAATTCGAGGGCGACGCCGTGCTGGCGGTGTTCGGCGCGCCGGCTTCGCTGGAGAACGCCGAGGACGAGGCGCTTGCGGCGGCCAGGGCGATCGCCGCGCGGCTGCGCACCGAGGTGCCTGAACTCGACGCGGGCATCGGGGTGGCGGCCGGTCAGGTGGTGGCCGGCAATGTCGGCGCCAAGCAGCGCTTCGAATACACCGTGATCGGCGAGCCCGTCAACGAGGCGGCCAGACTGTGCGAGTTCGCCAAATCGGTGCCGGGCCATCTGGTCGCCTCGTCGGACACCATTGCCCATGCCACCGAAACCGAAAGCACCCATTGGACATTCGGTGAAACGGTGACGCTCCGCGGGCTCGATGAGCCGACCCGCATCGCGGTGCCGGTCTAGCCGCTGAGCAACTGCCGCGCGGCGGCGACGGCATCGTCGACCGTCCGGAACACGACGGCGTCGTAGTCGCCGCGTCGTTCGGCGGGCACCACCCGTCCGTCGGGGTCGACGAGGTAGCCCTCCTTGCCGTCCTCGGCGAGGCCGGCCCGCATGCCGGTGAGCATGTCGCGGGCCGTGTCGTTGATGTCGTCAACCCTGGTGCCGTCCAGGATCGCGACGTCGAAGCCCGCGCTTTCGCGTGCGGCCGTGCGCAGCACCTGCTCGGCGCCCGCGAACAACAGGTCGCCTTGGATCTCGTACACGCGGATGCGTGGGCCTGCGTCGTAGACCGCTCGCAGCGTCGCCGAGGTCTCGCGGCCGACCGTGAGGAAATGCAGCCCCAGCCTCGTCGACAGGCTGCGGCATACCTCGACCCCGCGCACGCTGTTGCCCTTGGCGTCCAGACGCGGTGAGTAGACACCGATTCCGAGTTGCCCCGGCAGCACCGCGGCGATACCGCCGCCCACCCCGCTCTTGGCGGGCATACCGACGGCACTGACCCAGTCTCCTGCCGCGTCGTACATGCCACACGTGACCATCACGCTGAGCGTGCGCCGTACCACCTGCCCGTCGGTGACTCGCCGCCCCGTCAACGGGTTCAGCCCGCCACGGGCCAGCGTGGCGGCCATCCGGGCCAGGTCCGTACTGGTGACCTTGATCGAGCACTGCCGGAAGTACACGTCGAGCACCTCGTCGGGATCGCCCTGAAGTGCGCCGAAGCTGGTCAGCATGTACGCGATCGCCCGATTGCGGTTGCCGGTCGCCTTCTCGGAGGCATACACGTCGAAGTCGACGTCGAGCCGCCGCCCGGCACATGCCGAGTAGAACTCGTGGATTCGGTTGAACCGTTCGTCGGGCGTGGCACCGGGCACCAGCGACACCGCGGCGATGGCTCCCGCGTTGATCATCGGGTTCTTGGGCGTCTTGGTGGTCTTGTCGACGCTGATCTCGTTGAAGGCCTCCCCCGTCGGTTCGACGCCGATTCGGGCATCGACCGCCCGCTCGCCGATCTGGTCGAGCGCAAGCGCATAGGTGAACGGCTTGGATATCGACTGGATGGTGAATTCGGCTGCGGTGTCGCCGGATTCGTAGACGAAACCGTCTGACGACGACAACGTCACACCGAAACCATCCGGATCGACGGTGGCGAGTTCGGGGATATAGTCCGCAAGCGCACCCTCGCGCAGGGCCACGTGCTCGGCACAGATCTGATCCAGGTACCGCTGCACCAGGTCGGCCACGGTCTGCAGTGTAGCCCGGGCTGGTCCTGCGACGACGATGTCGGTTTTCCGCCAGTGATGTCGGTGCATCCGTGTAAACGTGGACGCATGCACGAGGATTTCGACCGCTGTTACCGCGCCGTCCAGTCGAAGGACGCGCGGTTCGACGGCTGGTTTGTGACCGCCGTGCTCACCACCGGCATCTACTGCCGGCCCAGCTGCCCGGTACGGCCGCCGTTCGCGAAGAACATGCGGTTCTATCCGACGGCCGCGGCCGCGCAGGCGGCGGGTTTCCGGGCCTGCAAGCGATGCCGACCCGACGCATCGCCTGGATCTCCCGAATGGAATATGCGCGGCGATGTCGTCGCCCGGTGCATGCGCCTGATCGCCGACGGCACGGTCGACCGCGAAGGCGTCACCGGCCTGGCCGCCCGGGTGGGATACACCACCCGCCAGCTGCAGCGGATCTTGCAGGCCGAGCTGGGTGCCAACCCGCTCGCGCTGGCCCGGGCCCAGCGCAGCCAAACCGCGCGCGTGTTGATCGAGACCACCGAATTGCCGTTCAGCGACGTGGCTTTCGCCGCGGGCTTCGCCTCGATCCGCCAGTTCAACGACACCATCCGAGCTGTGTGCGATATGACGCCGTCAGAGCTGCGTCGCCGCGCGCGAACCCGGATCGCCATGGACGACGCCGCGTCCCCGGGCATGCTGTCGCTGCGGTTGCCGGTTCGTAGCCCGTTCGCTTACGAAGGCCTGTTCGGTCATTTGGCTGCCAGCGCCGTGCCCGGCGTAGAGGAGGTCCGCGACGGTATCTACCGCCGCACGTTGCGCCTACCCCACGGCAACGGCATCGTCGGGCTGGAGCCGCAGCCCGACCATGTCCGCTGCCAGCTCGTGCTCGACGACTTTCGCGATTTGTCTGCCGCGATCGCGCGCTGCCGGCGGCTGCTCGACCTGGATGCCGACCCCGAAGCCGTCGTCGACGCGCTCGGAGCCGACACCGATCTCAGCGCCGTGGTCGCCAAGGCGCCAGGGCAACGTATCCCGCGGACCGTCGACGAAGCCGAGCTCGCCCTTCGGGTCGTGATCGGTCAGCAGGTATCGATCAAAGCCGCCCGCACTCACGCTGGGCGGCTGGCCGCCGCCTACGGGTCTGCCGTCCGCGATGAACAGGGCGGCCTGACGCACGTATTTCCCAGCGTCGCGGATCTGGCCGAGGTCGACCCGAGTCACCTGGCGATGCCGGAGTCGCGGAAGCGGACGGTTCGCGCCATGGTGAGCGCGCTGGCCGAGGACGCACTCGTCCTCGATCCGGGATGCGACTGGCATCGTGCGCGCGAACAGCTTCTGGCATTACCGGGTGTGGGCCCGTGGACCGCGGAAGTGATCGCCCTGCGCGGGTTGGGTGACCCCGACGCCTTCCCGGCGACCGATCTCGGGGTCAAGCTGGCCGCGGAACAGCTTGGCCTGCCGACCGAACCTGGCGCATTGATCGCGCACAGCACCCGGTGGCGGCCGTGGCGCGCATACGCCACGCAACACCTGTGGACGACGCTGGACCACGCGGTCAACCACTGGCCACCGAATGCGAACCGGTAGAAGGAGAATGATGACAACGATGCAGTACCGCACGGTGGACAGCCCAGTCGGACCGTTGACCTTGGCCGGCCGGGACGGACGGTTGATGCACCTGCGAATGGTCGATCAAACCTACGAACCCAGCCGCGACGGCTGGGCACCCGACAAGTCCGCTTTTCCCGAGGTGGTCGAACAGTTAGCCGCCTACTTCGCTGGCGAACGGACGAAATTCGTCCTCGAGCTCGAAATGCTCGGGACGCCATTTCAGCGCCGGGTCTGGAATGCGCTGCAGAGCATTCCTTACGGCGAGACGTGTACCTATGGCGATATCGCACGCGAAATTGGATCGCCCGGGGCATTTCGGGCAGTCGGCTTGGCCAACGGTCATAATCCGATCGGCATAATCGTGCCCTGCCATCGAGTCATCGGCGCGAACGGCAGTCTCACCGGTTACGGCGGCGGCCTGGAGCGCAAAAGAGCATTACTGGAATTGGAGAGAAGCCGCATGAGGCCGGCGCTCTTCAACTGAAAACGCGTTGAGCGCACAAATGCCTGAGCCCCCCAATCGGAATTGGGGGGCTCAGGTCTAATTTGTGTTCGGCGGTGTCCTACTTTTCCACCCGTGTGGGTAGTATCATCGGCGCTGGCAGGCTTAGCTTCCGGGTTC
>NZ_LQQA01000010.1 GCF_002101965.1 Mycolicibacterium wolinskyi
ACACCAACCCAAACCGGCACAATGAGTGTCAGCGATGTCCCGAGACAAAAGTGTCAGCGATGTCCCGAGACACCACATGCCACATGCTGACAGGGATCCTCGGCATTGACTGCGAACCGCGATCTAACCGCTCTTGCGACGGAACTCCCGACGGTTTTCCACCGGGCCGTGGGCGCGTGGTTGCGCGCGCCCACCGTCCTTGTGGTCGGCTCCGCCCGCCGACTTCGCCTTCTTGCGCTCCAGCGCCTCCCGGAACTTACGCTTGTTGTCGTCTTCCGGTGTCTCAGCCATAAGCCGCAGCGTAGCGCGGTTCCGGCTTCAGCGTCACCAGGATTTATCGCAGCCCCGGCGGCATCCCGTACAGATGTGAGATCGGCAGGGTCAGCAACACCCGCCGATCGTCGACCATGGCGCGCCGGTAGTCGTCCCAATCCGGATGCTCACCGGCGATGTTGCGATACAACGCGATCAAGCCCTCGACGGTGTCGTCGTGTGGGTTGGCCGCGGGCGGGGTGAGAATCGCGTCGCCTTCGGCAACCGCGTATGCCCAGCCGTCGTCGGAGCTGACGTGGATCGACGCTCTCGGGTCGCGGCGCAGGTTGCGGGTTTTCGCGCGGGGCTCGGTGATCGACACCTGGATGGTGACCGCCCGCGGATCGAAGTAGTACGACACATTCGACAGCTGCGGACGGCCGTCCTGCTTGATGGTCGCGAGCACCCCCATCGAGTTGCCGCTGATCAAAGCCAATAGCTTGTCGTCGAAGACCTGGCGCCCCATATCCCGAGCGTACGTCTTCACCATCGACTCGATGACTGTGATTGACGGCAACACCGTCCTGGAATTCGGCTGAGCATCGGCCGGGCCCGGTTTGTCGGAGCTACGCTGATCAGTCATGACGCGTTACGCCGCATTCCTCCGGGGCGTCAACGTCGGCGGAGTCAATCTCAAGATGGCCGAGGTGGCCGAAGCGCTCGAGGACGCCGGCTTCACCGACGTCCGAACGATTCTGGCCAGCGGAAATGTCTTGCTGGACAGCAGTTCTCCGGCGAAGAAGGTTCGCAGCACCGCGGAGAAGGCGCTGCGCGACGCCTTCGGGTACGAGGCGTGGGTTTTGGTGTACGACCTCGAGACGGTGGCGGCGATCTCGGCCGGTTACCCGTTCGAGCGTGAGGTCGAGGGCCACCATTCGTATGTGACGTTCGTGAGCGACCCCGATGTGCTCGACGAGCTGGCGGGCCTGCCCGCGGCGCCTGACGAGAAGATCGAGCGGGGTGACGGCGTGCTCTACTGGCAGATCGCGCGAAACGCCACGCTGGGCAGCACGATCGGCAAGACCATGGGCAAGAAGCGGTACAAGTCGTCGACCACCACCAGAAACCTGCGCACGCTGGAGAAAGTCTTGCGTTGACACAGGTTCGGTACATTCGGGCCAATGACGACGAACTCGCCGACGAATCCGCCAGCGGCGCCGCGCACCAAGGTCTCGCTCACCGGGGTTTCTGAGACCGCCCTGCTGACCCTGCAGGTGCGCGCACACGAGGCGCGCCGCCCGGACGGGATCATCGACGATCCGATGGCCGTGCAACTGGTCGACTCGATCGACTTCGACTTCGCCAAGTTCGGTTACACGCGCCGCCAGGACATGGCACTGCGGGCAAAGATCTTCGACCGCGCCACGCGTCACTACCTGCACGACCATCCGAAGGCCACGGTGGTGGCCCTGGCCGAGGGCTTCCAGACGAGCTTCTACCGGCTCGACAACGCCGGCGTCGGCCATGAATTCCACTGGCTGACAGTCGATCTGCCGCCGATGGTGGAGCTGCGCAACAAGCTGCTGCCGCCGTCGGAGCGGGTGCGGGCCTGTGCCCAGTCCGCGCTCGACTTCAGCTGGATGGATCAGGTCGACCCGAGTGACGGCGTGTTCATCACCGCCGAAGGCCTGCTGATGTATCTGCAGCCCGACGAGGCCATGAGCCTGATCCGCGAATGCGCACAGCGCTTTCCCGGTGGGCAGATGATCTTCGACCTGCCACCGGCCTGGTTCGCGGCGTGGGCGCGCCGGGGCATGCGGACCTCCCGGCGCTACCGGGTGCCGCCCATGCCGTTCAGCCTGACCCCGGCGCAGGTGGCAGATCTGGTCAACACCGTGCCCGGCGTGCGGGTCGTGCGCGACCTGCCGTTGCCCGCCGGCCGCGGCAAGGTGCTCAACGCGCTGATATGGGCAGCTCAGCGGGTTCCGCTGCTGGATCCGGTCCGGCCGGTGATGACGCTGCTCGAGTTCGGCTGAGCGCCTTCCCGAATTCCAGATGAGGGTCTTCGACGGGACCGTCGCGCAGCATCTCCGCGTCGTAGGTGTAGTTCATCGACATCACCCACGGTCCGTCGACGCCCTGGCGCGGCAGTTCGTCCACCGACCGCTGCACATAGCCGGCCGCGAAGTCCAGTAGCGGAAGGGTTTTCATGCCGGGCTCGGTGAGCACGGGCCGCGCCACGTCGTAGCCGTTCTGATCGAGGTGCGTCAGCAGCCGGCAGAAGTGTTCGCACAGCAGGCCGACTTTGAGTGTCCACGACGAGTTCGTGTACCCGAAGGCGAAGACGAAGTTCGGCACGCCGGACAGCATCATGCCCTTGTAGGCCACGGTCTCGGCAAAGTTCACCGGCTCACCGTCGACGGTCAGCGACATGCCGCCGAACAGCTGGATGTTCAATCCGGTCGCGGTGACGATGATGTCGGCCTCGAGCTCGCGCCCCGATTCCAGCCGGATACCGTTCGCGGTGAACGTGGCGATGCGATCGGTGACCACCGATGCGCTTCCGTCGCCGATGGCCGCGAACAGGTCGCCGTCCGGGACGGCGCACAGCCGTTGATCCCATGGGTTGTAGCGGGGACTGAAGTGCTCGTCGACGGGGTAGCCGGCCGGGAGCTGGCTTGCGTTGATGCGACGGATGAGCCTGCGCGCGACGGTCGGGTACTTCTGGCAGAAGGTATAGACGGCACGCTGTTTGAGGATGTTCTTGCGCCGGGTCAAAGCGTAGCCACGCTCGTCGCCGAGCACCCGCTTGGCGAGATTGGCGAACGAATCCTTGGCCGGAACCGGCATCACGTACGTCGGTGACCGCTGCAGCATCGTCACGTGCCCGGCGGTCGGCGCCATCGCGGGCACGAGCGTCACCGCGGTCGCCCCGCTGCCGATCACGACGACCTTCTTGCCGCTGTAGTCGAGATCCTCGGGCCAGTGCTGCGGATGCACGATCCGGCCGGTGAATCGCTCACTGCCCTCGAAGCGCGGCGAGTAGCCCTCGTCGTATCGGTAGTAACCGCCCCCGCAGAACAGCCAGTTGGCGCTGAGCTGAATCAGTTCGGCGTCGCCGCCACCGCTGTCGGCGCGCTCGACGTCGACGATCCAGCGGGCCTCGGCGCTGTCCCAATCCGCCCCGAGCACCCGGTGGTGGAAGCGGATGTTGCCGTCGATGCCGTTCTCCGACACCGTTTCCCGCAGATAGGCCAGGATCTTGTCCGCGGTGGCGATGGCGTGCTCGTCGCGCCACGGCTTGAACTCGTAACCGAACGTGTGCAGATCGGAATCCGAACGAATCCCCGGATAGCGGAACAGGTCCCAGGTGCCGCCCGTCGCGCCGCGGGCCTCCAGGATCGCGTAGCTGCGGCCCGGGTGTTCGCGCTGCAGGTAATAGGCAGCGCCGATCCCGGAAATACCGGCGCCGATGATCAGAACGTCGACGTGTTCGGTGTCAGCCATGTCCGTGACTCCTGTCGGTGGCCGGAATACTCGCGAAGTTGTTGCGATCGATCGTCGCCGCCACGGTCCCGTCGCCCAAGGTCAGAACGTCTCATTTCCGCTGCGACAATGGTGCACTCTGCACCGCTGCTCTACCGTGTGCGCATGGCCTGGAACCCGCCGTCACCTCGGGTCAGGGAGTTGATCCGGCAGTGTGCGCAGATCGTGGTCAACGCTCGCCCGGAATGGCTCGACGAACTCGATCGCGCCGTACTGGCGGCCGCGAACCCGGTGATCGCGGCAGACCCCGAGCTCGCCGCGGCCGTGAGCCGCAGCAACCGGGCGAATCTGTATTTCTGGGGCACCGCCAATGTGCGGGACCCGGGCGCGCCGGTGCCGCCGAACACCGGGCCCGAACCCCTGAACATCGCCCGTGAACTGGTGCGCCGCGGGGTCAACGCGTTCCCGCTCGACGCCTACCGGGTCGGTGAGGGCGTCGCCTGGCGCCGCCTCATGGAGATCGCGTTCGAACTGACCTCCGACTCGACCGAACTGCACGAGCTGCTGGACGTCTGCTCGCGCTCCATCAGCGCGTTCGTCGACGCCACCTTGGCCGGCATCACGACCCAGATCGAACTGGAGCGCGACGAACTCACCCGAGGTTCGCATGCCGAACGACGCGAGACCGTGGCGCTGCTCCTCGACGGCGCCCCGATCCCCCGCCAGCGTGCCGAGGCGCGGCTCGGCTACGCACTCACCGGACCGCACACCGCCGCCGTCATCTGGAGTGACCGGCCCGACGGTGATCTTTCCCAGTTGGACCGCGCCGCCGATGCGTTCGGCCAGGCGTGCGGCGGCGCTCGGCCACTCAGTGTGCTGGCGAGTACCGCCACCCGGTGGGTGTGGGCACCGGGACCTGTCGATGCCGCGGCCCTGCAGCACGCGATCGATGACACCGGCGATGTCCGCATCGCCATCGGGCCCACCGACGACGGCGTGGACGGCTTCCGGCGCAGCCACTTCGACGCGATCACGACCCAGCAGATGATGGCGCGCCTGCATTCACCGCAGCAGATCGCCCGGTTCGCCGAGATCGAGTTGGTCGCGCTGATCACCGCCGACCCGGACCGCGCGGCCGGCTTCGTCAAGCGCACACTCGGCGACCTTGAGACGGCGGGCACTGAATTGCAGGAGACCGTAAGGATATTCGTCGCCGAGCAGTGCAACGCCTCGCGCGCCGCGGCACGGCTCTACCTGCACCGCAACACCCTGTTGCGGCGGCTGGCCCGCGCGGACGAGCTACTACCCCGCCCACTGGCCGACTGCACCGTCAACGCGGCCATCGCGCTCGACGTGTTGCGCTGGCACGGCCAGCCCGACGCCCGCGATCAGTCGAACGCGCCGTCCAGGTAGCGCAGGGCGTCGGATTTCCCGATCCCCAGCGCCCGCGCCGCTTCGGCGAACGAGTTCGCGGCGGCGGCCATCGCCGCGTCGGCCGGATCGGCGCGGGCGACGAACGTGCCGTACCGCCCGCGCGTCTCCAGCACCCCGGCCGACTCCAGCTCCCGGTACGACCGGGCCACGGTGTTGACTGCCAGACCGATCTGACCTGCGAGTTCGCGAACCGTCGGCAACCTCGTGCCCGGCGACAACCGCCCGTCCCTTATGCCGTCGATGATCTGAACCCGGAGTTGGTCAAACAACGGTTTCTCGGCATCCGGATCGATATGAACCCAATCCCCCAATTCGGCCACGTGCCCAGTATCACCCAAAGCCGCTACGTTGGTGCTGTGCAAGTGACTGTGCTCAGCGGTGCCGGGATCTCGGCGGAGAGCGGTGTGCCCACTTTTCGCGACGTCGAGACGGGCCTGTGGGCCAAGGTCGACCCTTACGAGATCTCCAGCACGGACGGCTGGCAGCGTCACCCGGAGAAGGTGTGGGCGTGGTATCTGTGGCGCCACTACATGATGGCCGGGGTGGAGCCGAATGACGGTCACCGCGCCGTTGCCGCCTGGCAGGACTACGCCGACGTCCACGTCGTCACCCAGAACGTCGACAACCTGCACGAGCGGGCCGGCAGCACCAACGTCTACCACCTGCACGGCAGCCTTTTCGAGTTCCGTTGCGACGCTTGCGGTTCACGGTTCGAAGGCGATCTGCCCGACATGCCGGAACCGGTCGAGACCGTCGAACCGCCGGTGTGCCCGTGCGGCGGGCTGATCCGGCCCAACGTGGTCTGGTTCGGTGAGGCTCTGCCCGATGCGGCATGGCAGCGTTCGGTGCTCGCGGTGAGCGGTTCGGACGTGGTGATCGTGGTGGGCACGAGCTCGATCGTCTATCCGGCCGCCGGTCTTCCCGAGGCCGCGCTCTCCGCGGGCAAGCCGGTCATCGAGATCAACCCCGAGCGCACTCCGCTTTCCGACAGCGCGACGGTGTCGCTGCGCGAGACCGCGGCGACGGCGCTACCGGGCCTGCTGCAACGCCTTCCGGTACTGCTGGGCTAAGCAGGCCGCACCGCTTTCCCGATCGCGAACTCCGAAACCGGCATCGGCACCCACGGCGGCATGGCCCACTCGCGGCGGTTGTCGCGTACCTGGAACCCGGTGTCGACGATGGTCTGCTCGGTGTCGCGGTGCGTGTGACAGTTGCCGAGCAGCCGCGGCCAGATGGTCGCGTCGGCCAGCCGCTGCAGCCGAGCCCGATATCCGGTGCCTGCGACGTGTTCGAGGTAACGCAGCTCACCGCCCGGGCGGAGTAGCGAAAAGAGTTGCCGTAGAACGCTGTTGGGCTCTTCGATGGAGCACAGCACCAGTGAGCACACCACCGCGTCGAACGGTTGAGAGCTGGCGAACCGTTCAGCGGTGTCACCGGTGACCGTGACCGGCACGGGCGCGTTGGCGGCGGCTCGGCGGGCCACCTCGGCGAGCCGGCGTTCGGGCTCGATCGCGACCACCTCGTCGACCGTCGACGGGTAATACTCGAAGTTCGTGCCGGTTCCCGCGCCCACCTCGAGCACGCGGCCCGACAAACCCGCGAGATTCTCGATCCGCAGGCGGCGCACCGATTCGGGTTCGTAGTTCGACAGGGTTTTCCACAACCGCGCGAACAACGGGTTGTCCACCAGCTTGTCGGCGTTACTCATGGGCGAATCCCTTCAGCCGGGCGACGGCCTCCTGCGGGGAGAGGTCGGTTCCGATCATTCCCGAAACGATGTGGCCGGTACACACTGCTCGCAGCACCCGGTCGGTGAATTCCTCGGCGTCGCCCCAGGGCAGGTATGGCTTGGCGATCAGCATCGCCGCGACACCGTGTGCCGCCGTCCACAGTTCGAGCGCCAGCGACGTGGGGTCGCCGGGCGGGTAGATGCCTTCGGAGATCAGTGTTTCCACGGACGTGCGCATGTGGACGAACGCCGAGCTGTTGAGCGTGACGTCGACATCGCTGCCCGGCCTGCCCTCGCCCATCGTGGCCAGGCGATAGAGCTCGGGCGTCTGGCGGGCGAAGCTCACGTAGGCCAGTCCCTGCGCGCGCAACACGTCGATCGTCGAGGGTTGATCCTTGGCCACGCGCTGCATCTCTTCGTCGAGCTTCTCGAAATACCGCGCACACACCGCATCGAGCAGTGCGTCCTTGTCGGCGAAGTGCAGATAGATCGACGGCGGCGTGACACCGACCCGCTGCGCGACCGATCGGATCGAAACCGCTTTGGCGTGACCGGTTTCCAGCAACAGCTCGGTCGCGGCATCGAGAATCTGCTCGCGCAACAGCTCCCCCGACCCACGTGGGGCACGGCGGCGTTTGAGCGGCTTGAGGGGTGGGATCGACACGCTAACCAGTTTCCGTCACGCCCGCCGTGGCCCGCGGCGCCTCCGCGGGCTTCTCACCGGACTCACTGATACCGATCCGCTCGTGCAACCGGGCCAGCGGCGCGGGCGCCCACCAGTTCCACCGGCCCATCACGTGCATGAACGCAGGCACCAGCAGCATCCGGACCAGGGTCGCGTCGACGAGGACCGCGAGGGTCAAGCCGAGGCCGAACATCCGCATGAAGGCCACCTGCGCGGCGATCAGCGCTGCGAACGATATCGACATGAGCAGCGCGGCCGCGGTCACGACCCGCCCGGTACGGGCAAGCCCGAGTGCGACGCTTTCGTCGTTCGCGGCGCGCGTCCGATCCGACTGCAGCCAGTACTCCCGGATCCGCGACACGAGGAACACCTCGTAGTCCATCGACAGGCCGAATGCGATGCAGAACAACAACACCGGCAGGTTCGCCACGAGGGTTCCGGTCGGGGTGGTGCCCAGCGCGCCCAGGTGGCCGTCCTGGAAGATCCATACCAGGGCTCCGAAGGCCGCCGACAGCGATAACACGTTGAGCACCAACGCCTTCAGCGGCAGCACCACACTGCCGGTGAGCAGGAACAGCAGCACGAACGTGATCGCGGCGATCACTCCGAGCACCAACGGCAGCCGCGAGGTGATCGCCTGTGAGCTGTCCCGGTTGATCTGCGCCACCCCGGCCAGCTGTACGTCGGCGGGTGCGGGAACCGCGTGGAGCGCATCGAGTTGCGCCTCGGACGCGTCGCTGAACAACGGGGCATCGCTGCCGACCGTCAGATAGGCGCTGCCCTCGGCCATCCCGGTCGCGGCCGAGGGTGGACCGACGCGGCGACCGTCGACGTAGGTGCCACCCGGTGCCGACACCGACGACACGTCGGCCACGTCCGACAGCATGCTCGCGTATTGCTCGAGCTCGTTCGGCGCGACTTTGGTGACGTCGGGCAAGACGACCGTGACGTTGGTCGCCGAGTCGACCGCGAAGTCGTCGCGCATCTGGTCACCGACCTGGCGAGCCGACGCCGATTGCGGCAGCACGCGGTCATCGGGGAAGCCCCACTTGATACCGAGGAACGGCGCACCGAGCATCAGCAGCAACGCGATGATCGCGACGCCGACCGGGATCGACCGGCGCATGACGCGCTTGGTCATGCGGTACCAGAACGTCTCCTCGATCGGTTTGCGCACCGGCTCGGGCCTGCCGAGGACCCGCCTGGCGAACCGGCGGACGTCGTAGGCGTCGAGCCGATCCCCGAGCAGCACGATCGCCGCGGGCGCCACCACGATCGCGGCGAGCGCGGCAAGCGCCACCACCGCGATCCCGGCGTACGCAAAGGACTTCAGGAAGTACATCGGGAACAGCACCATCGCGACCATCGACAGCGCCACCGTCATCGCCGAGAACAGCACCGTGCGCCCGGCCGTCACCATGGTGCGGATCAAGGCCTGGTCGCGGTCCATGCCCTCGGCCAGTTCGTCGCGGAACCGGCTGATGATCAGCAGCGTGTAGTCGATCGCGAGCGCCAAACCCATTGCGACAGTGAGGTTGAGCGCGAAAATCGACACGTCGGTGACCATGGTGAACAAGCGCAGGACGGCCAGCGATCCGAGGATCGCGAACCCGCCGACCGCGAGCGGCAACGCCGCGGCCATGAGTCCGCCGAACACCCACACCAGAACCAGGAAGCTCAACGGGATCGCGATCGACTCCATCATCAGCAGATCTTTTTCGCTCTGCCCGTTGATCTGGACGTAGATCATCGCCTCGCCGCCGGCCCGCACGGTCACGCCGTCGCGGTCGTGCACGAGTTCGTCGGTCAGTTCCTTGGCGTGCTTCTGCGCGCCGCTCTCCCCGCCGGTGATGCCTGCGACGATGAGGCCGGTCTTGCCGTCCTCACTGATGAGGGCCGACGACGCGGGCGGCGGCACGGTCCAGGCGGAGGTCACTTCGGTGACGTAGGGCGAAGCCTCCAGTTTCCTGGCGATCTCGGTGCCGGTGGCCTGTGCTGCCGGGCTGTCGGCCCGGTCCCCGGTGACGCTGATGACGAGCTGCATGTCGCCACGGTTGAACTTCTCGGCCAGCAACTGGGTGGCCTTCGCCGATTCCGCGGTGGGGTCCTGAAAGCCGCCTGCGGACAGGCTCTTTGCCACCGGGACACCGAAGATGCCCGCGGCGGCCATGACGAGCGCGGCGATGACGAGGATGCGCCGCGGCGCGGCGATGGCCAGCAGGGCGATTCGGTGCAGCACGTCGGTGTCCTTCCGCGACCGAACAATATCAACGTTAACTTAACAGCGATAATCTGATGACGTCAACGCCGACCTCACCGATAGGCACGATCTGCGGCGGCGAAATGTTCACACTGGATTCCGCATCACGCGCGATGAGTTCTGTTGCGACGAAGGGTCTAGCTGCTCATGACGACCAACACCACCGAGCTCACCCACACGACGCCGGCGTCGACGATGACCGACACGGGCCTGCTCATCCTGCGCGTGGCCACCGGCGCGACCATGCTGCAGGCCGGACTCATCAAAGCCTTCGACTTCTCCACCGCCGCCGGGTTCATGGAATCCAGCGGCTGGCACCTGCCGAAGTTCGCGGCCTTCATGGTGACCGCGGCCGAGACCCTCGGCGGTATCGGCCTGCTGTTCGGCATCCTCACGCCGCTCGCGGCCTGCGCGGTGATCGGCGCGATGGTCGACGCCTGGGCCGTCAATGTGTCGGCGGACGCCTTCTGGTCACAGCCGTTCAACGTGCCGTTCCTCGTGGCCTTCGCCGCGGCGGCCCTGCTGTTCACCGGCGCGGGGACGCTGTCGGTGGACCACCGCGTGTTCGGCCGCTCCCGCGTCTCGATGCCGCTGGCCATCGGCCTGCTGGCCGTGGGCGTGATCGCCGCCGTCGTGACCTGGATCGCACTCAACGGCGTCAATCCGATTCACTTCACGGCGCCGCCGAGCTGACGTCCAGCGTGGGCCGTATGCACGGTTTTTGCGCCGAAGCCGGGCACACTGCCCACGCTCGTGGCACCCCGACTCGAGCTACTCGCCGGAAACCTACCCAAAAGTAGTATTGCCACCATTTTCCGAATCGTGACTCAAAGATTCCTTAATGGTGACCCATACGCTCAGTGTCATGTGGATCGACGACACCAGTGCAGATGTCATCAAGGTCGACTTCGACGCTCTCTACCACGGCGATGTCCTGGTCGAGGGTGACACGTCGGAGCAGTTTGACGACTACCAGTCCCTTCCGACGGCAGTATGAGAAAACGCGCGCCTCGCGGCGCGCGTTTTCCGTATGCAGTTTGCCGGTGAGTTGGCCGAGCCCGGCCCCAGTCCTCGCGTTACGCGAGGACTATTTCTTTCTTCAGGTCGTCCTCGTCGGCGCCGATCATGTTGAGCAAGCGCCCACTGATGAGGATCTCGGCCTCCGCCACCATCCGCGATACCAGCTCGCCGACCGTGGGAATGTCGTTGATCAGCCCCATGGACGTGCCGACCGACCAGATGCCCGCGTCGAGGTCGCCGATCTCGTAGACCTTGACGCCGCGCTGGCCTGCGACCAGATCCTTGACGTCCTCGAACTGGCCACCGTTGTTGAGAATCTGCACCACCTCACGCGACACTGCGTTGCTCGCGACACGGGCGGTGTTGCGCAGCGGCCGGAAGATCAGCTCGGTGTCGAGCTCGGTGCCCGCCACGATCGCTTCCTTGACCTTTTGATGAATCGCCGATTCGACCGTGCACATGAACCGCGAGCCCATGTTGATGCCGTCGGCCCCCAGCGCCAGCGCCGCCACCAGACCGCGCGCATCGGCGAAACCGCCCGAGGCGATCATCGGGATCTCGATCTTGGCGGCCGCGGCCGGGATCAGCACCAGCCCGGGAATGTCGTCCTCGCCCGGATGCCCCGCGCACTCGAACCCGTCGATGCTGATGCCGTCCACACCAAGGCTCTGCGCCTTGACCGCATGCCGCACCGACGTGCACTTGTGCAGCACCTTGATGCCGTTGTCGTGGAACATCGGCAGGTGCGGAGCCGGGTTGGAGCCCGCGGTCTCGACAATCTTGACGCCTGAGTCGACGATGACCTGGCGGTACTCGTCGTACGGCGGCGGGTTGATCGTCGGCAGGATCGTCAGGTTGACGCCGAACGGCTTGTCGGTCAGTTCGCGGCACCGCTCGATCTCTTTGGCCAGATCGGCGGGCGTGGGCTGGGTGAGCGCCGTGATGAAGCCCAGTGCACCTGAATTAGCCACGGCGGCAACGAGTTCCGCGCGGCCGACCCACTGCATGCCACCCTGCACGATGGGATGCTCGACCCCGAACGTCTCGGTGAATTTCGTGTTGAGTGCCATGGTCTACCTCGGTGCCATCCGGATCGCGCCGTCGAGGCGGATGACCTCGCCGTTGAGCATCGGGTTCTCGACGATGTGCACGGCCAGCGCGCCGTACTCGTCGGGATCACCGAGCCGGGCCGGATGCGGCACCTGCTGCCCCAGCGACTTCTGGGCCTCCTCGGGCAGCGAACCCAGCAGCGGAGTCTTGAACAGACCCGGCGCGATCGTGCACACCCGGATCAGCTCACGCGACAGGTCCCGCGCGATCGGCAGCGTCATGCCGACCACGCCGCCCTTGGACGCAGAGTAGGCGGCCTGGCCGATCTGGCCGTCGAACGCCGCGACCGAGGCGGTGTTGATGATGACGCCGCGCTCCTCACCGAGCGGCTCGGTCTTGGCGATCCGCTCGGCCGCCAACCGCAGCACGTTGAACGTGCCGATCAGGTTGACCTCGACCACCTTGCGGAAGCCGTCGAGCGGAAACGCGCCGTTCTTGCTCAGGGTCTTGATGGCGTTGCCGATGCCGGCGCAGTTGACATTGATGCGCACCGGGCCCAGCGACTCGGCCACATCGAGCGCCTCGCTCACCCCTCCCTCATCGGTGACATCGGTGCTCACGAACTTGGCCCGATCGCCCAGTTCGGCCACCACCTCTTCACCTTTGAGGTCGATGACCACAACCTGCGCGCCCGCATCGAGCAGCCGCTTGGTCGTGGCCAGGCCCAGGCCGGATGCGCCCCCGGTGACGACGGCTACCGCGTCTTTGATCTCCACTTACCGCATTCCTTTCCGGCCGGCCTTGTGCCGACCTACTGGTTGGTTGGGACTTTATACCCAGTCGCGCAGCACGGCGTCGGTGTCCGCTCCGCGTTCGCCCGGCGGGGTGGGCTGAGCCAGGGTGCTGCGGGAGAAGCGCGGGGCGGGCATCGGCTGAAGGTTGCCCGCGTCGTCATAGAACGTGTCGCGTTCGGCGATGTGCGGTTCGGTGAGCACCTCGGCGAAGCTCAGCACCGGCGTCGCGCACGCGTCGGTGCCGTTGAACACCTCGGCCCAGTGGTCGCGGTCGTGGGCGGCGAACGCCTTCGTGAACGCCTCGCGCAACTCGGGCCAGCGGGCGATGTCGTTCTGACCCGGCAGATCGGCGGCGTCCAGCCCCAGCCCCTTGAGCAGCTCGGCGTAGAACTGCGGCTCGATCGCGCCGACCGCCATGTACTTGCCGTCCGCGGTCTCATAGGTGTCGTAGTACGGCGCGCCGGTGTCGAGCATGTTGGTTCCGCGTTCGTCGGACCACATGCCGTTGGCGCGAAAGCCCCACATCATCTGCATCAGCACCGACGAACCGTCGACCATCGCGGCATCGATCACCTGACCCTTGCCCGACGTCTGACGCTCGAACAGCGCCGCCAAGATCCCGACGAGCAGGAACATCGACCCGCCGCCGAAGTCACCGGCCAGGTTCAGCGGAGGCACCGGTCGCTCACCCTTGCGCCCGACCGCATGCAGCAGGCCGTTGAGCGAGATGTAGTTGATGTCATGGCCGGCCTGCAGGGCGCGCGGACCCTCCTGGCCCCAGCCCGTCATGCGGGCGTAGATGAGCTTGTCGTTGACCTTGGCGCAGTCGTCGGGGCCGAGGCCGAGGCGTTCGGTGACGCCGGGCCGGTAGCCCTCGATCAGCACGTCGGCCTTCGAGATCAGCCGCAGCACAAGCTCGCGGCCCTCGTCGCTCTTGAGGTCGGCCGCGACCGAACGACGGTTGCGCAGCATCGAATCGCGGTCACCCGCGGGCACTCCCCCACCCCTGTTCGGGCGCTCGATGCGCACCACGTCGGCGCCGAGATCGCCGAGAATCATCGCCGCGTGTGGGCCGGGGCCGATGCCGGCCAACTCGACGACGCGCAAACCGTGCAATGGTCCTGTCATGCTCTACCGCCCCTTCGCGTGTTAGGCCTCAGTTGACCGCGACATAGCTTACTTGTATAACCTTGTCGCCGGATTTAGGGTGCAGCAATGACCACTGTTGACTCCAGGGACTCCGGCACCGCCTCCTATCCCCGCATCGACGCCGTCTCGGTGTCGCTCGCCGACGGCGTGCTGTCGGTGACCCTCAACCGGCCCGACAGCCTGAACTCGCTGACGCAGGACATGTTGACGGCGATCGCCGAGGCGATGGAGTTCGCCGCGACCGACCCGCAGGTGCGCGTCGTGCGGCTCGGCGGCGCCGGCCGTGGGTTCAGCTCGGGCGCGGGCATCAGCGAGGAGGATCAGAACGCCAAGAGCCACGACGCCGCGGGCGTGCTCGACGCCGCCAACCGTGCCGTCGCGTCCATCGTGGCGCTGCCGAAACCCGTTGTCGCCGTGGTGCAGGGACCTGCCGCCGGCGTCGGGGTGTCGCTGGCGCTGGCCTGCGACATCGTGCTGGCCTCCGATCAGGCGTTCTTCCTGTTGGCCTTCACCAAGATCGGGCTGATGCCCGATGGCGGTGCCTCGGCGTTGGTCGCGGCGAACATCGGCCGCATCCGGGCCATGCGTCTGGCGTTGCTCGCCGACCGGCTCACCGCCGCCGACGCCTACGACTGGGGTCTGATCAGCGGGGTGTATCCGGCGGCCGAGTTCGACACCGCGGTCGACAAGGTGATCTCGAAGCTTCGGTCCGGGCCCGCGGTGGCGTTGCGCAAGACCAAGCAGGCCGTGAACGCGGCCACGCTGACCGAACTCGACGGCGCGTTCGCCCGGGAGCGCGAAGGCCAGCTGCAGCTCTTGGTGTCAAACGATTTCCGTGAGGGCACCAAGGCCTTCCAGCAGAACCGGCGGCCGGAGTTCACCGACTCCTGACGTTTCTCCCGCGAGCAGACGCGCGGGTACCCCAAAATGCGCAATTACGGGTACCGCAGCGTCTGCTCGCGGCCGAAAATCGTTGGACTGAACCGGTGCCGGGTGGGCACCATCGAGTGTTGTGAGCATGCAACACGACATCGAGCGGCCGGTGCGCGACACCGGCGGGTGGCGTGTGCTCGCCCCCTTCCGGATCCGCGAGTACCGGCTGCTCATCGCCGCGGTGACGCTGTCGATCTTCGCCGAGGGCATGTGGTCGGTCGTGATGGCGTTGCAGGTCATCGCGATCGACAACGATCCGGCGTCGCTGTCGTTGGTCGCGACGTGCCTGGGCGCGGGCCTGGTCGCGTTCGTACTCGTGGGCGGTATCGCCGCGGACCGGATCAATCAGCGCACGATCATCATCGCCGTCGAGGCGGTCAACTTCGTCACCGTGTCGATCATCGCCGTGCTGGGATTGCTGGGCGCGCTGAAGATCTGGCATATGGCGGTCGCTGCAGCCATTCTCGGCATCGCCGCGGCGTTCTTCTTTCCGGCGTACAGCGCGATCCTGCCCCGCATCCTTCCGCCCGAACAGCTGTTGGCCGCCAACGGCGTGGAAGGTGTGGTGCGCCCGGTTTTCCAGCGCTCGGTCGGCCCGGCCGTCGCGGGCATGGTGATCGGGGCGACGATCCCGTACGTGGGCGCGATCGTGGTCGCGGTGCTGTTCGGCCTTGGGCTGGCCCTGCTGGTGGCGACCCGGCCGGAGGCGGATTCGCATGCCGCACAGCCGGTTACCGAACAGCCTCATGTCCTCCGTGATCTCCGTGACGGGTTCATGTTCATGCTGCGCACCCGATGGCTGCTGTGGACACTGCTGTTCGCGAGCATGTTCGTGCTCGTCGTGCTGGGACCGATCGAGGTGCTCCTGCCGTTCATCGCGCAGGACCGATTCGCCGACGGAGCCCGGGCTTACGGATTCATCCTGGCGTTCTTCGGCTTCGGCAGCGCGCTCGGCGCATTGACGGTGTCGTCACGCCGGATGCCGCGCCGGTATCTCACGACGATGATGGTGATGTGGGGCCTCGGTTCGGCACCGCTGGTGGTCGTGGGCTACACCTCGTCGTTCCCGTTGATGGCGTTGGCGACGTTCGTCGTCGGCGTGACCGACGGTGCGGGCATGGTGATCTGGGGAACGCTGCTGCAGCGCCGGGTGCCGCGAGAGATGTTGGGCCGAGTGTCGAGCCTGGACTTCTTCGTCTCGCTGGCGTTCATGCCGTTGTCGTTCGCGATCGTGGGCCCGCTGTCGAAAGTCATCTCGATGGAGACGATCTTCCTCGTATCGGGCATCGCACCGGCACTGCTGGCGCTTGTCGCGCTCACGGCCGCCCGCATGCCCCGCGACGAGTTGGCGCACCCGCTGCGTTAGACGCCGAAGATCGGTGGCAGGACGAGCACCATGATCAGGCCCCAGAAGAAGTGGGTCAGCATTGGGGCGAGCACGCCACCGGTCATTCGGCGCTCATAGGCGCATACCGCGCCGAGCAGGATGCCCGCGAAGCCGAGCATCGGGTTGCCCGCCGCCATGACCGCGGCGACGTAGATCACCGTCGAGATGACCGCCGGATAGTGGTTGCCCAGAGCGGTGTAGAGCGCGCCGCGGAAGAACAACTCCTCGGCCACCCCGTTGATCACCGTGATGAACACGATGACCAGCAGGGGCCCATGATTGGCGAATTCGAGTACGGCAGTGACATATTCGCGCAGGCCCGGGATCAGCCTCGCGATCAGGCCGCCGACGGCGAACATCGCGCCGAGCCCGAGTCCGACGACCGTGCCGAGCACTATCGGGCGCCGGTCACGGCCGAGCTGCAGCGGCCCGGACACGATCGCGCCGACGGTCCACACCGCGGCCATCGCCAAAGTCAGCCAGTAGAACGAGGTGTCGCCGGGCTCACGTCCCAATGAATACGCCTGCAGCATGGCACCGGCGACCAACACGACGCCGACCACGATCCGCCTGCGCAGCACCACGGTGCGCGTTTCCTGGTCGGCCATCGCCACCGTCATACCCGTTTCACCACCAGGCTGAACACGACATCGAGTCCCGAGCGCAGTACGGCCGCCACCGGACCGGGCATCGGCGGGAGCAGGCTGAGCGCGGGGCGCACAAACGGCGGCGTGAACTGTCGGATCCGCGACCGGTCGCCGCCGGCCCAGTCCGGGTCCGTGTCGGCCAAGTGGTGCGGGTCGGCCAGCTCGTTGACCGGGCGGCGCTGCCGGCTCGCGAGCGCCGACGCCAGCGCGTCGTCGACGCCGAGCAGGCCGCCTGGCGGATCGGGCACGAAGGCACGAATGCCGTCACCGGCGGCCGTCATCGGATGATCAAGGGACGCAGTCAGATCGGCCGCCAAGCCGTCGGGAACCGGCAGGGCGATCGCCGACACGCGCGACGCCAAACCGGTCGCCACGCCGAACACCGGGATCCCGATCCGCCGCTTGCCGGCCAAGCGGGCGTAGGTGGCCAACAAGTCGCGATACGTCGTGCGTTGCGGCCCGTAGATGTCGTACGCGCCGGCGGGTAGTCGCTCGGCGTCCCCGGCAGCCACGAGGTAATACAGCACGTCGCGAATCGAGATCGGGTCCATCGGGTTGGCCATCCAGCGCGGCATCGGCATCACCGGGAACCGGTCCCCCACATAGCGCAGGATCTCGAACGACGTCGAACCCGCACCGATAATCATCGCCGCGCCCAGCCACACCACCTCCGGCCCGCCGTCAACGGTGAGCGCGTGTGCCACCTCGGCACGGCCGGCGAGATGTTCGGAGAGCGCATCGTCGTCCGGCACGAAACCGCCGAGATAGACGATGCGGCTCACCCTCGCGTCGCGCGCGGCAGTCGCGAAGTTGGCCGCGGCCTGGTTGTCGGCTTCACGGAACCCGGGCTGCCCGATGCCGTGCACGAGGTAGTAGACGACGTCGATCGGACCGGCCTGTGCGAAGGCACACGCGACCGAGTCCGCGTCATCGGCGTCGAGCGCCACCGCGGTCACGTCGGGATACCACCCGAAGTCCGTCAACCGGGCCGGGCTACGGCTGCCCACCACGACGTCGTGGTTCTCCGCGAGCAGCGCCGGGACCAGCCGCGAGCCCACATAACCGGTCGCACCGGCCACGAGTATCCGCATATCCCGCCTTGTCTTCGAGCTCATGTCGGCGCGACGTATACCCCGGCCGCGATCGCCGCAATCGTCGCGTCGACCGCGCGCTCGGCGTCGGCGGCGGTGAGCGGTCTTGTGCTGGTGAGGAATTGGTAGTACAGCGGGGCGGAAACCTGCCGGATGGCGGCGGCCGCATCGGTTCCGGGAGGCGCCTCACCTCGGTCGATGGCATCGACGACGCAGCCGGCCCACTCCGCGATGCGCCGGTCGTAGAAGACCTGCAGCGCGTCGGCGGTGCGCGGGTCACAGGTCGCGGCCGCGATGATGGCCTTGAACAGCGGGCCCTGACGCGGGTCGGTCAAGGTCCGCCGCACCAGCGTGGCGTTGGCCCGCAGGTCGGTGCGCAGCGATCCGCTGTCGGCGCGTGGCGATGATTGGTCGGCCATGTCGGCCAGCAGGTCGGCGACGAGTGCCGGCACCGATCCCCAGCGGCGGTAGACGGTCGACTTGCCGACCTCGGCGCGTTCGGCCACCGCGGTGAGCTCGAGGCCCTCCAGGCCCGTCTCGATCAGCAGGTCGGCGGCCGCGCGGAGCACCGCCTCACGCACTGCCGCGGTACGTCCGCCCGGTCGTTCGCCAGCCATCGCCACCATCTTAATAGGACCTCGTTCCCATTAGTGCTACAGTCTGCTAACGGGAAAATTGTTCCATTAAGGAGTCGGCATGGAATATCGCAGGGTGGGCAACTCGGGCCTGACGGTGTCCGAATTGAGTTTCGGTGCAGCAACTTTCGGTGGTCGCGGAGAGTTCTTCGGAGCTTGGGGCGATACGGGCGTCGAGCAGGCTCGCGCGATGGTGGACTTGTGCCTGGAGTCCGGCATCACGATGTTCGACACCGCGGACGTGTATTCGGACGGGGCGTCAGAGGAGGTGCTCGGCGCGGCCTTGCGCGGGCGCCGCAACAGCGTCCTGATCTCCACCAAGGCCGCCCTGCCGACCGGTCCGGAAGACTGGGGCACGTCGCGGTCGCGGCTGCTGCGCGCGGTGGACGATGCGCTGCAACGCTTGCAGACCGACCGCATCGACCTGTTTCAGCTGCACGCCTACGACGCGTTCACCCCGATCGACGAAGTGCTGCAGACGCTGGACATGCTCGTCGAACAGGGCAAGGTGCGCTACACCGGCGTGTCCAACTTCTCGGGCTGGCAACTGATGAAATCTCTCGACCTGGCCGAAAAGCACCATCGCCCAAGGTATGTCGCGCACCAGGTGTACTACTCGCTGATCGGTCGCGACTACGAGTGGGAGCTCATGCCGCTCGGCATGTCCGAAGGCGTCGGCGCGCTCGTGTGGAGCCCGCTGGGCTGGGGCCGGCTGACCGGGAAGATCCGTCGCGGCGAGCCGCTGCCACAGCACAGCCGCCTGCACGCCACCGCGGACGCCGGGCCACCGGTCGACGACGAACTGCTCTACGACGTCGTCGACGTACTGGCCGCAATCGCCGCCGAAACCGGCAAGACCATCCCCCAGGTCGCGCTGAACTGGCTGCTGCGCCGGCCGACTGTGTCATCCGTCATTGTGGGAGCGCGGGACGAGCGCCAGCTCCGCGACAACCTCGGAGCGGTCGGGTGGCGGCTCGATGCCGACCAGATCGCGCGGCTCGATGCGGCGAGCCGCCGAGAGGCGCCCTACCCGTACTTTCCCTACTTCCGGCAGGAGGGGTTCGCGCGGCTCAACCCGCCGATCGGTGCAAATCGGTGAGGTGGGTGTAGGCCTTCGCGTTGAACTGGTTGTGGCCGACCTCGTCGTCGGTCAGCTCGCGGCGCACCTTGGCGGGCACGCCGGCCACCAATGATCGCGGCGGGACCACCATGCCCTGTGGCACCACGGCACCGGCCGCGACCAGGGATCCGGCACCGATGACCGCGCCGTTGAGCACGACCGCACCCATCCCGACCAGGCTGTCGTCCTCGACGGTGCAGCCGTGCAGCACCACGTTGTGTCCCACTGTCACCCCCGCACCGATGCGGCACGGAAATCCGGGATCGACGTGGACGGTGACACCGTCCTGGATATTGCTGTTCGCGCCGACCTCGATGGGCTCGGACTCGGCCCGCAGCGTCGCGCCGTACCAGACACTGGCCCCCGCGGCCAGCGAAACCTGCCCGATCACAGTGGCGTTCGGCGCCACCCAGGAGTCGGAATCCAGGTGCGGCGTGTGGCCAAGGACGGTGACGATCAGCGGCTCAGGCATGCGGGCCATCGTAAACAGCCGGATGGCGCGGTCACGCCCCCTGGTAGACCTTGCGGTAGCTCGACGGTGACATGCCGAGCCCGCGCCGCAGGTGGTGGCGCAGGTTGCCCGCGGTACCAAGACCGGACAGCCGGGCCACCTCCTCGACCGCGAGGTCGTGGGATTCCAGCAACTCCCTGGCCCGATCGAGGCGGCGGTTGCGGATCCATGCCCCGGGCGCCTGGCCGGTCTCCTCTTGAAAGCGGCGGCTGAACGTCCTGGCGCTCATGTGCGCGTGGCGGGCCAGCCGCTGCACGGTGAGGTCCTCGTGCAGATGGTTCAGCGCCCACTCCCGGGTCGCCGCGGTCGACGCCTGATCGGTGACCGGCATCCGGCGGTCGATGAACTGAGCCTGACCGCCCTCGCGCCACGGCGGCACCACGCAATAGCGGGCAACGGTGTTCGCGACCTGGGCGCCGTGGTCAGACCGAATGATGTGCAGGCACAAGTCGATTCCGGCGGCCAGACCCGCCGACGTCAGCAGGTCGCCATCGTCGACGAACAACACGTTCTCGTCGAGCCTCACCTTCGGATGCATCGAGCGCAGGGTTTCGGCGTGCTGCCAGTGGGTGGTGGCCGGCCTGCCGTCGAGCCATCCGGCCGCGGCCAACACGAAGGCCCCGGTGCAGATCGATACCAGCCGCGTACCGGGCCGGATCGTGTTCAGCGCGGCCGCCACGTCCTCGCCGAGCACCCCCTCGAACCGGGCCCGCGGATAGCGCGTGCCCGGGATCACCACGGTGTCGGCGGTGGCCAACGCCTCCGGGCCGGCAGCCGGGACCATGGCGAAGCCGCTCGTCGTCGCGACCGGGCCTGGCGCCAGCCCGCACGTCACCACTTCGTAGAGCGGTGCGCCGTCGGTATCGGTGGCGTTGGAGAACAGCGTCGGCGCGATGGTCGCGTCGAAACCGATCACCGGTTCGAGCAGGAGGACGACGACGCGATGCACACCCGCATTCTGGCATGTTTTTGACGATTGATGTCATTTATGCCACTGGCCGGACCCGCCTGCGGTCGGCGACAGTGATCGGGTGAGTCTGACGTTGAACCGCATTCACTGGGCGTGGGTCGTGGCCACGGTGAGTTTCGTGGCGATCCTCGGAGCGGCCGGCTTCCGGTCGATCCCCGGCGTGATGATGAATCCGCTGCACCACGAGTTCGGCTGGACGCACGGCACGGTCGGGCTCGCGATGTCGGTCAACATGATGTTGTACGGGCTGACGGCGCCGTTCGCGGCTGCGCTGATGGACCGCTTCGGCGTGCGGCCGGTGCTGACGGCGTCGTTGCTCATGATCGCGACGGGCTCGGCCTTGAGCATCACGATGACCGCCAGCTGGCAACTCGTGGTGTTGTGGGGCGTGCTGGTCGGCGTCGGCACCGGGTCGATCTCGATGGGGTTCGTCGCGACCATCGCGACGCGCTGGTTCGAACAGCGCCGCGGCCTGGTCACCGGCGTGCTCACCGCGGCAAGCGCGACGGGGCAGCTGATCTTCCTGCCGATCGTCGCGGCGGTGACCACGAGCCACGGCTGGCGGTGGGCCTCGTTGATCGTGGCGGCCGCCGCGCTGGCCGTCGTGCCGCTCGTGGCGGTGTTCATGCGCAACTATCCGAGCGACAAAGGCCTCGCCCCCTACGGTTCAGCTGCGATCGGACCACCACCGGCCGTTCCGGCGAGCAGTTTCAAGGCCGCCTTCGACGGGCTGCGGATCGGCGCCAGGGTGCCGGCGTTCTGGCTTCTGGCGGCCAGCTTCGCGATCTGCGGCATGACCACCAACGGTCTGATCGCCACCCATTTCATCCCGGCCGCCAACGACCACGGCATGCCGACCACCGTCGCCGCGGGCCTGCTGGCCACGATCGGCATCCTCGACGTCGTCGGAACGGTGTTCTCGGGGTGGCTGACCGACCGGGTCGACCCCAGGCTCCTGCTGCTCATCTATTACGCGGGCCGGGGTGTGTCGCTGCTGCTGTTGCCGTCGCTGCTCTCACCCCAAGCCGAACCGAGCACGTGGGTGTTCGTGATCTTCTACGGCCTGGACTGGGTCGCGACCGTGCCGCCGACGATCGTGCTGTGCCGGCACTACTTCGGCGACCGCACACCCGTGGTGTTCGGCTGGGTGTTCGCCTCCCATCAGATCGGCGCCGCCATCGCCGCCGCCGGAGCCGGCTGGCTGCGCGATTTGAACGGCAATTACGACATGGCCTTCTATTTGGCTGCGGGGCTGTGCTTCGTCGCAGCCGCATTCTCTGCCAGTATTGGGAAAGCCCAGGTCAAGGCCACAGAACCGGTATCTGCCGACAGCTCTGCTTTGCCGTAACCGTAACGTTGCCTTTAACATCCGATGCGGCGCCGCGGGGAACGCCGAGGCATTTTGTGCTTGCAGGTGCTCGCGTTCCGGCTAAATGGCGCGTCACCGGCAGCCGACGTACACAGGCCGGCATGAGCGGGAGGAACCCAGCAATGAACACTCGCACCAAGACCTTGGGGGTAGCCGCGGCGATCGCCGCGATTGCCACTTCGCTGCCCTTGGCGATCACCGCTTACGCCGAACCGGCGGAGCCCACCACCACGACGGCGGCACCCGTGGTCGAGATTCCCGATCCGCACGGTTCGGGTTGTGACGCCTTCAAGACGGCACACCCCGAGTGGAAGAACCTGTCGGAGCAGCCTGCCGGCCAGGTCTTGGCCAGCCTCCCTGAGATCAGCACGTTCAACGCCGCGATCTCCGGCGGGTTGAACCCGGCAGTAAACATCGTGCCGGTGCTCGACAATGGCCCGTACGTGATCTTCGCGCCCACCAATGAGGCGTTCGCGGCGATGGAGCCGGGCAAGCTCGACGCGCTGAAGGCCGATCCCGCCGCGCTGACGAGCCTCGACTACTACCACGCGTTCCTCGGCCTGCTCGGCGCCGACGACGTCAAGGGTCAGCGGCCCACACAGCAGGGTGCCGAGGTCAAGGTCACCGGCAAGGGCGGCGACATCAAGATCAACGACGTCGCCAAGCTGGTGTGCGGTCCCATCCAGGCCCAGAACGCCCGCATCTACCTGATCGACACGGTGCTGGATCCCAACTCCCCGCCCGCCCCGATCACCCCGGGTGTCTCGACCACGAGCAGCACGACGACGACCACCACGACCACCACGACTGAGCCTGCGCCGACGCCTGCGGCCGACGCACCCATCGGCTGAGTTCTCGCACGCGAAAAGCCCCCGAAACCGCGCTGTTTCGGGGGCTTTCGGGCGTTTGGGGCCGGCTAAAGACCGCGCCGGCGGGCCGGCTATAGGCCACGCCGGCGAGCCGGCTATAAACCCAGGTCGCGGCCGATGATCTCCTTCATGATCTCGGTGGTGCCACCGAAGATCGTCTGGATGCGCCCGTCGACGTAGGCCCGCGCGACGCGGTACTCCATCATGTAGCCGTATCCGCCGTGCAACTGCACGCAGTTGTCGACGACCTTCTTGGCCACCTCGGTCGCCCACCACTTGGCCTTGGCCGCCTCGACCGCGGTCAGCTCGCCGTCGACGACGGCCTGCAGGCAGCGGTCGATGTAGGTCTCGGTGACCTCAAGCTCGGTCTCCATCTCGGCGAGTAGGAACCGGTTGTGCTGGAAGCTGCCGATCGGCTGACCAAAAGCCTTGCGGTCCTTGGCATATTGCAGCGTCTCCTGCCATACCGCCCGCGCGCCCGCGATGGCCGAGATGGCGATCGAGAGCCGCTCGGAGGGCAGGTTGGTCATCAGGTGGTAGAAGCCGCGGCCCTCCTTGCCGAGCACGTTGGCGTTCGGCACGCGCACGTTCTCGAAGTGCAACTCGGAGGTGTCCTGGCTGTGCAGGCCCATCTTGTCGAGCTTGCGTCCGCGGCTGAAGCCCTCCATACCGCGCTCGACGACCAGCAGCGTGAATCCCTTGTGCCCGGCTTCCGGATCGGTGCGGGCGACGACGACGCACAGATCGCAGTTGATGCCCGAGGAGATGAATGTCTTGGAGCCGTTGACAATCCAGTCGTCACCGTCGCGCACCGCCGAGGTCCGGATGCCCGCCAGGTCACTGCCCGCGCCCGGCTCGGTCATCGCGATCGCGATGATCAGCTCGCCGCTGGCGATGCCGGGCAGCCACCGCTTCTTCTGCTCGTCGTTGGCCAGTTCTTTGAAGTACGGGCCGACGACGTCGTTGTGCAGGCTCAGCGCCGGGCCGTGCACGCCCGATTTCGCCATCTCCTCGTCGATGATCGCGTTGAAGCGGAAGTCATCCGAGCCGCCGCCGCCGAACTCCTCGGGCATGTTGAAACCGATCACGCCGTACTTGCCTGCGGCGGTGTAGGCGGACCGGTCGACGATGCGCTCGGCTTCCCACTTCTCGGAGTGCGGGACGAGCTCGCGCTCGATGTATTCCTTGACGGTCTCGCGGAACGCCTCGTGTTCGGCGGTGTAGATCTGTCGCTTCACGGTGTCACTTCGCCTTCCAAACAGGCTGACGCTTCTCGGCGAACGCCAACGGTCCTTCTTTGGCATCTTCGGTCTGCAGCAGGGTCGCGAACTCGCGGTTGGTGCGCTTCCAGCCGGGCTGATCGCCGGGCACGCCGCCGTCTTCGGCGCCGTATGCGACGCGCTTGCTGGCCTGGACGGCCAGCGGTGCGTTGCCCGTGATCCGTTCGGCCAGTTTGAGTGCCGCGTCCAGTACGGTGCCGTCGGGCACCACCTGGTTGATCAGGCCCCACCGCAATGCGTCGGCAGCGGTGATCGGCTCACCGGTGAACAGCAACTCCATCGCGACCTTGCGGGGCAGTTGTTCGGCGATGCGGAACACCCCGCCCGCACCCGCGATCAATCCCCGTTTGACCTCCGGCAGGCCGAATTTCGCGCGTTCCTCGGCCACCACGAGGTCGCTGGCCAGGGCCAGCTCGGTGCCACCGCCCAGTGCGGTGCCGTTCACCGCGGCAATCGTCGGTTTGTCGATGAAATGGCTGACGTAGCCGGCGAATCCGTACTCCGGGTGGTCGGGGTGGAAGAGGTTCTCACCACGGGAAATGGCCTTGAGATCGGCACCCGCGCAGAACGACTTGTCGCCCGCACCGGTGAGGATCACCGCGCGCACCTCGGGATCGTTCTGAGCGTCCGCCAGCGCGTCGCCGACGGCGATGCTCACCGACGAATTGACGGCGTTGCGTGCCTCGGGCCGGTTGATCGTGATGATGAGGACGTTGCCATTGCGCTCGACGATGGCGCCGGGCTGAGATTCGGTCACAACAACTCCAGGATGGTCGCGTTGGCCTGGCCGCCACCCTCACACATGGTCTGCAGGCCGTACTGAATTCCGTTGTCGCGCATGTGGTACAGCAGCGTGGTCATGATGCGCGCACCGGATCCGCCGAGCGGGTGGCCCAGGGCGATCGCACCGCCGTTGGGGTTGAGCTTCTTCTCGTCGGCACCGATGTCCTTGAGCCAGGCCATCGGAACGGGCGCGAACGCCTCGTTGACCTCGAAGGCGCCGATTTGATCGATGCTCAGCCCCGACTTCTTGAGTGCCTTCTGCGTCGCCGGGATCGGCGCGGTCAGCATGATCACCGGGTCGGCGCCTGCCAGGACCGCGGTGTGCACGCGGGCCAGCGGCTTGAGGCCGAGTTCCTTGGCCTTCTCGGCCGACATGAACAGCAGCGCGGCCGAGCCGTCGGAGATCTGGCTGGAGTTACCGGCGTGAATCACGCCGTCCTCCTTGAACGCCGGCTTGAGCTGGCCCATCTTCTCCAGCGTCGTGCCGCGGCGGATGCCCTCGTCCTTCAGCACGGGATTGCCGTCCTGGTCCTTGATCGCCACGATCTGGTCATCGAATGCGCCGGAATCCTGTGCCGCGGCGGCCTTTTCGTGCGAGTCGAGGGAGAACTGGTCGAGCGTGGCACGGTCGAAGCCCCACTGCTCGGCGATCATCTCGGCACCGATGCCCTGGTTCGGGGTCTGGCTGTAGCGGCCCTGGAACGCTTCGGGGTAGGGATGCCCGCCGTTGGCGAGCGACGCGCCCATCGGGGTGCGCGACATCGACTCGACGCCACCGGCGACCACGATGTCGTAGTGGCCCGCGACCACACCTGCCGCGGCGAAGTGCACCGACTGCTGGCTCGATCCGCACTGGCGGTCGACGGTCACGCCGGGGACGGACTCGGGCCACCCGGCGGTCAGCACCGCGGTGCGGCCGATGTCGAGCGCCTGCTCGCCGGCCTGCATCACGCAACCCCAGATGACGTCGTCGACGAGCGCCGGATCGACCCCGGCTCGGCTCACCAGACCATTGAGCACCTGCGCGGAGAGCTCGGCGGGGTGGACACCCGACAAGCCGCCATTGCGCTTGCCAACGGGTGATCGGACGGCCTCGACGATGACAGCTTCAGCCATGACTTCTCCTTCATTGGATCGGCTTCACGCCCAACGTAAACGAACATGGTTTACTAGGTCAACCTACTGGTTGGTAGAGCTTGAGCTCGCGGAATGTGCGCCTACTCGCCGTCCGCCGCCGCGGCGAGTTCGTCGCGGAAATCGGGATGCGCGATTGCCGCCAGCGCATGTCCGCGCTCCCGCACCGACAGGCCTTCCAGCTCGGCGGCGCCGTACTCGGTGACGATGACGTCGACGTGGTGGCGAGGCGTCGTGATGACCGCCCCCGGCCCGAACTGCGGCACGATCCGCGAGCGCAGGGCGCCGTCCTTGGAGAACGTCGACGGCAGGCAGATCAGCGACCGATCCGACAGCTCGAGTCCGGTGCCCGCGACGAAGTCCTCGGCGCCACCGATACCGCTGAACTGCTTGCCGTCGATCGTGTCCGCCACCACCTGGCCCTGGATGTCCACCGCGAGCGCACCGTTGATCGACATCATGTTGTGGTTGGCGCCGATCACCTCCGGAGAGTTCACGATCTCCACGGGCAGAAACGCGACGGACTTGTTGCCGTCGAGCCATTCGTAGAGCTCCGGCGAACCCAACGCGAAGGTCGTGACGCTCACGCCGTCGTACTGCCCCTTCGCGGAGTTGCTGACCTTGCCCGCGCGGTGCAGCTGCATGCATCCGTCGGTGAACATCTCGCTGTGCAGCCCGTAGTCGCCGCCGTCGCCTTCGGCCAGAAGCGTGGCGATCTGGCTCGGAATCGAGCCGATACCCGTCTGCAGGGTGGCACCGGAGTGGATGAACCCGACGGCGTGGCGCGCGATGGCCTTGTCGTCATCGGTCGGCGGGGGTCCGGGCAGGGCCAGCGGCGCGTCGGTCGAGCACACCAAGACGTCGATCTCGTCGACGTGCAGCGCATGGCGGTACTGCTCACCGAATCCGTAAGTCCTCGGGTAGCCGTCGGACACCTCGACGACCAGCATCCGCTCGGGATCGGCTCCGGCACGGCGCAATTCGTCGACCGTGCCGCCGGCGTGCAGCGACAACGAGCACCACCCGTCGGCATCGGGCGGCGTGGCCACCGTCGTCATGACCCGCGGCGACCGCCGCTGCAACAACGGACCGAAACGACGGAAATCCGCTGGGGTGAACTCGATGTCGGCACCGCTGTCGCACAGTGCCCGCTCCAGCGGGCCATAGAAACCGGACAGATAGTGAACACCCTTGCGCGAGAACAGCTCTGTGCCCACCGTCAGCAACGCGCCGTAGACCCGCAAGTCCGTCCAATCCGTGCGCGCTCCGAGCGCGCGCAGGAAGGCGGGCGGTTGACCGGGGCCGAGCGGTATGCCCAGCGTGTCGGTGGACTCCAGCCGCATGGCGGCCTCTTCGGGGGTCAACTCCTGTGGCATGGCCGACACCCTGCCATGCCCACATGCGACGTGAGCGAATTTGCGGAGTAGTTTCTCCGCCGTTGGCGTTGCTGTTACGCACGCGCCGCTGCAGCCCAGCAACGTACTGTGGCCAGCAAGGGTGGCCGCCGCCGGCAACGCCTCGAGCGCCTGCCGGTTTCCGCCCGGCCATACCGTTCCATCCAGCCGCACCCGCCGCACATGGTTTACTGAGTTGCACAGCTGAGCTGCAGCGAAGACGACCGACAAGGAGGTGCAGTGGCTCGCAGTACACCCTTGGCCCCCATGATCGGGCCGGACGCTGTCGCGTCCCGGGCCGCCGTCCGGTCACCCAAGACCGCCGAACTCGTCGCGGGCACCTTACGGCGCATGGTCGTCGAAGGACAGCTCAAGGACGGCGACTTCCTGCCGAACGAAGCCGAGCTGATGAGCCACTTCGGCGTGAGCCGCCCGACCCTGCGTGAGGCCGTGCGCGTGCTCGAGTCCGAGCGTCTGGTCGAGGTCCGACGCGGCTCGCGCACGGGCGCCCGCGTTCGGGTACCCGGCCCGGAGATCGTCGCCCGCCCGGCCGGCTTGCTGCTCGAGCTGTCGGGCGCCGACATCGCCGACCTCATGGTGGCCCGCGCGGCGATCGAGCCGATGGCCGCCCGGCTGCTGGCCGAGAACGGCACCGAAGAGGCGTTCGCCGAGCTCGACCGGATGTTGGAGGAACACATCCCGGCCGACTGGCAGTCCGATCGGCTGGCCGAGACCACCGGCGATTTTCACCGCCGCGTCGTCGAATTGTCGGGCAACGCCACCCTCGGCATCATCGCCGGCATGCTGTACGAGATCACCGTGCGTCACACCGCGTTTCTGTTCAAGGAACGACGCCCGGTGTCCAAGGCGGACTACGAGAAGCTCATGCGGTCCTACCGCAAGCTCATCCAGATCGTGCGCTCCGGCGACGGCGACGCCGCCGAAGCGCATTGGCGCAAGCACCTCGACACCGCTCGCGATCTGCTGTTGCAGGGGATTGAGACGGTGAAGGTGCGGGATGTGATGGGCTGAGTAGCTTGCGGATCAGCCCCGACCAGATGGGCTGAGTAGCTTGCGGATCAGCCCCGACCAGATGGGTTAGTCCGGCCACACCGCGAGCCGTGCGTCGGTGTCGCGCCAGCCGTCGGCGGTCTTCCAGCGCATCGGCAGTAGCCGGTAGCGCCAGCTGCCCGGCGGCCCGTCCGGACCGACGTGATCGACGGTGATCGAGACAAGGTCGGCCGCAAGGTGTTTGGCGTGTGTTTCCAGGTAGATTCCGGCCTCGTCGTCGAGGTCGGACATCAGCTCACCGAACAGCAGCCGAGGCCCTGGCGCGCGATGGAGGAGCACGCACTGCCGCCGTTGCGGGCAGTGGCCCGCGCGGATGGTGGCCGTGCAACGGGTGTCGACACTGCCCAGATCGCTTGTCAGCCGCCCGGACTCGTCGATCCACACCGCGACCGGGTCAGGTGGTGGCGTGGTCATCTCGTTCGACGTGCACGGGCACAGTGTCGTCCCAGGGCTGCCGCGTGACCATATCGGCGACGTTGACGTAGCCGCGCTCGAATTCGCCGGTCGCGGCGTCGACGAGCCGGTACTGCTGGGTCTGGCGATGGATCGGCTGGGCGTCGAGCATCACGATCCGCACCTCCCCCGGCTCGAATCCGCACCGCTTCTGTAGCGCCGCCACGAGTTGCTCGTTGCTCATGTGGCCGTCGCCGAAATTCCAGCCGATCGCGGTGGACACGATGCGTTCGCCGTCCGTGAGCGTGTAGTCGTCCTCGTTCTGGCCCGCCATTGCCCGGTGCGCGAGGGTGAACAGGGCGCGGCCGTGAGTGTTGAAGGAGCGGAACGCATATCCCATGTACAGGTACATCTGCGCGGTCTCCGGGCTGCCGTAGTACCGCTCCATCTGGGCCGCCGGCATGCTGGCGATCGCGACGATCCCGTTCTCGATCTTCTCGGCGGCCGACGGCTTGACGCACCACAGTGAGGTGTCCCAGTTGCCGGCGTAGTACCGCATCCCAGGCAGGAAGGAAACCTTGCGCGGGAACAGGTTTCCGATCGCCACGGTGCCCGCGACCACCACGAACAAGACGATGGGCCAGGGGCTCTGCAGGTCGCCGAGCCCGGTGCCGGCGTGGCCGACGAACAACGTCAGCACCGAGAACATCATGAAGACGTTCCACTCCAGCGGCACACCCATCGGGATCGACGACAGGATCCCGAAGTGGAAGCACAGCATGACAAACGCGGCGATCGCGGTCGCCCAGCCGCCGTGGGAGAAGAACAGGACGAGCGGCACGAGCCCTTCGATCACGGTCGAGAAGTGCGCCAGGAACCGCGATGCCCGCCCCGGCCGCAGGTCGTCGGGGAAGTGCTCGAAGAACTTCCGCTTGATCCAGCGGGGCCGGAACACCGGGTTGTTGCTCATCATCGTCGAGATGACGAACGGGAAGTGCTTGTTGAGCTTGGAGGTCGCCGCACCGATCCAGATGACCAGGCACACGAGCTTGGCGGCGATGATCATGTCCACGCCCGCGAACAGGAACGCCACGGTGAACGACCCGTACACCTCACCGCGGGCCGCCAGGAAGATCACCTTGTCCCGCAGACCGAGCACGGCGAGCAGGCCGAGCACCGCCCAGATCTGCCACATCGGCAGCACGCCGACTTCGGAGCCGAGTTCGGGGATGGGGCCGGTGCCGTCGGAGAAGATGGCGATCACCAAAACCACCAGCAGCGCCGCGTACAGCGCGGCGTCGAACGGGGTGCGCGTATCTCCCTTGGTCAGCGGAACCCGGTCGGGCCACGGCGGCAGCCGGATGGTTCCCGGTCGCAGCCAGTACAGGATCGAGCCCATCGGCGGGAAGAAGCGGTTGTTGAGCGGCCCGAAGCCACAGCCCAGCCCGACGACCTCGAAGAGCATCGTGAACAGCACGACCTTCTGGAAGACGATCGGCTCGGTGTACCACTGCGCGACGTCGGTGAATCCGTCGATGCCGTCCGTCGTCAGGACCACGAGCCACGCCGCGAGGATGTAGCCCAGGATCTTGACGACATAGAACAGGTGCAGCACCACGGGTGTGCCGAAGCCGACCTCGGCCCAGTGTCGGGCCATCGGACGGATCTTCTCGGCGCGCGTGCCCTTGCTCCACTCCTCGAAATCGACGACGGGCGCGTCCTGCTTGAGAAACCCCATGCCGGCCAGATTAGAACGTGTTCTAGTCTCGGGGAAGTCGTTCTGGCATGTCGGCCGCGCGCATCATCGGCGGATGCAGCAATCGCAGGCCGCCACGCCGGTAGAGCTGGGCCGGGCGGCCGCCGTCGCGGGTGGTGGTGTGGCCGGTCGGCACCAGGAATCCGTCGGCCCCGGTGACCTTGCGGTGAAAGTTCCGGCTGTCCAGTGTTGTGCCCCAGACGATCTCGTAGACGCGGCGTAGTTCGGCGACGGTGAATTCGTCGGGGCAGAAGGTCGTCGCCAGCGGCGTGTATTCGATCTTGGCGCGGGCCCGCTCGATGCCGTCGGCCAGGATTCGATCGTGGTCGAACGCCAGCCGCCCGGGCGACAGTTCGGCCACCGGCGCCCACCGCGCACCGGCGGCGTCACCACCCGCGGTGGGCAGCGGCAGGTCGGGCGCAAGCCCGAGATAGGCCACCGTGATCACCCGCATACGTGGATCGCGTTGCGGTGCACCGTAGCTCGCCAGTTGCTCGAGATGCAGGCGCTCGGCGGCCAGGCCGGTCTCCTCGACGAGTTCGCGCGTCGCGGCCTGGTCCAGATCTTCGTCCGGCCGGACGAACCCGCCCGGCAATGCCCATCGGCCCGCGTAGGGCGCCTCCCCTCGCCGGATGACGAGCGCACACAACTCGTCATCGCGGATCGTCAGCGCCACCAGGTCGACGGTGACGGCGACGGACGGATAGCTCCCCGGGTCGTACGACACACAGCCACGCTAATCGTCATGTTGACGAAAAGCCAGACACAGGCTTATCGTCAATCTGACGAAAATAAGGAGGTGGCCACAATGGCCGTAATCACCCGCTATCCGCTCGTACGTCACCTGCGCGTGGAACCGACCGCCCACATTCGGGCACTGCGGCGCGGCAAGCTCGTGCAGGACGGGCCGGGCCTGGCGTTCTGGTTCCGCCCGCTCACCGCGGCGATGTCCGAAATCCCTATGGACGACCGGGAATTGCCCGTGCTGTTCCATGCCAGGACTGCCGATTTCCAAGATGTCGCGGTACAGGCGACCGTCACCTACCGCATCGTCGATCCCACGCTGGCCGCCCAGCGCATCGACTTCTCGATCGACACCGAGACGGGTGCCTGGCGAGCGGCTCCGCTGGAACAGGTGGCCGGGTTGCTGACGGAATCCGCGCAGCAGCACGGCCTGGATCTGCTGGCCCGGACGACGCTGACTTCGGCGCTGGTCGACGGCATCAGCGCGGTGCGCAAGCGCATGGTCGACGGGCTGGCCGCCGACACCCGGCTCGCCGAGACCGGTATCACGGTGATCGGGGTTCGGGTCGTGGCGATCCGCCCGGAGCCCGAGGTCGAACGCGCGCTCCAGACCCCGACGCGGGAGCAGGTGCAGCAAGAGGCCGACAAGGCCACGTTCGAGCGGCGCGCGCTGGCGGTGGAACGAGAACGCGCCATCGGCGAGAACGAGCTGCAGACCAAGATCGAGCTGGCCCGCCGCGAGGAGGAACTCGTCGCGCAGAACGGCGCCAACGACCGGCTCAAGACGCAGGAGGCGTGGGCCTCCGACGCGATCGCCACCGAGGCGAAAGCCAAGCGCGAGGTGGCCCTGGCCGAAGCCAAGGCACAAGCCGCCCGGCTGGTGGGCGAGGCGGAAGCGGCGGCGGAGACGGCCCGGCTCGCGGCGTACCGCGATCTCAGCGATGCCACGATGCTGGGTCTGGCGGTCAAAGAACTGGCCGCCAATCTGCCCAAGATCGAGCACCTGGTGCTGACGCCGGATCTGCTGGCACCGGTTCTGACCCGGCTCGGTGCGTCATGACGCTGCCGCCGCGCGTGGTGCTCGTGCACCGCCGCACCGAACTCGACGATGCCCTCGCCCGGCACGGAACGCACGGCCAGGCCGCGTTCTTCCTGTCCACCCGCGGCCGCAGCATCGACGAACTCGAAACACGGCACAGCCGCAATCAATCGGCTCTGGCCACCGTCGCCGCCGCCATCCCGGCGGACTGGCGACGTGGCCGGGTCGAGCGCGCGGATCTCTCGCGGTTCCTGTTCGAGCCCGGCGACATCGTGGTCGTCGTCGGGCAGGACGGCCTGGTGGCCAACGTCGCGAAGTACCTCGACGGCCAGCCCGTCATCGGCGTCAACCCCGAGCCGGACCGCAACGCCGGGGTTCTGGTGCCGCACACGCCGGAGTCCGCCGGCCCGCTGATGCGGGCCGCGGTGCACGAGGGCGCGAACGTCGAACTGCGCACCATGGTGCAAGCCGCCACCGACGACGGTCAGCGTCTGCTCGCGGTCAACGAGATCTTCGTCGGCCACGCGAGCCATCAGACCGCGCGCTACCGGCTCGGGTTGCCCGACGGCCGGGCCGAGCGACAGGCGTCGTCGGGGCTGATCGTCTCCACGGGCACCGGCGCCACCGGGTGGTGCCGCTCGGTGTGGCAGGCCAGGCGCAGCGACGTCGTCCTGCCGCAGCCCGCCGAGCCCCGGCTGGCGTGGTTCGTCCGCGAGGCCTGGCCCTCTCCGGCGACGGGCACGGGGCTGGTCGAAGGCGAACTCATCGCCGCCGAACTGACGGTCGACGTGGAATCGGACCGGTTGGTGGCGTTCGGAGACGGAATCGAATCCGACACGCTCACGCTGTCGTGGGGCCAACGGGTTTCGGTGCGCGTGGCCGAGCAGCGGCTGCGGCTCGTGCACTCCTGATCGTCACAAGGCACGATGGGCCGGTGCGCTACGTCGTGTTCCCCGGCCGTCATCATGTCCTGACCCGGTTCCAGGCTCGGTACCTGGCCGAGCTCGCGCCAGACGCGACCGTGATCTGGGCCGTCACCAGTGCCAATCACCAGAACACCCGCCGCAATCCGGTGCCGGCGAACCGCCGCGAAGCCGCGATCGAACTGTTCTCCCACATCGAGGGCATCCGCTCGCTCGTCGTACCGATCGTCGACGTCGCGCCCGACGACCGGTTCGCCGAGATCACGCTCAAGGCCATCGCCCACGCGACCGGGATCGAACCCGACCCGACCGACACCGTGGTGGCCTGCTCCACGCCGGCGGTCGCCGATCTGTATGCGCGGCTGGGCTTTCCGATCGCTCCGGTGGAGCGCGATCATCCCGACAGCCCGCCGTATCCGTGGCAGCTTCTGGAGCGGGTCGCGACCGGCGGCGCGTGGCGCGACGAGGCCCATCCCGCCACGTTGGACGTGTTCGACCGTTATGGCCTGGCCGACCACATCGCCGCGATCAGTGCGGACCCGATCGTCAGTTCAGAGGGCTCGCTGACCGAGACCCGCGACTACCGTTCCTACAGCGCGGCATTCGACGCGGCGGCCGAACGCAAGTGGGCGCAGGCCCGGCCCTACGTGCGGGCGGGCCGGATCGTCGACATCGGCTGCGCGGCAGGCGGCATGCTCGAACTCATCGCGGCCGACGCCGAGTTACGCGAATCCGATCTGTACGGCATCGAGGTCGCGCGGCACCTGTTCGAGGAGTGCCAGCACCGCAAATCTCAGGGCGTCTTCGCCAATCCGAACACCTTTTTCTACCAACGCAATATCTTGGCCGGCCCGGTCTTCGGCGACGCCAGCATCGACACCACGCTCACGTTCGCGCTGACGCACGAGATCTACAGCTACGGCGACGGGATGGCGTCGCTGCGCACATTCGCCGAGACCATCGCCAAGCACACCGCCCCCGGCGGGGTGTGGATCAACTCCGACGTGTGCGGTCCGGACGATCCGGATCGACCGGTGCGCTTGGTCTTTCACGAACCCGGCCTCGATCACGCCGCGGTCGATCTGACAACGTTCGACGATGTGCCCGGTTATCTGACCCCGCTGTCACCGGCCGCCCGATTCGAGCAGTTCGCCAATGACTTCCGGCGCAACGCCGGTGTGCCGTTCGACTACGACGTCATCGACGACCGCACCGTGGCGCTGCGCCTCGCCGATGCGATGGAGTTCCTGACGCGGTTCTCCTACGTCGACAACTGGCTGTCGGAGACCCACGAGCAGTTCTGCGCACTGTCGTGGGCGGACTGGGTGGCGTTGGCCGGCGAGGTGGGATTGCATGTCGACCCGCGCTCGGGTGCGTGGCGCAACGACTGGCTCGTGCAAAACGTCTTCGATCCGGCCGCCGCACTGTGCGACGACGACGGCAACCGGCTGGACTGGCCGGCCACGCATGTCTTGCTCGCGGCCACCGCACTTCACTAGCCGGCGAGACTACGGTTTATGACGGAAACCGCCCGTAATTCGTCAGAAACCGCAGTCTCGGCGAACCCGAGCGTCAGGACTTGACCGGCGGGCGGAAGAAGATCGCCAACTGGCCGATGCCGCCGGCCAGGCCCAGCACCACCGCGATCGCCAGGCCCCACCAGCCCTGCAGATAGTCGTAGAAGCCGGTGCCCGAGAACAACACGTAATCCAGGCTGTAGCGCCCCGCACCGGTGCCCGCGATCGCGACCGCGGCGACCGCCAGGATCAGGTTGTACTCCCAGCCTTCCTTGACGATGAAGAAGCCGTTGGCCCGGTGCACGGTCCACGCCGCCACCAGCATGAGCGCGACGAACCCCGCCGCGGGCACGGGCGTCAGCAGGCCGAGCGCCAGGCCCAGACCAGCCGTGATCTCGGTGGTGGCGGCCACCCGGGCATGGAACATGCCCGGCTTCATGCCGATGCTCTCGAACCAGCCTGCGGTGCCGGGGATCCGCCCACCGCCGAAGAACTTGTTGTAGCCGTGTGCGGCCATGGTCAGCCCCAGGACCACCCGCAGAATCAGGATCGCAGCATCAGCAGCCATGTAACAGAATTTAGGCCATGTGTTAAGTCGCTGCCCAGCCCCCGTCCACACTGAGGATCACGCCGTGGATGTTCGCGGCGTCGTCGCCGGCCAGAAACACCACGGCAGCGGCGACCTCCTCGGGCGTGCTCATCCGCCGCGACGGGATGCGAGCCAGCACCGGGGCGACCTCGTCGACCACGTCGGCGGCACGTTCGGTGGCGATCGGGCCGGGAGCCACCGCGTTGACCCGCACACCCCGTGGGCCGTACTCGGCCGCCCACGACTTCGTCAGCGAGTGCACGGCCGCCTTCGTCGAGTTGTACAGAGCCGACTTGTCACCGCCGATGAGGCCGGTGATCGAGCCGATGTTGACGACGGCACCGTGGCCGCGCTCGGCCATCGCCGGCGCCAGCGCACCGGTGAGCAGGAACGGTGCGATGACGTTGGTTCGGTAGGACGCCAGCAGGGTCTGCTCGGAGATCTCCTCGGACGGCTCCGGCATCGCCCACAACGCGGCGTTGTTGACCAGGATGTCGAGCTGCCCGCCCGCGGCCGCGACGGCCTGCTCGGCCAGCCGGCGCACCTCGGGCTCCCCGGCACCGAGGTCGGCGGCGACAAATTCGGCCCGGCCGCCCGCGGCGCGAATATCGGCGACGACGGCGTCGCCCCGCTCCTTGTCACGGCCACTGACGACGACGAACGCACCCTCGGCCGCCAACGCCGCCGCGACAGCGACGCCAAGGCCTCCGGTGGACCCGGTGATCAATGCGGTGCGGCCCGCAAGCCGCGTAATGTTTGGACTCATGAGTCCAGGTGTAATGCGATGAAAATGGACCTGCAAGTCCAGAAATTCACCGCCAAAGGCGAGGCCACCCGGCGGCGCATCATCGAGGGCGCGGCGGCCGAGATTCGCAGCCGGGGCGTGGCCGAGACCACGCTCGACGACATCCGGGCCCGCACGCAGACCTCCAAAAGCCAGCTGTTCCACTACTTCCCAGACGGCAAGGACGAGCTTCTGCTCGCGGTGGCCCAGCACGAGGCGAAGATGGTGCTCGAAGATCAACAGCCCTACCTGGGTGAGCTGACGTCGTGGGCGGCGTGGCAGCGCTGGCGTGACGCGGTGGTCGACCGCTACCGGCGGCAAGGCCAGAGTTGCCCGCTCAGCATGCTGATGTCGGAGATCGGCCGCACCACGCCGGGCGCCCAAGCGGTCACCAAAGCCCTACTGCGCCAATGGCATGACGAGATCACCGCAGGCATCCAGTCGATGCAGGCACAAGGCAAGGTAGCCGGCGATGTGGACGCAGACCGGGTGGGCGCCGCGTTGCTGGCCGGCATCCAGGGCGGCGTCGGAATCATGCTGGCCACGGGCGACCTGAGCTACTTGGAGGCGGCGCTCGATACCGGTATCGGAAATCTACGGAAATCCTGACGGTTCGTTCAATCTTCAACCAATATGTTGACTATGGGAGTGATGGCATGGTGTGCTGAGCGAACGAACATTCAACAAAACTGTTGAAGAATCGGCCGGCGCGCCGGGTGGGAGGACACGTGAACGCCGAATCATCAAGTCAGCCACCGATCGTCGACCGCGCGGCGTTCGAAGCCGGCATCACCGCGCTGCGCGTTCGGGAGAAGGCGCACGTCCGGGAGGGCGACGCCATAGCCGCCGCGCGCAGACGGCTACCCATGGTCGAAGTGGACGCGACACTGGAGCTGACCGGACCCGACGGGCCCACCACGCTGCTGAATGCGTTCGAAGACAGACGTCAACTCCTGGCGTACTACTTCATGTGGCACGCCGGGCATCCCGCACCGGAGCAGTGCGAGGGCTGCACGTGGGTGACCACACAAGTAACGGAACTCTCCTACCTGCATTCCCGCGACATCACCTACGCCGTTTTCGCCCAAGGGCCCTACCCCGAGAGCGCGCGATACCGCGAGTTCATGGGCTGGGAGGTGCCGTGGTACTCCGCGCTGCCGTCGCTCGACGCACTCCTCGTCGGCCGCCACGCCGGAATGATGCACATCGTCTGCTACCTGCGTGACGGCGACCGAGTCTTCGAGACGTACTGGACCACACTCCGTGGCGTCGAGGCCATGGACTACAGCTATGCGCTCATGGACCTCACCGTGTACGGACGCCAGGAACCGTGGGAGGACTCCCCGCCTGGTTGGCCGCAGACGTGGCCGGTCGACGGCAGCAACACGCGGATCGACGGCAGACCGATACCGCAGTGGTCGCGGCTGGCGGCCGGACGATCGGATGACCTCACCGGCTAGCCGAGCGCCTGCGCCAATCGCTCGACGTAGGAATCGATGTCACCGACCGCCGACTCGGCCGCGTGCACACTGATCGCGAGAGTGTCGCCGATGCCGTGCACGCCATGGGTCAGGCCCATCATCGGTGACAACGCCGGGTAGCCCGCCGTCACCACCACCGGCGCAGCACCGAAGCGCAGATCCGCCGCACCGCGGTTGACGCTCGAGACCACGGTATTGCCGGTGACCACCGGGGAGCGCAGCGTCGGATCGAATTGCGCAACGCCCCAGCGCAGCAGCGGCGCCGGGGTGGCCGCGAACGCGCGACTGGCGGCCGCCATCGCCGGATGCCGGGCACGGGTGCGCCGGTGCGCGAGGTCCTGGGCGATGCGGGCGACGCGGTCGGCATGGTCGAGTTCGGAATACAGCCCGATGCCGACATTGCCGAAGTGGTTGTGCGCGTGCCGAACCCCGGATTTGGCCATCGGCACTTCGGCGCCGAGATCAACCACGTCCTCCCCCAGTGCCCGCAGATGATCGGCGAGCGCAACGGACACCGCGGCCAGCACCGCCACCGTCACCGTCGGTCCCGGTATCCGCGCGCGCGGGCGCACGATGGTGCGCACCCAACGCGCTCCAGCGGGCCGGGAGTTGCTGCGCCGTGCGGGCCTCGACGGGGCCTGCGGAGGTACCGCGCCGGATTTCTCGTCGGCGACCAGTTGCCGGTGCGTGCGCGCGGCTTGAGCGGCCCGCCACGGCAGCGTGGCGCCGACGAACGGCTGCGCAGGCACGGCCGGGACCGGTTCGGGACGCCCGAACAGCCAGGCGGCAAGCGCCGATGACCGGATGCCGTCGCCGAGGGCGTGTGCGACCTGCAGCACGGCCACGGTTCCTGCCGCGTCAGCGCCGGGAATCCCACGCACACTGGGGAATACATGCAGTCGCCACGTTGCGCTCGTCGCGTCGAGCTGGTGATCGGCCAGCCCGGCGACCGCGTCGAGGCAGTCGTTCCAGCTCAGGTCATCGAGATCGTGCACGACGAACTGGTCGTCACCGACCCGACGGGGCACCCAGGCGGGGTAGGTCAGCCGGGATTCATCGCGGACCCGCAGCGCCATTTCCGGGCACGCCTCGGCACGGTTGCGCGACTCGGTGAGCGCGCGGCCGAGATCGGCCGGCGAGCCGGCGAAGCCGTAGAGCAGGAACTGGTCACTGGGAAGTTTCGCCGACATCCACCAGGTCTGAGCGTCGACTGCCGCCAGTCGGCGCACGCGTCACTGCTCCTTGGGCTTGCCGATGAAGTCGAGGATTCGGCCCGCGACCACGTCCGGCTGGTCGAGTTGCATGAAATGGCCGGCCCGTTCGACGATGTTCACCGCGCTGCCGCCGGGCAGGACGTCTTGTACCCAGCGCGCGTAATCGGGTGCGGCGCAGCCATCGTCGGTGCCGTGTAAATACAACGTCGGCAATACCGGTGGCGACAACCACTGCTGGTGCAGTTTTGCGTACTCGGCAGGCGGGGTCGTCCAGCGCAGCATGGCCCGGTAATAACCGATGGCGGCCCGCCACCGCTCCGGTGCGCCGATGGCGGCGTCGACGTGGCGGATGTCCTCTGCGGCGTTGAACCCCGGCGACCACTGCCGCCACAACCGGGGCACGATCCACGACGCGGAACGCTCTGGCAGCCAGGGCAATTGGAAATACATCATGTACCAACTGCGCAGCAGCTGGCGGGGCAACTGCTTGGCGAGCTTGCCGCTGTCGGCCACCCGGCCCAGCGGCCGAAACGACGCGGCAGGCGGCACGGACATGATCACGCTCTTGTCGAACGGGCTGTCGGACATGGCGGCGAGCCCCGACGCGGCGATGGCACCCCAGTCATGCCCGATGAGCACATCGCGTCCGGTGCGCCCGGATGCTTCCAGCACGCGCAGCGCATCGTCCATGAGCGCGCCGACGTGATAGCTGCCGTCGGTCGGGATCGACGACGGCACGTACCCACGCAGGAACGGTGCGACCACCTTCCAGCCCGCGTCGGCAAGTACCGGGGCGACCTTGCGCCAACCGTACGCAGTATCGGGAAAACCGTGCAGACACAAGGCAACCGGTCCGTCGTCGGGTCCCCATACCAGCGCCCGCAACTGCACCGCAGGCGCGGTGACGTCGAGCCAACGCGGCTCCGTCACGGCTTCACCGGCTCGAACTGAGACATCAGCCAACGTCCATCCTCACGCACCATCGTGACCCGTACGGTCGACGGGGTCTTCTGCGGCGGCTGGTCGCCCACGGTGACGAACTGGTTGAGGTAGAGCATCACCTCGGCGCGATCCGGGCTCGCCGTCACCGAGCCTATCGCGGGCACCTCGGCGTGCGCGGTGACACGTTGCGCGGTCGCCCCGGGGATGATGGTCGTGCGGATCATCGTGGTGTACGTGCCGAGGAATTCACCGGTCAACCGGTCGAGCACCGAATTGAGGTGCTGTTCGACCGTGTCCGGTTCATACGACAGCATCTGGACCGTGATGTCCTTGGCCGCCTCGACCGATTCGGTTCGCGCGGTGGCACTTTCCCGCTCCGACACGATCTGCCATTTCAGGAAGGCGGATCCCGCCGCCAGCACGAGTGCGAGCGCGGGCAGCACCGCGAAGACGACGATCCGCGACCACGCCGTCCGCCGCGCGGGTTCGGCCGGTGGTTCGGGCTCGGTGTCTACGCCCTCGGCTTCGGATGCATCCTCCGCGGTTTCCTCGGCCGCGTCCTCCGCGGTTTCCTCGACCGGGTCCTCGATGGGCTTCGCACCGGCCTTGTCGAACGCCTTGAGGCTGTGCCTTCCGCTCACTCCACGAACTCCAATTCGGAAACCTTTGCCTTGCCTTCGTTCTCCTGGACCGTCAACACCATTCGCCAGTACTGCGGCGCCTGTTCGGGCACGCCCGCGTTGCTCGACTTCACGGTCACCGACACGAGCACCTTGGCCTGGTCGTCGGAGATCGATTCCAGAGCGGAACCGGTGATCGTGCCCTCGGATTTCGACTTCACCTGTTTGACGACCTCGCGGTAGGACTCGGCGCGCTTCTCGAAGTCGTCGTAGAACTTGCCGCCGGCCGAGTCGAGCACCCGCTGGACATCGGCGTCGGCGGTTTCCCAGCCGACGTTCGTCAGACTGAACGCAGCCTGCCTGCCGGCCTCCAGCATCATGTCGCGGTGCCGCTCAGCACTCTGTGACTGGTACGCGAGATACCCGAGCCAGCCCGCCAGCCCGGCCAACACCACGACCACGGCAGAACCGACCAGCGCACCCAGCCTGATCCGCGACATCGGCCTGGCCTCGGGCTCAGGCTCGGCTTCGTCATCAGCCGTTTCAACCGCCGTGTCCTCGTCTTCGGGCGACTCGACCGACTCGTCGTCGGGGCTCTCGTCTGCCATAGATCTGCTCCTCGGTGCACTACGAAACACACGCCTGCTGTAAACACGCGTGCGATCCAAAGTACGTGGCGTCCGTCACATCGTCATCGGCGGCACCCGAGCCTCCCTCAGAAGTCCCCCTGCCCACGTTCTCGGCACCGCTTGCCCTTAGTAACGTGACTGCGGGGGCGCGCCGAGAGGAAGTTCGTGAGCACTGCTAACAGCCAATCGCAGACCGTCACGTTCCGCGGTGTCGATGACCTGAACCTGGTCGGCGACGAGTGGAACAAGGGTGCTGAGTCGGCCGCCGACCGGCCCACCGTGTTGTTGCTGCACGGTGGCGGGCAGAACCGGCACTCGTGGAAGAACACCGGGCAGATCCTGGCCGACCGCGGGCTACATGTGATCGCGCTCGACTCTCGCGGGCACGGAGATAGTGACCGCTCCCCCAGCGCCAACTACTCGGTGGAAGCGCTGTGCGGGGACATCCTGCAGGTGCTCTATCAGGTCGGCCGTCCGGTGGTGCTGATCGGCGCGAGCATGGGCGGATTGACCGGGATTCTCGCGGCGCACGAAGCCGGGCCGGAGTTGGTGACGAAGTTGGTGCTCGTCGACGTTGTGCCGAGATTCGAGAAGTCCGGCAGTGCGCGCATCCGCGATTTCATGTTCAACCACGTGCACGGATTCGATTCGTTGGAGGAGGCCGCCGAAGCTGTCGCGGCCTACCTGCCGCACCGCACAAAGCCACGCAGCCCCGAGGGGCTGAAGAAGAATCTGCGCTTGCGCGACGGCCGCTGGTACTGGCATTGGGATCCGGCGTTCCTGACGAAGCCAGAAGACGATCCGTTCGTCCGCGTGGAGAAACTGGAGCAGGCGGCGATGAATTTGACTATCCCGATCCTGCTGATCCGAGGCAAACTGTCCGATGTGGTCAGCGCCGAAGGTGTTCAGGACTTCCTGGAGAAGGTTCCCGCAGCAGAGTTCGTCGAACTGTCCGATGCCGGGCACACCGCCGCCGGCGACGACAACGACGCATTCTCCGCAGTCGTCGTCGAATTCGTGGGCCGATGACCACCGATCGCCGCACTGTCGGCTTCAACTTCCTGGCCGAACCGGAACTACCGGCGCCGCACGTCACCGAATCGCAGGCCGAGGACATCCTCGCCACGCATTACGGCATTCGCGCACAGGTGAAATCGCTGGGCAGCCAACAGGATAAGAACTTCCTGGTCTGCCAGGACGACGAGATTCTCGGCGTGCTCAAGATCGCCAACCCGGCGTTCAACGAAACCGAGCTTGAGGCCCAGGACCTGGCGGCCGAGCTGATCGCGCAAGCCGAGCCAACCTTGCGGATCGCCGTTTCCCTGCCGAACAGCAATGGCGACAACCGCACGGCGGTAACGGGTTTGGTCGACGGGACCGCCTATGTGCGGCTGCTGCGTTACCTGCCAGGCGGCGCGTTGCTGGAATCCGGATATCTGCGGCCGGCTGTCGTCGCCGAACTGGGTGCGCTCGCCGGCCGGGTCACCCGCGCGCTGGCCGAGTTCAGCCATCCCGGCCTTGACCGAATTCTGCAGTGGGACCTGCGGTACGGGGCCGATGTGGTCACGACGCTGGTTTCGCACGTCGCCGACGCGACGCATCGCGAACGACTCGAGACCGCGGCCCGCGAGGCATGGGCGCGCATCGAACCGCTGGCCGACGCGTTGCCCCGGCAGGCGATCCACATGGATCTCACCGACGCGAACGTCGTCGTGTCGCCGGCGACCGGCGGCGTCGTACATCCCGACGGGATCATCGACTTCGGCGATCTGACCGACAGCTGGGCCGTCGCCGAATTGGCGATCACGCTGTCGTCGGTATTGCAGCACCCCGGCAGCGATCCCACCTCGGTGCTTCCCGGCATCCGGGCATTCCATGACATCCGGCCGCTCAGTATCGCTGAGGTGGAAGTCTTTTGGCCGTTGCTCGTACTGCGAACCGCGGTGTTGATCGTCAGCGGAGCGCAGCAGGCGAACCTCGATCCGGACAACGACTACGTCACCGAACAATCCGACGGCGAGTGGCGCATGTTCGAACAGGCTACGTCGGTTCCCGTCGAGGTGATGACGGCCCTCATCAAGGCCGAGCTCGGCATGAATCCCGCGCCGGCGCGCGTCGAGGTCACCACGCCGATGATCACCGGGCTCACCGCCGAATCCGCGGTGACGCTTGATCTGTCTGCGACCTCGGACATCTTGGATTCGGCATTCCAGCCCGGCGGTTGGGTACGGGCCGATGTCGAGAATGAATTGGCCAGGGCCGCAATCTCTGACGGGGCGCGCGTGGTGGTGACGCAGTTCGGTCAGCCGCGACCGGCCTGTGCGCCTGCGTTGAGCCAGGACGAGCCCGCGGTGGTGCCGACCGGCATCAGCGTCTGGACCGCCGAACCCGTCGAGTTGGTCGCCCCCTTCGAAGGCGAAGTGGTCGACCGGTCGGCCGATGCGGTGACGTTCCGCGGCCGCGACTACGAGCTGACGGTGACGGGTGTTGCCGCTGCGGAAGGCGGCGCGCTCGGCATCGTCGAACCCGGGCGGCGCATCGAGCTAGCCGTTCGCCGGGTCGGGTCACCGGCGGCTCCCCTGCTGAGCACTCCCAGTTTGGCTCCGGGCTGGCTGGCGTTGAGCGTGGACCCGCGACCGCTGCTCGGATTGCCCACGCTGGCAAGCGAATCGGCCGACGCCGATCTGGTGGCGCGCCGCGACCGGGCTTTCGCGCCGGTCCAGGAGCACTACTACCGGCAGCCACCGCGCATCGAACGCGGCTGGCGGCATTTCCTGATGTCGACGAGTGGTCGCTGCTACCTCGACATGGTCAACAACGTGACGGTGCTGGGGCACGCTCATCCTCGTATCGCCGACACGGCCGCACGGCAATTGCGGAAGCTGAACACGAACTCGCGGTTCAACTACGCCGCCGTCGTCGAGTTCAGTGAACGGCTCGCCGGGCTGCTGCCCGACCCGCTCGACACGGTGTTCCTGGTGAACTCCGGCTCCGAGGCCAGTGACCTCGCGCTGCGGTTGGCCATCGCGGCCGCGGGCCGCCCCGATGTCGTGGCGATGCGCGAGGCCTACCACGGCTGGACCTACGGCACCGACGCCGTGTCCACTTCGACCGCCGACAACCCGAACGCCCTTGCCACCCGGCCGGATTGGGTGCACACCGTGGAATCACCCAACAGCTTCCGCGGCAAGTACCGGGGCGCCGAGGTCGGACGCTACGCCGTCGAGGCAGTCGCCCAGATCGAACAACTTACGGCCGACGGCCGTGCCCCCGCGGCGTTCATCTGCGAGACCGTGTACGGCAATGCCGGAGGCATGGCCCTGCCCGATGGTTACCTCGAACAGGTCTACGGGGCGGTGCGTGCCAACGGCGGATATGCCGTCGCCGACGAGGTCCAGGTGGGCTATGGCCGTCTGGGCGAATGGTTCTGGGGATTTCAGCAGCAGGGCGTCGTGCCCGACATCGTGTCGATGGCGAAGTCGACCGGCAACGGCTACCCGCTGGGCGCCGTGGTGACGAGCCGCGAGATCGCCGAGGCGTTCCGCAGCCAGGGGTATTTCTTCTCCTCCACCGGCGGCAGCCCGCTGTCGTGCGCGATCGGCATGACGGTGCTCGACGTACTGCACGACGAACGCCTACAGGAAAACGCCTCCCGCGTCGGCGCTCATCTGAAGTCACGGCTGCAGGCGCTTGCCACCAAGCACCCCATCATCGGGACCGTGCACGGTGTCGGCCTGTACCTGGGTGTCGAAATGGTCCGCGATCCAGACACTTTGGAGCCAGCGACCGAGGAGACGGGGCTGATCTGCGACCGCATGCTCGAGCTCGGCGTGATCATCCAGCCCACCGGCGATCACCAGAACATCCTCAAGACCAAACCGCCACTGTGCATCGACACCGAGTCCGCCGACTTCTACGTCGACGCATTGGACCGGGTGCTCACCGAAGGTTGGTAACCGCTAGCTATCCGGCTTCATCGTCTTCGTCGGATTCCGTGAGGTAGCGCTGGGGGTGGTGGTAGTTGTTGATGCGGTTTTGCCCCGCATCGAGCAGGGTTGGTGGGGTCCATTCGCAGCGGCCGTTGCGCATGGTGGTGGTCCATTTACCCTTCGCCACCAACCGATTGTCGGGACCACAGCTCAACGCGAGTTCATCGATGTTGGTCTGCCCGCCAACCGTCCAGTCCTGCTCGGCATGATGGGCTTCGCAGCGGTAGCCGCCGGCGGTGCAACCGGGCCGGGTACAGCCCCGGTCACGGGCGAACAACACCAACCGCTGGGCCGGGGTGGCGATACGTTTGGTCCGCCCGAAATACAACGGCACCAGGGTCGCATCGTCGAACACCGCCAGGTAATGCCAGGCATGGGCGGCGAGACGGATCACATCGGGGACGGGGAGTTTCGACCCACCGGCGGTGACCGCGACCCCCGCGCCGGCCTCCAATTCCTGCAAGGTAGTGGTGACGATCAACGACACCGGCAACCCATTGTGCTGACCCAAATCACCTGACATCAACGCGTTGCGCCCGATGGTGACTAACGCGTCGTGATTGCGTTGCGCCGCGGTGCGGGTATCGGCCTCGATGGCTTCCTCGGACGGTGTTCCGGTCACGCACGGGGATTCGTCGTCGGGGTTGCACATGCCCGGGGCGGCGTATTTGGCCAGCAGGGGTTCGACCACGGCGCGGCCTTCGGCGTTCAGCCATCCCGACACCTTCGAGGTGCCATCGGGTTGCTGCGGATGAACGACGATGCCTCGCTTACGCTCAGCAGCGTCGACGGGTTCCTCGCCATCCTGGTTCAACAGGTAGAGGGCTTCGGCGATGGTGTGGCGCAACGTCTCCGGCGTCTCCTGCGCCGCCACCGCCACGAGTTTGCGTTCAAACGCTGCGCGGCGGGCCGCAGCCACCCAATCGGGGCACTTTTTGAAGAACGTCTCCAACTCGTCAAGGTGATCGGGGGTCAACCAGCCACCCGCCTGCGCAGCCGCAGTGGCCGCCCGGACCGGCGCCAACGCCTCGCCGCTCACCGCCCGGCGTGGCCCGAAATTCATCGCATCGCGACACCGCCGCCGGGCCTCTGTCCCCGAGATCCGCAACCGGATCCGCAACGCCTCGGGCCACGACTTGGCCCCGATCGCGGCCGGCGTCGTGCATTCCGACAGCGCACTGATCGCCGCATGTTCCACGACCGGCAGGACATTGCGGATGTCTTGCACCCCGGCGCATACATCCAACAGATCGGCTTCGGACAACGCTCCCCAGGGCAGGTCGCGCACACCGGCAAGTGCCGCGCGTAACGCGTCGAGCCGGTCAGCCGCGGATGGGTCCATGTATCGAACACTAGTACGAACTACCGACAAGCCTTGTAGCAGAAGGCTTTACATCGGCGAGCGTCCGCAAAATGCCGCCAATTCACGGCGTGTCGCCGTACAAACACGCGCGCTCGCGCAAGGGAGGCGCTACGGGCTTGCCGAGCCCGGCGAACTTTCCGCCTCGGCCAGCCGCTGATGCAGCCGCTCGCGGATGTCCTGCGGGGTGTAGGCGTTGCGGCGGCGTTGATCGCGGGCGACCATCACGCCACCCGCCACGACGCCGGCGACACCGGCAAGCCCGATCCACTTCCAGATGCTGCGCATGCACAGAGTGTGCCTAAGCTGCGGACGTGAATGCGAACACGGTGCCGCTGACGAAGGCGCTGGAGGAGACCCGGACCGGTGACATCTGGCTGTTTCGCGGCGGCTCCGGGCCCGACCGGGCAATCCAGACGCTGACGAACAGCCCGGTCAACCATGTCGGGATGACCGTCGCAATCGACGACCTGCCGCCACTGATCTGGCATGCCGAACTCGGCGACAAGCTGCTCGACATGTGGACGGGCACCAACCACCGCGGTGTGCAGCTCAACGACGCCCGCCAAGCCGTCGAACGGTGGATGCACAACTACGGGCAGCGCTGCTGGCTCCGTCAACTCACCCCATATGCCACTCATGAGCAGGAGGACGCCCTGCTCAAGGTCATCGCCAGGATGAACGGCACGGCGTTTCCCACCACGGCACGGCTCACCGGCCGCTGGCTGCGCGGTCGGCTACCCGTCGTCAGCGACTTCACCCGGGGAATACCGTTTGTCCACAGCAAGGTTCGCGAATCCGCCGAACGCAAGAAGGCCCGCAAACGCCAGGTGGGCCTGGAAACCGCGTACTGCGCGGAGACGGTGGCCATCACCTATGAGGAAATGGGCCTGTTGACGACGGAAAAGCGTTACAACTGGTTCGATCCCGGCTCGTTCTGGAGCGGCGATCAGCTACCACTCACTTCCGGTTACCAGCTCGGAGACGAGATTGCTGTCATCGCAGACTGAGTGACGGTTTATACCTGCTGGCCGGTATCGCGGATTGTGGCCAGCAGTGAGGAATTCACCGCCTCCACCGGCAAGGCTGATCTGAGCAACCCAACCGGTCCCGGAGGTGTCGGATGCTTACCGTCGAACAACCAACCGATCAGATGCTCGAGCTCTACGCCAACCATGTCGAACCGTTGCGACGCTACGCATTCCGGCTGACGAGCAATCGCACCAAAGCCGAGGACGTCGTGCAGGAAACACTGCTGCGCGCTTGGCGTCACCTGCAACAGAACGACGGAGACCTGCCGTTACGGTCCTGGCTCTTCACCGTTGCCCGCAACATCGTGATCGACGGAAGCCGATCAGCACGATTTCGCTACGAGGTTTGTTCTCCCGACACATCGGAGGTGCCGGATCGTATGGGCCCCGACGAGGTGAACTCTGCCTTGGATCGGATGCTGATCGCCGACGCCATGGCACAACTGCCCGAAGCGCATCGAGCCGTGCTGAGCCGGTCGTTCTATCTCGGCTGGAGCACCGGTCAGATCGCAGAAGACCTCGACATCGCCGAAGGTACAGTCAAATCCCGGCTGCATTACGCCCTCAAGAGACTCCGACTGATCCTGTCCGAAATGGGTTGTCGCTCACGGCCGGAAGCTTGACGCACACGGCAGGCAGTGGGAAGGAGATGCCATGCCCAACCGCTGGTCCGGAGTGACCATCGACTGTGCCGACCCTTCGCGTCTGTCGTTGTTCTGGAGCGAACTTCTTGACATCCCACCGACGAACGAGCATGGCGACGACCCGAACTGGGCGACGCTCGGTTCCCGCGCCAGTACGCTTCCGCGGCTCACGTTTCAACGCGTGCCCGAACCCAAATCCACGAAGGTGCGACTACATCTCGACGTACAGGTCGACGACATCGCGGCCGGCCGCCGCCAAGTGGAAGCGTTGGGCGGAAGTTGGTCGGGTATCCGTCACGACTACGACGAAGGCGTCGTCATGGTGATGCTCGACCCGGAAGGGCACGAGTTCTGTCTCGTCCAGTACTTCGCCTGACAAGGCGTCACGAACCCTCCCCCACCGGGAGCCTCGCGACTCTGCCACCGGGCGCACACACGATCAGCAGATCACCGGGTCCCTGCAATCGCCACGACTCATGCGAATCGTCGGCGGGCACTTCGATCACGGCATCGCCGAACTCGAGACGTAAACCGCCGTCGGCGCCGACCGTCGCCGACGTGAGTTCGGCGTGCAGCAGCGGTGTCACCGCACCGGCCGCGTCGACGTTGAGCGGCTCGCCCTCCCACTGTTCCTCGGTGCGGTCCACCGACACCGGTGACTCGATGCTGATCTCGTAGGAGTCTCCGAGTTCGAGGTGGATGCCGGATCCGACGCGCATCTGCGCCAACGATCGACCCACGAAGTGCTGACCGAGTTGTTGATTGACCCAGTCGATGTCCGAGGGGTCTGATCCATGACGCACATTGGCTCCCTTGCCGTTGATCTGAAGCGCGAGACTTCTCCAAGGGTTCCCCCGATGTGTCCGTTGAACACCCGTCAGCCGTCACACCGTCCCGCGCGCGGCCCACGCCGTGGCGGTGACGGTGAAGGGGCCGCTCCCCAAGTGATCGCGAGCCGCCGATTCGAGCCGCGCGCGGCCGTCGCCGTCGAGTTTCTGCACGTAGTCGCCAGCAGGGCCCACGCCATAGGTGTAGGGCTCCCACCACTCTTCGAAGGTGGGATGCACGACGTCGACCGAAATGGGAGCTTCTTTCACTTCACGTAACCCCGCCGCTTCGAAGATCTCGGTGAGGTGCCCGGCACGCGCCCCGGAGAGCAGTGCCTCATCCTCGGCCTCGGGGTCGACCAGGTGGACCGCATCCCAGAACGGCGCCAGGGCGCCGGTCGGTCCATCCCAGACACAGGCCGCGACCGTGCCGCCATGCCGAGTCACGCGTGCCATCTGTCTGACGCCGACGACTGGATCCGTCATGAAGTGCACCACCAACTGCGCGAGTGCGGCGTCGAAAGAGGCAGTGTCGTATGGCAGTTCTTCTGCGGTGCCGAGACGTGCGTCGATATCCGGGAACCGCTCGCGGATGCCGTCGATGAACGGCGGCGAAGGATCGATGGCCGCGACGTGGGCCCCGACCGCGAGCAGATGAGCTGTCAGAGCGCCGGGCCCGCACCCCACATCGAGGACATCATCGCCGGCGCCGACCCCGGTGAACGCCACGAATACCTCGGCAAGAGGCGCGGCGTACCGGCCCATGAAACGCGTATAGGCGTCGGGCGGGACGATGAAGCCCACGAGAGAATGCTACGTCGCCGACCGCCAGGTTCAGCGACGTGAATAACGCAGGTGAACGATGCCGTCGTCGAACACTCGGTGCTCGACGAGGCGCAGGTCGAGGTGGACATCGTCGGGAAGTGCCCGCAGGCCGCCACCCACCATCTTCGGGACGACGAAGAACTGGAAGTCCTCGACCAGGCCGGCACGAATCGCCGCAGCCGCGGTGGTGGGCCCGAATATCTCGACCAGGCCCGACGCGCTGTCCACGATTCGCTGTAACTCGTCCAGACTCAGGTCAGGCACGAGGCGGGCCCGGTCCGACCCGAGGTCGTCGTCCGTCAGCGTCGACGACACCACCAACTTGTCGATGGCCTGCCAACGCTTCGCGAACTCGCGCTCGGCGACCGGACGGCCTTCGTCGTCGGGATAGGTCTCCCAGTAATCCATCAGGGCGTATGTCTTGCGCCCTAAGACCTCGGTCGACACTTCCGCCATCCGCGCGAGATGTACGGCGAACACCTCATCACTCGGGCCAGACCAGTCGAAGTCACCGTCGGCATCGGCGACGTAGCCGTCAAGGGACACCGTCGCGGTGAAATTCAAAGTTCCCATCGTGTGGCCTCCTCAGATCTCACCATCTATCAGAAGCCGAGCGTGGGCCTTGCGCACGCAATCGGCGCATTTGGCGTGCATATCCCCCACACTCGGCCACCAGCTACACGTTGAACCGGAACTCCACCACATCACCGTCGGCCATGACGTAGTCCTTGCCTTCCATCCGGACCTTGCCCGCGGCCTTGGCCGCGGCCATCGACCCCGCGGCCACGAGATCGTCGTATGAGACCACCTCGGCCTTGATGAAGCCCTTCTCGAAGTCGGTGTGGATCACGCCGGCGGCCTTGGGTGCGGTGTCGCCCTGGTGGATGGTCCAGGCGCGTGCCTCTTTGGGCCCAGCGGTGAGATAGGTCTGGAGTTTCAGGGTGTGGAAGCCCGCGCGCGCGAGGGCGTCGAGCCCGCGCTCGGTCTGCCCGATCGATTCGAGCAGCTCGGCTGCCGACTCGTCGTCGAGCTCGAGAAGCTCGGCCTCGATCTTGGCGTCGAGGAACACCGCGTCGGCCGGTGCGACGAGCTCGCGGAGCTCGCTCTTGCGCTTCTCGTCGGTCAGCACGGGCTCGTCGGCGTTGAACACGTACAGGAACGGCTTGGTGGTCAGCAGGTTGAGCTCGCGCAGGACAGCGGCGTCGAAACGCGCGCCGAAAAGCGTCTTGCCGGAGTTCAGGACCTCCTGCGCGGCGACCGCGGCGTCGTAGACCGGCCGACGGTCCTTGTGGGTGCGCGCTTCCTTCTCCAGCCGCGGCAACGCCTTCTCCAGGGTCTGCATGTCGGCCAGGATGAGCTCGGTCTCGATGACCTCGATGTCGGACTTCGGATCGACCCGGCCGTCGACATGGGTGACGTCGTCGTCGGTGAACACCCGGACCACCTGGCAAATCGCGTCGCATTCGCGGATGTTGGCCAGGAACTTGTTCCCCAGCCCCGCGCCCTCCGACGCGCCCTTCACGATCCCGGCGATGTCGACGAACGTCACGGGCGCCGGGACGATCTTCTCCGAACCGAACATCTTTGCGAGTTCGTCGAGCCGCGGATCCGGCAGCGGCACGACACCCTCGTTCGGCTCGATCGTCGCGAACGGGTAGTTGGCCGCCAGGACGTTGTTTCGCGTCAAGGCGTTGAACAAGGTCGACTTACCGACGTTCGGCAAACCGACGATTCCCAGGTTCAGGCTCACAGGGAACACAGTCTGCCAGAGTGTGACAGGCACGCCAGCGCGCGCTGGCAGCACGCCACCCGCGAGAGCCGGTACGGTCTACCTGTGTCAGGACAGCGCGCCGAGTCGGCAGTGCCGGCTGACCTTCGCTCTGTACACCCCCGTTTTGCAGGTGTGCCGTGGTGGGGCGCTGTGCTGCTGGCCGTCACGGCTACCGCGATCGGGTTTGCTTTCGATGCGGGGTCAGGTAATCGAGAACTCAGTTCGGTGTTCGCCGTCTGCTACGCGTTGGGTTGCCTGTCGGCAGTCCTCGCGGTCCGGCAGGTGGGCGTGTTCACCGCCGTTATCCAGCCTCCGCTGATCTTGTTCGTTGCTGTGCCCGGTGCGTATTTCTTGTTCCACGGCGGGCAGCTCGGCGGCATGAAAGACCTGGCGATTAACTGCGGGTATCCGCTCATTGAACGTTTCCCGCTGATGTTGTTCACGTCGGCCGCGGTGTTGCTGATCGGGTTGGCCCGGTGGTATTTCGGCCTCACGACCCGACGCCCGACGGAGACCGCGACAAGCCGCGGAGGCACACAGTCGCCCGCCGCCGCGGGGTTTGTGTCATCCATCACATCGAAATTCTCCGGTCTCATCCTCCGCAAACCCGCCACCCGGACCGCTGAGGACGACGATCCGGCCGCGGATCCGCCGCCGCTGCGCCGTCCGACCGACCGCCGCCGCAAGCCCGGCGCGGCCGATGCAGGCGCGCGTGCGGGACGCAGGCCGACGAAGCGGTCGACACCGCCACGCTCACGGGCCGCCCGCCCGCCGGAGGTCGATCTCGACGAGGTGGCGGCCGACCGTCCACGACGGCCCCGAAGCCCACGTGCGACCGAGCCGCCGCTCGTGCCACCCGCCGAGCCGCGGCGCCGGGTCCGCACCCAGCCGCGCGAGCCGCGCAAGCAGCCGCCCGGCGAGCGGCGGGGCGCCGCATCGCATGACCGGCCACAGCGCCGACGCCGCTTCGACGACTACGAGCCGTTCGAGGATCCGTTCGAATCGAGCTTTGAGCCGCCGAAGAACGGCCATCCGGGGCGCTCGACGCACCATCCGGTGTCGCGCGTGCGCTACCGCGGCTCAGACGACGAAGATCACCGCGCCGAATACCGGACGCGACCGCGGCAGTCGTCGCGCGGCCGTCATTCGTGGGAGTACGACAGCTAGATCAGCGAGAACGCGCCGTCAGGAACGCGGCGGCCGGATCTCGCGCGGCAGTGCGAACACCAACGTCTCGTTGGCCGTGGTGACGGGCTGCACGGTGTCGTAGCCGTAGTCGGCCAACCGCTCCAGCACACCGCGCACCAAGATTTCGGGCACCGAGGCCCCGGAGGTGACGCCGATGGTCGTGACGCCGTCGAGCCAGGCCGGGTCGATGTCCTCGGCATAGTCGACCAGATGGGCGGCATCCGAGCCGGCGTTCAGCGCCACCTCGACCAGCCGCACCGAGTTCGACGAGTTACGTGAACCCACCACGATCACGAGTTCACACTCGGGCGCCATCGCCTTGACCGCGACCTGACGGTTCTGGGTGGCGTAGCAGATGTCGTCGCTCGGCGGGTCCTGCAGCGTCGGGAACTTCTCGCGCAGACGGCGGACGGTCTCCATGGTCTCGTCGACGCTCAGCGTGGTCTGGGACAACCAGATCACCTTGTTCTCGTCGCGGATCCGCACGTTGTCGACCGCATCGGGACCGTCGACCAGCTGAACGTGGTCCGGCGCCTCCCCTGCCGTGCCGATGACCTCCTCATGGCCCTCATGGCCGATGAGCAGGATGTCGTAGTCGTCACGCGCGAATCGCTTGGCCTCGTTGTGCACCTTGGTCACCAGCGGGCACGTCGCATCGATGACCTTGAGGTCGCGCTCGGCAGCCGTCTGGTGCACTGTCGGCGCCACACCGTGGGCCGAGAACACCACGATGGCACCCTCGGGCACCTCGTCGGTCTCGTCGACGAAGATCGCCCCGGCCTTGGCGAGGGTCTCCACGACGTGGCGGTTGTGCACGATCTCGTGCCGGACGTAGACGGGCGCGCCGTGCTTTTCCAGCGCCCGTTCCACTGTCTCGACGGCACGGTCGACGCCGGCGCAGTAACCACGCGGCTCGGCCAGCAGGACCCGCTTGCTCAAGCTTTCGGACCGGCCGCCGGACACGACCGAGCTGGCGGCACCCGGAATACCCATATTGATCGTCGACGGCATGTCACCAGGGTACGGGGCCACGGCTGAATGCAGCCAGCCGTAGTCTGTTGGCCATGGGAACTGCACCGTATGGGGTCCGGCTGCTCGTGGGTGCGGCAGTGACCGCATTGGAGGAAACTCGCAAGTTGCCCCAAACCATCCTGACCTACCCGATGACGGTGGCCAGCCAGGCGGCCAACATCGTGATGCATGTTCAGCAGAATCTCGCCGAATTGGTCATCAAGGGCGACGAGACACTGGAACAACTGTTCCCGCCCAAAGACGAGCAGGCGGAGTGGGCGACGTTCGACGAGGACCTCGAAGACGACGAGCCCGCAGCCGGCAACGCGTCCGAGGGTGAGCGCCGCACCGAGGGTCGGTTCGCGTTGTACAGCTCGGGGGAACCCGAGTCCGCCAACAGTGAGCCCGAGACGCCGGCCCAACCGGCCGAGGCACCGGCGATCGTCGAAGAACTCGGATACGAGTCGCTGACGCTGGCCCAGCTGCGGGCCAGACTGAGCTCACTGCGGGTCGCCGACCTGGAGGCGCTGCTGGCGTTCGAGGAAGCCGGCCGGGCCCGAGCCCCGTTCGTGACGTTGCTCGCCAACAGGATCACGCGCGCGACCGCGAAGTGACCGAGCCGGGTCAGTCGCCGGAGAATCCCTGGCCGGTCCGGGCCGTCGCGACGCGCGTGGCCAAGTGGATCGACCGGCTCGGCGTGGTCTGGGTCGAAGGTCAGCTGACCGAATTGAAGGTCCGCCCGGACTCCAAGACCGTGTTCATGGTCCTGCGGGATCCGGCCGCCGACATGTCGCTGACCCTGACGTGCCCGCGCGATCTGGTCCGCAACGCCCCGGTCAAGCTGACCGAGGGCACGCAGGTGATCATCTGCGGCAAGCCGATGTTCTATACCGGCCGTGGCACGTTTTCCTTGCGGGTCAACGAGATTCGTGCGGTGGGCATCGGCGAGCTGCTCGCCCGCATCGACCGGTTGCGCCGGCTGCTGGATGCCGAAGGGTTGTTCGACCAGCGACTCAAACGCCCGATCCCGTTCCTGCCCAACACCGTCGGCCTGATCACCGGCCGGGCCTCGGCCGCCGAGCGGGACGTGACGACCGTCGCGACCACCCGTTGGCCCGCCGTACGGTTCGCGATCCGCAACACGATCGTGCAGGGACCCAACGCGGTCCCGCAGATCGTCGAGGCGTTGGCAGCGTTGGACGCGATGCCGGAAGTCGACGTGATCGTCATCGCCCGCGGCGGCGGCAGCGTCGAAGACCTGCTGCCGTTCTCGGACGAGACGCTGTGCCGGGCGATCGCGGCGTGCCGCACCCCGGTGGTCAGCGCGATCGGCCACGAACCCGACAATCCGGTGTGTGATCTGGTCGCCGACCTGCGGGCCGCGACACCGACCGACGCCGCCAAGCGCATCGTCCCTGACGCGGCTGCCGAGCAGGCGCTCATCGCCGATCTGCACCGGCGCAGTGCACGTGCGCTGCGCAACTGGGTGCACCGCGAGAAGCATCACCTCGACCAGTTGCGCAGCCGGCCGGTGCTTGCACAGCCGCTCGCGACGCTGACCGCACGCAGCGACGAGATCCATCGCGCCCGCGCCACCGCGCAGCGCGACATCACCCGGTTGATCAATGCCGAGAGCGAGACCATCGGTCACCTGTCGGCGCGGCTGACCACACTGGGCCCGGCGGCGACACTGGCCCGCGGCTACGCGGTGGTGCAGTCGGTGCCGGAGGACGGCGCCCCGACCGTGCTGCGCTCGGTGACGGACGCACCGAGCGGCACCCGGTTGCGGGTCCGGGTGTCCGACGGTGTGGTCACGGCGGTCAGCGAAGGCGAAGAGGAAAGCACTCCAGGGAGTTCAGCATGAAGCCTATTAGTGAACTGGGCTATGAAGATGCCCGCGACGAACTGATCGAGGTCGTACAGCAACTGGAGCAGGGCGGGCTTGATCTCGATTCTTCGCTGAAGCTCTGGGAAAGAGGCGAAGCGCTGGCCAAACGTTGCGAAGAACATTTAGCGGGTGCGCGCGAGCGTGTGGAGCAGGCACTGGCCGCGAGGGAGTCGGACGATGACTGAGCCAGCGACCGGATTCGACATTGACGCTCGAAACTGGAACGTGTTTCAGTTATGCTGCCCGGCATGGGTGACTCATCGCTGACCACTGAGTTGGGCCGAGTGCTGGTGACCGGCGGTTCCGGCTTCGTCGGCGCCAACCTGGTGACCGAGCTGCTGGACCGCGGCCATGCGGTCCGCTCGTTCGACCGGGCCCCGTCACCGCTGCCCGACCACGCCGGTCTCGAGGTCATCACCGGCGACATCTGCGACCCGGACACCGTCGCGGCCGCCGTCGAGGGAATCGACACGGTGTTCCACACCGCGGCGATCATCGACCTGATGGGCGGCGCGTCGGTCACCGAGGAGTACCGCCAGCGCAGCTTCGCGGTCAATGTCGGCGGCACCGAGAACCTTGTGCACGCCGCACAGCAGGCCGGGGTCAAGCGGTTCGTCTACACCGCATCCAACAGCGTCGTGATGGGCGGCCAGCACATCGTCGACGGCGACGAGACCCTGCCCTACACCGACCGGTTCAACGACCTCTACACCGAGACCAAGGTGGTGGCCGAGAAGTTCGTCCTCGGCCAGAACGGCGTGAGCGATATGCTCACGTGCTCGATCCGGCCCAGCGGCATCTGGGGCCGCGGCGACCAGACGATGTTCCGCAAGGTGTTCGAGAGCGTGCTAGCCGGGCACGTCAAGGTCTTGGTCGGCCGCAAGAGCACGCTGCTGGACAACTCCTACGTGCACAACCTGATTCACGGTTTCATCCTCGCGGCACAGCATCTCGTTCCCGGTGGCACCGCACCGGGCCAGGCGTACTTCATCAACGACGGCGAACCGGTCAACATGTTCGAGTTCGCCCGTCCCGTCATCGAGGCGTGTGGACACAAGCTCCCCCGCGTGCGCGTGCCGGGGCGTCTCGTCCATGCGGCGATGACCGCCTGGCAGCGGCTGCATTTCCGCTTCGGCATCCCCGAGCCGCTCCTGGAACCGCTTGCGGTGGAACGGCTTTACCTCAACAACTACTTCTCCATCGCGAAGGCCAAGCGCGACCTCGGCTACCGCCCGCTCTACACCACGCAGCAGGCCGTCGACCATTGCCTGCCGTACTACATCGAGTTGTTCGACAAGATGCGCGCGCAGAAACAGCCGGTATCCGTCTAGTTCACGGCAGCGTCTGCAGTGCGTTGAGTTCCCCTGTCGCACTGTTGATCAGGGCAGCGTGGTCGAGAGTCACACGCAGCGGCAGCACGTCGAGCACCGTCGCCACCACCTGGGGAACCTGCGCCAAGGTGGCCCGCGGCGCGAGCGAACAATGCGGTAGCCACACTCCCGGCCGGTAATGCTTGTGCAGTTCGGCGCCGGTGGCCGTGACCGCGTCGACCACACTTTCCTGGCGCGCAACGAAATCCGCGCTGACGCCGGCCACCAGCCAGACGCGTCCGCGCCGGAACAAGCCGACGCCGTCGAAGCTCAACTGCACCGGGGCGCCGGCCCGGATGCCCGCCAGCGCGTCCGACACCGCCGCCAGATCCCAGCGGCGCAGCACCGCATACGAGACGTGCGGCACGTGCCTGCCATGGGTGTGCGAGCACAGGCTCGCCACACCCTGCTGCTCGACACGGTCCCAGAGTGCCCGGATCGCACGCTCCGAACGCCGGTCGAACAGCAGGCACACCGCCAGCGCCACGTGTCAGCGGTACAGGTGCACCGGATGGTGCGTGCCCTGCTCGATCCGTGCCGAGGCGGCGTGGAGCAGTTCGGTGCCGAGCGCGATGAGCGCACGCGCCGCGGCGATCTCCTCACCGATCATCGGCAGGCTCGGGTCTCTCGGGTTGCGGTAGGCATCCCCTGTCGTGGCGAAGGACTCGTCTCCGCTCATGTGGACGCGGGCCGATGCGTGGGTGTGGACGTCATCCTCGGAGAACTCGATGTCGACGTGCCATTTGTTGGTCAGATCTTTGTCATACATGGCGATCACCTTCCGTCTTCAAGGGTGCACCGCGGGCTCGTCGGAGACAACCTCCGAGGCCCCGCCGACTTCCTCGATGTCCTTGCGGTTGGTCTCGGGACCGTAGGCCAGGGCCACCAACGTGATGGCCGTCAGCACCCCGAGGTAGACGATGATGACCCACCAGTGCCCGAAAGCGGCGATCAGCGCCGTCGCGATGAGCGGCAGGAATCCACCGGCGAGGACTGAACCGATCTCGCGGGCGAATGCGAAACCCGACAGCCGGGTTCGGGTGTCGAACAGTTCGGCGTAGTACGCGGCCTGGGGCGCCAGCATCGCCGGGTAGAGGATGCCGAGGCCGACGACGAAGCCGAGGATCAGCAGCGCCGGGCTCAGGGTTTCGAGCATCAGGAAGAACGGCACGAGCCACAGCACCGACGCCAGGGCGCCTGCGGCGTAGACCGGCCTGCGGCCGATGCGATCGCTGACATGCGCCCACACCGGGATGGCGCAGATCTGCACGGCCGACGCGATCACCACCGCCAGCAGCGTCGTGCTGCTCGGCACGCCGAGCGTGTTGACGGCGAAGCCCACCGCGAACACCGGGAACAGATACGCGAAACCGTTCTCGGCCAGCCGGGAGCCGACCACGACCAGGAAGTTGCGGGGATTGCGCCGAATGGCTTCCAGCACCGGGATCTTCGTTTCCTCGGCCGCTCCGCGGGCTTCGGCCTGCACCGCGTTCTCGTAGGCCTGGGTCTCGTCGATGTTGCGGCGGATGAAGTAGCCGACCACCAGCAGCACCGCGCCGAGCAGGAACGGCACGCGCCAGCCCCAGCTGTGGAACGCCGCGTCGGGCAACAGCGTCGCGAGTTGGAACACCCCGGTGGACAGCAGCGTGGCGATCGCGAAACCCGTTGGCGCCCAAGCCCCGGCCATGCCGCGCCGCTGTTGGTCACCGTGTTCGACCGACAAGACGACAGCTCCCGCGTACTCGCCGCCTGCCCCGAAGCCCTGCAGCAACCTCAGCACGATCAGCAGTATCGGGGCGAGCACACCGATCGTGTCGTAGTTCGGCAGCACCCCGATGAGCGTGGTCGCGACGCCCATCAGCACGATGGTGAAGACGAGCATTCGCTTGCGCCCCACCCGGTCCCCCATGTTGCCGAGCACGATGCCGCCGAGCGGACGGGCAAGGAATCCGACCGCGTAGGACGCGAACGCGGCCAACGTTCCGACCGTCGGATTGACACTCGGAAAGAACTGCGAGTTGAGCACGAGCGCTGCGGCGGTGCCGTAGATGAGGAAGTCGTACCACTCGAGCGTGGTTCCGACGAGCGCGGCGATACCGGCCTTGCGCGCCTGGTTGGGGGTTCGGGTCATGGGGTGGCTCCTTTGCCGGATATTCAATTGCTCGGGCGGCGCAGTACCGCGCCGCGTTGGACGGGACCGACGAGCGCGGCGTATTGGCCGAGCCAGCCGCGTTCTGGGTATTCGCCTGCTGCGCGCACCGGTTCGCCGATGCGCGCCGGGCTGCTGTCGATCCGGCGGCTGTCGAGGTCGATCGCGACGATGTCGCCGTCTTCGAGCCCGGCCAGCGGCCCGCCGTCGGCGGCCTCGGGCATAACCTGGCCGACCACCAGGCCGTGGTTGAGTCCGGAGAGTTCACCATCGGTGACCACGGCGACATGACCGCCGAGGCCCGCCCCGTTCAGCGCGGCGACGAAACTGGCCGCGAACACCGTGCCCGGCCCGCCGCGTGGCCCCATCCCGCGCAGGACGATGACGTCGCCTTTCTCGATGCGGCCGTCGCCCAGCGCGACGATGGCGTCGTCCTCGCCGATGAAAACCTTTGCCGGTCCGGAGAACTGGCGCCGCGTCGCCTTACCGACGCCGGCCACCTTGACGATCGAGCCGTCCGGGGCCAAAGAGCCGCGCAGGATGATCAGACCGGGCTCGTCGTTGACGGGATTGTCGAGCGTGCGCAGTACCTCGCCGTCGGCCTGCCGTGCGCGCTCGGCCCGCTGCGCGACGGTGCTGCCGTCGACCGTCAGTGCGTCGCCGTGCAGCCGGGGCAGCAGGGTACGCATGACGGTCTGGATACCGCCGATGCCGTCGAGGTCCCACACCTGGTGGTTGCCGTTGGGCCGGATCGCGGCGAGTTGCACGGCGTCCCCGCCATGCTTTTCGAAGAGGCCGACGACGTCGATGTCGAGATCGGCCTCGGCACAGATCGCGGCCAGGTGACGGATGCAGTTGACCGATCCGCCCAGCGCCAGCGCCACCTCGATCGCGTTCTCGACCGACTTCGCCGTGATGACCTGCCGCGCAGTCAGATTCTGTTCGACCATGCGCACGATGCGGTGCCCGGCCGCCGTGGCGTTGGTCAGCATCCGTTCCGAATTCGCCCGCACCGGAGCCGAACCCGCCACCGTCATGCCGAGCGCCTCGGCCAGGCAGTGCATGGTGTTGGCGGTGGCCAGGCCGGCGCACACGCCCGGCCCTTGGATCGCGCTGTCGGCGAGGTCGCCGAGTTCGTCGACGGTCATCGTGCCCGCGGCAAGTGCACCGACGGATTCGTAGACCGTGTCGATGTCGACCGAGCAGCCACTCCAGGTGCCGCCGCGCTGATAGCCGCCGATCACGATGATGGCGGGGAGGTCGAGGCGGGCCGCGGCCATGAGATGTGCGGGCGTGGTCTTGTCGCACGAGGACAGGAACACGATGCCGTCGAGCACCGCACCTTCGACGGCGGCCTCCACATCGTTGACGATCAGATCGCGCGTGGGCATCAGGTACCGCGCCTTGCGTCCGGCGCTCGTGACGAAATCGCTTGGCGCCGTGGTACGGATCTCGAACGGCAGCCCGCCGGCCTCCCGCACCGCGTCCGCTACCCGGACGGCGACGTCGTCGAGATGGGCGAAACACACCGACAGCTTCGACGACGTGTTGACGATCGCGATCTTGGGCTTCTGCTGATCCTGCCAGTCGATGCCCATGGCGCTCCACTGCGCACGCCGCACGGCCCAGCGCGTGCTGCCCGGCGTGAAGTTGCTCCGTAATTCGCCTGGTACCGAGGCGCGTTCGAAGTTGTCGGTCACTGGACTTCCTGCCTTTCCGGGGTCTGCAGCGCGCTGCCGTTGGCGATCATCCGGGCTTGGATGTCGCGCGGTGCGAGGTCGCGATATGCCGTGTCGCGGTCGAGCGACAACAGCGTGGCCACCGCGGCGGCGTGGCCGTATTCGAAGCACTGGGCGGTCACGCGCGCCGACGCCAGGGCCTGATGCTCGGCGCTCAGGCAGCGGCCCGCGACAATGATGTTCTCGCCACGTTCGGGCACGAGCGTGGCGTAAGGGACGTCGTAGTAGTCATCCAGAAGCCAATGCAGCTTGGGCTTTTCACCATCGTGCAGCTCGATCGGCCACGGCGACCGGCAGATGCTGTCGGGGCGTTTGACGCCGTTGACCACGTCGTCGTCGCTCAGCGTCGCTACGCCCTCGATTGTGCGGGTCTGGCGGATGCCGGCTTCCACACCGGTGTCGACGACGAAGGCCTGCGCGCAGCCCGGCACGGATTCGGCGAGGAAGCGGGCATACTCGCGGACCTGACGGCGTCCCTCGATCTCGGCGATCGTGAAATCCTCGGGGTCGATCACGTTGAGCATGCGTCCGTCCGGCGCGGTGAGCCGGGTCGCGTTCACCAGCAGCTCGCTGCGCCGCGTGGTGTCGAAGATCCAGATCTTGTTGCGCGGCAGATCCATGCCGGCTTGTCGCGCGTGGCCGATGGCGTCGGAAACCCATTGCGGTGAAATGGTGTTGGGACCCCAGGCGGCCCAGAATGCCGCGCAGTCGACGTTGCCGAGCCGGAAGAACATCGTCGGGTTCTGGATACGCCCGTCGGCGCCGAACCGGTATGCGCCTCCGCCGCGCGCCACCACGGCACCGTCGCCGGACGCGTCGATCACGCGTGCCGCGCGGATGATCCCGACCCCCGCGTTGGATGCGATGACCAGGCCGCGGTACGTGCCCTGTTCGGCCACCACGTCGATGACTTGGGTGTGGAACAGGATTCGGACGCCGGCGGACGTAAGCAGGTGATCGGCGGCCTCGCGCCAGACCAGCGGATCGTGTGCCGCGGTGAACGTCTTGCCGTAGGGCTGCGGCGCGGTCAGGCCGCCGCGCACCCGCAATTCGCCGGAAAAGCGTTCGGTGAAACCGTGGATGATCTGCTCCGGCCTCGCACCGTCATCGGAGGCCAGGTACATGCCACAGATGGTGCCCGACATGCCCGCGACCGCAGCGCCACCGGCGAACCCGTACTTCTCCACGACGACGACCGATGCGCCGGATTCGGCGGCGACCGTCGCCGCCGCGACACCGGCCGCCCCGGCGCCGACGACGGCGACGTCCACATCGGCCACAACCGGAAGCCGGTGCTCATCGATACCCGTCTCCAACCGCCATGCAACCGATATATTGGTCATATGTGGACCGTACATCTACGATCGCGATACTGTCTAGCCCACCGAAAGGGAGGACATGAGCGGGGAGCCGCAGAACAAGACCGATCAGGCGTTCATCGAGATCGAGCGGATGATCGTGCTCGGCGACATCGCGCCGGGCAGCCTGGTCTCGGAGAAGCAGCTGATGGAGCTGACCGGCTTTGGCCGGACACCGGTGCGCGAGGCACTGCAGCGACTGTCCCGCGAACGCCTCGTCGAAATCCACCCCAATCGCGGTGTGCTCGTCCCTGCGACCTCGATCGAAGCCCAACTGAAGCTGCTCGAGTTGCGGCGCACGCTCGAGCCGTTCGCCGTACGACTGGCCGCGTCGCGCGCAACCGATGCCCAACGCCGCACCGCCCGCGAACTCGCCGAAGACGTCATCAGCGGCAGTAAATCCGTCGGCGACTTCTCCGTTTTCCTGCGCAGTGCCCACGCGCTCGTGGTGGCCGCGACGCACAACGAGTTCGTCGACGCAGCGATGGCACCCCTCCAGGGGCTGTCACGCAGATTCTGGTTCGGCCATCTCGGCAACACAGCCGAAGACCTGGGCCGGGCCGCCAAGCTACACCACGACATCCTCTCCGCGATCGCCGACGGCCAGGCGGACACCGCCCACGCCGCGTCGATCGCGTTGAACGACTATCTATTCGAGTTCGCCTACGCAACCCTGCCCGGCCGGGGCTGAACTCCGGCGTAAATATCTTGCGGCGCACTGTCGAATCTCTGCGAAGCCACCGTCGAACGGCATAGGGTCCTACGGGCACAGGCTTTTCCGATCGAGCGAGGGGCTTCGACATGCCGAACGGTAAACCCAACATCCTGGTGATCTGGGGCGACGACATCGGGATCAGCAATCTCAGTTGCTACAGCGATGGCCTCATGGGCTACCGCACACCGAACATCGACCGCATCGCCAACGAAGGGATGCGGTTCACCGACTCCTACGGTGAGCAAAGCTGCACCGCAGGGCGCGCTGCTTTCATCAGCGGACAAAGCGTGTACCGCACCGGCATGAGCAAAGTGGGGATACCCGGTGCCGATATCGGTTGGGCCGCCGAGGATCCCACCATCGCCGAGCTACTCAAGCCACTTGGCTACGCGACGGGCCAGTTCGGCAAGAACCACTTCGGCGATCTCAACAAGTACCTGCCAACGGTCCACGGGTTCGACGAGTTCTTCGGCAACCTCTACCATCTCAACGCCGAGGAAGAGCCGGAAAGTTATGACTACCCGCACGAAGATCGTTACCCGCGACTCTACAAACTGGCCAAACCCCGCGGCGTGCTCAAATGCAAGGCCACCGATGAGGTGTCAACGGAACCCGACGACCCGAAATACGGCCCGGTCGGCAAACAGACCATCGAGGACACCGGGCCGCTGACCGCCAAGCGTATGGAGACCATCGACGACGACATCGCCGACGCCACGGTCGACTACATCAAACGCCAGCACGCCGAGGGCAATCCGTTCTTCGTGTGGTGCAACTTCACCCACATGCACCTCTACACCCACACCAAACCCGAGAGCCGTGGCCAAGCGGGGCTGTGGCAATCGCCCTACCACGACACGATGATCGACCACGACCGCAATGTGGGCACCGTGCTCGATGTGCTCGACGAACTCGGTATCGCCGAGGACACGATCGTCATCTACTCGACCGACAACGGCCCGCACCGCAACACGTGGCCGGATGCCGGTACGACACCATTCCGCAGCGAGAAGGATACGAACTGGGAAGGCGCCTTCCGTGTGCCAGAGCTGATCCGCTGGCCCGGCAAGATCCCCGCGGGCGTGGTTTCCAACGAGATCGTCCAGCACCACGATTGGTTGCCGACGCTGTTGGCCGCGGCCGGCGATCCCGATATCAGCGAAAAGCTGAAGAAGGGTTACAAGATCGGCGACACCGAGTACAAGGTGCACATCGACGGTTACAACTTGCTGCCCTACCTCACCGGTGAGGTCGAGGAGAGCCCGCGTCGCGGCTTCTTCTATTTCTCCGATGACGGGGATCTCGTCGCGATGCGGTTCGAGAACTGGAAGATTGTTTTCGCCGAACAGCGCTGCCAAGGGACGCTGCGGATCTGGGCCGAGCCGTTCACGCCGTTACGGGTCCCGAAGCTGTTCAACCTGCGCACCGACCCGTACGAGTACGCCGACATCACATCCAACACGTACTACGAGTGGCTGTTGCGGCACGACTATTTCGTCTTCTACGCGACCGCGATGGCGACGAAGTTCCTCGAAACGTTCGAGGAGTTCAAGCCGCGCCACGCTCCGGCAAGCTTCAGCATCGACCACGCGGTCGAGAAACTGCACGAGTTCCTCGCCAAGGATTGAGTACGGCCTTGGCCGGCCCGGTGAGTATTTTCGCCAGAGACGTCAGTTATCCGGCACTGGTCCAGTGCGAGCGCATAACGTTCGCACTGGACCTTTTGTTGAACATGAAAGTGAGGCTGCGAACACATGCCGAACGGAAAACCCAACATCCTGGTGATTTGGGGAGACGACATCGGAATCAGCAATCTCAGCTGCTACAGCATGGGTCTGATGGGTTATCAGACGCCCAACATCGACCGGCTCGCCAGAGAAGGCATGATCTTCACCGACTCCTACGGCGAGCAGAGTTGCACCGCGGGGCGCTCGTCGTTCATCACCGGCCAGAGCGTCTATCGCACCGGGCTCTCGAAGGTCGGCATGCCGGGTGTCGACGTCGGCATGTCACCCGACGACCCGACGATCGCCACGCTCCTCAAGCCGCTCGGTTACGCCACCGGCCAGTTCGGGAAGAACCACTTGGGCGACCTCAACAAGTACCTACCGACGGCCCACGGTTTCGATGAGTTCTTCGGCAATCTCTACCATCTCAATGCCGAAGAGGAACCCGAGCATCCCGACTACCCCACCGAGGAGGAGGCACCGCGCCTGCGCAAGAGGCTGCTGCCCCGCGGTGTCATCCGTTCGTGGGCCACGGAGGAGGCCTCGGACGAGGTCGACGAACGGTTCGGCCCACTGGGCAAGCAACGTGTCGAGGACACCGGGCCACTGACCAAGAAACGCATGGAGACGGTCGACGACGAGACCACCGAGGCGGCGATCGACTTCATCAAACGTCAGAACGAAGCGGGCACACCGTTCTTCGTGTGGATGAACACGACGCATATGCACTTCCGCACGCACACCAAACCGGAAAGCGTCGGGCAGGCCGGCCGCTGGCAGTCGCCCTACCACGACACGATGATCGATCACGATGGTCACGTAGGTCTCTTGCTCGATGCCCTCGATGAACTCGGCATCGCCGATGACACGATCGTCATCTACTCCACCGACAACGGCCCACACGCCAACACGTGGCCGGATGGCGCCACCACACCATTCCGCAGCGAGAAGAACACCAACTGGGAGGGCGCCTTCCGGGTACCCGAGATCATCCGCTGGCCGGGCAAGATCCCCGCCGGCGTGATCTCCAACGAGATTGTCCAGCACCACGACTGGCTTCCGACGTTCCTCGCAGCCGCGGGTGAGCCCGACATCGTCGAGAAACTCAAGCAGGGTCACACGATCGATGACAAGACCTATCACGTCCACATCGACGGCTATAACCTGTTGCCCTATTTGACCGGCGAGGTCGACAAGAGTCCCCGCCGCGGCCTGATCTACTTCTCCGACGACTGCGATGTGCTCGGGATCCGCATCGACAACTGGAAAGTCGTGTTCATGGAGCAGCGCTGCGAGGGCACACTGAAGGTCTGGTTCGAGCCGTTCACGCCGTTGCGCGCACCGAAGATCTTCAACCTACGCACCGATCCGTATGAGCGGGCCGACATCACATCCAACACTTACTGGGACTGGTTCTTCGACCACGACTACATCGCCTTCATGGCCAACGCCGTCGTCCTCGAATTCCTGGAGACCTTCAAGGAATTCCCGCCGCGGCGTGAACCGGCATCCTTCACGATCACCAACGCGGTCGAGAAGCTCAACGACTTCCTGCAATCGGTGGGCGGCTGATTCGCCGATGCTGCAGTCATGGAACGATGGCCCCACGAAGGCGGCGATCACCGACTTCGTGGGGCGCGTCACCACCGACGGTCCCGATTACGTCGCGCCCGAAGCACGCGTGGCGGTGTTCGACAACGACGGCACGCTGTGGGTCGAGAAGCCGGCCTACATCCAACTCGACTTCCTGGTACGCCGGCTGGCCGAGCAGGCGGCGGCCGACGCCGAACTCGCCACCCGTCAGCCCTATCGGGCAGCCGCCGCCGGTGATCTCGCCTGGTTCGGCGACGCCGTCACCAAGCACTACAACGGCGATGATTCCGCGCTCAAAATCCTTGCTGCCGGCATTCTTTCGGCATACGCCGGCCTGCCCGTCGAAGACCACGCCGAACGGGTCAAGGCGTTCTTCGCCGAAGCGAAGCATCCAACTCTCGGCCGCCCGTACACGCACTGCGGTTATCAGCCCATGATCGAACTGCTGCGCTATCTGGAGGACAACGGGTTCACCACCTACATCGCCTCGGGCGGCGGCCGTGACTTCATGCGCCCGGTCACGCCGCAGATGTACGGCATACCGCCTGAGCGGGTCATCGGCAGCTCGGTGGGCCTGGACTTCGTCGACGGTCACCTCAAAACGACTGCTACACCGGAGTTCATGGATGACGGCCCGATCAAGCCCGTGCGGATCTGGGGCCGGACCGGACGCAGACCGATCTTGGTCGTAGGCAACTCGAACGGTGACATCGAGATGCTGCAGTACGCCGCGGCGGGCGCGGGTCCGTCCCTGTCCATGCTGGTGCTCCACGACGACGCCGAACGCGAATTCGATTACACCGCAGGCGCGGAGAAGGCGCTGGCGCTGGCGAAGTCCGAGAGCTGGCCGGTGGTCAGCATCCGCAACGATTGGACCACGGTCTTTGCCTGAGTTCTCCGCAGACTCAACGCATGACGGCTGACGACCTGGTCTGGATCCCGGCACAAACCTCGGTGTTGGGGTCCGACGCGCACTACCCCGAAGAGGCGCCGGCCCGCGAGGTCGCGGTCGACGGGTTCTGGATCCAGCGCCATCAGGTCACCAACGCTGACTACGCCGAGTTCGTCGCGGCGACAGGCTATGTCACGGTCGCCGAACGCCCGGTAGACCCTGCCGACTTTCCCGGTGCCCCACCCGAAAATCTCGTGCCGGGCTCCATGGTGTTCCGGCGCACTGCGGGCCCGGTGGACCTGCGCCACATCAACCTGTGGTGGGCTTGGACACCGGGTGCGTGCTGGAATCACCCGCGTGGGCCGCGGTCCTCGCTTACGGATCGCGACGACCACCCGGTGGTGCACATCGCCTACGAGGACGCCGAGGCCTACGCACGCTGGGCGGGCTTGGAGCTTCCGACGGAAGCGGAGTGGGAAACCGCCGCGCGCGGCGGGCTGCCTGCCGCGGCATACACCTGGGGCGATGAACCCGAGCAGCCCGGGCAGCGGTTGGCCAACTACTGGCACGGCGAATTCCCGTACCTGCCCGAGACCGGCTACGGCACCACGAAGCCCGTTGGCAGTTTCGAGGCCAACGGCTATGGCCTGTTCGACATGGCGGGCAACGTATGGGAGTGGACCACCGATTTCTACACCGGGGACCATTCCGTCGAATCCTGCTGTGCGACAGATAGTTACGATCCCAATCAGCCGCAGTTCAAGATTGCCCGCCGAGTGATCAAAGGTGGATCGTTCCTGTGCGCCGACAGCTATTGCATGCGCTACCGGCCAGCTGCCCGGCGACCGCAGATGGTCGATACCGGCATGAGCCACATCGGTTTTCGCTGCGTCAAACGGCCGAGCTGAACGCCGGGGCCACGAACCGGCGCAGCATCTCCTGCTCGGCCGCTTCGTCGGCGCCGGGCCAGACGAGCAGCGACAGCACAAGCCGCACGATCCACGCGGCGGCCACCGGATCGTCCTCGGCCAGCCCGGTCAGCTCCGTCGCGAACCCCGCAGGCACTCGCGACTGACCGAGGCCGGCGATCGCACCTCCACCGCGCAGTGAGCCGAGCAGCAGATCGAACATCGGATCGCTGCGAATGCGGCGCAGCGCGACGGTGACCGCTGTGACGACGCGTCGCGACCCCGTCAGGCCGTCGACCTGACGCCGGACCTCGTCGACGATCTGCGCCGCGAGCCGGGAAAGTACTGCATCCCGGATCTGCGTCTTGCCGCCCGCGTGGCGGTACACCGTCGCCCGCGAGCAGTGCACCCGCGCCGCGATGGCGTCGATGTCAAGCGCATCCAGGCCCTCGCGGGCAGCCAGATCGGCCGCCGCCGAGTAGATGCGTTCGGCTGCCTCCGCCCGCCGATCGCCGACCAGCCAGTCCTCGCGGTGTGGAGACATGGAGTTGACGGTATCTCACGCTGAGACAAAATCGGTATGGATTCTCACGTACGGCGCTGGTCAGAACCATCGGCTGAGACGAGCCCGCGAAGCGGCGTCCACCGGGCCGTATCGACTTCGCCTGGCGGCGTTGACCTGCCCCGAACAGCTCGTCAACCTGGGCTTATGCTCCGTGCACACGACTTGTTCGCCCCGGCCCACCTCCAAGACCCATACCCCCTGTATGACCGGCTACGGGAAGACGCGCCAGTGCATCAGGTGGGCGATTCGCCGTTCTTCGTCGTGACGTCGTTCGACGCGGTGACCGAGGCGACCGCGCGGATGCAACACTTCTCGTCGAATCTCACCGCGACCATGTGGCATCAACCCGACAGCCCGGACGGCTCGGTGACCACGTTCACCATGGACGGCCCTGGCGGTCACACGCACGTGCTCGCCACTGCTGACGATCCGGCGCACGCCGCGCACCGCAAACTCGTGTTGCCCCGCCTGGCGGCCAAGCGCATACGTGATCTGGAGCCGTTCATCACCTCGACCACCGACAACCTGCTGACCGCCACCATCGGTGAACTCGACTGGATGACGACCATGGCCGATCGGCTGCCGATGCTCGTGGTCGCGCGGTTGCTGGGGTTGCCGGCAGCCGACGTCGACCGTTTGGTGGGTTGGGCGTACGGCGCCACGCAGCTCCTCGACGGACTCGTCGACGCCGACCAACTCACCGCGGCGGGTATTGCCGCCACCGAACTCGGCGGATACCTCGTCGAGCAGTTCGACCGCGCTAAGGCAGACCCAGGCGACAACCTGCTCGGGGACTTCGCCTTGTACTGCGCGTCGGAGAAGGTCGCGGCCGACAAGGCGGTGTTCATGCTGATCCAGCTGGTGAGTGCGGGCGCGGAGTCGACCGCGTCGTTGATCGGTAGTGCGGCACGGGAACTCGCGTCGCGGCCCGCTCTCGCGCAACAGCTGCGTGACGCGCCCGGCCTGATACCCGCGTTTCTGGAGGAGGTGCTGCGGCTCGAGTCGCCGTTCCGCGGGCATTACCGGCACGTCTCGGTCGATGCCGAGCTGGGAGGCGTTGCACTGCAGGCAGATTCACATCTACTACTGCTGTGGGGCGCGGCCAATCGCGACCCCGCCGCCTTCGACGATCCGCACGAGTTCCGGCTGGACCGCGTGAATGCCAAGAGTCACTTGGCGTTTGGAAAAGGCGCGCACTTCTGCGTCGGTGCCGGACTGGCCCGACTCAAAGCCCGCATCGTCATATCCCGGCTGCTGGCGCTCCGCACCGACATTCAACCGGCCGGGCCTGCCGAGTGGCTGCCCAGCCTGCTGGTGCGGCGGTTGCGTCGGCTACCGCTGACCGTGCGCTGAACTCAGGCCGGCTGCGCCTCGAGGACGATGCTGTCGTCGTCGACGAACACCAGGCCACCGTCGTCGACGTTGACGGCCCACCGCCGCGCCGGTCCGACGATACGCTCGCCGGCGATCTCGACCGCGGTTCCCGCGAGGTCGGCAAAATCCTCGACCACCGTGCCGTGCAATTCCTCATCGCTGCCCGGGTAGACGACCACGCGAGTATCCACGGCTATGCCACCGGCAACTTCACCAGACTCGTCACCGTTAACCCCCACGGTTACGTCTTCTGACATTTCGCACCTCCCCAATTGCTGACGCGTGCAACCGAGTACACCACATGCGCCCGCAATCGGCTCGTTTTCGTTGATTCCAACAGCCACACAATGCATAAGCCTCAGGCAAATTTCCAAATCGGAATATGAATGTGCGTCAGGCAAACTCGTCACAGCGGGGGGCGCCATGAGATTCGAGTCACACTCACCCCGTCGACGCCGCCATCGGCGAGTGCTTTTGAGGCAACACCAACACGATTCGCCCACTCCGCGCTGTAGCAGTACAAGCGAGCTATACCGATTGCTGAGAACTTCTGAGGCGAACCGATGGCCGATTCGGCACAGAATTCGACCGCCCGGACGGTGACACACACCACAGTGTCGTTGGCTAGTGTTGCAACACGTTCTAAACGAGGAGGGCAGTGAGTACGCCGAAGCCGGACGCCGTACTGGTCACCGGAGCTTTCGGGCTCGTCGGGTCGATGGTCGTCAAGACGCTCGCCGATGCCGGCCGACGCGTCGTCGCTACCGACCTCGATGTGCCCGCCAACCGCAAGGCCGCCGCCGAGCTACCGGCCGGCGTCGAAATGCGGTGGGCCGATCTGACCGACGCGGCCGCGGTCGACGCATTGGTCGCCGCGGTCTCCCCCGCCGCGATCATCCACCTGGCGGCGATCATCCCGCCGTTCTGTTACATGCGCCGCGGGCTGGCCCGCAAGGTCAACGTCGATGCCACCGCCTCGCTGCTGCGCGCCGCCGCGGCCCAGCCCGAACCGCCCCGCTTCGTCCAGGCGTCCAGCGTGGCGGTCTACGGCGCCCGCAACCCGCATCGCATCAGCGACGTGCTGACGCCCGACACCCCGGTCAACCCGGCGGACATCTACGGCGCACACAAGGTCGAGGCCGAGGGGCTGGTCCGGACATCCGAGCTCGATTGGCTGATCCTGCGGCTCGGCGGCGTGATGAGTTCGCAGTTCAGCGTCGACATGGACGTCGACCTCATCTCGTTCGAGAGCGTGCTGCCCGCCGACGGGCGGCTGCAGACGGTCGACGTGCGCGACGTCGCAGCCGCATTCATGGCCGCGACCACCGTCGAGACGACCCGCGAGGTGCTGCTGATCGGCGGCGACTCTGCGACGCACCGACACACGCAGTCCGTGGTCGGGTCGCAGGCGGCCGCCGCGATGGGAATCAGCGGCGGGCTTCCGATCGGCAGGTCCGGCAACCCGGACGACGACGCCGCGTGGTTCGCCACGGATTGGATGGACACGAGCCGCTCGCAGGAAGTGCTCAGATTCCAGCGCCACACCTGGCCGCAACTGCTGGCCGACACCAGGGCCAACGCGGGATGGAAGCGCTACCCGATCGGCCTGGCCGCACCGCTGATCCGCGCGTTCCTGCGGTCGAAGTCGGCCTACAAGGACTACCCCGGCGAGTACGCCGACGTGTGGAACGCCATCGACAAGAAGTGGGGCGACCACCGCCCGGACGGGGGCCCGGCATGAGCACACAGCGCGTCGCGGTGGTCATCGGCGCGGCGTCCGGAATCGGCTGGGCCAGCGCGCAGGCACTCGCAGCCGACGGCTGCCGCGTCGTCGTGGCCGACCGCAACACCGAGGGCGCGGCCGAACGGGCTGTCGAACTCGGCACACCCCACTCGAGCAACTACGTCGACGTCACCGACGAGAACTCGGTGCAGCGGCTGTTCACCGAGGTAGGCGCCGTCGATGTCGTGGTGAACTGCGCGGGGTTCAGCAATGTCGGGCTCATCACCGACATGCCGGCCGACCAGTTCCGCGCGGTCATCGACGTATGCCTCACCGGTGGTTTCATCGTGGCCAAGCACGCCGGTGCCCATCTGTCCGAAGGCGGTGTGCTGGTATCGATTTCGTCCCTCAACGGGCGCCAGCCCGCGGCCGGCATGAGCGCCTACTGCGCCGCGAAGGCCGGGCTGTCGATGCTGACACAGGTGGCTGCCCTGGAGATGGGGCCGCGGGGCATCCGCGTCAACGCGATCGCGCCGGGTTTCGTGCACACGCCGCTGACCGAGCCTGCCGCGATGGTGCCCGGTGTCGTCGAGGAGTACGTCGAGAACACCGCGCTGGGCCGCGCCGGCACCCCCGAGGACATCGCCGCCGCGGTGGTGTTCGTCTGCTCACCGCAGGCGTCGTGGATGACCGGCGAGGTGCTCGACCTCAATGGCGGCGCCCACCTCAAGCGCTACCCAGACGTGCTCGGACACGTCATGAAGCTGGCCCAGTGAACCCCTTCGCCGGCAAGCAGGCGATCGTCACCGGCGCCGGGTCCGGTATCGGCGCGGCGCTGTGCCGCGCACTCTCCGGCGCGGGCGCACAGGTGCTGTGCACCGATATCGACGGGGAGGCCGCCGCCCGGACCGGCGACGCCCTCGGCGCGCGATCCGCTCGCCTCGATGTCACCGACGCGGCAGCCGTGCAGGCCGCCGTCGACGATGTGGTCGAGCGCGCCGGCCGGCTCGACCTGATGTTCAACAACGCGGGCATCGTGTGGGGCGGCGACACCGAGTTGCTGACGCTCGAGCAGTGGAACGCGATCATCGACGTCAACGTGCGCGGCGTCGTACACGGTGTCGCGGCGGCCTATCCCGTCATGATCCGCCAGGGCCACGGCCACATCGTCAACACCGCATCGATGGCAGGCCTGGCGGCGGCGGGCCAGCTGACGAGCTATGTGATGACCAAACACGCCGTCGTCGGGCTGTCGTTGGCGTTGCGCTCGGAAGCCGCCGCCCACGGCGTCGGCGTGTTGGCGGTGTGCCCGGCCGCGGTCGAGACACCGATCCTCGACAAGGGCGCGATCGGCGGCTTCGTGGGCCGTGACTACTTCCTGCAGGGCCAGGGCGTCAAGACGGCCTACGACGCCGACCGGCTGGCCGCGGACACGCTCCGCGCGATCGATCGCAACAAGGCGATCCTCGTCAAACCCCGTCGCGCACACGCGTCATGGGTGTTCGCGCGGCTGGCCCCCGGCCTCATGCAGCGGCTGTCGATGCGGTTCGTCGCGTCACAGCGGGCCGCGCAGGCCCGCGTCTAACTCGGCCACATTCCCCTCTCGTTCCCACTGTCACGCCAGAGTGACGCTGAATGCCGAGTGTCACGCCAGAGTGACGCTAAGGTCAGCGCAGCAAGGGAAGGGGCCTATGGACAGCCAGTTCACCGTCAGCCAGAAGCGCGCGCTGGCGGTCGTCACCGTGCTCGCGCTGTTGCTCGGCGCGTACTTCCTGCGCACCTTCTTCATCCTGATCGTGATGGCCGCGGTGGGCGCATACCTGTTCTCGCCGCTGTACCAACGGTTTCGGCGCAGATTCGGCACCGGTATCTCGGCCACGCTGACCGTGTTCGCGGCGGTGCTCATGGTCATCATCCCGGTGTCGCTGATCGTCTTCCTCGCGATCGTGCAGATCTCGCAGATGGTCAACGCGGTGAGCGCGTGGGTCGCCGAAACCGACCTCAGCACGCTCGGGGACCGCACCCTGCAACTCATCAACTCGCTCGCCGCACGCGTGCCGTTCCTCGACATCCACGTCACGCCGGAATCGTTGCGCGGCACCATCGTCACGGTGTCGCAGCGCGTCGGCGAATGGCTGCTCGGTGTCCTGCAAGGTGCGGTCGGCGGCATCGTCGGCGCGCTGACCGCGTCGGTCATCTTCCTGTACGTGTTCATCTCGCTGCTGGTCAACAAGGACGAGGTGGCGACCCTCATCCGCAGGCTCAACCCGCTCGGCGAGGAGATCACCGACCTGTACCTCGCCAAGGTCGGCGCCATGGTCAAGGGCACGGTCAAGGGCCAGTTCGTGATCGCGTTGTGTCAGGGCGTCGCGGGCGCGGTCTCGATCTACATCGGCGGCTTCCACGACGGGTTCTTCATCTTCGCGATCCTGCTGACCGCGCTGTCGGTCATCCCGCTCGGCGGCGGGATCTTGTCGATCCCGTTCGGCATCGGAATGATGTTCTTCGGCAACATCATCGGCGGCATCTTCGTGGTGGTCTGGCACCTGCTGGTGGTGACCAACATCGACAACGTGCTGCGGCCGATCCTCGTGCCGAAGGCCGCGCGGCTGGACTCCGCGCTCATGTTGCTCTCGGTGTTCGCCGGTATCGCGATGTTCGGATTCTTCGGCCTCGTGATCGGGCCGGTGCTGATGATCATCATCGTGACCACCGTCAGCGTCTACCTGGCGGTGTTCAAGGGTGTCGAGCTCGAGGCACCCGAACCCGACAAGCCGCGCAAGAAGTTCTGGTGGCCCTTCAAACGCAGATCCGAGCCGGCTGCCGAAAGCGAACCGGAAACCGATGGCGAGGACCAGCCCGAACCGACTACCCCACCAGTCGTTCCGTGAGGAACTCCACGACGCGTTTGCGCGCCTCGTAGGCGGGGTGGCCGTCGACCTCGCGTACCTGGTCGGTCAGCACCGAGTGAGCTGACGGCAGGATGTCGTGCTCGTTGCCCTTCATCGAGTTGATCTCGATGACCTCGAACGCGTCGCCGAGCCTGGCCTTGAGCGTCGTGAACCGCTCACCGGGCGCCATCCAGTCCTGGCTGAACCGCAGGCCGAGCGCGCACAGGCCGTCGTTGGCGGCCCGCTGCTCGACGATCTTGAGCTCGGCTTCCGACAGTCCCGGGTCTCGTTTGTGCTTGGGCGTCAACGGAAGCGGAAGTGACGGCTGGCTGAGCACCGGGGCCAGCACGCTGTCGTCGACGGCCGCCGCGAGCGCGAACCCACCGGTGAAGCACTGCCCGATCACGCCGACTCCCTTGCCCGGCGTGCTCGCGTTGAGGTCACGTGCGAGCGCGCGCAGGTAGTGCGCGACGGGCCGGTCGGCGTTGGTCGCGAACGCCGCGAATTCTCTTGTCACGCAACCTTTGAGCAACACCGGTATCGCGCCGGGCCGCAATGCGGGGGCGCCGGGTGTGCCGAACAGCGACGGCGCGGCGACGGTGAACCCGTTGTCGACGAGATGGTTGCCGAGTGCCAGCACGCCGGGATGAAGACCGGGCATCTCGGGGATGAGCACCACACCCGGGCCCTCGCCCTTGCGGTACACGTCATGGGTCTGGCCGGCGGCGGTGAACGGCGCGGCGGTCCAACCGGTGAGATCGGCTTCCGGAGCGGCCCCGGGCTTGCGAGCGGTCATCACTCATCCTTCTTGGCCCAACGTGAAGAAGATCGCGAGATTCTCGAGAATTCTCGCGATCTTCTTCACGTTGGGCACCTAGCGCTTGACGGGCAAGGGCGACTGCTTCTGCGTCGCACCCGCAAGCGTACGGTACTCATCCGTACCGCCGGCACCGGTGATCGCGATCTGCGCCGCGCCGCCGGGGCCGTTCAGCCGCGTCGTCCATACCGACTCGGGGTCGGAGCTCTCGTACACCACCCACGTCACCCCGTCGACGTCCTGCGTGCCCGACGCATACGAGTCCGGCTTCATCGAGGACACCAGCGCGGTCTCGTCGGCGTTGCTCTGCGTGAGGCTGAGGTACATGCCGCTCGGCGCGAGGTATCCGACCCGCGACAGGACGGCCCGGCCGTGCTGGCCGTTCGGCAACGTCACGCCGCCGTCGATGCCGCCGCGGCTGCCGGAGTTCGCCTGCCAGCCCTCGGGGAGCGCGGGCAGCCGGATCGGGATCTTGAGCGCATCGGCATCGGCCTGCAGTGCGGCGGGGGCGTCGAATTCGGGCACCGGGCCGGGGCCCGGGCCACTGCCCTGGAATGAGCACATGCCCAAGAGCCCTGCGAGGACGACACACGCCACCACCAGCGGAGCCATCGACCAGAACATGTCACGGCCGTCTTGCAGAAGCCGTGACTTCGCCGGCTTGGGCGCCGGGGTGGGCTGGGTGGTCATGATTGCCAGTATCCCAGCCCGCCGACCGGGGTCATCAGCGCGGCGAACGGCCACTCGCTCGCCAACTTGACGTCGGTTACACGATCCGCCTGCGTGACAGTGCGTGATCTGCACGAATGCACGGTTCGCAGGATCTTGCAAACGCAAACTGCTACTGGATCGATACTGATGAAACTGACGCGCTCGCTCGCATCCCGCCTCCCAATTGACGAGCCTGTTCTGGGAGAATCACCGCCATGAGTCCCACGCGCGGCGAAGCCCCGGATCGAAACCTTGCCCTTGAACTCGTCCGGGTAACCGAGGCGGGAGCCATGGCCGCGGGCCGTTGGGTCGGCCGCGGCGACAAAGAAGGTGGTGACGGGGCCGCCGTCGACGCCATGCGCGAGCTGGTCAACTCGGTTTCGATGCGCGGTGTCGTCGTCATCGGCGAGGGCGAGAAGGACAACGCCCCGATGCTCTACAACGGGGAAGAGGTCGGCAACGGCGACGGCCCGGAATGTGATTTCGCGGTCGACCCCATCGACGGCACCACGCTGATGAGCAAGGGCATGCCGAACGCGATCTCGGTGCTCGCGGTCGCCGAGCGCGGCGCGATGTTCGACCCGTCGGCGGTGTTCTACATGAACAAGATCGCGGTCGGGCCCGAAGCCGTCGACGCCATCGACATCACCGCCCCGATCGGCGAGAACGTCCGCCAGGTCGCCAAGGCCAAGGGCCTGTCGGTGTCGGACATGACCGTCTGCATCCTGGACCGCCCGCGTCACGAGCAGCTGATCGCCGACGTCCGTGACACCGGCGCCCGGATCCGGTTGATCTCCGACGGCGATGTCGCGGGTGCGATCTCGGCATGCCGTCCGCACTCCGGCACCGACATGCTCGCCGGCATCGGTGGCACGCCGGAAGGCATCATCGCCGCCGCCGCGATCCGCTGTATGGGCGGCGCGATCCAGGCCCAGTTGGCACCCAAGGACGACGAGGAACGGCAGAAGGCCGTCGACCGCGGCTACGACCTGGACGAGGTCCTGGTCACCGAGCACCTGGTGTCCGGCGAGAACGTCTTCTTCTGCGCCACCGGCGTCACCGACGGTGACCTGCTCAAGGGTGTGCGTTACGCGAGCGGCGGCTGCACCACGCAGTCGATCGTGATGCGATCCAAGTCCGGCACGGTCCGCATGATCGAGGCCTACCACCGGCTGTCCAAGCTCAACGAGTACTCCGCGATCGACTTCACCGGGGACTCGTCGGCGATTCAACCCCTGCCCTGACAACCCACACATCTCAAAGGGAGCACATGTCCGACAAAGCCGTCGACGCATCAGGTGAAGGCGAGTACCGCATCGAGCACGACACCATGGGTGAGGTCCGGGTTCCGGTCAACGCCCTGTGGCGGGCACAGACCCAGCGGGCCGTGGAGAACTTCCCGATCTCGTTCCGCGGTCTTGAGCGCACCCAGATCCGCGCGCTCGGGCTGCTGAAAGCGGCCTGCGCCCAGGTCAACAAGGATCTCGGTCTGCTGGCGCCCGAGAAGGCCGACGCGATCATCGCCGCAGCCGGTGAAATCGCCGACGGGCAGCATGACGATCAGTTCCCGATCGACGTGTTCCAGACCGGCTCGGGCACGAGCTCGAACATGAACACCAACGAGGTGATCGCCTCGATCGCGGCCCGCAACGGCGTGACGGTGCATCCCAACGACGACGTGAACATGTCGCAGAGCTCCAACGACACGTTCCCCACCGCGACCCACATCGCCGCCACCGAAGCCGCTGTGCGCCACCTGATTCCGGCCCTGGAGGTGCTGCACGAGTCGCTGGCCGCCAAGGCCCGGCAGTGGCGGACCGTGGTGAAGTCGGGCCGCACGCACCTGATGGACGCCGTCCCGGTGACGCTGGGCCAGGAGTTCGGCGGGTACGCCCGCCAGATCGAGGCCGGCATCGAGCGGGTCAAGGCGACCCTGCCGCGCTTGGGTGAGCTGGCCATCGGCGGCACCGCCGTCGGCACCGGGCTCAACGCGCCCGACGGCTTCGGCGCCAAGGTCGTCGAGGTGCTGGTCAACCAGACCGGCCTGGCCGAATTGCGCACGGCCGTGGACTCATTCGAGGCCCAGGCCGCCCGTGACGGGCTGGTCGAGGCGTCCGGCGCCCTGCGCACCATCGCGGTGTCGCTGACCAAGATCGCCAACGACGTGCGCTGGATGGGTTCGGGCCCGCTGACGGGCCTCGCCGAGATCCAGCTCCCCGATCTGCAGCCGGGCAGCTCGATCATGCCGGGCAAGGTCAATCCCGTTCTGCCGGAAGCGGTTACGCAGGTGGCGTGCCAGGTGGTCGGCAACGACGCCGCGATCGCGATGGGCGGCGCGTCGGGAGCCTTCGAACTCAACGTGTACATCCCGATGATGGCGCGCAACCTGCTCGAATCGTTCACGCTGCTGTCGAACGTGTCGAAGCTGTTCGCCGCGCGCTGCATCGACGGCCTGGTCGCCAACGAGGAGCATCTTCGTGAGCTGGCTGAGTCCTCGCCGTCGATCGTGACGCCGCTGAACTCGGCGATCGGCTACGAGGAGGCCGCCAAGGTCGCCAAGCAGGCGCTCAAGGAGAAGAAGACCATCCGCCAGACCGTGATCGACCGCGGGCTGATCGGCGACAAGCTGTCGGAGGCCGAGCTCGACAAGCGCCTCGACGTGCTCGCGATGGCCAAGGTCAAAGACGGCGACTGACCCTTCCTCTTCTTACGGCGAGCAGTCCCCCGCAAGCGGGACTGCTCGCCGTAAGTGACTTTCTGCTCTACCGCTGAACATCCCGCACCGGCATCGTGGAACGGTGACCACCGGCTTTCCCGACGGCGAGACCGTGCGGACGGCAATGTCTCTGGCGGTTCGCGCGCCGTCGGTGTACGACTCGCAACCGTGGCGCTGGCAGATGGGTGCCGACAGCCTGTGCCTGTATGCCGACCGTACGCACCATCTGCCTGACACCGACGGCCGCGACCTGCTGCTGAGCTGCGGCGCGACCCTGCACCACTGTGTCGTCGCGCTGGCCGGGCGGGGATACCAGGCCACCGTGCACCGGTTGCCCGACCCGGCCGACCCCGGTCTTCTGGCCGCGCTCACCGCCGGACCTCGCGTCCCCACCGACGCCGACGTGACGCTGGCGGCGGCCATCGGCCGTCGCCACATCGACCGTCGGCTCTACTTTGACCGCGAGGTCTCCCTCGCCGACATCGCGTTGATGGGCGCGAGGGCCGCGCGAGCCGGGGTGACGTTGCGTCGCGTCGAGTCGTTCACCGATCTCACCCCCATCATGGATGTGGCTCGCCAGATCTCCGACCGCGGTGTGGTGGTGGCGCTCGGCACTCGCGATGACGACGATCTGGCACGGCTGCGCGCCGGGGAGGCGATGAGCCTCGTGTTGCTCACCGCGACCGCACTCGGGCTGGCTACCTGCCCGCTCACCGAGCCCCTCAAGATGGCACAGGCGCGAGCGGCGTTGCGCGACGAGATCTTCGATGGCCGCGAGCATCCGCAGATGCTCATCCGGCTGGGTTGGGCACTCGATGATGCCGCCGCGCTGCCCGACACTCCGCGCCGCCAACCGGCATAGACGCTAGGCCGGTAAAGGCGCCACCCAGTGCAGCAAAGTGCCTCCGCCCGAATGGTTTTCGACCGTCAACTGCCCGCCGGACTGGGCGGCACGCTCACGGAGATTCACCAGCCCGCTCTCGGTGACCGGCCCGGTGATTCCGCGGCCGTTGTCAGCGACTTCGATGCTCAGATCGTCGTCGACTTTCACCCGAACAGTGAGTTCGGTTGCGCCCGAATGTCTTACCGCGTTGCTGACGGCTTCGCGCAGCACGGCCTCGGCATGATCGGCCAGCGCGGAATCGACGACCGACAGCGGTCCGACGAACTGCGTGGTGGTGTGTAGCCCGGCACCGGAGAACTGCGCGATGACCTCGTCGAGCCGCTGGCGCAGCCGGGTGCTTCCGAACTGCGAACCGTGCAAATCGAAGATGGCCGTGCGGATGTCCTGTATGACGGCCTGCAGGTCGTCGACGCTCGCGGCGAGCCGCTCCTGCACTTCGCCGGACCGGGCCCGCGGGATCGTGCCCTGCAGCGACAGGCCGACGGCGAACAGTCGCTGGATCACGTGGTCGTGCAGGTCTCGGGCGATGCGGTCGCGGTCGGTGAGGACGTCGAGTTCGCGCATCCGCCGCTGTGAGCCGGCCAGCTGCCAGGCCAGCGCGGCCTGGTCGGCGAACGCGGCCATCATCTCCAACTGCTCGGCGGTGAACGGCCGGGTGTGCTCACCACGCAGTGCCACCAGAACGCCGGCCACGGCATCGGTGGCGCGCAGCGGCAACACGAGGGCGGGGCCCGAGAGGCCGGCGACACCGATTTCCGACCCGGCGACGCGGCGCGGCGTGCGATCCAGATACGCCTGTCCGGTCGCCGTCCCACCGACCGCGATCGTCGACAACAGCGCACCGTCGGGCACCACACCCGCCGTCTCGGCGACCACGAGCTCGTCGACGTCGGAGGCCTCCGGATCCGCCGGAACGGCCACGAGTGTGCCTTCTGCATCGGTGAGCTTGAGCGCCTCGACCGCCACCAGCCGGAACACCGTGGCGGGATCCGTTCCGGACAGCAACTCGGTGGCGATGTCGCGTGTGGCGGCGATCCACGACTGACGGGCTTGCGACTGCTCGTAGAGCCGGGCGTTGTCGACGGCGATACCCGCGGCGGCAGCCAGCGCCTGCACCAGGACTTCGTCGTCTTCGCTGAACGGCTGGCCGTTGGTCTTGTCGGTCAGGTACAGGTTGCCGAACACCTTGTCCCTCGTGCGCACGGGCACCCCGAGAAACGTCCGCATCGGCGGATGGTGGGACGGAAAGCCCACCGACGCCGGGTGTAACCGAATGTCTTCGAGACGAATGGGTTTCGGGTCATCGATCAACACACCCAGGACGCCGCGGCCCTCCGGCAGCGGCCCGATCTTGTACCGGGTCTCCTCATCGATGCCCTCGTAGATGAACTCGGTGAGTTCGTGGCCCTCGCCGCGCACACCCAGTGCGCCGTAGCGGGCGTCGACGAGTTCGATCGCGGTATGCACGATGGTCTTGAGCGTGACGTCGAGCTCGAGGCCCGATGTCACCACGAGCATGGCCTCGACCAGACCGTCGAGCCGATCGCGCCCCTCGACGATCTGCTCGACGCGGTCCTGGACCTCGCTGAGCAGTTCGCGCAGCCGCAGCTGCGAGAGCGTGTCACGCAACGGCGCCATCCGCTGCTCGTCGTCGGGCGCAGGCCCATGCCCAGTCACGTCCCCCATGCTGGCATTGCTGCCTGTCGAGCACCAACCTTCACACGGCGCCCGGCTCGGGGCCGAAACGGAATCGGCGTCCGGTGATTCGCGTCGGCGTCACCCGCACCCAGTGGGTCTTCGCGGTAGCGGTCCACGGCAGCAACTGCGCCCGCTCGGCAGCGTCGAGTTCGTCGTCGGTGCGCAGCGTGTGCGCGACACCGCGCACGATCACGCTCCAGCCCTCGGCCACGTTGTGTTCGTCGGCCTCGAACAGCACCTGATGGTTGATCGCCGCACTGATCAGCTTGGTGCCCTCCGCCGTTCGGAACAGGATCGTGCGGCCCTGCACCGCGAAATTCACCGGGAAGATGTGTGCCTCGTTGTCGACCGTGGTGACAAGCCGCCCCAGCGCGACACTGCCGAGCAGTTCCCAGCTCTCCCGCTCCGAAAGGATCGTGACCGCATCGTCCCCGGCCGGCTTGGCCGGGCTCACCACTGTGCCGACTTCATAGCTCATGTATTCGAGATTATTGAGCGCGGCAGCCGGCGACCACGGGCGAAAAGCCCCGGTTGCAGGGACTAAAGTCCCCTGCGGTCCAGCTTCGACGCGAACACTGCGGCCTGTGTGCGACGTTCCATCCCCAGCTTCGCCAGCAACCGCGACACGTAGTTCTTGACGGTCTTCTCGGCCAGGAACATCCTCGCCGCGATCTGCTTGTTGGTCAGCCCTTCACCGAGCAGGTCGAGCAGAACTCGCTCCTGCTGCGTGAGCCCCGAGAGCGGGTCGGAACGCTCGGCGTCGCCGCGCAGCTTGGCCATCAGCGCCGCCGCGGCCCGGTTGTCGAGCAGCGAGCGGCCCGCGCCGACGTCCTTGATCGCCTGGGCGAGCTCCATGCCCTTGATGTCCTTGACCACATACCCGCTCGCGCCGGCCAGGATGGCGTCGAGCATCGCCTCGTCGGACGTGTACGACGTCAACATCAGGCACCGCAGATCCGGCATCCGCGACAACAGATCCCGGCACAGCTCGATCCCGTTGCCGTCGGGGAGCCGGACGTCGAGCACTGCGACGTCCGGCTTCAGCGCGGGCACCCGGGCCAGCGCCTGGGCCACCGAATCGGCTTCCCCGATCACGTCGAGTTCGGGATCGGCGCTCAGCAAGTCGATCAGACCACGCCGCACCACCTCGTGGTCGTCGACGAGAAAGACCCTGATCATCCCCCGAGTCTCACAACCGCTGCTGCCGATCGCAAGTGAGCAGCGAGCAGTCGGAGTCGGCCAACTCACTGACCCGGCCGTGTTCGGGGCCGACCACCACGAGCTGCACCGAGTCGCGGTGAGCCGCCAGATAATCCAGTGCGCTGCCGTCGCCTGCGACGGTCTGCACAGTGAGCTCCGGATAGCGCCGGCGCCAGCGGGTGAGCCTGCGGTCGAGTTGCGCCTGGGCCAGCCGATTGCGATCCTCGAGCGCGGACGCGTCGTACATATCGCTGTAGCGGTGCTGCCACGTCGTCATCACGCACAGCGGTGCGCCGCGCAGCCGGGCCTCGTCGACACCGGCCTGCAGCGCGGTAGTGCTCGACGGCCGCCCGTCGAACTCGACCAGGATTCCTCCGGCTCCGGAGGCGGGTGTGCGGACCACGGCCACCGGGCAGTGCGCCGATTTGGCGACCGTCGCCGCCGTCGCGCCGATGCGGCCGCGCGCGGCATCGTCTCGGCCGGTGGCGCCGACACACAGCATCGCGGCGGACCGCGATGCCTCGAACAGTGCCTCAATCGGCTTGTCCTGTACCACTTCCAGCTCGATCTTGACGGGTTGCTCGGTCGCTTCTACCGCGGTGTAGGCCTGCCGGATGGCGAGTTCGGCTGTCGCCAGCGCGCGGGCGGCGCACTCGTGGTCGGAGCCGTTGTCGGTCGGGTCGATGGCGTATATCAGGCGCAACGGAATGTCGCGGCTGACAGCCTCTTTGACCGCCCAGATGGCGGCATCCAACGCGCTTTGCGATCCGTCGATTCCGACAACCACCGCATGTGCAGTCGACATCAATATCTCCTAGGCGAAGGTGAGGATGGCTTCGACGGGCCGGCGCGGCGTGGGCGGCGGCACGTCTTCGAGGGCGGGCGCGATGCCGATCCGGATGAGGACCTGCGGGCAGGCGTCCCGGTCTATCAGTCTGCCGATGATGTCGCGGCTCGCGTGCAGTTCGGTCACGTGGGTCACCGGGCAACTGCCCAGTCCGGCGAGCGTGCATTCCAGCAGCGCGGTCGAAAGCGCCTCACCGGCGTCGAGCGCATCCTCGCGGCTGTAGCCGTCGGTCGAGAGCACCACGATCGTCGCGGAGTCTTCGTTGACGCCCGTGCGGCGTTCGCTGTGTGCGGTGACCGGGAAGGCCCGCGACAACCCGACCCGTTCGCTTTCCTCCGCGGACACCAGCGAGCTCTGCGGGATACCGTCTTCGGTGGCGAACGGCGTTGTCCACCAAGCGAGCTCAGCGTGGTACGCCGAGTCGTAGAGGCGCAGCGATTCCGTCAGCGCGGCAGCCTCGGCCAGCTCCGGCCGGTCCTCGTCGCTGAGCACGTCGAGGTGCACCGGCCCGTCGGCGAGCCGGGCACGCAGCAGCGGCTCGAACGAATCCCAGTCCGCATACGTCGCCATCGGCAGCCGGTCGGTGCGCCGCGCGAGGATCGCGTCGGCGCGCCGGCGATGCGCATCGGTCACGAACTGCATGGGGCTGAAATGCACGGTCGCCAGATGGTCACGGTTGTTCGGATTGGGGAACCGCTCGACGGAGGTCGCCCAGCCGGACGCCGCCAGCGCGACGCGCAGATGATCCAGCATCACCCCACAGCTGACAACGGCCTCACGCGACGAGCGGTCCGTCGAATGCACCACCCGATTGGGGTCGAGAAACAGTTTCAGACCCTCGTCGTCTGCCACCCAGCGCCACGGCTGAGTGTTGTGCAACGACGGCGCACGCGACGCCAACTGCACGGCGGCGGTGATGGTTGCGGTGTCGATCATGGTGTCGGGCATGCCACCAGCCTCGTCGCGTACGCCCGTGCGGGTTAGGGTCTTTGGTCCTCAACCCGGTGCGATGTGCGTCTCAGGCACCGTTGTTCGGCCCGCCGGAGTTGGCCCCGGGGATGTCGGTGATCGGGAAGTTCGGCATGGGCGCCGGTGACGGGGTGTTGGGCAGCGACGGGATGTCTGCCGGTGGGATGTCGGTGAGCCCGTTGACGGGCGGGCCGTTCTCGCGGCTGCCGTAGGCACTGCCGGGTTGACGCTCGCCGAGCAGATGGCTGACCGTCACGAGGTGGTAGTCGTTGGCCCGCAGCACCGGGATGAACTGATACACCAGATCCACCGTGGACGAATAGGTGTCGTGGAACAGCACCACCGAGCCGGGCTTGATCTGGGTCATCAGCATGTAGCGCGTGGCGGCGGTGTTGGCGTCGTTGGCCCAGTCGAACGGGATGACATCCCAATTGATGTCGGCCAAACCCTGCTTGCCGGCTTCGGCCAGTACCTGATCGTTGATCAGACCGCCCGCAGTGCGGACGAGTTTGGGTCGGCTGCCCGTCGCGGCCTCGATCGCGTCATTGGCCTTGCTGAACTGTGCCGCGATGTCCTCAGGCGGAATCGTGGTCATGTTCGGGTGTTCCCACGTGTGGCTGCCGATCTCCATGCCGGCCTCGGCGATGCGCTTGGCACCGTCGGGGTTGGCCGCCACCTTGTTGCCGATCAGGAAGAACGTCGCCTTGGCGTCGTTGTCGTTCAGGATCTGCAGCAGACGGTCGGTGTACGGGCCGGGGCCGTCGTCGAACGTGAACGCGACACACTTCTCGACCGCACAGTCGACATCGTCGGCGCCGGCTTTCCGGACGTGGCCGGTGAGAGCGCCGATGACCAGCACCGCCACGGCGACGACGACACCGAAGACGGTCCATCGCCACGCCTGCCGGTCAGCGGTGCCTGCCACTCCGGCAGCCTACCGGCCGTGCGTTTTGTGCACCGCGACCGGCGGCAGGCGCCGGTCGCGGTGCACAAAATCACTCACGGCAGGGCGCCGGGGCTGATCTCCTCCAGCATCTCGGTCACGAGCGCCGCGATCGGCGAGCGTTCGCTGCGCTGCAACGTGATGTGGGCGAACAGCGGGTGGCCCTTGAGCTTTTCGATGACCGCGGCCACGCCGTCGTGCCGGCCGACCCGCAGGTTGTCGCGCTGCGCGACATCGTGCGTGAGCACCACCCGTGATCCCGCGCCCAGGCGCGACAGGACGGTCAGCAGCACGTTGCGCTCCAGGGACTGGGCCTCGTCGACGATCACGAACGAGTCGTGCAACGAACGGCCCCGGATATGGGTCAGTGGCAGGACTTCGAGCATGCCGCGTGACAGCACCTCTTCGAGAACGGCCGGGCTGGCCAGGCCTTCGAGGGTGTCGAAGACGGCTTGCGCCCACGGCCCCATCTTTTCGCTCTCGCTGCCCGGCAGGTACCCGAGATCCTGGCCACCGACGGCGTACAGCGGACGGAATACCACGACCTTGCGCTGGGTGCGCCGCTCCAGCACCGCCTCCAGGCCCGCGCACAGCGCCAGTGCCGACTTTCCGGTGCCGGCCTTGCCGCCCAGTGACACGATGCCGACCGACTCGTCGAGCAGCAGGTCGAGGGCGACGCGTTGTTCGGCTGACCTTCCCCGGAGGCCGAACACTTCGCGATCACCCCGGACCAGCTGCACCCGCTTGGCGGCGTTGACCCGGCCGAGCGCATGTGAGTTACCGCCCAGGAGCCGAATACCGGTGTGGCACGGCAGGTCCCGTGCGTCTGCCAGATCGATCTCGCCATCGGCGAACAGCGTGTCGATGTCCTCGGCGGCGACGTCCATCTCGTCCATCCCGGTCCAGCCGGAGACGATGACGTCCTGCGCGTGGTACTCGTCGGCGGCCAGGCCCACCGCGCCCGCTTTGACGCGCAGCGGGATGTCCTTGCTCACCAGCGTGACGTGCTTGCCTTCGGCGGCGAGATTGGCCGCGCACGTCAGGATGCGTGAATCGTTGCTCTCGGTGCGAAAACCAGCAGGCAGCACCGAAGGATCGCTGTGATTCAGCTCGACATGCAGCGTACCGCCCTGTGTCCCAACCGGAATCGGCTGATCCAGCCGTCCGTGCTCGAGCCGCAGATCGTCGAACATCCGCAGCGCCTGCCGGGCGAACCAACCCAGCTCGTGGTGATGCCGTTTGGCCTCGAGCTCGCTGATGACGACCAGCGGGACCACCACTTCATGCTCAGCGAAGCGGGTGCATGCCCATGGATCGGACAGCAACACCGACGTGTCGAGCACATAGGTACGGACAGCGTTATCAGTCACGTGGCGCTCCTAGAACTCGCGCGGCCCCACCCGAGCTTCTCGGTGGACACTGCGGCACCAGGACCGGGGCCGGTCCTCTCGTGATCGAAACGATCGGTACCGCCCGGACAGCAGAGCATGTCGCTAGCCATCGGATTCGACGCTACTCCCGCCACGGCGGGGTTGCTGGCTGGCGCGCCGGGTGTTTGGCGCCCGGCGCGTTACGGGTTCGTGAACTCCTGGAGTTGAGGTTCGCCCGCCAGACCCCAGGCAGCGATGCGATCGGAGATCACGGTGCGCAGCGCGGCCTTGTCGAAGATGCCCGTCTCGGCCACGAGCGCGACCTTGTCCCGATAGGCGTCGATGTCCGCGCCGATCACGTCGAGCTCGGCCGCGCGCGCGGCGATCGCCGCGACGGTCTCGTCGCGGTGTGTGCCCAGCAGATGCGTCACCAGGTTGGCGAAGAACTCCTCGTGGCGCTCCTCGTCCGCGGCGATACGGCCCATCATCGCCTTCAGCACCGGCTCGGCGACCTCCGCCTGGAGGTTGCGGCAGTAGACGGCGTGCGACCGCTCGAAGAAGGCCATGAACACCAGCGTCTCGATCTGGCTGTAGGTGTCGGCCCGGTAGCCCTTCATCACGTGCTCGACGCGCACGTCCTCGTTGGCGGTCGGGTCGATCTCGCGCGTGACGACGAGGTAGTTGCGCAGCGCGACGGCGTGCAGGTGTTCCTCGGCGGTCCACCGGCCGAGGAAGCGGCCCCACTTCTCTTCGAGAATGAAGTGCTCGACGAGCTCGCGGTGGTAACCGGCCAGGTTGTCCTTGGTGATCAGCAGGATCTCCAAGGCGTCGGTCACGTTCTTCGGCAACGTCACCTGCGACGGATCCCAGTCCTTGCCACCGAGGAAGGCGAAGTTCTCTCCCTGGTCGAACGGCACGTAATCGTGTGCGTACCAGAGGTCCTCGGTGTCCAGGTGGCGACGCAGTTCGGCGTTGACAACCGGCTCGAGCTCGAGGGTCAGCGCGTTAGGGACAGGTTTCTGTGCCATGAAAGTAACTGTAACCCGAGTTCACACGTTTCTCGAAATCGGGTCGGGTGTGTCACCGATTGTGCAGCTGCCAGTCCTCCAGGCCGTCGTACAGCGGAAACTGCCGCGCCAGGCGCGTGACCCGATCGCGCAGCGCAGCGACGTCCGCCGCGGCGCCCTGGCCGAGCGCGGTGCCGATGATGTCTGCGACCTCGGTGAACTCGATGTCACCGAACCCGCGGGTGGCCAACGCGGACGTGCCGATGCGCACACCCGAGGTCACCATCGGCGGGCGTGGGTCGTTGGGAACCGCGTTGCGGTTGACCGTGATGCCGATCTCGTGCAGCAGGTCCTCGGCGGCCTTGCCGTCCAGCGGCGAGTTCCGCAGATCCACGAGCACGAGGTGCACGTCGGTTCCGCCGGTGACGACCGAGACGCCGGACTTCGCGACGTCGGTCGCCAGCAAGCGGTCGGCCAGGATCCGAGCACCCGATAGTGTGCGCTGCTGGCGGTCGGCGAACTCCGCAGTGCCCGCGATCTTGAATGTGATGGCCTTGCCCGCCACCACCTGCATGGCCGGCCCGCCCTGTGTACCGGGGAACATCGCCGAGTTCAGCTGCTTGGCGAACTCCTTGCGGCCCAGGATCAGGCCCGAGCGTGCGCCGCCGAGCGTCTTGTGCACGGTCGTCGACACCAGGTCGGCGTGCGGCACCGGATTCGGATGCATGCGCGCGGCCACGAGACCGGCGAAGTGCGCCATGTCGACCCACAGGTGCGCGCCGACCTCGTCGGCGATCGAGCGGAACGCGGCGAAGTCCAGCGTGCGCGGATAGGCCGACCAGCCGGCGATGAGCACCTTGGGCCGGAATTCGAGCGCCCGCGCCCGCACGGCGTCCATGTCGACCAAGCCGGTCGCGGCGTCGACGCCGTAGAACCCCGACTCGTAGACCTTGCCGGAGAAGTTGAGCTTCATGCCGTGGGTCAGATGCCCGCCGTTGGCCAGGTCCAGACCGAGCAGCCGCTCCCCCGGCGCCATGAGCGCGGCCAGCACCGCGGCGTTGGCCTGCGCGCCGGAATGCGGCTGTACGTTGGCGAATTCGGCGTCGAACAGCGCCTTGGCGCGGTCGCGCGCGATGTTCTCGATGACGTCGACGTGCTCACAGCCGCCGTAGTACCGCCGCCCGGGCAGGCCCTCGGCGTACTTGTTGGTCAGGATGCTGCCCTGGGCCTGCAGCACCGAGCGCGGCGCGAAGTTCTCCGACGCGATCATCTCGAGCGTGTCGCGCTGGCGACCGAGCTCCTTGTCGAGCAACTCGGCGATGTCGGGGTCGACTTCGGCGAGAGACGCGGACATCACGGACGTGGCGAGGCTCGTTGAGGCTGTCACGGTGCCCGAGTCTGGCATACCTGGCCGGGGTATTGGGGCCTACCCTGTCAGGTTGCTGTGGATTCGCTGATAGCGAAGCTCAGAGCGTGAGCCCCGGGTAAAGCGGGTTGGCGTCGAGCAGCTCGGCCGATGCTGCGTGGACGCGTTCCGCGGTGCCGTCGGCCAGTTTGTACTTGGCTTTCGACGTCCCCTCGGCGGCCGTGTTGGACAGCACGTCGACGATGAGCTCGGCGACCCGGTCGAAGTCGTCGGCACCGAAGCCGCGGCTCGTCAACGCGGGCGTGCCGAGCCGGATACCGCTCGTGTACCAGGCGCCGTTGGGGTCGGCCGGCACGGCGTTGCGGTTGGTGACGACACCGGCGTCGAGCAGGGCCGACTCGGCCTGCCGGCCGGTCAACCCGAACGAACGCACGTCGAGCAGCACGATGTGGTTGTCGGTGCCGCCGGTGACCAGGCCCGCGTCGCGCTTGACGAATCCGTCGGCCAGGGCCTGGGCGTTGTCGGCGACCTGCTGCGCGTAGGTCTGGAACGCGGGCTGGCGCGCCTCGGCCAGCGCGACGGCCTTGGCGGCCATGACGTGGCTCAGCGGCCCGCCCAACACCATCGGGCAGCCCTTGTCCACCGCGGGCGCGAACTCCTCGGTGGCCAGCACCATGCCGCCACGCGGACCGCGCAGCGACTTGTGCGTGGTCGTGGTGGTGACGTGGGCGTGCGGCACCGGATCCTCGTCACCGGTGAACACCTTGCCCGCCACCAGGCCCGCGAAGTGGGCCATGTCGACCATGAGGGTCGCGCCGACCTCGTCGGCGATCTCGCGCATCTTGGCGAAGTTCACCCGGCGCGGGTAGGCCGAGTAGCCGGCGACGAGAATCAGCGGCTTGAACTCGCGAGCCGCGGCCGCGACGGCGTCGTAGTCCAGGAATCCGGTCTCCGGATTGGTGCCGTAGCTGCGCTGATGGAACATCTTGCCGGAGATGTTCGGCCGGAACCCGTGCGTGAGGTGGCCGCCCGCGTCCAGCGACATGCCGAGCAGCCGCTGGTTGCCCAGCTTGTTGCGCAGCGTCTCCCAGTCCGCCTCGGACAGGTCGTTGACGTGCTTGGCGCCGAAGTTCGCGAGCTCGGGAGCCTCCACGCGGGTGGCCAGAATCGCCCAGAAGGCAACAAGATTGGCGTCGATGCCGGAGTGCGGCTGCACATAGGCGTAGGGCGCGCCGAACAGTTCGCGGGCGTGCTCGGCGGCAAGCGCCTCGACCGTGTCGACGTTCTGGCAGCCCGCGTAGAACCGGTGCCCGACGGTGCCCTCGGCGTACTTGTCGGAGAACCAGGTGCCCATGGTGAGCAGCACGGCCGGCGAGGCGTAGTTCTCACTGGCGATCAGCTTGAGCGAATCACGTTGATCGGCAAGCTCTTTGCGCGTGGCAGCGGCGACCCGGGGCTCGACGGATTCGATGACCTGCAGGGCGGCCTGATAGGCGGCGCTTGCGGTCTCGGCGTAGTCGGCGCCCGAGGACGCGGGCAAGGAGGATGACGGGTCTGCTGCCATGCCATTCAGCCTAGTCGGAGCTCATCCGCGCAGCGTCGACGGGATCAGCGGCTCGTCGAGCAGCCGGCCGAACCGCTGTGTGAGCGATTCGTCGGCCGGCCGGGCATCGAGCCAACCCCGCAGCAGCCGGTAGCCCTCGATGTAGGTGCTCGTGTAGGCGCGCCACAGCGGCGAGGACAGAAACCGCAGCATCTGCCGGGCGCGCTCGTCGTTAACCAGCAGCCATTGCTTGAGAAATGCGACGACGTCGTCGACGTCGCGACGCTCGTCGTGCAGCATCAGCGCGGCGTCCTGACGGACGTCGGCCAGCCCGGCCACGGCCTCCGACACCGCTTCGGCGCGTTCGCCGTCGAAGCGCAGCCCGAGGTCGGCGTAGATCTCGGCCGCCCACGCACCCCAGCCGGGCCCGATCGCGGCATACAGCGCCAGATCGGCCAGACCCTCGGCCATCAGGCATTGCGGGGTGTTGACGAGAAAGATCGTCTGTTCGAGCTGGCCGTCACGCGCCACCAGGCCGGCCTCTTTACGGCAGTGTTCGGTGTGGTGGCCGGGATAGGACTCGTGCGCGACGAGCCGAGGCAGGTTGGCCATCTGCTGCTTGAGGTCGGCATTGACGGCGACGGTCGACTTGTAGTCGCCGAGGTAGTAGTTGAACCCCGACCACGGTTTGTCGGTGACGACCTCGTAGGTGATGGTCTCGGTTTCGGGCAGCGGATATTCGGCCCGCACGCGGTCGCGCAGCGCCGACGAGAACGCGTGGATGCATTCCTCGAGCCGCTCGGGCGGGATCTCGTCGCCCGTGCGGTGGGCCTGGATGCGGTCGACCAGCGGGCCGCTGCCGCCCAGCGCCTCGTCGAGTTTGGCGTGCGCGGCGCGGTACCTGTCCGGATCGCCTTTCGCGATCCGCACGTCGAAGTAGGCCTCGACCTCGTCGACGAACCCGACGTCCTCACCGGCGAACTTGCGGCCCGCGCAGTTCAGCGCGCGCAGGTGCGCGGCGATGTAGGCGGCCCGGCCACGATCCAGGTCGTCGGGGATCTGGCCGAGCAGCCGGTCGGCCTGGCGGGCGAGGTCGGCCGGGTCGGGTGCGGGTTCGTTCTCGACGGCGCGACGCAACGCGGGATCGCCCGTGAAGGAATCGACGTAGCCTTCCTCGACCCGGTCGAAGCGCAAACCGAGCAGCAGATATTCACGGACGAAGCTGTCGGAGTCGGTTGCGCTGTTCACCCGAATGTCCATCCCGTTAGGCATGCCCTCAACCGTAAATGCAAGACTGACCGAATGCCGCGGCCAAGCGAGCCGAGCCCCTATGTGGAGTTCGACCGAAGTCAATGGCGTTCGTTGCGCATGTCGACCCCGCTCAAACTCACCGAAGACGAGCTGGTGCGCCTGCGCGGTATGGGTGAGAAGCTCGACCTACTCGAGGTCGAAGAGGTCTACCTGCCCCTCGCCCGGTTGATCCACCTGCAGGTGGCTGCCCGGCAGCGGCTGTTCGCCGCGACCGCGGAGTTTCTCGGTGAGCCGCAGCAGAATCCGGACCGTCCGGTGCCGTTCGTCATCGGCGTCGCGGGCAGTGTGGCGGTCGGGAAATCCACCACCGCGCGTGTGCTGCAAGCGCTGCTGGCCCGCTGGGAGCATCATCCGCGCGTCGACCTGGTCACCACGGACGGCTTCCTCTACCCGAATCGCGAGCTGAACCGCCGGAACCTGATGCACCGCAAAGGGTTCCCCGAGAGCTACGACCGGCGTGGCCTGATGCGGTTCGTGACCGCGGTGAAGTCGGGGTCCGACGAAGTCAGCGCACCGGTGTACTCCCACCTGCTCTACGACATCGTGCCGGACGAGCACCAGGTGGTGCGCCACCCCGATATCCTCATCCTGGAAGGCCTCAACGTCCTGCAGACGGGCCCGGCGCTCATGGTGTCGGATCTGTTCGACTTCTCGGTGTACGTCGACGCCCGGATCGAAGACATCGAGAACTGGTACATCTCGCGGTTTCTGACGATGCGGTCGACGGCGTTCGCCGACCCGGCGTCACACTTCCATCACTACGCGACGCTGACCGATGAGCAGGCCGTATTCGCCGCCCGCGACATCTGGCATTCCATCAACCGCCCCAACCTGATCGAGAACATCCTGCCGACCCGGCCGCGCGCGACCCTGGTGCTGCGCAAGGACGCCGACCACGCGATCAACCGGCTGCGGCTGCGGAAGTTGTAGCCTCGCCCGAACTCAGCGGCCCGCACCGCACGGCGAACCGATCCCGCACGGTGTCGAGGCTGCGGCGAAGATGTTCGCGTTCGCGACCGTGTACGCGCATGAATCTCACCACGCCCGCGGTGCGGCGCGGCCACGGATACCAGCGGTCGTAGTCCAGGCCGCATTCACCGAACACCTTGGCGGGCATGGCATCGGCCATGAGCCCGAGGTTGTACTGGGCGAGCGCGAACAGCGTGTATGGCAGCACCGATTTGTGCTTGTCCCACAGGTCTTGCATGTCGACCTCGTACAGGGGCAGCTCGGCGAGCTTGTCCAGGAACATCGCGTGGGTGAGGAAATACCCCATGTACGACGTCAGATGCATTGTGGCCGAACGCGGCTGGATCGACAGCACCGAGCCGCCGGCGGAGACGTACGGCTCGTAGGGGTGGTCGCCCTTCGTCAGGTAGCCGGTGCAGTTCACGATCCAGCTGCCCTCCCGGATCGTTTTCGTTGCGCCGCTGCGGAATACCGCCTCGGTGGAGCCGTCCCGGTCGACGACGTCGTCGAGGTGGTCCATGATCACGTCGTTGAGACCGGCCGCGATCGCCTTGTTCTCGGTCTCGGACAGCACACCCAACAGGAAGTTGCCGGTCCGCGGCGTCAGCCACGTGCCGTACCTCGTGCGAAACCAGTCGGCGAGCTCATTCTCGTTGGTGCCGTCGAACTCCCGGCACATGTCGATCGCCATGCTGCTGAGCAACGTGCTGCCCCACCACCGCCGGGCGCCGACGGGAAAGAACTTCTCCCTGCTCGCGAAGAACGTCCCCGAGCCGGCCACCAGGTTGACCTCGCGACCCGGGTAGGCCGTGATGAGCGTGTGGGCGGTGTCCATCGCCGTCTTGCCGCCACCGATCAGCCACACGGGAGCGTCGCTGTCGCGCATCGGGCCGCTCCGCACGTCGCAGTAGTCCGGTGACACCGAATGGACACGCGCGCTCGACAGCTCAAGCGGGTCGTTCGGCATCACCCGTATTCCGTACGCCTTGATCAACCGGTTGGCCTCGATGACCCGCTGTCCGCCGTCGGGGGTGCGGCAAGTGATCCGCACATTGCCACCGGTCTCCACCTCCGATTGCAGATCCCACCCGTACCGTTCATCGACCGTCACGCGCTTCTTGATCTCGTGAAGGCAGTGCTGGAAGTGGCCCAGCACTTCGTCCTTCGTGGCGAGGTAGGACGGTTCCCGGCCGAGCGTCCACTTGATGTTGCCCGCCGTGAACATCGGGTGTGGTTGATGCAGGCGCACATAGGAGTACGTGTCGTTCCACATTCCCCCGACACGGGCGCGGCGGTCGATCAGGATCACCTTCTGGTCGCGGCTCAGATACCGGCTCGCGGCGAACAACGCGTTGAGCCCGGCGATACCGGCCCCGACGATGCACACGTCGCACGTGTCGATCTGGATGGGAGCTGATGTTGCTTGAACGGTCACGGCAACCTCCTCGCGATCTGTTGCCGCCAAGTCTTGTCGCGCGGGCCGCGAAAGTCTTAGGTAGTCGACTACCCGAATTGCGCGAGCGGCGTCACCCGTGTCCCCGGGTGACGCCGCATCGCCGACCGTGCGGGTCAGGCCTTGATGCGCCGTACGCCGACGTACTGCCATTCCGCCATCACCGCGGTGTAGATGCCGGTGCCGATGACGAGCACGACGCCCGCGGCGGTCAGCGACATGGTGAGGACGGCGACGATCGCGATCACCGTGCACAGCGCGTTCGCGATCACGGTGCCGATGCCGGCCGGGCGTACGTGCTCGATCGCGGCGAGCGCGAACACAACGACACCGTAGACGACCGAGAAGATCCCGACGCCGTACTCGACGGACTTCGGCAGGCCGGTGAGCTCCGAGAACCAGCCGGCCGCGGCGAGCAAAGCGATGCCGCTGATGCCGACGAACACGGCGTCGACGCGCATGGCAAGGCGCAACAGTGAATCGGTGCCGGTGGCGGACCTGGCGGTGATGGCGGTCATGATTCTCCTTCTGGTGGTGGTGTTTTCACTGCGGAAGAATGAGCACGGTGCGGGGGCGCCGTAACCTCTCGCGGCGGTGCCCCGCACCGGCTCGGGAGGGAGTCACGCCAGACGGCGCACTCCGCGGTACTGGAGCCAGGCCAGCGCGGCCGTGGCAGCGACGAAACTCAACACCAGATCGGCGCCGATCTCGCTCAGCGGCAACCAATCGGCGACGATCGCGGTCACCGTGGTGACCGCGAAGGCGACATTGCCGATGACGACGGCGACGCCGACCTTGCGGATGTCGGGCAGCGCGGCCAGCACATAGAGCAGAGCTCCGTAGCCGACGAGCGCCGCGCCCCCGATCCAGCCCGCGGTGGCGGACAGGCCGGAGATCCGGGCGAGCGGATCGGCTGCCATCGCGACGAGCAGCCCGACGCCCGCACACAGGGTGGCGTCGGCGCGCAGCGCGAACCGCAGCAGTGAGTCAGTGGAATCGGACAGCGGCGGGGTGACGATGGCGGTCATGTCGGCTCCTCGGCGATGAGGCGATGGTCGAACGCTTCGAACACCTCAAACACTGCTCACGACGCACTGCCAGATCGACGCCAGACACTGCCAAGCACTGCCAGCCCCAGGTCAGGGCGGTTCCGAGTGCCTGACGTTCATATCGACACGAGGGTCGTGGACTGCGCCGAAACGGGGTGCAGCCACAGCCGGGATGTCGAAGTCAACGCCAGGGGCGCGATCCGGGTCTATCGACCGGCGGAGCCCACCGCCGGGGCCAGGGTGCCGCGCAGATCCGCGGCGATCACTTTGGCCGCGGCGTTCTGCCAGTTGTGCAGCGAGCGCTGCGGCACCTCGGTCACGAACCATTGCCAGGCCTGCCGGGCGACGGGATCCAGCCCGGCGGCGGTCGCGTTCTGTGCGTAGGCCCGCACGCCGACGACGTACGGGAAGTACAGCGAGTTGTAGTGGCGCCATTCCTCGGTGGTGCCGAAATCGCCGCCGTCACGGGGTTTGAGCGCTGCGATGCGGTCGGCGAGCAACGCCTTGAGTTCGTTGGCGCGCTCCAGTGGTTGATCGGGTGCGCCGCGCTCGGCGAGGCGGGCGTCGATGGCGGGCAGCGCGGTCAACGGGCTCGCGACGAGTTTGGACAGATCGCCGTAATGGCCGAGGGCGCGCCGGGTGAGCCGTGCGAAGGCCTCGTCGTCCATGTCGTCGAGCGGGCTGCCCGAGCGCAACGGGAGCGCGGCCTCGGTCTGTCGCAGCGCTTCGCGATCGGCGCGCAGATCCGGTGAGCGCGAGAACGCCAGACGGTCGAACACCCCCGCGAGCGGGCCGGCCAGCACTTCGACGGCCACGGCGACCGCCAGGCTTGTGAACAGCAGGACCGTCATCGCGACGCGCCCGTCCCCGGTGTCCAGCACCGCTAGGCCGATCAGGGCTTGGGCGCCGAACGGCACCGCGATCACGAGCGTGCCGATGATGGACCTGCGCATGTCCGCGCGCAGGGCCTGACCTTCGTCGAACGCGTCCCATATCGCGACCGCGATGCCCAGCAGTGCGACGTCGAAACCGGTGGACGCCAACGCCAACCAGCTCGGCACCAAGCCCAGCGGGATGACCAGAATGGCGTTGCCGAGCGCGAAGAACAGCGTCGCCACGATGATGAACCCCACGACCGAACCGGGCTTGGCTCCGCCGAGGACCGCCTTGACCATGGCGCCGAGCGCGGACAGGGATATGACGGCGAACATCACCCAGTGCCCGGTGCGGAGCGGGCCGTCGACGCTGCCCGCCATGGCGGCCCCGGCCAGCGCCAGGACGGCGACGGCGAAGATCGCGGCGATCTCACCTGCCCGTGCCCGCCAGGTGTCGCGGGGGCGGGCCAGCTCGACCATCACCGCGAACCACGCGATACCCGGCAACGCGACCAGGTAGATCTCGATGCGGCTGAGCAGTTCCGAACCCGAGGTGACGCGAACGGCGTCGAGTGCGACGACGGCTGCGAAGCTCGTCAGCCCGATCGCGGCGAACACCAGCACGGGTTTGCGCGGGTCGCGGGCCAGCAGATAGAGACCCAACCACCAGCTGAGTGTGAAGACCACTGCCGACAGCGCAGCCATCTCTTCAGTTTGTCACTTGCGCTGTCACTTGCCGAAACGGCGGTGCCTCGCGGTGTAGTCGCGCAGGGCGCGCAGGAAGTCGACCCGGCGGAACGCGGGCCAGTACGCCTCGGTGAACCACATCTCCGAATAGGCGCTCTGCCACAACAGGAATCCCGACAACCGCTGCTCACCCGAGGTGCGGATCACCAGGTCGGGATCGGGCTGCCCGGACGTGTAGAGGTTCTCCGAGATGCCGTCGGCGGTCACGGCTTCGATGAGTTGCTCGGCCGTCGCGCCGTTCGCGAGTTCCTTGGACAGCAGCGAGCGGACCGCGTCGACGATCTCCTGGCGGCCGCCGTAGGCCACCGCGACGTTGACGTGGAAGGTCCCGGACGCCGTCGACGCCGTCCGCTCGGTGGCCTCCCGCAGGCGCCGGGCAGGCTCGTCCCCCAACAGTTCGAGATCGCCGACGGTGCGCACGCTCCACTTGTTGGCCGGTGCGCAGATCTCTTCGACGACATCGGTGATGATCTCGATCAGCGCGGACAGTTCCTCGGGGTCGCGCTGCAGATTCTCCGTCGACAGCAGATACACCGTCGTCATCTCGATGCCGGCGGCCTGGCACCAGCGCAGCATCTCGGCGATCTTCGCCGCGCCCATCCGGTACCCGATGCTGACGTCGTCGTGACCCGCATCACGCGCCCATCGGCGGTTGCCGTCACACAGCACCGCGATATGGCGTGGCAGCTCGGATTTGGACCGCGCCAGCTCCTGGCGCAACCGCATCTCGTAGAGCCGGTAGGCCGGTTCCTTGAGACGCGGGGGAATGATGTCCACGAGAATCCAGACTACTGTGATCGTCGGGGTACCCCATGGCTGTTGATGGAGGTGACATGTCCGCGCCGATCGATGCCGCCAAGCCTTACCGGTCAGCGGCGGTGGTGAACCGGCCCGCCGAGGATCTGCCGGAGGCAGTGGCAGAGGGTGTCGCACAGTTTCTCGGCAAGCCGCGAGCGCGTGGCTGGATTCATGTGTACTCGGCGGTCATCGCGTTCATCGCCGGTGCCGCACTGGTGTCGGTGTCGTGGTCGGTGGAGTCGACGCGGGCCGGGCTGGCCACGTTGCTCTACACGTTCACGATCGTGGCGATGTTCGCGGTCAGCGGTACCTATCACCGGGTGAACTGGACCTCGGCGAACGCCCGCAAGTGGATGAAGCGGCTCGACCACTCGATGATCTTCATCTTCATCGCAGGCAGCTACACACCTTTCGCGCTGCTGGCGCTTCCCGAATCCAAAGGCATGGTGCTGTTCTGGATCGTGTGGGGCGGCGCGATCGCGGGTGTGCTGCTCAAGATGTTCTGGCCGTCGGCGCCACGCTGGCTCGGCGTGCCGCTCTACATCCTGCTGGGCTGGGTGGCGGCCTGGTTCATCGGACCGATCATGCACGGCGCCGGGGTGGCCGCCGTCGTGCTGCTGATCGTCGGCGGTGCGCTCTACAGCATCGGCGGCGTGCTCTACGCGCTCAAATGGCCGAACCCGTGGCCGACGACATTCGGACATCACGAGTTCTTCCACGCCTGCACCGCGGTCGCGGCGATCTGCCACTACATCGCGATGTGGTTCGCGGTCTTCTGAATCGTCTTCCGAGTCAGAGCTGCTTGATGTCCGCCGGTGACCAGTAGGCCTTCATCGACGTGATCTGACCGTCGTCGTCGAAGGTCATGACCTCGATGGGTTCGATGCGCATCGCGCCGCCGATGGTGATGGCGAACACGAACGCGGCCTCCGTACCGCCCGGGCGGAAGCTCAGCAGTTCGGTGGAGATCCCGCCTGCCGCCTCGATGTTCTTGTAGAAGCCTTCGATGGCCTGCCTCCCGATGTGGACCTCACCGCTGCCGACCGGGTCTTCGAGAGTCGCGTCTTCGGCGTACAGCGCCGCGATGTCGGCCGCAACGCCTTTCGCGCAGGTGTCGAGGTAACGCTTGACGAAGGTTTCCAAGGCTGCCGCGTCGTGGCTCATGGCCGCGAGGCTACACGGCCACACCGAGTGCGGCAGCGAGATCCTCGACGCTCGTCACGGGCAGGTCGCACACTCTGCCCCGGCACACGTACGCCGCGTCGGCACCGTCGACGCGGTCACGGCCCATCAGCAATTCCGACGAGTCGACCGCGCCGCCGACCACCACTGCCCCGCCCGGCGCCAGGGACCGGGCCGCGGCCAGCAGTCGCGAGGACGGTTCGCAGGCGACGGCAATCTGGATGGGCCCGCGCACCGCGGCCTCGCCCACCGCCAGCCAGTGCCCGGCCGAGCGCGCGGCCCGCGCGAGGATCGGGGTGGCCGTGGCCAAAGTCGCCTGTGCCGCATCGGCATATCTCGCCGACGAAGTCAGGTGCGCCGCCAGTTGCAGCGCCTCGGCGATCAGCGACGCCCCGGCCGGGGTGGCCCCGTCGATGGGGTCAGCGGGCCGCACCATGAGTTTCTCGGCGTCGTCGGCGGTGTCGAACCAGCGTCCGGGCTGCTCGGCATCGGCGAAGTGGTCGAGCGCGACATCCAAGACGTGGACCGCCTCGGCCAGCCACGATCCGGTCAGTTGATACAGCGTCAACAGGCCGGTGGCCAGCGCCGCGTGGTCCTCCAGGATCGCGGCGCTCTCACCGACCTGGCCACCGAGGCTGGCGCGTCGCAAGCGTCCGTCGACGATGTGCAGATCCCACACTCGACGCGCGCATTCCATTGCGGCATCAAGCAATTCGGGTCGGTCGAGCGCCACCGAAGCCTCGGCCAACGCGGTGATCGCCAGCCCGTTCCATGCGGTCACCACCTTGTCGTCGCGCCCGGGCTGGGGACGTGCGGCACGGGCCGCCAACAGCCGGGCGCGCACGGACGCGAACCGGGCCGCGTCGTCGGGATCGGCGGGAAGCTGCAGAACCGATGAGCCGTGTTCGAACGTGCCGGCCGCGGTCACACCGAAAAGCGAAGTCGCCCAATCACCGTCGTCCGCACCGAGGACCTCTCGCAGCTCGGCGGGGGTCCACACGTATGTCAGCCCTTCGCGGCCGGCGGCGTCGGCGTCCAGCGAAGACGCCAACATCCCGTCGACGCCGAGCTCACGGATCATGAAGTCCGCTGTCTCGGAAGCTATCCGGCGGGCCAACGAGTTTCCGGTGCGGCGAGCCAGATGCGCGTAGGCGCGCAGCAGCAACGCATTGTCGTAGAGCATCTTCTCGAAATGCGGTACCACCCAATGGGGATCGACGCTGTAGCGGGCGAATCCACCGGCCAGCTGATCGTAGACACCGCCGCGGGCCATCGCCGAACAGGTGCGCTCGACGGCCCCGAGCGCGTCGCCGGACCCGGTGCGCTCATGGTGACGCAGCAGGGCCTCCAACAATGCCGACGGCGGGAACTTCGGCGCCCGGCCGAAGCCGCCGTGCACGGCATCCTCATCGCCCAGGACCGCCGCCACCGCGTGGTCGCACAACTCCGGCCCCACGGGTGCGCCACCTCCGGGCAGCGCGGCCGCCATCGACCGCAGCTCGGTCGTGATCTGATCCGACGCCTGCTCGACCTCGTCGCGTCGGTCTCGCCACGTCTCGCCGACCGCCGCCAGCAGTTGCAGAAAGTTCTGCTTCGGGTAGTACGTGCCGCAGAAGAACGGGCGGCCGTCCGGCGTCAGGAAGCACGTCATGGGCCAGCCGCCCTGACCCGTGAGTGCGACGGTGGCGTTCATGTACACCGCATCGAGGTCGGGGCGTTCTTCCCGGTCGACCTTGACGCAGACGAAGCTGTCGTTCATCGCCGCGGCCACGGCGGCGTCCTCGAACGACTCGTGCGCCATCACGTGGCACCAGTGGCAGGCGGCGTAGCCGATCGACAGCAGAATCGGGACATCGCGCTGCGCGGCCTCGGCCAGCGCGTCGGCCGACCATTCGCGCCAATGCACCGGGTTGTCGGCGTGCTGACGCAGATACGGGCTCGTGGACCTGCTCAGTCGGTTGGCCACACGTCCACAGTAGGCGTCAGCCCGAACCCTTCGCGGTTCCGTTCTCGGACTCGGCCTCGGTCTCGGCGTCCACCGTGCCCTCGTCGGCGGCCTGGTCGGGCTCGGGGTGTTCGCGATCGAAGGATTCCGGGAGTTTGCGCAGATGCCGGTTCATCGACCAGACCAACGCGAACGTGCCTGCCAACAACAGCACCGTGATGAGCAGCCCGAAAGGTGCGGCCTTGCCGAACTCCGGGCCCGTGTTGCGGGGCTCCTCGGCCATCAGCGTGACCACGGCCGTCAGTGTCTCGATCATCTCTCAATCCCGGTGAACAGGTCGTCTTCCGGGAGGCTCACCGGCACGCGCGAACGGGCCAGCTCGAACTCCTCGGTCGGCCACAACCGCTGCTGCCACTCGATCGGCGCGTGGAAGAAGTCACCCTTCGGGTCGATCTGGGTGGCGTGTGCCCGCAGTGCGTCGTCGCGCTGGCTGAAGTACTGCGAGCATTCCACCCGGGTGGTCACCCGATTGGCGAACACGTCGTGGTCCGGGTCCCAGTGTTCCAGCCACTTGGCGAAGGGTCCCTGCTGGCCGTGCTTGGCGAACTCGTCCTGCAGCAGCTGCATGCGTTGCCGCAGGAAGCCGTGGTTGTAATAGAGCTTCGACACGGCCCACGGTTCGCCTGCGTCGGGGTACAGCAGGTGGTCGGCGGCGGCCTCGTACGCGGCGACTGACACCTCGTGGCAGCGGATGTGGTCGGGGTGCGGGTAGCCGCCGTTCTCGTCGTAGGTCGTCATGACGTGTGGACGGAATTCCCGGATCACCCGGACCAGCCGCTCGACGGGCTCGGCCAGCGGCACGAGGGCAAAGCATCCCTCCGGCAACGGCGGCGGAGGGTCACCCTCGGGCAGCCCGGAGTCGACGAATCCGAGCCAGTGGTGCTCGACGCCGAGGATCTCGGCGGCCTTGGCCATCTCGTCGCGACGGACCTCGTGGATCCGGCCGTGCACCTCGGGGAGGTCCATCGCCGGATTGAGAATGTCTCCGCGCTCGCCGCCGGTCAGCGTCACCACCATGACGCGTGCGCCCTCGGCCGCGTAGCGCGCGGTGGTCGCCGCCCCCTTGCTGGACTCGTCGTCCGGGTGCGCGTGCACCGCCATCAACCGCAGTTCACTCATTTCGTTCCATCTAACTACGGTGACCTCTTACCTAATTCCTGTACCCAAGCCGGTGGCTGTGCTGTCGGACCCTATAGTTCCAGTTCTGATGATCGAACGTCCCGCCGCCCGCTACGGATCGCGGCAACTGCCTCGCCGAACCCGTCGCTGGATTCTCGTCGCGGTCGCCGCGCTCGTGGTGGTGGCAGGCGTCGTCGTCGCGGTCATCGCGTTCCAGCGGTTCGGTAGTGGCGACGTAAAAGGCGAGCTCACGGCCTATGAGTTGATCGACGACGAGACCGTTCAGGTGACGATCGGGGTCACTCGGCCCGACCCGTCCCGGCCCGTGGTGTGTATCGTGCGGGCCCGTTCGATCGACGGCGGCGAGACCGGCAGGCGCGAGGTTCTGGTCGCACCGTCCGACCAACGAGTGGTGCAGGTGACCACCCAGGTGAAATCGACCCGCAAACCCGTCGTCGGCGACATCTACGGCTGCGGCACAGACGTGCCGTCGTACCTGGTGGCACCCTGATTCTGCGCGGCGCAACAAACGCCGAACAGCGAATACATGAAGATCCGCTGTCTACGCGGTGGTACGATTGTGCGATACACGGTTCCTCGCTGGGGCCGTGTATTGCTGCATTAGCGCTCAGAAAAGCGCTTGCGCCCGCAGCAGTACACGCGCATGCTCCCGGCCCGAAACTGAGAACTTTTCGTACGAAGGCGCGAGAGCACCGCAAGACATAGATGACAGGAGCGCGAAGACATGACCGACACTCAGGTCACCTGGCTCACCCAGGAGGCATTCGACCGGTTGAAGGCTGAGCTGGATCAGCTGATCGCCAACCGGCCGGTCATCGCCGCCGAGATCAACGACCGCCGCGAAGAGGGTGACCTCCGCGAGAACGGCGGCTACCACGCCGCCCGCGAGGAGCAGGGCCAGCAGGAAGCCCGCATCCGGCAGCTGCAGGAACTGCTCAACAACGCCAAGGTCGGCGAGGCACCGAAGCAGTCCGGGGTGGCGCTGCCCGGCTCGGTCGTCAAGGTGTACTACGACGACGACAAGAGCGACACCGAGACCTTCCTGATCGCCACGCGCCAGGAGGGCATCAGTGACGGCAAACTCGAGGTCTACTCACCCAACTCACCGCTCGGCGGCGCACTCATCGACGCCAAGGTCGGGGAATCCCGCACCTACACGGTGCCCAACGGCAACACGGTCAAGGTCACTTTGGTGAGCGCCGAGCCGTACCACGCCTGACGCTGGGCGCGCGGGGGGCAAGCACTACAGTCGGGGCAATGGCGCAAATCGCCGAAGATCTGTTTTTGCTGTTGCTGGACAACGCGTCCGCACAGCCAGGGCTGGATCGGCGTCGCCGGGAACGGGTCCTGAGCGCCGCAGTGCTGCTGGATCTGGCCTACTCGTGCCGGATCCGCCCAGCGATGGCCGGTGAGCCCGTCGAGCCCGGTTTGTTGATCGCGCTCGCGGGCAACTGGCCGGCCGATCCGGTCGCCGACCCGGCGTTTCAACTGCTGCAGCGGCGGCCCCTGTCCGCGCAGGCCGCCCTGGGCAAACTCAGCAAGCACGTCCAGCCCAGCCTTGAGACGTTCCTCGAACGCGCCGGGCAGATCCGCCGGGTCCGCATACCGGGCAAAGGATTCCCGGGCCGCAGCGTGTATTGCTGGCCGCTCACCAACCGAGAGCGGGTCAGCCAAGCACGCGCGGCCCTGTTGGCCGCCCTGTTCGACGGGCACACCCCGGTGCCGCCCATCGCGGCGATCATCTGCCTGCTGCACGCGGTGGACGGTCTCGGCGCGGTGCTCAGCCTCAACGAGCGGGGCTGGCGCTGGGTGCACGCGCGGGCCACCGAGATCTCGACCGGCAGTTGGGTCGACGACAACGCCGCCGCGCTGCCGGAGATGAACCTCGCCGTGACGACATCGACCCTGCGCCCGGCGCTGATGTAGCGGTCAACCCGCGGACAGCGCCTGCTCGATGTCGGCCAGTAGATCGGCGGCGTGCTCGATACCGACCGAGAGACGCACCAGGTCGTCGGGTACCTCGAGTTGAGATCCCGCGGTCGACGCATGGGTCATCGCGCCCGGGTACTCGATCAACGACTCAACCCCGCCGAGCGATTCGGCGAGGATGAAAAGCTCGGTGCGCGAGCACAATTCGCGGGCGGCGCGCTGGCCGCCTTTCAGCCGCACCGAGACCATCCCACCGAACCCGGTCATCTGCCGGGCCGCCACGTTGTGGTTGGGGTGGCTGGCCAGGCCCGGGTACAGAACGGTCTCGACTGCCGGGTGCCCTTCGAGGAATTCGGCTATCAGCGCGGCGTTCTCGCTGTGCTGGCGCATCCGCAGCACGAGCGTCTTGAGCCCGCGCATGGTCAGGTAGGCGTCGAACGGCCCGGGCACCGCACCGGCGCCGTTCTGCAGGAACGCGAACGCCGCGTCGAGTTCCTCGTCATTGGTCAGCAGTGCGCCACCCACCACATCGGAATGGCCCCCGAGGTATTTGGTGGTCGAATGCAGCACGATGTCGGCACCGTGCAACAGCGGCTGCTGCAGCGCAGGCGACGCGAATGTGTTGTCCACCAACACTTTCACGCCCGATGTCGAGGCGATCTGCACGATGCCCGAGATGTCGGCGATGGTGAGCAGCGGGTTGGTCGGCGTCTCCACCCAGATCATGCGGGTCCGCGAGGTCAGTGCCGAGCGCACCGCGTCGAGATCCGACAGCGGTACCGGCGTGTGGGTGATGCCCCACTGCGAGAAGACCTTGTCGATGAGCCGGAATGTGCCGCCGTAGGCGTCGTTGGGGATCACCACGTGGTCGCCGGGGCGCAGCACGGCGCGCAACGCACAGTCCGTGGCGGCCATCCCCGAGGCGAACGCACGCCCATAGGCGGCCTCCTCGACCGCGGCGAGGGCGGCTTCCAGCGCCTGGCGCGTCGGATTGCCGGTGCGGGCGTACTCGAACCCGCCGCGCAGCCCACCGACGCCGTCCTGCGCGAACGTCGAGCTGGCGTAGATGGGGGTGTTGACGGCCCCGGTGCCCGGGTCGGGCCGGTAGCCGGCGTGGATGGCTTTTGTGGCCAGGCCGTGCCACTTGCGCTGTTCACTCATAACAGTTCGAGCCTATCGGGAACGTTTCAGCGCATCCCGCTGGCAGGTGGATAGGGCGGGAATTGCGGATACTGCGGCGGCACCCGCACACACACCGTGGACACCATCTTGTCGGCGATGGTCTGGCGCTTGGGATCCCACAGTGGGAACAGGTAGCCGATGTAGCAGATCAAGCTGTCGATACCGTGGGCGAGCTGGCGCACCAACGACATGCCGAAACCGATGGGTTGGCCGCTCTTTTCGCTGACCACCTTGAACTTCATCACCTGCTTGCCGATGCTCTGACCGGTGCGGCCCTGCCGATAGCCGTAGTTCCAGATCATGTAGGCGAGCGGCAGCGCCGCGACGACGACCATCACCGCGATCATGAGGACGACCCCGAACATCGAAGGCTCGTCTCGGCAGACATCGCCGACACAGTTTTGTTCCGGGAAGGCGAGCACCACCAACGAACTGCCGAGCATGGCGGCATAACCGACGCCGAAGATCAGGGCGACCGGCAACTGGTCGATGAGGAATGCCAGTACTCGGTCGGCCCACGGGGTGTACATCTCGGGGTTGGGCCCCGGCGGGTAGTACCCGGCCTGCGGTTGGTAAGTCTGCTGCGGCGCACCGTAGTACGGCTGGCCGTACCCGGGCTCAGGACCGTAGCCATGGCCCGGCGGCGGTTGCGTCATGGGCTGATCATGTCACGCAGCACAGCGCCCACGGTGCAGAGCTTCGGCCCTGCGCCGTGGGCGCCGTGACGTGAGTGTGTATTACGGGGTGAGCGGAGCCACCTGACCGCCGGTCAGCTTGCGGAAGGCGTACACCGTGATGAGGGAGATCAGCGGGTAGGCGACCAGCAGGCCGACGAGGCAGGCCAGCACACCGACGATCGCGATCGCGATCGTGACGAGCCAGGTCAGCGCGACGGGCCCGAAGTTGGCCTTGGCGATGTTGAAGCTCGTCGTGATGCCCTCGATGCCCGACACGTTGCGATCGAGCACGGCAACGGTGGTGAACATCAACATGATCATCGCGATGATGCCCGGGATGACACACAGCAGGATGCCGACGCCGACGATGATGCCGGACACGACCGACGCGATGATGACGTTGCCGACGTTGCGCGGCTTGAAGAACGACCCGATCGTCACCGGCGCCCCGTTGGCGATGTCGAGCATGCCGCCGATGTAGGCGGATTGGATCACGGCCATGACCACGAGCATCACCAGGCCACCGATGATCGAGACGACGATGCCGCCGGTGCCCATCGAGTAGCTGGCCGAGTAGCCGTAATCACCGTAGGACGAGGTCTCAGTCGTCGCGAACGAACTCGAGATCAGCTGGATGATGCCCTGCAGGGCACCGTAGATCAGCCCGAAGACGAGCGTCGGCACGAGCAGTTCGGCCGGGTGCTTGGTGAACTTGTTCCACGCCCACGAGAACGCCTCGCCCACACTGTAACCCGCACCGGGACCGAATCCCGGGCCGCCTGCGGGCGGGTAACCGCCCGGCTGCCCGTAGCCGCCCGGCGGAGGCGGATAGGCACCGGGTGCTCCCGGCGGCGGGGGCGGTGGGTAACCGCCGTGCTGCGGCGGCGGAGGCGGCGGGTAGCCGGCGCCGGGCGGAGGAGGCGGGTAACCGCCCTGCTGCGGCGGCGGCGGATAACCACCGGGCGGAGGAGGCGGCGGGTACCCACCCTCGGGCGGCGGGGGGTAGTTCCCAGGAGGCGGCGGTTGATCAGTCACGTTGAAAGCTCTCCTCATCTCGGATGGCGACCGCAACACGGCCGCTACTTGCTGCCAGCACCTAGATGTTGCGCGAGCGGAACGGCTCAACAGGCAGATTACGCACCGCGGACCCCTTTTGACACGACCACATGCGTGCTCGACAAGTGCGTCGTATCCGGGGATGGTGGACATCGACCGGTCATGGATGCCTTCCGGTATTGAGTTTGCTGGCCTTGAGCCAGCTCACCTTACCTGAGAAGCCGCTGACAGCACGGGATTCCACGCGATGTTCACAGCCCGGAAGTCCAGCCTTAGCAATTTCCGGGGCGTTCGTTACCGGCGGCCGCTGCCCTCGGAGAGGAATCCGAGCAGGTCGTGCCGAGTCAGCACGCCAACGGGTTTGCCATCCTCGACCACCATAACCGCGTCACACTCGCGCAGTGTCTTGGCCGCGGTGCTCACGAGCTCGCCCGCACCGATCAGCGGCAACGGCGGGCTCATGTGCTCGGATACCGCGTCCGCGAGCTTCGCCCGGCCCTCGAACACCGCCGAAAGCAGTTCGCGTTCGGACACGCTGCCCGCGACTTCGCCGGCCATCACCGGCGGTTCGGCACCGACCACCGGCATCTGGGAGACGCCGTACTCGCGCAGAATGCCGATCGCGTCGCGCACGGTCTCCGACGGGTGGGTGTGCACGAGATCAGGCAGGGCGCCCGACTTGCCGCGCAGCACGTCGCCGACCGTCGGCTGCTGGATCGAACCGTCCAGCCGGTTGCGCAGGAATCCGTACGACGACATCCATGCGTCGTTGAAAATCTTTGAGAGATAACCACGTCCGCCGTCCGGCAGAAGTACGACGACGAGGGAGTCGGGACCGGCCTTCTTCGCCACCTCCACCGCGGCCACCACTGCCATGCCGCACGAGCCGCCCACCAACAGGGCCTCTTCGCGGGCGAGCCGGCGGGTCATGTCGAACGAGTCGGCATCCGAGACCGCGATGATCTCGTCGGGCACCGCGGGGTCGTAGGCCGACGGCCAGAAGTCCTCCCCCACCCCCTCCACGAGATAGGGGCGTCCGGTGCCGCCCGAGTACACCGAACCCTCCGGGTCGGCGCCGACGATCCGGACCTTGCCGTCGGACACCTCCTTGAGATAGCGCCCCGCGCCCGTGATCGTTCCACCGGTGCCGACGCCCGCGACGAAATGCGTCACCTGCCCGTCGGTATCGGCCCAGATCTCCGGACCCGTCGTCTCGTAATGCGACTCGGGCCCCATCGGGTTCGAGTACTGGTCGGGTTTCCAGGCGCCCTCGATCTCGGTGACCAGGCGGTTGGACACGCTGTAGTAGCTGTCGGGGTGGTCGGGCGGCACCGCCGTCGGGCACACCACGACCTCGGCGCCGTACGCGCGCAACACATTCCGCTTGTCCTCGCTGACCTTGTCGGGGCAGACGAAGACGCATTTGTAACCACGCTGCTGAGCGACCAGAGCCAGCCCGACACCGGTGTTGCCGGAGGTCGGCTCGACGATCGTGCCGCCGGGTTTGAGTTCACCGCTGGCTTCGGCGGCGTCGATCATCTTGACCGCGATGCGGTCTTTGGCGCTGCCGCCCGGGTTGAGGTACTCGATCTTGGCCACAACCCGGCCTGCACCTTCTGGGACAACGGAGTTCAGCTCGACCAGAGGGGTGTTGCCGATGAGCTCACTGACGTGGCGGGCGATGCGCATATGTCCATGGTCTCAGGCCCGCGTTCGGCCTACCAGGTCGCCTCTCGAATGTACTCACCGATCTGGCGCAACGAGCGCTTCGCTTCTGGCACCATCGGCCCGGCGATCTGGAAGACATGCATCTGACCGGGCCAAACGCGGACCTCGACCGCAACACCGGCCGCGGCGAGCTGGTGCGCGGCTTTGCGCGCATCGCTGATCAGCACCTCGGACCCGGACACATGGATGAGCGTGCGCGGCAGTCCCGGCTCGATGTGGTCGAGCGGCTCGTAGATCTCCTCGCCCTTGCGGGTGGCCGCGGCTGCGACGAGTTCGACCAGTGCGTCGAACGCCTTGGCCGGGAACATCGCGTCGCGGCGGATGTTCGGATGATTCGCGCGGGTCCGGTTGTCGATTTCGAACAACGGCGACATGGTGACCAGAGCTGCCGGCGATTCGCCTTCGTCGAGCAGCCGTTCGGCCAGCGCCAGACCGAGATAGCCGCCGGCGGAGTCGCCTGCGATCACGATCTGATCGGGCTCGTAGCCGGTGAGCCGCAGCCAGCGGTACGCGTCGTAGCAGTCGTCGAGAGCCGTGCCCACCGAGTGCTTCGGGACCATCCGGTAGTCCACGACCAGGACCGGGCTGTCGGCGTATTCCGACAGCGACGTCACGATGCCCGAGTGCGTGTTGGCCCCGCACACCAGGAACGCGCCGCCGTGCAGGTACAGGATGACGCTACGCTTGCCGTCCGCGGGCAGCACGCCCGCCGCGCGCACGAGCTGCGCGGTGCAGTTCGGCAGCGAGATCGTGGCCTTGATGGTGCCGGGCACCGGGCGCAGGAGCCGCGCGGCGAAGTTGACGACTCCGAACGGCCACGGCAGATGCGGAACATGGCTACCGATTGCCAGTGTCGGACGGATTGTCAGCATGGCTGCCAGCGAAGCGAGCCGGCCGCCGATGCTCGTGCCGTCTTCCACGACCTCGACCGGCGCCGAGTCACTGACCGGATACTTGCGCCCGCGATAGGCTCTAGCTGGGCTTATGCCAGCATGATGAGACCTGGATACCTTACTCGGTGCGGTCATCGCCACCACTTCCTACGCCTTTGTAGTGCTCGGTGTGCAAAGTCACTCAGACAACCCGGGTAACTTAGCTTGACATCTCTAATCTGTTCAACAATCAAATAGATTGTTTTGATACCGCAGTTGATACCGCACCGTGATCGCCCGGCCACCTCGCCACGCGGAGAACCCTCTCCTTCACCCCTAAAATGGCCCCGTGGGCTCAAGCAGTGATGCTCCTCGCGTGCGTCGGTCAACTGTCGCTCTGGCGGCCGCAGCCATGCTCGCGTCGACCGGCTCCGCGTACATCGGGGCGCGCAACCTGCTGTCCGGGCAGGCCGACAAGGCTCGCCAGGTCATCCCGAAGTCCTGGGACATCCCGCCGCGCGCCGACGGCGTGTATTCACCCGGCGGGGGTCCCGTGGAACGGTGGGAGCGCGGTGTCCCGTTCGACGTGCACCTGATGATTTTCGGTGACTCGACCGCCACCGGCTACGGCTGCCATGTCGCCGACGAGGTGCCCGGCGTGCTGCTGGCGCGCGGTGTCGCCGAACAGCTCGGCAAGCGAATCCGGTTGAGCACCAAGGCGATTGTCGGCGCCACGTCGAAGGGGTTGTCAGGCCAGATCGACGCGATGTTCGTGGCGGGGCCGCCACCGGACGCCGCGGTCATCATGATCGGCGCCAATGACATCACCAGGCCGAACGGCATCGGCGCGTCGGCGCGCAGGCTGGGCGCCGCGGTGCGCCGATTACGGTCGGCGGGCGCGGTCGTCGTCGTCGGCACCTGCCCGGACTTCGGCGTGATCACCGCGATCCCCCAGCCGCTGCGCTGGTACACGCGTGGCCGCGGGTTGCGCCTGGCGCGGGCCCAGGCGGGAGCCGTGCGCGCCGCCGGCGGCGTCCCCGTGCCGTTCTCCGACCTGCTGGCGCCCGAGTTCTACAAAGCGCCTGAGCTGCTGTTCTCCGAGGACATGTTCCACCCGTCGGCGGCCGGCTATGCCCTGGCGGCCAAACAGCTGCTGCCTGCGTTGTGTAATGCGTTGGGCGAGTGGGACGGTGACGCGGCGCTCGAAACCGGTGCCGCCGATACCAGCACGTTGCTGACCCGGCTCGGCAGCATGAGCAGGCTGTGGCGGCGCTCGACCGGGGTGCCCGCGCCCGTCGTGGTGTCTGCGAGCTAGGTTCTAGCTAGCTACTCGATCTAGGAGCCCGTCATGCCTGAAGCCGTCATCGTCGCCACTGCCCGCTCGCCGATCGGCCGGGCCAACAAGGGATCGCTCGTCGATATGCGGCCCGACGACCTCGCCGCCCAGATGGTCAAGGCCGTGCTGGACAAGGTGCCCGCGCTGGATCCACGCGATATCGACGACCTCATCATGGGCTGCGGTCAGCCCGGCGGCGAGTCCGGATTCAACATCGGCCGTGCCGTCGCGGTGCAGCTGGGCTATGACTTCCTGCCCGGCACCACCGTCAACCGTTACTGTTCGTCGTCGCTGCAGACCACCCGCATGGCGTTCCACGCGATCAAGGCCGGTGAGGGCCACGCGTTCATCTCGGCCGGCGTCGAGACCGTGTCGCGATTCGCCAAGGGCAACGCCGACGGCTGGCCCGACACCAAGAACCCGGTGTACGCCGACGCCATGGCGCGCTCGGATCAGGCCGCGGCGGGCGCCGAGGAGTGGCACGATCCCCGCGAGGACGGCCTCATCCCCGACGTCTACATCGCCATGGGCCAGACCGCCGAGAACGTCGCCCTGCACACCGGCATCAGCCGCGAGGATCAGGACCACTGGGGCGTGCGGTCACAGAACCGCGCCGAGGAGGCCATCAACAACGGCTTCTTCGAGCGCGAGATCGTTCCCGTGACGCTGCCCGACGGCACGGTCGTGTCGAAGGACGACGGCCCGCGTGCCGGCACGAGCTACGAGAAGATCAGCCAGCTCAAGCCGGTGTTCCGGCCCAACGGCACAGTGACCGCGGGCAATGCATGCCCGCTCAACGACGGCGCCGCCGCGCTCGTCGTGATGAGCGACGAGCGGGCCCGCGATCTCGGCCTCACCCCGCTCGCGCGCATCGTCTCGACCGGTGTCTCGGGCCTGTCCCCCGAGATCATGGGCCTCGGCCCGATCGAAGCCGTCAAGAAGGCGCTTGCCAACGCCGGCATGACAATTGGCGACATCGACCTGTACGAGATCAACGAGGCGTTCGCGGTCCAGGTGCTCGGCTCGGCCCGCGCACTCGGCATGGACGAGGACAAGCTCAATGTGTCCGGTGGCGCCATCGCCCTCGGCCACCCCTTCGGCATGACCGGGGCCCGCATCACCGCCACGCTCCTCAACAACCTCCAGACCTACGACAAGACCTTCGGCATCGAGACCATGTGTGTCGGTGGCGGCCAGGGTATGGCGATGGTTGTGGAGCGCTTGAGCTAGTTTTCGTTTCGTCGAGTCTGCGTACAGATCGCGTTTTCACGAGATTTTGCGATCTGTGCGCAGACTCGCCGCCCACGCCCGCGCGAGCCGTTGGAGAACCTCGCCCGTGCTGTGGCGCTTCGTCACTCGGACCCGGGTCCAGCCGAGGGCTTCGAGGTCCTCTGAGCGAATGATGTCGTACGCGAACTGTTTCGGGTCTACGCGGTGTTGCTCACCGTCGTACTCGACCGCGAGCTTGTGCGCTTTCCAGCCCAAGTCGAGGTAGTACCGTCGGCGTCGGTCCGGGCTACGCACCGGTATCTGGGTTGCCGGACGTGGATATCCGGCTCGAATCACCAAAAGCCGCAGCCATGTTTCCTTTGGTGATTGAGCGCCCGCATCATAGAGGTCGAGCGCCATCGACAGCTGCCGAATACCGCGGGCACCCGGATACCTGCGCGCGATGGCGATCACCTCGTCCGGCTTGAAATTCGTGGCGTTACCCAGAGCATCGAGCCTGGCCACCGCGTCATCGAGCCGGCCTCGACGGCCGATGTCAAAAGCCGTGCGCTCCGCCGAGGTGACCGGCAGACCACAGCGCAACGTGCGTTCGTCGTCGGCGAGCAGAACGTCGTATGTGCGCAATCCCTTCGGCGGGCGAGCATTTGACCACAGCAGCTCGATCGGCGACGACTCGTCGACCCACTCCGCACCGTGCAGTCCGGACGCGCTGAGCCCGGCGATCACCCCTTGCCGTCGTGACCACAGCCAGGCCGCCCGCGCACGGTCGACGAGCTCCAATCTGACGTCATTCGGAACGTAAACGTTCGGAAACACCGCGCTGTACTGCGAGCGCAATTGGTGTTTCTTCACGACGCCGGCCTGCACGGCTTCGCTGCCGATGAACGGCCAGTCGAGATTCATGCCGCGAGCGTCTCGGTCCGCGCCGACAAGCCACCCAGCGAAAGCAGCACTGCGACGAAGGCTGTGGACGAATCACGGCTTGTGGATGGCACCGAGTCTGCGCTGAGATCGCGAATCCGCCGGAAATAGCGATCTGTGCGCAGTCTCGGCACTCAACCCATATGAAAAAGGCGCCCGCAATCGCGGACGCCTTTCTCGGGGTAGGGCTGCTAGTCGTTGTTGAAGTAAGACAGCAGCCGCAGGATCTCGATGTACAGCCACACCAGGGTGACGGTCAGGCCGAGGGCGATGCCCCACGCAGCCTTCTCCGGCGCACCGGCACGGATCATCTGGTCAGCGGCATCGAAGTCGAGCAGGAAGCTGAACGCTGCCAGGCCGATGCAGACGAGCGAGAAGATGATCGCGATCGGGCCACCGTCGCGCAGCGGGCCCGCGCCATCGGTGAACAGCGCGTACACGAAGTTGCCGAGGGCGAGGACGACGACGCCGATCATGGCGGCGATCAGCATGCGGGTGAACTTAGGCGTCACGCGGATGGCGCCGGTCTTGTAGACGACGAGCATGCCGAAGAACACGCCGAAGGTGCCGAGGACGGCCTGGCTGATCAGCCCGCCCGCGCTGGCGCCCTGGATGTTGAAGGTGAGCAGGAACGACACCGCACCGAGGAACAGGCCCTCAAGAGCGGCGTAGGTCAGCACGATCGCCGGGTTGTCCTGCTTGCGGCCGAAGGTCGCGATCAGGACGAGGACGAGGCCGCCGATGCCACCGATCAGGGTGAACGGCGCGGCCAGCGCCATGTTGCCGGACACCAGGAAGTAGGAGACGACGGCGACGATCGACAGCACGCCCAGCGTGACGCCGGTCTTGGTGACGACGTCGTCGATGGTCAGCGGCCGCGACACGCCCGTCTGCTGCTGGTCGAGGTACTCAGGTGCATACTGCTGTGCGTGCACCTGCTGCGCACCGAAGCCGGCGGCTCCGGTACCGAATTGTGCGTATCCGCCCTGCGTCTTCGGCAGGCTGCGGAATACCGGGTTGCTGGTCTCGCGCACCGTCGGGTTCCTCTCTTATGAGACGTGTTCGGTTAAGAACTACGGGTTCAACGATCAATGATCCCGAGCGGTTCCCGTCGACGCCAGATATCTCTCAGGAAACTTCCAGGTTTGATCTTGAGGCAAACCCTACCCGGCGCGCGCGACCGGTGGGCATCGAACTAGATTGCAAACCGTGACAGAAAACGAGGACATCCTAGTAAATGTCCGCAACGGCGTCGGCATCCTCACGCTGAATCGTCCCAAGGCGATCAACTCCCTCAACGAGGTCATGGTCGCCGGCATCGCCGAGGCGCTCGACGCCTGGGAGGACGACGACTCGGTGCACACCGTGCTGCTGACGGGCGCCGGTGAACGCGGCCTGTGCGCCGGCGGCGACGTCGTGGCGATCTACCACAGCGCGAAGGCGGGCGGCGCCGACGCACGTCGGTTCTGGTACGACGAATATCTCCTCAACTCGCGGATCGGGAAATACCCCAAGCCGTATGTCGCACTCATGGACGGCATCGTGATGGGCGGCGGCGTCGGCGTGGCCGCACATGGCAGCGTGCGCGTCGCGACCGACACGACCAAGATGGCGATGCCCGAGGTCGGTATCGGGTTCATTCCCGACGTCGGCGGCACGTACCTGCTGTCGCGCGCACCCGGCGCGCTCGGCCTGCACGCCGCGCTCACGGGTGCGCCGTTCTCGGGCGCCGACGCGATCGCGATGGGCTTCGCCGATCACTTTGTGCCCCACGACAAACTCGCCGACTTCACCGAGGCCATCGTCGACGAGGGTGTCGATAAGGCACTCGCGGCCTACGCCGTCGAACCGCCACCCAGCCCGCTACTCGCACAACGCGAGTGGATCGACGACTGCTACTCCGGCGACACGGTCGGTGACATCGTGGCTGCGCTGCAGAACCACGAAGCGGACCCCGCCAATGACGCGGCCAACCTGATCGCGACCCGCTCCCCCGTATCTCTCGCCGTGACGCTCGAAGCCGTGCGCCGCGCCGCGAAACTCGACACGCTCGAGGATGTGCTGCGCCAGGAGTACCGGACGTCGTGCGCGTCGCTGCGTTCCCATGACCTGGTCGAGGGCATTCGCGCCCAATTGGTCGACAAGGACCGGAATCCGAAGTGGTCGCCTTCGTCGATCGCAGAGGTGACCCAGGCCGATGTCGACGCATACTTCGTTCCGGCAGATCCCGACCTGACGTTCGAGGAGGAGAAGAAATGAGCGACTTCGAGACAATCCTGGTCACCCGCACCGGCCGGGTCGCCACCATCACGCTGAACCGGCCCAAGGCGCTCAACGCCCTCAACAGCCAGGTGATGACCGAAGTCACCACGGCCGCAGCCGAACTCGACAAGGATCCGGGCGTCGGCGCGATCATCGTCACGGGCAACGAGAAGGCCTTCGCCGCGGGAGCGGACATCAAGGAGATGGCCGAGCTGTCCTTCGCCGACGTCTACTCGGCCGACTTCTTCGAGCTGTGGTCGAAGTTCGCCGCGACCCGCACCCCCACGATCGCCGCGGTCGCCGGGTACGCACTCGGTGGCGGCTGCGAGCTCGCGATGATGTGCGACATCCTGATCGCCGCCGACACCGCGAAGTTCGGCCAGCCCGAGATCAAGCTCGGTGTCCTGCCCGGCATGGGCGGCTCACAGCGCCTCACCCGTGCCATCGGCAAGGCCAAGGCCATGGACTTGATCCTGACCGGGCGCACCATCGACGCCACCGAAGCCGAGCGCGCCGGTCTGGTGTCACGCTTGGTTCCTGCGGACTCGCTGATCGATGAGGCGCTCGCCGTCGCCGAAACCATCGCCGGGATGTCGCTTTCGGCCTCGCGGATGGCCAAGGAGGCGGTCAATCGCGCGTTCGAATCGAGCCTTACCGAGGGCCTGCTCTACGAGCGCAGGCTGTTCCACTCGGCGTTTGCCACTGCCGATCAGAAAGAAGGCATGGCCGCGTTCACCGAGAAGCGCGCCGCCAACTTCACCCATCGCTAAAGTCGACGGGTGACCGCCGGGGAAAGCACTGCAGACACTGCCGAAATCTCCGAGGACGAGGCGACACCCGCACCTGCCGAAAAGCCGATGTGGTGGGTGCGCCATTACACGTTCTTCGGCACCGCGGTGGGCTTGGTATTCATCTGGTTGTCGTTGACTCCGTCGCTGCTGCCGCGCGGTCCGCTGTTCCAGGGACTGGTCAGCGGCGGCGCCGGGGCGATCGGCTACGGGCTCGGCGTGTTCGGCGTGTGGTTGGTGCGGTACATGCGCTCGGCCGAGACCAGCCCCAAAGCGCCGAGGTGGGCGTGGGTGGCTCTCGTCGTGGTCGGGATGATCGGCCAGATCCTGATGATCATCTGGTTCCACGTGTGGCAGGACGACGTCCGCGACCTCATGGGAGTGCCCCGCCTCGGGTTCTGGGATCACCCGCTGACGGCCGTGCTGTCGATCGTGGTGTTGTTCGTGCTGGTCGAGATCGGCCAGCTGATCGGCAAGCTCGTGCGTTTCCTCGACCAGAAGCTGGATCGTTTTCTGCCGCCCCGCGTTTCGGCCGTGGTCGTGGTGGCACTGCTGCTCGCCTTGTCCATCGCACTCCTCAACGGCGTGGTGGTACGCGTCGCGATGGACACCATCAACAAGACCTTCGCCGCCATCAACGACGAGACCGACCCGGATTTCGCGGCACCGAATTCGGTGCTGCGGTCCGGTGGCCCGCAATCGCTCACGAGCTGGGAATCGCTGGGCCATCAAGGCCGTGTCTTCGTCTCCGGCGGTCCCAGCGTCGAGCAGATCTCGCGATTCAACGGAACTCCCGCCGTCGAACCCATCCGGGCTTACGCGGGCCTGCATTCCGCTGACGGCATCCAGGCCACCGCGGCTCTCGCGGCGCGGGAGTTGCAGCGTATGGGTGGCCTGGATCGTGCGGTGATCGCGGTCGCGACGACCACGGGAACCGGCTGGATCAACGAGGCCGAAGCCTCGGCTCTGGAGTACATGTACAACGGCGACACCGCGATCGTGTCGATGCAGTACTCGTTCCTGCCGAGCTGGCTGTCGTTCCTCGTCGACCAGGAGAACGCCCGCCAGGCCGGCCAGGCGCTGTTCGAGGCGATCGACGCGCTCGTGCGTGAACTGCCCGAGGACCGCCGACCCAAGCTCGTGGTGTTCGGCGAGAGTCTCGGCTCATTCGGTGGCGAGGCCCCGTTCCTGGCGCTCAACAACCTCATCGCCCGCACCGACGGTGCCCTGTTCTCGGGCCCGACGTTCAAGAACACGATCTGGACCACCCTCACCCGTGAGCGCGATGCCGGATCACCCGAGTGGTTGCCGATCTACGACAACGGCGAGAACGTGCGTTTCAGCGCCGAGGCCCAGAACCTGGACCGCCCCGACAAGCCGTGGGGCAACCCGCGTGTGGTGTATCTGCAGCACGCGTCCGATCCGATCTCGTGGTGGACGCCGGATCTGCTGTTCTCCAAACCGGATTGGCTGCGCGAACCCCGCGGTTATGACGTGTCACCCCGCATGGAGTGGATTCCGGTGGTGACGTTCCTGCAGGTGTCGGCCGACATGGCGGTTGCGGTCGAGGTGCCCGACGGCCACGGCCACGTCTTCGTCAAGGATGTCGCCAACGCGTGGGCGGCGATCATGCAGCCGCCCGGCTGGACGCCGGAGAAAACCGAAAAGCTGCGGCCGTTGCTGACCAGTAACGAAAATGCTTGAGCGCTCGGTGTTTCGGGGCCGGGGGTGGCCACTGGCGGTCTGCCCGGCTATTAGCGACAAAGTCGCGGAAAGCACCCCTTGGGCCACATCAGGCACGTAGGCCCCAGACCGGTAGTCACACCGGCACCTCTGACGACGTTGGCCACGATCGTCACAGGTTTTGGGCTGTCCACCTATCAGCGACAAAGTCGCTGACAAGCGGGCAGCCCGAAAACCGTTGCCAGAGTTGCCAATGCGCTCATTGCGGCCGCTGGGATTCCAGGCGTGTTGCGCCAGCTATCGCTGGGACCCGTGTGGCGATTTCCGCGACAAAGTCGCGCATAGGCGGGCAGGAAGGCACCCATGCTCAGATCCGCCGGCGCGCCACGCGACCGCGAAACCGCCCGTCACACCTGACCGCTGGCGACCAGCGCGTGATATCCGCCGATGACGTCGGTGGCCCGGTGCAGGCCCAGGTCCAACAGCGACGCCGCGGCCAGGCTCGACGTGTAGCCCTCCGAGCACAGGATCACCCAGTACACATCGTCGTCGACCGCCTGCGGGATCCGCGCATCAGACGTCGGATCACACCGCCACTCCAGGACATTGCGTTCGATCACCAGCGCGCCGTCGACCTCCCCTTCGCGGGCACGCTGCGCGGCGGGGCGGATGTCGACCAGCACGGCCCCGTCCGCAAGCGCGGCGGGCACGTCTGCCGCGGGCAGGCGGTCCAGGCGGGCACGCGCCGCCTCGAGCACTGCGTCGATACGGCTCATCGTCATCCCTCCGGCGCGTCGGTGAGTTCAGTGCGGCTGCGCCGCAGGGTCTTTCGCGATGTCACCTCGTAGTACGACATCGCGGTCAACGGTGGTGAATAGGCGTGGACGCTCAGCGTCGGACCGCTGACCGGGCCAGGTGCCCGCACGACGTCGTGCACCCAGCCCAGCGGGAACGCCGCCTGACTTCCGGCGGACAACTGCCTGCGCTTCAACCCCTCACCGTCCCAGCGGGTTTCGGTCAATGTGCCGGAAACCACGGTCAACGCACCGAGCGAGCCGCCGTGATCGTGCAACTCGGTGGACCGGTCGGGCACCCAGCTGATCAGCCAGACATCGAGCTCGTCGTTACCGACGAGCCGGGTGTACCAACGTTCGTCCTCGGGCAGCCCGCGCAGCATCCGGTCGTAACGACCGGACAGCACGTCGTCGGCCGCGCGGTCGGTGGTGTTCAACAGATCGGGCAACCGCAGCCGGGTGGGCGCGGACACGGCGGGGACAAAACTGGGCGCAACCGTAGGAACGGTGGAAAGCATGGAAGGACTCCAGGAATGACGGGTGGAAAGGGAGGTCGGTCGGTGCTCTACCGAGCCCGACAACACTCCTGATATCCGGTCCTTTCCGTCACGGCCGCCAGTGTTGCATAGATTGGCGGCATGCGCAGTTACACGTGGGTGTCGCGGGCGACCGCCGGAGCCGTCGCGGCGGCCGGTCTCAGCCTGCTCGTCGGATGTTCGTCGGGGGATGACAAAGACCGTTCGCAGGAGTCCTCGGCACCGGCGACGACAGCGACCACCACGGCCGAGTCGCCGACTCCGACGGCTGCGCCGGGTGAGGTCGCGGTGTCGCCCGGTGGGGTCACGACGGCGGTCGGCGCGGACGCGCAGTCCACGGAAGAGGAGTACTTCCAGGCCTGTCACGCCGCCAAGGTGTGGATGGACGAGAAGGGCGGCGATCCCAAAGCCCAGATCGAGCCGTACCTCGCGAGCCTGCAGGCGCCGGACGCTGCCCCCGGTCCGGGCACCTACAACAAGCCATGGGCGGAGCTTGAGCCGGCGCGGCAGGCGGCCGTCATCGTGGCGGTCCAGGCCGCGGCCGACCAGCTGTGCAGCTAGTTCGAATCACGTTGCGTTAAATCACCAGGCTCGCCCCGCTGGGCGGCGATCCAGGCGTGGCCCTGCGCGACGGCCGTGTCCAGCGCCCCGAACACGCGATCGGTGGCGGGCACGATGCCATCGGGACCGAGCAGATCGTCGAGGTCGCCGCGTCGCAGCACCTCTGCGGTCGCCGAATCGACGCCGCTGACGATCAGTCGCCCGTTGTTGGCCTTGAGCTCGCCGCCCCAGCGGCGCAGTGCCTTGATCGCGACCGACGACGGCACATCGGGCAGCGCACGCATGCTCAGTACGACGACGGCGTTGGTGCTCCCCTCGGCACGCGGCCAATCCTCGTCGATGCGGGCCACTTCGGCGAACAGCCCGACACCGGCGTAGTGCAGGATCGTGACGTCGTTGCTTGCGCACTGTTCGGGCACCGGCACGCTGCGCCAGCCGCCGTTGTCGGGCTCCAACGCCATCAGCTGTGCGGACTTCGCCGCCTTTGCGCAGTAGAGCACCAGCGAGGTGATGACACCGATCAGGATGGCGGTGTGCAGCGGCAGCTGCGTGGTCGCGGCGAATGTGATCAGCATGGCCAGCGCGGACAGCGGAGCGACCCGCAGCACCAGCTTGATGTCCTTCCACCGGCCGACGACGAGTTCGGCGCCGATCACCAGGATGAGTCCGCCGATCACCGGCATCGGGATGATCTCTGCGGCCGAACCGGCGATCAGCACCAGCAGGGCGAGCCAGATGCCGGCGAAGATGCCGGCCCACCGCGTCTGAGCACCCGCGGACGTGGCGACCCCGGTGCGTGACAATGACCCACCGGTCGGCAGCGCCCCGAAGAAGCCGCCGACCGCGTTGGCGGCGCCCTGTGCGAGGAAGTCGCCGTTCATGTTGGTGCGGCTGCCATCGGGGTTGGGTACCGCGGCCGAGATACCCGCGGCCTGGGCGAGTGCGACGAGCGCGACCGCGACACCGCCCATGAGCAACTCCGGCATGGCCGCGAAGTTCGGAACGGTCACCGGTGGAAGCGAATTCATGATCGAGGCGATGTCGCCGACGGTTTCCACATCGACTTTTGCCATCGCCACCACGGCGGTGACAACCACCAGCGCAAGCAGAGTGGCGAACGACTCCAGCGGTTTGATGAAGTGGAAGACGGCCCACACCGCAACGGTTCCGAGCGCGACCGCGACCGCAGCGCCCGACCACAGCCCGATGTGGGCCAGCGAATCGATGAACTTGCCGATTGTGTTGCCGCTCTGCGGTTTGTAGCCGGTGGCGTCGCCCAGCACGCCGGCGATGATCTGCAGCGCGATGCCGGTCGAGAACCCGGTCATCACCGCGTTCGAGACGAAACTCATGATCGAACCGAACTTCAGCAGCCCGAACACGAGCATCACGATGCCGACGACGATGGCGAGCGCGGCGACGTTGGCCGGGTCGGCGGGATCGAGTCCGGCGTCGTGCAACACACTGCGCGAGGTGAGCGCGATCGCGCTGGTCAGCGTCGTCACCATCAGCACGGTGCGGGCGAACAGCGAGCCGATGATCCCCGGCACCACGCCTGCGTACAACCCGGCCACCGGGTTGAATCCGCCGATGCTCGCGTACGCCATGCCTTCGGGGATGGAGAACAATCCGGTCACGAGGCCGGCGATCGCGTCGCGAGGCGTGGGTTTGCCGAGCTTGCGCACGGCCGCCGTTGCCCTTGCTGGCACGCTCATGCTGAACAACCTTGCCACGGTTGGCCGCTCGGCGGGCGATACTCGCCCGGTGGCTGCCCGCAACCACCGGATCGTACGGTGATCGGGTGCCAGGGAACCGCGAATAGCGCTGTGGCACTGGGCGATCAGCTTGCGCTCGACGACCAGAGTCACTCGAGACCGCCTCGGCGGAACCGAAGACCGAATTTCCCCTTGCGTTGAATTTCCAGCGGCCGTAGCGTGACGCACTATGCCGCCCGATGCCGTCGCACTGGATCGTCCGTGGAAACGTCCAGGTGCCGCGCGTTATGCGCTGACGCGCCTGCGTGGAATCGTGCGTTCGCCCGTCGAGGTCTATGAGCCGGCACCCGGCGCCGTCCGGGTCCACCACGACGTGGAGGTGCCCACCCGCGACGGCACCGTGCTGAGGGTCAACGTTCACGTGCCCGCCTCCGACGATCGGTTTCCGGTGCTGTTGTGCGCGCACCCGTACGGCAAGGACAAACTGCCCACCAAGCGCAAGCGAGGCAAGGGGTATTCACTGCCGTTCCAGTACCGCGTGCTTCGGCAGCCCAACCCGGTCCGGTTTTCGACGCTGACGAGTTGGGAGGCTCCGGACCCGGCATGGTGGGCTGCCCGCGGATTCGCCACGGTGAACTGCGATCTCAGAGGTGCGGGCACCTCGGGCGGGGTGGGTTCACTGCTGTCCGACCAAGAGGGCGAGGATGTCTACGACCTCGTCGAGTGGGCGGCCGCACAGCCATGGAGCACTGGGGCGGTCGGCATGATCGGCGTGTCGTATCTGGCGATCTCGCAGTGGAAAGCGGCCGCGCTCAAGCCCCCGCACCTCAAGGCGATCGTGCCGTGGGAAGGCATGACCGATCCCTACCGTGACCTACTGCGGCCTGGCGGCATCCAAGAAGTCGGCTTCGTGAAGATGTGGGGCCGCGGGCTCAAGGCGGCACGGCTCAAATATGAACTCGGCAAGGAGAATACGAACCGGCCGCGGTACGACGAATGGTGGCGCTCACTCGTGCCCGCGCTGGACCGCATCGAGGTGCCCGCCCTCATCTGCGGCAGCTTCTCCGACAACAACCTCCACAGCCGCGGATCGATCCGGGGCTTCGAACGGATCAGCTCGGCAGAACGCCACCTGTTCACGCACCGGGACGGCAAGTGGGCGGCGTTCTATTCCGATGAGGCCCTGCAGGCACAATTCGATTTCCTGGACCGGCACCTGCGCGGCGGCACCCGCCCCGCACTTCCGCGCGTGCGACTGGAGGTTCGGGAAAGCCGAGACCGCGTCGCGGGTGTGCGCGCCGAGACCGCCTGGCCACTGGAGTCCACGCAGTGGACACCCCGTTATCTCACCGAGGCGGGTCTGGTCACCGAGCCGGCCGGCGCACCGGGCTCAAGAGAATTCGACTTGCGTTCAGCTGCAGTTCGTTTCGGTTGGACGATGTCGACCGACACCGAGATCACCGGCCCGATGGCGCTACGACTGTTCGTCTCGACCGAGGCCGGGGACGCCGACCTGTTCGTCGGCGTGGAGAAATGGCGTGGTCCGGACTACGTGCCGTTCGAGGGTTCCTACGGTTTCGGCCGCGACCGGGTGACCACCGGCTGGGCGCGGCTGTCGCTGCGCGCGCTCGGCGAATCGAAGTCCCGCCCCTTCCAACCGGTCCGTGCGTTCACTCACAGCGAGCCGGTGCAGCCCGGAGCAGTTGTGCGCGTGGATATTCCGCTCGGGCCATCGTCGACGTTGTTCCGAGCCGGTGAGCAATTGCGCCTGGTGGTCGCCGGGCGCTGGCTGTGGCCCCGCAATCCACTCACCGGTCAATTCCCGGCCTGGTATGAACGCCGTTCGCGAGGCGTCTGCACCCTGCACTGGGGCCCGGCACGACAGGCTCGGCTTCTCGTGCCGGTGATCCCGTAGCGCCGTCGTCAGCGCACAATGAAGACATGCGAGTTGCGTTGGCCCTCGGCAGCGGTGGCGCGCGCGGCTATGCGCACATCGGCGTCATCAACGAACTCCGCGAACGCGGTTACGACATCGTCGGCATATCCGGCTCATCGATGGGCGCACTGGTGGGCGGCCTGTACGCGGCGGGAAAGCTCGACGACTTCGCCGATTGGGCACGCACTCTGACACAGCGTGCGGTGCTGCGCCTGCTGGATCCGTCGATCACGGCCGCGGGGATCCTGCGGGCCGAAAAGATTCTCGACAAGGTACGCGACATCCTCGGCGAGGCGACCATCGAGGAACTGCCGATCCCCTACACCGCGGTCGCGACGGATCTGATCTCCGGGAAGTCGGTGTGGCTGCAGCGCGGGCCGGTCGACGCCGCGATCCGCGCGTCGATCGCCATTCCCGGCGTGATCGCGCCGCATGTGCTCGACGGCCGGCTGCTCGGCGACGGCGGCATCCTGGACCCACTTCCCATGGCACCGATCGCCGCGGTCAACGCGGATCTGACGATCGCGGTGAGCGTCTCGGGCAGCGAGCCCGAGACACCCGCGACCGAGCCCGGCCCGCGTCCCACCACCGAATGGCTCAACCGCATGATGCGCAGCACCTCGGCCGTGCTCGACACCGCGTCGGTGCGCAACGTGCTCGACCGGCCGACGGCACGTGCCGTGCTCAGCCGGTTCGGGGCGTCGGTACCCGAACCCGGTGACGAAGCCGAGCCGGACGGCGACCTGCCCGAGATCCCGGAGGCGGTAGGGGTTCCGCGGTTGGGAAGCTTCGAGGTGATGTACCGGACCATCGACATCGCGCAGGCCGCGCTCGCGCGTCACACGCTGGCGGCCTACCCGCCCGACCTGATGATCGAAGTTCCCCGCACGGTGTGCCGCAGCCTCGAGTTCAACCGGGCAGCGGAGGTGATCGCCGTCGGCCAGGACTTGACGGCCCGGGCACTCGACGGCTGATCAGGCCAGGAAAGCCGCGATCTCGGCGGCGACCCGCCTGCCCTGAGCACGGCCTGCCCTTGCCGACGGCACGCGGCAAGCCGGGTCGAGCGGGTTGGCTCCGAACGCTTCGAGTGCGTCGTCGTCGGCGAAGATGCCGAGCGCCGTCCCGTCGAAGTCCTCGATCTCCGCGGCGGTGCCACCACCACCGAACGGTGACGGCACCGAGCGGCCCGACGGCACGAGCACGACCGCGCTGTCACAGTCGTCGGCCAATTCCATGTTGACGCTGCTGCCGACCCCGCCGTCCATGTAGCGGCGGCCGTCGATCGTCACCGGCGGCCACGCGCCCGGCACGGCGCAGCTGGCCGCGACCGCGTCGACGAGTTCGACCCCGGAGTCGCGGTCGAACCCGACCAACTCGCCCGTCGCGATGTCGATCGCCGAGATCCGCAGCACGCGGTCGGGCCAATCGTGCGAGGGCAGCCGTGCGGCAATGACCTCCCGGCGTACCGGCTCGTCAACCGTCGGCGCATCGAGCGCGATCTCGCCGATGCGCTGCAACTTCTGCTGTTTGGTGGTGTTCGGGGTGAGCATCGCCGTGACGAACAGCTCGGTGATGCCGTCGATGCCCACGCCCGGGTTCAGCTCAGCTGAGACCGCGTCGATCTGACGGTCATAAAGCTCGTCGAGGCTCAGTCCGCTGCCCAGCTGAGCGGCCACGGTCGAGCCCGCCGAGGTGCCCACCAGCACATCACTGGCCAGCAGCGCGCGTGCCGTGTTCGGCGATTCGTCGGCGATGCCTCGCAGAATTCCGGTCTCCCAAGCGATTCCCGCGATACCGCCACCCGCGAGTACCAGCGCACGTTTCGACATGGCCCGAGTGTGCCAGGGCTAGGTGTGCTGCGACGCGGCCGCCTTGGCGCTGAGCTCGTCGCGGCGCAGTTGACGACGCGGCGGTTCGGGGAACTCCACCTGCCGATGGATTTCCAGATCGGCATCGACGTGCACGAGTTCGCCGGGGGCGATGAGCCGCCAATGCTCGCCGTCCATCGGCTCACTGGCGAACACGACTGACGGCATTGTGGTCAGGTGCTCGGATTCGGCGTGGATGCGACGACTGTGTAACCGCAGGCGCTTTTCGACGGCACGCCGCCGGTCGAGCACGTACAGCTCGTGGGTTTCGGGGTAGCGCAGTGCCCAGATGTCGGTGGCCGTGCTGAGCAGGATGTTCACGGCGTAGACGGGGACGTTGTCGGCCAACCAGCCGATCGCGTCGACGATGCCGGCACCGATGTTGCCGTGACGCGCCCGGATGGCCGCGGTGATCAGTGCGAAGACGCGTTCAGAGTCGGTCTGGCCCCCCACGAGCCCGTCGACACCCAACTCACGTAGCCGGGCGTCGAGCGCGTCCATACCCTCGACCACGCCGTTGTGCGCGAAGATCCGTCCGTCCTGCAGGAACGGATGGGTGTTCACCACGTCCAGCGCGCCCGTCGACGCGTAGCGGACATGTGCGACGAAAGTCGTCGCCGATACATCGTGCGCCTCGGTGGCGAACTCGGAGTCCTGCCACGCCGCCACGGGCTCCTTGCGCACCACCGGAGCGCCGTCGGCACCGAAGACCCCCAGACCGGTACCGTCGGGGTTGTGCTTGCTTTGCTCGGCGAGGTTGTCCGGTGCATCCAGCAGCCAGAAGGTCGCGGTCACCACACGGCGCCCGGCATGCAAGCCGAACAGTCGGCACATGAACGCTGATGTTAGTAGCTCGAGCGAGGAGAGCGATATGGCATCCACCATGCGGGCAGAGCGCTTCTATGCCGACACCAAAACAGTTGTGGTCGAGGATGTTCCGATTCCCGAGCCGGGGCCCGGCGAAGTTCTCGTCAAGGTCGCGTTCTGCGGGATCTGCCATTCCGACCTGAGCTTGATCAACGGTACCTTCCCGGCGCAGGCACCGGTGGTGACGCAGGGGCATGAGGCGTCGGGCGTCATCGCGAAGCTCGGCCCCGACGTCACCGGCTGGGCGGAGGGCGACCGGGTGATCGTCGCCGCCGGCCGGCCCTGTATGAGTTGCCCGAACTGCCGCCGCGGCGACATCGCCAACTGCATGCGGATCCAGTTGATGGCCTTCGCCTATGACGGGGCGTGGGCCGAATACACCGTCGCACAGGCGGTTGGACTCACCCGGGTGCCCGACAACGTGCCGCTCGAGCAGGCGGCGATTCTGGCCGACGCGGTGTCGACGCCCTACGGAGCCGTCGTGCGCACCGGAAAGGTCGGCATCGGTGAATCCGTCGGTGTCTGGGGACTCGGCGGGGTCGGCACCCACATCGTGCAGCTGTCACGGTTGGTCGGCGCGGTGCCCGTTGTCGCTGTCGACATCAAACCCGAAGTGCTCGAACGTGCGCTTGAGCTGGGCGCCGACTACGCCTTCGACGCGCGCGACGAGAATCTCGGCGACGAGATCGCCGAGGTGACCGGCGGCCGTGGGCTGGACGTGGCGTTCGACGCGGTCGGTTTGAGGTCGACGTTCGAACAGGCGTTGAGCCAATTGACCGTTGGCGGGCGGCTGGTCGCGGTCGGGATGAGCGCCGAATCCCCCACCGTAGGCCCGACGTCGATGTTCGGTCTGACGCAGAAACAGGTGCTCGGCCACCTGGGTTATCAGAACGTCGACATTTCGACGCTCGCGACACTGGTGTCCCTCGGCCGGCTCGATCTGTCCCGCTCGATCAGCGAGGTCGTGTCCCTTGAAGACATCGCGGCCGGAATCGACAAACTCGAACGTCAGGAAGGCAATCCGATCCGCATTCTCGTGCGGCCCTGACCGCGCTCACCGCAATCCAGGCGCGGCCTTCGCGCTGAAGAGCGGCAGATCGAAGTAGGTCGCGATACCGGGCTCGGCCGCACACACGGCCGGAATCGAGTTCACGCAGTGTGCCGCGGTGGCCACCACGCCAGGCTCTGGGCCGTCATCGCCGGCTTCGCCCTGGAATCCCTTGATCGCGACGGTGAAGTCGGGATTGCCGCGGACCTCCATCTCGTAGCGCTGCCCCTCGGGCCCGAAAGTCCATGCCGGGTCGAGATTTTCCTCACCCATCAACCAGTTGACGGTCACCCGGACGACGGGCTCGCCGTCGACGAGCGCCTCCCAGTGGAACTTACGGGCAGCGACCTGCCCGGGCTCGATGACGCCGATCGGCGACTCGATCGGCGCCGTTGCCACCGCGATCTCCTGCGAGGCCCGTATCCGCGGATCGGCGTTGAACCCGGCTTGATCCACCACGAGTTTGACGGCCTGGATGAATCCACCATCGAGCAGCTTCTGCATCGGCCCGCTGAGCGCCTTGTCCGGGGTGTCGCCGAACCCCATGACATGACGCACCACGTCGGGCGCATCGTAGGTGCGCAGATCTGAGAATTCCTCGGCCCGAACGAAAGTCACGCCGGTCGACATGACCGAGAACAGCAGCGGGAACTTCTCGCTGATGCCGCCGGGCGCGATGCCGGTGCCGTGCAGCGTGGCGTTGCCGGCTTGCGCCGCTTCGCGTAACGCCGCGCCTTGGCGCTCGCCGGGATAGATCCAGCCCACCGGGGTCACCACGTTCTTGCCCGACCGCAGCAACGCGGCCACCTCGTCGGCATCGGGCAGCAGCGGCGCATAGATCACCGCATCGGCGTTCAACGCCAGGATGTCGTCGACGTTGTTGGTCGCGATGACGCCGAGTGGTTGCGTTCCGATGAGGTCACCGACGTCGCGACCGTTCTTGGTCTCCGAATGCACCCAGCAGCCGACGAGTTCGAGGTCCGGGTGTTCGAGAACGCCCTTGATGGCGGCCACGCCGACGCCCCCGGTTGCCCATTGCACGACCTTGAGCGCCACGCGACCTCCTCGGTGAAACTAGAACGCGTTCTACTTTAGGTCTACACCACCGTCGTCGTCAGGAGAAGTGCGATCCCGTCGCGCCACGTACGACACGACGAGAGCCACGAGGACGGCAGGCAGAAATGCCGGCACGGTGAGCAGCAGCGAATGGTCGGCGAGATAGGCCATACCGGTTGGACGAGATGGCGCGCCCAACTGTGACTGTCACATCCCGGCGGGCTGCGTCGTCTGGTGAGTATGCAAATGAGATTCATCCAGATTGTCGTCGTTGTGGCCGCGTTGAGCATGCTGGTGACCGGGGTGTGGATGCGGATCGACCCGGCATCCTTCGCACAGTGGGCCAACTGGCCCAACCACGAACATTTTCTGCATGATGCGGGGGCGTTTCAGATCGGGATCGGCGCGACGATGCTGTTCGCGCTGTGGTGGCATGACGTGATCGCGGTGGTGCTGGCCGGGTTCGTGGTGGCCAACACCTTGCATGCGATCAACCACTTCGTCGACCGCGACGGCGGCAACGCCGCCGACTGGTGGCAGCTGGGCATCTTCTCGCTGCTTGCCGTCGCCGGACTGGCGGTCCGCATGCGTCAGCTGCGGCTCAAGAACGTGTCCTTGTCCGCGAATCGTTAGCGTCGTATGTTCCTCGACATGGTTAACAAAGTGTTCGTTGTCGGGGTGGGGATGACGAAGTTCGAGAAGCCCGGTCGCCGCGAGGGCTGGGACTACCCGCAGATGGCCAACGAGTCGGGCACCAAGGCACTGGCCGACGCCGGCATCGACTACTCCGAGGTGCAGGCCGGCTACGTCGGCTATGTCGCCGGGGATTCCACGTCGGGCCAGCGCGCGCTCTACGAGCTCGGCATGACCGGCATTCCGATCGTCAACGTCAACAACAACTGTTCGACCGGCTCGACCGCGCTTTACCTTGCCGCCCAGTCGATTCGGGGCGGCTTGGCCGATTGCGCGATCGCGCTGGGGTTCGAGAAGATGCAGCCCGGATCGCTTGGCGGGGGCGCCGAAGACCGGGAGTCGCCGATGGCCCGCCACGTCAAGGCGATGGCCGAGATCGACGAGTTCGGCTTCCCGGTGGCACCGTGGATGTTCGGCGCAGCGGGCCGCGAGCACATGAAGCAGTACGGTTCCACGGCTGAGCATTTCGCGAAGATCGGCTACAAAAACCACAAGCATTCGGTCAACAATCCCTACGCCCAGTTCCAGGACGAGTACACCCTCGATGACATCCTGGGCGCCCGCATGATCTCGGACCCCCTGACCAAGCTCCAGTGCTCCCCCACCTCCGACGGCTCGGGCGCGGCGATCCTGGCCAGCGAGGCGTTCGTCGACAAGCACGGCCTTGCCGGCCAGGCTGTCGAGATCGTCGGGCAGTCGATGACCACCGACTTCGCCTCGACGTTCGACGGCACCGCCAAGAACCTGATCGGCTACGACATGAATGTCAAAGCCGCACAACAGGTTTACGACCAGTCCGGCCTCGGGCCCGAGGACTTCCAGGTCATCGAACTGCACGACTGCTTCTCCGCCAACGAACTCCTGCTGTACGAAGCGCTCGGCCTGTGCGGCGAGGGTGAGGCGCCGGCGCTGATCGACAAGGACGACACCACCTACGGCGGTCGCTGGGTCGTCAACCCCTCGGGCGGGCTGATCTCCAAGGGCCACCCGCTCGGCGCGACCGGCCTGGCGCAGTGCGCCGAGCTCACCTGGCAATTGCGTGGCACCGCCGACAAACGTCAGGTCGACGGTGTCACCGCTGCGCTGCAGCACAACATCGGCCTCGGCGGGGCCGCCGTGGTGACGGCCTATCAGCGCGCCGAGCGCTGAATCCGCGCTTGTCACACTGGAGTGGCACGCTGGCGTTTGTCACGCTGGAGTGGCACTAGAAGCCAAGCGCCACTCTGGCGTGACAATGACGGGCGGCACCCCCGCCACACCCCACGCTTGTCACACTAGAGTGACACCAGAAGCCAAACGTCACTCTGGCGTGACAATGACGGGCCAGCACACCCGCCACACCCCACGCTTGTCACGCTGGAGTGGCTGCAGAAGCCAAGCGTCACTCTGGCGTGACAATCGCGGGCCGGCACACCCGCCACACCCCAACTCCTAGAGCGTGATCACCTCGTAGGTGCCCTCGGCGTGGCGGGCGCGGATGGTCTTCTTGTCGTACTTGCCCACACTTGTGCGTGGAACTTGGTCGATGAACGTCCATCGCTCGGGCAGCCACCAGCGAACGACCTTGTCGGCCAAGAACTCTCGAAGTTCCTCCGGGCTCGCGGAAGCGCCCTCGTGTAGTACGACGACCGCGAGGGGACGTTCCTGCCAACGGTCGTCGGGCACTGCGACGACGGCGGCCTCGAGCACCGCAGGGTGGGCGATGAGGTGGTTTTCGAGTTCCACCGACGAGATCCATTCACCGCCGGATTTGATGACGTCTTTGGCCCGGTCGGTGAGCGTGACGTAGCCGAGCTCGTCGATCGCGCCGACATCGCCGGTGCGCAGCCAGCCGGAATCGAATTTCCCGGCGTCGCGCCCCAGGTAGTAGCTGCCGGTGATCCACGGCCCACGGACTTCTAGCTCACCGGCGGTCTTGCCGTCGGCCGGCAGCGGATTGCCTTCGTCGTCGACGATGCGGATCTCGACACCGCACATGGGCCTGCCCTGTGTGGCCCGCATCGACCAGTGCCGCTCGTCGGACACATCGCACAACGGCTTTGCGACCGTCGCCAGCGGTGACGTCTCGGTCATCCCCCACGCCTGTTGGATGTAGACGTCATGGCGTTCCTGGAAGCTCTGCATGAGCGACACCGGCACCGCCGAGCCACCGCAGGCGACCAGTCGCAGCGACGAAACATCATGGCCCGGAGCCCTTTCCAGGCAGTTCAGTACCTCGTTCCAGATCGTGGGCACCGCACCCGCGACGGTCGGGCGCTGGGATTCGATCAGCTCGATCAGCGACGCCCCGTCGAGGAACCGGTCGGGCATGACCAGGTTCGCCCCCGCCATCAGCGCCGCATACGGCAGGCCCCACGCGTTGGCGTGGAACATCGGCACGATGGGCAACACCACGTCGGTGGTGCTGACGTCGAGTGCGTTGGCGGTGCAGGTATTGAGCGAATGCAGATAGCTCGACCGGTGACTGTAGACGACCCCTTTGGGGTTGCCCGTGGTTCCGCTCGTATAACACATTGCGGCAGCGGAGTTCTCGTCGATGTCCGGCCAGTCGAACTGCGGTGACTGGCCGGCCAGCGCCTCGTCGTAGCGCAGCACGGTTTTGCCGGCGGCAGTCAGCGGCGCCAGGTCGCCGTCACCCACCACGAGCACGGTGTGCACCGTTTCCGCAAGCGGGAGCACCGGAGCCAGCAACGGGATCAGCGACGAGTCGGCGATGATCACGCGGTCCTCGGCCTCGTTGGCGATGAAGGCGATCTGCTCGGGAGACAGGCGAATGTTCAGCGTATGCAACACCGCGCCCATCGCGGGCAGCGCGAGGTAAGCGGTCAGGTGCTCGGTGTTGTTCCACATGAACGTGCCGACGCGCTCGTCGCCCGTGATACCCAGCCCACGCAGCGCATGCGCCAGCCTGGCGGCCTGCTCGCCGACCTCGCGGTAGCTCGTGGTGCGGTAGCCGCCCTGGCCGGTCGCGGTGGTGACTGCGCGGTCACCGTTGACGCCGCAGGCATGCCGCAGGATCGCCGTAATCGTCAATGGCCACTTCTGCATAGTGCTGTCCACGGGCGCGATGCTATCCGCGGCGGCGCCCGCTCCGGGGCGATTCGGCAGCTATGCGCCAGGCTTGAGCAACTCCAGGTCGATGACCGCGGGAACGCTGTCCACCCCGACATAGCCGGGCAGAATGTCGGCGAACTGCTCGATGGCGTCGCCGAATCTGGACCGGTACCGATCGAACAGCGGCGCGGCCAGCGCGACCGTGACGAAGCGGACACCGCCGGACGACAGCGTTTGCGCAAGATGGCGCCAAAGTTGTTCGGAGACACCTGTTTTGCGATGTGACGCAACCACCGCGTGCGTGGCGAGTTCGGCGACGCGGTTCGGCGAGACGGTGGCGAAGAACGCCTGCCAGTCGCGGTAGATCAGGTTCGCGTGCCCGGCGACGTAGGCCGTGCTGAAGCTGTCGATGCCGAGGTCGGGGTTCGCCCGCAGCACCCGCGCGATACCGACGGGCTGCTCGTCCCCGCCGAGCCCGACGAAGAACTCCGACGACTGCTCCCAGCGCCGGAAGTGACACATCTCGCCGGCCGCGTCGTCGTCGGCGCCGGAATACCCGTTCCCCTGCCCGAAGACCTCGTACTCCCAGCGTTTCGCCCGTCCGAATCGCTCGTCGGAACTGTCGATCCGGTCGATCTGCAGCACTGGCGCCGACATCGGCCACCCCTCCTTTGTCGTACAGCAAACATTCAGCAAGCTCACAGGAAGCTCGCCTCTACGGAACTCAGCACCGGGCGGAACTCAACACTCCCCACCGCCCCGGCGCCGAATCACAAGCAACATAGAACGAAACACCGCGCCCGGTGGGGGCTCCGTTTCCGGCCGGGAGCATCGATCCAGGTCGCTTGACCGGATTACCGCATGAACCGCCAACCCTGTCAGCAAACATCGACGCACTCGATCACGCAGATACGAAATCCGCACACTGCCACCGTGTTCCGCTTCGACGACAGCGGCCCGGTGACCGCAGAACGCACATCTGGAGCACTTTGCTGTCCGGCAAGGTGTAAGTCACACAAACTCGGCCGCAGAACCGGGAACGAAAGGAGTTTCCGAAACGATGTATGGAGAGGAAGATGTGAAGTAACTGAGGAGAGGTGCGGTCAATGCGCGTGAAGTGGTCCCTGGTTGCAGTCGCTGCAGCTGCGATCGGGGTGGTGGGCGCGCCTGCCGGTCTCGCCTCCGCCGAGGAAACGGCTCAGCAGGTGATCAGCCGCCTGCAGTCCGAGGGTTACACGGTCAACATCGACCGGGTCGGAACCGCGCCGCTGGACCAGTGCGTCGTCACCAGCGTGCGCAACCCCCAGCAGGTCAAGCAGTGGGTGCCCTACATCGGCCCGGGCTTCAACAACGACCGCGCTCTTGTCGAGGTCGTCACCAGCCAGACGGTGTCCGTCTCGCTGAACTGCCAGCGCTGAGACAACCGTTCGAACCGCGCGTCACTCGCGCCCCGGTCGCTGCCGGGTCATGCGCTCCCGGATCGGCACGTAGTGCGCGCGGATCGCGGCGCGCAGTTGCTCGGCGTCACCCATCTCGATCGCGTCGAGTATGGCGACGTGCGCGTTGACGGTGGCCTGCAGATCGTCGGGCGGGCCGACCGCACGGGAGGCCAACGCGTGCACGTCCCAGAACGCACCTGTCATACCCACTGCGAGCGCGCCGGTGGTCTCCATCAGCAGCAGATGGAATTCTCTGTCCTCGGCGGCGAACTCCTGCCCCTGCGCGGCCTTTTCGGCCATCGTCTCGGTGAGGCGCCGCATGCTCAGTGCCGCCTGCGGGGTGAGGCGCTCCATGATCTGTCCGGCGAGGCTGGTTTCGATCAGCTCCCGGAAGTCAACCAGCTCGGCGAAGACGTGTAGGCCGTCCTCGGCGTTCAGCATGCCCCGGAAGGCGAGCGATTCCACCATGGCGCGAAAGCTCAGCCGCCCGACGTAGGTGCCGTAGCCGTGGCGCACCTCGACGATGTCGAGCGCGGACAGCGTCTTGATGGCCTCCCGGATGCGGGACCGGCTGACGTTGAGCTGCTGGCTGAGTTCGTTCTCGGTGGGCAGCGGATCGCCTGGAGACAGCCGATTGGCGAGGATGTACTCCTTGATGCGGCTCACCACGGTGCCGCCCCCGAGATCTGTGGGAGCGATGAGGCTCGACACATCGTGCTGCATCGACGGATCCGGTCCTTCCAGGCTCGACGGGTTTCGCTCGGGTCAACAGACATGTCCTGGCAACGAAGGTACTACATCAGATGTCCTTCGCAGCGGTGGCGCGAGTTATCTACCAGGCCTGAAGACGGGCCTTGTGCTGAGCGTCACTGCGCTCTACCGTCTACACGACATAGGACATCAGACATCCGATGTTCAAGGGAGAGCGATGTGGTGAGCACGGTCGGCGGCAGCACCAAAGAACCCACTGTCTGGTATCGGCAACTCACGCGACGGCAGTGGAAGGCGTTCGTCGCCTCGTGGCTCGGATATCTGCTCGACGGGTTCGACTTCGTGATCATCACGCTCGTCCTCACCGAGGTGATCCGAGAATTCCAGCTCACACCGGTGATGGGCGCAACGCTGGTGTCGGCGGCGTTCATCTCCCGCTGGTTCGGCGGTTTGGCTCTCGGTGCGTTCGGTGACCGGTTCGGCCGAAAGAACGCAATGGTCGTGAGCATCGCGTTGTTCTCGCTCGGGTCCGTACTGTGTGCGATCGCGCCCGGCTACTGGGTTCTGTTCGCCGCGCGGCTGTTGATCGGCCTCGGCATGGCGGGCGAATACGGTTCCAGCTCGACGTATGTCATCGAGTCCTGGCCAAAACACATGCGCAACAAGGCTTCCGGGTTCTTGATCAGCGGATTCTCGATCGGCGCCGTGCTGTCCGCGCAGGCCTACCGGTTCGTGGTGCCCGAATGGGGCTGGCGCGCACTGTTCGCGATCGGCCTGGTCCCCATCGCACTCGCGCTGTGGCTGCGCCGGACCCTGCCCGAGTCCGACGACTGGGAGCGCGCCAGGGAGCAACACCACGCCGGCACCCGCACCGCGGCACCCGATATGTTCAGCACGCTCTACAAGGGTCGCCGGTCCGTGTTCAACGTCGTGGCAACCATCCTCGCGTTCAGCGCGTTGTTGCTCATCTTCACCCACACCGTCGGCAACCCGTTCGCAGTGGCCGCGCTCGCGCTTCTTGCCGCGGCGGTGTTCGTGTCGTTCATGGTGCAGTTCGAAGGATCCCGCTGGCCAACCGGTTTGACCGTGATGGTGGTCATCTTCACCGCATTCCTGTACTCGTGGCCGATTCAGGCGTTGTTGCCCACCTACCTCAAGACCGATCTCGAACTCGACCCGGCGGATGTCGCGAACATCTTGTTCTTCTCCGGCTTCGGCGCCGCGGTCGGCTGCGTCGTCGCGGGCTTCACCGGCGACCGATTCGGCACCAGGCGGGCGTATTGGATGAGTCTCGTCATCTCACAGGTGCTGATCTTCCCGGTATTCCTCGTCGGGGGCCACAATCTTCTCGTTCTCGGCCTGCTGTTGTTCCTGCAGCAGGTGTTCGGACAAGGCATCTCGGGACTGCTGCCCAAGTGGATCGGTGGTTACTTCTCGGTCGAGAAGCGTGCGGCCGGCCTCGGATTCGCCTACAACGTAGGCGCATTGGGCGGTGCGGTGGCCCCGGTACTGGGGGCAGGCCTCGCCACGAAGATGCCACTCGGCACCGCTCTGGGCGTGCTGTCCTTCGGGCTCACCGCCGTTGTCATCGTCTTGATCGGCATCAACGCCCCGCTGCGGGTCCAACGGCTGGTCAAACCCAAACACGTCTGGCCGACCGACAGCACCGAGACGATGCCCGATGCTGCGCCCGCCGACAAGTAACACCTTCAACACGTTCCAGGAGCCACCGACATGAGCACCGCAGGCAAGCTGACCGGAGTCATCCCCCCGGTCGTGACCCCACTCACCGACGACCGCCGCCTCGACATCGCGTCGTTCGAGCGGATGATAAACCGACTCATCACGGCCGGGGTGAACGGCCTGTTCGTGCTCGGATCCACCGGTGAGGTGGCCTTCTGCACCGATTCCCTACGGGCACAGATCATCGAGGAGGCGGCACGGATCATCGACGGCCGCGTCCCGTTGCTCGCCGGTGTCATCGACACCCAGACACCACGGATGCTCGACCACGTCGCCGCGGCCACGGCCGCCGGGGTCGACGCGGTGGTCGCCACCGCACCCTTCTACGCGGTCACGCACGCCGAACAGATCAGGCGGCACTTCGAGATCCTCGGCGATCGCTCGCCGGTTCCGGTGTACGCCTACGACATACCGGTCGCGGTGCACACCAAACTCGATCCCGGCATGCTCGTCGACCTCGGCCGCGCGGGCGCGATCGCGGGCGTCAAGGACTCATCGGGAGACGACATCTCGTTTCGCAGGCTGTGCCTCAAGAACCGGGCAGCAGGCGAACCGCTGACATTGCTCACCGGGCATGAGTTCGTCGTGGACGGCGCCTACCTCAGTGGTGCGCACGGCTCGGTCCCCGGCCTGTCCAACGTCGACCCCGACGGCTACGTGCGACTACACCGGGCGTTCCTGGCCGGCGACTGGACGACCATGCGCCAAGAGCAGGATCGTTTGGCGGCTCTGATGGAGATCTGCCTGTCCGCCAAGGCCGTAACGGGCTGGGGTGCCGGCGTCGGCGCCTTCAAGACCGCGCTCATGCTGCAGGGCATCATCTCGACCAATCAGGTGCCGGAACCGTTCGATGCCCTGAGCGGCGACGACGTCGACGCTGTACGCGCGATCCTCGCCGCGGTCGGCCCACGCGAGCCGCTGCCCGCAGGCGGACGATGACCGACGCGGTCGCAATCGGTGTGGATCTCGGCGGCACCAAGACGGCCGCCGGGCTGGTTCTACCGGGCGGCGATGTCGAATTGCATTGCACTGCATCGACTCCAGCCGCCGAAGGGCCCGAGGCGATGATCGACAACATCGTCGCCCTCGTCACGGAGATCCGCCACAAAGCCGCACGTAGCGGGTTGCCGACGCCCGCCGCGATCGGCATCGGATCGGCCGGCGTGATCGACTCCGATCACGGGACGGTGTTGTCGGCGACCCACAACCTGACCGATTGGGGCGGAACGCCGCTGGCGGATCTGATCTCGACGCGCACCGGCCTGCCGGTGCGCGTCGTCAACGACGTCCATGCGCACGGGATCGGCGAAGCCCGCCACGGTGCGGGCCGAGGCCTCAAGAGGCTGCTGATGGTCGCGGTTGGTACCGGCATCGGCGGCTCGCTACTCATCGACGGCGCCCACGTGGCCGGCGCCCGGCATGCCGCCGGTCACCTCGGCCACACTCCGACACACGCGGCGGCCGGGCTGCTCTGCACCTGCGGCCGCACCGGCCACCTCGAGGCGATCGCCTCGGGGACGGGACTTCTCGCGATGTATCACCGCCATGGTGGTAGCGCGCCCGACAACCGAAGTCTCATCGCATTGGCCGAATCGGGTGATCCGCTCGCACTCGACTGTGTGGCCGTGGCCGCCCGCGCCCTCGGCGAGGCCGTCGGCGGATGGGTCAACACCCTCGATCCCGACGCCGTCATCATCTCCGGTGGGCTGGCCCAGTCCGGTCCGCTGTGGTGGTCGATGGTCACCGAGGCCGCCCGATCGCACTACATCGACGCCGTATCAGAATGTCCGCTACTGCCCGCCCAACGCGGCACGCAGGCGGCCATTCTCGGCGCAGCGGCATTCAGCTTGGGCGCCGAACGCCCATGACCGACGTGATCGACGCACTCGCCGGTGGGCTGATCGTGTCCTGCCAGGCCTATCCCGGCGAGCCGTTGCGTCACCCCGACACCATGGCCAGGATGGCCGATGCGGTCGTCGCGGGCGGCGCGGTGGGCATCCGCGCCGAGGGCGTCGACGACATCTCAACCATCAAGAGCCGCACCACAGTTCCACTGATCGGCCTGTGGAAAGAGGGCACCGACGGTGTCTTCATCACACCGACGCTCCGCCACGCCACGGCAGTCCGGGAAGCCGGGGCCGACATCGTCGCACTGGACGGTACTCGTCGCGCCAGACCCGACGGCCGCACGCTCGCCGCGACCATCACGCGGCTGCGAGACAGTGCTCCGACGGTCGTGATGGCCGACTGCGCATCGCTGGACGACGCCCTTGTCGCACGCGACGCCGGTGCCGACGTCATCGGCACGACGCTGGCCGGATATACCGAGTACCGGCCGATGACCGATGGCCCCGATCTGGATCTGCTGGCGCAGTTGGTGTCTCGGCTACCCGACGTACCGATCATCGCCGAGGGCCGTGTGCATACTCCCGCACAGGCCCGCGCAGCGCTCGACACGGGTGCGTACGCGGTTGTCGTCGGGACCGCGATCACGCATCCCACCACGATCACCGGCTGGTTCCGGCAGGCGCTCACCGCGGACTAGCTGCCAGCCGGGTCGTCTGAGAGTGCATACAGCGCTGGAAGATTGACGACGATGGCCTCCTGGGTGCTGCGTGCGATCACGACGACAGCCGGATTGTCGGGATCCGGGTTCTCCTCCCGATGCGGCACATAGGGCGGAACGAACACGTAATCGCCTGGCGCGGTGGCGATGCGCACCTCCTGAACACCGTCATGGAAGACGAACTCAGGGTTGCCGCTGCGCACGAATATGGCCGTCTCGGACTCGCCGTGGTGATGGTTGTCCGAAGCGGTGGCCGGCGAAACATGAGTCTCACCCATCCAGATCTTCTCCGATCCGACGGACCCACCACTGATCGCGGCGAACCGCTGCATACCTTCCGTCTGGGCGGTGGACGAGCTGAGTTCCGCTGCCCGCACATGATGTACTCGGGTGCGCTGCGGCCGATGACCATGCGCGGCTTCGGTGAGGTCCGGGTGAAACCCGTCGTGCCCTGCAGTGGAACTCATGATGTTCAGCCTTTCTGGGATCGCTGTCCCCCAGGCTTGCACACCGCAGGCCACCCGCGATGGATGCTGAAGCAGTACCCGGTCTTCTCGCCGTTCGGATACGACGTCACCACTCGCACGGCTTGGCGGTGGACACCGCTGACCGTCGGGCCCCTAGCGCGAACAGTCCAGCGACACCGTGATCGTGCGGCGCACGACGACCGGGATCAGATCGAAATCGCGCTTGCCGTTCTTGCCGATCCGCTCGACGCGGATGAGCTTGGTCTGAGTCTGCGGATTGCGGACGCTCGTGACGATGCACTGATCCAGCGGCGCACTGCCCACCCGGTCGATGTTGACGGAAAACCCTTGCGCCTCGAGTTGGCCGATCGTCACGATCGGCGACTCTGCGCTTGCGTGCCCGGCGGGTGCCATGATGGTTCCCACTGCCGCCCCCGACGCGGCCAGCATGACGATTGAAACTCGCATGGCCGTGTCTTCCTTACCTTCTCGTAAACGTTGTCGTGAATCGGTTCACCTGTGTTACGAGCAGGGCACGGCAAGGGTTCAACGGCGACAGGCCCGGCCGGGTTCACCGGCCGGGCCTGTCGTCCTCAGCTAGACGCGGGCGGGTTCCTCGACAACCGACGGGCGGTGGTCGTCGACCATCGTGAGCTCGTCGAAGGGATCGTCACCGCGCAGCACCGAGTCGACGCGGTCCTTGTCGATCGTCTTGGTCCATGAACCGACCAGGATGGTGGCCACGGCGTTGCCCGAGAAGTTGGTCAGCGCGCGGGCTTCGGACATGAACCGATCGATGCCGACGATCAGACCGACGCCGTCGAGCAGGTCGGGGCGGTGGCTCTGCAGACCGCCGGCCAGCGTGGCCAGGCCGGCACCGGTCACCCCGGCCGCGCCCTTGGAGGCCACGATCATGAACACCAGCAGGCCGATCTGCTCGGTCACCGAGAGCGGGTCGCCCAGCGCACCGGCGATGAACAGCGACGCCATCGTGAGGTAGATCGCCGTGCCGTCAAGGTTGAACGAGTAGCCCGTCGGCACCACGACACCGACCGTGCTGCGATCCACGCCGAGGTGCTCCATCTTGGCGATGAGCCGCGGCAGGGCCGACTCGGAGGATGACGTGGACACGATCAGCAGGTACTCGCGGGCGAGGTAGCGGACCAGCTTGAAGATCGAGACGCCTGCGACGGTCCTCATGAGCAGCCCGAGCACACCGAACACAAACACCACGCACGTGAGATAGAACCCGAGCATCAGGGCCAGGAGCTGCGTCACCGCGGACCAACCGGTCTGGCCGACAACGTTGGCGATCGCCCCGAACGCGCCGATCGGTGCGAGCCACAGGATCATCACCAGTATCTTGAACACGAGCTTCTGCAGCTGCTCGATGCCGCGCAGGATCGGCTGACCCGCATCGCCCATGGCCTGCAGGGCGAACCCGACGAGCAGCGCGACGAACAGCGCCTGCAGGACACTGCCGGCGGTCAGTGACGACAGCAGCGTCTCAGGGATGATGCCGCGGACGAAGTCCATCAAACCGCCTGCCTCATGCGCGGTTTCGGCGAGCTCGGCGCCCTTGCCCGCGGCGCTGTCCGACAGCTGCATGCCGGTGCCCGGATGCAGAACATTGCCGACCACCAGGCCGATCGCCAGCGCGAACGTCGACATCAGCAGGAAGTAGACGAACGCCAGGCCACCGACCTTGCCGACGGTCGCAGCTTTACGTACCGATCCGATGCCGAGCACGATCGTGCAGAAGATCACCGGCGCGATCATCATCTTGATCAGATCGACGAACATCGTGCCAAGCACGCCGACGCTCTTGCCGACCTCGGGTGCCAAGATCCCGACCGCCACACCGGCCAGCACCGCGATGATCACCGCGATGTAGAGCCAGTGCGTGCGGTCCCGGCGCCGCGGCGGCGCCGGCTCCGGTTGACGGTCCAGGGTGACGCTCATCGGGGACTACCTCCAGTTCGACATCGAATGCGGTCTGGAAGTAGGTTCGGCGATGACGTGAGCCAGGTCACGTTTTAGTTCATTACGTTCAGAACCGGAGGTGTTGTGGCGCGCTGGTGGCCCCGCTCACTGGCTGGGCAGGCGATCGCCCTGCAGGTCATCGTGGTCGCGGTTGTCGTGTTGGCCGGCACAGCGCTGGCTCTGCTGGACGCACGCCGCGACGGTGACGCCGCCGCGCGGCAGCAGGTGATCGGGATCGCGACCGCACTGGCCGACTCGCCGTCGACGGCCGAGGCCATCCGGTCCGGGCGGGCGACGCAAATCCTGCAACCGGTCACCGAGGCGGTCCGGACGAGCACCGACATCGCGTTCATCACGATCATGGCGCCCGACGGCACCCGGTTCACCCACACCGACCCCAGCCAGATCGGCGGCAAGTATCTGGGCACGGTCGAACCGGCCTTGCGCGGTGAGACTTTCAGCGAGATCTACACCGGCACACTCGGTCCCTCGGTGCGCGCCGTCGCACCCGTACGCGACCGCGACGGGCGGATCGTCGGGCTGGTCTCGGCCGGCATCACGCAGCAGACCCTGGCGCAGCGCTGGCGCGCGCAGATCCCGATGATCGCGGCGATAACGGCTGGCGCCCTCGCGGTTTCGCTGGTCGGCGTGTGGGCGATCCGGCGCAGGCTGCTGCGGCAGACGCACGGTCTGCGGCCTGACGAGCTGCGCGTGATGTACGACCATCACGACGCCATCCTCCACTCCGTGTCCGAGGGCCTCGTCGTGCTGGACCGCAACGGCGTGGCGCTCGTGAACGACGAGGCGCGACGCCTGCTCAGCTTGCCGCCTGGACCGGTTCGGCCGGGCGACCTTCCGGAGTTCCTGCGCAGTCACGATCCCGGTGCCCGCGACGAGGTGCACGTGACCGACGAACGGGTGCTCGTGGTGAACCGGGCCCGCGTCGCGGACTCCCGCTCCGAGGTCGTCACGATCCGCGACCGCACCGAATTGCAGGGAGCACTCGGCGAACTCAGCTCACTGCAGGTGCTGACCGACTCGCTACGGGCCCAGGCCCATGAATCGGCCAATAAGCTGCACACGGTGATCACCATGGTGGAGATGGGCCGGCCCGAGGATGCGGTGCGCTTCGCCACGAGCGAGCTCGAGCTGTCGCAGCGTCTGGTCGACCGGCTGTCGGACGCCGTCAGCGAGCCCGCACTGGTGGCGCTGCTGCTCGGGAAGACCGCGCAGGCCGACGAGCGCGGGATCGCGCTCACGGTCACCGAGGACACCCAGCTACCGGCCGAGACCGTGCTGACCGGACCGGAGATTGTCACTGTCCTCGGTAATCTCATCGACAATGCGATGGACGCGTGCGACCGCGACGATCCCTGGGTGGAGGTCACGGTCAGCCAGGACGACACCGAACTGCTGATCCGAGTGGCCGACAGCGGCGCCGGGATGGACCCCGCGACGTTCGAAAGGGCCATGCAGCGGGGCTATTCCACCAAGGGCGGGGACGGCGCGGACCACGGGCTCGGCTTGGCCCTGGTGGCGCAGGTGGTCAACAAGCACAGTGGCGCGCTGCGCGCCGACGTGACGTACGGGTCGGTGGTGACGGTGACGGTGCCGCGCCGATGAGCGCTTGCGCGAAGAGCATGAGGCCGCGATGACCATCAAAGTGCTCATCGTCGAAGACGATCCGCTGATCGCCGAGGCCCATCACGCCTATCTCGGTCGGCTGGAAGGGTTTTCCGCGGCAGCCGTCGTGCACACGGCACGTGACGCCATGCGGGCCGCGGCCGAGGCCGCCGCGTCCGACGAGCCGATCGATCTCGTGCTGCTCGACATCGGCCTGCCCGACGCCAGCGGAATATCGTTGGCATCCGGGCTGTCGGGGCTGCATCCGGCACCCGACATCATCGCGATCACCTCGGAGCGTGATCTGGAGATGGTGCGTGCGGCAGTGGCCCACGGCGCGCTGGCCTATCTCCTCAAGCCGTTCACGTTCGCGGCGTTCCGCGATCGGCTTGAGCGCTATCGCCGCTACCGCACGGCGCTGCCGGCCGGCACCGACGCCGCCAGCCAGGCCGAGGTGGACCGCGCGCTGGCCGAGTTACGTATTGCCGCAGACAAATCGGTCGCACCCAAAGGCGCGGCGCCGCAAACCACCGACGAGATCGCGCGGACAGTTCGCGACGAACCAAACGGACTCACCGCCGAAGAGGTCGCCAAGCTGGTGGGCGTATCACGCGTGACGGCTTGGCGTTATCTGGAGCGGCTTGCCGACGACGGAACCGTCACCCGCAACACGGAATACGGCAAAACTGGCCGTCCCCGCACGCGCTACCAGTGGCGCTGAGCTGATCCCCCGCGACCGACCGTGTTTGTACCTCGACACGCCGCAAATGGCGTGCATTCGTGGTCGCTCGCGAAGCTCGGCCAGCAGGTCAGGCGCCGGCAGGTGCCAGTGCGGGCAGTTCAGGCAGCGGCGCCGGCTCCGTGGCAACGAGCTGCGAGTACAGCGCGGGCAGCGGGGCGGCGACGTCGAACGCGTTGACGTGGCCGGTGTAATCGGCGACGTACACGCGCGCACCGTCGTCACGCACGGTGACCGCCGCGGGCTGCGCGTGCAAGACGACGCTGCCGAGAACCTCGTTGGTCAGCGTGCACAGGACGATGATGCGGTCGTAATCGACCACGTAGGCGCGGGTGGCATCGGGGCTCAGCACCAATTGCGTAGGTGCGCCGCCGATCTGGACGGCACCCACGACCGTGGCGGCCGCGAGGTCGACGAGGTGTACGACGCCGCGGTACTGCCGGTCCGATGTCAACACATACGCGATGCCGTCGGCACCGAGAGCCAGGTCGCGGATCGGCGCGCCGATCCACACCGTCGACTCGATCTGGGCGGTCTCGGTGTTGACGGTCACGACGCGGCTGCCGCGCGCGTCCGATGTGGCCGCATACAGCCGCTTGCCGGTGGAATCGACGTGCAGCGCGTCGAGGCTGACGCCCACGCCCGTCGCGATGTCGATGGTTCCGACTCGCTGCGCGGTGGTGTCGATGACGGCGATATCAATACGGTCGTCACCGCTGCGGCCGGCGAACACGCGCTTGCCGTCCGGGCTCATCGCGAGCGCGGTCACGGTGAGGGCCAGCGGATACTCGGCGAGCACCGCACCCGTGATGGTGTCGACGACGACGATCGCGTCGTGTCCGGCGGACGTCACGCTCACGTAGGCGCGGTCATCGGCCGCGGTCACCGCGAACGGCTCGCCGCCAAGCCGGACCGACCCGACCACGGCGAGGGTGTAGGGGTTGATCACGGTGAGGCAGTCGGTCGCGGAGTTCGTCACAACGATGGTGTCGCGCTCGGCGTCGACGGCGATGTCGCCGATCGGCCCGCGGCCCACTTCCACCAGGCCTGCCACGTCCACGTCATCGAGCGCACCGTCGAACGTGACGCTGCCGGCCGACGGCTCCTCGGCAGCGGTCTCATGTCGTACGACGCGGCTCAACGCACGCAGAAAGTTCTTTGCCATGATCAATCGGCACCTCCGCCGGCATGGCGTTCACCGGCACTAGATTCCAGGTCAGTCTGCGCCGGGGTGGCGCGGTTGCATCGAGTCTAGCGACGGAAACAGCCAGCCCAGGACGGCTCGACAGCGAATGAGTCGCATGTGGCGACATTCTCTCAGACTGCGCTTAAGAAATTCTTCGTTATCCATTTGTTATGTTTTTGTCGCAATACGTTAAATGCGGGTTACCTGGGGCAACGCCAAGGCCGGCAACCGGTTTTCCGGTTTCACTCGGCGCTGTTGCCAGAATGGATTCTTACCATTCCCGTCGAAAATGAGCGGTAAATCACACCCCGACACGCCAGCAAACTTTCCCCAGCGTCAGGGCGGCGGCCATTCAGAATCGGCCTGGACCCATGTTACAGCTGTGAAAGATGAGTCGCGGTTGTCCTTTTGTTCGCTGTTCATCCGTTGATAACCCTCACACCGCGCGCGGAGCCGTCTCACGGGTCACAGCTCCACCGCCAAGGGTTCGCACCTAGCGTGCGGCTCCATACCGCGTAGGCGGCGTGTCGCGGATGGATCCGCACATCGGGCAGGGGCGCTAAGCGGCCGCGGGCGCGACCTTGAGTTTGAGCGCCGCCGCGGTGGCGGGGCCGACGATTCCGTCCACCTTCAGACCGCCGGTCCGACGCTGGAACGCGCGGACCGCCGCCTCGGTCAGCGGCCCGAACATTCCGTCGACCGCGAGATCCGGCGCGGATGGGGCGTTGACCGCGTTGAGCCGGCGTTGCAGTTCCGCGACCTGAGGCCCCTGCATCGGGCGGAACAGCAGAACGTCGGCGTACTCGCCGACCGGTACCGGGGGCCGCGGGGTCGGAGCGGGGTTGGCGATCGTGCCGATCTGCGCCTGGATATCGGCGCGCAAGGTGTCCATGTCGATGGCGCCCGGATCCCACTTCCCCTGGGCGCGGCCCGCGTACTCCTTGTGTCCGATCGTGCGCGCCGAACTCTGCGCGAGGCGCCGGTTGATCGCGGCGCAGCACCGCACCATCGCGAAATACTGTGCGTCGGGCCAGTTCTGGCGGTGTGGCGCGGTCGGGCTGGTTCCGCTGTTGGCGCATTCGATGCCGATCAGATGCCAGTTGCCCATGTTCGTCGGCAACCACGGATACATACCAGCCCCGGCATGCCAGGCGACGCCCACCGCCACGAGCGTGACCGTTCCGTCGCGCGCGATGTGCAACTGCGACAGCGGGCCGGCGAGATCCGGACGGCCGTCGGCGATCGAGGCCGCGCTCGCGTTGTCAGATCCGGTGTGGTGCACCATGACGCCGCGGATGTCCTTGAAGTCACCGTGCCCGCGGGTCCGCCAGCCGGGATACTCGACGAGATCGACGCCCTCGGCGCGAAGTACATCGGCGAGCCAAACCGGATCTCCGGTCCATGGTCCCGTCTGCGGCACGGTGAGTCCTCTCGGTCGTAGCAAACACTTGGGCACTTCGATGTTACGCAGCGCCTACGACACCCATCCGCACCCCAAACTGGTGACGCGTCAATATTTCTACTCACCACGAAGGCGGGCCGGTCAGCCGCTGATCGGCGTTCGCCAGGACGCCGCGCCGCAAACTCCGCACGCCTGCGGCGATACATTGCTTGTCGTACCTGTCCCCCACGACCCGCCGGATGTGCGAGCATCTGCGCATGGACCCGCAGGACGACGACCCCGAGGCCCGCATCCGCGAGCTGGAACGCCCGCTCGCCGACGTCGCGCGCGCATCCGAGCTCGGCACGGGTCACGACGTCAGTCCGACGCAGCCATGGACGCACGGCAACACCTTCCCGCCGCCCCCGCCCGGGCCGCCGGCGCCGTGGCCCGGATATGCCGATCAGTTCGCGCCGCCGCCGCCGCAACCGCACAGCGGGTCCGGCGCACGCATCCTGGTCGTGCTCGGCCTCATCATGGTGTCCTTGTTCGCCGCGGGCATCGCCGCCTATGTCATGTTCAGCGGCAGCGGCGGTGACACCAGCGCCGACGAGACGGCGTCGCCGCCCAACCCCACTGTGCAAGCCCCCGTCATCGCGCCGCCGCGAGTCACCACGGACAGCACGACCGTGACCGCACCCGGCGAAACAGTGATCGTGTCGGGCGTCAACGAGAACCGGACGGTCGCGTGCAATGGCAACGCGGTGATCGTCAGCGGAATCGAGAACACCCTGACGATCACCGGCCACTGCGCGAATATCGCCGTGTCCGGCATCCAGAACACCATCACGGTCGACTCTGCCGACACCATCGGGGTGTCAGGGTTCGAGAACCGGGTCACCTATCACACCGGGCAACCCGAGATCTCGAAGTCCGGACAGGACAACAGCGTCGAGCAGGGTTAGAGCACCTTCGACAGGAACTCTTGCAGCCGAGGGTGTTTCGGGTTGTCGAACACCTCGGCAGGAGTGTCGTCCTCGACGATGTTGCCGTCGGCCATGAAGATGACCCGCGAGGCCACCTCCCGCGCGAAGCCCATCTCGTGGGTCACCACCACCATCGTCATGCCGCCCTCGGCGAGCTCGCGCAGCACTTCGAGCACGTCGCCGACCATCTCCGGATCCAGCGCGCTGGTGGCCTCGTCGAACAGCATGATGGACGGGTTCATCGCCAGCGCGCGGGCGATCGCGACACGCTGCTTCTGGCCACCGGACAGGGTCGCGGGTTTGACGTGTGCTTTCTCGGCCAAGCCCACCTGTGTGAGCAGTTCCATCGCGCGCTTCTCCGCGGCGGCCTTGTCCATCTTCTTGGTGAGCAGCGGTGCCAGCGTGACGTTGTCGATCACAGTCATGTGCGGGAACAGGTTGAAGTGCTGGAACACCATGCCGATGTGCTGGCGCACCTTGTCGAGGTCGACCTTGCGGTCGGTGAGGTCGAACTCGTCGACGGTCACCTTGCCGCCGGTGATGTCCTCAAGCTTGTTGAGGCAGCGCAGAAACGTCGACTTGCCGGAGCCGGACGGCCCGATGACGCAGACGACCTCACCCTTGCTGATCGTGGTGGTGATGCCGTCGAGCACCACCAGGTCGCCGAAGGACTTCTTGAGTCCCTCGATTCGAATCTTGACCGTGCCTTCCGGCTCGGATGCGGCGGCTTCCGGTACGAGCTGGGTCATTTGACGAGCCTCTTCTCAACACGATCCGACAGCTTGGTGAGCGCCATGATGACGATGAAATAGATGATGCCGATGATCAACCACATCTCGAAGGATTGGAAGTTGCGGGCGATGATGATGCGCCCGGTCTGCGTCAACTCGGCGATGCCGATCACCGACAGGATGGACGTGTCCTTGAGCGTGATCACGAACTGGTTGATGTAGGACGGGATCATGGTCCGGATCGCCTGCGGCAGAATCACTTTCCGCATGGTGGGCAGGTAGCCGATGCCGAGGCTGCGGGATGCCTCCATCTGGCCCTTGTCCACCGATTGGATTCCGCCGCGCACGATCTCGGTCATGTAGGCGCCGGCGTTGAGCGACAGCGTGATGATGCCTGCGGTCAAGGCCGACATCTGGAAGCCGAGCGCCGACGGGATGCCGAAGTAGATGAAGAACGCCTGCACCAGAAGCGGTGTGCCGCGGAAGATGTCGACGTAGGTGGTGCCGATCGCGCGTAGCACGATGTTTCGAGACACCCGGAACAAACCGAAGATGATGCCGAGCACCAAGGCGATGGCGATCGAGACGATCGTCAGGATGATGGTCATCTTGAGACCGACCATCAGGATCGGGAAGGTGCTCTTGAGCAGGCCGAAGAATGAGTTGTCGGTTTCGACCGCGTCCTCGCCGAGGTAGGTCTCGAGAATCTCGTCGTAGCGGCCGGAATCCTTGAGGCTCGCGAGGCCCGCATTGAACTTCTGCAGCAGTTCGCCGTTCTGGCCTTTGTTCACTGCGAACCCGTAGCTCGCGCCTTTCTCCTTGGGCGTGACGGTCTTGAACCCGTTGCCCTGCGCGATGCCGTACTGAAGCACCGGATAGTCCTCGAAAACTGCCTGCGAGTTGCCGGTACGGACTTCGTCGAACATCGAGGCCGAGTCCGCGAAGTACACGGTCGTGAACCCGTACTTGTCCTTGATCGACTCGGCGAACTCGGCGCCTTCGGTGCCGTTCTTGACGGCAACGCGCTTGCCGCGCAGGTCTTCGTAGGACTTGATGTCCTCGTTGGTGGCGAGCACCGCCATCTGGACACCGGACTCGAAGTACGGATCGGAGAAGTCGAACACCTTCTTGCGTTCGTCGGTGATCGACATACCGGCGATGACACCGTCGGCCTGGTTCGCCTGCACCGCCTGCAGGGCGGCGTCGAAGCCCAGCGGTTTGATGGTGACGTTGAATTTCTGATCGGCCGCGATCTCGTTGATGAGATCGATATCGATGCCCACGAATTTGCCGCTGGCATCTTGGAATTCGAACGGCGCGAACGTGATGTCGGTCGCGATGACGTACGTCTCGCCCTCGGCCGACGCGGTCGCGGGAGCGAGCAGCGCCGTCCCGAACAGGCCGACGAATACGGCGGCGCAGAGGGCGAGAACACGGGCCGATAATCGCGAACCTGATCGTCGACTGGGAACGTGCTGTGGACAACCGGCTCGCATGGTGCGACTCCCATCGTTACGGCAGTGCAGGACAGCCCACCGTATCGCCACCCCGCAGCGGGATGGGAGATTTCGGGCCAGTTGCGGTTAGCTCCGCAAACGCGGCAAGCGACTGTCAGGTCAAGGAGCGACCTTGTAGTGGCTGCTGATCGCGATCCGGTTGAACGCGTTGATCACGATGGCAACCCAGCGCAACGCCGCGATCTGCGGAGCGGTCAGCGCCGACAGTCGCTCGGCGTCCGATTGCGCGGTGGCGCGATCGGCGATGTGGGTGATCTCCTCGGCGATGGCCAGTGCGGCGCTTTCCTCCGCGGTGAAGTACGACGTTTCACGCCAGGCCGGGATCACCGCGATCCGGTCCGTGCTCTCACCCTTCTCCAGCGCGTCGCGAACATGCATCCGCAAACAGAAGGCGCACCCGTTGAGCTGCGATGCGCGGATTCTCACCAACTCGACGGTCAGCGGATTGAGGCCGGCGTCAGCGGCCGCCTTTTCGCACTGGTCGTTGAGTGCGAGCACCGACTTGTACGCCTCGGGCAACGCGGTGTTCAGTGCTGGGCGAATGGACATGTGTACTCCTGCCGACGACTACCGGTGATCTCCACCTGATCTCCATACAACCTTCAAGCACCGCGTGTCCCACCGCGACACCATCGAGGACATAACAAGAAACGCCGGCATCGCAACGGCTCATCCATCAGGGAGTTTCAGATGAAGAACATCCTCGTCGCAGCAGTGGGCAGCAGTGCGGCAGCACTCGGCGCGTTGCTCGCGCTCGCCGCGCCGGCACAGGCTGAATCCGCCGCACTGACCATCGGTCAGCTCGAAGCGCAGGGTTTCGATGTGCGGCTCGACCGGATCGGCAGTGCACCACTGGACCAGTGCATCGTCACGGGCGTCCGAAACCCACAGGAACAAACCAGGATCGTGCGGTTCGACGGGCCTGGCGGCCGCGACCGTTTCGTTCCGGTGGTCGTCCGTCGCACCATCACGGTGTCGCTGGACTGCTCGCGCTGACTTACCGCCAGATGATCGCCTGCCCCGATACCATCACCTCATGGTCCGGGGCTGGGGGCGTCCGACATGAACCTGACCAGCGGCTGGCTGCCGATCACACTGCAGATCTCGACGTTGGTCGTGCTGGTCGCCGCGATCGGCTGGCGCACGCCGCGATGGCGGACGCGCTGGGTGCCGATTGCGATCGGCGCCGGCGTGGCGTTCGCCGTGATCGTCCGGTTGTTCGTGAAGTTCCAGGGGTGGTCGGACCGGGCTGCCTCCACCGCCACGGTCGTCTGGGTCGCGATCACGGGAGTCGCGATCGCCATCGCCGTCCTCGGGTGGCGGGATGCTGCGTGGTGGCGGCGGTCGCTGTCGATACTCGCGGTGCCGCTGAGCGTGGTGTGCGCGGCAGCGGCGCTCAACACCGCCACCGGGTACTTCCCGACGGTCCAATCGGCATGGCAGCGCCTCACCGGGACCGAGTCGCCTCAGTGGATCGACGAAGAGACGCTGGCCGCGATGCATCGCGACGGCGAGCGCCCGACTCGCGGCACGATCGTGAAAATCACGACGCCCGACAATGTCTCGGGCTTCAAGCACCGCCAGGAATTGGTGTACCTGCCACCCGCTTGGTTCGCGTCCGATCCCCCGCCACAGCTTCCGGCAGTCATGGCACTGGGCGGCGAGTTCAGCCATCCAGAAGATTGGCCCGAGTCCGGTGGGGCACTGAAGACCCTCGACGAGTTCACGGCGCGACACCACGGCAACGCCCCCGTGATGGTGTTCCCCGATTCCACCGGATCGTTCAGCAACGACACCGAATGTGTCAACGGGCCGCGCGGGAACGCCGCCGATCACCTCACCAAAGAGGTTGTGCCCTATGTGGTCTCGAAGTTCGGCGTCAGCACCGACCCCGCGAACTGGGGCCTCGTCGGGTGGTCGTCCGGCGGCACCTGCGCGCTGACACTCGCCGTCACCCATCCGGAGTTGTTCAGTGCGTTCGTCGATCTCGACGGTCAACTCGGGCCGAACACCGGAACGAAACAGCAGACGATCGCGCGCCTCTACGGCGGCGATGCCGAGGCGTGGGCCGCGTTCGACCCCCAGACCGTGATCCTCGAACATGGCCAGTTCCCCGGCATGGCGGCGTGGCTCGGAGTCTCCGACGACACGCCCACCGTCTACCGGCCTGCCGGTGATCGGCCGCCACCACCCGAAGAGATCGCGGATTGGGATCCGTATTCCGAGGAGCATGCCGAGAACGCCAACAAGTTGTGCGCATTGCTCAGTGGGCACGGCGTGGAATGTTCGGTTTCGAGTTATTCGGGTTCACACGACTTCCCCTCGGCGGGAGAAGGTTTCGCGGCAGCGCTGCCGTGGTTGGCCGGCAAGCTCGGCACGCCCGGCGTGCCCGTGACCCCCATGCCCGGTGCGTCGGAGGGCTGACCGCTAGGGACTTCCCAGCCGCGGATGCTGGTCGCGCACCGGTTGCGAATAGCCCGGGCACGTGACGTCGATCTCGAACTGCCGCCACTCGAGTTGACCGTCTTCTGGCGGCAGCCGACCGCTGATGTTGTAGGCGTCGTCGACCTTTGTCGCCACCATCTCGCCCGGGTCGTCGCCGAAACCACGAACCTCGGGCAGCCGGAAACCCGCGGCGTAGACGACCAGCCGGTGCTCGGTCCCGAGCAATACGCGAACGCGTTTCGTGGCGTCGAATTTCGACGGCGCCGCGTAGATCAGCAGCTTGCCGTCGGGGAACTTGGTGCAGCTCACGCGTGCGCTCACCGTGTGCGTGCGGCCGTCGACCACGATGGTGACGTCGGAAACCGGGCCGGAGGCACAGCCCGCAGCCGACAGGAGCGCTGCGGCCAGTGCAACCGCCGCTCCCACCGTGACACCACGCATGTCAGCAGTATGGACGCCGTTCGGCGGGCCGACTCGGCAACGGCGGCTTCACGTGCGCGGTCAGCCGCCGACTGCCTGGTGCGCCCGCGCGCGGCCGTTTGCCAGTTTGGCAATCTTCCTTGCCGAGACGGCGATGTAAAAGCCACCATCGAAGGCATGAACCCGTTCAGCGATCCGAAAACGGTTGCGACGTATGCGGACCGCCCACCGCGACTGGTGCCGGGCTACGCAGCCATGCAGCAGATGGCCACGGTCCTGCTGGCCGAACACGTGCCCGACGACGGCCGCGTTCTCGTGCTCGGCGCCGGAGGTGGCCTCGAACTGAGGACGTTCGCGCAGGCTCGCACCGGCTGGACATTTGACGGCGTCGATCCGGCTCGTGAAATGCTGCGTCTGGCCGAAGACACGTTGGGGCCGCTGTTGCCGCGGGTGCGTCTGCACGAGGGCTACATCGACGACGCACCGACCGGCCCGTTCGACGGCGCCACGAGCCTGCTGACATTGCAGTTCCTCGACCCGGCCGAGCGCAGGCGTACCGCCGAGCAGGTACGGCGCCGACTACGGCCCGGTGCACCGTTTGTCGTCGCACACTTCAGTTTTCCGTATTCCACCGATGACGAACGTGAGCTGTGGCTGTCGCGGTACAGCGCATTCGCAACGGAATCCGGCGTCGAGGCCGCCACGATGGCCTCCGCGCGCACGGCGATCGAAACGACACTGCACATCCTCACGCCCGAAGAGGACGAGCAGGTGTTGCGGGACGCGGGCTTCACCGATGTCAGCCAGTTCTACGCGGCATTCACGTTCCGCGGCTGGGTGGGATACGTGGCCGGTTAGCCGTATCGCTCCCTTACGCTGCCCTCTCGACCACAGTGGGCCCCTTCCCGAAGGAAAGGGGCCCACTGGATCGAGCTGCTACTCGGCTCCGCCGGATTCCGATCCACCGGTCGAGCTGGACCCACCGGCGCTGCCGGAGGCCCCGCCGGAGTTGGTGCTCTCGGCCTTCGCCGGCTTGGCGGTCTTGCCGCTCGCACCGGATACGGCGTCCTTGAACCCCTTGCCCACGTTCTTCAACGCGCCGCGGATGCCGTCGCCGACATCCTTGAGCGGGTTTGCCTTCTTGGTCGAGGTGTCGGTGCCGGTCTTGCCCGGTACAGCCTTCGGGCTTTCCTTGACCGCGTCCTCGGCAGGCGCCTCGGCGGCCGCTTCTTCAGGGGCGGCCGGCTCGGCCGCGGTCTCCTGCGCCGGAGTCTCGGCCGGGGTCTCGGCCGGCGCTTGCGGCGCGGAGGCCCCTGCGGAAGTCTCCTTGGTGGTCGACTCGCCGGCGGTCTCCGTCGACGAAACCTGTTCGACTGCAGTGCCTTCCTGAGCCTTCGGCGCCTCGATCGCCTGAGGCGCCACGTCCAGCGTGACGGTCGTCGAGGCGGCTTCGGTCTGCAGCAGGCTGGCCCCGGCGAGCGCGGACTTGGCCGCCGCGGGAGTGATCGCGTCAGCGACGATCTCGCCGATGGTGATCAGGCCGGCCACGATGCCGTTGGGGCCGAGCAGACCGGCCGCGAAACCGCCGCCCATCGAATTGCCGTTGAGGATGGCGTTGGTCAGCTCCGGGCCGAAGTTGAGCACGGCGTTCGCCACCTGCTCCAGGTCACCGTCTTTGATGCCGGCGAAGATGTTGTCACCGGCACCGCCGACGACGTTCACCACGTCGGTGATCACCTGTACGGGTGCGAGCAACGGCCCGAGCAAGTTGATGATGTTGGCCGGCTGGAGCAGATCGACGATCGCGAGCGTGTTGGCGATGGGCTGACGCAGCGCGTTCTGGAAGCCTTCCCAGACCTCCGGGTTGAGGAACAGCGTGTCGAACACCGCCTGCACGACCGGCCCCAGCAGGGCATTCTGCACCGTGGTGAGTGCAGCGGTCACGTTACCGTCGGCAAACTGTTGCGCCGCGACCTTCAGGTGCGCAGGCACCTCGGCGTAGCCCTCGCTGAGGCTTCCGCCGAAGGCATCGACGAAGGCGCCGATTGCGGCCGCACTGGTGAGCTGGTTCCGCACGATCTGCGACAGGATCGGGGCAGGGTTGTCGGCGACTCGTTGCCCCAAAGCCACCACGTTCTGGAATGCCAGGCTGAAGGCGTCGGCATAGCCCGCGATCGGATTGGCCAACGCGGACAGCTCGACGGCTGCCGACGAGTGCGCTGCCTGCACCTTGAGGTCAGGCATCGGCGGCGCTACGGGACTGGCGGCCAAGACGCCGACACCCGCGACCGCCACGCCCGTAGCCAAGTACGAGCGAACAGCTAGCTGCATGGGTACTCCTTTTGCTGGTTTACGTTCCCAGCCGGAGAACTTACCCCTTGGTAAGTTAAAAGCAAGCAAAATTCGCAGATCAGCTGCCTTGCTTGTCATTGCTAGCGTTCCCGCGCTTCGAACTGTATCCAATTCGAAGTTTGCTTATTGACGACGCGCGACCCCGGTTCAGCTAACTACTTCTGTTGGCAAGTAGCTGACGGTCACGCAAACATTCGCCAACGAATCGGGCCATGAGGGTCATCCGCCCTGGAATTAACTGAGCTGAAGACATAACTGGACGTCAGGCTCTACTTACCGATTGGTAACAAGCCGCGACTATGTGTCGTCTCACTTTGCTACTTCAACGTGTCTGCGGTCACGTCCTGGACTGACAGCTACAGAGTGGCACCTTCAGACACGAAGCGGCCAGCAATGAGCTGTGTACAAATCGCGCGACATGTCTAGTTCGCTGGCGTCTTCACATCACGTGTAAAGGTCGGATTCCGTCGTTGGCCAGTAGGTGTCTCAAGTCGTGCTGAGCAACGTCGGGAAGCACGCGAAGCCGAACTCTGGGTCGTAGGCCGGTTCGCCACAGATTCTCGCGCCCGCCCGCAAATATCCGCGCATGAGCGCAGGCAGCTCCGGCTGGCGGTGCGGCACCAAATCGCTCAGACAGACCGCATCGATCACGACCGGCCGGTGCGGGTGCACCGTGTAGCAATCGGGCGCTCGGTAATTGCGCCGAAGGTGACTCCATGCGTGGCGCACCATGTCTCTGCCGCGGCCGCTCGCCTCGAAAACCGGCATCGTCACACAACCGAGGACATGGTCGTAGCCGTAGCGGTACGCATACTCGACGACGGCCGACCACATCATCAGCACCACAGCGCCGTTACGGTGATCGGCGCGCACCACAGCGCGCCCGAACTCGAGCATCGAGAGCCGCAGCGGTTCGAGTGCGGAGATGTCGAATGACGCTGCGGTGCACAGATCCCCTGCCGCGATCGCCCCACCCGAGGGCAGCATCCGGCAGCAGGCCACAAGTTCGCCAGATCGATTGTCCTGGATGAGCACGTGCACGCAGTGTTCGTCGAAACGATCGGCATCGAGCCCGAAACCGGATGCGGTGCGGCCGCCTTCCTCGGCAAGCACCGCGTAGCGCAACCGCTGTGCGCCATCGATGAGATCAGGATCTGTCGTCAACTGCACGCCGTAACGCGGCGTCGTGGTCTTCGCTGGCAGCAGGGTGGTGAGGTTGGTCATCTGATCGCTCCTTCGTCAACAGCGTTGAAACACTGTGACGCGCAGGAGCGCTCGGACACATCGGGCGATCAGAGGATCAGCCGGATGACTCTTCTGTCCCCCGATCGGCCGACAGCAGTCAGCGCAGCTACGTGTCAGCGCGACGAGCCGAAGTCGGCGCTTCACGGGCCATACCGCTTGAAAAAGCAGAAATACGAAGCGATTTGACTCCTCGATGAGGAGCCGAATCACACTCGTGCGATATGCGGAATCGCCCGTGCTCAGTCGATTCGGATGACGTAGGTACCGTCTTCGTCACGCTCGATCTGATGGTCGAGAGCGTTGACCCAGACCGGGGTATCGCGGCGGGACCCGAGGAACGCGGCTTGCACGGCACCGCCCGGCTGCAGGTCGACGTTCCACTCGTCGTCTTCGGCGACGATCGTCAGGATCTCGTCGCCATTCGCGCGCCGGATCGAGATCACCTGGCCGTTGAGGTCCTGGTCGTCCAGCTCCGCCTCATACTCTTCCAACTCGATTTCATCAGCGATCTCGGCGTCCAGCCCGGTGGCGTCGTCATGCACGCCGACGACTGTACCTACCTCTACCAGCCGCCGCTTCGGCGAAAACACGCCACCGGTCACGGAACCGCAGACCCAGCACAGCGAACGATATTTGCCGCCCGCTGTTCGCCGGCCTCACAACTGCACTGATGACGACACCGGCGATAGCCAGATAGAGAGGTAGTGCACTACTCGTGAACTGGTGCCACGTTCGCCGTAGGTTTCTACTCATCAAGCGTCAGATATTCCGGCGCTGCGATCAGAGGAATCTGAAATGCCCAAGTTGACAACGTCTTCCGTGTCTTCTGGGGCCTCCGCCACGAAACGCGAGACCCGAGAACACACCGCACGCGCGAGCGGGACGCATGTACTCATCACCGAACAGGAAGTGCTGTTCGGCACCGCGGCCGCCGCTCCGTTACGGCGGCGCCGGCCCATCGACATCGTGTCGCGCGCGCTGTCCGCCGCCCGGGCGCGGTGGCAGACCAGCGCCGAACGCAAGCCGATTCGCCCCTCGCGGCTCGGCTACCTGGAGCACTCGCTGATGTCGCGTGAGATGGATCGGCTCTGATTCTGTGAATCGCGCGAAGAAACAACGGTTCTGGTGGGCCGAATACAGGCGGCCACTGTTCAGATGCGATGCCGTGGGTCAAAGTTCGAGAGCTTGGGATCGGGGACCTCGGCGGCGAAGTCGCTGTCGGAGAATGTGTAGCGGTACCACGGGGCGTCATCGCAGCGGCCGAGCCGCGGGCGCAGATTGCTGAAGGCGCGATAGATGACCGGGTACGGCTGACCGTTGTAGTGCTGCAGGATCTCCTTCCAGGTGCGGGGCGCCTCGCCGATCAGGGCCTCCATGTCAGACGTCAGTTCGACCTCGGTCATCGCCACGACGTCGGGCGGCGGATCACCGAGCACGAAGACCGTGCTGCGGTCGAAATGCTCGCGAGAAAACTGCGGCCCCATGGGAATCGTGCAGTCCATGCCCATCTTCGACGCCGTACCCGGCGCGACGTCGGATCCGATCATCGGGTCGACGGTCATGGTGTTGCAGCCCGGGATGATGATCGTGTCGAGATGTGGCATGAATCGGAAAGCCATCGCGAACTTCACCGCGTTGTCGTCCCAGATGTCGATGTCTTCGTCGAACACCATGGCGATCTTCGGCAATGCGAGTTTGGAGCACGTCAGCATGATGCCGAGCGCCTGCTTGCCGTCGCCCGCCCCGTTGGGCTTGATCTTGGCGTAGGCGATGTTCGACAAACCGCCGAGATCGCAGCGCACCTCCTTGACGTCGATGCCGGCGAACTTGAGCGCGCCGAAGATGTCGGCCTCCAGCGCAGGCAGCTGCAGCATGTTGTCGGTGTACCAAGGGTGGGTTCCACCGATCGTGGCGTGCTGGTAGATACCGCCCTTGCGGTACGTCATGGCCTTGACGACCGCGCGGTAGTTCTTCTTGATGCCACCGCCGTACATTCCGGTGAACTCGCCGTAGGGCCCCTCGTCGTGCGTCAGCCCCTCGCTGGCCATCAGTTCGCATTCGAGGACGATCTCGGCGTTGGCGGGGACGAGGACGTCGATGGTCTCGCACTTCACCAGCTTGGCGGGATGTCCGTAGAAGCTGCCGAGCACCTCGAAATCGTCGGTGTCCGGCGGTACCCCCGTCAGTGAGGCGATCTTGTCGACGATCGGACCGCCGATCACGATGGCGACTTCGAGATTCTCGCCTTTGTCCTGCGCGGCAATGGCATTCAGGCGCTGACGGTGCGACGTGCACGTCATGTCGAACATCTTCTCGTTCTTCGACCGGAACATGCTGCGGTAGATGCCCCAGTCGTAGACACCGGTGTCGGGATGCTTGCTGATCACCAGGTTGTCGTTGGTGAATGCGTGACCGTCCCGGTCGTGATGCAAAAACAGCGGCAGTCGGGTCAGGTCGACCTCGTCGCCGATCAGGACGACCTCCTTACACGGTGCGGTGTCGACGATCTCGGGCTTCACACGCCCCTTGGCGAGTTCGCTCATGACGAGCCCGCTGCGGCTCTTGTCGCACCCGAGCGCCCACGCGGTCTGATCCTGGTTCGAGTACGCGTTGGCCAGGAACTGGAACTCGCAGTCCTTGACGTTCTCCACCAGGACGGCCGTGAGCGGGTTGGCCTCCATGACCGCGGGCAGTTCGTCCACCCGCTTCTCTTCGGTGATGCGGACGAGCATGCCCGCCTTTTCCATGTCGTCGACAAAGTCGCTCAGGTTCTGTTGTGGCACGGCCGTCCCCCTAGTCGAATGCCGGTGCGGCGTAGCCGGTCTCGGCATAGTCGCGCAGGTGGTGCAACAGCACGCCCCACGTCGTGTTGCACTTGCGGAAGTTTCCGTGCGTGCCGGGCCAGCCGGCATGTTGAAGTTCCAGCAGCGTGCGGTCGGCGACGGGCGTGATGACGAAGGTTGCAGTAGTGCCGACTGAATCGCCGGGCCCTCGCGTGCATCGCCAGGCCACCCGACCCGGGTCGGATAGCGTGATCTCCCATCTGAACTCCGGATGGTCGGCGAAGGCGAACACCCATTCGCTGCCGACCGATCCGTCGCCCGATGCGTTCGGTGTGTGCCAGCCCTTGACGCCCTCGAGTGTCGCCAGAGCCGCGAACACGCGCTCCGGAGGGGCGGAAACTTTGATCTCGTGGTCGATTTGGGGCACTGTTCTCCTACCTCGCGTCGAGTTCTGGGAATGCATAGTCACGCCATCCGGGAACGTCGGCCACCTCGACGAACTCCCGGCCGTGCTCGGCCTGTGCGGGACCGCATGCTTCACCGGCCACCTTGACGGCAGTTCCATATGGGTAGGTCGCGTCGATGCCGAGTGCCGATCCGGTACGGCGGTCCGGTGGCAGTGTGTCGTCGAGCGTCGGATCGAGCGGCCCGCCTGGCAGGTCATCGACGATGATGACGTCGCGCGCGGGCTGCGTCCGAAAGGCCAGCGCCCACTCCACCTCCCCGGAATTCTGTACATCGATGTCCGGGTCGACCACGATCACCGTCTTTGGCCGCACGTTGGATCCCATCGCCGTCAGGATGGCGTTGCGCGCCTCGCCGGCGAATCGGGGCCGCATGGCCATCACGACCCGGAAATTCACCCCGCCGGACGGCGGAATGGCGACTCGCTCGATCGTCGGGAACGTCTTTCGCATCGAGTCGAGAAACGAGGCTTCGAACGCCAGCTGCTTGAGAACGTGGTTCTCGGTTGTCGGCTTCCCGGTGAGCAGCGCCTGGAAATACGGTTTGTCCCGATGCGTCAGCGCAAGCGGACGGGCGATCGGTTTCATCGAGCCCGGCGTGTAGTAGCCGGTGTACTCGCCGAGGGGCCCCTCGAAGACAGTGTGGTCGAAATCCACCTCGAACTCGATGACGAACTCGGCGTGCGCGGGCACTTCCAGATCGATCGCGCGGCACTTCACCAACTCGACCGGCGCACCGCGCAGTCCGCCCGCAACCTCGAAATCGTTGGTGTCTTCGGGAACTTGGATGGGGCCGGTGTAGGCCAGCATCGGGTCGACACCGATCACCAGCGCGGCCCGGAAGCTCTTCTGCCCCCGCGCAGCGGCCTTCGCGAGGTTCTTTCCGAATCGGTGATTCGGCATGGCCAGAAACGACATGGTGTGCTTGTCGATGATCTCGAAGCGGTAATGGCCGATGTCGGGTGTGCCGCTGTCCGGGTCACGGCTGACCACGATGCCGGCCGTGATGTAGGGGCCCCCGTCGTCGGGGCTGTACCTCGGCACCGGCAGCGTCGCAAGGTCGACGTCGTCGCCGAGGATGACGTTTTCGTGCACCGGCGCGTGCTCGATGACCACGGGCGGGATGCGCTGGGCGAGTCCGTGCAGGATGTGTTCCACGACCGTGTCCTCGTCGCAGCCATAGGCGATCAGGGCCTTGGCCCGTGAGTTGTACACCCCGCCGACCAACGGAAACTCGCTGCCGTTGTTCGTGAACACGATCGCCGGGCCGGCCACCGCTGCGCTCTTGCGCATGGCCTTCGCCACCTCGAGTTCGAGTGCGACAGGACGGTCGACGTCGATGAGTTCGCCCCGCGCACGCAGCGCATCGAGGAACTCCCGGAAATCCTGGTACGGCACGAGGGAGCCTCATCTCTCTGCGGGGCGAGTCCAGCGAAACCAAGAAGTACGGTGTCATCGTTGCCGAGACCCCCCGTTTCCGCGAGCCGAATCGGCAAACACGTTGCTGGACAGGGGCTTGCAGAGGCCGGCCGCAGACGGACGAGTGGCGGGACCGAATGGTCCGGCAACGTCATCCGCGCGTTTCGAACTGACGACGACGTCAATGCCCTGCTTGTAGCGGTCGTTCGGCCATCGCCTACGGTGTCTCTGCCGCATGCCGGCCGGAAGGGAGGATCTCATGGCTGAAGCCGTCATTCGTCAGCGCATCGACGACGCGGTGGGCGCTGTCCGCTCGCGCGACATCGACACGCTCGCGTCCCTGTATGCGCCGGATGTCGTGTCGTTCGACCTCGGCGCACCGCTGCGGTACACCGGCCGCGACAACAAGCGACGCGCCTGGGACGAATTCTTCGCCGCCTACGCCGGACCCATCGCCTATGACGTCCATGAGTTGAACGTCACAACACAGGGAGATGTCGCGTTCGTTCACAGCCTCAATCACGTCAGCGGGACTCTTGTGAGCGGCCGCGTGACCGACATGTGGGTTCGGTGGACGGCGTGCTTCACGCGTGTCGACGGAGTTTGGCTCGTCACGCACGACCACGTGTCAGTGCCTGCAGACCTCGAATTCGGCAAGGCGATGGTGAACCTGACGCCCTGATTCATCGTCTGACAGCTATCCACGTTTACATCCGGTCCGCACGGGGAACAACGGACGCCTCAGCGACGTTGCCCAAGCACCGGCCTATAGAGGGAGGATCACCAATGGCTACCGACTACGACGCGCCTCGCACCAAAGAAGCTGATGAGGTCGGCGACGAGTCACTCGAGGAACTGGCCACCCAGCGACGGGCTTCCGTCGACACGGCAGTGATCGACGAGGACGAGACCGTCGATTCGTTCGATCTGCCCGACGCGGACCTGACCGGTGAGGAACTCACCGTCCGGGTGATCCCCAAGCAGGCCGACGAGTTCACGTGCTCGAGCTGCTTCCTCGTGCAGCATCGCAACCGCCTCGCCCTGCAGCGCGGCAACGAGCAAGTCTGCGTCGACTGCGTGTGACGCGGCGGCGTCCCGCTGTCAGAAATGCCAGCGGGTTGTCGCGACGCGTTCCTGGAACGCGCTCAGAGCTTCGAGGTCTTTTTTCATCAAGGGTTTGTTGACTTTCTCGGTGAAGAAATCGATGAGCGGACCGGCGAAGAACGCGGTCATGACGGTTCCGATGCCGACCTGCCCGTGGAACGCCAGGGCCAGCGCCACGAACGTGAGGTCCTGGGCCACGCGCACCACTCGATAGGGCAGGCGCGTGTGGTCGACGATGATCGGGGCGATCGCGTCGTATGGGGAGTTGCCAAGGGCGGCGGTCATGTACATCGACGCGCCCGCGGCGAACAGCGTGATCCCGATCAGGAACATCACGGTCTGCTCCAGCCGGGTCGGCTCGCCCGGAACAAGCGGGGTCAACAACGCTGAGAACCACTGGATGAAGTAGCCGGTCATCACCATGTTGATGACCGAACCGATCCCGATGTACATCCGGCCGAACAACAGGATCGGGATCAGCAGCACCGCGTTGCTGATGAGTTGATAGGTGCCCAGGTCGAGGCCGATCGTGTTGCTGATGCCGATGTTGGCGGCGGTGTAAGGGTCGACGCCCACCTGCGCGACGCGCAACACCGCAGACCCGAATCCGAGCACGGCGACCCCCACGAACGCCCAGAAGGCGCGCCGCCAATAGTGGTTCTCCCGGTTCGCCACGTTCCCCCTTCCGACGGCAGCCTGCTGCCGACTTTGCCATGGAATGCGGGTCGATCCGGGTGGATTTCACTACGGCGCGCAAGCCGGTCGAGTCACTGGCTGTGCGCCTGCCACGCTCGGGCCGCGATCAGTTCCGGCACCAGCGTCTCGGTCAACAACCGAACATCGTCGGCGTCGTCGCCGGGATAGCGCAGCGTCAACTGCGTGCCCGGCACGTCACCGCCGACGCCCACAACGGTGCTGCTCCGCATCGTGGTCCACTCGGAAAGTTGGGCCTCCCACGGAGATCCGGCGAACACGAGCAGCCGGTAGTCGGTCGTCTTCGTCAGGTACACGTCGACGTGGCTCCAGTCGCCCGTCTCACAGCCCACCGCACCGAGCCGGGGTCCCTCACGGAGCATGAGAGCGCCCTGTTGGGCGGAGGAGAACCGGTGCGCCGGTGCCGCGAGGTGCGTGCCGGCAGGGCCCAGCAGCAGATCGGTAGCCGCTGGCCGCCAGTCCGATTCGGTGTCGAGCAGATGCGCACTCGCGGTGGCCGCCGCACTGATGGCGGCCACGAGCGGGTGGCTGTCCTCGCCTGAGAGCTGGTATTCGAGGGCAAGCAGCAGCGCGAGGGTGTGCTGATAGCTGCGGCAGGCGACGCCGCCTTCCTCCTTGTCGGCCGCCAGGTCGACGACGGCACCACAACGCTCCGAGAGCACCGATCCGGGCGTGTTCGTCAGGGCGACGAAGACCGCTTCGTTGTTCACGCTTTGCATACGGTCAAGCGCATCAAGGGTTTCCGCCGAACCCCCGGTGGCCGAGATCGCCACCACGAGCGTGCCTCTCCCCCAGGTCGGCAACAGTTGCGACGACGCGAGCTCCGACACGGCGACCATCCCGCGTGTCCGCATCCGCGCAGCGGCCACCCCGCCGGCGTAGGCCGACGATCCCATGCCGAGCAGCACGACGCGCTCGACGTCCGACGGCACGACGTCTGCCCATGGATTGCCTTGTGTCAGCGTGTCGGCGAGCCGGGTGAGGGTTTCCGGTTTGCGCTGCAGGTCGGTGTAGAAGGCATCCGGATTCACGGGGCGCTCCCTTCGTCGAGCAATGCGGGCAACGCCGCGTCGGGCACATACATCCAGCGCGGTAAATGCCGTGCTGCGTAGATGATTTCACGCAGCACCTGCTGCAGGCGAAGCGCCCGCAGCGCAGCGGGATCGTAGCTCTCTGCATGTCCCAGCTCGGTGAGCCGGGTGGTGTAACTGTCCAGGAGTGTCCTCCGCGTGAGCGTGTTCACCTCGGCGAGGGTGGCTCCATCGAGCTCGGTGTACTTGCGGGCGACGATCGCGACGTGGGCGAACGACTGAACCATGCCTGCGACGTCGAGCGCGGCGGGTATCGGTTTCATCCGTTCCTCGGCCGCGAGCACGGGATTGCCATCGAAGTCGGTGATCACGAACCGGCCGTCCGCCAACAGCACCTGGCCGACATGAAGGTCGCCGTGCCCTTCTATCACCGGCGTTCCGCCGAGATCGCCGAGCCCGTCGAGGATCTGCTCGATCTCCGCGCGCCGGTCGCGCAGCACCGCCCGGCAAACGGAGGCACTCAGGGACACCGCGGTTTCCAGCGTCTCGAATGCGGCGTCGCGCCATCGGGCCACCTCGGTCTGATCGGCGACCGATGCGGTACCCGCCAGAGCCGCATGGAGTTCGGCGATGAGGGCACCCACGTCAGCCGCGGCGTCCCGGATCCGCTCTGGGCGGCCCGCCCGCGCTGCATCTGTCACGAGATCCACGGCCCAGGTCCAGCCGTCGACGGCACCGGGCAGATACTCGTCGATGGTCGCGACGAGCGTTTCGTCCCCGTCCGCGGGTCGCCAGGTCACCAGACCCCACGGAGCGGGCATGCCGCGGAATCCCGCGGCGCGCAACGCGCTGATGCGGTGGGGCGCCGGGTGGGGGCCGCTCTGGAGGTGGGTTGCCCATTTGACGACGGCGGCGTCGCCGACGATGACCGACTCGTTGGTCTGATCGACCGTGATGGGCCGCTCCCCCGCAGCGCTGCGCCCGGTCCACGAAATCACCGTGAAGGCACCGCTTTTCGCTGAACCTCTCACGCTGCACAACATGTCCAGCATGGCTTCGGCGCCACCGTCGCCAGGCCGCGCGCGGCGCCAGTCGCCGTCTGGATCGCGCACTGCGGGGACGGCGGCCAGGCCGTCGGGGCTGGTCGTGACGACCAACCGTCGGCCTGGTCCGAGATCGAGGTGGTCGAGTTCGATCACGTCTGGTGTTCCAGGCCGACACGCTCGATGGCGTCGGCTCCGACACGCAGCCCATCACGCGCCCGGATCGCGGCGCCGATGTCGGCCAGCTTGGCGCGTAGCTCGGTGTCGGCCAGCAGACGGTCGACCGCGTCGGTGAGTTCGGCGTCGTCGAACGCGTAGGTGTCGAGCCGTATCCCGAAACCGAGTTCATCGATGCGCTGGGCGTTTTCGTACTGGTCCCAGAACAGCGGCAACACGATGAGCGGCTTGCCGAAATGCAGCGTTTCGGTGACGGTGTTGTTACCGCCGTGGGAGATCACCAGATCGACCTGTGGGATCACCTTGGTCTGCGGCAGCATCTGCTCACCGACCATGTTGTCGGCCAGGGTGATTCGATCGGCTTGCGGTCCCTTGCTGACGATGAAGCGGTGCCGGGTCTTACCGAGCACGTCGACGAGACGTTGCATCAGTTCCACGTCGGCTCCGCCGAGCGAACCCAGCGAAAGGTAGATGACCGCACTGTCACCGGGCCGATCGGCGATCTGCCCGGGAACGACGTACTCGTCGTCGGTCTCGCGGACACTCGAGTCCATCCGGATCCAGCTGTCATCGAGCGGGCGGGCTTGCAGATAGTCTGCCTCGGCCGGGTACACATAGAGGTTCGCGGCGTTCGCGCGAGGCATGAATTCCAGGTCGGGTAACGGGTCTGCGCCCTGCGCCTGTACCCACGCGTTGAAGTCTGTCCACATCTCCCGGTGCGTCCGATTCAGCTCGGCGCGGTAGGCCTCCCACTGCGACGAGTCCGCACTCGGCAGACCCGAAAACGGCGGAGGCACGCGGGGGCTGGAGATCTCGAGGGGGCTGCAAGAGACGATCCGCACGAACGGGGCGCCCGCGGTGGCAAGAGCCGGGAAGAGTACGACGTTGTCCTCGACGATGACGTCGGGCCGATGCGTGGCGATGATCTCCCGCAGCCCGGGCTCACAGTATTTGGCCCCGTCGATGAGCGCCTGATACGTGGGCTGGATGAAGGTTTCGAGTTGCTCGATCGTGGGCTTGCGGAATTCCGGTGCGGTCTCGGCGATGAAGTCCGTCCAGAACTTGCCCGCGTCGTCGTCTTCGCCTCCCGCGGTAGGCTCGGCCAGATCGACCAGTTCTTCGATGAAGCCGAACGGAGCGAGCTTGCCCGCCCACGAGCTCTCGGCCGCGAACACGATCCTATGGCCGCGGTCACGCAGTACGGCTGCCAGCCCGATGCACTGATTCGTTGGCCCGTAAGCCGATTCGGGCCAGAACATGATGGTCAATGGCCGGGTGTTGGATGACGTCATGGGCAGCCCTTCATGCTCGGACGGGACGGGGAAGCGGATGGCCGGTCGCCACCCGCGCGTAGTCACAGATCAGTTCGATCGCCGCCGCGGCATCGAGGCTCGGGTGCCGCGCCACCATGCGATAGCCGTACGCATCTTCCAGCGCGACGATGTTGCGCGCGGTCGTCAGCGACGACGATGTCAGGGCGAAAACACCTTGGGCGGCACCGGTTTCCAGGATGATCTGATACATCGCCACCTGGCGGTCATAGAGCGCGGTGAGCATGACCGCATATGCGGGGTAGCGCGCGGCCGCCCCGCCGAGCGCGCACATGAGTTTGACGTCGGGGTCGTCAGAATCGGTGGGCAGACCGGATTCGATGGTGATCACGAGCTTTCGATCAGGCTCGGCGACGCCGTCGATCGCACGCAGCCGCGCGTCATAGAACCGCTCGATGCCGGCCCGATTGGCCTCGACGAGCAGGGTCTGGATGTCGGGAAAGTGATAGAGCACCGCCCCCGGCGTCAAGCCTGCCTCCGCCGCCACCTGCTTGAGCTGGACGTCGGCACCGTGCTTCATCACCGCGGTCTGCGCAGCACGCAGCAATCGCTCACGGCGTTCGGCTCGGCTCACAGGCACGCGCCCATGGTGCCAAGCTCTGCAGGCGGCCCGCTGAATTTTCCTGAACTTCGATGCAGTTTGTATCCAGGTTTTACATGTGAGCTGCGTTTAACGGCGGCATCCGCCCTGAATCAAGGCGCAGTAGACGCGGCCTTCGCATCTTCGCCAGCATCCTGCGTCGCGTTCGAAGCTCTCTTGTCCTCGGCATGCTTCTTGATACCGGCGGTCACTCGGTCACTCAGGTTCTTGACGGACGCCTCGATGCGCTTCACCGCGTCCTTGACGGGAGTGGCTCGTACCGGCTTCTTCGGCGCATCGGCGGACGGCTCCGTCTCGGGAACATCGGCCACCGGTGAAACATCCGATTCTTCAACCGCTTTGACCGGCGCTTCCGGTTCAGCCTCGGGTACGGTCTCGACCTTCTCCTCGCTCACTGCGGGGGTGTCGAGTGTGACGGTCTTTACCGGCGTGCCGAGACCGAACGTTGCGTCTACCGCGGGCGTGCTCACTTCAGATGTGCCGAACGTGGGCGGCGGTGGCGGCTCGGTCGCGAGTGCGGTGGAGATGCCGAGCTGCGCCGCCTCGATGCCATCGACGATCAAGCGGGCGCCGTCGCCGAGGGAGATCAGGAAGTTCCGGGTGCCGTCGATAGCGGCATCGACGATGGTGCCGAGGTCGAACGTGAGCACGGCGGCAACGAGATCTTGCGTGCCCTGGATGAAGGCGTTCGCGACTCCGCCGCCGGCGTCGAGGAATCCGTTGGCCACGTCGATGACCGCCTGCGGCCATGCGGCTGACAGCGCTGCCTGCACCACGAGGTACTTCTGATTGCGCCAGATCGCCGAGTCCAGCAGTGGTTGTCCCACTGCGACGACGGTGTCACGGACCGCGGTCGTGAATGTGTCGAAGGCACCGACGAAGTCGAGGTTGAACAGCTCCTGAATGATTTCGACGGCGATGCCGGGTATGGCCACCACGGATTGGGCCAGCCCGATACCGGACTGCGCGAGCCCGCGCAGGTAGACCACCCAGTTTTGAGCCCAGTTGTAGAGCGCCTGTCGCACTATCGGAAACGTGAGGATGTAAGGAATGTCGATATCGGTGAGTTGAACTTCTGTCGAAATCGTGGGCGTCGCAACGTGCACATTCTCGGCCGGCCACGAGGGCGTGATCGGGGCCATCGCCACCGCGCTCGCGCCGACGAACGCGACTCCGGTGGTGAGCAACGGTCGTAGCGAAACGTCCATGTCTCCAACCCCGATCCTGAGAATTTCCTGAAGGTCACGCGAACTGTAGCCTGCTGCGCTGCCGCTCGCGCGTGAAGCAGAAAAACTGTTGGCGGGCCGAACGTTATGGTGTGTGGCTCGCGAGGAACGCTTCGCAGTCGTTGGCGGACGGTATCGACTTGAATCGTTCGCCGAGCCAGCCCAGTGCGGCGACGGGGCTGGTTCCTTGGTGGGCTTGATCGGGCCAGAACGCGATCTGAACGGTGTCGCCCATCTGGCAGGCGCGGGTCAGCGCGCTGTCGGTCCACGCGGCGGGGATCGCCGGATCCCGGCCGCCGTAGATGACATACATCGGGGCGTCCGTGGGGCCTTGGGGCAGAGTTGTTTTCTGTAGATAGCCGCGCAGGGCGGCGAGCGCCTCCGGGGAGGCGGGCTTGAGGTCATCCGGGCCGAGCTGCGCGGCCAGCCCCATCCGTTCGGTTGCGTTGCAGGACATCAGCGCATCCCAGTGCTGCTCGGCGCCGCCGCGCCGGTAGTCGTCGAGTTCGAAGTCATAGGGGTACGCGTTTTTTACCGCGGCCAGGAACGCGACGTAGATGAGCTTCTGGTCGGGGGTCAACGTGCCCGCCATGGCAGCGTCGGCGATCCCTTCGAAGTCGGCGATCGGCGACAGGCTCGCGGTGGCCACCAGTTCCAGACCGCTTCCGTAGTTCGCCACGAGTTCATTGGCCGCCCAAGCCGCCTGTCCCCCTTGGTAATTGCCCAGCGCGGCCCACGATGTGGAGGCTTCGGGGACCATCGTCCGAGCCGCCCGCACACCGTCGATGATGACGTAACCGGCCGTGGTGGAATCCAGATAGGGGTGATAGATGTCCTTGCCGTCCGACGGCTTTCCCAGCCCTTGATAGTCGGGTACGAACACCACGAACCCGGCCTTCAACAGCTCCTGCACGGTCTCGGAGTTGCCGCCCAGGTTCGGTGAAAGGGATGCAGCGCAATCGGCGGCCGTGCCGTTGACCTCAGGTGCCAGCGCCACGACGGGAAACCCGCCGTCGGGTGCGTTTCCCTTCGGGACGAACACCGAGCCGGTGACATGGGTGTTGTCATCGTCGATTCCGGAGCGCGACCGATACGTCATACCCCTGGCCGACGAGGCCGCATCACGCAGCGCTTGGTCGAGATGGTCCAGCGGCGCTTCTTTGACGACGGTGCCCGCGCCGGGCTCACCTTGTGCGGTGTCGGACGCATCCTCGGAGGCTCCGCCGCAGCCGGCGACGAGCCAGATGACCGACAACAGCGCCAGGACTCGAACCATCTCTTGCGTCTCCAACGTTGGCTTGTGTGCGAGTTCTCACCACAATCTCGCACACAAGCCAACGTTCGGCGTCAGACTGACCCGAGTTCTCTGGCCGCAATCCCGAAAATCTCGTCAGCGCAGCCGATCGCGACGAAGTGACCCGCGCCCTCGACGGGATGCCAGATGGCCCCGGGCATGTGGTCGGCCACCGCCCGATTGATTGGATCGGGAACCATTCGATCGTCGAGGCCCTGCCAGATGTGTACCGGCCGGTCGATCTGCGCCACGTCGAACGCCCAGCGTCGGTACAGCAGTTCGGCGTCGCGTACCAGCCCCGCACTGCCCTGTGCGAAGCACTCGGCCAGTTCGTCGACGAACACGGATTCGTTCTCCGGCTGAAGCAGGATCTGCCGGTCGTAGTCGTTGACGGCGGCACGCGTCTGCTTGACGAAGCTCGCACCAAAGTGCTTGGCGGTAAGGCCAAGACCGGCGTACATCAATCGAAACCCGGGCTTGAACCGCAGCGCGAGAGTCGCGCCCAAGGCATCGATCTTCGACAGATACTGGGCCGCCGAATTGTCACCGAATGCCCCGTAACTGCCGGGCGCGATGCTCGTGACATGTCGCAGGCGCGTGGGGTCGATGTAGGCGGCCGCGGCAAGAGCCCACGGACCACCCTCCGACCAACCGGTCACGCCGAATTCCCGATAACCCATCGCGTCGGCGATGCTGGTCAGGTCGTCGGCCCAGCCGGCATACGTGCGCGCCTTCTGGGGCGTGGACCCGCCCATACCCGGCCGGTCGACGCAGATCAGCCGGAGGCGGTTCGTGGTTGCCGCGTCCGCGAAGAACTGCGCCTCGTACCTGCTGCCCGGACCGCCGTGGTTGTGAATGACGAGCGGGCCCTGCGGATCGCCGACTTCGGCGTACGTGAGCTTGCGGCCGTCTGTGGTCGTCACCGATTGGGCCACCTTGGCCACCTCTCGTGTGCTCGGTGACGGAGCCGCTCACGACTACTTCGGCGTGATGGTCTCGGCGAACGTCCCGTCACCGTGGTTCAACCACGTGATCGTGCCATGCTGGAACTCGCTGATCCAGCCCCCGTTGGCGACGTCCGGCCCGCCTGCTGTTTCCGCCTCATCGGTGGTGGGGAAACCCAACTGGCCTGCCGGTCCGCCGTTTTCGCTGTAGACCCGCAAGATCTCACCCTGCACCACGTGAGCGCCGGTCGAGGGCGAGGAGTAGATAGTGCCGTTGGCGAAAGCCTGAACCGTGCCATCGCCCACCTTCTCCGGCTGCGCCGTCGGGAGACCCAGGGTGGCCTCGCCGCCGGCCTTCGCGTACGCCTCGGCGGTGGGGCCGTCGAGTGTCACCTCACCGACACCGGGTGCGTTGATGGTGCTGGGCGCGCCGCCGATGGCCGACGACACCGCGCTTGATGCCGAGCTTGCCCCCGATTCCACTGCGCTCGTGCCGGCATCGACGGCCGACGACGCGGCACTCGAGGCACTGGACAGCGTGTCCTTGGTGGCATCTTCTGCTTGCGAGCATGCGACGGCAGCTGCGCCGGAGATGGCTAAAGCTGCAGCTACCGCACCTGTGCGTTTCATCAGCTTTGCGTTCATTTGCCGAACGTAACACCGAGGCCCGCGCTTCGTCAGCACCCGACCGGACACTTGGGACAACAAGCCCAAATTTGGGATACCGCGCGAAAAGTCGGTCGCGATACCTCAGACAGGTAGTTTGCTATCCGCATGCAGCAGTCCTCACCAGGCGTTTACCAGCGAACGACGAATCACTTCTATTCGTGGTTCGGACGCCAGGACCGCAGCGTGCGCAGGAGCGTGTTCTTCTTGTACAGATGCTCTTCCATGCGGTCGAGAATGCCGGCCAGCGTCTGCACGGCGTCGACGATGTAGGGTCCCTTGTTGAGCATCACGCACTCGGCTCGGACACCCATCGACGCATCGCTGACCTCCGAGCGCGCCGGTTGGCCCTTCTTGGCCAATTGCTCCAACACCTGGGTCGCCCAGATGACCGGGAGATGCGCGGCCTCACACAGCCACAGCATCTCCTCCTGCAGTTCGGCCATGCGTTCGTAGCCGACCTCGACGGCCAGATCGCCGCGCGCGATCATCACGCCGACGTTGCGCCGCGCCATTGCCGCCATCACCAGCTGAGGCAGGTTCTCGAACGCCGGTCGTGTTTCGATCTTGAGTACGACGCCCAGGTGGTCGGCGCCGATCCGATCCAGTTCGGCGAACAGCTTGTCGATGTCGTCGGCGGTCCGCACGAACGAAAACTCCACCACGTCAGCCACTTCGGCAACCGTGCCGAGGTCCTCGATGTCCTTGTCGGTCAGCGCCGAGATCGGCAGTTCGGTGTCGGGGACGTTGATTCCTTTGCCGGCCTTTAATTTTGCCGAGTTCAGCGCCGGGTGGTCGATCCGAACCTCGAGGACGTCAGGCTTGGCGTCCGCAATGGTGCCGGCGAGCTTGCCGTCGTCGAACAGCACCCGCTGCCCCTTCTCCGCGCGCTCGAAGACCTCGGGCAGCGTGCAGCCGATCCACGGATCGTCGGTGTCCACCGGGGCGGGCGAGCAGTCGCGCGTCACCCGCAGGACATCGCCGCACTGCAGGCGCAGCGCGCCGTCCTCGGATTCCAGCGGGCCGGTGCGCAGCTTCGGTCCGGCGAGATCCATCGCGATCACGCACGAGTCACTGGCCTTGCGTACGTGGGCAGCCATTTCGCGCCACGCGGCCGCATCGTCATGGGCACAGTTGATGCGGGCGACGTTCATGCCGTTGTCGACGAGGTCGGCGATGAGTTGCGGGTCATCGGCCGCCTCGGACGGCAACGTCACCATGATGCGGACACCGCGCTCCGCGGGCGGTGGTCCCAACAGTGCGGCCGCATTGTGCATGAGAAGTTCGGCGCCTTCCCTGACGCCCACGACGACGTCGTCAGGCGGCACATAAGAAGCGCCTGCCATCGACTTGAGCGCAGCCGAAACGAGTTTCAGCGTGGCCTGCACATGCGCCTCACTGCGCCCCAGCGACGACAGACCCAACTCCGCGAGGCGGCCCTGCAGGTCCCGTAGGTCGGATTGCCTGATCGACCAGTAGTGCGCGAGGTTTACGGCGCTGCGTCGATGCTCGGGTACCGTCCGTTCGATCCACGACGCCCACTGGCGCTCGGCGTCGTCGAGGCGGCCGAGCAGCGCGTCGATGTCGCGTTGCAGTTCATCGAGATCGACGTTGGTGTCGGAGGCCATGGTCGTTGATTGCCCTGACCGTGGATGCTCAAACGGAGCCCGCCGTCGAGTCTGTGAGGGCATTCACTTTTGGGCTCGCCGCAGGTGGGTTATGCGGTCAAACGTGGAATTCGACACCCAACGTCAGCGCGCTCTGGCCGATCGCGTCGGACCGGCCATCCAAGTCCCCGATACCAGCAACGAAAACGCACGTCTGCGCTCGGTGAAGGCGCAGGTGAAGGAGAAGACCAACGTCGACCTTCGCGAGGACGTCGTGCTCGCGTGGCTACGGCGTCGTGAGCGGCCGTAGCCGGCCGCGCGCTATGACAGCTTCGTCAAGGTGAATGACCACGGATCGCTTCGTTCCGCGGGTCCACATGCGCTGGCTTCCGTATCGGCAAATCCGCTGCCTTCCAATGTTGCGGCGTCCCATGAGAGGGTGCGGGTGCCGATCATCGGAACGCCGTCGCACGTCCCCGCATCGGGCCACGGGCTCACCATCGTCCACCGTCCGCTGTCCAACCGGGCCTGGCCTCCGTATCGTTCCCACCCCGCGCCACCGGTTGCGACCACTTCGGCGCATCCCGGCCCGCACGACGTCACGGTCCAGGTACTCCACGTCGATGGCCCGCCCACGTCATAGCGGTAAGAACCGGCGAAATCGTCCGCCGCGGCGGCCGGGCTTGCGAAACCTACTGCCGCTCCGGCCAGAACCGTCGCCGGGAGCGTGCCCAAAACAACCCTCAACTTCGCCCTCCTGAGTTGGCGTCGACCCACATCCCCACAGATGCGCGGCATGAGCATTGCATGTGCCGTGCCCTATCCCCTAGTGGCAGTCAGAACTTCCAAGGTGACGGGTTCTGTGAAGAGTCCGCTCGGGTCGATCGCCAGCAATGTGTCGGTTATCGCCTGCTCGAAGGCAGCTTGCCGTTCCCCGAGTAGCCGGCGAAGCGGCAGCGAGGTCGAGTAGAGGTATCCGATGGCTTGTTCGATGGTCCATGGACGGTCGTATTCATAGGTGGTGCGGTCGAATGCCCGGAACGGTGAGCGGGCCAGGATCGCCTCATGGGGTTCTGGGACGCCGGCGGGGATCCTGAGTGTTTCGGGCGGAAGGAAGCGGCTCTGGAGGTCCTCGATAGCTTGTTGCCATCGGGTCGTGGGGCGAACGAGGCAGCCGTCGTTGGCGATCACCAGGCCACCGTCGTCGTCGACCATTCTGTCGAGGTCGGTGAGGACCTGTTCGCGGTTCATCCAATGGAATGAACGGCCCATGGTCACCAGTTTGAATCGCCCGAGGCTGCCGGGAAGATCGTTCGAACTACCTTGTGTCCAGGCCACATTCGTGACGCCGCCCGCCTGGGCTTGCCTGGCCGCTTCGGCGAGCATCTCCGGCTCGGGATCCATGCCGACTGCTTGCGCGACATGCTCGGCGAGTGGGAGTGTCAGCTGGCCGGTCCCGCAGCCGAAGTCGAGGAGTCGGCTCGTTCCGTCCAAGGCGAACCGGTCGACGATGTTGTCGAAAAACCGCTTCGGGTAACCGGGCCGGTATTGCGCGTAATGCCAAGCGGTTCCAGCGAACAGGCCGCGTCCTGGTGAGCCTGGTGCGTCAGACACACTGTCACCTCATCACTTTCGCCACAGCGCTCGCGCGGCCGTGACAACCACCGATCCCCCGACGCTCAACGCGAACACCGCGACCACCATGTGCCGGGTGCGATCGGTGTCGACGAACGCCCATAACTGCAGACTGCCTGCGACCAGAGCCAAGACTCCGAACGCCAAGCCGGCGAGTGCGAGACGCCTGTCTGCCATGCCCACGAGTGTAGGTCGGCTCGCGCCCGGCCACGGAATGAGTTGTGAGAGAACAACTTCTTACCGCTGAAGCGGCGCTCCGGCAGCCGGAGCTATGGTGGGAATGGCGATTGGAGGCCATATGACGCAACTCGACCGCACCGGCGCTGCCACCACCGTGACCGAACACCCCGACCGGTTCACGATCCAGGTTGAGGGCCGCTCGGTGGGACTCGCCGACTACCACGACCGAGACGGCCGCCGGATCTTTCCGCACACCGAGGTCCTGCCGCAGTACCGGGGCCGCGGACTTGCGACGATCCTCATCGCCGAGGCCCTGCGTTCCACGCGTGCCGCCGGCCTGCGGGTAGTGCCGCAGTGCTGGATGGTGGCCGAATATATCGACAAACATCCGGAGTACGCCGACATCACCGACGACCGGTGAACGTTGAGATTGCCGTCAGGGCTGTGATTCCCGCAGAAGCGCAGCCCTGACGGCAATCTCAACGCAGAACGTCAGCGGCTGACGAGCGTGAGGATTGCTTCGGTGAGCCGATCGAGATAGCCATCGTCGGCGTCGACCTGCATGACCGACTGGCGCCAATAGAGCGCTCCCCCGACCATGTCGAGGGCGACCTCGAGGTCGACATCGTCGGCGATCTCGCCACACTGCCTGGCTCGTTCGAACAGTTGAACCGCCTTGAGCCGCCTGGGCTCTCGGATCTGGGCGGCGATCGTGGCGGCGTATTCGGGATCGCGCGCGGCCTCGGCGAGCAGGTCCGGGATGATCGTGCGAGCCAGCCGATGCGTGAGCGCCGCGCGGCCATTGGCGAGATACGCCCTGATGTCATCCCGAAGATTTCCGGTGTCGGGGACATCGATCGCCGCGACCGCGACCTTGGTCACGAGGTCAGCGGCCAAGTCCTGCTTCGATTTCCAGCGGCGGTAGATCGCGGCCTTGCCGACGCCGGCACGTTTGGCCACGGCATCGACGGAAAGCCTGCCGTAGCCGACGGATGCCAGTTCCTCGAAGAACGCCGACTCGATCGCTGCGGTCACGTCATCGAGGAGGACGGGACCGCCCGACGTCCGTCGCGCTGGTGTGGCCACGGCCCGATTGTACGAGACGGAACGGTTGCGTTCCGTTAAAGTCACGCCTACTCTAAACGAGACGATGCAGTTCCGTTTCGTTAAGGAGATGCCATGAAGTTCCTGTTCGACGACGAGTCGTTCTCGTTCGAGACACTGCGCGCGGCCGGCTACGCGAACGCCGGCGGTGCCGATCTGGGTGAGATCCTGGTGACCGCTCGCGCCATCCCCGAGGGCGACGAGGCGGCATGGCACCGGGAATGGAAGGCAACCGCGCAGCGCGTCGAGGCGCTCGGCCGTCAATCCTTGGCCGCCGGTCGCGCGGTCAGCGCGCGTGAGGCGCTGCTGCGGGCTTCGAATTACTACCGCACCGCCGAGTTCTATCTCCGCGAGAATCCCGCCCACGACCCTGAGGCCAAGGAGTTGTTCGCGCGTTCGCGCGAGACCTTCTTGGACGCAATGCCGTTGTTCGACTTCGGTTTCGAGCGCATCGCCATCCCCTACCAGGACACGACACTGCCGGGATACCTCTATCTCGCCGATGACTCCGGACGCGCGCGGCCGACAGTGATCTTCAACGGTGGATACGACTCGACACTCGAGGAGTCCTACGTCGCGCTCGCCGCCGGAGCACTCGCCCGCGGGTACCACGTGCTGGCGTTCGACGGACCCGGCCAGGGTGCGGCGTTACGCGAGCAGGGCCTGACCTTCCGGCCGGACTGGGAGGCCGTGCTGACCCCGGTGGTCGACTTCGCGCTCACCCGCCCCGAGGTCGCACCCGACGCGATCGCTCTCTTCGGCTACAGCCTCGGCGGTTACCTCGCGGCCCGTGCGGCCGCCTTCGAGACCAGGCTCGCCGCGGTGATCCTCAACGACGGCGTCTACGACTTCTACGGAGCGTTGGCCGGCATGATGCCGCCGTTCCTCATCGACTGGATCGACCAGGGCAACGACGAGGCCGCCGACGCGGTCATCGGACTGTTGATGGCGGTGAACACCCAAACGCGCTGGGCGGTGCGAAACGGTATGTGGGCCTTGGGAATCGATACAATTCCCGATCTCGCGCGCGCCTTCAAGGCCTACACGATCGCCGACGTCGCCGCCAAGATCACCACCCCGACGCTCGTGCTCGACGCCGAGAACGACCAGTTCTTCAAGGGGCAGCCCGAACAGGCCGCCGCCGCGATGGTCAACGCGAAGACCACCCTGGTGACGCTCTATGAGGCCGACGGTGCCGGCGAGCACTGCCATATGGGTGCGGCGTCCCGTGCCAATCAGGTCATGTTCGACTGGCTCGATGCCGAGCTACACCGGGCAGTTGCCCCCGGTGAACAGATCGCAGGTGGTCTGTAGGCCGTTGAGTACACCGGCCGGGATGGCGGAGATGAAGTCGGTGACGCTGATGGCGCGCAACGACGTGAGCTCTTTGGCTCGTTGGGAGCCGATCACCACCGCCACCGCGTCGCCCTCTGGCGTGGTGATGGTGAACGAGTCGCCGCCGTCGCCGTATTGCCCCGCGCAATCACTCTCGCAGGCCCCGGTGGTGGGATCGATCTTCTCGTCGAACATGTCGTTGATCCATCCGGCGGACAGCTCGCGGACGGCCAGCGGGTTCTGCGGCTGGGGGAATCCGGCGATGACGTAGGCCGCGACCTGGATGAGCGGGTTGCCGCCTTGCATGGGATCCATGTGCACGCCGTCTTCGAGCACCACACCGGTGAACTGCCCCGGCCGGGCCTCCGACAGCTGATCGTTGACGTCGCTGAACACGTTGAGGTAGTTCAGCGGCGCGCCGATCTCGTAGATCGGGATGTAGTCGTTGGGGTCGTCGTCGCCGGGGTCGAGGGTTCCGTTCGTCTCCAGCTCATCCAACCGCCCCATGGCGTCGGGCACGATGGAGCCCATCGGCACCGCATCGTAAATCACCGCGCCCGCAAGGTCATTCGGCGCGTCCTCGCCGGCCTGACGCCGCGCGACCAACCCCTCCGCGTAATACCCGGCAACCCCGGGCGCGAAGCCGCCGCCCAACGAGTGCCCGACGAGGACGAACTGCGTCGGCACGTCGACGTCGCCGGTGCGGCCCGCCTTCAATTCCGCGGTGCCCATGCTGGCGTTGAGGGCCGTGCGCTCCGGATCGAGGAAGAGCTGAGCAACCGCCTCGTGCAGGTTGTCGCCGCCCAGCCACATGCCGTCGGCCTCGAATGGGTTCGATGTGAACGTCGTGGTGACGACGATGCTGTTGGTCTGATGTGCCAGATACGACGCGGTATAGCTGTAGATCGGCCCGTTCGCCAGGAATCCGTGCTGCAGATAGATCAGCCGGGTCGGCGCTGGTTCACCCTCCGCGGTATTCGGGAAATACCAATTGGATTCGACTTCATGGCCTTCGGAAACCACCAGCGTGGACGTGCTGACCTCGACGTCGTCGCGCAACGCCGGCGGCACCACCGGGTCGCCGCCGACGGCGCGTTCCAGCGTGGCCAGCGTGTCGAACACGACGTCGCCGATCGCCGACAAGGGCTTCGGATAGTTCTGCGGCTCGGGATTGAGCACCAACGCCCCGAGACTGCGGAGTACGTCGTGGATGGTCTCGACGGGATCGTTCGGCGTCGGGGTCGCCGACTCCAGGGCGTTGCGCAGTGTCTTGCCGACCGGGACATCGCGTTGGTCGGCAACCTGTTCCGGTGGCGTCGCCACCGAATTGACGTCCTCCGATCGCGCAGCAGGCGCCGACCGAAGGCTGATCGGTGGCCGGACTCGGACTTCGGCGCTGCGCGGCGCATTCGTTTTGACGGTGGTGGTCGCATCCTCGACGGCTTCGCGAGCCGCGTCACCGATGTCGCGTACCGCGTTCCGAACGTCGCGGGTGGAATCCTGAATCGCGTTGCGTACCTTCGCCCGAACCGCTTCGCCGACCTGACGCGCCGGCCGATCGGACTTCTCGGTCCGGGTGTTCTTTTGTTCGGTGTCGTCGGCCTTGTCTGCAGTCGTGGTGTCGGCCGCTTCGGATTTTGCCCGCTGTTTCACCGAGCGGGTGTTGCTGCGGTTGGGCCGTTGATTCTCGTTCTGCGTGGCCGAAGCCTTGGTGTCCTGCTTCGGTCCGCCGTCCTCATCTGCGTTCGCCGTTCCCGCCCCGGCGAGCACCGCCGCCGACAACCCCGCCGTGAAAACTCCAGCACCAACCCACGCTGCTACTCGTGTCATTCCCCCGCCCCCTTGCGTGTCGAACTTTAGCGACGCTAACGGAAGCGACCGGGGTTGCGGGCGAGTTTCGACGAGATCAGTTGGTGTGCACCAGCGTCGTCGATCCGGGAGAGAATGGAGCCACCAGATTGGGGGCGGTGTGGCGTACACGGTGTCGAAGGTTCGCAATTCGAAACCAGACTTGCTGAACGCTGCCTCTGGGGATGCCGAGCAGTCGGCGTTGCGGGTCGACGCCCAGATCACCCAGGGGCGCGAGCAGATGGACACGCTGCGCGAGGACTGGATCGGCACCGCGTCAGACGCCGCCGGCAAGCAGTACGGCGAGCTCATCGGCTATCAGCAGACCTACCGCGACCAGTTGCGGGCGCTCAAGGATGTGCTTGCAGAGCGAGGCCCGAAGCTCGTCGAATTGCGGTCCCAGTTGGACACCGCCGTCAACGACGCCGAGGGCAGATGGGATGTCGCCGACGACGGCTCGGTGTCGCCCGGCTTCTGGTTGGCGTGGTATGTGTTCACCAACCCCGCGGAGGCATTGAGGATCGAGGCTATGCGGATCGAGATCGAGTGCAACATCAAATTGCTGCTGGCTCAGTTCGAGGCCGAGGACCTCGCCACGGGCAACGCGATCCGCCAGATCGGCAGGGAGCTGGCATGACACAGCCGACCACCATGACGGTGGTGATTGACGACCTGCGCGCCACCTCCGGGGTGATGAACGACATTGCGAGCGGGTTCTACAACGACGGTGGCGGCCCGATCCTCAAGAGTGTCACGAGCGCCGACACCGAACTCGACAGCACGAAGGCTTGCGGCGAGGTGGGTGACATCATGCTGGCCTATGCGCAGACACTCGGCGACGGTGTGTCCGAGCACGCCGGCAAGCTGAGCGCCGCCGCCGGCCACTACGAACGAGGCGACACCGCGGCCGCCGAATCGATCGACTTCGATCCACCTGAGGAACGCGAACTCGAAGTCGGAGACGATCCCGGCGAACCCGGATACGACCCGGGCAACGAGTACGAGCAGGCACTGCAGAATGCGGGTCTGCTCAACGGCCCGAGCTCGGGCATGTACCGCGAATGGCTTCAGAACGCCGCCGACAACGACGTGCCCCCGGAGACGATCGTCGAGATTGCCCGCCAGCAGAACATCTCGCCGGCGAGCTTCGACGTGCTCAGAGGTTTGGAACGCGTCACCAACGACAACCAGAATGACGATCCCAAGGACGACACCGACTACTTCATGTTGCCCGAGAATGTCACTGCGGAGCAGGCGCGTCAGGCGGCGCTGATGACCTACATCTTCAACGCGGGCACCGGGTACGGGTCCTCGCGAGGCAACGCCAACAACGACTTCGCGGAGACGCCCTACTCAGCGGCGGAGGTGCAACGAATCAAGGACCGTCAGGAAGCCAACAGCTGGAGCTACGACTTACTCGAACGGGCGACCGGAACATTCGCCGCCACACCGAACGGCATGGTGATGGGCGTCGGCGGCGAGTTAATTCAGCAGACCGTCAGCGCACAAGCCGGCACATGTGTCGGCGATGTCTTCGCAGTCAACATGGACCATCCACCCGGTGGCGCCGCTGAGGAGCTGCGCAAAATCATCCAAACAGGAACGCCCGCATGGCAGTCCGACGATGGAAAGGTCCATCGGAACGTGGATCTCGACCTCGACCGAGTCCTGCACCACGAGGAGCGGCACTCTCAGCAATGGGCCCAAAAGGGCTTTCTGAAATTTGTGCAGGAGTACTTCACACCGACCGGCGCCGAACACAACCCGTTCGAGACCAACGCCGGCGCCGGCGACGGCGGGTACCACTGATGCTCCGTCGTGTCGGTGCTTTCCTGGCGATCACCGCAGCGATCGTCTCATCGACCGGTTGTGGACCATTCCGGCAAGAGAATCCGATGGAAACCTCACTGCCGTCCGCCAAATTTGGTCTGCGCGTCACCGACGGTGAGTTGCGTTTCTGGACCGGGGCGCCATGTCCCGGCACCACCGGGGTCACCCTCGAGTTCTCGAATCCACAGACCGACGATGCCACCCTCGAGCTGTCCACGCCGTCCTACGACGAAGGGCTCATGCCCGGAGTCGAGCTCGAGCACCTAAACCTCAACGGGCCCTATCCCGGCTTCAGCGTCAAGCAGCCTCTGCCACAGGGATTCGATTGGCACACCGCACAGCGTCTGGATCTGCTCGTCTACGGACCCCCGCACTCACAGGGCATTGGGATCGATTTCGCCCCGATCGCCTCCGAGATCAGCGAGCATTCGGCCGAGCACCCTGAGGACACGTACTACTTCCCCGACATCGGCTGGCTCAGCCCCGCCGAGGTCGCCGCGAAAGACGGCAAAGAGTTCATGACCGTCTGCACACCCGACCCTGCCAGGGACGAGGCCGTTGCGGCGACCGTCGGGGTCCGCGTCACCGATGGGACGCTCCGATTCTGGACGGGCACGCCATGTCCGTTCGACTCCGGTGTGGTCCTTACCTTCCAACCCGGGCTGGTCGAGACGACCCTGAAAAACACCGAGCTGGACCCCGACTTCGAACACCTCAATCTCGGCGAGCCGGCTCCACAGTTCACAGTCACTCGCCCACTGCCGAACGACTTCGACTGGCGCACGGCCAAATCGGTCCTCTTCCGGCTTATCAAAACCGATACGGCAACCAATCGCGCCAACCAACTTGTGTGGAGCAAGACCACCGAATTGGCCACTCCGATCGCCGAGTCCGCGCAGCATCCCGCTGACACCTATTACTTCGAGGGTCACGGCTGGCTCAGCCCCGCAGAGGTCGCTGCAAAGGACGGATCAATTCAGACCATCTGCGGCAGGTAGCGTCTCGGGAATCGCTAGAGCCGGCCGGCCGTGAAATCGGCTGCCTGCGCGACCTTTCCGGACTGCACATAGGACACATGGGCACCCATGTCCCAGCCGCCTTCCCAACAGATCGGGTCGCCCTGGTTGCACTGGTCGATGGAGTTGCCGGCGAATTGCGGCGCCAGCGTCGGTAGCGCCCTTCCGGCGAGCATGTTGGCGAATCCGGTGCGCGGGGTACCGAACAGCGCCGTCGCTGCCACCCGATCGGCGACCTGGGGAGACGCCTCGTTGGTGGCCAGTTCGATGACCGCCGCCCCCTGCGAGTAGCCACCGAGCACGATCTTCGTGTTCGGACAGTCGGCGGCGATGGACTCGATGAGGGATCGCGCAGCGTCGACACCGGCCGGCGTGCTGACGTTGAAGTCATTGCTCGCCGGGTACTCGACCGCGGCCGCGTCGACCGTGCGCGGTGCGACCCGCGCACGCAGGTCCTCGACGAACGGACCACCGACACTCCCCAAGCCGGGCGGCTCGTTGGTGCCGCGCGCGAACACCACCTCGACATCGGCGCATGGCGCAGCTGAGGCCGGCGCAGGTGTAACGGTCGGAGCAACCGCGGCCAATGCCGCGAGCGCCAAAATCCATGCGGGCTTGATCGTCATACCGACCGATCGTACGAGCGCCACGTTGACGGGACCGGCTTGAGCCAGGTCACGAGGCCAGCGAGTTGCCCTCTCGCGGCGTCGAGGTCGACCCGCCCCGGATCCGTGGCCGCAGGCCGTAGTCGTCTGGGCGGAGCGCAATGTCGCCGTAGCTTGCGAGGTCTTGTTCGGTGCCCAGTGTTAGCTCGACCGCGGTCTTGGCCTGGAAGAGCGCGATCACTGCCTGCTGATGATGTTCGGTGCCGAAGGACGTGAGAGCCAGCGTGAGCTTCCGGTCGACGTACTCAACCGACTTCTGCAGTTCCGAATCGGCCGGCTCAGCCGGAGCATCGGCGCGCTGGACCGTTTCCTCGCCGAGGCTGCTGTACCAGCGGTGCCCGAGCGCGCCGAGAACGCCTGCGCACACCGGCACCACCGCGACCGTGCACAGCACACCGAGGGCGTTGTCGAGCGCGATGGCGCCGGAGATTCCGAGCAGCAACGCGAGCAGCGTAAGCGAGGACAGCTTGCCCGCTGTGGGCACCGCTTCGAACCGACGCCACATCTTCGCGACACCGATCGCGCCATATCGAGCAGCGGCCGCCACGAACCCCGCGACGCCGGCCATGGCCTTGAGCACGAGGCGGCCGATGTCGTCGACCTGCTTGCGGCTGATCGGCGGCTTCGGCATCGACCACGTGCGCTGCTGATCCGACGGTGCGGGCCCCGCCTGTTGCTCAGCCGACGTTTCGATGGTGGGTTCCACGCCAGTCACATTTGCCTCAGCAGACACATGGGTATCATCACTCACTTAGGCCGGATGCTTGCGCTGGCGCGCCGATAGCCGGCACAGCTGTCGTACCTTTGACGCGATGCGGATCGCAGTGGTGGAAGACGACGACGGTGTCGGTGAGGCGCTGGTCGACGCGCTCGCCGAGGTCGGCCACTCACCGGTCCGGATGCGCCGCGGCGCCGACCTTCTCCTTGGCCACCGTGACGTCGACCTCGTCCTGCTCGACCTCGGCCTGCCCGACGCCGACGGGCTGACCGTCCTTCGGCAGCTGCGGGCGGTGAGTCAGATCCCCGTAGTGGTGCTGACCGCCCGCGACGACGAGCGGTCGGTGGTCCGCGCCCTGCGCGGTGGCGCCGACGACTACGTCGTCAAACCCGCACGCCTCGGCGAATTGCGCGCCCGCATCGAGGTCGTCGCGCGCAGGCGGATGGCAGCCGCCGACGAGGAGCCCGACACGGTCGAGTCCGGCGACATCGTCGTCGACCTCAATGCCCGACGGGTCGAAGTCGGCGGCGAGGAAATCTCGCTCGCGCCCAAAGAGTTCGAGGTGTTGGCCTACCTCGTGGCCCGGCGGGGCGAGGCGGTCAGCAGACAGGAAATGATGGACACGATCTGGGGTGACGCCTACGTGGCGATCTCCCGCAGTCTCGACGTGCACATGACGTCGCTGCGCGCCAAGCTCGGCCGGCCGGAGGCCATCACGACCATCCGCGGATACGGCTACCGGTGGAGCACGTGACATGTGGCGGCGTGTTCTGCTGGTCCTCGTCATCTACTCCGCGATCGCCGTCCTCGGCCTCGCGATTCCACTGGCAGCGACACTCGGCCGAGAACGGCTCCAACGGTTCGGCGAGAACAGATTTGCCGCCGCCTCGCACTTCGCCGACCTGGCTTCGCGACGGGATGGCTACCAGGACATCGATCTTCAGCAGGCGGTGGACCGCTACTACGCGCTCTATGGCGAGCCCGTCGTCATCGTCGACAGGAGTGGCAATCCACGGGCATCGGCAGGGCCGGGCACCAACTCACCGGACGTCTCGGGCGCCGTCTCCGAGGCCCTGCGCAATCAGCGCAGCCGTGTTCCGGGCACGCTGACGCCGTGGTCTCCCGCACAGGTATTGATCGCCGTACCGGTCGGAACCGGCACACAGGTCGACGGCGCCGTCGTGCTGGCCGCCTCGACCGCCGCCGCCAAAGGCGACGTGACCCGGGCGTGGCTGCTGATCGTCGCCGGCGCGGCCGTACTACTGGCCGTTGCATCGTTGATCGCTCTTGCGCTGTCGCGGTGGACGATTCGACCGCTGACCGAGCTCGCCGCACGAGTATCCTCCCTCGGCCATCGCGTACTCGATCACGCACCCGCGTCTGGCGCCCATGACGACGGACACCCCGACACCGTGGGCAGATACGCCGGCCCGCAGGAGGTCCGCAGGCTTTCGGCCATCTTCGACGCCATGGCCCGTGATGTGGAAGCGGCCGCCACCGCCCAGCGTCGGCTGGTCGCCGATTCAGCACATGCCCTCCGAAACCCACTGGCCGCGCTACGGATTCGACTCGACACCCTCGGCATGGCACTGCCGGAATCCTCGGCTGCCGCGCACCGCAAGGCAGCGGCGGAAGTCGATCGGCTCGAAGGCATCGTCGCCGACCTGCTCGCGTTGGCCACCGCCGAGACTCGTCCCGACCCCGACGGCGAGATCCGCAGCGCCGACGTGAGGGCCGCGATCGCCGATCGCCACGAGTTCTGGTCGGCCGCCTTGGCCGAAGCCGGCATCGAGGCCGGCGTCACCGACGAATCAGATGACCCGCTGTACGCGACCATCCCCGACCGCGACCTCACCCAGATCCTCGACATCACCCTGAGCAACGCGGTGAAATACGCCGGTACCGGCACCCACGTCGATCTCGGCGCCCGACGCATCGGCGACGACATCGCGGTGTGGGTCGAGGACAACGGTCGAGGGGTTTCCGAGCAGGATCTTCCGTTGATCTCGACGCGCTTCTACCGCGCCGCCAACACCGTCGGCCAGGGCACCGGCCTGGGCCTGTCCATCGCTCGGGCACTCACCGAACGTGCGGGCGGTGTGTTCGGCGTCGGCCCCGGCCGCAGCGGCGGTCTGCGCATCGACCTGCGGCTACCGGCTGCCGATCGCGACGAACCGCTTTCGTCCTAAGGGAGTGTTAGGAATCGCGCCCGAGCCTTCCTAAGACCGTGTGACTGCTACCACAGTGTCCTTGCGACGGCGATGTCGGCGACTCCGGTTCCGCCACATCCCCGTCACGGACAAGGAGAAAGCAGCCATGACCAGTTCGGCCATCCGCGAGCCGCTCGACGGCGGCGCCGGGTCGACGACACCCGTGTCGTCGCCGGCAGCCACCCGCCGCGCCATTTTCAACACGTTGCGCGGATCCTCGGGCAACCTCGTCGAGTGGTACGACGTGTACGTCTACACGGTGTTCGCCACCTACTTCGAGAGCCAGTTCTTCGACTCCGCGGACAAGAACTCGACCGTCTACGTCTACGCGATCTTCGCGGTCACCTTCCTGATGCGTCCGGTCGGTTCGTGGTTCTTCGGCCGTTTCGCCGACCGCCGGGGCCGTCGTGCGGCGTTGACGTTCAGCGTGTCGCTGATGGCTGCGTGCTCACTGGTGATCGCCCTGACGCCGGGCCGCGAGAGCATCGGCGTGTGGGCCGCGGTCATCCTCGTGCTGTGCCGCCTGGTTCAGGGATTCGCCACCGGCGGGGAGTACGGAGCGTCGGCGACATACATGTCCGAGGCGGCGACCCGCGAGCGCCGCGGATTCTTCTCCTCCTTCCAATACGTCACGCTCGTCGGCGGCCATGTCCTGGCGCAGCTGACCCTGCTCGTGATGCAGGTGTTCCTCGATCGGGAACAGATTCAGGAGTTCGGTTGGCGCATCGCCTTTTTCATCGGCGGTGTGGCCGCGGTGGTGGTGTTCTGGCTGCGGCGCAGCATGGACGAGTCGTTGACCCGCGAACAGCTTGACGCGGTACGGCGCGGCGAGGACGACGGCTCGGGCTCGATGAAAGAGTTGGTGGTACATCACTGGCGGGCCCTGCTCACGTGCTTCGCCGTCACCATCGGCGGCACCATCGCGTTCTACACCTACAGCGTCAACGCCCCGGCGATCGTCAAGTCCACCTACGAAGACCACGGCATGACGGCGACGTGGATCAATCTCATCGGGTTGACCTTCCTCATGGTGATCCAGCCGATCGGCGGATTGATCAGCGACAAGGTGGGCCGCAAGCCCGTACTGCTGTTCTTCGGGTTCGGAGCGGTGGTCTACACCTACGTCCTCATCACCGTCCTGCCCCAAACCACCTCGGTGGCAATGTCTCTCACGCTGGTGTGCGTCGGCTACGTGATCCTGACCGGGTACACCTCGATCAACGCCATCGTCAAGGCAGAGCTGTTCCCGTCGCACGTACGGGCCCTCGGAGTGGGTCTGGGCTACGCGCTGGCGAATTCGGCCTTCGGCGGCACCGCGCCGCTGATCTACCAGGCGGCCAAGAACGGTGGTCACGTTCCGTGGTTCATCGGTTACGTCACTGTCGTCATCGCGGTGTCGCTGTTCGTCTACCTGTTCGTGTTGAAGAACAAGTCCGAGACGGCGCTCGATCGCGAACAGGGCCGCGCGTTCGCGTGACGTTCTAGGCTTGCCGACTGTGTCGTCGATGTCCCGAAGGTCTGTCCTCCGGGGCATCGCGATGCTGTCGGCCGGCTTGTCGATCGCGTCCTGCCGCACCGGGGACGACGCCCCGGTACGTCTCGCGGCGGGCGAGCAGGGCGGCTTCTTCTGGGAGTTCTCCGGTCTCCTCGCCGCGGCAGGCGCCCGATCGGCGACCGCCCGCATCGAACCACTGCAGACCAACGGGTCAGCCGACAACATCGAGGCGTTGAGATCGGGACGTGCCGAACTCGCGATGAGTCTGCTTGACACCGCGCAGGACAGTCCCGACGCCGACGTGCTCACGGCGGTCGGCCGCGTCTACGAGAACTACTTTCAGGTCGCCGTGCGCGACGACTCCCCCATCACCTCGCCGGCAGATCTGCGGGGACGCGTCGTCAGCGTCGGTGCACCTGGTTCAGGGGCGACGTCGCTGTCGCAGCGCGTGCTCGACGCCGCCGGACTCGCCGAGCCGGTCGCTGTTCGCCAAGTGCAACAGACGATGAGCGACGCCGCGGCCGCCCTCGTCGCAGGCGACATCGACGCGGCCATGTGGGCCGGAGGCCTGCCCACCCCAGCCTTCGACGAGTTGAGTGTCGGCATCCGACTCCTCGACCTCGCGGCGGTGGTCCCCATACTGCGACAGACGCACGGAACCACCTACGAGCCGGTGTCGGTGCCACCCGACGTGTACGGTCACCACCCCGCGGTGGTCACCGTGGGGGTCGCCAATCTGCTGCTGGCCCGCCGTGATGTCCCCGACCACATCGTCGCCGCCATCGTCGATCTCCTTCTCGACGACCCGTCATCACTCGTCCCGACACAGGCCATCGGAAGCCAATTCCTCGACGCCCAATCACTCATCCAAACCGGCCCCATCGCACTGCATCCGGGGGCGGCGGCCGAGTACCGGCGTAGGCATGGTTGAGACGGAACGGAATGGTGTCTCAGTGACGTACTCCGACCGGCACGATCATGACGGCCCTGCCCGCATGCCTGGCCTCGGCCATGTTCACGTGCGCAACACTGGCCCGCAATCGTGACCGCTCGGCATAGAACGGCACGACGACGCGGCGCTGGGCCGTGTTGACGATGTGGTCGATGAGGATATCGCTCATCATCGAAGGGTGGTAATCGCGTCCGTAGGTCTGTTTGAGGACCTTCTCGAGCGCGATCCGGTTCACCTCCGCTTCGCCCTCGCCGAAAAACAGTTCTTCCATACCCTTGCGGATCCACGTATTGCTCAGCTGAGTCCCAGATCCCGTCTGCCCGAGTTGAATCTGCCAAGAACTGCCTTCCCGCACGTACTTGCACTCGATCACCCAGAACGTGACCTGATCGCCGTTCCGTGAGACACCGAGGAGATCGATGCCGTTGCCCGACTCGTTGTGAATACCTGGGACGACGCGCATCTTCGGCAGTCCGTTGCCCGCGAAGTCGCCGCGTTGCAATGCCTCGGCGACCGCGAGCTCGAAATCGGAGCCGGAGAAGCCCGCCAGGCCGGGCGCCAACTGCGGAAGCGGCGGTAACGGAGGCATCGGCGGTTCCGGTTCGCGCTGAACCATCTTCTGCGCCACCGGCTTCTTCCCCGCGACGACGCTGAACGCGCTTGCCAGGTCGATGGAGGCGGCGCTGCCACCGATGCCGACGCCGACGCCCTGTGCCATCCCGCCGCCCTCCATCACCAACGAAACGGTCACGCCCAGTGCGGCTTCCGCGACGGCGGGTGCGCAGCCGGCGGCCTTGGCCAGGTAGTCGCGCGTGGCCGACACCGGGTCGGCGAGGTCGGCGTGGCTGGCCCAACTTTGGGCCTGCGCCACGACACTGTCACGCCAAGCCGCGAGCCGCGTCAGCGCCGGCCCCTCCCCCAGCATCGTCGCGGTCATCTCCCACGATGGCAGTCGCTTGACCGTCTCGGCAGGCCCGAGCACGTCGATCGCCTGTTGGACGAGCTGTTGGCGCTGCGCGGTCGGCTGCTTGTCGATCGTGATGAGCCGCTCCCGGATCGCGGGCGCGTCCAAGGTGTTGACCCCCGACGCAAGGTACTCGGAAATCCTTCGTCCACTGGGGCTTTCGGCGCCGACCAGGTCCCGCAGTTCCTCTGCAGGGCGGTTGGTCTTGTGGATGGTCGGCCCGACGCCCTCTTTGTCGATCGCCTCGGCGATCAGCGCGCGTTGTTCGTTCTCGGGCAGGGTTTTTATCTTTGCCAGGCGTTCGGTGAGCCTCAGCCCGGCCATGACGGCGGACACCGCTCCGGTGATGCCCGCGCCGATGGCCGCGTTGACGATGCTGGTCTTGAGGATGTGGGCGAGCCCGCGGTCACCGCCCTGCGCCCACGTCTCGTTGTGCACCGACGCCTCCACGGCCGTCGAGAGAGCGCCGGTCACGGCGTTTTCGAGCATTTTCTTGCCGGTATCGGCAGCGAACGTGCGGAACGACGCGGGAGCCGCGGCGCGGGCGGCATCCGTCGCGGCCTCCTTCAGCGCACCGGTGGCGACCCCGGCGGTGACGACGCCGGCGATCACGTTGAGCGCGCCGTCCACGGCGCCGGAGACGAAAGCGCCCGCGCCGTCGTCACCGATGACGTCGAATCGGTCGCCCATCACCACCTTCTTGCTCACCACCTTCGCCATCGCGGATGCCACGGCCGCCCGGGCGATCGCCGCCACCGCCATCTCGACGCTCGCACCGCCGGTCGCGAGTCCGAGGATCAGCCCGACCGCGGCACTGACGACGGCATCGACCGTGGCTTCCAGTTCGTCGCGGTAGCGAACGAACGCACGCAGCGAACCTTCGGTCGCCGCTGCGAGTTTGGCGATCTCGGCGAGTTGCTTTTCGTCGAGTGGCTTACCCGCGGCTTGCGCCCGAGCGACCGCCGCCTGTAGTTCGCGGTTTTCGTCCGCCACTGCGTCGGCGGCGTTGGTAACCGAGCCAACTCCGCTGCTCGTTTCACGGCCGACGGCGTCATTGAGCCACTTCGCCTTCTCCAGCGGAGCCATATCCGGTGGCGCAAGCGCCATGAGCACCTTGTTCGCGTTGGCAGTGCCCTGCCCGCGGACCTTCGTCATGAACGCTGCATCGCGAGACAGCTCACGCCGCGTCGTGCCGTCGGTGAAGTTGTTGATGATGTGCACGAGATAGTCGGTATTACCCGGGTTGGCGAAGGTCCACTCGATGCGCGCCTTGGGGTCGGCGAAAACCTGGCTGTCGAGCCAACCCTTCTCAGCGGCAACGCAATACGTGCTGACGAACTGATTGAAAGGCGACCTGACGTCTCGGTAGCCGTTCTTGAACCGCTCCCACTGTGGCGGTGTCGACATCTTGAGGACGTCGAACACGCTGCCGCTGCCCGTGCCACCGGACTTCTGTAATTCCTGAACGAGCGGGTCGGCGAGGATGCCGGCGCCACCGATCCCGACCATTGCCTTCAGCCTGTTCAAGTCCTCCTCGCCGAGACCGCCGAAGAAGTCCTTGATGCCCTTCAGCTCGCCCTCGCCGCGGAGACCGGCCTCCACGGCCGTCTTCACCGGGCCGAAATCGGTGAGCGCGCCGAGGACCTGCCAGATGATCTCGGGTGCAGACTTGACGCCCGATGTGCAGATCTTGATGACCTTGACGGCACGCTCGGCCGGTGAGCGGTTGCCCTCCAACAGTGCGGCCGCGACGTCCCGATCCTTGAAAACCGTTGACATCTCACGGTTCAAGTTGTCGGCGAGTTCCTCACCGTACGAGGCCTTGTACTGGGTCTTGATGGTCTCAACCTTCGGGTCCTGCACAAGCGCGCCGATGAGCATCTGCGATTCATTGATGAACCTGCCGGCGACGGCGATGCGAGCCCGGTCCGCCGGCCGCAGGCTGCTATAGGCCAGCAGAGCCTTGGCCTTGGTGAAGTGCCACTCCAGCGACAGCGACGCCCGCTCCATCTGCGTGATCACCGCACCGGCGATGGTGCTCGAATTGCCGTCGGGCAGCTTCTCATTGCGGTTGCCGTACTTCGACGAGTAGCTCGCCGAGAAGTCTGTCTCTGCCTCCTTGAAGGAGCCACGGAGCTGGGTCAGGACCGTCTCCATGGTGGTCAGGTCCACTCCCCATCCGGCGATGGTGAAGTAGATCTTGTCCGCGGCCCGCAATCCACCGTGCTCCAGATACACCTGGCCCCGGATGGCATCGTTGCCGCCAAGCTTCTCGAGATCCTTGACCAGGTCACGCTTCTTGCTGTCGGCATACTTCTGTTTGAGCTCGACGCCCTTTCCTTTCTGCAACAGCAATGTCTGCAGCACGCTCTCGACGGGCACGACGTTCTTCAACACCAACGCTTCGTGGAGATCGGTTACCGCCGCGTCGATGTCACCGGGTTTGGCCAGCCGCTGGACGTGGGCGATGCCGTTCTGCACGGACGTTGACGGGGTGGTGGTTTGCAGCCACGACGCAATCGCCGCGTTGCCCGCCAGCCGCTGCAGATCTTGCACTGCGTCCTGGGAGGGCATGGGCCGCTTGGGAATCGGCCGCTTGCGTGGCGACCGTGGGGCCGCACCCGGACCGTCTGATTGAACCTTCTCGCTGCGAGCAACGCGTTGGTTCACGCCACGACTTCCTTCCAGGGGCCTCTCACAGTATGAGTTGCTCACCGGGCTGGTCGCGACGACGCGTGGCGCGCCAAAGGGGTAATGACGAGTGCCCGAATGGGCTGTCCAGTCGTGTTTCGGCGCCACGTCGAGATTGCGCTCAGGGCTGTGGTCGCTGCGCAATCACGACTGTGGACGCAATCTCAACGCTCGCCGCGGTCAACGATCAGGCCGGCATTCTGTGCGTCGCCGACTATGTGTTCCCAGTTGACCACCGCGGCAGCGATCACTGTGATGGCGGTGGCAAAGCCGAGAAGTGAAGCGAGCACTTCCGCCCACTCCCCGCTGGTGCCGGCGCCGAGCAGGATGGCCACCACCGCGCCCGCGATGACCCATCCGGCGGTCAACGCGCTTCGCCACCACTCCCTGCGCCGCATGCCAAAAGCGGAGCGGGCGCCGGCCCGGCGCGAGGATTCGATCGGCGTGGTCATGAGACCCACTGTCCCGTTGCTGACTGAGAAGGCGTGAAGCGTTCGTTATGGAAATGCTCTGAACTCCGGCCGCCGGTCAATCAGTCCGGTGAACGAAACTGGCGTCATTTCGTTCGCCACAACATCGGCCGTTACTGCACTTCGAAAATATCGTCAAGATTTCCCGACGCTGGTTTCGGCAATCGCACTCGACACGTCATCTCTGGGCATAGCTTAAACGACGTTCGCGTCAATTTCCTGGGGAGGAAGGTAGCCATGAGTATCTCGATGGACAAGGTGACGAGGGCGGGAATAGTGGGTGCGGTGGCCTCGGCTATGGCAGTCGGAGCGTTCGGCGCGACCGCACCCGCGCACGCATGGTGCGTCGGAATCAGCGGCATCAATATCGGTGGGGGCTGCTCGAGCACCTTGGGCAACTTCGCACTCGGCCTAGGGCCGAACGCGGTGGCGAGTTCGAGTGGGTTCATCACGGGCGCGATTGCCTTCGGAGACGCTTTTGCCGCGTCTGCGGGCACTCTCACCGCCGCGTGGGCAGGCGGCACCGGTTCGGAGTCATACACCAACGGCTTCTTCAATTGGGCTGTGGCACAAGGCACCAACGCGTCCGCGGTCGCAGGTAGGCAGAACAGCGACTTTGCCAACTTCGCCTTCAACTTCGGCAACGCCGTGGAGCCATGGCTCGGCGGAGAAAACGAAGAGTTGGGAACAAGCAACGTCGACGCGAGTTACGGCAGCTTCAACCTTGCGGCCAACCTCGGCGGAAACGCCAATGCCGTAGAGGGCACCACGAAAGACCTTCGCGTGTGGGCCGGCGGTTTGGAAGGCGAGGAAAATTTCGGTTCCGCCGCGCTCAATCTCTTCGGCAACCGTAACGATGTGCAGGCATTCGGCTCTGGCGTTGCGGCCATCGCCGTGGGCAATCCCTTCGGGTTCCCGAACGGCAGCGACAGCATCGTTCGGGTCGGCGATTTCGTTGTGGGGATATCCGGCGGAAGCCTGAGCCTGGCGTTCAATATCCAGCCACCCTTCATCACCGAAGAATGCGACACCGGGCAATGCGGCAACACCGTGACGGTCGGCAACGGCTACCTGTCCATCGCGGGAGCGGTCGGGTTGGTCAATCGGGTCGTCGAACAAATCGGACCGGGCATCCGGATCAACACCCCATTCAATCCGCCTCCGACCGTCACGAACGAGCTTGCCGCTGACAGCACGTCGACGACAACGCTCACAGCGTCAGTGCCGAAGTCCACCGGCGATGGCGTCAAGGGCAACAAACAGCGAAGCCTCGTCCGCTCCAGCCTCGACTTCAGCGGAGGCGCCAAGGCGGATGCTGACCGGAGTGACAGCACGTCGAAGGCCACCGACCAGGGACCGTCCGCACCGAAGTCACTCAAGAGCCGGATCAACGAGACCAAGAAAAAGGTGAGCGACGCCGTCAGCAAGGTCACCGGCAAGAAGTCACCGAAGACCGACGCCGACGATGGTGGTTCCGACGACGAGTGACCCTGCTGGCTTGAATCCGTCTCAGTGACCGGGCCCTAGCCCGGCGCCCATACGGTGCTCTAATCGCGATCGCGCTTGTCGCAACGCTTCAGCTTCGGTACGGTGAGGTACCAGATCGGTACCAGCGGTACCGCATACTCGCGCCTTCCGAACGGAGTCACGATGCCGGTCAAGGATCACCCCAACAACGCTCCTGGCATGCCGATGCTCTTTCCAGCGTGGATCGACCGGCTGCAGATGAAATACATGAATCCGGTGGCACGGCGGTTCGCGCGATTCCTACCAACGTTCGCGGTGATCTACCACCGGGGTCGCAAGTCGGGCCGCCCCTACGAGACAGTTGTTCAGGCTTACCGAAAAGGTAACGTCCTGGCAATCCTGCTCGGCCACGGTCAAACAGATTGGGTCAGAAACGTTTTGGCTGCGGGCGAGGCCGATGTGCGCCGCTCAAACCACGACTTACATATCACCGAACCACGCGTGGTCCCGATGGGCAGTCGCGCTGAAGGCTTGCCATGGATCGCCCGATTAGGAAGCCGGCGCATGGCCGTGCTCGTCGCCAATATCAACTGACACGGCCCCGCACGCTCTGAACCTGTCCTGATGTCGGTGCCCCCAGTCGGACTCGGACCGACACTGTGCTTGAGCCGCTTCCCGGCTCTGAGTCCGGTGCGTACAGAGGTCAGCCCGCAGAGCCCGCGCTCGTCAGCAGAACGGCTGCCTCGTTGTAGGGAAACGCTCGGTAGAACAGCCGAGAACGCGGTATGACGAGGGCCGCGGCCTCGGCCTTGCTCACCACCCGTGGGTTGACGAGCGCGATAGCCCGTCCACGCTTGCGCAGCACCGTCGGTCCGCCGGCCAGCACGTTCTTCAACCAGTCCGTCTGTAGGCCGTAGCCGATAAGGATGGCGTAGCCATCATGGGTCTTGAATACCAACAGGGGCGTTCGATATCGCTTACCCGACTTCCGCCCGACGTGCTCCAGAGTCCCGAGGTTCGGAAGCCACGGTGCGATCGTGCGAGCCGCCGGATTGGTGACTCGCTTGTTGAACTCTGCGATTCGGCGAGGCACGCGCATTCTCGGAGTCTAGGTATTGGTCGAAAATCCTCGCTGACGCGGTGTTGACACGAACCTTTCAACGCCCAACAACCGATCGCGTGTTCGGCGCGAAATACCGCATCTACCTGCCAGAAGGCCTGTGCCCCCAGTCGGACTCGAACCGACACTTGGCGGATTTTAAGATCGTTGCTTAAACGTCTTGGCAGGCACCAGTCGTTGACGGGCTCTCACGGATACTATCTATAGAGTGAGTAAATCCGCTGTCGCGCAACGTTTTTAACCCACGGTTAATTGCGAGTGCCTGTATTCGCTGACGAGTACCATGCGGACTGGCTGCGGGCTAGCTGCGGCGCTTGAAAGCGCCCGAATCCACAGTCAGCGTCGCCTATAACATCATTGCGTCGCGCCTACGGCGGCCTCAGGGGATAACCCCCTAAGCTCGGGCTCCTACACGGATCGGGGCGGGTGGCACATGAGTGACTTTCCTAAAGAGGATCAGACTTCTGCGATGGACACGCTATTGCAACTCCAGATGCGCAGGCGGTTCCTAGAGAACGGAGGTTCTGCGTGGACGACCGTGTACCGCGACTGGCATAACGACGAAAGCAACGGTGCTGAGTTCGCCGCGTTCGCCCCTCCCTCGTACCGCGAGACCGCGATAAGCGACGCCGAATGGGACCTTTCGATTGGCGGCGGGATGCCGGGCTTCACGCAGTACTACACGGAAGGCCGCCCAGAGGAACCGACATATCTGCAGTTCGGCAACACATCTGGCATCGAGCCGATTGTTATCGTGCAAGAACATCACGGTGGCAAACCAAAGTCTTTACCTCAAGTCGCAGAGCATTTCCGGCTCTACCATAATCTTTGGCCCAGTCCAAATGGTGCCCAATTGATCAAATTGGACGACGACGGTACCGAGTACATTGCAGCAGAAATCACTATGGATGAGGTTAGGATCCGGACCAAGCTACTTCGGCAATACCAAGCGGGCCGTCAGCTAGACCTTCTGACGTTTGTTGATTCGGTTCAATTCGTGCCGTCCCTAAAGGGGCAAACCGTCGATTACAAGTCGTTGAGTGAGCAAATAAGACAAATCGACTGCGCTGTTGACTTCAATGCCTCACATGGTCGCACGGCTGGCTTAAACCGTCCATTCTCAAGGCTACTGGGAACTAAGGTGATAGAGCCGCCTGCGCGAGAGTTCGCTGGTATCTCGCCCTATGAAAATGAACGGGAGAACTATCCCGAGTTCATCATCGGAGAAAGCGACAATGGCGAAGAGATCCGCCACTCATGTGACCCCGAAAAGCTCGCAAATTATTTTGGAAAGAATCCAGAGTCACCACATTACCTGACGCCTGTTTATTTCCGTCGCGATGTTCTTGTCAAGTACTATGACGAACCTGAGAAGTACTCGGTAGGCGACGGCTCTTTAAGCTGCGGATATTTGTGGGGCGTTCGAGTTGACAACGATCATCCGGATTATGTAATGGTGTTCCTCGGAGATCTTGGACGGGACCTACCATCCGCTGAACGGGACTATTGGCGGAGTTACAATATCAGTCCAACCGGCGCAATGAGCGACACGAATTATCGGCGCTCTTTTTTGTCGCAGCCGGTAGATCCCCAAGCTGCTGACCTTCGCTTGAAACAGCTGTACAGCAGGTTTCGGAGAGACTGGAAAGCCCGGTACGGATGGGACCTCTTTCGCGATCCGGTTGCTGCCGACGAGCACGTCCTGAAGCGGCTGCGCGTGCCCCTCAATAACAGCCAGCCCGAGTTCGAGGGCCAAGTGATGAACATGGCCAAAGTGCTCGTTGACTCGCTGAACGAATCCAAGCTTCAAGAGTTATTGGGTGACAAAGTGGAGGGCGAGAAGGGAATCGCAAAGCTAAAAAGATGGCTCGAACATGAAAGCTATCCCGATCCGGACGCCATCGTCACGATCCTTCAGCGCGTGCAGCGACTCCGGTCCCGGGTGGCGGCGCACCGGAAGGGCTCGGACTACGAATCGTTTGTACGCGCCGAGCTCGGAGACGAAGGATCAGTTCGAGGCGTCTCAAACCTTATGGCAGCAGCGTCGGAGATGCTGGTCGCGCTGAGAGCGGTCTTCCTGGCTTAGCAGAGATGTCGGCTTCGCCGTACTACTGATTTCAGAGGCTTAGCGGATCCTCAAACGTCACAAGGTGTCGCAGACCGAAATCGTCCAGCGCGCGCATCAGCTCGCTAGCGGGGATACCTCGGTAGAACGGAGCAGCATCTGTGAGTTCATCACTGTTCCCGTCATCTTCGGACGCATTGCTCTCCGGCTGTGTAGACGAAGTGTGCGAAGACTCCTGAAACACGATGCCGATCACACGACCGTCGTGCGCGACGATTGGGCCTCCGCTGTTGCCGGGCCGGGCGATAGCTGAGAACAGGAACATCTTCGTTCGACCCGGTGTATCCCAAGGTTCGGCGTCGACCTCTCGAATCGGTGGCATCTCGCCGAGAGGTAGTACAACTTCACCCCGCTGAAGCGTCATCCCGGTATCCACCATCCAGGACACCCGCGGATACCCAAGGAGGTAAACCTCGTCTGCCCAAGCAGGATCGCGAAAGACCATTCCTTCGAGCGATTGCAGCCGGCCCTCCTCGGGGCCCTTGATTTTGATGATCGCTACATCTAATTCCGGGTGCTGGAACACCTCCAGGCTCTCCGAAGTAGCGGTGGGATCCGGCTCGCGACCTATCACTGGTACCGCGATCTGCAAACGGTGCCCTGCCAAGGCTTGGGTTACGTGCTTATTGGTTATGATGTGCGATCTGTCCAGAACCAATCCAGTGCCCCAATGCGGACTTTCGGCTGCACTGATCTGAACGGTGACGGGCTTGAAGGCTTCGATGATGAGCTCAGGGCCAAGCGCCTCGGCTAGCCATGTGTAGCCCTTCTTTTGAGCTGACAACACACCGTGCGAGACATAGCGCTGGCCTAACAGTGGATAGTCCGCATCCCAGCCCGCAGCCATCAGCAGGCCCGCCCGCTCCATCGCTGCCAGCAACCGAGAAGCCGCGACCGCGTCGCCCGGTTGCACCCCCTTCTTCTGGATGAAGTTTACAAAGTCGCTCACCGTCCATCCCTCGAACGGCTTATCCGTGAATGGCTTTCCGATCAATGCAGCATTCGCGCCGCGTCTCGCGCCTAATGGGTCGAAGAAGCTATGCGCGAACCCAGCGACGACGAGCCGCCAGCCCAAGCTCTGCGGCACTAGGCCTGCAAGCTTCGATCCTCGGGGGTTCTCATCGGATGGCACCACCCACTCGACGCTACATATATCTGCTGCCGAGAAGGGGGTGGGGGGAGGCCCTTCAGATAACTCGACTCCGCCTCGGACAGCCAGCGTGCCGTCTCTCTCCGTGTCGCTGACGCGGCGACCCGCTGATCGCGGTAGCTTCCCCAGCGTGATTCAACTTGCGAATAACGATGCGGAGCGGCAAGAAGTGCTCGACTTCTTCCTCAAGATATTCGACGACATCGACTCGAACGCTGTGCCGATGACTGCGCACGACGATCTGTACAGGCCTCTCGTTGTTCAGTACCGAGACAACGCAAGTGGGCGGTTGGTAGGAGCGGCGCTCAGTTGCAGGGCGCAGGTTGCCGCTGGGTCAGCCTTAATGATCAAGAGGGGTGCTCAGTTGCCACCAGCCAACGACTACTCCGCTGTACTGGACAGACATAGTGAACTTGATCTGATGGGCGTCGCGCCCGAAGCGAGAAACCAGGGAATTGGTACGCAGATGCTCTCCTATCTAGAAAAGCGGCTGCGTTCGCAGGGAGTACGTGTCTGGTTCGGAAACGTAACGAGCGACCTCGAAGTTGACCGCTTACGCAAGTTTTACGCATCGCACGGCTTCACCGTGCTCGACACTGGCCAGCCATTGCCGCCGTTCTTGGGTCGAACATGGATCTCGCCCTCAGCGATTCCACCCGCCTACTACTTCTATAAGAAGCTGTAGCTCCAGGCGACGTTTGACGCTCTGTCTATGCCAGGATGTAGATCCATATCTCACCCTCGCAATTCGGACACATAAGGCGCTTCGTGGTGCTGTGCGCCGCCAACAAGCCGAGAGCTGATGTTCTCAGCATATTCTTGTATCGCTGCATCTAAGTCGGCTGACCAGCCGTCAGTTGCACAATATTCTTCTGAGATTGTGTTCTCTTTGTGTTCTGAATGGTGTTCTTTATTGAGCTGATCTGTACCAACACACATGGTTCGGTCTAGGCCACTCGCCCGATCAGGATTGGACCAAGCAGCTTGGTCCGTTCTACGCAGCCTCTGTGGTTCAGACAATCGGGCCACATCGGTGGCAGTAAAACGGCTGGTTACGTGAATGTGGTACGTCTCGAACGCTCGCGTTCCGCGCTCAGTCGTATGCTTCTGGATCACAAGCAGCCGAGCTTCCGCCAACTCACGTATCGCCTTCCTGACGCGCTGCCGGCCCCAACCGAATCGCGAAGCAATTTTCACTGCTGATTCTCTATATCCGTCGCCGTGGGATAGCAGAAGGACGTACACCCGAAAAGCCTCGGCCGACAAGTCTGGATCGCGAGCTAAAGCGTTACTCAACTGCGTAAAGCTGCTAGTAAGTGCCCCTCCATGCTTCTTAATAGGATTGCAGGTGCTGAGCGAGCTATTAATCAAGACAGTCTCCTATGCTCGGAATGGGCCTCAAGCGGCGAACTGCTCGTCTAGCCAAACCAAAACGTCAGCCCGTCTATAGCGCAATGTTTTACCGATCCGCGCACCCTTAGGACCCTTCCCAATCTGTCGCCAGTAGTAAGCGGTCGATTCCGAGATACCGAGCAGTTCGCACATCTCGGCCAATGTCATTAGTTCGTACTGCTTTTGCATAACTAGGAGCGTATGCAGCGATTCGCAAGAACTCGGAAAATGTCCGGAAAGTCGGACAGATATCCCTCGAAAACAGGCCGCTGCCTGCAGTCTGCCGTCCGGAAAACCGGACGGGCTACACCGCCTGCGTGGCCGCGTCCATCGCGGCTGCCAAGTTGTCGAAGTCGTCCGGCAGCTTGTGGCTGTAGACATTCAGCGTCGTCGTCGCGTTCCGGTGCCCAAGTAACTTTTGCACAGTTACCACTGACGCGCCCTCAGACAGCGCCAACGATCCGGCAGTGTGTCGCAGGGTGTGCGGCGTGACGCCTTCGAGGCCGAGCTTCGCAACGGCCTGGTCGAACCGCCAGCGAAATCGGCCCAACGTCATAGCCCCGCCAGCAGCTCCGGGAAACAGGTAATCGGACGGGTCACGGTCGGCGGTTAGCGCGGCCAGTTCGTCGGCAAGCGCCTTCGTCAGGATCGGCACAGACCGCCGCTGATGTGTCTTTGTGTCGCCCTCTACGTATCCGTGGCGCTGAACGTGGGTTATCGACTTAGACACCGTGATTCGCTTGTGCGCGATGTCCACGTCGCCGACGCGAAGCGCGATGCACTCACCGAACCTCATACCCGTATAAGCCAGGAATCGGACCATTGCGGCCATGTCGCCACTCTCGGCTGCAAGCTGCCGCACCTGCTCATGGGACAAAGCCAGCTCCTTACCCTGCGGCTTCCTCGGCAGTTCGATGTATTCAGCCGGATTGACGGCTAGGTACTTGGCCCGGACCGCGTATGCGAGCACCTGTCGCATAACTTGGTAAGCGTGAATGACTCGGGCAGCGGACAGCCCGGCGCTAGGGGTATCCAAAGTAGGGATGCCCTTCGAGTCCTTACCTCGCTTAGGTTGCCGTGCAGCCGGATCCGTGGACAGCCACGTCACCCACGTCTGTAGCCGCTCGTGGTCGATATCTCTGAGCCGCTCGTCTTTCCACTTGGGCAGGATCACCACGTCAAGCAATCCCCGATACCCGGCAATCGTCTTAGGTGCCCGGTTAGCCGCCTTGGCCTTTAGCCACGCCTCGGCGACAGTGCCGAATGTGACAGCGGACCGCTGCGGATCGGCATAGGTGCCGGTGTTCAGCGCCGTCGTCGTGCCGTCAATGTGGCGCTGCGCGTCGGCGCGCTTGTCGAACGCCTTGGCCCGCTCCTGCCCGTTGTGGTCAACCCACCGAGCAAGCCAGCGCTTGCCCTGGCTGTGACGCACGGTGCACACGAACGTTCCCTTGCCGTGCTTCGGGTCGCTACACCAGACCGGGCCGGGCATCTGATCAGCGGGCCAGTTGACCTGTTCGCCGCGCCGGACTGGCCGGTGCCAGCGGTCCTCTACGCCTGCCCGGACACTGCGCTTGGGTGTCGTCACGGTTCAGAGCCTAGAAGATCCTGCGGACTGTGTGCGGACTAGCGCACCTGGCGCGTCACTGCACGGACGCCGAATACCGGGCCTGACATACCGCTTTACCGTGCCCCCAGTCGGACTCGAACCGACACTTGGCGGATTTTAAGTCCGCTGCCTCTGCCAATTGGGCTATGGGGGCCGTCCGGATGAGACCTTATTTCATGACGTCGGCGTCGATGGAATCGCGTTCGGCATGAGCCGACCGCGCCAACCGCAAGCCAGCCCGAGTCAGTTGATCAGACTGAAGTCAGCCGGCTTCCAGGTCCCGTCGAAGGCCGGCTTGTCGGGCCCATAGATGCGGAAGTACGCGAACCAGCCCCGTCCTGGAACCGTCTGAATCCACCGGTCGGCATGTTCTGCGGGGGCGGTCGGGCCGAAGTACAGATCGACCGTGTCGCCGGTCAGGTCTTTCAGCTCGAACAGCGACCGGAGTGCGGCGTTGGCCTGGTCGGTCTGGACCTGGCTGCGGGTCTCGGCGTCGTAGACCGTCACCGACCAGAACAGGTGGGCCGGGACCGGAAGTGGCACCGTCAGCCGGTAGCTGTTCGAACCGTCCAGGTAGGCGCCGGAGCCGTCACGCAGGCCCAGCCAGTACAGCGAGCCCGCACCCGGGTCGCGGCGGAACATTGCCGGTGAGGTGGCGATGGCCTGGAAGAACCACTTGTCGAGCGCGTAGGTGTCGCGGTAGTCCGCGGTGTCGAAGGTGCCGTTTTCGAACCGTAAACTCACCCATTCCCAGAGCCGATCCGGCCACACGATCCGCTCGGGCTTCCGGTCGGCGAATCCCTCCGCCCGCATCTGCGCGAACCCGATCTGGGCGGCCTGCTCGAAGATCGCCGTCATCCGGGCATCGGGCGCGAACGGCAGCCCCTTGGCGATCCCGAGGGCGGCCAGGTCGCCGTAGTGCGGACGGCTGTCGGCCAGTGCCGGCTCGGAGTCGACGACGCGATGGAGCACTTCCCAGAACTTCATCGTCTGCTCGTAGACGTGCGGCGTGGTGTCCTGTGGCATGTCCGTCATGTCGAACCACGTCGGTGCCGTCCAGTCCGGTCCGGCGTCCAACGGGTACACCTTCACTTCGCGAATCCGCCCCATGGCCGTCTTCACGTCACCGCGCTCGGGCAGTGAGCGCAGCGCCCCGATGACGCGATACGAATCAGACTGCCCCACTTGATGATCCGCCGGAACAGCGCCTTCATAGCCCGGAGGCAACAGCAGGTGTTTGCCGCCGCGGCCGCCGTCGGGACCCGGCAGGCCCATGTCGAAGATCCAGCGTTGGTGGAGATCGAGTGCGGCGCCGATGAAGGGCCCGGGCGGAAGCTCGATGACCATCGGACCGGCGTGCAGATCCAGCAGCAACGCGCCGTACGGGGTGTCGGAGTTCAGCGTGTACCCGACATGGTGCGGGAGGGTCTCCATGTAGCCGAATGCGTGGTTGGGCCGCACGCCGACCGCGGCGGTGCCGTCGAAGATCGCGGCTCCCGACACCGAACGATAGAAGTAGCGGTACATCGCGACCGCACGGTTGAGATCCAAATAGTCGTAGGCCGTCGCTGCAGCCTCGGGGCCGGGAAATCCGCCTTCTGACATACGACCACCCTAGTGCGTGTCAGGCGAATGCCTGTTTGAATGGTGAGGAATCGGGGGGAACGACAATGCCGAGCACCATCGCGAATTCCATTGCTGTAGTTGCCGAACGGATCGCGTCACTCCTCGGCCCACGCCTGATGCGGTTGATCGCACGGTTCAACAAGTACGTGACCAACCCGCTGCAGCGAATGTGGGCACCACGGCTGCCGTACATGGCGGTCATCGAGCACACCGGCCGCAAGTCGGGCAAGTCGTTCCGCACCCCGGTCATGGCGTTCGTCGGCGACGGCACCGTCTCAGTGGTGCTGAACTACGGCACGCAGTCGGACTGGGTGCGCAATGTGAAGGCGGCGGGTTCGGCCGGGGTGGTGCACCGGGGTGTGCGGTACCGCATAACCGAGCCCCGCATCCTGCCCGGCGAATCCCCGGACCAGAAGGCACGCCTCGTCGCCACGCTGACACCGCCGCGAGTGTGAGCTTGTGTGCGAGTTTCGTCGAAAAGTTCGCACACAAGCCCACGTTCGACGAGCCGGGCGCTACACCCGCACACTGCCCGGCTGAGCCGAGACGACAACCACCGGCCGCGGGAAACGCAGTGTGGCGCAAGCGTCGTCGAGTGTTTCGTCGATCGCGTTCGCCACCTCGGACAGATGGCCGGGGCCCGCCCCGAAGGTCAGGCCACAACCGCCGAGCGCGATGCGCGTCAGGACGACACCGTGAGTACGACGGATCTGGCTCATCTCCAGGAGCATGTCGCCGATCGCTGCGGGGTAGCTCACGAAATGGTGTTCGTCCGGCCCGATCTCGCCGTACAAGCCCACGAGTTCGAACCGCCGGCAGTCGGCGACCGGTGCAGCCAAGCCGCCACGGCCCATGCTCACGAGCACCCGGTGCCCACGCCGGCCGGTCGCCGCCAGCACATCGATCTGAGCGGGCCCATTGACGACGACCCGACCGACCCCGAGGTTGGCGGCGCAGAACACGAGCTCGTCAGCGGTCAGACCGGCGCCGTGTGCGGTCATCCGGATCGGGTGGATGCCTGCCCCGACGGCCACCGCGAGTTCTCGGCCATCCCGAACATCAACCGCCACACTGTGATCCCGCGCCCACCGCGCCACCACCGCATTGCGCAGCGCCATGGCGGGTAACACCAACTCCACCATGCCGAGCGACCGGCGACTGATGGCACAGCGCCGCAAAGTTTCCCGGTCCTGCGGGGGATCCGCAGGCCGGGATGAGACGGAATGCTTGGACAGGAATGCCGCCGAGAATGTCACAACTCGACCGTCCACGAGACGGGCCATACCGGCCAGTGTCCTGACGAACTCTTGACGCGCCCTGTGCGGACCTTGACGACCCCCTGACAACCCACGAGGCACACCCACGATCGAAGACCGTTAAGGACCGCCGCCCGGGCGTAAAGAAACCGTCAAGACTCCGTCCACCCTCCTGAACTGGGCAGATCCTGGTTCAGGCCGCCGAAATCCGGAGGCCCGTAAACGTGGAGACGAGATGTCTGTACTCATCTACACAGTGCTGACGGTGGCGGTCTTCGCGCTGCTCGGCCTGGTGCAGAGGCTGGTCGAACGCCAGTGATCGAAAACGTCGTCGGCTTGATTCTCGCGATTCTCATCGCCGTGTTCATCTTCGCCGCACTGCTGTTTCCCGAGAGGTTCTAGTGACTACCACCACCGCGGGGATCGTGTTCCTCGCGTCGCTCGTCGTGGCCATAGCACTGGTGCACGTACCGCTGGGCGACTACATGTACCGCGTCTACACCAGCCAAAAAGATTCGCGGGCAGAACGATTCATCTACCGGGCCATCGGCGCGGACCCGAAGTCCGAGCAGACCTGGGGATCCTATGCCCGCAGCGTGCTCGCGTTCTCCGCCGTGAGCCTGCTGTTTCTGTTCTTCTTCCAGCTGATCCAGGGCAGGCTTCCGCTGCACCTCAACGATCCGGGCACCCCGATGACCCCGGCGCTCGCGTGGAACACCGCCGTCAGCTTCGTCACCAACACCAACTGGCAGGCCTACTCCGGTGAATCCACCCAGGGCCACCTGGTGCAGATGGCCGGGCTCGCGGTGCAGAACTTCGTCTCGGCCGCGGTCGGCATGGCCGTCGCCGTCGCGCTGGTGCGCGGCTTCGCGCGCCGCCACACCGGTGAGCTCGGCAACTTCTGGGTTGACCTGGTGCGCGGCACCCTCCGCATCCTGCTGCCCATCTCGATCGTCGGCGCGCTCGTGCTGATCGCCGGCGGCGTCATCCAGAACTTCACACTGCACGACCAGGTGATCACCACGCTGAGTGGCGCCCAGCAGACCATCCCGGGCGGCCCGGTGGCCAGCCAGGAGGTCATCAAGGAACTGGGCACCAACGGCGGCGGCTTCTTCAACGTCAACTCCGCCCATCCATTCGAGAACCCGACGACATGGACCAACTGGTTCGAGATCTTTCTCATCCTGCTGATCCCCTTCTCGATGCCGCGCACGTTCGGCCGCATGGTCAACAGCACGAAGCAGGGTTACGCGATCGCCGCCGTGATGGGCGTGATCGCCACCGCGAGCGTCAGCCTGACCATGCTGTTCCAGCTGCAACACCACGGCACGGTGCCGACCGCCGTCGGCGCGGCCATGGAGGGCGTCGAGCAGCGCTTCGGGGTCGCCGATTCGGCGGTGTTCGCGGCGTCGACGACCCTGACGTCGACGGGTGCGGTCAACTCGTTCCACGACTCGTACACGAGCCTGGGCGGGCTCATGACGATGTTCAACATGCAGCTCGGCGAGGTCGCACCGGGTGGTGTCGGCTCAGGCCTGTACGGCATGTTGATCCTCGCGATCATCACGGTGTTCGTCGCAGGCCTCATGGTCGGGCGAACCCCGGAGTACCTCGGCAAGAAGATCACACCGCGCGAAATCAAGCTCGCCGCAAGCTATTTCCTGGTAACGCCGCTGATCGTGCTGACCGGAACCGCGGTGGCGATGGCCATGCCCGGTCAACGCGCAGGCATGCTCAACACCGGGCCACACGGCCTGTCGGAAGTGCTGTACGCGTTCACGTCAGCGGCCAACAACAACGGTTCGGCGTTCGCCGGCATCAGCGTCAACACCGAGTGGTACAACACCGCACTGGGTCTGGCGATGGTGTTCGGCCGCTTCCTGCCCATCATCCTGGTGCTGGCACTGGCCGGATCGCTCGCCGGCCAGGGCACCACCCCCGCATCGATCGGCACCCTGCCCACCCACCGGCCGCAGTTCGTCGGGTTGGTCGTGGGCGTCACTCTCATCCTGGTGGCCCTCACCTTCCTGCCGATGCTGGCACTCGGGCCCCTCGCCGAAGGAATTCACTGACATGTCCAACCCCCGCACCTCTGTGCCCCTCGAGCGTCACGCTGGAGTGGCAGCCGGGCTCGCGAGCCACTCTGGCGTGACAAACAAGGGCGAAGCGACCCACACGCCAGGCAAATCCAAGCCCGCCAAGGCTGTCCAGGGCGGCCTGCTCGACCCGACCATGCTATGGCGCTCGCTGCCCGATGCGCTGCGCAAGCTCGATCCGCGCACGCTGTGGCGCAACCCGGTGATGTTCATCGTCGAGGTCGGCGCCGTCTGGTCCACGATCCTCGCGGTCGTCGACCCGACGTGGTTCGGCTGGCTGATCGTCGTATGGCTCTGGCTCACGGTGATTTTCGCGAACCTGGCCGAGGCCGTCGCCGAGGGCCGCGGCAAGGCCCAGGCCGAGACGCTGCGAAAAACCAAGGCCGACACCATGGCCCGCCGGATCAGCGACTCCGGAGCCGAGGAATCCATCCCGGCCCCGCAGCTCAGACAGGGCGACATCGTCGTCGTCGAGGCCGGCCAGACGATCCCTGGCGACGGCGACGTCGTGGAAGGCATTGCCTCGGTGGACGAATCAGCCATCACCGGTGAATCCGCGCCCGTCATCCGCGAATCGGGCGGTGACCGCTCGGCCGTCACCGGCGGCACCACGGTGTTGTCCGACCGCATCGTCGTCAAGATCACGCAGAAACCCGGCGAGAGCTTCATCGACCGGATGATCGCCCTCGTCGAAGGCGCCAACCGGCAGAAGACGCCCAACGAGATCGCGCTCAACATCCTGCTGTCGGCGCTGACGATCATCTTCGTGTTCGCCGTCGCGACCCTGCAGCCGTTGGCGATCTACTCCAAGGCCAACAACCCCGGAGTCCCGGACAGTCTCGCGCTCACCGCAAACGGCGTGAGCGGCATCGTGATGGTGGCGTTGCTGGTCTGTCTGATCCCGACGACCATCGGCGCGCTGCTGTCGGCGATCGGCATCGCCGGGATGGACCGGCTCGTGCAACGCAATGTGCTGGCCATGTCGGGCCGCGCGGTCGAGGCGGCAGGCGATGTGAACACCCTGCTGCTCGACAAGACCGGCACGATCACGCTCGGTAACCGGCAGGCCGCGGCATTCGTCCCGCTGACCGGGGTGTCGGCCGAGCAGCTCGCCGACGCCGCACAGCTGTCGAGCCTGGCCGACGAAACCCCCGAGGGCCGTTCGATTGTCGTGTTCGCGAAGCAGGAGTACGGATTGCGGGCCCGCACCCCCGGCGAGCTCGCCACCGCCACGTGGATCGAGTTCAGCGCCACCACCCGCATGTCGGGCGTGGACCTGGACGGGCACAAGCTGCGCAAGGGCGCGGCGAGCGCGGTCGCGGACTGGGTGCGCTCCGAGGGCGGTGTCGTGCCTGCCGAACTGGGCAACATCGTCGACGGTATCTCGGCGGCGGGCGGCACTCCCCTGGTCGTCGGCCAGGTGACCGACAAGGCCGAAGTGCTCGGCGTCATCCACCTCAAAGACGTCGTCAAGCAGGGCATGCGCGAGCGGTTCGACGAGATGCGCCGCATGGGCATCCGGACGGTGATGATCACGGGCGACAATCCGTTGACCGCCAAGGCGATCGCCGACGAGGCCGGGGTCGACGACTTCCTCGCCGAGGCCACGCCCGAGGACAAGCTGGCGCTCATCAAGGAGGAGCAGGCCGGTGGCCGGCTCGTCGCGATGACCGGTGACGGCACCAACGACGCGCCCGCCCTCGCGCAGGCCGATGTGGGAGTCGCGATGAACACCGGCACCTCGGCGGCCAAAGAGGCCGGCAACATGGTCGATCTCGACTCTGACCCGACCAAACTGATCGAGATCGTCGAGATCGGAAAGCAGCTGCTGATCACCCGGGGTGCGTTGACGACGTTCTCGATCGCCAACGACATCGCGAAGTACTTCGCGATCATCCCGGCGTTGTTCGTCGGCCTGTTCCCTGGCCTGGACCTGCTGAACATCATGCGGCTGCACAGCCCGCAGTCGGCGATCCTGTCGGCGGTGATCTTCAACGCGATCGTGATCGTGGCGCTGATCCCCTTGGCGCTCAAGGGCGTCCGGTACACGCCGAGCAGCGCGTCAAAGCTGCTGAGCCGCAACCTCTACCTCTACGGCCTCGGCGGCATCATCGCGCCGTTCATCGGCATCAAACTGATCGACCTGGTTATCCAACTCCTTCCTGGGATGTCCTGACATGCAATTCACCAATCTGATCCGCCAACATGCGGCCGCGCTGCGCGCACTGTTGGTGCTCACCGTGATCCTCGGCGTCGCCTATCCGGTGTTCATCTGGCTGGTCGCGCAACTGCCCGGCCTCAACCACAAGGCCGACGGATCGATCGTCGAAGCCGACGGAAAGCCCGTGGGCAGCAGCCTGATCGGCCAGTTGTTCACCGACGCCGACGGCAATCCCCTGCCGCAGTACTTCCAGGGCCGTCCGTCCGCGGCCGGGGACGGCTACGACCCGATGGCGACGAGCGCGAGCAACCTCGGCCCCGAGAGCACCGTCGACCAACCGGACAAGCCGAGCCTGCTGACGCTGGTGTGCCAGCGCAGCCAGGCCGTCGGGAAACTCGACGGGGTCAGTGGAGCGCGCCCGTTCTGCACAGGAGACGGTGTCGGCGCGGTGCTCTCGGTGATCGGCCCGCGGGATTCCCGCGGCAACGTGATCCACCCGACCCGCGTGGTCAGCGTCAACGAGCCGTGCGATACGACGAAGACGCCGTTCCTCAACACCTACGAAGGCGTGCGGGTCGAATGCGCACAAGCCGGCGAGGATTACAGCGCCGGCCAGATCGTGCCGATCCACGGCAGCGCCGATGCGCAGGTGCCCGCCGACGCGGTCACCGCGAGCGGCAGCGGACTCGATCCGCACATCTCGCCCGCCTACGCCGACCTGCAGGTCAACCGGGTCGCCGAGGCCCGCGGCCTGGCGCCCGAGCAGGTTCGCCAACTGGTCGCGCAGCACACCGACGGCCGCACCCTCGGGTTCCTCGGCGAGCCGCGGGTGAACGTTCTGGAACTGAACATCGCGCTCGACACTTTGTCCGCAGGTGGATGATGGGCTGGTGAGTACGTCGGCGCCGGCCACAAAACGCGGGGAGCTGCGCATCTATCTGGGCGCGGCTCCCGGCGTCGGCAAGACGTACGCGATGCTCGGGGAGGCCCACCGCCGCCTGGAACGCGGGACCGATCTGGTGGCCGCCGTCGTGGAAACGCACGGCCGCAAGAAGACCGCCGAACTCCTCGACGGCATCGAGGTCATCCCGCCCCGCTACATCGAGTACCGGGGCGGGCGGTTCCCCGAACTCGACGTGCCTGCCGTGCTGGCCCGCAAGCCCCAGGTCGTGCTGGTCGACGAACTCGCCCACACCAACACGCCGGGCAGCAAGAACGCCAAGCGCTGGCAGGACATCGAGGAACTCCTCGACGCGGGCATCACCGTCATCTCGACCGTGAACGTGCAGCACCTGGAAAGCCTCAACGACGTCGTCACCGGCATCACCGGTATCGAGCAGCAGGAGAAGGTGCCCGACGAGGTGGTGCGGGCCGCCGATCAGATCGAGCTCGTCGACATCACCCCGGAAGCCCTGCGACGCAGACTGTCCCACGGCAACGTGTACGCGCCCGAACGTATCGACGCCGCACTGTCGAACTACTTCCGCCGCGGAAACCTCACCGCGCTGCGGGAATTGGCGTTGTTGTGGCTGGCCGACCAGGTCGACGCCGCGCTGGCCAAGTACCGCGCCGACAACAAGATCACCGACACCTGGGAGGCCCGTGAACGCGTCGTCGTCGCGGTCACCGGCGGGCCGGAGTCGGAGACGTTGGTGCGCAGGGCATCCCGCATCGCCTCGAAATCCAGTGCCGAACTCATGGTGGTGCACGTCGTGCGCGGCGACGGGCTGTCGGGGGTGTCGGCACCGCAGATGGGCCGCGTCCGTGAGCTCGCGACCAGCCTGGGCGCCACACTGCACACCGTCGTCGGCGACGATGTGCCAACCGCGCTGCTGGATTTCGCGCGCGACATGAACGCGACCCAGCTCGTGCTCGGCACGTCGCGGCGCTCGCGGTGGGCACGGATCTTCGACGAGGGCATCGGCTCGACGGTCGTGCAGCAGTCGGAGAAGATCGACGTCCACATGGTGACCCACGAGGCTGCCAAGCGTGGCTTCCGGTGGTCATCGACCACACCGCGCGAGCGGCACGTCGCGTCCTGGCTTGCCGCCCTGGTGGTTCCGTCGGCCATCTGCGCCCTGACGGTCGCCCTTCTCGACCCGCTGCTCGGTGTCGGCGGCGAAAGCGCGCTGTTCTTCGTCGGCGTGCTCGTCGTCGCGCTGCTCGGCGGTGTCGCGCCCGCCGCGCTGTCGGCCGTGCTGTCCGGGCTGCTGCTCAACTACTTCCTGATCACCCCAAGACACACGTTCACGATCTCCGACCCAGACAGCGCCCTGACGATCGTCGTGCTGCTGGCCGTGGCGGTGGCCGTCGCGGCCTTGGTGGACGGCGCGGCAAAACGCGCCAGGGAAGCCCGACGTGCTTCGCAGGAGGCCGAACTGCTTGCGCTGTTCGCCGGGTCGGTGCTGCGGGGAGCCGACGTGGCGGCGCTGCTCGAACGGGTCCGCGAGACCTACAGCCAGCGGGCGGTGAGCCTGCTGCGTGAGACCGACGGCCACCCTGCCATCGTCAGTTGCGTCGGCCAGGATCCGTGTGTGCAGGTCGACACCGCCGATACCGCGATCGAGGCGGGTGACGACGAGTTCTGGCTGCTGATGGCGGGCCGCAAGTTGTCCGCCCGCGACCGCCGGGTGTTGACCGCGGTGGCCAAACAAGCGGCCGGCCTTGTCCGGCAACGCGAACTCACCGAGGAAGCCGGCAAGGCCAACGCGATCGCCAAGGCCGACGAACTGCGCCGCTCCCTGCTCTCGGCCGTCAGCCACGACCTGCGCACACCGCTGGCCGCGGCCAAGGCCGCGGTGTCGAGCCTGCGCAGCGACGACGTCGACTTCTCTCCCGAGGACACCGCCGAACTCCTTGCCACGATCGAGGAGTCGGTCGATGCGCTGACCGCACTGGTCGGCAATCTGCTCGACTCCTCGCGGCTGGCCGCCGGAGTCGTGCGACCGGAGTTGCGCGCGGTGTACCTCGAGGAGACCGTGCAGCGGGCCCTGCTGGGAATCAGTAGGGGCGCCACGGGCTTTGGCCGCGAGGGTTTGGACCGGGTCAAGGTCGAGGTGGGTGACTCGATGGCGATGGCCGACGGTGGCCTGCTGGAGCGGGTCTTGGCCAATCTCATCGACAACGCGCTGCGCTACGCCAAGGACGGGCCGGTGCGGGTGACCGCGGGCCGGGTCGGAAACCGCGTCCTGATCGCGGTGATCGACGAGGGCCCCGGTGTCGCGCGGGGCACCGAGGACGCGTTGTTCGCGCCGTTTCAGCGGCTCGGTGACCACGACACCAGCAGCGGCGTCGGGCTGGGACTTTCGGTGGCCAAGGGCTTCGTCGAGGCGATGGGCGGCACGATCTCGGCCACCGACACCCCGGGCGGCGGGCTCACCGTCGAAATCGATTTGGCGGCGCCGGCATGACGGTCAAGACGAGGGTGCTGGTGATCGACGACGAACCGCAGATCCTGCGGGCGCTGCGCATCAACCTGTCGGTGCGTGGCTATGAGGTCAGGACGGCGGCCACCGGGGCCGAGGCGCTGCGCAGTGCGGCCGACCACCGCCCCGATGTCATCGTGCTCGACCTCGGGCTGCCCGACATGTCGGGCATCGACGTGCTCGCGGGTCTGCGGGGCTGGCTGTCGGCCCCGGTGATCGTGCTGTCGGCCCGCACGGACTCCTCCGACAAGGTCGAGGCGCTCGACGCGGGCGCCGACGACTATGTGACCAAACCCTTTGGTATGGACGAGTTTCTGGCCCGGCTCCGCGCCGCGGTACGCCGGGCGACCGTGACGGAATCCGATCAGCCGGTCATCGAAACCTCGTCGTTCACAGTCGATCTGGCGGCCAAGAAGGTCACCAAGAACAACGCCGAGGTGCACCTGACCCCCACCGAGTGGGGCATGCTGGAGATGCTCGTGCGCAACCGCGGGAAGCTGGTCGGCCGTGAGGAGCTGCTGCGCGAGGTGTGGGGCCCGGCATACGCCAAAGAGACCCACTATTTGCGGGTCTATCTCGCGCAGCTGCGTCGCAAACTCGAAGACGATCCGTCGCACCCGGTACATCTGTTGACCGAGGCCGGTATGGGTTACCGATTCCAGGAGTGAATTTTCTCCGACGAGCAGTCGTCGAGGTGCCGAGAAGTCAGGCATATCGGGTACGTTGGCGTCTGCTCGCGGAGATCAGGGGAGTCGGACGATGTTCGAACGCGTGAAGTACATGGTCGGCTTTGCCGGCGCCTACCGCCGGTCGCGCAGCGCCGGTGCCGACCACTTCGATGCGCTCGACACGGCTGCGCGCGACATGATGCTGCGCAAACTGGACGGTCGGGATGAGCCGACGGCAGACCAGACGCTTCCGGAGCCGGTCGCGGAGATCTGGCGGGACCCGGAGTCGACGTGTGCCCTGGCCGACGGCGCATGGTTCGGCGACGGGTCGATCGAGATCACGAGCCGTCACATCGGCCTGCTGCGGCAGATGAGGTTCGGCTGGGACGGCGCCGAGCGGGGCGCGCCGATGCTCGACCCGAAACAGCCGTACGGGCGAACGGATCTGCTGGCGCAGCTCGGCGAGGTTTTCGAGTCGGACGACGCGCGCGAGCTCGCCCGCCGGCACGTGGAGATGTTCTTCGTGCTGGCCCGCGCGTTGAGACACGGCGAGCTCTCGCCCGGCCGATACCCGCTCGGCAACATCGGCCCGGACGACGTGCGCCGCGCGATGCGCGGCTATCCCGACGTGACCGATGCCGACCTCGGGCTCGACGCCGACGGCCAGGTCACGATCAGCGACGATCATGTGCGGTTGTTACGCGCGATCGACATCCGCTGGCCTTCTGAGTACGACTGCGAGGACCTTCTCGCGATCGGTCGGTATCCGGCAGCCGCGGCAGACCCGAAACGAACCTACGGCGACTTCAGCTTCATCGAAGTCGACATGGCGCGCGTCCTCGACGTCCTGCCGCCACCGCCGCTGGACGGGCCCGCGGTGTTCGAGCCCAGTCCCGAACTCGCCGCCCGGTTGCAGCGACTGCACTGGCAGATGCTCGTGGCGATGCAGGTGTTCGTCGAGCACGGGAACTTGGCACCGGGCGTATATTCGCTCGACGGATAGCCGGTTCACCGCACGGTCAGCACGTCGCCGATCGCGTCGACCGACAGCACGCGGTAGCCGTAGTAGTCGAACAGTGCGGTGATGCGGTCGGCATCGCCCTGCAGCACGACGCCGGGTCCCCATTCGCGATGTTCGACATGCGTGCCCGCCGCGATCGCCGGCTTCTCCGACGTCGGCGCAGCACCGCCGTCGCGGCAACGGTCGCAGTTCCCGCACGGCTCGGGCAAATAGTCACCGAAGTACGCCAACAGGAACTGGCGGCGGCAGTCCGGTGTCTCGGCATAGGACCGCATCATCTCCACCCGGGTGCGGTCGACGCGTTCGCCGATCTCGGCCATCTCGACGGCCTTGCGCACCGCCTCGTCCTCGGCGAGGCCCGTGCCCGAGAACCCCGATCGCCCCGATGCGACGGCGCCGGCCTGCTCCAGGAGGTTGAGGGAAGCCGTCAACGGGCGGCCCCGGACCTCGAGTTCGTTACGAAGGTCCTTGAGCCGCTTCGGCTTCCGTTCGCCCAGTGCCGTGTACACCTGGCGCAGCAGGTCCTCGTCGACGTGCCGGGTGGCGAAGAAGGTACCTAGCGAGAGGTCTTCGGCGCGGTAGAACAACACCGCCCGCGCCGGGTCGTCGTCGCGCCCCGCCCGCCCCACCTGCTGGTAGTAGGCGTCAACCGAATCCGGGATCGAGGCGTGCGCGACGAACCGGACATTCGGCTTGTCGATTCCCATCCCGAACGCCGACGTCGCGACCACCACGTCCACGTCGTCGGCGAGGAACCGGTTGTGCACATCATCGCGCTCGGCCGCGCCGAGGCCCGCGTGGTAGTCGACGGCGGCGACACCGCGTTGTCGTAACTTGTCGGCGTAGAACCCGGTGTCCTTGCGGGTCGCGCAGTACAGCAGCCCGGGGCGCTCGAGCGCTGCGACCGTGTCGACGACGGCGTCGCGCTTGGCCGCATCCTCGGTGTGGTGGCGCACCTCCAATGCGATGTTCGGCCGGTCGAAGCCACCAGCGATGACGACGGGCTCACGCAGCCCCAGCAACTCGACGATCTCACGGCGCACGACCGCCGAGGCGGTAGCCGTGAGTGCCGCGACGGGTGGCCGACCGAGACGCTCGATCGCATCGCGGACGCGGAGATACGCCGGGCGAAACTCGTGTCCCCACGCCGAGATACAGTGCGCCTCGTCGACGACGACCAGCGCCGGGCCGGCGTCGGCGAGGCGGGCCAACACGTCGTCCTTGACCAGCTGCTCGGGCCCGAGGAACACGTAGCGGGCTTCGCCGTGCTCGACTGCGGCCCACGCGTCATGGAGCACCGCCGCTTTCTGGCGCGAGTTGATCGCCACCGCACGGGGCGCGTCGGCGCGTTCGAGTTGCGCGATCTGATCGTGCTGCAGTGCGATCAGCGGCGATATCACGAGCACCGGCCCGGACAGCAGCACCGCGGGCACCTGGTAGATCGCCGACTTCCCGGCTCCGGTGGGCATGACCGCGAGAACGTCGCGGTTGTCGAGGATCGCCGACATCGCCTCGATCTGGTCGGGCCGCAGCGTGTCCCACCCAAAGACTTCGGCAGCAACGGATTCCAGCGAGCGCCTGCCGCTCATCGCGTCATCAGCGACAGCACGGTGCGATTGAGCCGTCGGCGCGGCCAGCCCAGCACGCCGGCGCCGGCCAGCGCGGCTTTCGCGGCGTTGCGGCCGCACACACCGTGCACGCCACCGCCGGGGGTGGCACCCGCACTGCCGAGATAGACGTTGTCGACCGGTGTTTCAGCGCGCCCGAAGCCGGGTGCCGGCCGAAAGATCAACTGCTGGAACAGCTGCGACGTCCCGCCGTTGACGGCACCGGTGTGCAGGTTCGCATCACCGGCCTCCAAGTCCGACGGGCGTTGAATCGTCCTGCCTGCGATGTGCTGACCGAAGCCCGGCGCGTACTCCTCGAGCACCTCGTCGACCCGCTCCGCAAGCCGGTCCGCGGATGCGTCGTCGGACACCCCGCGCGGCAGATGCGTGTAGGCCCATGCGCTTTCGGTGCCGGCGGGCGAGCGGCTCGGGTCGGCCGTGGTCATCTGGCCGAACAACATGAACGGTTTGTCGGGAAGGGTCGCGGTGTTGAGGTCGGCCATCCAGCGGATGAGACCGTCGTGGTCGGCGCCGACATGCACCGTGCCCACGTCGTTCAGGTTTTTCGACCGCCACGGTATCGGCGCGTCGAGCGCGTAGTTGACCTTCAACACCGGTGTGTCCCAGACGAACCGGCTCATGTCGCGCACCATCGCGTCGGGCACCGCGTCGGCAGGCAGGAGGTCGCGGAACAGGCGCGGCGCCGAGGTGTCGGCGATCACGGCGCGGCGCACCCGCACGCGCTGCCCGTCGGTCGTCCGCACCGCGACCGCACGCCCGCCGCGGACCTCGATCCCGTCGACGTCCCGCCCGCATTCGATGCGGGCGCCCGCCGAACTGGCCCGGTTCACCAGGGCCGCCGTCAATTGTCCGGCGCCGCCGACCGGAACAGGCCACCCACCGTCCTGGGCCATCATGATGAGCAGGTAACCCATGACACCGCTGCCCGGAGCGTCGATCGGCACATCGGCGTGCATTGCATTGCCCAGCAATAACAATCGGGCCGGCTCGCTGTCGAACAACTGCTCGGCCATCACGCCGGCAGGCAGCAGCAGGAGATGAGCAAGCTTGAGCGCGTCGGCAGTCCCCAGCGCGCGCAACAACTGCACGAGGCCCCGCACCGGCGGGAACGGCGCGAACAACGACGAGGTGAGACCGCCCTTGACGCGCTGCCACTGCTCGAACAGCGCAATCCACCGGTCACCGTCGCCGCTGTGATGGTGGTCCAGTTCCGCTGCGGTGCGGTCGATATCACGGTAGATCACCGCGGCGTCCTCGTCGCCGGGCGAACGGGGGTGGCCCACCACCGCGGGGGCATGCGTCCATCGCAGGCCGTGGTCTTCGAGCTGTAACGCCGTCAAGGCCGGCGACGCGACCGACAACGGATAGAACGCGCTGTAGAGATCGCTGATGTAGCCGGGAAAGAGCTCGGCGCTCTTCACCGCACCGCCGGGCTGGGGCTGCGCCTCGAGCACCTGGACGTCCCAGCCCGCGTCGGCGAGCATCGCTGCGGCGACCAATCCGTTGTGGCCCGCGCCGATCACCACCGCATCTGCGCTGTCGCGGCTCATTCAGGCTCGGCCCGGCGTTCGGCGAGGGCCACCAACCGCTCCGTGCATTCGCGGTTGCGGGGATAGGCCAGAAGCAGGGCGAGCCGGCGGGGCACCCAGTCGAGCGGTCCACCGACCGGCACCTCCGCCATCTCGACCCGCGAACCGGTCTCGGTGTCGTACAGCCGCAACGCGATCTGCGCGCCACCGAACGGCCGGCCCTTCGCCCGCAGCACCAATTCCTCGCCCGGGACACACGATTCGACCACCGTCTCGTCGTTGAGCACCACGGGCCAGATGCCGATCGTGTGGTGGATCTTGCTGCCCGGGGCCGGCCAGCTGGGATCGACGGCACGCATGCGGGTGTTGCCGACGACCCACTGCGAGTACGTCCACCCGTTCGCGATCACGTCCCAGACCTGCTGCCGGGTTGCGGTGGTATCGCGTTTGACCGTCAACGAACTGTCGACAGCTGCCGGTGTTGACTCCATGCTCATATCCCTTTCAGTTCCGGATTCGGTCTACGGGAAGGGAAATCACGCGACTCGCGACCGCCTTGACCGAATCCGGCAGCACGCGGTTGGCCAGGCCCATGGCCTTGGTCATGACCGACTCCGCGACGACCTTGCGCTGCCCGCTCAGCAACGCCTCGTAGCCCTGCTTGGCGACTTCGGCGGGGTCGTCCTTCGGCATCCGCCCGACGACGGTGTCGAGCATGTTTCCCCGCCGGAAGAAGTTCGTGTCCGTCGGCCCGGGCATGAGCGAGGTGACCGTGATGCCGGTATCGCGCATCTCGTCGTAGAGGGCTTCGGAGAACGACTGGATGAAGGACTTGGAGGCGTTGTAGACCGTTTGCAGCGAACCCGGCATCGTGGCCGCGATCGACGACGTGAACAACACCTTGCCGGAGCCCCGCGCCACCATGTCACGCAGCACCAACTTGGCGAGGTGCACCGTCGATCGCACATTGAGATCGACGATCGACAGGTCGGAGTCGAGGTCCCCCTCGACGAACGGGCCGGCCCGCCCGACGCCCGCATTGAGCACTGCGACGTCAAGGGACCGCCCGTCGTCGGTCGCGGCGAAGTAGAGGCGTTGCACGTCTTCGGGGTTACGCAGATCGACCTGCACGGCGCGGATGCCGCTGCCGCCCGCCCGGAGTTTTTCGGCGCTCGCGTCGATCGTGCCGTCGTCGGCTGCCACGACGAGGTCGTAGCCGTCGTCGGCGAGCAGCTTCGCGAGTTCGAATCCGATGCCGCTCGAAGCCCCGGTCACCATCGCCAGTGGTCGCGTTTCCACCATGACGGCTGGCTACCCGGAGGCGCCCACCTCAAACGTGTCGCAGTGTTTTGCGGGGTTGCACCAACGTTGCATGTGACGCGGATTACGGTTTGCGATATGTCCGGCAATCGCGACCTCTACCGTGCCTTGTTCGATGCAAGCATCAACGATCCGACCACGTTCTGGGCCGACGCCGCCAAAGCGGTCGACTGGACCAAGAGCCCGGAACGGATCCTGGACGACACGAACCCGCCGTTCTACCGCTGGTTCCCCGACGCCGAGCTCAACACGTGTGCCAACGCGCTCGACCGGCACGTGGACGAGCGCGGTGACCAGGCCGCACTCATCTACGACTCCCCCGTCACCGGGACCCAGCGCACGTATTCCTACCGCGAGCTGCGCGATGCGACCGCCCAGTTCGCCGGGGCCCTGCGCGGACTCGGTGTCGGCAAGGGCGACCTGGTCGTGATCTACATGCCGATGATCCCGGAGGCCGTCATCGCGATGCTGGCCTGCGCCCGGCTCGGCGCGGTGCACTCCGTGGTGTTCGGCGGGTTCGCCGCACACGAACTGGCCGCCCGCATCGACGACGCGCGGCCGACGGTCGTGGTGAGCGCGTCCTGCGGCGTCGAACCGACGCGCATCGTCGAATACAAGCCCATGCTCGATGCCGCGCTCGAACGGGCCGAGCACAAGCCCCAGGCCTGCGTCATCCTGCAGCGCGAGCAGCGGCCGTGCGAACTCGTCGACGGACGCGACCGGGACTGGCGCGAACTCGTGGCCGCGGCCGAGCCCGTCGACCCGGTACCGGTCGCGGCGACCGACCCGCTCTACGTGCTGTACACGTCAGGCACGACCGGCAAGCCCAAGGGCATCGTGCGCGACAACGGTGGCCACGCCGTGGCGCTGCTGTGGAGCATGCGCCACATCTATGACGTGCAGCCTGGCGATGTGTACTGGGCGGCCTCCGACGTCGGCTGGGTCGTCGGGCATTCCTACATCGTGTACGCGCCGCTCATGCTGGGCGCGACAACCGTTCTCTACGAAGGCAAACCGATCGGCACACCCGACGCCGGGGCGTTCTGGCGGGTGGCCGCCGAGCACAAGGTCAAGGTGCTGTTCACCGCGCCCACCGCGATCCGCGCCATCAAGAAGGAAGATCCCGACGGCACCCACATCGGCAAGTACGACCTCTCGAGGCTGAAGTACCTGTTCCAGGCCGGCGAGCGGCTCGACCCCGACACCTACCACTGGGCCGCCGACAAGCTGGGCATCCCCGTCATCGACCACTGGTGGCAGACCGAGACCGGCTGGGCGATCGCCGCCGACCCGATGGGCGTGGAACCGATGCCGGTCAAGCCGGGCTCGGCGACCGTGCCGATGCCGGGCTACGACGTCCAGATCTTGCGGCCCGACGGCTCGGTGTGCGAGGCCGACGAGGAGGGCGCGATCTGCATCAAACTACCGCTGCCGCCGGGCACCCTGCCCACGCTGTGGGGCGACGACAAGCGCTACGTCTCGTCATATCTGTCGGCGTTCCCCGGCTACTACCTCACCGGTGACGGCGGCTACCTCGACTCCGACGGCTACCTGTTCGTGATGGGCCGCACCGACGACGTCATCAACGTCGCCGGGCACCGGCTCTCGACGGGTTCGATCGAGGCCGTGCTCGCCGAGCACCCGGCGGTGGCCGAATGCGCGGTGATCGGTGTCGCCGACGAGATCAAGGGTCAGGTGCCGCGTGGCTTCGTGGTGCTCAAGTCCGGTGCTTCGGCGGAAGGGCTGAGCGACGCACTCGTCGCGGCAGTACGCGAAAACATCGGGGCGGTAGCGGTTTTCAAGGCTGTCGACGTGGTCGCGGCGCTGCCGAAGACCCGGTCCGGCAAGATCCTGCGCAAGACCATGCGCGGTATCGCCGACGGCCGTGACGAACCGGTGCCGTCGACGATCGAGGATCCGTCGGTGCTCGAGGCGCTCAAGGACGTCCTGCGCGGCTGAGTTTCCCCGCGAGCAGACGCGCAGGTACCCGAGAACACGCGTTCTGCGGTACCCGCGCGTCTGCTCGCGCAATTAACGGGAGGCGCGGCGCCAGGCCCGGTTACTGAGCAGCCGCAGACCGTTGAGCGCGACCAGGATCGTCGATCCTTCGTGCCCGGCCACGCCGAGCGGTAACGGCAAGTGCCCGAAGAGATCCCACGCGACCAGCACCGTGATGGCCGTGGCAGCGATCACCAGGTTGGCGATCACCATGCGCCGGGCCCGGCGGGCCAGCGCGATGACCGTGGGAACGGTGCCGAGTTCGTCGCGGATGGTCACGACGTCGGCGGTCTCCACGGTCAGGTCGGCGCCCGAGGCCCCCATTGCCATCGACGTGTGCGCGGCGGCCATGGCGGGTGCGTCATTGACGCCGTCACCGACCACCAGCACACGCATACCGTCGGCCTCAAGCCGTTGCACCGCATCGACTTTGTGATCGGGCAGGAGTTCGGCGTGCACATCGCCGATTCCAACCTGCTGCCCCAGCCGCCGGGCCGCCCGCTCGTTGTCGCCCGTCAGCAGCACCGGCGCACGCTCGGTCAGCGTACGGAGTCGCGCGACGGCGGCCGCGGCGTCGGGCCGCACCCGGTCGGCGAGGCCCAGCACGCCGACCGCCGCCCCGCCGACCGTGACCACCACCGCCGTGCCGCCCGCGTCCTCGATCTCACGCACCGCGACGAACTCGCCGTCATAGGCCCCGGGGCTGAGCACCTCGACGGTCTGTCCGCCGACCACCGCCCGGACGCCGCGGCCGGGCAACGCCGCGAAATCCGCCGCGGCCGGGACGCTGATGCCGCGCGCCTTGGCCTCGCCGACGATCGCGCGACCCAACGGATGTTCACTGAATTGTTCTGCGGCGGCGGCCCTTTGGAGCACATCGGATCCGTCGAACGTCACCACGCTTGACACCTGCGGAGTGCCGGCGGTCAGCGTCCCGGTCTTGTCGAGCGCGACCACGCCGGTATCGGCCAGCCGTTCCATCGCCACCGCGGATTTCACCAGCACGCCGTGGCGGCTGGCGTTGGCGATCGCCGACAGCAGCGGCGGCATGGTCGCCAGCACCACCGCGCATGGGGAAGCCACGATCATGAAGGTCATGGCGCGCAGCAGAGTTGAGCGCAGATCCTCGCCGAGGATCAACGGCACGATGAACAGCGCGAGCGTCGCGACGACCACGAGCATCGAGTAACGCTGCTCGACCTTTTCGATGAACAGCTGCGTCTTGGCCTTCGTGGCGGACGCCTCGGCGACCATCGCCACGATGCGCGCCACGACGGTCTGCGACGGATCGCGGGTCACCTCGACGCGCAGGGCGCCCGATCCGTTGAGCGTTCCGGCGAACACCTCGTCGCCGGGTCGTTTGACGGCGGGCATCGGTTCACCGGTGATCGAGGATTGATCGACCTCCGAGGAGCCGTCGACGACGGCGCCGTCGGCGGAAATCCGCTCCCCCGGCCGGATCACGATGCGGTCGCCGGGCCGGAGCGCGTCGGCTGCGACCGCGCGCTCGGTGCCGTCGTCGTCGACGATGGTCGCGCTGTCGGGCGCCAGGTCGAGCAGGCCACGCACCGAGCGTTCGGTGCGCGTGGTCGCGACATCCTCCAGCGCACCCGACGTCGCGAAGATGACGATTAGCAACGCTCCGTCGAAGACCTGCCCGATCGCGGCTGCGCCGACGGCCGCGACGATCATGAGCAGGTCGACGTCGAGCGTCCGGCTCTTCAACGCCTGGATGCCCGCCCACGCGGGCTCCCATCCACCGGTGATGTAGCAGGCGAGATACAGGCCCCACCACAACGGTTCGGGTGCACCGGCGAGCTGGGCCGCCAACCCGGCGAGGAACAGTCCAAGGGCGCCTGCCGCCCATCGGACCGAGGCCACCGACCACAGCCAGCCTGCCGAGCTCGAAGCCGATGCCGCGGACCGGCTTGGTGCCGGCGCGTTGGCCAGTGTGGTCATCAACCGTCTCCTGTCAGATGCAACAACGCACACCTTTATACATGTAGAGATTGAAATGTATCAACGGCTACTTGCCCGCCATGCTTGAATGGATCACATGGGACACGGAGTCGAGGGGCGTGCTACGCCTGCGGCATCCCTCGATGCCGCATCGGCGGCCAAGGTCGCCGAGACCCTGCAGGCCCTCGCATCCCCCAATCGGTTGCTGATCCTCACGCGGCTGCGGGAATCACCCTGCACGGTGACCGAATTGTCGGCAGCGGTCGGCATGGAACAGCCGGCGGTATCCAATCAGCTGCGGCTATTGCGGGCTTTGGGACTGGTGTCGGGTGACCGATCCGGTCGCAACATCGTCTACCGGCTTTACGACAATCACGTCGCACAACTTCTCGACGAGGCCATCTACCACATCGAACACTTGCGACTCGGGGCCCGCGACACCACCGCGTGAATTCAGAAAGCGTTGCCGGCAAAGAGTTTCACACGCTGTTCACCGCTGCGCCATATCACTGCCGATGCAGGCGCGCCGACGCTCGCATGATCCCGGAATTCCTTTATTTTCGAGATGACCCGAACTATTGTGAAGTCGTTATATGTTGATATCCGCCCGTGCCCGGGCGTTTGCTACTGGCCACCGCCGGTAAGACCGGGCGAGTAAGGAGTGAACAACGATGCGCATCGCAACCAAGGGAAACTGCACCTGTCGCTGCAATGCCTGCGACGGCGGCCACCACTGCGGAAACCCCCCGAACTGCAACGTCCGACGCTGACGCGTGGGTGACCTGCCGCCTGGACGTCCCGCGGCAGGTCACCACCACAATTCAGTTCTGAACATCCGAGCCCATCGATCGCGGTGATCGATCGGGCTCGTTTGCGTTGCGGGCCGTATGCTCCGAACTGTGCTCACCGCGCTGCTCTGGGGCTTGGTCGCCGCATCGTCGTTGGTCATCGGTGCAGTCGCCGGTGTAGTCCGCGACTGGAACCGCCGATTCGTCGGCCTGGTTCTGGGCTTCGGCGCCGGGGCGTTGATCTCCAGCATCTCGTTTGAGTTGGCGGAGGAAGGTTTTCGCGCCAGCGGCGCGCTCGCGGTCGCGGTCGGCCTCGCGGTCGGAGCGGTCGTCTTCTACGTCGCCGACACCGCCGTCGACCGGATGGGCGCGTCCAACGGAACCCAAACCGCCGGTCTCCCACTGCTCCTCGGCGCACTTCTCGACGGCATACCCGAACAGGCCGTCCTCGGTATCGGTATCGCCGGCGGTGCGGGCGTGAGCCTTGCCCTGGTGGTCGCGATCTTCGTATCCAACCTGCCCGAGTCGATCGGATCGGCCAGTGACATGAAGTCCGCGGGCCACTCGGTTTCGCGAATCGTCGGTGGCTGGACTGCGATCGCGGCGGTGTGTGCACTGGCCACCGTCGGCGGGTATCAGCTGCAGAAGGTGGCGGGAGGCGCGCTGCAGGGCGGCATCAACGGATTCGCGGCCGGCGCGCTGCTGGTCATGCTGGTCGGCTCGATGATCCCGGAGGCGACGGAAAAGGCCCGCGAGAACGCCGGACTGGCGGCGGTGCTCGGATTTGCCGTGGCCGCCGGTCTTTCGCTGGCCGACTGACCGGCCGGGCGCTAAGTTCGGCAAATGGAACCCGTGTGGCAGGTCGGTCCGGTGACCGTCCCGGTGCACGGACTGTTCGTCGCGCTCGGGGTTTTCGCGGCGATGCTGGTGTTCATCGCCGAGTCGCGCAGGCGCGGCGCGGTCAACGAGCAATCGGTCGTGGCCGTCGCCGGTGCGCTCGTGGGCGGTGCGATCGGGATGCGGCTGTCGGGCTGGGCCCAGCACCTGGATTTCAGCGCCAATCCAAGCCTCGCGCAGGCCTGGCAGTTCGGCTCGCGCAGCATTCTCGGCGGCCTGCTCGGCGCCTACCTCGGGGTGCTCGTCGCCAAGCGGCTCGGCGGCTACCGCGGTAAGACCGGTGACCTGTTCGCGCCCGCGGTCGCACTGGGCATGGCGATCGGCAGAATCGGTTGCCATCTCACCGAAGCGCCCGGCCGGCCCACCACGCTGCCGTGGGGCATCCACGCCCCGGCCACCACGCCGGAATGCCCGGGATGTGTTGCCGGGCAGGCCATGCATCCCTCGTTTCTCTACGAAATCGCCTTCCAGCTCACTGCTTTCGCCATCCTGCTGTGGTTGCGCAACCGCATCGGCCATCCCGGCGAGCTCTTCGTCATCTATATCGCCGGCTACGCGGCATTCCGCTTCCTCGTCGAGTTCGTCCGCGCCAACGACACCGTGTGGCTGGATCTGACGCGCCCGCAATGGTTTCTGCTGCCGTCTTTGCTGATCATCGGTATTCGCCTGTGGTACGGCCACCGGCACGGTTACTATCGCCCAGCAGCCCGCAACCAGGAAGTGCCGGTATGACGACACCACCGCCAGGGACGCCGCCCGGCGACAATCCGGGCGACTCCCCGCAAGACGTTCCGCCGCAGGACATTCCGCCCGCATACCAATACAGCACTCCGCCGCCGAACTACCAGCCACCGCCCCCGAGCTACCCCCCGAACTACCCGCCACCGCCACCGGGTTATCCCTACGGGGCGCCGCCGCCACCTCAGTCCCGCATCTCGATCGGCATGGTGTTCATCGGCCCGATCCTCTACGCCACGATCAACCTGATACTGGGCTTCATGGCGTTTCTCGCCGCGGGCTCCTACGACAGCCAGGGCGGCAACCCGAACATCGTGTTGGCAGCCGCGGCAGTGGTGTTGGCGGTCATCGCGTTCGGCGGGGGCATCGTCCTGCTGCGTCAGAGCAGCCGGTACGCCAAAGGGCTCGGCATCGGCCTGATGATCGGCTGGGCCCTGGTCTCACTGTTCACCGCCGGATTCTGCACTGGCGTCAACCCCCAGCTGTACACGATATGACCGCCGGGATGGGATTGCGCGGCGACCGGCTGCACCGCTACGTCACCGCGTTCTGCCCACGCTGCCACGACGAGGCACCCGAACGGCCCCTGGCCGACGTCGCGCGGTTGAGCGGCATGCTGATCGAGCGCGACGGACACATCTGGCTCGAACGCGGCTGCCCCGCCCATGGTTTGGTCCGCACACTCTACGACGAGGACCCCGAGATCCTGTCGTATCTCGAGGAATGGACCGCACCCACCAAGGCCCACACGCCCGATGTCGCGGGCAACTTCGACCCCATCCCGTCGGCATATCTGCGCGGGCTCCCCGAGATGCAGACCCAGCACACCTGCATCCTCCTGGAAGACATCGCCGAGACGTGTAATCTGCGCTGTCCAACGTGTTTCACCGACAGCTCGCCCGATCTGCGCGATGTCGTGCCGGTCGCCGACATCCTGGCCAATGTCGACCAGCGGCTGGCCCGCGAGAACGGCCGCCTCGACGTGCTGATGCTCAGTGGCGGTGAACCCACTCTGCACCCGGCGCTCCCCGACCTGCTCGCCGCACTGGTGACGCGGCCGATCACGCGAATCCTCGTCAACAGCAACGGTGTCCGCATCGCCACCGATGACGCGCTGCTCGACCTGCTGACCACACACCGCGAACGTGTCGAGGTCTATCTGCAGTACGACGGGCTGTCCGCCGAGGCTCACCGCCACCATCGCGGCGGTGACTTGAGAAGATTGAAAAGCCAAGCATTACAAAGGCTTTCCGAACGCGAGATCTTCACCACGTTGGTCATGACGACGGCGTTGGGCGTCAACGACGACGAGATCGGCGCGATGGTCCAGCTCGCACTCGACACCCCCTATGTCGGCGGGCTGACGATCCAGCCGCAGTTCGGCTCAGGTCGTTCGGGACGCATCGACCCGCTCGAGCGGCTGACCCACACCGGGGTGCTCAAACGGCTCGGGCCACAGACCGACGGTGCGGTCACCTGGCGCGATCTCACCGCACTGCCCTGCTCACACCCGCACTGCTGTTCGGTCGGATATCTCGTGCGCGACGACGGCGGGCAGTGGCGCTCGTTGGTGTCGTTGATCGGCACCGAGAGCCTCAAGGACAAGCTGGGATTGGTGGCGAACCGGATCGCCGACACCGAGATTCCGCGCCAACTACGCCTGGCCGTGCAGGAGTCCCTGCTGGGCCTGTTGTCGGAACAGTCGTCGTTGTCGCATCCGCAGATCGGCGACGTCTGGCGCAACATCTGCGAGAACTGCGATCTCGGCATGTCGACGCTGCTGACGCTGGCGTCCTCGGCGCTGCCGGGCCGCCATCGCAAGATTCGCAAGCTGCTCGGCGAGCGGGTCGTGCGGCTGACCGTCAAACCCTTCATGGACATGTCGACGATGATCGAGGAACGCCTGGTGCAGTGCTGCGTACACGTCGGCACGCGCTCGTCTCAAGATCAGTGCGCGCCGTTCTGCGCGGTCCAGGCCTGGCCCGCACTCGGGCGCCAGCGGCTGTCGCTGAGCGCAGGCACCGAATTACCGCTATTACCGCTCATCGAGATTCCATGAGCCAACAGACCGGCGAGCCCTACGATCCGCTACGGCTGTGTGTGTACGCCACGGTCGCGCTGCTGGCGTGGTTGTTGGGCCCGTGGGCGGTCGCGGCGTTCGCCGTGCTGGGGCTGGCCGGCTACATCCGCGCCCGTCGGGCCGGCCTCCTGCACAGCAAATGCGTGTTGCGCGATACCCGGCTCGTGATCGGGTACCTGGGAATCATCGCGGCGATTGCAATCGCTGGGATCGTCGTCAGCTACCTGCCTCAACAACCTGCTCCGTGACGTTTTCGCCGGGCGGCGTCACCACAATCTGCCCACACCTGTTTCACAGACTCCTCTAATACTGCTAACTTCGCTAATGAAGTGGGCAACCCCACTGTCGGGGGCCTGCCGTCTATCGGATTACTCAGGAGTGAATGCCTTGAAGATCGCGAATGCCAGAACCGCCCTGGCCGCGGCCGCAATCGCCGCAGCCGGAATCCTCGCCAGCGCGCCCGTCGCGCTCGGTGACGCCAGCGCCGTCACCACCGCCACGCTGGGCAGCCAGGCGAAGTTGGACAACGGAAACGTGATCCAGGGCTGGACGGTCACCGACCTCAAGCCCAGCACCGACGCCATTCCTTACGACGTGCGCGGCACCCTGTGGGAAGTCACCGCTACCGACGAGGCCATCCAGGGTTCGGTGACCCCGATCGTCTCCAACTTCAACCTCCGCGGGGCCGGCGGCGAGAACTACCGCGCGCTGTTCCAGGTCGCCACCCCGCAGGGCGTCAACCCGGCCACGATCCCGCAGGGCCAGAAGACCAGCGGCAAGATCTACTTCGACGTGACCGGCGCCCAGCCCACCTCCGTCGTCTACAACGCCGGTGGCCGCGATCTGCTCGCGTGGGACAAGCCGGCCGCACCGGCACCCGCACCCGCCCAGAGCGGCAGCCGGCCGGCGACCTCGGCCGCCACCCCGGCCACCGCCGCTCCCGCCGCGGCCGCCGAAGCCGAAGGCACCGAAGCCACCCCGGCCCCTGCCGCAGCCGAGGCCACCCCCGTTCCGGCCGGCACCGAGGCCGTCCCGGCCGGCGCGGGCACCCGTGCGACGGACCTGCCTGCCGCCACCGCCGCAACCCCGGTCGGCACCGAGACCGCTCCCGCCCCGGCGGGCGCCGAGGCCACACCGGCCCCGGTCGCGCACGGCACCCCCGTCGCCGAAGGTGCACCGGCGCCCGCAGCCGTGCCCGCGGGTGCGGGCAACGCCGCGACCGCTGTTCCGCCCGCTGAGGTCGCACCGGTTCCGGCAGGCACCGAGACCGTCCCGGCCGCTCCGGCCGACCCGGCGCTCGTGCCCGCCGGCGTGCAGCCGACGACCACGGTTGTCCCGGTTCCGCCTGCGCCCGGCACCGCCCCGGCCAGCAATCACGGCCCGGCGGCATAACCCAGAGCAGTACGGCAACGGCCGGAGGTGGGAAACCACCTCCGGCCGTTCGCTTTTCCGGCGTCTGGTCTTCTCATGAATTCGTGACCCGTCGTTGGTGGACACCGCCGCGGGCCGATGTCAGGCTGACCGTGCGGGGTGGTCAGTCAGCCAGGGAGGGACTGAAGTGCACCATCTCCGCAAGCACGCCGTCGTCTGCGGCGCAAGCATGGCCGGATTACTCGCGGCTCGAGTGTTGGCCGACTTCTACGAATCCGTCACGGTTGTCGAGCGTGATATCTTGCCGGACAATGCGATCCAGCGTCGCGGTGTTGCCCACGGCCGACATCTGCAGATGATGCTGAGCGGCGGGTCGTCGCGTCTGGCACACCTGTTTCCCGGCTTGTTCGACGAACTCACCGCCGCCGGTGCGCATGTCATGGACGGCATCGACGATCCGTCACTGTTCTATCTGCGGGTCGGTGAGCACGTGGCCTGCCGATCCGGGCGCTTCACCCGATCCGACGACGTGGTGATCGTTCTGGCCAGCCGACCCTTGTTGGAGACACACGTCAGGCGGCGCGTTTCGGCGTTCGGCAACGTCACGATCATGGACGGTCACGACGTGATCGAGCCGGTCCTGGATTCGTCCGGTCGGATCAGCGCTGCCCGGGTGGCCGACCGTGAGACGGGTGCGGAACGGATGCTGGAGGCCGATCTCGTGGTCGACGCGACCGGCCGCGCCGGCCGCACGCCCGCATTTCTCGAAGCGCGGGGTTACGAGCGTCCACGCGAGCGGAAGTACCCGGTCGGTCTCAGCTACTCGAGCCAGTTCTTCCGGTTGCCGTCCGGCGCGCTCACCGAGAAGGTCGCCGCGGTCAACGATCTCGTCGAAAAACGCCGCGGCGCCGGCGTGTTGGCGTACGAGGACGGCACGGCAATCCTCACCCTGATCGGGGTCGCGGGGCACAAATTGCCCACGGACCTACCGGGTGTGCTCGACGCCGCCACCGAACTACTGCCGCCGCAGTTCAGTTCGGCGCTGCGCGCCGCGCAACCGCTCGGCGCAGTGACCGCTCAGCACTACCCCGTGAGCGTGTGGCGCCGCTACGACAAGCTCAACCGGTTACCGCAAGGTCTCCTCGTGATCGGCGATGCCGTATGCAGTTTCAACCCGGTATACGGCCAGGGCATGACGTCGGCCGCGTTGCAGGCCATGGCGCTGCGGCAATGCTTGTCCTCGGCCGATACCACCGACCTCGCCACGCGTTACTTCCGCACGGCCGCCAAGAAACTCGCGCCGATCTGGTGGTCGAACCGGTTCACCGATTTCAACTTCACGCCGACCGATGACTGGCGGACGAAACCCAGGCGGCTACTCAATCGTGGCATGGACAGAGTGTGGGCAGCGCTGGCCACCGACATCGTGCTCGCCGAAACATTCATCCGCACACTGCAATTGGTCGACCCGCCGACTGCCATGTTGCAACCGGCCATGCTGCGGCGCCTGCTCGCGGGCGGGCGCGTCAGCCCGGTGCGATAGACAACGCGATGCCGTCGAGGATGTCATGCTCGCTGACCACGACCTGATCGATGCCGGCCCGGTCACCTAACACCGCAGCCAGTTCCTCGACGATGAGCGCGCCGCCCCCGATGACGTCGGCCCGCCCCTCGTGCATGGGCCCGAGCGCGAGGCGCTGCTGCTTCGTCATACCGATGAGCTCATCGCACACTCGCAGCAGATCATCGAAACCGATGCGCGACAGGTGAATAGCGTCGGCATCGTATTCGGTCATCCCCTGCGCGAGCGCGGACAGCGTCGTCATCGTCCCCGCCACACCCACCCACGTGTGCGCGCCGTCCACCGGAACCGCACGCAGCGCCTCGGCAAGCCCGTCACGCACCACCGCGCGGGCAGCCTCGACCTCGGCGGCGGTCGGCGGATCGCTGTGCAGGCACCGCTCGGTCAACCGCACGCAGCCGATGTCGGCCGAGAAGCTGGCCTGAACCGAATCTCTTCCGACGACCAGCTCAGTGGAGCCACCGCCCAGGTCGACGACCACGAAAGGCGCCTGCGCCGGGTCGAGTTCACCCACCGCGCCGCGGAACGAGAGTTCGGCCTCCTCGGTTCCGGTGATCACCTCGGCGACACTGCCCGGCACGACCGCGCCCAACTGGCGCGCGGTCATCGCGAAGAACTCATCGCGGTTGCCGGCATCGCGGGCTGCCGAGGTGGCGACCATCCGCACCGCCGACACCGAGTGCTTGGTCATCAGCGCGGCATAGTCGGCCAACGCGGACTCGGTGCGCGCCAACGCTTCCGGCGCGAACTCACCCGTCGCATCGACACCCTGACCGAGCCGCACGATCCGCATCTCGCGATGGACGTCGCGCAGCCGGCCGTCCACGGCGTCGGCGATCAGCAGACGAATCGAGTTGGTGCCACAGTCGATTGCTCCGACGCGATTCATGCCCACGTACTCCGATCCAGTATCCCGGCCATGGCAGGTTCGACGGCGAGGATCGCCAACGCCTCATCGCCCAACGGGTTGACACCGGGGCCCTTGGCCAGCGAGTGCGCCATCAGCACATGCAGGCACTTGACGCGGTCGGGCATACCGCCGCCAGTGAACGTCGTGCCCAGCGGCTCGATCGCGTCGCGTTCGGCCAGATACGACTCGTGCGCGGCCCGGTACGCCGCGGCCAGCTCCGGATCCTCCTGCAGCCGTTGGGTCATATCGCGCATCAGGCCCGACGATTCCAGCCGGCTCGCGGCCGCGGTCAGCACCGGATGCGTGAGGTAGTACAGCGTCGGGAACGGCGTGCCGTCCGGCAGCTTGGGCGCGGTCTTCACCACGCCGGGCTCACCGTTCGGGCAGCGGTAGGCGATTTCGAGGACACCGCGCGGCTCACGGCCCAATTGCCGTGTGACAGCGTCGATGTCGGCGGGGTCAACCACCGGGCGCCGGCGTGGGTGGTGGCGGGCCCGCTGGCGGCGGGGCCGGCGGGACGGCGGACGTCACCCCGTGCGGCTGATCGGCGATCGTGTGCCACAGCGAGGTGTACCAGGGCTGACCGGCGGGAACCGTGGAGCCGGGAGCGCCGGGGACCCCTGGCTCGGCGGGCACGGCAGCCGTCGGCGGCAACTGAACCTGGTACGGGGTGTCACCGGGCATGACGAAGCCCAACCGCTCGCGCGCCTGGGCCGCGATGTACACCGGATCGGCCAGTTTGACCTTCTGCTGTTCGAGCTCGGCGATCTGCGCTCGCAATTGTTCCTCGCTGGCCTTGAGCTGTTTCATCTCGGTGCGTTGCGCGAAGTATGTGCGGACCGGGCCGGCGATCGTCAGCGTCAGCACACACACCACGGCAGCCAGGATCGCAGCGCGCCGGGCCGCCGAGCCGAACCGCTGTTCGGACTGCAGCTCGGCCTGCTGTTGTGCCTGTACCGCAATGGCTTTGGTGACGGCCTCGTCGGGCGCCTGCTCGATCTGCGCAGGCCGGTTGTCGGTCACCCGGCGCCGGGCCTGCGCCGGTCGCGGCCGATTCGACTTGCCCGACTTCCCCGGCCCTCCAGGTCGGGAGGCCGGGGATCGTCGCTTCGGATCGGGCATCGTGGTCAGGCCAACCCGGTCAGGTCCGCATCATGGGGCGCTCGGCTACTTGGCTTCGAGCCGCGGGAACGCCAGATCGCCTGCGTAGCGGGCGGCGTCGCCGAGGGTTTCCTCGATGCGCAACAGCTGGTTGTACTTGGCCACCCGCTCGCTGCGGGCCGGCGCGCCGGTCTTGATCTGGCCGCTGCCCACCGCGACCGCCAGATCTGCGATCGTGGTGTCCTCGGTCTCACCGCTGCGGTGGCTCATCATCGTGCGGTAACCGCTGTTGTGCGCGAGCGCCACGGCATCCAAAGTCTCGGTGAGCGTGCCGATCTGGTTGACCTTCACCAGCAGCGCGTTGGCAGCGCCGCGCTCGATGCCGTCCTCAAGGCGCTCGGGGTTGGTGACGAACAGGTCGTCGCCCACGAGCTGGATCCGGTCACCGATCGCGGAGGTCAGAGCGACCCAACCATCCCAATCGTCCTCCGACAGCGGATCCTCGATCGACACCAGCGGGTAGGACTCGAGCAGACCGGCGTAGAACTCGGCCATCTGGTCGGCCGTGCGGGTCTCCTTCTCGAACGCGTAACCCGAACCCTCCGTGTAGAACTCGGTGGCCGCCACGTCGAGCGCGAGCGCCACATCCGAGCCCAGCTTGAAGCCGGTGGCCTCGATGGCCGACGAGATCAGATCCAGCGCGGCCTTGGTGCCCGCGACGTCGGGTGCGAAACCGCCCTCGTCGCCGAGGCCCGTCGCCAGGCCCTGCTTCTTAAGCACTGCCTTGAGGGAGTGGTAGACCTCGGCACCCCAGCGCAGCGCTTCCTTGAACGAAGGCGCACCGATCGGGGCGACCATGAACTCCTGCACGTCCACCCCGGTGTCGGCGTGGGCACCGCCGTTGAGGATGTTCATCATCGGCACCGGCAGGATGTGTGCGTTCGGTCCGCCGATGTAGCGGAACAGCGGCAGCCCGGCCGATTCCGCGGCCGCCTTCGAAACCGCAAGCGAAACACCGAGAATGGCATTGGCGCCCAGCCGGGACTTGTCGGGCGTGCCGTCCAGGTCGAGCAGCGCCTGGTCGACCAGCCGCTGGTCGTCGGCGCCCAGCCCGATGACCGCGGGCGCGATCTCGTCGAGCACCGCCTCGACGGCCTTCTCGACACCCTTGCCGCCGTAGCGGGCTCCGCCGTCGCGCAGCTCGACTGCCTCGTGCTCGCCGGTCGACGCGCCGGAGGGCACCGCCGCCCTGGCAAACGTGCCGTCGGTCAGGGCCACCTCGACCTCGACCGTCGGGTTGCCGCGGGAATCGAGAATCTCGCGGGCTCCAACCTGCTCGATGATGGGCACTGGCTTCTCCTTATTGCGTCCTTGATCGAGTCCTTGGCGTGCTTGGCGCTACTGCATGAGCCTAGAGCCTGCGGTAGCCGGAGTCGTGTCAGAGGGGGTGACCGGACGCGTACGCGGTGGCCCAGTCCCGCACCGCACGCGCGTACTGCTCGGAGTTGTTGTAGGCCTTCAGCGCCTTCATCCAGCCGCGCGGGTTCGACAGGTCCTTGCCGTTCCAGCACAGCAGTCCGGCCGCCGAGAGCGCGGCGTCGTCGAAATTGTCGGGGCTGACCTTGCCGTCGTTGTTGGCGTCCACCCCGAAGTGACCCCACGTCTCGGGGATGAACTGCATGGGCCCCATCGCGCGGTCCAGCTGGTCGTCGCCGTCGAGCTTGCCGCCATCGGTGTCGGCGATCCGCAGATTTCCCGCGGTCCCGTCGAGTTGCACACCCCGGATGGGCGGGCTGACGTCACCGTTCGGGGCGACCATCGCGCCGCGGTAGGTGCCGTGATGGCTCTCCACCATGCCGATGCCGGCCAGCGTGGTCCATTTGACGTTGCAGTTCGGGTTCTCGACCTCGGCGACGCGGGCCGCGTAGGCATAGGCCTCCAGGGCATTGACGGGCATGCCCAGCGCGGGCGCCCGCTCGGCCGCCCACTCGCGGAGCGCATCGGCGGGCCTGCCCTTGGCGTAGGTGTCGATCTGGGGAACCGGATCGCCTGCGGGTGGTGGCACGCCCTCGGGGATCGGGGTGCCGAGCTGCCACGAACAGCTGGAAGCCATCAGCAGTGCTGTCGCTGCAATCACCGCGACAGCCCGCAGCCAACGAACTGGCGACACCGGACTCCCTCAACCTGCTCTACTCGTGGCCCATCGTCCCATGCGCGGGGCGCGGCTCGGTGACCGACAGCCCCAGCGCGAACTCGACCGAACGTTGACCGCCCCCTGCTAAGGTGAGCCACGCCTTGCTATGGCAAGCCAAGGCTACGTATTTTCTCCGGTCAAGCGAGGACGCTTTGATGACTGCCATCGCAGACGCTCCGACCAGCCTTCTGGCCGCATCCAACATCACATCGCAGCTGTTCGGCAGCGGTTTGATCGGCCTGCGCGAAGGTTTGGAAGCCGCGATCGTGGTCTCGATTCTCGTCGCGTTTCTCGTCAAATCCGAGCGCCGAGACGCACTCAAATGGGTGTGGCTGGGAGTTGGCTGTGCGATTGCTGTGACCATCATCGTGTTCCTCGCGATCCAGTTCGGGGAGAACACGATCAGCGGTCTCGGCGCGGAAGCCATCGCCGGCATCGCCTCACTGCTCGCGGTCGTCATCGTCACCACGATGGTGCTGTGGATGAAGAAGGCCGCCGCGTCGATGTCGGGCGAGCTACGCAGCGAGATGTCGCGGGCACTGCAGACCGGCGGGCCCGCGGTCGCGCTGCTGGCGTTCCTCGCGGTCGGCCGCGAAGGCGTCGAGACCGCGCTGTTCATGGTGGGCTACGCCGAAGCCGAGACACTCTGGCCGCTGACGGGCCTCATCATCGGCGTGCTGATCGCGGCTGCGATCGCCTACGGCATGTACGCCGGCGCCGTCCGGATCGACCTCGCGAAGTTCTTCAAGTACACCGGCGTGTTCCTCATCGTCGTGGCGGCCGGCATCCTCGCCTATGGCATCAAGGCGCTGCAGACCGTCGGCTGGATCCCCGGCCTCGGCTCGGTGGCCTTCGACATGAGCGGTGCGTTCGACTGGTCGGCCTGGTACGGCGAGATCATCCAGGGCATCTTCAACATCGACCCGACGCCGACGCTGCTGCAGTTCGCCGCGTGGCTGGCCTACATCGTCATCGTGCTCGCGCTGTTCCTCAAGCCGGCCCGCTCAGCTGACGTCCCCGCATCCTCCGAGCCGAGTGTCGACCCGGAGTCCTCCACCTCCTCCGAAAGGTCGTCCAAGTGAAGATCACCCCCGCTGTGAAGTCTGGAGTTGCGGCCACTGCCGCCGTGCTTGCCGGTTTCTCCCTGGCCGGCTGCCAGGCCAAGGAATCCGCGCCCAGCGGCGAGGCGGGCGGCGACAAGCCTGCCCAGATCACCGTCGACGCGTCGGACACCGAGTGCAAGCTGTCGGGCACCGAGGCCGTCACCGGGCCGAGCACGTTCGTCGTCACCAACAATGGCACCAAGGTCACCGAGTTCTACGTCTACGGCGAGGGTGAGCGCGTCATGGGCGAGGTGGAGAACATCTCCCCCGGGCTCAAGCGTCAGCTCATCGTGCAGCTGACCCAGCCCGGCACCTACCAGACCTCGTGCCGGCCCGGGATGGTCGGCGAGGGCATCCGCGGTGACTTCGTTGTCAGCGGCGAAGCCGTGCAGGTCGACACCGAGGGCAAGTTCAAAGAGGCCGCCGACAGCTACAAGCGTTACGTCAACAGTCAGACCGACGCGCTGATCCCGGCCGTCGAGGAGTTCGTCGCCGCGATCAAGGCCAAGGACATCGCCAAGGCCAAGTCGCTGTTCCCGACGTCACGCACGTACTACGAGCGGATCGAGCCGGTCGCCGAATCGTTCCCCAACGACCTCGACCCGCGCATCGACCTGCGTGAGGCCGACCTCGAGCCGGGCCAGAAGTGGACCGGATTCCACCGCCTGGAGAAGGACCTGTGGGTGACGGGTCTGCAGCCCGACACCAACGCGATCGCCGACCAGCTCGTGGCCGACGTCAAGGAACTCGACGCCGGGGTCAAGGCGCCGGACTGGAGCATCGACTCCACCCAGATCGCCGGTGGCGCGCAGGGCCTGCTCGACGAGGTCGCGATCAGCAAGATCAGCGGCGAAGAGGACATCTTCAGCCACACCGATCTGTGGGACTTCAAGGCCAACGTCGAAGGCTCGCAGACCGCGGTCGCCTCGGTGCGCCCGATCCTCGACGAGCGCAACCCCGATCTGGGCAAGCGCGTCGATCAGCGCTTCGCCGAGGTCGAAGCCTTGCTGGAGAAGTATCGTGAAGGCGATGGTTTCGTCTCCTACGACAAGGTGACCGAACCGCAACGTCAGGAGCTCTCGCGCGCCATCGACGCGCTGAGCAAAGAGGTCAGCCAGGTGCAAGGTGTCATCGCCCCACAGTGAGTCCGTCGACGAGTCCGTCGACAAGCGGGAACCCCAGCCGTCGGGCATTTCTCGACGCAAGCTGTTCGGTGCGGCTGGGGTCACCGCGGCGGTAGTCGGTGCGGCCAGCGCGGGTGCGCTGGCCGGCCGTGCTTCGGCGGCGGCCAGCTCGCCCCACGGCCAGCTGCAGGGTCCGGTGCCGTTCCGCGGTGAGCGGCAGGCCGGCATCATCACCGAAGCCCAGGACCGGATGCACTTCTGTGCGTTCGATGTCACGACCGACAAACGCGAGGACGTCATCGCGCTGCTGCAGCAGTGGACGGAGATGGCCGAGCGCATGACCCGCGGCGAGGAAACCGAGCCGGGCGGAGCGGTCGACGGCAACCCCTACGCGCCACCCTCCGACACCGGCGAAGCTCTCGGCCTGCCCGCCTCGCAGTTGACCCTGACGATCGGCTTCGGGCCGACCTTCTTTCTCAAGGACGGCAAGGACCGCTTCGGTATCGCCGACCAGAAACCCGCCGAGCTCGCCGCCCTGCCGAAATTCCCCAACGAGACGATGGATCCCGCCAAATCCGGCGGCGACATCTGCGTACAGGCGTGCGCCAACGATCCGCAGGTTGCCGTGCACGCGATCCGCAACCTGGCCCGCGTCGGATTCGGGACCGTCGCAGTGCGCTACTCGCAACTCGGGTTCGGCCGCACGTCGTCCACCACGCGTGATCAGGCCACGCCGCGAAACCTGTTCGGGTTCAAGGACGGAACCAACAACATCAAGGCCGACCAGACCGACCTACTGGACAAGCACGTGTGGGTCGCCGACGGTGACGGCCCGGCCTGGCTGACCGGCGGCACCTACCTCATGACGCGACGCATCCGCATGCGCATCGAGAACTGGGACCGCACCACCCTGCTCGAGCAGGAGCGCGTCATCGGCCGCCAGAAGGGCAGCGGCGCCCCCAATGGTCTGCAGGAAGAATTCGAGGAACTCGATCTCGACCTCGCCGACGACAAGGGCACACCGTTGATCGACGTCGACGCCCACGTCCGGCTCGTCTCACCGCAGAATCTCGGCGGCATCGAGATCTTGCGCCGCGGTTACAACTTCACCGACGGCACAGACGGTTTCGGCCATCTCGACGCGGGCTTGTTCTTCATCGCGTTCGTGCGCAGCCCGGAGAAACAGTTCATCCCGATGCTCGGCGAGATGTCGCGCAAGGACGCCATGAACGAGTACATCACCCACACCGGCACTGCGGTGTTCGCCTGCCCGCCCGGGCTGAAAGAAGGCGACACGTCGGCCTATTGGGGTTCGACGCTGTTCACCTGAGCGCTGTTCCCCTGCGCTGTTCTTCTGCGCCGGCCGGAGCGCCGCCGCTGTCCCCACGGTGGGGTTGTGCCCGCCTATTAGCGACAAAGTCGCGGAAATCGCCTCACGAAGCCCACTGGTCCCGTAAGCACCACGCCGTGAACACCTTCAGGCACTTGAGTCGCAAGCGCCTCTCCTGCAACGGAATTCGGCGTGCCCACCTACGAGCGACATTGTCGCTGTTGGCCGTATCAAGCGCGGCGCGTAGCCACGGCCCGCGCGTGAAGCTTTATGGCCAAAAAGAGCCCCGGGACCGCCATCACGCTTCAATCGCGGAACGTGGAGCTCGAATGGTTGATGTATCTGGCAACAAATTTCGAGTGGTCGTCCGACCGCCAGCGAATTTGTCGCTGTAATGCGGGCAGCCGAAAACGTGCGACGGACGTGGTGGATGGTGCTGAGGGTAGCCATGTGATCCGGCAGCTGAGACACCAGAGGCCTATGCGGCGCATGTGGCGATTTCCGCGACATTGTCGCTAATAGGCGGGCAGCACGGCACCTGGCCCAGAGCGGCGCGAAGGTCGGGCTCAGTCGTCGGCGCGGTCGGGTTGTGCGGGACCCTCGGATTCGGTCTGCGCTTCGTCGGGCTCGGATTCCTCGTCCGGCGTGGGCGCCTCGACCGGCGTCTCGTCGGGCGCGGATTCTTCGTCGACATCGGCGGTTTCGTCGACTTCGGGTTCCGGCTCTGCCGCGGCGAAATCACCTGTCGGCCAGTAAGTGCGCCACTCGTCCTCGGTGATCGTGCCCAGTGGGGTCACGTCGAGTTCCTCGGGGACGTCCTCGCCGCGGCGGCCGGCGGCGACGTCGGATTCTACCAGCCGCACGGTGTCCATGAACTCCAACACCGCTGTGCGGAGCTCATTTTCGGCGTCGGTATCGCCCGACACAGTGACCGATGTCAGCGATGCGGGTACCAGATCGGCGGGAAGGCCGGCTTGCGTCACGCGGGCAATCACCTTCTGCGCCAACGCCAGCGCCGGCTGTCCGGTGGGCACGTCGTCCATGCTGGACGTGCGGGATTTCACCGACCGCTCCTGGGCCTTGCGTTCTTCCCATTGGGCGAGTTGCTCGTCGAGTGAAATCGATTCGCCCGCAAGGACTGCCGGAACGCGGTTGCCGAGTTTGCGGACGAGCGCGTCGGCGACGTCGTCGATGTTGAACGGATGGTGTGGCGCGTCCTCGGCGATGCGCGCGTGGAACAAAACCTGCAGCAGCACGTCGCCGAGTTCCTCGCGCAGCTCGTCGGCGTTGCCGCCGCGGACCGCGTCGAACAGCTCGTAGGTTTCTTCGAGGAGGTAGCGGCGCAGCGAGTCGTGGGTCTGCTCACTCTCCCACGGCCCGGAGGTGCGCAGCTTGTCCATCATGGCCACCGCATCGACGATCCGCTCACCGGGCTGCGCCTCGGGCGCGGCGATGAGGCGTTCGCCTGCTGCGAGACGGGCCTTGACCGCTGGGTGCTCGGGATCGGAGGACAGCAGGACGGGAGCGTCGTCGCCGTCATAAGCGGGGCGCGCGGCAGGCAGCGACCACGGCACCTTGACTGGCATCTCCTCGGTGTACTGCACATCACCGGTGAGCAGATCGATCGCGTCGACTGGGATGAGTGACGGGCGGCGGGGGTCGACCAATACGACGGTCATCGGGCAACACCCCCTCACGCATTTCGAGACCGCTGATCTCGGTTATACCAACACGTTGCCGGACCCGGACGCGCCTGGTCACACGGGATGGCCGCCCTGCCCGAAGGCAAGGCGGCCATCATGTCACATCCGGGTGAGTCAGGACTCCGGCGGGAACGGATCGTCCGGGATCACCCAGTGACCCGGCACCTCATCGAAGAACGGGTTGACGATTCCGTTCACCGTGGGAAGCTTCTTCAGCTCGCCAGGGGGAATTCCGAAGAACGGATTCGCAACGCCGTTGATGGTCGGTGAATTCTTCAGCTGTCCCGGCGGGATGTGGCCGTTCGGGAGCCCGAAGAAGTTGTCTACCTCAGGGAATTGCACCGTCGGAACTTCGACGTCCGGGACATTCACGTCCGGCACGTTGACATCCGGCAAATTCACATCCGGCACGTCGACGTCGGGAACGTTCACATCCGGCACGTCCACATCCGGCACGTCCACATCGGGAACGTTCACGTCCGGCACGTCCACATCCGGGACGGTAGGACTCGGAATCGGCGGTGGCGCAGGCACATTCGGTTCCGCCTGCGCGAGACCTGTGCCCAGGCCGAGCGCGCCGAGTCCCAGTGCACCGGCCGTCGTCGTGGTTACTGCGAGCTTCTTGATGTCCATGGTCACTCCTTCGCCTTGCGTCATGCGAAAACTCACCAATCGGTGGCAATCGCGTGATGTTCGGTTTAGGAAATTGCATGACCGCCCTATGGCTGACGATCTTGCCGTCTCTTCTCGACGACAACGCAACACCTTGACCCCCCGTGGTGTATGTCGAATTTCCACCCCGGATGCGTTAGCAGCGTTTCGGCGATTCGACCGCCACGGGCGCGAAAAATGCGCGCTTACCAGGCAATCAGCCCGAGAAATTAAATTTCGCGGTCAGGTCGACACTGCCCGGTGTCTGTCCGTTGAGCACGAGCACCAGTCCGGCCACCCACTGCACGAGCTCAAGATCGCGGATGCGGGGCGCGCCGACGCCGTCACCGGCGCGGGGCAACGGCACCTGCACCGTCGACGTGGTGGCGCGGTAATGCCCGCCGGGGTACATGCGCTTGAGCCGCAACTGTGCGGAATCCGGAAGCACCACGGGCGACAGCTTCACCGTCGACGCCGACACCGCACCGATCTCGGTGATGCCGTACTCGCGGCACAGCAGCCGCAGCAACGCGACCGCGACCAGGCGCTGCGCGGGCTCGGGCAGTGGGCCGTAGCGGTCGACGAGTTCCTCCACGACGGCGCGTACGGCATCCTCGTCGGAAGCCGCGGCGAGTCGCCGGTAGCCCTCGAGCCGCAGCCGGTCGCTGCCGATGTAGTCGGGTGGCAGATGTGCGTCGACCGGCAGATCGACCCGTACCTCTTTGGGTTCCTGCGGTGTGGCAACGGTTTTCCCGTCGGCGGCCGCCCGATACGCCTCGACGGCCTCGCCGACCAACCGCACGTACAGGTCGAAGCCGACGCCTGCGACGTGTCCGGACTGCTCGACACCGAGCACGTTGCCCGCGCCGCGGATCTCCAGGTCCTTCATGGCCACGGCCATGCCCGCGCCCAGCTCGTTGTTCTGCGCGATGGTCGCCAGGCGGTCATAGGCGGTCTCGGTCAGCGGCACCTCGGGCGGATACAGGAAGTAGGCATAGCCACGTTCCCGGCTACGGCCGACGCGGCCGCGCAACTGGTGCAGCTGCGAGAGCCCGAACGTGTCGGCCCGCTCGACGATCAGCGTGTTCGCGTTCGAGATGTCCAGGCCGGTCTCGACGATCGTGGTGCAGACCAGGATGTCGTACTCGCGGTTCCAGAAGCCCTCGACGGTTTTCTCGAGGGTCTCCTCGTTCATCTGACCGTGCGCGACGACGACTCGGGCCTCCGGAACGAGCTGGCGCACGCGGGCGGCGGCCTGGTCGATCGAGCGCACGCGGTTGTGGATGTAGAACGCCTGCCCGTCGCGCAGCAGCTCGCGGCGCAGCGCGGCGGCCACCTGCTTGTCGTCGTGCGGGCCGACGTAGGTCAGCACCGGATAGCGCTCCTCGGGCGGGGTGAGAATCGTCGACATCTCGCGGATGCCGGCCAAGCTCATCTCCAGGGTGCGCGGGATCGGGGTCGCGCTCATGGTCAGCACATCGACGTGGGTGCGCATCGACTTGATGTGCTCTTTGTGCTCGACGCCGAACCGCTGCTCCTCGTCAACGATGATGAGGCCCAGGTCTTTCCATGTCACGCCGGTCTGCAGCAGGCGGTGGGTGCCGATGACGATGTCGACCGAACCGTCCTTCATGCCTTCCATGACGGCGCGGGATTCCATCGGATCGGTGAACCGCGACAGGCCCTTGACCGTGACCGGGAACCCGGCCATCCGTGCGGTGAACGTCTGCAGATGCTGATCGGCCAGCAGCGTCGTCGGCACCAGCACCGCAACCTGCTTACCGTCCTGCACGGCCTTGAACGCGGCCCGCACCGCGATCTCGGTCTTGCCGTAGCCCACGTCACCGCAGATCACGCGGTCCATCGGCACCGGCTTCTCCATGTCGGCCTTGACCTCGGTGATCGCGGTCAGCTGATCCATGGTCTCGGTGAACCCGAACGCGTCCTCCATCTCGGCCTGCCACGGCGTGTCCGGGCCGAACGCATGCCCGGGTGCGGACTGGCGTTTGGCGTACAACGCGACGAGCTCGCTGGCGATCTCCCGAACAGCCCGGCGCGCTTTGGTTTTGGTGTTGGCCCAGTCGCTGCCGCCGAGCTTGGACAGCGACGGCGCTTCACCGCCGACATAGCGCGACAGTTGGTCGAGCGAATCCATCGGCACGTACAGCCGGTCCGACCCGCCGCCGCGTTTCGACGACGCGTACTCCAGCACCAGGTACTCCCGGCGCGCCCCGCCGACCACGCGCTCGGTCATCTCGACGAACTTGCCGATGCCGTGCTGATCGTGCACCACCAGGTCGCCGGCGGTCAGCGCGAGCGGGTCGACGACGTTGCGCCGTTTGGCGGCAAGCTTTTTGCCCTCCGAGGCCGTCACGCGGTTACCGGTGAGGTCGGTCTCGGTGATGATCACGAGATTGGCGCCGGGCAGGATCACGCCGTCGTGCAGCGGACCTTTGAGCACGCCGACCACGCCGGCCTTGGGCGCCGCGCCGGGCTCCAACATCGTTGCCGCGGTGTCGGATTCGGCGAGCTGCTCGACGACGCGGTGCGCGGTGCCGGTGCCGGGCGTGACGATGGCGGCGTAGCCGCCGGTCGAGACGTGCGCCCGCAACATCGCGAAGATCTCTTCGAGACTCTGCTGACTGCGGGCCGATGGCGCCGGACGCAGATCGAGTTCGGTGGCGGACTCGTCCGACAGCTGTGACAGCGTCCACCACGGGTGACCGGCTTTGCGGGCACCGTCACGCGCCTCGCTGAACGGCACGAAGCCGGACGCACCGAGCGCCTCGATGTCGATCGGGGCGTCGCCACCCACCGCGGCCGTCGACCACGACGCCTCAAGGAACTCGCGGCCCGTCTTGATCAGATCCGCTGCGCGCGTGCGCACCTTCTCCGGGTCGCACACCAGAACCGGGGCGCCGTCGGGCAGGTGGTGGGTCAGCGTCGTCGGCTCGACCGGATGCAGAAGCGGCAGCAGCGCTTCCATGCCGTCGACCGGGATGCCTTCGGCGAGCTTGGCGAGCATGTCGGGCACGCTGCCCGGCACGGTGTTCTCGTGCGTCGGGTGCTCCGCGGCCAGCGCGGCGGCACGTTCGCGCACGTCGGGTGTCATCAACAGCTCGCGGCACGGCACCGCGACCACCGTCTCGACCGGAATCTCGGGGATCGACCGCTGGTCGGCGATCGAGAACATGCGCATCTCGGAGATTTCGTCGCCCCAGAACTCGACGCGAACCGGATGCTCGGCAGTGGGCGGGAACACGTCGAGGATGCCGCCGCGGACCGCAAACTCACCGCGTCTGCCGACCATGTCGACACGCGTGTAGGCCAGGTCGACGAGCCGCGCGATCACGTCGTCGAAGTCGGCGTCCTGCCCGAGCGACAGCTGCACGGGCTCCACGTTGACCACGTCGGGTGACATCGGCTGCAGCAGCGACCGGGCCGTCGTCACGACCACCCGCAGCGGCGGGCCGAGCGTCGCGTCGTCGGGATGGGCGAGCCGGCGCAGCAACAGCAGCCGCGCGCCGACCGTCTCCACGCCCGGTGACAGGCGCTCGTGCGGCAGCGTCTCCCACGACGGGAACAGCGCGGCCGCGTCGCCGAACACGCCGCGCAGCTCGGAGGTCAGATCGTCGGCCTCGCGCCCGGTGGCCGCCACCACGAGCAACGGGCCGTTCTGCGCCAGTGCGGCAGTCACCAGCACGCGTGCGCTGGCCGGTCCGACCAGGGCGAGATCGGCGGGCCGGCCTGCGGCACGACGAATGACGTCCTGCAGGGACGGATCGGACAATGCCAACTCGACGAGACCCGCGATCGGGGTCTGGACATGGGTGTGCCCCGGTGCGGTCATGATTGCTCCATCCTAGGCGGCGTCAGTTCGTCAGGATTGGGCCCGGTGACGTAAAGAGACCGTCAAGCCCGCTGACCGTCTCACCAGCGCGGTCCACCGTGAAGTCATGACATTGCTGGACATCCTGCCGTCGCTGCGATACGCCGCCATCCCGCGCCTCGATCCGGCGATCTGGCCGCTCACCACCGGGGTCGACGCGCAGGGCCGGATCACCGTCGGCCGGGTGGCGCTGACCGACATCGCCGACGAGTTCCATACCCCCGCCTATGTGCTCGACGAGACCGACTTCCGGACGCGGGCACAGCGCTACCGCGAGGCACTGCGCGGGACCGAGGTGGTGTACGCGGGCAAATCCCTGCTGACCACGGCGGTGGCGCGGTGGGTCGCCGAGGAGGGTCTCGGGCTCGACGTGTGCTCGGCAGGTGAGCTCGCGACGGCACTGGCCGGCGGCGTCGCCCCCGAACGCATCGTGCTGCACGGCAACGCCAAGTCATGCGATGACCTGCGCAACGCGGTCGACGTCGGGGGCGGGCGCATCGTGCTGGATTCGTCGATGGAGATCGCCTACCTGGCCGGGCTCGCACGTACGCGTCAACGCGTACTGATCCGGGTGACGCCGGGCATCGACGTCGCGGGCCATCGGGCCGTCGCGACGGGTGTGTGCGATCAGAAGTTCGGCTTCACGCTCGCCGACCGGCAGGCCGCGCAGGCCGCGGCGCGGGTCCTGGCCACACCACAGCTCGACCTGGTCGGCTTGCACTGCCACATCGGCTCACAGGTCACCGATTCGCTGCTGTACGGCGAGGCGATCCGGCGGCTGATCACCGCGATGGCCGACATTCGCCACGCCCACGGCGTGGTGCTGACCGAGCTGAACATCGGTGGCGGGCATGGGGTTCCCTACGTCGGGGGTGACGCCGCGCTCGACCTGGGCGCGCTGGCCGGCGTCATCGACGAGGCCCTCGACAGCGCATGCGCCGCCGAAAGGTTCCCGCGGCCGCGGCTGGTGGTCGAACCCGGCCGGGCGATCAGCGCCCGCGCGGGCGTCACGCTGTACCGCGTGTGCGCCGTGAAGGCCCAGCCCGGCGGGCGGACGTTCGTCGCAGTGGACGGCGGCATGAGCGACAATCCGCGGGTCGGGCTCTACGGCGCGAAATACACTGTGGCGCTTGCCAACCGGCACGCGCTAGGGCCGACGATGCGGGTCACGGTCGCGGGCAGGCACTGCGAGGCCGGTGACGAGATCGTGCGCGACGTCGACCTACCCGCCGACATCCATCCCGGCGACCTGTTGGCGGTGGCCGGCACGGGCGCCTACCACCACAGCATGGCGTCGACGTACAACATGGTGGGCCGCCCGCCCGTGGTCGCGGTGCGCGACGGTGCGACGCGGCTGCTGGTGCGGCGCGAGACGACGGCCGACCTGCTCGCGCGGGATGTGGGTTAGCTAGTCGGCTTCGAGGTGCGGATCGGCCTCGAGGTGGGTCAGCCCGTTCCACATGAGGTTGACCACATGTGCGGCGACCACTTCTTTCTTCGGCTCCCGGACGTCGAGCCACCACTGCGCGGTCATCGACACCGACCCGACGAGGGCCTGCGCGTACAGCGGGGCCAGGTCGGGATCGAGTCCGCGCCGGGAGAAGTCGCCGGCCAAAATCGAGGCCACCTGGTTGACCGCGTCGTTGAGCAACGTGGCGTAGGTGCCCGACGTGATGGCCGCGGGCGAATCGCGGATCAGGATGCGGAAGCCGTCGGTGTGTTCCTCGACGTAGGTCAGCAGCGCGAGCGCGACGCGCTCGACCCGCACGCGGGACCGGTTGTTGGTCAGCGACGACGTGATGCCGTCGAGCAGCGCCGACATCTCCCGGTCGACGACGACGGCGTACAGCCCTTCCTTGCCGCCGAAGTGCTCGTAGACGACGGGTTTCGAGACGTTCGCACGCAGCGCGACCTCCTCGATCGAGGTGCCCTCATAGCCGCGTTCGGCGAACAGCGACTTGGCGATCTCGATGAGCTGTTGCCGCCGCTCGCTACCGGTCATCCGGGCGCGAGGTGCACGCACTTCCTTGTCGGGTGCTGCCACGCGTATCAGGCTAGCCCTTTCGACTAGAGTCTCACCCGGACATTCCGTCGTGGTGTAATCGGCAGCACCTCTGATTTTGGTTCAGATAGTTCAGGTTCGAGTCCTGGCGACGGAGCTCAAACAGCGCGAGTGACCCCAAACTGACAGCGTTGACGGCGTGTTTCTGTACAGACACGGTCGCTCGCGGAGGAGGAGATTGGTGTCCACCACCGAAACCGCCGTGATCGTCCTGGCCGCGGGCGCCGGTACCCGGATGCGGTCGGCCATCCCGAAAGTCCTGCACGCCGTGGGCGGGCGCAGCATGCTGGCCCACACGCTGCACGCGGTCACCGCGCTGACGCCCAGCCACATCGTGGTGGTCGTCGGACATGGTCGTGAGCAGGTCAGCGCCGAGGTGGCCCGGGTCAGCAGCGTGGCCACCGCCGTCGTGCAGGACGAACAACTCGGCACCGGACACGCGGTCAGCGTCGGCCTGGCCGGGCTGCCGAGCGATTTCGGCGGCACCGTCATCGTCACCACCGCCGACGTTCCGCTGCTCGACGGTACGACGCTCGCCGGTCTGGCCGAAGCGCACCAGGGCGCGGGTGTGACCATCCTGACCACCACGCTTGCCGACCCCACCGGCTACGGCCGCATCATCCGTGACGCCGACCGTGCGGTCACCGCGATCGTCGAGCACGCCGATGCCGACGAGGCGCAGCGCACCGTCGCCGAGATCAACTCCGGGGTGTATGCCTTCGATGCCGCCGCGTTGCGCTCGGCGCTCACGCAGTTGCGCACCGACAACGCCCAGGGCGAGCTGTACCTCACCGACGCGATCGCGTTGATCCGCAACCAGGGTCTGCCGGTGCAGGCCGAGCACGTCGACGACAGTGCGCTCGTCGCGGGCGTCAACGACCGGGTCCAGCTCGCCGACCTCGGTGCCGAACTTAACCGGCGCATCGTCGCCGGACATCAGCGCGCCGGGGTGACGATCATCGACCCGGCCAGCACGTGGATCGACGTCGACGTGACGATCGGGCGCGACACCGTCGTCCGCCCCGGCACGCAGTTGCTCGGCACGACCGAGATCGGCAGCGGCTGTGAGATCGGCCCGGACACCACGCTGACCGACGTCGAGGTCGGCGACCGCGCCTCGGTGATCCGCACGCACGCACAGCTCGCGGTGATCGGCGAGGCCGCGACCGTCGGCCCGTTCACCTATTTGCGGCCCGGTACCACGCTCGGCGCCGACGGCAAGCTGGGCGCGTTCGTCGAAACCAAGAACGCCACGATCGGCACCGGCACCAAAGTGCCGCATCTCACCTATGTCGGAGACGCCGACATCGGCGACCACAGCAACATCGGCGCGTCGAGTGTGTTCGTCAACTACGACGGCGAGAGCAAGCATCGCACCACGGTCGGCTCGCATGTCCGCACCGGCTCGGACACGATGTTCATCGCCCCGGTCAACGTCGGTGACGGTGCCTACACCGGCGCCGGTACCGTGCTGCGTGAAGACGTCCCGCCAGGTGCGCTGGCCGTCTCCGACAACGCACAACGCACGATCGAGGGCTGGGTCGAGCGCAAACGCCCGGGCTCGGCGGCCGCGGAAGCCGCGCGCAAAGCGCGGGGTGAAAAAGACTAACTCGACGTTTTCCGTTGGCAATCTGGTAACCCGGCTACGAGCACCAGGAAACGCTACGTACGATTGGCCCGTATCGATTCCCGACCGCGAAGGCAGCACACAGTGGCCACGGACTGGACCGACAATCGCAAAAGCCTGATGCTGTTCTCCGGCCGAGCCCATCCGGAGTTGGCGGAACAGGTCGCCAAAGAACTCGACGTCCACGTGACGGCGCAGACCGCGCGCGATTTCGCCAACGGCGAGATCTTCGTGCGGTTCGACGAGTCCGTGCGCGGCAGCGACGCATTCGTGCTGCAGAGCCATCCGGCGCCGCTCAACCAGTGGCTCATGGAGCAGCTCATCATGATCGATGCGCTCAAGCGCGGCAGCGCCAAGCGCATCACCGCGATCCTGCCGTTCTATCCGTACGCGCGTCAGGACAAGAAGCACCGCGGCCGCGAACCGATCTCCGCGCGACTGGTCGCCGACCTGCTCAAGACCGCGGGCGCCGACCGCATCGTGTCCGTCGACCTGCACACCGACCAGATCCAGGGCTTCTTCGACGGCCCGGTCGACCACATGCGCGCGCAGTCGCTTCTGTGCGGCTACATCGCCGAGAACTACTCCGACCACGACATGGTGGTCGTCTCCCCCGACTCGGGCCGCGTGCGCGTCGCCGAGAAGTGGGCCGATTCGCTGGGCGGCGTGCCGCTGGCCTTCATCCACAAGACCCGCGATCCGCTCGTGCCCAACCAGGTGAAGTCCAACCGCGTCGTCGGCGAGGTGAGGGGCAAGACCTGCATCCTGACCGACGACATGATCGACACCGGCGGCACGATCGCCGGCGCGGTCAAACTGCTCAAGGAGGACGGCGCCGCGGACGTCATCATCGCGGCCACCCACGGCGTGCTGTCGGATCCGGCCCGCGAGCGGCTGGCGTCGTGCGGGGCGCGTGAGGTGATCGTCACCAACACCCTGCCGATCGGCGAGGACAAGCAGTTCCCGCAGCTGACCGTGCTGTCGATCGCGCCGCTGCTCGCGAGCACCATCCGCGCGGTGTTCGACAACGGTTCGGTCACCAGCCTCTTCGACGGGTCGGCCTAGTGGCTAGCGAAGCCACCATCTATCACAACCCCAAATGCTCGACGTCGCGTAAGACGTTGGAGTTGTTGCGGGACAACGGCATTGAGCCCGAGGTCGTGCAGTACCTCAAGACGCCGCCGACGCGGGCCGAGCTGAAGAAGATGATCGCCGACGCGGGCGTCGACGTGCGCACCGCGGTGCGCAAGCGCGAATCCCTCTATGCCGAGCTGGGTTTGGCCGATGCGTCCGACGACGAGCTGCTCGATGCGATGGCCGAGCATCCGATCCTGATCGAGCGTCCGTTCGTCGTCACCGCCAAGGGAACCCGGCTGGCCCGGCCGATCGATTCGGTGCAAGAGATTCTGTGAACCGGCTGATCGCCGTGGGCGCCACCGCCGCCGTGCTGCTCACCGGGTGCGGCGCCGAGACCCCTGACTACCAGTCGATCTGGACGACGACCACGACCACCACGTCGTCGTCCGACGCGCCGCCCGTGCCGCTGTGGCAGTACCTGGAGAACTCGGGCGTCGTCGGCGAACCGGTCGCACCGGAAGACATCCCGGACCTGACGATCACGATGCCGACCCCACCGGGCTGGCACCCGTACAACAATCCCAACCTGGCGCCCCGCACCCGGATGATCGCCAAGGGCGACACATATCCGACGGCCATGCTGCTGGTGTTCAAACTGCACGGCGACTTCGACGTGCCTCAGGCCCTCAAAGACCACGGCTACGCCGATGCCCAACTGTCGGAGAACTTCAAACAGCTCAACGCCTCGACCGACGACTGGCGTGGTTTCCCGTCGGCGATGATCGAAGGCAGCTACGACCTCAACGGCAGGCGCATGCAGAGCTACAACCGCGTCGTGATCCCCACAACCGTCGAGGCACCCCCGCAGCGGTACCTGATCCAGCTGACCGTCACCACGTACGCCGACGAAGCCGAGGCGCAGGCCGCCGACATCGAATCGATCATCTCGGGGTTCACGGTCGCGAAGAAGTAAGTTGTCCGCATGACCGAATGGACCAGCGCTGACCTGCCCTCGTTCACCGGCCGCAGCGTCGTCGTCACCGGCGCCAACAGCGGGCTGGGCCTCATCACCGCACGCGAGCTGGCCCGCGTCGGCGCGAAGGTGATCGTCGCCGTCCGCAATCTGGACAAGGGCACGGCCGCGGCGGCGACCATGACGGGCGGGACGGTCGAGGTGCGCAAGCTCGACCTGCAGGACCTGGCCTCGGTGCACGAGTTCGCCGACACCGTCGAGACCGTCGACGTTCTGGTGAACAACGCAGGCATCATGGCGGTCCCGCTGAGCCGCACCGCCGACGGCTTCGAGAGCCAGATCGGCACCAACCATCTCGGCCACTTCGCGCTGACGAATCTGTTGCTGCCCAAGGTCTCCGACCGCGTGGTCACGGTGTCGTCGCTCATGCACTGGATCGGCGTCATCAGCCTACGGGACCTGAACTGGAAGTCGCGACCGTACTCGGCGTGGCTGGCCTACGGGCAGTCCAAGCTCGCGAACCTGATGTTCACCTCTGAGCTGCAGCGCCGGCTGTCGGCGTCCGGTTCGCAGGTGCGTGCGGTCGCCGCCCATCCCGGCTACTCGGCCACCAACCTGCAGGGCCACACCGGTAGCCGGTTCGGCTCGCGGATGGCCGCGGCGGGCAACCGGTTCATGGCCACCGAACCCGAGTTCGGGGCCCGCCAGACGCTGTACGCCGTGTCAGAGGACGTGCCGGGCGACAGCTTCATCGGGCCGCGGTTCGGGCAGTTCGGCCCGACCCAGCCCGTCGGGCGCAGTCCGCTGGCCAAGCGCACGGACACCCAGAAGGCGTTGTGGGACCTGTCCGAGCAGCTCACCGGGGTGTCCTATCCGCTCGACCGCTGACGCCGTTTTGGGAACCGCGCCCGGCCTTTGCTAACCTGACCAGGCGTCACGGCGAGGGTGGACCTGGTGGACCACCGTTATCGACGGGAACTTCTGTAAGTGTTGCGACCCTGGCCGTGCTGACGAATGACCGCAGTACCGCATATGAGGAGCAACACAATGGCCAAGGCCGCAAAAACCAATGCCACCAACAAGCTGACCGCGACGGTCCGCACCCGCACCGGCAAGGGCGCGTCGCGCCAGGCCCGCCGTGCCGGCTTGGTGCCCACCGTGCTCTACGGCCACGGCACCGACCCCCAGCACCTGGAACTCAACGCCCACGAGTTCGCCGCCGTGCTGCGTAAGGCAGGCACCAACGCCGTCTTGACCCTCGACATCGACGGCAAGGAAGAGCTCGCGCTGACCAAGGCGCTCGACATCCACCCGATCCGCCGCAACATCCAGCACGCCGACCTGCTCGTCGTCAAGCGCGGCGAGAAGGTGACCGTCGAGGTCACCGTCGTCGTCGAGGGTGAGGCGCAGCCGGGCACCCTGGTCACCCAGGACGCCAACACCATCGAGATCGAGGCCGAGGCCCTGTCGATCCCCGAGCAGCTCACGGTCTCGGTCGAGGGCGTCGAGGCAGGTACGCAGTTCACCGCGGGCCAGATCGCGCTGCCCGCGGGCGTCAACCTGATCTCGGATCCCGAGCTGCTCGTGATCAACGTCGTCGAGGCCCCGAGCGCCGAGGATCTCGAGGCCGAGGGTGCGGGCGAGACCGCCGAGGCTCCGGCCGCCGAGGAGCCAGCGGCCGAGGCGGCCGAAGAGTCGGCCGAGTAATTCTTCGTGGCCGAGTCGCTTCTGGTGGTGGGCCTGGGAAACCCCGGGCCCGCCTACGCCAAGACCCGGCACAACCTCGGCTTCATGGTGGCCGACCTGTTGGCCGGGCGAATGGGCTCGGCCTTCAAGGTGCACAAGAAATCCGGTGCCGAGGTGGCGACCGGCCGGCTCGCCGGTGCAGCGGTGGTGCTGGCCAAGCCACGCTGCTACATGAACGAATCAGGCCGCCAGGTCGGGCCGTTGGCGAAGTTCTATTCGGTTCCGGCCTCACGCGTCGTGGTTCTCCATGACGAGCTCGACATCGACTTCGGCCGGATCCGGCTCAAGCTCGGTGGCGGCGAAGGCGGGCACAACGGGCTGCGCTCGGTGGCGTCAGCCTTGGGCACCAAGGACTTTCAGCGCGTACGCATCGGCGTGGGACGCCCGCCGGGCCGCAAGGACCCGGCGGCGTTCGTGCTGGAGAACTTCACCGCCGCCGAGCGTGCCGAGGTTCCGACGATCTGCGAACAGGCCGCCGACGCAACCGAACTGCTGATCACCCAAGGTCTGGAGCCGGCCCAGAACACCGTGCACGCCTGGTAGTTCCGTTCACCTCCCGCGGATGCCGCTGTCGACGACCTTCACGGTCTTGTGTGGATACCGCTTCTCGGCGTGCGCCTTGGCCGCGGAGTTCGGCAGCACGTAGAGCGTTTCCTTCTTGTCCTGCAACGGTTTGAGCACCAGGTCCATGAAGCCCTTGCGGTCGTCGAGGTACGGCTCGATCACGTCCTCCCCCGCCGGGCACACCGCCAGGCAATAGGCAGCCTTGTAGTTCGCCTTGAACGACAGGCTCTGCCACATCGACGCGTTCTCGGAATCGCTTACCCGCGAGCGGAAATCGGCTGCGTCCTCGCTGTCGGCGATGGTCTGCGCCCAGTCGGTGAACCCGCCCATGAATTCGCGGTAGTTGTGCACCGAGCAGGCGACGAAGTCGAACTCGCCATCCTTGCCGATCGCGCCGACCGGGCAGGCCGCCACGCACAGTTTGCATTCCAGGCACGGTGAATAGTCCAGTGGTGCACCGTAACTGCTGATCGGATCGCCGACCAGAATGGTGGCGAGCAGGATGAAGTTGCCGAAGCGGGGATGAATGACGTTGCGGTGGATGCCCATCACGCCAAGGCCCGCGGCCACCGCGATCGGTTTGTGTGCGACGACCCAGATCCGGCCGGGGAACCGATCCATCTCCATCGGGAAGGTGGCCGACGGATTCACCGCGCGGTGGCCGGCATCCTCCAGTGCGCGGGTGATCCGGTGGGCGGCCTCGTTGATGATCTCGCCGCTGCGGTGGAATTCCTGATTGGCGACACTGCGGGCGGTGGACCGGACGTTGTCGCGGTTCATCTTGACGACGAGCGAGATGTAGCTGCGCACGCCGGGCAACGCCACGCCGGCGTGCTCGCGTTCGGATTCCAGCGCGGGATCGTCGACGCCGGCGAAGGCGACGTCGTCGGCTCCCGCGTCCAGGCACAGCTGACGCAGCCAATCGGCGTCGATCACGCGCGGTGGCGGCGCGGCACTGCGAGCCCGTACCGCGCGCACTGTCGGGTGGTCGGCGAGGCGGGCGGGGAGTCTTTCGGCCATGCAGCTGAGTATAGAGATCTATACCCAGACTGCAAAGGGCGGCGGCAGTGGCGTAAATAATCCGTTCGGGCCGGATATGAGGGCCGCGGGTCGGGGTACACCGGAGGTATGAACACCGGGGCGTTGCATCGCTTCGGCGAGCGCCTGCTCGACGGCACCCGTGCGTGGGGGTCGGTCGAGATCCGGCCCGGCCGATTCGGGATCGTTCAGTACCGACTGGTGGTCTACCCGCCCGGGTTGAGCCGCTCAGAACGCCGCTGGCTGCGGCTCGCGCGGGGTTGGCCGGTATGGGGTTTCCTGTTGTGGCTGCTGTGCCAGATCGTGCTGACCGGGACCACGACGTCGTGGGCGGTGTTCGGCGCGTCCACCGCAGCGGCCATCGGCGCGGGCGTCGTCGCGTTCGCGATGGCCGGTGACGCCCGCACGCGCGTGCGCAGCATGCTCGTGACGACGATGCTCGGCTACCCCGATGCGACGGCCGAGGCGAACCGTGACCGGCTCGCCGAGCTCGCAGCCGTGCTACTTGAGGCCGACGAACGGCTCGCGCACGGTGACATCGGCGTCGTCGAGCACGAGCTGATCTGGTGGCAGGTCTACGACCGGCTGGCCGACAGCGTCGCCGCCGGACCGCATGCGTGATGGCCGACCTGTTCGAGGAGCTGGCGTTGATGGCTGCGCCCGCCGTGCTTCTGCTGGCCATGCGCGCGAACATCGTCCGGCAGAACCGGGCCGCCGCGAACACTGAGCGGATGCCGATGGTTTCGAGCGTGTGCCTTGGGTGCCAGCGGGCAGCGCCTGTATCCCTAATGCCGCTGCGGCCGCACCGGCGGCGCCTGCCCGGGCGGCGGCGGCGCCGGGTACCACTCCTCGGGCTCCGGCCACACGAAACCCGAAGGGATCGAATAGGTTTCGAATACGGTGCCGGTCACCGACTCGGTGTCAAAAAAGGCGAAGGCGTTGGCGTCGACGAACCGGCCCGATTGCACCAGCGGGAATCCGCGACGCCCGAACTCGCCCAGCCGGTCCTGCCACGGCTTCTCGTCGCAGTCGAAGGCAATGTGCTGGATGCCCTCGCCGTGGGTATCGAGGAACTCCTGGAAGATCGACGGCCCGTACAGCGGTTCCATGATCTCTACAGCCAGGTCTCCGACGTCAGCGAAGCACACCTTGATGCCGTAGTCCGCCGTCTCCCCGCGGTAGGTCCGCTCGGTGACAGTGGCGGAGTCGAAGGTGTACACCCGCCACGGCCCGATGCCCAGCCGCACGAGGCCTTCCATCGTGCGCCGGTGGTCGGCCGTGACGAAGCAGACCTCGATCAGTTTGCCGAGGAAGCTGTTCGACAGTTCCGTTGCGCTTACAACCTGCGGTAGTTTGCTGTCGTCGGTCATGCCCGCACCGCACGCCGAGCGAGCACAAAGTACAGGATGCCGGCGACGAGGCTCCCTGACAGCCATGAGAAGTCGGTGTTGCCGAGTGCGGTCGCGAGCGGGCCCTGCATTGCCGGCACGAGACCGTACTGCCATGCCCAGCCGGCGACGACGCCTGCTGCGAGGCTCGTCAACCCGGCGGAGTTGAACATTCCGTATGTAGACGCCTCAGCCGGCAGATACAGCGAGTCGGTGTCGAGACGGCCACGGCGAATTGCGAAGTAGTCCACCAGCATGATGGCCGCCCACGGGCTGATCCAAACCAAGATGGAGACCATCCAGTTGTCGAAGGCATGCGCGAAGCTGTCGGCGTTGACGAACACCGCGAGCACCGCCGAGGCCACCAATCCGGCGATCAGAGTCACCTTCCATCGCGTGGCCCGCACTCCGATCGACAACGCCGCGAGCGAGCACGAGTAGAGGTTCAAAATGTTGGTTGCAATCGGACCGTGCACCAGCAGTAGCAACACGGGGACGGCCATTACGCCGAACGTCCCGACCACCAGGGCCGACGGGTCACTGCCGCCGCCTGCGCTGGCCAGACACGCCCCGAGTGCGGCCAACCACACCGTCGGGATGTACATGCCCAGCGAAGACGACCAGAACACCGCGCGGGCCGACGCGTCGACGCGAACGAATCGGCTGTAATCCGACGCATACGGGATCCACGTCAGACCCCAGCCGATGCCGATGGCCGTCAACAGTTGTGTCACCGCCGTGATCTTCTCGCCGGGCTGCAGCTCGGCTCCGGCGAAACTCCAATTGATATCGGTGGTCGCGATCGCCAGCACGGTCATCGCCGCCATCACGACCACGGTGGCCGGCACGGTCCACTTCTCAAAGCTGCGGATCGCATAGAACCCGTACAACGCCAGACCGAGTTGTACCGCCATGATTCCCGCGGCTACCAAAAAATCCAGCCAGGCCCCGCCGGTGACGCCGAGTTCCGCCAGGACGGCCAGCACCAGGTCGAGCACCACCCAGGTGTTCACCCCGACCCAGCCCATCGTGAGCAGGAACTGCGCCACGCCCGGCACGATGCCACCGAGCCGGCCGAACGGTGCCCGGCCCAGCACCATCTGATTCACCGCGGTGCGGTGGCCGACGACATTGAAGAGGCCGAAGACGCTGCAGCCGAGAAGGTTTCCCACCACGACGACCGCGAGTGTCTCGACGAGGCTCAGACCAAGCGTGATCCCGAGTGCACCGAGCACCCAGTTGATGGGCGCGATGTTGGCGCCGGCCCAGATCCAGAACAGTTCCCACGGTGAACAGTCCCGGCTGTCGTCGGGAATGGGTTCGATGCCATGCGCGTCAAACGGTACGGCTGGGTCAGACCCCTGAGTGGGCGGCCTGGTCTCAAGCGGACTGGTGGACATCGGCGGCTCCTCGCTGGTTGGCTTCCGCTCATCGAAACACCGCGAACTGAAGGCGCCGAGTGTATAAACATCCACAAACTGCCCATTTGAATGGATGTAGATACACCGATGCTGAGCCTGCAGACACTCCTCGCGGACTCCACCTTGGAACTCACCCTGCTGACGCCTGGTCCGGTCGACGCGCTCGACAGCGAGGTGCTGTGGCTGCACAACACCGAACTGCCCGACCCGTCGCCCTACATCCGACCCACGGAACTGGTGTTGACCAACGGCTTGTGGCGCGATTCAGTGACCGCCGGCGAGTTTGTCGCCGCGCTGCAACGTGCCCGCGCCGCCGGACTGATCTTCGGTCTCACCGCGCAGACACCAGTCGCCCCAGACGATCTCGTCGAAGCCTGTGTCGCCGCGGGAATTCCGCTCGCCACGGTGTCGATCAGGGTGCCGTTCACCGCCATCACCGAGACAGCGGCACGGATACAGGGTGCGGCACGACAGGATGCGCTGGCTCGTCTCGTCCGCCGCGGCAATGCGCTGGCAACGTCCATCTCGCGCGGCGGCGGCGCCGAAGGCGTGCTGGAGGTCTTGCGGCGCGACCACGAACTGCCGCTGCTGGTGGTCGACAGGATGGGGAGGCGGCTGGCCGGCGATGCGCCCGGTACCGACGCCGACACCGACCGGGCGGCCGCCGAGGCGCTGGCTCGTCGGCCACCGCCGCTCGAAGTCGATCTGCCAGGCGCCGGGCTGGCCTCGGTGTACCTCGTCGAAGGCGCAATGGGCGATATCGACGCCGGGCTGTTCTGCCTGCGTCCGCTGGCAGAACTCAGCGGAGTCGAGCGTGACGCGATCGATCAGGCCGCGCGATTCCTCAGCCTCGAGGTCACCAAACAGCAAGCGCTGCATGCGATAGAGTCACGCTTCTCCAGCGAGCTGCTGGAGATGATCCTGTCCGGTGCCGCTCGGGTTGCCGATGTTCAGGATCGATTGCGGGCGTTCGGCATCGACCCCGCCGCGCAGCTGGCCGTCATCACGATGGTGGTCGGCGACGAGCCGATGCGACCCGCCGGTTCCACCGACGAGATCGAAGGGTTCTTCCGGCGCCGTGGCATCCCGGCGGTGGTGGTGGCGGGCAGCCAAGACACGGTGGTCGTGTTCCCTTGGAACAGCACCGGCGAGGACCTCGCCGGATTCTGTCATCAGCTGTCCGACGCAGTGCGCCGACGCTTTCCGGAACACCGTGTCGTGGTGGGGATCGGTGCACCGGCGGCCGATTCGACGGAACTGCGCGAACCGCTGATCGGCTCCCGAGAAGTGTGCCAGGTCCTTCGCCGACGCAGTAAAGACTCGCGCGTCGGCACTTTCGCCGATGTCGGTACCCATCGAATGCTGCTCGGACTGCACGACCGGGCGCTGCTGCGCCGCTTCGCCGACGACATCCTCGGCCCGTTGCGCACGAACGACGAGCACAACGGCACCGAGCTGGAGCGCACCCTTCGCACGTTCTTGAGCAACGACGGGCACTGGTCGGCCACCGCGAGCGATCTGTACGTACATGTCAACACCCTCCGTAACCGGGTGTCTCGCATCGGCGAGCTGACCGGACGTGATGTGACTCGACTCGAGGACCGCGTCGATCTGTTCCTGGCGCTGGAAGCCGATGCCTTGAGTTGACGAAGAGTTGACGACGCTGCGTCAGTCCGGGTACACGTCCGCCTGCGCCACCGGCGGTCGGAGGGTGCGCGGCTGGATCGCGCGGTCCCCGTCCACTGCCTCGGCCACGTCGCGGCACCGCGCGAACCGGACGTCACCCAGTTCCAGCGCGTGTTCGATCACGCCGCGCAGGGCCATGATGCGCCCGGGGCGGCCCGAAAGAAACGGGTGCACACAGAGGTTGAACAAACACCGGTATCGGCGCATCCCGTCGAGCTCTGCACGCCACATCTCGGCGACCTTCACCGGTGACTCGATCACCGAACCGACGTGCGGGTCGGGCAGGTAGGCGTACTGCTCCCAGTCGTCCAACGACCAGTGCACCGGCAACTCCACGATGGGTGCGACGTCGGTGTTGATGCGGTATGGCCGGTCGTCGCCCATCAGGGAGGAGTCGTAGGACAGACCGTACTCGGCGATCAGGCTCGGAGTCTGCCAGCTCGCACCCCACAGGGCGGCACGGTGTCCTCGAATGTCGATGTCCTGCTTGCCGAAAACCTCCATTCCACGCTCGAAGTCCGCGCGCTCCTCTGCCGCCGTCATCGTCACAGGCGATCGGTGGCTGTAGGAGTGGTGTGCAACTTCGTGCCCGCGCTGGACAATCGAGGCCGCCAGCCCGACCCGCTGCTCGGCCACCCATCCGGGCACGAAAAACGTTGCCAGCACTTGAAGTTCGTCGAGCATATCCAGTATGCGCGGCACTCCGACATCAGGCCCGTACGACTGGTGCGACATGGTCATCATATGGTCTGCATAGCGACGCCCCTGCGCAAGGATCGGCGTTTCGGCGTCGACGTCGAACGTCAGTGTCGCGACGGCCGCAGCACCGCGATGCCACGGCGTGCTCATGAGACGCTCTCGGCAGTTCGCCAGTTGCGGGCGTTGGCAATTGTGGCCATCGGCGAGAGCATTTCGTGATCGAACCCTTCCAGGTCCTCCCCAGCCGCCACCCGCCTCGGCAGGTCGGGATTGGCCAGTGCGCCGCGGCCGATCGACAACAGATCCGCATGTCCGCCCTCGAGTACGTCGGCGGCCTGTCGCAGGTCGTGCATACCGCCTTGGCCATCACCGGCAACCCGCTGACCTCGCGGGCGAGCGCCGTGATGGTCCGGCCATCCGAGAACCGCGCGGTGTCGATGAAATCGCGGCCCTCGCTGGCGATGTGCAGATAGTCGGCACCGGTGCCGGCCAGTGTCGCGAAGATGATCTCCGCGTCGGCCGCGCCGCCCGGCCACCGGTAGGTGAAGTCGTTGACCTTGGTCTGTGACAGCCGGACTCCCACCAGGAATCCCTCGGCGACCCGGTTGCGGATCTCACTGAGCACGCGTGCGGCGAGCTTGATCCGGTTGGCGACACCGCCGCCGTACTCGTCATCGCGGGTGTTGGTGTACGCGGTCAGGAACTGGTCGAGAAGATAGCCGTTGGCCGCGTGCACTTCCACACCGTCGAAACCGGCGGCTTGCGCACGGACGGCGGCATCGCCGAAACTGCTTACCACAGTATCGATCTCATCGCGGGTCATCTCCTGCGGGGTTGGCCATCCACCAGAGCCACCGTATTCGTCGAGCATCGTACCGCGCGGTGTGATCGCCGACGGCGCGATCGTGCCGGCGCCGTGCGCATTTCCCTGCGACAGTGCGCCGGCGTGCATGAGTTGCGCGACGATCGGTACGCCATGAGCGTGCACACCATCGGTCACCGGCCGCCACGCCTGAACATGGGCGTCGGTGGCCAGGCCTGGCTGGTTGAGATAGCCCTGGCTGTGGGTGACGTCGGTGTAGATACCTTCGGTCACTAGCAGGCCGAATCCCCCGCGCGCGAAATCTCTGTAGTAATCCGCCATTTCAGTAGTGGCAGCGCCATCCGGAGTTGCCGACACGCGTGTCATCGGCGCGACGGCGAACTTGTTGTCAAGTGTCAGGGTGCCGACCCGCTGGGCCGTCAGTGCCGGGTGTGCGTTGGCCATGCTCGAATCTCCTCGGTGTCGATGTGGGGCGTTGTGATGCGTAGGGCGAGCGGAGTGGGCCGATCACCATTGATCGGGTTGAGATCCATGGGGCAGGCGGAGACCACGACCACGCAGTCCATTTCCGCTTCGAGGGTGACGGAGTCGCCGGAACGACTCACCGCGGGCAGCCAACTCAACGTGCCCTCCGCGCTGACCGGGATATTCATGAACAGATTGACCGGCTGAGGCACGACATCCGTGACGAGTCCCAGCCCGGCCAGCGCTGCTTGCAAGTTGGCGGCGCACGAATTGTGGTCGTCGACACCGAGTTTGCGGTAGCGCTCGGGATCGCACGCGGCGATCAGCATGTCGTGCGTGCCCGGCGAAGTGTCCTCGGCCAGGGTCAGAATGGGCCGACGGCGGTTGGTGACGAACTGATCGCCGATCTGCGGGAACAGACTGCCGGTTGCCGTGCGAGTGTGGCTGGCCGACAGATACTCGCCGACATCGGCTGTCGCGAAGGCGAATAGGTCGCCCACCTGCCCGCCGTCAACGTCGATCACTTGCAATCGGTCACCACGACAGATCTGCACAGCGCGCCCGGCGCCGGCCGGCACCTCGAGGTAGCCGGTGGTGTTTCTCAGCTTCATGTACGCATTCAACGGGCGACACCGTGTCGACCATCATGGTTGTTCACACACTCTCACCCCCCGCGTAGTGGAGCTTCCTCCATACAGGTGCTCTCAGGAGGCTGCCTAGCCTGCGGTAATGCCGCAGACCACCAGTGCGCAGCAGATGTGTGAGCTCAGCCTTGCCCGCGCCCACACCCCCGCTGCCCGCTCGACCATGATCACGATGACCGCTGATCGGGCCCGTCGTGAAGCCTTCGACAGTGATGCCCGTCGGCTGCGCGGCACCCTCCGCAGCACAGTCGACGGCATTCCGGTGGTGTGGAAGGACCTGTTCGACGTCGCCGGCACCGTGACCACCTGCGGGTCGTCTTCGCGGCTCGATGAACCGCCCGCGCAGGCGGACAGCACGCTCGTGCGCCGCCTCCGTGCGCTCGGCACGGTCACGGTCGGCAAGACCAACCTCAGCGAGTTCGCGTTCTCAGGGCTCGGCATCAACCAGCACTTCGGTACACCGATCAACCCGCTGGATGCGGCGCGCGTACCTGGCGGATCCTCCTGCGGTGCCGCTGTTGCCGTCGCCGTCGGGGTCGCGAAGCTGGCCGTCGGCACCGACACCTCCGGCTCAGTGCGTGTCCCGGCCGCATTCACCGGCTGCGTCGGCTTTCGGGCGAGCCACCACCGCTACGGGCCCAACGACTTTCACGCACTGTCGCCGACCCTGGACAGTGTGGGGTTCATAGCGCGCTCGGTCGGCGACATCCAACGTGTCGACCGGCTGTTGGTGCGCGGGCAACATCCCGTCCCACCGGCATCGCAGCTGATCATCCCGGCAGGCGAATGGGTCGACGACTGCAGTCCCGGCGTGCACGCGTCGTTCACGGCAGCCGTCGAGGCGTTACGGCGCAACGGAGTCGTCGTCACCACCCGCGAGTTGCCGTCACTGCGGCAGGCTCAGCGCCTACTCGACACGCACGGCACGATCGTCGGCGCCGAGGCCTACGCGGCATTCGGGGCGCTGCTTGCCGACCCGGCCGCGATGGAGGCGGCGACCCGACGTCGGTTGCGCCGCAATGCCAGTGCCGCGGTGGCCCCCTTGCGCGCGGCGATGCCGTTGCTGCGCCTGCGATTCCGTGCCGAACTCGGAGGCGCGATAATGCTGTGTCCGACGGTGCGCCACGAACCGCCACACATTGCCGACCTGCTCGCCAGCGCTGCGGCGTACGACGCCGCCAACGCGTCGACGCTGCGCACCACGATGGTGTTGAGCTATCTGGGCGCGTGCGGGGTGACCCTGCCCGTGCCCGGGGTCGACGACGAATTGCCGAGCGGGTTACTGCTCTCAGCGCCTGACGGGGACGACGGCGTTCTACTCGCTACGGCAACCGAATTCAGCCCGCCCGAGGGCCGCGAGCGACCGCAAAATGCCGCCGGATAGCGGCGTGTCGGCGTACAGACACGGTCGCTCGCGGTGTCGAGTCAGCCGGTGACCAGCGAAACCGAATTCGCGCGGCGGAGCTTGCCCGACGGCGTCTTCGGGATGGTGCCGGGGCCGAGCACGACGACGTTGCGTGGCCGCACGTCGACCTCGGAGACCACCTCGTGGGCCACCTGATGCTCGATGCGACGCACCTCGGCCGGATCCTGCCAGGCGTTGGATTCGACTGCGACAGCGAAGGTTTCGCGTGAGTGCCCGGCGTCCAGGCGCACCGCCACGGCGCAGCCGGGGCGCACGCCCTCGACGCGGCCCGCGGCGCGCTCGATGTCGGTCGGGTAGATGTTGCGCCCGGCCATGATGATCACGTCCTTGACGCGGCCGCACACGACGACGTTGCCTTCTTCGGTGATGTAGCCGAGGTCGCCGGTGTCGTACCAGCCGTGCTCGTCCTGCGCAGGCAGGAAGCCGCCCATCGTGATGTAGCCGGGGGTCAGCGATTCCCCGCGCAGCTCGATGACGCCGACCCCGCGGGCGGGCATGACCTCACCGTTCTCGTCGACGACGCGGGCCTCGAGGTCCTTGAGCAACGGGCCGAGCGAGGCCAGCCGCTTGGTGTTGCCCTTGGTGGCGGGCACGGCGCGGCGCAGTGCGGCCAGCAGGTCGGCGTCGACCTCGTCGACCACCAGGCCGGCGTTGCACGGCGAGAACGACACCGCCAGGCACGTCTCGGCCATGCCGTAGGCCGGCAGGATCGCCGATGACTTGAGCCCGAACGGCTTGCCCGCGTCCAGCAGGTCCTCGACGTCGGCCGGCTCGACCGGCTCGGCACCCGACAGCGCGAACCGCAGCGTCGACAGGTCGAAGTCGCCGGGCTTGGCCTGCCGGCGCAGCCGCTTGGCCAGCAGCGCGTAGGCGAAGTTGGGCGCCGCCGTCATGGTGCCCTTGTACTTGTCGATCAGCTTGGCCCACAGCAGCGTGTCTCGCAGGAAGTCCATCGGCGTGACCTTGACGAGCTCGGCGCCGAAGTACATCGGGATGGTCAGGAACCCGACCATGCCCATGTCGTGGAAGCACGGCAGCCAGCTGACCATGACGTCCTTGTCGACGTCGTACTCCGCGCCGATGAACATGGCCTCGGCGTTGGAGTGGATGTTGCGGTGCGTGATCTGGACGGCCTTGGGCGATCCTGTCGACCCGGACGTCAACTGCATGAGAGCCAGATCGTCCTCGCCGGTCTCGACGGGGTCGATCGGGTCGGCGGCCAGCAGGTCGGCGACCTTGAGGACCTTGACGCCCTTCTCCTCCAGTACCGGGATCGCGACGAGGAACGGCTCGGAGACGATGACGGCGTCGGCCTCGATCATGCCGATGACGTTCATGGTGTCCTCGGCCCACACCGCCAGGTCGGTACGCGGGGTCGGCTGGTGCAGCATGGTCAGGCTCGCGCCGCGCATCCACACGCCCTGCGCGGTCGGCGCGATCTCCACCGGGAAACCGGCCAGGACGCCGACGGCGTCGCCGTGATTGATTCCGGCCGCGGCCAGACCGCCTGCGATACACCGGGCGCGCTCGTGCACCTCGCCCCAGGTGTGTCGCACCGGCTCGTGCGGCTCACCGGTCACCATGCCGCGCTTGCTCTCACGAGCGTTGCGGTACATCTTCTCGGTGAATCTGCTCACGACGACCTCCTAGGTGCCGGCGTCATTGCCCGGCTATCCATGCTCCGCCCTGTGCGCGGCGCTTTTAAGTAGGCACACGCACACAATTGGGCAGCAGTTATGTCTCGGTTCGGTGATGACTCCCGTAAGGGCACAGCCACCGCCCGCAACGTTGCGGGAGTAAGGGCACCGGTACCGGCTACAGGCCTGCAGAACCGCCCGCCCACACCTGCGGCGGGCGAAGTCGCGTCCGATGCTTGACCGCTAGCTTTCACCGTCGATCATCTTAAGAGACCCTTAAGTAGCTGCCAAACTCTCGCGACAATTGAGGCCTGTGTCACACCCCGCGCCCGTCAGACCGACGGCGACGGAGCAGGGACGACGCGGGCCCCGTGCACCGGTCCGCTGGCGACCCGGACCGTCCGGCACACGCCGGCCCCCGCCAGCTCAGCGCCGACGTCGACGGCCGCGGTCGATGACGGGCACAAGAACGCGCACGTCGGCCCCGAGCCGGACACGATGCCGGCCAGCGCGCCTGCCTCGACGCCTGCCCGCAGGGTGCGGCGCAGATCGGGATACAGGCTCAGCGCGGCCGGTTGCAGGTCGTTGCCGAGCAGCGCGGCGAGCTCGGCCGGATCGCCCGAAGCCAGCGCCGCGAGCACGGGCTCGGGCTCCTCGGCGCGCGGCAGCTCACCGCGGCTCTCGTCGGCCCGCAAGCGGTCGAGCTCGCCGAAGACCTTCGGCGTCGACAGCCCGCGGTGCGCGAACGCCAGCACCCAGTGGAACGTATTGCGCGCCAGCACCGTCGCGAGCTCCTCGCCGCGCCCGGACCCGAGCGCGGTCCCGCCGTGCAGCGCGAACGGCACGTCGCTGCCCAGCTGGGCCGCAAGGGCATGCAGGTCGCGTCGCGGCACGCCGAGCTCCCACAGCGTGTTCATCGCGACGAGCACCGCCGCGGCGTCGGCACTGCCACCGGCCATGCCGCCGGCGACCGGGATGGACTTCTCGATGCTGATCGCGACGTCGGGCGCACGGCCGACGTGCTCGGCCATCAGCACCGCGGCGCGCCACGCCAGATTGCGCTCATCGGTGGGCAACGATTCGACGCCCTCGCCCGACAGCGTCAGCGACAACACGTCGGCGTTGCGCACGGTCACCTCGTCCAGCAGCGAAACCGCGTGGAACACCGTCGTGAGGTCGTGGTAGCCGTCGTCGCGCAGATCGCCGACCGCCAGGTACAGGTTGACCTTGCCGGGCACACGCACCGTCACCGACCCAGTGGGAACCCACTCGGATGCGGTACTGCCGTCGGATGCGGACACGGCCACGACACTATCGCCGACCGGTCCATACCGTCGCTGAACCTAAGCTGTGATGGTGGAGTCACCCGGCGAGACGATCGCGGGATACGCCGTCGAAGAGGTCGTGGGCCGCGGCGGCTGGGCCGTGGTGTACCGGGCCCGCGACGGCGCCGGGCGTGCGGTCGCACTCAAAGTGCTCGACGATGCGCACCGTGAACCCGATCATCTCGCGCGGTTGCAGCGCGAGTTCGACTTCGCCGGGCGCGTCGAGCACCCCAACATCGTCAAGGTCTTCGAAGCCGGGCCGGCCTGGCTGGCCATGGAACTGATCGACGGCGGAACCGTCAGCGCGCTGCCGACGACCGGTGAACGCCTGACCGCGCTGCGACAGATCGCCGCCGCACTCGACCATGCGCACCGGCTCGGAATCGTGCACTGCGACGTCAAGCCGACGAATATTCTTGTGGACCAATCGGTCCCGGCTGACCGGCCGAGGGCGGTGCTGATCGACTTCGGCGTGGCGCATTCGGTCGCCGAGGACGTGGCCATGCGCCTGTCACACGACGGCGGACGTCTCACCCTCGACCCGGCCAAACGGATCGCCCGCCAAGCCCAGGGCCCGCATCCGCAGGTGCAGGCGTCACTGCCCTATTCGGCGCCCGAATTGCTTTGCGGCCGTTCGCCTTCGGCCGCCACCGATGAGTACGCCCTGGCCTGCACGACGGTCGAGCTGCTCACCGGGTCGCCGCCGTTCGCCGCCAAAACCGCGATGGGCATGGTCGACCAACAGCTGCAGGCCGCGCCGCCACGCATCTCACGGCAACTCGACTGGATACCCCACGCCGTCGACTCGATCCTCGCCAAGGCTCTGGCGAAAGACCCCGAGCGGCGCTATGACTCGTGCGCCGAGTTCATCGGCCTGATCGCCAACGCGCTGCGTTGAAAACGACGAAATGGTCGCGCACCGCGAAAGGTGGACGACCATATCGTCGATCTCAGCGCCCTAGGTGGCGCGGATGGTCTCGGCCGTCTTGCTTTCCCAGGCGTCGCCCGCGGCTTCCTTCGCCCGCTGCAGCAGCCGGACGAAATCGGCGATTCCGAGGGTCTCGCCACGACGCGACGGGTCGATGCTGGCAGCCAGCAACCGCTCCGCCGACTCATTGCCCGACCCGGCCCACTCCGCGAACGCGTTACGCGACGTCTTGCGACGCTGCGCGAACCCGATGTCGATGAGGTTGAACACCTCGTCGCGGAACTCCGCGTCCATCGGCCATGCCGGATTCTCGTACCGGTCGAGGCGGACCAGCCCGGAGTACACCCGCGGGATGGGCCAGAAGACCGTCGGCGAGACCATGCCGTGCCTGCGCACGTTCCCGTAGAAACGCATCTTGGCACTGGGCACGCCGTAGTCCTTGCCGCCCGGCTCCGCGGCCAGGCGTTCGGCCACCTCGGCCTGCACCATGACCATGACCGTGCGAATCGACGGGAACTCGGCCAGCAGGTGCAGCAACGCGGGCACCGCGACGTTGTACGGCAGGTTCGCAACGAGCGCCGTGGGCTGCTCGGTGAGATCGGCCGGCATCAACGTCAGGATGTCGCGGTTGAGCACCGTGAGACGGTTGATCTCACTGTGCGAGTGGTCGGCGATCGTGGCGGGAAGTTGCCGTGCCAGCAGCGGATCGATCTCCACTGCGGTGACGCGCGCCCCGCGATCCAGCAACGCAAGTGTCAGAGAACCGAGTCCCGGCCCGACCTCGAGGACATGGTCGTTTCGATGGACACCGGACGCAGACACGATGCGCCGCACTGTGTTGGCATCATGGACAAAGTTCTGCCCAAATGATTTGCGTGGCCGAAAGTCGATCTCTTTGGCCAAGCGTCTTATCTCGGTCCGCCCGAGCAGTCGAATAGTCAGCGCGCCCCAATCCTCCCGCTACAAACCGGCCAGGCTCCCCAACCTTGCCGGGCTTGCGTCACCGTAGCAATCGCAATCTGCTCTTCTCTAGTCGCCAAGTCGGCTCTCGGAGCATACCGCAGACCGCCGCTTCTCTCCCAAGTGTTTTGATCAAATTGAACACCACCGTAAAAACCGTTACCAGTGTTAATGGCCCAGTTACCTCCGGCTTCGCACTGCGCAAGCGCGTCCCAGGCGGCCGCGTTGGTAACCGGCGGCACTTCGGTGCCCGGCTTTGCTCCCACTCGGAGCACACCGTCGCGGGCCGGATTGATAACGACATTGGCTACTGGCAGCCTGCCGGTTTCCACCCCGTTTACCTTTGCGACGGCAAAAGTTACATCCTGGGTGCCCGGCGCACCCGGATCCTCGACGACCTGACGGCTCATGTTGAGGGTGACGTCCTCGATTCGCTTGTTGCCCGGGGCAAGAGGCACGCGTTCGGTCACCTTCTCGATGCGCATGCGCGTCACCTGGATCTGCATACCGTCGATGACCGGCGACGATGCGGCAGGAACGACGGTGTCGTTCTGCTCGAGCGGAACACCGGCGGCCCGCAACAGGCCGGCGACGTTCGGCGCCGCGAGATGCACCGTCGAGACCACTCCCCCGTCGTCGATCTGCACGGTCTTGGGGCTGACCACGGGCAGGGCCATGCCGGCCAGCGGCACCCGGCTGCCGCGCGACGCCGCGGCGGGCGCCTTGTCGGTCATCCGCAGCTGCGCGAGCGCCTCGTCGACGGTCGATGCGGTGGTCCAAACCTGCTTGCTGTCTTGACCATCGAGCGACAACTGCAGCGGCCGGCTACGGCGGAGCACGATGGTGTCGGACTGGTGCACGGCCTGCTCGGCGGCCGGGTAGAGATCGTCACGCTCGCCGACGTCGAACCCGTTCTCCTCGACGACGTCGATCACGCGGGACTTCATCGTCGTCACCGTCATGGGCGATCCGTCGACGCTCAGCGTCACCGTCTTGTGCGACGACACGGCGTAACCACCGGCCGCGGTGAGAGTCACCAACAGGGCGCCGACGACGCCGCGAAGCAGGGGGGATCGGGATTCATGAATTTTGTTCAGCGCGTCCACGGTTCTCGCGTTTCGGTTCTGCCGGCACAGTTCACCGCCGGCCAGTCGGAGCGTTTGATCACAAGACGGTAACGAATCGGTCTAGGACCGGCAACTCCCGTTAAGTCCGTACACCCGCGCCGCAGTGGCTGCGGTCTCGGACGCGACTTCCTCGGCGGGCCGGTCCAGCAACTCTGCGAGTGCCCGGACAGTGTATGGCAGGCAATAGGGCTCGTTCGGCGCTCCGCGGTACGGGTGCGGCGTCAGAAACGGCGCGTCGGTCTCGACGAGCATCTGGCCGGCCGGGATCAGCCGCGCGGCTTCCCGCAGCTCATGCGCGTTCTTGAAGCTGACGGTGCCGGACAGGCTCAGCACCCAGCCGGCGTCCACACATGTGCGAGCCATGTCCGGTCCGGACGAGAAACAGTGGTAGATCACAGTCTCGGGCGCACCTTCGGCACGCAGCACGTCGAGCACCTCGGCGTCGGCGTCGCGGTTGTGGATCATCAGCGGCTTGCCGCTGCGCTTGGCCAGGTCGATGTGCCAGGCGAAGCCGTCGCGCTGCTCGGCCGGCGTCGCGCAGCCGTCGAGCCGGCCGGGCCAGTACATGTCCATCCCGGTCTCGCCGACCGCGACCACCCGCGGATGGGCGGCCAGCCGCTCCAGGTCGGCCTTCGCGTCGTCGGTGAGCGCATTGGCCCGCGTCGGGTGCAGCGCCACGGCCGCGTAGACCCGATCGTCGGCGTCGGCGGCCGTGGTCACCCAGTGCGCCGACGCGAGATCGTCGGCGATGGTCACGACCTGCTGCACGCCGACCGCGGCCGCCCGGTCGAGGATGGCCCGCACGTCGTCGGCCGTCTCGGCGCCGCACGCATCGAGATGGGTGTGCGCGTCGACCAACGGCGTCAACGGATCCGGGGCGGGCGGCTTGTCCCTGGCTGAGCGTTTGGAACTCACCACCGAACAATAGAGTGGGAGCCCTGATGAGCAAGCCTGCCTACTACATCACCACGGCCATCGCCTATCCCAACGGTGCGCCGCACATCGGCCACGCCTACGAGTACATCGCAACCGACGCGGTCGCGCGGTTCAAGCGGCTCGACGGCTTCGACGTGCGGTACCTGACCGGAACCGACGTGCACGGCCAGAAGATGGCCGAGACCGCAGCCGCCGAGGGCGTCACCGCCGCCGAGCTTGCCAACCGCAATTCCGACGTGTTCCAGCGTCTCCAGGAGAAGCTCAACGTCTCCTTCGACCGGTTCATCCGGACCTCCGACGCCGACCATTACGAGGCGTCCAAGGAGATCTGGAAGCGGATGAACGAGGCCGGTGACATCTACCTGGACTCGTACAAGGGTTGGTACTCGGTCCGCGACGAGCGGTTCTTCACCGAAGGTGAGACCACCGAGCAACCCGACGGCACGCGCATCGCGACGGAAACCGGCGCGCCGCTCACCTGGACCGAGGAACAGACCTACTTCTTCCGGCTGTCGGCATACGCCGAGCGGCTCCTGGCGCACTACGACGCGCATCCGGAGTTCATCGCACCCGAAGTGCGCCGCAATGAGGTGAAGAGCTTCGTGTCGGGCGGACTACGCGATCTGTCGATCTCGCGCACCACGTTCGACTGGGGTGTGCCCGTCCCGGACCATCCCGATCACGTCATGTACGTGTGGGTGGACGCGCTGACCAACTATCTGACCGGCGTCGGATTCCCCGACACCGCGTCGGAAGCCTTCCAGCGGTACTGGCCGGCGGATCTGCACATGATCGGCAAGGACATCATCCGGTTCCACACCGTGTACTGGCCGGCATTCCTGATGTCAGCGGGCATCGAACTGCCGAAGCGGGTATTCGTACACGGCTTCCTGCTCAACAAGGGCGAGAAGATGAGCAAGTCGATCGGCAACGTCATCGACCCGGTGAACCTCGTCGACACGTTCGGCCTCGACCAGGTGCGCTACTTCCTGTTGCGCGAGGTGCCGTTCGGCCAGGACGGCAGCTATAACGAAGAGGCCATCATCGGCCGCGTAAACGCCGACCTGGCCAATGAGCTCGGCAACCTCGCGCAACGCTCGCTGTCGATGGTCGCGAAGAACCTCGACGGTGTCGTCCCCGATCCGGGTGAGTTCACCGACGACGACACCGCGCTGCTGGCCGCGGCCGACGATCTGCTGGAACAGGTGCGCGCACACTACGACGTGCCTGCGATGCACCTTGCGCTGGAGGCGATCTGGTCGGTGCTGGGTGCGGCCAACCGCTACTTCTCCGCGCAGGAGCCGTGGGTGCTGCGCAAGTCCGACGCTCCCGCCGACCAGGCGCGGTTCCGCACCGTGCTCTACACGACGCTGGAGGTGGTCCGCATCGCGACACTGCTGACCCAGCCCGTGATGCCCGAGTCGACGGCCAAGCTGCTCGACCTGTTGGGCCAGCCCGCCGACGAGCGCAGCTTCACCGCGATCGCGACCCGGATCAAGCCCGGCGTCGCGCTCCCGTCCCCGACCGGCGTGTTCCCGCGCTACCAGGCGGACTGACGTGGCCGAACTACATCCCAAGCTGCAGGCCATCTTCGAGGAAGTGACGCGCCGCAACGCCGGCGAGACGGAATTCCACCAAGCCGTCACCGAGGTGCTCATGAGCCTCGGGCCGGTCGTCGCCAAACATCCCGAATACGCCGACAACGCGGTGATCCGCCGGCTGTGCGAGCCCGAACGGCAGATCATCTTCCGCGTGCCGTGGCACGACGACTCCGGCACCGTGCAGATCAACCGCGGGTTCCGCGTCGAATTCAACTCGGCGCTCGGGCCGTTCAAGGGCGGGCTGCGGTTTCACCCGTCGGTCTACCTCGGCATCGTGAAGTTCCTCGGCTTCGAGCAGATCTTCAAGAACTCGTTGACCGGCCTGCCCATCGGCGGCGGCAAGGGCGGATCGGACTTCGATCCCAAGGGCCGCTCGGACGCCGAGGTGATGCGGTTCTGCCAGTCCTTCATGACCGAGCTCTACCGTCACATCGGCGAATACACCGACGTTCCCGCCGGCGACATCGGCGTCGGCATGCGCGAAATCGGTTACCTGTTCGGCCAATACAAGCGGATCACCAACCGCTACGAGTCGGGCGTCTTCACCGGCAAGGGACTGACGTGGGGCGGATCGCAGGTCCGCACCGAGGCCACCGGCTACGGCACGGTGTTCTTCGTCGACGAGATCCTGCGTGCGACCGGGCAATCCTTCGACGGCAAGCGCGTCGTGGTGTCCGGCTCGGGCAACGTCGCGATCTACGCGATCGAGAAGGTCCACGCGCTCGGCGGGATCGTGGTCGCCTGTTCGGATTCGGGCGGCTACGTGGTCGATGACAAGGGCATCGACCTCGAGATCATCAAAGAGATCAAGGAGGTGCACCGCGGCCGCATCGATGACTACGTCGAAGCCCGCGGCGGCACATCGCAATTCGTCGCCGACCGCAGTGTCTGGGAAGTGCCGTGTGACATCGCGCTGCCCTGTGCGACGCAGAACGAGGTGTCCGAGACGGATGCCGGCCTGCTGATCGAATCGGGCTGCCGGATAGTCGCCGAGGGCGCCAACATGCCGTGCACACCCGAGGCCGTCAAGCTGTTCGACCAAGCCGGCGTGACGTTCGCACCGGGCAAGGCCGTGAACGCCGGCGGCGTCGCCACGAGCGCATTGGAGATGCAGCAGAACGCGTCGCGCGATTCGTGGACGTTCGACGAGACCGAGGAGCGTCTCGCCGAGATCATGCGCCGCATCCACGATCGCTGCCTGTCGACCGCCGACGAATACGGGCAACCCGGCAACTACGTCGCCGGGGCCAACATCGCGGGGTTCATCCGGGTCGCCGACGCGATGCTGGCGCTCGGCCTGGTCTGAGCGATCATCGAGGTGATGTAGACCACAGGCGCGGCCTGGCTGTCACATTCCGGCGACGCGCGGTGTCTTGAGGGCACAAGCCTTTGAAAGGAGACACTCGTGACCAACCAGACACCACACGTAGTCGTCATCGGCGGTGGATACGCCGGCGTCCTGGCCGCCAACCACCTGCAGAGCAACCCGCGCGTGGCGATCACCCTGGTGAACCCGCGGCCGACGTTCACCGAGCGGATCCGGCTGCACCAGATGGCGGCAGGCAATTACGACGCCGCCGCGGACTACGCCGAATTGCTGGGCGACCGGGTCCGGCTCGTGGTCGACGGTGCCGAGCGCATCGACGCCGACATTCGTCAGGTGCAGCTGGCCTCGGGGGACGTGCTGGACTACGACTATCTGATCTACGCCGTCGGCAGCACCGGCGGCGTGCCGGCATCGGTGCCGGGCGCAGCCGAATTCGCCTATCCGCTCAGCGAATTCGAACAGGCCCAACGCCTGCGGGCCCGGCTGCAGGACGTGCCGATGTCCGCGCCCCTTGTGGTGGTCGGTGGCGGCCTGACCGGAATCGAGGCCGCGAGTGAGTTCGCCGAAGCGGGACGCAACGTCACCCTCGTCACCGATGTGGTCGGGGCTTCCCTCGGCGTCCAGGCCCGGCGCTCGGTGGTCAAGGCGCTCACGAAACTCGGCGTCACGATCGTCGATGGGCCCGACATCCTGGTCGCATCGGTTTCCGCGACTGAGGTGTTCATGGCCGACGGCAATCGGCTGCCCAGCGCGGTGACCGTGTGGACCACCGGATTCGGTGTCCCCGGCCTGGCCGCGGCCAGCGGTCTGACCACCGACGGACTCGGCAGGCTGCTGACCGACGAAACCCTCACGAGCGTCGACGATGCCCGCATCGTCGCGGCCGGCGACGCCGCATCGCCGTCGGGCGTGCCGCTGCGGATGAGCTGCCAGGCCGCCGGGCCCATGGGCGTGCAGGCCGCCAACACGGTCCTCGCCCGCATCGCCGGGGAGAAGCCGGCCGAGCTGAACCAGGCGTTCAGCGGGCAGTGCATCAGCATCGGCCGTACCTTCGGAACTGTGCAGATCTCGCATTCCGACGACACTCCGCGACGCATCTACATCGGCGGGCGCACCGCGGCTTTCGTCAAAGAACAGGTCTGCCGGGCCACCTTGACCTTCATGCGCAAGGAAGCCCGCAAACCCGGCTCGTACTTCTGGTTCAAGGGCGGCGACCGGGAACACCAGATCGCCGAGGCACGCAAGGAGGCCGTGGCGCGATGACGTCACCCAGCGCGGGTAACTCGACCGAGCACGCCGAACGGTTCACGCTGCTGCGGCCGTTGCTGTTCACGATTGCCTACGAAATATTGGGCACGGCAACCGAATCCGACGACGTGCTGCAGGAGAGTTACCTGCGCTGGGCCGAGGTGGACCTGGCGACCGTGACCGACACCAAGGCCTATCTGGCCAAGCTCGTCACCCGCCAGGCCCTCAACGCGCTGCGCGCCGAATCTCGGCGGCGCGAGGACTACGTCGGGCCGTGGCTGCCCGAGCCGCTGCTGCTCGACCACCGCGACGGCGCGGCCGACGCGGTGCTCGCCGAGTCGGTGTCGATGGCCATGCTCGTGGTGCTGGAGACGTTGACGCCCGACGAGCGTGCGGTGTTCGTGCTGCGGGAGGTGTTCGGGTTCAGCCATGACGAAATCGCCTCGGCGATAGGCAAATCCGGGAGCGCCGTGCGGCAGATGGCCCACCGGGCTCGCGAGCACGTGCAGTCGCGGCGCAAGCGCTTCGAGCCGGTCGATCCGCAACTCTCGATGGAGGTCACCGCGCGGTTCTTCGCGGCGGCCTCGACCGGTGACATGGACACGCTGCTCGAGGTGCTGGCACCCGACGTCGTGTGGACGGCCGACAGTGCGGGCAAGCGCAGCGCCGCCCGGCGCCCGGTTTCGGGCGCCGTGGCGGTGGCCCGGCTGGTCATGGGCCTGGTGCGGATGGGCGGCGAGTCCGCGCGCGTCGAGCCCGCGATGTTCAACAACTCCCCCGCACTCAAGCTCTACCTCGGCGACAGCTTCGAAGGCGTGATCACCGTCGAGATCGTCGACGGCCGCATCACCCACTTCTACGCGATGCGCAATCCCGACAAGCTGACCGGCGTCGACATCCCGCGGACGATCAGCCGCTAGCGTTCTGCCACGCTGGTGGCATGCGGATCGAGCGGCTCGGTGACCTGGGTGAGGCACCCGCCGTGCTGCGCAGCGTCGCGGCCGCGGCGACCGCCGCTCACTTGCCGCCGCCCGCCGCACTCATCGGCGACTGGTTCGGCTCCCGCGCGGTGATCGCGCCGTCACTGGCGGCCGCGCCCGTCGGTCCGGCGGAGGTGTTCGACGCACCGCCCGGGACCGCGGACGTGATCGGCGGCGGCTGGTTCGGCTACCTGTCCTACCCCGATCCAGGCGCCGACGAGTCGGCGCCGCGTATCCCCGAGGCCGCCGGTGGCTGGTCGGACTGCGTGCTGCGCCAGGACGGCGGCGGCAGTTGGTGGTACGAAAGCCTCACCGGCGCGGCACTTCCCGATTGGCTGGGTACTCTGCCGCCCGCGCCGCCTGCGCCGTACACCCTCGAGTGGATCGCGCCCGACCGCGCCCGCCACCGGCGCGGTGTGCTCGCGTGCCTGGAGGCCATCGCGGCAGGCGAGGTGTATCAGGCCTGTGTCTGCACGCGGTTCACCGGCCGGATCGAGGGGCCGCCACTGGAGTTCTTCGCCGATGCGGTCACCCGGACCGCACCCGCCCGCGCGGCATACATCGCGGGCGACTGGGGCGCGGTGGCGTCGCTGTCACCGGAGCTGTTCCTGAGCCGACGCGGCACATCGGTGACGTCGAGCCCGATCAAGGGCACGTTGCCGAAGCATGCCGATCCGGCCTGCCTGCTGGCCTCGGTCAAGGATGTCGCCGAGAACATCATGATCGTGGACCTCGTCCGCAACGACCTGGGCCGCATGGCGCGCACCGGCAGCGTGACGGTGCCCGAACTGCTCGCGGTGCGCCCCGCCCCCGGGGTGTGGCATCTCGTCTCGACGGTCAGCGCGCAGGTCGACACCGCGGTGCCCATGTCGGCGTTGCTCGACGCGACGTTTCCGCCTGCGTCGGTGACCGGAACGCCCAAGGGCCGGGCCCGCGAGCTACTGCGGGTGTGGGAGCCCGCGCGGCGTGGGGTCTATTGCGGCACAGTCGGTTTGGCGTCACCTGTGGCGGGGTGTGAGCTGAACGTGGCGATCCGTACCGTGGAGTTCGACGCCTCGGGGGCCGCGGTGCTGGGTGTCGGCGGCGGTATCACCGCGGACTCCGACCCCGACCGCGAGTGGGACGAGTGTCTGCACAAGGCATCGAGCCTCGTGGCCCGGACGCGAGATGGAAAACCGGCTCAGCTCCGCGCGCGCAGCACGGCGTCGTAGAGCTCGCGCCGTGACGGTGCGCCGGGATGTGCGGCGATCACCTCGGCGCACGCGTCCTTCACGCGGGCGCCCCCTGCGACCAGGTCCTCGACCTCGGCCACCAACGTGTCGAGATCGGCGGTCGGCGTGGCACCGGCCAGCACGACGGTGATCTCTCCCAGGACTCCGTCGGCGGCCCACTCGGCCAGCTCTTCGAGAGTTCCCCGCACGATCTCCTCGTGGGTCTTGGTCAGCTCGCGGCAGACCACCGCTCTACGCGCCGGGCCGAGCGCGTCGACCGCATCACGCAGCGTCTCGGCGAGCCGTCGCGGCGACTCGAAGAACACGCACGTGCGCTGCTCGGCCGCGAGCGTCCGCAACCACGTCATGCGGGCCGCGTGCTTGCGCGGCGAGAAACCTTCGAAGCAGAACCGGTCGGATGCCAGCCCCGATACCGCGAGCGCCGTCGTGACCGCCGACGGGCCCGGCAGGCAGCTGACCGGCAGGCCGGCCTCTATGCAGGCACCCACCAGGCGGTAGCCAGGATCGTTGATCAGCGGCATTCCGGCGTCGCTGACCACCAGGACCGTCGCACCGGACGCGATGTCGTCGATCAGGCCAGGCACTCGGCTGGCCTCGTTCTGGTCGAAGAAACTCAACACCCGACCACGTGGGGTGACCTCAAGGGCCTGCGCGAGCGACCGGATCCGCCGGGTGTCCTCGGCAGCGATGATGTCAGCGCTCTTCAGCGCCGTGACCAGCCGCGCCGACGCATCCGAAGGCTGGCCCAACGGCGTGGCGCCGATCAACAGTTTGCCGGGTGTCACGACCGACAGCCTACGATCGCTTGCGTGACCGCCCCCGCCACCGATGTGCCGACGGCTGGACGCTCGGTCCCCCTGATCAGCCCGGCGCCGGTCATACCGGCACCCGATTTCGGTCCGGTCGACCGGTTGCAGGGCTGGGCGATGACGGCCGTCATCACCGCTCTCGCCGCCGTGAGCCGATTCCTGAACCTGGGCTCGCCGACCGACGCAGGCACGCCGATCTTCGACGAGAAGCACTACGCACCCCAGGCCTGGCAGGTTCTGCACAATCACGGTGTCGAGGACAACCCCGGCTACGGGCTCGTGGTGCATCCCCCGGTCGGCAAGCAACTGATCGCCATCGGTGAGTGGCTGTTCGGCTACAACGGGCTCGGCTGGCGGTTCTCCGGCGCGGTGTGCGGTGTCATCCTCGTGATGCTCGTCGTGCGGATCGCGCGACGGATCACCCGCTCGACACTCGTCGGCGGTATCGCCGGACTGCTGCTCATCGCCGAGGGCGTCAGCTTCGTCTCGGCGCGTACGGCACTGCTGGACGCGTTCCTGACGATGTTCGTGGTCGCGGCGTTCGCCTGCTTGATGGTCGACCGCGATCAGGTCCGCGAACGCATGCACGTCGCGTTCATGGAGGGCCGCATCGCCGAGACGCCGTGGGGCCCGCGCCTCGGGGTGCGGTGGTGGCGGTTCGGCGCCGGGGTGCTTCTCGGGTTGGCCTGTGCGACAAAGTGGTCCGGCCTGTACTTCGTGCTGTTCTTCGGCGTGATGACGCTCGTGTTCGACGCCGTCGCGCGCAAGCAGTACCACGTGCCGCAACCGTGGCGCGGCGTGCTCCGGCGCGATGTCGGCCCCGCGGTGTACGCCCTCGGGTTGATTCCATTCGGGGTGTACCTGGCCTCGTATGCTCCGTGGTTCGCGTCCGAGACCGGGGTCGACCGCCACGAGGTCGGCCAGTCGATCGGCGAGAACAGCATCCTCCCGCTGCCAGACGCGATCCGGTCGCTGTGGCACTACACGTATGCCGCGTACCGGTTCCACTCCGGGCTCACGAACGCCGACGGCAACCACCATCCATGGGAGTCCAAGCCGTGGACCTGGCCGATGTCCTTGCGGCCCGTGCTCTACGCGATCGACAACCAGGATGTGCCGGGCTGCGGCGCCCAATCGTGCGTGAAGGCCGTGATGCTCGTCGGCACCCCGGCGATGTGGTTCATCGCGGTGCCGGTGATCGGGTGGGCGTTGTGGCGCGCGGTGGTGCGGCGTGACTGGCGTTATGGCGCGGTGCTCGTCGGCTACTCGGCGGGCTTTCTGCCATGGTTCGCCGACATCGACCGGCAGATGTACTTCTTCTACGCGACCGTGATGGCGCCGTTCCTCGTCCTGGCGATCGCGCTGATCCTCGGCGATATTTTGTACAAACCCAATCAGAACCCCGAGCGACGAACCTTGGGCCTGTTGACGGTGTGTTTCTATGTGGCGCTGGTGATCACGAACTTCGCCTGGATGTATCCGATCCTCACGGGCCTGCCGATCTCACAGGCGACGTGGAACCTGCAGATTTGGTTGCCGAGCTGGCGGTAGTGCTCGGTTCTCGTGCCTGGCGTTGACTTCGACGCCACGGCTGTGAACCCACGCCCGTAGCCATGAACTGCAGCCCTGGTGTCGAAGTCAACGCCGGGAAGCGTGACCGCAGTTATCCACAGCCTGCGGGTCAGCCAAGCCTTCACGACCGAGAAATGTCGGCGCCGGTGCACACCATCAACCGCATGTGGCCAATCATCGGAACAGAAGCCATCGCAGCGGGCGTGCTTACCCGGGGCGAGCTGCGCTGGAATCACACTGCTTTGCTTCCGAAGATCTACCTGCCGAAAGGCGTACGGCCATCGGTGTCGACGAACGCCGCCGCGGCATGGCTGTGGCGCGGGCGCAAAGGCGTCGTAGCCGGCCGTTCTGCCGCGGCACTGTACGGCGTGAGTTGGATTGAGGAGACCGTGCCAATCGAATTGATCGGCAAGCACGGCCGACGACAATCAGGCGTGACGATCCGCGATGAACGAATCGGCGAAGACGAAATATGCCAAGTGGCGAACCTTCCCGTCACGACACCCGCCCGAACGGCACTCGACCTGGCTCGCCGTCTTCCACGAGACGATGCCGTCGCGCACCTCGATGCATTGGCCTCGAAAACGGGCGTGACGGTTCAGGAGGTCCTGTCACTGGCCGAACGGTATCCCCACACGCGAGGCATACGTCAAGCACGCGAGAGCGTGGCGCTCATGGACGGTGGCGCCGAGACTCCGCGTCAGACGTGGTTGCGGCTGTTGCTGATCGACGCCGGCATGCCGAAGCCGCAAACGGCTATCGCCTTGGCCGATTCCGACTGGGAAACAACCGTGGCCATCGGCTGGAGGGGTCCAAAAGTCGGCATCGACATCGCGGAGGTTCCGGTGAGCGACCCTTATTCCATCGTGCAGAAAATAGCCCGCGCAGAACTCCGGCAGCGCCTCGGATGGTTTGACATCCGCGTGGCACCCGCGCACACGACCGCCTCGATCATCTACCGCGTGCGCCAGGCGTTACGGCAACGCGGTGCGATCTAGAGCGGATCCCGCGCCGCCGGGCACGACATGCAGCGTGGCCCGCCGCGGCCGGTGCCGAGCTCCGACGCCGCGATCGGCAGCACTTCGATGCCGGAATCGGCAAGGCGGGCATTGGTTTCGGAGTTGCGCTCGTAAGCGACGACCACGCCCGGCGCCAAGGCCAGGGTGTTGTTTCCGTCGTCCCATTGTTCGCGTTCGGCGGTGACCGGATCGAGCCCGGTATCGATGACCCGCAGTTTGTCGATGCCCATGGCCTCTGCCGCGGCCCGCACGAAAGGCACCTCGTCGTCGATGCGGACTTCACCGGAATCACGATGAATCGTGAACGCCGACAACGAATCCACGATGTTGGGATACATGACGACGGCGTCGACGTCGACCATCGTGCACACGGTGTCCAGATGCATCTGGGCACGCTCTTGCGCGATCGGCACCGCGAGCACCGTGTGCGCGAGGTCGTCGTCGAACAGGCTGCGGGCCAAGGCTTCGGCACCGGCAGGCGTCGTGCGCTCCCCCACCCCGACTGCGACCACGCCGGGCGCCAGCAGCAGCACGTCGCCGCCTTCGACGGGCGCGGACCGCGATTCGTAGGCGCGGCGCACACCGAGGAAGCGGGGATGGTGCGCGTAGATCAGGTCGGTCAGCGACGTCTCACGCACACGGGCCGGCAGCGCCAATGACGTGATGGCCACGCGTGGCCCGATCCAGAACGACGAGTCACGGGTGAACAGCAGGTTGGGCAGCGGATCGATGACGAAATCCCCGCCGTGGTGCATGAGCCGGACGAGCGAGAGCTCGGCGCCGCTGAACGGCAGCTCGTTGAACGTCATCCCGGCCATCAGGACATGGGCCAGCGCGACAGGTTCGAGAGTGCGCAGGTATGCCGAAAGCTCTTGCGCCAGGGGCAGGCCCAGCCGGCGTGCGTCGACGGCGGCGGAGATTCCGTGCATGCGGGCCGCACCGCTGTGCGCGAGCGCCTCCGTCAGCAGGTCGGCCAGCAGCAGCACCTCGACGCCGCGTGAGCGCAGCAGGTCGGCGAACGCGTCGTGCTCCTGCTGCGCCTTGGTCACCCACGGCAGTCCGTCGAACAGCAGGGCGTCGTTGTTGCGGGGTGTGAGGCGCTGCAGTTCGGGACCGGGCCGGTGCAGGATGACCACGCGCAGCGTGCCAACCTCGGAGTTCGAGCCCAACACCACATCAGTCACGTCTAGAACGGTAACCCCATCCATCACCTCAAGTAGGGTTTAGGTGTCATGGATATGCACGAACTCACCCCGGGCGAAATGGCGCAGCGCAGCGGCGTCGCGGTCTCGGCGCTGCATTTCTACGAACGCGAAGGGCTCATCACGAGCCGTCGCACCTCGGGCAATCAGCGCCGCTACGCGCGCGAGACGCTGCGCCGCGTGGCGTTCATCCGGATGTCGCAGCGCCTGGGCATCCCGCTGGCCAGAATCCGCGAAGCCCTTGCCACGCTGCCGACCGACCGGGTGCCGACGAGCAAGGACTGGGCACGCCTCTCGGCGGGCTGGCGCCAGGATCTCGACGACCGGATCCTGCACCTGCAACGCTTGCGCGACAACCTGACTGGCTGCATCGGCTGCGGCTGCCTGAGCCTGAAAACGTGTCTGCTGACCAACCCGGGCGACGTCCTGGCCGAACAGGGACCGGGCGCGGCTCGCCTCTGACATATCGAACGTGTGTGCGATACACTCGCGCGCATGGAGCTGGCGCTGCAAGGCTCGCTGTTCGAGCACGCGGAACGTCGCCGACTCGGCAGTGGCGCGTGGGTCGAGCTGCGGTCGGGCTGGTTGCCCGACGCCGATTCGCTGTTCGAAGAGCTCATGGACGCCATCCCGTGGCGGGCCGAACAACGGGAGATGTATGACCGCGTGGTCGACGTGCCGCGCCTGGTCAGCTTTCACCATCTGGTGAACGAGCCGGTGCCACACCCGCGGCTCAAGCAGATCCGCCGCAGGCTCAACGACACCTACGGCGGTGAGCTCGGTGAACCGTTCACCACCGCGGGTTTGTGCCTGTACCGCGACGGCAACGACAGTGTGGCCTGGCACGGCGACACGATCGGGCGCAGCCGTGATCAGGACACCATGGTGGCCATCGTGGGCCTCGGGGCGACAAGGGTTTTCGCGCTTAGGCCACGCGGTGGCGGGCACGCGCTGCGGCTACAGCACCGGCACGGTGACCTGCTGGTGATGGGCGGCTCGTGCCAGCGCACGTGGGAGCACTCGATACCGAAGACCAGCCGCTTGATCGGGCCGCGCATCAGCATCCAGTTCCGGCCGCACGACGTGCGTTAACGCCTACCCTTTCACGGCGGCGACGGCGGCCGTCAGCAGATCGCGGGCCCGGGCGGTGTCGACGGGGGCGACCGGCTTGTCGGGCACCACGAGCGGATTGGCCGTCACGATCACCATGAACGACCCGAAGCTGGCGACGTAGTTGTAGAGCTCGCCGGTCCGCGGCTTGCCCTGAACCGTCGTCTGCACGACACGATGCGTGCCGACCGTGCGCGCGCCATCGATCTGGGGCGATTCGACCACGTCGACCTGCCCGCGCGACCCCGGCCCGAGGAATTTGACCTGCTTGCACGCATCGCCCGGATCGCTCAGCGGTATGGGCTCCGAGGTCTCGACCGCCAGCACGATGAACCGGTTGCCCGCGCCTTCGGCCGCGGTCGCGGCCATGTTGCCCTTCAACCCAGGCGGCATCGACTGCCCTTCGGCGAACTTCGCGCAGTCGGCGGGTTCGAACTTGACCCCGGGCGGCAACTTCTGCGGTGCGAGCATTTTCGGGTCAATCCCCGTCGGGGCGACATCGCTGACCTTGTACTCCGGGCCGAAGTTGGACCGCACCTTGCTGACGTTGGCGATGTCACCGTTGGGATACTCCGGTTCGTCGGATTGACCGCAGGCGACCAATGCGGCCGCACAGGCTCCAATGCACATCACGACGGGTAGCACGTTCCGGTTCGGCATCGCGGTAAATGTACCCGCCGCAACCGGTTCAGCCCCGTAACGCCGACACCGTTTTCACCAGCAGGTCCGCCGCGAAGTCCGCGCCGAGTGCGGCATTCGGCGATCCCGGGTCGGTGACGACGGTGACGAAGCAGTGGTACGCGCCGAGGTCCGCGGTGAAGGTGTCGGCGTGCGAGCGCGTCTCGGTGCCGCCTTCGACGACGGTGTCGATGGCGGCCGCCATCCCGGCCGTCTGTGCGCCGTCGATCGCCGGGGCGGCAAGGCCCGTGACGATCGCGGTGGCGTGCCCACCCGACAGCGTCCACTGCCCGCACCGATCGGCAAGCGCGGGGTCCGGGGGCGCGGTGGTGCGCGCGACGACGGCGTAGACGATCCCGCCGGAGCCCGACGCCGACCAGCCGCGTGCGGTTGCCGGGTCCACCGCCGCGGCGGCCAGCGTCGCGCACGGTTCCGGCTCGGCCTGCCAGTCGGGGCCGAAACCCCACAGCGCTATCGGACTGGTTCGGGTGTCGATGCCCGTCACCTCATACCCGTCCGGCAACTCCTGGCGTACCCGGTCGATTCTCGCGGGATTCACCGGCCCGTCCGGGGCTGTGGTGGTGACCGGTGTCGACGTCGGGGCCGGAGCCGGCGGCTGCCCGCAGGCCGCCGTACACAAGGCAACGGCAACTCCGGCAGCAATCAGGCGCACGGCGCGTTGATATCACAAAGTTTGCTACCGAGGAACCGTCCGGCGGGAATGTCAAGCCGTTTTCCGGCGGCAAGAACACGGCAAGCGTTGCGATACAGCGGAATTTAACGGCGGCACGGTCGGTTTCAACCAGCAGAGCGCCGAGGTCGCGGTACCCCGGCGATGACATTGCGAGAGGCACGACAGGTGTACGAATTGGCAGTCGCTGCGCTGACCGGCAGTGCGTTGTCCGCACTGACGCTGGGGTTCCCGGCTGAGACGCTGGCCGCACCGTCCGGCATCGGGTCGGCGCAGGACACCGTGAATGAACTCGAGCAGGGCGGCTACCGCGTCGTCCTCTACAAGATGGGGCCTGCGCCGCTGGACCGCTGCACGGTGGATTCGGTTCGGCCGGGCGAGGCCGTGACGCAGACGGTTTACCTCACGGCCAGGTGCTGACCGGTACCGCCGCCAGTGAACTAGTCTGCGGCCATGTGCACTCGGGTTCTGTGGAACAGCAACGATCTCGCCGTCCTCACCGGCCGCAGCATGGATTGGCCGGAATCGACTGAACCGCTGATCGTCGCGTTCCCGGCGGGCCGCTCGCGCGACGGCGGCCTGCTGGCCGGCCACCCGGTGGTGGCCGAGAACCCGTTGCGCTGGACGAGCCGCTACGCGAGCCTGGCCACCACGGTCTACGGACTCGGCACCGTCGACGGCATCAACTCCGAGGGCCTCGGCGTCCATGCGTTGTACCTGCGCTCCACCGACGTCGGCCCACGCAATCCCGACCTGCCGGGTCTGCACACGGGGGTGTGGGCGCAGTATCTGCTCGACCAGGCGGCCACGGTCGAGCAGGCGCTGGCCCTCATGGACGGCGTCCAGTTGGTCATGGTGGGCGCCCGCGGCCGCGAGGCGACCCTGCACCTGGCCATCGAGGACGCCTCCGGCGACTCGGCGATCCTCGAGATGGCTTCGGGCAAGCTCGTCGTGCACCACGGCAGGCAGTACACCCTGATGACCAACGACCCGACGTATGACGAACAGCTCGCGTTGTTGGCCAAGCAGGATTTCTCGCACCCGAGCCGGGAGCTGCCGTTGCCGGGCAACGTGAATCCGGTCGACCGGTTCCAACGGGCCGCCTACTACTCGGCCCTGCTGCCCGAGCCGGCCACCATCCGGCAGGCCGTGGCCGGCGTGATGGCGATCATGCGCAACGTGTCGGTGCCGTTCGGCGCGCCCTACGGTGACTTCGGCGTCTACAACACCGAATACCGCACCGTCAGCGATCTCACGCAGCGGCTGTATTTCTTCGAGCTCAGCACCAGCCCGAGCACCCTCTGGGTCGAATTCGACCGGCTGGCACTGCATGCCGGGGGTCAAACGCTCGCGATCGACCCGTACGACGAGTCGCTGGTGGGCAACGTCACCGAACGCTTCACGCCGCGCGACATCGCCTTCTGAGTCACTCGGCGGCGTCCGCGCCCGCCTGCGCTCCAGACTCCGGGTCTGATGCCGGCTCGGGCTGCGACGTCTGGTCGGCGGTGTCCGATTGACGGCCGGTCAATGCGTTGACCACGCGCTTGAGCGGCCGACTGACCGAGAGCTTGGGGCCGTCGAAGGATATGGGTCCACGAACCTTGGGGCGCACCGGTTTTGGCCGATCGGATTTCTTGGGTTCCGGTGCGTCTTCACTGTCGGCTGCTGGTTCGGCGGCCGGTGCGGCCGACGTCGTCGTGGAATCGGTTGACGCCGTGGTGGTGGACGTGGTGGGGGCAGCCGGGTTCCCGAGCGGTATGAAGCCGGGCGGCGCCCCTTCGAGGTCCTCGTCTTCGCCACCGACCCCGAACGGGCCGGACGGCGTGGTGCCCAGCGGCCGGCCGAGATCGCTTGCCTGCAAACCGTCGTCGATACCGACCGGAATGGCGGCGACGAAGTTCGTGGTGAGCGATACCGGGTTGATGACGGGAACCAGATACGCGGGCGTGGGTGCACCGGGATCGATGTCGCGGCGGTACCCGGACTCGATGAGCACCCGCACGGGCTCGTCGACGGCGAGCAGGATCGGGCGGGGCACGCCGATCTGTTCCAGGGGCATGAGTAGCGGCACGATCTCGGTTTCGATGACGAAGTACTCGGTGTCGCCGGTACGGCCCACCGGTACCAGCTCGGGCTGGTCCAGCTCCGGATATGTGCCGTGCAGCAACACAATTCCGGCGATCCCGTTCGCGAGCGCCAAACCGTTCAACGGGTAGATCGGGAAATCCGACCAGCCGTCGTGGACGATGGTGATGCTCTTGGTGTCCAGCGCGTAGTCGCCCGGTCCGACCTGCGGGCTGTCGGTGCGCGTGGCGCCGTCGAAAGTCACTCCGAGCAACGGGATTTCCCATCCCGGGAACCGGGCCAGCACGCCGCCGTTGCCCTTGTTGACGTCAGACACCAGCACGAAGCTGATGTCCCTTTCGAAGTCCTGGGCCGCGATCAGCTTGTTCTTCTCGGCCGACACCAGCCGCGTGCTCGACGAGTACCCGAGGATCACCAGCGGCACGCCTTGATGTTCGGGCTTGGCCATCTCGGCTTCGAGGTCCGCCACGCCCTGTGCGGTAGATTGATCGAACGTCATGGTGCCGTTGACCGGCCAGAACTGCTGGGGCGTGTGCACCGGGTAGCGGTCCTGATCCGGGATCCCCACCCCGATGTAGTTGTCGACCATGTTGTCGACGTACTCGGGACTCGGAACGGGATTGGTGTTGCCGCCGATGACGAGGGCATGGGGTTGGTTCAACACGAGTTGGACGACGGTCGACATGGAGGCCGAGATGGCAAGCGCCACCACTCCGACCATTGCGAGCACCGCCAAGCCCAGCGAACGTAGGGCACGCACCATGGTGTCGACCTCCTCCCGATGCCCGCCCCGCTCGGGCAATGACCGGACAGTCCTCATCAGTTACGCCAACGTCAATACAAAGTGTCCGGTAAAGCAGTATTTTTCACTCGTTCAGCTAACCGTCAAGCAGATTCGCGAAGGTGGCCAGGAAATCCGTGAACACGCAATCAAAGTTGCTTGATGTCTCAACAGATGGCGTTGACACCCAATGCTGGCAAACATCGAACCGGCGGCTGCGGCAGTTCCAATCCGTTTCCAATCGACACCCGCTACGGTGCGTGCCGATTTCTCCAACGGATAGGAGACCCCATGACCACATCGCTGCGCGCCGGCGGTATCGCCGTCGCCGCCATGGCGCTCGGCATCGCGCTGGCCGGCTGTGGATCCAACACGACCGCGGGCGATGCCACCACGGAGTCGGCGACCGCGACCAGTGAGACGACCACCTCCGAGAAGGAAACAACCGCGGCGGCGACGTCACCGGCGCAGGCGTCCGGTCCGAACTACACGATCGTCGACTACATCCGCGACAACAAGATCGTCGAAACCCCGGTGCACCGAGGCGATCCGGGAACACCCGCCGTCAATCTCCCGATCCCGGAAGGGTGGGAGGATGCCGGCGCAACGGCCCCGGACTGGGCGTGGGGTGCGATCGTCTCGACCGATCCCGCGTTCGCCGCCGACCCGCCGTCGATCATCGCGCTGATGTCGAAGCTGACCGGCAACGTCGACCCCGCGAAGATCCTCGAGTACGCACCGAACGAGATCAGGAACCTGCCGGGTTATGAGAATCAGGGCGACGGCTCGGCCGGAACGCTCGGCGGATTCGACTCATACCAGATCGGCGGTATCTACGTTAAAGACGGTGCCCGCCGGTTGATCGCACAGAAGACCGTGGTCGTCCCCGGGCAGGACGGTCTGTTCGTGTTGCAGCTCAACGCCGATGGAACCGAGGACCAACTAGGTCCGTTGCTCGACGCCACTGCGATCATCGACGAGCAGACCACGATCACGCCCTGAGGTCAGCGGCCACCCCGGCCGGCCGCACGCAGTGCACTGTGCACGCGCCACACCTCGCGCGAGCGCCCCGCGACGTGGCTGGGCCGCGCACTCGGCGACGAAACGGCAGAACCCGTTCGCCTCCAGTGAAGTTCGGTTGCTTCGTCACGGATGGCCGCGGCGATCCGTTGCAGCTCAGCACCGGGCTCGACACCGAGCTCGGCGTCCAGCAGAGCCTGCGCCCGCCGATACGCCTGCAGGGCGTCACCGCGTCGGCCCGCCCGGTACATCGCCAACATCAGTTGGGCCCACAGCTTTTCGCGCAACGGATGGGCCGCCACCTCGGATTCCAGCGGTGCGATCAGCTCCCAGTTGCGACCCATGCCGAGTTGCGCGTCGAACCGCGCTTCGAGCGCATCGACCCGCAGCGCCTGTAACCGGTGCACCTCGTGGTGGACGAACGGCTGATCGCGAAAATCGGCCAGTGGCGTGCCGCGCCACAGGCGCAGCGAGCATTCCAGCACACGTGCGGCAGCGACATCGTCGCCTGCCGCGAGGAGGCGACGGCCGTCGCACACCAACGATTCGAACTCACAGATGTCCACGAGATCCGAGCCCAAGTTCAGGCGGTAACCGTTGTGATCGGTGACGAGCCGGTCGCCGCTCAGGATGCGGCGCAGGTTCGCGATGTAGGCCCGCAGCGACGCGATCGGCTTGGGCGGCGGGGTGTCACCCCACACCATGTCGACCAACGCGTCGGTGTCGATCGTCCGTCCCCCGGCCAACAGCAAAGCGGCCAGGACACCCCGCTGGCGAAGGCCGCCCAACCCGACCAATTGATCGTCCCGCACGACCGACATCGGGCCCAAGAGCAGATAGTGCATCAGGCTCCGATCGGTTCGGCAGGCGGCACACGGGGTAACTCCTCCAGCATCCAACCGCGTCGCGCCACGTCGCGCAGCACAATCCGTCAGCTCGGCGGCAAACTCAGGAGCGGGAGAACTCCGACGCGGCGGCCACCTGCTCGGCAGTCGGCCGCACGCCCGTGTAGCGCTCGAACTGCTCGGCGGCCTGCAATGCGATCACCTCGGCGCCGGTGATCACGCGCCTGCCCGCTGCCCTGGCGGCGACGATCAGGGGCGTTTCGGCCGGCATGGCGACCACGTCGAACACGGTGTGCGCGGCCTCGATCGTGTCCGCCTCGAATGCGCTGCGGTGCTCGTCGGGGCCGTCGGCCATTCCGATCGGGGTGACGTTGACGACGACCGGGGCGGTCAGGTCACTGACCTCGGGCGCGTAGTCGTAGCCGAGGCGTTCGGCGAGCGCGGGACCCGCCTGACGATTCCGCGCGACGATCACGCCGCTACGAAACCCCTTGTCCCGGAAAGCGGTTCCCACCGCATTCGCCATACCGCCACTACCGCGGATGATTACGGCGTCGCTCGGATCGAGGCCGTCGATCAGCGTCTGCACGGCGACGTAATCGGTGTTCGACGCGGTGAGATGTCCGTCGTCGTTGACGATCGTGTTGACGGCGTCGATCGCACGAGCCGACGGCTCGATGTCGTCGACGAGGCGCATCACGTCCCGTTTGAACGGCATCGAGACCGAACAGCCCCGAATTCCCAGCGCGCGGACCCCGCCGATCGCGGCGGCGATGTCGGTGGTCGTGAACGCCTTGTACAAGAAGTCCAGCTCGAGCTGTTCGTAGAGGTAGTTGTGGAACCGGGTGCCGATGTTGCTGGGCCGTGCGGCCAGCGAGATGCACACCTTGGTGTCCTTGTTGAGTTGCGGCCTCACTGGCTCACCGCCCGGATGACCTGGCGTGTGGCGTCGCGGATCTTGCCGATCAGATCGGGCGAGAACGGAACGGTGTCGACCGGCGGCACGTCCACCTCGGTCACCACCACCCCGAGATCTTCGCGCTGCCACGTCGCGCCGAGCCGATCGAGAATCCTTCGCATGGCGTAATTGTCGCTCAGTACGCGTGCGGAGAAACGTTGGACACCAACATATCCCGCCGAGACCACCAGAGCCCCCATCAACAGGGTGCCGATTCCGCGGCCCTGATAGTCGTCACCCACCGTGAACGCGACCTCGGCCGTCGTCGCGTCGTGGCCCTCCCGCACGAACCGGGCGTCGGCGATCACCGGTCCCAGCGCACCCTCGGTCAGCACCCACACGAAGTGATCGGTGTAGTCCACCTCGAACAGGTACTCCAGCAGCGCCTTGGTGGGCTTGCGCACCGACTGGAAACGGCGGTACAGGGTCTCGCTGGAGAACTCGACCGGACCGTTGAGAGTACGTTCCACATCGCCGGGCAGCACCGGACGCAGATAGAACCAGTCGCCGTTGCGCACCTGCACCGGGATGGGCGTGATGAACGCCGCGAGCCGCTGGCGGGCGATCCGCACGAGCCGGTCGAACATCCCGGGCAGGTGCAGGATGGTGTCGAACGCATCGCGGTCACCGATCCAGCCGGTGACGGCCTCGGTCGCGATGACGGTGGCGGTGCGCGGGGCGTCGCGCAGCAGGGCGATCTCCCCGACGATGAGGCCGGGTTCGATGTCGAGGACCACGGGTTCGGCGTCCGGGACCGCATGACTGATCTGGACGCGACCGGATTCGATCAGCATGAAGGTCACTGCCTGGTCGCCTTGCCGGATCAGCACCTGGCCGGCAGCAGCCTGCAGCGGACGTAGCTGGGCGGCGAGCTCCACCAGACTGGACGGCCGACATCCGGCGAAGAACTCCAGAGCAGCGAGGTCGGCGGCGCTGGCCTCGGTCAGTTCGGCCACGTCCCCCAGGCTACGGCGCGACCGCCCGTTCGGTCAGGGCTTGGTGAATCCTTCTTCGGCGAGCACCTTTTGGCCCGCTTCGCCGGTGACGAGATCGACGAAGCGGTTCGCGAGCTCGGAGTTCTGCGAGTCCTTGAGCACCGCAATCGGATACGTGTTGACGGCCTGGGCGGCCTCGGGGAACGGAACGCTGGTGACCTTGTCACCGGCGTCCGCAGCATCTGTGACGTAAACGATGCCGGCGTCGGCTTGTCCGCTGGTCACCTTGTTGAGGACGTCGGTGACCGACGTCTCCTCGCTCACGGGTGACAAGGTCACCGCGGTAGCCTTCTCGACTTTTTCGGTCGCACCGCCGCACGGCACCGGCGGCGCGCACACCACGACGGCCACCCCGGGCTTGACGAGATCGTGAAAACTCTTGATGCCTTTGGGGTTTCCCGGCGCGACGGCGATCGTGAGGGTGTTGGTCGCGAAGTTGACGGGATCGCCGTCAACAAGACCGGCCTGTGCGGCTTTGTCCATGTTGCGGGTGTCGGCGGAGGCGAACACGTCGGCGTCGGCCCCCTGGGTCAGCTGGGTGACCAGGTCCGAGGAACCCGCGAACGAGAACTCGACTTTCGCACCGGGGTTGTCCGCCTCGAACTGTTCGCGGATCTCGGTGAACGCGGGTTTCAGCGACGCGGCGGCGAACACCACGATCGAATCTCCGGCAGGCGGGGACGGCTCCGATGCACAAGCACTGACGAGCGTTATCGCGGCGAGCACCGCCGCACCGGCCCGCGCACGGGTCATGACTGTCCTTTCGGGGTCTCCACGATCACGGTGGTGGCTTTGACCACCGCCACTGCGACACTGCCGGGTTCGAGACCGAGATCCCGTACCGACCGACTGCTCATCAGCGACACGACGGTGAATGGGCCGCACTGCATCTCGACCTCGGCCATGACCTCGTCGGCGACGACGTTCGTGACCAGACCGGCGAACCGATTCCGCGCCGAACTTCCGATACGCAGCGGGTCTTTGGGTGCGGCGGCGGCATGGGCGCGCGCGAAGGCCGCGAGCGCCGCACCCTCGATCACCTTGCGCCCGGAGGAGTCCAGATGCGCGGGCAGCACGCCGTCGTCGATCCAGCGCCGAATCGAGTCATCGCTGACTCCGAGCAACTCGGCCGCGTCGCGGACCCTGATCTCCGGCACCGCGTCAGCGTAGCGAGCCAGCGGGCCCGATACAACCGCATCTGCGGACGTATGCCGCACATAGATCCGCAGGTACGGATCACTTGCTGAACAATAACGGCCCCAACGCTCTCGCCGCGTCCAACACTCCGGGCTGTTGGCCGTCATGCAGCACCGTGGCGTAGACGTGATCGGCACCGGCGGTCCGTTGTTCGCGCAGCCGTTCCGCGATCTGGCCGGATGTCCCCCACGCCACCAGCGAATCCACCAGCCGATCGCTCAGGCCGTTGACATCATCCTCGGTAAAGCCTTGCCGCAGAGCGGAGTTGACGTAGCTGGGCATCGAGAACAGAAAGCGCAGCGGAACGCGCGCGGTGTCGCGGGCGGTCTCGGGGTTCTCGTCCATCACGACGTACTGGCCCAGCGCGAGGATGCGGTCCTGACCGAGCCGTCGTCGCGCCGCGGCGGTGCCTTGCGGGGTGAACAGCATCGGCACCGCACCGGCGCAATACTCGCGCGCCAGCGCGAGCCGGCTCGGCCCGAAGGCCGCCAGCAGCCGGCGGTTCGGCGGGATGGAGAACTCCGGATCGCCGAAGTATTGGGCCAACCGGCTCGACGCGTGCGCCCCGGCGAGCGGCCCCAATCCCATCACCAGACGACCCGGAGTGCGGTCTTCGACCCGGCGATAGAACTCACCCAGTTCGCCCGGGCGGTAGCCGTCCGGCATGACGACCGCCGGGGCGACCACCGCTCGGGTCGTAGCCTCGATGAGTTCACGCAGCCGATCGAGACGATCCAGTTGACCGCCGTTGACCCACAGCGTGCCGAAGCCGAGAGCTTCGATCTCCGGAGCGGTTTCCAAGTACTCGGCGCCGACATCCACGGCTATCCCGAACGGGCCCATCGTGTTCATGATGGGAAACTTAGAACCTCAATGAACGTTCAGGTCAAGCCGCTCAGGCCTCGAACTGCATCCCGTCGAGCTCGAGCGCTTTTCCTTGAAGTCGTTGGCCGAGATAGATGTCGGTCTGCACGAGCCGTTCGGCGTGCCACCGAATATCCTCGGCATGTTCACGGGAAGCGGTGTAGCGCTTGGCCATCGTGGAGACGTCGATGCGGCGGGTATCCCGGACCGACAGGTCCTCGCCGACCTCGAACCCGTCGGCCTCGGCCGCGGCAATGGCGTCGAGTACCTGGCCCACGGCGAGCCGAAGGTCCCTGCTGCCATCCTCGGCGATGTTGGCGGCCTCACGTTGAATGTCGCCCTGCTTGCGGACGACGGCGGCATCGGTGGTGACCCTATTCAACGCGGACTCCCCGGCGTCACCGGACCATTCGGTCCCACCGGGGGCAGCCACGTTCTGCCGGTGCCACTCGAACAACTCCTCGGACTGCGCCGCCATCTGACGCCAGCGAGCCGCCGCGTCGTCGAGATGCGTTGTGTCCCAGGCCTCTATCCGGGAGCGGGTCAGTTCTTCATCGGATGACCCAGCGTTGTCAGTCGAGCTCACATCAACTCCGCCAGGCCCCCAGCGGTTTCCTCATCGACGGCCTCGAACCGGCTGGCGCCGGCCAGCATGTCTCCGGCCTGTGCACTCACGCGTGTGGATTGGCGGATCCGGACTGCGGACACGGCGGCGTCCATCGCCGACACACCCGTGTGGGTAGGGCTGCCCGAGGCGACACCGACGGACGCCGTCGTCAATTCGGCAGCGATCATCTCGCTGCTTATAGCGCCTGCCCTGAGCCCGCCCGGGTCGACTCTCAGATCGTTCGCCACCACAATCCCCCAACTGGCCAATCTGCTCAAGGCAGGCTACTCCACCGGCACCCCGTTCCCCTACTAAGGGGGGTATTGATTCTGCTCCGAAAATACTGCGAAATCTCCAGCAATGAAAATGGCAGATCAGTTGCCGGGTCCGGCATTTGAGAATCATGGCGCAGATCGCATTCGCCGAATCATTGTCGGGCGCGTCAGTTCAACACGAACCGTCAAATCTGGCAAAAGCTAGTGTGTCGCCTGCCCGCCATAACGGCGTCGAGCAGCAAATTCCGGCACGATTTCATTCGCTGGGCAGCCGGACGGCACGTGACGCCCGCTCGATACGGCTGCCGAAACCACGGCCCAAACGCACCAACAACGGCATGGCACGCAACGCCTGATTCCGTGCCACGATCGCGCGACGAGTGGACGGAAGCAGCATGCGCATGCCGGATGCGGCCAGGCGCTGATTCTCGATCACATTGGGCCGAAAACCCCGCTCCCACCGCATGAATGCGGCTACACTGCGTGACCCCTCCCGCAGGGCATGTGCCAGGAGGTACGCGCCGATCAACGCCAGGGACGTACCTTGACCGGACAGCGGCGACGGGCCGAACGCCGAATCGCCCAGCAGCGCCACCCGCCCAGTCGACCACTGCGGCAAGTGAACCTGACTCATCTCGTCGAAGTAGAAGTCGTAGGCGCCCGCCATGGCGTCGATGAGTTCCGCGGTGCGCCAGCCCATCGACGCGAACCGCCGCGCGAGCAGCGCCTTGTGCGCCGCGTCGTCACGAAGGTCGATATCCAGGGGTTCGGACCGAAACAGCAGCAACGCCTTGGCCCGCTGATTGCCGCGCACCGTGAACACCGCCGCGGCACGGTTGGGTTCGTTATAGAGAATGGCGCGATCGGACAATCCGAGCACGTTGTCGATCGTGAATATGGAGACATAGGCCCCGAGCGGACGGATGAATCGGTCCTCGTCGCCGAAGGCCAGCAACCGGACGGACGAATGTTGCCCGTCCGCACCGATCACGAGATCGAACTCGCCGCGGCGCCCACTGGCGAACTCGACCGCTGCCGGCCGATCGGCAGGCTGAGATATGGCACGCACGGAATCGCCGAATACCGTCTCGACGTCATCGCGTACCGCGGAGTACAACATTCTCACCAAATCTTCACGCATGATCTCGATCTCCCGATCGCCACGCGCGTCGTGCAGCGGGCGCAACGCGACGTCGTACGTGCGTGAGCCAGCCTGTGAGCCGGCGCCCCGCACCGCCGAAAGCGTCTGGATATTGGTGCGATGATCGCGTACCGCTGACGCCAGGCCCATCCGCTCGACGACTTCGAGCGCGGTGCCGCGGATGTCGACCGCATGCCCGCCGGTTCTCAGTTCGGCCGTGCGTTCCACGAGCGTGACCTGATATCCGTGCCGCACAAGCCAGTACGCGACAGCGGGACCGGCGATGCCGGCTCCGACGATCAGCACCCGCGGTGGAGATGCCATGTGAGGACACTAGCCTCGGCTTGGCCCGCCGAGTCGGCCACCTCGGTGGTCTACGAGTGCAGTTCGGCCCAATCCGCGAGTGCCGCTTCGGTTGTCACGTGATCGATGGCCAGCGCCGCGGCCCCGTACATCGGGGCGTCCTCGCCGAGGAGTCCGTCGCGGACCGGGGGCGCCGAAGCCTTCCGGAACGTCATCAATCCGTCGCGGTATGCCGTTTCGAACGCTTCTGGCGCGGCCGCGCGCAGCGGGGGTGCCAGGCCGCCCAGTGTGACGATGTCGGGATCGTGGATGTTGACGAGCCCCGCGACGCCGCGGCCGAGCGCGGTCGCCACGGCACCGAACGCGGCCCGCAGCTTCGGCGGCACCGGGTCGGCCTTCAGCTGTTCATAGGCGAACGCGATGGGGTCGCGGGGCTGCGGCAGCTTGAGATGGCGTGCCAGCGCGCGTCCGTCGACCGTCTGATCCCAGCAGCCGCGGGCGCCGCACGGGCAGCGGAGGCCGGGGTCACCGAACGGTATGTGTCCGTATTCGCCTGCGGCACCGTGGGAACCGGTGACGGGCTCGCCGTTGACGATCAGCGTGCCGCCGATACCGACCGTGATGATCAGGTGCAGCGCGGTGCCCGCATCGCGGGCCGATCCGGCGCGTGCCTCGGCCAGCCCCGCCAGTGTCGCGTCGTTGCCGAGCAGCAGCGGCGGCTTGGTCCGGGCCGGTAGCCGCGACATGATCGCCGAGAGGTCGATGCCGCTCCAGCCGCGTGGCGTGAATTGCACGAGCCTCGAATCGCTTACCGTCCCCGCCACCGCGACCGCAACGGCTCGCACTCGGCCGGCGTGTTTCCGGTGGGCCTTGGCGATCTCGCTTGCGATGTCGTCGAGCAGCCGCGCCTGCTCGCCCGATCTCCCCTCGGCCACGATGTGCGGCACGCCGTCGAACCCGGCTTGCGCGAGCCGCCAGTCCCCCGGGCGTAGGTCGGCGACAAGAACGAGTGGCCCGTCGGGATGCGGACCCAGCACGGTCGTCGGCCTTCCCCGGCCCTGTGCGGGCGCCGGAGTCTCGTCGAGCAGGTGTACGCGCCGCAATCGGGCCAGCAGATCGGTCGCGCCGCCGCTGCTCATACGAAGCCGCTGGGCGGCGACGGCTCGGGTGATACCCGGCTGAGACCGCACCAACCCGATCATCTTGGCCGCGCTGTACCAGCGCAGCTGAGATGCGGGTCGGCGCTCGGTCGGCATTGAACAAATATCCCACTTGATTTAACTCGACCTCTGAGTATATTCGGCACCATGACGGCAACGCCTCTGACACAGGGCGAATCCACGCGATCGGCGTCGGGTCTGCGGGCCAATCTGCCTGGCCTGCTGTCGTTGGCCGCCGCGTCCTGCCTGGCCGTCACCACCGAGTTGTTGCCGGTCGGGCTACTGCCCGAGATCGGGACGACGTTCGGCGTGTCGGCATCGCTGACGGGCCTGCTCGTCAGCCTCTACGCGGCCATGGTCGCCACGCTGGCCGTGCCGCTGACGGTCGTCACCGCACGATTCGGCCGCAAACCGCTGCTGTTGCTCACGCTTCTCGGTTACGCGGTGTGCAACGTCATGGTTGCCGCGGCACCGGTGTTCGCGCTGGTTGCCGCCGGGCGCGTGATCGGGGGCATCAGCCATGCCCTGTTCTTCTCGCTGTGCATCGGCTACGCGCCGCGACTCGTGCCGTCGGCTTACGTCGGTCGCGCGCTCGCCATCGCGGGCGGCGGCGCATCGGTGGGAATCGTTCTCGGCGTGCCACTCGCCACGTCACTGGGGACGGCCTTCGGCTGGCGGGTGTCGTTCGCCGTACTCGCCTGCGTCGCGGTGGTGATCCTGGCGCTTGTCACACGCCTGCTTCCGAGCGTCTCCGGCGACCACCCGGCAGGCACGGCACGCGGCAGCCGGGCCAGCCTGGCCGCGGTCGTCGGCGCCAACGCGCTGACGTGGCTCGGGCAGTTCAGCATCTACACCTACATCAGCGTGGTGCTGCTGTCGTCCGGACTCGGCTCGGCGTTCGTCGGGCCTGCGCTCCTGGTCTGCGGCGCGTGCGGGGTAATCGGACTGTTCTGCAGCGCAAAGGCTTTGGACCGCAATCCACGGCGAACGGCCACCGCGGTCCTGCTGATCGTCATCGGCGGGCTCGCCATACTGGCCCTCACGTACCCGGCACTGACGTGGGTGCTGCTCGCGGTCGCACTGTGGAACGGCGCGTTCGGCGGTATGGCGTCGATCTATCAAGCCTGCGCCGTCCGGTGCCACGCCGTCGCTCCGGAACTCGCGGGCGCGTGGGTCAACGCGAGCGCCAACCTGGGCATCGCGGGTGGTGCGGCAATCGGCGCCGGATTGCTGAACGTCGCCGGGATCGGCGCCCTGCCGATCAGTGCGATCACGCTGATCTCCGCGGGACTTGCCGTGGTCGTAATCGCACGGCGGGCGTTTCCATCCCGGCCGTAGCCGAGCCGCCGCGAACGTCGAACTGAAGTGGAGCTAAGGGGAATCGAACCCCTGACCTACTCGATGCGAACGAGTCGCGCTACCAACTGCGCCATAGCCCCTGATACCGGTAGCACAGGCTACCAGCCCAGTGCCCAACTACAGAAACCGACCGGCCTACTGCCCGGAAGCCCGTGGTAGATCGTATTCACGTGAGAACGGCGCATAGTCCAGATGCTCGAAGATCGGGTCTTCGTCGTCGATCTCAAGGACCACCGAACCGGGCCTGCGCAGCCGTGCCGGCACGACGTCGAGCTTGTGATCGTCGGTGTTCTCGACGCCCAGCCGCGACCGCATCATCCGCTGCGCGCGGCGGCGGCGCAGTTGTTCCTCGATGCGGGTCTGGCGGCGCAGATACGCCAGGTACAGCACCGTCAGGGTGGCCGCGGTGCCACACACCCACCACGCCGTGGGGTTCACCAGGAACGCCATGGCCGCCGACACCATGAGCACGACCGCGAACACCGCGAGCACGCGCTTGCGGAACTTGTACTTGCGTGCGCTCACCTGGGCGGCGGTCTTGGATTCGTAGCGGCGTTGCCGGTTGGCGCTCAGCGACGCGACGGGAGTCTCCGTCCGCTGATCGCGGTCGTCGCCATCGGATTCGGCCTCCAGACCCGACGAGTCGTCGACGTACTCGTATTCGTCGTCCGTCGGGTCGGAACGGTCCTCATGCTCATCACTGTCATCGATGAGATCCTCGGGGTCATCGAGATCCAGTGGCAGCTGGTCTGATTGAGCCTCAGCGACGGGCTCGGCCTCTTCGGCCTCGGCGACCTCTTCGACCGCAGCCTCGGGCTCGGGTTCAGAGTCAGCGACAGTCGCGCCGACCGGAAGGGCTCCGGAATCCTCCTCGACGATGTCAACATCGAGGTAGTCGGGCTCGGGCTCCTCGGCGACGGCTGCCGCCACGACCACGGTGCGGCGCGGTTCGTCGTCGACGTCGTCGAGTTCGCCGTCGAGGTCCTCGTCGAGGTGGTCTGCCTCGGGCTGCCAGTGCGGGTCGCTGTGATGGCCGGCGGCGGGACCGCGCCGTAGCCGTTGCGCATTGCGCCCGCTGTTGAGCACGCGCGTCGCCAAGGCGACGTCGCTGGTGCGACGAACCGAGTCACGCTTGCTGATCAACATCGGGACCAGCACGAAGAGCCAGAGCACGACGAGGGAGATCCACAGCAATGATTGGGGGATGCTTGGCATGACGCCTGCTCCTTTCCCCTCCAGGCTAGGTCTGTGACCAGCGCATCCATGGAGGCGCGCCGAGGACAATTACACACCTGTAATTCGCTGGAGACAAGCACCACCAGTCACAAATGTCACATTTGTAACAGCTTCGGAAATCGCTTCCCGCCGAATTTGCTTCCAGGGCTGTATATCCGGAGAAATCACGACCGTGAGTGCAATTTCGGCGCTCGGCGCGCCGTGAAGCTCACGCCCACCTGGCGCGGCCGGCCTGCACGAGCGCATGCGCGGCCGGCTGCGACAACTCCTCCACGGTGATCGCCACGAGCAGGTGATCGCGCCACGCCCCGTCCACTTCGAGATAGCGTCGCAGCAAGCCTTCTTCGCGGAATCCGACGCGCGCGAGCACCGCCCGGCTCCGCGCGTTCTCGGGCCGCACCGTGGCCTCGACCCGATGCAGCCGGACACCGGTGAAACAGTGGTCGAGCCCGAGTGCGAGCGCGGCCGTCGCGATGCCGCCACCGGTCTTCGAACTGGCCACCCAGTAGCCGATCCACGCGGACCGCAGCGCCCCGTGCGTGACGTTGCCGATCGTCAGCTGACCGACGAACTGCCCGTCGAGCTCGATCACATACGGCAGCATCCGCCCCCGTCTGGCTTCCGAACGCAAGCCCGAACAGACCGCCGGCCATGACGAAACCGCATGGCGCACAGTCCATTCCGCTCCGGTGACCGGTTCCCACGGCTCAAGGTGTTCCCGGTCGGCGAGCCGGATCCGGCTCCACGTCGCCGCATCGCGTAACCGGACGGGACGCAACCGCACCACACCGGCGGGTACGCGCAGTGGACCCACACAATCGGGCCAACCCGGATGCGGACCCTCGGCGCGGAAGAGACCCATGACGCTTCAGCCCCGTTGGGCCAGAAAAGCAACATCAACGGTCTCGCCGGTGCGGACCTCTTCGACCTCGCTGGGAACCACGACCAGACAATTTGCCTCGGCGAGTGTGGCGAGCAGATGGGTGGACGCACCCGGCGCACCGCCGAGCGCCTGCACCAGGTACTCCCCGGTGTCCTGGTCGCGCATCAGCTGACCACGCAGATAGCCCTTGCGGCCCGGCACCGAGCTGATCGGGGCCAGCGTGCGGGCCTGCACGATGCGCCGCATCGGCTGCCGCTTACCCAACGACAGCCGGATCAGCGGACGCACCATGACCTCGAACACCACGAGCGCGCTGACCGGATTGGCGGGCAACAGGAAGACCGGCACCCGGTCCCGCCCGAGCTGTCCGAAACCCTGAACCGAACCCGGATGCATGGCGATCCGGGTGACCTCCATATCGCCGAGCTCCGACAGCACCGTACGCACGGACTCGGCGGCCGCGCCGCCGACCGCACCCGCGATCACCACGATCTCGTTGCGATTGACTTGGCCCTCAACGGTTTCGCGCAATTCGCCGGGATCGGTGCTGATGATGCCGACGCGGTTGACCTCGGCGCCGGCATCGCGGCCCGCCGCGGCTAGCGCGTAGGAGTTGACGTCGTAGACCTGCCCGGTGCCGGGCGTGCGGGATACGTCGACGAGTTCACCGCCAACGCACATCACCGACAGCCGGGGCCGCGGATGCACCAGCACCCGATCGCGCCCGACCGCCGCGAGCAGACCGACCTGTGCCGCGCCGATGATCGTTCCGGCCCGTACCGCGACGTCACCGGGCTGCACATCGTCGCCGGTGCGCCGGACGTAGGCGCCCGACCGCACGCCACGCAGCACCCGAACCCGGTTCTGGCCCCCGTCGGTCCACCGCAGCGGCAGCACCGCGTCGGCAAGTGTCGGCATCGGCGCCCCGGTCTGCACACGCGCGGCCTGACGCGGTTGCAGCCGGCTCGGTGTGCGCGCGCCCGCCTCGATCGCCCCCATCACCGGCAGGCTGATCTCGCCGCTGCCGTCCTCGGAGTCGGCGTCCCCCACGCCGAGGACATCCACGCTGCGCACCGCGTAGCCGTCGATGGCGGCCTGATCGAATCCCGGCATGGGCCGCTCGGTGACAACCTCCTCGGCGCACATCAGACCCTGCGATTCGGCTATGGCCACCCGCACCGGCCTTGGTGCCACCGCGGCGGCCGCCACCCGAGCCTGCTGCTCCTCCACCGAACGCACAACACGCCTTTCTACCCGTCAGCCGGGTCCGGCGCGCGGCCAGGGGTAGTGCACTACTGGCTAGTGCTACCGCCTACTTCACGTTCGGCCAGACCCAGTCGTTCGACCAACCACTGCCGCAGTTCAGGGCCGTAGTCATCCCGTTCCAAGGCAAAGTCAACCGCAGCCTTCAGGTAGCCGCCGGGATTTCCCAGGTCGTGTCGAGCGCCGCGGTGCACGACGACGTGCACCGGATGGCCCTCTTCGATGAGGAGCGCGATGGCGTCGGTCAACTGGATCTCGCCGCCGGCACCGCGCGAAACGCGGCGCAGCGCATCGAATATCGCCCGGTCGAGGACGTAGCGGCCGGCCGCGGCGTACGGCGACGGCGCATCCTCGGCCTTGGGCTTTTCGACCATGCCCTTGACCCGCAGCACGTTCGGATTGGCCGCGTCGGGCACGGGCTCGACGTCGAACACGCCGTAGGCGCTGATCTTGTCGCCAGGCACCTCGATCGCGCACAGCACCGAGCCACCGCGCTTGGCCCGTACCTTCGACATCGTCTCGAGCACGCCGGTCGGCAGCACCAGATCGTCGGGCAGCAATACGACGATGGCGTCCTCGTCGGGCGACAGGGCAGGCTCGACACAGCTGACGGCGTGGCCCAGGCCAAGCGGCTCGGCCTGAACCACCGATTCGACCTTGATCAGGGCCGGCGCGCGTCGCACCTTCTCGAGCATCGTCTTCTTGCCGCGGGCTTCGAGCGTGCCCTCGAGCACGAGGTCTTCGACGAAGTGGGCGACCACCCCGTCCTTACCCTCCGAGGTGATGATGATCAGACGCTCGGCACCGGCCTCGGCGGCCTCGGCGGCCACGAGTTCGATGCCGGGCGTATCGACGACGGGCAGCAGTTCCTTGGGCACGGTCTTGGTCGCCGGCAGAAAACGCGTCCCCAGACCCGCAGCCGGGACGACCGCTGTGTAGGGAATAGGCACCTCAGGTGCCTTTGGAGGCGTGGTCATCGTTCACACATTAACGCCCAATTTGAAATGGTGGAGGTCGTGGTGCAAAGGACGAAGAACCAGTTACGCGCTGCGCTTTTGCGAAAACGGCGCGGGCTGGCTCAGCACATCCGCGACGCAGAGGCCACCGCCCTGCGCGGCTGGCTGCCCGCGCTGGTCGCCCATGGCCAGACGGTTTGCGCGTACGTACCGGTCGGCTCCGAGCCGGGCTCGCCGGCAATGCTGGACACCTTGCTGAATCTCGGTGTGCGAGTTTTGCTTCCGATCGCCCGCCACAACTCCGACGGCGTGCCGATGCCCATGCAGTGGGGCACTTACCGGCCGGGCGGTCTGCTCGACGCGGAGTTCGGACTGCGCGAGCCACCGCCGCCGTGGCTGCCCGCCGAGGCGGCAGGCGAGGCCGACGTCATCCTCGTGCCCGCGCTGGCCGTCGACCGGTCGGGCTCCCGCCTGGGGCGCGGCGCCGGTTTCTACGACCGCACGCTGGGCTGCGTCGCGCCGGACGCGCGACTGGTCGCGGTGGTGCGCGACGAGGAACTGCTCGACGAGTTGCCCGCCGAACCGCACGACGTCCGCATGACGCATGCGCTGACGCCGGACGGCGGAATCGTGCCGCTCGGCCGCTGAAACGCGTCGGCCACGGAAGAGCCCTGTGAGCAAAGCCCCCGAAGTGGGTATGTGACTTCAATCACTTCTCACGGAGGGCCGGTGACCGAAATGGGCGAAACCCTGGGACTCAAGAAGGCGCTGAGCCAACGGCAGCTGCGCATGATCGCGATCGGCGGGGTCATCGGTGCGGGCCTGTTCGTCGGCTCCGGTGTGGTGATCGGCGACACCGGGCCGGGAACCTTCATCACCTATGCGCTCGCGGGCGTGCTGATCATCATGGTGATGCGGATGCTGGCCGAGATGGCCGTGGCCAATCCCTCGACCGGATCCTTCGCGGACTACGCACGCAACGCCATGGGCAACTGGGCAGGTTTTTCGGTGGGCTGGCTGTACTGGTATTTCTGGGTCATCGTGGTCGGCTTCGAGGCGATCGCCGGCGCGAAGATCATCCAGTACTGGATGGATGTGCCGCTGTGGCTGACGGCGCTGATCCTGCTGATCGCGATGACCGCGACCAACCTGTTCTCGGTCGCGTCGTTCGGCGAGTTCGAGTACTGGTTCGCCGGGGTCAAGGTCGCCGCGATCCTGGTGTTCATCGGGCTCGGCTCGTTGTTCGTCCTCGGCCTGTGGCCTCAGAAGAGCCTGGATTTCTCCAATCTGACCGCGCACGGCGGGTTCTTCCCGCTGGGCGTCACGGCCATCACGGTCGGCGTCGTCACCGTGATCTTCTCGATGGTCGGTGCCGAGATCGCGACGATCGCCGCCGCGGAGTCATCGGATCCCGAGCGCGCCGTGGCCAAGGCCGCCAATTCGGTGATCCTGCGCATCGCGATCTTCTTCGTCGGCTCGGCGTTCCTGCTCGTGACGATCCTGCCGTGGAACAGCGAGCAGACCGCCGCATCGCCTTTCGTCGCGGCGTTCACCGAGATGGGCATCCCCTACGCCGACCACATCATGAACGCCGTGGTTCTCACGGCCGTGCTGAGCTGCCTGAACTCGGGCATGTACACCGCGTCGCGGATGCTGTTCGTGCTGGCCGCGCGTCGTGAGGCGCCGGCCCAACTCGTCGCGGTGACCCGGCGCGGCGTCCCTGCGGCGGCGATCCTGACCTCGTCGGTGATCGGTCTCATCTGCGTCATCGCCGCCGCGTTCTTCGAGGACACGATCTTCGCGTTCCTGCTGGCCTCCAGTGGCGCGGTGATCCTGTTCGTCTATCTGCTGATCGCGGTCTCGCAGATCGTGTTGCGTTACCGCACACCGGATTCCGAGCTCAAGGTGAAGATGTGGTTGTTCCCGGTGCTGTCGGTGCTCACCGCGCTGGCGATCGGGGCGATCCTGGTGCAGATGTTCCTACAGGGCGGCGAGAACCGTAAGGCGTTGATCCTGAGTCTGTGTTCGTGGGCGGTGGTGATCGCGCTGTTCCTGGCGAACCGGTGGTTCATCCGACGCCGGCCCGAGGTGGCCGGTGTCGCGCCGACACCGCACCCGCACCGGGTCCTCGTGCTGGCCAACCAGACCGTGCACTCGGACGAGTTGCTCGACGAGCTTCGCCGCATCGGCGCCGATCGCGAATCCACCTATCACGTGGTGGTGCCCGCAAGCCCGATCGACACCGGCGTGGCCGCCACGCACGGACCGCTCGACATCTCCGAAGCCACCCAGCAGGCCGCACAGCGCCGGCTCGAACACACGCTGGCCACGTTGCGCTCGGACGATCTCGAGGCGAACGGCGAAGTGGGTGATTACCGGCCGCTGCGTGCTCTGGCCACGGCCGTCAACACATTCCGTCCCGACCAGATCGTGATATCCACACTGCCGCCGGCAGAGTCGGTGTGGCAGCGCTTCGACGTCGTCGACCGGGCGCGTGCCGAGCATAAGATTCCGGTGACCCACGTGGTTTCACGGATCCGCACGGAGGAGCACGCATCATGACCATCCTGGCGGCGTTCAGTGCCAGCAGGCAGGGCAGCGCGCCGCTGCACCTGGCGGCTCAGATCGCGCGCGCCACCGGCGACACGGTCGTCGCGGCCGCAGTGATCGAACGGCCGTGGCCGCCGAGGGGCGATCCGGTCGAACAGGAATACCTGCGATACATCACGACCCAGACCGAGTCGGCGCTGCGCCGGGCGTTGCCCCGCGATGTCGAGATCCCGACCTTCATCCACGAAGCCACATCTGTCCCAACGGGTTTGGCGGAGCTGACCACGGCACACCGGGCGAGCCTGGTGGTCGTCGGATCGTCCTCGTCGGGTCTGCTGGGCCGGGTGGCGCTCGGCAGCGTGACCGAGCGCCTGGTGCACACCGCGGAAGTACCGGTCGCGATCGCGCCCCGCGGATATGCGCAGAGTTCCGGGCGGATCCGACGGCTCACCGCGGCCTACGGCGGCGAATCCGACGTCAACGGGCTCATCCCGGCGGCCGTCGACCTGGCCAAGTCCTGGTCGGCGACGCTGCGCATCGTGTCCTTCACGGTGCGCAACGTGGCGGCGTTCAGCGGCACGATCGAATCGGCGGCCGAGGACTTGGTCGTACAGCAGTGGTCGCGTCGGACGTACGACGACATCGTCAAGCTGCTCAACAGTGTTCGTGAACGCGCGTCGGTGCCCGACGTCGACGTGGTCGTCGGCAGCGGGCCGGATTGGCACTCGGCAGTGGAAGACGTGACGTGGGAGACCGGCGACATGCTGCTGCTCGGCTCGGGGGCCGCCGCACAGACCGCACACGTGTTCCTCGGTTCGGCCGCGGCCAAGATCCTGCGGCACTCGCCGGTGCCGGTGATGATCGTGCCGCGCTACCCGACGTGACCGGCTGGGCCTAGCAGCCGGCCAGCACCGCCGTCATGGCCTGCTTCTCCTTGGCAGAAATCCACAGTCGATAGGCGGCTTTGACGGCGACTTGCCTTGCCACGAATTCGCAGCGGAAAGCCGGGTTGGGTGGCAGCCAGCTCGCGGCGTCGCGAAAAGCCTTGTCGAAGTTGGGTTGTGCGGCCACCGCGACGAGGTTGCGCGGGTCGTTCGCGAAATCCTTGCGCCGCTGCGGGCCCCATTCACGAGCGCCCTTGTACCAGGCGTCCGACAGCGACACCAGATGATCGATCTGCACGGCACCCGACGTGTCGGGCCCGCGGACGAACCCGATGGCGGTGCCGGTGTACGGATCGTGCAGCAGGCCCCGATCGGCGAAACACGTGCCCGGTCGCACCACGAGATCGGCCAGGTCGCGGCGCAGGATGTCGTCGCGAGTGTTGCATCCGTTGCGCCCGAACTCGACGTCGACGTCGTCGCTCCAGGTTTCGCCGAACAGTGCGCGCGAGTAGTCGGTGTGCCGGTCCCATCCCTTGACCGGAAGTTGGGCAAGCAACGCGCGGGCATGGTCATAGCCGGGGTCGTGCGGCCGGGCCGCCGTCGACGGCTGGGGTGCGGCCGGGGTATCGACTTCGCGTGCGCGGGCCAGAACCAGTAGCGCGACGACGGCCAGGATGACCGCGACCACTGCCAGTACCGCTACTCTTCGGGAGCGCCTGCGCCGCCGGCCCGCGGGAATGACATGGCCCACGTAGCGGTTCTAGCACTTGAGCCGGTAGAGTGCTAACAAGTTTGACGAACTCGGAGGTTTTCGTGCCTACCTATTCCTATGCGTGCACCGAGTGCGGAAATCGGTTCGACGCGGTGCAGGCCTTCAGCGACGATGCGCTGACGACGTGCCCCAAGTGCTCCGGCAAGCTGCGCAAGCTCTTCGGCTCGGTGGGAGTGGTGTTCAAGGGCAGCGGCTTCTACCGCACTGACAACAGGGACTCGAGCAAGAGCTCGTCCAACGGGTCGTCGTCCAAGAGCTCGGAGAGCGGATCGTCGGAGAAGTCCTCGTCTTCGTCGTCCTCCTCATCGGACAGCTCGTCGAGCAGCTCCAGCTCCACGCCCGCCGCTGCCGCCTCGAGCTGACAGCCGAGTTATCCACAGGCCGGCAATTTCACCGTTCTGGCCGGGCGCGGTTGCGCCTACGGTGACGCCATGGCCGAATCCCTCAATCCGTCGGCACTGCATCGGCTGACTGCTGCCCTTCGCCCGGATTGGACCCGCACGGCTGCCGCGCGCCGAGCAGTCGCCGCCGGGTTGGTCGTGCTTGCCGCTGTTGCCGCGGTTCGGTCGGACCCGCGCGGCGATCACGCCGAAATCGCGGTGGCCACGCGTGACCTGGCCCCAGGCACCGAATTGACCGCTGCGGACGTACAGCTGGAGAGCCGCAGCGCGGCCACCCTGCCCGACGGCACCCGTAGCGATCTGGCCGACCTGGTCGGCGCCACCCTGGCCGGGCCGGTCCGCCGCGGCGAGGTGCTGACCGACGTCCGAGTACTCGGCCCGCGGCTGGCCGAATCCGCCGCCGGGCCCGACGCGCGAATCGTGCCGCTACAGCTCGGCGATGCCGCATTGCTCGACCTCATCCGTCCGGGTGACGTGGTCGACGTACTGACTGTGACGGAGAGCGCCGAGCAGGCCGGCGCGCAGCCCGCGCGGCCGGTGGTGGTGGCCACCGACGCGGTGGTCGTGCTCGTATCGGACAAGCCCAAGGGAACCGGCGGCAATCGAGTCGCGCTCGTGGCGCTGCCCGCTCGCTCAGCGAATGAGGTGGCCGCCGCGAGCCTCGTGCAGGCGGTTACGCTGACGATTCACTGAGCCGGCCGGGGCGCCGGCGCGGTGCTCGTCGCGGGACCCTGCTCCAGCGCGTCGAGCACCATGTCCGTCAGCTCGTCGGTCGTCGACGTCTCCGACGGCACGGCAGGCGTCGTGGGCGTGGCAGGCTCCGCCCAGCCGGCGGGTGCGAATGCGAGCGTGATTCCGAACCCCACCGCCAACCCCGCGAGAACCGTGCGGGCTTTACGTGGGCTCATCTCGCCTCCGTTCCGATATCACTGGCACACAACTCAATTGGAAGTCCGCGAAGACCGTAGCAGTCCAATCCTGATGCCGCACGCCGAACTCGGTTAGTGTTCGCTTGTCCCACCAACTCACTCGTTACTGCAGGAAGGGTCCCCGCATGTTAAAGGGCTTCAAAGAGTTTCTCTCCCGGGGCAACGTCATCGACCTTGCGGTTGCTGTGGTCATCGGTGCGGCCTTCACCGGACTCGTCACGGCGTTCACGGAGAAAGTCGTCCAGCCTCTGGTCGATCGCGTCGGCGCCGGAGGTGACCGCGAGTACGGCATTCTCAAGATTCCGCTCGGCGGCGATCCGGAGCAGTTCGTCGACCTGAACGCCGTGTTGTCGGCGTTGATCAACTTCATCATCGTCGCCGCGGTGGTGTACTTCGTCATCGTGCTGCCCTACAAGAAACTGCGCGAACGCGGCGAGGTCGAACAGGCGCAGGACACCGAGTTGAGCATCCTCACCGAGATCCGCGATCTGCTCGCCGAGAACGGCAACGGACCCACTGGCAAGCACGTCACCGGCCCCGGCACCGGGCCCAGCCCGGATACCGCGAAGCACACGAGCGCCGACCGCACCTGACCGAATACGGCGCACACAAAAACAGCCCCCGGCCGAAGCCGGGGGCTGTTTTTTGCCTGGGAGATGTCAGTTCATGTTCCAGGGCTCGCCATAGGTGGTGACGCTGTCACCGGTCGAGGCGATCAGGCGAGCGAACGGACGCAGCAGCACACCGCCGGCCGCACCGGTCACGGTGCCGTGGGCGTTGGAGACCGCCACGCCGCCGGCCGCACCGGAGACGTCGACCGAGAAGGTGGCGACTTCCTGGATGCCGGGGCCGTTGCCCAGGTCAGCCGAGATCGACACGCCGGGGAACAGGTTCGGGGTGATGACCGACTCCAGACCGAACGGCGGCTGGGTGATGTTGCCGTCGTCGATCAGGATGTTGGGGGTGGTGTAGCTGAAGTTGATGCCAACGCCCAGCGACCACGGGAAGCCGATCTGGTAGCCGAGCTCCAGCGTGCCCTCGAACTCATCGGCACCGGGGCCGGCGACGATGTACTTGGCGCGACCGGAGTGGAACCACTCACGGGTCAGGCGGTTGCGGTCCAGGGGGAACACACCGTTGAGGAAGGTGTCCCACTGCTGGATGGTCAGGGTGCGGTCCTGACCATCAACCAGGCTCAGCTCGTTATCCAGACCTGCGTGAGAGGTGCCAGTGCTCGTAAACAGAGCCGCGATGGCCGCAACCAACGCGATCAGCACCCGACTGATTGCCTTCATGTTCTCCCTAGCTATGTCGCCGGCGGATCCCGGAGGTCCACCGATTTTGTTGTTTGGTGCCCGGCCCTATGCAGACCACACACCCTGCAAGACCCTCATGTGGTGCGAATTAAAGACTCCACATGCTGCTCTTACGTTTCGCTCATCGTTGACACGAGGAACATAACGGGGAGGCATCCGACCGGCAACGCAAGGACACACATGCGTGGACCTGTATGGCCATTCGGAAGAACTTTGCTGAGATTGCGCTGAGAGATCACTTACTGCAGCGTCACGGTGCGACTTGGCCCACCTGGCAATGATGTGACGTAGTTCGCTTTGCTAAAGACGAGCGACGCAAGTCACAGGCCGTGACCATGCGTTTTAGGCGTTCACTGCCCTGTCGCAGCTCAATCGTGATGAGGCGGAATATTGCTCCGCAACCACCGGTCGTGGTCGGCGTCGTCGTCTGGCGAAGCTGTGTCACGTTCGTCGGGCGCGATCCCCGGCAGTTCCTCACCGAAGATCTTGTTAACTGCGTGGCGGCTCGGCTTGTCCGGATCTGTCATCGACATTCCCCTTTGTGACGAAGATCACATTCGACCATAGCGCCGAGCGCGGCACTTGTTAACCTGCTGGTAACCACAAGCACCCCGCTCCTTTCTCATTCGCCACGCCTACGAAAACGGCGGCCGTTTGGCCGCCGTTTCGTCTTGGTTAGATCTCCAAGCTTGATAGCTGGCCGATTATCTGGACCGCGAGCGGACTCAACGTGGCCATGCCGTCGCGGACTGCGGCCCGCGATCCGGCGATGTTCACCACGAGCGTGCTTCCGGAGATGCCGGCCAATCCGCGGGACACCCCGGCGTCGACGATGCCCGCCGACAGCCCCGAGGCACGAAGCGCCTCGGAGATCCCGAGCAACTCACGGTCGAGGATGTCGCGGGTCGCCTCCGGGGTGACGTCGCGGGGAGTCACGCCGGTACCGCCGACGGACACCACGAGATCGACTCCACCGATAACGGCAGTGTTCAGCGCGTTGCGGATCTCGACCTCGTCGGCCGCGACGACCACGACGCCGTCGACGACGAATCCGGCCTCACCCAACAACTCGGTGACTAACGGACCGCTGTGGTCCTCTTCGCCATGCGCTGTGCGGTCATCGACTACGACGACGAGCGCGCGCCCCACCAACTCCCCTGGCTGTTCCATGTCTGCAACCGTATATGTGGGGACGGACAGCGGCCCATCCACCGTTGATGTCACTCGCAACGTGACCGTCCCACGGCCCGGTGTCAGTGTGCTCACTGCTCGGCCCTACCCAAGGTGACCTCCAGAGTTTGTGGTTTGCCAGCCGGATCGAGGTAGGTCAACGTGACCTTCTCACCGGGAGCCTTGGACCGGACCGCGGCCACGAGCGCGTCGGCACTGCTGATCACGCGGTCGTCGACTTTCGTAACCACCACGCCACTTGGCAGACCGGCAGCGGCAGCGGCGCCGCCGTTGGTGACCTCGACGATCTTGGCGCCGTCAGTGGCTCGGTCGTTGGCCACCTGAACGCCCAACGAGGCATGCGATGCGGTGCCGTTCTGGATGAGTTCGTCGGCGATCCGCTTGGCTTGGTCGACGGGAATCGCGAAGCCAAGGCCGATCGATCCGCTCTGCGCCTGCGGCGAATCGCCGCCCATGGTCGCGATCGCCGAGTTGATGCCGACAAGTTCGCCATTCATGTTGACGAGCGCACCGCCGGAGTTGCCCGGGTTGATCGCGGCATCGGTCTGGATGGCGTCGAGCACGGTGTTCTGGTTGCGGGTGTCGCCGCCCGCGGCGACCGGGCGGTTCAGCGCACTGATGATGCCCGTGGTGACGGTGCCCTCAAGGCCGAGCGGCGATCCGATGGCCACCACGTCTTGGCCCACTCGCAGGTTGGCCGACGAGCCGAGCGTGATCGGGGTCAGACCCGACACATCCTGTGCCCGCACCACCGCGATATCGCTACTGGGATCCGTGCCGACGACGGTGAATGGTTTGGTGCTGCCGTCCGAGAACGTCACCTTGGTCTGCGCGGCCGTCTGCGCACCGGGCCCCGGCTTGGCGGCCTCGACGACATGGTTGTTGGTCAGGATCAGCCCGTCAGCGGTCAGGATGATGCCCGAACCCTCCTCGGAGGCCCGGCCCAGGTCGGTCTCGAGCTTGACCACGCTCGGCACCACCTTGGCCGCGACCTGCTCGACCGAGCCGGCCGGCAGGGCGGCCGCGGGAACCGTCGGCGCCGCACTGCTCGACGATCCGAGGCGCGGGCTGTCCTGATGCACGAGCGTCGCGACCCCGCCGCCAACACCGGCCGAGACCACCGCGACGGCCAGCGCACCGGCGGCCAGTCCGGCCTTGGACCGCTTCTTGGCCACTACGACCGGCGGCTGTGGGCTTGCCGGGATCCGGTACGGATCGTAGGGCGCGCGATAAGCCTGCTGCTGCGTCTGATGGGCCTGCTGGGCATAGCGCCAGTCATAGTGCTGCTGATACGGGTCAGGGCGTCCACCCGAGTAACCGGGCGCGGCGCCAGGACGCTGGTCCGGCTGCTGTGTGTACCTCGGATGGTTCGTCATCTCGCTGCGGTGCTTCTCTCTCTTCTAAAGGGTCCTGCGATTGTGTCGTGCTCACTACGTCCAACGAAGGTGCTGGCCATCAGGTTGCATAGGTGGACTGAGAATCCACTTAGAGATCATTCGGCCCTACCCATGAACCGCCCCCCGGCTGAGTTAACTGTCTCACCTTTTCTCGGCGCCGACAGTGTCCTCGTCATGGTCGCTGTGATCATGTGTCGTGCCGCCCGCGGGGATCGGTCGGCCCGGCAGCATCATGTGGATCGACGTGCCCGGCGGGTTGCCGCCCGGCACGGTTTCGTCGATGCGAAGGGCACCACCGTGTTTCAGCACGACCTGCTGCACGATGGCGAGCCCGAGACCGGAGCCGGGCATCGCGCGTGCCGCGGCCGAACGGTAGAACCGCTCGAACACCAGGCGCCGTTCCTGTGGGGGTATGCCGGGTCCGTGGTCGGACACGACAAGCTCGGCATGCACCGGGTCGATCTGGTACAGCCGCACACCGACGCGTCCGTTCGGCGGGCTCCACTTGGCGGCATTGTCGAGGAGGTTGAGCACTGCCCGGCCGAGCCCGGGCCCGTCGCCGAACACCTGCCAGCCGATCACGTCGACATCGAACTCGATGTCGTTGCGGCGCCGCCGGACCCGTTCGAGGCTGCGGTCCACGACGTCGGTCATGTCGACCGGTTCCGGTGTGATGCCGCCGGCGTCGTCACGCGTCAGGTCCACCAGATCGCCGACCAGAGTGGACAATTCCTCGATCTGGGCGATCACGTCCGCACGCAGCCCTGCCATCTCCTCTTCCGGGAGCCGGGGCGCGCCAGGCTCCTGTGCGGCCATGAGGAGCTCGACGTTGGTGCGCAGTGAGGTCAGCGGTGTTCGTAGTTCGTGGCCGGCATCCGACACCAGGCGGCCCTGCCGTTCGCGGGATTCGGCCAGGGCGCGCAGCATCAGGTTGAACGCCTCGGTCAGCCGGGCGAGTTCGTCGCTGCCCACGACGGGGATCGGCCGCAGGTCGTCGGTGCGCGCCACCCGTTCGGCGGCCTCGGTGAGTCTGCCGACTGGGCGCAGGCCCGCCCGGGCGACCGCACCACCTGCCATCGCCGCCACCGCGACGCCGATCCCGCCGACGATGAGCAGCACCGTGCCGAGCCGTCGCAGCACCTGCCCGGTGGGCGCCAGACTCTTGGAGATCAGCAGCGAGCTGCCGTTGGCCAGATGCACCGCGAGCACCCGCTGATGATTGGCGGTGCGCAACGACATCAACAGCTCCCCGGAGATGACGTCTTTCTCGGGTTGCCCGAGCGGCAGCATCTGCCCCTGCTGGTTGGCCGTGTAGATGGACCGGCCGGGGATCACGAGCATCGCGTTGACGTCGGAGTAGGCCGTGCCTTCGATCGCCTTGCCGGGGTCGGCGGCCAGCGATCCACTCTCGATGAGCAGTCGCGCCCGGCTGTGCAGCTGGTTGTCGAGGTCGTCATAGAGCGCGCGGGATACGACGGCGTAGACGGCCACCGCCATCAGGACGACGACCATTGCCACCATCGACATCGCGAGCATCATCACGCGCCAGCGCAGCGACAGTGAGCTGGTGTTCGGCAGCGCGGTGGTGGGCCGCCAGAAATTGGAGTTGAGGGCCATCACCGATCAGGGTGGGGTTTCGCGCAGCACGTAGCCGACCCCGCGCACGGTGTGGATCAGCCGGGGCTCGCCTTCCGCTTCGGTCTTACGGCGCAGGTATCCGATGTACACCTCGAGAGCATTGCCCGAGGTCGGGAAATCGAATCCCCACACCTCCTCGAGGATGCGGCTACGGGTGAGCACCCGACGCGGATTCGCGATCAGCATCTCGAGAAGCGAGAACTCGGTGCGGGTGAGGCTGATCTGGCGCTGACCGCGCGTGACCTCACGCGTCACCGGGTCCAGCGTCAAATCGGAGAACGACATGATCTGCGAATCCGCGCCGTCATCGGAGACCGTGCGACGCAGCAACGCCCGCATCCGGGCGAGCAGTTCTTCGAGAGCAAACGGCTTGGGCAGGTAATCGTCGGCCCCCGCGTCGAGCCCGGCCACCCGCTCGGAAACGGAGTCGCGGGCCGTGAGGACGAGAATCGGCAGATCGTCGCCGGTGCTCCTGAGCTGCCGGCAGACTTCCAGCCCGTCGAGCCGCGGCATCATCACGTCCAATACCACGGCGTCGGGCCGGTCATTCGCGATCAGATCGAGGGCTTCGACACCGTCTTGGGCAAGCTCGACCGAGTAACCATTAAAGGAAAGCGACCGGCGCAGAGATTCGCGCACAGCGCGATCGTCATCAACGACAAGAATGCGCACAGGCACAGTCTCAACCTGCTATCTGAGAGTGGCCTGAGAGGCGCGCCGCAAATTGACCCAACATTTGTGCCCGCACGTCGAAAGCCCGCCGAATCCGCACACGCGAAAAAGCGCTATCACCCGTGATAGCGCTTTTCGGTTGCGTGCGGAAGGCTAGCGCTTGTCGAGGTCGATCAGACCGAGGCGAGCGGCCTTGAGCAGGCGACGCGGCACCTTGCGCTGCTGACCCGCGACATTGACGCTGACGAGACCCGTGGCCTCCGCCTTCCACTGCGCGCGCCGGCTACGGGTGTTCGCGCGCGACATTCTGCGCTTGGGCACAGCCATGACGTGCATCTCCTTGCTTGGGGTGGTGCGGCCGCGCGAACGTGTTCTCTCGCCGGCGGCGACGATTGCACTACAGAGTAACGGTTGACCTGCGTCGGCTCCAAAACGTCGGGGTACCGACGCAGGTCCGTCACACGATCAGGGGACGAGGATCGTCTTTCCGGCCAATCGCCCGGCGTCAGCCTCGGCGTGCACCGCGGCCAATTCCGTCAGCGGGCGGCGGTCGGCCACGTCGATGCGCAACTGCCCCGCGTCGACCCGGTGCACGAGGCCGCCCAACTGCGCGGCGTCGCTTCTGGCGAACACCCGCACGGTGCGGACCCGACGATTCTCCGGCGCCGGGGTTGTGGTGCTGACGAGAACACCACCATCTTTGACCAGCTCGACGAGTGCGGCCGTCTCGTCGGGTGTCGTGTTGACCAGGTTGAGCACGACGTCGAACGGCACACCGTCGACGGCTAGAGCCGCGTAGTCGAGATGGCCGATGATGCGGTCGGCCCCGTATGCCTTCACCCGGTCGGCGCTGCGCGCCCCGGCTGTCGCGGTCACGACGGCATCGGCCTGTTTCGCGAGCTGCACCGCATAACCACCGACCGCTCCCCCGGCACCGTTGATCAGGATCGTCTGACCGGCCTTGAGCCCGGCGTGTTCGAACAAGGACTGCCATGCGGTCAGGCCGACGGCGGGCAGGACGGCCGCGTCGGCCAACGGCACGGTGTCCGGCGCGGCGGCGAGCACGTCGGCGGGTGCGATGACGTACTCGGCGGCGGCGCCGTCGGCATTCATGGGCAGGAAGCCCACGACGGATGCGCCGACCTGCCAGTTCGACACTCCGTCGCCGAGCTGTGCGATGGACCCGGCCACATCGATGCCGGGCACGTGCGGAAAGTCGAGCGGGAACGCGTCAGCGAGGTAGCCGGCGCGGATCGCGGCGTCGACCGGATTGAACGATGTGGCCGCCACCTCGATCAGCACTTGGCCGGCACCGGGTACCGGGCGGTCGGCGTCGCCGTACACCAGGGCGCTGCTGTCGCCGTATCGGTCGTAACGCACTGCCTTCATGGTTCCTCCTTCATTGATTTGCTTCGAGTTCGAAGCATCTACGGTCTGCACAACCGCTTCGATGTCGAAGCAATTCCCGGACCGGCCGAATATTCTGAACCGGTGGCCGAAGCACTGGAGCCGGAGCAGCTACACACGTACTTCGCATTGATGGAGGCCGTGAGTCTGCTCCAGCACGCGGTCGCGCAACAGCTGCGTGCCGAGGGAGACCTCAGCTACGTGCAATTCCAGCTGCTGGCCAAACTCGTCGACGCCGACAAACCGCTGACCATGACCGAACTCGCCGACGGGGTCGTCTACAGCCGCAGCGGATTGACGCATCAGGCCGGACTCTTAGAGAAAGCCGGGCTCATCGAGCGGCGGCACAGTACCGATGATCAGCGCGCCACCCTGGTCAGCATCACCAAGAGCGGACGAGCGCTCGTGGCCAAGGTGTTGCCCGGGCACATCGATGTCACGCGCAGTCTGCTGTTCGACCCATTGAGCGAGCGGGATCTGCGTACCCTCGGCGACATCATGACCCGGGCTCGCGACCACATGCGCAGCCTGCCGCCCCGCTCGGCGCGCCGAAGCGCCCCTTGACGTGAGACCGGCGGTACCCGCTAACCTACCGGTTGGTTGGGTACCGAGGTCAGCGACGACGGGAGTGTGCGTGACGGTCCGTATCGGGAACTGTTCGGGCTTCTACGGTGACCGGCTCGCCGCGATGCGCGAGATGCTCACCGGCGGAGATCTCGACTATCTCACCGGCGACTACCTCGCCGAGCTCACCATGCTCATCCTGGCTCGTGACCGCGCCAAGGACGCCGACCGCGGCTACGCCAAGACCTTCCTGCGCCAGCTCGAGGAATCGCTGGGACTGGCGCTCGACAAACGCGTGAAGATCGTCGCCAACGCGGGCGGCCTCAACCCCGGCGGGCTGGCCGCCGCGGTCCGGGCCCTCGCCGAACGGCTCGGCCTGACCGTCAACGTCGCCCATGTCGAGGGCGACGATCTGGTGGCCCGCGCGAACGAACTCGGCCTGGGCAACCCGCTGGCCGCCAACGCCTACCTGGGCGCGTGGGGAATCGTGGACTGCCTCAACGACGGCGCCGACGTCGTGGTCACCGGCCGGGTCACCGACGCGTCGGTGATCGTGGGGCCGGCCGCTGCGCATTTCGGCTGGGGCCGAACGGATTACGACGCGCTGGCCGGCGCGGTGGCCGCCGGGCACGTGATCGAATGCGGCGCGCAGGCGACAGGCGGAAACTACGCGTTCTTCACCGAGGTTCCGGACCTACGTCACCCCGGATTCCCGCTCGCCGAGATCGCGGCCGACGGCTCGTCGGTCATCACCAAACATCCCGGCACCGGCGGACAGGTCAGCGTCGGCACCGTGACCGCGCAACTGCTCTACGAGATCGGCGGCGCGCGGTACGCGAACCCCGACGTGACATTGCGCGTCGACTCCCTGAAGCTCAGTCAGGACGGCGATGACCGCGTGCGGATCTCCGGGGTCAAAGGCGAAGCTCCGCCGCCGACGTACAAGGTGTCGCTCAACAGCATCGGCGGTTTCCGCAATGCGACGACGTTCGTGCTGACCGGCCTCGACATCGAGGCCAAGGCACAGTTGGTGCGCGACCAACTGGAGGGCGCGCTGAAAGTCAAACCGGCCGAGCTGGAATGGACACTGGCCCGCACCGACCATCCCGACGCCGACACCGAAGAGGCCGCCAGCGCACTGCTGCACTGTGTGGTCCGCGACCCGGACCCGAACAACGTGGGCCGTCATTTCTCGTCGGCCGCAGTCGAACTCGCGCTGGCCAGCTACCCGGGCTTCACCGCGACCGCGCCGCCCGGCGACGGGCAGGTCTACGGGGTCTTCACACCCGGGTATGTCGATGCCACCGAGGTGCCGCACGTCGCCGTGCACGCGGACGGCACGCGCACCGACATCGCGCCTGCGACCGAAACCCTCGAACTCTCAACGGTTCCGGAGCCACCGCTGCCCGAGCCCCTTCCGGCCGGGCCCACCCGCCGCGCACCGCTCGGCCTGATTGCCGGCGCGCGCAGCGGCGACAAGGGCGGCTCGGCCAATGTCGGGGTGTGGGTACGTACCGACGAGCAGTGGCGGTGGCTGGTCCACACGCTGACGATCGACAAACTTCGTGAACTGCTGCCCGAGGCCGCCGAACTGCCGGTGACACGACACGTGCTGCCGAACCTGCGGGCGGTGAACTTCGTGATCGAAGGCATTCTCGGCCAGGGCGTGGCCTATCAAGCCCGATTCGATCCGCAGGCGAAAGGGCTGGGCGAATGGTTGCGCAGCCGTCATCTCGACATCCCGGAGGAACTCATCGGATGAGCATCTGGACCACACCCGAGCGCGAAGCGCTGCGTAAGACCGTGCGCGCCTTCGCCGAACGCGAGGTGCTGCCCAACGTCGACGAGTGGGAACGCACCGGCGAACTGCCGCGCGAACTGCACCGCAAAGCCGCCGACGCCGGCCTGCTCGGCGCGGGTTTTCCCGAATCGGTCGGCGGTGGCGGCGGGGACGGCGCCGACGCGGTGATCATCTGCGAGGAGATGCATCACGCCGGTTCACCGGGCGGCGTGTTCGCATCGCTGTTCACGTGCGGCATCGCGGTTCCGCACATGATCGCCTCGGGTGACGAGCGGCTGATCGAGACGTATGTGAAGCCCACGCTGCGCGGGGAGAAGATCGGGTCCTTGGCCATCACCGAACCCGGCGGGGGCTCCGACGTCGGCCACCTCACCACCAAGGCAGTGCGGGACGGGGATGACTACATCCTCAACGGCGCCAAGACGTACATCACGTCCGGCGTCCGCGCCGACTACGTCGTCACCGCGGCCCGCACCGGTGGCCCCGGCGCGGCCGGAGTATCGCTGATCGTGGTCGACAAGGGCACGCCGGGATTCGAGGTCAGCCGCAAGCTCGACAAGATGGGTTGGCGATCGAGCGATACCGCCGAGCTGTCCTACACCGACGTGCGGGTTCCGGTCGCGAATCTGGTCGGGGCGGAGAACTCGGGCTTCCTGCAGATCGCCGCGGCCTTCGTCTCCGAACGGGTGGGCCTTGCCGCACAGGCGTATTCGAGCGCGCAGCGGTGTCTGGACCTGACTGTCGAGTGGTGTCGCAACCGCGAGACCTTCGGCAAGCCGCTGATCGCGCGGCAGTCGGTGCAGAACACCTTGGCCGAGATGGCCCGGCGCATCGACGTCGCACGCGTGTACACGCGCAACGTGGTCGAGCGTCAGCTCGCGGGTGATACCAACCTGATCACCGAAGTGTGCTTTGCGAAGAACACCGCGGTCGAGGCCGGCGAATGGGTGGCCAATCAGGCCGTGCAGTTGTTCGGCGGCATGGGCTATATGGCCGAATCCGAGGTCGAGCGGCAGTACCGCGACATGCGCATCCTCGGCATCGGCGGCGGCACCACCGAGATCCTCACCTCGTTGGCGGCAAAGACGTTGGGATTCCAGTCGTGACCACCCTCAAGTCCGCCATCGATCCCGGCTCCCCCGCGTTCGCCGAGGCCGCCGAGGTCATGGCCACCAAGCTGGCCGAACTCGAGACCGAGCATGCCAAGACCCTGGCCGGTGGCGGCACAAAGTACGTGGAACGCCATCACTCCCGCGGCAAGCTGACCGCACGCGAGCGCGTCGAACTGTTGCTCGACCCCGACGCACCGTTCCTGGAGTTGAGCCCGCTGGCCGCCTGGGGCAGCGATTTCGCCGTGGGCGCCAGTGTGGTCTGCGGTATCGGCGCGGTCGAAGGTGTCGAATGCCTGATCGTGGCCAATGACCCGACGGTCAAGGGCGGCACCAGTAATCCGTGGACACTCAAGAAGATTCTGCGCGCCAATCAGATCGCGATGGAGAACCGGCTTCCGGTGATCTCGTTGGTGGAGTCGGGCGGCGCCGACCTGCCGACGCAGAAAGAGATCTTCATCCCGGGCGGGCAGATGTTCCGCGACCTGACCCGGTTGTCGGCGGCGGGCATTCCGACCATCGCGCTGGTGTTCGGCAACTCGACAGCCGGCGGCGCGTACGTTCCCGGCATGTCCGATCACGTCGTGATGATCAGGGAACGGTCTAAGGTGTTTCTGGCCGGACCGCCGCTGGTCAAGATGGCCACCGGCGAGGAATCCGACGACGAATCGCTGGGCGGGGCCGAAATGCACGCCCGCACTTCGGGTCTCGGCGACTACCTGGCCAACGACGAGCACGACGCCATTCGCATCGGCCGCCGCATCGTGGCCCGCCTCAACTGGCGCAAAAAGGGCCCGGTGCCCGCGCCCGTCGTCGAGCCGTTGTACGACCCGGAAGAACTGATCGGCATCGTGCCCGCCGACCTGCGGATCCCGTTCGACCCGCGCGACGTGATCGCCCGCATCGTCGACGGCTCGGATTTCGACGAGTTCAAACCGCTCTACGGGTCGTCACTGGTGACCGGGTGGGCCACGCTGTACGGCTACCCCGTCGGCATCCTGGCCAACGCGCGCGGTGTGCTGTTCAGCGAGGAATCCCAGAAGGCCACGCAGTTCATCCAACTGGCCAACCGGGCCGACACCCCACTTCTCTTCCTGCACAACACCACCGGCTACATGGTCGGTAAGCAGTACGAAGAGGGCGGCATGATCAAGCACGGCTCGATGATGATCAACGCGGTGTCCAACTCGACGGTGCCGCACATCTCGCTGCTGATCGGCGCCTCCTACGGAGCCGGCCACTACGGCATGTGCGGGCGGGCCTACGATCCGCGGTTCCTGTTCGCCTGGCCGAGTTCGAAGTCCGCGGTGATGGGCGGGGCGCAGCTCGCGGGTGTGCTCTCGATCGTGAGCCGCGCGGCCGCCGAGGCGCGCGGGCAGGCCTTTGACGAGGCGGGCGACGCCGCGCTGCGGGCCGCGGTCGAGGCGCAGATCGAAGCCGAGTCCCTGCCGATGTTCCTGTCCGGCCGGCTCTACGACGACGGCGTGATCGACCCCCGCGACACCCGCACCGTGCTTGGAATGTGCTTGTCCGCCATCGCCAATGGCCCGATCGAGGGGACGTCGAACTTCGGCGTCTTCAGGATGTGAGCGGCTCGATGATCACAAGAGTGCTGGTCGCCAACCGCGGGGAGATCGCCCGCCGCGTGTTCGCCACCTGCCGTCGTCTCGGTATCGGCACCGTCGCGGTCTACACCGACCCCGACGCCGGTTCACCGCACGTTGCCGAGGCCGACGCCCGCGTGCGCCTGGATGGCAGCAACGGCTACCTCGATGCCACCCAACTCATCGCCGCGGCCCGCGCCGCCGGCGCCGATGCGATACATCCCGGCTACGGGTTCCTCTCGGAGAACGCCGATTTCGCGGCCGCGGTGATCGACGCGGGCCTGACCTGGATCGGCCCGCCCGTGCCGGCCGTGCAGGCCATGGGTTCCAAGATCGAGGCCAAGAAAATGATGGCCGCGGCCGGTGTCCCGGTGCTGGCCGAGCTCGACCCGGACACCGTCACGGCAGATCAGCTGCCGGTGCTGGTGAAGGCCTCGGCCGGCGGCGGTGGCCGCGGTATGCGCGTCGTGCGGGAACTGGCCGAGCTGCCTGCCGAAGTCGCCGCGGCGCAGCGCGAGGCACAGTCGGCGTTCGGCGACCCGACGGTGTTCTGCGAGCGCTACCTCGCCGCGGGCCACCACGTCGAGGTGCAGGTGCTCTCCGATGCGCACGGCACGGTGTGGGCGGTCGGCGAACGTGAATGCTCCATTCAGCGCCGTCACCAGAAGATCATCGAAGAGGCTCCCTCACCTCTCGTGGAACGCACACCGGGCATGCGCGACAAGCTGTTCGAGGCGGCACGACTGGCTGCAGAGGCCATCGGCTACACCGGTGCCGGCACCGTCGAGTTCATGGCCGACGATCATGGCGATTTCTTCTTCCTCGAGATGAACACACGCCTGCAGGTCGAGCACCCGGTGACCGAGGCGACCACCGGCCTCGACCTCGTCGAGCTACAGCTGCGGGTCGCCGAGGGCGCACGGCTCGATCCCGCACCACCGCCGTCGCGGGGCCACGCCATCGAGGCGCGGCTGTATGCCGAAGACCCCGCGAAGAATTGGCAGCCGCAGGCCGGAACGGTGCACCGCTTCGATGTTCCCGGTGACGTGCGCGTCGACACGGGCATCGTCGACGGCTCGGTGGTGTCGATCTTCTACGACCCGATGCTGGCCAAGGTCATCTCGTATGCGCCGACCCGCCGCCAGGCCGCCGGTGTCCTGGCCGATGCACTGGCCCGCACCAAGCTCCACGGGGTGCGCACCAACCGGGATCTGTTGGTCAACGTGCTGCGGCATCCCGCTTTTCTCGACGGGGCCACTGATACCGCGTTCTTCGACACACATGGGCTGGACGCCCTTGCGGCACCACTGACCGATCCGGCGGCGGTGACACTGTCGGCCGTCGCCGCCACACTCGCCGATGCCGCGCACAACCGCGCCACCGCACGAGTTTTCGGTGCCGCCCCGAGCGGGTGGCGCAATCTGGCGTCGGGCTATCAGTCCCGGCTGTTCCGCGACAGCGCCGGCGAGGATCTGTCGGTGCGGTACCGGTTCACCCGAACAGGTGTCGATCTGCCCGACAACGCCGCCGTCGCGCTGGTATCGGCGACGCCCGAGCACGTCGTGCTCGCCGTCGACGGAGTGGAACGGCCGTTCGAGGTCGCTCGCTACGGCGCGGACGTGTTCGTCGATTCGCCGCTCGGTGCAGTGCAATTGGTGGCCCAACCGCGCTTCCCCGACCCCGACGCCGCCGTCGCGCATGGTTCCCTGCTGGCGCCCATGCCGGGCTCGGTGGTGCGCGTCGGCGCCGCTGTCGGCGACACCGTGACCGCGGGCCAACCGCTCATCTGGCTTGAGGCCATGAAGATGGAGCACACGATCGCCGCACCCGAGGACGGGGTGCTCGCCGAACTGAATGTCGAAGCCGGTCAACAAGTCGAAGTCGGCGCCGTACTTGCCCGCGTCCAAACCCCTGAAGGAGAACAGTCATGAGTGGCTTCATCGAGACCGAGGAACAGCAGGCGCTGCGTCAGGCCGTGGCAGCGATGGCCGCCAACTACGGTCAGGACTATTACCTGGAGAAGGCCCGCGCCGGTGAGCACACCACCGAGTTGTGGAACGAGGCAGGCAAACTCGGCTTCATCGGGGTGAACCTGCCCGAGGAGTACGGCGGCGGCGGTGCCGGCATGTACGAGCTCAGCCTGGTCATGGAGGAGATGTCGGCCACGGGCTGCGCGCTGCTCATGATGGTGGTCTCCCCCGCGATCAACGGCACGATCATCTCGAAGTTCGGTACCGAAGAGCAGAAGAAACGCTGGATCCCCGGCATCGCCGACGGATCGATCACCATGGCGTTCGCCATCACCGAACCCGACGCCGGCTCCAACAGTCACCGGATCACGACCACGGCCCGCAAAGACGGCAGCGACTGGATCATCAAGGGCCAGAAAACATTCATCTCGGGTATCGACCAGGCCCAGGCCGTGCTGGTCGTGGGCCGCACCGAAGACCACAAAACCGGCAACCTCAAGCCCGCGCTGTTCGTGGTCCCGACCGACACCCCTGGCCTGAGCTGGACCAAGATCGACATGGAGATCGTGAGCCCGGAAAGCCAGTTCCAGGTGTTCCTCGACGACGTCCGGCTTCCGGCCGATGCGCTGGTGGGTTCCGAGGACGCCGCTATCGCGCAGTTGTTCGCCGGCCTGAACCCCGAACGCATCATGGGTGCGGCCAGCGCAGTCGGCATGGGTCGGTTCGCCATCAACAAGGCCGTCGAGTACGTCAAGAACCGCCAGGTGTGGAAGGTTCCGATCGGCAGCCACCAGGGCTTGTCACATCCGTTGGCGCAGAACCACATCGAGATCGAACTCGCCAAGCTGATGATGCAGAAGGCCGCGACGCTCTACGACGCGGGCAACGATTTCGGCGCGGCCGAGGCTGCCAACATGGCGAAGTACGCCGCGGGTGAGGCGTCGGTGCGTGCGGTGGACCAGGCCGTGCAGTCCCTGGGCGGCAACGGTTTGACCAAGGAGTACGGCATCGCGGCAGCGGTGACGGCGTCCAAGCTCGCGCGCATCGCACCGGTCAGCCGCGAGATGATCCTCAACTTCGTCGCGCAGACGTCGCTGGGCCTGCCCCGGTCGTACTGATGTCCAAGCTCGTTCAGTACACGGTCGACGGCGCCGTCGCTCGCCTGACCCTCGACTCACCGCACAACCGCAACGCACTGTCGACCGCACTCGTCGAGCAATTGCACGAGGGTTTCGCCGGCGCCGCCGCCGAACCCGGCGTGCGGGTGGTGGTGCTCGGCCATACCGGCGGAACATTCTGCGCCGGAGCCGATCTCAGCGAAGCAGCGGGCCGGGATCCGGGCGATGTCGCCGTCGACCGGGCACGGGAGATGACCAAGCTGCTGCGCACGATCCTCGAGCTGCCGCTGCCGGTGATCGGCGCGATCGACGGGCATGTCCGCGCCGGTGGCCTCGGTCTCGTCGGCGCCTGCGACCTGGTGGTGGCCGGCTCCAACAGCACGTTCGCGTTGACCGAGGCACGCATCGGCGTTGCACCGTCGATCATCTCGCTGACCCTGTTGCCGAAGATGACGCCCCGCTCGGCAGGGCGTTACTTCGTCACCGGTGAGAAGTTCGGGGCCGCCGAGGCGGCTGCGATCGGCCTGATCACCCTGGCCGCCGACGACGTCTCCGCCGCTGTGGCGGCATTGGCGGGCGAGATCGCCAAGGGTTCACCGCAAGGGCTGGCCACGTCGAAAGCGTTGACCACTGCGTCGATCCTGCGCAGTTTCGATGAACACGCCGAGGACCTCACTCAGCAGTCGGCGCGGCTGTTCGTGTCGGACGAGGCCCGCGAAGGAATGATGGCATTCCTCCAGAAGCGGCCGCCGAGTTGGACGACGGTGTGATCTGACTCTCAAATAGCAATTGGCGTCGATATCCGGTTTGGCCGTCCGGGAGCCGTGGGAAGGCCACGGTACGTGCCTGAGACGATCGAGCTCGAGTCCGCCACCCATTTCGCCATCACGGCGGCGTGGGTAGCCGCTGCCGTCGCCCTCGCATATGGGGTTGGCCTGACACTGTCGTGGGTGATGCAACGCCTCGGCAGGCGCAGCGCGGTCCTGCACGACATCGCGCAGCTGACGCGACGGCCGGTGCGCGCCACGCTCATGGTCATCGCCGCAACGGTGGCGCTGCAACGGACTTCGGATGCGCAGGCGAGTTGGCGTGGCTGGCTCGACCACATCTTGGTCATCGCACTGATCGCGACGATCACGTGGCTCGTCGCGAGTTTGGTCGTGGTCGCCGAGCGGCGCGCGATTGCCCGCTTCGCCGGCGGCGACACCGGCCTGACCGACGCCGATCGGCACTGGCGCAAGATCCGCACTCAGGTGACAGTGCTGCGCCGGATCGTGATCGCGATCGTCGCCGTCCTCGGCGCCGCAGCGGCGTTGATGACGTTCCCGTCGTTCAGCGACATCGGCAAGACGCTGTTCGCATCGGCGGGCGTGCTGTCGGTTGTCGCCGGCCTGGCGGCACAGACGTCGCTGGGCGCCGCGTTCGCAGGCATTCAGATCGCGTTCTCGGATGCGATTCGCGTGGGCGATGTCGTCGTCCTCGAAAAGGAGTGGGGCCGCATCGAGGAGATCACGCTGACGTACGTCGTCGTCCATCTCTGGGACGAGCGGCGCCTCGTGCTGCCGTGTACGTACTTCACCACCACGCCATTCCAGAACTGGACCCGCAACGCCACCGAACTGCTGGGCACGGCCGAACTCGACGTCGACTTCACGGTCCCGCTCGACGAGATGCGCGCAGAGCTCGACCGGCTGCTGCGTGCCAATCCGTTGTGGGATGAGCGGGTCGGCGTGCTCCAGGTGACCGACGCGGTCGGTGGCCTGGTCCGGGTGCGGATGTTGGTGAGCGCATCTAATGCGGGTGCGTTGTTCGACCTGCGCTGCGACGTCCGCGAGGGCATGGTCGAGTGGCTGCAACGGACCCATCCCGGCGCACTGCCGCGCCAACGGCTGGAAATTCCTCGTGAGCAGCCAGTCGAACCGCCAAGGCGCACAACAACTGTCGGACGGCCCCAGGCCGATTCCGGACTGTTCACCGGCAATCCCGAGGCTGAGCGGCGGGGCCGGGCCTTCGACCAGTCCGAATCAGATGCGCCTGGCCGGACGGACCGCGAACTGGTGCGAGTTCCGTATGCTGACGAGTAAGTATCTGCGCACTTTATGCAGCTCAGCATAGGTAGTTGCGGTGTATTAATTGTTGCCAGCGGCAGAACTTGACACGTCGCATCTGTCGCAGCGGTGGCGCGCGACATACCGTTTTTTGTGCGGACATCCTCTGCCGCGCGGTTTCACCGAAAGGCCGGAATCATGGCCGAACACCAGAACAAAGCTGTGGCTCGGCGCGCTTGGGAGATATTCGCCTCCGGCGATCTCGACGCGCTCGACGATGTCGTCGCACCGGGAGCCGCCTTTCACGACACGCAAGATCCGTTCGGGAGCCAGCGCGGACCCGAGCACATGAGAAACCTCATCCAGATGTATCGAAATGCCTTCTCCAACATGCGCTTCGATGTCAAGCTGCAAATCTCCGAGGGCGATTACGTGTGCACACTGCTCGAAGCGCAAGGCGACAACACCGGCGAGCTCATGGGTCGGCCGGCCACCGGCAGGCACAGCAGGATTCAGATCACCCAGACCGACCGCATCGTCGACGGCAAGATCGAAGAATCGTGGGTCACCTGGGACACCCTTGGGATGTTGCAGCAATTGGGGCTCGTCCCGACGGGGCCGCAGGCGGCTCACACCTGAGTGACGCGACGCTGTCCGTCAACGCCCAGCGGCTGATTCACGCAGGCGGTCGAACGCGCGCGCTCTCGGCGCGGGATGACGCAGATAGTTGCGGATCTGCGCCGAGCAGCTTTCGACGGAGTCGGTGCTGGTGTCCACCTCGACGTCATAGATCCGGTGGGCGTGGACGGTCGCGATCTGACCGATCGCGGTTCCCAACGATCGGTCGCGTCTGCGACCTTCGCGCTCATGTGCGTCGGCGACTGCGCAGTGCACGCCGACGAATACGACATCGATACCGGCCATGACCTTCAGCAGATCACGCAATCGCCAAGGTTCGCTGAGGACGTGGTCCATCACGATGTCGTTGCCGGCCCGCGCCATCCCGGCGACCGCGCGGTGAAATCCGGCGCGAGTGCGGCGCAGCACCTCTCGCAGATCAGCGGGGCTGCATTCGTGTGTGCGCTGCTCGGCGCGCATCGCGCCGAACATGTCCACGGCCATGTGGAACCACGGGCTCTCGAAGTCGGCCAGTAGTTGGCGAGCGATTGTCGACTTCCCAGAACTGGACACCCCGTTGAGAAGCACCACCTGGCCGGGAGACGTGAAGCTCATACTCCGATTCTGCCCAATGGATTCTTCTTAACTTGACCTTATTTTTGTCTTATTTTTCTTAAACTCGAGGTACGGTGTCGGTACGACGCCGAGGGGGAACATGAGCATCGTTGGCGAACACGCAGTAGTCGTAGGTGCCGGAATGGCAGGCCTGCTCACGGTCGGAGCCGCCTCGCAGTTCTTCCGATCGGTTACCGTCGTCGAGCGAGATCCGTTGCCGGACAACGCGGTAGTACGCAAGGGCGTGCCACAGGGTCGACACCTGCACAGCTTTCTCAGCCGCGGACCCCAAGTGCTCGAGGAGTTCTTCCCGGGCCTGCTCGATGAACTTGGCGCCGCGGGAGCGGTCGTGGTCGACGACGACATCCTGTCGCACATCTATGCCCGCATCGGTCGGCATGAGTTCAACCAGTCGGGCCGGCTCGCCGATCCGGCGGCATTGCGGTTGTACCTCGGCAGTCGGCCGTTCATCGAACTGCATGTTCGCCGGCGCGCTCAGGCGCTCGACAATGTCAGGTTCCTGGACGGCTACGACATGCTCGAGCCGGTCGTCACAGCGGATGCTGCGGTATCGGGCGTGCGCGTACTCAACCGCACCAGCGGCACCGAGTCGGTACTGCACTGCGATCTGTTGATCGACGCCAGAGGGCGCACCGCGCGACTGCCCGCATTTCTCGACGACCACGGTTACGGCCCGCCTCCCGAGGAGACCTGCGTGTCGGAGTGGGCCTATTCGAGTCAGTTGATGACACTGCCGCAGCCCGGGTTCGCCGAGCGGTTGCTCATGGCCAACAATGGCGATCACAAGCCACGAGTGTTGCTGGTGGCCTACGAGCACGGCCGATGGATGCTGGCGGTCGGAAGGTCAGGCCGGTTCGGCGCGCCACCATCGGATTTCGCAGGCATGCTCGCGTCGGTCGCGGATGCCTTCCCCGCGCGGATCGCAGCCGGGCTGCGCGGTGCACAACCCGTCGGCGACGTGGCGGTGTTCCGCAAGACGGACTCGGTGTGGCGGCGCTTCGACCTGATGCCCCGGTTCCCTGCGGGTTATCTGGTGATCGGTGACGCGTTGTGCAGCCTCAATCCGCTATATGGGCAGGGAATGACGATGGCCGCGCTCGAAGCCCTCGCGCTGCGCGACTGCCTGCAGGCCGGCCCAAATGATCTGTGGCGACGCTTCTTCGCCCGGGCAGCCGAACACATCGGCCCAACCTGGGCACGGAACGTCGCCAACGACCGCGTCCCGCCACCGGCCACGGAGCGCCCGAAACTCGGCGAGCGTCTTCAGAAATGGTTTGTCGCCTCCGCGCTCATCGCCGCCCGTTCTGACGCCCGGGTCGCGGAGCAATTGCTTCGCGTCAACAACCTCGTCGACCCGCCGACCAAGCTGCGGGATCCCTTGCTCGTCCTTCGCATCCTCTCCGGCCGGGTACGCAACCGTCCACACGCGCGCCCATTCGCCTGCGCTCGCCCAATCTCGGGCGCGCAAGCATGCTTCAGGCGCATTCGGGTCCGTCGAAGTACCGCTCCGGATGGTGGCATTCGTTGACCCGCGCCTGGCCGGTGTCCAGCTGAGGCGGTGGAATCCATTCCGTGCGGCCATCTTTGCGTATTCGCGTTTTCCACCCCTTGTTGGTGAGCAGTCGATGATCGGGCTTGCACGCCAAGGTCAGCTCGTCCACGTTGATATGGCCCCCGGCGATCCAGTCCTTGTCGCGGTGGTGAACCTCGCACCAGTACGGCGGCGCCGTGCATCCCGGCCGCGTGCAGCCGCGGTCGCTGGCGTACAACACAATCCGTTGGCCCGGTGAGGCGACGCGTTTGGTGCGGCCGAGGTACATCGGGACCTCGGTGTGCGATTCATAGACGCACAGATAGTGGTGGGCGTGGCTGGCCAGCCGTATGACGTCGGCCATCGGGAGCATGCTGCCGCCGCCGGTGACAGCCCAGCCCTCCCCCGACTCGATCTCGGCGAGTGTGGTGGTGACGACGACCGTGCACGGCAACCCGTTGTGTTGCCCCAACTCACCGGAAGCCAACATGGCGCGGCCGACCGCCTTGAACGCATCGTGGTTACGTTGGATCTGGGTACGGCTGTCCCGTTCGACGGCCTCTTTGTCGGGTTCGCCGTCGACACAAGCAGTTTCATCGTCGGGATTACACATGCCGGGCGCGGCCCATTTGGCTGAGATCGCGTCCCACACGGCCCGGGCCTCCGGGTCGAGCAGGCCCTTGACCTCGCTCATGCCGTCGGGATCCTGCTTGCCGACGTACAGGTAACGACGCCGGGCCCGGTCCGCATCAGACGGCGGTTTTCCGTCCGGGTCGATCGTCATCAGCATCCGGTCGGTGGCCTGACGCAACTCGTCGGGCGACAGTCTCGGAGCGGACCGAGCGAGGATCGTCTCGGCCTTGGCCCGGTCATCGGCGCCGACCCATCCCGGCAAGCTCGCGAAGAACTTACGAATCACCCGGACGTGTTCGGTGCCGACCTCACCGCGCAACTGCGCGGCCGCCGTCTTGGGCAGCTTCGGTTGCAGCGATTCGCCATTCACTGCCCATCGCGGCCCAAGGTCAGCGGCATCGGCGATCCGCCTGCCAGCTTCGGCGCGGCTGATACGCAGGCAGTTCACCAACACATCCCGCATCGAATGGCCGCCCATGGCTTGAGGTGTCACCTCGGCGGTCATACGGGCAATGATCACGTTGTCCACCGCGCCGTGCGCGCGTTGAATCCGTTCACGAAGCATCGCCACCCGCATCAGGTCGGGCAACGTCAGTGTGTCGTGGGATGCCGCGGCGATGAGGGCACCGGTCTCTTCGAAGACTTGATAGAGCGCGAGCAGCGTTTCGCGATCCATTCGCTCGGCGGTCGCGCTCATGATTCGAACATTAGTGCGAAGGACCGACAAGTCGGCGTGCGTTCACGGCCCGCGTTGTGACAGCTGTACATGAAGTTAATCCGCGCAACCAAAGTGGCCAGAGTTTTTTGAATCGACAATCGCGCGCGGTTCGCGACGCACCAAGATCATGCGAATCTCGCAACGAACTTGGCAGAGACTGCCACTATCGCCTCGCGCGCTTGGCGCGCCGGCCAGAACTCCGGACGCGATTGACGCACACTCGGGGTCACCGCGAGATCGCCCAGGCGAGTTCAGAAATCGCGCACCCGCGGACGCAGTATCTCGCGTATCCGCGTGCCGACATCCGTGCTTCCTCAGGCCGAACTGCACAGATTGACGCCACGGAAAGTTTTCTCCGCAAACCTGAGATTTCGCTGAGTACGAATTGCTACCGTGTGCAAGCACTGTTGGCCAGCTCATACCGAAGGCGGCGCGCTTAATGTCCAAGCCAACCCCTCCCCGTCTCCAGAAAGCCAAAGCAGCCGCAGTCACCGCTGCCGTCGTCGCGACGACCGCTGCGCTCACTGCCGGGGCCGCTTCACAGGCGCCCGAGGCTTACTTGGCCCACAAGCGGACGGTCGAGGCCGAGGTTGCGTTGGCGGCGTTGCCCGCAGTGCCTGGCCTCGACGACCTGCTGAACGTGCCCGACCTCGTCGGCATCTACGGTGTGGGGCCGGTGTTTTGGGCCGCTCAGCTGTTGGGCCTCACCCCGACGGATGTCATCCAGGCCGCGGCCGGCGTACTCGGCGGCAGCGAAGTCGCCGGTGCGGTAACCGGCCTCCTGGAACTGCTCGACGCGATCTCGCCTGTCGAGGCGGGCATCAAAGGTCCGCTGCCAAGCGATGTGTACAACGCCGTCAACGGCCTCGAGTACACGCTGGACGGCGTCACCGAGATCCTCGGGGAACCGATCCAAGCGATTCCGATCGTCGGCGACCTCATCTGGAGTGCGATAGATGGTCTCGTTGCCGAGATCATCAACGAGGCACCCATCCTCAACCAGCGCCGTGCGATCATCTTTTCGGAAAGCCTTGGTGGACTGACCACATCGCTCGCGTACCGCGACATGATCAAAGCGGTGCAATCGAACGACCCGAACTGGGGCGAGGGTGTCACGGGTCAGTGGCTGATCTTCTTCAACAATCCGAGCCGTCCCGGCGGCGGTCTCTTCGCGTTGGCCACCCCGATTACCAACTTGTTCGGGTTGAACCTCTCGACACCACCGGCAGGTAGCTACACCAACGAGGACGCCGACGGCGACATCACCAAGGTCCTCAACACCTCGATCCTCGACATCAGCTGGGCCTACAACATCCTGTCGGATGCACCGACGACGCTGAATCCGTTGGCGTGGGCCAACGCAGCAACCGGCGCAGTGTTCCTGACATACCTGATCCCGAGCGAGGGCAACAACATCGCGAGCCATGTGCTGCCGCAAGCAGTGGCCGGGATCCTCGACGGGCTGAAAGTCATGGTCGACATCACCGGCGGGCAGGGACTGGAGATGGTGCCGGGCTGGAACGAGATCGTGAATGTCATCGACGATCTCGACATCCTCGACCTTGGACTGGATGAAGCGTTGGAAGCGGTCGCCAACGCCACCAAGTTCCCCGGCACCGCAACGTACATCACTTACGACTCAGGCAATCTGCCGTTGCTCGAGCCGTTCCGGATGGTGCCACGGCTCGTCAGCCTGCTCCCTGGCGTCGACATTCCCACGCCGATCACCGACAGCTTCGAAGAAGCACTGCGGATGATGGTCAACATGGGCTACCAGGATGTCGACCCGGTGACGCTCGAACGGGGCTTCGACATGGCGGGTGAACAAGCGTATTTCTATGATTCGCCGCTCACCCCGACGCAGAAGCTCGCGGCGAGGCAGACGATCTTCAACGCGCTGATCGACGGTATCCAGGAGAATGCGCTGGACCCGCAGAAGTGGACCCCGACGATCCCCGGCATAGACCTGTCGCCGGTCTTCGAGAACCCGCTCACCGAGACTGCGGCAGCGGCGCTTTCGGCCGCGCTGGAAGCTATGCAAGACGCGGCCAACCCGATGTTCGACGCCGTCGAGACCGGGCTGGCACCGGTCACCGGTGTGCTCGACCAGGTCGACGCGCAGGTCACCGCGGCCCTCGACAATGTGTTCAAGGTCAACGAGCCGGCGCCTGGCGGACCGGCAAGCCCGCTGTCGGCCACTTCCGTTCCGTCCGACGACAACACGCTGCGCACCCTCAACGTGTCGGCCGAGGACGTCGGCCCCGTGGTCGAGAAGGTCGACGAGAAAACCGATGAGACAACTGAAGCGCCAACTGAAGACACGAAGGTGACACCGACCAAGGGCGCTGTGAAAGACCTTGATGCCGAGACGGATTCGCTGAAGGAGCGCGAGCCGCTGAAGGGCTTGAAGAAGATCACGGAGTCGTTCAAGGCATCACCCGGCAAGCACGCCGCCGACGCGGGCGATCCGGTCAAGAAGTCGGTGCAAGAGACGGTGGACAAAGTGAAGGACACCGTCGACAAGGTGGAGCAGGCTGGCAAGGACGTGGTGAAGAAGGTCGAGAAGGCGGCCAACGATGCCAAGGATTCGGTGTCGAAGAAGCCGGCCAAGGAGACCTCGAAGGACAAGGCAGCGGCCTAGCCGTAAAGATTCCGTCTGAATCGAGAAGACCCGCACCCACGTTCCCGCCGGGCCGTGGACGATGAGTCGCATGAGCGAACGCCGGTGGCAACGCGGAATCTGGTTGGCGATCGCACTCGTCACGGTGGTGATCCCGGGCTGCGACAGCCCCGCGCCAGAGACTCCGTCCACGTCCGCGAATCAACAGTGCCCCGGCGCCGGATTCACCGTCGAGCAGTTCATCGGCGACTGGCAGGAGCAGGACAGTCCCACCACGATCTCGCTGGGCGCGCACGGCGCGCTGAAGTCCGACGCCGACGGCGTAATCGACTTCGGCACTTGGCGTTTCACTCGCTGGGACGAGACACCGGCAAAGGACCGCCAACCCGAGTCCGCCGCCGACACGTGCGTGCTGTGGTTGCAGTGGACCGACGGCGCAGGCGATCGCGATTTCGTCTACGTACCGCTCAAGGTCGCCAAGGACAGGCTGGAACTGAGCTACGTCGGCCGCGGCAACACACTCGTGTGGTTGCGCTCGCCGGTCAGCCAGTGATCGGCTGACCACCCGAAGTACCTGACAGCATCGGTGATGCATCGGTAGCGTGGCGCACATGCCACGCACTGTGCTCGTCACTGGCGCGACCGGCACCCTCGGCCATCACGTGGTGCCCGAGGCGACCGAAGCCGGTCATCACGTCAAGGCGCTCAGCCGCCGGGACCGCGTGGGCTACACCGGTGTGCACTGGCAGCGTGGTGACCTCTTGGCAGCTGACGGGTTGGATGGCGCGCTCGACGGCGTCGACGTCGTCGTGCACTGTGCGACCCAGCCCACGGGGAGCAAGGACGTCACGGCCACCCGGAACCTGGTCGAGGCCGCCCGCCGCGCCGGCGTCGGGCACCTCATCTACATCTCGATCGTGGGGATCGACGACATTCCGTTGCCGTATTACAAGACCAAGTTGCGGGTCGAGCAGTTACTCGCTTCGTCGGGTTTGGGTTACACCGTGCTGCGCGCGACGCAGTTCCACGAGCTAATCGAAATGATCTTCTCGATCCAGCGGTTCTCCCCCGTTTTGTGGGCATTGCGCGACGTGAGATTCCAGCCGATCGACACTCGTGATGTCGCGCGCCGACTCGTCGAGTTAATCGATACAGAACCGTCCGGACGCGTCGCCGATATAGGCGGACCGGAGGTTCGCCCTCACTCAGAATTGGGACACTTGTATCTCTCAGCGCACAATAGCGGGCGACACGTGGTCAGTTTCACGATGCCTGGGCGCATCGTCGCGGGTTACAGATCTGGAGCCAATCTGACCCCGGAGAACAGCGTTGGCACCACAACTTTCCAGGATTATCTGGGTTCTACCGCATAAACTTTGGCCGCCTACTGGGTTCGCCGCGTCAAGGTAGCGCCACAGTTCGGCCATCGGCCTTGCATGTGCCAGCGATAGTCGTAGGCTCATCAGTGATGAGCACTTCAGCGTCGCAGAATGGGTCGTTGCGGGCTGCTGACACCGATCGAATTCAGGTGGCGCAGCTGCTCACTGATGCTGCCGCTGCGGGCCGGCTGCCGATGACCGAATACGAGGACCGGCTAGCAAAGGCATATTCGGCCGAGACCTACGGCGATCTCGCCCGAATCAGCGCGGACCTACCCGGTGCCGTCAACTACTCCCGCGGTGCCGGCCGCCCCTGTCCCTCGACGCTGCTGCTGGCGATCATGAGCGGTTTCGAACGTCGCGGCCGCTGGAACGTGCCGAAGAAACTGACGACCTTCGCGCTCTTCGGTGGTGGCGTGGTCGATCTGCGCTACGCCGACTTCACCGCCACCGACGTCGAGATCCGCACCTATTCGATCTGCGGTGGCCAGACGATCCTCGTGCCGCCGGAGGTGAACGTGGACGTGCACGGCGTCGGCGTCATGGGGAACTTCGACCACAGCGTCAACGGCGAAGGCACGCCCGGCGCCCCCCGCGTCCACGTCCGCGGGTTCTCCCTGTGGGGCAGCGTCGGCGTCAAGCGCAAGAAACGCCGCAAGCAGATCGGCTAGCTCGACAGGAGCGGACGAAAAGGGCGGGCCCGAGGGCCCGCCCATCTTTGTTCGAGGACGTCAGCAGCTGGCGGCTTGAGCGCTGACCTTGGTCTTGGCGGTCGACGCGGTGCAGGTGTTCGACACCTTCTCCGCGGAGCCCGTCTTGGCGGCCTTTGCGTTGCCGCTGAGCACCTTCGGCACGACACCGGGCAGATCCTTCTCACCCGGCAGCGGCAGCCCCGCGGCCTGTGCCTGGTCGTAGTAGTACTTGCCGGCGTTGACGTTCAGCTCGCCCACGACGACACCGTTCTTGCCCGGGGTGATGCCGTCTGCGCTCGTGGTCCCGAAGTTGAGGTGGTAGACGCGGCCCAGCCCGCTGTCGTCGAGAGCCTTGTTGACCGGGGTGTTCTGGTTGAAGACGTGATCCCCGATGGCCTGTGCCGCACGGACGCCCGGCGCAGGGTTGTCCAGCGACGCCCTGCCCACGGCGTCAGCGGACGGGTTGCCGGTGTTGGTCGGCACCGCGAATGCCGCACCCGCCGGACCGGCCACTGCCAACGCACCGCCCGCGAGAACACCGCCCACCAACGTCCGGGTCCGCACCGACCGCTCGGAGATCTTCCGATGTTTTGCCATGCCCGTTGCCTCTCATGATTGGCGTTGCGCCACAGTCGTATTGGGGCCAACGGCGACATTGCCGCTGGCCCGGAGGAAACGTATGGCACTGGGTGAGTTCGCGAAAGGTACTGGTAGCGATATTCATTCGGTGTTCCGCCGTCGCTCACAAATTCAGACAGCCAACCCACAGCGACTTCACAATCCTCCAAAACACAACGGCCCCCTCCATTTTGGAGGGGGCCGCTGTTTTGGCTATTGATTACTCGTCGCCAGAGTCGCTCTTCTTCTCAGCCTTCTTGGTGTCGGCCTTCTTCTCGGTCTTCTTCTCCGGCTTGCTTTCCTTCGACCCAGCGTCCTTGGTGTCGGCGTCCTTGGTTGCCGTGTCCTTGGTCTCCGAACCGGACGTGGCGCTCTCCGACTCCGAGTCCTTGGGCGAGGACAGGCCGAGCGACTCGCGAACCTTCTCACGACGCTCCGCGACGCGCGCCTGGAACTTGGCCCGACGCTCTTCGGCCGTCTTCTGGATCTCGTTGGTGGTCTCCTCGACGGCGGTCGCCGTCTTGTCGACCTGTTCCTGGACCGCGGCCGTGGTCTTCTCGATGTTCTCCTGGACCGTGGCGGCGGCGTTCTCGACGTTTTCCTTGACGGTCTCGGCCGGCGTCTCGGCCTCTTCCACAACCTTGTCAGCCGGGGTGGCCTCAGGGGTGGTCTCGGGCTCGGCCTTCAGCGACACCAGCTTGCCGAGGTTGAGCTTCGCAACGCCGGGGTCTTCCGTCGAGGTCTCCTCGGCGCCTTCAACATTGGCGACGAGCGTGGAGACCAAGCTGCTTTCCTCTTCATCGGGAACCTCGAACGGGTTACCGACGACGTAGTTGAACGCTCCGACGACGCCCTCTTCGAAGAACGCGTTGTTGAGGCCCTTGGTCCACTCACCCAGCGGAGTGTCAGGCAGGTTGTCGTTGATCAGGTTCTGAACAACCAGGGCGGCACCGCCGGCGAACAGGTCCTCGACACGACGGGTCAGGTCGAGACGACCGGTCGGATCGAGCGCGTCGATCGTTGCGGCGACGGTGACGGAGGCGATCCGCGCGAACTCGGTGAATCCGGCCTCGAAGAAGATGTCGTCGATCGGGCCCAACGGCAGCAGTTCATTGCTCGCGTAGTACGCAAGGCCGGTGAAGCCCTGGTGGCACACAGCACCAGTTGCACTGCAGTTACCGGGATCTGCGACGTAGACGGGGTTGCCGTCTTCATCGAGAACGGGCTCCCCATTCTCGTCGACCTCGGGCACGACACCCTGGTAGTAGTAGCCGCCGTAGCCTTCGAAGAACGCGTCCCAGGCACCCGCCAGGCTGAACGCCAACAGGTTGTACTGCTCGACACTCAGCTTGTTGGTCGTTGGCGCCGGCGCGGCGGAAGGAGCCGCGATCGCAACTTCTTCATTCGGAACGAACAGCGACGGGGTCGCCGCGACGACTGCGGCGGCACTCAGAAGCGCGGTGCCGGTGGTGATGTATGGCTTAAGTGCCATGCAGTACTCCCTGGGGGACGGGGCGACAGTGGATTAAGCGCTTCGACTGACGCAACTTAGAAGTTCCTGAGAGATCGTAAAGGCAAGTTTGCCCCCCGGCAAGCCGAAAACGCGCACGGTTTCGGCTGCCGTCCGAGCCTCAAAAACCCCATCCGCCTTTGGAAGCGGGCCAGGGCCACTTATGTCCGTGGTGCGGGTTTCCCCAAGAAATCCAGGCAAAGTCCGTCCACTAACCACATCCCGTATGTTGCGGCAACCACCTCCCGTTGTCCGTCAGGTTAATTTCGTGCTGGGATCGATCACGATCGCCGATCTGGCAACCAATCAAACAGTGACAATGTTTGCCAGGCACTGCTGTTCGTCATGCAGTTCCGCGGTTACTCGCCGTCGTCACTTCCCTGCTCGGAACTTCCGGTCTGCCCGTCATTCGACTTCCCGGCTTTCCCTAATCGATCACGAAGCTTCTTCAAGCCATCACCGGGTTTCCATCCCGATTTGGCTTCCTCAGAACCAGTCGTTCCGTCAACGGTCAGCTCGGTGTCATCGGAGTTTCCGGGCGAGAAGTTCAACGACTCACGGACTTTCTCGCGCTGATCAGCGACCGCTTCACGGAAGTCGGCGATTCCTTCCTGCACCCTCGCACCAAATGTGGGTGGCGCCTGCTCCTCCTGCCCCTCCGGGGCGGGCGACTCGGTCGCAACGTCGGTCTCTGTTTCTTCAGCGGGTTCTTCAGCAGGTTCTTCAGCGGGCGAGGACTGGCGCGGCACAAGCCGTTCGAGGAGATTCTTGGGCGTCGGCAATTGGAAACTGCCGGCCGCGGGGTTGTCGGTCTGGTCCGCGCCGAAGAGTCCGGACCGCGCCGGTGTCTGCTCCGCAAGGTCGTCTGCGGCAAGGATTTCTTCCTCGACGGGTGTGGGCTCGATGCCGCCGCCGAAGGTGGCGTCCCACAAGATGCGCGCCACCGCCACAAACCCCGCAGCGTCGTCCCCGGACGGATATCCGAAGAAGAACCCATCCACGAGCGTCGTGGGCAGGGAGGCGGTCTGGCCCGGCCCGGGCTCCACCCCGCCGTCGAAAATCTCAAGACTGACCCTCAACAACACGTTGCCGATGGCCTGCGTGAACCCGCCCTCAAAGAAGTCGTCGACTACGTCGTCGATGTTGTTGGTGGGGTCGCCGACCAGCATCGGAGCTACCTCGCCATCGGCTGGCGGGACGAGTGGCGCCGGATCAGGCGCGGGCTCGCTGGGTTCAAGTCCGCCGCCGAAAGTGGCGTCCCACAAGATGCGCGCCACCGCCACAAACCCGGCTGCGTCGTCGCCGGTCGGATATCCGAAGAAGAAGCCATCCACGAGAGTTGATGGCAGCGAGGCTGTCTGGCCCGGCCCAGGCGCCACACCACCATCGAAGATCGCGAGGCTGATCGCCAACAACACACTTCCGATGGCCTGCGTGAACCCGCCCTCGAAGAAGTCGTCGACTATGTCGTCGATGGAAGTGGCGGGCTCACCGACGAGCAACGGACCGACTTCGCCACCGGTGGTCGAGCTTCCAGAGATCGCGCGAAATGTGGAAACGGTCCGCAGCGCGCTGGCCAATTCCTCTGGCGAGACGGTCATCGCTTGCGCCGATCGGAGAAGATCCGTCTGAGCAGCAGTCAGCTCGGTCTGAACGTCTGCGGCAACTTGCAGATCCCGCGGAGTAAGCGGCGGCGCAATCACTGGTGTCGCGGCAACGATGGCGCCTGCGCCAACAAGAGCTGCGACGCTCGTCGTTATACCCGGCCGAAATGCCATGAACCCGTCCCCCTTATTGGAAAACAACGATTTGTAGCGAGAAACCTACGCCGCAATTCGAGGGAAACTATGCATTTGCCACGAATGTTCACCTCGATCTTGAAAACCGACGCTTCGAACACTGAACGTGCGCCTCATCTGGAACAACTGTCGCTTTAGTGTCGCTCTCCAGCGAGTAGCGTTATTCAAGATCAATAGCTGAGGCGACCTTAGCAACTAATTGACTAATCAATATTTGCAATCGGAAACAGTGACGATGCCATTCATCACGAAAGTACAAGTACTCCAATGTCATTGCGAAGCAGGCAGGCGGGGCGGCAGCGAGAGCCTCAGATCCTCTTCAGTCTCCGGCCGGTTGGGCAGAGGGCTCCGGCGATTCGGCCGGCGTAGAGGACTGGTCAGGTCGCTCGACCTTCAAGCGCTCGACCATTTCGCGAACACCCTCCACAACGGACTCGACCATCGCCGCCTCCGGCCGCCGCGGTTTCGAATCGCGCGAAGACTTCGGTGAGAAATCGAGACTCTTGCGGACGCGGGGTCGGGTGACTGTCGATGACTCGTCGTCGCCTCGAAGGATTTCGACGCCCTCGTCGATGCCGGCCCTGAATTCGTCGACGAATCGCTCGGTCTCCTGCCGGGTCGGCACGAGCCGGGCTGAGACGTACTTGTCGGGGTTGGCCAATGGGTCGTTGTCGGGATACCCATAGTCGACGGCAGCGCGGAGCGCAGGCGTCACCGCATCCGCGAGTCGGTTGCCCGGTTCGCCTAACGCCCGCAGCGGCGCCACCAGCGGCAGGTTCGTGGATTCGTAGCCGACATAGGTGGTGTCGTCGACGCGGCTGATGCGGACGGTCTGGCCGTCGGCCATGGTGCGCTCGATCGTCCCGCCCGAGTCCAGGGTGGCCTCGCACGCGGCGTCGCAGTCCCGCACCTGCCCGTCGGCATCGATCGGGAAGTCCAGACTTTCCTGGTTGAGCCGCCGCTCGAAGTAGGCCATCAGCGAGTTCGCCATCGCGGGCGCGTTCCAGAGGTAGGCCGGGATATTGGAATTGATGTCGTACTCGTAGACCACGTTCACGACGGGCACGCCCGGATCGGTCGGCGTCGGTATCGGATTGACGCCGATGACCGCGAAAGCCGGCAGCCGGGTCCCGAATCCGCCATTGGGACTGGCGACGTTGTTGTCGAGCACGTACAGGTTGGGGTCGGCAAGCACCGGATCGTTCGTCGCTTTGAGATAACTCAGCAGCAGGCTCGTGTTGGCCGCGCCCCATCCCGACGTCAGCACGACGTTGTCGTCGTCGTCCCGGTTGTCATAGATCGCCCGATAGATCCCAGGTGGTCCGGTGAAGAAATTGGCGACGACGGTTTCACCAGGCCCCTGTTGATAGAGCCCGCCGTAGAAATCCTCGACGCCGTCACCGCTCGGGTTGGTCGAACTCGCGCCGATGATGAGCGCCGCGAGCTGCACGGTCGTCACGGGTTGAGTGACGCCCAGCGTGGCGACCATCGTCAACGCCACGCCGCCCAGGACCGATGCCGTGCGTTTAGCCATCCCATGCCTTTCGAAAGAATGAGCAGAAGTTACCGGACACCGCGGCACCCGCGCGCCCGCTCCAGCAACTTCTGTGAGGGAATCTTCACGGATGCAACGACCGAGTACGCGCGCATCTCGTGTTGCGGGCAACACCACCGTCGGATCACACGCCCGCTATGCGGGCGGCAATTCCCTGGTGTACAACGGCTTTCCGGCGGCATCGCACAGGTTCACCGTCAGCGTCCGGGAATCGGAGTCGATCACGACCTCGCCGAAATGCTGAAACCCCTCGGCCGGGGACGTGTTCTTCTCGGCCGGCGCGTGCACGAACTCGTACCGCGCGCCGAACGTACCGTCGAGTGGGCTCTCCGGGAACGAACCGGCATTGAGCGGCCCGGACACGAACTCCCAGAACGGCGTGAAGTCGGTGAAGCCGGCCTGATCCGGGTGATATGAGATCGCCGCCGTGTAGTGCACGTCGGCCGTCACGAAGACGACGTTCTGAACGTCTTTGGTCTCGGACAGGATGCGGGAGAAGGCTATTTCGCGTCCCAGCGGCCGCCCGTTCTCACCTTGTGCGACGGCCTCCATCGATTTGGGACCGTCGACCGGATCGGTGGCCGAGTCCGGTACCACGATGCTGATCGGAAGGTCGTTCGCGACGACCTTCCACACTGCCTTCGACTGCCGGAGACCGTCGATCAGCCACTGCGTCTGTTCGCGTCCCAGGACCCCGCCGTCGTCGGATTGGACCCATGCCTGCGTATTGGGGTTCTTGTAGGACCGCATGTCCAGGACGAAGACGTCGAGCAGCGGGCCGTAGGAGATCCTTCGGTGCAGTCGGCCGTCGACGGCTTCCGACGGCTCGACCGGCTGCCACTCGCGCCACGCCTGATATGCGTAGCCCGCGAGCTTGTCGGCGTCGGTTTCGGTGTAACCCTTGCGATTCTGCCCGGCGAGCGATTCGCCGGGAAACCAGTTGTTCACCACCTCGTGGTCATCCCACTGAACCAATTGCGGGACTGTGGCATTGAAGCGGCGGTAATGCTCGTCGCTGAGGTTGTAGGCATAGTTGCCGCGGAAGTCATCGAGTGTCTGCGCGACGTGGTCCTTGGCCGGCGCGGTGACACTCTCGTACATACGGCCGTCATTCTGTTCCTGGCTCGCCGGCACCGGGTTGTCGGCATAGATCGCATCGCCGGAGTGCACGAAGAAATCCGGATTGCGGTCGGCCATCGCACCGAAGATCGCCATTCCGCCCTGCCGGCTGATTCCCCAGCCCTGACCGACGACATCGCCCGACCAGACGAACTTGATGTCCTGCGGTTGTGCGGGAACGGTTTTGAAGACACCCGCCACAGGTTCGGACGTGGCGCCGTTCTCCCCCTCCAGTGTCACGCGGTAGTGCACGGCCTGTCCCGGCTCGAGACCGGTGATGCGCACGCGTCCGGTCCCGTCGGTCGCCGGAGTCAACTGCGGTCCCTCGACACGCACGGGGTTCGAGAATGACTCCGTGGCCGAGGTCTCGACGATCATCCGGGCTGTCGAGTCGGAGCGGGCCCACACCAGCGCACCGTCGGCTCGCGGGTCACCGGTGGCGACGCCATGGGTCAGACGCGGGCGGTTGGTGATCAGACCCGTCGTCGTCTGCGGGCCTCCGGTCGCCGAGGTGCCGCAGGCTTGCAGTGCGGCCGCGGCGGGGACCAGTAAGGCACCGGCCAGGGAAGCGCGGAGGAGGGTACGACGGGGCAGCATCGGTCGCCGATCGGTATGGGCCATGCGCGTCAGCGTGCGGTGTCTCGGCGACGCGACGGCCAACGGGCGGTGAGGGGAAGACCCAACTGCCGGTGTCGCATTGGTGAATCGATCGTCTTCGAGTGTGATCGGGCGCACAATTGAGATAGTTGCCGGTTCAACTTCAGGGGTGGAGATGGTCAGAACACACACGGTCGTCGCGGGGGAAACGCTCTCGGCACTGGCGCTGCGCTTCTACGGCGAAGCCGAACTGTATCCGCTGATCGCCACTGCGAGTGGGATACCCAATCCGGATGTGGTGAATGTCGGCCAACCGCTGGTCTTCCCCGACTTCACGCGATACACCGTCGGCGCAGGCGACACTCTGTCGGCAGTGGCTCAGCGGTTCTACGGCGACACCGCACTGGCACGGTTCATCGCAGGCGCCAGCGGCACCAACACATCCGCGTCCCTGGCGGCCGGGCAGCGGTTGATCATCCCGGACATCGCGCGCCACCGCGTCGTCGCAGGAGACACGCTGGCCGCCTTGGCGGCGCGGTTCTACGGCAACGCCTCGTTCCATCCGCTGCTGGCCACGGTCAACGGAATCGCCAATCCCGACGTCATCAACGTCGGGCAGGTACTGGTCGTATTCACTGGGCGCAGTGACGGATTCGGCCTGCGGATCGTCGATCGCAACGAGAACGATCCGCGCCTTTGGTACTACCGGTTCCAGACCGCCGCGGTGGGCTGGAATCCCGGTGTCAATGTGCTGCTTCCCGACGACTACCGCACCAGCGGACGCACCTACCCCGTCCTCTATCTCTTCCACGGCGGCGGCCCCGACGCGGATTTCCGCAGCTTCGACTTCATGGGAATCCGCGACTGGACCGCAGGCAAACCGATCATCGTCGTGATGCCCGACGGCGGGCACGCGGGCTGGTATTCCAACCCGGTCACCTCGTTCGTCGGCCCACGCAACTGGGAGACATTCCACATCGCCCAACTGCTGCCGTGGATCGACGCGAACTTCCGGACCTTCGCCGAGTATGACGGCCGCGCGGTGTGCGGGTTCTCGATGGGTGGTTTCGGCGCGCTGAAGTACGCGGCCAAGTACTTCGGCCACTTCGCTTCGGTGAGCAGCCATTCGGGCCCGGCGAGTCTGCGCCGCGACTTCGGACTCGTCGTGCACTGGGCGAACATCACCTCGGCCGTTTTGGACCTCGCCGGCGGCACCGTCTATGGCGCACCGTTCTGGGATCAGGCCAGGGTAAGTGCCGACAATCCGGTCGAGCGCATCGAGAGTTACCGCAACAAACGGATCTTCCTGCTTGCCGGCACCAGCCCCGACCCACTCAACTGGTTCGACAGCGTGAACGAGACCCAGGTGCTCGCCGGCCAGCGGGAGTTCCGCGAACGCCTCGGCCAGGCCGGCATCCCGCATGAATGGCACGAGGTGCCCGGCGGCCACGTCTTCCGGCCCGACATGTTCATCCGTGACCTCGACGGCATCATCGCCAGGCTTCGCCATGCTGAGATCGCCAGGACCACAGACCAACTCGTCTAGGACGCAGTTGCTCGGAGTGTCGCACTGACCGTTCGGGCGTCGGCGAACGCGGCGAACATGTCATCACCGGGCAACTCGAATCCATTGGCGGCATAGACCTCTTCGAGGGTCTGTGACGTCACGTCCCAGCCGTGTGCGCTCAGGTAGTCGGTCACGTCGCTGCGCTCGCCCTCATAGACCAGGTCGGACAGTTGACCGTCGAAGCCGAATCGATGAAAGCCGTCCGAGACGCGTCGTGACCGGGTGTCGGAGAACGCCGCGGCGTCGGGGATGTACTCGGTGGCGAGGTGGCTGCCCGGCGCGCTCAGCTGCGTGATGTTGTCGAACAACCGGTCCTGGGCTTGGGGCGGCAGGTAGATCAGCAGCCCCTCGGCAATCCATGCCGTGGGTTGATTCCTGTCAAACCCGCTGTCCAGCAGGGCCTTCGGCCAGTCGTCGCGCAGATCGATACTGATGGTCCGCCGCTCAGCGGTGGGATACGCACCCAAGCCTGCCAACGTGTTGGTCTTGAACTCGATGACCGCCGGCTGGTCGATCTCGTAGACGACCGTGCCCGCCGGCCACTCCAAGCGGTAGGCCCGGGTATCCAGCCCGGAGGCCAGGATCACGGCCTGACGCACGCCCGCGGCTGCCGCGTCGGCGAACAGCTTGTCGAAGAATCGGGTACGGACCGCCATCGCCTCGGCCACCTGCTTGAGACCGTAGGCACCCGACTCCTCGTCGGTGGGAGCATCGAGCATGCGTATCGAGGTGTCCGAGCCGACGGCACGCACCAACGGTTCGGCGTATGGGTCGTGGATGAGCGGATCCGGCCCGCGAGCCGCGATGGCGCGTTGAGCTGCCACCACGGTCGCCGTCGCACCGACGCTTGACGCCAAATCCCAGCTGTCGTTGTCACTTCGGATCATCTTGGTCTCCTCCATAGGTAAGCGCCCGGAATTCCTCGGCGAGCCGCTCGTAGTGGGCGATCACTTTCGCGGCGGCAGCGTCGAGGTGCTTGCGGGCGGGAGATCGTGCAGGTTCGAATGCGCGGCGCAACGTGCTGGCCAGCTGGTCGGCCTTCTCGTCCAAGGTGAGGCCGAGCTCGCCGGGCAGCATGGGCTCGGCCGCGAAGAAGCCGAAGACCGACGCGGTAAGGGGGTAATGCACATCTTCGGGTCGCAGGCCCGAGCCCAGCAGACCGTACTCGTGCACGATCGTCAGATACTCCCGCCACCCGGCGAAATTCGCTGCACCCATGGCCTTCTGGGCACCATCGGTAACCAGGGCATCCACCGTCTCGATGTCCTGGGTGTAGATCGCCCGCAACACCGGTCGGCTCATCGCCTCCACGAAGATGCGCCGCATCAATCGATGCGGCGCCACCTCCGCCGAATCGACCCGCAACGCCGCGACGACAGCGTCCACCATCTCCGCGGTTTCCCGCGTGCCGACAGCCGACAACATCTGCTCACGCGTCCGCCAGTGCAGGTATACGGTGCCCTTGCCGACGCCGGCCCGTTTCGCGACCTCGTCGATCCGTATCCGCCGATAGCCCCAGCGCAACAACAGATCCTTGGCCGTGTCGAGAATCCGGTCAGCACGCTCCTGTCGCGCATCCACAACTCCAGCGTTGACCAAAATACGATTTTGGTCAAGAGTCAGGGCAGGCGTCCCACCGGGACCGACGCAATGGTCAAAGTTGTCACGGCGGATCGACCACTGCGTCGTTTTCGTGCTCTTGACGGGGTGACGTCCGGCCGCCCAATCACCGGGATGGTCGAATGGAGGCATGGGGATTTGGACGAGAGGGGCGATTGTCGTCGGCACCGCGTTGGCCTGGTGTGAGTGGTTGACGTGGCGGGCGTCGCGAGAGGATCTGCCCGCCGAAGGCCTTGACCCAGGCCGTGTCGAGGACGGTGAGGTGATTCTGGTGCTGGGCTGCCCGCGGCCTGCCCTGCACCGGTGGCGCGTACGCATCGCGGTGCGGTCGACCGACGCGGCGCGGGCGCGCTTCATCTTCTCCGGTGGAGCGGTGCGTTCGGAGCTCTCAGAAGCGCAGATGATGGCCAACTACGCGGTCGTGACGCTCGGTGTTCCCGCCACCAACATCGCTCTCGAAGACCAATCGAGGACGACCGTCGAGAACATCACCAACTCGATACCCATGATGGCCGACTCGCCGGCGGTCAAGATCGCGTCGAACACCTTCCACGCCCGGCGCGCGCGGCGCATCCTTCGGGACGAATCACCGGAATTGGCAGCGCGTTTGGTCCGTGCCCGCGATTACCTCCCGTGCGAATGGGGCTTGGCGCACGCGCTCATGGTGGCCCACGAGATGCTCCGGCGCCGCGTGGCGCGGCATTCCCGTCCGCGAAACCTATGCTCTGGCTGAAATATTCGCGGCGCGACGACCATTGCGTCGGTTTCAGGGAGTGGGTTTCCAGCCGCGCGACAGCAGAGCGGCGCGTGCCTGCGCCACGATGTCGGAACCGTGATCTTCCTTGATCACGTGGATGACGTGCCAGCCGAGGCGCTGCAGCGTCCGGTTGACCTGGACATCCAGGACATACTGACGGCGACTGTTGAGATGCTGCTCGCCGTCGTACTCGGCTCCGACTTCGAATTGCTCCCAGCACATGTCGATTCGCCGGACGTAGCGTCCGCGCTCGTCATGAACCACGAACTGCGTGGTCAGGCGCGGCAGCCCGGCGTCGTGGAACAGCAACCGCAGCCAGGTTTCCCGTGGCGACGCGGCGCCGCCGTCGACAATCCGGTCGCGCAGCGACGCTTGATACCGGCGCGGGACGTAAACGTTGCGGTACAGCGGCCGATATTGGCTGCGCAGGTGGGCCCTGGTGAGGTGGCCTGCCGCTATCGCCTCGCTACCGATGAATGGAAACTCCACATTGTTTGGACGCAGCCAGGTCCGGCGTGGCTCCCACTGTCACCGAGATCGACGCAAAGGTCGATCCGCCGCCGTCGAACCCGCCAAAGCGTCGGGTTCGGCGCCAACGCGAACCTAGTGCCGACGCGAACGCAGATAGTCCCCGACAACCGCGGCGCCAAGGCCGTCAAGGTCCGGCACGACAACGCGGCCTGCCACGCGACGCGCCACCTGGTCGATGAATCGGGCGAGCCCCGGATCGGAACCGAGTCGGAAGATCGTCACCTGCGCACCCAGCCGGGCCACCTCGTCGAAACCGCGCACGGTGTGGGCGATGGTGCGTGGGTGTGGAGGGTAGTCGAAGAAAACCTCGGAGCCGTCGTCGAAACCCTCGAGATGCGCGGTCGGCTCGCCATCGGTGACCACGAGCACGACCGGTTGTGCGTTGGGGTGACGACGCAGATGCCGCGACGCGAGGGCCAGCGCATGGTGCAGGTTGGTGCCCTGCTCGTAGACGCCTTCCAGCCCGGTCAACTCGGCGGCGGTCACGGTGCGGGCATAGCGGCCGAACGCGATGATCTCCAAGGCATCTGATCGGAAGCGGGTCGAAACCAGGTGGTTCAACGCGAGCGCTGTGCGCTTCATCGGCAGCCAGCGGTTTTCCATCACCATCGAGAACGACGTGTCGACGAGCAGCGCCACCGCCGACTGCGTGCGGGTCTCGGTCTCGGATATCTCGACGTCCTCGACGGCGAACCGGATCGGACGCTCGACCGTGCCCGTACCGGCCTGGCGCAGTACGGCATTGGTCACCGTGCGGGTGACATTCCACGGCTCGGTGTCGCCGAACTGCCATGGCCGCGTCGCACCGGTCAGCTCGCCGGCCGCACCGGCACGCCGGGTGTCACGCTCGCCATGCCGACCCGAAAGGCGTTGCGCGACATCACGGAGTGCGGTCTGGCCGAGCTGCCGCATGGCCTTGGGCGACAGCCGCCATTGCCCGTCCGAGCCGCGATCCAAAAAGCCCTGGTTCACCAGGGCGCGCTCCAACTCCGCGAGCGTGCGGGCATCGACCGCGGCCTCGTCACCGAGCTGGCGGGCCAGCATGTCGAGGTCGACGTCGTCCATGGTGGCCCCGGCGTAGCTCTGCGAGAGCGCATCGGCCAACTGCTCCAGCTCGGCGATGTCGGACAGCGCCTGGGCGCCCTGCCCCATGCCGAGCGGGTCGTCGCCGGAGAACCGTTGCGAGCCCGTCCAATCCTCACCGGGCCGCGCCGCCTGCAGGTGCGCGTCGAGGCGGTTCAGCGCATTCATCAACGACGGTGAGCCGAACGCCTGCTGCGCCAGTGCATCCAGCTCGGCCCGCTGCTGCTCGGACAGACTGTTGCGGAACCGCTGCGCGGCGGCGGCCCGCTTCGCCAGCGAGTCCAGCAGTTCGTCGATATCGCGCGGGTTCTCCGGGAAGAACTCGCCGTGCTTGTCCATGAAGTTCTGGAAGTCCTGCTGCGTGTCCTCACCGCGCGCGTGCTTGTCCAGCAGGTCGTTGAGATCGTCGAGCATGTCGTTGACACGCTGACGGTCCTCGTCGGTGGCGTTCTCGAGGGCCTCTTTCATGCCGGCGAAACGCTGATCGAGCATCTCGCGGCCGAGGAGATCCTTGATCTGCTCGTACTTTTCGCGGGCCTCCGGTGACCGCCAGTCGTATTCCGAGAGCTCCTGCACGGCCTTGGCCGGCGAGGGCGACAACGAGTCGAGCTGCAGTTCACCGAACCGAGCATCGTCGTCGAGCGCCCGTGCGAGTTCTTTGCGCTCGGCCAGCACCGCCTCGTCGAGCAGCTTCTTGATCTCCTGCAATGTGCCGTCGAGGTTGTTGCGCTGCAACAGTTCCCGACGCCTGCGGTTGGCCTCGGCGGCCAACCGGTCCGCGCCACGCATATCGCGGGTGCCGCGCCGCATGAGCTCCGACAGCGCCCGCCGCGGCGAGCTGCCCTCCATCACGTTCTGGCCGATCTGCTCGAGCGCGTCGCGAAGATCGATCGGCGGCGCCAACGGGTCGGGGCCACCGGTGTACCTCGAATACCGCGAGGTATGCCCATGGCCCCGGCCGGCGCCGCGGCCGGGATCAGCCATAGACGGTCTCGCCCTCCCCTGACACCTTGTCGATGCGTTTGGCCAGATACAGCGCTTCGAGCGCCAATTCGATCGCGGCGGCGCGCTGTCCGACCGACACCGCATTCAGCCGAGTCGTGATCGCGTCGACCGCGGGCAGGTCCGGCAGCGCGGCCAGCACGTCCTTGGCAGACACCCGCTCGCCGGTGGTCACCGGGGAGCCTTCCTCGACCGCGGCCACCACCGGGCCGACGTCGATGCCGCCCAGCAGCCGCTGTGCGGTGTCGGCGGTCGCGCGTCGCAGCAGATGCTCCAGCACCGCCTGCTCGCGCCCTTCCTCGCCCGTCTCGAACTCCAACTTGCCGCGCAGCACGTCGATCACGGTGGCGAGGTCGACGACACGCGCCACCGGATCGTCCTCACCGAGAATCGCCGAGCGGTGCCGCGCCGATGCCGCCACGGTTTCGGCGGCCGCGATCGCGAACCGGGCCGACACACCCGAACGCTGATCGATCGAGTTGGAATCACGCAGATTGCGTGCGAACCGGGCCAGGATCGCCAGCAGGTACTCCGGCACCTCGGCCGCGAGATGTGCCTCCTGGCGGATGACGCCCACCTCGGCATCGATCTCCAGCGGGTAGTGCGTGCGGATCTCGGCACCGAAGCGGTCCTTGAGCGGGGTGATGATGCGGCCGCGGTTGGTGTAGTCCTCCGGGTTGGCGCTCGCGACGACGAGGACGTCCAGCGGCAGCCGCAGCGTGTAGCCGCGCACCTGGATGTCGCGCTCTTCCATCACGTTGAGCATCGACACCTGGATGCGCTCGGCCAGATCGGGCAGCTCGTTGACGGCCACGATGCCGCGATGCGCGCGCGGGATCAGCCCGTAGGCGATCGTTTCCGGATCCCCGAGGCTCCGGCCCTCCGCGACCTTGATGGGGTCGATGTCGCCGACGAGATCGGCCACGCTCGTATCGGGCGTGGCCAGCTTCTCGGTGTAGCGCTCACTACGGTGGCGCCATTCGATCGGCAGATCCTCACCGGAGTCGGCGGCGCGGCGGATCGACTCCGGCGTGATCGGGCTGTACGGGTGCTCGCCCAGCTCAGCCCCCGCGATCACCGGCGTCCACTCGTCGAGCAGGCCGGTCAGTGCCCGCAACAACCGCGTCTTGCCCTGGCCGCGCTCACCGAGCAGCACCACGTCGTGTCCCGCGATCAAGGCCCGCTCGAGCTGCGGGATCACCGTGTCGTCGAAACCGAGAATCCCGGGCCAGATGTCGCGGCGGTCCGCGAGTGCTGCCAGCAGGTTCTCCCGGATTTCGGCCTTGACGCCCCGCTCGCGGTGACCGGAAGCACGCAGCTCACCGACTGTCCGGGGCAGATCCTTGGGTTGACTCACCACTCCAAGCTACGACTGTGTGCGCCAGTAAGCATGGCCACCTACCTGACTCGGGGTTGCGATACCCCCGCCAAAGTCGTGGCGAGCGCCGTGCGACCGGTAGTCTGCGGGCCATGCCGTTGGCTAGCGGTCAAGTCTTCGCGGGGTTCACCATCGTCCGGTTGGTGGGCACCGGTGGCATGGGCGAGGTCTATCTGGCAACGCATCCGCGGCTGCCACGTGAGGACGCTCTCAAAGTGCTGCCCACGAGTGTCAGCTCGGACAACGAGTTCCGGCAGCGGTTCATCCGTGAGGCCGACATGGCCGCGACGCTGTGGCACCCGCACATCGTCGGCGTCCACGACCGCGGCGAGTTCGAAGGCCGGCTGTGGATCTCGATGGATTACGTCGACGGGCACGACGCGGCACGGCTGCTGCACGACCAGTACCCGGGCGGCATGCCTGCCGAGGACGTGATCGACATCGTCACCGCCGTCGGTGACGCGCTCGATTACGCGCATCAGCGCCAACTGCTGCACCGCGACGTCAAGCCGGCCAACATCCTCGTCACCAGCAAACAAGGCACCAAGCGGCGCATCATGCTGACCGACTTCGGTATCGCGCGGCGCACCGACGACGTCAACGGGCTCACCTCCACCAACATCACGGTGGGCTCGATGTCCTACACCTCTCCCGAGCAGTTGATGGGTCAGCCGCTCGACGGCCGCGCCGATCAGTACTCGCTGGCCGCCACCGCCTACCGGCTGTTCACCGGGGCGCCGCCGTTCTCCCACAGCAACCCGGCAGTGGTGATCAGCCACCATCTCAACTCGCCGCCGCCCAAGCTCGGCGACACCAAACCTGAACTCGCCAAGTTCGATTCGGTGATGGCGAAGGCACTGGCCAAGGACGCCAAGGACCGCTACGACACGTGCCACGACTTCGCGGTGGCACTCGCCGAGGCGGCCACCGGCACCGTCCCTGGCGTCGCCGCGGCACCGACCTCGGTGCCGTCCGCACCGCCGACCATGCCGTTGAAGGCCCAGCCGCTCCCGGTGCCGATGTCGCCGTCGAATCCGCAAGTGCACCCGCCTCAGGCCGCGCCGTCGCAGCCACCGGTGTACCAGTCCTCGTGGACCGGCACCGACGACCTGTCCGGCAAACAGCCGGTGGCCAGTCGGCCGGGGCCGCCGCCCCCACCGACGAACTTCGGTCCGCCGCCGCTGCCCTACACGACGCCGCCGCGCAAGTCCGGCGACAAACGCAAGCTGATCCTGGCCGCCGCCGCGATCGGTGCGGTGGTGCTGCTCGTCGGCGGTATCACGCTGGCCGTCACGTCGGGCGGTGACGATTCGGCGGCCGCCGACCAGACCACGACGTCGGTGGAGACGTCGGAGACCACGACCGAGACGACCGTGTCGACCACGCCGAAGCCGCCCGGCGGCCGCTCGTACACGATCGCCGACTACATCCGCGAGAACAAGATCACCGAAACCCCGATCCACCGCGGCGATCCGGGTGCACCGGTGTTCACGATGCCGACGCCGCCAGGCTGGGTCGACGCGGGCCCGCGCACGCCGGCCTGGGCCTACTCGGCGATCGTCAACGACGCGATCTCACCGACCGATCCCCCGTCGGTCATCTCGCTGATCTCCAAGCTCGCGGGCAACGCCGACGCGAACAAGCTGCTCGAGTTCGCCCCCAATGAGCTACAGAACCTGGCCGAATACGAGCCCATCGGCGGGGTCACGCGCGGAAACCTCGGCGGGTTCCCCGCGGTGCAACTGGGCGGCACGTACTTCAAGGACGGCAAGCGCCGCGCGATCACTCAGAAGACCGTGGTGATCGAATCACCAACGGGCTTCTACGTGTTGCAGATCAACGCCGATTCGCTGTATCGCGATTTCCAGGCGCTCGTCGATGTCAACAAAGCCATCGACCAGCAGGCCACCGTCACGCCCTAGCCCTTTGTCGGCGGCAGCATCTGGAAGCCGGACAGGATCGTCTCGGCGTCACGCTGATACGCCGGATTCGCCGGGTCGGTGGTCTGCACAGTGACGGCCGCGACGAAGGTCATGTCATCGGTGTGCAGTACCGCCGCGGTCACCATCGCCGGATGCGGCGCGACCAGACCCATCGGCGGCATCTGGTAATGGATTGTCTCGGCGGGCAACCCGCACAAGGTGTGGCTCTCGACCGAGATGTCGGTGGCGCCGAGCCCGGATTCCAACGCGTCGCGCTGGCTTGAGAAAACGACCTCGGGGTCTTCGTTGCCCGGCCCGCTCTCCAGCGTCACCACCGCGGTCGGGGCGAACTCGGGCGTGCCGAGCGCGGGATTGGCCATCGCGAACCGGATCAGCTCCGAGTCCATCATCGTGGTGCGTTCCCAGCCGTCCGGCTGCGGGACCTTGAGCACCGGCTCGTCGGGGTTACGCGAATCGACCGTCGCGAGCTGCGCGTCGACCTCTTCGCAGTCCGGGTTGTCGGTGGCCGCGGCCTCCAACAGATCCTGGCCGGGCACCGCCTGCGCGTCTTCGACGACGCGCGTGCACGACGCCGTGACCAGGGTGAGCATCGCCAGGATGGCGGCAGTACGCGTGGTGGCCTTCATAGCTGCCGCCTTCCTGCGACGAGTCGCATGCTAGTGCGCGAAATGTCTTGCGCCGGTGAGGTACAGGGTGATGCCGGCCTTCGCGGCGGCTTCGGTCACCACGTCGTCGCGCATCGAACCGCCGGGATGGACGATGGCCTTGACGCCCGCCTCGGTGAGGACTTCGAGCCCGTCGGGGAAGGGGAAGAACGCGTCTGAGGCCGCCACGGCGCCCTGCACGCGGTCAGCGGCGCGCTGTACGGCGAGTCGCGCTGCATCGACGCGGTTCACCTGGCCCATGCCGACTCCCACGGTCGCGCCGTCCTTGGCAACGACGATCGCATTCGATTTTACTGCGCGGCAGGCACGCCAGGCGAAAGCGAGATCGGACAGCGTCTGCTCGTCGGCGGGCTGCCCCGTCGCCAGCGTCCAGTTGTTCGGATCGTCGCCGTCGGCGTCGAGCGCGTCCCGCTGCTGCAGCAGCACACCACCGCTGATCTGGCGCAGTTCGATGCCGCCAACAAGCGGTTCGGACGCGACGAGGATGCGGATGTTCTTCTTGCGGGACAGCACTTCGACCGCACCGGGTTCGTAAGCGGGCGCGATGATCACCTCGGTGAAGATGTCGGCGATGGTCTCGGCCATCTCCACACTGACTTGGGTGTTCGAGGCGATGACGCCGCCGAACGCACTGAGCGGATCGCATTCGTGCGCTTTGCGATGCGCGTCGGCCACCGACTTCGATGAGATCGCGATGCCGCACGGATTGGCGTGTTTGATGATCGCCACACAGATCTGCTCGTGGTCGAACGCTGCCCGCCACGCCGCGTCGGCATCGGTGTAGTTGTTGTAGGACATCTCTTTTCCGTGCAGCTGCTCGGCCTGGGCCAGGCCCGGCCAGGCGGAGTCATCGCGATACACGGCCGCCTGCTGATGCGGGTTCTCGCCGTAGCGCAGCACCGCGCTGCGATGCCAGGTGCCGCCGAACCACTGTGGCAGCTTCTGGGCGTGCTCTTCAGGAGCGAGCGTGGACCCCATCCAGGTCGCAACGGCCACGTCGTACTCCGCGGTGTGACGGAACGCCAACGAAGCCAGGATCTTTCGCTCCGCGAGGGTGAAGCCGCCGGCACGCACCGCGGCGAGCACACCGTCATAGCCGATCGGGTCGACGACCACCGCCACGCTGGGGTGGTTCTTGGCCGCGGCACGGACCATCGACGGGCCGCCGATGTCGATCTGCTCGACGCATTCGTCGACCGATGCTCCCGATTCCACGGTCTCGCTGAACGGGTAGAGGTTCACCACAACGAGTTCGAACGCCTCGACGTCGAGTTCCTTGAGCGCGGCGAGGTGTTCGGGCTTGCGGGTGTCGGCGAGCAGCCCGGCGTGTACGCGCGGGTGCAAGGTCTTCACCCGCCCGTCGAGCACCTCAGGGAAGCCCGTCACGTCCTCGACCGGGGTGACCGGAACACCGGTGCCGGCAATCGTTTTCGCGGTCGACCCGGTGGAGACGATCGTGACGCCCGCCTCGTGCAGGCCGCGTGCCAGATCGGCAAGGCCGGTCTTGTCGTACACGCTGATCAGCGCCCGCCGGATCGGTTTCTTGTCGCTCATCGCAGTCTCCTCAGCATCCGAAGGTCGCCTTTCGTCCAGTCCAGGTCACGCCGCGGGTCGCCAGCGCGGCCAGCACGTCCACCAGGAGCCGTCGTTCGACGACCTTGATGCGTTCGTGCAAAGTCTCTTCGGTGTCGTCGTCGGCCACCTCGACGACGTGCTGCGCCAGAATCGGGCCGGTGTCCATCCCGGCGTCGACCAGATGCACGGTGCACCCGGTTACGCGCACGCCGTAGGCCAGCGCCTCCGGCACGGCGTGCGCCCCGGGGAAGGACGGCAGCAGTGCCGGATGCGTGTTGACCACCCGGCCCGGGAAGGCGCTCAGGAACTGCGGGCCGAGAATTTTCATGAAGCCGGCCGAGACCACCAGGTCCGGTTGATGTTCGGCCGTTGCGGCGGTGATCGCAGCGTCCCAGGCAGCACGGTCGGGGTGGTCGCCGAGGCGCACGGTGTAGGACGCCACGCCGGCGTCGGCCGCGATGTCGAGCGCCGCGCACTTACGGTCGGTGCCGACGGCGACGACCCGTGCCGGATAGTCGTCGACGGCCGCGGCCAGTAGCGACGCGAGCAACGATCCGGTGCCCGAAGCCAGTACTACCAGCCGTGCCGGTGCACTCGGGGGCACACGTAGCGGTTGCTGCACGCGCAGCAGCCTAGTCGGCCTTGTCGCGCGGCTTATCGCCGGACACGTCCTCGTCGGCGATCTCGTCCACGATGAAGTGATCTTCGGGGTCGTCATGCAGATCGACGACGGGTTCGACGGGGTGCGCACCGGTGTCCTCGGAGTGCCACGACACGATCGGTCGGTCGGGCTCATCGGCGTCGAGGGGAACCTCCTCGACATCGACGAAGGCGGCCTCGTCCTCGGGCTCGGGCTCGCGCTCGACTTCAGGCTCCGGTTCGGGCTCGGGCTCGGGCTCGGGAGCCGGAGCAGCGGGAGCCACCACCGGGCGGCGGCGTCGCGCGAATCCGCCGGCCATCGACACCGTCAGCCCGCCGATCCCGACGAACCACAGGAACACCGCGGGCGCGAACGTCGCCTGGTCCACCCCGACGTCACCGAAATTGCCGAGGCGTCCGCCGCCGGCATAGCCGAGCAGCGCCATCGTCGCGGCCGCAACCGCAGCGGCGACGACCAGCTTGGCCAGCGCGGGCAGCACTGGGAGCGGCCGCCGGGCGCATTGCTGACCGACCGCGACGGCCGATGCCGCGCCGACGATCAGCAGCGCCACCCAGACCGGGCCGAGCGGCGGCGCAGGCACCGCGGCCAGCACGGGCACTGCCGGGATGTCGCCGCCGAACACCGTGAACGAGCTGAACGTGGCCAACCCCACGTGTGCACTGGACCCGACCGCGATGGCCGAGGTTCCCACGATCACGTTCGGTATGTAGAGCATCGACAGCACGGTCAGGCTGAACTGCCCGAACACCGTGTCGGTGATGGCATAGAGGTCGTGCATGGTGCCCCAATGCACGACCAACGACGCAGCCGTCACCACACCGGACAGCCCGAACAGCGCCAGCACGCCGGCAGCGGCAGCGCGAAATGCGTCGGGCAGCCAATTGGGCAGCGGCGACGCGGCCAGGGTGCGACGCCCGATCTTCGACGCCACCCCGATCACCGCGCCGATGGCGTGCACAGCCAATACGCCGCAGAACGCACGCAGTGCGTTCGGGGTTTGCAGTTCGGTGATCACCGACGCCGCGTCGTGGATCACCGCCAGCAGGATGGCCGCGATCAACAACGGCCCGCCGAGAGCGGAGGCCACGACCCAGCGGGTGACGAACCACGAAGAGTTGGGTGCGGTGGCCGCCGCGGTGGTGCGGGCGGTTCCCCACACCATCGCGAGCACGGGCAGCAACGGCATGACGCCGAGTTCGCGCCCGCCAATCGACACCGGCACCTGGTGCACGCCCAACCACATGCTCGCGATCGCGCCGAACGCGCCCGTCATGTCGCTGTTGGCAATGAGCAACTGCAACAACACGACAGCGGCGATGATCACCAACGCCACGACGGACGGCCCGAACGCGACCCGAAGCAGCTCACGCGCCTGGCGTGCGCCGACTGGCCGGGATTCCACTAGCTGGGCCGCTCCTCGCATGTGATCGCGCGTGCGCGGGTCACGCACGCGCGGATCAGCTTACGACGACGACTGGCCAGATTGCTGTGAAGACGGCTGCTGTGCCTGCGGCTGCGCCGGAACCTGAGTGGTGGGCGCCGACGAGCCGGACTGCTGCTGCGGCTGGCCGTAGGTCGGAAAGCCGGTGGGCGGGGTCGGCGGGCCGCTCTGCTGACCGCCCTGCGGGGCACCCTGGGGGCTCTGCGACGGGAAACCGCTGCTGCCGGGGTAGCTGCCGTACTGCGACGGGTAGCCGGGGCGCTGCGGAGCGGACTGCCCGTAAGGCTGGCCGCCGACCTGCGGCTGGCTCTGCTGACCGTAGTACTGCGAAGGTCCGCCGTACTGGCCGTACTGCGGCTGCTGCTCGTATGCGGGCTTGGGCGCCGGCGGCGTGAGCACGCCCGAGTCGAACAGGAGCGCCGCGATTGCCGAGCCGGCCTGGATCAGCGTGAGTACCAGGATCGTGTAGAGGGCCCAGCCCGCTTCTCCCCCGGTCGCGACCAGATCGGAGATCGCGAGCAGCAGGGCAAAGGTGGCGATCACACTGACGACGGCCACGTAGTTCTTCTGCTTGGGCAGCAGGCTGACGCCGGCCAACAGACCGGCCAGCAACGACAGCAGGACCGGCAGGGCACCGAGCCCGGCCGCGGCTTCCAGCGCGAAGCTGACCAGGTAGGTGATCAGGCCCGCGGCGGCGACGACCGCCAGCAGGATTTCCGGCAGCTTGCTTTCACCGGGCGCTACGTCCGTCTTCGCGAACTGCTGTGTTGCGCCGTATTGAGAACCCGACTGCGGTGCGGGTGGGTATCCGGGGCTACTAGGCGGGTAGGCCATGACCTCTCCTGTGCTGATCGAGCGTCGCGTCGTGCATTCCACGCAGGCATGGATGCGGACCTGGTACGGACCACGTGAGCGATTCGAGCTTCCACGCTAGCGCACCCGCATGGGTGCAGGGCACACGCTCTGTATGTCAGACAGGTCTCAAGCAGATACCAGTACGGGCGCGTCGATCGAATCCTGTTCGGCCGCCTCGATTTCGCGGACGAGCGGCAGCACCTTGGCGCCGAAGTACTCTATTTCCTCTTGGAAATGCAGGAAGCCGCCGAGGATCAGGTCGACACCGCGTTTGCGGTACGCCGCAATGCGTTCCGCGATCTGTTCGGGGGTGCCGATCAGCTGTGTGCGGAACCCGTCGTTGTACTGCACCAGATCCTCGAAACTCGAATCAGCCCACATACCCTTCTTGTCCGCGGTGGAGTTGCCGGCCTGCTGCACCGCCGATCGGAAGCCCTCGACGGCAGGTTTGTTGGCCTTCGCGACGATTTCCCTCAAGGTCTCCTTCGCCTCGGCCTCGGAGTCACGCGCGATGATGAACCCGTTGAGCCCGAACTTCACTTCACGATTTGCGTCGCGGGCATGTTCGCGAACGTCGACCACCTGTTCGGTGAGACCGTCGAAATCCTTGCCGTTGGAGAAGTACCAATCCGCGTAATAGCCGCCATTGCGCCGGGCCGCGCTGGAATTGCCGCCCTGGAACAGTTCCGGGTTGGGCCGCTCCGGGGTGTTGAGCGGTTTCGGCTTCAACGTGAAGTCGTGAATGCGATAGAAATCACCGCGGAAGTCCACGTCGTCCTCGGTCCAGATCTTGCGCAGCACCTGGAGGAACTCGGCGCTGCGACGGTACCGCTCGTCGTGTTCCAGCCACGGTTCGCCGAGATGGGTGAACTCGTCCTTGAACCAGCCACTGACGACGTTGACCGCGAATCGTCCGCCGGACAGGTGGTCGGCGGTCGCGCCCAACTTGGCCAGGACCGCAGGTTGCCACAGGCCGGGATGGACGGCCGCGATGACCTTGAGCTTCTCGGTCGCCAGCAGCAACGCCAGGGAAAAGCTCGTGGATTCGTGCTGGTACTCGGCGCCGTAGCTGGCCTCATAGCGGACCTGGCTCAGCGCGTACTCGAAGCCGTTGTTCTCCGCGGTCTGCGCGAGCTTGGCGTTGTACTCGTAGTTCCAGTCGGTGCGCTGCTCGATGTCGCTCGTGACCAGGCCGCCGCTGACGTTGGGCACCCAGTAGGCGAACTTGACGTGGTCGGCGATGCGTTCGGTCGTCATGGACAGTGATCCCAGCAAACACCGCACCGGTCGTCGCGGGTATCGCTCGCGCTGAACTTTTCTCCGCACCGCCCACGCAACGAGACGCGGCGTCTTGCTACCCAGACTGAAACACGTTCTAATTCTGGTCATGGATTACGGGCTCGTTCTATTCACCAGCGACCGCGGCATCACCCCGGCTTCGGCGGCGAAGCTGGCCGACGACCACGGTTTCACCACCTTCTACGTGCCCGAACACACCCACATCCCGATCAAACGCGAGGCCGCGCATCCCACCACGGGTGACGAGTCGCTGCCCGATGACCGCTATATGCGCACCCTCGATCCGTGGGTGTCGCTGGGCACGGCGTGTGCCGTGACGTCGCGCGTGCGGTTGTCGACGGCCGTCGCGCTGCCCGTCGAACACGATCCGATCACCCTGGCCAAGTCGATCGCGACGCTGGATCACCTGTCCGGCGGCCGGGTCAGCCTGGGCGTCGGATTCGGTTGGAACACCGATGAACTCGCCGATCACAAGGTTCCGCCCGGCCGTCGCCGCACGATGCTGCGCGAGTACCTGGAGGCGATGCGGGCGCTGTGGACCGAGGAAGAGGCCTCCTACGACGGCGAATTCGTGAACTTCGGACCGTCGTGGGCCTGGCCCAAGCCGGTCCAGTCACATATCCCCGTGTTGGTCGGTGCGGCCGGCACCGAGAAGAACTTCAAGTGGATCTCCCGCTCCGCCGACGGCTGGATCACCACGCCGCGTGACTTCGACATCGACGAACCGGTGAAGCTGCTGCAGGACACGTGGGCGGCGGCCGGGCGTGACGGCGCCCCGCAGATCGTGGCGCTGGACTTCAAGCCCGACGCCGAGAAGCTGGCCCATTGGCGCGAGATCGGCGTCACCGAGGTTCTCTTCGGGCTACCCGACAAGTCGGAATCCGAGGTCGCCGCCTACGTCGAGCGGTTGGCGGGCAAGCTGGCCGCGCTGGTGTAGTCAGTCGCCGATGCGATCCAGGATCCCCTGGGCGATCGCGACGACAGCGCCGGCCGGCTTGGCGTCTTGAAGCTGCACTTCGACCAAGACGTTTCCGCGCGCTGCCACCGCTCTGTCGAGGTACAGCTGTTCGCCGTCCATCGCGTTCTGCAGCGTGGTCATGCCGTCGTGGTTCGACTCCGGGGTGCCCAGCGTCCATGACTCGCGCGCGTCCGGCCCGGTGTAGGTGAACTTCTTCTCGGCGCAGCTTTTCCACAGCTCGATGTAGTCGCCCAACGCCGATTGCGCGGCGTTGGCACTCTCGAAAGTCGCCACCGATTGGTCGACGGCAGGCAAGCCCTTCTTGTTACTCGGCCCCGTCCTGGTCTGGAAGATCGCCTCGTAGCCGTTTTCGTCGTAGACGACCGACATGCCGCTGTACATCGCGCCCAGGCAATCCAGCGGGTCGTAGCTGCCGGGATCGTCGGCCGCGTCCGGATTCATCCACGACGCGACCGTCACCATCCCCGGCAACTTCACGATGTCCGAGATCTCGTCAGGACTCAGCAGGAGGCCTTCGAGATCGGAATCGTCGACAACCGGGCCCCCGGCCTGCACCGCGGCCGCCTGCCCGTCGACCGTCCGCGGCTGCACACCCCAAATGACCGATGCCACAACGGCAATCAATGCCACCAGGGCGGCGGCGACGAGGCCGACGGTTCGTCCGGTGCTCGACTTCTTGGGCGGTTTCGGCACCGGGTACCAGGCCTGGGTCATGGGGTCAGCCTACGGACCATCGGGTGCTGTCAGCGGGTCAACACGTGCTTTTGAGAGGTGTCGACGCGCGTACCCGTCCGGGCGGCCCACCTCTTCAACCCACTGTGACGAACGTGCAGGCTTTCGTGCCTGCCTGCCGACGACGCCACAAGAGGTTGCACGTTCGTCACAGCGCGACCCACCACATACCCACCCGCCACTCGGCCGCCGCGCGGGACATCGCTCAAGCGAGCGACGCGCGGTTGCCCTTGTCACCGGAGCGCACGACGATCGCCGCACCGAGCGGATCGCCGTCGGACAACAGGCCCACGAGATCCTCGTCCTTGGTCATTGCGAGGAACCGGCTGCCGTCGGAATCCAAGCGGCCGATGATGATCCCCGTGCGCACCGGCCAGTCGTAGCGCACGGTGTAGGTCTCGATCGTCGCAGCGCCGTCGGCGTTCTCGGTGATGGATACCGTGGGGAGCGCCGCGACGTGCTGTTGCAGCTCGGCGCTGTTATCGGGTGCCCAATCAGCGGGTTCGGTCGAATAGATGCCGACCGAGTACTTGCTCGCGATACCGCCGTTGGCGCCCACCAACGCGAACTGCCCTGGTTTGTCGCGCATTTCGTTGACGGCCTCGGCGATGCCGTGCATCGAGTAGTTGTTGCCCGGACCACCGAAGAACGGCAGCCCGCCGGTGAGCGTCAGGCCGCGCGGATCGTCCGTGGCCAGACCGGTTCCGTCGCAGATGTTGAACACCGGGAAGGGGAAGCAGCTGTAGAGATCGAAGGCCGCGACGTCGTCGAGTCCGATGCCGGCAACCCGCAGCGCCTCGTTCACCGCCGTCACCGCGACGGCGCTCGCGCCGATGTCCGCACGCTCCAGCAGCTTCTGTTCTTTCATGTCGGCGTGCCCGCGCAGGTACACCCACTTCTCCTCGGGCACCCCGAGCCGGCGTGCGTTCCCTACCGACGTCAGCAGCGTGGCAGCGCCCTGGTTGACCTGATCGCGGGCCACCATCAGGCGCGGATACGGGTCACAGATCATGCGGTTGCTGTCGGTGACGGTGGCCAACTCCTCGACCGAACGCTCCACCGGTGCCGCCGAAAACGGATTCTTGGAGGCAACTTTCGAGAACGGAGCGAACAGCTCGGCCATCGCTTGCCGGTAATCGGCGACCGACAAGCCCAAGCGGGCCCGGCGGGCGTTCTCCAGCAAGCCGTACTGCACGGGTGCGCCGATCAATCCATGCTTGACCGTGTACTCGTCGAAGATGCCGTCGTAGCCGAAGCCGCGGTCTTCCAATTGACCGTCGATCGTCTCGCTGAAATCCGGCTTGTCGTCCCTCTTCGCGAAATATCGTTCTGTCGACACCGCGTCGGACCCGAACAACAGCACGACGTCGGAGTCTCCGGCCGCGATGGCCGCCGCGAACTCGGTGACGAGGTGCTGAGGGCCCTGACCGCCGATCACTTCGAGGATTGCCCTGGCCGGCTCGGCACCGACACGACGCGCCACCGAACGCGGGTAGTTGTTGGAGGCACCGAACGGCGGCGGCGTCGGCCCGGAGATCTCGAACTGACGAACCCCCGCGACGGTGTCGATGGCCCGTGCGACGGCGTCGATGTCGGCGCCACAGTCATGGAGGGCGGCCTTGGCCGCCTCGGTGGCGAGTTCCACAGACGACATGCCGCGGTACCCCGGATCGTCGATGCGTTCGGTGAACTGCCCGACGCCGACGACGACGGGTGTGCGGGGATCGACCATGACAAACCTCCTGACACGTGTTAATTCGCCAGGCTAACGGACGGGCCTTTCCCGGGCGAATTCGGTGCACACGGACCCGCTTGACGAGCCTGTCACTTAGTGACACTCTTGGACTTGTCACTAAGTGACAGGGCGGAGGTGAGGGGTATCAACGACAAACAGGCCGAAGCACGGCTGGCCGTATCCCGACATGCCTGTGCCCTGTTCTGGGAACGCGGTGTCGCCGGCACGAGTGGTGACGACATCGCCGCCGCCGCAGGGCTTTCCACCCGCACCATCTGGCGCTACTTCCGGACGAAGGAAAGTTGCGTCGAGCCCCTGCTGGCCAAGTCGGCCGACCGATTCCTCGCGTCGGCGCGTCGGTGGCCCCACGAGCTCTCCCTGTCCGAACACCTTGCGGCAGACAGCGTTGAACACCCGCTCACGCCGCAGGACATCGAGGACGAGATCAGCGCAATACGGCTCGCCACGATGACGTCGTCCGAACCCGCCCTGCGCACTTCGTATCTGATGGTTCACGACCGCATGGAGCAGGGACTCATCCCGGTGATCGCCGACCGGCTGGGTCTCGCGGAAGACGATCTCACGGTGCGCCTGTGCGCGGCGGCCGTTACGGGCGCGTTCCGCGTCGTCGACGAGGACGTCAGCAAGGCCGTCATCGTCGACGGAAAGAAGGTCAGCCAGTCCGAGGCCCTGGCGCTCATGGACAGGGCCATCCGGGAAGCCACCAATGGTCGATTGGGCGGCCCGGTCGAACCCCGATAACACAACTGAATACGCACACAGCGAGTCTCCCGTCGGGAGGCCCGGCGAACGAACTTGCCTTCCAACCAGAAAGGACCACCATGGCCCTCCCCGAACTCATCACCGTCGAGGACTTCTTCAGCGCCCCAGAACGCGCGGCCGCCACGATCTCACCGGACGGCACCAAGCTCGCCTACCTCGCGCCGTGGCGCAACCGACTCAACGTCTGGGTCCAGGGCATCGACTCCGATGATGCGCCGCGGTGCGTGACCGCCGACGAGACCCGCAGCGTCTACATCTACCAGTGGACGCACGATTCGCGGTGGCTGATCTATATGCAGGACAGCGGCGGTGACGAGAACTGGCACGTCTACCGCGTCGACCCCGACAACCCGGATGCTTCGGCCGTCGATCTGACGCCGTTCCCCGGCGCCAGAGCACAATTCGACCTTCTCAAGGGCCGCCCCGGAAAGGCTGTCGTTCAGATCAACAACCGCAATCCCGAACTGCTCGACGCCTACGAACTCGACATCGCCACCGGTGAACTCACGCTGCTTGCGGAGAATCCCGGCAACGTCGTCCAGTGGATCAGTGGGCCCAGCGGGGACCTCTTCACCAACACGCTCACCGCCGACGGCGATGTCGAGATATCGCAATGGGATTCGGCCACAAGCACATTGCGAACCATCAAGGTCTATGACGGAACCGACTACCCCCTCGGCGTCAATCCCGTCGCCATCACGCCCGACGGCACCGGCATCTGGCTGGGATCCAATGAGGGCACCGACCTGACGCGGTTGGCCCGCCTCGACGTGGCGACCGGCGAAGAAACCGAGGTGGACAGCCACCCGACGCTCGACCTGGCGTGGACGCTCGGACTTCCGGTCGCGCCGCTGATCCTGCGCCGACGCACCGGTGAGCTCCTCGGCGTCCGCTACTACGGGGAACGCCAGGTGATTCATGCGCTCGACCCGGATTTCGCTGCGGTACTGGAAAATCTGACCAAGCTCTCGGACGGCGACCTCACCGGCATGTCCTGCGACGACAGCGAGCAGCGCTGGGTCGTGAGCTTCAATCACGATCGCGATCCCGGGGCGACCTATTTCTACGACCACTCGACGGGCGAGAGCCGACTGCTGTTCCGGCCCTATCCGAAGCTCGATCCCGAGAATCTGGCACCGATGACCCCGGTGACCATCACCGCGCGCGATGGCATGCTGTTGCATTCGTATCTGACGCTGCCAGTCGGTGTCGAACCAGTCGATCTGCCGATGGTTCTACTGGTCCACGGCGGGCCTTGGGCCCGCGACAGCTGGAGCTTCCAGCCCGATGTCCAGATGCTGGCGAACCGTGGATATGCGGTGCTGCAGGTCAACTTTCGCGGATCGACCGGCTACGGCAAGGCATTCACCAAGGCCGCCATCGGTGAGTTCGCGGGCAAGATGCACGACGACCTGATCGACGCCGTCGATTGGGCCGTCAAACAGGGCTACGCCGATCGCGATCGCGTCGCGATCTTCGGTGGCTCCTACGGCGGATACTCCGCGCTCGTCGGCGTCACCTTCACACCCGACGTGTTCGCCGCGGCCATCGACTACGTCGGGATCTCCAGCCTCGCGAACTTCATGCGCACGCTGCCGAATGTCGGTCGGCGATTTCTCGCCACCAACTGGCATCTGTACGTCGGCGACCCGTCGGACCCCGAGCAGGAAGCCGACATGCTGGCGCGCTCCCCCATCACGCGCGTCGATCAGATCCGCACGCCGCTATTCGTGGTGCAGGGCGCCAACGACTCTCGCGTCGTCCAAGCCGAGTCGGACAACCTCGTCGAAGCACTCCGCAAGCGAGGCGTCGAGGTGGAGTACATGGTCAAGGAGAACGAGGGACACGGATTCCTCAATCCCGACAACAACATTGACATGTACCACGCGGTCGAGCGGTTCCTCGCCGAGCACCTGGGCGGTCGCCTTTAACTGCCGAGCAGCCGAGCAGACGCGTAGGTCCCCGAAATCGGGTGATTTCGGGGACCTTAACGTCTGCTCGCGCAGGGAAAGTTACAGCGACTCGAGGATCTCGCGGGCCAGCTTGGCGGTCTCGGACGGGGTCTTGCCGACCTTCACGCCCGCGGCCTCCAGGGCCTCCTTCTTGGCGGCCGCGGTGCCCGACGAGCCCGACACGATGGCGCCGGCGTGGCCCATGGTCTTGCCCTCCGGCGCGGTGAAGCCCGCGACGTAGCCGACGACCGGCTTGGAGACGTTGGCCTTGATGTAGTCGGCTGCCCGCTCCTCGGCGTCGCCGCCGATCTCACCGATCATCACGATGACCTTGGTCTCGGGATCCTTCTCGAACGCCTCGATGGCGTCGATGTGGGTGGTGCCGATGACCGGGTCGCCGCCGATGCCGATGGCGGTCGAGAAGCCGAAATCGCGCAGCTCGTACATCATCTGGTAGGTCAGCGTGCCGGACTTCGACACCAGGCCGATCGGGCCCTTGCCGGTGATGTTGTTGGGCGTGATGCCGACCAGCGACTCGCCGGGCGTGATGATGCCCGGGCAGTTGGGGCCGATGATGCGGGTCTTCTGACCCTTCTCGACGTTATAGGCCCACGCATAAGCGGTGTCCTGCACCGGGATTCCCTCGGTGATGACGACCAGCAGCGGGATCTCGGCGTCGATGGCCTCGATGATCGCGTCCTTCGAGAAGGCAGGCGGCACAAAGGCGATCGACACGTCGGCGCCGGTCTCCTTCATGGCCTCGGCGACCGAGCCGAAGACCGGCAGCTCGATGTCGTTGCCGTCCTTGTCTTTGTGCGACACCTTGGTGCCGGCCTTGCGCGCGTTGACGCCGCCGACCACCTGGGTGCCGGCCTTCAGCATCAGCGCGGTGTGCTTGGTGCCCTCACCGCCGGTGATGCCCTGGACGATGACCTTGGAATCCTTGTTCAGGAAGATAGACATTCTCGTTGGCTCCCTTACTTGTTCGCCAGCTCGGCGGCTTTGTCGGCACCGGAGTCCATGGTCTCGGCCTGGATCACCAGCGGGTGGTTGGCCTCGGCCAGGATGCGGCGGCCCTCCTCGACGTTGTTGCCGTCCAGGCGCACCACCAGCGGCTTGTTGGCCTCGTCACCGAGGATCTGCAGCGCCTTGACGATGCCGTTGGCGACGGCGTCACACGCGGTGATGCCGCCGAACACGTTGACGAACACGCTCTTGACCTGAGTGTCGTTGAGGATGACGTCCAGGCCCGCGGCCATCACCTCGGCCGAGGCACCGCCACCGATGTCGAGGAAGTTGGCCGGCTTCACGCCGTTGTGCTTCTCGCCCGCGTAGGCGACGACGTCCAGCGTCGACATGACCAGCCCGGCACCGTTACCGATGATGCCGACCTCGCCGTCGAGCTTGACGTAGTTGAGGTCGTTCTCCTTGGCCTTGAGCTCGAGCGGATCGGTCGCGTCCTTGTCCTCGAACTCGGCGTGGCCGGGCTGACGGAAGTCGGCGTTGGCGTCGAGCGTGACCTTGCCGTCGAGCGCAAGGATCTGATCGTCGGGGGTACGCACCAGCGGGTTGACCTCGACCAGGGTGGCGTCCTCCTTGACGAACACCTCCCACAGCTTCGCGATGGTCACCGCGGCAGCGTCGAGCACCTCGGCCGGCAGGTGGCCTTGCTCGGCAATCGAGCGAGCGAACGCGAGATCGACACCCTTGACCGCGTCGACGGGCACCTTGGCCAGCCGCTCGGGCTTGGTCGCGGCGACCTCTTCGATCTCCATGCCGCCCTCGACCGAGCACATCGCGAGGTAGGTGCGGTTCGCGCGATCGAGCAGGAACGAGATGTAGTACTCCTCGGCGATGTCGCTCGCCTCGGCCACCAGCAACTTTTTGACGACGTGGCCCTTGATGTCGAGGCCGAGGATGTTCCCGGCGTGCGTGAACGCGTCATCAGGGGTGGCTGCGTACTTGACACCGCCGGCCTTGCCACGGCCACCGGTCTTGACTTGTGCCTTCACCATCACCGGGCGGCCGATTTCCTCGGCGATCGCCTTGGCGTCCTCGGCGGAGTCGGTCACCCGGCCGGGCGTCGTGGGGACGTTGTGCTTGGCGAACAGCTCTTTCGCCTGGTATTCGAAGAGATCCATTTGCTTCCTAATTAGGCGGTGTCTGTCTGCTTGGCCTCGAACGCGCGTCGAAGCCGCCCGGTCCGGTACCTCTCTGACGGGCCCGGACGCACTTTATCCACCGAAGAGTGAGGCTTAGGCACCGCCTACCACTCATGTGGCAGATCTCACCGGGGTCCGCTGGTGATACAGATCACATTCCGGCGCGGAATAGTCGCATAAGTTGCCACCATCATTGGGATTTGGTTAACGTGCCTCTGGTCCAGATAACGTTCAGGTCACGTCGAGAAGGATCTTCCAGGTTGCCGCAGCATCGTTCTTCCGCGTCTCCCAAGGGAGTACCGACGAACGCACGGCACCGCACCATCCCTTCGCCCGACGAACTCGACGCTGCCGAAGTCACCGACATCATCCCGTTCAACGAGTTCGGCAAGCTCACTGATCTGGAGTTTCATTCTTCGAGCGCCTTCGATCGGGAATCGCGCGTCATCCACGCACCCGAGCTCGACGACTTGCACGACACGGACGATCTCGTCCCGGTCCGGCTCGCCGTTCCGTCGCAGTTCCGTCCCGATGTCGGCAAGGAGCGCAGCTCCGCTTCCTCGCGCGGAGCGCGAAATTCCACGTACGCGTACCGCGACAGCCACACCGACGTCAGCGACGGCGTCGCCGCGACGGACATCATCGACATGGCCGGGCGCCGCGGCGCGCACCGCAAGGAGAGCACCGGCGCCGTCAAGAGCCGTCTGATGATCGCGGCCATGGCCGCGGGCGCCACCGCGGCGGGTGCGTACTCGTTCGGCAACGGCACCGAGGCCCAGGCCGCCGACGACACCGTGATGGCGAGCGGACAGACCCGGGTGAACGGCGCCGCCGTCACCGGTTCCGTCGACGGCATGCAGATCGTGTCCGTGGCCTCGAACACGGACTCGTCGGTGCACGCCGAGGAGATCACCAAGGCCGCCGCGTTCGCACAGGAGCGCGCCGAGCGCGAGGCCCGGCTCGCCCGCCCGCTGTTCGCGATGCCCACGAAGGGTGTGTGGACGTCCGGCTTCGGCTACCGCTGGGGTGTTCTGCACGGCGGCATCGACATCGCCAACTCGATCGGCACCCCCATCTACGCCGCCTCCGACGGCGTCGTGATCGACGTCGGCCCGACGGCCGGTTACGGCGCCTGGGTCAAGATCCGGCACTCGGACGGCACCGTCACGCTCTACGGCCACATCAACACGTGGCTCGTCAGTGTCGGCGAGCGCGTCATGGCCGGCGACCAGATCGCCACCATGGGCAACCGCGGTAATTCGACTGGCCCGCACCTGCACTTCGAGGTCATGCTCAACGGGTCGGACCGCATCGACCCGACGAGTTGGCTGGCCAAACGTGGTCTCAGCGTCGGCGGCTATGTTGGCTGAGTGAGCCATCCAGGTCCTTCCGACGCCGATTCTCCCGACCAGGACGACCACACCCGCATCCTCCGCCGCCAGCCCGAGGGATTCCCTTCCGGTCCGGTTTCGAAACCTTTGCCAAGTTCCGACGACCCGAAAACGAGCATCATTCGGCGTCATCCCACGGGCGCCATTCCGACCGCCGCCGACGCGGAGCCTCAGACGAGCCTGATCGGCGATCCCGCCGGCGGTGAGGCACAGACCGGTCTCATCGGTCCACCGGCCGTCAGCGACGCCCAGACGGGCCTTATCGGCCGCCCCGCCGACGACGCACGGACCGGCTACATCCCGCGTGCTCGGCCGATCGCGATCCCGCGGACGTCAGCGAACACCAACCCCCGGTCGGCCGTAGCGGCCTCGGTTGTCAGCATCCTCAGCGGGTGGGCGACCGGTGTCATCGCCACCGACCTCATCGCCGGCTGGTGGCGCACCGACGCATTGTTCTGTGTCGCCATCGGATTTCTCGCCGCGATCTCAGCCGCAGCAACCATCGGCGGGCTCATCGCATTGTTGCTGCGCCGCAGGATGGGTCGGCTGCTGATCGTCGTCGGCGCGATCATCGGGCTGCTCATCTTCGGCAGCCTGTTCATCGCGGGTGCCAAGTTTCATCCGGTCGTCTACGCGATGCCGATCCTGCCGGCGGCCAGCATCGGCCTCACCTTGCTGCCCTCCACGGGCCGCTGGGCGGGGTCGCGGAACTAGCGTCGGCATCGCTGCCCGGGTTCACAGCTTCCGGTCAGCCTGATCCAAACCGTCGACCCGAATTCGGGCGCAGGCGTCTACTGGGGCGGATTCGCGTGTGTTCACGCCATGACACCCCTCCGGAGGCCCGCTCCCATGTTCAGCCGCATATTGCGCATCGTGTTCGTATTGGCAATGGCCGCAACAGCTGTCGCGTGCTCTGGCAACGACAGCGGTTCCGCCGGGTACACCCTGCGGATCGGGGCCACGTCGGTCACGGGAACCCCGGCCGGATCCCTGGGATGGGGCGATCGCGAAGGCATCCTCGCCGAACAGCTCAAGGCCGCGGGCGTCGACAAGATCGAGTACTCGTTCTTCCAGTCCGGCAGTGACGTGGTCTCGGCACTGTTCGCCGGCGCGATCGACGTCGCCGCGGTCGGCGACAACCCGGCGCTTCGCGCCCGCAGCAGGGACGCGAAAGTAGTTCTGCTGTCCCTTGATTCGATCAACGGCGACGCCTGGATCGTCGGCGCGAAGGGCGGGCCGACCGATATCCAGGGGCTGGTCGACAAATCCGTCACCGCGCCGCAAGGCACGATCCGCGACCGGGCCGCGCGCCAACTCATCGACACCGCGGGCTTGACGGGCAAGATCCAGGTGCGTGACGTGCCGACGCCCGAATCCATCGCCGGGCTGAGTTCCGGACAGATCGACGCGACCGTGGTCACCGGCGCCAGCGCAATAGAGCTGCAATCCAAGGGCTTTCCCGTCATTGACAGCCTGTCGCGGCACGGGTTCGGCAGCACCGGGACGAACATCACCCTGACGTCGTTCACCGATCAGCACCCCGAATTCGCCGGCGCTTGGCAGCAAGCCGTCACCGCGGTCAACCGCGACATCAACGAGAACTTCGACGACTATCTCGCCTGGGTTGCCGAAACCGACGGCACCGAACTCGAATTCGTGCAGAAGTCGACGCGCGCCGAGGAGTTCAACACCGAGCCGTTCCCCGAGGTGGGGCTGAACCAGCTGGAGGCGGCCTACAACTTCCTCAACGCCGACGGCTCGTTCGACAACGAGTACTCCGTGCGCGAGTGGGCGGGTGCGAAATCATGACGCTCGCCCCTGAGGTCACCGCGGCGCCGAAGCCCGAACTGATCGAGGTCGTCTCCGGACGACACGGCCGAAAAGGGCTGTGGTCGCGCATTCCCCGGCCGGTCCGCCGGCTGCTGGGCCCCGTGCTGATCCTCGCGGCATGGGCCATCGGATCGGTCACCGCACTGCTCGACCCCGACCTGTTTCCGCCGCCGAGCGAGGTGGCGACCACCGCGTGGCGGCTGCTCGTCGACGGCCAACTCGCGACGCATGTCGGCGCATCGGCGACACGGGTGCTCACCGGGACCGTCCTTGGCATCGTGATCGGCGTGTTGCTCGCCGTCGTCGCGGGGCTCACCCGCACCGGCGAGGATCTGCTCGACTGGACCATGCAGATCCTCAAGGCCGTACCGAATTTCGCGCTCACACCGCTTCTCATCATCTGGATGGGCATCGGCGAGGGTCCCAAGATCGTGCTCATCACCACGGGCGTCGCCATCGCGATCTACATCAACACCTATTCCGGGATCCGCGGCGTCGACCGTCAACTGGTGGAGATGGCACAAACTCTCGAGGCTCCGCGGCGCACGCTGATCACGCAGGTGATCCTGCCCGGTGCGATGCCGAATTTCCTTGTCGGGCTACGTCTCGGGCTGTCCAGTGCGTGGCTGAGCCTGATCTTCGCCGAGATGATCAACACCACCGAAGGCATCGGGTTCCTGATGTCGCGCGCCCAGACGAATCTGCAGTTCGACGTCTCCCTGCTGGTGATCGTCATCTACGCGGTCGCGGGCCTGCTCTCCTACACCCTCGTACGCGTTCTCGAACGGCTGCTGTTGTCCTGGCGCAACGGCTTTGACGGCGTCTCATGAGTTCGCCGGTCGTCAAGGTCAGCGGGCTTCACCGGGCATTTGGGCCCCAGCAGGTACTGTGCGATCTCGACTTGCACATCGACGACGGCGAGTTCGTCGCGATGCTGGGCCGCTCGGGGTCCGGCAAGAGCACGCTGCTTCGGGTGCTGGCCGGGCTCGACGATCAGGTCACCGGGTCGGTGGTGGTGCCGCGGTCACGAGCCGTCGTGTTCCAGAACCCGCGGCTGCTGCCATGGCGGCGCGCCCTGGCCAACGTCACGTTCGCACTACCCGATGCCGGCCCCGATGCGCCCAGCCGTACGGACCGCGGCCGGGCCGCGCTGGACGAGGTCGGTCTGGCAGACAAGGTCAAGGCGTGGCCGCTGTCACTGTCCGGCGGTGAGGCCCAACGGGTTTCGCTGGCCCGGGCACTGGTCCGTGAACCAGACCTGCTACTGCTCGACGAACCGTTCGGCGCGTTGGACGCACTCACACGGCTCAAGATGTACCGGTTGCTGCACGAGCTGTGGGCACGCCGGCACATGGCGGTACTGCACGTCACTCACGATGTCGATGAGGCCATCCTGCTCGCCGACCGTGTCGTGGTGCTCTCCGAAGGCCACGTGTCGCTGGACCGGCAGGTCGAGTTGCCGTTCCCGCGTAGTCGTGGCGACGCGGGCTTCGACGAGCTGCGTCGCGTCCTGCTGGCCGAACTCGGGGTTCGCGAGGAGGTCGGCCATGACCGGAGTCGATGAGGACCGAGCCGATGTCCTGGTCATCGGCGGCGGTCCGGCCGCGACGTGGGCCGCGATCTCGGCGGCGGAGTCCGGCAGCCGGGTCACCCTCGTAGACAAGGGTTATTGCGGTACGAGCGGGGCGACGGCGGCGGGCGGCAACAATCTGTGGCTCATCGCGCCCGGCCCGCGCCGCGAGGAGTCGATCCGCGAGCGCGAGCGGGCGGCCGGGCGCATCACCGACTCGGAGTGGATGTCTCGCGTGCTCGCCACGTCGTGGGACCGCATCGAGCAGCTGGCCCAATGGGGATACCCGTTTCCGATCGGAGCTGACGGCCGGCCGATGCGCAGCAGCCTGCAAGGACCCGAGTACATGCGTCGTATGCGGCGCAAGGCTCATCGCAGCGGGGTGCGCATCCTCGACCACCATCCCGCGCTCGAGTTGACCGCCGACGCCGACGGTGTCGTCAACGGCGCCACCGGCATCGCGCGACAGGAGGGCGGACGGCCGTGGCGGATTCACGCCGGGGCCGTCGTATTGGCAACCGGCGGTACGGCGTTTCTGTCCGGCACGTTCGGCACCAACGTCAACACCGGCGACGGCCTGCTGATGGCCGCCGAACACGGTGCCCAGCTGTCCGGCATGGAGTTCTGTTCGGCCTACGCACTCGCACCCGAATGGGGCACCCACACCAAGGGCCGCATGCTGCAGTGGGCCAGTTTCTACGACGAGGACGGCCAGCCGTTCCCGACGCAACTCGGGCTCGGCGGACGACAGGATGCCCAGTGGGCACTGGCCCATGGCAAGCGGGTGTTCGCCCGGCTGGACCGCGCACCCGAACACATCCGCCAGACCATGCGCGACGCGCAGCCCAACTACTTCCTGCCGCTCGACAAGGCCGGCATCGACCCGTTCTTGACCGCGTACCCGATCCGCATGGTCTACGAAGGATCCGTACGCGGCACCGGTGGGCTGCGCCTGACCGGGCCCGATTGCGCGACAACGGTTCCCGGCCTGTACGCGGCCGGCGACGCCGCGACGCGCGAGCTCATCACCGGCTCGCTGTCCGGCGGGGGGAGCCGCAACGGGTCGTGGGCGATCGCGTCGGGCACCTTCGCCGGCCGCGGCGCCGCGGAGTTCAGTCGGGGTCGCACGGCCGGGCCGGTGGTCTCCGATGGGCCCAGTCGTCCGGCACGCCCGGGCGCCCCGGCCGTCGAGGAGGTGGTGCGTGCCGTCCAGGCGCATATCCTGCCGCCGTCACGCAGCTATTTGAAGTCGTCCGAGCGTCTTGCGGCGTCGGCGGCCGCCCTCGACAACGTGTGGCGTGACATCGCCGAGGGGTTCGCGCCGGTGGCGCCACGGGATTCGTACAAACCGCGCCAAGCCGTCGCGCTCGTGGCGGCCGCCCGATGGATCACCGCAGCATCGCTGGCCCGCGCCGAGAGCCGTGGCTTGCACCGCCGCGAGGACATCACCGGAAGTGACGAGCGGTTCGATCACCGTATCCTCGTCGGCGGACTGGATTCGGTGTGGACTGCCGACGATCCGGTTGCACCCCAACTGATCTCGTCGGAGGCGGTCGCGTGATCGAGATCGTCAGCTCGGCTGCCTGCATCGCGTGCGACATCTGCGTCAAGGTGTGCCCCACCGACGTGTTCGACCGCGGCGCCGATGGCATACCGGTGATCGCACGACAGTCGGACTGCCAGACCTGCTTCATGTGCGAGGCCTACTGCCCCACCGACGCCCTGTACGTCTCGCCGGTGTCGGTGCCAGTCGAGCCGGGCAGCCCGCACGCCTCCGAGGACGCGGTCACCCGTGCCGGGCTGTTCGGTGACTATCGGGAATTGGTCGGCTGGGGCCGGGGCCGCACGCCGGGCTCCCGTCGCGACCAGAACCCGGTGCTGACGTCAGTTCCGCCGCTGCCCGAAGCGGGTCTACCGGTGCCCGCCGCGGTCGTGAAATCTCCCTGGAACCATCCGACGAGGTAATCGCTCGGCACCGCTCGCCCGAAGGCACAACCACTTCTGAAACGCGATATCACATGCGATATCGGGTTTGAGACCCATATGCGCCCCGACTCAGGATGTCTTCAAAGCACAAGGAGAGCCGCAAGTTCGCTCAGGGAATCCACCCGCAGATCGGCGAGCGCGACCTCGGGAAGTTTCGCATGCATGAAGCCCCATGGGCCACGCCGAATGTGAGCCGTCCGCATCCCAACTGCACGGGCAGGCAGGACATCGTTGTCGAGTCGGTCACCTACATAGAGGATGTCGGGCGCAGGCATCCCAGCTTCATCGACCAATCGCCTGAAGAAAGCCAGATCAGGTTTCGACACATCCCATGCGGCCGAGGACCCGATGAAGTCGGCCTCCAGTCCCGCGGCACGTAGTAGGTTGTCGACACCCTCAGGTTGGTTGCCGGCGATGCCGACCGAGAGCCCGCAGCTTCGAACCGCAGCAACGCAGTCGAGTGCATCGGGATAGAGGTCGCGCGGTTCGATTACCGGCCTCCGCTCGGGAGGATCCGCCCCGAGGACATCCCAGACCCGAGTGTGGTGTTCGCCGCGCGAAATCACTGCCGCCAGTACGTCGGACACGATGGCCGCAGGCACGCCAGCCTGCTCAGCGAGATCCGCCCACATCCGGCTCTCGTCAACCAGGGTCTCGCCGACATCGAACACAACGCATCGCATCCCGCGGTGCATCGGAACTCAGAGCTTTTGCACCGGAGCGTGATTGTGCATCAATTTGACCCGACCGGCACTGCCGAAGTCGATCAACGACATCGCGGATTCGCCGACCCCGGAGACCTCTTCCACGCGACCGAGACCGTACTTGTCGTGGGTCACCCGATCGCCGGGTTCCAGCGTGATCACCGGACGGTTGCGCGCCGCGGCGGGCCGGGCCGGTGACGGGCGGGGTGTGCCGTAGCGGCCGGCATTTCCCATGGGTGCACTCAGCGAAGACGAGGGCTGTTCGACCCGTCGCCAGTTGATGAGCTCCTGCGGAATCTCCCGCAGGAAACGGGATTCGGGGTTCAGCATCGGCTGACCCCATGACGAGCGCACCTTGGCCCGGCTCAGGTAGAGCCGCTGCCGCGCGCGGGTGATCCCGACGTAGGCCAGCCGGCGTTCCTCGGACAGTTCGGTCGGATCGCCCAGCGCCCGCATGTGCGGGAACATGCCGTCCTCCCAGCCGGTGACGAACACCGCGGGGAACTCCAGACCTTTGGCGGTGTGCAGCGTCATCATCGTCACCACGCCGGCGCCCTCCTCGGGAAGTTCGTCGGCGTCGGCCACCAACGAGACCCGCTCCAGGAACTGCGCGAGCACGCCGGTGTCAGGGATGTCCTCGTCGACCGGCTCGTCCTCGGCGAGCGCCTGAGCATTCGCCAGGTCGGTGCTGAATTCGTGTGCGACGCTAACCAATTCGTTCAGGTTGTCGAGCCGGGCGAGATCCTGCGGATCGCTGGAGGACTCCAGCTCACGCCGGTATCCGGTGCGTTCCAGCACGGCCTCGACCAGATCGCCGAGCTCGTCGTCGAGCTTGGCCCGCAGCCCGTCGAGCATCTGCACAAACGATGCGATCGCCTTCTCCGAGCGCGTGTTGAGCATCGGCACCCGGCCCTCGGCCGCGGCCTGCAGGGCATCGTTGAAACTCGCCCCGGTGTTCTCAGCGTAGACCGCCACGCACGCCTCGGCGCGGTCACCGATGCCGCGGCGTGGAGTGTTGAGGATGCGGCGCATGCTGACCGAGTCACCCGGATTGTCGAGCACCCGCAGATAGGCGACGATGTCGCGGATCTCGCGGCGTTCGTAGAACCGCACACCGCCGACGACCTTGTAGGGAATGCCCGCGCGGATGAAGACCTCTTCGAGCGCACGCGACGAGTTGTTGGTGCGGTAGAACACCGCCATGTCGTTGTAGGAGAAGCCTTCGCGGTCGGCCAGTGCGTCGATCTCGTCGGCCACGAACCGTGCTTCGTCGTGCTCGTTGTCGGCCACGTAGCCGACGATCAGCTCGCCCTCCCCGGCGTCGGTCCACAGTCGCTTCTCGCGCCGGCCCGCGTTGCGCGCGATGACGGCATTGGCGGCGTTGAGGATCGTCTGCGTCGAGCGGTAGTTCTGTTCGAGCAGGATGGTGGTCGCGTCGGGGAAGTCGCGTTCGAAGTCCTCGATGTTGCGGATCGTCGCGCCGCGGAACGCGTAGATGGACTGGTCGGCATCGCCCACCACGCACAGTTCGGCAGGCGGCACGCCGTCGTTCTCGTCGAGGTGATGGCCGACCAACTCGCGCACCAGGACGTACTGCGCATGGTTGGTGTCCTGGTACTCGTCGACCAGGATGTGGCGGAAGCGCCTGCGGTAGTACTGGGCGATCTGCGGGAAGGCCTGCAGCACGGCGACCGTCTCACCGATCAGGTCATCGAAGTCCAGCGCGTTGGCTGCCCGCAGCCTGCGTTGGTACTCGCCGTAGACCTCGGCGATGATGCCGGCCATCTCCTCGGCCGCCTCCGAGGCCTCGGCGGCCGCCTGCTCCGGGCCGATGAGCTCGTTCTTGAGGTTGGAGATGCCGTTGGCCAACAACCGCGGCGAATACCGCTTGGTGTCGAGCCCCATGTCCTTGCCGATCATCATCAGCAGGCGCCGTGAATCGTCGGAGTCGTAGATTGAGAAGTTCGAGTTGAGCCCCGGCAACAGCGAAGCCTGGTTGCGCAGGATGCGCACGCACGTCGAGTGGAACGTCGACACCCACATCGACCGCGCCCGCGGCCCGACCAGCTGCACGACACGTTCCCGCATCTCCGCGGCGGCCTTGTTGGTGAACGTGATCGCGAGTACCTGGCCGACGCCCACCTCACGCGCGGCCAGCAGGTAGGCGATGCGCCGCGTCAACACCGCCGTCTTGCCCGACCCGGCGCCGGCGACGATCAGCAGCGGCGACCCTTCATGCAGCACCGCCTGGCGTTGTTGCGGGTTCAGGCCTTGGAGCAGGTCCGAGAGGAGTTCATCGGTTTCGGTCGCGAGCGTCATCTTGTGTTCAAACTTACCGCCGGGCTCCGACATTCTTTGCGCAGGCGCGGCAGCAAATGGCACACTCGATGAGTGCTCACAGAGCAGAGGCGATTTTTCTACGGGTACCGGCCAGCGGTGCCCGTGGTCTAGCTGCCTCCCTATCAGCCCCGCGGTCCGCATTCCGGATCCGGGGCTCGTCTCTTGTGTGAGGCCCGAAGCCGGATGAGACCCCCACACAACGAGGAGCCCATCATGACTGAGACCATCGACTCCGTGCCTGACATCGATGACCTGCGTCGGGAGATCGACGAACTCGACGCCACCATCCTGGCCGCGATCCAGCGGCGTACCGAGGTCTCCAAGGAGATCGGTAAAGCCCGCATGGCCTCCGGCGGGACCCGTCTCGTGCACAGCCGCGAGATGAAGGTCATCGAGCGCTACAGCGTGCTCGGCCCCGAGGGTAAAGACCTGGCCATGCTGCTGCTGCGGCTCGGCCGTGGGCGGTTGGGGCACTAGCGCCCGCCGCGGCCCTGCTTCTTCGGCTTGAGCGAATCCACCAGCCACGGCGTCAGCCATTTCACGGCCTCGGCGGTCGGATGCACGCCGTCGCTGCGCATCCGGATCCCGTCGACGCGCGTGGTGTATTCGCCGTCCGGGTTGAGCTTGGCGTTGAAGTCCAGCACCGTGACGTTGGGTCGCTTGCCCACGACGTCACGCAGCAGTGAGTTCCACTCCTCGACCCGCGCCGGCCGGTCTTCCGGGTACAGGCTGCCGTCGGCCCGCTCGCCGCGCCTTGTGTAGGGCGCTGTGGTCACGACGACGCGCGCGCCGGTCGAGCCGAGGATGTCCACTGCCCGCTGCAGTTCACCGCTGAGGTATTCGTCGTAGTCGTCGTCGCCGATGTGGGTCCACTCACCCCCGCGCATACGGTCGACGATCTCCCAGCGGCCGATCATCAACAGCACGGTGTCGGGTCGGTCGTGTTTGATCCGCTGCGACCAGCGTTCGGGCCAGGTGTCGCATTCCGGTTTCTGGTTGAGGGTCTCGCCCGCTGACCGGTACGGCCCGCCGCGCGCGATACCGCAGCCGATCGTCGTGTAGTCGCTGAAGCTGAAGCCGGGTGTCTTCGGCAGGTAGCGCATCAACGTCCAGGCGATCGAGTCGCCGAACACGGCGACGGTCTGGGTGCCGGGATCGCGACGGACGGGTGGCGCTCCGATGGGAACGGGGACCTCGGCCCCGACGTCGGCCTGCGTCAGCGCGGTGGACATGACGTCGGGTCCCGCGGGTTCACTGGGCCGGGTGGTGACGGGCATGACGGTCATGGTGACGACGGCCGCGGTGGCCACCGTGGCGGCCGCGAGCGGCAGCATCGGCACATGCTGAGGACGCCAGCGCCGCACGGGTTGTTCGATCAGCCACCACGACAACCACGACACCCCGATCGTCACGGCACACCGCACGGCCAGCAGCGACCAGCTCGTCAGCCCGGTGCGTTCACCGTTGAGGATCAAGAAGATCGGCCAGTGCCACAGGTACACGCCGTACGAGATGGCACCGAGCGCGACCAGCGGACGGCACGCCAGCACCCGGGCCACGTACCCGTCCTGATCGAGCGCGACGGGCGCGACGACCAGAACCGCGCCGAGCGCGACGGCGATCAGCAGGCCGTGCCGGAAGTCGCTGACATCGCCGGTCGCAAGGTGCGCGGCGGCCGCGAGCACCCCAATGCCAGGAACCGGCAGGAGCCACGCGATCCAGCGCCGCCACCGGGTACGGATCAGCGTGCCCGAGACCGTGAGCACCGACCAGTCGCGGACCAACAGGGCGGCCGCCGCCGCACCGATGAGCAGGGCCTGCGCTCGGGTATCGGTGCCGAAGTAGATGCGATTGAGCGTGGCGTCGTTGACGAACAGGATCGACGCGGCGGCCGACGCGGCCGCACCGGCGGCGGCGAGTACGAACACCGCGATGCGGACCGTGCGCGCCGAGCGACGACGCAGCAGCAGCGCGACGGCCACCAACAGGAGCGGCCAGACGATGTAGTACTGCTCTTCGACGCCGAGCGACCACGTGTGCTGCAGCGGCGATGGCGGGGCGCCCTGCGAGAAGTAGTCGGCCTGTTGAGCGACGAAGATCCAGTTGGCAATCCAGAAGAATGCGGCGACGGCGTCGTCGCGCAGTGATGTCACGGCGTCGGGCGGGAACAGGTCACGCACCGCGACCACGGCCAGCGTCATCACGAGCATCGCGGGCAGCAACCGGCGAGCGCGGCGGATCCAGAACCCCTTGAGGTCGATCCGGTCGGTCCTGGCGTACTCGTCCAGCAGCAGCGAGGTGATCAGGAACCCGCTGAGCACGAAGAAGACGTCGACGCCGATGAACCCGCCCGCCACACCGGGGACTCCCCCATGACTGGCCAGTACCAGCAGCACGGCGATCGCGCGGATGCCGTCGAGCGCGGGGATGTCCCGACGGGCGGGAACGGTCCGACTTCGGCGAGCGGCAAGACTGGCAGCACGGACTGTCGGCGCAGTCACGTCATGCCCTCCCGTCTGGCGTCCGAGCACCAAAGTCTAAGGGCGGCTCGGCGCCGGATCGGGAAGGCGCGCCTGTGTCTCTACTTCGTCAACGCGATGTATTTGGTGTCGAGGTACTCCTCGATGCCCTCGGTACCGCCCTCGCGGCCGAACCCGGACTCCTTGATGCCGCCGAACGGCGCGGCCGGATCCGAGATGACGCCGCGGTTGATACCGACCATGCCGGACTCGATGGCCTCGGCCACCCGCAACGCGCGGTCCAGCGACCGCGTGTAAACGTATGCCGCCAAGCCGTATTCGGTGTTGTTGGCGGACGCGACGCCTTCGTCCTCGGTGTCGAATCCGGTGATCGGCGCGACCGGCCCGAACACCTCTTCTTTGAGGATGCGCGCGTCGGCGGGCACATCGGCCAGCACGGTGGCCGGGTAGAAGTTGCCGGGGCCGCCGGGTGCGACGCCGCCCACCGCGACCGTCGCGCCGCGCGACACCGCGTCCGACACGAGCTCGGTGACTGTGGCGACCTGCTTGGAATTGATCAGCGGGCCCAACGTCGACGACGGCTCGATGCCCTTGCCGAGGGTGAATTCGCTCATCCGCTTGACGAGCTTCTCGGTGAACTCCTCCCGCACCGCGTTGGCGACGTGGAACCGGTTGGCCGCGGTGCAGGCCTCGCCGCCGTTGCGCATCTTGGCCAGGATCGCCCCGTCGACGGCCGCGTCCACATCGGCATCGTCGAACACGATGAACGGCGCGTTGCCGCCCAGCTCCATCGACGTGCGCAGCAGCTTGTCCGCCGACTGCTTGACGAGCGCCTTGCCGACACCGGTCGAGCCGGTGAAGGTCAGCTTGCGCAGCCGGCCGTCGTCGATCAGCGCACCGGTGACCTCACGTGGATTGCTCGTCGGCAGAACCGACAGCACGCCCTTGGGCAGGCCGGCCTCGTCCATGAGCTTGGCCAGCAGCAGCATGGTCAGCGGGGTTTCCTGGGCGGGCTTGACGATCATGGTGCAACCTGCGGCAAAGGCCGGGCCCATCTTGCGAGTGCCCATGGCCAGCGGGAAGTTCCACGGCGTGATGGCATAGCACGGGCCGACGGCCTGCTTGGTCACGATGATGCGGCCCGTGCCCGCAGGCGCCGGGGTGTAGCGGCCGCCGATGCGTACGGCCTCCTCGGCGAACCAGCGGAAGAACTCGCCGCCGTAGGCCACCTCGCCCTTGCTCTCGGCGAGCACCTTGCCCATCTCGAGAGTCATGAGCGCGGCGATGTCGTCGGCGCGTTCCTTGATCTTCTCGAACACCGCCCGCAGAATCTCGCCACGCTCTCTCGGCGCGGTCGCGGCCCACTCCGCCTGCACCGCGCATGCGGCGTCCAATGCGGCGACTGCGTCCTCGGCGGTGGCGTCGGCCACGGCGGTGATCACCTGATCGTCACTGGGGTCGAGCACGTTGAACGTCGACGAGGCTTCGCGTTCCTCACCGCCGATCCACAATCCGGTGGGCACGGATGAAATCAGGTCTTCAATGTGCATACATCAATCATGTACACCTTCGAAACGAGCACCGCACTAAGGTCGTGAGAATGAGTGCTGACATCACCTCAACTCCCGCGTGGCAGGCCCTGGCGAGCCACTTCGACGACATCGGCAACAAGCATCTGACGGAGTTGTTCGCCGAGGATGCCTCGCGCGGAACCGAGTTGGCACTGACGGTCGGCGACCTCTACATCGACTACAGCAAGCACCGCGTCACGCGCAGAACCCTGGAGTTGCTGGTCGATCTGGCCCGCGCCGCCGGGTTGGAGGCGCGCCGCGACGCGATGTTCGCCGGTGAGCACATCAACACTTCTGAGGATCGCGCCGTGCTGCACACCGCGCTGCGCCTCCCGGCCGATGCCTCGCTGACCGTGGACGGCCAGGATGTGGTCGCCGACGTCCACGAGGTGCTGGACCGCATGGGCGACTTCACCGATCGCCTGCGCAGCGGCGAGTGGACGGGCGCGACGGGCGAGCGGATCACGACCGTCGTCAACATCGGCATCGGCGGTTCGGATCTCGGACCCGTGATGGTCTACGACGCGCTGCGGCACTACGCCGACGCGGGCATCTCGGCACGGTTCGTGTCCAACGTCGACCCGGCCGACCTGGTGGCCAAGCTCGACGGACTCGATCCGGCCACAACGCTTTTCATCGTGGCATCGAAGACGTTCTCGACGCTGGAAACTTTGACCAACGCCACGGCGGCGCGCCGTTGGCTAACCGACAAGCTCGGCGACGCGGCGGTGTCGAAGCACTTTGTGGCCGTGTCGACGAACAAGAAGCTCGTCGACGAGTTCGGCATCAACACCGACAACATGTTCGGCTTCTGGGATTGGGTCGGCGGTCGCTACTCGGTGGATTCGGCGATCGGGCTGTCGGTGATGGCCGTGATCGGCCGCGAGCGATTCGCTGAATTCCTGGCCGGATTCCACCTCGTCGACGAGCATTTCCGCACCGCACCCTTGGCCGAGAACGCGCCGGCACTGCTCGGGCTGATCGGGCTGTGGTACTCGAATTTCTTTGGCGCGCAATCACGGGCGGTGCTGCCGTATTCCAACGACCTGTCGCGATTCGCAGCGTATCTGCAGCAGCTCACCATGGAATCCAACGGCAAGTCGGTGCGCGCCGACGGAACGCCCGTCACCACCGACACCGGCGAAATCTATTGGGGCGAACCGGGAACCAACGGGCAGCACGCCTTCTACCAGCTGTTGCACCAGGGCACGCGATTGATCCCCGCCGACTTCATCGGGTTCTCCCAGCCCACTGATGACCTGCCGACCGCAGACGGCACCGGCAGCATGCACGACCTGCTCATGAGCAACTTCTTCGCGCAGACCCAGGTCCTGGCATTCGGCAAGACGGCGGAAGCCATTGCGGCCGAAGGGACTCCGGCCGGCGTGGTACCGCACAAGGTGATGCCGGGCAACCGCCCGACGACGTCAATCCTCGCTACGAAGTTGACGCCGTCGGTGGTCGGCCAGCTGATCGCGCTCTACGAACACCAGGTGTTCACCGAAGGCGTCATCTGGGGTATCGACTCGTTCGATCAATGGGGTGTCGAACTCGGCAAGACCCAGGCAAAGGCACTGCTGCCGGTGATCACCGCTGAGGCGTCACCGGCCAAGCAGTCCGATGGTTCCACCGATGCCCTGGTCCGTCGCTACCGAGTGGAGCGCGGTCGAAGCGCCTGAGCGCGTTCAGGACTTACGGGGCGGGGATGGTGGCGCATCCGACGTTCGGGATGCAGCCGCTGGCTCCGCCAGGTCCGGCCGTGCCGCCCGGGCCGCCGGGGATCGAGCCGGTTGCGCCGCCCGGGCCTGCTGTCCCACCAGGCCCACCGGGGATCACGCCGGTCGCGCCCTCAGGTCCGGCCGCACCGCCCGGTCCACCGGGAATGGCGCCGCTGGCGCCACCCGGGCCGGCTGTGCCACCAGGTCCGCCAGGAATCTGGCCAGTGGCCCCACCTGGTCCGGCAGTGCCGAGATCCGCACACGGCGTGCCGTCGGCGTTGACGCACGGCGGCGGCGGAGCCGGCTCAGCCATCGCGATGGGTGCGAATGCCACCGCTCCCGCGGCAGCGCCTGCAAAGAACATTGGGGTGAGAAGTTTTGCCATCATGACTCCCGTCTACCCACGACTCCCGGAAGTCAAAACCACCCTGCGATCTGTTTTCCTGCGACACAGGCCACATAGATAGCAGGTTTATAGATTTTCGAGGTCCGGATCGGTGCGCGTCCAGCCCAGGATCATCGCGGGCGTGCAACCGCCGACGAGCAACACCGTCAGCGCCATGAGACCACCCGCGTAGGCCATGTCGACATCGGCGCCGCCGGTGATCACCGCCCCGAAGATCAGGTACGCGATCGGGATCAACATCAAATTCTGTGTCACGGTCAGCCCGATCGATCGGGCGCTGTTGCGCTGCGCGATCTCGTATTCGTCCAACGCGGCCTGCGGAGCGTCGCCGCGTCGCCCGGACACGATCTGCAGTGCGGTCCACCCCGGAAAGAACGCGAGGCACGCCGGAAGCCACAACAACGGAGCCCATTTCACGCCGAACGCGCACAGCACCGCCACGGCGAACATGAACGCGAACGTCGCGGCCAGCCAGCCGACGAGGATTCGCCGTCGGCGTTTGTTTCGCCAGCCGGGCAACGAATTGGCGTATGTGCGTTCGTGTTTGAGGAACCGCCGAGTGCGATAGTCCTGATAGCGATCGAGCAGGGTCGGGTCAGCCTGTGTGTTCGGTCGAGACATCTTCGTCATTTCCTTCCGCTCGTGTCCTGTTTCCGTAGACCTCGGCGGACAGTGGGGTGAATGCTTCGCGTGAGAAGACGGCTTCGACCGGCAGGCCGAAGACATCGCAGATCCGGAAAGCCAGGTCGAGGCTCGGGTAATGATCGCCCCGTTCCAAAGCGCCGACCGTCTGCGGATTCACGTTGATCAGCGCCGCGAGTTCGGCGCGCGTCATCCTCCGCTCCGCGCGTAGCACGCCGATACGGTTGTGAATCGGGAGGTTGTCCCCACGTCTCACCGGACTCATGCAACTGATTGTTAGGAAAACCCAACAAAATGTCAACCCTGCGTGCGCCTCTGCTGGGTTTCTGGCCGACGAGACCGGTTGGCGGTACGACGGCCTCGCGACTCGGCTGGGCGGATGCGACCGGCTCGGGGCGGGATCTGACCGACTCGGGGCGGGAGGTGTCGTCCCGCCCGCCTATGCGCGACAAAGTCGCGGAAACCGCCTCCTAGGCAACATCAGCCTCAGCAGCCTCGCGTCGCTGAACTCTTGTACCCCATGGGCCCAATCAGTCACTTGCACAACGGAAATCGGGCTGCCCGGCTATGCGCGACTTTGTCGCTGAGTAATGCCGTGGACGTTCCTGCCCGCGTGTGTAGGGATGGTCGCGGATCGCGACAGCGCGCCCCCGTGCGTAAGCGGCGTGCGTAAGCGAGCGGTGGCGCCCCGGACGACCGTGACGAGACGACCGCGAGCGGCCGATACGTCCGATCAGGCACTGCCCGCCCTGCGTAGCGACTTTGTCGCTGGTAGCCGGGCAGCCGAAATCACGAGGCCACTGTTGCTCATGAGGTCGGAGAGTCAAGAGTGATCGGGCATGCGGGACTGCCGTGGCCTGTGGTGCACAAGAGGCGTTTTCCGCGACATTGTCGCTCGTAGGCGGGCAGAGCCAATACCTCCCGGCGGAGAGAGTGCTGCGCCGAGAGAATCCGCGCTGAGAGAACTCAGGCGAAGCGCTTGGTGTATTTCGGCGGCAGCAGCCGCATCACCTGTGTCAGCGGCGCCCACGGCCAACGCGGCACGACCGCGCGGCCCTTCTCCTTCTCGATGGCCTCGACCATCGCGCGCACGCCGGTCTCGTTGTCCACCATGAGCATGGTCGAGTTGGCGCGAGCCGTCATCTCGGATTCGATGTAGCCGGGCTCGATGACCGTGACCCGAATCGGGCCCTTGTCGTATTCGGCGCGCAAGGACTCGCCCAAGGACGTCATGCCGGCCTTGCTCGCGCAGTAGGCGGCCTTGCCACCGGGCACACCGGTATTGCCGAGCACCGATGAGATGAGCACCAAGTGGCCGCTGCCGGACTTCTTGAACATCTCCAGCGCGGATTCGATCTGCACCAACCCGGCGATCAAGTTGGTTTCGAGCGTGGCCTTGTTGGCCCACGGCTTGCCCTCACCGAGCGGCCAACCCTTGCCGATGCCTGCGTTGACGATGACCCGGTCGATGCCGCCGATTTCCTCCGACATCTCGCCGAACACCCTCGGCACGGCTTCGTGGTCGTTGACGTCGAGCGCCGCGACGGCGATCTTGATGTACGGATGCCGGTCGGCCAGTTCGGCCTTGAGCTCGTCGAGCCGGTCGGTGCGGCGCGCGCACAACGCCAGGTCGCGGCCCTTGGCAGCGAATTGACGGGCCATACCGGCGCCCAAGCCCGAGCTGGCGCCGGTGATGAGGATCTTCTGACGGGTCACCGCAGCAGGATAACCGGGTTAGACAACTGTCAAGAACTCGCCTACTTGAGCAGACGTGACATCCGGCGGTCCGCGAGTACCTTGCCGCCCGTCTGGCACGTCGGGCAGTACTGGAACGACTTGTCGGCGAACGACACCTCGCGCACGGTGTCACCGCACACCGGACACGGCAGCCCGGTGCGGGCGTGCACGCGCAACCCCGACCGCTTCTCGCCCTTCAACGTCGCGGCCTGCTGTCCCACCGACCGCGACACCGCGTCGGTGAGCACCGAAATCATCGCGTCGTGCAGGGAGGCGAGCTGCGCGTCGGTCAGTTTCCCAGCTGTCGCGAACGGCGAAAGCTTGGCCACGTGCAGGATTTCGTCGCTGTAGGCGTTTCCGATCCCCGCGATCACCTTCTGATCGGTGATGACGGTCTTGAGCCGTCCGGACTGCCCCGCCAGCACAGCGGCCAGCCCGGTGGAATCCAATGACAGCGCATCGGGACCGAGCGACGCGATCTGCGGCACATCGAGAGGATCGGAAACCACCCACACCGCAAGCCGCTTCTGGGTGCCCGCTTCGGTCAAGTCGAACCCGACGCCGTCACCCAAGTGCACGCGCAGCGCGATCGGCCCCTTACCCGGCTTGAGCGGCGTCGGTGCCAATTTGTCCGACCACCGCAGCCACCCGGCGCGCGACAGGTGCGTGATCAGCCACTGCGATCCGGCCTGCAGCCCCAAGTACTTGCCCCAGCGGGCAGCATCGGTGACCGTCTCGCCGTGCAACGCGGTGATCGGTGGGTCGAACGTCTTGAGGACGGAGAGTGCCGATACGTCGACGCGGGTGACCACCCGTCCGACCGCATGCCGGCGCAGATGGTCGGCCAACGCCTCGACCTCGGGCAGTTCGGGCATGCCTCCCAGTGTGTCAGCCCGTCGCCGAGCATGCTGGTAACCATGTCCGATCGGCAAGCGCCCAAGCCGGTTGCCAACCCGCTGCGCACCATCTTCGTGATCAACAAGGTGCCCCGCCGGTGGCCGTTCGCGCTGCGAGCCGGCATCTGCATGGCCGTTCCGGTTCTTGTCGGCTGGGCGGCCGGCGACACCGCAGCCGGGCTGATCGCCACGATCGGTGGGTTCACGTCGCTGTACGGCAGCGGCCGCCCCTACCTCAACCGCGGTGTCTACCTCGGCGTGATCGCGGTGTGTTTCGCGGCCGCCGTCGCACTCGGCGACTGGGCGGCGCAGACGGCGTGGCTCGCGATCGTCACCGTGACCGTGATCGCGATGTTGGCGGTTCTCGTATGCCATGCACTGGCTGTCGGACCGCCAGGTGCTTACATGTTCGTGCTCGCGTGCGCCGCGGGCACCGGAGTGCAGGCCGCGTCGCATCTGAGCCCCGGCCGCCTGGCGGCGCTCGTGCTCGCGGGCGGCGCGTTCGCGTGGTGTGTCCACATGATCGGTGCGCTCGTGCGGCCCCGCGGACCGGAGAGGGCGGCGGTGGCCGCGGCCGCGGCGGCCGTCGCTGCTTACGTCGACAGCATCGGTTCCGACGCGGACGCACAGGCGCAGGCACGCCACCGGGCCGCGATGCTGCTGCACACCGCATGGGTCACGCTCGTGAACTTCCAGCCGGTGCAGCCCAAACCTGACCGCGCCCTGTACCGGTTACGGGTCGTGAACCGTCGGCTGCACGTGCTGTTCGCCACGGCGATGCGGGCCGCCGACACGGGCCAGGCCCCGCCGGCCGATGCCGCCGACCTGGCCCGCCATCTCGCGACGATTCCCGCCGATGCGATCACCGATGAGCATGGCGCCGAAGGGGTTCCGCTCGGCAGGCCGAGTGCGTGGCAACTGCTGCGGCGCGCGATCACACCCGGTTCGGTGTCACTGCAACTGGCCGTGCAGGCGGGCATCGCGGTGGCGATCTCGGGCGCGATCGCGTCCGCTCTGACGATGAACCACGCCTACTGGGCCATGGCCGCCGCGGTGCTCATGTTGCATCAGGGCTTCGACTGGCTGCGCACCGTGTTGCGCGGTATCGAACGCGGGGTGGGCACCCTGCTCGGGCTCGGTGTGGCGGGGGTGATCCTCGCGCTACACCCGCAAGGGCTGTGGCTGGCCCTGACGATCGGCGCGCTGCAGTTCGTCATCGAGATGTACGTCGTGCGCAACTACACGCTCGCCGTCGTGTTCATCACGCCGGCCGCGCTGACCATCGCCTCGGGCGGCGCGCCCGTCGCCGAGCTCGGCGAATTGCTCCTCGCGCGTGGCGGCGACACCGTGATCGGTTGTGCGGTGGCGCTTTTCGTATATTGGTCGACCCAACGACTGCGCACACAGCGCGGGCTGTCCAGCACCATCTCCGCGACAGTCGACACGATCGGCGCGACACTGCCCCACCTCGCCGCGGGCGACGCCACGACACCGGCGGCCCGCGCCGACCGCCGTGATCTGCAACTGCGCGCGATGGCGCTGCTGCCGGCCTACGATGCCGCGACCGGCGGTTCGGCCGCGCAACGCGTTGCGGCCGAACGTATGTGGCCGACGGTGGTGTCGACCGAACAGGTCGCCTATCGCACGCTGGCGGCGTGCTGGGCACTCGAACACGACGGCGACGTCAAGGCTGCGGGCGATACCGCTGCCGCGCTCGCCGACGAGGTGTCAGCTCTGCGCCGCGCGGTGGACGAAGGACAGTAGCCAGCTCACGATCGACAACACGATCGCGGCCCAGATGGCGGTCCACCAGAAGTCGTCGATCTGCAAACCCCAATGTGTGGTGTGCTCGGTGATCCACGACGTGATCCACAGCATCAGTGCGTTGATCACGATGTGGATCAGGCCGAGCGTGAGGATGTAGAGCGGGATCGACAGGATCTGCACGATCGGCTTGATGATCGCGTTGACCAGACCGAAGATCACCGCGACGACGAAGATGATGCCGACCCGTGTCAGAGTCGAGTCGCCGCCGACAAAGCTCATCCCGGGAACGATGAGAGTGACCACCCAGAGCGCGAATCCGGTCAATGCGGCGCGCAGCAGAAATGAGCCCATGGGTGATCAGTCTGCCGACCGCAGCAGGTAGGTGTCCATGATCCAGCCGTGGCGGTTTCTGGCTTCGGCGCGGACCGTGGCGATTTCATCGCCGACCTCTCCGACCGTGCCCGCGATCAACAGCTCGTCCGGGGTGCCGAGATAGGCGCCCCACCAGATGCGGGTCTGCGGTGCGCAACTGCGGAACGAGCAGTCGGCGTCGAGCATCACCACGGCACTGCCCGACAAGCCCTGTTCCCGGAGCCGGCGGCCCGTCGTGATCAGGACCGGCTCGCCGACGTCGTTTAGCGGGATGCGGTGGCGCGCGGTGAGGGCCTGGATCGCGGTGACGCCGGGGATCACGTCGTACTCGAAGTCCACGTGCTCGGCCACTTTTTCCAGGATCCGCAAGGTGCTGTCGTAGAGCGACGGGTCACCCCACGCCAGGAAAGCCCCGGTGCCGTCGGGGCCGAGTTCGGTCTCGATGGCGTGCGCCCAGATCCGGGCCCGCTCGGCGTGCCAATCCGCCACGATCTGGCGGTACTCGCCCTCTTCGGCGCGCTTGGGGTCGGGTAGTTCGACGAACCGGTAGCCGGGCTCGCGAATGAACCGCTCGCAGATCAATCGGCGCAGTGCGACGAGTTCGTCTTTCGACTGGCCCTTGTCCATCGCGAAGAACACCTGCGTGTCGTTCAACGCGGAAACGGCTTGTGCGGTTACGTAGCCCGGATCGCCGGCCCCGATTCCGATGACATGGATGCGACGCACATGCGAAGGTTAGCCGCCGCCGGAAAGTACCCAAAGTATCCGATACCCCGGGTATTGACATCTTGTGTTGCGGGTACTTACGTTCGAAGGGCGAAACGTCAACGAAGGGACGTCAAGGGTGACAGCCTCGGTAAGGGCGACCAACGCCGCCACGCGCGACGAGTTCTCCGAACGCCTCCTCAAAGGTTCGGTCAAGAAGTCATACGCACCGATCGTCGACATCGACTGGGATGCGCCGCTGGATCCCGACAAGTTCTACCTGCCGCCCAGGGTGGTATCCCTGTACGGAACACCGTTGTGGGACAGCATGTCCCGCGAGCAGCAGATCGAGTTGTCCCGTCAAGAACTGACCAACACGCTGTCGGCGGGCATCTGGTTCGAGAACATCCTCAATCAGGCGCTGCTGCGCAAGATGATGCATCAGGATCCGACGGCCCGGTCGACCCACTACGAGCTCACCGAACTCGGCGACGAGACCCGGCACATGGTGATGTTCGGCAAGGCGATCGACAAGATCGGCGCCAAGCCGGTGCGGCCTCGGCTCTATCAGCGCATGATCATCAATTCGCTGCCGTTCATGTTCCAGGGCTCGGTCCTGTGGGTGGCCGCGTTGATCGGTGAGGAGATCTTCGACTCGCTGCAGCGCCAGATGATGGACGATCCTGACCTGCAGCCAATGGTGCAGCGTCTCATGCGCATTCACGTCACCGAAGAGGCGCGCCACATCCAGTTCGCCCGCGACGGTCTGCGCAAGCGCACGCCGACGATGCCGTGGATCACCCGCGTGTGGGTGAGCAACCTCAACGGCGTCGGCGGGCTGTTCTTCCGGTACCTGTTCACCAACAAGGTGCAGTACCAGCGCGTCGGCCTGGACGCACGCGCCGCGCGTCGCATGGCCCGCGCCAGTGCACATCGCCAGAAGGTCCAGATCGCCGGGTTCGCGCCACTGGCGGCGTTCCTCGAAGAGGTCGGCCTGATGGGCCGCATCGGCCGCCGGATGTGGCGGCGCAGCGGGTTCCTGCCGCAGGATGCCGGTCACCGGCCGAAGATCAACTGGCGGCGACGTATTGCGTTGGAGCCCGGTGCCGAGCCGTCGATGGACGAGGACGTTTACGAGGGGCCCGCCGTTGTGCACGCCGCCGAGCGTGAGCACGCGGTGCGGGTATTGCTCACGGGGCATCTGGGCCCGATCGACGGCCGCTACCGCTGGCAGGGTTCGATCCTCGACGGCGACATGCCCGCCGGTGCCGGACCCGTGCGGCTGACCATCGGGTCGCGGACCGTCGACGCGCGGATCACCGAACGCACCGCGCAGGGCACGTTCTCGATCGCCGGGGTGGGTGAACCGCCGTTCCCGCTCGACGACGTCGAGATCACCGTCGCGGGCTGACCACCGCGGCCACGAGGAGCGCGACGGCGAACACGCCCCCGGCGATTCCGGAGACCAGCAGGGGCAGCTGCCCCGGCTCGCCGGGCACGGCACCCCACAGCAGCCCGGCCCACACCCCCGCCGCGAGCACGGCGAAACCACTGAGACCCTGGAACACTCCCTGCGCGCTGCCCTGCAGATCCGAGCCGACCAGTGACGAGATCCAGGCCTTGCCGACACCGTCGGTGCACGCGGTGAACATGCCGTACGCACCGATCAGCAACCACGCGAACACAGGGTCGGACGTCATCCCGAGACCGGCGTAGCCGACCGCGAAGAACACGAGCCCGATCCCGAACACCGGTACCCGGCCGATCCGGTCGGCCAGCAGGCCGGCCGGATAGCTCGCGACCGCGTAGACCGCGTTGTAGGTGACGTAGGCCAGGATGACCTCGACGACTGAGAAGCCGATCCCGTTGAGCCGCAACAACAACAGCGCGTCCGGGAAGTTCACCAGTCCGAAGCCGACGAGGACGGCCGTCACCCGCCAGTATCGACCGGGCAGATCATGCACCCGAGCGAAAACCGGCTGGCGGTCTCTGCGCGGCGTCTCTCGCCGATGTTCGGATACCAGGAACACCAGGGCGACGCTCAGCACCGCGGGCACGATCGCGACCCACAACAGCGGCGCGATCTGGTGGTCGAGCAACTCGTACCCGACCAAGCCGAGCAGCGGCCCGAGCACTGCGCCGAAACTGTCCATGGCGCGGTGAAATCCGAACACCCTGCCGCGTGCCGCGGCATCGACATCGGCGACCAGCAGGGCGTCGCGCGGCGCGCCGCGGATCCCCTTGCCGAGGCGGTCGACCACGCGACCGGCCAGCACGCCCTGCCACGCGCCTGCTGCCGCGACCATGACCTTGCCGAGCGCCGCCATCCCGTAACCCGTCGCGATCAGTGGCCGCTTCGCGAACCGGTCCCCCAACGGACCCGCCGCGAGTTTCGTCATCGCGGCCGCGCCCTCGGCAGCGCCTTCGACGGCACCCACCACCGCGGGCGGGGCTCCTAACACCGACGTCAAATAGATTGGCAGTAGCGGATAGAGGAGTTCGCTTGCGGTGTCTTGCAGAAACGACACCGCCGATAGCACCCGGACGTTGCGGGTGAGCCAGGCGATGGGCACCCCGAAATAATGCCTCGAATTCGTTGTGTCGAGAGGGTTGTCGAAGCGCGAATTGCGGGTACTCGATCAGCTGCCAGGCCTCGCTAGGGATGCGATGGAGGATCGGAGTGGCTGGAGCGGAGAGTCCGATTGCGATGTCGGCGCACACGTTGGGCAACTCCAGCGTCTTGGCCTTCGACGGAATTCTCGACGACACGACCTATCTACCGTTGCGCGACTCCGTCATCGAGTGCGCCTTGAGCGGACCCGATGCGGTCATCGTCGATGTCACCGACCTTCAGGTCCCGGTGCGCTCGGCGTGGTCGGTGTTCACCAGCGCCCGCTGGCACGTCAGCATGTGGCCGGACGTGCCGGTGACCCTGGCCTGCCAGGACGACCGCAGCCGCGGGCGCATCGCCCGCACGGGCATCACGCGTCACGTTCCGGTGTATCCGACGGTCGAATCGGCTTGCGCGGCTTACGAGGGCCGTGGGCAACCGAGTCAGCGTGCCGACGCCTCTTTGCCTGCCGTGCACTCCAGCCTGCACCGGGCGCGTGAGCTCGTCATCGAATGGTTGTTGACCTGGTGGCACCCTGACCTGATCCCGGTGGCGTCGATAATCGTCGACGTCCTCGTCGAGAACGTGCTGGAACACACGCAGAGCGCGCCTCACCTGGTCGCGGAGAGCAGAGGTGACACCGTCGCGATCGCCGTCGAGGACAACAGCCGGGCCCCCGCTGTCCGGCACGAGAACCCCTATCATGGCGCCGTCGCGGTATCCGGCCTGGCGGTGATGGCCGCGGTGGCTCGCGCCTGGGGCAGCACGCCGACCACGACCGGCAAAATAGTCTGGGCGCTGATCGGCCCCGAAAACCGCCTCTGAATCAGTCGGCGACCGGGTGTTCTGACTGAATGACTTCGCGGGCGACCTCGGCCAGTGGCGTGTTGGAACTCTGCGAGAGCTTCTTGAGCACCTCGAACGCTTGCACGGCATCGATCTTGTAGCGCTCCATCATCATTCCCTTCGCCTGGCCGATGATGTCGCGAGATGCCAGCGCGCTGCGGAATTGTTGGTCACGGCGCAGCAGGTTCCAGGCGAGCGCGGTATGCGTCGCAACGATCAACCCCGCCTCAATCGCGTCCGCATCGAACGCATATGGCTCTTCGGCGTAATAGTTCAAGGCGCCCATGGTCTTGTTGTCGGCGTAGAGCTGGAACGCCATGATCGACCTGACCGGGGTTTCCTCGCGGGCGTCCCGGCAATAGGCGGGCCACCGCTGTTCAATCTCGACGTCGTCGATCTTGGTGACGTGTTGTTCCCATGCCGCGGTGAGGCACGGGCCTTCGCCGCAGCGCTGCTGGATCTTGTCGAGAAGAGTCGCGATCTCGCTCGTCGCGGCCACGGTGTGCAGCTTGCCGTCGCTGGAGGCGATGGTGATGCCGCCGTGCTGGGCGGCGGGGATGTAGGTCACGCCGCTTTCGGTGAGCTCGGTGAGCGCTGCGTCGATGTCGGTGGGCGGATTCTGCTGAATGTCGCGGATCAGGTCAGCGACCTGCAGGGCGATGACCTGGTGACGGCTTTCCGACATGGGCGTGGCTCCGATCCCGCACGGCGACCGTCGTCGCAGAGGTATATGCAGTCTTCAAGACTAACCCCGTCGGCGCCAACCAATAAGCCACCCAGTTTTAGAACACGTTCTAGTGTGGGGGCATGCGGTTCACCTATGCAGAAGCGATGACCGATCCCACCTATTACATCCCGCTGGCCAAGGCCGCCGAGGCGGCCGGCTATCACGCGATGACGATCCCGGACAGCGTCGCCTACCCATTCGAGTCCGACTCGAAATACCCCTACACGCCCGACGGCAACCGCGAGTTCCTCGACGGCAAGGCGTTCATCGAAGCCTTCGTGCTGGCGTCGGCGCTGTGCGCGGCGACCACCACACTCAAGTTCAACTTCTTCGTCCTCAAGCTGCCGATCCGGCCGCCCGCCCTGGTGGCCAAGCAGGCCGGGTCGCTGGCCGCGCTGTTCGACAATCGCCTGGGGCTCGGCGTGGGCACCAGCCCGTGGCCCGAGGACTACGAGCTGATGGATGTGCCGTTCGCCAAACGTGGCAAGCGGATGGACGAGTGCATCGACATCATTCGCGGACTCACCACCGGCGAGTATTTCGAATACCACGGCGAGTTCTACGACATCCCCAAAACCAAGATGACGCCGGCACCGTCGAAGCCGGTGCCCATCCTGATCGGGGGGCACGCCGACGCCGCGCTGCGCCGGGCCGCCCGCTGCGACGGCTGGATGCACGGTGGCGGCAGCCCCGAGGAACTCGATCAATTGTTGGGGCGGCTCAACAAGTTTCGGGAAGAAGAATCTGAGGCGGCCCGTACGGACGACTTCCAGATTCATGTCATCTCGACCGACGCCTTCACGGTCGACGGCATCAAACGGCTGGAGGACAAGGGTGTCACGGATGTCATCGTCGGCTTCCGAATTCCCTACATCATGGGCGAGGACACCGAACCGCTCGACAAGAAGATCCGCAACCTCGAGTGGTTCGCCGAGAACGTGATCGCGAAGGTGTAGTCGACTAGAGCCGGTCGATCGCGCCCGCGCTGAGCACCTCGTCGAGAATCATCGTGGCGCAGCCGATCACGCCCGACCGGTCCCCGTACGTCGACGGCACCACCTGCAAGGTGCGGGTCGCCAACGCAGTGGCGTTGCCGTACAACGTCTCTCGCAGCCCGGCTACGAATATGTCGTAGCCGCCCGACATGTCGCCCGCGACCACCAGGACAGCGGGGTTGAGCAGGTTGACCGCGGCCGCGAGCACCTCGCCGACATGGCGGCCGCTGTCGCGGATCATCCGCCTGGCATCGGCATCGCCGCTGTGGGCGAGTGCCACCACGTCGCGCAGGTGACTGACGGCCTTGCCGTCCTGGCGCAACGCGGTCACCAGCGCCCAGCCGCCTGCGACGGCCTCCAGACAGCCGGTATCGCCGCAGCGGCAGGGTAATCCAGTCGCCGCAGAGGTCTTGTTGTGCCCCAACTCCCCCGCCGCGTTCATCGCACCGCGCTGCAACGCGCCGCCCGCGATGATTCCGGTGCCGATGCCCGTGGAGGCCTTGAGCACCAGCATGTCGTCGACGGCACTGTGCTTCTCGGCGATCGCGATGACATTGACGTCGTTGTCGACGACGACCGGCGCGTCGGTCAGCTCGCGGAAATACGTCTGCAGTTCGACCCCGTCCCATCCGGGCAGGATCGGCGAGTCCAGGCTCGCGCCGCGGGATCGGTCGACGGTTCCCGGCAGGCTCGCGCCGATGCCGTACACGTGGGCACCGCGGTGGCTCGCGAGCAGCGCGTCGAGACGCTTGACCACGTCGGGCATGAGATCGTCGGGCCCGAGCTCGGGCTGCTGGTCGATGTCGGTGAGGTCGAGCACGTCCCCGGCCAAGTTGCACACCGCGAGCCGCGTCCGGCTGCGACCGATGGCCGCCGAAAGCACCACGCCGGCGTCGGCGTTGAAGGACAGCAGCGTCGCGGGCCGCCCGCCCGTCGATGGGGCCTGCTCGCTCTCGACAACCAGGCCTTGCGCGGCGAGCGAGGCCACCCGAGCCGACACCGCGGTGCGAGAAAGGCCGGTGACCTGGCCGATCTCGGTGCGGGTGATGTCGCGACGCTGCCTGATCAAGGCAAAGACGTCGCCGACGGTCGACATACCAGCAGCGTAACCTCCATCACTTACGCATTCAAAATGCAAAAGTAAGTTGATGGAACAGCAGAAGTCCCGATAGCGTTGCAGACGCCGTTCTCGCCAACGCTGCCCGAGAGCTCAGCCCCACCCCAAGCCATCGGAAAGCCGCAACGTATGACGACTTCACTCGAACGCCCGACCGGCCCATCCTCCGTCGTCGCACCCGATCCCACGGTGCGGTGGCTCGCAGTCTTCGCCCTGGCCCTCGGCGGCTTCGGTATCGGCACCACCGAGTTCGTCGCAATGGGCCTGCTGCCCGACATCGCGTCGGGCTTCGGCATCACCGAGCCCACCGCGGGCCACGTCATCTCCGCCTATGCGCTGGGCGTGGTGATCGGCGCCCCGGTGATCGCCGCGTTGACCGCCCGGCTTCCGCGCAAGGCGCTGCTGCTTGGACTGATGGCGGTCTTCACCCTCGGCAACCTGGCGAGCATGGTGGCGCCGTCGTACCCGACACTCGTCGTCGCGCGGTTCGTCGCGGGCCTGCCGCACGGCGCGTTCTTCGGCATCGCCGCACTCGCGGCCGCGCATCTGATGGGGCCGCAGAACCGGGCCAAGGCCGTCGCCCACGTGCTGTCCGGTCTGACGATCGCGACGGTGCTCGGCGTTCCGATCGCGTCGTGGCTGGGCCAGGCCCTGGGCTGGCGCAGCGCATTCGGTCTCGTCGTCGTCATCGGCGTACTCACCTTGACCGCGCTGTGGTTCTGGCTGCCCGACCAGTTGCGGGCGATGCACGTTTCCAGTGCGCTGACCGAGCTCGGCGCGTTGCGCCGACCCCAGGTGTGGCTCGCGGTCCTCGTCGGCATGATCGGATTCGGCGGCATGTTCGCGGTGTACACCTACATCAGCACCACGATGACCGACGTTGCCGGGCTCTCCCGATCCCTGGTTCCCGTCGCGCTCATGGTGTTCGGGCTCGGCATGGTCGTGGGTAACCTCGTGGGCGGCCGGCTGGCCGATGTGTCGGTGATCCGTGCGCTCTATTTGTCGATGGGCACGCTGGGTGTGCTGTTGGCGGTGTTCGTACTGGCATCGCACAATCCGTGGACGGCGCTGCTGGTGCTGTTCGGCATCGGGGCGGCCGGTTCGGCGGTCGGTCCCGCGCTGCAGACCCGGCTCATGGACGTCGCCCATGACGCACAGACGCTCGCGGCCGCACTCAACCACTCGGCACTGAACATCGGCAATGCGACCGGCGCGTGGGTAGGCGGGCTCGTGATCGCGGCGGGCTTCGGCTACACCGCTCCCGCGGCGGCCGGCGCGATGCTCGCCGTCGGCGGGCTGCTCGTGCTGACGGTGTCGGTGGCGTTGCAGCGCCGGGGCGCGACCGCCTGAGCTGTTCGAAGGCTGAAAACTGCTGCACCTGACCGCCGTCAGGCGGCCATAGGATCGACGCAGCATGGACAGCCTCGACGCCCAGAACCCCGGCCGACGCCCCGGACGGAGTTCGTCACGGCGGCGCCGCCGAATCGGGCTCGCCGCCGCGCTGGCCGGCAGCGCGGCCGCCATCCTGGTCACCGTAACGGCCACGATCACTGCGCCCGGCGAACGCGACACCGTAGACGCCACGACCGCTGACCCTGTCGATATTCCTGCGCGGCCGGCAACCCTTGGGCAAGAGCGGTTTCGACTCGCGCTGCCGTATTTCAGACCGCATATCCGGCCCGCCGGCGCCGGGTTCATCGTGTGGACGCCGTACTGGTCGAAGGACGATGCCGCGCCCGACATCGCCGCCTTCGACAATGCCGGGGCCGAACGGTGGCACTACAACCGCATCGGCCCAGACGAACGCCTCTCCCGAGTCGGCGTCTACGACGACGGCCGCATCGTCGTTGTCGGCTTCGCGGGCAACGACGACCTTGGCCGGGCCCCCGAGATGGTGGGGCTCGACGCCGTCACCGGCGAGCAGCTGTGGACATCGCACGACGCTGCCATGTGGAAGGCACTCGACATCAACGAAGGCGGCTCGTTCGCATCACTCATGGTGCGCGGCAAGGATTCCTGGACCGGTTTCAACGCCCGCACCGGTCGGCAGGCATGGCAGATACCCAACCCCGCGGGCTGTGGCGCAGGACCGCTGGAAACACTGTCCAGCCTCGATGAGCCCTACACCGTTCGCGAGGCCGACACCACGACGCACCTCGTCACGGTCAACGACTGCTCCACGCCCGACACCATCAGACTGCGGGTCCTCACCCACGATCCGGCGACAGGTGCGCAGATCGCCGACGAGCCGATCCCCGGAGCCGACAACCAGCCACGAGACACCTGGGAAAACCTGCGCGTCGACCGGGCCGTCAACGACAGCGTGTCACTGACCCTGAACAAGGCGTGCCCGAGGCGCCCCGCGAACGGACCGTGCATCACTCTCGGCGAGAGGAAACACATGCTCGTCAACTACCTCACCGGCCAGTCGGCCGACCTGCCGCCGGGATCGGTTTACCCCAGCGATGACGGTCGCGGTGACTTTGTGTTCGCGCCGGACGGCGATGGTGTGACCTACCCGGGTGAGCTCGACCAGGACCGAACCACCGACCTGATGAACGTCGACCGTTCCCTACGCTGCCAATACGCCAGCCAACCCTGGGCAGGGGCCGTGCCAACGTGGCTCACCGATCAATTCCTCATCCAGACCGTGACGCCGAACGGCGAGGGACTCGAGGTACGGGCCCTCAACCGCGACACCTGCAACCGGGAAGTCACCCTGCCGTGGCCCGTCAAGTCGGACAAGAAGTCGGATGGGCGCTACATCGCCGACAGCCAGGGCGCCACCCTGTTCGTGCAAACCTATGACGACTCGACTGCCGAGATCGTCGGCTACACACCGTGACTCTACGATTCGACGGCGAGAGTCGCTCCCACAGGAAGGCGTCACCCATGGCTGAACACTTACCGGTCAACCATCTTTCAACATCGTGGCGTCGGCGGTTCGACTTCTTCGACACCTATGGCCTGCCCAACTCGACACCGCAATCGAAGGCCGCCTACCGCGCCCTACCGTTCGGGACCAAGCTGCGGCTCACATCCAACGTCCTCGCGTTCCTCTTCGGCCCCATCTACTTCTTCGTCAAGGGCATGTGGCGCAAAGGTCTGACCCTGCTTGCCGTGGCCGTTTCGGTCGCGGTGGCCATGGTCTTTCTCAACGTTCCCGACTCGATCGGCCGCGCCGTCGGGATCGGCGTCGCTGCACTCGCAATGTCGACCGCCAACTACGCCTACTACTTGCACATCGTCAAGAACAGCCAGTCCTGGAACCCGTTCGAGGGTTTCGGCAGAAAACGCTGACCCGTTCATCGAGCCAAAAACAATTGGCCGCACATGATGTGCGGCCAATTGCAGGCGCGTTTTATCGACGAACCGCAATTCATCGTTCGAGCGCCTTAAACAAATTGATGGTGCGTTTTATTCCCGTCAGCAGGCCACGTCCACATAAGCGGTCTGCGAGATAACGGTCGTGTTGATGGAGCCGCCACCCCGAGAGTCCTTTGTGGAGTGGGTCGGCCCCTGGCGGACCCCGACCACCGTGCAGCTCGACAGCGGCGCGGCGCCGGTACGGTTGACGATGACGTGATAGCCGCTGGTCTCAAGGCTTTTCACGGTCTGTTCCACCGACTGCTCTGTCGGCGCGGCGGCAGCAGTGCCACCCATGATGAGCGCAGTCGATGCCAATGCACCTGCACCGAGCGCCGCCAACGCATACTTCTTCATTTTCCCAACCCTTCATCTTTGGCGACCCGTAAGTCCCGCTGCTTCCGGTTGCCGCCTATAAGCTCCAATTTCGAATCGCGCCGGAAAATTCCAGATTTTCTCAGCCGATTTTCAGTCATTCGCGATGATCTGCCGAGCGACGTCGATCGCGCGGTCGATCGGAACCGCGAACCCGATCCCGATGTTGCCCGCCTCGGCCCCACCGACGGTTGCGAGTGCGGTGTTGACACCGATCACCTGCCCCTGCAGATTCGCCAGTGGCCCGCCCGAGTTGCCGGGGTTGATCGAGGCGTCGGTCTGCACCATCGGCAGTCCCGGCTGCCCGCCCAGGCGAGCCGTACGGTCGGTGGCGCTGACGATGCCCGCAGTCACCGAACTCGACAGGCCGAGTGGCGCGCCGACGGCGATCACGGGCTGCCCGATGCGCAGCGCCGAACTCGTCCCGAGTGCCGCCGCTGCCGGCGCGGAGCCCGCGACCTCCAATACGGCGATGTCGGTCGCGGGGTCGGCACCCACTACCCGGGCCGCCGACTCCCTACCATCGGCATAGGCCACCGATACCCTCGAATAGCCCTGCACCACATGGTTGTTGGTCATCACTCGACCTTGGTCGTCGATCACGAAGCCCGACCCCCGGGAATTGCCCGCCCGGATGTCCACCACGCTGGGCAGCAGTGCAGCCGCCGCGGCTTGCGCATCGGGCACCGCACTGGATCCAGCGGCGGCGGGCGGCTGTTGCCGTATCACCGTCGCGACGTCGGCGCCGCCCGCCATCAAACCCGCGCCTGCCCCGGCCACCGCGCCCGCCACCAGGCATGCCGTCACCGACAGAGCACGGCGTGGTGCGCGTACCGGTGGCCGCACCGGCGTCGGTGGCACGTCGTGTGCCGCCGCCGGCGGCGGTAAGCGGATCCGGGTCGGCACCGCGGCCGGGACCGGCCGAGTAGGCGGCGCCCGGTGCAGCGGCGTCACGAATTCCGGCCCGGCCCGACGGCCCGCACGGCCGCCCAGATGCCCCTGCTGATCGGCCATCTCACTTCCTCCTCACACCAATCTGGAAAACCAGCGCAGCGAAAGCCCCGCCGCGACGAGTCCGAACACGAGCGCCAGAGCAGCAACGAACGGCGTCACCTCACGCCACTCGGTGCGCCAGCCGATCGACGAGCTGATGTCTCGGTAGACGTCGGCCAGTTCGTCGCTACTGGCCGCGGCGTACGCCGTCCCACCTGTCGTATCCGCCAGTTCAGCAAGCGTTTCCGCGTCCACCGGCACCGGAGTCGAGTAGCCATAGCTCTCCATGACTCCGCCCTCGGTGCCGTAGGCGATGGTCGAGACGGGCACCCCGGCGGCAACAGCGGCGCGTGCCGCGGCGGTGGGACTGCGGCCGCTGGTGTTCGTACCGTCGGACAACAGGACCACATGCGCCGGCAGATCGGTTCCCTCGTCTCCCGTAACCGTCCGGATTTGAGCGAGAGCCGCGAAGACTCCTTCGCCGATCGCGGTGCGCGACGACGTGCCTATCGACCGCAGGCTGTCCTTGGCGCCGGCGTGGTCGGTGTCCGGCGCGTGCACCACCACCGTCGATCCGGCGAATGCGATCACCCCCACGTTGAAGGCCGGTGGCAGCTGATCGATGAAGTCGCCTGCCGCCGCGATGGCCGCGGTCAATCGGTCCGGTTCGACGTCACGGGCCTGCATCGACTCCGAGGTGTCGATCGCGACGATGATCGTCGCCCGTTCATACGGCACCCGGACCGCCATCTCAGGCCGGGCCGCGGTGAGCGCGAGCAATCCGAGCGTGATGAGCAGCAGGGCCGCAGGCACGTGCCGTCGCCACTGCGGGCGCTCAGGAATCACCTTGTCCAGCAACGGAAGCGCGGCATAGCGCACGGCGTAGCGCTGCTTGCGCCGCAGCGTGACCAGATATCCGACGGCGAGCAGCGCCACCGGCACCAGCAGCATCAGGGCAGCGGGAAACAGAAACGTCATCGCGCCCGCGTCCCTCGGCTACGGCGGCGCATCGTGCGCCTGCGCGCCGCGATGAACCGCGCGAGATCGCGCACCCAATCGCGCCCGGTGCTGACCGGAAGATGCTCGGCACCGCTGGACCGGATGGCCGCCGATACCGATGTCCGATAGGCCGCCGCGGCGTCCTCGTATCGGCGCCGCACGGTCCGGTTCGATGTCCAGATCTGGCGCTGCCGACCGGATTCGGGATCCACGAGCAACACCGAACCGACGTCGGGCAGCGCCATCTCGCGCGGGTCGACGACCTCGATCGCGATGACGTCATGGCGCGCGGCCAGCCGGCGCAGCGGCCGGTACCAGTCGAACGGTGGATCGAAACCGCCTGCGGGGTCGAAGAAATCCGACACCACGATCCGCAGCCCCTGGCGGTGGCGACGCCGGCCGAACTCATCGATGGCCGCGGCCAGGGTGATTCCGGATCCGGTGCGCCGATCATCCCCGGCGAGCTCGCGGGTGAGGCGGTGCGCCGCCAGGCGCGAGGAATCCGGGCGGTGCCACCGCACACCGTCGGCGCCGAACGTGGCAACGCCCAGCCGGTTGCCCGGGGCATCCGTCAGCAGCCCGACGGCCGCCACGATCTTGGCGGCGAGTTCATGCTTCTCGTCGGCGACCGTGCCGAACGCCATACTCGCCGTGATGTCCAGCAGCACCCAGGTGTCGAGTTGGTTGTCCGCTCGGGGGCGCCAGACGTGCAGATCCGTACTGCGCGCGGTGATGTTCCAGTCAATCCGCCGAACGTCGTCGCCGGGTTGGTAGCGCACGACCTCTTCACGTTCACTGCCAAGGCCGAGCCGGCTGCCTTCGTGATCGCCGGGCACCAGGCCGTCGATCCGGCGCAGCACGTCGAGATCGAGTGCGCGCCACGGGTTCGCGCTCATGACGCCATCTCGTCGAGCTCGGCGTGACGTGGGGCGATCTGTGGGGCGGGCACCCGGTCGAGGACCTCGGCGATCACCTGACGCGGATCCACCCCGTCGGCGACCGCGTCGAACGTGAGGACCAGGCGGTGCGCCAGCACGTCGGGCGCGATCTCGGCGACATCGCCTGGCAGCACGTAGTCACGGCCACGTAGCAGCGCGAGAGCGCGACTCGCCGACAGCAGGCCGAGCGAACCACGCGGGCTCACACCGTAGTCCAGCAACCCGGCGATACTGCCGACGCCGTAACCGGCGGGCTCGCGGGTCGCCATCACGAGACGAACGATGTAGTGCGCGACGGCGTGATGGACGAAGACGTCTTCGGTGGCGCGCTGCATGGCGACCACGTCGTCGGTGGTCACCAAGGTGCGCGGCTGCGGCGGCTTCGCCCCCATCCGGGCCAGGATCGCCATCTCTTCCAATTCATTCGGATGCGTGAGGTCGACCTTGAGCAGGAAGCGGTCCCGCTGGGCTTCCGGCAGTTGATACACCCCGTCGGTCTCGATCGGGTTCTGTGTGGCGAGCACGAGGAACGGCGTCGGCAGTGCGAAGCTTCGGCCGCCGATGCTGACCTGCCGTTCGGCCATCGCCTCCAGCAGTGCCGACTGCACCTTGGCCGGTGCGCGGTTGATCTCGTCGGCCAGGATCAGATTGCCGAAGATCGGCCCGAGCTCGATCTCGAACGTCTCGCTCGACGGCCGCCACACCCGGGTGCCGAGAATGTCGGCCGGCATCAGGTCGGGCGTGAACTGCAGCCGGTGAAACCTGCCGCCGACGACGGTGGCGACGGTGCGCACCGCCAGCGTCTTGGCGATGCCCGGCACGCCCTCAAGCAGGATGTGCCCGTTGGCCAACAAGCCGACAAGAAGCCGCTCGAGCATTCGATCCTGGCCCACGACAACGTGTTTCATCTCGAACAACGCCCGTTCGACAACGGCGCTGACTTCCACGGGTGCGGTTTCAGCAGTGGTCATGGACGTCAGTTCACCAGGGGCACACGAAAACCAGCGCAAGGCGAAACGAAAGCCGACCGAAAGCGCTGTAGGCACCGACCCCACTACATGGCTATCCTCGGCAACCATGCGGGTGTTGATCGTCGAGGACGAAGAAGGCCTGGTCAGCGCGCTACGAGTGGGTTTGCAACGCGAGGGCTACGCAGTGGACGCCGCGCTGTCGCACGCCGAGGCCGAAGAGCGTCTGGGGATCAACGAATACGACGTCGCGCTCGTCGACGTGACTCTGCCCGACGGCAACGGGATGCGGCTCGCGGGCCGTGTGCGCAGCGGCGATCTGGACTGCCGGTCGGGGCGTGATCTGCGCATCGTGATGTTGACCGCGCATGGCACCCTTCCCGACCGGGTGCGCGGCCTCGACGCCGGCGCCGACGACTACATCGTCAAACCGTTCGCCCTTGCCGAACTCACCGCGCGGTTGCGCGCGGTGCTGCGCCGCGAGGTCCGGGGTGAATCCACGGAATTACGCGTGGGCGACATCGTGCTCGACGTCGCACGCCAGGCGGTGCACCGCGGGCCGCGCGAGGTCGATCTCACCCTCAAGGAATTCGCCGTATTGCGCTTCCTCATGACAAGGCCAGGCCACGTCGTGTCCGCCGAACAGATCCTCGAACACGTATGGGACGAGAATGCCGACCCGTTCACCCAGACTGTCCGGGTAACCGTCGGCACCCTGCGCCGCAAGCTCACCGTCGACGCCGAGGAGCAGGTGCTGCAGACGCTCGTCGGTCGCGGATACCGGTTGAAGGAGCCTGCCGCACAACCGGTTTCGCCTGCGAGCAGTACGTGAAGCTGCCGGCGTGGGCCCGCACCATCCGGGCCCGCATGGCGATCACCACATCGGCGTGGCTGTTCGCGTTGTCGGCGCTGATCCTGCTCGGCGTCTACTTCGCGCTGTCCCGCACGATCGACGCCGCACCGCTCGACGCGGTGACGGTCAAGCGGTTCGAACGCAAGCCCGACGGCACCATGGTCTACCGGCCCGGGGAGAACTTTCAGGCCGCCGATCTGCGCAGCGTCCAGCAGGCCGTCAACCAGTCGACGTTGGACTTGCTGCGCAATTACTCGCTGATCGCGCTGGCGGCGATATTCGTCATCTGCCTGCTCGTGGGTTGGATCGTCGCAGGCCGACTGCTACGGCCCATCGGGCAGATCACCGCCACCGCCAACCGCCTGCGCGCCACCGACCTGTCGCAGCGCATCGGCGCCACGGGCCCGCATGACGAACTCCGGGCACTCGCTGACACATTGGACGGCATGCTAGACCGCCTCGACTCCGCGTTCCGCGCTGAACGTGCACTGGTCGAGGACGTGTCGCACGAACTGCGGAACCCGGTCGCGGTCGTGCAGGCCAATGTCGAGGCCGTGCTGGCCAACCCCGATGCCACCGTGGCCGAGCGCGAACATGCGCTCGTGGTGATCTCCCGCGCGACCGCTCGGATGTCGCGGCTCTTGGAGGATCTGCTCGCGACGGCGCGACGACGCTCCGGAAGCTTCGCCGATCGCAACGTGGACCTACACGGATTCATCGGCGATGTCGTCGACGAGCACAGCCTGCTGGCCGCCGAGCGGCCGCTGGCTGTCGTCGCCCGCAGCTCCCCCGGACCGGTGGTGTATGCCGACCCCGAGTCGCTCGGCCGGGCAGTGGCGAATCTGCTTTCCAATGCGATTCGGCTCGCACCGACCGATTCGACCGTGACAGTTGCCGGGGGAAGCACCCGAGGATGGGCATGGATCGCCGTGCAGGACGACGGTCCCGGCATCGCCGACGACGAACAGCCATACGTGTTCGATCGGTTCAAGCGCGCGTCCAACGGCGACAACGGGTCTCGCCGGGGTTCGGGGCTCGGCCTGGCCATCGCACGCCAGATCGTCGAAAGCCATGAGGGCCGGATAACGCTGTTCAGCCGGCTCGGCGAAGGCAGCACGTTCGTCATCTGGCTGCCCGACCGCGCCGTGGCCGATGGACCGGAGCGCGCCGCGGCGCCACCTTCGGAGTGCCCGCTTCCGCGGCACTGAATGTTGTCGGTGGGTCGGCGTAGCGTTCCGAACATGAGTTCGATATTGGTATCCGAACGGGACGTCCTCGGTGATGCTCTCGAACATCTGGCCACTGCATGCAAAGAGATCGACGCGTTGTCGGTGCACGCCTTGACACGGTCCGAGCTCCAGGAGGTCTTGAGCCGCCTGCACGCCGGTGAGAAACGGTTGGCGACCGTTCAGCAACGGCTGCTCGGCCGGATGGTCGCCACCGCGACCGCGTCGCCGCCGCAGTTCGATCCCGCCGCAGTGCTGGCGAGGCGGCTGCGGATATCGCTCGGTGAAGCGCGGCGACGGATCTCGGACGCCGGCCCCCCTGCGGCCTGAGCTTCAGTCGAGAGTTCAGGGCGGGCCACAGTGGGTACCCGACCGATCGATGGCATTCGATATCACCCCCACCGCGGCCCAGCACGACCTGGCGCGGCGCACACACGAGTTCGCCGAACAGGTCATTCGCCCTGTGGCATCGGACTATGACCGACGCCAGGAGTTTCCGTGGCCGGTGCTCGAAGAAGCGGCTGCCCAGGGCTTCTACAGCCCGCTGTTCTACCGCGACCTGATCGGCGACCCGACCGGACTGTCCCTCCCGATGTTCATGGAGGAACTGTTCTGGGGTTGCGCCGGCATCGGCTTGGCCATCGTCATGCCGGCGCTCGCGCTCTCGGCGATCGGGCAGGCCGCATCGCCGGAGCAGATGCTGCAGTGGGCGCCGGAATGCTTCGGGACTCCGGGCGACCTCAAGCTCGCCGCGCTGGCGATTTCTGAACCTGAAGGCGGCAGCGATGTGCGCAACCTGCGCACCCGAGCCGTTCGCGACGGCTCGGGACCCGACGCGGACTGGATCATCAACGGCCACAAGATGTGGATCGGCAACGGCGGCATCGCCAACGTACACGTGGTCAACGCAGTGGTTGACGAACAGCTCGGCCACAAAGGGCAGGCGCTGTTCATCGTGGAAGGGGGCACACCTGGGCTGGAGATGGTCCGCAAACTCGACAAGCTGGGCTGCCGCGCATCGCACACCGCCGAGCTGAAATTCACCGACGTCCGGGTTCCCGCCGACCACCTTCTCGGCGGGCACGAAAAGCTCGAGCGCAAGCTCGCCCGGGCCCGCGAAGCGATCGAGGGCGCGAGGCATTCCGGTTCGGCGACACTGGGCACCTTCGAGCAGACCCGGCCTATGGTGGCTGCGCAAGCCCTTGGAATCGCCAGGGCAGCAATGGAATACGCCACCGAATACGCCAACCGTCGGGTTGCGTTCGGCGGGCCGATCATCGACAACCAGGGCATCGCGTTTCCGCTCGCCGACCTGGCCACGCAGCTCGACGCCGCGCGGTTGCTGACGTGGCGCGCGTCATGGATGGCAGCGACCGGCGTTCCGTTCGACCGGGGCGAGGGATCGATGTCGAAGCTCGCGGCCAGTGAGGTGGCGGTCAGGACCACTGAGCGGGCGATCCAGACGATGGGTGGCTGGGGCTATGTCACCGACCATCCCGTCGAGAAGTGGTATCGCGATGCCAAGCTGTACACCATCTTCGAGGGAACCAGCGAAATCCAGCGCATCGTCATCGCGCACGCCCTCGGCGCCGCCGACGGAAAGCCGCCGCTGCACGTCGATCTGGAGCCGTCCGGCGGACCATTGAACCGATGGTTCGGTCGAGGCACGCCGTTGCGTACCCGCGCGGCCAACGCCGCACTGTCGGCCAAAGACAACGTGCCCGCACCGGTCATGCGGTTGGCGATGAAAGCGTTACGTCCGCCGCGCAAGTGAGCGCCCGGCCGATAAACTGCCACGTCGATGACCGTCACCGTGGCCGAGTTCGAAATCGCAGATTCACCGGATGCCTGGACGCGGGCAGGTTTCACGGTCGATGGCGACCCGGTCTGCCGGGTCGGTGGCGCTCGAATCCGACTGGTCGGACGGGAACGAGGCAGCGGGATAGTCGGGTGGTCGTTGCGGGGCCTGCCAAAATCCGCAGGCTCGGCCGACGTCGACGGCATCCCGACCACGCACTCGGCCGCCGATCCAGCCCAGCCTGCCAGCCACGCCAACGGCGCCACCGCGATCGACCACGTCGTTCTGATGTCCCCCGACCTCGACCGCACGGTCGCATCATTGGCCGCCATCGGCGTGGCCCCGCGCCGCGAACGCGACGCCGAACTCGGCGGGCGGCCGATACGCCAGATCTTCTTCCGGTTCGGGGAGGTGATCGTCGAGGTCGTCGGCTCCCCGGAGACCGCGAGCGAGGGTCCGTCGACACTCTGGGGCATCACGTACGTCGTCGCGGACATCGACGCGACAGCGTCGTTCTTCGGCGAGCACGCCGGGCCGGTCAAGGACGCGGTCCAGCGCGGTCGGCGGATCACGACGCTGCGGCATCGCGATCTCGGCATGTCGGTCCGGACCGCGATGATCTCGGCGATACCCGAGCGCTGACGTGTGTCGGGACGCCTGGCGTTCGATGCGGTTGCCTATTCTCTGCGCATGACCGATCCCGCGGACCGCGGCCGGCTGTTCGACGGCATCCCGATCGGCCGTCCCGCGACCGGCGCTCTCGTCGACGCCGGTTACCGAACTCTCGCAGATCTGCCCGCGGACCTCCATGAGCTTCTCGCCCTGCACGGCGTCGGCCCGAAGGCGGTTCGTGTGCTGCACGAGGCCCGGGACAACTCATGAGCAACGACGTCGTGGTCATCCACACCGACGGCGGGTGCCGGCCGAATCCCGGCCCCGGCGGCTGGGGCGCCGTGCTGCGTCATCGCGAGCACGTGCGTGAGATGTGCGGCGGGGACCCCGGAGTCACGAGCAACAACCGCATGGAGCTGACGGCGCCCATCATGGCGCTCGAGGCGCTCACGAGGCCCGTGGTCGTGCATCTCTACACCGACAGCACCTACGTCCGCAACGGCATCACCAAATGGGTGCTCGGCTGGGAACGCAACGGCTGGCTGACCGCCGCGAAGCTACCCGTGAAGAACGTCGACCTCTGGCAGCGGCTGCAGGCCGCCTGCGCGCGCCACCAGGTCGAGTGGTTCTGGGTGAAAGGACACTCGGGGGTCGGCGACAACGAATTGGCCGACGAACTGGCTACCCGAGGTATGCGGGAAGCGCTCGACGCGTCCCGCGATCTGATCCCCTGACCATCACAGCGATCTCGCTGTCGCCGCAACCGCTTCGACCGCCTTGCCCGTGCCCGGTCGCCAGACCATCGCGAGTTCCGCCGGGGGCAGATCGTCGAGGATCGTCAGGCACGTCAGACCGGCGGGCAGCGACCGGCTGATCGAGGTGGGTAGCACGTTGAACCCGCCGGTGTGAAGATCGCCGAAGTGACGTAGCCCGGGCAGCGGGTTCTCCCAGACTGCGAATTCGACGCCCGTGCTGCGCACCGCGCGCAACACCGCGTCGTAATACGCCGCCGCGAACCGTCGGGGCAGGAACCGGAACGTATCGCCGGCGAACTCGTGCAATTTCACGGCCGTTCGGCCGGCGAGTGGGTGGTCGTCGGCAACCACGACGACGTACGGCTCGCGCCGCAGAACGCAGCGCGCCAGCTCGCCGCCGACCGACAGGTGCCATCCGATCGCAACATCGACCTCGCCGCTGACAAGCGCGGAACACAGTGCGGTGTCCCATAATTCGCTCACCTCGATGACAACTCCCGGGTGCCTGGCCGCGACCGCGTGCACCAACGCCGGGACGTCAGTGGAACCTGACATCGGCCCGCAACCCACTCGCACCACACCCGCTGCCGCGCCGCCGGCCGCTCGGGTCTCGGCCACCGTCCGCTCGGCCTCGGCCAGCACGGCGCGAGCGTGCTTGACGAAGACATGTCCCTCGGCCGTCAGACGCGTGGGCCTGCGATGGAACAGCGCGACGCCGAGTTCGCGTTCGAGTTCCCGGATTTGACGGCTCAGCGGCGGCTGCGCCATGTGCAGTTGTTCGGCCGCACGCTGAAAGCCGCCGGCCTCGGCGATGGCGATCACGTAGCGCATGGTGCGCAGTTCGATCGACATACCTCAAAGGTACTGCCGCGTACTCAATCGGTCCGTGTGTTCGGGCGGGTTTACGCCGATCCTGAAAGCATGTGGCAGCCAACACGACGGCAGGTACTGCAAATTGGTGGGCTCGGGGCGGCAGCGACCGTTGTGGGCGGTGGGGTGCTGGCAGCGGTGTCCGACGGCGGCTCGGATCAGCTGCCGGCACCGGCGAGCGGCACGCAAATCCGAACGAACATCCCCGGATCCGACATCTCACTGCCCGCGGTGGGGCTGGGGACGTTCCAAACCTTCGACGCGTTGCCGGAAGACGCTCGCGCGCAGCGGGTCGAGGTCTTGCGCCGGTTCTGGGAAGCCGGCGGCCGGGTCGTCGATGTGTCGCCGCTGTACGGCACGTCGGAAGAGAACATCGCGCGCTACGCGGTACCCACGGGGATCCAGAACGACATCTTTCTCACCAACAAGATCTGGTCGACGGGCGAACATCTCTGGGACGAATCGCATGCGCTCGCAAGCCTGAACACCTCGATGCAACGCCTGTCGCGCACCAAACCGATCGACGTGATGCAATGCCATTCCCTCGTCAACGTCGAGACGATCGTGCCGATCCTGCACGCCTGGAAGGCAGAAGGCCGGATCAGCCGGATCGGTGTGACACACCACGACCCAGCCTATTTCGGGCAATTGGCCAACTGGGTGCGGACCGGCGACGTCGATTTCGTGCAAACCCGTTATTCGATCGCCGAGCGGAGTGCCGAGCAGCAGGTATTTCCCGTCGCGATGGACCGCGGCGTGACTGTCATGGTCAACATGCCGCTCGAGAAGGGGCGGCTGCATCAGCTGGTCGGAGATCGCCCACTTCCGGGTTTCGTTGCCGACCTTGATATTCGGAGTTGGTCGCAGTATTTCCTCAAGTGGGTGATCTCGCACCCCGCCGTCGCGGTGGCGCTGCCGGCGACGTCGGTGCCCGACCACGTCGTCGACAACATGGCGGCCGCGAGCGGCCCGATGCCGGACGCTGCCATGCGCGCCAGGATGCTCGAACATGTGCAGGGCATACCAGGTTTCGACGAAGTCACTCGGCAACCGTGGTATCCCGGGAAGCGTTACCCGGGCATCGTGAATCGCGACATGCGAGCGATTCAGGAACGCTCGTCCTGGCGACCGGCCGGGTGGGTGTAGCCACCAGACAGCCGGCGGAGTTGACCGCGGACGAACGGCCACCACGCGCTGGGCCGCCGAGCCACGGTGCCGAGAATCACGAGCGGATCGAAGTATGCGACGCGCTCACGGATCAGCCCGTCTTCCAACTTGATTCGGTCAACCAGAGGCCATTCGATCGGCCCGCCGCCGATCGTGCCGTACAACCGACCCCAGATGATGACGTGGTCCGATCCGCTCGCCCAGCCCTGAACGTCGTAGCGCAGGTCCGGAATCAACGACATCGTCCGCGCCATGAAGTTTCGGGCCTGCTGCACCCCGTGTGTGTCTCGTTCGATCGGGTGAATCAGGTGGACATCGGGCCGGAACAGCGGTGTGAAGGCGTCAGGGTCCATCTGAGCCCAGGCCTGCGCGAACCGCTCGACCAGGTCAGCGGCCCCGGGTACCGGTGCGACCTGCTCGGACTCGGAAGAGGGGGACGACATCGTCACGCTCCTTTTACCTCGCACTCCGGCGCAACTATTGCAACGGTTGCAAGAGATCCATGCTCGACGGTACCGCGAACACCGACTTGTTGCAACGATTACAAGAAGTGCCGACGTCCGCCTTACGATGGTCGGGATCGCCATGGCCGCCTCGAACTCCGTCGATCCCCGCAAGCAGCGGACCGTTGATGCACTGCTCTCGGCCGCCGAGGCAGTCTTCGCCGTTTTGCCTTTCGAAGAGGTGACGGTCGACGAGATCGCCGAGCGTGCCGGCGTCGCAGTCGGGTCGATCTACAACAACTTCGGCTCCAAGTCCGGTCTGTATGCGGCAGTCATCGAGCGGGCACTCGACGTCGACCGCGAGTACATGGACAAGGCATACACGCCCGAACGCTCACCGATCGAACAGCTCGAGGCGGCCGCGGAGCAGTATTTCCGGTTCTACCTCGATCAGCCCGAGTTCTTCCGCATGCTCGCCTTCCCGCCGCCACCCGGCCCCTATGCGGCGGCAGCGGAGACCGCCGAACGGCTCGCGCGTCGGGTCGACGAGCAGAACGCGCGCATGGTCGAAGCGATCGAGCGCGGAATCCACGACGGCACAATCCGTCCGCTCGACGCCCGCAAGGCCGCCACCGTGCTCTGGGCCAGCTGGAACGGGGTCATCAGCCTCGCCTGGCGCACCGACGGTCTGCATCAGGGCGACGAAGCCCTCGCCGAACTGCTCGCCTTAGCCGCGGACGTCGTCGGGCGCGGCTTACGACCGTGATCGTTACCACCACGGCTCGGGTGGCTGGGCCGGCCTGCGCTCCAGCCAGGTCCATTCGAGTTCACGGCGCGCGAACTTCCAGCCGTCCGCGGTGAGTGCATAGTTGTCGATGTAGCGAATCGGAGCCAGGATGACTTCGAGACTGCCGTCGGCCTTGCGCAGCAGATGCCTTGCGGTGCAATAGGTTATGCCCTTTGCGCGATCGCCGTCGACATCAACGATGTGGTTGTGGACCGCGTGGAAGGTCTGCTCGAACATCTGATTTCCGCTCGGGCCGAACTTCACCTGTTCCCGGCCGCGTAGGGTCACGGGCTCGGTCGACCCGGGGGCCGACGTGACGAATTCGCCGTCGACCGTGAACAGCGAACCGAACCGTTCGAGGTCGGCCGTGTCCGACGCCAATGCGTATTCGTCGACCAATGCGCGCAGTGCGATCCGCGCGGTCGAGTGCTGCTCGGCCATATTCGTGCGTCCCTCTTCGAAACTCGGTTGACAACGTCATCTCACAGGCGTCAGATGACATTGTCAACTCAACCGGTACGCTGGGCGAGTGAATCGAGTCGAATCGGCGGCGGCCACCCGCCGCGCGCTGCTGCAGCAGGCCGGCGCGCTGCTCGACGGCGGCGGTCCCGACGCGGTCACGTTGCGGGAGGTGGGCGCCCGCGCCGGGGTGAGCCGCGGCGCGCCGTACCGGCACTTCGCAGACAAAGAGAGCCTGCTGACCGCCGTTGCCGCCGGGGGTTGGGAGCGCCTGGGCGACCGCATGCGGACGCTGCGCGCCGACAGCAGTGCATTGCCCGCGGAGACGTTGCGCGCGGCGCTTCACGCGGTCATCGCGATCAGCCGCGAGCAGCCACACCTCTATCGACTGATGTTCACCGCACCGGAAAGCGACCCGTCGGCAGTCGTCCGGGCCGCGCAAGCGATGTGCGAGGAATTCCTGGCCATCGTCGCTGCAGTCGTCGGCGAACAGGACGCCGCGCGATACTCCGGCATCCTGTTGACGTGCGTGCACGGCGCCGCAGGCATCGAAGCAAGCGGCCTGTTGCACACCGACAAATGGCAAACCACCGCTGACGAGTTGACCGACGCGCTGCTCGGCATGGTCACCGCAGACTGACGATCGCCTCCTATTCCCAGCGCACCTCGTCCGGAGTCTTGTCGGGCCGTAGCCCGCGCCAGCTCGGTTGGCGCAACCGATTGTCCGACGTGCGTTCGCTGTAGCGGACCTCCCCCACCAACGCGGGTCGCACGAACGTGACGCCGCGGGCGTCGAGCTTCGGCAGTGGTTGGTCGAACGGCGACTCGTCGGTGTGCAGGGGTGCGAGCATCTTCTTGAGCTTGGTCAGTTCCTTCTCGGTGAAGCCCGTGCCGACACGGCCGGCGAACTGCAGGCCGTCCGGCCCGGGCACACCGAGCATGAGTGCTCCGATGCCGCTGGACCGGCCACCCTCACCCTGCCGCCAGCCGCCGATCACCACTTCCTGGGTGTTCCAGATCTTGTCCTTGATCCAGGACGCCGAACGCCGGCCCGGTTGGTAGGTCGAGTCGCGTTTCTTGGCGACGACGCCTTCGAACCCCTTCTTGCGCACGTGCTCCATCGCCGCGGGCCCGTCGTCGCCGGGCAGCAGGTCGGGCACGATCAACCCACCCCCGGCCGCGAGCGCCTCGAGGATCTTGCGGCGATCGGAGTACTTGGCGCGCAACAACGATCGGCCGTCGAGCCACAGGATGTCGAACGCCCAGAACTCGACGCGCGTGGAGCGGGCGCGGTTCTGCATCTCGCCGAAACTCGGCACCCCGGACTCGTCGAGCGCGACAGCTTCGCCGTCGAGGATCACGTGATGGTCGGCGAGGTCGGCGGCCAGCGCCTTCAGTTGCGGATACTCACCCGTGACGTCGCGGCCGCGGCGAGAGCGCAGCTGAAGCCGGCCCCGGTTGACGTCGACGAGCAGTCGGTAGCCGTCCCACTTGCCCTCGAATGCCCATTGCGTCGCCTTGAGTTTGGCGACCGAGCCCTCCGTCGCCAGCATCGGCGCGAAGTCCTGCGGCTGAGGGTTCTTCTGGTCCTTCATCCGGTGCGCGAGCCAGTTCTTGCCCTCGGTCTGGATCAACGCATAGCGGCCGTTGATGCGGCTGCCGTGCAGCGTCATGATGATCTCGCCGTGAGTGTCGTCGGGATCGTCGGTGACCCGGAACTTCTCCGCCTCATATGTTCCGGTATCCCAGACAGTCATGCTCCCGGCGCCGTACTCCCCCTTCGGAATGGTGCCGTGAAAGGTCAGGTACTCCATCGGGTGGTCTTCGGTATGCACCGCAAGGTGATTCACCGATGTGGAATCGGGAAGGTTCTTGGGCACCGCGAAACTCACCAGCACGCCGTCACGCTCCAGACGCAGGTCGTAATGCAACCGGCGGGCGTGATGCTCCTGGATGACGAACTTGTCGTTGTTGCCGGTCTTGGGAATCTCTTTGGGAACCGGTTCGGGCGTCTTCGACGCGTCGCGCATGCTGCGGTACGTCGTGAGTTTGTCGGCCACCGGTGCGTCTTCATCGAGCTCTGCCAACAGGTCCCCGTTGTCGGAAACCCGTTGCAGCACTTCGTCGAAGCGCAGATGCCGCAGCTCGGGATCGGAGATCTCATCCCACGTGCGAGGCGCGGCAACGGTCGGATTGTCGCGTCCGCGTAGGGAATACGGCGCGATCGTGGTCTTTGCGGCGTTGTTCTGGCTCCAGTCCAGGAACACCTTGCCGGCCCGCAGGCTCTTCGTCATGGTCGCGGTGACGAGCTTCGGCATGGCCTGCTCGAGTTGCTGGGCCACCCGCTTCGCGAGCACGGAGGCGCCCCGCGAGCTGATCGGCTCGGCCAGTGGCACATACAGGTGCAGACCCTTGCTGCCGCTCGTGAGCGGATAGGTGCTCAACCCGATGTCGCCCATCAGTTCCCGCACCGACTGCGCGACCTCACACAGCTGGCGCATGGTCACGCCCTCACCCGGATCGAGGTCGAACACGATGCGGGTGGCCGGCCCTTGCTCGCCGTCGGCGAAGCGCCACTGCGGCACATGCACTTCCAGTGAGGCCTGCTGGCCGATCCACGCCAGACCCTCACGCGTGTTGATGATGGGGTAGGTCGTCGTCCCGGACTTGTGCACGATGGTGCCGCGCTCAAGCCAGTCCGGCGCCGACGACGCGAGTTGCTTCTCGAAGAACGAGGCCTCAGCGACGCCGTTGGGCCAGCGCTTGCGCGTCACCGGCCGCCCGGCGATATGCGGAACCATCACATCGGCGATGGCCAGGTAGTAGTCGAACACCTCCGCCTTCGTGGTGCCCGTGGCGGGATAGAGCACCTTGTCAGGGTTCGTCAGGCGAACCCGTTCGTAGCGCTCCATGAACTCAAAGTACCCACTTTCATCGACCCTGCGCTGAGATCGCCGTTCGACGAAAAATCGCGATCTGCGCGCAGTCTCGGTGAGCGATTACAGGCGCTCACCCGACTCCGGATGGAACATGTGCACTACGCCTTCCGGTGTCTTGCGGAGTTCGATGCTGTCGGCCAGCTTGATCGGGCCGCGGGACAGGGCACGCGCGACGATCTGTACGTCGGGCCCGGCGTGGGTGTAGAGGTAGATCTCGCTGCCCAGATCCTCGATCAGGTCGATGACGACGTCGATGCCGCCGCTGTCGGATACCGAGAGATGTTCGGGCCGCACGCCGACGGTGACGGTCTCCAGACCAGCCTCGTGCAGAAGCGTGAGCTGGTCGCGTTCGAGGCGAAGCGTCGCGTCGTCACCGATGCGCACACCGTCGGCGACGATCGGCCCGGTCACCAGATTCATGGCGGGAGAACCGATGAACCCGGCCACGAACGCGTTGGCCGGCTTGTTGTACAGGTCGGTGGGCGAGGCGAACTGCTGCAGCTTGCCGTTGCGCAGCACCGCGACCCGGTCCCCCATCGTCATGGCCTCGACCTGGTCATGGGTGACGTAGACCGTGGTGGTGCCGAGCCGGCGCTGCAGCGCGGCGATCTGGGTGCGGGTCTGTACGCGCAGCTTGGCGTCGAGGTTGGACAGCGGCTCGTCCATACAGAACACCTGAGGTTCGCGCACGATCGCACGGCCCATCGCGACGCGCTGCCGTTGCCCGCCGGACAGCTTGGCGGGCTTGCGATCCAGGAACGGCTCCAGGTCGAGCAGCTTGGCCGCCTCTTCGACTTTGCGGCGCCGCTCGGCGGCGGGCACACCGCGCAACTTGAGCGCGAAACCCATGTTCTCGGCGACGGTCTTGTTGGGATAGAGCGCGTAGTTCTGGAACACCATCGCGATGTCGCGGTCCTTGGAGGGCACGCCGACCATGTCGCGGCCACCGATCTCGATGTTGCCCTCGTCGATGTCCTCCAGACCGGCCAGCATGCGCAGCGCGGTGCTCTTGCCGGATCCGGAAGGACCGACCAGCACCACGAATTCGCCGTCGGCGATGTCGAGGTTGAGCGAGTCGACGGCCAGCTTGTCCGACCCCTCGTAGATGCAGGAAGCGTTGCGGTAAGTGATTGCAGCCATTTGAATTCCCCTTACTTGATGGCGCCGAACGACAGTCCACGAACCAGCTTGTTCTGCGCGATCCAGCCCGCCAGAACCACCGGAAGCGCGGCCATCGTCGCCGCCGCGCACAGCTTGGCCCAGTACAGGCCTTGACCGGCGATGAAGCCGACCATGTACACCGGCATGGTCTGCGCCTGGACCGCGGTCAGGCTGACCGCGAAGAAAAACTCGTTCCAGGCGAAGATCACACAGATCAGCGCGGTCGCCGCGATACCCGGCGACACCAGCGGCAGGATCACCTCACGAACCGATCGCCAAGTGCTGGCGCCGTCGAGGCTCGCGGCCTCCAGCAGCTCGCCGGGAACCTCGAGGAAGAACGACCGCATCATCCACACCGCGATGGGAAGGTTCATCGCCGTGTACAGGATGACCAGCCCCCAAATATTGTCCAGCAGGCCGATATTCGACACGATCACATACAGCGGGATGATCGCGGCCACGATCGGCAGCATCTTGGTGCTCATGAAGAAGAACAACGCGTCCTGGGTCTTGCGGACCGGCCGCAGCGACAGCGCGAACGCCGCCGGGATACCAAGGGCCAGCACCAGAATGGTCGAAACCGTCGTTGCGAAAAGCGAATTCAGCAACGCCGTACCGACGCCCTGCTCGAACACCGCCTTGAACTGGTCGAGGGTGGGCACGAAGAACAGCTTCGGGGTGGCGGTGTAGGCGTCGACCTCCTGCTTGAAGGCCGTCAGCACCATCCAGAACACCGGAAAGACGAACCCCAGCCCCACGATCCAGGCCACCGCACCCCACGGATCGAACTTGCGGCGCTTGACCTTGGCCTTCCGGACAGGGGTTTCGACTGGCTTTTGCACCTCGGTCGTGGTCATCAGGCCGCCTCCTCCTTGCCGGTGAACGATTTGAAGATCAACCGCAGGGCGAAGCTCGCGATGACCATCGTGAAGATCACGACGATCACGCCCATCGCCGCGGCCTGGCCGATGTCGAAGCCCAGGAATGCGCGCTGGTAGATGTAGAACGGCAGGTTGGCGCTCGCCGTACCGGGACCGCCCTGGGTGATCATGTAGATCTGGTCGAACGTGTTGACCAGATAGATGGCACCCAACACCGCTCCCAGTTCGATGAACCGCCGCAGGTGCGGGAGCGTCAACTCGCGGAAGAGCTGAAACGCCCCCGCACCGTCGACTCGGCCGGCCTCCAGGATGTCTCGCGGCATCGACTGGAGGCCGGCGAGGATCAGCAGCATCATGAACGGGGTCCACTGCCACACCAGCGCGAGGATCACCGACGACACCGGGAACCTGCTCACCCAGTCGATGTCGGGGCCGGGCAGCACCCAGTTGACGATGCCGAACACCGGGTCCAGCATCGCCGTCTTCCACATCAGTGCTCCCGCAACGGGTGTCACGAGGAACGGGGTGATGAGCAGTGTGCGCACCACGCCGCGGCCCAGGAACGCGCGGTCGAGCAGGAGCGCCAGGAGCAGGCCGAGCACCACCGAGATCAGCACCGTTGCCACGATGATCCACACCGTGTTGAGGGCGACCTGCCAGAAGACGCTGTCGCCGACGACATCCAGGTAGTTCTGCAGTCCGACGAACTGGCGTGAGCCGGGCCGGACCAGGTTCCACGACAGCGTCGAGTAGTACAGCGTGAACAGGAACGGGATCTGGGTGACGACGATCATGAAGAGCAGCGCCGGCAGCAGCGGCCCGCGGCGCCGCCAACCCTCGGCGCGCGAAACCCCCAGATCCTGCTTCTGTTTGATGCGGGCGACGTGCTGGGCTTCGGTTTCGGTTTCTCGCTCGAGAGTTGTCATGACTTCTCCTGATAGCTGCGGCCCACGACCTCGGCGTATTGCTGGGACTGTTCGAGCGCTTCTCTCACCGACTTCTGCCCGGCGATCGCGGCGTTGATCTGCTGGCTCACCCGGGTGCCCAAGTCCTGGAACTCGGGGATCGCGAGGAACTGCACGCCGGTGTACGGCACGGGTTCAACGGTCGGCTTCAGCGGGTCGGCGCCGTTGATCGAGTCCAGCGTCACCTGACCGAAAGCCTGTGACACGTCCTTGTATTCGGGAATCTCGTAGGTCGAGAGCCTGCTACCCGGTGGCACCCTGGCCCAGCCCAGTTCCTCGCCGACCAACTTGATGTAGTTCTTGTCGGTCATCCACGAGATGAACTTCCATGCGGCGTCTTTCTTGTCGCTGCTGACCGGGATGCCCAGCGACCACGTATAGAGCCAGCCGGAATTCGGCTTCTCTACCGTGGGTGCCATCGCATAGCCGACCTTGCCAACGACGTTCGACTCTTGCGGATCCTCAAGCACCGACACCGCAGACGTCGCGTCGTACCACATCGCTGCCAGGCCCTGCGCGAACTGCGTTGCGCATTCGCCGAATCCAGCTGCAGGCGCGTTCGGCTCGCCGTGTTCGCGCACCAGGTTGGTGTAGAACTCGACGGCTTTCACGACCTCGGGACTGGTCAACTGCGCGTTCCATTGGTCGTCGTACCAGCGGCCGCCGAAGGTGTTGATCACGGTGTCGAGCGGGGCCAGCACCTCGCCCCAACCGGGCTTGCCGCGCAGGCAGATCCCGACCATGTCCGGGCTGTCGAGCTTGGCGGCCGCATCGGCGACCTGCCGCCAGGTCGGGTTGCGGGGCATCTCGATACCGGCCTGCTCGAACAGGTCCTTGCGGTACATCAGGAACGAGGACTCACCGTAGAACGGGACCGAGTACATGTTGCCCTCGTACGACAACGAGTCCTTCAACGACGGGATGAAGTCGTCCTCGTCGTAACCGGGTGTCTGACGAGCGTAGTCGGAAAGGTTGACCAGCCAACCGTTTTGCGCCCACTGCGGCGTTTCGTAGTTGCTGATCATCACGACGTCGAACTCGCCGCCACCCATTGCCGTCGATGCGGTGATCTTGGCACGGGCCTGATTCTCGGACAGCGTGATGAATCGCAGTTTGATGTCCGGATTGGCCTCTTCGAACTTCGCGGACAGCTCGCGTGCGTCCGTCATCTGCGAGTTCGAGACCATTGCGATGGTCACCGTCTGGTCGGTCGCGCCGAGCGTGCCCGCGCCCGCGCAACCGGCCGTCGCCAGCAATCCCGCGGCTGCTACGCAGGCCGCCAATCTTTTCAACCGATTCACCTGTACTCACCTCTCATTGGGTCAACAGCCAACGGGCGCAGTCGATATCGCAGACAAGCAGGCGAGCCAGCTTGCCCCGCAGGGCACCGAGAATGGCCTGGTGCTTACTCGCGCCGCCGGAGACCAGGATGGTCTTCTCACAGGTCCGGATGTCCTCGAGCGGGACCGACATCGCACGCTGCTGCAGTTCGTCGTGCACGGGCTCGCCGTAGGCGTTGAAGAACCGGCCGCCGATCTCGCCGACGGCGCCGAGGGAGACCAGTTCGTCGAGCATCCGGATATCGAGGAAGCTGCCCTCGAACAGCGTCGTCGATGTCGACACCGCACCGACTCCGAACAGCATGACCTCGGCGCGCCTGCCGGCGTCGAGGGTCCGCGAGATCACCGAGTCCTCGCGCATCGACACCACGGTCGCCGGATCGGCGTACAGCGGCGCGGGCAGCCGGAACGTCTCGGCGCGCAAGGTGTCGGCGCATCTGGTGAGGATCTGTTCGGTGCCGGTTTGGTACGCGGCGGTCGACATGGCACCGTCGAGCTGCACGACCGCGCGGCAGCTCGCGATCCCGGGAACGAGCGCGCTCGCCACGCCGACCTGCTCGGGCCCCCACGTGAACCCGAGCACCTCGTCGGCTCCGATCCGGCGCATCAACAGCGCCGCCCCGGCCCGGCTCGCATTGCTTGCGACGACAGCCTCGGTCAGCCCGAACCGCCGTTCCAGTTCGCGCTCCTCGTCGGCGTGTAAGTCGTCGGAGATGTCGGGCGGCACCACCACCTCGATGCGTACCAGGCCATTGGCCTTCGCCTTGGCCACGAGCCGACCGGCGGTCGGGCGGGAGACGCCGAGCCGCGACGCGATCTCGGCCTGCGTGAGGCCGTCGAGGTAGTACAGCGTCGCCGCACGCAGTGCGAGGCGCAGATCCTCGGGCGTCGGTCCGGTCACTGATCACCACTTCCGATATGAGCAGATGCTCAGGGTCGCGAGTAGATGCTCAACACGCTAACATGAGGATTGTGACGTACACAACACCTCCGGTTAAGCTGGCCGCCTCGACGCTCAAGGAACTGCCCATTCCGGGTCCGAGCTACAACCGCGACGAAATCCAGGTCGGAATCGTCCATTTCGGTGTCGGCGGTTTTCACCGGGCCCATCAGGCGATGTACGTCGATCAGCTCTTGGAGCAGGGCCTGGCCACCGATTGGGGCATCTGCGGCGTCGGCGTGCTGCCGTCCGATCGAAAGATGGCTGACGTGATGGCGGCCCAGGACGGCCTCTACACGCTGCTGCTCGTGCACCCCGACGGTAAGCGCGAGGCACGGGTCATCGGTTCGATCGTCGACTACCGCTTCGCGCCCGACGACCCCGATGGCGTCATCGAGCTCTTGGCGAGCCCGTCCACCCGGATCGTCTCGCTGACCATCACCGAGGGCGGCTACGACATCGAGGCCGTGCCGGAGCTGAACGTCTTCGGCCTGGTCACCGAGGCGCTGTCCCGGCGCCGCGACCGCGGCCTCGGTGCGCCGACGATCGTCTCGTGCGACAACATCGAGGGCAACGGCGAGGTCGCCCGCCAGGCCTTCACCACCTACGCCGACCGGCGCCATCCCGGTCTGGGTGATTGGATCGCGGCCAACGTCCGGTTCCCGAATTCGATGGTCGACCGGATCACGCCGGTCACGACACCGGACGTGATCGCCACGGTCGAGAGTGAATTCGGTGTCGCCGACCAATGGCCGGTGGTGGCCGAGCCGTTCACGTCGTGGGTTCTGGAGGACTCGTTCTCCGACGGGCGCCCGCCCTACGAGGACGCCGGGGTCATGCTCGTCGACGACGTCACGCCCTACGAGCTGATGAAGCTGCGCCTTCTGAACGCGAGCCATCAGGCCCTGTGCTACTTCGGTTACCTGGCCGGCTACCGCCTGGTGCACGACGCCGCCAGCGACCCGCTGTTCGCCGAATTCTTGTTGGACTACATGGATTCCGAGGCGACACCGACGCTTCAGCCGGTGCCAGGGATCGATCTCGTCGACTACAAGCGCACGCTGATCGAACGGTTCGCCAACCCGGGGGTGCGCGACACGATCGCCCGGTTGTGCTTCGGCTCGTCGGACCGGATCCCGAAATGGCTCCTGCCCGTCGTCCGGGAAAACCTCAAGACGGGCGCGCCGGTGCGGCTGTCGGCGGCCGTGGTGGCCAGTTGGGCCCGCTACGCCGAGGGCGTCGATGAGCAGGGCGAGCCGATCGACGTGCAGGATCAGCTCGCCGAGACGCTCGTGCCGCTGGCCCGGTCCCAGCGGGAGAACCCGACGGCCTTCATCGAGAACACCGCGTTGTTCGGTGATCTCGCCGCCGCACCGCGGTTCGTCGACGACTATCTGTGGGCCCTGGATTCGCTACACCGCCACGGCGCCCGGGCCACCCTGGAATCATTGAGGCCATGAGCCGGGCTCTGGTTATCGGTGAGGCACTGATCGACATTGTCGAGAGAGACGGCCGCATCAGCGGCGAGCACGTCGGCGGCAGCCCCCTCAACGTCGCTGTCGGCCTGTCGAGGCTGGGCCGCGACGTCGACTTCCTGACCCACATCGCCCAGGACGACCGCGGCAAGCGCATCGTCGACTACCTGAAAGCCTCAGGGGTTCAGCTGGTTTCGGGAAGCCTGTCGGCGAAGCGCACGCCGACGGCGCTGGCCGTGCTCGACACCTCCGGCCAGGCGCGGTACACATTCGACATCGACTGGCAACTGGCCGGCACCCCTGAGGTGGCGCCCCCGCTCGTCGCGCACACCGGCTCCATCGCGACCGTGCTCGAGCCGGGTTGCCGCGCCACCGCAGCCCTCCTCGACGCCTATCACCTGTCGGCAACCATCACGTTCGATCCGAACGTGCGGCCGGCGTTGATCACCGACGACGAAGCCGCCAGGGGCCGCATCGACCGTCTGGTCGAGCGGGCAGACGTGGTCAAAGCCAGCGACGAGGACCTCCGCTGGCTCGATCCCCGCCGCGACCCTGAACAGGTCGCGAAGACCTGGCTGAGCATGGGGCCCTCGATCGTCGCGGTGACGATGGGTGATCGGGGTGCGTTCGCGATGTGTGCCGCCGGTGTGGTGCGGATTCCGGCGCGGCCGGTGCAGGTGGTGGACACCGTCGGTGCAGGCGACGCATTCATGACGGGGTTGATCGACGCGCTGTGGTCACGCGGGCTGCTGGGTGCCGATCGGCGACGGGAGTTGGCCCGAATCAGCACCGACGCGCTGGAGCAAGTGCTGTCGACGGCGGTGCTCGCGTCGGCATTGACGGTCGCCCGGCCAGGCGCCGATCTGCCGGACCGGGTCACGCTGGAGGCGACCCGAGACTGACGCCGGGTGCTGCTAGCAGCAGACCCCCGGGTTTCGGGGGTCTGCTGTATTCACCTTCCGCGGTTACTCCTCCCCGGCGTCAGCAGTGGCCTTCTGCTCCTTATTTTCCTTCTCCTTCTTCGGTTTCACGCCGAGCGCCTTCTTGACGTCGTCACCGATCTTCTTGACGGCCTTGCCGACGTCATCGCCCAACGACTTGACCGCCGCCGCAGCCCGGCCCTGGCGGTTCGAGTCCGGACCAAGCTTGCCGAGTTTGGCCAGCGGGTTGTTCTTGACGACAGCCACCTCGGCGGCCGGCGGCGCCGACTCTTCTTCACTCTCGATGTCACCGGCGAGATCACCCGTGCCGGCGTCTTCGGCAGCGGCGTCTTCGGCAGGCGCGTCATCAGAAACTGCGGCAGGCCCATCGGCCGAACCGTTCTGCCCACCGTCGATCTCGCTGGTGTCGATGGTGACAGTTTCAGCATTCAGGTCGGGCGCAACACTGGGCGACGGCGGACTGGTCAGCACGGGCGGCTGGATGGAGTCGGCGATCGCCCGACCGAAGGCGAGCAGACCGGGCACCAGGCCGAAGTCAGCCCCGATGAGTCCCGGGAAGCCCATTTCGGTATTGCCGTTGACGATGGTGTTCACCATGTCCGACGGGAAACTGATGATGGCGTTGGCAACCGCTTCGAAGTCGTTTGCCTGCAACCCGTCATAGATCGCCTGTCCGGTGAGGCCGATCTGGCCGACCGGCGCGAGCACCTGCGTCAGAAGCGGGAATCCCACGTTCAGGATGCCCTGCGTGATCGCGGTTTCGATGACTGCCGCCGTGTTGACGAACGGGTTCTGCAGCACGGCTATGAGATTGGGAAGCTGGTTCAGCGCGCCGAATGCACCTCTCACGATCGGCGAAAGGAAGGCGGTCGCCAGATTGATCGAACCTTGATAGATGTCGCCTGCCAGGATTGCGCGGATGGAATCCTCGATCTGCTGCGGCATCAGGCCCACTCCGTCGGCGAAGCCGCTGGCGAATGTGCTCGCAAGGGACGCGAACACCTGGGCGGTGATCAGCTGATTGTCGATGATCTTGCCCAGGATCGGGGCGGGATTCTCCAGCACCGTCTGGGCGATGCTGCCCAGATTGGTCGCTGTCGTGCTCAGGACCTCGGCCCACAACTCGATCGGGTTGACCAGGGCATTGAGCTCAACCGACGCCGATGACGACGGTATGGCCGGGGCTTGGCTAGCCGGCAGGACCGGATGAATCGGTGCCGCCGCGATGGCGCCGGCGCCGACAAGGGCGACGCCGGCCATCAGGCATGAGCGAGCCGCTGTTTCCATGTTTGTCCCCTTCTGAGGCGGATGGATGTGAGCCCGGGCAAACCAGAACCTACCTGAGAAAAACCTGAGCAAGCCGCGGTTGCCGTAGGTGTCAATTAATCCGCTCCGCGGCAAGCGGCCGTGCAACATCAATGCATTCAAAGATGCCAGCTCATGTGTCCAGCCGACTCCGGTCAGCACACTTGTGGCAGCGGCGGACAGTTTCAGTGCACAAGTATCGTATTCATAAATTGAAACGCGTTCACCAGGTTGCCGCAGTTGCAGTCAGGAGTACAACGGCTGGCCACACCACTAGCCGAGGTTTATGCGCTTCGCTGGCCGAATAGGACGACGACGAGCCGTCATAAGTCAAATGCGGCCGATCTTTGCCGCCATTCGGGACTTCAAGCCAACCGCTACTCGACGACTGCTTTCGCCGAGGGCAATCATCTGCTGGCGGCTCATCTGGCCGAGGTAGAACGTCCGGACGACGCGCGAATAGGTCACGAGGGCGGGTTTCAGCCGTGCGCGTCCCTCCTGGGTGACGGTCGCAACCACGCCTCGCCGGTCTCTTTTGCTGGCTCGCCGCAGCACCAAGCCGTGGGATTCCAGCCGACGGATCTGCTCGCTCACGCGACTCGGTTGCAGGATCAACGCCTCGGCCACGTCGCCCATTCGCGCGGATCCGCCTTCAGACTTGGCGAGGAGGTCAAGTAGCTGGACATCGAACAGGCTCAGGTTGTGCGTGCCGATCAACTCGCGGTTGAGCGTCTCGTAGAACAGCCACGCCGATTGAAAGAATTGATCCCAGCACTGCATCTCGGCCTCGTCGAGGCCCGATAAATCACCGGGCTTACCGAAACCGGGGGTTCCCACCATTGCCGACATCCAGGAATCCTTCCCAGAAGTATTCGTTCCAGAGCCGCACGGTCGTTCTATAACGGGTTACACAGCTGCTACCCCGCCCGCCGTTGTCTGCGCCGGATGCTACTGCACAAGATCATCAGTTGAATCCAATGTCAGAGAATCGCCTGACTTGCGGATTGAAAGACTTTGCCGTCAGCGTCCCGCCCCGGCGACTTGCCGACATCGCACCGACTCTCTGGCGGCCACATCATCGGGTCCGCGGATAGAACCTCCGCAAACATGTCTCGGATCCTCGCCGGACCAGCAGTCGGCATCGCCGACACCACCGGGCCGCGGTCGGCCGGCAAGGCCACGGCTCCGTGTTCCTGGAGCAACTCCCGCGACTCGGCGAGCCGGTGGGCCATACTGGCCATATGCGATCCATCTGGAAGGGTTCGATCGCCTTCGGCCTGGTGAACGTGCCGGTCAAGGTCTACAGCGCGACCGAGGACCACGACATCAAGTTCCATCAGGTCCATGCGAAGGACAACGGGCGGATCCGCTACAAGCGTGTCTGCGAAGTGTGCGGTGAGGTCGTCGAGTACCGCGACATCAACAAGGCCTTCGAGTCGGACGACGGTCAGATGGTGGTCATCACCGACGAGGACATCGCCACGCTGCCCGAGGAACGCAGCCGCGAGATCGAGGTGGTCGAGTTCGTCCCGGCCGAGCAGCTCGATCCGATGCTGTACGACAAGAGCTACTTCCTCGAACCCGATTCGAAGTCGTCCAAGTCCTATGTACTGCTGGCGAAGACGCTCGCCGAGACCGACCGCATCGCGATCGTGCACTTCTCGTTGCGCAACAAGACCCGGCTTGCGGCATTACGGGTCAAGGACTTCAGCAAGCGCGACGTCATGATGATCCACACCCTTTTGTGGCCCGATGAGATCCGCGATCCCGATTTCCCGGTGCTGGACAAGGAAGTTCAGATCAAACCGGCCGAGCTCAAGATGGCCGGCCAAGTCGTGGAGTCGATGACCGACGATTTCAAACCGGACGAGTTCCGCGACGACTACCAGGAACAGCTGCACGAGTTGGTGCAGGCCAAACTCGAAGGCGGCGAAGCATTCGCCGTCGAGGAGCAGCAGCCGGCCGAGCTCGACGAGACCGAGGATGTGTCAGACCTGCTGGCCAAGCTCGAAGCCAGCGTGAAGGCACGGCGCGGCGGCAAGGACGACAGCAAGCCTGCCAAGAAGGCACCGGCGAAGAAGGCCGCCGCCAAGAAGGCTCCCGCAAAGAAAGCTGCGGCGAAGAAGTCGTCCTAGGCCGCCGCTCGGCCACTCACCGCTTACAGTCGAGATCCACATAGACCGTTGTGTACTGCAGCACCTGGCCCGGACCCATCAGCGTGAAGTTGCCGTTGACGGGCGGCTGCGGACCGGTAACAGTCCGGCCCGGCCGAACCGCGTTCACCGTGCAGTTCTCGATCGCCCCGTTGCCGACCTTGCTCAGGATTACCCGGTATCCCTCGCTCTGCAGTTGATTGATTGTCTCCGTTGCCGACGCCTCAGACGGCGCAGCGGTGGCGGACGGTCCGCACGCCAGTGCGCTCGCGATCAATCCGACACCGGCGGCTGAACACTTTGCGGTCATTTTCACGGATGTTTCTTGCTCCTTAGGACTTCGGCCAACGTCCGTTAACCCTAAGCAGCGGTATTCCACCGTTTCACGAATTCATATGGAACACATACGAACACCTGAGTCCGACCAAATTCAGGGCAGGTTCAAAGAATTCACACATGCATCAACGAAATGCGGCATGGGCGACTGAGTTTCATGGCGCGTCGCCGACCTCGGGGGCATCGGTGGTGTCATCGCCTGCATCACCGGAATCGTCGCCCTGCGGCGGCGCATCGACGTCGGGCGCATCGTCGACCGGCGGCCCCGCGGTTTCGGGTGCGTCGCCGGCGCCGTGGTTCGGATTGGTGCAAATCGTTCCCTCACACGGGACGTATCCGCTACTGCCATCAGGGTTCTGGATCGCGTTGGGTGCCACATAGCTTCCGACGGGGCAGCCAGGATCCTGGTTCCTCGCGCAGTACTCCTGCGTCAGATTGTTGTTGACCGAACCGTCCGCACCGACCGGTCCACCGTTGACCGGCTGACCGTCCGGCCCCCATGTACCGGCGGGATCCGCACCGCCGTGATTGGGGTTGGTGCACACCGTACCCTCACATGCCACATAGGTATGGCTGCCGTCCGGATTGCGAATGGCGTTGGGCGCCACATAACTTCCGATCGGACATGCCGGGTCCTCGTTGCGCGCGCAGTACTCCTGCGTCAGGTTGTTGCCGGTCGAACCGTCGGCGCCGACCGGCCCGCCGTTGACGGGTGCGCCGTTGGCATCCCAATGTCCGCCTCCGGCGGTCAGCGAGACGAACGGGCCGAGGTAGCTGCCTTTGGCGCATTTCGGGTCTTGATTGTGTGCGCAGTACTGGGCGTCAGGCCCTTCCCCCGCCCGAGCCTGCGACGACGCCGTCGGACGACCGCTCGTCGACGATGTCGATGTGGGCGACAACCCCTCACTGCAACCCACAACGAACACCATGAGAAACATCCCAAACATGGGGAGTACCGCAGAACGCAACCTCACCTAAAGACCTCCCGAAGACCTTTGCGACACATAACGTTGGCTCAACCTTGCGCGGAACCTGTGACAGGATCCTGGGTAACGGCAAGACATTTCACCGTACGGTCACTCGATGACCACGTCTCCCGAGTTGGCCGTAGATCGTCGATATCAAAGCCGGCCGCATCTTCGGCTGCATACTTGGCGAACTCGCTACTACACCTGCTGGTGTACTTCTCGAGGACATCGTCACCTGGATATGTATCACCGGGGACGGTGAACACCGCGAAAACCTCTGCACGGTGCGGCTGATCGCATGCCACCTCATCGCTCTCGTCCAAGCCGTCATCAGGTTCGGATGCGTAGCAGGTGCCGACCGCCGGGGGATAGCGATTGCCGGGACTGTCGTCAGGAAGAAGCACGAAGACCGCGACCGCGATCACCCCGACGACAATCCAGGTTCCGGACAGGATCAACCCGGTGATTGCCAGACCACGGCCGCCAACCTGGCCAGTCCTGGTCTTGGCCAGGGCGATTGCCGCACACACGATGCTCACCAACGCGGCGCCGATGATTCCGAAGATGAGAGCCGCGATAGCCCACGCCGTCGTCGGGGGTCTGATCGACTGTTGGGGTTGACCGACCGACAGCTGATCGTTCATGCCGGTGCGTCCGTCACTATGAGATCGTGTCCTCCAGGAGCCCAAGCACTTTCGAATGTATCCAGGTCGACCTGTTCACCCGCACCGTCGTCGGTTCCGCTGTCGGACAAGTACACGATCCGTTGATCGGCATCGACGGCCGCCACGACGACCGAGTGGTCGTCCTCGGTATGGTCGCCGTCCTCGCCCCAGATGGTTTCAGCATTGACGCCGACGATCACCTTACGGCCCGCACCGAGGTACTGCTCCAGAGCAGGCAATCCCGTGGCAATTCCACCCGACGACGAGATGTCGTCATCGGTCGCCGTCGCATCGACTCCGAAATGCTTGAGCAGCCGGATCTGATCGGCCGAGGACGTTCCGTTGTCGGTGGTGTCGTCACCCGGGTCCGGCGGCTCGTAAATCGGTCCCGACCTCGTGGGGCTGGGGGTGTTCGCGGCAACATCGATCACGACGTCCTCCGTCGGAAAGTCGCCCGTCATCAGGCCCACCACATTGGCGACCGCCATCAGGCCACAGTCCTCGAAACTCTGCTTCGCCCAGTGTTCGGAGGCTTCTGACGGATCACCGTAAATCGGTCTTGCCGCGACTTCTTCAGGTGTCGCGGGGTCGGGTTCAGCCGCTACGGAACCGGCAGGGGTCGCGGCGTTCGCCGCCAGATGCGCTGCGTCGTCAGCGGGCGGCCCACCACAGCCGACCACCACAACGGACGCCAGCACCACAGACGCAACAGCGCTTGCCAGTCGGGGTGCCATTTGCTTCAGGTAGAGGGCCAGCAACTCGCTCCAAGCATCGGTCATCTCGGTGTATTCGTCTTCGCATCGCGATCCGAGCCGTAGATCCAGCATTGCGTCCCACGCCTCGCAGGAACCTCACAGGACCTTAGGCGGGCTGTTTGCTACACGCTTTCGAAAAATCTTCGTGCTTCAAGAAAATGAGCGAGAGGCGCACAAGCCTGTGGGCGGATAGGACCTCAGTCCTACATCGAAACGTTGACCCGCAACGCCTCGTGCTCATCGAGAATCCGGCTGAGCGCGGCATCCATCGGATGAGCGGCGGCAAGGTCGTTGCAGCATCGCCGGTCCACGGCGACCACTTCACCCGGATGCAGCTGCACACCTTCGACCTGATCGACGAACGGGTCGAACAGAGCGGCCGGTGTGGCGAGGTAGTAATGCCGGTGCCGGCTATCGCCGAAGCCCGCGGCGTACATCAGTCCGCATTGGGTTATGACGAACAGCTCCGAGGTGATGCAGGCGGGGCTGCGCTCCTCCCCGTTCCAGGCCAGTGCGGCGTGTCTGGCCTCGGCCAGCCGATCTTGAACGTCGTCTGTCGACGTCATCAGTCGGTGGACCAGCGCAGCACCCATCCCCGGATATTCGTCGACCGCAGGTCTGAAGTAGCGCTGGAAGATGTCGCCGAAGAAATCATGGGCGTGATCGTTCATCGGGGCTCCCCACGTCGGTACGCGACACCCCAATTGTGCGCCTGGGCGCGCTACGTCGGGGGTGGTTTGTTGCGTTCGGCAAGATAAGCCCGGTTGAGTGCACGCTCCGCTTTGATCTGGCGTGCTTCCCGCTGGGCGCGTGTGAGCGCACGCCGCGGCATCATCACGCCGCGATCGGTCGCGACCGTCCTTCCTCGCGGTGGCGGCAATGCCGCGGTGGTGGTGTCCCAGTGCGGGAAGAACAGCCGGCTCGCGGGTTTCTTGGTGTACGTCCGGCCGCTCGGCGTCGTCCACACGACCGTTCCGTCCGGCAGCTGACGGTCCGACCAACCGTCCCAGAAGGTTTTCAGAAGGTGATGAGTTCTACACAGGCACTTCGTGTTTGACGGATGGGTCGCTCCGGCCGGGTACGGCACCGAATGATCGATGTCGCAGTTCACCGCGGGGCGGTCACAACCGGGGAACATACACGTCATGTCTCGCATGCGCACGAACGCGGCCAGCCTTGTCGAAGGCCGATAGCGTGGCTCCGGCTCACCGCAGGGTTGCGCAAGTTCGCGGACCTTGGCCCCACAAGCGATCAGCTGAGCCAGCAACGGTGTGGGCACCACTCCACCGCCGATGATCACGGCGCTGGCCGGCTTCTTGGCCGGACGGGGCGGCTCGTCGCGCGGTATGGGATTCGACTCGTCGTCACCCGACAGGTAGGGATCCGGCTCGGCGTCGAGCGCGCCAGGTTCTGCCAGCACGTAGACGACGGTGTTGGCGGCGCGCGCATCCACCACGTCCGCAGCCGGGCAGTCCGGCTTCCCGCATTGGCATTTGAGCCGATCCCCGCCGGCGCCGAGCACCCCCATCGCGTCCGACCGCCGCTGCCCGAGCGTCCGCGGATCGTCCTCGCACACACCGCTGATCATGTGTGCGAGGCGGTTTTCGAATGCCGCCCTATCCGTGGCCAACAATCTGCCGTACAGAGACACCGTGCCGGTGGCGTCGTCCGGCTTGCCGAAACATACGTCGCGGTCCCGCGCGACGGTCCGGGTCCGGCGCAAGGCCTCCGGATCGTGGCGCTCGATCAACGCGTCGATGGACTGTTCGAGCTTCTCCACCGACAGCGGTCCCCATTCGACGACACGATCGACCAGCGCAGCGTCCATGATCTGCAGCGTCTCGGCATCTTCGATCAACCGCGTCCGCCACGTGACCGTCGAGATCAGCCGAGAACTCAACCGGCCCTGGGCATACAGTGCAGCCACCCGCGGAAAACGCTCCTGCAGAGCTACGGCGATCAGCATCTCCCGCGAAGCGGCACGGTGGCCGACGTTCATCGCCGCGGCCACCTCCCCGGCCGCGGAATCCCAGTAATCACACGCCCAGTGCAGGAGTTCGTCGTCTTGCTCAGCGACCCGCCGACCGATCAGCTCGGCGATCATCTGCAGCCGGCGTGAATCCGACGCAGCCGCGGCGCGGGTCTCGTGCTCGATCCCGGCAGCAAGCGCTGCGTCATCGAGTTCTTCGAACATACGTTCGATACTGCCAGACGGGTACGACAAATTCCGCCGAACTAGAACATGTTTCAGAAAGTCGCCCGAAGCCTTGGCGCCCACTGCTACCGTGACGCGCGGTAAGCGAATGGAGCGCACGTGATTCTCGATAGATTTCGCCTCGACGACAAAGTTGCAATCGTCACCGGCGCCGGCCGTGGGCTCGGCGCCGCGATCGCCGTGGCGTTCGCGGAAGCCGGTGCGGACGTGGTCATCGCGGCCCGAACGCAGTCTCAACTCGAAGAGGTCGCCGAACAGGTGGCGGCGGCGGGCCGGCGCGCTCACATCGTCGTCGCCGACCTCGCACATCCCGAGTCCACCGCCGAGCTCGCGACCGCGGCTGCCGAGGCGTTCGGGAAACTAGACATCGTCGTCAACAACGTCGGCGGCACCATGCCCGCGCCATTGGTCAACACGTCGGCCAAGGACCTTCGCGACGCCTTCACCTTCAACGTGTCGACCGCGCACGCGCTGACCGCGGCGGCCGTACCGCTCATGCTCGAACACTCCGGCGGCGGCAGCATCATCAACATCACCTCGACGATGGGACGGCTCGCGGGGCGCGGGTTCGTCGCCTACGGCACCGCGAAAGCCGCACTGGCTCATTACACGCGCCTGGCCGCGCTCGACCTCTGCCCGCGCATACGCGTCAACGCGATCGCGCCGGGCTCGATCCTCACCTCCGCGCTCGACATCGTCGCGTCCAACGACGAACTCCGTGAACCGATGGAGAAGGCAACTCCGATGCGGCGTCTCGGGGATCCGGCCGACATCGCCGCCGCCGCCGTCTACCTATCCTCGCCCGCAGGCAGTTACCTGACCGGTAAGACTCTCGAGGTCGACGGCGGCCTGACCATGCCGAACCTCGATCTGCCCATCCCCGACCTGTAAGGACACCCATGGCAATCAAAGTCGCGGCGATCGGAACGGGAAACGTCGGCCGGCACGCGCTCAAGCAACTCATCACCGATCCGGCTTACGAGCTCACCGGCGTGTGGGTGTCCTCGGCCGCCAAGGCCGGCAAGGATGCGGGCGAACTTGCCGGGCTTGATGTTTCGACAGGCATCCTCGCCACCGACGATCTCGATGCAGTGCTCGCGACCGCGCCCGAATGCGCGGTCTACACCGCCATGGCCGACAACCGGCTGCCTGACGCGCTTGAGGATTACCGGCGCATCCTGGCAGCCGGCATCAACGTCGTGGGTAGCTCAGCAGTGTTCCTGCAGTACCCGTGGCAGGTGCTACCCGACGAGCTCGTCACGCCCATCGAAGAGGCGGCGAAGGCCGGCGCGGCAAGCCTGTTCGTCAACGGCATCGATCCGGGCTTCGCCAATGACCTTCTGCCCCTTGCGCTTGCCGGAACCTGCCAGCAGGTCGAGCAGATCCGCTGCATGGAGATCGTCGACTACGCGACCTACGACAGCGCGACGGTGATGTTCGACGTGATGGGTTTCGGAAAGTCACTCGACGAAACCCCGATGCTGCTGCAGCCCGGCGTGCTGAGCCTGGCGTGGGGTTCGGTGGTCCGGCAACTCGCCGCGGGTTTGGGTATCGAACTCGAAGCGGTCACCGAAGAACATACGCGGGTCCCCGCGCCCGAGGATTTCGAGATCGCCGCCGGCCACATTCCGAAGGGCACCACCGCGGCGATGCGGTTCGAGGTTCGCGGCATGCGCGACGGAAAAGCTGCCGTGGTGCTCGAACACGTCACTCGGCTGCGCGATGACCTCTGTCCGGACTGGCCGCAGCCCGCACAAGAGGGTGGCTCGTACCGGATCGAGCTGACCGGTGAGCCGTCCTATGCCCTTGATCTGTGCCTGAGCAGCCCGAACGGCGATCACAACCACGCCGGTCTGGTGGCCACCGCAGCCCGTGTCGTCAACGCGATTCCCGCCGTGGTGGCCGCGGCCCCGGGAATCCGGACCACGCTCGATCTGCCACTGATCACTGGCAAAGGGCTGTACGCTGCCGGGTAAACACCCCCGGGGAAGGGACGCTCTGATGAAGTCACGCCTCACCACGCTTGCCGGATGTTTGCTTGTCGGCGGCGCTTCCGCCGCGATCGGTCTGGCCCCATTGGCCGCGGCCGAACCCAGTGCGCCGAAAGAGCCGCATCTGCTGCCTCAGTGCCAGGTGACCGGCGGCAGCTCGGTCGAAGGCGGACAGACCACCGAGTGTGCGTCCGAGGGCAACGTTCAGATCGACGCCACGCCGCCCCAGCCCGGCTATGGCATGTTCCCTTGGGACGACGAGTTCTTCATCCTCTGACCCCGGCTTTTTCGGACGTAGACTTGCTCTAGCGATCGGAGTAGGTCATGACAAATAAATCCCGGTACCTGGCCGCCGTACTGGCCGTGCCATTCCTGGCAGTATTCGCCGCACCCGTGGCCACGGCCGCACCGCAGTGCACGAACACCGGACCCACCACCACGCAATGTCAGACCGGCGGCAGCACCCAGATCGTCACGTCGCCTCCGGCCATGAACTACGGGCCTTGGTATGGCTGGGGATTCGGAGTAGGAGGAGTCGTCATCGGATGGTGAACGCCGCGGAGATCGTTAAGACCCTTGTCGGCCCATCCGCGGCACTTGCCGCATTAGGACTTATCGGAGCGCCGACGGCCGCAGCCGATCCGCAGTGCACCGATGTCGGCGGAGCGACGCGCTGCTCGAGCCCCGGCAATGTGCAGATCAACGCCACCCCGACGCAGCGCGGGCCTTATCTCCCATACGGATGCGATCCGGCGTACGCCGCACTTTGCTACGACGATCTACCCGGCATCGCCATCGACTTCGGCGGCGGCGGTGACCACCACGGCGGCGGCGGTCGACACCCCCGCCGCTAGCCCAAAGACAAGGTTTCGGCTAACCTAACTTTCCTATTCGCCTATCCGGATAGGGAGTTGGGACAGTTGTTGGAAGACACCAAGGTGCGCACCAGGCCGAGCTGGTTGCTGCTCGGGCCCGCGTTCGTCGCCGCCATCGCCTACGTCGACCCCGGCAACGTCGCGGCCAACATCAGTGCCGGAGCCCAATTCGGCTTCCTGCTGGTCTGGGTGATCGTCGTCGCCAACGCGATGGCCGGCCTTGTGCAATACCTGTCCGCCAAGCTGGGCCTGGTCACCGGGCGCTCACTGCCCGAGGCGGTCGCCGACCACACCCGGACCCCGAGCCGGATCGCCTACTGGGTGCAAGCCGAATTGGTCGCCATGGCAACCGATCTCGCCGAAGTCGTCGGCGGCGCCATCGCGTTGTACCTGCTGTTCGACCTGCCGCTGCTGATCGGCGGGGTCATCACCGGCGTCGTCTCATTACTTCTGCTCGCCGTACAGAACCGGCGCGGCCAACAGATGTTCGAGCGGGTCATCAGCGGTCTGCTGCTGGTCATCGCGATCGGCTTCCTGACGAGTCTGTTCGTCGAAACCCCGCCGGCGGCCGCGGTCGCCGAAGGGCTGATCCCCCGTTTCGAGGGGGCCGAGAGCATCCTGCTCGCGACCGCCATGCTTGGCGCAACAGTGATGCCGCACGCGGTCTATCTGCACTCCGGACTTGCCCGCGACCGCCACGGTCATCCCGAAGCCGGCCCGCGGCGGCGCATGCTGCTGCGCGTCACCCGCTTCGACGTCGGCATCGCGATGGTCGTGGCCGGTGCGGTCAACCTGTCCATGCTCCTGGTCGCCGCGACCAACCTGCAGGGCCGCGACAACACCGACTCGATCGAAGGCGCACACGCCGCGGTCCGCGACACGCTAGGCCCGACGGTCGCGCTACTGTTCGCGATCGGCCTGCTGGCCTCCGGTCTCGCGTCCACATCCGTCGGCGCATACGCGGGCGCGATGATCATGCAGGGCCTGCTGAAGCGGTACTACCCGCTGCTGCTGCGCCGCCTCGTCACCCTGATCCCGGCGCTGGTCATCCTGGCCATCGGCGTCGACCCGAGCCGCGCCCTGGTGCTCTCCCAGGTGGTGCTCTCGTTCGGCATACCGTTCGCGCTGATTCCCCTCGTCCGCCTGACCAGCAACAAAGCGCTGATGGGCGCCGACGCCAACCATCGTGTGACCACGGCACTTGGCTGGGTGGTGGCCGGACTGATTAGTGTGCTGAACGTGGTGCTGATTTATCTGACCGTCACAGGCTGAATGCTTCACCCGTACTTCGCCTACGGCTCGAATCTGTGCGTGGCACAGATGGCCAGACGCTGTCCGGGTGCCGTAGATCCAAGGCCGGCACGCTTGGACGGCCACGACTGGCTGATCAACCAGCGCGGCGTGGCCACCATCGAGCCGTTCGACGGATCGCACGTGCACGGAGTGCTGTGGCACGTGACCGATCACGATCTCGACGCCCTCGACAGCGCCGAAGGGGTGCCCGTTCGATATCGACGGGACCGGCTGACGGTGCACACCGCCGACGGCGCGGCGCCGGCATGGGTCTACATCGACCACCGCGTCGACCCTGGGCCACCGCGTCCGGGTTACCTCGAACGCATCCTTGCCGGAGCCGTTCATCACGAGTTGCCGCACCGCTGGATCGAATTCCTGCGCCGTTGGGACCCGATGCACTGGCCGCAACGTGCTCTCGCGACGACTTCGCCCGCGCCAGAATCGCTTTCGGAGCTGCTCGCCGCGCCGGGTATCGTCGAATCCGCGACGCTGCGTTCCCGTTTCGGCTTCATGGCCATCCACGGCGGCGGCCTGGAACAGATGACCGACGTGATCGCCGAACGCGCCGCCGCCGCATCGGATGCCTCGGTGTATGTGGTGCGCCACCCCGACCACTATCCACACCACCTGCCCTCGGCCCAGTACCTGTCACACGAATCCGCCCGGCTCACAGCATTTCTCGACCATGTCGACGCGGTGGTGTCGCTGCACGGCTACGGCCGGATGGGCCGCGGCACACACCTGCTCGCCGGTGGACGCAACCGGGCATTGGCCGAGCACGTTGCCCAACACGTAGCGATACCCGGGTATCACGTCATCACCGACCTCGACGCGATGCCCCGCGAACTGCGCGGCCAGCACCCCGACAATCCCGTGAATCGCGCCAACGGTGTACAGCTCGAGCTGCCTTCGCGCGTGCGCGGCCTGAGCCCGCGCAGCCCGCTGCCCGGCGATGACGGGCTGTCGCCGGTGACCTCGGCTCTGGTCGACGGCCTCGCGGCAGCGGCGCGTGGATGGAGCGCGGCCGGCTAGGCAGTCGTCGTCGCACTCGCCAGTTCGGCGATGACGTCGGCGACGTCGCCGTGCGAGCGCCACGCCCGTCGCTGCCGCATCGCGCCGTTGCCCTGCCCCACGATGCGTTCCAGCTCGTCGCGCACCATGTCGTAGTCCCCAAGGTCCTCCAGAGCGGGCCGCAGCCGTTCGATCAGACCGCCGAGCAGCACCCGGGTCGGCGCGGTCGCATGGCTTTCCATCAAGTCGATCGTCTCGCCGTCAAGGCCGTCGTGGGCCGATTTCCAATATGCCGCGCGCAGAACGTAATCCGTGATCGGTGGAGTCGGCTCCCCGTTGTCCTGCGCGTCGAGCGCCGTCATCACACTGGCTCTGACCAGTGTCGCCAGCAACACCGTTTCGGCGACGGTGGCGGGCACATCGGACACGCGCACTTCCACGGTCGGGAAGTTGGCCGACGGGCGGACGTCCCAATAGATCATGCCGTCGTCGAGCACCGCGCCGGCCTGTCGCAGCATTCCGACGGTGGCGTCGAACTGTTCGAGGGAATCGAAATAGGGCGGCGGTCCCGCGCTCGGCCAGCGCGTCCAGACCATGCTCCGGAAGCTCGCGTAGCCACTGTCGGTGTTGCGGTAGATCGCCGAGTTCGCGGTCAGCGCCAGCAACAGATGCAGCCACGGACGGATCCGGTTGCTCACGTGGATGGCGGCTTCGCGGCTGGGCACCGCCACATGGACATGGCAGCCACAAATACCTTGCTCGTGCGCGATCATGCCGAATCGGTCACCGATCTTGCGGTAGCGACGGGTCGGGGTGATCGGGAACTTGTGCGGCACGGTCGGCGGCAACGCGACCGCCAGCAAGCGAGCACCGTTGGCCTCGGCGGCCTCCGTGGCGACCCGGCGCAGGCGGATGAGCTCGTCGCGCAGCGCACTGCTGCTGCTCATCACGTCGGTGCTGGTCTCGACCTGACAGCTCGTGAGCTCGAGCTGAAGCTCCACTCCGCGCGTCGAGGCATAGCCGGCGACGGCCCTGTTGCGGGCAACCGGTTCGCCGTGTTCGGGATCGACCAGTAGGAACTCTTCTTCGACGCCCATGGTGGGATGACGGCTCACGGCTGAGGATTGCCCGAGTTTCACCACACCAAACATTCAGGCGCAGTGCATAGGATCGGGTGATGCCCAACGATTTCCGCTTCGGCGTGAGCCTGCGCACGGCCGAGTCACAAGCACAGGTCACCGACGCCGCCCGCCGCGCCGAAGACTTCGGCTTCGATGTCATCAACGTGCCGGACCACCTCGGCGCGCCGGCTCCGTTCCCGACCCTGACCGCAGCGGCCACCGCGACCAGCACGCTGCGGGTCGGGACGTTCGTGCTCAACGCCTGCTTCTACAAGCCGGCGCTGTTGGCCCGCGATGTCGAGGCCCTGCGTGACCTGTCGGGTGGCCGGCTGGATCTCGGGCTGGGCGCCGGATACGTGCGCGAGGAGTTCGAAGCCGCCGAGCTGCCGTTCCCCGGCGCCCGCGAACGCATCGCGTATCTGCGCCACGTGACCGAGCACATCAAAGAGCACCTGACCGATGTGCCGATCCTCATCGCAGGCAACGGCGATCGGCTGCTGACGGTGGCCGCCGAGACCGCCGACATCATCGGGTTCACCGGCGGCGACCACGTCGACGGCGATCCGCTGGCGGAGCGAATCACGTTCGTACGCAACGCCGCCGGAGACCGATTTTCAGACCTCGAACTGAACATCGCCATCACCGCGATGCCCGCCGTCGGCGAGGAGATGCCCAACCTTTCCATCCCGCGCCATTTCCTGCCCGGGCTCCCCGACGAGCAGCTGCTGCGGCACCCCGGAGTGCTGTCCGGGTCGACGACCGCGATCGCAGACCGGCTGCGCGAGCTCCGCGAAACCTATGGGATCAGCTACTTCATCGTGCAGGCCGCCCATTCCGAGGCGTTCGCGAAAGTGATCACCGAGCTTCGGTAAGCGACGTTCCATCCGGGCCGGGCCCCGCTCCGAATACCTGTTGTGGAACAGACGTATCGGAGTGATCAGGAGCTCGTCGCCAGCCGATCTGGTTTCGCTGAATACCGCTCTCCCGCTTCGCCTTTCACACTCCCCTTATCGAGATCTCGATTAGTGTGACGACGCTGGACGGGCTGGCTAGGCTACCGAACGTGACCACCGAACTCGACGCCCTCCTGCGCCGGGTGGCCCAGCGCGACGTCGACGCCTTCGCAGCGTTTTACGATCACACCCGGTCGAGGGTGTTTGGCCTGGTCACGCGGGTCCTGCGCGACCCGGGCTACAGCGAGGAAACCACGCAGGACATCTACCTGCAGGTCTGGAACACCGCTGGGAGCTACAACCCTGACGCGGGCTCACCGCTGGCCTGGTTGATGACGCTGGCGCACCGGCGTGCGGTTGACCGCGTGCGCTCCGAGCAGGCAGCAAGCCAACGCGAGTCCCGCTACGGCGCGGCCAATGTCGAGACACCCGCCGACCACGTCGCCGATTCGGTGATCACCCTCGACGAGCACCGCCGGGTCTCCGACTGCCTCGACTCGCTCACCGACGCTCAGCGTGAGTGCATCCACCTCGCCTACTACGACGGGCTGACCTACAGCCAGGTGTCGCAGCGGCTGGCGGCGAACCTGGCGACGATCAAATCCCGGATGCGCGACGCCATCCGGGGCCTGCGCAATTGTCTGGGGGTGGCATGACCAGCCCTGGCGATCCCGAACTCCTGACCCTGGCGACACCGTACGCACTGCACGCGGTGCCGGAGTCCGAGCTGGCCGACATCGAACGACGCGTGGCCTCCGCACCACCGGAAGTCGCCGAGCAGTTCGCCGCAGAGGTGCGGGCCGTGCGCGAGACCATGGCCCGCGTGGCCGCGAGCACCGCCGTCGAGCCGCCGACCGATCTGCGCGACCGGGTGCTGGCCGCCGTCGCTCCCGGGAACGTGCGCGAATTGCGGCCGTCTCGTCCGCGGTGGCGCACCGCCCTCCTGGCCGCCGCCGCAGCCGTGGTCATCGCACTCGCCGGTATCGGTGTCGGGATCGTCATGCGCCCCGCGGCCACGCCGTCGACGGCCGAGCAGGTCTTCGCCGCACCGGACGTGCGGACCGTCTCCGGTCCGATTCCCACCGGCGGTACCGCGACGGTCGTGTTCTCCCGCGACCGCAACGCCGGCGTGCTCGTCATGAACGGTGTCACGCCACCCGAGACCGGCACCGTCTACCAGATGTGGTTGATGCGCGACACCGGCCCGGAGTCGGCAGGCACGATGGACTCCGCAGCCGTCGCACCCTCGACCACCGCGGTCCTGTCCGATCTCGGCGACGCGTCGGCGCTCGCGTTCACCGTCGAGCCCGGGACCGGATCATCGACCCCGACCACGCCGATCTTCGCCCGGCTGCCACTGCGCTAACTCGGTGTTCAGGCACATCGCGGCTTCGGTAAGCTGCCATGGTCCCCGCCCCCGTAGCTCAGGGGATAGAGCACGGCTCTCCTAAAGCCGGTGTCGCAGGTTCGAATCCTGCCGGGGGCACTTTGCCAAGCATTCACCGCCCACGAGGACGCTGGCTTCGCCCGGAAAGGGCCGGCCCTGTCCTGTGTTGGCACTGTGCCGAACGTGCAGGCTCTTGTCGGACCGTCCCAGTACCGTGAGCCCCAGATCAAGGCAGTAGAGGGGGTGGCAGGTGAACCGAACGGTGCAGTACTGGCGCCTGCTGCAGCCCGACGGCACTCCGTTGCCCGGCAGGTTTCCGGCCGAGCGCGTCGTCAAGCGGCTGGCGCATGCCGAGGCCGAAGGGCTCAACCGGTACCGGCGCTGCCCGGACGGCATGGTGTTGATCGGCCACGGGGCGGCCACGGCTGACCAGAGCCTGCTGATCCTCGACAAGGTCCGGCGGGAGAACCTGCCCAGTGTCGGTGACGCGGCCGGGGCCCGCCGCGCGATCGCGCTGACCGCCGACGAAAGCCTGCTGGAGCCGACGTATTGCCAGTTCGCCGAGCGCAACATCGTCGCGATGCTGACCAGTGGTAACGGCCCGCGTGCCCGCCGGCTGGTGGACTACCTCAAACACAAGCTCGACATCGACGTCGGCATCGAGCCCGTGCTCACGCAGAACCTCGACCAGGTGCTGAGCGACATGAGCGTTTCGAGGATCGACGTGGCGATCCCCGTGAGCCGTATCAATCGCAACCTCGTCGGGGGCGATTGGGTTCAGGCGCTCGACGGCGCACGCGCCCTCGCGCAAGACGGCGTCGTCCGCGTTGGAGTGTCGGTGGGCCGGCGGGGCAGCGAGTCGCAGAAGGACGCCGTGCGCCGACGCATCCGCGAGTTGATCGATGCCCTACGCGGTTCGGGCGCGCTGTCAGAGTTCGACAGCGCCCACGTCGTCGGATCGATCAGCGGTTCGCAACGGTCGGTCGACCTCCTCGAAGACCGGTTCGTGGAGAAGACCGAAGTGGACGCCGACCGCTTGAATGACCCGGCCCAATCGACCGCGTATGCGCGAGATCTCTTGGCACAGTCGTTGACTCGCAACCATGAGTACCTGTCGTCGGCCGTTGCCGAGGTTCCTGATGAGGACGCGCCGTTTCCCGACACCCTGATCGAATTGCCCGACGATGAACGCCAGTAATCGACCGGTCACACAGTTCAGCCTCCCGGAGAGGCTGCAGCACAACTGGGTTCGGCATCGATGGACGGACTGGCTGCTCGCACTGATCGTGGTCGGCGGGTGGCTCGTGTTCGGCAGGATCGGGTGGCTGCCGGTGGCGTTGACGGAGGTTCCGGAGGCCGCGCGGCGCACCGCCTACCAGATACTCGCGACCGTGGCGGCGACGATGGGCGGGTTCACGCTGACCAGCATTTCGATCCTGGTCAACCTGTTGCGCACGCCGATGACGGCGGTGGACAGGCTGTTGCCTGCCGGCGACAAGCAGCGGGTGGGCGCCGCGTTCGTCGCGGCGTTGCCCACGCTGTTCGCGCTGTTCGTCGCAGCCCTCGTCGGATTGACGACCGATGCGAACACCGAAGCGGGCTATTGGTGGGTACAGGCGGTGATCATCGCGGCGGCCTTCGCGGCGGTCGCATCGATCGCGCGTGTCGTGTGGATCCTGCGTCGTCTGCTCGCGTTGTCGTCGGACAGCTAGCCGCCTCAGTTCAGCCCGTTGGACAAGATCATCGATTCGCCGGTCTGCAGCCGGCCCTGCTCCGACACCAGATAGAGCACCGCGTTCGCGACGTCCTCGGGCTCCAGCAGACCGGGCCGCGGACGCCCCTGCTGGAACATCTCCTCGACATCGGCGAGGCCGGGATTCTCCAGATCGGGCCGAATGACCTTGTAGGTGGCCGGATTGTGGATCATCGGTGTGTTCACCCCGGAGGGCAGCACTGCGTTGACGGTGATCCCATGCTCGGCCACCTCATGAGCCACCGATTTCACGAGCGCAACCACACCGGCCTTGGCTGCCGCATAGTGACCAGAATTCGTCGCCCCGGTTCCGGCGACGATCGAGGACGTCGCGACGATGCGTCCCCCGCCACGTTCGATGAGGTGCGGCAGAACAGCCCTGAAGGTGTTGAACACACCGGTGAGGTTGATGTCGATCATGGTGCGCCAACGCTTTTCGGACATCGTCGCCGTCGGTGCGCTGCTGGCGATGCCCGCGTTGGCGATCACGATGTCGATGCCGCCGTACTCCGCGATCGCCGCGTCGACCACCGCCTGCATCGCCGCCAGATCCCGCACGTCGGCAGTGATCGCCAGACAACGCCGGCCCAGCGCCTTGACCTGTGCGACGGTCTCGTCGAGATCGGCGGCCGTGGCCAGCGGGTAGTCGATTTCGTCCACGTCCGCCGCGATGTCGCACACGACCACGTCGGCGCCCGCGCGCGCCAGCGTCGTGGCGTGTGCCCGCCCCTGGCCTCGGGCACCGCCGGTGATCAGCGCGATCTTGCCCTCGAGCGCACACATGCGCGCCACCTCCTCTTTCTCGGTCCACGGTAGTGACCACCGGGTGCGGCGAAACTCATCGGAGGCTGGCTTCGCTTCGGGCACACGACCACGCCGCTAACTGACGTCAGCGCAAACACCGCGGGCTAACCAACCAGCCCACCGAGCTACCGGCCCGCCGGTCGCACAGCCCCCGCGCCAGACGCGTGTCGTAGATCTTGACTGCAAACGCCTCCAACGCCGTGACTGGTACGGGCTTCACGAGAGCAAAGTGACTGCGGCGCAGGCTCTCAACCCTTTCACAGGAAGATGCTGAGATGCACTAAGGTTATTTACAGACGGGGGTTTAGAGCTCGTACATGGCAAACAACCCGGAGGTGGGGAATGAACCGTTCGAAACTGATGCGGGCCGCTGCGCTCGGGCTCGGCGCGCTGGCAGTGCCGGTGGGCGTGGCAGTGGCGGGCGCGGCACCTGCGGCGGCAGGTCCGGAGATCTGCGCGACGGGTCCGTACGGCTATGTGACCGCATGCGTCGAAGGTCCCGGCTGGGTCCGCCCGTGGTACGACGACGGCCCACACTGGCGGGGCCACGGCCGCGGTCATGGTCACGGCCACGACGACTGAGCCGAAGTAGTCACGCAACGCCGTGGCGGATGTCCGAAAGGATGTCCGCCACGGCGTTTCTTGTTGGGTATCCGAGGTAGCTGGCTGGAGGTCCGCAGCGGAGCCGCGCCTGCCCGCTCGGCGCTACGGGCGAAGGTCCCACTACCCGAACGGCGACCAGCGGCGCTTGGCGGCTCTTCGACGCACATCAGCACATCGAGAAGCCGCTACCACCGGCCCGCGACTTCGTCTTCGCGCTGCTCAGATACCCAAGAATCATCCGAAAATGTACTAGCACTCTCCTATTGCGAGTGCTAATATCGGCGTTGCACAGTGATTGGCTGCCCGCCAGGGTGGCGGGCCTTGAGTCGACACAGGAGGTGGATTGCTGTGCTTCGTTTTGATCCGTTCAGTGACCTTGATGCGTTGACCAGGAGTTTGCTGTCAGGTGATGCCGGGTCAACTCGCACACCGCGGTTCATGCCGATGGACCTGTGCAAGATCGACGACCACTACGTCCTCACCGCGGATCTTCCGGGCATCGACCCGGGCTCGGTGGACGTGAACGTCGACAACGGCACACTGACCATCTCGGCACACCGGACCGCCCGCTCGGAGCAGTCCGTGCAGTGGCTGGCCAATGAGCGGTTCTTCGGCAGCTACCGACGGCAACTGTCGCTCGGCGACGGCGTCGACGCGTCGGCGATTTCCGCGACGTACGAGAACGGCGTTCTCACCGTCACGATCCCGATCGCCGAACGCGCCAAGCCACGCAAGATCGAGGTGGCCCACGGCGCCGACAGGAAGTCGATCGAGACCAACACCGTCGACGCAGATTAATCAGGCCGGCCGCGGCGGTCCAACCTGAACCTCAGGTTGGACCGCACTGCCGGCCATTCGATGTCGATGATCGAATACACCACGGTGTCGCGGCGTATGCCGTCCGGCCCGAGTTGGTGGCTGCGCAGCACGCCGTCCTGCTTGGCGCCGAGCCGCTCGATCGCGGCCCGGCTCGCGAAGTTGAAGAAGTGGGTTCGGAATTCGACTGCGACGCAACCCAACTCGTCGAAGGCGTGGCTCAGCAGTAGCAGCTTGGCTTCGGCGTTGACTCCGGTGCCCCGCGCAGCTGCGATGTACCACGTGTGCCCGATCTCCAACCGTCGATTAGGGCCGTCGACGTTCAGATAGCTCGTCGAACCCACGAGCCGGCCGTCGAGGCTGCGCACGACGAAGCTGACTCCGTGATCGGCCGCGCGCAATTGCAGCATCCGCTCAACCCACCATTCGGCCGCGCCGGGCGCCGGTGTCATCGTGTACCACAGCGTGCCCAGTTCGCCGTCCGCAGCGACGTCGTCGATCTCCGGGATGTGCGCACGCGTCAACGGTTCCAACGTGACCCACCGTTCGCCGGTCAGCACCACCGGCGTCACGAACCCGCTCATCAACGCCCCACCGTCGCCACCAGCGCCCACACCGAGCACACCACCGCCAGCAGCGCCAACCCGCCGCCGACATACAGCCCATACCCGGCCGCGACCGGCGGTTTGACGTTGAGCGTGTAGTACCACACCGTCAGTGCGACGAGAACCAATGAAATCAGCACTCCGGCAAGCGATGCCCAGCGTTCGGAGATGCCTTGCCCGGCCATCGCGCCCGCGACGATGAGGGTGGACCCGAGCAGCACGATGAGCTGACCCGGCCCGAAGCCGCGTGGCAGCACGATGCTGCCGACCGCTCCGCCGATCGCGTTGGCCCGGCCACCGCCGTCGGCGCCGGTGGTCAACCAGGGCAACCAAGCGGCGACCACCACGATCGCCGCACACAGTGCCACCAGCCATCCTGGACGCAGACGAACCATACCGACGAGACTATCGGGTGTGACCGAACTACCCGACTGGGCCAGGCGACTCGACCTCGCCCCACATCCCGAAGGCGGTTGGTACCGGGAGACCTGGCGCAGCGAGCTGACCATCAGCCAGTCATCGCTGCCGTCGGGCTACACCGGACCGCGCAGCGCCGGCACCGCGATCCTGTTCCTGCTCATGCCGGGCCAGCAGTCGGCGTGGCACACCGTGCGCAGTGCCGAACTGTGGTTCCACCATCGCGGCAGCCCACTGTTGTTGGAGATCGGCGCACAACAGGACAGTGCGACAACGCATCTGCTGGGCTCCGACATCACCGCGCGCCAGCAACCACAGGTGCTTGTTCCGCCTGGGCACTGGCAACGTGCCCGGCCCCGCGACGACGAACCGTCCCTCGTCAGTTGTGTCGTGGTGCCCGGCTTCGACTTCGCCGACTTCGCGCTGGCAGCGTCTACCGACTGAGCAGCCGCATCGCCGCCGCGACGAGCGCCGCGTTGTCCGGCGCGGGGGCGCCGTCGGGAAGCAAGAGGGTGTCCTCCAAGCCGATTCGGACCTGGACGCGTTTCGCGCCTGCGTGTTCCAGTAGGGGCCAACAGCTTTCGTCTTCGCCGTGCAACAACACCGGCATCGGCAGGTTGGCGGACATGATCTCGCCGAGGAGCACGTCGGCGGTGGTCGTGTCACTGTCAGGTGGCAGCTCCACCATGGCGCGCATACAGTGCTCGGCGAGATCTGACCCCGCCCACGCCAGCGCTGCCTCGGCGTCGAACAGCCCCGCCTCGACGCCGATGCCCTTGCTCAGCAAGAGCCGAGCGAGATCCTCGGTACCCGGCTCGTGCCAGTTGACCGATGCGAAGTCGGGCAGTACATCCCATGCCTCGACGGCCCGCAGTCGAGCCCGAGGATCGGGTAGTGCCCAGTAGCCGGTCGTGACACCGAGCGGTAGGCCGGGGACGGCTTGGCGCACCGCCGACACCGCCGCGGCGACGTGCTCGGGCGCCAGGGAGTCCACGCCGTCTGCGGTCTTGGGGTGCAGGTGCACGGCCACCGCCCCGGCACGATGGACCGCGACAGCCGCGTCGGCCAGTTGCTCAGGCGTCACCGGCAGGGATGGGTGTTGATCCGGGGTGCGTGCGCCGTTGATGCACGCCTTGAGGTAGATCTCGTGACGAGGCATGGTTTCAGAGGTACCCGCACCCACCCCGTCGACACACCTCAGCCCTGCAAAGATGACAGGTTGAACCCGGCTCCGGTCGGGTCGGCCACCGCGGCCAGCCTGCCGTACGGGGTGTCCTCGGCCGCACGTGCCACCGAGCCGCCATTGTCGACGATCAACTCGATGGTCTTGTCGACGTCTTCGGCGCCCATGAAGCAGGTCCACGTCGACGGCACGCCCTCCGGCAGGTACACGCTGCCGTCCATCACGCCCACGAGTTCCTCACCGTCGAATGCGGCTGTGCTGTAGCGAAATTCGTCGGTGTCCGACACCGTCTTGGTGGTCCAGCCGAACACCGTGCGGTAGAAGTCGAGCGATGCGGCATAGTCGCGGGTGGTCAGCTGGTGATACAGCGGCGCCCCATGTTCGTTGAACGCCTCCGATCCCTGATGCCCCGCGGGCTGCCACACCCCGAAGAACGCTCCGGCCGGGTCCGTGATCATCGCCATCCGGCCCTTGGCCGGGATGTCCATGACGCCACCACAGTTGCTGCCGCCGGCCGCAGTGGCCGCGGCCACGGTGGCCTCGGCGTCGGCGGTGTGCAGATAAGTGGTCCAGAAGTCGGGCGAATTCCACTGCGGATCGTTGTGCATGATCCCGGCGACCACACGCCCGTCCAGGAACGCACTGACGTAGCCGCCGTACTCCTCGCCGCCGGTTTCGAAGGTCCAGCCGAACACCGCGCCGTAGAACCGCTTGGCCCGCTCGACGTCGGAAGTGGTCAGGTCGATCCAGGTGGGGGCGCCCAGCGGGGCGGTCTGACGGGTAACCACGATGATGTCTCCTTCACGGTGTGCGGTCGGTCATGGGTACCGACCGAAGCCGCGAACAAAACTCATCGCGGACGTGTCAGGCGACGATGCGCAACGGGTTCTCGAGCAGCGTCGTCAGATCACGCAGGAACACCGCACCGGTCGCGCCGTCGATCGCCCGGTGGTCTGCCGAGAGCGTCAGCCGCAGGATCTTTCGGGCCACCACCTCGCCGTCGATCAGGCGCAATTCGTCGGTGGCCGCGCCGACCGCGAGGATCGCGGCCTCGGGCGGATTGATGACCGCGGCGAACTGCTCGATACCGAACATGCCGAGGTTGGAGATCGTGAACGTGCCGCCGGACATCTCGTCGGCCCGCAACTTGCCGATCCGGGCGCGCCCGGCCATCTCCTTGGTCTCCACGGCGATCTGCGACACGGACTTGCGGTCGGCGTCGCGGACCACCGGCACCACGAGACCGGCCTCCACGGCGACCGCGACGCCGATGTGCACACCGTGATGGTGCAGCAGCACGTCACCGCCGAACGACACGTTCACGCCGGGATTGCTGCGCAGGGCCGACGCCACGGCGCGGACGATGAAGTCGTTGACACTGACCTTCGGACCGTCCGCGGCCCGCAGGCTGTCATTGACGGTCTCCCGGAACGCCAGCAATGCAGTGACGTCCACGGCCGCGGTGAGATAGAAGTGCGGTGCGGTCTGCTTGCTCTCCGTGAGGCGCTTGGCCGCGACCCGCTGCAACGTGGTCAGCGGCACCGCGTCGAAGTCGCCTTCGACAGGCGTTGGGGCGGCCGGTGTTTCGGCGGGACGCACGTTCTCGACATCTTTGCGGATGATCCGGCCTCCGGGTCCACTCCCGGTCACGGCGGCCAGGTCGACACCGTTCTCGGCGGCGATCTTGCGGGCCAGCGGTGAGGCTTTCGGCCGATCGCCGGACGCCTGCGGTGCGGCTGGCGCAGGTGCCGGGGCTGGTGGGGTTGCGGCGGGAGCGGGCGCGGGCGTTGGTGCGCCGACCGGCTCGGTCGAGGCGCCGCTCCCGTCGCCGATGACGGCGATGGGAATACCGATGGGCACACGGTCGCCCTCGCCGGCAAGCATGCGCTCGAGGATGCCCTCGTCGTAGGACTCGAGCTCCATGATGGCCTTATCGGTTTCGATCTCGGCAAGAATGTCGCCGCGCTCCACCCGATCGCCGATGTTCTTGTGCCAGGCGATGATTACGCCCTCTTCCATCGTGTCAGAGAGCCGGGGCATGGTGATTTCAGGCACGTGCGTTCCTCAGGTTGTCTCAGAGCCGGCCGACGGCGGCCAGTGTTTCGCGCGCCGCGGTGTAGAGCGATTCGGCCGAGGGCAGCGCGGCCTGCTCGAGCGGTTTGGCGTAGGGCAGGGGAACTTCGGCGGCCGCGACGCGGCGCACCGGGGCGTCGAGGTAATCGAACGCGCCGTCGGAAATGGACGCGGCGACCTCGGCGCCGATGCCGTAGGTGAGCCAGTCGTCCTCGGCGATGACGGCACAGCCGGTCTTGCGGACCGAATCCACCAGGGTGTCCCGGTCGAGCGGACGCAGGCTGCGCAGATCGATGACCTCGGCTTCGATTCCGTCCTCATCGTGCAGCCGCCGCGCGACCTGCGTTGCGACAGCGGCCATCCGGGAGTAGCCGATGATTGTGATGTCGGTTCCGACCCGGCGCACCGCGGCCTTGCCGATTTCGGCGGGCGCCAGGTCGGCGGGTACCTCACCCTTGGTGTTGTAGAGCGCCAGGTTCTCCAGGAACAGCACGGGGTCGTCGTCGCGGATCGCGGCCCGCAACAGCGCACGTGCGTCGGCCGGGGTGCTCGGTGCGACCACCTTGAGCCCCGGGACGAACGCGTAGTAGAGCTCGATGTTCTGGGAATGCGTTGCGCCGAGCTGTTGTCCGCCACCGCCCGGCGTTCGGATGACCATGGGCACGCTGGTCTGCCCGCCGAACATGCCGTAGATCTTGGCGGCGTGGTTGACGATCTGGTCGAGCGCGAGCAGCGAGAAGTTGATCGTCATGATCTCGACAACCGGCCGCAGCCCGAGCATCGCGGCCCCCACGGCAGCGCCGACGAAACCTTCCTCGGCGATCGGGGTATCGCGCACGCGCTTCTCGCCGAACTCGGCGAGCAGCCCGGCGGTGATCTTGTACGAGCCTTCGAAGATCCCGATCTCCTCGCCGATCAGGAAGACCGAATCGTCGCGCTGCATTTCCTCACGCAGGGTGTCGCGCAGCGCTTCGCGATAACTGATGACAGACAACGGTTTTCCTTCTTGCTGGGAATGCGGTCAGAACAATGGGTCAGCGGGCAGCCGGCGCGACTCACCGGGAACCGGGGTCGCATACGTGTAGTCGAACAACGTCGACGGATCGGGGTGCGGGCTGGCGTCGGCGAACGCGACGGCGGCGTCGGCCTCTTCCTGCGCGGACTTCTCCAGCGCCGCGGCGCCGTCTTCGTCGAAGGCGCCGGCACGTAGCAGCGTGTGTTTGAAGAGCGTCAGCGGATCGGCCTCGTGCGCGGCGGCCACGTCACTTTCGGTGCGGTACTTGGCCGGATCGACCACGGAGTGCCCGCGCAGGCGATGGCTGACGGCTTCCAGCAGCGCGGGTTTGCCTTCGGTGCGGGCCGCCTCGACCAGCCGGCGTGCGGCGTCGCGAACCGCCAGCACATCGGTGCCGTCGACCCGCTCACCCGTCATCCGGTACGCCGCGGCACGTTTGTAGAGCTCGGGTTCGGCCGACGACTTCTCGACGGTCGTCCCCATGCCGAGGTTGTTGTTGATCACGACGAACACCACGGGCAGCCGCCACAACGCGGCGATGTTGAGCGACTCGTGGAAGGCACCGATGTTGGTGGTGCCGTCGCCCATCTGGCACATCACGACGTCGTCGCCGCCGCGGTAGTCGATCGCCAGCGCGGCGCCGACCGCGAGCGGAAGTTGGCCGCCGACAATGCCGTAACCGCCGAGCAGGCGCGTCTCGGTGTCGTACATGTGCATGGACCCACCCCACCCCTTGGAGGTGCCGGTGGTGCGGCCGAACAGTTCGGCCATGACCCGTTTGGGGTCGATGCCTTTGGCGATCGCGTAGCCGTGCTCGCGGTAGTTCGTGAACAGGTAGTCGGTGGGGCGCAGCGCAGCCATCAGGCCGACGACCGTCGCCTCCTCACCGAGGTTGAGATGGCAGTAACCACCCACCTTCGCCTGGGTGTAGCCCTGCGCGGCGCGCTCCTCGAACCGCCGGATCAACACCATCTGGCGGTAGTAGCCGCACAGGGTTTCGAGATCTTCTCCGACATGGGTCGGCCGGTCGATCGTGTCGGTCATCGGGTGCTCCTCAACGCTTCGGCGGAGTGATGTGTACGGGCAGGCCCAGCGCGGCGAGTGCGGCTTCCATGCCGATCTCGCCGAGCGTCGGGTGTGCGTGGATGGTGTCGGCGAGTTCGTCGAGCGTGGCCTCGAGCGTGATCGCCAACGCGCCCTCGGTGATCAGGTCGCTGGCGGACGGGCCGATGATGTGCACGCCGAGCACTTCACCGTACTGCCGGCCGGCCACGATCTTCACGAAACCCTCGGTGTCGCCGAAGGTTCGGGCCCGGCCGAGCGCGGCGAACGGGAACTTCGCCGTGACCGGGTCATGCCCGGCCGCCTTCGCCGCGTCCTCGGTGAGGCCGACGCTCGCGATCTCGGGGTGGGTGAACGTGGCGGCGGGCACGACGTTGTAGTCGATCTGCTTGTCGTGGCCGACAAGGACGTCGGCCGCGGTCAGACCCTGGTGCGATGCGACGTGCGCGAGCAGGGCCTTACCGGTGACGTCGCCGATCGCGTAGACGTGGTCGATGTTCGTGCGGAGTTTCTCGTCGACGGCGATGAACCCCCGCGCGTCGACGGCAACCCCCGCCGCGTCGAGGCTGAGATCGGCCGTGTTCGGTTTGCGGCCCACCCCGAAAAGCACCACATCGGCGTCGATTTCGGCGGCCTCCGGCCCGTCGACCGTCACGCGCAATGCGTCCGCTTGGGCGATCGAGGTGACGGTGGATTCGGTGAGCACCGTGATGCCACGTTGCTTGAACGAGCGGCCCAGTGCCGCACCGATTTCGGCATCTTCGGCGGGGACGAGCGTGCTGCGCATCTCGACGAGAGTCACCGTGCTGCCGAATGCCGCGAACAGGCTGGCCCATTCGGCGCCGACGGCGCTGCCCCCGACGATCACGACCCGTTCGGGCACACTGGTCAGTCCGAACGCGCCGTCGGACGTGATCACGCCGGGCAGGTCGGCACCCGGTATGGGCAACCGGATGGGCGTGGAACCGGTCGCGATGATGACGTCGCGCGCGGTGGCGGCGTCGACGAGCTGCCCCGGGGTGGCCGCGTAGCGCGGTCCGTCGATTGCTGCGACGTCGTAGATGTCGACCGTCGTCGCGCTGGTGAACCGGGCGTGTCCCTCAATCACGGTGACGCCGTTGGCTTTCAGCAATCCGGCGACACCGTCGGTCAGGCCGGTGACCACCTCGGTCATGCGGCCACGCACCGCGGCGTAGTCGAAACCGACGTTGTCGGCACGTATTCCGTACTCGGCGGCGTCGCGCACGGTCTGCAGCACCTCGGCGGACCGCAGCATGGCCTTGGTGGGGATACAGCCCCAGTTCAGGCACACTCCGCCCGGGCGTTCCTTTTCCACCAGGCCGACCGAGAGCCCGTGTTGGGCCGCCCGGATCGCCGCCACATAGCCGCCGGGGCCACCGCCGATAACCAGAAGGTCGAACTCACGCACGCCCTTGAGTCTGCTGCGGTGTGAGCGCGGCCACCATGGGCGACGGCCCAGCGTTGAGTCACCCAGATTGGGCAGACTGCCCAATCTGCGGGAGATCGAGCACCGACAACGCGAGCGACAGTTCGACGTAGGCGGCTCTGCCGTGCAGTGGTCTGCCGACCAGCTCGGTGATCCGGTGCAGCCGATTGAGCACCGTGTTGCGGTGGCAGTGCAGCCGCACGGCGGCGTTGGCGGTCGACCGGTCCTCCTCGAGCCAGACGATGAGCGTCTCGAGCAGAACCTCACGTTCGCGGGCGGGCCGGTCGAGGATGCCGCCGAGATTGCGGGCCACCAGCCGCTGAGCCAGGTCGGGCGACCGCACGAGCAGCGCCTCCGGGTAGTGCTCGTCGAGGCATACGAGCTCGGTCGCGGTCGACGGCGCCATGCTGAGCGCGATCATCGCAAGCGTGTAGGCGGTGGCGGCTTCGGCGAGCCCGGACACCGCGGGCGAGGCCGCGGACCGCCCCCGGGCCAACGGGCGAAGACATGCGACGACGTCGGCGGCGTCGCGCTGCTCCAGTGCCACCACGCCGATGCGGGTGTCGACCTTGGTCTGCCAGACCGACCGGAAGCCGAGCGCGTCGAGCACCGTTCGCGGGCCGGCGAGCGCGGGTGTTCCGTCCGGCCGGACATCGGCAACCACCACCAGATAACCGCCGGTCGCGGGCAGTTCCAGCTCGCGCGCGACGCGGGCGGCGAAACCGGTGTCGCCGGCCCGCCTGCCGAGCAGGTCCTCGATGAGGGCGTTGCGCCGCTGCTCGTCGTGACGCACCCGCTCCTGCTCACTGTCGCGGTAGGACGTCGACAGCGCCGAGGACAGCTCGTCGATCACGGTCCACGTGGCGGTGCCGGCGTCGAGCACATCGTCGGGGGCGACGCCCGTCTGCTCGGCGCGCTCCAGCAGCGCCTCCCACACGATCCGGCCACCGAGCCGGAACGTACGCAGCATGACCTCCAACGGGACGCCCTGCTCGGCCCGGTGCCGGGCGATCGCCCCGACCACCTCGTCGGCCGGATCGGGGCCGGCCACCCGCCCACTCAGCAGTTCCAGCACGCGGGTGAGATAGTCCCGGCAGCCTTCACGCAGGTCGTCGCGGGGCACGCTGCCGTAATCGGTCCACTCAGGATTGTCGGTGAAGATCGCCGACAGCAACCGGTCGATCAGCGTTTCGACGTCGGGCAGGGTGGCTTCGGCCAACTCACGCGTGACGGTCGTCGCGAAGCCCGGGTGTCGCTTTTGCACAGGCCGCACCGTACTCCCACGACGGGCGGCACCTACCGATAACGCTGGGCCAGCCGGGTGCGGTGGCCTGCCGGGGATCCGAACAACGACCGGTTGAGCGCGGCTCGTTTGAGGTAGACGTGCACGCCGCTCTCCCACGTGTAACCGATGCCGCCGTGGAGTTGCATGGCCTTGCCTGCGATGTCCACGGCGGTGTCGCAGGCATAGGACTTGGCCATCGAGATCGCCGTGCTGTCGGAGTCGGCTACCGCGGCGGTCACGAGTTGGCGAGCCACCGAGATCCGCACGAGCATGTCGGCGCAGGCGTGTTTGACGGCCTGGAATGACCCGATCGGCCGGCCGAACTGCCGGCGGACCCCGACGTAGGAAACGGTGGTGTCGAGCATGGCCTGCGCGACACCGAGACTGTCGCAGGCGACCGCGAGCGCGGCCCGCTCCCCCAGCCCGCGCAGCCGCGTTTCCGGATCACCGTCGAAGCGCCACACCGCGGCGTGGTCGACCTCGACGCCGTGCGCGCTCACCGTGGCGAGGCCGCGACTCTCGTCGAGCACCGGCTGATCGGCGACCGTGAGTCCGACCGCATCGGCCGTGACGTCGACGATCACCGCAACCCCGTCGGGGTCGCGCGCGGGCAACAGCAGTCGCTGTGCACCCACGGCGTCGGACACGAAGGTCGCCTGGCCGTGAACGCGCCAGCCGAGCCGCGTCGTGGTGAGCTCGAACGGTTCATCGGCCGTTTCCCCGGACAATGCGAGCGTGACCCGTTGCCGGCCTTCCACCGCGTCTGCCAGCAGCTCATCGCGGAACTCGTTGGGCTGCAGGGCAAGAAGCGCACCGATGCCGAGTACCGCCCCGCCGAGATATGCGGTTTTCGCCGCCGCGCGGCCGATCTCCTCACAGATCACCGCAACCTCGGCGAACGTGGCGCCGGCGCCGCCGAGGTGGTCGGGCACGTCGAGGCCGACCCAGCCCGCCTGGATGAGCAGCGGCCAGTCGACGGTGTCTTTGGCGAGCAGATCGGCGGCAACCGAGCGCATTTCGTCATGGAGTTCGGAGAAGTTCATCGGGGCAGCCCCAGTCCGCGTTCGCCGATGATGGTCCGCTGAATCTCACTCGCCCCGCCGGGGATGGTCCATTCCCATGAGCCGATGAAGTCGAGCATCCACGCACCCGATTCCCAGCCGCTCGACACTGGTTTGGCGAGCACGGTATGGGCCGCGAGACCGCCGATCTCGGCACCGAAGCCCGTCATGCGCTGTAGCAGTTCGCTGTAGTACAGCTTGACGATCGAGGCGTCGGCAGGTCCGGTCGCACCCGCCTCCGCCCGCTCGACCAGATCGCGGCAGAGCCCACGCAGCCCGGCAAGCTCGATCTCGAACTGTGCCAGTCGATCTGCCACAACCGAATCGGCCACGGGTGAGCACGCTTGCACGAGCCAGCGGAATCCGGCGTTGCTCAGCCGCTCGGCCAACTCGAGCATCGTCATGCCGCGTTCGGCTCCCAGGGTGGCTTGGGCGACCTGCCAGCCCTCGTTCACCGGGCCGATCAGGTTCGCGGCCGGTACGACGACGTCGTTGAGGAAGATCTCGCAGAAGTGAGAATCGCCGACGGCGTTGCGGATGGGCCGCACGTCGATGCCCGGTGTCGTCATGTCCATCAGGAAGTACGAGATGCCATGGCGTTTCGGCGCGTCGGGGTCGGTGCGGGCCAGCAGCAGGCACCAGTCCGCGTGCACGGCGCCGCTGGCCCACAGCTTTTGCCCGTTGACGATGAAGTTCTCGCCATCGGCGCGGGCACTCGTCCGCAATGCGGCGAGATCCGATCCGGCCTCGGGCTCGGAGAATCCCTGCACCCAGATCTCACCGTCGAGGATCGCCGGCAGGTGTCGCTGTCGCTGCGCATCGGTGCCGGCCGCCAACAATGTCGAGGCGGCGTGGTGGATCCCGACGAAGGCCAGCACGAGCCGCGGCGCGTCGTGCGCGGCAAGCTCCTGGAAGAGCACGATCTGCTGCGGCACCGGCATCGGCCCTGTTGCTCCTCGCGTCCGCAGTCCACCGCCCCATTCGGCCGGCCAGTGCGGAACCGCATAACCGGCGCTGTGCAATTCGGCGAACCACGACTTCTGGAACGTCACGAACTCCTCGTCGCTGACACCGGTCTGCGCTTCGCGCCAGTCTGTCGGCACATGCGTGCCACACCAGTCCCGCACGGTTGCGCGGAATTCATCGAGCTCGCTCACGAGAACAATCCCGTGAGTCCGCGCCGGCCAAGGCGGGCCGTCAGAGCGTCGCGGGTCTGCGACAGCCCGAACGGCAAGCGCCGCAACGGCTGGCTGAAGCGCGACAGCCACGACAGCGTCGTCTCGTCACAGAACCCGACCGCGCCGTGCAGTTGATGGCAGACGCGGAACACCACCTCAGCGGCCTCGACCGCGGCCATCCGCAATGCGAGCGCGTCATTGACGGCATCCGGTGTGCCGAGGCTCCACAGCGCATATTTGGCGAGCATGTCGACGCCGCTGCGTTCCACCTCGGCCTCGGTCAGCTGGAACTGGACCCCCTGAAACGACGACAGCGTCTGGCCGAACTGTTTTCGCAAGCTCACGTGCGCGACGGTGAGATCGATCGCGCGGTCGAGCATGCCCAGCAACGTCCAGCACGGCAGTACCAGGCCGAGTGCCACCTCTGCGTCACCGTCAACCGCGGCGAGCTCCAACGCCGTGGTGAACGCCGGGCCCGCACCTGAGGTGCCGGTGACGCGAAAGCATCGGCCGTCCAGTGTCACTGCAGCCCAACTGGTATCGAGTCCGGCGACAGCGGCTTGCGGAGAATCTTCTGCGATGACGAGTGTGCCGGCCAGACGCTCGGCCACCGGATAGGGCAATGCCCAGTACCCGGCACTGCGGCACAGGGCCGCGGCCGCCTCAAGCGAGTCGGGATCGGTGCGGGGGTCGAGTTCGTGTGTACCGAGCCCGTCGAGCACCGGGGTCACCAGGGCCTCACGGGCTTCGGGTTTGGCCTCGGCTTGTTGCAGGAGCGCATCTCCGCCGGCGGCTTCGAACGCGCGGAGTGCTTGGCGGCCATACTCTTTCGCGTCGTCGCTGAGGTCGAGGATCATGCCCGCGCTCCCGCCAGCATCGTGCGCGACAACAGGATGCGCTGCATCTCGATACTGCCCGACGACACCGTCGACGCCTGCGAATAGCGCCAATGATCCTCCACCTCGGCGCGGAAGTACTCGCCGTCACCGCGCGGTAGAACCGCGGCTATCTCCATCAGCACCTCGGCGCTGTCTTGATCGAGGCGCGTCACCGCGATCCGATAGGCCGCGGCGTCACCGGGATTCACCCGCCCGGTGGCCTGCATCGCCACGACTCGGTAAGCCATCAGGCGGGCGCGCCGGCAATGCGTAAGCATCCGGGCCCACCTGCCGCGCAGTTCGGCGGGCAACTCCTCCCAGGCGTCGCCGAGCACATCGGGCGCGGCCTGCAGGAGCCGTTCACACCGGGCGTATCTGGCGATGCCGACCCGCTCGAACGACACCACGTCCTGCACGATCGACCAGCCCTGATCGACCGTGCCCAACACGTCGGCCTCGGTGACCTTCAACTCGTCGAAGAACACCTCGTTGAGGTGGTGCGGACCCATCATGGTGCGGATGGGCCGGACCGTGATCGCCGGATCGTCCATCGGCACCAGAAAGATCGTCATGCCCTGCTGCTTCTTCTCGCCTTTGGAGGTGCGAGCCAGCAGGAAGCACCACTGAGCCATGGTCGCGTACGACGTCCAGATCTTCTGGCCGTTGATGCGCCAGCCGTCGCCATCGCGGCGTGCCGAGGTGCGCAGCGACGCCAGGTCGGAGCCCGCCTCGGGCTCGGAAAATCCCTGGCACCAGATGACTTCGCCGTTGGCGATCGGCGGCAGGTGTTTGCGCTGCTGTTCCGGTGTTCCGTGGCGCATGATGATGGGGCCGACCCAGTTCACGCCCATGTATTGCGCACCGCGCGGTTCGTGATGCGCCCACATCTCCTCGCGCACGACGGTCTGCTCCCACACCGACGCGTCGCCGCCGCCGAATTCCTTGGGCCAGGACATGCACAACAGCTGACGCTGGGCCAGCGTTCGGCAGAACTGTTGGGCCACCGCGAGATCCGCCGGGTCGTCGGTAAATGCACCGAGAAAATCGGCGGGTACCTGCTCGCGGATCAGCTCACGCAACTCACCGCGCAGCGCGTTGGCCGATTCACCCAGATCGAAATCCACTCGAAGCCTCTCTATCCCGCTCTATCGTGCGAGCTCAACTCGCCGAGCACCTCGGCGGTGTCCGCGCCGAGCTCCGGTGCGTACCCACCCACCCGGCCGGGCGTTCGCGAAAACCACGTCGGCACACCGGGGAACCTGACGGGACCGTGCGGTGTCTCGACGGTTTCGAACAGCCCGACGGCGTTCAGATGCGGGTTGTCGAACAATGCGTCCGGGCTGTTGATCGGTGCGGCGGGGATTTCCAGCACCCGGAAAAGGTCCAGCCACTCGTCGGTCGTGCGTTCCTTGAGGGTCTGCGCCACCAGGCCGTATACAGTGTCGATCTGTTTGGCGCGGAGTTCGAGTGTGGCGAAAGCGTCGCTGTTCCAGGCGGGTTGCACGGCGTCGATGAATGTGTTCCAGTGCTTGTCGTTGTAGATCAGCGCGGCGATGTGACCATCCTTGGTCTCGTACGGCTTGCGGTTGGGCGCGACCGTGCGCGGATAGACGGCCGGCCCGAGTGGCGGGTCGAACATCGCACCGTTGGCATGTTCGACCAGCATGAACGAGGCCATGGTCTCGAACATGCTGACCTCGACCTCCTGCCCGTCGCCGGTACGTTCGCGATGGAACAGCGCCATCATGGTCGCGTAGAGCGCCGTCAGCCCGGCCACCTTGTCGGCCATGATGGTGCCAACGTAGGCCGCCTCCCCGGTCAATTGCTCTTGCACCGCGGGCAATCCGCACTCCGCCTGGATGGTGTCGTCGTAGGCCGGGCGGTCCGCGTCCGGTCCACGGCGGCCGTAGCCGTAGCAGTTGGTGTAGACGATGCGCGGGTTGATCGCGTTGACGTCGTCATAGCCGAAGCCGAGGCGGGCAACCGCCTTGGCCCGCATCGAGTGGATGAACACGTCGGCACCTGCGATCAGGTCTCGAAGCGTCTCCTTGCCCGCCTCGGCCTGCAGGTCGAGCACCACGCTGCGCTTCCCGCGGTTGACATTGACGAACACGCCGCTCATCCCCGGAGCGGGGCCGACCGAGATGTAGCGCGTGTTATCACCTTGCGGGGGTTCGATTTTGATGACATCGGCACCCATGTCGGCCATGATCTGGGTGCAGTACGGACCCATCACCATCGCGGTGAGGTCCACCACCCGCACACCTTGCAGCGGACCGCCGGTCACGTCCCAACCCCCTGTGACGCCATCGCGAAGCTGTAGCGGATGTGATCGGCATGGCCGTCGGGCACCACGGGGAAGATCACCGAGTTCTCGAGATCGCGGATGGCGCCGAGGTTCTCGGCGACGTCCTCGATCGTCCACGACGGCCGGTAGACGCCGGAGGTCTCGGCGATCAGCGCCCGGGCCACCCGCCCGCCGATGGCGATCAGCATCTCGCCGGACACCGAGCAGGACTCGTGGGCCAGCCAACCGACCGTCGGAGCGACCAGTTCGGGCCCCATCGGCGGGTAGGCCGAGGTGTCGATGCCCTCCGCCATCCGGGTGACTGCGCTGGGCACGATCACGTTGCATGTGACGCCTTCGGTGGCACCTTCGAGCGCGACGACGTTGGACAGTCCGATCAGGCCGGCCTTCGCGACGGCGTAGTTCGCGACGTTGTGGTTGCCGTACAGCCCGCCGATCGACGAGGTCAACACCACTCTGCCGTAGCCGGCATCGCACATGATCGGAAATGCCGGTCGCACAACGTGAAATGCGCCCCGCAGATGCACGTCGAGCACCGCTTCGAAATCGGCGAAGCTCATCTCTTTGAGTGAACCGCGCCGCACCGTTCCGGCGTTGTGGATGAGAATGTCGAGACGGCCGAACTGCTCGATCGCGGTGTCGATGATCGCCCGGCCGCCGTCGGGCGTGACCACCGAATCCGTCGACACGACGGCCACGCCGCCGGCAGCCGCGATCTCGGCAGCCACGTCGTGCGCGGGTGCGGCGTCTGCGCCATCCCCGGTCAGGCTTCCGCCGGAATCGTTGACCACAACCTTCGCGCCCCTGGACGCCAACAGCAGGGCGTAGGCGCGCCCGAGACCGCGTCCGGCGCCGGTGATGACGGCGACGCGGTCGTCGAACCTCAGTGTTGTCACTTGATCTCAAGACCTTCGAGGTCGCCCTTGGCCCGCCACTCCGCGATGAGCTCGTCGAAGGCGTAGAAGCCAGGCGAGTAGAACTCACCAAGAAACGCGCCGTTGCGCACCGCGCCGCCACGTCCCTCGTTGTTGTAGTAGCCGGGCGTGCAGGACAATTCGAATGCCGAGTTGTCGATCGCCAGTTCGCGAACCGTCGCGACCCAGGCGTCCTGGCCCTCCTGGCTCGGTTCGACCACGGCGGCACCCCGGTTCTGCGCCTCGGCGATGATGTAGGCGATGTGCTTGGCCTGCTGCTCGAACATCGCCGTGGTGTTGGCCGACACGCCGCCCTGGATGAAGCCCATGAAGAACTGGTTGGGGAATCCGCGGCTGGTCATGCCGTGCAGGGTCTTGTAGTCGTTCTGCCAGTAGTCGAACAGTGACAGTCCGTCGCGGCCCACGATGCGCTCGATCGCGAACCGGCGGCTGATCTCGGTGGAGATCTCGAAGCCGCTCGCAAAGATGACACAGTCGACCGCGTATTCGACGCCGTTGGCGACAATCCCCTTCTCCGTCAGCCGTTCCACACCTTTTGATGCCGACACGTCGACGAGCGTCACGTTGGGGCGGTTGAACGTCGCCAGATAGTGCTCACTCGAAGTCGGTCGCTTACACATGAAGCGGTAGTACGGCTTCAGCGCCTCGGCGGTGTCGGGATCCTCGACGATCTCGGCGACATGGCGACGCAGCCGCTCCATGATCTTGAAGTCTTCTTCCTCGCGGAAGGCCATGATCTGCTCGATGGTCACCTCTGCGGGGTTCTCGGTGGCCGCGATCCGGGCGGTCAGGTTGCGCCCGAGCTCGGTCCAGAAGTCACAGACCAGGTCTGGTTCACCGAACACCACCCCCACGAACGGCGACCAGTTGTGGAAGTTGCGCTTGCGCTCTTCCTGCCATCCCGGTTGCAGCGACGCCACCCAAGCCGGATCGGTGGCTGGGTTGGTCCGCGCGTCGACCGATGACGGGGTCCGCTGGAAGACGAACAACTCCTTGGCATCACGGCCGAGGTGCGGCACCAACTGGATGCCCGTCGCACCGGTGCCGACAAGGGCGACGCGCTTGTCGGCAAGCTTGTGCAGGCCCCCGTCGGCAGTCCCGCCGGTGTAGTCGTAATCCCAGCGGGCGGAGTGGAACACGTGGCCACCGGCAGCCAGGTAGTCCTTGATGCCGGGGATGCCCGGCAGCTTCGGACGGTTGTAGGAGCCCTGCGCCATGACCACGAAACGGGCCCGGATGTCGTCGCCCCGGTTCGTGCTGATCTGCCAGCGCTGTGAGTCGTCGTCCCACCGCAGTTCACGCACCTGTGTGGAGAACAGTGCACGGTCGTAGAGGTCGAAATGCTTGCCGATGTTTTGGCAGTGCTGGAGGATCTCGGCGCCGTCGGCGAATTTCTTCGACGGCATGAAGCCGAGCTCTTCGAGTAGCGGGATGTAGCAGTAGGAGTCGTTGTCGCACTGGATGCCCGGGAAGCGGTTCCAGTACCACACCCCACCGAAGTCGCCGGCCATCTCGATGACCCGGATGCCCTCGACGCCGGCTTTTTTCAGGTACGCCCCGGCGAGCAGCCCGGCGAAGCCGCCGCCGAGGATGACGACGTCGGCGTCCTCGCTGATCGGGTCCCGCTCGGTCACCGTTGTGTAGGGATCGACCTCGTAGAACTCGGCGTACTCACCTTCCAGTTCCAGGTATTGATCGCCGCCCTCGGGGCGCAGGCGCTTGGCCCGCTCTGCGGCGTATTTCTCGCGCAGTGCATCGATGTCGATGTCGGTCGGGGTTTCGGAGGGACCGCACGTCGTTTCCGTCATGCTTTGGCGCCCTCCGGGAGCACTGCGGGATGCAGCGGCGCGTCCATGTCGTGCACCGCGGGCAGCACCTCGGCGGCGAACAGCTTGACGCTCTCCATCGCGTCCTCGTACGGCATGGTGCCGAACTGCGGCACGATGGTGACCTCGGAGAACGAGCAGGCCTCCTGAGCGGCCTTGAGCCGCTTGAAGATCTCCTCGGGCGTGCCGATCAGCAGGTTCGACGCGTGATAGCCCGGGGGGCCTTTCTTGTCACCTGGCTTCGGGCCGCCGGTACCGTCGCCCTGCACCGATTCGGCGAGTAGCGCCGTCGCCGATCCCTCGCGGTTCGCATAGGCCTCATAGCCCTTGACGCCCTTGAAGTTCGACGCGTCGGCGAAACCGTAGTGCACCGTGACGTCCCGGTTGGCGGTGTAGATCCATTCCTCGGTTTTGGGCACGTCGTCCTCGGATGCCACGCAGTACATGAACATCACGTTCTTCGGCTGGCACGGCGGCAGGCCCTCTTCGGCGCGGAAGGTGTTGACCTTCTTGACTTCCTCACCGGCGTCCCAGATGGGCTTGTTGCCGACGAACAACGGCACCATGCCACGCCGGGCCAGGATCTCCAGGGATTCCGGCGTCGACGACGAACTGTAGATGCGGTCGAACAGATCCTTGCTGAGCGGCTCAGGGCGCAGCGACATCTCGGGGAACTTGAAGATCTCACCGTCGTAGGAGAACCGTTCCCCGGAGAACGCGAGCTTGAGCACGTCGAGGGTCTCGTTGAACCGCTGCCGGCTCTCCTCGCGGGGCACGCCGACGGCGTCGAACTCACTCTTGGACACGCCACGGCCCAGGCCGATCGTCGTGTAGCGGCCGTTCGAGACGATGTCGAGGTAGGCGATCTGGTGGGCGAGCCGCACCGGATGCCACCACGGCGCCACCGCGACGAACGTGCCGAGGCTCACCCGCTCGGTGCGCGCGGCGAAGTACGTGAGCGCCTGAATAGGGTTGGGCGTCATGCCGTATGGCGTGCCCTGGTGCTCGGGGAACCAGATCCCGTCGAAGCCCAGCGGTTCGGCGAGATCGCCGAGCGCCAGCGCAGCCTGCACGCACTTGTAGTCGGGCGTGGCGGGCGGTGTGCTGAAGTCACCGGCCAGCACGCGATCCCAATCGTGGGAGTTCTGCGCTCCCGTACCCAGATTGACTTTCATTACGGCTCCTAACTGGACTGATTTGTGCACCTTCAGCGGCGGTGGGCGCCGGTGGGTGTGCACAAATCACTGGATTTCGCGGGGCTCTCCGACACCCATGTACTTGGACAGTTGGTAGTGCAGGTTGACCGTGCTGCGTTCTCGGTACGGGTTCGGCTTCGTGCCGGGGAAACCCATGGACTTCATGCCCTGCTGGACGGCGGCCATATTGGAAAAGTCCTGCGGCAGCACCGAGAGCCAGTTGGGGCTGTCGGCCGGGGTATACTGCCATTCGGTCTGCGGCTCTTGGCCTTTCGGATACAGCTCGAACACGCTGACCTCGAAGATGCACTTGTCCGGGTTGTAGCTCGGGTCGGGCCTGGCGCTGTAGCACAGCGCGCTCGTGAGCCCCTGGCCGATCTGGAAGTTCGGGAAGATCTGCCACGCCGTACCGCTCTGCCCGAGGATGTCGGCGGGGATGGTCGGCCAGATCACGCCGCGGGCCTCGTCGTCGCGGCGGGCCGAGGTCAGCCAATGCTCGAGCACCTTGTCGGCGGGCGTGCCCTCGGGAAGTTCGTCGACAAGCCGCTTGGCGGCATTGACCAGCGTCTGCGTGGTCGTCGCGTTGGTCTCCTCCATGGTGTAAACCTGCATCTCGGCGGTCGAGATGCGCGGATCACCGGTGCCAAGCCGGATCTTGGACTTGGTCTCGTCCATGCCCTTCGGGGCGTCATAGCCGATGTTGCTGTGCCGGCCCTGGGCTTTCGCCCAGCCCTTGAACTCGCCGAATCGGTTGAACTCGGGATGCGTGGTGAAGACGTGGTAGGTCTCGTTGAAGGCCTCCATCGCGACTTTCCAGTTGCAGTCGAAGTACAGCCATTTGCGCCACTTGTAGCGCATGTTCTCCAAGCCGAACGGGTCGAGGATCTTCGCGGCCGGAAACAGGTAATCCGCAAGGGGTTCCGGGTCGGTGTCCATGTTGATGAACAGCCAGCCGCCCCAGGTGTCGACGGTCACGGGTGGCAGGTGGGTGTTCTGCGGTGTCAGCGCACCTTTCCAGTCGTCCTGTTCCCGGATGTGGGTGCATGCGCCGTTGAGATCGTAGGTCCAGCCGTGGAATCCGCACACGAACGACTTGCGGGTGCGGGCGCAGGCGTTCTTGGCCCCCTTGGGGGTATCGATGAGACGCCGGCCGCGGTGCATGCACACGTTGTGGTGGGCCGCGAACTCGTTCGGCCCGGTGCGTACCACGATGATCGAATCGTCGAGGATGTCGTAAGTCAGGTAGCTGCCGATTTCGGGGATGTCCTCGACCCGCCCCACCTGCTGCCACACCTTGCGCCACAACCGGTCTCGTTCGGCACGCGCGTACTCCGGTGAGATATAGGCGTCGACGTCGATCGCCATCGGGTCGGCGAGCTCTTCGGTCATGAATTCTCCTCCTTCAGGGCCGGGTGATGGCCGCGCGGAAGTTCTCGTCTTTGAGGAACAGCGAGGTGTTGTCCCCGCCGAGGTGGGTCCAGCGCAAGTTCAGACCGCCGTCGACAAGCAGGGTCTGACCGGTGATGTAGCTCGACAGATCGGACAGCAGGAAGAGGATCGCCCCGGCCTGCTCTTCGGGTGTGCCGCGGCGGCCCATCGCAATGGCGCGCCGGTCCCGCTCGGGGTCGGCATCGACATAGGTTGCCGAGGCCGCGGTTTCGGTCACGCCCGGCGCCACCGCGTTGACACGGATACCGGCCGCGGCGAGTTCGGCCGCCATGGTGCGGGTGGCCGCGACGATCGCGGCCTTCGCCGTGCCGTAGGCGACATGGAAAGGCGCGGTGTTCATCCCACTGATCGACGACACCGAGACGATCGAACCCGGATTGCCGCCGGCCCGAATCTCGGCAGCCACGGCCTGGCTCATGAAGAACATGGTCTCGAGGTTCGCGGTGAACAAGTCGCGCCAGTCGGCGCGTGACACCCGGGTCGACGGCATCCACGTCGACGGCGCGGCACCGCCGGCGACGTTGACCAGACCGTAGAGATTGCCGTCGGTGCGACGTACGAGGTCGAGCACGGTCGCGATGCCCTCGTCGGTCGATGCGTCGGCGGCCACCGAGATCACCGCAAGGCCCTTGTCGGCCAACGGGCCGACGTGAGTGTCGAGGTTGTCCTGCGACCGGCTGACCGCGACGACCGTGGCACCCGCCTCGGCGGCCATGCGGGTCACCGTCGTGCCGATGCCGCCGCCGCCGGCGCCCGACACCACCACGATGCGGCCGTCGAGGTTCAGTGGATTGTCCATGCCGGTCCTATTTGTCCGGACAACATACGGTGCTCTGCATATTGAAGAACACTATTCCGCAGGGATTATTCGGCCGTCAAGGCCAGATATTCACGATTCGGCGCCTATTGTCTGGACTAGATGCGCTTGCTAACGTCCGAGGTCATGAGTGCGCTGTCGGTATCGGACGCGAGATACACCGCAAACCCTTCCGTCGCCGAGGGGTGGCGGCTACAGCAGGTCACCGCCCCGAGCCGACTCTTCGGCGCAAACGGTCTTCGAACCGGCCCAGACGGCCGTATCTATGTCGCCCAGGTGACCGGAAGCCAGATCAGTGCGCTCGACATCGACACCGGGGGCATCGAGACCATCAGCGCCAAGGGCGGCGACATCATCGCGCCCGACGACGTCGCCTTCGACCCGAACGGCAACCTGTACGCGACCGAGGTGATGGACGGCCGAGTGAGCGTGCGCGACACCTCCGGCACGTCGCGGGTGCTGCGCGACGACGTCCCGTCGGCCAACGGCATCACGTTCCATCAGGGCCGGCTATTCATCGGGGAATGCCGCGAGGGCGGCCGGCTCATGGAGTTCGATCTCAATGGCGGGACTCCGCGGATCCTGCTCGACGACGTGCCATCGCCCAACGCCATGGAGGTCGGCCCCGACGGGCTCCTCTACTTCCCGGTAATGGGCGCGAACCAGATCTGGCGTATCCATCCCGACGGGGGCTCCGTGGAGGTCGTCGCGGGTGATCTCGGTGTGCCGGACGCAGTGAAGTTCGACGCCGACGGATTCATCGTCTCCACCCAGGTGGCCAGTGGCCAGGTGCTGCGCATCGATCCGCGCAACGGCGAGCAGACGCTGCTGGCCCAGCTCACCCCGGGCCTGGACAACCTCACGTTCGTCGGCGATCGGTTGTTCGTCTCGAACTTCACCGGGCAGATCACCGAGGTCCTCGACGGTCAGACCCGCACCCTGCTCGACGGCGGGCTGAACTGGCCGCTCGATCTCACGGTCGGGCCCGACGGCAGCCTGTACGTCGCCGACGGCACGTACTTCTATCGCGTCGACGGCGCGTTGCAGACGGTCGGGATGCTGTTCTCGCCGGGGTACCCCGGCTTCCTCCGCGGAGTGACAGCCTCGGGCACAGGCGAATTCGTCGTCACGACGGCCGGTGACCAAGTCGTGCGGTACCGTCCGGAAGCTTCCGAAAGTGAAGTTCTCGCCGACGGGGTGGATCAGCCTTATGGCGTGACCCTAGCGCCGGATGGCACGCCCGTTGTCGTGGAGCAGGGCGCCGGACGCTTACTCGCCGTGCGGCCCGGCGGCATCGAGGTGCTGGCAACCGGTCTGGACACGCCGGTCGGTGTGGCGATCGGACCCGACGGTGCGCCGTTGGTGTCGGTGTCCGGCGGCGTGGTCCGGGTGACGAGTGCGGGCGTCACACCCCTGGTCGACGGATTACACACGCCGCAGGGCCTTCTCGTGCGCGATGGCGCGCTCTACATCGTCGACGCCGGCACCAGGGAACTGATCGGCTACGACCTCGACACCGCTGCACGCACCACGATCGCCACCGGGCTGCCGGTCGGCCCGCCGCCCGGTGTGGTTCCCAAGCCGCTGCGCGGGATGCCGCCGTTCTCCGGTCCGCAGGGGCCGTTCGCCGGGATCACCGCGGGACCCGATGGCACGCTTTATGTTTCGGCCGACGGCGACGGCAGTGTGCTGGCGCTGCGGCGCGGCTAGGAGCATTATGACTGTCACCCCTGCCGAGCACCGCTACCTGCAAGTCGCACGCACGCTGCGCAAGGAGATCGTGGACGGCGTGTATCCGGTCGGTTCGCAACTGCCCACCGAGCACGAGCTCTGCGAACGTTTCGAGGTCAGCCGCTACACCATCCGCGAGGCACTGCGTCGCCTCCGTGACGACAACCTCGTGTCCTCGCGCCCAAGGGCCGGAACTCTGGTGGTGCCCCGAGCCGCGACGAATTCCTATGCGCAGGACGTGATGTCGATCAACGACCTGCTGGCCTTCGCGACCGGTGCACAGTTCACGATCGAATCCAACGCCATGGTCACGATCGACGACGAGCTGGCCGAGCGCACGGGCCTCCCGGTGGGGCAGCAATGGCTCGCGGTGCGCGGCTATCGCCAGGCCGACGGCGACGCACCCCCCGTCTGCCGCACCGAGTACTACATCAACCGCTCGTTCGCCGCCGTCGGGCGGTTGCTGCAACGCCACACCGGCCCCATCTTCCCGCTGATCGAGGACTTGTTCGGGGTCAGCATCGTCGAGGTCCACCAGGAAATCACCGCGGTGCTCGTGGATGCCGAGCTCGCCGAGCTGCTCAAGGTCGAACCCGGAAGCGCCGCACTGCAGATGCAGCGCACCTATACGACTTCGGACGGCGAGGTCGCCCAGGTCACCATCAACACCCACCCCTCGGACCGGTTCCGGCACGCCATGACGATGCGCCGGGTCAAAGGCTGAGCCATGGTGCACACCACACTGGCCGATGCGCTCGCCGATGCGGCGCGCAACACCCCGGACCGGGTGCTACTCATCGACGGCGACGTTGAGCTGAGCTGCCGCGAACTGTCCGACCGGGCAACGGCGTTGGCAGGGCATATGACTCGGCGGATGCCCGCCGGCAGCGTCGTCTCCTTCATGCTGCCGAACTGGCATGAGGCCGCGATCATCTATCTGGCGGCGACGCTGGCCGGGATGGTGGCCAATCCGATCTTGCCGTCGCTGCGCGACCACGAACTACGCTTCATCCTCGAGGACGCCGACAGCCGGATGATCTTCATCCCCGAGCGGTTCGGCCAGCACGACTACGCGGGCATGCTCACGCGGGTATGCACCGACATGGCATCGCCGCCCGATGTGGTGGTGGTCCGGGGACACTCGCACATCGCGGTCGATGGACTGGGCGGTTCACCGGATGCCGATCTGCCCGCGCTCGACCCCGATGCCGTCCGGATGATCCTCTACACCTCCGGCACCACCGGACGTCCCAAAGGCGTTCTGCACAGCCACAAGTCGATCAACGCGCTGATCTACCAGCTGCGCGATCATTGGTTGATCGAGCCGGGTGACACCTTCCTGGTGCCCTCCCCCATCGCGCACATCGGCGGGTCGATCTACGCCTTCGAATGTCCGTTGCTGCTGGGCACGACGGCGGTGTTGATGCAACGATGGAACGCCGATGACGGCGTTGCGCTCATGACCGAACACCGCTGCACGCACATGGCCGGGGCAACTCCGTTTCTCGAGCAACTGCTGAATGCGGCCGAACGGGCCGGCACCCGGATGCCCGACTTGAAGGTGTTCATCTGCGGTGGCGCGTCGGTTCCCCCGTCACTGATCCGGCGGGCGTCCGGGTACTTCGAACGTGCGCTGGTCAGCCGGGTGTACGGGTCCACCGAAGTCCCCGTCACCACCGTCGGCTCACTGCGGCCCGGCGATGTCGACCACGCCGCCGAAACCGACGGGCGGCCCGGCGTCGCCGAGATCCGCCTGGTATCGGGCGAAATCCGGGCCCGAGGACCACAGATGCTGCTGGGCTACCTCCACCCGGAAGACAACGCCGACTCCTTTGACGCACAAGGCTTTTTCCGCACCGGTGATCTCGGCCGCTGGGTCGACGGCGACTACCTCACGGTGACCGGCCGAGCGAAGGATCTCATCATCCGCAACGGCGAGAACATCTCCCCCAAGGAGGTCGAGGACATCTTGGTCGGTGAGCTCGGGATCGCCGAGATCGCCGTCGTCGGCGTGCCAGATGACCGCACAGGCGAACGAGCGTGCGCGGTCATCGTGCCGGCCGACGATCGCCATCCCGACGTCGCCGCGCTGGGCAAGGTGCTGGAGAAGGCCGGCCTGGCCAAGTTCAAAACGCCGGAGCAGGTGGAGATCTGGGAGGCATTACCGAAGAACGACGCCGGCAAGGTCTTGAAACACCAGATCCGGGCGACGCTTACGAAGGTGGACTGACATGCAGGTTGCGATCGTCACGGGGGCCAGCAGCGGTATCGGGTTCGGTTGTGCGACAAAGCTCGCCGAAGCCGGCATGGCAGTGCTGGGCGCCGGGCGAGACGAGGAACGCCTCGCTGAGCTGGAACGCGCGATCGGTGATCCTGAGCGCGTGCAGACCGTCGCGGCCGACTTGACCGCCGACGACGGGCCGAGCCGGGTGGTCGAGGCCGCCGTGCAGCGCTGGGGTCATGTCGACTTCCTGATCAACAACGCCGGTATCGGCAGCCCCAAACCGCTGCACGAGACCGACGATGAAACCTTGGACCACTTTCTCGGGATCATGCTGCGCGCACCTTTCCGGTTGGCGCGGGATGTCTTGCCGCACATGGGTTCCGGCTCGGCCATCATCAATGTCACCTCGACTTTCGCGGTCGTTGGTGGGCTGCGCGGCGGCGCGTACTCGGCGGCCAAGGGTGGGCTCACTGCGCTCACCACGCACATCGCCTGCCAGTACGGCGCGCAGGGAATCCGCTGCAACGCGGTGGCCCCGGGTGTCACGGTGACTCCGATGGTCGAGCATCGGCTGCAGAACGAAGGATTCCGCAAGATGCAGACCGAGATGACGCCGCACACCAGGCTCGGCCGGGTCGAGGACGTCGCGTCCACGGTGGCCTTCCTGTGCTCGGACGGCGGCAGTTTCATCAACGGGCAGACGATCGTCGTCGACGGCGGTTGGAGCTCCACGAAGTATCTGTCCGACCATGCACTCACCTCGGAGTGGGTGCCGCGATGAATCTCTTTGCGGTGCTGGATCAGGCCGCCTCGCGGTTCGGCGACCGCGGGGCCCTGTTCCTGGGTGAGAAGCAGGTCTGTACGTGGTCGCAACTGCGAGACCGCGTGCTGCGGCTGGCGACGTCTCTTCAGGCACTGGGTGATCGGGGCACACGGATCGCGGTCGCCAGCGAGAACCGCCCCGAGATCGTGGAGCTCATGTTCGCGATCTGGGCCGCCGAATGCGTGTATGTCCCGATCAACTACAAGCTTCACCCGCGCGAGATGGCCGACATCGTCGCCGATTCCGGCGCGTCTCAGGTGTTCGCGTCGACGAAGATCGCCGCCGGGCTGTCGCTGGATGCACCCGTGGAAGTCATCGGCTCCGAGGCCTATGCGCGTCGCTTCGACGCCGAGCCGGCCGTGGTTCCGGTGACCGACCCGGCCACCCTCGCGTGGCTGTTCTACACCAGCGGCACCACCGGAAAGTCCAAGGGCGCCATGCTGTCCCATCGTAACCTCATGGCGATGACGGTGTCCCACCTCGCGGACTTCGACTCCCCCGACGAGAACTGCAGCCTGATTCACGGCGCGCCGATGTCGCACGGCTCCGGCCTGTACGTCCCGCCCTATGTCCTGCGTGGGGCGCGGCAAGTCGTGCCGGAATCCGCGGCATTCGAACCTGACGAGTTTCTCGACCTCTGTGACCACCACCCGGGATGCAGTGCGTTTCTCGCACCGACCATGGTGCAGCGGCTGTTGGCAACCGGACGCACCCGGCCGCGCAATCTACAGACGATCGTCTATGGCGGCGGACCGATGTACGTCGACAGCCTCAAGAAGGCGATGGCAGCGTACGGCTCGGTCTTCGTGCAGCTCTACGGTCAGGGTGAGGCGCCGATGACCATCACGGGGCTGCGGCGCGCCGATCATGTGGACGCGTCTGACGCGATTCTCGGCTCGGTCGGGTACGTGCGGTCCGGCGTCGATGTCGCTGTGCTCCGCGAGGACGGTAGCCCGGCCGACATCGGCGAGATCGGCGAAATCGTCTGCCGCGGTGACGTCGTCATGTCCGGGTATTGGAACAATCCGGGCGCCACGGCGGCGACTCTCAAAGACGGCTGGCTGCACACCGGCGACATGGGCTCATTCGATGCCCGCGGTTACCTCACGCTGCGCGACCGCTCCAAGGATGTCGTGATCAGCGGCGGTAGCAACATCTATCCGCGTGAGGTCGAGGAAGTCCTGCTCGAGCATCCGGCTGTGGTCGAGGCCGGTGTCGTCGGGGCGCCGGATGACGAGTGGGGCGAGATTGTGGTGGCGTTCGTCGTCGGTTCGGTTTCGGCTGCTGAGCTCGATGCTCATCTGCTGGAACGCATTGCACGGTTTAAACGGCCCAAACGCTACGAGTTCATCGACGCGCTGCCGAAGAACAGCTACGGCAAGGTACTCAAACGAGAGTTGCGAGAGCGGTTGGGGCACTAGGCGTCACCACATCAACCCACGGATCATCTCCGTCGGCGGAATGTCCTCGACCGCAACCAATCCCGCGGGTGCGCGGCAGACCCAGTCGATCGCATTGACCGCGCGGGCCGCCGTCGAGAGGCAGCCGGCATCGGTCACGTCGAGGACCGGATGGGACAGGTGGGTGCTGACCTCGATGCGTGGCTCGCCCTCGACGATCACCTTGTGCACACCGGACAGGCCGTCGGGCGGATAGTCCCACTCCGGCGCGGCTGCGGGCGTGAGGCGAGTGGTGTGTTCGACGGTGATGACCGGCACGCCGCCACGCATACCTTCCACACCGAACCGCACTCCGGCCAGCTGTCCGGGCTCGACGGTCGTCATCGTGCATTCGATGCGGTTCTCGGCGTACCACGGCTCATACCGCTGACGGACCTCGTCGAGAGTCACCCCGAGATGGCCGGCGAGATTGCGCACCAAGCCACCGAACATGGACGTGATGACTCCCGGCTGGAATGCCATCGGTGTGTCATCGTCCGGCGTGGTACCGAAACCCATTGCCGTGCCGGTGTATTCGTAGTCATCGTAGTTGCCGTAGTCGAAGATCTCTTTGACGGTCACCGACTCGGCACGCGTCACCAGGCTCAGCGCGGCGTGCACCGCGGTATCCCCCGAATAGCCCGGGTCGATCCCATTGACATACAGCGAGGAGTTGCCCGCCTGGCACGCCTGCTCGAGCGGGACCCGCAGCCAGTCGTCGGCTTGGCGCGGGGTCACCAGCCACACCATCGATGTTCCGACAACGTTGATCCCGGCGGCCAAGAGCTTCGACATCTGCTCGATCGCCTCCATCGGCCGGGTTTCGCCGAGCGCGGTGTAGACGACGCAGTCGGGCGTCAGCGCGATCAGAGCGTCGAGGTCGTTGGTCGCGACCACCCCCGTCGGCTCCGAAAGCCCGCACAGATCGGCGGCATCGCGCCCGATCTTGTCGGGATTGGCCGCGTGCACACCGACGAGCTTCAGATCCGGGCGGCCGATGATCGCTCGCAGCGAGTGTCGACCGACATTGCCCGTGGAGAACTGCACCACTCTGCGCATAGATAACCCTCACTGGTTGGCGAGCAGACACAGACTCGCACAGAAGTGGTCCGAAAGATGCGACTTTACGTCTGCTCGCGGAGGTTGAAACTAGCCGATTGACTACTGACGATTATTGACTACAGTCAGCGTTCATGAAGCTGCCGACGTTCAGCCCAAGCCGTGGCGGTAGTCGGGACACGGTCGCGCGCCCGCCGGCGAGCGGGCTCGACGAGCACATGGCGGCCTCGCAGCGCGCACAGCGCCAGGCCGACAAATGGCTCATCTCCGGGAGCCTGCTGATCGGTACCGCGGCTCTCGGCATCTTCGGATTGCCACTGTTCCTGCGCGGTGTGTGGCTGCTTCGCAAGGCCCAGCGTGACGGGTTGTCCGTCCGCCCGATGCTGGTCACACTGATCGGCTATCTGGTCATCATCGACGCCGCGATCAACACGGTGGGCTGGGCGCTGGACCTGGTCGCCAACCACACCATCCTGGCCCGAATCCTGTTGAACGGCTGGGGCGCAATGTTCGACGCCGGGTACTTCTGGCATTACAACGAGCTCTGGCTCGGTGGCGCATCGGCACCCGGCGAGAAGGCCATGGAAGTCGGCATGATCCTCACCGTCTTCACCATGCGGATCGCCGCCGCGATCGGATTCCTGCAGATGAAGCGCTGGGGTCACCAGTGGATGATCATCACCTGCTGGATGGGCATCGTCATCTGGTGCCTCTACGTGTTCAACATGACGATGTTCGCCGACGTGCGATTCGCCGGCGTCGTGCTGCCGGTCGTCGGGTGGTGGCTCTACGACATCTTCTACATCACCCCGTTCCTGGCGATCCCCTACCTGCATTCGGTCAACCGCGAGATCTTCTCCGACTAGTCGATGACTCACCTCATTGACTTAAGTCAGTAATAGGTCTAGAAAGAACGAACATGGCGCCACAGCTCAAGCAGACGGCACGCGATTTGCGCCGCTTGCAGACGCGGGAGCGGATACTCGGCGCGGCCATCGCCGAGTTCCAGGCGTCGGGTATGGCCGGGGCAGACGTCGGCGCGATCGTCAATGCCGCGGGCGTGGCCCACGGTACGTTCTTCTTCCACTTCCCCAGCAAGGAGCACGTCCTGCTCGAGCTGGAGCGACGCGAAGAGACGCGCATGGCAACCGAATTCGCGCGCTTTCTCGACATCGATCATGATCTCGCGACGGCGCTGACCGAACTCGTCCGCCTCGTGACCCGCCTGGAGCAGCGCTTCGGCCCGATACTTTTCAAAGAAGTGTTGGCACTCCACTTTTCGCCCTCACGCCCCACCATGGACGAGTGGACCGACCACCCCCTCATCGTGCTGCTGGTCCGCGAGATCGAGCGCGCCCGCGGTGACGGCGAAGTACATCCCGAGGTCGATGCGTTCTACAGCGCCGCGTTCTTCCTGCTGGGGATCTATGGCGTGCTGACCACCACCGCCAACAACGAGAAGCGTGACGCGATGCTGGCAGAACTCGTCGCGACGGCCCTACGCGGACTGGAGATATGACATGGACTGGGTTTGGGAAATACTGCGTTATGTGGCCGCCTGGGGCGGTACCGGCTTGATCATCTGGTTCTGGTACTGGATGTTCTCCAACATCGGCACGTTCTGAAGGCCCGGACGCACGCGATGTCGGAACTCAGCGACGCACATGCCATGGCGACCGAGCGCAGTTGCGCCGTCACCGCGGTGGCATTGAGCGGTCAGCGCCGCACCGGGGCTCGCCTGGTCAGCGGCCAGCACCGCGGCTTCGGCCTGAGCTCCCTGCTCGACGTCGTACATGTGCCGTATCCACCGCATCGCGATTGGACCCGCCGAACACTGACATGCGGTGTGGCACTGCAGTGCTCGCCGTCCAAGGAGCGGGTCGTCGACTATCGCCTCAACGAGCTGTCAACACGCGAACTCGCCGCGCTCACCCTCATCGAGGCCGGCGTCGCTCTGGGTTGGGTCGCCGAGAACTGGCCCGGACTGCTGGCCGACCTGCACGCGGCGCTGCCAGACCTCGAACCCGCCCACGCCGACATGGACGCCACGGAAATGCTGAACCGCGCAATCACACTGGCGCGCACCGCACAACAACTCCCACTGAACCCACTCCTCGGCAGCCTGCCGCGGGCGTACACACTGCCACAGGGCTTGTCCGACAAGTTGCGCCGCGCCTTCGGGCGGCTGCCGTGGACATCCACGCAGAAGCGGCTGCCCCGCGCGCATTCCGTTCCCGTCGGCGGTGACGGCGGCGTGCGCAACCCGAATCTGCCGCCGCCCAGCCGGCCCCAGGACAACGACCTCGACATCACACCCGACCACCGGCCGGGCATCCCCTACCCGGAATGGAACGCGTGGACCAAGAGCTTCATGCCCGACCACGTCGCCGTTCTCGAGCAGGCATACACCCAGCGCCACCGGCAGCCCGGCGTAATCGCGGTCGATGTCCGGAAGTGGTTCGAGGAGAACACCCATCGGGCGATGAAGAACCGGCTGGAGGACGGTTCCGACCTCGACATCGACAAGTACGTCGACCACTACATCGACCTGACGACGGGCGAGGCGGTCGAACCGCGCCTCTTCCGTGAACTGTTGCCCGCAAGCCGCGACGTCAGCACCGCACTGCTGCTCGATGGCAGCTCCTCGCTGGGGGTGCACGGGGGCAGGATCTTCAAACTCGAACTAGCGTGTGCCGACGCGCTGTCGCGCGCGATGACATCGGCCCGCGAACGCCACGGCATATTCACGTTCACCGGCAACACCCGCCATCGCGTGGAAGTGCGCTGTCTCAAGGACTTCGAAGAGCGCCGATTCGTTCCGCCCGGCAGCCTCGGCCTGTCCACCGGCGGCTACACCAGACTCGGTGCGCCGCTGCGGCACATGACGAGCCGCCTGCTCGCCCAACCATCGGAGAGACGGTTGCTCATCGTCATCGGTGACGGCCTGATCTCCGACGAGGGCTATGAGGGCCGCTACGCCTGGGCCGACGCCGCCCACGCGGTCGAGGAAGCCAACGAGGCCGGCGTCTCGATGTACTACGTCGGCGTCGGCCCAACCCGCGTCGATCCGTTGCCGGAAGTGTTCGGCCCCAAACGGTCCCAACGTATCCGCCGCGTCGAAGAACTTCCCCGCGTCCTCGCCCACGTCCACCGGGAGCTGGTCAACGCATGACAGACAACTACTACGCCAACGGCAATGAGGTTCAGCTGTTCGAGCAGGCATATCGGCAGCGCCTGCCCGTTATGCTCACCGGCCCGACGGGATGCGGCAAGACCCGCCTCGTCGAGCACATGGGACTGCTGCTGAGCCGGCCGGTCACCACCATCAGCTGCCACGACGATCTGACGAGCTCCGACCTCGTCGGCCGGTTCATGGTCACCGGCGGTGACGTCGTGTGGACGGACGGGCCGCTCACGCGCGCGGTCAAGGAAGGTGCGATCTGCTACCTCGACGAGGTCGTCGAGGCAAGGCACGATTCACTGGCCGTCCTGCATTCGCTCACCGACCACCGGCGCACGCTTTACCTGGATCGCGCCGGTGAAGTCGTCCATGCACCAGAGACTTTCATGCTGGTGTGCTCCTACAACCCCGCCTACCGCAGCTCACTGAAGGAACTCAAACCATCGTTCCGGCAGCGGTTCGTCACGCTGCCGATGCGGTATCTGCCGCCCGAGCGCGAAGCCGAGGTGATCGTCGCCGAGTCGGGGGTCGAACTGCCGACCGCGCAGCGTCTGGTCCGGTGTGCCACCGCAATCCGGACCGCTGATGAGGCATTTCATTTCGAACCGCCGTCGACGCGCGTCCTCGTCACGGCGGCGCATCTGATCGCCGCAGGCGCAACGGAACTCGAAGCCGCCGACGCCTGTGTTCTCGCACCGCTGTCGAGCGACGGCGCGATCACCGAAGGACTGCGCGAGGTGGCCGCCGCGAGCCTCGCCGACGCCGACAGCACCAGCACCTAGGAAGGAAACGCCGCCATGGTGGATCAGAAGGAACGCAACCGCAAGAAGGCGCTCATCGTTCTGCAGATCGTCATCTACGGATATCTGCTGACGATGTTCCTCATCCAGCTCTACATGTCGTTCGCGCGCGGCTGGTGGGAATTGTGACGGCGACAACAGAATCCGGCAAGGAATCCCTCAGCCTCGACGAGCATCACGAGCAGTCCCGGCTCGCGCAGCGCCGGGCCGACAAGTGGATGATCACCGGTGCCGCGCTGATGGGCATGTGGGCGCCCGGGCTCATCGGCTTCCCGATCTTCATGCGCGGGGTGTGGTTACAGCGCCAAGCGTTGCGCGCCGGGTATTCCGTGCGGCCGATGATCGTCACGCTCATCGGCTATCTCGTGCTGATCGACGGCATGCTCAACAGCCTCGGGTGGGCGCTGGACCTGGTCGCCAACCACACCCTCATCAACCGGGTGCTGATGGTCGGCTGGGGCGCGATGTTCGACGCCGGTTACTTCTGGCACTACAACGAACTATGGATCGGCGGCGCGGCCGGGCCCGGCGAGAAGTCGATGGTGTTCGGCATGATCGTCACCGTCTTCGCAATGCGGTGCGCTGCCGCAATCGGATTCCTGCAAATGAAGCGCTGGGGTCACCAATGGATGATCATCACCTGCTGGATGGGTGTGCTCATCTGGTGTCTCTACGTCTTCAACATGACGATGTTCGCCGATGTGCGCTTCGCCGGAGTCGTGTTCCCCGTCATCGGGTGGTGGCTCTACGACATCTTCTACATCACGCCCTTCCTCGCAATCCCGTACCTGCACACGGTGAATCGCGAAATCTTCACCGACTGAGGAGCAACTGTGACAACGACACCCGAAACCACTGAGAAGCCCGAGGACCTCCCACCGGGAACCACGCCGTACTACGCCAGGATGCACAAGTGGATCAAGCGCGCGGTGCTCGTGTGCCTGGTGGCCCTCGTCATCGAGGGTGCGTTCACCCTCCCGTTCATGGCGGTCTACTACGGCTACCCCACCTTGAGCCTCACCGAGATCTGCAGTGAACTGCTCAAAGTGCGCTATTCCGACGACACGCTCGAGTGCAAGGTTCCGTACCCGGCATTCGGCCCTCCGGAAGGCGCCGAAGGCAAAGACACCGCGCAGGACGAGTGGGGCATCCAGCCGGTACCCAAGTACAACCGGATCGGATTCCGTGAGCTCGTCCGGATCCACGACGAGCGCGAGGCGCGTCAAGCCGCCGAACAGCAAGGCACGCCATGACATACCGGGTCATCCGGCCCCGCGGACTGGTCCGCCGATGATTCCGGCACTACCCCACGTCCGCTACGGCGACCTACCCATGGCCCGTGACCGCGGCACGGGATGGGCGCACCTGCGCGATCTCGGGCCCGTCCTCTACGGCGACGGGTGGTACTACCTGACGCGGCGTGAGGAAGTCCTTGCCGCACTGCGCAATCCAGAAGTCTTCTCGTCGCGGATTCCGTACGACGACATGATCAGCCCGGTTCCGTTGGTGCCGCTGGGTTTCGATCCTCCCGAACACACGCGGTATCGACGACTACTCCAACCGTTCTTCAGTCCGCAGACGCTCGGCGCGCTGCTGCCGTCGCTTCAGGCCCAGGCCATCGAGATCGTCGAGTCGATCGCCGCCCGCGACGAGTGCGAGGCGATGGCTGACGTGGCCACACCATATCCGTCGCAGGTATTCCTCACTTTGTTCGGGCTTCCCCTCGAGGACCGCGAACGACTCATCGCGTGGAAGGACGCGATCATCGCGTTCAGCCTGACGACCGATCCCGACAGCGTCGACCTCGCACCGGCGGTGGAGCTCTATACCTATCTCACCGAAGCCATTGCCCAACAACGCGACAACCCACGTAGCGGCATTCTGTCTCACTTGCTGCACGGCGACGATCCACTCACCGACAACGAGGCCGTCGGACTATCGGTGGTCTTCGTACTCGCCGGCCTGGACACCGTCACCGCCACCATCGGCACCACGTTGCTGGAACTGGCCCGCCGGCCCGCGCTGCGTTCGGCGCTGGTGCAGAATCCGGACGGCGTCGCGGCGTTTGTCGAAGAGATGGTCCGGCTGGAACCGGCAGCTCCCGTGGTCGGACGGGTCACGACGCGCGACGTCACCATCGCGGGTGTCACGTTGCCTGCCGGATCCGAAGTCCGCCTGTGTCTCGGCGCGATCAACCGCGACGGTAGCGACGAACTGTCCGGCGACGACTTCGTGCTGGACGGCAGGCTGCACAAGCACTGGGGCTTCGGCGGCGGCCCACACCGCTGCCTCGGGTCCCACCTGGCGCGGATGGAACTGAAACTGGTGGTCACCGAATGGCTGGCCCGCATACCCGAATTCGAGCTTGCCCCCGGGTACGTTCCGGAGATCACGTGGCCGTCGGCGACATGCAGCCTGCCCGAGCTGCCGCTACGCATCGTCAAGACGCACCTCCCGGCACACAACGGCTGAGCTCCTCAAGATCAGCATCGGCGATCTCGTGGTCCAAACCATGGACTGTGCGCCTTGACGGGCATACGCTGATGTGATCTAGACCACATGCCTGAGACCCGAGGAGGCGGGACGATGGCCACCCACCCCACGAAACAGACCACGCATTTCTCCAGAACGAAAGCGCCATGCGGACGCATGGCCGAAGGTGATCGCCACCTCGAGAACGACGACGACGGCCTGAGCTACGACGACCTCAAGTTCTCGTGCGGCTGCCGCGAAACCCGGCACACCTACCACGACGGATGCATCAGCGTCCGGACCATCCGACACGACGGCAGGATTTTGCGCGACGAACGCTGCGGCGAGCACGAGGCCTGGGAAGTGTGAGACTCGGCAGTGAGCTCCGACCGTGACGGCCTCGCACAACATCGTGGTGATCGGCGGGGGCGGCGCCGGACTGCGTGCTGCGATCGCCATCGCCGAGACCAACCCGAAGCTGTCGGTGGCAATCGTGTCGAAGGTCTACCCGATGCGCAGTCACACGGTGTCGGCCGAGGGTGGCGCGGCTGCCGTGGCCGGCGCCGACGACAGCATCGACGAGCATGCGTACGACACCATCTCCGGCGGTGACTGGCTGTGTGACCAGGACGCGGTCGAGGCCTTCGTCAACGAGGCGCCGCTTGAACTCATGCAACTCGAACACTGGGGCTGCCCGTGGAGCCGTAAACCGGACGGGCACATCGCCGTGCGCGCGTTCGGCGGGATGAAGAAGCTCCGTACCTGGTTCGCTGCCGACAAGACCGGATTTCACCTGCTGCACACGCTGTTTCAGCGGGTGCTCGCCTACGGGGACATCGCGCGCTACGACGAGTGGTTCGCCACCACGCTGCTCGTCGAGGACGGGGTGGTTCGTGGCGTGGTGGCGATCGAACTGGCCACCGGTCGCATCGAGACCATCCTGGCCGACGCGGTGATCGTGTGCACCGGCGGATGCGGCCGGGTGTTCCCGTTCACCACCAACGCCAACATCAAGACCGGTGACGGCATGGCACTCGCGTTCCGGGCGGGTGCGCCGCTCAAGGACATGGAGTTCGTGCAGTATCACCCGACCGGGCTGCCGTTCACCGGCATCCTGATCACCGAAGCCGCACGCGCCGAGGGTGGTTGGCTGCTCAACAAGGACGGCTACCGGTACCTACAGGACTACGACCTGGGCACCCCGACTCCCGAGCCCAAGCTGCGCAGCATGGAACTCGGCCCGCGCGACCGGCTGTCACAGGCATTCGTACACGAACTCGACAAGGGCCGCACGGCGGAAACCCCTTACGGCCCGGTGGTTTACCTCGACCTCCGACATCTGGGCGCGCAGCTCATCGACGCCAAGCTACCGTTCGTGCGGGAGCTGTGCCGCGACTACCAGCACATCGACCCGGTGAGCGAGCTCGTTCCGGTGCGGCCGGTGGTGCACTACATGATGGGCGGTGTCCACACCGACATCAATGGAGCCACACCGCTTTCCGGACTCTACGCCGCGGGTGAGACGGCGTGTGTGAGCATCAACGGGGCCAACCGGCTCGGCTCCAACTCGCTGCCCGAACTGCTGGTGTTCGGTGCGAGGGCCGGGCAGGCCGCCGCCGAGTATGCCGGCGGCGGCGGCGCCGCCACGTCCGCGGTCGAGCACATGGCGCGTGACGAGGAACGCCGGCTGGAACGGGAACTGCAGCGCCACAACGACGGTGGCGAGCGGATCGCCGACATCCGCACCGAGATGCAGACCATCCTGGAGACCGCGGCGGGCATCTACCGCGACGGGCCGACATTGGCCGAGGCCGCCGACAAGATCCGCGAATTGCAGGAGCGGTTCCTCAAATCCGGCCTCGACGACCACAGCCTCACGTTCAACACCGAACTGACCGGGTTGCTGGAGCTGTCCGGGATGCTCGATGTGGCGCAGACGATCGTCGAATCCGCCTTGCACCGCGAAGAATCCCGCGGCGCGCACCAACGCACCGATTTTCCGAAACGCGACGACGATCGATACCTCGCGCACAGCCTGATACATCGGCAGTCCGACGGTTCGGCACGTGTCGAGTATCTGCCGGTGACCATCACGCGCTGGCCGCCGGGCGAACGTGTCTACGGGAGATGACCCATGAGCGCAGAACGAATTGTCATGGAAGTGACCCGATATCAGCCGGAGACCGACTCCGAGCCGACGCTGCAGGCGTACGAAGTGCCGCTGACCCGCGAATGGGCGGTGCTCGACGGGCTGAACTACATCAAGGATCGACTGGACGGGACCCTGACGTTCCGATGGTCATGCCGCATGGGCATCTGCGGAAGCTGCGGCATGACGATCAACGGTGATCCGAAACTTGCCTGCGCGACGTTCCTCGTCGACTATCTGCCCGGGCCGGTCCGCGTCGAACCCATGCGCAACTTCCCGGTGATCCGCGATCTGGTCGTCGACATCAGCGACTTCATGGCCAAACTTCCCCGCGTCAAGCCGTGGATCATCCGCGACGACGAACTCTCACCGGAGGACGGCGAATACCTGCAGACCCCAGCGGAATTGGAGGATTACAAACGGTTCAGCATGTGCATCAACTGCATGCTGTGCTACTCGGCATGCCCGGTATACGGCCTGGAACCGGACTTTCTCGGGCCGGCCGCGATCGCACTGGCCCAGCGTTACAACCTGGACTCCCGCGACGAAGGCGAACCCGACCGCCGCGACGTGCTGGCCGCCGCCGACGGCGCATGGGCCTGCACCTACGTCGGCGAATGCTCGACCGCATGCCCGAAAGGCGTCGACCCGGCCGGCGCCATCCAGCAGTACAAGCTCACTGCCGCAAAGCATTCGGTCAGGGACCTGGTGATGCCCTTCCGGTCGAGGCGGGCCGTCCGATGAGCACCTCGATGCCCGAGTACCGTGCGCCGATGCCCATGCTCTGGTGGGCCAAACGGCGGTCCTACCTGGTGTTCATGCTGCGTGAACTCAGCAGTGTGTTCGTGGCGTGGTCCGTCGTCTATCTCGCGGTCGGGGTGTGGGCGGTGGGCAGCGGCGACTACCAGCAGTTCCTCGACTTCAGCGCCAATCCGGTCATTGTGGTGCTGAACCTCGTGACGCTGGCGTTCCTGCTGCTGCACACCATCACCTGGCTCGGGTTGGCGCCCCACGCGATCGTGATTCACCTGCGGGGCCGGCGTGTGCCGGAGCGGACCGTGTTGGCCGGGCACTACGTGGCGTGGCTCGTGGTGTCGGCGATCATCGCGTGGGTGGTGCTGGCATGAGCGCACCCACCCGACGATCCCCCGAGCCGTTCTTCTGGCTGCTGTTCTCGGCGGGCGGCATGGTGTCCGCACTGGTCCTGCCGGTGCTGATGCTGTTGTTCGGCGTGGTGTTCCCGCTCGGCCTGCTCGACGCCGACCCGGCACACCTGCTGGCCGTTGTGCGCCACCCGATCACCCGGATCGTGCTGGCCGGCCTCTTCGTGCTCGCCCTGTTCCACTGGGCACATCGATTCCGGTTCACGCTCGAGCACGGGCTGCAGGTCGGCCGGTTCGACCCGGTGATCGCGGTGTGCTGTTACGGCGCAGCGGCTTTGGGTTCGGTCGCAGCGATGTGGGTGCTACTCACCGTTTGACCGCGGCCTACACCGACGGCGCGTAAAGCTCCTTGAACTTGTTCAGCGATTCCTGAATGTCGCTCTTGAGCGCAGCTGCAACAACCATGCCGATCGGCCCGAACAGGGCCGGCCCGCCGAGGTGCAGATCGAACCCGACCGTCGAGCCCTCACCCGCAGGTTTGATCTTGCCGATCAGTTTGACCTTGACCCCGCCGCGACCGTCGCCGTTGAGGGTCAGCGCCTCCGGTGGCTTGTAGTGGACCAGGGTCCACCTGACCCGGTTGAGCATGCCCTTGACCTCGACGATCGATTCGATGACGGTGCCCTTTTCCAGGGTTTCCGGCAACTTCGACCGCCAGGCGCGGTGAATGCTCAGCCATTCGTGGTAACGGGACAGGTCAGAGGCGTACTCCCACGCCTTCTCCGGCGGCAGTGGAACCTCGACGGAGACTGAAAGTTTGGCCATGTGTTATTGCTGCGGTGCCTGCGGATCGTCTTTACGGATGGCGTTCTTGGCGGCGTCCTGCGCTTTGTCGACATGCTGGGCGTACTTGCCCTGCGTCTTCTGGTCGACGATGTCACCAGCCTTGTCGATCGCCGAATCGACCTTGTCGGCGTTCTTCGACAACGTGTCCTTCACCTTGTCCAGAAATCCCATTTGCCCACCCTATCGTTTCGATAACTCTGGGAACGGCCGCTATTCTTCCCGTTGCCAGCTATCTCCACAAGCGCCGCCGTTCGCCCAGTACAGCGCCCTGAACCCACCACAGCACCTCGATGAGCACCGCCCCGATGAGGCCGATGCCGAGTGCGGTCGCGGTGAGCGCCAGATTGGACGGGTCCAGCAGGAACAGGTGCTGAGTCCACGGCATCGCGAAGATCAGGAGGTACGCGACGACCGAAACCGCGACCAGGGCAACCCGCCACCACTCATACGGCCTGGCCACCACGGACAACACCCACACCGACGACACCAGCAACGTTATTAACGCCGCCGTCGATGCCTGGGTTTCCTCCACCGGCGTCGCTGCCCGGCCTTGATAGGCGATCAGGTACGAGACGAACGTGGCAGTGCCGACCACCAGACCCGACGGCAGCGCCGCCGTCATGACCCGCCGCACGAATCCGGTGTGGGCCCGCTCGTTGTTCGGTGCGAGCGACAGGATGAACGCCGGGATGCCGATCGTGAACCACGCCGCGATGGTGACGTGAATCGGCTGGAACGGGAACAACAGCGGATCGGTGCCGAAGAACCGCGCCGACAGGCCGCCGATACCCACCAGGATCGCCAGCAGCACCGAATAGACCGTCTTGGTGAGGAACAGATTGGATACCCGCTCGATGTTGCCGATCACGCGGCGTCCCTCGCCCACCACGTAGGGCAGCGTCGCGAACTTGTTGTCCAGCAGCACGATCTGCGCGACCGCACGGGACGCGGAGCTGCCCGACCCCATCGCGACGCCGATGTCGGCGTCTTTGAGGGCGAGCACGTCGTTGACACCGTCACCGGTCATCGCGACGGTGTGGCCACGCGACTGCAGCGCGTGCACCATGGCCCGCTTCTGATCCGGCCGCACCCGGCCGAACGTCGTGTACTCCTCGAGCGTATCCGCGAGCTGCTCGGGCTCGTGCGGCAGCTGCCTGGCGTCCATGGTCTCGCCGTTCAGCCCGAGCTTGCCTGCCACCGCACCCACCGAGACAGCGTTGTCGCCGGAGATGACCTTCACCGAGACATGCTGGGACGCAAAATAATCCAGCGTGTCGCCGGCATCGGGACGAATCCGCTGCTCCAACACCACGAGCGCGACGGGGGTGACGGTGCCCGGCGCGTCCGGCGCATCGACCGCGACGTCGCACGATCCCACCAGCAGCACCCGCAGGCCTTGGGCGCCGATCTCCTCGGCCTGCTCGGCCACCGGAGACGTGGAGTCCAACAAGACGTCCGGTGCGCCGATCACCCAGTTGCCGTGCTCGCCATAGGACGCGCCGCTCCACTTGGTGGCCGATTTGAACGGGGCCGTCGCGGTCGCCGTCCAGCCCGGCGGCATCTTGTAGGCCTCGGCGATCGCGGCCATGCTGGCGTTGGGGCGCGCGTCATCGGCCGCCAGCTGCGCCAGCACCTCGGCCACCGCGCTTTCGGTGACGGGCTTGAGATCGCTGACCCGCATACCGTTCTCGGTCAGCGTGCCGGTCTTGTCCGCGCACACCACGTCGACGCGGGCCAGGCCCTCGATCGCAGGGAGCTCGTTGACCAGGCATTGACGCCTGCCCAGCCGAATCACGCCGACCGCGAACGCGATCGACGTCATCAGCACCAGGCCTTCGGGAACCATGGGCACCAGCGCACCGACCATGCGCAGCACCGCGTCGCGCCAGTCGGCATCGGTGGTGAACAACTGCGTGTAGATCGTCAAAAGGCCGGCCGGGACCAACAGATACGTGATGAACTGCAGAATCTTGTTGATGCCGTTACGGAGTTCGGATTTCACCAACGTGAACTTCGAAGCCTCTTCGGCGAGCTTGGCGGCGTAGGCCTCCCGCCCGACTTTGGTCGCCCGGTAGGCGCCGGTTCCCGCGACGACGAAACTGCCCGACATGACGGCATCGCCCGCGTCTTTGGCTATCGGATCGGCCTCACCGGTGAGCAGGGACTCGTCGACCTCGAGGTTGGTTTCCTCGACGACCTCACCGTCGACGACGATCTGATCGCCGGGCCCCAATTCGATGATGTCGTCGAGCACGACCTCGCTGGGCATCACCGAACGGGTGCCCGACTGTCTGCGCACCGTCGGCTTCGCCTGGCCCACGATCGCCAGTTTGTCGAGCGTCTGCTTCGCCCGGATCTCCTGGATGATGCCGATCGCGCTGTTGGCGATGATGAGCAACCCGAACGCACCGTTGATCACCGAACCGGTGGACAACACGATGATCAGCAGCACCCCGAGGATCGCGTTGATGCGCGTGAACACGTTGGCCCGCACGATTTCCGAGACCGTGCGGGCAGCGCGAGTCGGCACATCGTTCGTCTTGCCGTCGGCGACGCGCTCGGCGACCTCGGCGTCGGTGAGGCCGGTGGCAGTGATCGTCGTCATCGCAAAAAGGTCCCCATCCGGTCCTCGTCGTAATACTCCAACGTCAGTCTGTCACCGGCGAACGTCGCCTTGGAGACCGTCCCCGGCGGGGCGTTTTCGGTGACGAACGAGAAGGTGAAGATGTCGCCGTCCCAGTGCTGCAGCGGTACCACCAACTTCGGGCCCAGCGCCAACGACAGCTTGCCGTCCCGCTCGGTGACCGTGGCCGGCCCCCAATAGTCGTTGCGATAGACGCCGACATAATCCGAAAGTGGTTTGGCGGGAGCGGGTTTGGCCGGCGGTTGCTTACCGACCAGCTCGCCTTCCGGGGCGTCCATCGGTGCGAACGCGTCGGCATAGAGCTTGCGCCAGTCCTGGCGGACCTCGCCGAACTGCACGAGGTCGGCGAACTCGGCGGTCAGCGTTTCGGGAGTACCCGTCGGGCTCGCGTTGGTCAACGCGACGATCGCCACATCGGCCGAGGGGATGACGACGAAGTTGGTCGCGGCGCCGGTGTCGAAGCCGCCCGAATGGCTGATCTGGGTACGCGCGGCAGACGTCGTCCCGACGTTGAAGCCGTATCCGTAGAAACCCGACCGCATCGCGGGATCGGTGGGAGGGCTCGACACGATCTGCGGGCTCACCGCGGGGAGAAGTGCTTTCGCGTCGACGATTTGACGGCCCTCGAAGCTACCGTCGGCCAGGACCATGGTGAGCCAACGAGCCACGTCGTTGACCGATGAGCTCACCCCGCCTGCCGGCGACTGCGCGTCGGGGTCGCGCACGTACTTGGGTTCGTAACGACCGTCGATCCGGATGTGGTCGACCGCGCGATCCGGATTGGCCTCGTAGTCGGCGAACCGCGAGCTTGCCGACTCCATGCCCAACGGCCCGTACAGGACGTCGTGCGAGAGGTCCTCCCAACTCTTGCCCGCAGCCGCTGCCACCGCCTCGGCCGCCGCCGTCAACCCGAAGTTGGTGTAGGCGTAGGAGATCCGGAACGGGTCGAGCGGTAGTTGACGGAGCCGGTCCAGCACCTGGCGGCGGTCGTAACCGAGATCTTCCAGCCGGTCACCGGCGTGGTCGGGCAGCCCGGAGCGGTGGGCGAACATGTCCCCCACCGTGACCATGCGGGTGACGACGGGGTCCGACAGTGCGAACCACGGCAACTCGGACACGATCGGGGTGTCCCAACCGATCGCGCCCGCACCCACTTGATGTGCGACCACGGTGGCGGACAACGACTTCGACAGCGAGGCGAGCTGAAACACCGTGTCCGGATCGACCCGGTTGCCTTCGGCATCGCCGTCGTCGGCGTTGCGTACGCCGAAACCTTTCGCGTATACGGTCTTTCCGCCATGAACGACGGCGACAGCCATGCCGGGAATCCCCGAATCGCGCATGAGTTCCTCGGCGATGCGGTCAAGTTGGGCGACCGCGTTGTCGACAGCGTTCTCCGGCAACGGCATCGCGGGCACAAGAGGCGGCGGCTCGTCGGCGAACGATGACGCCGGTTGCGCGGCATCTGAGCAGCTCGTCAGTGCCAGACCCATCGCCACCGCGAGAGCCAACGTACGGAAGGTGGACACAGAACGCGAGTATGCCCGCAAACGCGCCGCCGAGCCGTGCATTGGCGCTACAACTGCCACCAGGGGTCAGCCACCGGCGAGTCCCGGTCCACCCGCTGACCCGGCTTCGGAACGGCGACCTGGATGCCGGCCGGGTCGGCAGCCGCGAGCAGCCGGTGCACCGGTTCGGCCCACGGGTGCGGAGCCAGGCGGAACGTCGCCCAGTGCACGGGCACCAGCAGTCCGGAATCGGTGATGTCGAGGTGTGCGCGGACCGCCTCTTCGGGATTCATGTGGATGTCCGGCCAGGCCGGGTGATACGCCCCGACCGGCAGCAGCGTCAGGTCGAAAGGCCCATGGTCCGACCCGATCTCGGCAAAACTCTTGGTGTAGCCGGTATCGCCGCCGAAAAATGCGCGGTGCGTCGGCCCGACGATCGCCCACGACGCCCACAGCGTGGAGTTCCGACGGAACATCCGACCGGAGAAGTGGCGGGCCGGCGTGCACACGAGCGTCAGGTCGCCGATGCGGTGGCTTTCGTTCCAATCGAGTTCGACGATCCGGTGCTCCGGTATGCCCCACTTGCGCAAGTGCGCACCGATGCCCAGCGGCACCACGAACGGCGACCGCTGCGTGCGGGCCAACCCGATGATGGTGTCGATGTCCAGGTGGTCGTAGTGGTCGTGGCTGATCAGCACGGCATCCACCGCGGGCAACGCTTCCAGCGGCAGCGGCGGTTCGTGCAGCCGCTGCGGCCCCACCACCCGTGACGGCGAGCAGCGCCTGCTCCAGATCGGATCGGTGAGCACGCGGTAGCCGTCGACCTCGATCAGCGCGGTGGAGTGGCCGTACCACGACACCGCGCACGCCTCTGCCTCACCGTCGGCGGGTTCGGCCAGCGGTATCGGCCCGGTGGGCCAGCTCGCGCCCTTGCTGCCGAACATCTCCGTGAGCAGCAGCCGCCGCTCCTCGCGGTTCATGCTGATGCCCGGCGAGGCAGGCTCGATGTTGACGAACACGTCGCCGTCGTACTGCGGCGACCGCCCCGCCACCGGGCGGATGTCCCGCCGCCCCGCACCCACCGACGCGTACGTGCCGCTCAACGCGCGCAACAGCCAACCTCCGGCCAGCAGGGACGCCGACCGGACCCCCCATCGCAGCGCCGCGCGCAACACGTCAGGCTCCGGTGAAGTTCGGCGGCCGCTTCTCGATGCGGGCCACCTGTGCCTCGATGACGTCCTTGGAGGCCCACGCCTTGTCGAACAGTTCCTTGTGGGCCGGCCACTGTTCCTCGTATGCGCCGTCGTCGTTCAGCACGCGCTTGGCGTGCTGCAGTGCCAGCGGCGCGAACCCCGCGATCTCGGCAGCCCACTTCTGCGCATCGGCGAGCGTGCCGATGCGGTTGGCCATCCCGGTCTGCAGCGCGACATCGGACGTGAGACGCTCGGCGGCGAGCAGCATGCCCCGCGCGCGGCCGTAGCCGACCAGCGAGGTCAACCGGCGGATGCTCCAGTTATCCAGTGCAAGGCCGTATTTCGCGACGGGGAACTGGAAGTATGCGTCCGGAGCGACGACCCGGAGATCGCAGATCATCGCGAGGATGACGCCTGCGCCGATCGCCGGACCATTGATCGCGCCGATGACGGGGACCGGCGTCTTGTCGATCGCCAGGTTCAGCGCGAGCGCCTTGTCGGGCAGTTTCTCCGCCATCCCGGCGGCGTCGGTCAGGTCGGCGCCGGAGCTGAAGACCGGGCCCTGGCCGGTCAGCACGATCGCACGGACATCCTCGTTGGCGGCGTTCTCCACCGCTTCCCGCAGACTGTCGACGAGTTCACAGTTCAGCGCGTTGCGCCGCTCAGCGCGTTGGAGCTCCAGGGTCAGGACGTTGCCGTCTCGGGTGACACCAATCATGCGGCCAGCCTATATACGCTCAGACCGTGAGTCGGATCGGCGCCCTGGCCCTTCGTGATGCAGTGCTCGACGAGGGCTCGTTCCACAGCTGGGACGCGCCGCCGCTCGACGTCGCGACCAGCGACGAGTACCGGCGCGAACTGGCCGAGGCGTCGTCGAAGACCGGGCTCGACGAATCGGTGCTGACCGGCGAGGGCACGGTGTTCGGCCGCCGTGTCGCGGTCGTGGCCTGTGAGTTCGACTTCCTGGCGGGCTCGATCGGCGTGGCCGCGGCCGAGCGGATCACCGCCGCGGTACAGCGGGCGACCGCCGAGGGGCTGCCGCTGCTGGCCTCGCCGAGCTCGGGCGGCACCCGCATGCAGGAGGGCACGGTCGCGTTCCTGCAGATGGTGAAGATCGCCGCCGCCGTCGAGCTGCACAAACAGGCCCATCTCCCCTACCTGGTCTACCTGCGCCACCCCACGACCGGCGGGGTGTTCGCGTCGTGGGGTTCGCTCGGCCATGTCACCGCGGCCGAGCCCGGCGCGCTCGTCGGCTTCCTCGGGCCCCGCGTGTACGAGCACCTGTACGGCGAACCGTTCCCCGCCGGCGTCCAGACCGCCGAGAACCTGCATGCCCACGGCGTCATCGACGGCGTGGTACCGCTCGCGCTGCTGCGTGACACGCTGGACCGCACGCTGCGGGTCGTTGCCGATCCACCGGGCCCACCACCGCAGGCGGCGCCGCCGGAGCCGCTGCCCGACGTGCCGGCCTGGGAGTCGGTCGAGGCGTCCCGACGGCCCGACCGGCCGGGGGTCGGGTTCCTGCTGCGGCACGGCGCGACGGATCGGGTACTGCTTTCGGGTACCGAGCGGGGTGAGGCGGCGACGACGTTGCTCGCCCTGGCCCGGTTCTTTGGTCAGCCCGCCGTCGTGGTCGGCCAGCGGCGCATCGTCGGCGGTCTCGTGGGGCCAGAGGCGCTGCGGGAGGCGCGACGCGGCATGGCCTTGGCCGCAGAGCTGCGGCTGCCGCTGGTTCTCGTGATCGACACGGCGGGGCCTGCGTTGTCGACCGAGGCCGAGCAGGGCGGGCTGGCCGGTGAGATCGCGCGCTGCCTTGCCGAACTCGTCACGCTGGACACCCCGACGGTGTCGGTGCTGATGGGTCAGGGCAGCGGCGGGCCCGCGCTCGCGATGGTGCCGGCCGACCGCGTGCTGGCGGCCTCGAACGGCTGGCTGGCCCCGCTGCCACCCGAAGGTGCCAGCGCCATCGTGTACCGCGACACCGAGCACGCGGCCGAACTGGCTGCGGCGCAAGGAGTCCGGTCGATGGATCTGCTGCGGCACGGCATCGTCGACGTCGTCGTGCCCGAGCTTCCCGACGCCGCCGACGAGCCCCGCGCGTTCACGGCGAGGCTCTCGACGGCCATCGCCACCGAGCTGCACGCGCTACGTGCGGTGCCCGGTGAACAACGGCTGCAGGCCCGGCTCGAGCGCTATCGCCGGATCGGCCTGGGCTGATCCGGCGCTCAGCCCGTCAGGTGTCGTCCTGCCCGCATATCAGCGACAATGTCGCGGAAACCGCCTCTTGCGTAACAGCATTCGCAGCTACCCCATGCCGGAGATAACACCTGCCACACTATGCTCGAATGACACTTGGTTAACGCATTTTTCGGTGCCCGCATATCAGCGACAATGTCGCTGGCAGGTGGTCATCGACATTCGTTGGGCCGGAACATGGGAAGCACCCCTGCGGCTAATTGTTCACTCTGCCTAGGGTTGCAGTCAGTATGTGGCATGTTCTGATCCGGGACATCGCTGACAGGTGGATGTCTCGGGACATCGCTGACACCTGAGGGTGGCTGTGGGCCAG
>NZ_LQQA01000011.1 GCF_002101965.1 Mycolicibacterium wolinskyi
GCAACGGCGGCAGTTGCGAACGGTGGCGAGCGACTGTCTACCCACCGGAGGACTGTATCCTCGGCGAGCGCTGACGATCGGCTTGCAACGCAACCTCGCCTCCCGATTTCCACAGATATCGCATGGCCGCAGGCCCTCGATCACCGCGCTAGACGATATGAGGGGGCTGGGGGCCGCGCCACATGTGAACGTGGGTTGTCGTCAGGAGTAAATCCTGGCCGAGGTGGACACACAGCCGTCCATCCCGGTCAATTCGATGCTGTAGCAACACTATTTGTTCAGCAGTGTCGACCAACTGGTGACTCACTGGCGACTCCTACCGCACCCGCACACGGCCGAACTCCTCGGCAAAAGCCGCACCAACAACAAACCCCGGCCGCTTGGCTCTGTTGATCGCTGCTGATTGTGCCGCGTTGCGTGTCCGGGCAAGCGTGCGTTTGTTGAGTCCCCAACCCCGATAGGCTGAGTCGGTCGGGGGCAAGCGCGGCGAAATGCCGCTTATCCCGTAATGGTGCGAGCCGCAACGAGCTTCACGGGGACTGTGGATCTAACGGTGTTTCTAACACTGACACGCTGAGCGATGCTCGGCGAGAAAGGTGCCGTGATGGCGACACTGGAAGATGTGGCGAAGAAGAAGGCGGCTGTCGAGCTGGTCCGGTTGGCCCAGGAACAGGGCCTATCGCTGACTGGGCCCGACGGGCTGCTCAAACGATTGACCAAGACGGTCCTGGAGACCGCGCTCAATGAGGAGATGACCGAGCACCTCGGTTATGAGAAACACGACCCGCCCGAGGCGGGGTCGGGCAACTTCCGCAACGGGACCCGCGCCAAGACGGTGCTGACCGACACCACCGGTGCGGTCGCACTCGACGTGCCGCGCGATCGGGCATCGACCTTTGAGCCCCAAATCGTCAGGAAGCGCCAGCGGCGGCTGTCCGGGGTCGATGAGGTGGTCTTGTCGTTGTACGCCAAAGGTATTACCACCGGAGAGAGTTCGGCGTATTTCGCCGAGATCTACGGGGCGTCGGTGTGCCCTTTCTGTCACAGATCAAGGACAAGGCGCCGCGTTTGGCGAATGGCCTGATCTGATCTGCATTGCCTAAGCAATGTGACAGTCGTTCGACATAGACCACTCACAGTTGATCGCAACGACCAAATGCGGTGCGCCCCCGCGGGACAGTCACGACGTCGCCGCAGTCCTGGGTGCGGACCCCCGTCAGGATCGGCCGCGCGGATCGCGGCCGTTCCAGGCGACGAGGCGGTCGATGACGGTTGCGTCGTCGGAGATCGGGACAGCCTCGGCGAACGGGACGGCGATCTCGTCGAAACCCCTTGCGGCCGAGATCTCCTCGTAGAGCGCTCGGCGGTTCTCGGCCGGGAGGATTTGGCGTGCCGCGTCGAGCGCCGCGGCGACGACTGTGTCGTCCCAGTCGGGCCGCTGACCGGTCGCCGTCGCAAGGTCCCACGTGTGGACGGTCAGCTCGGAGAAGTAGGACGCCAGCACCTTGGCGCCGCTGCCTTGGATCCACGGCAGCGCCATGGGTCGTTCGAGCACGGCGTCGTCGCTCCAGGCATCCGCGACTCGTCTCCCCGACTCCCGCCACGCATCGAGCCAGCGATCGTCGGCGACCGGGGTGTCGGTGACGGCGAAGGGATCATCGCCGTTGCCGAGCGCGGCGATTCGGCCAAGCACGCCGATGAGGTGTGCGAGTAGTGCTCGCACGTCCATGTCTGTGCATGGCGTCGGGTCCGTGAGTTGCTCTGGCCGGACGCCGGCGATTACGCCCCCGCAGGTGGCTAGCGCACGGTCGAGGATCGGCCGGGGGTCCGTGAGGTGGTCCGTGGTGGAACTGGTCGATGTGGTCATGGCGCCATTGTGCCGACCTAAACCGGTCACCTAATGACCAGTTTGATGTGGAAGTGTGGTTGCATGCGGGCCGACCGGCTAGTAGCCACCCTCCTCCTCCTGCAACAGCGCGAGCAGGTCACAGCATCGGAGGTCGCCCGGGAGTTGGAGGTGTCCGAGCGCACCGCCCGCCGCGACCTCGAAGCGTTGAGCACCGCCGGGGTGCCCGTGTACGCCATGCCGGGCCGGGGAGGCGGATGGCGCCTCTTGGGCGGCGCTCGCACCGACCTCTCCGGGCTGACCGCGAGCGAGGCTCGCGCGCTGTTTCTGGTAGCCGGACCCGCCTCGCCGGCAACCCCCAGCGTGAAGTCCGCTCTGCGCAAACTCATCCGGGCGCTGCCCGAGCCCTTCCGGGAACAGGCCGAGGCGGCCGCGACATCGGTCGTCGTAGACCCACGACACTGGGGATCCAGCCAGCCCGAGCCCCGACCACCTCGGTTTCTCGACGAACTTCAAGGGGCGGTGATCCGCGGTGTCCAGGTACGGCTCGGCTATGTCGACCGCAAGGGCGCGGAGACCGAGCGGACCGTGCACCCACTGGGCATCGTGGCCAAAAGGCCGACGTGGTACCTCATCTCGAATACGGAGGCCGGTCGACGAACTTTCCGGATCGACCGCGTCTCCTCGGTCGAGTTGACCGAGGATCCCGTCCAACGACCCCACGGATTCGACCTCGCCGAGAGCTGGCGCGAGATCGCCGACGAGATCGATCGAAGGCGCACTCCCCTTCAGGCCCACGCGCTGTGCGCTCCCGACGGGCTCGGCCTGCTCCGGATGGTGCTCGGCAGCCGCCTCGAAGTCGGCGGTTCCACGCCCGACGGCCGCATCGAGGTCGTGGTCCGCGGCCGCGACGAGTACGCCCTGGCAGGCGAAATTGCCTGGCTCACCGAATGGCTCGAAGTCATCGACCCACAGAGCGTGCGCGACCACCTCGCTTCGATCGGTGGTGCGCTTGTGGCGCGGTACAGCTGAACGAGCTGCGCTACACCCCGCCGCGGCGCAGCATCCGACCCTGCGGGGTCTTGAAGTCAATCTTCTTGCCGCGCAACCACGTACCCGTCACGACACCGGCGAGTGCACGTCCGTCGTACGGGCAGATCGGGTTCTTGTGGTGCAGCTTGTGCACGTCGACGACTTGTGCCGACTCGGGCTCGAAGATCGCGAAATCGGCGTCGTAGCCGAGGGCGATCTTGCCCTTGTTGTTCAGTCCGGCGAGCTCGGCGGGTTTGGCCGCCATCCACTCGAGCACCTGTGTCAGTGGTATCCCGCGACGCTTGGCCTCGGTCCAGATCAGCGACAGGCCGAGCTGAAGCGACGCGACACCGCCCCACGCAACGCCGAAGTCACCGTTCTCGACGTCCTTCAGGTCGACCGTCGACGGCGAGTGGTCAGAGACGATGCAGTCGATCGTGCCGTCGAGCAGGCCTTGCCATAGCAGTTCCCGATTCGACGCTTCACGGATCGGCGGACAGCACTTGAATGCGGTTGCGCCGTTGGGGATCTCCTCGGCGAGGAGGGTGAGGTAGTGCGGGCAGGTCTCGACGGTGATCTTGACGCCGTCGCGCTTAGCGGTGGCGAGCATGGGCAGTGCGTCCGACGACGACAGGTGCAGAATATGGGCGCGGACGCCGGTCCACCGAGCGCGTTCGATGACCTCGGCGATCGCCACGTTCTCGGCGCCGCGCGGCCGTGACGCCAGGAAGCGTTCGTACCGGTCACCCTCGGCCGAGGGGGCTCGGTCGATGGCGCGGGAGTCCTCGGCATGCACGATCATCATGGAGTCGAAGCCGGCCAATACGGCCATGTCCTTCTCCATCTCATCGGCGTCGAGATGCGGGAACTCGTCGACGCCCGAGTGCAGCAGAAAGCACTTGAAGCCGAACACGCCATCGTCATGCAGAGCGCGCAGATCGCCGGTGTTGCCCGGAATCGCGCCGCCCCAGAAACCCACGTCGATGTGTGTCTTGCCTGATGCCGCCGCACGCTTGGCATTCAGTGCTTCGACGTTGACCGTCGGCGGAATCGAGTTCAGCGGCATGTCGATCAACGTCGTCACACCGCCCGCCGCCGCCGCGCGGGTAGCCGAATCGAACCCCTCCCACTCGGTGCGGCCCGGCTCGTTGACATGCACATGCGTATCGACCAAGCCCGGGATCATGACCTGCTCGGCGGTGAGTTCAATGATCTCCGCGCCGGTGAGGCCGCTCCCGAGCGGCTCGATCGCGACGACGCGACCGTCTCGGATACCGATCTCGCGGGCGACAATTCCTGCCGTCGTCAGGGTGCGTTCGCCGCGGACCACCAGGTCGTAATCGGGTCGGTTCGACTGTTCGGGGGCGTCGGCGGTCATCGGCTGCTCTTCATGGCTACGAACATGATTCCTCATCGTGGAAATAAAACTCCATCCTAGGGAAACCTTAGGTGTGAGCGCCGACACAGTCAATCTGGCGAAAAGCTTGACACGGGGTGTCCGATACGCGTTACTTATCGAATCTGTGGAGTAATTCTTCCGCAGAGTGGAATGTTTGCGGCGGCAAGCGTCGTCGCTCCGACCGTGACAGGCGTATCCATGAGCACAGAGTCCACCGGGCTGATCGGCGACTCCAACCGTACCGACGCCACCCCACTCGCCGACGTGAGTCCGCATCTGTACAACGCCGATCTCGCGCCCACCAAGCGCGAAGGCCGCCGGTGGGGCGCGTACAACATCTTCACGTTGTGGGCCAACGACGTGCACAGCCTGGGCAACTATTCGTTCGCCATCGGACTGTTCGCCCTCGGCCTCGGTGGGTGGCAGATCCTGGTGGCGCTCGGACTCGGCGGCGCCTTCCTCTTCTTACTGCTCAACCTCTCCGGTTTCATGGGCGAGAAGACCGGCGTCCCGTTCCCGGTGATGAGCCGCATCGCCTTCGGCATCCGCGGCGCGCAGATCCCCGCCATCATCCGCGGCGCGGTCGCGATCGCATGGTTCGGCATCCAGACCTACCTCGCGTCCGTGGTGCTGCGCATCTTGATCATCGCGCTCGCACCGTCGGCCCAGACCCTCGACTCGAACAGCTTTCTGGGATTGTCGACGCTCGGCTGGATCTCGTTCGTCACGCTGTGGGTGATCCAGGTGGTCATCGTCAGCTACGGCATGGAAATGATCCGCAAGTACGAGGCGTTCGCCGGTCCGGTCATTCTGATCACGATGGTCGCGCTCGCGATCTGGATGCTCAACAACGCCGACTGGTCCATCGCGTGGACGACGCCCAACTCGCTGACCGGCGTCGACATGTGGCTGAAAATCGTCGGCGGCGCCAGCCTGTGGGTCGCGATCTACGGCACGTTCGTCCTCAACTTCTGCGACTTCACCCGCAACGCGACGTCGAAGCGGGCGATCGTGAAAGGCAACTTCTGGGGCATCCCGCTCAACATGCTGGTGTTCGGCGGCATCGTCATCACTCTGGCCGGCGCTCAGTTCAGCATCGACGGACGCATCATCGACGCGCCCGCCGACATCGTCAAGGAAGTCCCGAACACGCTGCTGCTGGTGCTCGCGGCACTCGCCCTGCTGATCCTGACCGTCGCCGTGAACATGATGGCCAACTTCGTCGCACCGATCTACGCGCTCAACAATCTGTTCCCCAAGCACCTGAACTTCCGTCGCGCAGCGTTCATCTCGGCCGTCATCGGCCTCGTGATCCTGCCGTGGAACCTGTACAACTCCCCTGCCGTCATCAACTACTTCCTCGGCGGACTCGGTGCCATTCTGGGGCCGCTGTTCGGCATCATCATGGCCGACTACTGGCTGGTGCGTCGGTCCAACATCAACGTTTTGGCCCTGTTCACGACCGACGCCAACGGTGAATACCACTACGCAAAGGGCGTCAATGTGCGTGCGGTGGTCGCCCTCGGCGTCACCTCGATAGTGGCCCTTCTGCTGGCGTTTGTTCCGGCGTTCAAGGTCGTCGCGGAGTTCTCCTGGTTCATCGGCGCAGGACTCGGTGCGATCGTGTACATGGTGGTGGCAGACCGCCGGGGACCGTTCAACGATGTCTCCGGCGAGCCGATCGCCGTGGCCAGCACGCACTAGTAGGGACCTCCATGAAAATCCTCGTAGCCAACGTCAACACGACGGTTTCGATGACCGATGCGATCGCCGAGTCGGCGCGCGGCGTCGCGTCGCCTGGCACCGAGATCGTCGGAATCACACCGCGTTTCGGTGCGGACTCGTGCGAAGGAAACTTCGAGAGCTACCTGGCCGCCATCGCGGTCATGGATGCGATCACCTCATATCCCGAACCGTTCGACGCGGTGATTCAAGCCGGCTACGGCGAGCACGGCCGGGAAGGTCTGCAGGAGTTGCTCGACGTCCCGGTGGTCGACATCACCGAGGCGGCCGCGTCGACGGCCATGTACCTCGGGCACAAGTACTCGGTCGTCACCACGCTCGACCGCACCGTGCCACTGATCGAAGACCGTCTCAAGCTCGCCGGCCTCGACGCACGATGCGCGTCGGTCCGGGCATCCGGCCTCGGTGTGCTGGAACTGGAATCGGATCCGGAACGGGCCGTCGAGGCGATAGTCCACCAGGCGCGAGAGGCAGTCGAGAACGATCACGCCGAAGTGATCTGCCTGGGCTGCGGCGGTATGGCCGAACTGGAAGAGAAGGTGAGGGCCGCGACGGGTGTCCCAATCGTCGACGGAGTCCGCTCGGCGGTCACCATCGCCGAAGGGCTGGTCCGGATGGGTTTGTCCACGTCGAAGGTGCGTACCTACGCGACTCCACGCGAGAAGAAGGTCATCGGCTGGCCTTTTCGGTTGTAGGTCAACGACATACACGACACCGGGCGCCTCAGAAGAGGCGCCCGGTTCGACGTTTCAGAGCATGATCTGGCGGTTGACGTCCTTGTACAACAGGTACCGGAAGTTGGACGGCCCGCCGGCGTAGCACGCCTGCGGGCAGAAGGCGCGCAGCGAGAGGAAGTCGCCTTCCTGAACTTCCACCCAGTCTCCGTTGAGGTGATAGACGGCCTTGCCCTCGAGCATCAGCAGGCCGTGTTCCATGACGTGGGTCTCGGCGAACGGAATGGTGGCGCCGGGCTCGAAGGTGACGATGTTGACGTGCATGTCGTACCCGAGGTCCTGCGGGTCGAGCATGCGTGTCGTGCGCCATTTGCCGTCGGTTCCCGGCATGGCCGACGGTTCGATGTCCCGCTCGTTGCCGAACTTCACCGATACCGAGTGGCCTTCGATGGCCTCATAGCGCTTGCGGATCCATACGAACGTCGCGTCGGCGTCGCCGTTGTTGTGGGCCGACCAATCGGTACCCGCCGGAAGGTAGGCGAAGCCGCCCTCGGTGAGCGTCTGGGACTGACCTGCCGCGTCGACGGTGAGCGCACCCGAGGTAACGAACAGGAAGCTCTGCACCTCGGGCTGCGGCTCCGGTCGCTTCGCCCCGCCGCCCGGCTTGACCTCGACGATCGCTTGGTAATACGTCGTCGCACCACCGGCGACCGGTCGGTTGATGATCCATGCGCGGGTATCGGTCCACTCCGGGAACACCGAGGTGACGATGTCCGAGAGAACACCGCGCGGGATCACCGTGTAGGCCTCGGTGACGATGGCGCGGTCGGTCAGCAGATCCGTCTGCGGGGGCAAGCCGCCGCGAGGCGTGTAGTACGACGCAGTGGTCACTGATTGCTCCTGGTTGTGCGGCCGAGCGCGATGTCGCGCACGGTGGATTCGGGGAGATCCGTGGCGGTCTCGATCTCGTCGGCGGTGAGGGCGCCGCACACGCTGCCACGATGAATCACGTTCGCCAGTGCGCGGGCGGTGGCCGGCTCATCCATGACGGTCGAGTCGAGTCGGTGAACGTAGTTGCGCAGGCGCGTCGCGGCGGATGCGAACGCGCCGCGGTAGAACGCGTAGGTCGACAGGTACCGGGTGACGAGCTGGGCGGGGTGCATGTCCCAGCCCTGGTAGATGCCGCGTTCCAGATGGCGCCGGACCAAGCGCGCGTGCAGCTTCCACGCCATGGCGACGTTGTCGGGGCCGCCGACCGGCAGGATGTTGGTCGAGCCGTCGGACATGTGAACGCCGGTGCCCGCCACCGCGAGTTGCATGACGTTCTTGGCGTGGTCTGCTGCCGGATGTTCCATCGATTGGTACGCGGCCGCGATACCGAGGGACGCCGAGTAGTCGTAGGTCCCGTAGTGCAGCGAGCTGACGCGCCCCTGGCCCGCGTGGATGAACTCGGCAACGGGTGCGCGACCATCGGCGCCGAGGATCGCCTGCGGTGTCTCGACCTGCACTTCGAAGCGAATGCGGCCATCCGGCAATCCGTTCGCACGTTCGAGTGCGCTCGCGACGACGACCATGGCCTCGACCTGGTCGACGGACGTCACCTTGGGAAGGGTGAGCGTGAGGCCGTCGGGCAGGCCGCCCGACTCGACGAGTCCGCTGACGAACATGTCGAGCGTGCGCAGTCCGCGCGCACGGGTGCCTGCTTCGAAGCACTTGAAGCGGGTGCCGACGAACGGCGTCGAGGTGCCTGCGTCGAGCGCGACCCGCAGCGCGGCGACCGCTTGTGCGACATCGGCGTCTTCCGTCGCATCATCGAAAGTGCCGTAGCCGTCCTCGAAGTCGATGCGCAGGTCTTCGATCGGCTCGCTGGTCAGCTTGTGCTCAACAAGGGCTGCGAGCGTGTCGGGCGCACAGTCGGTTCCGCTGCTCGCACCGACGAGTGCAGCGACCGCGTCCAGCCCGCCCGCGTCCTTCGCGACTGCGAGCGCGGTGGAGCCCCAATCGGCGGGCAGCGCCGCCGAGTACCGGTTGCCCGGGACATAGACGGTGTGAACCGGCTGGCGACGGCCGTCATCACCGGGGTATTGGTTCGCCAAGTGCGCGTCGGCGGCCGAGAGCCGGCGATCGACGTCGGCCAGCACCGCATCGTCGAGGCATCGTGTCACGGGCGTCCCTAACCTCTCCGGAAATCTCTGTGAAAACAGAATTCCACAATGCGGAGTTTAGCGTGAGGTTATCGACGCATGATTTCCTGATCTGTCATCCAAACAAGTTTCCGTATTGCGGAAACAAAGTTGGACATGTTGGATGAAAGACAGATCGTCGACCAGGAGTGGACCGCATGACGGAGAAGTCGGGCGGCGTGCAGTCGGTGGAGCGCGCGTTCGAGTTGATGGAATTGATCGGACGTGCCGGAGGAGAGTGCTCGCTGACGGAGTTGTCGGCAGAGTCCCCGTTGCCGCCGCCGACAATTCACCGTCTCCTGCGCACGTTGGTCGGACTCGGCTATGTGCGTCAACTGCCCAATCGTCGCTACGCACTGGGGCCGAGGCTGATCCGGCTTGGTGTAGTGGCGAACCGCCAGCTGGGCGCGGTCGCCGCCCCGGTGCTGCAGTCGTTGGTCGATGAGCTCTCGGAGACGGCAAGTCTCGCTGTCCTCGACGGCGACATGGTGATCTACACCGGGCAGGTTCTGCCTCCGAGGCTGATGGGGACCGACAGTGAAGTCGGCAAGCGCGTCGGCCTGCACACAACCGGTGTGGGCAAGGCGGTTCTGGCTGAGTTGGATGATGCGCGCATTCTGAAATTGGTCACGCAGTCTGGATTTCCCGCACCGACCGAGAACAGTGCGTCGACCCTTTCTGCGGTGTTCGCAAACGTCGAACGTGTACGTGTCGACGGCTATGCGGTCGACAATGAGGAGTTCGAGATCGGTGTGCGCTCCGTCGCGATGGCGGTGCCCGGCGCTCCGACGCCGATGGCGATCGGCATCTCCGGGCCCTCGGCTCATGTCAGTGAGGAATTGATCGCTCGAGCCGTTCCCGCACTGAAGAAGGCGACCGGCGTGATCTCGGAAGCCCTGATCGGGGCGAGGGAGCGGTAAACCTTCAGCCTGTGCGGAGATTCGCGTTGCCGACCGCCAGACGACTTAGTCCGGCCCTTCGCGGACATCCTTTCCCTGTTCGGCGAACGCTTTGAAGTCCTGCATGTGTTGCTGCGACTGTTTACGGAAGGCACCCGGTATCAGAAGCCCCACCAACCGCATCAGCACGTTGCTGAACCGGTATTCGCTCTCGCTTTCCCAGAGCGTCGACTCGGACTGGCTTCGGTCAGTCGATCGCGCACGACACTCCACATGCCCGGGCCCACGATCTCTCGGTCGAGCAGCTGAGCCACCGTGTCCCGCGGCAGAGCGATCTCGATGGAGTTGGTGTACTTCATCGCGCACGTTCCTTCCGGGCGTGGGAAAACATGCTGCATCACTTATCCCGCTGCGGGCTCCGGAATAAATTACGCACCCGATCAACTTGGCCCAGGAGTCGCCCTTCCCCGACTCAGGAGCATCCACATGACCCGTCCCGTTCGCGTCGCCGTGCAGATCCAGCCCGGCGGTGCGCCCGACTACCGCACGTGGCGCGACGCCGTCCTGGCCGCCGACGACCTCGGCGTTGACGTGATCTTCGGTTACGACCACTTCCACCGCCCGGCGATGAAAGGAATCGTCGACGGCAAACCCATCATGTTCGACGAGCAACCCGACGTTGCCAACTTCGAGGGCTGGACCACGCTCGCGTCATGGGGTGAGATCACCTCGCACGCCGAGATCGGGCTCCTGGTCACCGGCGTCGGTTACCGCAACCCGGACCTGCTCGCCGACATGGCGCGCACCGTCGACCACATCAGCGGCGGCCGGCTCATTCTCGGCCTCGGCGCGGGATGGTACGAAAAGGATTACACCACCTACGGTTACGAATTCGGCACATTCAGCTCCCGGTTCGACCTGTTCGACGAGAGCCTGATCCGCATCGAGAACCGGCTGGCTGCACTGATCCCGCCGCCCGTGCGCAAGCTGCCGATCCTCATCGGCGGCACGGGGCCCAAGCGCTCCCTGCCCGCCGTTGCCCGGCACGCCGACATCTGGCACGCGTTCCAAGACCTCGACGCATTCCGCAAATCGAGCGAGCGCGTCGACGAGCTTGCAGCGACGTTCGGCCGCAACGGGGCCGACATCGAACGCTCGACGTTGTGGGAGAACGCCGAAAGCGCCGATGCCTTCCGAGAAGCGGGCGTCACGTTGTTCCAGACCGAGCTCACCTCCGACAACGGATACGACCTCACGTCCCTCAAACAGGTGCTCACATGGCGAGACAACGGGTGACGGGCTAAGCGATACTCACCGGGCTCAATCAGGTCTGATCCCCCGCCGCTTCTCCTGGTGCTGACACGGGACCGATTAAGCAGTAATCGAATACCCCATCACGCACACTAGGTGTCGCACCCGACCCCATGGAGGAACGATCTCGGAATGAGCCCCGCCGCCGAATTCGACTACGTCATCGTGGGAGCAGGCAGTGCGGGCTGCCTGCTCGCCAATCGGCTCAGCGCCAACCCTGACCGCCGGGTTCTCCTGATCGAGGCCGGCGGAAAAGACGACTGGTTCTGGATCAAGGTGCCGGTGGGCTATCTGTACACCATTGCCAACCCCCGCACCGACTGGTGCTTCGTGACTGAGCCCGATCCAGGTCTCGCCGGGCGCAGCATTATCTACGCGCGGGGCCGGGTGATCGGCGGCTGCTCGTCGATCAATGCCATGATCCACATGCGCGGGCAGGCAAGCGATTACGAGCTATGGGCACAGGCCACCGGTGACGAACGCTGGCTCTGGGGTGGCCCGGACTCTCCCGGCGAAACGCTGGCAATCTACAAAGAGCTAGAGGACTACTTCGGCGGAGCCGATGAATGGCACGGCGCCGGCGGCGAGATCCCCGTCCAGCGGCCGCGGGTGCGCTGGAAGATCTTGGACGCGTGGCAGGCCGCCGCTGCCCAGGTGGGCATCGCACCGATCGACGAATTCAACCGGGGCGACAACGCCGGCAGCGCGTACTTTCACGTCAACCAACGGCGTGGCCGTCGCTGGTCGATGGCCGATGCATTCCTGCATCCGATCGCGCACCGTCCCAATCTCACGGTTTACACCCAGACCCAGGCGTTGCAACTCCTCATGGATGGCCAGGTCCACGAGCATCAGCGTCGCGGTGCCTGGATCACGGCTCAGCGCCGCGCCACCGGCGTGCGGCTCCTCAAGGATGGCCAGATCATCGACATCCAAGCCCGCCGGGAGGTGATCCTGAGCGCCGGAGCGATTGGGTCGCCGCATCTCATGCAGGTCTCGGGTCTGGGCCCAGCAGGGCTGCTGACCCGGCATCAGGTGCCCGTCGCCGTCGATCTGCCAGGAGTGGGTGAAAACCTCCAGGACCACCTGCAGCTTCGAACGGTCTACCGCATCCAAGGCGCCCGGACGGTCAACACGCTGTACCGGAATTGGATCACCCGTGGCGGCATGGGACTTCAGTACGTGACGCTGCGGTCAGGACCCATGACCATGCCGCCCTCCACGCTGGGGGCCTTCGCGAAAAGCGACCCGGCGCTGGCCAGCCCCGATTTGGAGTGGCACGTGCAGCCGTTGTCGCTGCCCAAATTCGGCGAACCGCTACACCGTTTCGGCGCGATCACACCCTCCGTCTGCAATCTGCGACCCAGCTCGCGCGGCCATGTACGCATGGCCAGTGCAGATCCGCTGAGCCACCCCAAGATCTCCTGCAACTACCTATCGACCTACGCCGATCGTCAAATCGCCGTGCGCGGCCTGCGGATGACCCGCCAGATCATGGCGGCGCCGGCCCTCGCCCGCTACCGCCCGGAAGAGTTGCTTCCCGGTCCACAACTGACGAGCGACGAAGACCTGCAGCAGGCCGCCAGTGAACTCGGTACAACGATCTTTCACCCGGTGGGTACCTGCGCCATGGGAGCCTTTGACACACAAGGTCTTCCGCGGTCAACTGCCACGGTGCTGGACACCGACTGTCGCGTATATCGCGTCGCCGGCCTTCGAGTGGTCGATGCCTCGGCGATGCCCACCATCACTTCCGGCAACACGAATGCGCCGGTCATGCTGATCGCAGAGCGCGCGGCGCGAGCGATCCTGGGTTAGTCGGTCTACACCAATTAGATAGCTGCTCAACTCCTTTCGGTTGCTTTCGTCCGCATCGGCCCTCCGATCATGCGCAGCATCAAGGCGACCGTGCCCTCCGAGTGGGCTGATGGATTCAGAATTTCTTGCAGGAGCAAGCCACGAATCGCGGCAACGGCGACAGTCGCCATGCTCAGCGCTCGCTCGGTCTCGTGCCCCTCGCGTTCCGCGAGCGAGGCCAGCATCGTGGTCAGGTCGTCGAGTGAATCGATGAACTCATGAAAATCCCCTGGGCTGTACGCAGCGAGTCCTACGACGTGAAAGAAGCCGCGGATGCGCGACAGCTGCTCCGGGCGGGTGTAGGTATGCCAGATTGCCACGACGAGATCGTCAAATGTGCCATCCTCGGCGGTCTTCAAAAGCACCTCGTTGTCACGAGATCGCTGCGCCGTGAGCATGGCCGCCAAGACGCCTGAAAGTGACCCGAAGTGGTATCGCAGCAGGGCGTGGCTGGTCTCAACCCTCGCCGCGACCTCACGCAGCGACATATCCGGCGAGGGAAGGCCGTCCCCGAAGGCGTCGAGAAGCCGCGCCAGAAGACGGTCGCGTGCGTCGCCTTTGCGTTCCGCGCTTGACACGGCCATTCGCACAGTTTATCCATTGGATGAGATTTTTCCAATGGATAAAAACTGCCGAGGATGCCGCGCTGCGACGTCGGCCGAGTTGTGAAGGACCTTCAATGAGCTCCATGTGGCACGGCTGTCTCGCCGACACCGACTATTTCGAGATGCGTTCCAGCGGTGGGTATGACTACGGCATCTGGGTGACCACGCCACCAGGTTATGACCGCGCCTCGACGCAGGCGCCTGTCGTGTATGTGCTCGACGGGAACTGGGCTGTGGGCATGACGGCTCCGCTCATCGTCACCCAGATGGACCCCATGCAACGGATCCAGCCCTACATTCAAGTCAGCGTTGGCTACGCGGGCGAGGAAGCGCAGGACTGGGATCGGCTGCGCAACAGGGACTTCGTGCCACCCGGCGAGCCCATCGCCAAGGAGCTCATCGATGCCGTGGAGATGGGAGTCCAATCGGGCGCGAGGACACCCGAGGAAGCCGACGCCTATCTCGCACAATTGCGCGGCACCCACGCCGATGTATTCCTGAGTTTCCTTACCGCGGAACTGCACCCGCGGATCGAACACGACTATGGCACCGCCACAAGCGGTCATGGCCTTTTCGGCTACTCCTACGGCGGACTGTTCACTCTCTACACGTGGCTCACCGGCAACACCCTCTTCGAGAGCATCGGAGCGGGGAGCCCCGGCGTCATCGCTGACGACAGTCAGATCTTCGCCCAGCTCCACCAGATGGGCGACAGCCGGCGTGCCGCCAAGCTTCACGTGACCCTCAACGACCGAGAACTTCTCGGGGACCTAGCCGTCTACCAAAGCCTCGCCAAGAACACCGTTACGGTCCTTCACCGCCTCACCTCACGCAGCGAAGCGGTCACGAGCGAGATCCTGCACGAAACACACGTCACTGGCTTACAGGCGTCGTTCCTCAGTTACCTCAGGACCTGCCGTTGCGTGTAGGCGTGACCGTCACTGTATGTCGAAGCCACGCGCTCGCACGAATGGGCCGACATCGCCGAAACCATAGCGTCGTAAGCCTGTTGCAATGAGCCGTCGGCTGTCCCCCTCGCCCATGCGGGTCGGCTCTGGGGTACAGTGCGGTCAGCGCGAAAAACGACCGCTCACACGGTCGTCCGCACGGTTGTCGAGCCCCACAGTCTCAGCGACCCAGCGTCTTCTAACCGAGCAGCCCGACTCCGGTCGGGCCGTGACAGAGGAGCGCTGAATGTCGTTGTCGATCGCAATCATTGGGGCCGGACTCGGGGGTCTTGTCCTGGCCCGCTCACTGCATCACCGCGGCATCAGCGCTACCGTCTACGATGCCGAAGCCTCATCCGCAGCGCGCGCGCAAGGCGGCCTTCTCGACGTCCATCCACCCACCGGGCAGGCGGCCCTCCACGACGCCGGTCTCTACAACGCGTTTCGATCCCTCATCCGCGCCGGCCACGATGCCAAACGCGTCACCGACCGCGACGGGACCATCGTGTTCGACTGGCCGGGGAGCAGCTTCGGCGCCCGGCCCGAGGTGGACCGCGGTGAACTGCGCGACATGCTGATCACTGCGCTTCCCGCCGGTATGATCCGCTGGGGACACAAAGCGACCGGTGTGCTCGCCGTCCCTGGCCAACGTCCGAAAGTGCGCTTCGCAGACGGCTCATCGGTCACCGCGGATATCGTGGTTGGCGCTGACGGCGCCTGGTCGAGGGTGCGTCGAAGTGTCTCCGGCGTCCAACCCGCTTATACGGGCACCTGCTTCATCGAGATCGGCTCTCCCCCTGGACAACTCCTATCTCATGACAGTGCGCAGATCATCGGTCGTGGCACCCTCATGGCAGTAGCTCCCGGATTAGGCATCTTGGCCCACCACAACGCTGACGGCACGCTCAGCGGCTATGTCGCCGTCAACGCGACGCTCGAACAGATTGCCTCTCTGGATAATTGTGGCCCGGCCGCAATGCGGGCAGTGCTTGCCCAGCGCTTCGAGCGCTGGGCCCCAGCGCTTGTCACGTTGGTTCTGGGCAACCTCGGTGATCCTCGATTACGTCCGATTTACGCGCTACCCATTGCACATCGTTGGAAGCGGGTGCCCGGAGTGACGTTGATCGGGGATGCGGCGCATCTGATGTCGCCGTTCGCCGGGGAGGGCGCCAATCTCGCCATGTTCGACGGCGCAGCGTTGGCCCGGGAGATCGCAGCCCAGCCCGATGACGTCGAGAGCGCGCTGTCTACCTACGAAAATGCGCTCTTTCCGCGTAGCGCCGAAGTCGCTCAGCGCAGCGCAGACAACCTACGGAAGTTCTTCGGTCCTGACGCACCACGCAGCACCGTTGACCTATTCGTCGACCTGCTCAGCTGATCCACTTCAGCGACGTCTACAGCCCGGACGGCACGACCTTGCCGTTGACCGTCACCTCGACATCGCCAGTCTTTGTGTTGAACGCGATCTGGCCGTGATCGAACGTCTCTACGAGCAGATCGCCGACGGGGTTCTCGTCGCTGGTAGGGGCACCCAGCGGACCTACCGAGCCATTTTCACCGGTGATCGCAGGTACACCGTCCGGATCGCGTGGGATATTCCAGGCCTCCCGGATCTTGCCCCAAGTGATGTAGGCAGGCGTGCCCACCTCGCCGTTCTTGGCGGTGATGACGCCGCCCTGGAACTGCTGGAACAGGACGCCGCTCTCCCGCGCCCCTGCGTTGAAGTCACCGGTAAGTGGCTTGCCCAGAGCGTCCTTCTGGCTCTGCGTTGCCGACGAGTACTTGACAGCGATCGGTCCGGTCAACGTGACCTCGACGTCTCTCTCCCCGATGAGCTTCACTTCGGCCGGCGGCGGCGGGACTTCAGTGGAAGTGGCGATCAATCCGACCTGAGGCGACTGCGACGCGTCGATGCCCTGGCCATTGCTGCAACCGACGGTAATCAGGGCAACGGCGGCCAGGCCGACGACTGTCGTGCGGCGGTGAGCGATCGTCCTCATGAGTTTCCTCTCGCGTCGTCCTGGGTGTCAGTCAAGTTGCATCTAATCCCGCTCGGCCGGGACTATAACCGAACCATTTCAATGGCGCAGGAGATCGCGGTCCTCTGGGCTGTGCAGGCAGACCTGTCCGCCACCGCTCCCCCTTTCTTTTCGCCTGCAGCTCAGACGTTTCCACGCACCGAACTTGTCGTACCTCCCTGCGACAATTGGGTTATGTCGTCGGAGCCAGCGCCTTTCGCCGCTGAGGGGTCACCCTGCGAGCGGCTTGAGGTGTTGTTCGGCGAGGTCGCGCAGTTGTGCGGTCAGCGCAACGCCATCGATGGGCGCCTGGTCGAGATTGTCGCCGAGATCGAGCGTGACGAGCTGTGGGGCGCCACCGGGGCCCGGTCGATGTCGGCGCTGGTGGCCTGGAAAACCGGTGTGACACCCCGTAACGCCGACACGATGATGGCGGTCGCGCGTCGCCTCGACGAGTTCCCGCGCTGCGCCGAAGCAATGCGCGACGGCAGGCTGTCCCTGGATCAGGTCGGGGTCATCGCCGAACGTGCCGCCGACGGATCCGATGCGCACTACGCGCAACTGGCCGCCGTCGCCACCGTCAACCAACTGCGCACCGCCGTCAAACTCGAACCCCGCCCCGACCCGAAACCCCGGCCCGAACCCAAACGCGAAATCACCAAAGACGTCCACGACGACTACACGACCTACCGCATCACCCTGCCGCGGGTCGAAGCCGCGAAACTCGACACCGCCATGCAGTCCCATCACGACGCCCAGATCGCCGACTGGAAACGCGACCACAAGAATTGCGAGCAGGCCCCGCCGTTCCCGAACACCGTCGATGCCTTCATGAGCCTGATCGAGGCAGGCTGGGACACCGACGTCGCGGCCCGGCCCCACGGCCAACACACCACCGTCGTCGTGCACCTCGACATCGACAAGCGCATCGCCGCACTACATCTGGGCCCACTACTCACCGACGCCGAACGCCAATACCTGACCTGCGATGCCACCTGCGAAGCCTGGTTCGAACAACACGGCCACGTCATCGGAGCAGGACGAACCACCCGCACCGTCAACCGCCGGCTACGCCGCGCCCTGGAACATCGCGACCGCTGCTGCGTGGTCCC
>NZ_LQQA01000012.1 GCF_002101965.1 Mycolicibacterium wolinskyi
GCGGGTTCGCGGTTGATGGTGTCGACGATGGATGAGCGCCTGGCCGCGATGCAGCAGCAGATCGATACCACCAAGGCGCAGAACAAGTTGGTGGCCGCGCGGGTGCGTCAGTTGGCCCAGGCCTACCGGGCGTCCGCGGCTATGGGTGGTGGTCGCGGGATGATGGGCGGGATGGGGATGCCCAGCTTCGGTGGTGGCGGCATGCCCACCAGTGGTGGTGGTGGTGGCGGTATCCCCGGACTCAAGGCCTTGGCCGGCCTCACCTCACTCGGCCGCGGTCAGAATGGTCACCGCGGCGCATCGGGCGCGGAGCAGCAGGTCAGTGCGCTGTTCGGACAGGGCCGCGCGCCGAACGGGACTATCGAGGGAGCTATCGCGTTCGCCAAGGCTCAGCTCGGTGAGCCGTACCGTCTCGGTGCGAATGGCCCTGATGTGTGGGATTGCTCGTCGCTGGTCCAAAAGGCTTATGCGAGTGTGGGAATCGAGCTGCCGCGTACTACGTATGAGCAGATTCGTGTGGGTATGCCGGTGTCGCGCAGCGACATCCGGGCCGGCGACATCATTCTGCAGAATTTCTCGGCTCCCGGGGTTCCTGAGCATGTGGCGCTGGCGGTGTCGCCGACGATGCAGATTGAAGCGCCGAATTCGCGCGAGGTTGTGAAGTACTCGCCGATTCCCTCGGGGCCCATTGTGGTCAAGCGGGTTGCCTGACCACCAGGTCATCCGCCTCAGTCCCGGGAGGCAGTGATCGGGCGAGAATCGATGGATTTTGGTGTGGTTGAGGGTGCTGGCCACCGTTAGTTTGGGGATACGCGAATGCGTTCGCCCGGGCGGACGGGGAGGTAGACGGGGTGGCTGAGCAGCAAGAACCGGATCAGAACGCGGCTTCAAGCGGGTCGCGGTGGCGGGGCCGCGGGCTGGGCTATGCAACTCGAGTGCAGGTGACCGCACACCAGTTCAATGCGCGGCGTGCCGTCACGGCATTGACCCGCTGGTATGTCGGCATGGAGTCCGATCAGCACCGCAGGCAGTCGATGGCTCATCTGGCCGGTGCGACCGTCGTGGTGGTGATCTGCCTCGGCGCCCTGTTCTGGTCGTTTCTGCGACCGGCAGGTTCAGCGGGCCAGTCGAAGATCGTTGCCGACCAGAACACGAACGCCCTGTATGTGCGGGTCGGTGAAACACTGCGGCCCGTTCTGAATCTGGCGTCGGCGCGGTTGATCGCGGGATCTCCGGACAACCCTGTGCGGGTCCGCAACAGCGAGATCGAATCGCGACCGCGAGGAACGCTGGTGGGTATTCCCGGCGCCCCGGACCAGTTGGCGGTGACGTCCCCGCCCAAATCGTCGTGGCTGGTGTGCGATGCGGTCACGAAGGCCTTCGGCGCCGGCGCCCCTGAACCGGTGACGGTGACGGTGATTGACGGCCAGCCTGACCTGTCCGATCGCCGGCGGGTTCTCGACCCGCAGGATGCCGCGCTGTTGCGCTACAACGACGGGGTATGGCTGATCCGCGACGGCCGCCGCTCCAAGGTTGACCCGGCTCAGCGTCCGGTGCTGCTGGCGTTGGGGGTGAGCGCCGACGACATCTCCTCGGCTCGGCCGATGAGCAAGGCCTTGTTCGACGCGATACCGGTCGGCTCGGCGTTGTCGGTGCCGGTGATTCCCAAACTCGGTGAGCCAGCGAGCTTTCCGAAGGCCCCGGGTCCGGTGGGCACGGTGGTGTCGACACCTCAAGTCGGGGGCGACACCACGTACTCGGTGGTGTTGGCCACTGGGATGCAGACGGTGTCACCGGTGGTGGCGCAGATCTTGCAGAATGCCAACGGATCCGGTGCAGCGATGCCAGTCCTGGCCGGCCCTGCGCTTGCAGACCTGCCGGTGATCGACAGTTTGGACGTCTCGGCCTATCCGGATCAACGGTTGCGGCTGGTGGATACCGAGGCCAATCCGGCCACGTGTTGGTGGTGGCAGAAGACGATCGGAGAGGGCCGTGCGCAGACGTCGCTGGTGTCGGGCCCGACGGTGCCTATCGCGGCCGACAAGGTCGACAGGGTCGTCTCCAGGGCCAAGCCCGACCCGTCCGGCGCGTTGGCCGGCAAGGTGTATTTCGGGCCGGACGCGGCGAACTACGTGGCATCCACGGGCAACGATCCGGCCGCGGCGACCGTGGAAACGCAGTGGTTCATCTCCGAGTGGGGTGCTCGTTTCGGGGTGCCTCGCGACCAGGACACAGAGCGCGCGTTGGGGTTTGGCACAGCGACCATCCCGGCACCGTGGGTGGTGCTCAAGCTGCTGACGTTGGGCCCGGTGTTGTCGAAAGCGGATGCGGCGGTGACTCATGACATTTTGCCGACAGATCAGCAGCCAGGGGAGTTGAGGCAGCCGAAGTGAAAAAGAGTTTTGGTCGCGAAACGGTTCTTGAGGCCCCGCGCAAAATCACGCCCCGGCAGATCAATCTGCTGGCTCCTTTGAAAGTTCCTGTGCCCGAGGGCAAGCCGTGGTGGCTGGTTGTGGTGGCCATCGGCGTCATCGGGCTTGTCGGCGGCATCGTGGTGGTCTCGTTCGCCAGCGGTGCACGGACCTTCAACGGGGTCGGTGCGTTTTTTCCGATCCTGATGGTCGGCGGCATCATTGCGATGCTGTTCGGTAGCCGGTTCGGCGGCGGCAACCAGATGTCGCGAGGCAAGATGGACGCGCTGCGCGCCCAGTTCATGGTGAAACTTGATGAGCTGCGGCGGGACTCGGACCGGGCCGCAGATGATCTGGATGAGAACTTCCGCTGGTATCACCCGCCGACGTCGACGTTGGAAGCCGCACTCGGTGGGCGCAGGATGTGGGAGCGCAGCCCGGCCGGGCGCGATACCTGGTTCGGCGTCATCCGTGTGGGTGTGGGAATGACGTCGTTGAAGCAGGCACAAGCGGTGTCCTTCAACGAGCCGGCCGACATGCCCACCGATATCGAGATGGAGCCGGCGACCGGCGTCGCATTGCAGGAGTTCGTGCGTGCCCAGCAGGTCACCTATGGAACGCCGGCGTTGATTTCCCTGCTCGTCGAACCGGGCTGGCGGCTGGATGGCGATCGCGAACGCGTCCTGGCGTTGATGCGCGCGATTGTGTGCCAGATGGTGTTCTCTCATGGGCCCGATCACCTGCAGCTGATCGCGATCACCGATGACATGGAGGAGTGGGATTGGCTCAAGTGGCTTCCCCATGTCGCCGACAACCGCGTCCAGGACGCCGCCGGCGGTTTGCGGATGGTCTACTCGTCGGTGCGCGACTTCTACGATGCGCAATACAGCGCAGTTCTGCAGGGCCGGGACCGGTTCAATCCGCGCCACGGCGCGGCCAAGGATCAGATCCAGCCCCTTCCGCACACGGTGATCATCAGCGATGTGACCGAGGGGTCGGCGTGGAGCTCGTTGATCAACTCTGAGGGCGTCGCGGGTGTTACGGTCTTCGACTTACGCGGCCAGGTGCCTACGAGCGCAAATCCACAGCGCCTGCTGCGGGTGAGTTCGACCGGCGACATCGACGCGGTTCCGCGTGATCTCAACACCTTCGCCCCCGAACTCGACAACGAGCCGACGTTCTTCGCCCGCGCCGACCAGATGGACCGGGAGGATGCGGAGAATTTCGCGTTGGGTATGGCGCGGCTGCGGCTCTCCGAAGCGTACGAAATGATCGATGTCGCTGAGGATCTGGGCACTGGGCCTGCCCGCGACATACTCAGCTACTACGCCATTGACGACCCGGCGAACATCGACTTCAACGCGTTGTGGGGGCCGCGCAGGGACATCTTGTCCGACGACCGGATGAAAGCTCCGTACGGCACGCGAGCAGACACCGGGGAGCTGCTGACACTCGACATCAAGGAGACGGCTGCCGGCCCGCACGGAATCATGGTCGGCACCACCGGATCCGGCAAGACCGAGGGCCTGAAAACCTTCGTGCTCAGCCTGCTTTTGGGTCACTCGCCGGAGATTTTGCAACTGGTTCTCGCTGACTTCAAGGGCGGAGCCGGTGTGAAGCCGTTCACCGGAGCACCTCACGTGTCGTGCGTCATGACCGACCTTGAAGATGACCAGACACAGCTCGGCCGGTTCGTCGACGCGCTGTTCGGCGAGATCGCCCGACGCAAGGCGATGTGCGATGCGATCGATGCCGGCGACGCGGAGGACTACAACCGCCGTCGAGCCGACGCCGCCCGCGACCCTAACGGTCCTCAGCTGGCTCCGATGCCTCGGTTGTTCGTTGTGGTCGACGAGTTCACCGAGGGCTTCAAGATGGACCCGAACCTACCGGTCATCTTCGACCAGATCGTCCGACAGGGCCGTTCCCTATGGGTTCATCTTCTGCTGGCCAGCCAGGAGGTGGACTCGCGGGCGGACAAGCTGACGACGAACATTCGTTATCGGCTGGCTCTACGAACCGACTCAACGGCCAGTGCCGCCGCGTCCGGGGTTCCGGCGTCGGCGAACCTGCCGAACAAGAAGGGACTCGGGTATCTGCGGGTCGGCCTGACAGACGATCTGACCAAGATTCAGTTCGAGTACATGTGGCGGGACTATCGCAAACCTGGCACGGTCAAAGACGACGACAGCGATACCGACCTGTCAACGGGTTCACTGGGATACTTTGAGCCACAGCTGTTCACGGTGGCACCGATCATCGTCGACGAGCCCAGTGACACAGTGGACGAGCAGCCGGCGCCGCCTGTCGAGACAGACAGTCAGCCGTCCTCGTCCGACGACGACGGCGCTATTCGCAAGCCCAAGGTCGGTGAAGTCATCATCGACCAGCTCCGCGCGATCCCGTTCGAACCGCATCGGCTGTTCGGTCCGCCGTTGGACACGCCGAGCACTATCGACGACGTCGTGGAGATGTATCTGGGCCGGCCGTGGGATGAGCGCTACGCTGCCCAGCCCAACCTGATGTTCCCGATCGGCGTCATCGACCGACCGTTCAAGCAGGACCAGCAACCGCTATTGGCCGACGGCACAGGTAATTTGATGGTCCTCGGCGGTCAGGGCTCGGGTAAGACCACCACGCTGGTGGACCTGATCTGTGCCGCGGCGATGACCCATACGCCAGAACAGGTGCAGTTCTACGTGCTGGCTTTGTCGGGCACCTCGCTGGCCAGCGTGAGCGATTTCCCGCACGTCGGCCGGGTCGCGACCATTCTGGAAGAAGATGCCATTCGGCGAACGGTGTCAGAGCTATTGGAACTGCTGACCCTGCGTCGTCGCGGATTCCTCGAGTGGGGCGTGACCTCTATGGAGGAGTTCCGCAAGCGCAAAGCAGCTCTGCGCCGGCACGTGGGGGAGCAGGCCTCCGATGATCCGGTGGCCCAGGACCGGTTCGGCGATGTTTACCTGGTCGTCGACAACTTCGCGGCCCTCTCAGACCCGGCGTCGACATTCCGCGGCAAAGAGGTTCTCGTCGACGAGATCAACAAGTTGATCCGCGAAGGCGGCAGCTTCGGCATCCACGTGGTGGTGGCGGTGAGCAAGCCCCAGGAGTTGTCGCCCCAGATGCGTGACCTCTTCAACGAAGGCCGCATCGAGTTGAAGGCCGACGAGACGAACGTGCGCCTGGTGAAGTCCTCGGAAGCCAAGAAGGTACCCAGCAACCGCCCGGGCCGCGGCATGGTCAAGCAGAACTACCTGCGCGAAGGGTGGGATGTAGTCGGCCTGCACACTATGATGGCGCGCCCCGCTCTGCGAGGAACCGGAGAGCGGGTGTTCGAAGCACAGAGTGTGGTGGCCAGGGTGGCGCAGTTGGCCAAGGGTTACCGGCCGGCCCCGCGTGTGCGCCAACTTCCCACTCGCGTCGAGCTCGCGCAGCTGCGCCAGTCGGCTGCGGCTCATCAGCACACGGGTGCGGTGTGGGCGGTCAACGAGTTCTCGTTGCCAGTGGGCCTGGACAACGCCCGCTCGCCGTTCCTGGTGATCACCGGTAACCGGCAATGTGGTCGTACCACGACATGTGCGGCGATCATGAGCGAGATCGGCCGGGTCTATGCGCCCGGCTCGTCGAAAGCGGTGCGCGCTGCTGACGACGCCCGTCCCACGGCGCAGGTGTGGTTGATCAGTCCGAGCCGCGGGCTGCTGCGGGTGCTCGACGACAGCTACGTGGAGGCCTTCTCCTACCGCACCGACACCACCGGGCAGCTGGCCGAACGTCTCAGCAAGGTTCTCGCCGACCGGCTCCCGCAGGCGGACCTCACGATCGATGCCACGTTCGAGAAGTCCTGGACGGGTCCGGAGATCTTCCTGGTGATCGATGATGCCGAGCGGCTGCCGAGCGGCAATTACAACCACGTGTTCACACCGTTGATAGAGGCAGCAAATGCGGCCGAAGATGTCGGGCTCCACATCATCTACAGCCGTCAATTCGGTGGCTGGATGAGCGTGGCGGGACGCGATCCCCTGCTAGCAACAATGATGCAAGCAAATGCAGATTTGCTGGTGATGGATTCCGATCCAGACGAAGGCTTTGTCCGCGCAAGATGGAAAGGCCATCCCATGCCGCAAGGGCGCGGATTCTTGATGGGTACCGGTGGATCGGGATCATACGTGCAGGTGGGATGGGTTCCGGTGGGTATTGAGAATGCTTGATTTTGGCTGCGGCGCAACCCCTAGACCGCCGTTATGCTGAGTCTGAAATCGTGACGTCGGGAGGAACTCATGTTTACCCATAACGACCCTGCAGCAATGGTGGCAACTGCCGGTGAACTGCAAGCGCTCGGCTCGACCATGATGGCAGCCAACGGTGCCGTCGCGGCTCCGACCACCGGCGTGCTTCCGCCGGCAGCGGATCCAACCTCGGCGCTGCTGGCTCTGTCTTTCGCCACCCATGGCGGGGTGTACCAGGCGGCCGGCGGGGTGGCGACGGCGGTGAACGAGATGTTCGTGACCACGATGGGCGTGGGCGCCGGCAGCTACGAAGCCACCGAAGCCCTCAACATCCTGGCGTCGATGTAGGGCGACGAAAGCCACAGACAGCGATGACCGAGACCCTTCCCCGCCGCAATCGCACGATCTTTGGTCGCTGGATAAACGACTGCGGTCTGGTAATCCGCGGACGGGCCCGAACGCCGGATTCCGTACAGGCCAAGAGAACCGCTCCCGCAAGGAAACAGGCTGCATAGCTATGGCGCACCGTTACCGCATGTATCCGTCTGCACACCAGGCCAGGTTCATGCTGGAACGGCACTGCGCAGACGCGCGCTACGTGTGGAATCTTGCGTTGGAGCAGTTCAACTGGGGCCGCTCAGGACGATCTGGCCCCGGCCCAGCGGCGCGGCAGAAACAACTGGCAGAAGCGCGTCAGGCCTACGACTGGCTAGCGGCGGGGTCGTCGTCTGTGCAGCAACAAGCATTGCGGGATTTCGATCGCGCGGTAGCCGGGTTTTTCGGTGGCGTCTATCGGCATCCGACGTGGCGGCGTAAACACCTGAATGAAGGGTTCTGTATCCGCGACACCCGCGTCGAGGTCGTCAATCGCAAATGGTCGCAAGTGTTTGTGCCAAAACTCGGGTTGGTGAAGTTCCGGATATCGCGACCCCTACCGGCAGGGACGTTGGGCATGGCCCGGATTACCTACTCGAACAGGCGTTGGCATGTCAGCTTCCCTGAGCCCCAGTCCGCCGTGCCCGGAACACCGGGACGGGGGGACAACATGGTCGGGATCGACCGTGGCGTAGCGACGACGCTCGCCCTCTCGGATGGGACCATGCTGCGCGCTCCCTTGATGCGGCGGGCGGAGCGCCAACGGTTGGCGAAACTGCAGCGGCAGCTCGCAAATTGCCGCAAAGACTCGAACCGCCGCTCAAAAGTCAAAGCCCGCATCGCCCGATTGCACGCTCGGGTGGCGGATCGGCGTAAGGACTGGATTGAGAAAGCCACAACCAGAGTTGCCTCGCAGTACGCAGTGATCGCGGTTGAAGATCTGCACATCAGGAACATGGTTCGGGCACCGAAACCGAAACCTGACCCAGCGATTCCTGGTCGTTTCCTGCCGAATGGAGCCGCCAGCAAGACCGGTCTGAACCGCAACATTTATGCGAACTGTTGGGGGTTGATCGCCCGGCGGTTAGAACAGAAGACCACGGCGTCGGGAACCGTCCTGGTGAAGGTGCCTGCCGCGTATAGCAGTCTGGAATGCCGCGCCTGTGGCCACACAGCCAAGGAAAACCGTAAGAGCCAAGCGGAATTTCGGTGCGTTGCGTGTGGCCGCGAAGATCATGCTGACATTCAAGCGGCTGCAACGATCCTCGCCCGGGCCACCGCGCCCGCGCTCACCCCCGGACCGGGGGCAACACCCGCGCAAACGGGTGTGCTCGCGCAAGCGAGAAGACCTGATGCCACCGAAGTGGCAGAAGGAATCCCGCGATCTTCACTCGCGGGAGGAGGTCAAAGATGACTGATTACGGTGCGCTTCCTCCGGAGATCAACTCTGGCCGGATGTACGCCGGACCGGGTTCGGGCCCCATGGTCGCTGCCGCGGCGGCGTGGCACGCACTGGCCGCCGAGCTCGGCAGCGTCGGCGCGGCCTATCAGGCTGTCGTCGACAGTCTGATAGCCACCTCTTGGCAGGGACCGTCGTCACTGTCGATGGCGACCGCCGCCGCACCGTATGTGGTGTGGATCCTGGCCACCGCGGCACAGTCAGAGGCGGCAGGTCTGGCCGCCACTCAGGCGGCCGCGGTGTTCGAGACCGCCCGGGCCGGAGTGGTTCCGCCGGCGGTCATCGAAGCCAACCGCAACACGCTGCAAACCCTGATCGCCACCAACTTCCTCGGCGTGAACACCCCGGCGATCGCGGCCACCATCGCCGCCTATGACGAGATGTGGGTACAGGACGCCACGGTGCTCTACGGCTACTCCGCCGACGCGGCGGGGCTGTCGAGTGGTCTTGCGGCCACCCCGTTCATCCCACCGCCGCCGAACACCAACCCGGCCGGACTGGCCGCGCAGGGCTTGGCGGTCACTGAGGCGGGCGGCAAGGCCGCGGGCAACGCCAGCCAGAAAGTCGCCAACGCGAGCCTGCAAACCACCTCGATGCCCGGCAACATGGACGCGCAGTCCATGCTGTCCATGGGGCCGCAGTTCATGAGCATGATTCCGCAAGCGCTGCAAGGGTTTTCTCAACCAGCGACGGCACCTTTGCAGAGCATGGGCCAGTTCCAATCGCTGTTGAGCCCGCTGATGGGCGCGCTGAACAACCCCGGGTTGACCAGCGCCGTCAACGCGTCGGGCGTCACCGCCACTCCCACGGGCGCTCTTTCGGCACTCGGCGGCGGGGGTGGCGGCCTGGTCAGCGGGGGAGCCGGTCCGGTGTCAGCGGCCCTGGGTCGAGGCGGAAGCATCAGTGGACTGTCGGTGCCGGCGACATGGGCGGCCGGCACCCAGACCAATGCGACAAGCAGCACCACGGTGGTACCCGCCTCGGCGACCACACCGACTGGTGCGGTGCCAGCATCCGGTACCGGCATGGCCGGCGCACCGGTGGGCGCGATGGGAGGCCGTGACGGCCAGGGGGACGGCGGGCAGCCCCGCTACGGAACGGTGGTACGGGTACTTCCGGATCCGCGATGAGCAGGCGAACAGGATCCTGTGTGATTGACACAAAGAGGGGGTCAAAGATTTTTCCAACCAATTTCTTTTGACCGTTGCAGTGGCATACCCCGCCACTAGACTTCGAATTGCGGACAGCAAACACAAAATTGAACGGCCATTTTCCACAACAAGGAGAAGCACATGCCTGTGGCGAACTTCCTCAGCGATCCGGCGGCGATGCGCGACTACGCCGGCAAGTTCCACGCACACTCCCAGACGATCGACTCTGAGGCCAACCGGGCCTGGGCGTCGGCGAACTCGATCTCCGGCGCAGGCTGGGCGGGCGCCGCCAACACGACGTCGTCGGGGACGCTCGAAGAGATGATGCGCGCATTCCGCAACATCGTCTCGATGACGCAGGACGTCAGCGACAAGCTCAACCGCAGTGCGGACGAGTACGAGACGCGCGAGCACGAGTCCAGCCAGATCCTGTCGAGCTAACGACAACCCCCGACATCCTGAGGAGAAACAACCATGTCACAACCGATGAAGTACGGATTCGAAGACGTCGACCATCACGGCATGACCCTGACCGCCCAGGCCGGGCAGCTGGAGGCGGTGCATCAGGCCATCCTGCGCGACGTCGAAGCGACCGCAGAGTTCTGGGGCGGCGCCGGCAGCAACGCCTACACCCAGTTCGTCACCGAGCTCGGCCGTAACTTCCAAACCATCTACCAGGCGCTGAGCGAGCACGGCAACAAGGTGCGCACAGCCGGCAACAACATGGCGCACACCGACAGCGCCGTCGGCGGTTCGTGGATCTAGGCCCACGCCCAACGACTCATCGCGGCGAGAAGCGGCGGCACCCTGCGACACGGGTGCCGCCGCTTTGCGGTATTAACGACACCCAGAAACGAGAGCAACCATGAGCGCGACACGCGAGACTGCGGCCGACGTGACCGTCAACATGCCAGCCCTATGGGTGCTGCAAGCCATGCTCGGAATCCCGCGCCTGGCACCGGAACTGGCGGCGTGGCCCTACGGCGCTGCCCGCACCGATGACTGGCTCCAGGGCAATCCTGCGGTCGAAGCCTTACGCGAGCAAGGCCTGGTAGGCCCAGACGGGCGCGTTATCGAGGCAGTGGCCCGGCGGCTTCGGGTGCTTGCGGTTCCCGACGTCGAGGTGGCCGTGCAGGTTGGCCCGGGCGCGCGGCAGCAGTCCGTTCCGGATCTCAACGATCCGAGCACATGGCGGTCGATTCCGGAGGGGGAGTTGAGGGTGGTGCTGGCGCGTCAGGACGGACGCTGGGTGTCGGCCGTGCGTGCGGGCGATGACGTGACGATTGACGACGTCGACGGCGGCGGCGACCCTCGTTGGCTGGCCGACCTTGTCGTGGGATTGCTCGACACTCTGCATCCATGTGGGCCGTCGCGGATGACCGCGATCAATGTGCCCTTGGAGGAGATCCTGACTGCGGCCGCTGAACGGGCCGGCCTTGAGGCGGATTCGCCGCAGCGTGACACCGCGTTGCGCACCATGGGGGTGCGGGCGGCCGACCTCGTCGAGCTCGGTGAACTCATGGATGCGCCGGTGGCCGAGGCGGTGCTGTATGCGCGCGCTCACGATGAAGCGGCGGTACACGCCAGTTCTTCCACACTGGACGTCCGAGACAGCGATGCTGGCAGGGTCGTGCTCTATCAGCTGCCCTCGGTGCGCGGGGCGGCGCAGGAGTGGATGACGATCGCCCCGGGCAGCGCTGCCCAGGTCGAGCAGGGGGTCAGAACGGTGTTGGCAGGGGTGGGAGTGCGGTCATGGGAGACACATCGCCGTTCATGACATGCGAACCGATAACGACTGGTCATAGCGGCAAGACTCGAACCGGCAAATGGATCACGGAAAGTCACGGTTGACCGTCGCTAAGCGGTATTTGCGGGCCATAGGATTGGTGCAAAGCCCGACAGAGTGAGCAATTGGGGTGGATTAAGAAATGGACAACCAGGATTTCGCAACGCGCTATTTCAGCGATCAAGCCGGTCGCGGCGACAGCGCGGACGAGGTGGCCGAGGGGAAGAAGGATCCGTTGACCGAACCCGCCCTGCCTCCCGAGCCGGAGGTCAGCGAGCCCAGCCGGCCCGTTGATGACCCGACGATCGTGGGCCCGATGCCGGCCGAGGTCGCCGAGGTGATCGCGAGGCACGCGGCTCAATCAGACGTGGCCCGACGCTCCGATCAGCGGCAGGCTGAGGCTCCTGCGAGCCGACCCCTACCGGCACCACCGGCCGCTGCCGAAGGTGGCCAGTGGCCGCAGCAGTACTCCGGGCAGTACCAGCAGCCGGGCCAGCACCAGCCTGTCAACGGACAGCATCAAGCGCATCAGGGCAGCCAGACTGGGCAGTGGCACGCGCGGCAGCCGTACCCCGACGCCCACGGTGTTGCAGTCTCACGGCCCGGATCAGACAGTGAATCCTCAGCGCCGCTGCAGATTGCGAGTTGGGCGGCAGCTAGTAGCGGGTCGCTCGCGCCGGCGTGGGCCAGCGAGGCGACCCGCCATCTTCGTCACGACGATCTGGTCAAGACACGGCGGATACCACCCGAGGAGGGCTGGCGCCACGCGGTGTACGTGGGCACCGGGCACCTGGTGAATCTCGGTGCGGGACCGGCCGAACGGCTGCAGCTGGAGCGGCAAGCCCAGATCGCGGGGAACATTCCGGGGAACTACCAGGTTGCGGTGTTGTCGATCAAGGGTGGTGTCGGCAAGACACGCACGACGGCAGGTATCGGCACGGTGTTTGCGATGTATCGCAATGAGCCGGTTATCGCGATCGACGCCAATCCGACCTACGGTGCGCTCGGCCGCGTTGTCGATCCCCGCGCCACGTCCACCATCCGCGAGTACCACGCCGATGGCGAGGAGATCCAGAAGCGCAAGCACACCGACACCTATCCTCAGTCGCGCGCACGTACCGGCCAGAACCCGCAGGGCCTGGAAGTCCTTGCCGGAAACCAGAATGTGGCCAACCCGCTGGGTCTGACACCGGACATGTTCAACACGACGCTTGCTCGCACGCGCCGGTTCTATCAGCTGGCGTTGATCGACTGCGGGGATGCCGAGCACCAGGTGATGCCGGCGGTGTTGCGTGCGGCGAACGCGTTGGTGATCGTGGGCACGGCGAACTTCGACGGGGCCGCGGCCGCCGAACAGACCATCGACTGGCTCGCTGCCCGGGGAAAGCATGATCTTCTTCGCCGGTCGGTGGTGGTGCTCAACGACATATACGACTGCGCTGAAAAGAAATTCGTCACCGCGGTCACGCACTCGTTGGAACCTCGGGTCGGTGCGGTGAAGTTCGTTCCGTTCGACGAGCATCTTCGTGACGGCGCGGTCCTGGACTTCGACGCCCTGCGTAAGCCAACTCGGTTGGCCTACACCGAAATTGCGGCATGGGTGGCGGAAGGATTTCCCACACCCGGCGGGGTGAGCCCGCGATGACGGCCGTGCAGCCGCATTTGAGCGGGGTGTCGGCGTCCCCGTCGCCATCGGCCAACCGGGTCCAGGTGGCGTTGATGGTGGCCGACGTGCAGTTCGGGGTCGTGCTCGATGCGGTGGCCCCGGTGTCGCGACACATGTCGGCCCTGGTCGATCTGTCCAACCAGCGGCTTGATCAGATCGGACGTCCGAAGCTGCAACCGGCCGGCGCGACCGATGGCAAAGGAAAGGTCGTGCGGGGCCGGTGGGCGCTGTGCTGGGTTGACGGCACCATGCTGCGCCCGTCGCGTTCACTGGCCGAGCAGGGCGTGGTCGACGGCACCAAACTGTGGTTGCAGTTCGTCGACGACACCGAATCCCGCACCCCGGTTATCGAGAACGTGACCACAGCCGTCGCGACGGAGTTGCGCCGCAACCGGCAGAAGATCACCCCGGGCCTGGCTGCCCGCATCGGTGTCGGGATGTTGTCGACGAGCGTGTTCGTGGTGCTGGCCGTGCTGGCGCGGTGGCGCTACGGGCACGACGGGTTCCTGCCGGCGGCGGCCGCGGCCATGATCGCGCTGGCGCTGCTCGTGGCCGCGACCGTGCTCGCGATGCGGTCCGGGCAGACACGGCGTGCGCTCGTCGACGAGGACTCCTCTGACCGGCATGCGTGGGCTGAATTGCAGACCGAGGTCACCGTTGCCGACACATTGCGGCTCACTGGATGTGCCGCTGCGGCTGTCGCCGCTGCCCTGGTCGTGCCTGGTCCGCTCGGGGCTCCGCACGGAGCGTTGGGGGCCACAGTGGCGCTGGCTGCCGCCGCACTGACGTTGCGGTACACGGGCCGTCACATCTCGTTGTGCACGGCGGTGATCGTTCTTGGGTTGACCGCGTTGGTGACCGGGGCGCTGCGGATGCTGTTGGTGACCTCGGCTCCGGTGCTACTGGCCAGTGTGCTTTTGGTGGCCATGGTCGGGATGAAGGTCACCCCGGGCCTGGCCCGCATTGCCGGCAAGATCCGGCTGCCGGTCATGCCGCCTCCAGGCCGGCCGTGGGTGTTCGAGACTCGGCCGTATCTGCCCAGTGAGGTTGTCGTGGTAGTGGGCGGCCGGCCGGTGCTGGAAGGCCCGGAGTCGGTACAGCAGGTGGCGCTCAACACCGAACGGGCCCGGGTCCACATCACGGGCATGCTGCTGGCATTCAGCATCTTGCTGGTGATCGCGTGCCTGGGGCTGTGCGATCCTCATGCTCCGCGCCGGTGGCTGATGGTGGCGCTGGCCGCTGTGGTGGCCGCCGCGGTACTGCTGCACGCCCGGTCCTACACCGATCGATGGCAATCGTCGATCCTCGCAGTGACCGCGGTGACGATCGCCGTGGTGGTGGCGCTGCGATACATCTTGCAGCTCTGGTCGATTCCCGCACTGCTCGTCGGATGCGGGCTCATCGTGGCGCTTCCGACCATCGGCTTGATCGCCGCCGTAATTGTCCCGCGCAGCACCTACACACCGGTGTTCGAGCAGTTCGTGGAATGGATCGAGTACCTGCTGCTGGCGGCTGTATGGCCGCTGTCGTTCTGGGTGATGGACGTATTCGCCGTGATCAGGTACCGCTCATGAACCGGCCCAGTCGCCTTCTGGCGCCGATGGTTTCGGCCGTCGCCGCGGTGAGTTTGGTGGCCACCTCCACGCTGTGGGGTGCGCCGACCGCCTGGGCGATCGAACCGCCCAGCGTCGACCCGGGCGCACTGCCGCCGGACGGTCCACCCGGGCCACCAGAACCGATGCGCCAGGGCGCCTACTGCACGCGCGTAGCCACGCTTCCCGACACCGACTACCGGGTGCAGCCGCGCTACATGGACATGCTCAACCTGCCCGAGGCCTGGCGGTGGGGACGCGGCGCCGGAGTGAAAGTCGCCGTGATCGACACCGGGGTCAGCCCACATCCGCGCCTGCCCAACCTTATTGGTGGCGGCGACTACGTCATGGAGGGCGGTGACGGTCTGTCGGACTGCGATGCGCACGGCACATGGGTGGCATCACTGATCGCCGCGGCGCCGATGGACGGCAAGACTCCGTTGCCGCCTCCGCGCGAGACCCGCCGGCCGGACACAGTCCCGACGAGCGAGGCACCACCGCCGCCTCCGCCGCCGCAAACGGTGATCGTGCAAGTCCCTTCACCACCGCCACCGCCCACCCCGGCGCCGCCGGCCCCGGCTGGCCCGCCGCCACCGCCAGGGGAACCGGGTGTCGCGCCGTCGGCGTGGCAGCCGACCGGCACAACCGTGCGGGTGCAAGCGGTGAGCAACCGGTTCAACATCCCGCAAGAACCCGTCGACGACGTCGAGGTGCCGGCCGAACCGGCCCCGCCACCGCCACCGCCGCCGCCTCCGCCGCCGGCCGACGGATTCTCCGGTGTGGCACCGGATGTGGAGCTCATCTCGATCCGGCAGTCCTCAAAAGCGTTCAGCCCCAAGGATGCATTCAGCGGTGATCAGGATCCGGCCACCCGGAAGAAGGCCGGCGACATCCAGACGATGGCCCGGGCGGTCCGTCACGCCGCGGACATGGGTGCCCAGGTGATCAACATCAGTGCGGTGTCGTGCATGAACGCGTTGAACGTGATCGACCAGGCTGCGCTGGGTGCCGCCCTGCGCTACGCCGCGGTGGAGAAGAACGCGGTGATCGTGGCCGCCGCCGGCAATACCGGGACCGGCGGCAACACTGATTGCGAACAGAACCCGCCGTACAACCCGATGACACCGAATGATCCGCGCAACTGGGCGCAGGTGAAGACGGTGGTGACGCCGGCGTGGTTCGACCAGTACGTCCTAACGGTCGGGGCGGTGGACTCCGCAGGCAATCCGTTGACCGATCTGAGCGTCGCCGGCCCGTGGGTGGGAATCGCTGCGCCGGGCACCGACGTGGTCAGCCTCTCACCCCGTGACGATGGGCTGATCAACGCCACCGAAGGCCGCGACAACGCCATGGTCGCGCCGGCCGGGACGTCGTTCTCCGCGGCGATCGTGTCCGGGGTCGCGGCCCTGGTGCGCGCCAAGTACCCGGAGCTCACAGCTCACCAGGTGATCAATCGGCTCACCAGCACGGCTCGTCCGCCGGCGCGCGGCGTCGATAACCAGGTCGGGCACGGCATCGTCGATCCGGTCGCCGCACTGACCTGGGACTTGAAGGATCCGGGCGCTCGTGTTGGGCCGGAACGCCTTTCATCGCCGCTGTTCATCCCGCCTCCACCGCCTCCACGGAACATGACGCCGGTGTGGGTCGCTCTCGGCGGGATCGGTGGCGTGCTCGCGTTGTGCGTGATCACTGTGGGGTTGACCGCGATGCGATCGAGGAGGGTCCGATGAAGCCGATGTTCGCGCTTGGCGTGCGAGCGAGCTGGGCACGGCTGGCTGTGGCGTTCCTCGCCGTTGTCGTTGTAGTGGTTCTGATCGTGGTCTCGTCGACGCTGGCGGGCCAGGCCGCACTGTGGGTGTCGATCGGGGTCGCCGTGGCGGTGGTCGCTGTTCTCCTGGTGACGTGGCGCCGCGAGCATGTGCTGACCCTTGTCGGGCGGGTGGCGCGGCGGCGGCCGGCGACGGGGCTGCTGGAGGTTGAGGAGGCCGCCGATCACACGACGCAGTGGCCACCGACGGCCGCTGCGGTGCGTGCCCATGGCGAAGAGCTGATCGCGGTGGTTGCGGTCGATGGCCGCTCGCACACTCCCTCGGTGCTTGACCACAACCGCGTGCAATCACCGGCGAGTCTGCCGATCTCGGTGGTCGCCGACGCGCTACGGCAGTTCGATGTGACGCTGTCGGGGATTGATGTGCTCAGCGTCGGTCGGCGCCGAGCGCCCAACCAGCATCACCCGTACGCGGCAACGTACTCGCGCAAGGTTGGCGATCACGGGGCGATGGGCAGTCGCCGCACCGTCTGCGTGCTGCGGATGAACAGCCACGACAACGTCGACGCGGTCCGGTACCGAGAATCGGTGGCCGCCACGTTGACCGCATGTGCGCAGCGGTTGGCCGCCGAGCTCACCGCTCAGCACTGCCCGGCCCGGGTGGTCGACGCTGCCGAGCTCGCCGACATCGATGCCATGTCGGGTGCCGGAGTTGGTGAGCCGGCTCGTCCAGGCTGGACGGGGCTGCATCATGATGGCGGTTCGGTCACCGCGTATTGGGTGTCGCCGCAGGATATTTCGAGCGAGACGCTCGACCGGGTCTGGGTTCCCGACTGCGACTACACCGCCACCGCGCTGCAGTTGCGGCCCGGGCCCGACCGGTCCACCGAGGTCGGGCTGTTGGTCCGCTACGCCACCGGTGGTCCGCTCCGCGAAGCCCCCATCCTGGGCCTCAACCCTCTGTCGGGTCGACACGACCTGGGTGTGCGGGCCAGCGTGGCAGACGCGCCCACACCGCGTCTGAGGGTTCCTCATCGGCGCCTGGGCGACGGTGAGGATCTGAGGGCGCCGATCGGCTCGACTGGCGTCATCATCGGTTCCACGATGAGCGGGCATCTGCTGCTGGTCAGCCTGGCCAATGCGGTACCCGCGTCGACGGCCAGCGTCACTGTGGCCGGTGAAGTCGCCCAGCTGCTGCAACTGGCGATGAGCCACGCCGCGATCGGCTACCAGGTACTGGTGCGGTCGTCGCGGCCGGAGGTGTGGCGCGATGCCACCGGGGCGGGTCTGCACATCGTTCCCGGCCTGCCACCGAAACTGCCGAACAACGGCGATGGCGTGATGGTGGTCTACGACGATCCACGCTCCTCGGCAGGATCCAGTGCGGCCCGGGCGGCCGCCGGACCCCGCGCGGCCATCACGGTACGGTTGGTGCCGGCGCGCACCGCCAGCGTCGCTGACGTTCACCTGGAGCAGGACTCGGAGAACACGTGCGTCATCCGCACCGCTGAGTTCACACACCGGTTGAACTCCGACTTGAGCACCGAGCGCAATCTGATCCGGACACAGAAGCGGGGGCGGGTGGCCTGATGACCGTGACGAACATGGCGAACGCGGAGGCGGCCCGCCAGGCGCTGACCCGAGGACTGTTGGCCTCCGGGGTGAGCGTCAACAACATGATGCCCAGCAACAACCCCGAGGTGGCGGCCAAGTCCTTCCGGATCGCCACCGACACCGACCCGTCGATGTGTGACGCCTGGCTGGCCCGCGTGCGGGCCGGCGACGACTCGGCCAAGACACTGGCCGGCGCGTGCGAGGCGCGGGCAACGTTCGGCTGGGAATTTCAGCGTCTCGGCGTTTTGCAGTCCTCGTTCTGCCCAATGGTTTTCGACGGACTGTTCGTGAGCCTGGAGATCACCTCCCGCGATTCCCTGCTGACCGCCTATGCGACGGCGCTGGCCCGCGAAGGCCGATACGCCGACGCCGACGAGGTGCTGGCCGGGCAGGCACCGACCGACCCGTTCGACGCCGACCTGCACACCTACGCCCAGGGAGTGCTGTACTTCCGGGCCAAACGCTGGCCCGACGTCCTGCGGTTCTTCACCGTCGACAAGGTTTGGCGCAAACCGGTCTACGGTGCCGCGGCGGCCGCGATGGCCAGCACGGCGCTGGCCTCATTGGGCGTGTTCGAGGACGCCTTCCGCCGAGCACAAACCGCGATCGACAGCGAACTGGTGCCGCACGCGGCCACGATCGCGCTCTATACCCAAGCGATGTGCCTGCGCCACCTGGGCAAGCATGACGATTCTGCGCAGCTGTTGCGGCGGGTGTACGCGCGCGACGCGAAGTTCGCCCCGGCACGTGAGGCGCTCGATGACAAGGACCGCCGGCTGACGGTGACCAACCCTGAAGCGATCGAAGCGCGTACCGATCCGTGGGATCCGAACACCCAGCCCACTCCGGAGACTGAGCAGGCCGATCATCAAGCCGAGCTGCTCGCCGAGGCTGAGGCCGAACTGGACAGGCAGATCGGCCTTATCGAGGTCAAACGGCAGGTGCACAAGCTGCGGGCGTCCGCGAAGGTCAACAAGGTTCGTGAGGAACGTGGCCTGCCGCTGATCGTCCGCAGTCACCACATGGCCTTCACGGGCCCGCCGGGGACCGGCAAGACCACCATCGCCCGCGTGGTGGCCAACATCTATTGCGGCCTGGGAATTCTGCCCACACCGAAAGTCGTTGAGGCCAAACGCGCTGACTTCGTCGCCGGCTATCTCGGGCAGACCGCCGAGAAAACAGACAAGAAGATCGACGAGGCTCTTGGCGGGGTGTTGTTCATCGACGAGGCCTACACCCTGATCCAGGAGGGCCTGTCGGGCGGGGACGCCTTCGGTAAGGAAGCCGTCGACACCCTGCTTGCCCGTATGGAGAACGATCGGCACCGGCTCATGGTGATCATCGCCGGCTACGACGACGAGATCGACCGATTCCTGGCGTCCAACGAAGGCCTGGGCAGCCGGGTTCCGCGGCGGATCCGGTTCGCGTCCTACAACCCCACTGAGCTGTCCGCGATCGCGGCTTCCATAGCGGCCCAGAAAGAGTCGACCATCGACCCGGCGGCCAGCGAGCTGCTGGAGCAGGTGTGCGCCAAGCTGGCCGAGCACCAGGTGGAGACCACCGACTCCAACGGCCAACCCGGCAAACCTCGGCCTGTCCTCGACGTCGCCGGCAACGGCCGCTTCATCCGCAATGTGATCGAGGAGAGCTTCGATGAGCAGATGCTGCGTATCGCCGAAGAACTCGACACCGGCGACGTCGACGACACGACCATGACCACCATCACCGAACGCGACATCGCCGCCGCACTGCGAACTGTCCTGGCCACCGCCGTCCCGGGCGCCGTCGACCTCGACTGGATCATTCCGACCACCTGACCCATTCCGAGCCGAGCCGCCACCACCGGCCCGGTCATGACGTCACCGCCACCTTTCGGTTGTTACAGTGCGGACCTGTGCCACGTCCCGAGCCGCGTTACCGCTACAGGTCGGAAAGGCAGCGACATATCGGCGACGCCCTTGGAGGCGCTCGCGGATCGCGGGCTGATTAGTGAGTGGCGTCTCGTGTTCGCGCACCCTCCCGAGCGCAGGCAATGGGAAATCGATAGTCGCGCCGCCCCGCTGGCATGGTGGTACATCACCGACGAGGGATCGCGGCAACGACACAAGACTCGCGACGCCGAGCAATACATTCGCAACGTGTGCCGGGACCACAGCATGTACTGGTCGCCAGTCCCAATGCCGGGCGGTATCGCTGCGGCGCAACCGGTGCGGGAACTGATGGCGAAACGAGCGGCGCAAGGGCACGACGTCCTTGCCTACGCTGCCATCGTCGAGCATTTGCGATGGGCCGGTATAGACGTGCCGCCGGTAGGCGAACACCCCGGCGCCGAATAGCCCCGGTGTTCCGGGTGGTGTTCAACCGAGCAGGTGCCGGCGTGCATGATTCCGTGCATGATTCCGGACACAAGTGATGGCGAGTTCTGGGCCCCGGGCGGAAACGGAAGCCGTGTCGGCGGCACCTTGACGATGACGGAGGGTAGCCGAGCCGGGGTCGTTCTTGACCGGCCGGTCGTTGACGAAGCGCCGCCAGCTGTCTCGACGGCCGACTCAGCTCGCGATGTCGCCGCGTTCCAACCGATCACGATTCACGGCCAGCTGGACAGCGGTGTAGACGTCACCTTGGTCAATGCCCAGAATTACCGGCCGGACGGTGGCCAGCCGCGGTACGAGGCACATCAGGCGGTCATCGGTGCGCACGTATCTGGACCGGACCAGCTCTACACCGCGGTGCGCTACCAGCTCGGTCATCTGCTGCTCGGCCACCTCCCGGTGGGCGTGACGAGCGTCGTGCCCGACGACGGTTCGAAGTTGAGTGCTGAGCCCGCCGAGGACGGTGAGATGTGGCTGGTGTACGAGGCCGCGACACCGATGACTCTGCGGCAACTGAACATGCGGGTCGTGTCGGGATGCCTGGTGCTGCTCCGACTGGCTCTCGACCAACCCGTGGCGATCAGGGCGTGCCAGGTCCGCGTCGACGAGGGCGACCCGTGGCTCGCTATTCACAGTCAGACCTATTCCGCCCCAACGAACCTGAACCTGCGGCGGATCGTCGAGCCGACAGAGCTGACGCTCGACCAGTTCGCGAAGTGGATCGCCTTCAACGACGAACTCGACGGCCTGGCATGGCCGGTCGGCGAACCGATCAGGGGTGCGGTACAAGCACGTGCGCAGGTGTACACCACCCTGGTCGAGGGTTTACATCGCCGAATGCCCTACCAACAGTCGCAGTTTCCTGCGGCGAAGCCCACGTGGTTCGAGAAGATCCGGCAAGCCGCACGCCGTGCGGCGAAGGAATGGGCCACCGAAACCGGGAACCTTGATCCGGACGCGGTACATACCGCTGTCAACAACGCTCTCACCCACTTTGAGGCGGTTGGTTACGCCGATAGAGCCACCGCGTTGGTCGAAGAAGTCACCGCAGCCGTACCGGAAGTGACCGAGTCGGTGCCTGACCTCGTTGTGCAGCTGACCAGGGCCCGCAACGAGCTCTCACATCACTTGATTCCGGACGAGGGCAAGGAGCCGCTCGGGGACCGTGTTCTGCGGTGGGCGGTCATGGCCGAGGTGGCGCCGTGGCTGTTGCGGGTGTTCCTACTGCTGCACGCAGGCATTGATCCGGTGGTGCTGCGCGCCGGCCTGCTTGAGCATGAACGGTTCGATGTCTACCGAGGCAACGTGGCGCAGATGGTGGCGGACCTGGGATGGACACCACCTGGGCCCGCTGAAGACGAGCCCGACGACGCCAGCGCGGCGCAAGGGTAAGGCCGCATCGGGGTCGGTCGCGGTTCGCCTGCGGGACCTGTTGAAAACCCACGATGGCGCTGGTTAGCTCGGGCCTGCGCAATCGTCCCGGAACCGGGATAGGCCGATTCCGGAACGCTTCCATTTTTGGCGAACCGATACCAGTCTCTCGTCGAGCATGGCACACCCCTTCAGGCCCGCCAGGTTGCGGTCGACTTCGGCCAGGCTCGCGACTGCCGGGGCCTGTAACCCTGCATCGGTGCGGCCACTCAACCGGGTGGCTGCCAGCAGGTCGCCGACTTCTTCGAGGGTGAATCCCAGACGTTGCGCAGCTTTGATGACCCGCATGCTCGTCACCGTCTCCGGCTGATAAAGCCGATGCCGGCCCAACGCCTGCTGCAGCACACGCTGTAAGCCGCTCCGCTCGTAGGGCGGCTAAGTCCCGGGCCGCGTCTTTGGCGTCGGTGGGGAGCACCAGGCGATCCGCGCAGCCGCCGACGTCGAGGCACATGCAGAGCACATGGTGAAGCTGACAGGCCGCAGTTGTTGGATCCTCGGACATGAGGCGGTTAGTTCGAAATCTCGGCGTGCCCAGAGTCGCATGGACAGCTTTGGCCTAATTTGTGGGTCATGTGTCATTGACGCCAATCATGCTACCCCTAGAGGGTATGAGTATGCATGGAACGCGCTCCGTCACTGCAAAACGGGCCCCCATATGGTTCGGTTACGCTTGGCCGATTGCGGTCGGCATTTTGTTCGCCGCATTCGTTGCGTTTGGCTCCGGAACTGCCAGTCACACCGACGTCGCGCCTGTCGTCACGGCATCCGCTTTCGTTTATCTAACGTCAGCGGCGCTCCAGCGCCGCACAGCGGCGTGGCCGATGTTCTTTGTCAGCGTCATTGCGATCACGATCGGCTTCAGCGTCCCTGACATCAACCCAGCGTGGTCGTCATGGGCAATGCTTTGTATGGCCGTAATCCTGTTGGTGTACAGCGTAATTCGGGGTGTCGTATTGCGTCCGCCTTGGGGTGTGCCTCTGCAGGCCGCGGGGATGGCCGTATTCGCCGCTGCTGCGATCAGTGCTGTCCATATCGAGGCGATGTGGGCAGGGTTGCTAGTTGGCGCGAGCCTGCTGGCACATACAGCATGGGACATCTACCACCACCGTAATGACCGCGTCGTCGCCCGCTCAATGGCCCTGTTCTGCGCCGTACTGGACACCTTCCTGGCGATCGTGGTCCTGTGGGTGAACCTCGGATAGGCTAGATCCAACTAAACCCGCTTCATCCTTCGCGTCGTAATGCTGCAGTAGAGGGGTCGAACTCCCTTGGAAAAATCTAGGTTTCAGTGGTCGGCGTTTTATTTTGTCTCTCTCGACGGCCAGGCTTTCAGGTGTTCTTGTCGACGAACCGGTGAAATGGCGGCCATGCGATGGCCAGGTTTGTAGGCCACGCCGCCGAGCGGGTAAGGCCACCAGGTGTCTTGGCGGCGACGACCCGATGGCGAGGTTCCGGGCCGAATCGATCAACCACAGGCAGGCATGGCAGCCCGGCGATCAACATGCCCAGCACACCTACCATGGCAATGCCTTGAGCCTTGTTGTTAGCCAATGCCACGATCAGGATCTTGGCCGACCTCAAGGTCCGCGGCAAGTACGTGCAGATCGAGCTGCATTGGAGGCCAACAACCACTCTCGCTCAACGGGGGCAAGTTCTTCAGCCAAATCTGAAATTTGGTAAAGACGTTGCGTGGCAGAGGATATCGTGTCGCAGCCAGCCTCCTCACCAGAACCAGAATCGCGAGATAGGGCTCAGCAGACCCCAATGCCATGCGGAGCGCCTCCCGGTCGTCGTCCGACAAGCAAGGATCGGCCGCCATCCACAGTCCTGAGACCAGCTCAGACTCCCCACCCCCAGCGACGCCCCTCCGGACGTGCATGTGTGCCATGACCTACGACCGTAGTCAGTACGGAGAAAATATGGGGTTGTCCCTTCCCGGCCCGGCGATTCTGGCGTGGGGCCCTGCCCCCGGCTGCCGACCGTGGTTACGCTGCGTCGACGGATCGACCCTCCGCGGTCGATTTGTGGTGCACTTGGTGAGGTACGCGCTCGTTACCCGCCGCCGACCCCCGCGGCCGATAGCGTTGGCGTGGTGGCCCATTCGGGGCGCGTGGTCGGTTAGGGGAATCAGTGCTCGCGTACTCGCTGCCGTGAACGTCCCAGGGCGACACGCAGCCGGGCGGAATCCTCGGGGCCGATCTGGTCGAGGAAGTAGCCGAGCACCAGGTCGACCCGGCCTCCGCTGTCGAGCGCTTCACGCATCATTTTCGCGCTGTGCTGTTCACGGGTGAGCGTTGGCCAATACCGGTAGGCCTTACCGTCGCGGATCCGCGCCAGCCACCCTTTTGTGTGCAGGTTGTCCATCGTCGACATCACGGTCGTGTAGGCGATGTTGCGCTCGCTGCTCAGCTCGTTGCAGATGTCGCGGACCGTCACCGGCGTGTCGGAGCGACGGTTCCAGATGCGGTCCATGATCACCGCTTCAAGTTCTCCAAATCCGCGTTTTCGCACCTTAATCTCCCGGCTGCCAATGGTCAGCCTACTTCGCGCATACACCCCTCGCACCAAATTGCGTAGAGTCTACGTACTAGCTACAAGCGTAGTTCCAGCCTGCTGATGGCGCGACTCGGGCGCCACACGCCCCGGCCCGCGCCGGAGACTCCCGACGACTGCTCACCGACACAGCGCACCACGCTCTACGTACCGAGGACGTAGATAGAGCGTTGTGGAGGTCAGCCGTGTGGCACGTCAAGCTCGGACGCGTCGTTGTCGTAACGCTGCTGGGCGCACTTGCCGTCGTAGGCTGCAGTACCGGCAGCGATGCCGTGGCACAAGGCGGCACCTTCGAGTTCGTGTCGCCGGGAGGCAAAACCGACCTGTTCTACGATCCGCCGCAGGTTCGCGGCACCGTGGGGGCCTTACCGGCCCGGATCTGCGCGACGATCGGCCCGTACCCCTGTCGGATTTCGCGGGCAAGGTTGTGGTGATCAACGTGTGGGGGTCATGGTGTGGCCCGTGCCGCACGGAGACACCTGAGTTGGAGAAGGTCTTAAGAGACCGAACCGCTCGGCGTGGCGTTCCTCGGCATCCACGTACGCGATAGCCGCACCGCCGCTAACGATTTCGTCACCGACCGCAAGGTTCGCTATCCCTCGATTTTTGATCCGTCGATGCGCAGCCTCATCGCACTGGGCAAGGGTTATCCGACCAGTGTCGTGCCGACGACGCTGGTCCTCGATCGCCAGCACCGTGTCGCGGCGGTGTTCCTGCGTGCGTTGCTGGCCGAGGATTTGCGTCCCGTTGTGCAACGGATCGCCCACGAATGATGAGCACCTATCCGCAAGGTATCGGTGGACGCATACGCCGATGCTGCCGCCAACGGGCCCTTGAAACTGGGCCTGCGGGCGTCTGCGATCGCTGGATTCATGTCGGCCACAATGAGTGCAACGCCGCATGCCCCGGTCAGGCAGGCGGGGTTGCGCCTCGTCACCGGGCAATGGCTGAGTTCACCAGCGGGTTGTGCAGCAGTTCGTGCCTACGACCGAGACGCCGATCTGACTGTGCCCGCCTGCCCGTCACAGTTGCCCGGGCAGGCACCCGTCAGGGGCACATGCCTGCACAACACGGACACGGCTGCGACCCGGCACAACACGATCCGTCACCCATCGACATCCCGCCGGGCATCGGCATCGGCATCGGCATCTGTCCGTTGCAGCACCACATCATGGCCGGCGCGGATCCGCCGCTCGCGTAGATGACGGCCATGGGGTCGTTGCCGGTGACGTCGAAGTACAGCTTGCCCGAGGAGTGCTGGCCTTGGCTGAGGGTGGTGGGAGCGACGGTTTGCGGGGCGGCGACCTGCCACAAAACCTGATAACGCTCGCCGGAGCGCGACACCGCATACATATTCGGGATGATCGGCGTCACGGTGCCGGTGACCGCTTCCACGGTGGCGTCGGCTTCCCATAACCTGCCCGCAGGCGCATAGCCCGCCAGTTGGTCGGTGCTGACGCCAAGTCCCGACACCGACCATTGGGTGACCGCGGCCCCGTTGGCCTCCGTCAACCGTTGCGGCGCGCCAAAGCGGTGCGGGCAAGGATCTGACGCGGCCGCGGCATTTGGTGCACTCAACACTGCGAGAACGGCGAACATCAGCATCGCGCCCATCGCAGCGAGCTTTCCTCGAATACGCACCCTCTGCGCCCTTTCGCTCAATGGGAACTCTTCACCACCCTAGCTACGGAGCAACACCGTAGCAATCACCGCAGCCAATCAGGGGTTCGCCTAGCCTGCTGCGGAACTCCAACATGATCCAAAGTGGTTAACGAATGCCGGTTTTCATCTCCCTAGCCCCAAGCGGTCCAGCCTTGTCCGTATACACCATGGGGGTATACAGTCTGATCGATCTATACCCCGATGGGGTATGAAAGGAGTGCGATAATGACGACGACCGAGTACCAGGTGTCGGGCATGACCTGCAGTCATTGTGAACGTTCGGTTCGCGAGGAGGTCGTCCACGTCAACGGGGTGCAGCAGGTCGAGGTGAGCGCAGCCACAGGGCGTCTGGTGGTAGACACTGACGGCCCGGCCAACGACGAGGCGATCATCGCAGCAGTCAAAGAGGCCGGATACGAGGCGGTGCGCTCCTCGGGCGCGGATGGCGATCCGTCGGACTCGACGGCCTCATCGTGCAGGTGCTGCTAGCGGGTTGCGCTGTACCGGCTGCTCGCCGCACCGGACGGTAACGATCCGTCGGCGACCGTGATCCCTTGCGCACCAACCCACGAGCAGTCTGATGGCACCGCCGGCAGAGGCGCCTTCTAGCGCCACACGAGTGAGCGGCCGCTTTTCTCCCATGCGAGCATACCGCCGTTGAGCTCCACTACATCCTGATATCCCATGCGTGACAAAGCTGTCGCCGCGATCTGGCTCATCCGGCCTGATCGGCAGTACACGGCAAGGGGCGTGGTCCGCTCGGGCGGCAACGCGTCGTCGCGCGCCGGGATCTGATCAAACGGGATCGAGAGGTCGGTGCCGGCGATGTCACCCTCGTAGGGAACGTGGACGTTGATGGTCACCCGCTTCGGGTCAGCGATCAACGCGTCAAACTGTTGAGGGTCAACCGAACGCGCCTGGTGCAGCGCCGGCGCCGTTGACGCTGGCGGGACTTCTGATTGGGTAGCCGTCAGCGACCCGGCGGAGGCGCAGCCCGTCAGCCCGACAAGCAGCAGTGCACCGGCGGCGATTCCGCAAGCGTTGCGGAGATGCAGTGGTCTCATAACTCCGATTATCGCCCCCCCCGGGAAGTCGACTCTCGCCGCCATGCCCGGCTTGCGTCGTGCCAGGATGCCGCGAGGGCGAATCCGATTGTGGCGCAGGGTTTGATGTCGTCTCGGTCGTCGGGCCCAGAGGGTTCCGCGGGGCTCGCCGCCAGGCTAGGGTGGTGGTTTGAGGATCGGAAAGGACTCGATCAATGAAGACCGATGCACAGACTCGGACTGCGCGGCTGATGCGGGTCGCCCGCCATCCGCTCGTTCGGACGGTCGCCCAGTGCGTTGTGTGGTGTGCCGTGGGCCCTCCTGCCCGCCCCGGCGCCACCCGCCAGAGCACGTCGTGTTGCCCCTAAACGCGATCAGCTGCGGCCACGATCGAAGGTGGAAACGTGTTCATCCCGGGGCGATCCGGGGATCAACTGTCGTGCAGCGGGGGTGGCCAACGCAGCGCTGCCCACCCCCGGCTGACACATTCAGCAGGACACGTCGACGTACACCGTCTTGTAGACGACACGCTCCACGGTTCGCTCCCGCACGTTCTTGCGGAGCTCGGTGACGTCTCGGCCCGGGCGCACGGCCCCGACCGTGCAGCGCTCCAGCGGCGCTGACCCTGTCTTGTTCATGATCACTTTGTAGCCGCGCGACTCCAGCATCGACACGGTGTCTTGCACCGATCCAGGGCCTGCCGGGGCGGCCGCGGCCTGGTTTGCCGGACTGGCCAGCAGCAGGACGGTACACGACCCGGTCATTGCTGCCATCAGGGCTTTGTTCATGAGAATGGACTCCTTTCACGTACCGAGCGCGACACTCTTGCTAGTACGTAGTTACTCAGTAGATGAATCGAGGGTACAGCTCTAACGCCGATTTCCAAGTAGGCTCGACAACGTTTTCGTCACATTAAAAGCGCTGTTTCCAACGGTTTTGGTGAACTGAACCGGTGCCCGCCAATGACCATTGGGCCGCTGGTCAGCACTGGACAGAAGAGCTGCCAGCAAACACAGTCACGGGTGTACGCACCATACCGGTGACCATGCAGCCGGCCATTTGGAGGTGCCCGCCAGAACGATGGCGAGTTCGGCGGAGTCGGATCAGCGGCGTTGTGCCACAGCCGGTTCCAGCGGGGCGGAGAGGTGTCCCCGGCGGTCGAGCAGATGCAGCGCGGTGGCCGCGATCAGGCCGACCATGACCAGGCCGCCCCACAGGAGCTCGTCGGCACCAGCGTTTCGCGCCGCTTGCAGCAGCGACCCCGTCGCGAGGTTGCCCGCCAGAATGCCCACGCCGACAATGGTGTTGTAGAAGCCGTAGTGGGTCGCCACGAGGCGATTGCGCGCGAGGGACACAACCGTGTCCATCTCGAAGGGAAACACCGCCGCCGATCCGACGGCCAACAAAGCCGCCGCGATCAGCAGGGCGGCGACAGCGGGGACCGTACCGAAACGACCGGCGGTGGGCACGATGAGCAGCGGTAGGAACGACGCCGCCAGGATCGTCATGCCGATCACCAGCGCCCGCCCGTTGCCCCATCGGTCGGCGAACCAGCGGGTCAGGCGTAGCTGCCCACCCACGGCCACTGCGCCAGAGACGACGAACACCGCCGCAACCAGCGCTGCGGAGTGTTCTGGCGCGATGCTGGCGGCGTGCAGGGGCAAGGCCAGATAGACCTGGAAATTGAGCACGTAGGAGCCGATCATCGCGACGGCGAAACACACGAAGGACCGGTTTGCCAGTACGGTGCGCCAATCCTCGATGACGGCCGTCTTCTCACCCGTTGCCGGTTGCGCGGCGTGTTGAGGCAGCGCGAACAGCTGCGCGATGGTCAACACCGCGAACACCACGGCCGCGACCGTGGCGGCGACGCGGAAATCAACGGCCATCAGGGCCAGGCCGGCCAGGGGCCCGGCGAGAATGCCGGCCTGATAGAACACGTTGAACAGCGCGAACGCGTCCAATCGGCGCGGCCCGGAATCAGCTGCCAGGTAGGCGCGCACGGCCGGGTTGAACAGTGCACCGGCGAAACCCGTTGCCGCCGAGGCGATCACCAGAACCGGCCAGCTGTGGGCGACGACGAGCAGGCCGAACCCCACCGTGCGCAACAGGCAGCCGGCGACGATGAGCGGTTTGTAGCCGAATCGGTCGGCAAGGGTGCCGCCGACGATGAACATGCCTTGTTGGGAGAAGTTGCGGATGCCCAGGACCAGGCCGATCACCCACGCGGCCAGCCCCAGCGGTCCGGCTAGGTAGCCGGCCAGGTACGGCATCAGCATGTAGAAGCCCAGATTGATGCCGAACTGGTTGATCATCAGCATCCTGCTGGGCCAGCCGAAGCTGGCGAACTGCCGGTAGACGCCCATCAACGCCGGCCCTCCATGGGGTCAACAATGCGGCGGGTCCGCGTCCAGCGGCCGATGACATGTTCATCGGGGTCGTCGACGAGGTCGGGTTCGATCGGGCGGTGGTCACGCAGAAGACCGTGCTGGCGGCAGTAATCGTCGTTGTAGACGGTGTCGAAGTAGCGTTGTGGGCCATCGGGGAAGACTGCGGCGACCGTGGTCTCGATCGGTTCGTTGCCCGCGATCCATCCGGCGACCAGCGCCACCGCGCCGACGCTCCAACCGCCGCTGGCGTAGTGGGTGGCTGCCAGCGTCCGGCATGCCCACACGGCCTCGTCGGGTGCCACCCAGTGGACTTCGTCGAAGGCGCGATAGTCGACATTGCGCGGATAGATGCTCGATCCCAGCCCGCGCATCAGCCGTGTTGCCGAGGGCTGACCGAAGATGGTCGAACCGATGGTGTCCACGCCGATCAACCGTAGATCAGGGTTGAACTCCCGCAGCACCCGCGCCACCCCGGCCGAGTGGCCTCCGGTGCCCACCGAGCACACCAGCACGTCGATGTCGCCGAGTTGGGCATGCAACTCGAGCGCAAGTCCCCGATAGGCGGCGACGTTGTCGGGGTTGTTGTACTGGTCGGGATACCAGGAATTCGGGTGGGTTGCCAGCAGCTCGGCGACCCGTTCGCGGCGGGCCTGCTGCCATCCGCCCTGCGGGTGAGGTTCGGTCACCACATCGACATCGGCACCATAGGCCGCCAGCATGCGGTGCATGATGGGTTCCATGCCCGGGTCGGCGACCAATGTCACCGGGTGGCCGTATACGGTTCCCGCCAAGGCGAGACCTAAACCTAGTGTGCCGCTGGTGGATTCAACGATCCGCGCGCCTGGGATCAGGTCGCCCCGGGCGCGGCCCCGCTCAACCATGTGCATGGCGGGGCGGTCTTTCATACCGCCGGGGTTAAAGCCTTCCAGCTTGGCCCAAAAGCCCCGCCCATCGGTGGTGAATGGCTCGGATATTCGCAGTACCGGGGTGTTTCCGACCATCGTTTCGGGTCGGTGATTGCGGGTCAGCCGGCCAGAACCAACCGACGCGTGTTTACCGGAAGAGACAGCAAGAACTTCGCTCATGGAAAGAAATAGCTCCTGTAGTGAAGGCGCGCGCCAGCGCGCGGCGCCATGGTCAGTGGGCAGCGAGCACACACGTCGGCGCGGTCACGAGGGTGGCCGCCGGCGTGCGCTGACTGCTCAGCACCGATCGATACAGAAGCGGACCAGTAACGTGCGGCCCGATAGGGGACATACCCTCAGGGGCGGCGGTGCGCGTTGTGTCGCCGCCGCAGCGCGGATCTGCCACAACCAGACGGCCGCCACGGCGGCCGCAATGGCCAGCACCACGAGCATCGTTGCCGCGCGGGGCAGCACCGCCGTGGCGAACACATCGTGTGCCGCCACAGAGGTGTCTCGTTGAATATGCGGGTGATCCAGGGTGGCAGAAGCGCCTGCGTGTTGGGCGGTGGAGGCAAGGACGTGGGGCTGGTGACGATCTGGTGCATCGCCGTACACGGGCCCGGCCAAGGCAGCGCTGATCGCCACGATCAGGGCCACCACGCTGAACGTGATCGCTGATCGCGACCACGCTGCTTGGGGGACGGTTGGGTGCCTCACAATGTTAACCACTGTAACAGCTCGTACTGTCTAGCTACGTAGGTCGCTAAGTCGATGCCACGTCGTTATCGGTCTGCGATGCGTGCCTACAGTCGACTGCCTGCGGCAACGTTGCAGCAGCCGGTGCTCAACCGAGTGTGTGTGAGTTGCACCATGTCTCGTGTCGCGGTCACGTAAGGCGTACTGATCCGCGGGAATGGCGCCGCGCCGCGCACCGGACCATCAACGAGGTTGCTGGCGCTGAGCTCTCAGTGACTCATCGGCAGCCGATACCCCACACCCCGCACGTTCAAAACCAGGGTGGGATGGGCGGGATCGTCGCCGAGCTTGCGGCGCAGATGGCCAATGTGGACGTCGATGTTGTTGGAGCTACCAGACCAGGACGGCCCCCAGACCGCGTTTTGTAGCTCCTGGCGGGTGGTGAGCCTGTCGGGGTTGCGTGCCAGCGTGGCGAGGATGTCGAACTGCGTACGTGTCAGGTCAATCTGGCGGCCGGAAACGAAGACCTGCCGTCGATCCGCGTCGATCGTCAGCGGACCGAAACGTCGCGGGCCGTCCGATTCCCCGGGCGCCCGACCGAGCGAGCGCTGTACCGAGCCACGGTGTCGATGCCCGATGAAGGTGCGTACGCGGCAGGCGATCTCACCGGTCTGGAGCGGTTCGGCGAACACCTCATCTGCGCCGGCGTCAAAACCGGCGATGGTGGTCTGCGCATCGTGGCCGGCCGTGAGCACGGCGATGTGGGCGTCTGACACCGATCGCAGATGGCGGCACAGCGACATCGTGTCGGCGACCGAAGCGCCGACTTCGACGATGATCATCTGTGGCTGCGCCTTCGCCACAATGGCCAACAGCGCCCCCGTACCGCCGGCGGCGATCGTCACCAGAATGCCCTCGCGCCGAAGGCTGTCGGTGGCCAGGTCTGCGCAACCGGTACCGCCCTCGATCAGCAGGACACCGAACGAGGTGGCGGCAGTAGCGGTGTCAGACACCGCTTAATACTGCATTACTACGTAGTTCAACGTGCGGCAAAGTTCGGGGCAATGTCGAATCTTCAGGAGATCTTTACATTGGCGCGGTAGCGCCCTTGATGCGGTGTCGACGTGTCCCATGATCCGCGACCGCCACCCGCGTCAGCGACGTCAACGCGAATAGCGTTGGGTTCCAACGTGCCATTCGCGCAGCGATTACGGTGACGAGCCACGTAAGCGCGTGAACGACATACTGGCTACGCACGGACTACGGATTTTCAAGGGTTCGCTTGCCGTCGGTAACCGACCAATCTGAGTTCGACGGTCCATTATGGACTCTCGCCAAGCACCGGAGAGCAATATGGACTCTCATCAGGTAAGGAGAACAACGATGTCGAACAACCCCGACCGCAGCACCGCGTGGCGGACGGCACTGACCGTCATACAGACCGCGACACCGCCGCCACTTCCCGAAGGCGCGGAGGTGATGACCGTGGTGATTGAGTACCCGCCGGGCGATCCGGGCGCCCCGCCACACCGCCACCCCGGCGGACCAGCGTTTGGCCGCCGCGCGTTCTCAAAGCCGGCGAAGCGTTCTGGGAACCCGGCGGTGACGTGATCCACTACCAGGACGCCAACAATCGCTCGGATATCCCGCTCCGATTCCTCGTGACGATGCTGCGCGCGCCAGGTCAGCCGATGCTTGTTCTCGTCGACGAGGACGAACTGGTTGCGCGCCAGGGCCGTCGTGTCGCAGCCGGAGCATCGACGCCGACCCAATTCTGAATCAGGTCCGCCAGCTGGTGCACGACCAGCTGTGGGGTATGTGCGTCGGCGACGGCGTTGCTGCCGCCGGAGCGTTGAGAATATCTCCCCGCTTCGGTGTCGATGACTCCCATCACGTGGTTTTCCGGGCGGTGAGCCGTTCGACGAGGCCGAGGGTGAAGCGTTCGACGTGTTCGATGTTGACGTTGGTGGCGGCACGCAGGTGGATGAGGGGGCGGCGCAGGAAGTGTTCGCCGCCGAGTGGAACGGTGACCAGTTCGAGGGCTCGTTGCACGGCTCGGACGGGGGCGGCGCTGCTGCGGATGTGGTCGACGAGGATGAGTTTTCCGCCGGGGCGGAGTACCCGGGTCATTTCGTTGAGGGCTTGGCTGTGGTCGGGGATGGCGCAGAGCCCGAAGGTGCAGACGACGGTATCGAAGCTGGCGTCGTCGAATGGCAGGTGGTGGGCGTCGGCTTGTTGCAGGCTGGCGGGGTGGCCGAGGTCGGCGGCACGTCGGCGTGCGAGGTCGAGCATCTGCTGGCTCCAGTCGATCCCGGTCAGGGTGACGTCTTTGGGGTAGAAGGGCAGGTTGAGTCCGGTGCCGACGGCAACTTCCAGGGTGGTGCCGGTGGCTTGGCTGCAGACCCATTGGCGGGAGTCGCCGAACAGGTGGCGGTCGAAGAATCCGATCTCCCGATCGTATGTGCGGGATTTCTTGTCCCAGTATCGGTTCCAGCGGGCGGTTCGATCATCTGTGGCCATGGTTCACCTCGCGTCGGCGGCCAGACGGCCTGGTGCGTCCGATGTGGGAACAATCCGGCCGACAACCACACAGTAGTCGCGCAAGTCCTGGCTATCGTCTGGTTGGGGTGCCGGCCCAACGCGGGCGGGTACGCGGCCTGAACATGCGGACCTGGGGATTCATGTGTGCGCGTGGACTGTTTGGAATGGAGCTGCCCAGCCGTTCGCGCGCTTGTGCTCGCTCACAGTCAGTCCGTGGGCGGCGAATGCGTCGACCAGTCCAGTGCCGAGGACTTCGCGAGCATGCTGTGGCTCGGCCAGCCTCAGATAGATATCGAAGAAGTGCGCGGCGGTGGGTGGTGCGTCGAGGTCGACGGAGATGACGTGTCCGCCGGGCCGCAGGACACGAATGGTCTCATCGATCGCTTGGTGGCGGGTGGTGGCGGGCAGTTCGTGCCAGCCGAACACGCTCATCACCACGTCGAACGTGTGGGCGTCGAAAGGCAATGCAGCAACGTCGCCTTCGTGCAACGTCACTGTATGGATGTGGTGACGGTCGAGCTGGCGGCGCCCGACGGCCAGCATTTCCGGGGAGATGTCGACCGAATCGACGGTGGCAGTGGGCAGAGCAGAGGCCACCAAGCGGGCCGCATAACCAGTACCCCCGCACAGTTCCAGAACCCGTCGGGGATGACGATCGACGACGAGCTGTGCCAGCCGCTCGTGCGGCTTTCCGGGTATGAACCGGTTGCCGGCTTCGAACAGAGGCCCGGCGACCAGGAACTTGAGTCGGTTGCGGTTCCACTGACGAGTCATACCGGTCCCTCTCGGAGTGCAGTGGTCGTGGGCGCGACGAATCGCGGCCACCCACTTACATATGTACCTACTACGTACTAGCCTATGGCGTAGCTAAGGGCCTCCGTCGGTGAACAGGAGTGCAAGAACACATGAGTCCCATAAGGCGTATTCCGCGCGGCAGGCAATCAATATTCACCCCGGCCTACCGCCGGCAACGCCGCTACCGAGCCGCCGGGTGGAGTTTGGTCAGCGTCGGCGCGGTGATGGCGCTGGCGCACGTCGTAACGCACTTGGGACGCTTGCACATCGTTGGATACCAGGACCTGCTTTTGGGCTATCCCACGGCCGCGGTGTTGATGTTGGCTGGCTTTGTCATCGTGGGGTCCGTCTCCGGCACACGACCCTAGCTCGCCTCGCAGGCCTGTCAGGCGCAGAGCAGGCCCGTTGCCCCGAGGATGAATGTCCCCACCGGTGCCAGGGCGATGAGGGTGATGGCACCGGACAGGCCTGCCCGGGCGCTCGCGCGGGCCCGCGGCGCGGGTGGAAGGGCCAATCGTTCGGCGCGGCTCAACAACGCCACATCCGCGGCGCCGAGGGCTTGGGCGGGTGTCGCGCCCGCCAGAGCCATCAAGCCGGTGAGCAGGGTGTGCTGCCCGTGGCGTCGTGCAGCGACATCGTCGGCACACATTTCCAGAAGCCGCGCGACCTCGGTGGCTCCGCGGGTCATCAGTGCCAGCCGAGAGAAGACCATTGCCAGGCCGCGCAACACGGTGACCACATTGGGGTGGTGGCCGTCCAGATGTGCGCGCTCATGGGCGAGTACCGCCTGCAGTGCCCGGCGGTCGAGCGCAGCGATCGCCCCGGTGGTGACCACGATCGCGGGAGGCTTACCGGCCACACAATATGCAGTGCGCTCACCGGCGTCGACGACAAAGACGTCCTGCTGGTCTGTTGGCCGCCCCACCAGGCGCACCGCTTGAGCGTGGCTGTGGGCGTAAGCATGTAACCGGCGAACGGTGCGCAGCAATTTCATCGCCACGCGCGCAACGGCCAGGATCAGGGCCGCCGCAACCACCAGCAGCACCGTCTGTGGAGCACTACCGGCCCGTCCGGCTGCGACATCACACAACAACTGGACACACGAGGCCAGCAGGGAGTCATGCTGGCCTCGGTGGGAGACGACGTCGAGGACGACCAGAATGGGAATGGCGACCCAGGTAGCCAGCACACTGGCGATGGCGATCAACCACGCCGCGACACCAAACCGTGGAGCCGACCCGCCGCGGGTAAGTCTGGCCAGCACCGTCGGCCCGAACAGCACCATCGCCACGCTGTAGAGCAGCAGGCAGCCGGCGACGCTCACCGCTTCTTGGCCCTCGTCGACCGCCTCGCCAAGGCCCGCAGCGCCGCCCGCAATCGGTCGGAGTCCTGCGGGTCGATCTGCTCGATGAAGTAACTCAGCACCAGCTCTGAGCGTCCGCCACCGTCGAGCGCCTCGCGCATCAATTGCGCCGAATGCTGTTCACGGGTCAACGTCGGCCAGTACCGGTAGGCTCTACCGTCGCGTTCACGCTCCAGCCAGCCCTTGGTATGCAGGTTGTCCATGGTGGACATCACGGTGGTGTAGGCGATCTGCCGCTCTTCGGCGAGTTCGTCAAAAACGTCGCGCACAGTGACCGACTCGGGATCGTGATTCCAAATCCGATCCATGATCTTGGCCTCGAGTTCGCCAAACCCTCGCACACGCACAGTTACCCTCCACGATCGTTGCTGTGAGCCTACCTCGCGTGCCGCCCGCGACGCGTCTCGACGCGGCCGGTGACAGCCACACGTCGACCCGGCAGGTCGCGGCGAGGGTGCGCCTGCAGTCCAATCAGCAACAGTCCCAACACCATCAGCATCGCGGCCATCGGAAAACCGATCAACAGGTCAGGCAAGCCGCGCACCCCCATGTCGGCCACGTGCGCAATCAGATGGGCGACCGCCATCGCGGCACCTACCAGCACCAACAGCGAACCAACCGTCCGTCGAAACCGACCAGCAGACATCTACCGCGTCCTCATCATCACGGGGCGCACAGCTATATACCTACTACGTAAGCTAGTACGCAGTACCGGCTCACGGGAAGGCTTCTACCACGGTGACCGGGGATTCTCATGTCATACCGTGCTGCAGGAAGCAATAGCGATCACCGCCGAAAGGCTCAACACGCAAGCCACCGCGACGATGAGCGCCGATGACCACCGGGTGGCGGCGCCGCCGAGTCGCCCAGCGCCCGCCGATTGCCGCGCGCCAAGCCGGTCGAGCCGTAGTTGGGTGCATTCGCCGGCGATGCCCAGCGCGGCCGGCGGCGCGGCTGCACGCTGCAGTGTTCGCAGTGCGCGAATCAGGCAGCGGTGGCCGTGGATTCGTGCGGCATGTGCGTCGGCGTCCAGCTCCACGAGCATGCGTACCAGCGATGGAGACTGGCGCATCAGCGGGAGCCAGCCCAGGCCAGCAGCGACCGCATCGGCCAGTGCGACCAGGCGATGATGGCGGCGAGCCACGTGGGCGCGTTCGTGGGCAAGTACCGCACTGACCGCCGCATCGTCGAGCACGCCGCGCAGGCCGCGGGTTGCCACCACCACGGCTGGATGCCCGGCCAGGCTGTAGGCCAGCGGATCGGCCACCGGCAACCACAGCACCCCACCACCGCGCGGTCGGCTACCCGTCAACAGCCAGGTCAACTCGAAATGCTTGACATACAGACGGCGCCGCGACCGGTTGATGGCACGCAGCCGCCAGGCTGCTCGTGTTCCCGCCACCAGCAGGACCGCGGCGCTGAGGACACCGACGACGGTACCGGCACGGCCGTCGCCGATGCGCACGGTCAACGAGCAGCGGTGCGCCAGCTCCACGAGCGCGGGCACCGCCAACGCCGAGATGACCAGGCACACCATCACCCCCCAGGTGCCCAAAAGTGCCGCGGCGCTGGTGCCCCGCCGAATCAGACTGCGCAACACCACCGGTGCGATGCTGCCGGCTGCCACACCAGCCAGCGCCCACCACAGTGCGGTGGTCATGGGCGGTCCAGCGCGGCGGTGACTGACTGGGTGACCCGCCCGACGTCGCTGGGTGCCGGGCAGCCTGGACGGGACGAAATGCGTTGCCACAACGCCCATCCCAGTAGTGATACAGAAACCGCAGCGATGACTGGTTGCACGGGCGCCCACATATTGAGTGCGCCGCTGACGCCCAGGACGGCTACGACCAGTTTGTTGCAGACAGGGCACCCCACGGCGAGAATCGATCCGATATTGGCAACGATGCCGGTGCGCCCCGAGGTCGTTGAGGTCGCCGATGCATCGCCGACGTAGCTCGCCGCCAGGACTGCGCTCATGACCGCGATGAGAATCCATGCGGCATAGCCCCATCCCGGAACAGCGGTCATCCGCGCGAACCACGGGTTGGGCACCAGGGCGCTGGGAATGCCAACCGCCAAGCCAACACCCACGGCTACCGCCCCAGCGACAATGCACTGCTGCCAGCTCCTCGGATACCACACGCGACATCACCTCGGTCCACACGCCATGAGTTTCTGCGACTGATAGTACTGACTTAGATAGTAGATATGGCGAGCCGATGGTCGATGCCAATTCGGGCGCTCCAACAACGCCGTATTCGCCATGCCCGGACAGAGTTCGCGCACCGCACACGGGACCGTTACCACACCGAGACTGTGACGGGTGTTTCCCATGGGGCAGCAGTGATATACGGTGCAACTACGTACTGGATATCTCCTTAGTGGCCAAGTGCCCGAGGCGTGATCCAGCCGGCTCTGACCTGCTGACGGTGCGGCGCGCACCCCGCTGAGGGAGATCTTCGATGAGGCCTGTCTGCCGCCTTGCCGGTTGCCTCACGGCAGCTGCGATCGCTGTGACCGGCGTGACCGTCACCAGCCCCACCGTCCAGGCGTCCCACAACGGCCAACAGCACTCCGACACCTCACAGGTGGCCGCCTTGGTGGCCGAACTCGCCGAGGCCAACCAGCAGTTGGCCGATGTCGGCGCGCTGATCCAAGCTCAGCAGGAAGGCGTGAACAAGGCACTGCTGGAGGTCTCACAAGCCCGCGACACCGCGGCTACGGCCCGCCGCGACGCCGAACTCAGTCAGCAACACCTCGCCGAGGCGGCCGCGGCCATCGACGCCGCGCAGCGACGCTTCGACCAATTCGCTGCCGCCAGCTACATCAACGGACCACCCAAGGCGCTCATCGTGGCGCCAAGCCCCGACGACATCATCGCCGCGGCCAGCGCCGACCAGACGCTGTCCATCGGGCATCGCAACGCGCTGACCGAGCTGCACCGTGCCCGCACCGAAAAAACCAATCAGGATTCGTTGGCCCGCGCAGCCCAGCAGCGTGCCGACCAAGCCCTCGCCGATGCCCAGCGCCGCCAGGACGCCGCGGTGGCGGCATTGACCGAGGCGCAACGCCAATTCGGCACCCAACAAGCCGAAGTCGACCGTCTCGTGGCCGCCCGAGGCTCTGCGCAGGCCCGACTGGATGCGGCACGTCCCGCGGCCACGGTCAACACCAGCTGGGACCGGTTGCCCGCCGGCCCGCCAGCCGGGCCGCGCAGTGAGGCCGGCCAGTGGGACACCACCCTGCCCATGGTGCCCAGCGCCAACGTGGCCGGTGATCCGATCGCCATCATCAACACGGTGCTGCAGATCTCGGCGACCTCAGCGCAGCTGACGGCCGACATGGGCCGTAAATTCTTGGCCGGTCTGGGAATCTTGCCGCAGGCGGCGGCGCCGGCCGATCCCGGTTTCACCAACGGCCGCATCCCCCGTGTCTACGGCAGGCAGGCCTCCGAGTACGTCATCCGCCGGGCGATGTCACAGCTGGGTGTTCCCTATTCGTGGGGTGGCGGCAACGCCAACGGCCCGTCACGCGGCATCGATCAGGGCGCCAACACCGTCGGCTTCGACTGCTCGGGTCTGATCCTCTACGCATTCGCCGGAGTGGGCATCAAGCTCGACCACTATTCGGGCTCTCAGTACAACGCGGGACGCAAAATTCCCTCCTCCCAGATGCGCCGCGGTGACCTGATCTTCTACGGCCCCAACGCCAGCCAGCACGAAGCGATGTATCTGGGCAACGGCCAAGTGATCGAAGCTCCGTTCACCGGTTCGCAAGTCCGTATCGCGCCGGTGCGCACCAGCGGCATGATGCCGTATGTCACCCGCCTGATCGAGTACTGACCTGTCGCGCCCTCCCACCGTGTACCCGTTCGACGGTTACCCGGTGTAGTCCAGGCGGGTCATCATCCCCGCCTCCTGGTGATAGGTGTTGTGGCAGTGCAGCATCCACACGCCGGGGTTGTCAGCGACGAACGTCACCCGCAGCTTCTGCATGGGCAACACGATCACGGTGTCTTTGCGTGCACCCAGGCGCCCGTCGTCGCCCACCACCTGAAATGTGTGCCCGTGCAGATGCATCGGATGCCACATCATCGACGAGTTGGTGAACGTCAGCGCCACCCGCTGCCCTTCTCGCACGGCCAGGGGTCGGGTTTTGCTGAACGCCAGGCCATTGATCGTCCAGTCGTAGTTCATCATCGACCCGCCCAGCTCGGCCGGCAGCTCGGCATCGGTGGGTGACTCGGGGAAAGTGGCCTGCGGCGTCGCGGTGAACGACGAGACCGTGCCGACGCGGCCTTGAAGCTCGGGTGGCGCGAAGTCGGGTGACGGCGCTGACCCCGCCCCCGTCACCAGCAGAGCCCGTGTCGATGCCTTCTTGCCCTCAGCAGCCGCCACCAGTGGGAACACCCCGTCTGCGGCGGTCACCGTCACGTCATAGCGTTCGCCCATCCCGATCAGCAGTGCATCGACCTCGGTCGGAACGACAGGAAATCCGTCGGTGTGCGTGACGGTCATCGGGTGGTCAGCCAACGCGACCCGAAACGCGGTGTCGGAGCCGGCATTGATGAATCGGATCCGTATCCGCTGACCGGGACGCGCCCGGAAACTATGCGGCGCCTGCGCATTACGGCCGTTGATCACATACATCGGATACTCGACATCGCCGGCGTCTCCGCCGAGCAGATCGCTGGCAGCGCCCATCGAGCTCATCCCAGCGCCCCCGCTCATGCCCGGCATGTCGCCCATCCCGGGCATGTCGTGGCCCCCTCCGGACCCGCTGCGGAGGCGGTCATAGATCTGTGCCGGGCTGGAACCGACGCCGTCGGTCCAGTCGTCGAGCATCACCACCCACTCCGCGTCGTAGCGGCCCGGTTCGGCCGGGTCATCGGCGATCACCGGGAAGTACAAGCCCGTGTCGGCGTCCAGGCCGACATGCGGGTGGGCCCAGTAGGTGCCGGGATGGGGCAGTGAGAACCGGTAGGTGAACTCGCTGCCGTCGTCGACATCGGGGGTGGCAGGTGATGCGCCGTCCATATCGTTGCGCAGCGCAATGCCGTGCCAGTGCACCGATGTCGCATGGCCGAGTCGATTGCGCAGCGTGACCTTCAGTTCGTCGCCGACCGACGCCCGCACCAGCGGACCGGGCACACTGCCGTTGTAGGCGATCGTCTCGGCGACTCTGCCGCCAAGGTCGACGCGGGTCCGCTCGGCGGTCAGGGTGGTGGATACGGTCCGGCCGCTGTGGGGGCGACGCGCCTCCGCGGCAGCGATGGCGTCCGATGAAGCGTCGGTGGATGCCGAGGTGGCGGCATCGCGCTGACACCCCGCGACCACCGTGGCGCCCAACGCGGCGGTGGCCAGGAGGAAACCGCGGCGGCTTACCCGCGCCCTGCTGTCGCAGTCATCCATTGCCCGTAGCCTCCTGCTGTCTGCCGTCGCGGGATGTTCGTGCTTTGTGACCGTGCCCCGCCGGGTTCATCAGTGTCGCGCGGGCCGGCCGCTCATCGCGGGTGCCGTGTCCGAACAACACGGTGGCGGTGATGAGCGCGGTCAGCCAACACAGCATCACCGCGCCGGTCAGCAGCACCACCGTGTCCCAGTCACCGCTGATGTCCATCACGTTCAGCGTCGATCGCGCAGCCATGTCGGTCTCCTTCGCCCACTACCATGACCGGTGCACGGCAGTGAATCGATAAGGGTCGTGTGAAGATTCGTTGAAGAAGCTCGTCGGACGTTTGTGGCGTGGGTTCACTCGGCACCATGAACACCATGAACGCTGTGTCACGGCCACCGGTCGACGCTCCCGTGTTTCGGGCGCTCGTCGTCGACGATGAGACCGCCCTTGCCGAGGTGGTGGCCAGCTACCTGGTGCGCGAACAGTTCGCCACCCACGTCGCCCACACCGGCCCCGACGCGCTGGCGCTGGCCCGAACCGTCGACCCCGATGTCGTGGTCCTCGACCTTGGGTTGCCCGGCATCGACGGGCTGGAGGTCTGCCGGCAGTTACGTACCTTTTCTGACGCCTACGTCGTCATCTTGACCGCCTGTGACACCGAGATGGACACCATTCTGGGGTTGACCGTCGGCGCCGACGACTATGTCACCAAACCGTTCAGCCCGCGCGAATTGGTCGCCCGCATCCGTGCCATGTTGCGCCGCCCCCGCACCCCTGGGAGCCCAGCACCTAACAGGTCTCCGGCGCCCGCACCTGTCGAGATCGGCCCGCTGCGTATCGACGTGGCAGCTCGCGAAGTGACTCTGCATGGACAGCCAATCCGCTTGACCCGCATGGAATTCGACCTGCTGGCCGCCTTGGCGGCCCGTCCGGGTGTCGTGATGAGCCGCCGCCAGTTGCTGGAGGTGGTCCGCGGCGGCCCGTGGGTGGGCAACGATCACCTCGTCGACGTCCACATCGGACACGTGCGGCGCAAACTGGGTGACGACCCGGCCGCCCCTGGCTATGTCGTCACGGTGCGCGGCGTGGGCTATCGAATCGGGAACGGACAATGACGCATCCGACGGCGCAGCGCTTTTGGAGGACTCCCGGAATCGGGATGCGGCTGCTGATCGCGCAAACCGCGGTGCTGCTGGCCGGTGCAATCACCACGTGGTTGGTCGCCGCGGTTGTCGGGCCACCGCTGTTTCGTGAACACCTGCACCGTGCCGGTGTCCCCTCGGATTCTGCCGAAGAGCTGCATGCCGAGGAGGCCTACCAATACGCGACCATGCTGTCGCTGGGTGGGGCCGTCATTGTCGCGGCCGCCACAGCGATCTTGGTTACCTGGTATGTCAGTCGCAGGCTGCAACGCTCGGTCGCCGAGGTGGCCTCGGCGGCCAGCGGCGTCGCCGACGGCCGCTACGGCACCCGGGTGCCACCGCCGCGTTTGGGCGCCGACTTCGATTCGCTGGCACACGCGTTCAACCACATGGCCGCACAGTTGCAGGCCGTCGACGCCAACCGGCGCCAACTTTTCAGCGACTTGGCCCACGAGATCCGCACCCCGGTATCGGTCCTGGATGCCTACATCGAGGCTGTGGAGGACGGTGTGCGATCACTGACCCCCGACACCACAGCGATGCTGCGCGACCAAACCCGCAGACTCGTCCGCTTCGCCGAAGATGTCGCCGCGCTCGCCCAGGCAGAGGAAGGCACCGCCTCGATGTCGATGGCCGAGCTCGATATCACCGAGGTAATGCTCGGCGCAGCCACCGCGTTCACCGACCGCTTCCAGGCCAAGCAGGTGTCGCTGGAGACAGACCTGCCCTCGCCGCTGCCGCCCGCGTACGGCGACAGGCAGCGGCTGGCGCAGGTGCTCACCAACCTGCTCGACAACGCCCTGCGCCACACCCCACCGCATGGAACCGTCAGTGTCAATGCACGAACCCGCGGCGACCGCATCCTGCTCCAGGTCACCGACACCGGTGAGGGCATCTCCGCTCAGCACCTTCCTCATGTGTTTGACCGTCTGTACCGTGCTGATCCGGCCCGGACCCGCGATCACGGGGGATCAGGACTGGGGCTGTCCATCGTCAAGGCGATCGTCGAGGCGCACGGCGGCATCATCAGCGTGGAAAGCCCCAGCAGCACAGGACATACCACGTTTACCATCACACTGCCGGTCTCTGCCGCGCAGCGCGGCCGGCCGCCTATCAATTAGCGCCGTACTATAATGAGTCCGCAATCTCGCGCATGGTGGCAATCTCTTGCTGCTGTGCGGTGACGATGGACTGAGCCAGGGCAACGGCTGCGGGGAACTGCCCGGTGTCAATCTCGGTCTGGGCCATCGTGATCGCGCCGTTGTGGTGCTCAATCATCTGGGTAAGAAACAACTTCGAGGCCTCGGCGCCTTGAGCGTCGCGCAGCGCGGCCATGTCCTGCTCGGTCATCATGCCCTCGCCTGTGGTTCCCATATCGTGGCCGGGCATGCCCGGCATCGCACTATCTGATGGCGGTGCCGAGACACCCCAATCGTTCAGCCATCCTTGCATCTGGTCGATCTCGGGGCCTTGAGCCGCCTTGATGGCGTTGGCCAATGTCACCACGCGGGGGTCGATGTCCTGCTTGGCCAACACCACGTCGGCCATCTCGATCGCCTGACGGTGGTGAGGAATCATGCCTTGCGCGAACGCAACGTCTGCGTCGTTGTGCGCCTGGGCGGGCGCATCGCCGGCCGAAGCCGGGGCTGGTGTCGACGTCGAGGTCGTCATCGCCGACATATCGTGACTGTTGTCAGCGCTGCTGCAACCGCTCACCACCAGTGCCACGCCGACCACGCCCGCCGCCACCACGCCTAGCCGTTCAACTCGCATTCCAGTCCCTTTTCCATGTCATGGTGCTTACGTGCTGTCACTCCGACCGAGCAGCACCCACCCCGAGCCCGCGTCTGCTCAAGAATGCCCCTTTCATCCGGTAAGTGGTTCGACTTTCAATGAAGAACCCGTAAAGACTGCTCGCGCCGGGGGCACGCTCGCACCATCGCCGGCCCCAATCCGGGGTGGTCCAGGCCGCACACGATGTCAGACGCCCATCCACGGCTGGGTGAGCATCGCCGCGTGCAGCTGCTGGTTGATTTCGAGTGCGAGTAGCAACGTCGCCCCCATCGCGATGCGCAGCGGGCGCGGTAGGTCGACGACGATCCAGCGTCCACCGAACCTTTCGACGGCGGCGCGGACCAGCACAAGTACCGCAGCCAGGACCAAGACCGGTCCTGCCGGGTTGTAGTGCACCGCGGTGACGATGTCGCCGTGCAACGTCAGGTAGACCGATCGTGTTGCCCCGCACAGTGGATCCATCACACCGATCGCATGTAGTGGACCGTGCAGACTCGCGCGCGGGATACCCAGCACCGCAATAGCACTTGCTATTGCTAACCCACACAGCGCTGTCCACACCCAGCCCCGGTGAACGGGCCGGGTGGACAGTGTCGGCGTGAATCGATGGCCACAGCGGTGGCCATCGCCCTCGGCGAACATTGATGGCCCTTCTCGCTCAACTGAAGGCTAGCCCGAACATCGTCGCAGCGCGCCCGTCACCACACGCGTCTACCAGCGTCGTGCGTTGTGGATCGGCGCGGATGAGATCGGGGCCACCCGCACTGGTGTACCAAATGTTGAGGCGTGCACCATCATCCCGTCGCCGATGTAGATCCCCGCGTGCGAAACATCGTCGTAGAACGTGACGATATCTCCAGGTTGCAGATCCGACACGGCCACCGGCTGGCCACCGGCAGCCAAGGCTTGACTGGAGTGCGGAAGCGATTTGCCTGTCTGCTGGAAGGCCCACATGATCAACCCCGAACAATCGAACGCATCCGGTCCGGCAGCTCCCCAGGAATACGGCGCCCCCACACGCGTCAAGGCTGCTTGCACAACGAGCGCGCCCTGGCCTGAAGGTTCGGGTGTGCTGCCCTGCGGGGGCCCGTCGCCGGGCACAGGCGGGGCGGGCAGCGCCACCACCGCAGGGTCCGGCGCGACGCCCGGCGGCACCGCACCAGGGGGTGGCGGGGGCCCGAGATCGGCCAGTGTGGCGCGTTGATCGGGGGTCAACTCCTCGTATTGTGCCTGCACAGCGCTGATTTCGCGTTGCAGCTGGCTTTGTTTGGCCTGTAGTTCGGCGCGTACGGCTGCGGCTTGCTCGGCTGCCGAGCGCGCCGCGGCCGCCGATGCCTCAGAGCTGCGGGCCGCCGTTTGCGCTTGCTCGTGAGCGATCCTGAACGCGCGGATCTGGTCAGTCATCTGTGTCGACATCGCACGTTTGGTCGCCAATTCGTCGATGAGTTGCTGCGGTGACTCGGCTGTCAGTACGGCCGTCCACCCGTCGGGATTGCCGCCCATGTAGGTGGCCGCGGCGATCTTGTCGACCGCCAACTTCTGGCGCTGCAGCTGATCACTGGCGGCCGTCAGCGCCGTCTCATCGCGGATCTTCAGCGTTTCGGCGTCGCGTTGGGCGGCCAGTTTGGTGTCGAGGTCGAGCTGCGCCGCGTGCATGGCCTCGGTGGTCTGCTCGGATCTGCGGGACAGCTCGTTGAGCGTGGCCAACGCATCAGAGGCGGGGTCGGCGTTGACGCCGGCCGATACCCCGATCACCGACATCGTCACTGCTACAAGCACACTGGCGAGCAATCGCGCTGTACGCGTTCGCCTCAAACGAGTGGTTGGCAAGACGTGACCCTTCGCGCCGAGTCTTAATTCCTTAGTACGTACGTACGTAGCGCCCAGATAGATTACGAAATGGTAACGTGTTGTCCATGATGCCGGCGCTCGCCGTCGCCGGCCGAGATCACATCAGGCTCGGGGCCGCAGTCCGTCGGTAACGAGGCAGACCAGGCGTTGCAGTTCGTCATCGGTGGTCACTGTGGCTGCGGCGTTGAGGGCATGCAGACAGTAGCGGGCTAACTCGCCGGCATCGACATCGTCGCGCACGGCCGGGGTGCCAGCCGATTCCTCGATGAGCCCGCGCACCAAGTTGCAGAGCCGGTCGTGGGCGACAATGACGTGATGGCTGGGATGCAGCAGTTGCACGAGGGCGGTGTCGTGGCCGCGGCGCTGGTGCACGATGCGGGCGTACGCCGTCAGGACCGCATCGAGTCGTTGCGGGCCTGAGCCGTCGCGGATCTGCTGCAATTGGTGGAGGTGTTCGTCGACCTGGCGGTCATGCCAGGCGTGCAGGATGGTCTCGACGTCGGGAAAGTATTTGTAGAGCGTGGCCCGGCCGATGCCGGCCTGTTCGGCGACCTGCGCCATGGTGACGGCGCGAAGCCCCACCTCGCTGACCAGTGCTGCTGCGGCATCCAGGATCGACTGCCGCACGTTGCGGCGGTGGGACTCGATTGTGTCGTTCCAGAGCTTCGGCACGCTCCAACGATACAACTCAACCACAGAGACGACGGAAAGTCTTGACTATAGACACGATGTCTCGTTAAATCGTCTGGGAAGCCGACGAGGAGCAACCGTCATGGACGACTTTGCACATGGCCTGCACCCGCTGCATCGCGCCACGGGACCTGACGATCTCTACGACACCAAACCGCCCTGGGATATCGACCGGCCACAGAGGGTCTTTCAGGATCTCGCCGATGCGGGCCGCATCGTGGGGCGTGTCCTCGACATTGGCTGTGGCACCGGCGAGCATGCCCTGATGGCCGCCGCGCGTGGTTGCGAGGCCGTCGGGGTGGACCAGTCGGCGCGGGCGTTAGAGCTCGCGAAGGCGAAGGCTGCCAGACGAGGTCTTGCCGTCCGCTTTGTTCGACACGATGCCCTCGAACTGGCTGAACTCGGTGAGCGCTTTGACACCGTGATCGACAGCGGGCTATTTCACATCTTCACAGAACCGGCCCGAAGGGCCTATGTCGCCACTGTCGCCAGTGTGGTGGACCCGGGCGGCAAGCTGTTTGCGCTCGGGTTCAGCGATCGCGAACCCGGCGACTGGGGCCCCCAGCGCCTCACGCGGAACCAGATCATCGCAGCATTCAGCGAACTCTGGCAGATCGAGGCGATCGAACCCGCCACTCTCGACATTACCGTTGCGCCACACCGGATCGCGGCGTGGTTGGTCGAACTGACCCGGCGGTGAGGATGGCGACCCGGGTAGCTCATCTCGCCACCGACACCCCCGACCGCTATCTGCGCCAGATGCGCCGCCACGCCCAAATGTTCGCCAGTCGCGTCGGCCGACCGTCGCGGCTACACACTGCTGGGGCGCAGGCGTCCGCCGCGCTTGACGTCCGCGTCGAATGCACCGGCGGCAACGCCACGATCACGTTCAACCCTCGGGGACGCTGCCGACTTCACGCCGAGGGGACGCAGCTGGTGATTCGGGTCGATAACGACGATGAGGCCGGACTGCGTCAGATCACCCACATCGTGACCCCCGACATCGCCAGATTCAGTGGCGGCATTCTACGTCCGGTCTGGACGAGCATCGGTGGGCCTGACACGCTCGACCATCGACGGTCGTGACGAGGATGGCGATGCCACGACGGGGACGGTGGTTGGCGGTGGCAGCGATCGTGATGGTGCTCGGCGCGCATCTGGGTGTCGGTGCGACGCTGATCAACCAGTGGGGCTTTTCGGTGGGCGTAGGTATCGCTCTCCTCGTCGCGAAACTGGTTGCCGGCGTGGGTGTTCACGCGACACGGCGATGGCGTTATCACCAGCACCGCGCTGTGAAGTGCGCCGACCCGGCACGCGGTCATGGCCGCCGGCGATGGCGGCTGGGGCGTGGCGCCTGACTGCTCAGGTTTCGATAATGCGTGTCAGGTAGGGCGACATTCCCGCGGTGCGCAGCGGGTTGATACTGACCTTGCCGTAGCTGCTGGCCGATTCGAGCACCCGGCCGCTACCGAGGTAGATCGCCACGTGCTGGGTGCCTCCCGGCCCGTAGAAGATCAAATCGCCGCGCTTGGCTTGAGAGGGTGGAACCTTACGGCCGGTGTTGTACTGGTCGCCGGAGAATTTCGGAATTAACACACCCACACCGGCGAAGGCGAACTGGGTGAACCCCGAACAGTCGAATCCGACGGTGTTGGCACCGGAGTCGACCCCGCGCGTCGGGCCGGTCGGCTTACCGCCGCCCCAGGAGTAGGGAACCCCGGCCTGTGAGGCGCCGCGGCGTATGACGTATTCGATCGCCTGGCGGCCGTTGACGCGGCCGAGGCGGCCGGCCGCCGCGGTGGGCGGTCCCGCATCGCCTCCGATGCCGAGGCTGCTGAGGAACCGGCGCCCCAGGTCCATCGTCGCTTGCGTGGCAAGCTGACTGGCTTGCAGTGAGGCGTTGGCGATGGCGACCGGGTCACCTGGCGCTCCGGAACTCACCACCTTCGGCAACGTAGGGTCCCACTGATCAGGCTGCGCGGCGGCAGGTACGGCCGAGGCGATCATCAGCCCCAGCGCGACCGCAACCGACGTCCATCGGCCAATCACCGTGCCGGCACGCTGCGCCACTCGGAGAGTAGAACCGTGACCGAAACGCATTGCTGCAGAGCCGCATCCTAGCCGCGTGAGGCGTTCACCGACGCTCTGGTTGACGGTGCACGTGCCCATGTGGATCACTTCCTGCAAAACGGCTCATCCGGCGCGTCTGGCCGATGGACCTCTCACGGCAGCGCGAACTATCTGCAACATACAACACAGCCGTCACAGTTGTATCTGCAGTCACGGGACTCGATTTCGTAACGCCCGCCGGGTCCGAGCCCGACTAGGTGTCGCATGAGACGCGTGACATGGGCAAAAGTCCAGTACGGTGTCACTTAGTACGTACTGCGATAGCAGGCAAAGAAAAAGTCAGGCCGGCGCACGGCTTTACGGAATCTTCATCGAAAGACGAGTGCAGCTACATTCCTGCCGGGAATGCTGGAGGGCGACGAGGTGTGCAGTTCGTGGTCACAGGTTTTGGCCCGGGCGCACGAAGTGTATTGACACGCCAGCCCGCCAACGGCGCTGCCAGAAAGGGATAACGATGCTTGGGATCGGTTCGGTGGCGGGTCGGCGCCGGCTGATGCTGGTGATCGCGGCGACATCGGCGCTCGCCCTTGTGGTCAGCGCTTGCAGTGGCGCTCCGACGGCCAGCTCTCCCGGGCCGCCGGTGATCGCGGACAAGGGTGATCCGTTCAGCGACCTGCTGGTGCCCCGGCTGCAGTCCACGGTGACTGACGGCGCCGTCGGTGTCGCGGTGGACGCCCCTGTGACGGTCAGCGCCAGCGAAGGCGTGCTGGGCACCGTGACCATGGTCAACGCTGCGGGAACTCCCGTCGATGGCCAGCTCAGCCCGGATGGCGTGACCTGGTCGACCGCCGAACCGCTGGGCTACAACAAGCAATACACACTGAGCGCCGAGGCGCTCGGGCTCGGCGGCATGGCCCGCACGCAGATGCGCTTTCAAACCCAGTCGCCGGAAAACCTCACCATGCCCTACGTCCTGCCCAACGACGGTGAAGTGGTCGGTGTCGGACAACCCATCGCGATCCGGTTCGACGAGGACATCACGAATCGGCTGGCCGCGCAAAACGCCATCACCGTGCGCGCGACACCGTCAGTCGACGGTGCCTTCTACTGGCTCAACAGCCGCGAAGTCCGTTGGCGCCCGGCCAAATACTGGAAACCCGGAACCACCGTCGAAGTAACCGTCAAAGCCTACGGCGTCGATCTGGGCAACGGCTTGTTCGGCCAGGACGACGCCTCCACCCGGTTCACCATCGGCGACGAAGTGATCGCGACCGCCGATGACGCCACCAAGACCCTCACCGTGCGCCGCAACGGCGAAATCGTCAAAACCATGCCGATATCGATGGGCAAGGACAGCACACCCACCGACCGCGGCACCTACATCATCGGAGACAGGTACTCCAACCTCGTCATGGACTCCTCCACCTACGGGGTCCCGGTCAACTCTCCCGACGGATACCGCCTCGAAGTCGACTGGGCCACCCAGATGTCCTACAGCGGCATCTACGTACACTCGGCCCCCTGGTCGGTCAGCAGCCAAGGACGCACCAACGTCAGCCACGGCTGCCTCAACGTCAGCCCGAGCAATGCCCTGTGGTTCTACGACAACACCAAACGCGGCGACGTCGTTGAAGTGGTGAACACTCGTGGCTCCACCCTCTCGGGCACCGACGGCCTCGGGGACTGGAACATCCCGTGGGATCAATGGCAGGCCGGAAACGCCGAACTCTAACCTCACGCGGCCGGCGTCTTGATGTGGCTGCCCGGCGTCGTCGCGTGACCCGACCGGCCCTACGCAAGAGCTCCTACTATCGAGTTACGTACACAGATGATGTGCGTGCCGCAGTGAGGTGACCATGCGATCGAACATTGTTGCGCTGGTCGGCGCGGCGGCGCTGGTGATCAGCGCGTGCTCCACCACGACTACTCCTCAACCCGGCCAAGAAACGCCGGACGGCATGGCACATATCCACGGCCTAGGGATCAACCCGGCCGACGGTGCTCTATACGCCGGCACCCACTACGGGGTGTACCGGATCGCTGCCGACCGCAAGCCCGCGCGGGTGAGCGACGTGGTCCAAGACTTCATGGGTTTCACCGTCGTCGGACCCGACCATTTCCTCGGCAGCGGCCACCCCGCCGAACATGCCGCCGACCAGCCACCCAACCTCGGCCTGATCGAGAGCACGGACGGCGGACGCTCCTGGACACCCGTATCGCTGAGCGGGAACGCCGATTTCCATGCGCTGGAGTACCGAGACGGACTCGTCATCGGACTCGACAGCACCACCCGCACCGTCATGGTCAGCACCGACCAACACACCTGGCAGCCGCGAGCGACGCTGCGCGCCATCGATATCGCCGTCTCACCAGACAACCCTAATGAAGTCCTGGCCACCACGGCCCAAGGTGTCATGCGCAGCACCGACCAAGCCGCAACATTCACCCCCGCCGGCACCGGACCCGCACTGGCCTTCGTCGCCTGGCCCGACGACGGCCCGCTCATCGGCGTCGACCCCGCTGGCGCAGTGTATGTGAGTCCCGATGCCGCACGCACCTGGAAACAGCGCCGCGAACTGCATCAACAGCCCCAGGCGCTACTCGCCGCCGGCGACGGAGTCGTCTACCTCGCCACCGACACGGTGATACACCGATCGACAGACAACGGCACGACATTCGAGATCTACTATGCCCTCGAACAACCCTGACCCCCAGCAGTACGTCCGCGCCCAGCCGGACCGCTCGGACCTCTCGCCGACGGCTGTCGGCTGGACTGTGGCCAAGCTGGCAACCGCGACGGGGGAAACCCCGAAGACCTCCTCGACTACGCGCGAACAGGCCTACTGACTCGCACACCCGATGGGGTGTTCACACCGAACGCTCTGCGCCGCACACAATTGATCCAGTTCGCACGCAGCCGCGGCATCAGCGGACACGACTTGGCGGCAGCACTGGCGAACCAGGGTGACCTGCTCAACCGCTTCAACACCGCCGAACCAGCCGACACCGCAACCCATCACATCACACACCTGGCCCGCGAAGCCGCCCTCGACACCGAGGTGATCGACGAACTGCTGCCGATCATGGGCTGGGACAGCATCGTTACCGGCGCCGACATTGCCGCCGCGCACCGGATCGCTGCTGCGCTGCGCCTCGGGATGCCGCGCGAGGCGCTGATGCAGCTGCTGCGGGTGTTCAGCGACACTGCCGACCGCCTGGCAGACTCGGTGCTGCGGACGTTTCACGACTACGTTCACGGACCCCGTCGCGCCCAAGGCCTTTCAGGCTCCGAGCTGCTGGACGCCAGCGAACCGATCGCCGGACCCCTGCTCGACATGGTGGAACCCTCCGTCGTCTATTTCCACCGACGCGCACTCGAACGCGCTCACCGCGAAGACTTCCTTCGCCATCTCACCGAGCCCGACACCCCACCGGCGGCGGTGCCCGGCCAAGAACACCTCACCGTCCTGTTCATCGACCTGGCCAGTTTCACCCCACTCACCGCAACCATGGGCGATCATGTCGCAGCCGATGTACTTCGCACGTTCGCGTTAGCGGTGCGGAGCCACGCCAAGCATCATCGCGGCCGGATCATCAAACAGATCGGCGACGAATTCATGCTGATGTTCACCCGCCCCGGTGACGCCGTCTCGTTCGGCCTCGCCATAGACGACTTAGTCAACACCCAACCCCAATTCCCGGCCCTGCACATCGGTGCGCACACCGGACCAGTGCTCTTCCGAGAAGGTGACTACCTGGGCGCCACAATCAACCTCGCCGCCCGCGTCGCATCGGCGGGAACCACCGGCCAGTTCCTCATCACGCGAGAACTCCACTCCGCAGCCACAGACTGCCCTGAGGCGCGATTCACCCCGCTGCCCCCGAAGCGGCTCAAGGGAATCCCCGAACCGGTGCATCTCGTCGACGTAAGGCACAGCGCGCCAGCGCGCGCCGACCGGCGCACCGATCCCGTCTGCGGGATGCTGCTGGACCCCGCAGATGTCGCAGCCACCACCGATTGGCACGGAATGACATTCGACTTCTGCAGCCACCGCTGTCACAACGCCTTCACCGCACAACCCGAACGCTTCGCCAACGCCGCGGGCCAGTCCGTCCACCACCCGACATGACCAACCGCTCTCACAGTCACCAGCGTTCAAACTACTATTCATGTACGTAACTAGTAGACTGTGCGACTAGCCGCGACACCCATCCGCCGGGCGTGATCGGTGACTAAGATCCGCATCCAAGGAGGCCCCATGCACCGCCAGAGACTCCTCTGGGTCGCCACGATTCTGACAACTCTGACGCTTGCCTCATCACTGGTGAGCGGCCCACCCGCCCTCGCAGAGCCCGAAGGCCCACTGCCCCCGGCGCCTGTTGGGCCGATACAGCTGCCGCCCTCCGACCCGTTGGCACTGCCGCCAGCAGGTGACCCGCTTCCAGTACCAGCGGCCCCACTGGGCCAACCGGCCGGCACCGGCACCCCGGCCGGCCAGAATCCGCTGCCGTTCACCGGCCAACCGCCCTTCCTGCCACCATCGTTCAATCCGGTCAACGGATCGCTGGTCGGTGTCGCCAAGCCGATCTACATCAACTTCCAGCGCCCCATCGCCGACCGGCAGATGGCCGAGAATGCCATTCACATCTCCTCCAGCCCGGCCGTGCCCGGCAAGTTCTACTGGATGAGCGACACGCAAGTTCGTTGGCGTCCAATCGATTTCTGGCCGGCCGGCACCGTGGTCAACATCGACGCCGCCGGCACCAAATCGAGTTTTCGCGTCGGCGATGCGCTGGTGGCCACCATCGACGACAAAACCCACCAAATGGAGGTCGTCCGCAACGGCAAGCTCGAAAAGACCTTCCCCATATCACTAGGCAAGCCCGGCTACGAAACCCCCAATGGCACCTACTACGTTCTGGAGAAGTTCGCCGACATCGTCATGGATTCCTCCACCTACGGGGTCCCGGTGAACTCACCGGAAGGCTACAAACTCAAGGTCCAAAACGCCGTCCGCATCGACAACAGCGGCATCTTCGTTCACAGCGCCCCGTGGTCGGTAGCCGACCAAGGCAAGCGCAACGTCAGCCACGGGTGTCCAAACCTCAGCCCCGCCAACGCCCAATGGTTCTTCGACAACTTCGGCAGCGGAGACCCTGTCGTCGTCAAGAACTCCGTGGGCCTCTACGACCAGCCTGACGGAGCCCAAGACTGGCAAATCTGACCGCATAACAAGGGACCCGGCGAACCTCACCACGCGTCACAGGCTGCTCACGACGCCCAAATTCGTGCGCCCAGCAGCTCGACGCGATGTTTCCGCGCACCGACTCCGGGGTAGGCCGATGAGATCTACGGACCACCACAGTAGAAAGCGAGGCCCGCAATGACCACCACCGCCACCATGCTCCAAACCCATCCTGGCCAGATCCCACAAAGCCAGTTGGAAGTCTTGGCGCAATGCCTCGACGCCTGCCAGGAATGCGCGCAGGCCTGCACCCAGTGCGCCGACGCCTGCCTCAGCGAGCAATCAGTCGACCGACTCGCCGCCTGCATAGCCACCAACCTCAATTGCGCCGACATATGCGCTGACACCGCACAGATCATCGGACGACGCACCGCATTCAACGCTGAAGTCGCCAAAGCCGTACTCACCGCTTGTGAAACAACGTGCCGCGCCTGCGCACAAGAATGCGACCAGCATGCTCCGCACCACCAACACTGCAAGGTCTGCGCAGACGTCTGCCGACGTTGCGAGCAAGCTTGCCGGGACCTGCTAGCTCAGCTCGACTGATTACATACCCAGCCTCACGGACCGGTTGTCTGGCTGCCGCGACTTCCTTGGTTCTACCATACCCCTGGGGGGTACGGTAGAACGTATGTCGATGCCGATACGCGACCGATTTGGAGGCACACACGTCGACGAGAACTGCGACCAGACAGACCAACCTGTGTACGGCCGTGCAGCCACCGGAGCACGGTTGCGGGACAACTCCCAACGCACAAAGGCTTCAACGGCATCGTCCCGGTATTGATCGACAACCCACAGACAACGCTGGTCGGGCCAGGCTTACCGGAGCACGATTCGACCACGATGCCCGCATGCCCCGCCGGGCACCCCAACTCGACGAGGACAGAGGTTATGGCTATCGAATCCCACCATCACCATCAAGCCGACCACCACAGCGCGCATAACCACAGCTCGCACACGGATCATGAGCACCACACCGGCAACGTCAACGCGATGGCAGTCAGCGCGACACTGCACTGCCTCACCGGCTGCGCCATCGGCGAGATTGTCGGCTTGATCATCGGCACCGCACTCGGTTTCACGAACCTGGCCACCATCGCGCTCGCCGTCGCCCTGGCATTCCTCTTTGGCTACACCCTGTCGACACTGCCGCTACTCAAAGCTGGCCTGGCGATCGGCACGGCGCTCAGCGTGGTTCTGGCCGCCGATACACTCTCGATCGCGACCATGGAGATCGTCGACAACCTGGTTATGGCCGTCATCCCCGGCGCGATGAACGCCGGCCTGGTCAACCCCATCTTCTGGATCGGGATGATCATCGCGCTGTCTGCCGCCTTCTTCGCCGCCTACCCGGTGAACCGATATCTACTGCAAAAAGGCAAAGGACACGCACTGACACACCCGTACCACGGGGGCGGCAGCCACGACATCGCCGGCATTCGCCGGTTCATCCCCTCACTGAGCACTCCGACATTGATTGCAGCAATCACAGCGTTCATGCTCGGTGGCCTGGTCGTTGCCCTCGCAGACCAACTCGAGACACCCGACACGACCGCCTCTCACAGCCAAACCCCACCACCCCAGCAGTTGACACCATGACCGACATCAGAATCGTTCGAAAGACTGTGCCGTGTAGGTGATTCTGGTGTTGCCGCCCGGGGTGGTCTCGGTTTTCATGATGGCCTGGACACGGATGCGCTCGCCGACGGCCAGGGCTCGGGTTTGGCTGGGGTCGGCGCGGCCGAGCTTGACGGTGACCGCATCCCCGTCGTCTCTTGTTGGATCACCCAGGAACTCACCGCGGAGACCGTGAGGTATTCGCCGACGATGGTCACCGGTTGTTCGTCGAGTTTGGCGTGTTCGACGACGTAAGCCATATGACGCGCAGCGCGAGCGGTCACGCTGACCCGTCGTGTCGACCGTGACGGCTGGCGCCAGTCGACGTCGATGTCGAATCCGGCGCGCTCCAACGTTTTTGCCAAGTCCCGCACCGCCGAGGCCGTACGCGGTCCCATGTCGCCAAGTTGGTGGACGAAGGCGGACTGCTCGGGAACCGGGCCAATGTCGTTGCCCGCTGTGAACACATCGATGGCAGCGCCGACAGCCGTATCGAGCATCTGGTCGTGGGTCTCGAATTCATCGAGCATCCCCGGCGCGCCCGCCTCTTCGGCCGGCGAAAGAGCCGGGGTCAACGTCAGGATGATCGATCCGGGCGCCGGGGTTGCGGTCAGGAGTAGGTCGGTGCGACGTTTGACATCGGCATTGGGTTTCTTGCCCAACGCTTTATCACCGGATTGTGCCGCACCGACGGCGGTAGCGAGGCGTTGAAAGCCGGTCATGACCCGAGCTACCTCATTGACTTTGGCTGACGACCCGGTGACCCCGCCGCCGGTGATACGAATATTGCCCCGGGAGGACAAGGCGCGTCCCAAGGGGTCGGCGTCGGTCAGTGCCTCGATCCCAATCCGGGACAAGTCGTCGGCGGTGGTCCAGTCCGGCACGCGCTCATCGATGCCGGGGGCGCTCATGGCGGCCACGATCGCCGATTCCATCCTATCGAGGTCGTCGTCACCAATAGCCACCGATGACCACCTCCACATACCCTCGTCGCGGCACCGCATCCTCACGCACCGGCGCGGCTCCCCGCGGGCCGGACGCGACACGCTGCAGCAGGTCATCGACCTCGCCGCGGCGCGTCGTGTACTGGACGAAGTACTTATCGCGGTTTCGCATGTCGGGCTGACAATGCCAGGCCGCCAACGCAGTATCCACCTTCACACCGACAGCACGGCGCACCTCACCCGGTAACGCGAACGCCCGCAACAACTTCGCCACCGCCGGAGGGACTGTCGCAGTAACGGTGTAAGTGGCCTAACGGCCCCCGGTGTGTCGGTGGGCGGAAAGGTCACGAAATGACCGAGACTGTCGTGGCTGTGGAGCCATCGCAGAACCCTGATCAAGACGAGGCCGCTGCGGCGGCGATCGAGGTATCCGACGCTCGAGCAGTCGATGAACTTGAAGTCGCCCGGGAGTTGGTGCGCCAGGCCCGCGAAGCCGGGGTGGCGCTGACCGGCCCGGGTGGATTGCTCAAGGCGATGACCAAGACGGTCATCGAAACCGCCTTGGACGAGGAACTGTCCGAGCACCTCGGCTATGACCGACACGACCCGACTGGGTATGGAAGTGGCAATTCCCGCAACGGAACTCGTAGCAAAACCGTTCTGACCGATTCCTGCGGCAGCATCGACATCGACGTGCCCCGCGATCGTGCGGGCACCTTCGAACCGCACATCGTCAAGAAGCGCCAACGCCGCCTGACCGACGTCGACGAGGTGATCCTGTCGCTGTATGCCCGTGGGCTCACCACCGGGGAAATCAGCGCCCATTTCGCCGACATCTACGGCGCCGAGGTCTCCAAGGACACCATCAGCCGGATCACCGACCGCGTCGTCGAGGAGATGACTACCTGGCACACCCGCCCGCTGGAGAGGGTGTATGCCGCGGTGTTCATCGATGCGCTGCACGTCAAGATCCGTGACGGCCAGGTCGGTCCCAGGCCGATCTACGCTGCCATCGGCGTTGATCTCAACGGCCGCCGCGACGTGCTGGGGATGTGGGCCGGTGAGGGCGACGGGGAATCGGCCAAGTATTGGCTGTCGGTGCTCACCGAGCTCAAGAACCGCGGCGTGGCCGACATCTTCTTCCTGGTCTGCGACGGGCTCAAGGGACTGCCGCAATCGGTCGGCGCGGCGTTTCCCGACACCGTGGTCCAGACGTGTGTCATTCACCTAATCCGCGGCACGTTCCGCTACGCCGGCCGCCAGCACCGCGATGCGATCGCCAAGGCCATCAAGCCGATCTACACCGCGGTCAACGCCGAGGGCGCCGCGACGGCGTTGGATGCGTTCGATGCGGAGTGGGGCAACCGCTATCCAGCGGCAATTCGGTTGTGGCGCAACGCCTGGAGTGAGTTCATCCCGTTCCTGGACTACGACACCGAGATAAGGAAGGTGATCTGTTCGACCAACGCCATCGAATCCCTAAACGCCCGCTACCGTCGTGCGATCCGGGCCCGCGGACACTTCCCGAACGAGCAGGCAGCCATGAAATGCCTATACTTGGTCACCCGGTCGCTGGACCCGACCGGGACCGGTCAAAAGCGATGGACGATGCGCTGGAAACCAGCGCTGAACGCCTTCGCGATCACCTTCGCCGACCGCATGCCGGGAAGCGAAACCACCTAACCGAAGATGCCGCTTACACCGTTAATCGGACAGTCCCCCGCCGGATCGAGTTATCTGGGGTCTGATTTGGGTGTGTATTGATGTTCCCGCTTAGGTGATGTGGCGTGACTTTCCGTTAGCGGGAACAGGGGGAATCGTGATTGTTCCCGCTAACGAGTTGGCCGCGGCGGGGCTGTTGTCGGATGGAACCGGTTGTCTCGGTGGCGCGTCTAACTCAGTTGTGGATGGTGAGGAACGCCAGGCGCTGGTGGACGAAGGTCTTGATCCCGACGACTCGGCGGTGGTGGCGGCAATCGATTTGGTGCGGTGGGAGTTGTCGCTGCTGTTTGGTCAGGACGGCTGAGCGGCGAGTTCGTTGGCGAGGTCTTTGACGCGGGTGTTTATGTCGTCGCGGATGATGCGCATGCGGTCGATGCCGTCGATGCCGCGCAGGGAGGGTTCGTCGGTGTCCCAGCGTTGGATGCGGGTGCTGGGGTGCTGCGCCTCGTTGAGGTGGGCTTGGCTGCCGACGATGACGACGAGGTCGGCGTTGTCGATCATCTGGTCGGTGAGTTGGGTCGGTTGATGGCTACTGATGTCGACGCCTACTTCGGCGAGCACTTGGGCGGAGAGATCGTTGACTGCGGTCTTGGCGTGCGTGCCGGCCGAGGCGACGTGGATGTTGGGGCCGGTCACCTGGCGCATGAGCCCGGCGGCCATGACGGATTTTCCGGCGTTGCTGACGCAGACGAACAACACAGATGTCTCTGCCATAGTTGGTGTGTCCCTGGTGTTCGGGGTTATCGGGTGCGGGGCACGTTCAGCTCGGCCAGCAGCCGGCGGACGCGTTCGTCGATGTCGTCGCGGATGGGGCGCACGGCGTCGAGGCCTTGGCCGGCCGGGTCGGGGAGTTCCCAGTTTTCGTAGCGTTTTCCGGGGAAGATCGGGCATGCGTCGCCGCAGCCCATGGTGATGACGACGTCGGCGGCCTGGACGATTTCGTCGGTCCAGGGTTTGGGGTATTCGCCGGTGATGTCGATGCCGACTTCGTGCATGGCTTCGATGGCGGCGGGGTTGATCTCGTTGCCGGGTTCGGATCCACCCGACCAGGCGATCGCCTGGTCGCCGGCGTAGTGGGTGAAGTAGCCCAGCGCCATTTGGGAGCGGCCGGCGTTGTGGGTGCACAGGAACAGCACGGTGGGTTTGCCGTCGTTGATGTGGCCTTCGACCCGTGCCAGGGCGTGGAGGCGTTGGCGGGCGAAGCGTTCGGCGAGCAGGGGCAGGAAGTTGGGAATAGTGGCGCGGCCGGCGAATTGGTCGTACGAGGTGTGTAGGAACCGTTCGATGGTTTCGGTGCCGAAGGTGTCGGCGAAGTCGGTTTCCAGCCGGGTCGCCGCGGTGCGCAGCGCGAGTTTCTGGTCGATGGAGAGGTCGTGGCGCAGCTGGTGGGTGACGGGGCTGTCAGTCATGGCGTGGTGTCCGTTCTCGTCGTCGAGCCGGTGGTGGGCAGGTGTTGGGAGGTGTGGTGGCGGAACCGCTTGCGCAGCGCCAGGGAGACGTAGACCAGGGCGACGAGCACCGGCACTTCGATCAATGGGCCGACCACCCCGGCGAGGGCTTGGCCGGAGGTGGCGCCGTAGGTGGCGATCGCCACGGCGATGGCGAGTTCGAAGTTGTTGCCGGCGGCGGTGAACGCCAGGGTGGTGGTGCGCTCGTAGCCGAGATCGAGCAGGGTGCCGAGGAGGTAGCCGCCGCCCCACATGATGGCGAAGTACGCCAACAACGGCAGGGCGATGCGGGCCACGTCCCATGGTTGGTGGGTGATCTGATCGCCTTGCAGGGCAAAGAGAATCACGATGGTGAACAGCAGGCCGTAGAGCGCCCACGGTCCGATCCGTGGCAGGAACTTGGTTTCGTACCAGGTGCGGCCCTTAGTGCGTTCTCCGATGCGTCGGGAGAGGTAGCCGGCGGCCAGGGGGATGCCGAGGAAGATGAATACGGATTTGGCGATCTGCCAGGGTGAGGTGTCGATGGTGGTCTGCTCGAGGCCGAGCCAGCCGGGCAGCACGGAGAGGTAGAACCAGCCCAGCATGGCGAACATGATGACCTGGAAGATCGAGTTCAAGGCCACGAGGACGGCGGCGGCTTCGCGGTCGCCGCAGGCCAGGTCGTTCCAGATGATGACCATGGCGATGCAGCGGGCCAGCCCGACGATGATCAGGCCGGTGCGGTATTCGGGAAGATCCGGTAGCAGCAGCCAGGCCAACGCGAACATCAACGCCGGGCCGAGCACCCAATTCAGGATCAGCGAGGAGAGCAGAAGTTTGCGGTCGCCGGTGACGGTGTCGAGCCGGTCGTAGCGGACTTTGGCCAAGACCGGATACATCATGATCAGCAGGCCGAGGGCGATGGGCAGTGAAATGCCGTCGATCTGAACGCTTTCCAGTGCGGTGTTCAGGCCGGGGATCCAGCGGCCAAGCAGCAGCCCGGCGACCATCGCGGCGCCGATCCAGACCGGTAGGAACCGGTCGAGGGTGGAGAGCTTGCCGACCACCGGCGCCGCGGTGGTGGTGTCGGTCATGCCGAGACTCCCGCCGTGGTGCCGAGCAGGACGGTCAGGCTGGCCAGGGCGTCGGGCACGACTGCGTAATACACCCATGAGGCTCGGCGCTCCGAGGTCAGCAGTCCGGCGTCGCGCAGCACCTTGAGGTGATGGCTGATGGTGGGTTGGGAGACCTCGATGTCGGCGGAGATGTCGCAGACGCAGGCCTCGCCGCCGGCGTGGCTGGCGATCGCCGAAAACAGTTGCAGCCGCACCGGATCGGCCAGGGATTTGAGCTTGACCGCCATATCAGCGGCGGCGGTGGCCGTCAGGGGTTCGCGCAGCAGCGCCCCGGGCGGGCAACACGCGTCCGGATCGGCCAACAACTCCCGCGATTTCGACATACATCGATATTGACGGTTATCGAATCAGTGGTCAAGTGAACGTGTGGTGAACACACCCTGGGCGCCGGTAATCGTTTAGTCGCGGACGCGGTGAGCCGGCTGGGCGGCGGCCGTGGCGGGCGGGGTGTGGGCGTCGGTGAGGTGGGTGGGGGTGGCGGCCAGGCTGATCAGGGTTGCCAGGATCGCCACGGCGCCGAGGACCAGGAACATGGGGGCGTAGCCGCCGAGCAGGCTGGCCAGCGCGGCGCCGATCCAGGGGCCCAGGGCGGTGGTGAGGGTGACCGGGGCGGCCAGCACGGCGCTGAGGTGACCGTAATGGGTGGTGCCCCACCGGTCGGTGACGGCGGTGGCCTGCACCAGAGTCAGGATGCCGCGGGCGAAACCGGCTACCACGGTGACGATCACCAGCGCCAGCAGTGAGGTGAACACCCCGAGCAGGGCGGTGCTGACTGCGATCGCAGCCAGAATCACCGCGGTGCGGGTCCGCACGCTCAGCCGGCGCACCAGCGTCCCGTAGCCCAGCCGGCCCAGAACTTGGCCGGCGCCCCCGAGGCCCAATGCGAGGGCGGCGGCCTGGGTGCTGATGCCGCGTTCGGCCATCAGCGGCACCAGGTTGACGATGATGGCGTAGGAGGCGCAGGCGCCCAGCGCGATCGCCGCGGTCAGCGCCAGGAATGGCAGGCTGCGGGTGGTGCGGGTCGGCGACTCGGCGTGATGCGGGTGCGGGGCCGGGGGCCAGGGGTGGCGCAGCCCGAAGAAATGGGCCGGGATGGTGAGCACCGCGAGGGCGGCGGCCAGCACGAGATAGGTGCCACGCCAATCCAGGTGATCGGCGAGGGTGGCGGTCAGCGGGGCGAACACGGTGCTGGCCAGCCCCGCCACCAATGTGAGCACCGTCAGTGCTCGGACGTGGTGTGGTCCGTGCCAGCGGGTCAATGCGGCGAACGCCGGCTGATAGAGCACCGCGCCCATCGCCGTCCCGGCCGCGATCCAGGAGGCCACGAACCACGCCAGGCTGGGGGCGAGTGCCACCCCGACTAGTGCCAGCGGGCCCAGGACTGAGCCGAGGGTCATCACCGCGTGTGGGCCGTGGTGGTCGATCCAGCGGCCCACCCCGATCCCCACCAGTGCCGAGGTGACCAGGGCGGCCGAGAACGCCGCGGTGACCGCTGGTGGTGACCAGCCGGTCTTTTCGGTGATGCGCACCGAGAGCACCGTGAACGCGTAATACAGCACACCCCAGCTGGTGATCTGGGTCAGGCACAATGCCGCCAAGATCGCGCGCCGGGCGGCCGCGCTGGGCGTGAGCGCCTGTCGTGCTGGTGGATTCGTCACGCCACCGGCCCAACTGGGTCAGCCATCATCCCCCTCGTCCATGCCTGGCGCCGGTGGGGTTCCCACGGTCACATGGTGGTGGCCCCGCCCGGCTCCCGGTCGCCACGCCGGCGTCAGCAGCAGGACGCGGCCTTCGCCGTGGCCGGCGTGTCGGTGGCCGCGGCGGTGCCGCCGCAACACACCCCACCCTTGTCGTCGCCGGCTGATTCGTCGAGGTGCTGGGGGCTGGTGCCGAACGTCTCGGAGTCGGCCAGCACGGTGTAGACCTCCCACTTCTCCCCGGCCGGGCCGGTCACCCACACCTTGTCCTGGGTGGCGAAGCAACACGTGGTGCCGATCTCCTCATCGGTGAACAGGCCCTCGCCGGTCAGGCGGGCGATCTCGGCGTGCACTTTCTCGCTGGACTCCACCTCCACCCCGAGGTGGTTGATGGTGCCGCCTTTACCGGGGTTTTCCAGCAGCACCAGCTTCAACGCTGGCTCGGCGATCGCGAAGTTGGCGTAGCCGGGCTTCACCTTGGCCGGCTCAGTGCCAAACAGCTTGCTGTAGAACGTGATCGCCTCGTCGAGATCATCGACGTTGAGGGCGAGCTGAACACGGGACATGATCCACCTCCACTAGGCGTGAGACATATATCGAACTGACGCGTCACCGTCAGAATGCCACCTTTTCGATATATGTCAAGAGTTGTGGCAGGATGGGTGTCATGCCCAAAGCGCTGCCCGTGATCGACATGTCCGCCCCGGTGTGCTGCGCCCCGGTGGCCGCCGGGCCGCTCAGTGACGCAGATGCTCTGCAGGTGGCGATGCGGCTCAAGGCGCTGGCCGATCCGGTGCGGGTGAAGATCATGTCGCTGCTGTTCAGCTCGGGCCAGGCGGAGGAGACCAGCGGCGATCTGGCCGCGGTGCTCGATCTGGCCGAGTCGACGGTCAGTCATCATCTGGGTCAGCTGCGCAAGGCCGGGTTGGTGATCTCCGAGCGGCGCGGCATGAACGTTTTTCACCGGGTGAAACCTGAAGCGCTGCAGGCTTTGTGTGTGGTGCTCGATCCCACTTGCTGCCAGTGAGCGCTGGTTGCGGTCAGGTGCTTTGTTCGTAGCGGCGGTCGAGTTGGCCGTAGAGCAGCTCGATGGTGGTGACCTGTTGGGCGAGAGTGGCTTTGAGTTCTCGGATCTCGTTGTCTTGGGCGGCGATTTTGCGGCGTAGGGCGGTGATGATGCTGGTGTCGCGGCCGGTGGTGGGTGGTTCGGCCGTGTCGCGGTGGTGGCGGTACTGGTCGATGACCGCGATCAGGTCGGGGTGTTTGTAGATGGTTTTGCGGGTCACGCCGGCGCGGGCGGCCACGGTCGAGACGTTGATGGTGGCGCGGGTTTTGCGCAGGTGGGCGATGGCTTTTCGATGTCGCGGCGTTTGTCGTTGCTGACCGAGTCGCGGTAGGTTTCCAGGCCGCGCAGCGCTTTGGCGGTTGGTGGCGGGGGTTTCGGGCGGTTCATCGGGGCGTGTCGGGGTCTGCCTTGCGCAGCACGGACTCGTGGCTGCCGCGGGTGGCGATGGGCATCTGCGGTGCCCGGTGGGTGGTTCCGGCACCACCCACGGCGGCGGTGCCGTCGGTGGGCACGTCGTCGCGGGTGAGCCGGTCGATGATGGCGTCGAGCGAGGCGATGTCGCGCCGGCGTTCACCGATCCACACGTTGTCGTCGGTGAGTTCGCGCCCGGTGCGGGTGCGGTATTGCTCGCGGCGCAGGTCGATCAGCGTCAGGGTCTTCGCTCGTTGGTCGATCAGTTCGGGCAGATGGGTGGCGTCGGTGGCGAAATGCCCGCAGGACAGGCACGCGTTGCCTTTGTCGCAGCGGGTCAGCGGGGGCAGCAGGCAGACCCCGTTGGGCAGCACCCGGTCGGTGCGGGCCGCCAGTTGGGTCATGTCGTAGATGTCGGACGGGCTGATGGTGATGTCGGTGCCGTGGGCGCCGATCTTTTTGTGCCGCAGGAATTCCGCCTCGGCGGTCGCGGCCAGGGTGGCGGCATAGCGCAGGGTCATCTCCGGGGAGGCGTGTCCGAGGTAGCGCTGCACCACGTGGATCGGGACGCCGTCGTTGAGCAGCTCGGTGGCCCGGGTGTGGCGCAGCCGGTGGGTCTGGGAAAACCGCAAAGGCTGGCCGGCGGCGTCGGTGAGGCCATGGATCTTGTCGAGCCTGCCCAGCACCACGCTGTAGGAGTCATAGCTGCGGGGCCGCTGGCCGTGGTGCTGAAACCGCAAGCCCAGGAACAAGTATTTCGGTTGGAGGTCCGGGTATTGTCGGCGGATCCAGGCCTGTTGCTCGGCGATCACGTTGACCACGGCCTGCTCGACGAGGATGGTCGGATCACCCCGTCGACTTTGGTCTGCTGGTAGCGCAGCTTGGCGACGAAGGCGTCGGGGTCGTCGCCGGCCCCAGCGGGGCGTTGCTGGCCCGGAATCGGCGTCAGGGGATCGTAATCGAGCATCAGGATCTCGGAGGCCCGCCGTCCGGTCAGGGCTTGCAGCAGCCAGATCCGGGCGGCTTGCGGATCGCCCAAGCCGGCGACGACCGAGATGGCGGAATCGGGGTGGGTGATCACCACCGGCTGGCCGGTGTCGGCGGCGAGCACGTCGAGATAGCACAGCATCTGCTGCAGCTCGGCGGTGGAAAACCAGGTCAGTTCCCGGTCGCGGCGGACGCGGCGGGCACGGAACGCCGCCCCCCACAACCGGGTGTGGGTGTCGGTCAGCGCCAGCCACCGCTGCTCACCGGTGGCCGCGGCGGCTTCCTCGGCGTGATCGACCATGAACGTGTAGAACATCTGCGTCTTGGACTGGGCCGCGGCGATCGCCGTCGCCGACAGCGGCCGATCCGGTTTGGCGCGGGCGGCAGGGGATTTCAGATACTCGGTGAACAGCAGCCGCAGCTGGGAGCGGTCGGTGCTGATCACCGGATCGTCGATGTGGCGGTCGGCCAGAAACGGGCCCAGGTGGCGGGTGATGTCACGGGTGCGGGACATCACCGACGACCAGCGCAGCAACTCCGCGGTCAGGCAGGTCCGCAGCCAGAACCGCACCCCTTCGCGCAGCCACCCCGGGGTGATCCCGCCCAGCCGCACGACCTGGTCGTGGCACGGTTCGTGTTCGCGCTGCGGGATGCGCGGGTCGGCGTCGAGATCCCAGATGTCATGGGCCCACCACGGCGCCTCGGTGCAGCGCACCGCCACATGCAGATGCAGGTGTTCGATGAAACTGGTGACATTGCGCCGGAACCCGGCCGAGGGCAACCTGCCGTTGCGGCGCTCGAACTCGAGCACCCCGTGGCGCACGATGGCCTGCGCACTCAACTCGGCGATACTGGCCGGGTCGCGGCGATGCGACCGGTGGTGGTCGGCCGCGGCCAGGCTCACCGCGGCTGGTCCACTTCAGCAGCGACGGTTCGATCTTGCGGCGGTCCTCGTGCCCGCACAGCCACACCCACCACGCCATCTCGTCGCAGATCCGTTGCGGCACTCCCTGCGGGGTGAAGTCGTGCCCCTGCGCGGCCGGTAGGTAACGCGAATTGGGTTGGAACACCGCATCACACGGGGCCCGGTCGAGGTGATAGACCAGGGTCCGCCACCGCAGCGGCACCTGGGCCCACTGCTGGGCCCACCGACCCTGTGCGCCGTCGCCGACCAGCGGTGCCGGCGGCGCCCCGGCACGGGGGTCATTGCCCGTCACGGCTCACCTTCCATCCGGCGGCATAGTTGCGCCACTCGGCGAGGGCGCGCATCTCGGCATCGGCGGTCACCCACCCATACGTCGACAGGGTGGTCTGCACATCGGCATGCCCGAGCCGGCGCATCACCACGTGCACGTCCACCCCGGCCAGCAGCAGCGCGGTGGCGTGGGTGTGGCGCAGCCAGTGCGGCGTCCACTCGGCCGGCAGTACCTGCGGGTGGCGTTCGGTGATCAGATCGACCTTGTCGTAGACGGTTTCGGCGCGCAGCGGCGCGTAGCGCACCCCGCGGACCAGGTTGACGAACACAAAATGAGACGCCAGATCCGGCACCGCCACATCGGCGCCGTCGGCCACCAATGCCCACACGTACTCGGTGTAGAGCGCCACCAGGTCATCGCCGATGTAGATGCGCCTCGGCCCGGTCTTGGCCCGCGCCCCGTGCGGATGATCGTCGCGCCCGGCGATCATAATCGACGGGGTGTCCCCGCCGGCGATGTGAAAGTCGTGGTGCCGCAACGACAACACTTCACCCAGCCGGGCCCCGGTCTCGGCCAGGACCGCGAAAAACAACCGGTCCCACAGCCCCACCGCGCCGTCGGTCCACCCGCCGCCGGAGGTTTGGACGCTGCAGGTGTCCAGGATCGTGTTCACCTGCGCCGGCTCCAGCACCGGGGTCTCGGCCCGCTGCGGGGCGCGGCGCCGACACAACGGGGTGTCCTGCTCGCTGGCCGGGCCCACCCCGGTCAGAAGCGGGGCGTACCGGCCGCGGCGTGCCGAGCGGGCGTGGCTGCTGTAGAGCCGCCGATACGGGCGGCTCAGATCATGGGCATCGGCGAAATACCGGTACATCGACAACACCGCCGCCCCCGCGGTCCCAGCGACGACTCCGCCATCGTCGTCTGCGGCGGACCGATCCGCGCCGTGCCCGGCAAATCCCCGGTCCGCAGATACCGCAGGAACGCCCCGAACGTGCTGGCGGGGAAGTCATCCCAGGAACTGCCGGTGTGCTCCAACACCGTGAACCACGCCGCCAACCCATAGGCGTAGGCCCGCACCGTGTTCGGTGAGGCACCCTCGTCCCGCAGAAACGTCAGGTACTCCCGCGCCGCGGCCACGGACAGCTGATCAGCACCGACCACTGTGTAGGTGTGCCGACGGTCCGGGAACCGGACCAGCTGAACCCGCGCCATGTTCAATCGCGCCCCGCCCGGCCCTTGCGGAAATCGTCGAGCCGCACCACCCGCGACGCCGCCGCGGCCGGCACCGATGCCGTGCGCGTCGTCCCGGCACTGGCGGCGACCGGTTTGCGTTCGGCGGCCGGCGCCGGGCGTTGGGTGGCCAGCAGCCAGTCCAGCACGTCGGCCGGGTAGATCATCGACTCGCGGGCGGCCAGCATCTGCACCGACGCTCCGCCGTAGCAGCGTTCCACCCACTTGCGCAGCAGCCGCGGCCGCTCCGGCGCCCGGTCCTGCCACCCCGGCTCAGTCATTCCCCAGGTGTGCCCGGTGGACTGGTTGATCCGCGAATACAAACACCAAAACCGACGGCGGCGACAGCGTCTACGACCGCTGCTACGGCTGGCGCGAAGACGCCGAATCGCTCAACAACACCCTCTACGGCGGCCGCATGACCGCCCACACCGCTACCCGGCAGCACGGGGTGATGATCGGATTCGCGCTGGGCCGCAACGCAATCGCCGCCTACATCCACCAACGCCACCAACAACCCGCGGCGGCCTGAGCACCCTAAGCGGAAAGCCCTGCCCTCTCGCTAGTCACACGCAGCTCACACACCGCACCAGACTCGCCCACAACATAGGCACCACTCCCGAAGGCCCCGATGCCGCTCCTTGGCCGATCCCCGACTAGTATGAATCGTCCTGCGGGTTTTTCAACACCTATTTCGATAGGTCCCTTCGCCTGCCTGGCGGCCTTAGTGGTGCTGGTTTCTCCCGGCCGCCGGTGGCTCATTCCAGTAGTCGTCGATGTCGGTCTCGAACACCGGTTGCTGCGGTGGCGGTGGGGGAGGTGGCAGAGTCCGCTGTTGTCCGTTGGCCGGCTGGTTTGTGCGACCATCGGCAGGCGGTTGAGAACCGTAATCTCCTGGTACCCAAGAATGCTGGGGACCGTTGGCATCGATGACGGGGGGAGCGTCGGACGAAGGCCTCCCGTTGCCGTTGCCGCGTGGCGCGGCATGCTGTTGACGGCCACCTTGCACCTTCTCGGCAACCGCCAAGCCCGCTACAACCTCTGGAGCGACCACTGCGGCCGCACCGCCGGCCGCCGAACCGCCAGCTCCGGCTGCTGCACCGCCTCCGGCGCCCCCACTGGCAGGGAGAGTGCCACCTCCGCCGCCCGGTACAGGCAGCGATTCAGTCAGTCCGCCACCACCACCGGTGCTCGACGAGGGCTTGTTGACGCCGGAGCGTCCTTGGACGGGCTGGCCTGTGAGTGGTTGATCGTCTCCTTGGTCACCTCCAGCTCCACCTCCGCCGGCGGCTCCCTTGTCCATCAGCCAGTCTCTACCGCGTTGGCTGGCGGCCATGCCTTTGTCGATGGCCTCCTGGCCCTTGTCGTAGCCCGCACGAGCGCTGTTGATGACTTGGTGCACCGCATGCACGAGGTCTTGGCGGGTGTGGTCGTTGAGCTCCTTTTTCAACCACCAGAACAGGCCGATGGCCACCGCCGACATGATCGCGATCATCATGAGCTGCGCGACGGGGTGACTCATGCCGACCTGTGCTGCATATCCGTTGGGCGCCACGGTTTTCAGGATGATGACTGCGGCGAAGGAGACGTAGAGCACGTAGACGAAAACGAGGAACGCGTGCTTGAAGAACTCCTTGATCCGCCGCTTGGCCCGCTGGCGGGGCTTGCCGTCGATCATCGCGGGCCCAGCAGCGAACAGGGCCATAAATGCGTTGAGGAACGCTGCACCGCAGACCATTACGTACGAGTAGGCGACATAGCAGATGAAAAACGTGAAAAAGAGCCCCAGGATGCAGAACCCGAAACCGACGGCGAAGCTGCCAAAGTCGAGTTGTTGAGCGTGGGCCAACGCCTGGGGAGCACCGCATCGAGCCATCGCGTGGGCGGGACGGGAGTGGTCACCTCCACCGATGAACGGCAGTGAATCGGTGGCAGACATGGACCCCGGCGCACCGGCGGGCACGCTCGGGGGCAGAGAGGGCAGCATCTGTCCGTCTCCAGCCATCAGCGCTTTCGAATAGGCGGTGCCGCAGCTGCCGATGTTGTCTACGACCATGCCGAAATTCATGAGCTGCAACGGGTGCCGTAGGACTGCGTCGGCGGTGACCGCGGTCAGGTGATCGAGATTGGCTGCATTGTCGGCCCCGGGGACGAGCGACCCGTTGTTGACAGCGCCTTGGGCGGCCGTGAAGGCCAGTGTGCGGGCTTGAAACAGTAGCCCGTGGTCCCCGGAGAGTTCGCCGAGCGGATCGCCTTGGAACACCAGGATCATGCCGATCACGCCGATCGCCACGCTACTGAGCATGATGCTCCAGCCGAGGCCGCGCCGGCCATGCCACAGCATCTGATAGGCGCCGTAGCCGAGGGCCAGGACGAGGCAGATCGGAAACACCCACAGGTCGATCAGCAGAGCGCGCAGCACATCGAAAAGCGGCCGAAACCAGGTGGCCAGCCAGTACAGCCACGTCGAGGACATGGCGAACCGCAACAACCACAAGGCGACGGTGATCATGAAGACGTAGAACGACACCTGGGCCTGCAGCCAGCTGACGACGGTGTCGTGGCTGACGCCGGTGACAACGGCGTTGCCGAGCCACCGCGCCCAACTCACTGGGTTGATGGACAAGTCGGGGCCGGCTTGAGTGATGGCTTCGCCGGCCGAGACAACCGACAGGTAGTAGCTGCCGAGGGGAACACCGTAGGTGTCCTTGATACCCGTCCAGTTCAGAACACCGGCCATCGTCGAGGCGAATGCCGGTGGTGCGGCGACGACCGACCAGAGGGTGAGGAGATGGCCGACCGACCAGAAGATGGTGACGCGACGCATCTTGGGGTGGGTCGCCATGAAGTAGCCGAATCGTTCGGCGGGATGCGGCCGTGCAGCTGCGGTGGCCATGGTTACGCTGCCTCCTGGCCTGGTGTGGTGTCGTAGGCGGCGTGGAGACGCGCGTCGGGCTCGTGAGCCACGACGATCGGTGCGGGCCGGCGGAATTCGTCGATGAAGAAGGCCTTGCCGATCCGTGTGCCCCGATTGGGTCGTTCGGTGACCTCGTCTTCGTCGTCGTCGAAGTCGGTCGGTTCACGCATGTCTTCGGGATCCGGATCGGCTAAGAAGTACTCTTCAAGGTCGTCGTAGTCGGCCGCTCGTAGTCCAGCTTTCCGCGCGACTTCTTTTGCCAGATCCTCGTTTTCGAACGGAACGATGAGTTGTTGGGTGATGAACCTGTCGCCCATCAGAGTGAGGTCGGCCACCGGATCCTGGGTGATGATCAACAACCCGGTGTAGTGCTTGCGAGCGCGGCGGCTGATGAGATGCGCGTCGGCGGCGCCGGCGCGGGAGTTGAGCAGGCCGCCGGCTTCTTCGAGGATGATGAGCCCGAACCGGGACTTGTTGGCGAAGAACGTTGTTCGAGCGAGCCGCACGAGCATGCCGTAGATGGCGACGGAGGCCTTCTTCCGGTCGCTGAGGTCGTTGTACAGGTGCGGTGTGCTCATCTCCTCGGCGTCGGGCAGGTCGAGGCTCTCGGTGAGCCAGATCGTCAGATCGAGGTTGGCCAGGTCGGGGATGGGCAGGGTGTCATCGAAGATCGCGCGGGTGAAGTCGTAGGTCGACCACGACCGCAGGGCAACCAGGATGGGGAAGAGATCCTCAGCGAGCTTGACGACCTGTTCAGAGCGTGTGTCGGGTCGGTCGACCGGTGCTTGGATGCTGGCGATGTAGGCCATGAGCGCCGCGGTGCTGGGGATATTGAGCTGTCGGCGGGCGCGCGCGGTGAGGATGGTGCGCAGTCGTTGCACGGCGACGCTGCGTGAGTCCAAACCCATCATCGGGATCATGTAGTCGAGCCAGTAGCCGCCGGCCACGCGCTCGGGGAAGATGCGTAGCGGGTCACAGCCGAAGTTGTTGCCAGCCATATCGATCACGGCTTTGCGGTCGGTGGGGACATCGGCGAATGCCTTGGCCCATTCGATGCCGGGGTCGACGATGAACAATTGGGCGCCGCGCTGAAACTCGCCGCGGGCAATGCGTTTGGAGGCATAGGACTTGCCGTATCCGGGTGCGCCGCTGCAGACCAGGCAGGGATTGTGGTTGCGCCGCGCGGTGCCGGGAAGGTCGATCAGGACGGCGCTGTTGAGTGCGTTCGACGTGTTGAAACCCAAGAGAGTTCCGTTCGTGTTGCCGACCTGCGATGAGGTGATCGGAACGAACCGGGACCACTTTGTTGCCGTGGTTCGGTAGCTGAACTGGTCGACCGAGCTCTTGTGGGTGGGGACTCCGGAGTTGAACGCGGCCCAGAGTTTGGCCTGGGCGCCGCGGTGGTGGCGTACCGAGACCTGCCCGGAGGCGGCGAGTTGTTCTTTCAGTCGCTTCACGCTGTAGTCGAGCGTGGCGGGATCTTTGGCGCCGACGGCGATGACGAAGGCAGTCTCCATCGGGCGTTCGTCACTGTTCGAGTGGAGTTGGCGGTTGTATTCGGCGAGCTGGAGGCCGGTGTCGCGCAGCTCGCGGTCACCATCGCGGGCATCGCGGCGCTGCTTGAATTGGTCGTCGAGGTTCTCCTTAGCGCGATCGTTGCGGACGAACTCCACTTCGCGGTGGTGACCGACAAGGCTGATAGCGAAATCGAACTCGGCGCCGGTGTTGAGATCGTCGAGAGCATCGAGAAACTCCGACCCGGGAAACCTGATGCCAGCCTTGGGCATATCGGTGACCGGCAGGATCGCTTGATAGCTGTCGGGATAGAGGCCGTCGGGGCTGCTGACCCGCAGAACCTTCTTCGAGGACGGCACCCGCCGCACACCGGCACACCACAAGGCGACGAGGCCGGCGGCAGTGAGGCCGAACAGTATCGCGGGGGCGACGACGACAAACACACCGGTGAGTACCGTCAGGGCGGCCATCACGCCGGCGGCCGGCAGCATGGGCAGTTTGCGGCCGGAGTTGTGCAGCTGGTCGCCGTCGTCGAACTCGGCCCCGGGGAAGCTGCGCGGTGCTTGTCGGGCGGTCCCTTGGCGGCGTCGCGGCAGCGGGTTGGTGAAGGTGCCACGCCAGGCGGTGCGCCGCCAAAACCAGTCCACCATGTCTTCGGTGACCGGCACCGGTGAGAACTCCTCTGGCAGCGAGGTGACGATGTCGTGGGCGAGGCTTCGGTACGCGGCAAGGGACTCGTCGGAGTCCTTGTCGCGCCCGGCCAGCCAGTCCTTGAATTTGGTGGCCTGGCCCAACGGGGTGTGGCCCTCTCGGCCGGCATCGACGGGAAACCGCAGCCAGTACACGCGGGTTCGAGGTTTCTTCTGCGCGAGCTGGCCGGCCAGGCCCTGGCAGGTGGCGATCCACTCAGGCTTGTCGCGATGACCGTGCAGCATGGCCCGCAGCAGTTGGCGCTGGCTTTGCGGTACCGACATGCTGTAGATCCACGCACCGGCCGGAACTTCACGGGCCATGTTGCGGTGCCGTTCGGCGACACCGAGACGGTGTTTGGTCGGCCGCAGGTAGTAGCGCAGCCCGGACACGAGGTAGTTGGCGTACACGCCGTGTTTGGTGAATTCCAGGTGGCCGATGACGTCGTCGGGCGGGGCCAGAATCGTGCTGTCACGGCTGGATTCGTTCTTCGGCCGGACCGTCCGCCAGATGCTGCGAACACGGAATCCGAGGCTGGGTTTCCCGTACGGGATCATCGCGCCGATGCCGGCGGAGATGAGAGTCAGAAACAGGGGAACGAAGAACAGGGTTTGTGCGTGTCCGGAATCGAGGAACAGCAACGGCAGTGCGATGGTGGCGGTACCGCCGAGTGCGAGCGGTACCGCCACCCCGATGCGCAGTGACTTGTTGAACAGCAGATCGGTGTAGGTGGGGGTGTCGTGCACCCCTTTGAACACCTGTGCGGATTCGACGGCCATTTAGCCGAACTGCCCTGTGGTGATGCCGCTTTGGTCGACCGTCTTCTTCGTGGACACGTAGATCGCGTAGCCCGATCCCACGATCACTGCGACGATGACCGACAGCAGTGCCCACAAGATGGTTTCGCCTTTGCGGCCACCGAAGAATGCCGCAGTGGCACGGGCGCCGCCGCCGATCAAAATGAGGACGACGAAGACTCCGATGAGGATGGTGTAGAGCGATCGGGATCCCGACGTCAGATCGGTCGCTGCGAGAATGGTTGTGGCGGTGCCCGGTTCAGAGAGTGCGTTTGCGGTGAGGGCCGTGAGGTGGCCGGTCATGGGGAGCATTGGTTTTCCTTTCGAGGGTTAGTTGGTGCGGGTTGATCGTTCGGATGCGCTGGGCATCACGGCTTTCCAGTTGCCGGCGCGGGAACGACAGGTGTGAGTTCTGCGCCGGTGGCCAGTTGTGGGGCGTAGTCGATGCCAGCGACCATCCAGCGGCCGCTGACGACAGTCAGGCTGAGGGCGTAGTCCTCGCGGCGCGGTGAGAACTGGCGGGTGACGGAGTCGACGGTGGCGAACACGTGGACGGTGGTGCCGTCGGCGGGCATGGCGTCGTCGGGAACAGCGCGGGTGGACTGAAGTTTCACGATCCGTGGTGCAGGCCCGCCGTCACGAGTGGAGCGATAGTCGGGAACCGCGACGAGCCCGGATTTCTCGGTGATGTAGCGGTCCAGGCCACCTGCATTGGTCAGGTAACTTTCGAAAAACCCTGTCAGGGTGTGGAATACCGGTGACCGGGGCGACAACGTGGTGGAGTAGCCCAGGGGCAGAGTGGCACCGGAACCGGCACAGTCAGCTTTGCCTGGCCGACTTGTGGCCTGCAGGCCGTAGCTGCTGTAGAGGACAGGGATGCGGTAGCACTTCTCGGCCGCCGGCGCGGCCACGTAGGGGCGCTCGGACACTGAGACGATGACGCTCCATTGCTGGGCGTAGCCGAGGTCGTCCTCGAGTGTCACTGCGGCGACACCGGGCGAGCTGATGACTGCGCCGGGGTTGGTCGGTAAGGGTTGCTGCTGGTCCTGGTTGGCCCAGCAGGACTGGAGGGATGCGCGCTGGGTGTCGGTGACGGTCAGCGCCTTTTCGACGCATTGGCGTGCGAAATTGCCGACCAGCTCGGTGCGGTTGACTTCCTTGCGGGCCGGGCCGTGCACGTCGATGGGTTTGTCGAAGATCCATCCCCAGATCGTGGAGATCGCGACGATGGAGCAGGACGCGACCGCGGCGAAGAAGAATGCGCGGCCGATCCAGCCGCCGGTGGTGTCGATGCGACGTTGCCAGGTCTTGGTGGGCATTGGTTGTGGCGCCTTCCTTTGGTCAGGAGGGGATGGGTTGGTGGCCTTCGACGGTGATCGAGGAGACAGCGAATGTGTTGTCGACTGGGTCGGTTTCGGCTTGGCCTCCCGGCGTTCCCGGGAAGCCAGGAAGTGGGGCGGTGGATGACTCCGGGGGTGTGCCCAGTGGAGCTCCAAGGACGTCGTCGAGCAGTCCGCCTGGGCCGGGTGCTGCGGGGCCCTGGTCGGCCGGTGGGGCGTCGGCGGGGGGACGTGAGGTCTCTTGGACGATCATGGTGATCGTGGAGGCCAGGACACCTTGCCCGGGCATCGGCTGGGGCGCTTCGCCGTGGACGTTTCCGGTGCGCTGAGGTACGACGGTCGGCTTGTTGCCGTGGTCGGTCAGGATCCATGACACGCGGGACACCACGCGGTGCTGGAGCCACTGGTCGGCTCCGGATGCGTCCGTACCCACCCAGCCCGGGGTGATGCGGATGGCGGTGACCACCATGGTCCGGCCGAGCTCGATGGTGAGAACCTGGCCGTCGACGCCGCCGCGCACGCACACCCAGGCCTGGGTGGGGTCGCCGCTGGCCACGGCTTGAGCGGCAGTGGAACCGGGCAGGCATCCCGGCGCGCTCGCGGTGAACGGGATGCCTGTGGGGCCTCCGCCGGCACCCGGCGGGGGAGGTGGGGGCTCTGCCGGTGCGGCGGTGATCTTCGTGACCGCCTCGGACTGCTCACTCTCAACTTCGGGGCCGTTCTTCATGCCGAGCAGAACGCTGGTCACCGCGATTGTCGTGACGGCTACGAACGCAACGAAGCCGATCGCCAGCGGTTTGTTGAATCGAGGCGCTGGGGCGTCTGCGGGTTTGGCAGAACCGGCCGCGTCCTGGCCGCTCCCCGTGTCGTAGATGTCGGCGTCGTCGGCGATCGGCACGACCTCGTCATCGCTGTCGCTCTGGGTGCCGGGCGACGGGGCGAGCTCATAGTTCTCGATGTCCTCGGGGTCAGGTGTCGGCGCGGAGCCGTCGCCGTCGTCGTCGGGATCGTCATAGTCCGGCTCGTCGCTGGGGTCGTAATCCTCTGGGGTGTAGTCTGATTCGTTGCCGTACCCGGTGTCATCGGGATCTCGGTCGAGATCGGCAAGCCATTCCTGGGTTGCCGACCATGCCGGTCCGTCGTGTGTGGCGTTGTCGGGGTGGGTCATCAGACGACCTTTCGCAGGTAGGCGGTTGGTGCGGAGTGGGCGCCGGCGAGGCGGCCGACCGTGACGGCGTCCTTCCGGGATCGGCGCGGTGCCGGTGACAATGCGTGCAGCGGCGGCCGTGCACCGCGGCGTCGGCGGCGGGGATCGAGCAGACGGCTAGCGAGGATCGCTACGATCACGAGCGCGGTTGCCACGCCGATAGCAAAGATGTGTTCGAGGATGTAGGCGACGGCGGTGGCGAGCATTGCCAACCAGAACGCGATGGTGCCGATCGCGACGCCGATAATCGTTCGCATGGGTTCTCCTAGTGAGTTCACGCTGAGGCTAAGGGGTGGTAATACGGTTTTGCGATAGCTGTCGCTAAACGTGATGAGCAATTGCTACGTTCTGCGTTGTGAGACCAATACCGCAGGACGGACCGGCCCGGCTGATGTTTTTTGTCCAGCGCAGACTGGTGCAATTGGGCTGGTCTCGTGATGACCTCTTCGCCCACGGTGGCCCGTCACCGTCGACCCTGTACAAGGCGTACCGGCTCAACCGGGAAATGGACGAACGCACCATGCACAAGCTGGAGCAGGCCGTGGGGTGGGAGGAGGAGTCCTGCAGGATCACCCTGGACGGGGGTGAGCCGACGATCCGCCTGTCAGACCAGGTAGAGACGGTGAAAAGTCGTGTGGATGCCGCGGTGGCGGAGTCTGAGAGGGTTGCCGTCGGACGTACCGCAGCAGAGTTACGCGACTTTCTGATGGGTGTCGCTGAACAGCTGCGCGAGTTCTATCCTGATGATCAAGCACCCCACCAGGAGCCCGCTGATGCCAGCGCCCACTGATCGGTTCGACGAGGTCCGCCGAAAGTGGATCGCACGGCATCAACACACGTTCATATTTCAGAAAAGGCGAGCAGAAATTCTCGCTCGTCAAATTCGCGACCGCGCACAAGAAAATACCGGTGCGCGGGTTGACCCTGCCGACGACGACATCATTCACCCAATGTGGGCACGGTCCCCGGAAACCATTTATGCGGCGGTGGACTGGGTCATTGTTCTGACCGCCGCGCTGTTCGCACCGATCGGCTGGACTGTCGGCCGCGGCATCTACGCCTTCACGATCCAGCTAATCCCCGACAACCTGAGGTCGTATCCCATCGCAGCGTTCATGTGGAGTGCGGTGGCTGTGGGCGTGCCACTGCCAGTCATCTACTGGCTGGTCTACTCCGGCAGCGGAACGTTCACCTCGACGGTCGTAGTGCCATGGATTGTCGCCCAAGTCCCGGCCGCACTGCTGGCCGCCGGGGCGTACGGAATCTTGGAGGGCTGGCTGGCTGTTGACGGTTCGCGCGACTGGTGGCCGATGCGGCCGCCCCAGGACCATGACGCGGTCGACTTCGGCTTCCACACGGAGATCGAGATGTTGCCGAGCGTGTTTCGCACCCGTTCGCGCCAACCGGTAGGGGAGCGCACTCCGATCAAGCGAGATCGCGATGGCCTATAAACCGCCCCCGACGCCGTACTGCGGGTTCGTGCTCGACGAAGAAACCAACCGTCGCGCGGTCGCGGAATCCGCTGCCCACGTGCTGGTCTCAGCACCGACAGAGACCGGAAAGACGCGGCGGATCTTGGCTCCGGCCGCCGTGTTATGGACTGGGCCTGCGGTTGTAGTGAGTCCGAAAGACGACCTGATGCAGCTGGTGATGCAGCGGCGCTACGGTCCGAGCGCGTTGATCGACTTTCGTCCTGACTACGACGCCGACTATCCGAACATCAACCTGCTGTCGTTCGATCCGACCAAGCTCATCAGCACACCTGATCAGGCCGTGACGATCGCGAACACGATGATGCAGATGTCAGCGGTGGGCATGGGTTCGGGCGCAGACCAGGTCAGCGACGCCGGGATCTGGGAGTCGAACACTGAGACTCCGCTGGCGGCGATGCTGTACGCAGCCTCCCCGCGTGGAAACAAGGCAGGGATCGGGTGGGTTCTGCTGGCTGTCAACAACACTCGCTTAACGAAGCCGGGCGAGCAGCAGTCGACCGACCCGAGCTGGGAACACGCCGCTGACATCGTGGCCGACATTCCGCTGTTCAGAGATGCGCTGATGGCGTCGCTGGTGATGGATCCCAAGCAGCGCGACAGCATCGCGTTGACGATGCGAAAGTCGGTGACGCCGTGGATGCGTCTGCAACTGCGCGGGAATCTCCCACCGGCGTTTGATGAATCGATCCTGGAGGATCCGACGTCCACGCTCTATGTCCTCACGCCGGCTGAAGGCTCGATCGCCGGCGCCGCGGTGACACTGATTGACCACCTCGTGCGACTGTGTCGAGCTAAGACGGCGCGCAAGGAGATGCGGCACCGCCTGCTGATCGTGATCGACGAGGCCGCCAATACCGCTCCGATGCCAGCGCTTCGCCGCTACATCAGTGAGGGCCGAGGGCTCGGCGCGAATCTCGTGCTGGCTGTGCAGGCCAGCTCCCAGTTGGAAACCGTGTACGGCACTGCCTATATGAAGGAGCTGCGCGACACCTTCCCGTCGGCCTTGATCATGTTCGGCGCACCGGAGATGGAGATCTTGCAGCGCGCCGAGGAATGGGAAGGGCAGACCACCCGGCGCCAGGAGACATTCGATCAGGTCACCACTCACAAGACGCTGTCGTCGCACCTGGGCAGCACGCTGGAATACCGTCGGCTGCTCCCGCCGAATCGTGATCATGCTCGGCTGGTGCGCCTGGGGACTGCGGGCGTGCTGACGGAGATCCCGGATTGGTCGAAGTTTCTCGCGATCTATGACCGGGCGATCGAGAACGTTCTGAACGAGCCGTCGTCGCGGTCGCGTGACAGTTTCTGGACTCGACTGGCCGATCGTCATCAACGCGGACTGGCGGCGGCCGGGACCGGGACCGGGACACGATGAGCGGCCAGGAAATCACGCTGAATGCGCGTCAGGCGGCGATTCTCGACGTCCTGCGATCCACCAGAGGGTTTCTGAGCACAACCGAAATCCGCGAGCAGGTGAACTCGATGGCCGGCGTAGTCCTGGTGGCCGAGCAGGTCTACCGCGCACTGCTGACCCTGGAGCGGCGCGGCCTGGTCGAGCGGGTCCGGGTTGAGGGATCAGTCAAAGCGCATTGGGGGCGGGCCGGTCGGCACGCCGACCTCGGGCTCCGAGAATCCACCAGCAAGCCAAGGGAGACGGCATGATGGCGACAAAGAAGGCCCGAAAAGGGCCGTGGCTCAGTGGTTTATTGATTGCGCTGCTCGGCGCGGTGTGGATGATCGGTCAGGTCGCCGCCGGAATCGTCGGGCTGATTGCGAACCTCTTGTCGGCACCGGTCATCTGACGACCTACTCTCAACGCGATTAGGAGCGCTGGCCATGACTATGCATTCCGTGTTTCAGGTTGGCGGCAGCCGCATCGACGATGTGCACACACCGGTGGCCCAGGAGGCTCTTAGTCGAGCGAAAGCTGCGCGGTTGCGACCGCTGTGCTTGTGCCAGTCACCGGGGGTGGAGATGTACATCGCCGCCGCCGGACCCGACCTCATCGTCAAGCGGATGCCCGGAACGGCAGTCGCACATGACCACCGGTGTCGATCCTGGCTGCCCCCGGGCGAGCTTTCGGGCTACGGAGCGGTCGCCGAGCAGTCAATCATCGACAACCCTGCCGATGGCACAACGGCTTTGCGGTTGGGTTTCTCACTGTCGAAGTCCGGAAATCGCGCTGCGCCTGAACCTTCTGGTTCCCCGTCAGACACGGTGCAGACCCACGGGAACAAGCTGTCGCTGCGTGCTGTGCTGCACTACTTGTGGGACGAGGCTGAGCTGACGAGTTGGCATCCTCGTTTCGCCGGGCACCGCTCCTGGGCGGTCGTCTACCGTCGTCTGCGGGCCGCCGTGGACGGCAAGGTGGTCCGTAAGGATCCACTGGCCGCGTCTTTGTTTGTGCCCGAACCGTTCTCGGCCGACCACAAGACCGACATCGAGCAGCGCCGTATCAAGGCATGGGCTCCAGCCCGCCGTCAGCCTGGAAAGCCCACGAAACTGCTGATCGGGGTGGGCGAGATCAAGGCAATCGAGCCGGCCGGCCATGGGTTCAAGCTGCAAGTGCGGCACCAGCCCGGACACCCCTGGTTTCTCAATGAAGACCTGTATCGCAAGCTCGCGAAACGGTTCGCCACCGAACTGGAGCTTTGGCAGATGGCCGAGGCAGGCGAGGTTCGGCTGCTGGCCATCTGCACCTTCTCGGTTTCTCGGGCGGGATATGCGAACGTCGACCAACTGTCGCTGATGACAACCGATCGCAATTGGCTACCGTTCACAGGCGACGCGGATCGCACTCTGCTCAACACGGCTCTCAACGAGGAGCGCTCGTTCCGCAGAATGTTGTCGTATAACGGCAGCACGGCCCCGATGGCGTCCCTGATTTTCACTGACACTGCTCCGGCGATCGCCGCGTTCATCGACCGCCCTGCTGGTGATGTGGACGGGGACGATACTTCGCTGATCGCCGGACTGCCCGTATGGAACTGGCGTACGGACGAGGATATGCCGGATCTGCCGTCGCCAATGTCCTGAGAAAACGGCGGCCCCCGCGACGGCAGGTGTCCGGTTGTCCGGGTGACGATCAACGGCGGTCCGACCGCTACGGTGGGCCACCGTGACCGGTGCGCCAGCTCTCAGCCCTGACTGCCTGGGGTGGGCACGGACGGCCGGCTTCGTTCATCGCACGGATGACCAGGCCAGGCATTGTCGAGCTCAGGTCGGAGGTCGGCGCGCCGATTCGATACGTGATCGGGCGGCCGGCGGTGGGTCGTGTGGAGCTCGTCGAAGTCGATGAACTGGGTGATGAGCGGTTGGTGCTGTTCGTGGCCGAGATGCAGGTTCTCGAGCGCTACTTGTTCGGAGTGTTTGGTGACGATATCCGCGCTGAGGTCGACCTGCCGTTTGTCGAACTCCCTTGGGACAGAGAATCACTAGCCACTGGGTATGAGATCGACGATTCGAACCCGGGCTACCAGATCCTCACAGCTATCGGTCGTGGTCCGGTTGCGGCGGTTCCCCGTTCGGAGGTCGGCCTGCTGGCGTTGGTGCCGCTGTCTCATTTCCTCGGCTGGAGTTTGGCAGCATTGAAGCGGTCGTTCCTTGATGAGTCGTTCAGGCCGCTGTTGTCGCCGGACGGTAGCTATGCCCAACCGAATCTGCGCAAATCCACATAGTTCGAGGGCCAGATACCGCACCGCGAGCTGCTAGGCATTAGTTATGCGGAAGTGCACAGCACCGGTCAAGGGTCACAAGAGTGCCGCCGCCAGAGCAGCTTGCCCTGTGCACGGCACACATGCGTGGCGGGTGAACCCGCCGACACCGCCAGCAGTCACTGATCGCGCACGCGGCACGGGTCGATCGAGGGGCAGTGCCAACGGCCTCGTGACGGCGGCCGAGCGAAGCGCCCGCCAGACAGGATCGGTGACCGGCGCGGACTTCATTGCCTGGATCGTCTTGGCCGAGATGGTCCGAGACCACCTCTGGCTTCTGATCCTCGGAGTGATCGCCATCGGTGTGCCGGTGGCACTGGCGGCGCGGTGGACCTATCAATGTTCGGCGTGGATCAACGACGGCACTGCCCGCTGCCGACGGCCGCGCGCCGGTTTCTTGGAGCGCTGCCACAGTCACAGCCAGGTCGTGATGACGCAATACGATGCCGCCGCGGCGGCCGCAATCGTTATCGCGGTGATCAACGCTGTCATCCTCATCGCCGCTCTGCAGCACTAAAGGCATAGATACGACAACCCCCGGGGGGAGCCCGGGGGTTGTCGCCACCTCTTGTCGCATGGCCGACTGTCGTCCCTATCCCGACGCCCAAACCTGGGGCGGCGGCGACTGCCGGCGAGCGTGCCCGCCTCGCGGAAGCTAGTGATCAGCAAATCCATTTGGCGAACCAGCGTGTCTTGGACACTACCTCACAATGAGCGTCATAACCTACGACACTCTGCCATTGATGTCGTCTGCGCCCGGTATACCCCTACGGTTGCGCCCGGTACTATGTAATTACCTCATTAGTGATGCGAACGCGCATCTCGAAAAATCGCAGGTGAGAGCAATGACTGGACAGGTCAGCCAACCACGGGCCAACCTGCGGGTGGCGCAAACATTCGCAGGCAATACAGCGCACCACGGCGCTCCCGTGCGCCGGGCGTTTGTCAGGCGGTCGGGCGTCAACCCGAGTCCGCTCGAAGGCCTCATGCGGGCTGCCCGCGGCGGTGCCGGCGGTGGACGCGGCGGCCGCACGCGACTGGCACTGCTACTGAGCCTGTGGTGGGTCAACTCCGCACCGCCCTACTCGTCGCAGCGGCCGGCGAGCTGGTGGGCCGAGCTGATTGGCCTGGACGATCCAGTGAAGGGCCCCCGCGCCGTCGCGGCCAATCTCCAGGAGTTGGCTCGGCGCGGTTTCATCGACATCACAGCGGGCGAACCGGGGATGGCCAATATCGTGACCCTGCTCGATGAGCTCGACGAGTTTGGCCCCGCCTATGTGCGGCCCGACGGCCATAGCGGCGGATCGTTCTTCCGTGTGCCAGAACAACTCTGGACTACTGGCGCGATCGGACGATTGAGCGGTCCAGGCCTAGTCATGTATTTGATGGTGCTCTATTACCACCACCGCCCGGACGGCGTTGAGTTCGTCCCAGGCGTGGGTCTACGTCTGCCGGCCGCACCGCCAGTGTGGTTCTCGCCCAAAGCGTTCAGTGAGCGGCATGGCTTCTCTGAGGACACCCGGTTGGCGGGAATACAGAATCTCCGCGACGCGGGCATGGTTCAGGTCGAAACCGAACTCGTCGATATCCAGAATCCGTCGGGCTCCGGTCATCGCCGATTCCGTCGACAGCTGTTGACCCTGGACGCTCCGTATGTGCCACCGCCTCCGGGCAGTCCTCCCACCAACGACGCCTAAGCCGGGCCGCGTTTGTAAGGGGAACCGAGCCGCGCCCGACGACGTCTAAACGGGCATGGACTTTGAGGACCGGCTGGCGTTGATCGGTGAGGGTTTGGATCCCGATGACCCGGCGGTGACGACGGCGCTCGACATGGTTCGTTGGGAGTTGCAGCTGCTGGGCACCGATTAGAGGTCGATACCCACGTCGGTGCCGCGGCTGCGATCGCGGGCGGTGTCGATGGCGCGGGCCCGGTAGTGGGTGATGTCGTGGTAGGTGCGGCCCAGTTCGTCGCGGCGAGTCAGTAGGTCGTTGGCCTCTTGCGCCGCCTCGCCGGCAGCGGTGGTGCTGGCGAGGTGGTGTTCGACACGGTCGAGCGCGGTACGCGGGGGAAGCTCGGCCGGGTCTGCGATCCGGTGTGACCACGGCAGTTGGTTGTTGAGCATGTCGGTGAGGCTGGCTTGGCGCTGGTTGTCTGTGCTGTTGGTGACCAGGAGCAGTTTGGCGTTGGCGTCGCCGGCAGCCTTGGTGAGGGCGCGCAGCTGGCGGGGGTCGAGTTGGTTGGCGTCGTCGACGACGAGCAGGGTGCCGGTGGGCAGTTTCCATTGTCCGTTGTCGAGACGCTCGATCGCTTGTTCGGGGTTGGCGGTGGTGTCGGCGTAGCGATGTTGTGCCGCATAGGTTTCGGCATTCCCGCTGGCGGGGATGGCCAGGATGCGGTGTTCATTGCGTAGTGCGGTCGTGGAGAGGGCACCGAGGACCGCGGACTTGTCGGCGTTGGCGCCCAGGTGGAGAGGTTGGACGGTTTGTGCGCTGCCGGCGATCTCGGTGACCGCCGCGGCCGCGGGCTTGTCGAGCAGTTCGAGGTCGGCGTCGCGGGTTGCGTACATGGCGGCGGGGCTGCGGACGCCGGCCTCGTCGAGCATGTCGACTTCGCGGCGCAGTGCAGGAAGATCGGCGCCGAGGTCGTAGTCCACGCCGGGCCGGGTGCCGAACACGCGGGCGGCGGCGAGCTCGGCGCGCATGAGTTGGTTGTCGAGGTCGGTGGCCTCGATGCGAGCTTGGCGCAGCTGTTCGGCGTCAGCGCTCATGGCAGCAGTGCGGCGCTGTTGAATGTCGTGCTCGGTGACCAGGCCTGAGGGTCCGCCGGCGATGTTCATCAAGGCCTCCTGAGTGGTGTCGCGCTGGTGGGCGGCATCGGCGACTGCGGCTGCGACCGCCGGTGTGTGCCGGTCGAGTTCGGCGCGGTGTTCGGTGAGGACCGCGGCGAGATCGGCCTTGCCTCCGCGTTGGGCGGCGGTGATCTGCTCGTCGATGGTGGCGAGCAGGCGGTGGTGAGTTTCGCTGGTGTGCTCGGCGCGGACCCAGTCGGCGTGCGCGTGGGTGTAGGCGTGGGCATAGGGTCGCTGCTCGTCGCGGCGCCGGATCAGTTCGGCGAGCTCGACGGCGAGGGCTTGTTCGGCGGGCCCGCCACCGGGATGCAGGATGGCGTGTTGCAGCTCGCGGACCCGGTCGCGCGCGCGATCGCGCGCGATGCGCAGCGCGAGGATGTCGGCCGGGCGGGTGGGGGCTGGCCGGTAGGGCAGCAGATCCTCGAACGCCCAGTCGCCAAGGTCGTCTTCGGCGTAGCCGTAGGCGTAGTCGGCGAGATCCGGGGGCGCGTCCTCGGCGTAGCCGGCCTCTTCGGGTGAAGGCTCGGCGAGCAGATCGAGTTGGCTACCGGCCGAGGCCGCCCATTCGGCGGGGTGCGGAATGTCGGCGTCGATCGTCGCGGCGTGCGTGAGCAGTTCGATGCGGGTGGTGAGCAGCCGGGCGTACTCATCGGGGCGAAGGCCGCCTTCGGTTTCGGCGATCTCGCGCAGGTGTTCACTGGCCGCCGCCAGCAGGTCGGCCGGTGGCCAGTCGGATGCGGTGACGGCGGCGATGAGCCCGGGCCATGCCGGGTCTGCGATGACGGTTTCGGCGAGCTCGGAGCCGAACAGATGGTGCAGTACAGGGGTCCAGTCCGGACGCAGACGAGGGTTGGAGCGTTCCAGCGTCGGCGGGGCCAGAGTGCCCGACAGCCGCCACCACAGGGCAGCTGCGGGCAGCTCGTCGGGCAGCGGACCCTGAGCGGCCGCGGAGGCGAGCATTCCGGCGACATCGGCGCCGGCGCGGGCCGCGTCGTCGATGTGGGCGGCCAGCCGCGGCCAGTAGGGGTCGTTGGGAATGTGCGGGTTGACCATCGCGGCCATGGTGCGCCAGCGCGAGACGCTGTCCTGGCTGTGCAGGACCGCGTCGTCGACGCGGCTGTGCAGAAGCTTCTGGAAGGCCGCGGAGCGGTTGGCGTGTTGCTCGCGGCCGGTGATCCGGGTGTCGGCGGCATCGACGTCGTGCGCGGCGCGGAACACCGCGATTTCGGCCATCAACTGGGGTTGGCCGTTGAGCAGTGGCCGCGCCCAGGCCGGCGCGGTGGCCGCAGTCCACTCGCGTGCAGTGTCTCGGATCTGATCGGCCAGTTCGGTCACGAGTCGCGCTCGGCCCGCGAGGTATTCGGCCCATTGCGGGTTGTGTTGGACGGCGGTCGGGATGGCCGGAAGCCATCGCAGCGGTCCGACGTTGGCGGCCGCGGAGCCTTCGGGTGTAGGCAGGCGCCAGTCGAGCACCGCGGCGACGTCGACGGTGTCGCCCAGCGGCTTGGCGGCGGCGTGTTGCAGGGCGGCGACGGGGTCGTGTCCGTCGAGGGCGAGCAGGGCCAGGTTGCGCCGCAGGACGGGCCAGGCTTCGGCGTCGGTGATGTCCCCGACGATGGCGGTGGCGGCCTGGTCGATGCGGGCCATGGTTGCGGGTCCGGCGAGCACTTCGGCGGCCGCGGTGAGGGCGTCGGCGTACATGCTTGCCGCGCCGTGCAGTCGGGTGAACGGGTCGTGTTCGGCTTGCGCGGCGGTGGTAGCCGAGACTTGCCGGCCGTCGCGGCGAAGGATCGTCGAGAGGATGTCGACGGCGGTCGGTGGGTGGGTGGCTTTGGGCGCGAGGATGCGGTGTGGGTCGGCTTCGGATGTCGAGAAGTAGAAGTGGTTTTCGTCGCGGGCTCGGGTACCGGCGACGTAGAGCTGTTGGCGGGTGAGGTGATCGGTGGCGACGATATGGCAGGTGCCTTTGATCTTCTGGGTGCCTGCGGTGAGGCCCTGGGCGGCGTTGATCGTGGACGCGTAGCTGAGGGTGGTGTTGGCCGTGACGTAGTCGGCGGGCAGCCGGATTGTCTTGGCCCGCCGGTCGGCGCCCAAACGCGCGACGGTGATCGATCCGTCGCGGTGCACGGAGCGGATTTCGTAGCGGTGGCCGTTCTTGATCCAGGCACCGTTGGGCAGTCGCAACCAGCGGGCATTCTTGCGGGTGATGATCCAGTCGCCGGCCGATGCGGTCAGTCCGTCGGCGAGGGTGACGGTCCGTGAGGGCTTGGCGTTGGCAGTGCGCAACCGGTCGAGTCGGGCGCGTTCGTTGAGTTCGGCGACCAGATCGTTGGTGGGCGCCAACAGGACACTGCGGTGGCCTGCTTTTATGTCGTCAGCCCAGGCTTGGTAGGCCATGTCGGCGGCGGTTTGGTCGGCTCCGACATGCACGCGGCCGTGGTCGATGTAGTAGGCGATGCCGGCGGGATCGCCGTCGCGGATGGCCAAGCTCGCTGCGCTTTGGGCGGGGTCGCGGAAGCGCACCACCGTAGACAGAGTGAGTGTTTCCGGCCGCGACGCGAGGTCGGTGATGACGCCGCCGGCCGAGATTGACGCCAGCTGTTGATCGTCGCCGACGAGGCGCACGCTGGCTCCGCGGGCGAGGGCGTGGGTGATCATTTCGTCGAGGTCGAAGGTGGAGGCCATGCCCGCTTCGTCGACGATCAACAGGGTGTCGGGACCGATGGTGTTGAACCACTTGAGTGCTGGGTCGTTGGCCGCCACGGGGTGATCAGTGGGGGCGGCGAGCTGAACGAATTTGGCCATGGTGTCGGTGGTGATGTGGGCGTCTTCGGCCAGGACTTCGGCGGCCGCCGCGGTTGGCGCCAGGCCGATGACGTTGCCGCCGCTGTTGGTCCACGCGGCCGCGAGAACGGACATGGCGGTGGTCTTTCCGGTGCCCGCGGGGGCAAGCGCCAGTTGAAGCCGGGCGCCGGAGGTGGCCATGCCGCGCACCAGTTCCTGCTGGGCTTCGTTGAGTTGCAAGCCGCTTTGGGCGTGCTGTTCGAGCATCGCCAAACCGATGCTGTTGTCGTCTGCGACACGGCCGCCACGTTGTTCGGCGGCGGCGAGGATGCGGCGTTCGGCGGCCCGGATGGCTTCGCTGGTGTAGCGGGTCGAATCGTGTCGGGTATAGACCGAGACGCCATCGCGGCGGCGCAGGACGGCGGGTTCGTTCATCTCGGTGTCGGCGTGGCTGGTGATGGTGATGCTGCAGGCGTCGAGAGCGTGTTTGACGATCCGGTTGAGGATCTCGGGATCGCCGTGGCGGTCGGTGCCCCGCAGTACCCGTTGAGCCTCGGCCCGGACGTGGTTGATGCCCCATTCGGCCCGGTCGTGCGAGACCCGGTTGATGACGGCTTCGGCTTGATCGGCAACCCATTCCGTAGTGATGGCGGGCTGGCGGCGGGGCCGCGCACGGTGGGTGACGTCGGTGATCAGGCGGGCCAGTTTGCGGTGGCTGCCGATGACTTCGATGGCCTCGGTTCGCCACGACTGCCGCTGCTCGCCAAGGCTGCGCGGCTCGTGTTTGGCCTGCCGGGTGTCGAGGGTGGCCTGCTGCGACAGCGCGAGCATTTCGACGACGCTGGGTTCACGGCCATGCTCGGCCTGGAAGGCCTTCGCCAGGTCCGCGACACGGTTCTCGATCGCGGCCCGGCGGGCCGACCAGCGTTCGATGAGTTCGACCGGGATTCCGTCGATTTCACGCGCCGGCCGCTTGTCGTTCTTGGCGCGGGTTTCGGCGAACTGCACACCGAGTGCGGCCATGAGATGAGCCTCGAGTCGGGTGTTGTAGAGCTCGGAGGCGGCGACGGCGGCCTTGTGCAGAGGGTCACCGTCCAGTGCCAGCCAGCGCGGGATTCCGTCGGGCCCGATGACCCGCACCTTGTTGCTGATCGCGACGTGGGTGTGCAGGTTGGGATCTCCGGCGCGGGAGTCTCGGTGATCGAACGCGGCGGCGATGAATCCGGTGGTGTCGACCTGGGCGATTCCGTTGGCTCCCATACGGGAAAACGCTGCGTTTTCCTCCAGGAATGCGAGGGCGTCGGCGACGGCTTGGTGGTGGGCGGCGACGATGGTTTCCGAGATTTCCCGGGGCGCAACGGCCCACAGCACCGACACCGATTTGACCGGGGTGAATGTCAGGTCGTAGCCGGCGACGGCTTGGGTTTGGGCGCGGGATTTGCGGGCGATGAAGCCGGTCAGTTCTCGCTCGTCGGCCGGTGGGCGACCGTACTGCTCGGCGAACATTTCACGGGCGACCGCTGTTTTGATGCGGGCGCGTTCCTCGGGTTCGAGCGAGGCTTGACGGTCGCGGCCGAGGGTGGTGTTGAAGTCGGCGTAGCCCTCGCGCAGGCGGCGCATCCATTCGTTGTCGGTCTTGTTGACGCGGAACGGCCGACCCAAACGCGCCGCGGCGATGGCGCCGTTGTGGCCGAGTCCGAATCCGGTGAGCCGCTCGGTAATTCGGTCGGCGTTGGGGTGCAGTCCTTCCCCGAAGAGGGCCTTCATCTGGTCTTCGGTGACCTCGGATCCTTCGGGCACTGACCACAGCTCGGCGACCATCGGATCGGTGGCGTCTCGGCCTGCGGGCTCACCGAGGCCGGGCAGGCCGCTGCCCATCCAGCGACCGGGGGTTTCGCCCTTCTCGCTGTAGTAGTCGGCCAGGCTCGATGTGCCGCGGTGGGTGTCGTCGGACGCCGCGACCTGGCGAATCAGGTACAGATACCCGTCGCCCGCGCTCAGTTTGTGCAAGCCCATCACCGCGTCATCACCCGGGTCCGAGCCAAAGGCCGGCCGGGGAGTTATACGACAGCCGTTACCAATTTGTGACCTGAATGCAAGAGGTGTGATGTGCGGTAGTGGGGTGGAGGTTGTTGGGAAGGGCGGCAGGGCCGGTGTGGCCAGGGGCGGGACGGAGGGGATGGAAGCGATGGGTGGCGAGGGAAGGAAGTTCAGTTTGGGTGCGGCATAAGGGGTAAGCGGGGGGCATGGTGGGCGGCATGGCGAACAGTCGAGTTTCGAAGGCGGCACGTAAGGCGGCTCGCGAGGCGGCAGCGGCGGCGCAAGAAGAGCAGGCTCGGCGACAGAAGGCGAACGTCGAGGATCTGGCGAGGTTCTTTACGGCCAAGCAACGCGTCGACGATGTCGACGACTGGCTGGCCGAAAGGGTCGAGGAGCTGAAGGTGCGCGCAGCGCAGCGCCGCGACGAAGAGCGCACCGCGTGCGGTGTCGCGCTGAAGGCGATGCAGGACCGCGGCGAAAGTGTCCGCGAGATCGCGCGCTTGGCCGGCGTCGGCGAAAAGATGGTGCGCGAGCTGATCAAGTTGGCGGTCGATCCGGCCGCGGAGCCGGCCCCGCCGGCGCAGCAAGACGGCCAGACAGAAGCCGCGCCGGTCGAGGACGCGAGGCCGCAGGCCGACGCGGACGAGACGAGCGGCTTCGAGGTGCGCGCGGCCGGTTGACCGCACATGTCGGTGGTGACCCTCACAATGGTGGGCGCACAAGTCGGTTTCGCGCCGCCGGGCTCGTTTCGGGACGAACCGGGTTTCGGTCGGCGCGTTAGGGTGACAGGAGACCGTGACCGCCGTGGGGGTTTCGCAACCACTACGCCTGGTGGTGAATCCGAAGATTCACGCCGCCGAATTGCGGCGGTTCGAATCGGAGATCGTGCGCGGCCCGGGCCCCGAAGATTGCGCCATCTGGACCGGCGCGATCGGCGGCGACGGCTACCCGAGATTTTGGGTGCGCCGCGACGGCGGCGACCGGATCATGCTGCGAGGCAACCGCTACGCCTTGGCCGCAGCGCGGCCAGGAGTGCCACTCGAACCATGGGAACGCGCACTGCACGGCTGCGACAACCCGGTGTGCGTACGGGTGAGCACGCCCGGTGAGGTCGGCCTGCTGCATCTGGTGACGGGTTCACAGCGAGACAACATGCAAATGATGGGCCGGTCCCGGCGAGGCGGCGGCAGAACGATAGTTCGCCGCGGCGAGCACGGCGTGGCCGACCGGCGAGCGCGCGCGGTAGCGCTGCGCGAAGCGGTGCGGCACGGCTGGGACGCGGAAGCGGTCGCGGCCGCGCTGCTGGGATCACCCGAACCGACGCTGTGGTGAGACCGCGGGCGCGCGGCGCAGGCGAGACGCCGGCCGAAGGCCTGGCGGAGCCGCGGCGCGCAGCCCGCCACCGGCCCGGAAGTCGAACATCGACAACGGTCGACATCTGCGCGCGACGGCCGCGGGGCCGCGGCGCGTGATGGTTCCGGGCCCGACCCGAGTGGCGAGCCGGGCCCGGAACACTGAGCCGATCATCAAGCAACACTTGCCGCCTGGGACTCGACGGTGACGGCGTGCCGTGTGGCGGCGTCGATGTCGACGTTGGCGAGCAGCACGTGCAGCCCGCGTGCGGGCGACCAGGAGCTCAGCGACCAGTGCGTGTTGTGCGGGTCGCGACCGGCGACCCAGTCGTGGTTGAGGAAGTACTCGGCGGACCCGGCGGCGGTGAACCCGATGCGGTTGCGCGGCGCCGCCGCGGGCTGGCCGGCGTTGGTGGTGCTGCGCTGCCACCAGTGCGCGGGCGGCGTGATGGCCCGCTTCCAGAGCAGGCCGCCGCTGCGGAACTGCGCGATGTGGGAGTCGATGACGCCGCCGTCGATTGGGGTGGAGGCGACCGCGGATGCGAGCACGTGGGTGGCGTCGTCGCGGGCGACGATGAGCACGTCGTGCTGGCCGTCGCGCAGGCGATGGCGGGCGGTGGTGATGAGGCCGGCCTGGGGGCTGGCGATGCGGCGGGTGCCGAAGGCCCGGAGTTCGACGTTGTCGATGGCGAGCGCTTGGAGTTGGGCGGCGAGCCGGTAGGTGTGCGACATGGTTTTTCTCCGTTCTGGTCGGGAGTGGTTGCGCCGGTTGGCGTGTGGATCAGGGGGACCGGCAGGGTGGCGCGGTCAAACCCCGAAGAGCGCGCGGTGGTGGTAGCCGGGGTTTCGGCCCGCGAGCGGCAGCGAGCTCGATAGGGCCGAAACGGTCACTCGGCCGGCGGACACCAGCGCGCGCGTGGGTTGACCGTGACGGGCCCCGGCCGGTCAGACTGAGCCACGCTGACAGGCAAAAGAAGGTGAGCAGGCACCCAACCCAAAAGCCCGCCGGAGGCGGGCTATCTGGCGGACGCACCTAGTGCGCCGCCACGAGCACACCGGAAGACAAAAGAGCCCGGCCAACCCCGCGCGGGGCCGGCCGGGCTCGGTGGGCGTTAGTTCGCGATCGCGGCGGCGAGTTGGTCGGCGGGGATGGGGTTCCATCCGCTGCTGGCGCACGCCCAGGCGGTCTGACCGATCTGGACGACGTCGCCGACGGAGAGACTGCGGTGTCCGGTGAGGTGATATTGCTGGGCCCACATCGTGGTGGGCTCATCGATGTTGAGTTCTTCGAAGATGGTTTCGAGGGCGGCCATGACGGCGGTGCGGCCCGGTCGGGTGTTCTCGGGTACCGGCATGTGGAAGTGGATGACGGGGTGCAGCTGGGCGGGGGCGTGGCGGTTGAAGCCGAGGGTGCTCAGGAGCGCGGTGTTGAGGTACACGGTGGTGGGGATCTGTGTGGTCATGGTTGTGCTCCGTTCGGTGTGGTGACTGGTTGCGCCGGTCAGCGCTGGGGGTGCGATCAATCGGCTGGGTGGCGATGTCAACCCCGAAGAGCGCGGGATGGTGGTAGCCGGGGTTTCGGCCCGCGAGCGGCAGCGAGCTTGATAGGGCCGAAACGGTCACTCGGCCGGCGGACACCAGCCCGGGCGTGGGTTGACCTCGACGGGCCCCGGCCCGATTACGCTGAGCGCCCCTGCTGACGGCTAAAAAGGTGAGTAGCTACGGACTTTCGGGCCACCGCAGGTGGCCATCTGCCGGGCGCACCTCGTGCGCCGGCACGACCCCAACCGGAAGACGACAATGGCCCGGCGCAACCGGTGCTGGGGGTCGAGCTGCCCCGCCGGCTGTGGGAGCTGGCGGGGCGTGCTCATGGGCGGCTAGTCGAGTGTGTAGCCGGCGTCCTCAAGTGCCTCGGTGGCGGTGAGGATGCCGCGTCCTCCTCCGACGTCGTCGGCGTCGTAGAGCAGGCCTTCGCCTTCCAGTCCGAAGATGAGGGTTTCGGGACCGAAGTCGGTTTGTTGTCCGCTGCGGTCGGTGCTGGATACGACCACGGTGGTGTATCCGCGCAGCGGCGGGGTGAGCAGGTAGAGGTCGGCCTGGCCGAAAAAGTCGACGACCGTGCCGTCTGACTTGCGGTGCACGAGGTTGCGGGCATCGCCCAGGTGGCGGGCACGGCCGGTGGCGGTGTTGATGGACATGGTCTCCCCTTTCGGTTGTGCGCTGCCGGTCAGCGCTGGGGTGCGGTCGAATCGGTTGAGGGTGGGCTGTCAACCCCGTAGAGCGCGGGATGGTGGGAGCCGGGGTTTCGGCCTGCGAGCGGCAGCGAGCTTGGTAGGGCCGAAACGGTCACTCGGCCGGCGGACACCAGCCCGGGCGTGGGTTGACAGGTCGGGCCCCCGGCCGATTAGGCTGCGCGCCCCTGCTGACGGCAATAAGGTGAGTGGGCTGTCAACTCGAAAGTCCGCCGCAGGCGGGCTATTCGGCGGTCGCACCTAGTGCGCCGGCCGCCACCACGACCGCGGGATCAAAAGAAGAGCCCGACCAGGCACCTCGCGGGGAGGGCCCGGCCGGGCTCGATGGCTAGATGTTGTTTTCGCGGATGGGGTGTGCGATCGCGTAGGCGGCGCGGACGTTGCGCAGGCTGTCGTTGATGAAGCTGGTGACGTCGGCGCCTTGGGGCCCTTCGACGTAGGCGCTGTCGTTGATGGTCTTGTGGGTGAGCACTGTGATGGATCGAGCGGCTCGGTAGAGCGCGGTGAGCGCTGTGTCGAGGGCTTCGTCGAGGGCCATCTGGTGGGTCGTGATGGCGAGCTGGCGTTCGGTGGGGGACATGGTGTTTCTCCGTTTCGGTGTGGTGGGCCCGCGCCGGGTTGGGGTCGGCGCGGGCCCGGGATGGTTGGTTAGTCGAGGCCGGCGTTGTGGATGTGCTGGCGGATGAGGTCGAGGTCGATGGTGTTGTCGCTGCGGCGTGCCCAGTGCTGCCAGCCATCGAGGGCGGCGGCGATGTCGTCGTAGGAGACGTCGGGGCGGCTGATGGGCAGGGTGTCGCCGTGGTCAGCGCGGGAGGCGGCGGCGATGACGGCGATGAGTTGACCGGTGATGGCACCGGAGGCCGCCTGGTTCTCGTGGCGGAATCGCAGCTGGCGGGGCCGGTCGTAGTCCGTGGGGTCGACGAAGTTCCATGCGAGGGCGAAGTCGATGTCCATTGGTGGTGCCTTTCTTGGGGTTTGGTGTGATCGGTGACGGGGTGGGTCAGAGCGGGTGGACGGTGAAGATGACGCCGTGCCCGGGGATGGGGGCGGTGCTGGCGGTGATGCGGTACCAGCCGCCGAAGTGCGGGTGGTGCTGGGGAATGAGTGCGGCGAGGTCGGTGTGGTCGACGCAGAAGCGTTCGTGCTCGACGGTGTCGGCGATGATGTCGGCGTCGTGGTGGCAGTGCAGGACGCCGCAGGTGTGGGCGCCGGTGACGTGCCAGGTCTGGGTGTCGGTTTCGACGATGGTTTTCGACATGGTTTTTTCTCCGTTCTGGTCGGGAGTGGTTGCGCCGGTTGGCGTGTGGATCAGGGGGACCGGCAGGGTGGCGCGGTCAATCCCCGAAGAGCGCGCGGTGGTGGGAGCCGGGGTTTCGGCCCGCGAGCGGCAGCGAGCTTGATAGGGCCGAAACGGTCACTCGGCCGGCGGACACCAGCGCGCGCGTGGGTTGACCGTGACGGGCCCCGGCCGGTCAGACTGAGCCACGCTGACAGGCAAAAGAAGGTGAGCAGGCACCCAACCCAAAAGCCCGCCGGAGGCGGGCTATCTGGCGGACGCACCTAGTGCGCCGCCACGAGCACACCGGAAGACAGAAGGGCCCGGCCAACCCCGCACCGCAGGCGGGACTGACCGGGACTGATCTGGTGGGGATGGTCAGGGGCGGTTGCAGTCTCGGCATCCGCACGCAGGTTCGGGGCTGTAGGGAATGAGCACGGTGACTTGCGATCGCGGTACCCAGATGTCTGGTTTGTGGCCGAAGTCGAGGAGTACGTCGTCGTGGCCGATTTCGGCGATGGTGGCGGTCGGCGGGTTACTGGGGCCGAAACGGCCGCTGGCGTTGGGGATGTGGTACTGGACGATGTCGCGGCGCTTCATGGGGTACTCCGTTTCTCGTGGTGGTGGGCCCGCGCCGCGGGCTGTGTCGGCGCGGGCCCTGAGTGGGTGTGCTGGGTGTTATGCGGCGTGGAGGAGCTCGGTGAGGGCGTCGTCGATGTCGGTGTGGCTGGTGGGCTGGGCGATGTCGACGGTGAGGGTCCAGGTGTCGGTTCCGGGCTGGGCGGTGAGGGTGTAGGTGTGGCCTTCGACGGTGGTGCGGAAGCTCCAGGTGTCCACGGCGTGGAAGGTGTGTTCGCCGGCCCGGACGTGGACGATCCGGGTGACCGGGTCGGTGTCGAGGTCGGGGGCGGTGGCCTCGATGGCGACCATCTGTCCGTAGTCGTCGGCGGCGAGTAGGACGAGGTGGTGTCCGGTTTCGCGGGTGTAGTTGTGGACGGTGGTGAGCAGGATCGGCACGTAGTCGTGGAAGAGGATGCGGGTGATTCCGTACTGCTGGTGGCCGATTCGTTCGGCGGCTTCGTCGAGAAGTGCGAATGCGAGGTCGAATTCGTGGTCCATGGTTGTGGTCCGTTCTGTGTGGTGATTGGCTGCGCCGGTCAGCGCTGGGGTGCGGTCAATCGGCTGAGGGTGGGCTGTCAACCCCGAAGAGCCCGGGGGCGCTGCCGGCGGATTTGCGGCCCGCGAGCGGCAGCGAGCTTGATAGGGCCGCAAATGTCCTCCGCCGCCGGCAGTGGTCTCGGGCGTGGGTTGACAGGTCGGGCCCCCGGCCGATTAGGCTGCGCGCCCCTGCTGACGGCAAAAAGGTGAGTGGGCTGCCAACTCGAAAGCCCGCCGCAGGCGGGCTATTCGGCGGTCGCACCTAGTGCGCCGGCCGCCACCACAACGGCCGGATCAAAAGAAAAGCCCGACCAGGCACCTCGGTGTGAGGGCCCGGCCGGGCTCGCGGATTGTTGGTGGTTACGGCTCAGGGTGGCGGTTGTGGGTACCGGGCACGTCGGCGCCGGGGTACTTGGCGGTGATGGCGTCCTTCTGTTCGTTGCTCAGGAAGGAGTACCAGTCGCCGCTGATCGGGTCGTAGAAGCGGTGATCAGGCCGCTTGACGATGGCCCATCCGCGGCCGATGTTGTCGGATCCGGTGGAGACGATCCGAAAACCCTGGGACGCGACGGCATCTGCGAGTTTCTGTTCGGTCATCTCGCCAGTGACGGTGACCGGTGCGTAGATGAATCGGTTGGGGTCGTGGTCGTCCCAGTGGGTGACGACCTGGTGACGATCGCCGTCTTTGCAAATGGTAGTGGTGTAGTAGCACACGATGGTCTCCTTGATGGTTGTTTGACTGTGCTGGTGTGGGTTTGGCGGTGCGCCCGGGGCCGCGGATTGCTCGGCACGGCCCCGGGACACCGTTGGTTTCAGGGGTTGGCGATGATCGCTTCGGCATCGGCGAGGTAGTGCTCGGCGTGGCGGAGCTCGTCGGGTCTGGCGTCGCCGGCCAGGAGCACGGTGACGGCGTTGTCTCGGGCGGAGAGTGCGTACTGGTTGCGCCGGTGGGGATCGTCGATCGCCGCGTTGGCGGCGTGGATGTCGGAGCGGGCCTCTTCGAGGGTGGCGGCGGTGGCGATGCTGATGGGGTCGTGGTCGGTGGTGGCCCAGGGGTCGGTGATCTGGGTGGTGGTCATGGTTGTGCTCCGTTCGGTGTGGTGACTGATTGCGCCGGTCAGCGCTGGGGGTGCGGTCAATCGGCTGGGTGGCGATGTCAACCCCGAAGAGCGCGGGATGGTGGTAGCCGGGGTTTCGGCCCGCGAGCGGCAGCGAGCTTGATAGGGCCGAAACGGTCACTCGGCCGGCGGACACCAGCCCGGGCGTGGGTTGACCTCGACGGGCCCCGGCCCGATTACGCTGAGCGCCCCTGCTGACGGCTAAAAAGGTGAGTAGCTACGGACTTTCGGGCCACCGCAGGTGGCCATCTGCCGGCCGCACCTCGTGCGCCGGCACCACCCCAACCGCCGGATCAAAAGAAAGCCCGACCAGGCACCTCGCGGGGAGGGCCTGGCCGGGCTCGGGGTCGACAATGGTCAGAACAGCAGGCCGATTCGCTCGGGGTGGTTGTGACACAGGCAGCCGCATCGCCACAGGAACATCGGCCGGTTGGACAGGAATACGCCGCCTTCGTGGCGAGCTCCGCGGCGGTGGTTGCATTGGTGGTGGCGGCCTTCGTGGCATGACTTGGTGGGCGCGTTTTGGGGCATCTCGACGATCACTGGTTTCTTGCGACGGCCGCGACCCAGGTCGTCGTGGTAGGTGATCCATTTGACGCCGTCGCGGGTGTCGACCTTGGCTTTGCGTTTGATGCAGTCGACTGGCTGAGGGTGTTTGGTACGTGGTTCCCAGAAGTCGTCTGGGTGAGGATGCACGTAGATGGTCATCGGACGTTGTTCCCTTCGGGAGAGTGGTCGAGAGACGGTGGTGCCCGGCCAGCTGCTGATGGCTGGCCGGGCACGGGTCGGGCGGTGTCAGTCGATGGTGTCGAGGTGGTAGCGGTCGGAGGTGGCGCCCCAGTGGATGACGACGTGGAAGGCGCCGGCGACAGGGCTGAGCGGGTCGGGCTCGAGAATCACTCCGCCAACGGCGTGGTCGTTGTCTTTGGCGAGGGCGATGATGGCTTTGTTCGCCTCGTCGACGTCGCCGAACGTGGTCTCGGTGGCGCGGTCGGCGAAGCCGCCGCCGCCAGCCATGCTCATGTGACGCATCCGGATGGTGGGACGCTGCACGCTGATCGCCGCGGTCGTGATGCTGGTGGTCATGATGTGTTCCGTTCTGCTCCAGTGATCGGGGTGTGCCGGTTGGCACAGGTGCAGGCGGAATTGGTGGGTGCCGTGGGTCAACTCCGAAGAGGCCGGGCCGCGGCGAAGCAGGGCTTTCGGCCCGGGTGAATCGCCGGCGCGCAGCGCCTTGGGGATTCACGACCGTTGGGCCGAAAGGGTCACTCGGCCTGCGTAGTCCGGCGCGGGCGTGGGTTGAGCCGCGGTGGGCCCCGACGATTACGCTGGGCGCACCTGCTGACAGGCATAGAGGTGAGTGGCTACGGACGATGGTCCACCGCAGGTGGCCATCTGCCGGCCGCACCTAGTGCGCCGGCACCAGCCCAACCGCCGGATCAAAAGAAAAGCCCAGCGACCCGCTACGGAAACGGGCTGCGGCTGGGCTGTGAAGACTGGATTACTCAGTACTCGAACGGGTTTCGCGGGTGATCAAGATGGTTCAGCATTTCGGCGGCGCCGGCGTGATCGGGTGACCCGGTCTCGGTGTAGCCGGTTTGGATGATGGCGACGAGCTCGTCATCCTGTTGCAGGACGTAGCGGGGCGTACCCGCTGCGGCCTGGTGGATTTGACTTCGGGCCGCGGCCACGAGCTGGCGGCGCGCGCGAAGCGGGTCGGCGTCAGCTCCGATGGTTACCCGTTCGCTGGTGCTGTCGCTGGTGGTCAGGGTCCAGGTCGTCATGGGGCTATCGTCGCGCGTCCTGGGTGGGCCCGTCGAGGGCCGCAGGTCCGGTTGTGGACAACTGCGACCCTCGCGGCTTCCCTGTGGATAACTACTGCGGGTTGTCGGCCTTGAGTGCTCGGTACCCGGCGGTGGTGGGGTCGGCCCGGTGCTGTTCGCCGTCGAGGCAGACGGCGATCGCGGTGTGGTGCGCGAGTTCGAGGATGTCCATGGTGGAGTCGAACGCGGCGCGATCGAGGATCTGGAAGGTGAGCGACCCGAGGTAGACGTCGGTCCATCGGGCGATGCGGTGGTGGGGTCGCGGCTGGCTCTCGCGAGGCATCACGGCGTAGGTGGGGCGCTGAGTCCAGTCGATCGCGATGGTGGGCCGGTCGTAGGGGTCTTCGTCCGTCGACTGGGGCGCACCGAGGTCGACGGGCAGGTTCACCATGGTCGGGCGGGCGGCCGACAGCGCTTCGCGCACACCTTGTGCTGCTTGAGCATTCAGGAAGGTCATCAGCACACCGCCCCAGGCGAGCGTGACGCGGACGTTGCGAGTGCGGGCGTGGTGGACGGTGAGGTCGGCGCGCTGCGTGCTGCGCAGGCGGATGAACGCGTTGGCGATGATGGCGGTGGGCTGACCCATCTCGGCCGCGGTGATCTCGGTTTTCGACATGGTTTTTCTCCGTTCTGGTCGGGAGTGGTTGCGCCGGTTGGCGTGTGGATCAGGGGGACCGGCAGGGTGGCGCGGTCAATCCCCGAAGAGCGCGCGGTGGTGGGAGCCGGGGTTTCGGCCCGCGAGCGGCAGCGAGCTTGATAGGGCCGAAACGGTCACTCGGCCGGCGGACACCAGCGCGCGCGTGGGTTGACCGTGACGGGCCCCGGCCGGTCAGACTGAGCCACGCTGACAGGCAAAAGAAGGTGAGCAGGCACCCAACCCAAAAGCCCGCCGGAGGCGGGCTATCTGGCGGACGCACCTAGTGCGCCGCCACCACCACGGTCAGGCGCCGGCCAATGGCAGCTAGGCCAGGGCCTCTGATCCGAACAGTGCGAGCTGGCCGACTGGCTCCTGTCCGATCGCGAGAATCGCTTTCAGGCAATCGCTTTCACGTCGTCGGAGGCCGACAACGATTTCCATGTGTTCGCTGTCTTCGGCGTCGCTCGGGTGGTATTGCTCGCGCTGCCGAAAGTCCTTGTGGGGTTTCACTTCGCCACCTTTTGCGAAGTGGCAGCGGCACCACAGTTCGGTACGCCGGTGCTCGTCGGTTTCGGCCTTGTCGATGGCCGCGAGTTCAGTAAGCAGCTCGGCGGGGATTGTTTTCCGAAATGCGCGGATCTGCTTAGCCGTGACGGTCACCCGAATCTCATCGCCACGCGCCGGGCTCGTGATTCTTCCGGCCCGGGTCTGGTAACTGTCCATCCACTGCGGTGCGCCCGGGCGCGCTGTGCCGTAGTAGCTGTTCATGCTGGCCATGTAGCTGTCCAGCCCCTCATCGGAGAGCAGTGCGCGGCTGATGCCGAGGCCCACGGTCCACAGCAGCCAGCGTTGGTCGTCACTGAGCATTGCGCTGGCGGCCATTCATACGTCGGTCGTTGTCAGAGCCACAGGCGGGTCAAGGGAATCGGATCGGAGGCGTCTTCGGCGTGGTCGATCAGCCGAAAGTTGTCGTCCTCGACGCATGCCCAGAGGTGGTCTACCGGCGTCGTTTCCGCGTCTGGCAGTTCCTCCTCATCGATGCCAACGTGGCGCATCCAACGGTTGACCTCTGCGACGAACTCACGGGCGGTGACATGCCCATAGCCCCAGAATGTTCCGCCGCTTTCGTCCTCGATCATGCCGAATCGAAGGTCGTTGCCATCGGCGTCCTGGTCGAGCGTGACGAAGTGGTGTTCGTAGGTCGCTTCTGATGTGGTCATGGCGTCTCTCCGTGTGGGGTGTAGGTGTGCGGCGGATCGGCTAGGCGGCGTTGATCGGTGGTGTTCCGAGCGCGGTGAGGGCGTCGTCGAGCGCGGCGAATCGGCCGAAGTTTCCGCCGGCGATGGTGGTGCGCCCGCCGAGCCAGATGCCGATGATGTGGACGGTGCCGTCACCGGTGTCGGTGGTCCATACGGGGCCACCGGAGTCGCCTCCGATGGTGGGGTCATGCCGACGGTGAGGTACTGGTGCTCGCCGAAGCTACGGGTGACTTCTCCGCATACGGTGCCGGTGGTGATGCCGGCGCGGCACACCTTCTGCCCGGGCCGAGGCTCGGGGTAGCTGTTGGCGGTGACGGGTTGGTCGTCGACGAACGGCACGGGGAGGGTGCGTAGCCCGAAGTCGATGAGTCCGTAGTCGGCTCCGCCGATACCTGGCGGGTCGACCAGGGTACGGATGAATGTGCCTGTGGCTCCGCTGTATTGGTCGCGGACGATTTCACCTGGCCGGGTGGCGCAGTGCCCGGCGGTGATGGCGTAGGTGTGCTTGTCGGCACCGATGTAGACCCAGCCGAGGGTGCATGCGTTGCTGGCGGTTTCGAGGCGGTCGCCGGGCTCGACCAGCTGCAGCGCGGCTGCGGCGGGAGCTGCGGGAACGGTGGCCAGGGCCGCAGCCGCGATGGCGATCGCGGCGAGGGTGCGGGACGGTTTCACGCGGTCCTCCGACGTCGGCGAAGGTGACGTTCGGCGTGCCGTTGGGCGCGGACGCCGAAGGTTTCGATCCACGTACCGGCCGTGGTGGCCGCGCGGCGGTGGCGGTGGGGAACTGCCACGGCGGCCGCGGTGCGGCGCACGATGGCGGCGTCGGTGAGCGGTGTGGTCATGGGGTGTTCCATCCGGGTTTGGCGGCTGCTTCGGCGCGGCGCCGCAGGTCGGCAAGGTCGTCGCGGGTGTCGATGAACAGCTGGGTGAGCAGCTCGCGTTCGACGTCGCATTCGGCGAGCTCTTGCATCCGGATCGCATGGTCGCGGAAGGCGTTTCGATAGGCGGTGTCCAGAACGTCGCGAGCGTATTGGCCGGCGTTCTCCCGTGGCGCGATGGCGTCCTGGTAGGCGTCGAACAGGTAGATGGCCAGGCCCTTGAGTTGATGCGCGGTCGGCAGCCGATCGGGGGACAGTGCGAATGTGCTGGGCTGGGTTCGGGCCAAGTCGAGCACGGCGACCGGATCGGGATCGTGGCCGGCGGCGACGAGGGTGCGGATGAGCTGGTATGCCCAGCGGGCGCGGGGCCGCCAGATCGCGGTGTCGGGAACCAACTCGAGGATGGCTCGGACACGGGTTGCGGGCAGCCACAGCAATGCGCCGATCAGCTGGTGTTGGGGTTCGGTCTGCTCGACGAAGGCCTCGGCGCGCCAGTCGTCGGCGGGGCGCTCCTCGAGGTCGTTGTCGCTGAGTCGCAGCCAGGAGTCATCGCCGGACACCGTGGTCCCCGATTCAAGGGTTTGCACGGCGCTCGGACTCATCGCGGGATCTCCTTGTCGATGATGGTGTGCACCACGGCGTAGGCGGCGCGGCCGATCCGGATGCCGTCGTCGAGGAACTGGGCGACGTCGCGGCCGTCGCGGCCTTCGACGAAGTCGGGGTCTTCGATTGGGCCGCGCAGCTGGGAAAGTTCTTCGCAGGCGCGCTGAAACGAGGAGATGCCGGCGGCGATCTCGGTGAGGAGCTTCTCGCGGGTGCGGCCGACCAGTTCGTTGTGCTCGTCGTAGTCGGTGGCGGTGGGTAGATGGTGAATTGTCATGTCGTTACGGTCCTTTCGCGGGATTGGCCATGTGGCGGCGGGCCGTCAGGCCACTGCCATCTGAGCGGCCAGGGTCTTGATGCGGTCGGGCCGGAATCCCGACCAGTGCTGGTCGCCGGCGACGACCACGGGGGCCTGGAGGTAACCCAGGGCCATGACGTAGTCGCGGGCTTCGCTGTCGAGGGTGATGTCAACTTTTTCGTAGTCGATGCCCTGCTTGTCGAGGGCCTTATAGGTCGCGTTGCATTGGACGCAGGCGGGCTTGGTGTAGACGGTAATTTGAGACATTTCTGGCCTCCGTTGAATTGAGTTGGCGGGGTTTATATTTACTGATTCTACTGGCACTTATTGGGTTATGCCACACCTATCCACAAGATCTTTATTGCACTTTCCTATCGTTTATCCACCTCCAAAATGATGTACGCACCGATACGGCTAGCACCGCTTCATCAGATGTCTGCTGCCATTCTTTTTCCGTTTCTGGCAGGGTAGTTACCGCTGGTTGCGGCGTGTAATGCAAGGTTTCGGGCGGAAAGTTTTCAGTGAGCGTAGCGAGCGTCTCGGAAAAGTTTTCGCGCCGGAGGCCGCAGCGGATGCGGAGCCGATGGCCTTGCATGGAATCGCCGAAACAAGCGCATAATTCCAACTGCAGAAACGGGGAGCTGTTGTTTGTGATGCCGCGCCGATAATTACTGTTGGTTCGCGAATTCGTGATTAATCTGTGACGTGATGGGCCGGTAGCGCCGAAGGCGTTTCCGCACGGCGTTCGGCCGGGAGCCGCGGGCCCGCCGGCTGGCTGCTCGGCGGGCCCGGCTCTGTTCGGGTCAGAGGGTTTGCAGCATCGTGAACGCCGTGGTCTTGAGCGTCTGGGCGCTGCTTCCGGCGGTGACCGCGCGTAGCGCGCGGACGGCTTCGGGGTTGCCGCGGCCCCGAACCTTGGCGTGGTGGTCGACGTACTCGGTGACCGCGTTGTAGGCCCCCCAGCGGGTTCCGGCGACCGGTGCGACAGTGGGGGAGGACACCCACAGTTTGACGATGCCGCTGGCTTGTTCGCGGCGAGCGTTCTTGGCTGCCAGGCTGGTTGCGCCGTCGACGTCGACGAGACGGTTGGCGAAGGCGCAGACCTCGTCGGTGTCCATCAGGGTCGCGTAGAGGTGGGCGGCCTCGGACTGGAACACGTCCAGGTAACGCCACGCCATCCGCAGGGCCTCGCGGGCTTGCTGGATGGCGATGCGGGCGCTGCCGGTGTGGCGGATCGCGAAACTGGCCTTGGCTTCGCGAATCGCTGCGGTCTGGGTGTTGGCGCATACCACGCGGACCGGGGTCACGATGCCGCGGAACGCTGCGGTGCCGTCATGTGAATTCAGTGCGGCGATATACAGGTCGGTGCGGTCTTTCGAGCCGTCCTTGCCGTCGAACACCATGGTTTCGGGCAACTTCAGGGTGACGAACGTTTGGCGGCCGCCATTGAGGGCACCAGCGGTTTCGAACACCGCGCCGCTCTCGTCAATGAGCGCGGTCAAAAAGTCGCACGAGCCCTCGTTCTGCAGGGGCTGATACTTGCTGCCGACGACACCAAGCACGTCGATCTGCCCGGGGACGATGGGGTTATCGCGCACGGTGGCGTAGTGATCGGGCACAACGAGCGGGTCCGGGGCGATCACAGTGCCGTCTGCGGTCACGATGGGTTCCTGAGCGACCTGCAACGGCACCTTGCGCACGTTCCATCGGGCAAGGTGGGCGGCCTCCAAAACTTCCTGCGAGGTCATGAGGTGGCCGACCTGCTGGCCGAGTTGGTGCCAGGCGTCAGTCTGCGAGTCGGCGAAGCTGACGCGGCCACGGGTGGAATCGAGTTGGTGAGCCATGGTGAGAACCTTTCGCGAGGGGGCGACTCGGGGCCGCCCGTTCTGTTTGCCTGTCCGGCAAGGAGATCGAGAACCGGCGTCAGGGCCGGGTAAGCAGCAAGGGCCCGGCGGAGCCGGTTTCACCGGCGAGCGCAGCGAGCCGCGAAACCGGTGCCGAGCCGTAGGCCGAAGCGGTGCCCTTGTGCGGCCGGACCGCCGGTTACGATCGGAGGCCGGAAGGCAAACCACATCGTGGGCCTACGCCGGAAGGCGTAGACGTATCCCGCAGCGCCGCAGGCACTTCCGCTTCGCCGAGCCGAGCGGGCTGCAGAGGTTCGTGTCCTCCACAGCCCGCCCGGTCAACTACTCGGCGTCCTCGCTGGGTTCGCCGTCCTGGTCCTCGGCTTCGTCGGCCTGCAGGCTCTCGTCGTATACCTCGTCTGCGGTCCGCTCACCGACGATGACCTGTTCGACCGGGGTCAGCTCGTAGGAATTGGCGACCAGGAAGCGCAGGTAGTCGACGGGCTTGACCACGTCGTAGCCGCGGTAGCGCCAGGAATCCTTGGGTGTGCGGGCTTCCAGCGCACCCAGTACCAGCCCGAGGGTGACGACCTGTGCGCGGCCATCAGCGGTCGGTGCAAGCTCGCTGACCATCTTCTTCACCGCGCCGGTCGAATCCGCGCCGAGCAGCTTGGCCGTTTGTGTCGCCCCGTGGAACTCCTTGATGAGGCCAGGGTCGCGGACCAGGCAATCTGCGACGAAGATCGCCGCACCCTTGGGCGGGGTCTTGCGGACGAGCAGCTTGGTCACGAACTCCTGGCGCACGCGAGCGGCGGCCTCGGCCATCCGGTTGAGGGCGATGACCTTGCGGCGCTCACGCCGCAATTCGGCCGCCCGCTGGGCCTCTGCGGCAGCCGCTTCCTCGCGGGCCTGCTGCGCGTCGGCGTCGGTCACGTCAGCCTCGTCCCGGCCAGTGGTGTCCTGAGCCACACGCCCCGAGACCTGGTGACCGAGCTGCAGGCCAGCGGCTTGGTAGTCCAGGCAGTACCACTCGGGCGAGTAAATCGTTGTCTGGACCACGCTGTTGAAGTGTCGCAGGCCCTCTTCTGGGGTGGCCTCGTCGTCGTCCCGGGTGGCCCAGTCGATCGCGTCCTCGTCCACGATCTCGCCGGTTTCGGCGTCGGCGTAGCCGTCCTCTTCGTAGAGCATGACCGCCCAGTGCGCGGGATCGGTGACGGCGTCCTCGGTGGCGCGTTCCCCGTCTGCGGTACGCAGGTATTCGATTGCCAAGCAGGTGGTGTCGTCCCATACGGGTGCCTCGTCGTGCTCGATCACGCGGTAACCGCGTTCGGTGAAGTCCTGCACGGCGGCGGCATAGGCGCGGTCCCGCTCGCGCGCCTGGCGCAGCTCTTCGACGCGGAAGGCGAACCGGGTGGTCCCGGCGACGGCGATCAGCTTTTCGATTGCGTCGTCGTCGCCGTCGAACTCGCTGAGTGCGGCGGCTTCTTCCAGGCTCAGTTGGCCGGTGTCGAGTGCGGTCATGGCAGCGTTCGACTTGGCCGCTGCCGCAGCGGCTTTGACCGTGTCGCGCTTCACCGACAGCTTCTTGGCCACCTTGGTCTGTGAGACTCCGGCACTGAGCATCTGCTGGATGCCGCGTGCGCGCTGGGCCTCGGTGATGGCCTTGACGTGATCGTTGGTGACGATCTGGTGCACGATGCGCTCGATGGTTTCTTCGCTCGCGTCGGCTGCGCTGGAGGGCAGCACGTACACCGGCACGGTGGCCAGGCCGAGTTCGCGGGCCGCAAGGGTACGCATCTGGCCGTTGCGGACGCGGATCACGTCGGCGTTGTCGGCGCTGCGGACGGCGGTGATCGGCGTCAGGACGCCATTCTCGGCGATGCTGGCCAGGAACGACTTGTCGAGGATCGCTTCGTCACGCACGTTCTCACCGATTTCCAGCGTTGCGGGATCGAGGTGTTCGAGCGTTCCGAACTGTGCGGTCTCAACAACGTCCTGCTGGGTGGTGTCGGTCATCTCAGTACCTTTCAGGTGGGGAGCGACCCGGAGGCCGCCCGTTCTTTTTGCCTTTTGGCACTGGAGATTTGGGCGGGTGTGGGGGAGCCGGAGTGCAAGACCCGGGCGCAAAGTCTTTCCCCCCGAAGCCAGCGGGAGCGCAGCGAGCGCGGCGAGCGTAGGGAAAGAGTTTGCGAGCCCGCAGGGCCCGGAGCGTCGCGCAGCAGCGGAGGCCGGTGTCTTGGCGCGTAGGCGAGCCACCCGCCACAATCGGAAAGTGCAAAAGGCACAAGAAAAGTCACATCACCTGCTCGACGCGACCAGCCGGCACCGCACTACGACCAGCTGATCACCGGTGGACGGCGCCCTGCCTACTCGGGAACCGATTCTGTCGCGCCAAAGCACGGCGGCCCCCACAGGCCGGCGCGCAGGGTCTTAGCCTCGTTCTCCGCCGCGGTGAGATCCGCGAACCGCTGGACCGGGCGCTTGCCGTAGGTGACGACCTGGGACATGCCAGCCCGGACCGACTCCACGGAAAAATCGCGTCCATCAGGAAGATCAAGATAGGCAAGCGTGCGGTTAACTGCACTTTGGGGATCCGCCCCGCAGGAGGGTGCAGGCTCAACTTGTCGGTCGGTGCGTTTAACCTCCACGCAGATTGACCGTTCCATACAGGGGGCTGCGATGGACGATGGAATCGAACCGAGACCCGTCGAAGCTCTCGATGTGCCCGCGGTGGGTGCGGTATTGCGCGGCGACGCCGGCTCGCTGCCGTGGCGAGTGGTGGACGGGTCGGGTTCCGGTGTCGACCATGTCAATGTCTGGTTGGCTGACCTCGATGCAAGCGACTGCTCGCCCGCAACGTTGCGGGCGTATGCGTACGACCTCCTGAGTTGGACTCGTTTCCTTGGCGTACTTCAGGTTTCATGGGCGCATGCGACCCGCGCCGAAGTCCGGGACTGGGTGCGGTGGTACCGGTGCCGGGAGAATCCTCAACGACGACGCAGCTCGTCGAGTTCGGATAGTCACAGACCAACTCCCGGTTCTGTTAACGAGCGCACCGGGAAGCCGTACCTGGAATCCTCCTACACACGGTCGTCGATGAATCGCCGGCTCTCCTCGCTGAGCGGCTTCTACGAGTTCGCCCTCGAATCGGATCTGGGGCCACTCATCAATCCGGTACCGAAATCGCGCGCCGACCTCACCCGGCTCGATGCGCACCGTCAACACTTTGATAATCCGCGTCCTCAGAAGCGTGCGCCGTATCGGCAGAAGCTGGTGGACCGTGCGCCGCGCGCTCTCAGCGACGCCCTGTACGAGGAGATATTCACCTCGCTGAGGACCAACCGGGACCGCGCCATCGTCGCTACGGCGATTTCTTCTGGACTGCGCGCCAGTGAATTGCTCAGCATGCGACGCGGGATGCTCCACGCCGCCGACCATACTGCCGACATAATCCCGAAGGGCGGCAATGGAAGTCGGGTTTTGGTCCGTATCAGTCCCGCCGCGTATCTCTGGATCGCCCGCTACCTTGCTGAGCGCCCCGCAGGGCCGCCGGAAGAGTCGGTCTGGATGACATTGCGGGGCACTCCACGGCCCCTGAGCTATTGGGCCATGCGCCAGATCCTCGAGCGCAGTAACGCGCTGCTCGGGTCCAACGTCACGATGCACGATTTCCGACACACTTTCTGCATGCGTCTCGCCCAGGACGAGAACATGACCATCGCGGAGATGCAGGAGCTGATGCGGCACGCATCGATCGCCAGCACCACCCGCTACCTGCGGCCCAGCGTCACCGACCTGATCGACAAACTCGACCAACACTGGAACCGGCCACCTGCACCTCCACCCGCCCCAGCGAAAGGCTATGCCGCAGAAGACCTCCACGTGCTGTTCGGGCGGGACTCCTGATGCCGCGGGTTCTCACTCGTGCACAGTCAATGCAGAGTTCGTCCGCGTTCCCCAACCATCCCGTCGAGGTGTTGCCCCCGCTGTCGCCGACCCCCGAGGACCATCCGTGGTTCGGAAACCCCGTCACCGCCACGGAGCGCGAGCGCACCATCACCGCCGGGCTTCCTCTGGTGATGGCACGGATGAGTGAGAAGTACCGCAGTGAGGCGGAAGCCCGTAGCGGCGCCCGACTCTGGCTGAGCAGGTTGCTGGACTGGCTGGAGGGCTACGCCGGCGAAAGCTATCAAGACCGTTGGATTGCCAGCGATTCCGACAACCAGCCGAAGGCGTGGTGTCCCGCCCTGTCGACAGGATCGCACACACGGCTCGGAGCACGGCTGTCCATCAACGCACTCATTCTGCTCGGCGTCATTCGCCCGGGCTACGACTGGCTGATCGAGAACAAGCAGGCCCGTTTCTACCGCGACTGGACAACCACCCACGAACCAGAGGCTGGGATCGCTACTTCGCCGCCGCGCAGCAGGAAGGCGCCCCCGAAGTGAAGAAATGGCGAACCGTCACCCACCTGGTACGCATGAGCATCGTCAACGGACTGCCGATCACCGAGCTGCACAGCCGCCATGTGTTGGCCTATCGAGACTTTCTGACCTCGACAGGCAGGATGCCGGGCGACCTTCACGCCATGTGGCATTACGGCCGCCGCGGCGGACTCTTCGCCGGCGAATCCGACGATCTACGGCGTTACCTCATCGCCAAACGCCTCACTCCCACCGAACTGGTCGACCGCTTCGACGTGCGAGCCCCCAGCGTTCGCAGGCTTTTAATCGCCTACCTCGCTGAGATCGCCGTCGGCCAGGACTACGCCAGCCTCGACGGCACCAGCCGAAACCTCGTGAAGCTGTTCTGGAAGCCCATCGAAGACGCCAATCCCGGCATCGACACGATCAGCTTGACCAAAGCTCAAGCAGCTGAGTGGAAAGAGTGGTTGCGCACCAAACCGGACGGCACACCGCGCCGCCACGCCGAGAGCATCCTCGGAGCAGTCCGCAGCTTCTACCTCGACGTGGCCGCCTGGGCCCACGAGGATCCCTCGACGTGGGCACATTGGGCTGTCTCATGTCCGGTCAGCATCCGCGACGTACGAGGGCAGCAGAAGCGCCGGGCCCAGCGGGCGCACCGCATGCAAGCACGCACCCGCACGCTCGCCCCGCACATCGATGCACTCGTCGCCGCAGCCCACCGCGCCTATCTGCAGGCCATCAAGTTGCAAGACATCTCCAAGACCGCGCCGGTCGGCGAACCCTTCGACGTGCAGGGAAGCACCTACATCAAACACGCATCGGGCAAGCAGGCCGACCGGGTGCGCATCAATGCCCTGCAAGATGGAACGGAGAAGCGAGTCGACATCCCCTACACCGTCACCCGCGCCTTCATGACCTGGACGATCATCGAAATTCTGCGCCACACCGGTATCCGGATCGAAGAGATGCTCGAACTGACCCATCTGAGCGTCAAGCAGTACCGCAAGCCCGATGGCACGGTAATCCCGCTCCTACAGATCGCGCCCAGCAAGACCGATCAAGAGCGGATATTCCCCTGCAGCCCAGAGTTGACCACCACCTTGGCGCGACTGGTCGAGTTCATCAGCATTGACGGCCGCGTCCCCCTGTGCTGCCGCATCGACACACAGGAACGCCAGGTGTCGGCGCCGCTGCCGCATCTGATTCAGATCCGCGAGGGTGGACGGTCACGGGTCATCAACCAATGCACAGTCCGAAAATGGTTGTCCGAACTCGCCAACAACATGGCTTTGACGGACACCGACGGTACGGCGCTGCACTTCACGCCCCATGACTTCCGCCGGATCTTCATTACCGACATCGTCAACGCCGGTTTTCCCATCCACTTGGCCGCACAGATTGTGGGCCACAACAACATCGAGGTCACCCGCGGCTACACCGCTGTGTATCAGAAGGATGTCTTCGAGGCGTACGACCGCTTTATCGACAACCGCAGACAGGCGCGGCCGTCGGCCGAGTACCGTGAGCCCACGCAAGCCGAATGGGACGAATTCATCCAACATTTCGGGCAGCGCAAGATCGCGCTCGGCAACTGCCACCGACCCTACGGATCGGACTGCACCCACGAACACGCCTGCCTCCGATGTGATTTCTGCGAAGTCGAACCGACCCAGGCTGCAAGGCTCGACGCGATTCGCGACAACCTGCGCGCCCAGGTAGACGAAGCCCAAAAGAACCAGTGGCTGGGCGACGTTAACCAACTACGCATCACCATCGAGCACGCCGACCGCAAGGCGGCGAGACTGGCAGCCCTGACCGAAGCAGCGCCGGAACTCCTTGTCCCGGACACATCCTGACGGCCCGGAGCGACGCTCCACCCTTCTGACGTCTGGCTCGCTAGCGAGTGGCCGCAGCGACCCGAACACCGCCCGGCGCAGCCGTAGCCTCGCCGAGGGGTTTGGAGCGCCCGGCGCGGACGCCGTTGGCGATGACGACGATTTCAGCGAGTTCGTGCACGGCGACAACGGCGGCAAGCCCGAGTACTCCGGTGAGCGCGAGCGGGATGAGTATCGTGATCAGTCCGAGGGACAGGCCGACGTTTTGGAGCATGATGCGCCGGGCGCGTCGGGCGTGGGCGAGGGCTTGGGTGAGGTGGCGTAGGTCTTCGCCCATGAGGGCGATGTCGGCGGTTTCGATGGCCACGTCGGTGCCCATGGCGCCCATCGCGATGCCGAGGTCGGCGGTGGCCAGGGCAGGAGCGTCGTTGACCCCGTCACCGACCATGGCGGTCGATTGCTGTTGGCGCAGTTGAGCGATCAGGGCGGCTTTGTCTTCGGGCCGCAGGTCGGCATGGACCGTGTCGATCCCGACCTGTTCGGCGAGGGCGGTCGCAGTCGCGTGGTTGTCGCCGGTCAGCATGGCGACCTGATACCCGCCGCGGCGCAGCGCCGCGACGACCTGGGGGGCTTCGGGGCGCAGTTCGTCGCGCACCGCGACCGCCCCGATCAGCTGGTCGTTGTCTTCGACGAGGACCGCGGTCGCGCCGGCGGCCTGCATCGCGGAAACCTGATCGGCCAGCGGGCCGGGATCGAGCCAGCCGGGCCGCCCCAACCGCAACCGGTGGCCATCGCGGTGGCCGGTGAGCCCGGCGCCGGTGACCGCCTCGACATCCTGCGCCGGCCGGACCGGGCCGTTCGTGGCGGCGAGAATCGCTGCGGCCAGGGGGTGTTCGCTGCGGGCTTCCAATGCGGCCGCGACGTCGAGCACGTGGTCGCGGGTGGCGCCGCCGGTGGGGGCGACGTCGATGACGGTGGGCTTGTTGGCGGTCAGGGTGCCGGTCTTGTCCAGGGCGATGGTGCGCACCGCGCCGAGGGCTTCCAGCGCGGCGCCGCCTTTGACTAGGACGCCGAGCTTGCTGGCCGCGCCGATCGCGGCGACCACGGTGACCGGCACCGAGATCGCCAGGGCACACGGCGAGGCGGCGACCAGGACCACCAGGGCCCGTTCGATCCACACCACCGGATCACCCAACACGCTGCCGATCACCGCGATGGCGGCGGCGGCGATCATGATCCCGGGGACCAGGGGTTTGGCGATCCGGTCGGCCAAGCGTTGGGCTTCGCCCTTGCGGGACTGCTCGGCCTCCACGATGGCCACGATCCGGGCCAACGAGTTATCCGCCGCGGTGGAGGTGACCTCGACCTCGACTATGCCGGTGCCGTTGATCGACCCGGCGAACACCTCAGCACCGGGCCCGGCTTCCACCGGCACGGATTCGCCGGTGATCGCCGAGGTGTCCAGCGCGGTGCGGCCCGAGACGATCACCCCGTCGGTGGCCAGGCGTTCACCGGGTTTGACCAGCATCCGGTCACCGACCCGCAATTCGCTTGGCGCAACGACGGTTTCGGTGCCGTCCCGCACGATGGTGGCCTGATCGGGGACCAGGGACAACAACGCGCGCAGGCCGTGGCGGGTGCGGGCCAGCGAGTATTCTTCGAGGCCCTCGCTGATGGAGAACAGGAACGCCAGCATGGCGGCCTCGCCGACCTCGCCGAGGATGACCGCACCGACCGCGGCGATCGTCATCAGCGTGCCGACCCCGATCTGCCCTTTGGCCAGCCGGCGCAGGGTGGAGGGCACGAACGTCCACGCCCCGATCGCCAAGGCCAGCCCATACAGGCCGAGCTCGACCGGGCGGGGCCCGCCGACCCAGCCGACCACATACCCGGCCAGCAGCAGCACGCCCGCCGCAGCGGCGGCGCGCAATTCGCTGACCTCCCAGAGCCGTTCGGGTTCGCGTTCGTCCTCGTCGCGGTCGTCGCCGCAGCCGCACGCGTCACTCATCGGGTTGCCTTCGGTTGGGTGGGGTGGCCGTAGTTGGGGCACAATGCGACCGCGTTGCCGGTGGCCTCCAACACGGCCTCGGCCGCGCGGAACATCTCCAGCAGCTCCGGGCGGGCCAGCCGGTACACCGAGGCCCGGCCCTGCGGCCGGTAGTCGACCAGGCCGCAGTCGCGCAGGCAGGCCAGATGCGCCGACACCGTCGACTGCGCCAACCCCAGCTCGCCGGTCAGATCCACTACCCGGGCCTCACCCACGGCCAGGCGCCGCAGTATCGCCAACCGGGTGCCATCGGAGAGGCTGTGAAACAACGCCGTCGCCGCATCCAAGCTCCCGCACATCGGGGTCCCGACCACACCACTTTTCATCGCCACACGACGATGATAGCGTCATGCATCATTGATCGGTCAAACCGGGCAACATCGGCGGCTATCGATGCCGAGTGTTCGGTGCGCCGATCCCGGACAGGCAAGGGGGCCGGTGATGATGGCGTATGCCGCGGCGGGATTGTTTGTGGTGTTGATGCTGGTGATCGGGGCGTGGCGGCGCCGCATCCAGCTGGCCCGCACCGGTGACAGTGGTAACCGGCGCGGATGGCGCCCCGAGCCGACGCTGGAATGGTGGGCGTTGGCGATCGCCGACCTGGGATATCTGCTGGTCGGGGTCGGGGCGCCGGGCGCCGCTCTGGCCGGGCTGTCCGCCCTGGATATTTTCGACCGCGGATGGGTGCAGGGCCTCGGCGTGGTGGTTGTGGCCGGCGGGATCGTGCTGACCTTGGTCGCGCAGTTGGGGTTGGGGGAGTCGTGGCGGATCGGGGTCGACGACACCGAGCGGACCGAGCTGGTCACCACCGGCCCGTTCGCGGTTGTGCGCAACCCGATTTTCACCGCGCTGCTGGTCACCTTGATCGGCTTGGCCCTGATGGTGCCCAACCTGGTAGCGATCGCCGGGCTGGTGATCGCGGTCGTCGGGATCGAATTGCAGGTACGTGGGGTGGAGGAACCCTATTTGCGCCGGGTCCATGGCCGCGCCTACACCGACTACACCGCCGCGGTGGGCCGCTTCCTTCCCCACCTGGGCTGCTCCCGTGACCATCAGACGATGCGGGGCCGGTGATGTTGCCCGACAACACCATTGATTTCACCAGGGTTGAGGTGACGGTGGCGTTCGTCGATCTGGCCGGCTACAGCGTGCTCACCGAGGCCTGCGGCGACCGGGAGGCCGCGTGGTTGGCGGCGCGGCTGGCCGACCTCGCCCACGCCGCCCTCCAGCCCGGGGTGCAGGTGGTGAAGACGATTGGGGATGCGGTCATGCTGGCCGCATCCGCCCCCAACCAGATGATGGCCACGATGACCGTCCTGGCCGACCGGGTGGCCGGTGCCGATGGATTTCTGCCGATACGGGCCGGCATCCACCACGGGCCTGCCATCGGCCGCGGCGGCGATTACTTTGGGCATGCGGTCAACCTCGCTGCCCGCATCACCGCCCTGGCCGGCGCCGGTGACGCGGTGATGACTGCCGCGATCGTGCAGAGACCCGCCACCGCGCCCTCGATGAAACCTGCCGCGTGCTACGCCCGGGCGGCCAGGTCATCGCCGTCGACCTCGACCCGCCACCCACCGCCCGCGCCGTCTTCGATCTCTATATGCGGGTCGCCGAGCGACCCCACGCCCGCGACGTGCTGGGCACCGGCCTGGCAGACGCGTTCACCGCCCACGGCCTGACCGTCACCTGCCACCAGCCCGCCCGCAGCTGGGCCCGACCTTTCCAAATCGTCCACGCCCGGAAAGGGGCATCCGAACGGCGCGCGCCAGCCGCATCCTGCTCGCCACCACCCCGCAAACGCGCGCACCAAGACCCACGATAGCTCCGCCCACTCCCGGCAGACACGCCAGTCCATCGATGAATCGCCTTGACTAGTGCAGATAAGTGCGACCGTATCGATCGGTGAGGCCCTGGGTCGGATCGGTCACCATCGAAACACGCTGCCCCACTGGGAGAAACGCACTTGCCCATGCGGCGGACTCTGGGCCATAGCAGCCGACCGTCCAGCCTCGCTTATGGGTCTCGGGTGCGTTGATACCGAGGATCCGGATGCGGAGTCGCCCACGGTCGTCGTGGCGGATGTCGACGGTATCGCCGTCGACTACTCGGACCACCGCGGCGTTAGTCCCACCGGCGGGGTCGGCGTTGCCGACAATGGGCGCGCAGGAGGGGACCAGGAGGCAGCAACCCAGAGCGAACACGAGGACAACAGCGCGCCGAATCAGGACCATAGGCTCATTGTTTGCCCTGGACCTGGGGTTATTCCACATCCAAACCGCGACAATCGGGGATGTCGACGCACCGCGTGAAAGCTGGAATACTTCGAAAGTGTGTTCGATAGCGTGTTCGATGACTGGTCGGGTGAGATTTGCGGGTACCGGACCCTGCACCTGGTGGACCGGCCGGTTCGCATCGACACGGCCAAGGCCTTCCCCGCTCTGGGCGCTGGCCCGCGTCGCGACGAACTTCCGATGTGGGTGAAGGCCGGCGGGTACTCGATCAGCGGGCCGTGGATGCCCGGACGCCAAATCGCATGGATCCGGCGCGCCAACGACGGCGCCTGGATCGCGGTGTGCCTTCTTCCGATCAGCAGCGGCAACGGCCACGAGCACACGACGATGCAGCTCTGGCTCGAAGCCGACACCATCGCGCCGCTGGAATGAACATCAGTGCTGCGCGCAGGGTGAGTGGTGGGAGTAGCACGATCCGCCTACAGTCGGCATCCATGACGAGACTTCGCGACCGCGACCGGATGCTCGAAACCCTCCGAAGGGATCTCGTTGCCGCCGAATCATGTTGCAGTGCCACTGATTTTCGGCGGCTACGACATGCGGTTGACCGGTTCGCCGACCGGTCAGACGTTGACACTCCGATGGCCGAGCGGGATCACCTCCGAACAGGAATAGGTGTGTTGCGCGATATGGCGCGGGCAGTCGAGCGCCACACCGGCCGTTGGCCTGATCAGGCCGAGTGGCTGCCTCTGCCGACGTAGCGCGCGCTTTCAGGCGCAAGACGTCTCACTAGTCGGTGGCGTCTGCCGCCGGCGCCGGCGTTGGTAGCGCCTGCAGCCAAATGCGAGCCCCCCAAATCGCAAGCACGCCGAGCAGCGGCGGACCGAATAGAACCAGTGCGGCAAGAACCGGGCCGTCCGCAGGATGTTGATTGATCGCCCTGCCTATTGGGTAAAGCGCAAAGTTCCAGGCGGGAAATAGAACAGCAGCAATCTTTCCGAGGGACGATCTTACGACCTTACGATCCGTTGTGGAAAGCACGGTATTCGCCCATTTTAGAACCGCGGCTAACCCTGCGAGCACAAGGCAGTAGACCAATGCGTACACCCCTATCGCCGAGCCCAACGTGATGGCTCTCCGAGCTTCCTCGATGTCCGCACTACTGAGATTCCGAGGCGCAGCCACAAGATAATTGTGTACGACGTCTGCAGATACGAGCGCGAGAGCCACGTACGTGGCAGCGTCCATAGTTTTGGCGACAACCACGAACCTGGGACGATTGGAAATCGCTACCAGCTTGGCCAAGCCTTGCGCGGCGGCGTGCGGTATTGCCACAAGTGCAATGAGCTTCCCGACCAGTGCCCACATTTCTACCGATGTATCCATTTCCCCCCACTTAGAATGACATTTGGATAGTTTTGTCACGTGACGCCAGGCCGTGAATTCTTCCTACCTGGAATGACTGATTAGCGAACGTCGGACATCATCCATTCATCCCAGTTGCGCGCTAGGTGGGCGTCTGCCGTGGCGATCTCGCCGTCGGTGAGAGCCTCGCGGAGGCTTTGTCGGATCAGCGCCCGAATCTCATCAGCGCGCACCGGTCGACCGATGCCGGCGGCCAACCGCACGGTGTAGTCGCTGACAATCTGCATGAACAGAGCCGCGTCGGTGCGCCAGGCCCAGCCAAGGACGCGGCCCATGATGCCGCCGGCGCTGTAGAGTTCGCCGCCATTCTTCTTGCAGTCCTTGACGATCCAGTCAACCTCTCGCTGCACCAGCGCTTGGAGCATCGACGTCAGCACGTAGGCGTCGTCGATGATCCGGGCGGTCGCCGGCACCAGGTGGGCCACGACATTCGCACCGGACACGATGTGCGCAGTTTGCCCTGCTTGAGCTTCGGAGACCAGTGCGTTGAACTTCGTCTTCGCATCGGTGATCGAACGCATTCTTGTCGGGTTCAAGACGACCATAAGGCGACGGTACCACCCATGACTCGTATTCAGGTGCATTTGTAGACGTACATATCGACCTGATTTCAGACCTGAATAAAGATCCGATAAGCTATCTTATGTCAGTTAAGCGCCACTTAACGGCAGCGATTAGCGCCTATTGACAGGGTCGCGCATACCCCTCATGCTGGGTGAATGCCATCCAGCAGTCGCTTGGTCGATCTGATCGACTGGTACAAGAATGCTCATCCGGAGGTCACGGACGCCGAGATCGCACGACGGGCCGGCGTGACCCGGGCGAACCTGTCTCAGTGGCGCTCCAACGGTGTGCGTGGATGGCCGGCGCGGGCCACGCTCGACGCGTTGGCCGTCACGATCGGCCGGCCATATCGAGAAGTGCTCGACGCGGTATTAGTCGATAGCGGCTACGCGGACACCGGCAGCAATTCAGGCACCGCCGCACGGCCGTACCAGGTGGTCCTCGACGACGCGGTGCGAGTGCTCACCGAAGCCGCCAGACTCACCAACCAGCCGGTACGTCAAAAGACCAATGGCTCTTGGGAACCCGACCTCGATGCCGATGGCATACCGATCGATTGGGCCGCGTTCGTCACCACCGCTCTCGCCGGCGCGGCCGCCAACATCGGTGGCATTGACGCGATCTTGGCAGGCCGGCCCGGCTCCTGGGAAGCCGACGTGGTTCGCGATGCCCTCAATGCCGCTGTGGGCCACGATGAATGGGATCTGTGGCGCCACCGCACCGAACCGGTCAACGTCGTCGTCCACCCCGAACGGATCCTGTTCGATATGGATTCGTCTGCGTGGTTCGACGAATTCGACGCTGCCGAGACTGAACTGCAACGCCGCGAAAACGCGATCAGGCCCAGCCATACATACAGCTACCCTGGCCACGAGCTCACCGAGCAAATGCGGGCCTACTACACAGATCTAGGTGTCGAGATCATCGACGGTCCTCCCCCACCGCTCCCAACGGTCGAGGAGATCGAGGCAGCGATGGCGGCCGAACGGGAGAACCCCACCGAACTCACCCCCGAAGAGCAAGCGACCGAGGACGCCCTAGCAGCCATAGAAACACTGAGCAACCGCCTGGAAGCCCTCCAGCGCGAAGAACTCGCCGAATACGGGCAACGGCTCGCCCAGGCCGTCAGAGAACGTCTCACGGCACTTGAGCTGCCCGTCCCGGTGACCGTCTCGGTCGACCTCGACACCCCATGGGACCAGGCCCCAGATAGCCCACTTGAGGCGTGGGCCACCGGAGCGATCGAACGGGCGATCGCCGCGGCGATCGCCGAAACCCCAACACCTGACACACTTCCCGGCACACCCCTGGAGCGGGCCGAAGCAGCCCTCGCCGGCGAGAACGGATCCACCGATGAATGAACCCGAACTCGCCAAGCTGTCGGAAGCCTCAGACCAGTGTGGGATCCCCGTCGACGTCCTCAAGATCATGGCGGCCGACGATCTACTCCCCCAGGTCGTCCGCGGCCGCGGCGGCCATGTGTACTTCCCACGGGACTCCATCCCAACGTGGAACGAATGCGTCAAGCTGCTCGAAGAACAACGCGACCGCCACCTTCGCCGCGCAGCGGCAATGCTGCGCCGCCTGGAAACCGAACTCGAGGCGGTCGGTAACGACATCAACGAAGCACGTGAACAACCGCGACAGACCCTCGGGATCGATCTGATGAGCTTCGGGCACTGGCCATACCAACGCGGCGCAACCCTCACCCACGGGCAGCCGATCATCAGCAGTGCATTGGAACAGTTCGCATTGGAACGCCTGGCGATCGTCCGCTACCACGACGCCTATCTCGACGCGCTCGCCTTCAACGGCCGCAAAGAACCATGAGTGACGGCTACTGGGTGGTCAGCGTCAACCGAGACACCGGCGAGGCCACAACATCAGACCGGATCGACGACAAAGACAAGGCATGGGAGGAAGCAACAAAGCTGGAGAGACCCAACATCTTCACTACGGTCGTCCCGCGCCGCCACGGAGCGCCGCGACGCGACCAGCCCTAGACCGCACGTCAACCCACTGGAGAGAGCGGCTCTTACGATGACTGACCGTCCGCGCACCGATCCCGAGCAACCGGCCACCGGCCACCACCGAACACCCAATTGGCTTCGCGAAGCTGCGGCCGGCTTGACGGAGCGCGTGAGCAAGCGCGGGATGACTCTGACCGTCGAGATCGCGGAATCGTTTCTGAGAGAACAAAACCACTCCACCGCTCGCGAGCTCGGCATCGATGAGCGCAACTCCCGGCAGTACCTCGACGACGACACTCTCGACGAGCTCGCTGACGAGCTCGTGTCCACCTTCGCCGACGAAGCGCCGGGAAGTAACCTGTTTGACCTTCCACGGACCGCCCACATCAGCGTGGCCAACCTCGGCCGGCTCATCGCCGGCCTTGCCGAGGCCATCCAGTTCTACGGAACTTTCCGACAGATCGACGATGCCGATCGGCGCGCCAGAATCCATGAGATCGCCCAGCTCTTGTCGCTGGTGGGCCTGATTCAGTCCGATCACACCGTTGGCCCGGTGGCCGCTCCCCCGGCGATGCTTGCACGGATTGCGCGGACATTGACCACCGTCGCCGACCTCACTGACAACGACGACCTCGCCGCGGCGCTGCGCCGCGATGCGATGCGAGCCCGGTCCGGATCGAAGTCGTGAGCGCGGCGTTGGACCTCGACGACCTCGTCGATCTCTCGCACGTGATCCAACAAGTCGTCGGCCGCTCGCTCAGCCCTGACGAGTCCTCGCGCCTGAAGACCGCATATCAAACTGCTGGGTCGCCGGCCGGCGCCACACTCCACACGCTGCGGACCGCGCTGGAGCAATCCCCACGGTGAGCGCAACGCCTACCGCTTAGCCCCAGGTCATGGTGTGTTTCTCCGGTTCGATGTCGTGGCTTGTCAGACCGGGGAGCGAAGATGTATCCATGGGCAAACCTTGCAAGCACCCCGTCCGCCCGGACGGTCCTGTCGTGCCGGCAGCTGCAGGCGGCACGCGATGAGTGAACCGACCGGTGCCGACCCGCGGGTCCGGGTAGCGCCGAAGCGCCGCGACGTGAAACTAGGCGACTTGACGATCCTTGTTCGCGTCCCCGGCAATCCTGTTGCGACAGCGACTTTCACCGCAGACGAGGCCGATGAGGCGCAGCGGTACGCCGATGAGCACGCCGCTGCCGGCGCCGTCGTCGTACCGCTGCCGGGATCGATTCCGGATCCTGCGTGGGACTGGGAAACCAAGACATGGGTTTCCAGGACGGGCGACTGAGCGAGGCGGGGGCGCCTGTATGCGCGATGAGAAAGCGGTGATCACCCACCATGAAGCCGGCCATGCCGTCGCTGCGCTGATGACGGTCGCCGGCGATCTCGAAGGCCCGGTGTCGGCTTGCATTGTGGCCGGCCGCGGCACTGGCAATACCAAGATCAACGACTGGGTGATTGATGAGCCGGTGCAGGCCGCGTTTGTCTTCTATGCGGGCCCGTGGGCGGAGGCTCGCGTGCAATGGCGGCAACCTGCCCTTGAGGGTTTGGACGACACCGACGCCAGCGGAAGATCGTTCCGCATGGCTGTCAGAGCGGCCTTCCTGGAAGGCGTCGGCCGGACGGGCGATCTCGCCTATTACAACGGAATGGCGAAGATCGATTCCAGCATCCCCGAGAGGGAAACGGATTGGTCCCGCGCACTGGAACGCGCGTGGCCAGTCATCGGAGCGTTGGCGAAGGCGCTGCGGGACGGATTGGACGCCGCTGAGCCAGGACCACACCCGTACGCCGAATTGCCGGACAACGACGGCCTCACAGCGACGCGATACGAGATCGCCGGCGACGACGTCGTGGCGTTGGTGCAGCCGCAACTCGAAGCACGCGGGATCTGGCGCTCGGTCACGTAGCTCGTGCGCCGGCTGTCCTGAGTTGCCGGTCTCCGGCTGTTAAGGGTTTGCCGCGGCCGAAACCGACCCGAAGCACGGATCCGCGCGAGGACCACTCCCCTACCCCACCGTCGATGTCTGCCCTGTGCAGGAGCTTCGTGCTCACCGGTGTTTCGGACCGGACAGCCCCCGCATATCACCACACGTCGCGGATCCAGCCACCTGCAAAAACAGTCTGGCGGCCACGTACAGGCCCCAACATCACGCTGAGCTATAGGCAACACCCGCCGAGCACTCCGAAACGCCTGAGCGGATACCAGAGCCCATTCTTGTGTGTTCCAGGTTCCGGCGGGGTACACACTTCCGACAAAAGGCCTGGTGGGAGGTATTCGGCGGCGCGGGTTCGCGGAGCCGCTCCCCTACTCAGCGGGCGGTGCGCACAATGGGCTGTCGTGCGCGGGCACGCGTTGCGTTACAGGCTGCGATCCCCATTCCAAACTGCATGGTGTGCCGCGTCTCTCGGCACACTGGTGGGGATACCGCCGCTGTGATGTTCAACGGAATACGTTGCGGGACGGCGTGACATGTAAGCACACCGGCGCGGTACCGAGCATTGGCACGGACGGGTAACCGAATAGTGCATCCACTGCGATGCGTGGCATGACGCTGCGCCACGCTCGCCACGGACAAGCCGATATCGCCTCCTATTGGCAGGCGGATTGGCCCGGCAGTCTGGTCAGCGATGCGAGCGTGGACTGTCGCGCTCGTGCTAGTCAGTATCCGATAGCGGGCGGTGGAGACCGTGGATGGCGACATTGGTCCGCACGGCCGATGACGGATCATTCTCGACATTGCCGTTCGAGTGCCGCGCCACGCTCCGCGAGCAGCGTTGGTCAACATCGCGATACACGCGACACGCCGTGTCGTGAAAAATATTTCTGGTGCCACCCGATGGGCAGCCTGACCAACGATTGCGGTCACTGCGCGGTGTCCTATGCGATAGCTGTTATCCACCACGGCTCCCTGCATCGGGTGCCGCCAAACGCGAACGCAGGTGGACATCCGACCAGCCCTCACGGTATCGCGCAACATATGTGGCCATACCTGCAGCAAGGTATGCAGCCTGGCACCTAGTCAGGTATTGAGTCAGGTATCCAGCCGCATGCGTAACGGGGTGTGACAGGTGACCTGACATGGGGGTTTGCACTCGGTATGGCAGGCCATCATGCACCGAACTGCATGCCGTGTGCGCCTGCGAGTGGGCGCAAATGCTCGCGCGACGCCATGGCCAACAGCTTGACGACAAGCGCGTACACGCGTCGACGGGGTTACGTGCTCCGGGATCGAGGTTCGCACGCGGCATCACGCATGCGGCCCGACGGGGATCATCGCCACGTTTGCTGCAGATCGACGTACAGGTGGTGATGGCCGGGCACTGATTGGCGGCTTGGCCCGGTGTCATGCGCTGAGGCGTGCGTGGCATCGCCTGGCGTGTCGCATTGGCCGCCTTAGACTTTGTGAACCATGAGCGTGCATGGTGTGCGGCACCTTCGGCGGTGCTGTTCAGCAGGCGCGCAGAACCCCCGATACTCGCAGAGTGAGGCGCCCGCATGACTAGCAGCGTAGCCGCTTGGGATGAATCTGGGCCTGCAGAACCCGCAGTCGATTGGCGACGTTTAGGCAAGGTCTATCTATTCGGAAATGGCAAAGGAGGGGTCGGCAAGACGACGTGTTCGACTCACGCGGCAGCACTTGTCGCCTCTGATGGAGCAAGAACTCTCCTGGTCGATCTCAACGGCCAGGGCAACGTGGCGACCATCTTGGGTTTCGCCAATACCGAAGCCAACGACCACGGCCGGAACTTGTTCAGCGCCATCACCGCCGGAGCACGGCTGACTCCGGTTCGAAATGTCCGGCCCAACCTTGACGTGGTTCCGGGTGGCCCGTTCGTCAAGCGCATCACGCCCGTGCTGTCAGCCGAGATGGGGAATCCGCACACTGCAAAGCACGTCCTGATGTCGCTTGCGCTGGCGCTGCAGGAGATCAGCGATTCGTACGGTTTGATCATCATCGACTCACCTCCGGAGAACCAGACACTGCTCCAGCTGGCACTCTGCGCCGCAAGATTTGTGGTCGTCCCGATGAAAACCGACGCTTTATCGCGAACGGGTTTGCGTGAGCTCGCCGGGGACTTCCGTGCGATGAGAGAACACAACCCATACCTGATCCTGTTGGGCTGCTTTGTATTCGCCTCAGGGACGAACGCGACAGCGATCCGCAAGAAGACGAAGGAGAATGTTGCGCGGGATCTCGGACAGAAGGCCGGCGAGGTGATGTTGACCTCGTTCATCCGTCATTCGGAGGCGGTCGGTGAGCAGGTTCCCGAGTACGGGCGCCTGGCTCACGAGTTGGAGAAGGAAATCGTCAATAACCCGAAGCATTGGGAACTGAAGAAGGGCACGGCCGCCAACGCGCCGGTGGTGAGCACGACGACTCAGTTGGTGGCAGAAGACTTCGCGAAACTGACAAAGGAAATACTCACGCGTGGTGCCAAGATGCGCGCCGAGATGATGGAAAAGGGAGTGTGGCCGTGAGCAACAACCTGACTCGACAAGAACTGCCGGCAGAGGATCTCGGCGACCTCACAGCCCCACCAGTACGCGGCGCCGGCCTGTCCGGTCTCCTCGATGAGACTCCGGCGCCACCGCCCCAGCACGATGTTGATCCAGTAGATGCAGCGGAGACATTTGAGCCGGCAGGAACGGCTGAAACGTCCGAGGAGGACGAGGTGGTGACACCGATACGGCCGCTGTCCTCTACACGGGCACCGGCCCCGCGCAAGCCGGGCCGGCCCCGTACGCGCACCAAGCCAGCTTCGGCGGTGTATGTGACCGCGGGTGTGAAGAAGCGGTTCGAGAAGTATCGGCATGACAACAAATCGACCAATTTGCAGGTGGTCTTGGAGGCGATCAGTGCCATGCACAAGGCCGGCAAGCTTGACCAGATCATCCAGGAGTCGCGGTACAGCACGGCGCCGGTGAACGACCTGTTCCCTGCTGATCCCTCCGCGGTGCGTTATCTGGGTGGTGGGAGTTCGCAGATCTCGTTCAGCCCAACACCGGAGCAGGAGGCGGTGATCGACCAGATCGGCAAGAAGTTGGGTTTCGATACCCGGTCCACGTGGATTGCGCCTGTCCTCAACGCGTTCCTGCCCGGCAAGAAGGACGCGACCGCTCATTGAGCGATGTGGATCCTGCGGCCTGCAGGCCGCCTCCACCATGCGAGCCAGTCGTTGACGGTCGCAGATCTCACCGGTCGCAGTGATGCGCCGCCTGGCCGGCGGCGCATCACTTGTCGACGGTCTCCGAGCTGTTGTCAACGGCCAGGGCTTGGCCGAGCAATTCGATGGCGGCGTCCCAGAGTGTGTGCGGGTTTCGCCGGTAGTAGACGCGGCCCATGCCGTCTTGGCGGGTGATCAGGCCGGCCGCGGTGAGGTCTTTGAGTGGCTGCTGGATAGCGCTTTGCGCGTTAAATCCGAGCTCCACGGCGAGGTCGCTGGGGTTAACCAGGCCGTCGCTCTGCGCGATCGCCGCCATGACGGCGAGTCGGTGTTTCTGGCCGAACACCACCCGGGAGAGCTCTTGAACTCTCTCGGATTGGGCGTACGACGACACGCCTGACATGCTATTACAGGATTTCTGTTACAGGTTCCATGTTACTGATATTCTGTTACACAGATCGTGTAATGCCTGTTCAGAGCGGTATTACACGCAGTATCGCGACTTTGAACGGAGTGCGCACATGCCGGACACACCGGACGTCGCCAAGGCGCCACGTCGCCGGAGGGACTGGCGGCACAACGAGACTCGTGCCAGCGACAAGATTGTGGCCAAACGGGTCACGGCACTCGACCACAAAGCGCTCACCAAGCTCGCGGAAGCCCAGGGCGTCAAGGTCGCGGTGCTGCTCGAACCGTTCGTCACCGAGCTCATCAAGCAGGCTCACGAGTATTGCGAGAAGAACGGCGTGATTCTGGAGCCGGCCAACGCGTCCTGAGGGCATCAGCCGAGTCAGCCCATTTTTCTACGCAGCGAGGATCCGGCCACCCAGCAGGTCGGCGACTATGTCGATGGCTTCTCGCTCGATATCGATGTTGTCCATAGGTGGGGGACCGGTGCACATCGTGAGATCCAGGTAAGCCCGTTCGGTGTGCTCGTCGAGACCGGCGGAGCGCGCGGCTCCGGCCAGTGTTTCTTGGGTTCCGATGTGGGATTCGCCGCTACGGGCTTGCTCGCGTTCGTCGAGCCACTTCTTCCAGGCGGACCTTTCGGCCTGATGGCGTTGCAGGCGAGCAGCGCGGTAGTTGCCCAGTTGATGACTGTTGGCGATCGCGTCGAGCTCGACGGGCCCCCGCACGACGACACCTCGGCCGGCGCGTTTGAGTAAGCCGGCCACTTCCAGATCGCTCACCATGGCGTCGCCGGTCGCTCTAGGCACCGCGGCCGCCGCGTAGATGTCGGCCTTGTTGGTCAGCCCGTGGTGGGCGACCAGTTCGTAGATTCGACGCAAGTGGTGGCCCAGGACGATCCAGGCGTCGTGCACCGGCTCGATGCGAATGCGTTCACCGGCCGCAGCGTCATTTGTCACGCGATTCTGGGTGGTCAGAGCGTACACGTCGGCGTCAGTTCCAAGGTGGTGCCTGACCAGAACTAGTGGCGCACCGGCCCTTTCCCGAAGGTCTGCCAGGACACGCCAGATGGTGTCTTCGCTCAGCAGCCCCGAGCTTAGTGAGAGAGAGCGGCCGCCGACACCTACCAGCCAGGTGCCTGATCGTTGGTCTCCGGCCATCACAGCGTAGAAAGCGATGCTCTGCAGAACGGCGTGCACTGTCCACCGATAGCGCTTGCCGACGAATTCACGGTCGGCCCAGGCGATTGCGTTGGCAAGCCAGTCCCGAAGATCCTTCGGTCCGCGCGGTCCTGGGGTGTATCCCCCCGGTGAGTTCTTAGTCTTGTGCCGCGGGGGAGAGGACTTTAAGACGTTGTTGATCAACCAGTCGAATGCTTTGGCGACATCGCGTGTGAGGGCCTGATCGCCGCGGTGGTCGTAGCGGGTGTAGGCGGATCCGAGTCCTTGTCGCCATGGACCGTTCGGTCCGATCATCTCGCGCAAGGTGGCCAGACTGTGGCCTCGGGCGATGGCGTTGACAACCACGGATTGGCGGGCCTCGTGGTTGGACTGCCATGTGCGGCGCGCCGGATTGATGGTCCCGTCGGTGGCGTAGGCGACGACGTCGGCTGGCAGTGGGTCGTGGCGGACGTAGGGTGCGCTGATTCGTTGGTCGTCGCCGGCGCCCACGGTGTATTCGGCTGCGGCGGTTGCCGGCTGCGTTGCAGGCGTGGAGCGAACGGGTGGATTCAGGGCGCCGAGGAGCATCAGCAACCGCGGCAGGAGAGTGGGCTCGGATCGGGTGGTGAAGGCCTCGACTGCGGCCTCCAAGGTTCCGTCGAGCTGTCGGTAGCCACCTTCGCGGCAAGGTGATCCCGGCGGAGTCATGCACCCTGTGTCGGCGTTGGTGTTCGGGGTGATGTCGAGGGTCGGGAGTCGGGCGGCGAGAAGCCGCACCAGGTGGTTCATTTCGTCAAGTGACGCCGACGTCCCGATGGCCAATGGGCAGATCAAGTGCCGGCCGCCGCTGCTGGATCGGTCGGTGACGACCACGCCGCCGCATTGGGTGATCCATTCGGCTGCTCTGGCCAGGTCGTCGGCAACGGCCGCGGGGCCGTGCAGTTTGGCATCGAAGTCCAACCAGAGTGTGTGGGTTCGACGACGTGTGTAGAGGTAGAGCGCGGCAGGCCGGCTCGGAAGTCGCTCGCAGTGCTTGGCGGTGTCGCTGAACTTCCCCGTTTCGGGGTTCCACAGACGCATCCGGCTGCGCCCGGGCGCAGCAAGGAGTCGCGCCAGCCGTTTCCACACGAGCTCCGGCGGGCAGGTCGCCGGCCTGAGATCGGCTGCGAGGACTGCCGTAGTCACGGGCTGGTTACGGAAATGGGTTGCAGGCCGGGCCGATTGGGCCGAGCTGCCAGCGCCAGTATTGCAATGGAGTGTCGTTCATTGCGGCTCACAAGGGTGTCCTTTATCCTGGAGCCAGCCTTTGTGGTCGGCCCCAAAATCGGTGTCAGAGAATTCGGTTGTTACGGGTCGCCTGAACGGAAGTTGGCGCTTCAGTTCAGGTTTCGGATGTCCCCGCTTCGGCGGGGATTTCTGGCTTTTGACCCTGGGGCGTCTTACGCTGGGTGTCGCGCTCGACGCATTGTGAAGTGATAGGCGTGCCTCCTGGTGCTCGTGTTGATGCAGAGTTTGGCACGAAACGCCGGTTAAACCGGTCAGACACGCTGGTCATGCCCGTGATTGTCGACAACGGGTCAGCACGTAGCTTCGATTCCGACGTCCTGGCGGCTCCGCGTGGCTCTTTGATGTCGGCGTTTCGAGCATCGGCGAGGTGAACTCGGCGACCCGAACTCACCTCGGACCACCACGCGAGTGCTTGCGAATCTTGTTTTGGCTGTCGCGTAAGCGGTGGGTTGCAACTGACACTTCGAGTCGAGATCCAAGCTATGCAAAGGAAGCCCGAATGACCCTCCTCGATGAGCGGCCCTCACTGGCACCCGACGTTGCGGCTGAACCGGCTCCGCCTTCACTCGCCAAGTCCGCGGCGCCAACACCGCCGGAGAATGCGCCGACTGGGCCGGCCAAGGGAGAGGCCGATCGAGCAGCCGAGAAGCTGCTGATGCTTCGGCGTGCCCGCAAGAGCGCGGTCGCCGTGACCGTGTTCATCGCGTGCGGGTCGTTCGGTCTGTCGTTCTACTCGCTGTGGGACATGGCCTCCCAGCTCGCCTGGCCTTGGTATATCGCGTGGCTGTGGCCACTGATCGTCGACGGGATGATCATCGTCGCCACGATGTCTCTGGTCGCGTTCGGTGGATACACCGGGCAGAAGGCCAACGTGGTCTATTCGTGGTGCGTCCTGGGGTTCGGAGCAGTGGTCAGTATGGGGGCCAACTTCGTTCATCCGTTGTTGCCTCACCTGATGGGCCAGGCGCAGGGGCCTGTGTCGGCGGGGTTGTGGCTGGGGGCGGGCATGTCCTGCATCCCACCGATCGCGCTGCTGGCATGCACCCATCTGCTGGCGCGGCTGTGGGCGTTCAGCCCCGAGGATGAGGAGTTCGCGATGGCGGTGGCCGTTGCTGACACGGTCGGGGTGAGTTCAGCCAGCGGAGTGGCGGAGTTGTCGCGCGCGGTGGCGGCGCGGATTCAGGCTGGCGGCAAGCTGACCAGCTATCCGGAGGATGATGTCGCGGAGATTGTTCGGCTGCTGTTCCAGTCCGAACCGCCGTTGAAGCTGCGCGAGATCGGCAGGATGGTCGACCGGCACCATGACGTGGTGGGCAGGGTGCGCGACGAGGTCTCTGCCCTGCTCGGGGTGGGTATGGCCGCAGAGGCGGCCGGCTGACCAAGGACCTGGCGGAGCAGGGGCACGAGACGGCGGGATGCCCGCCACTGCATCGCCAATGGCTATCGCGCGCAACATCTGACGAGATCTTGCGCGCGATACGTTTTTCGGGTGTGGAGTCAGGCCGAGGGGTGTTTGGAAGTTCGTGGTCGACGGCTGTCGCATAACTGGCAAACGCTTCATAGCGTTCACACCAATAGAACTGCGGCGGCTGGCGCCCCCGAATGAAAGGACGTGGTCTACGGTGACGATTCCGTTTGACCAAATCTTGGCGGACTCCGTTTTCCATGTCACCAAGTTGGTGGGCGCCGCTGGCAACCTGTTCGGCGCCGGGGGCCCACCGCAGCATCCTGCCCCGTCGCCGACGATCGACGGCGGGGGAGGAAGCGGCTCAGACCCGACCTATCCGCTGCCCCCGGGCCATGACCCGATTGGAACTCCTGCGCCGCCAGCTGCAGCGCCGCCGCCCGCCACCGGGCCGCCGCCGACCCCTGGGCCGCAGAACGGTGGCCTTCCAGGTGGGGCGAACCAGGCTGGCAGCGACTACGGCACGGGTACTGCGGGTGTGTCGGCGATCGACGAGAAGCTGGCGGCCAAGCTCAAGGAGATCTTCGCGGCCAACCAGGCGTCGTATGACCGGGTGATGGCCATCCTCAAGGAGATCGAGGACAAAAAGACCCAGATGGGGCCGGAGGCGTTGAACAACCCGGCCGGGTTGTTGACGTTCCAGAAGTTCCTCGACGAGAAGCTCGCGGAGGTCCAGAAGATCCTCGCGGATGCACACGTCGATTCGGCCACCCAGGCGCAGATCCTCAAGGAGCTGGGCGACGAGTACCGCACGACCGGGCCGAAGGGCGACGAGCACGACGAGGCCGGCGGCAGAGGCGGCGAGGGCGGCAGTTCTGGCGGCGGCGGGGGTGACGGTGGCGGCACTGGTGGCACGGGTGGCGGGCCCGCGGCGGTCGGCGGCGGCCCGGTGGCGGGCGGCGGCGAGCCTTTGGAGGATCCGCTGGCGGGCCTGGGACCGCTGGGCGGCGGGACGATGGATCCGCTGTCGGCGATGGGTCCGGCGTTGGCGGGGTTGGGATCGTTGCCGCAGATGATGTCGGGCATGGGTGGGGGAGGCCTGCCGATCGGCGATCTCGGCTCCATGCTCGGGTCGTTGGGCGGTGGGCTGGCGGGGATGGCTAAGGACGGTTTCAACGACAAGCCGGCCGAGGAGGCTCCGAAGTCGCCTGAGGACGGGTTCAAAGACGAGGAAGGCAAGAAGCCCGAGGGACCCGAAGATGAGTTCAAGGACGACAAACCGCAGCCGCCGCCACAGCCGACCCCAGCTGATCCGCTTGCCGGCGACCCGAAGGCCAAGAACGAAACCGCACCGGAAGCCGCTGCACCGGAAGCCGGTAAGGCCGAGCCAGGGGAGTCCGACCTGACAGTCAAGGCGGGCGACGAGGTGTTCACCGCTCCCGACCCGACCACGAAAGCGGTCATGGATGACGTGATCAACAAGGGCATGGGCGTGACCGCGGCCTATGCCGCGCACAACATCCAGTTGCCGCCGCCGGGCACCGCGGTGACCGCACCGGTCGATCCGAACATGATGAAGGGCGGCGAGCTAGGCTACTTCGACGCCCAGGAGCCGATCCTGGCGCTCGGGAACCGGAAAATCTGGCTGGATGGGCAGGTGCAGCCACTTAGTGCACTCGGCAGCCGTACAGACTTTCTAGGCTGGACACAGGCGCCGGGCGCATCCGCGCGATCCACCGGTGTCGGAGCCGTGTAGGAGAACGACGATGCACCCTGAAGCAACGACCACCGAGCAAACCTACGTGGAATACTCGCGCGACGGAGCGCTGATGGTCGAGCTCGACGCCAACGAGGTGCCGCGTGTGCAGATCGAGCCCGAAGTCAACGCCACCTGGACGGCCGAAGAGCTGTCCGAGCGCGTCCTGCACTTGTACAAGGTGGCGTTGATGCGGGTGCGGTGTGACTCTCTGGCGGCGATGAACGAGCGCGGCGCCAACATCGCCCCGGGCACAGCCGCCTACCCGATGGCCTCAGAGATCGACGAATACCGACGCCGCAACATCAATTTCTGATGCGGCATAACCTGAAAACCGTGGTTACGGTGGGGAAATGCAGCCAATAATCATGGCAGGAGGAAACCGATGAGCAGGTCGCTCAACCTCGATCCAGACGAGTGGAACAACCACGCCGCGTGGTGGGATTCCGAAGCAGACGCCGCCCGTCAGCGGTTGCACGTCGACGACGCCACGCTCACCGAAGCCAAGGGCGCGTTCGGCAAGCTGGGCTCGTCCTCGATCGGGCAGGAGTACGCCGCAGCACTCAAGGCCCGCAGTGAGGCCGGCGAGCGGTTCGGCGCCTTCGCGGCCGGTGTGGCCTCGCACATTCGCCGTGACCTGCAAAGCTACGGCGACACCGAGGACGCCAACCGCAAGGCGCTGTCGACCTAGATTGGCCAACGTATGGGGGAAAACGTCGATATCGATCCGGACGGGGTGCGCGGTGCCGGCGCGGTTCTCAGCGCGGCACCCACCGCCCCGTCCGGCGCGACGGTCACGCCGCCGGCCGCGGACGCGACCTCGGTACAGGTCACCACCCAGCTGGCCACGCTGATGGGCAGCTTGGACATCGACACGACATCGTCGAACGTTCGGACCGCCGACGCGTCGACGCGACTGAACACGACCGCGACCACCTACGAAGAGCAGGAGGCCGATTCCTCGCGCAGCCTGTCCTACAGCGACACGGCCACCTCGACGTCCCCGATCTCGGTCAACACGCCGACGTCCGCGGCCCCAGACATCCCTGGCCCGCCGGCGGTACCGGCGCCGGCCGGCGTCATCCCCACCACCGGCCACCAGATCGCCCAACTCATCCACGGCGGCCCGGGCGCCGACAGCCTCGACCAGGCCGCGACCGCCCTCGAGAATCGGGCCACCGCGCTCGACAACGCGGCCAGCACCGTGCAATCGGCGCGCACCGACACCACCAACAGCTGGTCGTCGACCGCCGCAGACCAGGCAGACACCCACATCTCGCGCCTGCAAACCCGCTACACCGAACACGCCCAACAGGCACGTTCACTAGCCTCCTACGCGCGCACACAAGCCGCAAACTTCCGCCAAGCCAAAGCCTCCATTCCCGCACCGGAAGTATTCAGCGACCTGGAGCGCCGCCTACACGCGGCCAACGTCGCCAACGCCCAGCCCGGCACCATGGGCCGCTATTCGGCCACCATCACCGAGCTGCAACTCAAGCTCGCCGAAACCAACGAGAAAGCCACCCGCGGATTCGCCGAGTACACCGCGGCCGCCAACACCGGCCCGATGGGCACGCTGCAACCACCCACAACCCAGCCTGGCCGACCTCCTGGCGCACCAAACACGACCACCGACGGCACAGACCCCGCCGAACTGCCCGGAACCGACACAGACACCGCTGATCCACTGTCGGCGGCAGATCCGCTGTCTGACCCCGCGCTGGACGGCGCGACCGACACCGCATCCGAAATGATGAAAACCGTCCTGCCGGCCGTCCTCGGCGGCGTATCCGGCGCCCTCGGCGGAGTACTCGGCGCAGTCAGCGGAGCGGGCCAGAAACTGCAGGAGGTCGGCAACCAAGCGGTCCAAGGTGTCACGCAAGGCGCCAGCGCGTTGACATCGGCCATGTCCGCCGCGGCACCCGAGCTGGGCGGCGGAGACGAACTATCCAGCGGCACACCTGATTTTGGTGGCTTCGATGGCGGGGGCGGCGGCGGGGGAATGCCCGGCGGCACCGAACCGGCATCCTCCCCGGCGGGCCCGCTGACAGCACCGGCCACCACCGCAAGCACGTCGGCACCGATCGCCGCGGCACCGGTGACGGTGAGCGCACCGTCACCGGCCGGCCCACCGATCGGCGGCGCGCCGATGGGTGGCGGCATGATGCCGCCGATGATGGGTGCACCGATGGGCGGCCGCGGCGGCAGCTCAGAAGACGACCGCCGCCTCTACCCGGAGCGCCGGCTACACATCGAGGAGCAGCCGAACACCGAACCCGTCAAGGGCCGCCGCGAGGCGCGCAGTGTCAAACAGTCTGAGGGGGACAAGAAATGACGCAGCTGTCCGACGACGAGTACGTAGCGCGCGTCGAAGACGGGATCGCGCACTGGCGCGCCCGCAACCGCGCCTGGATGGACGCGTGCGAGAAGATCGCCCTCGACCAGGTCCACCCCGACGTGACAGTCCGGTTCGACGAGAACGGCGACCTGACAGTGTTCGAGGTCGACGACGACGCCCTGCACAAGTACACCAACACCGAGCTCGAACAGATCATGACCGACGCCCTACGCCAGACCCGCGCGCGGTTCGCCGAGCAGGTCCGCAACCTCTACGCCGAATATCTCTCACCGGGCGACCCGCGGTTCAAACCCGACGTGCTCGGCGTGCCCTACGTCGAGCTACCCGACTGACGCATTCCAGGGGTCCAGACACGCGCAACGGCGCCTTTCACGGCACGCAAACACGTAAGCCTGGACGATGCCGCAACGGTCAACAAGGTGGGACAAGTAATCCGACTGTTAGTACGATGGCTGTATGCCCAAGGAGAAAGTGTCCGTCACCTTGGACGGCTCGGTGCTGGCAGCCGCGGATAGCGATGCAAAGGCCGCCGGACTCAATCGATCGGAGCTGTTCGAACAAGCACTACGTCACGAGCATCTTCGAATTGCACTGCAGAACTACACAACTCAGACAGTGCCCGCGTTAAACATCGACGACTACGCAGAGCAGATTTATCAAGCAAACCAAGCCGCTGGCCTGTGATAAGACCAGGAGACATCGTGCCGCGCCGCGATGCCAACAACGACATGTTCATAATCGTGCTGTCGAACCCCATTCACCTGGCTGCCGAAACAGGCAGGTTGATCACCTGCCCCTTCATCCCCGGTGAAATCCCCAACGCCACAATGGCAATGGTCGTCCCAGTACGGGATCCGAACGGCGTCGCACTCCCCGAGCTCGTCCAATGGCTCCCGGCCGCTGCCCTCGACGAACCGATCGGCAACGTCGGCCCGACAGCACTGCACGAGACAACCACGTTGGTGACCGCTCTCATCTCCTAAACCCGCGCAAGCGACCAGTTCCCCACAACTCCAACATATTTGACACTCACTCCAACCCGCGCGCTCGGCGCACCGCCTCCTGCAACTGGACGGCCTGACGCGCCGCCTCTTCGGTCCGCTTGCGGGCTGCAGTGCGCGCGACCTCCATCGCTACCTCGCGCGCGGCGGCACGGCCATCGCCGCCACCATCTGGACCATTCGGCGGCGTGAGATCGGTGACCTGTCGGGCAATCCTCGCGGCGGCCGCGGTGCGTTCCTCGGCCTCGCGCGCTTCGTCGACGGCGGCCGGCCGATCGTCGAGGTTCTCCGCGCCGTGCCAGGCCAGAATCGCGCCCAGTAACCCGATGGGCTTGTGCGGTGCGTCGGGGATTCGGCGTCCGGTGATGCCGAGCCAGTCTGTGATGAGCTGGTTGAGGTCACGTGCCGTCCAGCCGTGCCGAGCAGGTGCGGCTAGCATCGCAGCCCAAGCATCCGCCGAGTAGCGTCTGCACCACGGTGGAGCGCCAGGATGGGCCCGCCAGGACCCTGCCAGGGCCGAACCGTCCCTGTCTGGGCATCTGCGGCGCTCCGCGCCGCGACCACGGGCGCCGGCAGGCGTCCGCCTGGTGGTAGTGAGTTCTCGTAAAAGCAAGCTTTTACAAGTAAAAAGAGACCCTACGAGGTGGGGTGACAGCTTGTTAATAGCTCGGGCTAACCAGGCACTATCGTGAAGCACCCACACCGATGCCCAGCCGCGACCGCGGTCACCTACCCGCCACGACGCCAACCGCTCAACCAGGGTCCGTTGCCGACCGCGCAGAACCTCGGTGGCCACCGACAACAACCGCAGCGCCTCATTGGCCCGCTGCACCTGGCGCACCGAAAACCCCGTTGCTGCGGCCAGCTGATCGTTAGTAGGCCGGCAGTTCCGGCCGGTGTCGTGATCGGCGTAGCGGGCCCGGGCCGCCGCGATCGCCAGCAGTGCGGGCTTGCTGATGCCGCCGTTGACCATCTGCGGCCGAATCTCGTCATAGTGCAGGTCATAGGCGATCGCCACGGTGAAGTGCACCCAGCGGGCCGCCTTGCCGGTCCAGCAGGGCACGCCCTTGTGGACGTCTTCGGGCAGCTCCAGGTAGACGAGCTCACCGTCCAGCCACACATGGCCGCGCGGGACCGGTCTACGGGCAGCGCGACGTCGACGCTGCGAGGTGGGGCGCGGCCGGGTGCGGATCACACCGCGGCGACGTTTCGTGCGGCTGGAACCCTGGTACGGGCGCCGAAGCCGTTCGGCCACACCGGATGGCCGAGAAGGCTGCTGAGAGCACGGCTGCGCGTCCTCTGGACCTTGTCGGAGACGTGCGCTACCGTGAGATCTGTCCAGCAAGACAGTCCCTTCGGGGATAGGTGCGCGAGTCGCCTACGAGAAGTACCGAGCCGCCAAACTCGGCACTTCGCACTCGCAACGAACGTTTACCCTCGGCCCGCCAGCCGGGGGTGTTCGTCGTTTATGGGTAGCTCTCGCGCGCTATTCAGATGTGCTGGGGCAGCGGGGAATTCACCCGCACCTTCTATGCGCTGATCTGCAACACCTCCTGGTTCAATTCGCGGGCGAGTTCGGGCATCCCGGCCCACACTGCGAGGACGTCACTCATGTACTGGGACATGGAGCTGACGCCAGCCTCGATGCGCATTTCTTCCAGCTTTCGGTAAACGCGGTCGACCGGACGCACTGGAATTTTGTGACGGTTGCCTTTGTGCGGCTGTGGCATGAGTGTGACCTTGTCATCGCTAAGCGGATGCCGATTCGAGACACGCCGAAGACAGCGCCGAATCAGCACGAAAGTACCTACAGATCAACGTGATTCGTGAATGAGCGTGATCCACCCATGACCTGATTCAGAGGCCGGCCACTACGGCATCGAACTCCGGATCCGACCGCCGGCCGCAGTACCGCCAACTCACCCACGCATGATTTGCCTGGCGCACGAAGCCATCGGTGGCATGCTTGCCGACGCCCGGCCCGGTGACCCGGCTGATGATGCCGGCGGCCTCCAACTCGACAAGAAGCGGATGAATCAGACCGGGCAGCGGCGGCACGGCCACGGTATGGACTCCGTCGCGGCAGTCGAGGACCGCGCCATAACGATGCTCAGCGAAGGCCTGAGCCCATGAGCAGCTCGCGTCGACGAGCCGCACCGTGTGCCACGGGATCCCACACCGAGCAGCCAACTGCATCGTCGATAGGGGCCGGCAGGCTTCACGGAGTTCAGAGGCCAGCTGATCACGAACAGCCAATGTGGCAACGCCAGTATTCATCACCATCGAGTTGCAAGTCCTTCCCGATTATCGCGTAATGCGTTATTAATCAACCAATTTCGTGTCAGTGGTAGTGGAGGACGTGACTCGCCCCATATGACGACGTCATCTGAGCACCAGGCCGTTGACGCTCCCCATCGAAAGGCTGCGCCAGCCGCGTGATTGCTCATGCGGCGTTGTCCTCGTTGGACTTCCCGTGGCGGTACCTGCTGCCAGCGGTGCTGGTCTTGTGCGGGTTTCCATCGGGCGCGTTTTGCGTCGCCCCGCAACTCGGGGAGGACGTGGCTGTGACGCTGGCAGCGAGTGCGGCCAGGTTGGCAGCGGCGTTGCGGTCACGGTCGATGCTGACCGAGCATGACTCGCAGTGGTAGATCCGTTGGGAGAGGCTCAGTTTGGCTTTCACTGTGCTGCAGTTGGAGCAGGTTTTAGAGCTTGGGTAGAAGCGGTTGGCGACGACAAGCGTGCCGCCGTGATCGTTGGTTTTGTAGGTGAGTTGCCGGCGGAGTTCGCCCCATCCAGCTCCTCCGATTCTGCGTGCGATCCGGTGGTTGGTGAGCATTCCGGCGACGTTGAGATCCTCGATGACGATTGTCTCGAAGTGCTCGGTCAAGGCGGTAGTGAGTTTGTGCAGGCCATCTGCACGGGCGTTGGCGATACGAGCGTGGAGCCGGTATATCTCGGCCTGGGTGTGAAGCCAGCGTGCTGAGGGTGTCGTCCCGGTTCGTTTGTCGCGGCCGCGTCGGCGTGAGGCCTGGCGTTGAAGCCGACGCAGCTGCTTCTGTGCGTTCTCCAGGTGGTTGGGGTTGGCGACCATGCCGTGTTCATCGGAGACACCGGGGACCGGTGTGGAGAGGACGGCGAGGTGGGTAATGCCGAGATCCACACCAACCACCGCACCGGCCTGACCGCTGCTATGGCGCCGTCTGTGGGCGGTGGCCAGTTCGACACTGAATGCCACGTGCCAGCGACTGCGCTCAAAGCTGACGGTGGCCGACCTTATCCGCGCGGCTCCTGTCTCGACGCGGCGGGCAAGCTTGCGTGTCGACTCATGAGTCCGGATGACGCCGATTTTCGGCAGCCTAATGTGCCGGCGATCGCGCTCGACGAGGCCCAACCCGCCGGTCGTGAAGCGGCAGGATGGGCGGGCCCGTTTGGTCTTGAATCTGGGAAACCGTACGGCGCGGCCGCGGCGTTGGCCCGCGCGGGACGTGGACCAGTTGGATAGGGCGGCGGCGAGGTTGGCGATGCCGTTGGCGTAGGCCTCTTTGGAGTTCTCCGACCACCACGGTGCGACATCACCCTTAATTTGGTTCCACTGGTTGCGCAGCGAGTAGAACGACCAGTTGAGCGCCGGAGTCAACTCGGTCTCTGGGATGTCGTAGGTGCGTTCAGCAGTGCGTTGGTCGAGGTTGGCCTTCACGAGGGCGAGCATGTGGTTGTAAGCGAATCGTGCTGCGCCGCAGTGCGATCGCAACCGTTGTTCCTGAGCCGGGGTCGGATCGAGCGCAAACCGATATGCACGCAGCACGGTCGGTGCGGCGTCGATTACAGGCGTTGCCGGTGCACTCATGCCCGGTATTTCCGCGACCAGGTGCTGACGGCCCAGCGCAGTGAGTCGTCGGACAGCGAGTCACCGATGTAGGCGTGGACCTGTGAATCATCCTCGCGCGCGGCGTGGTTCACGGAGCGTCGGTAGAGCCGGTAGGCGTAGGCGAGAAGTGTTCCGGCCGCGAGAACGGTGATCAACGGCGGTAGGAGCCACTCGGCCGCGACACCAACGAGCAGGACCAGGTTGATCTTCCACCTGGTGGCCACGGAGGCCTGTTCCCAGGTTCTGCGTGCTCGCTGCAGGATCCACTGGCCGAAGCTCGGGGTCATGATGCGGCCTGAACGGTGATCGGCTGGGGTCGGGGCGCTCGGGTGAGTTGGCTGATCGCGGTGTCGAACAGGCCGACAGCGCGTTCGTGGTCTGAGTTGTCGTTGTAGTCAGTGAGTGTGGCGTTCGGTGGCAGGGCTTCGCGGAGTGCGCGTTGCAGCCAGGCGAACGGCACGCTCATTTCGTGGTCGAGCCAGGCTTGTTTGGTGCACATGTAGATGTCGTTGCGGCGCGGGTGCCAGTGGTGGTCGGCGATGTCGCGGGCGGCCTGGAGCACCTGGATGAGCGGACGTACTTGGGGTCGCCGATCGGGTACGGCTGCGACGATGTGTGGAGCTGTTTGGGGCGCGGCTGCGGCCTTAGCGGCGCGGGCGGCCGCCGCTGCGGCCTTAGCGTCGGCCACGTTTTTCGCCGAGATAGTGCGGGCGGCGTCGAGGCATACGGCGAGATCCTCGGCCGCACCGGTGACGGTTTGGCGGGGCACCGTGACAGTGCCGGCATGGTCGACGTCGACGATCCAGCCGCGGTACCGCACACGTGTCACCGCACCGCTGTTGAAGGGGCGCACATCGACGCCGTTCCCTGTTTCTTGCGCTGTATTCATATTGCCTCCAATACTTTTGGCGCACTAAACGCATCAGTGATGGTGGAGTGCGCCAGGGGCGTGAGGGTGCGCGCGATCGCGTCGACGACGAGGCGGGGCGCGTCGTGCAGGAGCATGTGGCCGCCGGCGGCTGCGTGCAGGTGAACCGCGCCGGGGATGCCTGCGACCAGGTCGTGGGCGTGCGAGACCGGTGTGACGGTGTCGGTGCCGCCACTGACCACCACGGTGGTGGCCACGATGGTGGCGAGTTCGTTGTACCGGTCGTAGGTCTGCAGGCTGGGCAGGAAGCCGACAGCGGTGGCCAGCGGTGCGCGTTGCACGGCGTCGGCCGCGGTGTCGACGAACGCGGCCCGTTCCGCGCTGCCGAGGCCGGCGAGTCGGCTGAATGTTCGGCAGGCCGGCCGGATGAGTGTTCGTACGGTGTGGTCGGCGCCGCGGTGCGGGGCGTGGTCGACGATGGTGCCGAGCATCCCGACAGCGGGGAGGCTGAGGAGTCGGCCGATGCCGCGCTGCGCGAGTCGGCCGGCTGCGGTGGCCACCAGGACGAGACCAGCGGGCGTGACGGGGCGCCGCTGGTGCGCGAGCGTGAGGTAGGTGAGGGCGGTCATGCCGCCCATGCTGTGGCCGGCCAGTGTGACGGGCCCGGTGACGCCGAGTGCGGTGAGTACCTGGCCGAGGTCGTCGGCGAGCTGCTCGATGCTGTAGGTGCGCAGTGGTGCGGCCGCGGATCGGCCGTGGCCGCGGTAGTCGAAGCTGATGATTCGCACGTCTGGCCGGGCGTGCCGCAGGAGGCGGATCTGGATGCTCCAGCTGATCTGTGAGAGACAGAAGCCGTGCAGGAGCACGACGGTGTGCAGGGTCGGTTCCGAGCTCGGGTAATCGCACACTGCGAGCGCGGTTCCGTCTGCGGTGATCACTTGCCGTTCGATAACGCGCGGTATGGCAGCTACGTCACTGGTCCTGCCGGCTGCGGTGGCCATGATCTGTCACAACCGGGCTCAGGACGCTGCGGCTAACGAGGAGGGCCGGCGGACGCCTGCTTGCGGGGAGCGTTTCGTAAAGTCTTTTGGCTTGTCGAGTTTCGGGCCTTTGGTGCGGTTGTAAGTGTTGACGATGACCAGGGCCGCGAGCTTCGCGTTGCTGCCGCGTTCGTATTCGCGGAGCGCGACGGCTTTGGCTTTGAACTGCCTTGGTGAGACGTCGACCATCGCGTCTGCGAGGCGCTCGACGTTGATTGTCTTGCCGTAGTGCCACAGCACCAGTGCTGTTCCATGCACGAGGGGCGAGTCAAAGGCCTCGACCTCGACACCCCAGACCTCGGTGATCAAGCCGAGTGTCTCGCGCAGGAGCGGCTGGCCACCGAGCTTGAGGACTTTCTCGCAGGTCGAGACGCATCGGACGGAGCCGTTGGTCGGAGAATCCTCGACGCGCAGGCCGGCGTCCTCGACGACAGATTCGACGGCGAGAACGGTCGGGTCGCCGGCGCCGCGACGAGCGTTCCAGCGGTCCCACCCGGTGAGGCGGGTTCGTTTGGCGTCGATCTCGTAGAACAGGTGCGCCTCGTCACGCGCGGTGAGTCCGGTGTGAATGTTGGCTACCAGTACGGCTTTTGGGTCGCGCAGTTTGGCGGCGGCGTAGCGGTGCTGGCCGTCGACGATCGCGTAGCGCGGTTGTTGGTCGGATCCGCGGTCGGAGACCTCGATGACACCGATCAGCGGTGGTTCCCAGGATTCGGCAAGGCGCCGGGCCCGGGGCAGGTCCAGGGGCCGCTGGTAGCTGTGGTCGACGAACAGTTCGGTGACAGCGAGCGCGGCGATGTAGGGCGCGGGTCGGGTAGTGGACGTGGTGCTCATGGCGTGGTTTCTCCTTGGCGCGGTTGGTTGACACGCAGGCCGAAGTCACCGGCCAGAAACTGGGGGATTGGCTTGCCGAGGAATTCGGCGACAGAGATGACGGCGGTGTTGATTTCGACGCTGGCAAGGCTCAACAGCAGATCGCGTTTGAGGGTGGAGGGCAGGCGATCCCAGCAGGTATCGCAGGGATGGCGTGGGTCTGATACGGCGGTTCCGCATCCGCCTGTGCAGGTGTGGTGGAGGTTGGTGTCCACGGTGCTGCTGTCTGCTCTTCAGGCGGCGGTGGCGGTGGCTGATCGTCGCCGGCGATGTGCGGTCGCTGCCGGTAGTTCGGGCGCGGGCGCGTGGCCCAACTCGATCGGGCGCCGCTGCTCGAACTGGTCGAGGAGTTGCGCGTAGATCTTTTCGAGTGCTGCGGCCTTGTCGCCCGGGAAAACGACTCCACCCCACACACCGTGGGTTGCTCTGGAAGCGACCGCGTTGTAGCCGCACCGGCCGATAAACGGGCAGGTCTTGCAGATCCGCGCAGCGCGTTCACGGCTGCGGTCGTTGGAGAACCATGGATCGTTGCCGGGGCCCGGCTTGGTGGCCGTGCATGGCCGAGGCTCCGTGGTTTCGAAAAGCCTCGTGGCCGGCACCTGGCCGAAGTCATCGGCGAGTCGGGCCGTGGGCAGGTGGCTGTCCGTCATGGTTCCCTCGATTCCGTTTGACGTCTCAACATGGCCCGGTATCAACCGGTATATACCGGGAACATTACCAGAGATACCGGTATCAAGCGGTATTTATCGGATGGAAGCTCCATGAGGTTTCTGCATCGCGAACGGCGGAAACGCAGGTTTTCCCAGCTTAATCACCTTCGGCAAGTAAACCGGGAGCGCAGATACGACTTTCGCATTGAGCGGTATTTTTCCCAGTTTCCGCGACTGGGCGGCATGGAATACCGGTCATCTACCGGAGAATCGTCGGTAGATACCGGTCTATCAGGCATGATGTGTGGATCATGTCCTGGGAGAAGCTGGCCGTAGAGCTGCGGAGTCGACGTCGCGCGCTCAACCTCACCCAGGCCGAAGTGCATGAACGAGGCGGACCCGCTGTCGAGACACTCAGGAAGCTTGAGAACAATCGCTACGGTCGACTGAGTCAACGCATGCGCGCCGCGCTCGAGATTGCTCTTCAATGGGAGCCGGGCAGTATCGACGAGACCCTGCGAGGGGGGCGGCCCACCGAGGCGACCAACGCGCGAACGGTTGAGCCCACATCTACTAACGCGGAAGGGCCGCCGGCAGCATCTGGCGACCGCTTTGCGCTCGCGCGCCAGGTGCTGGCGATGAAGTCAACGTTCTCCAAACACCGCGATCAGATCGAGCCTGGGGCACGCGCAGATCTCATTAACGAGGTGACGCGATCGGCACGAGAAGCGGAACAGGCAATCATCGCGTTGTTGCCGTGGCTCGACGACTCGGAACGAGGTGAGGCAATCTCATTGCTCGCAGAGTTGAGGGCCGAGGTCTGAGCTAGTCCCGACCACTCCGGCGGTCGGCGAGTTTGATCACCTGCGCCAGCGGCCTATTGACAGTTTTTGACGTGGGTCTCTTCAAGGAGTGTTTCGTCGACGGGCGTGTAATGGTCGGATGCTGGATGTGTGCGTCGAGTTCCGCGGATACCTGCGCGTCGAGTCGGTCCGCCTCCGCATCAGCTAGTTCGGCGAGCCTCATCAAGTCTTCGTCGAGTTGGTCGAGCAGATCTTGATCGGCCTCGTTGGCATCATTCGAGTAGTTCTCGTCATAGGGCATGCGACAAGGAGAACGCCGGCTGTGCAGTTGTGCGCTATATCCAACGCGGAAATCTGGTGGTTGAGAGTTTTGCCGTCGCGTATGTCGGTGCTGTGATTGATAATCCGAAGCATGTTGGACGGATGGTGGCAGGAGCAGGTTGCCGGCGGTGATGCCCGGCCGCTGCCTGCTGTCTACGATCCGGACCTTCCCGACCGGGCAGGTTCCGAGCCCGAGCAGCGTCAGCACCACGCGGTGGCCTCGCCTCGCAACGAGTGGGAGCAATGGTGGCTCTACGCGCGGGGTGCCGCGCGTAGGTTCGCACAAGGCATCAGTCCGCCTGAGATTGAGGTGTTCGGGCCCGTTCTCGCGGCGGATGAGTTCGGTCTGCTGCAGGCCGATTTGTCGTACAGCCGGTTGTACGCGGCCGGTGATGGGCGCTATCAGAAGACCGGCATGTTGGTGGTGGGCCGGCCGGCGGTGATGGTTGGCGCGTTGGCGGTGAGTGCAGCGGTCAACCATCGTCGGAAAGTGGCGGCTCGTCGAGATGCCGAACAGCGGTGGCGTGACCACCAGCAAATTCAGGTGACGATGACGAACCATCGGCTACTGTGCAACACGCTCGATGCCGGCTTTGAGAGTTACTACTACGGCGGTATCACTGAGTTCTACCCGGATCTCGACGCTTGGCAGCTGACGCTGGCGTTTGATGGCCAGGTCGCGCCGTTGCGCCTGGCGGGCCCGGCGGTGCCGGCGTTGTGTTTGTGGACGGCAACGGCAGTGCTGGGTGATCGGTGGTCGAGAGACAGCCGTCTGGCAAAGCTCCTCGCCTGAGATATTGGCGCTGCTTGACTGCTGTGAGCGGCAGAAGTCGGCGGTAGCATCGGCCTATGGCGTCATCCATGCATATGTCAGCTCCGGACACGCTCGGTGGTCTTGCTGCTGCGGCGGCCGCGCGAGGGGCCACAGCGGGTGCTGGGCTTCCGGCGCTCCCGTTCGGCACATACATCGCTCCGTACACCGCGGAGTTGGAGTTGCTCTTGGCCTCGGCGTCGGCGAATTTGGCAGCAAAGGTGGCGTTCGGGTCGGTTACCTCGGCGGCGAGCGTGACCTCGGTGGAAACGACCGAGCAACTCAGCACGGGCGTTCTAACGACGTAGCGAGAGAGGCTTCTGGAGGGGGCAGACTATGACCACGACATCGCCGTGGGCACCGCAGACCGGCGCAGCTCCGGTTCAAGGCGCGGCCGATCAGCGGCCGCTGCCGCCACCGCCTCCTACCCAGAGTGTTCCGCCGCAACCACCGGCAGCACCGCCGCCTCCCGTCGAGCGGCCGGGACGTCGCCCGAGCCTGTGGCTAGTAGTGCTGGCGATGGCGATCCTGATGGTCGTCGCTGTGGCTGCCACGGCGGCGATCACCTACGCGATCACCCGGAACAGCGCCGTGGCCGAGCCTCCTCCAGTTCCACCCGCCGCGACTCCCAGTGAGCCCCAGTTCACCGCAGCCGAGCAAAACGCAGCTAAGTCAAAACTGTGCGGTGTTTTCGACAGGACAGCTCGTGGCCAGCGAGGCCTGGGCGGCGTTCTGGTAAATGGGGAAGTCAACGTGCCACTCGTCTTGCGAACGGTGAATAGCGTTGTCGCCGTTCAAAACACCCTGACTCTTGCATTACCAGATGAACTGAGCCGCGCTGCGCACAGTTACATCGATTCATCGCTCGAACTGACCGCGGCTGCGACCGGAACCGGGAGCGTCGATGAGGTCAACCGGCTGACGACTGAATCGAACGATGCAACGTACGCACTGGCCGATGCGTGCGGGCTGCGCTGATGGCAGCCGTAACTCCGAAGCCGACGCCACCTACTCCGGATGCTGTTGCTCCTAAACAGTATTCGGGAGTGGCGCAGGAGCAGATGGGCCAGCTACTCAAGCGGTTCATTGCCGCTAAGCCTTCGAAGCCCGACTCTTTCGTGCCGGGATGCGGGATGGCGCAGGGCGGCGACGTTCAGCTCCAACCCGGTTTGTATACAGCGTCTTTGGTAGGCCCGGACGTGTGGCCGACTGAGTCGGAGACTGAGCTCGCTGCGGCCGCTGACCAGCTCGCGCAGCTCGCCAGCGAGCACACGACGGCATCGGCTGAGGCGAAAAACCAATCAGATCAGGTTTTTTCAAATAGTTGGACCGCGGGTGACGGGGCGGAAGCTGCGCAGGCACATTACTGGAGTGAGCACCAGGCTCACGAGCATCTGATTGACGTTCTCACCACAGGCTCGGCCGGCATGCGTCGACTGGGGGAGGACGTAGGTCGTACCAAGCGGCTCATCAGGGAAGCGCACGACAACGCACACCGCGAGATCGAGGCCGTGCTGAAGTCGAACAACGTGGTAGCAGGCATCGCGGCCGTCGCACCAATCCTCACGACCTACCGGACTCAGATCAACGCGCACGCAGCCGAATTACGAGGCTTCGTCACGACTGAAACACAAAGCCTCACGAACAAGTTCGGAGCTCCAGAGGCTCCCCCGAAGGGCGACGGCGGATTTGGAACCGATCCGTCCAGCGGCGGCGACCATCACCCCAGTAAACCCGACTCGCCAGGCGACTACGGCAAGGAGCTGAGCAGCGGCGGGGGTAGCGGGCACAGTACGAGCGGTGCTTCTGGCTCTCCTTCGTCGTTCGGCAAAGACCTATCGACTCCAAGCCTTCTGCCAACGCAACCAGCTTCGCCAGCGTCTCCGAAGATGCCGTCGTTGCCGTCAGCACCGTCTGCGCCTGGTGGTGGCGCTTCACCGTTGAGTGGTGCGGCTAGCGGCGGCATGGGCCCGATGTCGGGGTTGCTTGGTGGGGCGAATCCGGCTGGGATGGCGAGCAATGTGGGGAGCCCGGCGTCTTCTGTGCAGGGGCAGTCGTCGCAAGCTATGCGGGCCGCATTCGGCGGTGATTTCGGTCGAGGTCTAGCTGCGGCGTCGAATGCCGCGGGGGCGATGCCTGTTGCACCGCCGGCTGCTCAGCCTGTTCCTCAGACTCCGGCGTCTCCGTTGGCCGCGCCGATGGGTTCTGCTTCGCCGGCGGCTGCGCCTGCGACGATGAGTGCTCCTGCGGCGCCGGCTGTGTCGTCGGCTCCGGTGGCTGCTGGTGGCCCGATGGGTGTTCCGCCTGGTGCGCAGATGACGTCGTATGGGTCTGTGTTGCCGCCTGCTGCGGGTGCTGGTGCGCCGGCGATGGGTGGTGGTGCGGTGCCGCCTCCACCGCCGGGTGCGGTGCCTCCGCCTCCTGCGGGTGCTCCAGGCGCCACTGGGCTCCTACCTGTGGGTGGCGGCAGTGGTGGCGGCGGCCGGGTGGGTCGCGACATTTCGATGACGGATCTGGAGAGTGCGCGCAAGGTGGTCGCGGATCTCGCGGCGGCGTCGAGTGCGGTGTGTCCGGGTCTGGAGTGGGCCGTGGGTGTGGCGCGCGGTGTTTCGGGTCAGCCTGAGTTGTGGATTGCGACGAACGAGGGTGCGGGTTATGTGCCGGCCGGGGTGTTTGTGCCGCGGTCGATGCCGTTGGCGGCGCGGTTTGATTCGACGTTTGATGCTCGGTGGTTTGGGTGGTTCAATCCGGCTGAGACGGTGTTGAGGGCGATCCAGGCTCGCGGTGATGCGGTGTCTGCGGTGGCGACGAGTTTCATGTCTCGGTCGGATTTGGTTGATGAGAGTGTCGCGGATGTGGCGGTCGGTGTGCCGGCTGTTGGTGGTCCGGATGAGGCTGAGGCGTCGCAGTTGTTGCGGAGTCGGTCGCATCGGTTGGAAACAGTTGCGCCAGGTCTGTATTTGGATTTGACGAGTGGCGATCCGGGTGCGGTGGATGCGTATGTGCGTCATGTGACTGGGCAGGCGGTGTTCAATTGCGGGCCGGAGTTGTCGCCGGCGGCTCAGGCGGTGGGGAGGGCTGTGGTGGCGGGCCGGTGGCCGGCGCCTGGGGAGTGGTCGGTGCTGCGTGATGAGTACTCGTCGGCGCGGTTGATGGCGGGTTCGCAGCGGCCGGGTGTGATCGGTATTGAGGATCCGCAGCAGTTGGTGGCGTATCAGCGTGATTTCGCCGAGTGTCGGCGGCTGGAAGTGCTGATCTGTTGGGAGAGTGGGACTCCGGCGGATGTGGTGTATGCGGCGTGGTGTGCTGGTGTGCCTACTCCGTCGTTCGCTCCGGTCAACGTGTAGTCGTGTGTTGACGTAGCCGCGCACGGTGCGGACGGCTGCGGTGTTTGCATGCTCCGCTGACAGGACGTGGCAAAGGCTGCGAGATAGTGGGCTTGCGATGCTGGTCGAGTTGACCTCTAGATCCGGGAGTCGCGGGAGATGGTCATTGGGTATTTCTGGTCGCCGCCGATGTTGTACACCAGGTGGCGAATTCGATCTGGATTTTGGAATCCTTCTTTGATGAGCATTTCGGCCAGTTCGCCTGGGGTGCCGCCTTCGTAGCCGTAGGTGATGCCGTGGAGTTCGAGGATGTTGGCGGCGTCGTCGACGAACTTGACCATTTTCTCGCCGTCGCCGGATTCGTTTTCGTATGTGAGGATGGCGTGGTTCCAGGCGAGGAACTGGGGGCGTACGCGGTTGTAGAAGCGCCAGGAGGCCCAGGTGTCGGTGACGGCACCGCGATTGGTCAGCATCACGAGACACATTTTACGGACGGGTTCGCCAGCAAGGGATTTCGTGGCGGCGTGGGCGTGTTCCAGAGCTGGCGAGAAATAGTAGCGGGCGCTAGTTTTCCGGTGGGGCATGAGTGAGGCCCCGGCGACGAGGGGTTTCGCCGGGGCCTCGGTGCTGCGGCAAAGGGGACTAGCCGCTGCACGTTCTGAAACTATGTGCAGATTCGGTGTTGCACAACAGTGAAGGCAAAGCAGTTTGGATGTAGCCGGAGCGACCTCGGTCGGGAGATGGTGAGGCCATGATGGACAGCAGTGGTGCTGGTGCAGAGTCGTTCGGGCCGGGGCTTGGCGGCGAGGCGGATAAGGCGTTGCGGGTACTGGTCGACGCGGTGGCAACAACGTATTTGGGGCAACTTGCTGACTATCCACCGGACACGGTGATCGCTGAACAGTTGTGTGAGCGCGCGGATTTGGTGGACGTCGCTGAGCAGACGGGCTGTTCGACGGTCGGCGAGTTGAGTCAGTACCTGCTGCTGATGGCTGTCCGGCCTGTGACGGTGTCCGGGTTGGGTGATGATGCGTTGGGCCAGGTGACCGCGATGTTCTCGGCCGTGGTTGCGGGCATGGGCGATGGCCACGAGTTCGGCGATGCGGCTCGGGCAGCCTACGAGAGCATCGCGATCGCAAGCGCAGAACGCGACCTGTCGGGTTCGGGATAGGACTCGCACAGGGCGGCTGGCGTTCGCGGTTGGGGTGAGGGTCCGCGACGTCTTCACGACTAGTTATCTTGCGCGATATCTCATGAGATTTGACGTTCCTCCCCTCGGCTGAAAGCCGGTGGATTCCAACCTGTTTAGATGGGTTGGAGCAGTAATTCCTCGCGGTTTCCTGCTGGTTCCTGCGTCGACGTCACCCCAACACCCGCAGGTGTCGTGGCTTCTCGGCAGGCGGTGACCGCAAGCCCCGCGGCCAGGATGTTCTTGGCGGCGTTCACGTCCGCGTGCTCGGCGGGCCGTGAGCATGACGTGCACCGAAATACCGCTTGGCTCTCACGAGATTTCGGGTCCACATGCCCACACGCCGAACACCGTTGTGAGGTGAACGCTGCCGGGACTTTGATCACCTGTGTCCCGGTGTAGCGGGCCACTGATGTCAACGCTTGCTCGAACCGATACCACCCTTTCGACAGCACAGCTCTGTTCAGTCCTGATTTGGCCGACCCGCCGTTGGGCAGGAACTGACCGGGGTTGTCGGGGTCTTCGACGGGCTTGGCCCGTCGAGTCATCTGGTTGGTCTTGAGGCTTTCCATAACCACTATCGCGTTGGTGTGGGCCAACCGGTGAGCGGTCTGAGCGCAGAAGTCCGCGCGACGGTGCCGCTCACGAGCTCGCAACCTCGCCAGTTCCGCGCGGATCTTGGAGCGGTTGGCCGCCCCTTTGGCGCGTGACAGTCTGCGAGCCAACACCGCCGCCCGAAGACGCTCACCAGCAGTAACGAATTCACGATCGGCGAGCTCACCGTCGCTGGTGGACACGGCCACCGCCACCCCACGGTCCACCCCCACCGCGGTACCCGGCAACGCATGTTCATTCGGCGTACTCACCCCGTCGTCGACCCGGAACGACACGAACCAATGCCGGCCCTCACGGCTGAGGGTGGCCGAGCGGATGGTTTCACCACTCATGTTGCGGGTCTGCCGGAATTTCACCCACCCGAGCTTGGGCAGCTTCACCCGAGAATGTCGGCGGTTGAGTTTCTCCACCGCCATCTTGGAGCCTTCGGGGAACCGGAACGACGGCGCCCACCGCCGCGCCGACCGCCACCGCACCCGGAAGGTGCCGTGCTCGCGGCAGGCCCGATCCAGGTCCATCAGTGTCTGCTGCAAACAATGCCCCGGAACATCTTTCAACCACGAATGCTCGACTTTTGCCTCAGCCAACTCACGAGCCTGCGGCTGGTAGTTCATCCATGCCCCACGCCGCCGGTACTCGCGGCGCTGCTCCAGGCCGGTGTTCCACACCGCTCGACACGCCGCCCCGATCCGCTCGGCGAACTCAGCCTGTTCGTCGGTGAACTCCACCCGAAACCGCCGACCCGTGAGCATGATTCAGCGGTCCTTCTGCGTCTCGACATAGCGTTTGATCACCGACAACGGCGCACCCCCAACGGTGGCCACGAAATACGAGTTCGTCCACAACGACGGCAACCGCGACCGCAGCCACGGGAACTCCTCGCGCAGCACCCGCGACGAGCGGCCCTTGATGGCCTTCACCAGCTTGTGCACCCCGAACTGGGGATCCACCTCCACCAGTAGGTGAACGTGGTCCGGCATGGTCTCCACCTCGATCAACTGCCCGCTACTGGGTTGCTTCTGCCAGCGCCTCGGCGATGCTCAGCCGCTGCCGCTCGAAGCCGGCGGGAACGAGCCAGTCAGTGAGCAGAGGATTGACCGCGGCGCATGCGTCGGTGGCCATGTCCCAACCGCCAGTGTGGCGCAGGGAGGCTGCGGTAGCGCGGACCCAGGGCATGGCGCCGGCGTTACCGGCGGGCGAGGCGGTGTAGAGCAGGGCGGCCAGTGGCCGGCACGCCATGTTGGACCACAGTGCGACGGCGACGCTGTGCGAGCAGGCGCTGTTGAGGAGCTGGGCCGCGGTGTCGAGGGCCTCGGTGGGTGTGGCGATGGCCAAGGTCGGGTCTGGCTGCGGTGAGCGGCGGAAGCGGCGCCAGATGCGGTCGACGACTGTGTGTTTCATGATTTCCCCCCGGATTCTCGATGAAATGTCGGTCACGCTCATTGACTCAGAGCGCGGCGGGTTATGCGACAGCCGTCGGCAAGTAGTTCCGAGCAGGTTGTTTTGGGTGTGGTTGGGGGTTTGGGGTGGTGGTTAGTTTTGGTGGGTGAGTGGCGGGTCGGTTGGTGCGTATGTGGCGCAGGTCGATCGTGTGTTGTCTGCTGGGGTGGGGTTGTTTCCCGAGTTCGGTGGGGGTTCGGGTCGGGTTGATGGTGGTGGGCCGGTGGTGCCGGGGGCGCCGTCTGGTGGTCGGTTGCAGACCGGTGTGGAGGGTGCGGCGGGCAGTTATCGGCAGGGCTGGACGGGTGTGTCGGGCTTGGATGCCGACACCAACACCGCTGCCGCTGATGGTCGTTCTGCTGGTGAGCAGGGTCGTGGTGGCGCCTCAGGGGTGCGGGATTCGGCGCGGTCGCAGGCCGCGGCGATCGCGCCGGCGACCGGGACGCCGGCGGGTTCGCGGTTGATGGTGTCGACGATGGATGAGCGCCTGGCCGCGATGCAGCAGCAGATCGATACCACTAAGG
>NZ_LQQA01000013.1 GCF_002101965.1 Mycolicibacterium wolinskyi
GATGGGGGGTCTCGGGGGCTGGTGGGTCGGGAATTTCGCGCGCGCTCCCGTCAAGAGGAACGTCAATAGGAACGTCAAGTAGGTCACCCAGGTGACCCGTTCGGTCGTCGATTTGACCCGTTCGCCCCCCGGATTTGACCCGTTCGGTCCCGGTCGATTGGGTCACCTGAGTGACCTGTTCGCTATCGACCGATTGGGTCACCTGGGTGACCTGTTCGGTTTGTTTGCTGTCGAGCGGCCTGACTTCGTAAATTGGGGCGCACACTCGGCCGTTCTGATTGTCGAATCCACGCTTAACGACTCGGATCAGGCCAGCTGATTTGAGATCGGCCACAGCACGTTTGGCCGTGGAGGGTGAGACAGGGCGCAGTTGTCCGTCTTCGTCCTTCTGGCTGCCGTAGAGCGCCGCGCGGATGTGGTCCCACCGCACCGACGCCCGGCGGCTATGCGTTTCAGCTTTCTCGGCGATGGCGATCAACGCGTAGAACCCGCGCGGCGACAACCCGCGCGCCCGGAGCGCATCCGCAGCCGCTAGTACTTCGCCCACGAGTTGGCCGCTCATCCTGGCGCACCACCCGTCGCGCGTGAGTTTCTACCCCGACCTGATTGGTGCCGCTGATCAGGTGTGGATGCCATCCACGTCCCCCATCACTGGGCACACCAAATCTGGCGTAACCGGTGAGATGAAGGTCATGCGCGCGCGTCGATGCGTTCGATGAAGTCGCAGAGCGCGGCCTCGCTCACCAGTCGCCGCCGACCAACCAACACCGAGCGCAATTCGCCGGACGCGATCAGCTCAAAGACCATGCTCCGACCAACTTTCAGCCGCTCCATTACTGATTTGATGTCATGAAGCCGCGCGACTTCTGCCGTGAGCGCTTCTGCCGCGAGGGCGTCTGCCATGTCAACCGCTTCCGCCATGCCAACCTCCGAACTGTGTCAAATACACACAACACAGTCCGATTCTGTGTTGCCGATTCAGATCTACCAGTCCGCTTGAATCCGCGCAAGTTTGCGCTAGTATGTGTCGTTGTGACACAACATGACGACTGGAGCGCCGCGACCCACAATCGGCTTGCAGAAGCGATCACGCGTGCCCGCGAAGTCCGGAAGATGTCGGCGCAGCAACTCGCCGATGAGACCGAGCGGCTTCACTACCCGATTTCCCGATCACAGATCGCGAATTACGAGTCCCGCCGTAAACGCGGTCTCGATGTCACAGAACTGCTTGTCCTCGCCGCCGCGCTGAACACATCGCCGGCAGCTCTTCTCTACCCTGGGCCTTACGACAAGGAGGTCGAAGCGCTTCCTGGTACGGATTCGACAGAATTCCATGCGGTGCAGTGGTTTTCAGGCTTGAGCCATGGGTTCACTGACATCGTTCGGGAACCCGGCGGAGCGGGTGCATCCGGTGCGTCGGCTGCGCGACTCCGCACCGAGTATCGACAGAACACCCAACTGCTCCGGTTGTGGCGTCAGCTCGAGGAATGGCAGGTGCGCAAAGCGTCGATTGTGACACCGAAGGGCGGCAGCATGACTCGCGAGCAGCGCGAACAGATTGCGTTCTACGACAGCCAGATTGAGCAACTGCGCGAGCAGATTGAGCACATGCGCGAAGACGACGGGGTCGGGCACGATGCCTAGGCAGCGAATGCAGCCCGGCGAACACGGCAAGGTCACTCAATGGTCTAACGGCGGAAGATATTTCGCCTCGACATACGTACGCGACACCGATGGCCGACGGCGCCGTGTCGAACGATCCAGTGACAAGAGCGTGGAGGACGCGCGCCGCTTGTTGCAACGCCACCTTCAACAACGTCGAGCACCGCTCGACAGCGGTCAGATCGTCACGGGCAGAACCGCCTTGGCAGAGCTGTTCGAACTGTGGATCGAAGCGAAGGCGGCCGAAGATGGCATCTCGCATCAGAGCGTCGACCAGTATCGGCAGGTCTGGCGGGTGCATGGCGCAGAGCAACTCGGCGCGCTGCGGATAACGGAACTGTCGACAAGTCGAGCCAGCAGGTACCTGCTGCAGATGGGTGCGGTGACCCAGGCGAAGCGGTTGCGGATGATTCTGTCGGGCATGTTCGCCCTCGCGGTGCGCTACGACGTCATTCCAGTGAACCCGATACGGGAAACCAAGACGACGCGCACCACCCGCAAGCCGGTGCGCGCGGCGACGCCAGCCGAGTTCAACCGGATCCGGGCGGCGGTGACCGCCTACGCCAATCGAAAGCGGTCGGGTCCCCGCCGGGGCGCGCACAGGCTGCTGCCAGCGTTCATCGAATGTCTGGCGGCGACTGGGGTGCGTCCGAACGAGGTTCTAGGCATCTTGTGGCCAGACGTCGACCTGCTCGGGGATCCGCCAACCGTGACGGTGACGGGGACGATGATCGACCACGGCAAGGTAGCGGGGAAGCCGCTGCATCGACAGGAGCACCGCAAGCACGGTGCGCCGGCCCATACCGTCGTGCTGCCGAGGTTTGGCGTCGAGGCATTGACCGCACTTGTGGCGGAAACGGGCGGGATTGAGGGGCCGGTGTTCGCCAACCGTGACGGCGGCTGGATGAGCCTGGCGAACATGCGACGGGCGCTCCGCGCCGCGCTCCCGGCTGATCTGGCGTGGGTGACTCCGCACTCGTTCCGGCGCACGGTTGCGACCGTCGTCCGCGATGCGCACGGTCCAGCAGCAGCTCAGCAGCAACTGAGTCATACCAAGCTAGCGACCACCGAGGCGCACTATCTCCAGCGGCACACCCGCGGCCCGGACGTCCGGGCGGCTCTGGACGAATACGCAGGTCAGCAAAGTGGAGATTGAATGTATCAGGAAAGTATCAGATTCCGGGCGTGTCGTCGGTTCAGCTGACACGTTTCCGCTGGTAGTGAGCGCGCCCGAAGGGATTCGAACCCCTAACCTTCTGATCCGTAGTCAGATGCTCTATCCGTTGAGCTACGGGCGCAGTGCATATTCAGTTGTTCGGTTGACGGATCAACCGTGGCGGAGGCGAGAGGATTTGAACCTCCGGTCCCCGGTAAGGGGGACAACTCATTAGCAGTGAGTCCCATTCGGCCGCTCTGGCACGCCTCCTTTGAACTTCTGTGAGGGTACCGGACTCCGTCCTGGTGCCCGAAACCGCCGAGGGCACAGCGTACACAGCCTCCCCTATGCTGGCCAAATGAGTATCCGGTTGCGACCCGAAATGGCAGACCTTCCTGCCTACACACCAGGCAAAACAGTACCGGGCGCAATCAAGATCGCCAGCAATGAAACCGTGCACGGTCCGCTGCCGAGCGTGCGCGATGCGATCGTCAAGGCGACCGAGAACATCAACCGCTATCCCGACAACGGCTACCAGGACCTGCGCGAACACCTCGCCAAGCACGTCAACTTTGCGCCCGAGAACATCTCGGTGGGCTGCGGTTCGGTGAGTTTGTGCCAGCAGTTGATACAAATCACATCGACCGTCGGCGACGAAGTGCTGTTCGCGTGGCGCAGTTTCGAGATCTACCCGCTGCAGGTGCGCACCGCCGGCGCGACCGGCGTCCAGGTGGCGTTGCGTGACCATACTCACGATCTCGACGCGATGCTCGCCGCCATCACCGACCGGACGCGGCTGATCTTCGTCTGCAATCCGAACAACCCGACCAGCACCGTGGTCGACCCCGACGAGTTGGCCCGGTTCGTGGCCGCGGTGCCACCGCACATCCTGATCGTGCTCGACGAGGCCTACGTCGAGTACATCCGCGACGGCATGGCGCCGGACAGCTTCGGTCTGGTCCGGGCCCATCCCAACGTCGTCGTCCTGCGCACGTTCTCGAAGGCCTACGGGCTGGCCGGGCTGCGCGTCGGCTATGCCGTGGCCGACCCGGACATCGTCACGGCCCTCGGCAAGGTTTACGTGCCGTTCAGCGCGACCAGCATCTCGCAAGCCGCGGCCATCGCGTGTCTCGACGCCGCCGATGAACTCCTGACCCGTACCGACGCGGTGGTGGCCGAGCGCACCCGGGTCAGCACGGCGCTGCGCGAGGCCGGGTACGAGCTGCCGCCCTCGCAGGCCAACTTCGTGTGGCTGCCGTTGGCCGAACGCACGCTGGATTTCGTCGCGAGGGCCGCCGACAGCCGCATCGTTGTGCGGCCGTACGGTGAGGACGGCGTGCGCGTCACCATCGGTGCCCCGCACGAGAACGACGCGTTCCTGGAATTCGCACAGCGCTGGATCTAGCCCCGCCGAGGAGATGACACATGGCCGACGCACGCGCCACGTTCGACGATTTCACCAAGCGGGAGGGGCAGATCCCCGATGCCGAGCTCGACGCGCTCTGGGCCGTTCTGACGCCCGCGAGCATCGATTTCATGATCGGTGAGTGGCAGGGCGGCGAGTTCCAGACCGGACACAAGGCCAACGGATTCATGAAGCGGCTCAACTGGTTCGGCAAGACCTTCAACTCGCCGTCCGACGCCAAGCCGCTGGTGTGCCTCGACGCCGACGGCAACAAGTTCTCCAACACCGAAGCCATGAACGGCGAAGCCAGCCTGTGGCTCGAGGAGTTCCGCGGCGAGGTGACCGCGACCATGGTCTACGACGGCCGCCCGGTCCACGACCACTTCAAGAAGGTCGACGACAACACCGTCATGGGCATCATGAACGGCAAGGGCGCCGTGGTTGACGGGCGCTACCTGTACTTCTACCTGCAGCGCGTCTAAGGCCGGCGGCCGGTGAAGGCCAACAGCCGGTCGAGCGCCGACGCGTCGTCGGGCACGTCGGCCGGGTCGTCGAAACCGGCGCGTACCCGCCCCTCGGGCGTGATGATCGCCCGCGCCCACTCGAGCACACGCTCCGACTGCTCGTCGGATGGGGGCACGGTCTGGCCGGTCGCAGCCGCGTAATCCCAGGCGTGCACCAGGAATTCCAGTGACAGGATGCGGGCCATCATCGCCGCGGGCGCCTCACCCGATCCGAACGGCACCATGCCGTCCAATCCGCGCCGCCGCCATGCCGCGACCGCGGGGCGCGCGGCACTGACGACCTGATCCGCCACCGACGCGGCACGGTCACGCTCGGGGATCTCCGCACCGGCCGCCGTGCCGATCAGGGTGATCGAGTTCAGGAGGTGGTCGGTCAACGAAGCCACGTCGAATTCGCGACACGGCGTTTGGTTACCGAGGTCGTCGTCACCGATGCCCTGGAGTACCTGCTGCAGCACGTCGAGCGTCGACTCGGCGCATTCGAGTTCGTCCATGCTGAGTAGTGTCGCCTGCATGGCTGACACGTACGAGTCCGTTACCGTCGAAATCTCCGATCACATCGCGCAGGTGACGCTCATCGGACCCGGCAAGGGCAATGCGATGGGCCCGGCGTTCTGGGCCGAGATGCCCGACGTGTTCGGCTCGCTCGACGCCGATCCGGACGTGCGCGCGATCGTGCTCACGGGTTCCGGGAAGAACTTCAGCTATGGCCTCGACCTGCCCGCGATGGGTGGCGAGATGCCGGGCCTTGATGCGGGCGCCAAGTCACGCGCCGACTTCCACAAGCGCCTGCAGAAGATGCAGGGCGCCATCACGGCGGTGGCCGACTGCCGTACCCCGACCATCGCCTCCATTCACGGCTGGTGCATCGGCGGCGGTGTCGACCTCATCAGCGCGGTGGACATCCGCTATGCGAGCGCCGACGCGAAGTTCTCGGTGCGCGAGGTCAAGCTCGCGATCGTCGCCGACGTCGGCAGCCTCGCCCGGTTGCCGTTGATCCTGACCGACGGACACCTGCGCGAGCTGACCTTGACCGGCAAGGACATCGACGCGGCACGCGCCGAGAAGATCGGTCTGGTCAACGACGTCTATGACGACGCCGACGCCTCGCTCGCCGCGGCGCGCGCGACTGCCGCCGAGATCGCCGCCAACCCGCCGTTGACCGTCGCGGGGGTCAAGGACGTGCTCGATCAGCAGCGCATCGCCCGGGTGTCGGAGAGCCTGCGGTACGTGGCCGCATGGAACTCGGCGTTCCTGCCGTCGAAGGATCTGGCCGAGGCGGTCACCGCGATGTTCCAGAAACGGCCGCCGCAGTTCACCGGGGAATAGGCGTCCAGCCCAGTTCGGCTTTGGCCTTCGCGTTCGACAGCGGTAGCCATGTCGTGCCGAATGCGGTTGCCGCGTACGGTGCGACGGGTCGGACCAGGCGGTGCGAGATCGGCCACGGCCGTGGGCGGTTCAGTTTCGCGTTGAGCTCGCGGACGTAGTCGCCGAACGACTGGGGCCGGTCGTCGACGATGTTGTAGATCTCGCCGCCGCGCCCCTTCTCGAGCGCATCGGCGGTCGCGCGTGCGACATCGTCGATGTGCACCCATGACACGATGCCGTTTCCGGTCATCGCGGGCAGCAGCCACCATTTTGCGAGCCGGCGGAACATGTCGTCGTGCGTCACTCCAGGACCGTAGAAAGCGCCGTAGCGCAACACGATTCCCTCGGTGTCACTCTTCTGACCCGACCCGAGGACGTTGCGTTCCATGCCGCGCAGTGCGGCAAGCACCTCGGCGCCGCCGGGCGGCGGAGGTCCCGGGTACGGGTCGGACTCGTCCATCACGTCCGGTCCGGTGGAGCCGTAGCCGTAGGCGAAGATCACCGATTCCGCGACCACTCGGCGTACGCCAGCCCGCTGGGCGGCCGCGACAAGGTTGCCCGCGCCTCGGCTCCACAGCTCTTTTGCCGGATCGAAATCCTTGATCCGCAACGGACCCAACTTGGGCAGCGTCGTCAGCAGGCTGACCACCACCTCAGGGGTGAATTCGCCTACCACAGCGTCGATCTGGCCGGCGTCGAGCACGTCGGCCACCACCGGCTTGGCCCCGGCCTCGGAAATCTTGGTCGTCTTCGCGGCCGAACGGGTCACCCCGATCACCTCGTGACCGCGCGAAATCAGTTCCCGCAGCAGTGGTATTCCCGGAACACTGGTCGCACCGGCCACCAGAACACGCATCATCAAGCCCCCGTTTTCTCATCGGACATGCCGGCCCGCAACGCGATTGCCAGCAGGACTGTGGTGAACACCAAACCGCCAGCTTCCAGCCAACCGACCCAACTGCCCGCGGCATGGTCGGTATCGACAAGGTGACTCACGGCGTGCAGGCCCCAGTGCGCGGTCGCGAATGCGAGCGCAGGCACGCGCCACGCCGGCCACCGGACCGCGCCGAGCATCAACAGCCCGAGGGGCAGTTCGAAGGATGCGTTGTCGAAGATGTAGTGGTCGTTTCGGACACCGAACGCGCCGAGCGTGTCGAAGAACGTGCCGGGCGCGACGAGCATGAACAGCCCGAGCAGCACCGAGTAGATCCCGAACACGATCAGCACCACTTCGGCATACCGCGAACGCGTCCGTGTCGCCGTGGTGGACATGTCTTCACGCTAGACCCCTGGTGGACTCCGAGTAGGCTCCAATTCCATGGCGATTTCGGGTACCACTTCCGGTCCTGAACTGCTCGTCGAACTGGACCGCACGAGCAGGACCCCGCTGCACCGCCAACTCGCCGACGGGTTGCGCGACGCGATCCGCACGGGACGGCTGGCCCCGGCTGCGCGGATGCCGTCGACGCGGGTGCTGGCCACCGATCTCGGGGTGTCGCGCCGGCTCGTGGTCGAGGCGTACGGGCAGCTGTCCGCGGAGGGTTTCCTGCACAGCACCCGGGGCGCGGGCACGCGCGTGGCCGAGGTAGGTGCCGCACCGGAATCTTCGCGGCCCCGGTTCGACGTTCCACACCGGTACACGATCGATTTCGCGCCCGGCTCACCGGATCTCGCGAGTTTTCCGCGGCAGGCATGGCTTCGGGCGTTACGCCAGGGTCTGGCCGAGATCGAGTCCAGCGCATTCGGTTACGTGACGCCGCACGGACTGCCCACCGCACGTGCCGCGGTGGCCGATTATCTGCGGCGCACCCGGGGTGTCGTCGCCGACCCGAGCCACATCGTGCTGTGCTCAGGGGCGAGCCAGGCCGTCGCGTTGCTCACCCGGTGCGTGCAGACACCCGTCGCGATGGAAGAACCCGGATTCTGGCTACATCGGAAGATGCTGGAACACAACGGTATCGAGCCCATCGCGATCCCGATCGACACCGATGGTCTCGACGTCGCAGCGCTGGCCGACAGCGACGCCGCCACCGTGCTGACCACCCCGGCCCACCAATCGCCGACCGGAGTGGTGCTGTCGGCGGCGCGCCGAACCGCCCTGCTCGAGTGGGCGCGCGGTGGCCACCTGATCATCGAGGACGACTACGACGCCGAATACCGTTACGACCGCGCACCCGTGGGCGCGTTACAGGGCGTCGCACCCGACCGGGTGGTGTATGTGGGTTCGACGAGCAAGACCCTCGCGCCCGGTCTGCGGATCGGCTGGATGGTGTTACCCGACGAACTCGTCGCGCCGGTCCGGGCCGCCAAAGCCTTTGCCGACACCGGCAGTTCGGTGATGGATCAGATCGCCTTCAGCCACATGCTGAGTTCGGGCGCCTACGACCGGCACCTGCGCCAGATGCGACGGCGCTACCTGGGCCGCCGCAACACCTTGCTCGAGGCACTGTCGGCATACCTGCCCGAGGCAACGGTGCTCGGTACGGCGGCGGGCGTTCACCTCACAGTGCGATTCCCTTCCGGTTTTCCGATCGACGAAATGGTCCGGCGGATCACCGACCTGCGCGTGCGGGTCGAGCCGCTGGCACCGTGCTACTCCGATCCGGCGTCCGCGCCGCCGGGCCTGATCCTCGGCTACGCGAACCTCACCGAATCGCAGATCGTCGCCGGAGTGCGGATGTTGAGCCGCGCGGCGGCCGGCCTGTGAACTAAACCACACAATCGGGCGGTTTCGATTAGTGCGATCGCGGCAACAGACGCTACGGTTAGAAGTGCTAGAGAATTCTCATCCTGGTCGCTCGCGCAGTGCTGGAGTCGACCAGCCGATTGGATGGGAACTACCGGACCGAGGGGTCGACAATGAGCTCAAGCTCAGGTCTGCCGCGGCTAGCTGTCGCGGTGGCGACGGGGGTTTTGTCTGGGGCGTTGGCGTTCGTGTCGCTGATCGCCGCCCCGTTGGCCGGGGCTGCGCCGCCCTGCCCTGATGTACAGGTGGTATTCGCGCGCGGCACGTTCGAGCCGCCGGGTGTCGGTGTCACCGGCCAGGCGTTCGTCGATGCGCTGCGCGGAAAACTCGGCGACCGATCGATGGACGTGTACGCCGTGAATTACCCAGCGTCGCTGGACTTTCCAAGAGCCGCCGACGGGGTCATCGACGCCAGCAACAAGGTCCGCGACGTGGCGGCCAACTGCCCCAACACCAAGACGGTGCTCGGAGGCTACTCACAGGGCGCCGCGGTCGCGGCCTACATCACCGCGGATGCCGTGCCGGCGAACTTCGTGCTGCCGCCCGGTATCACGGGTCCGATGCCGCCCGACGTCGCCGACAGCGTGGCGGCGGTGACACTGTTCGGCAAGCCGTCGACCGGGTTCATGAACATCGTCCAATCCACCGCGCCGCCGATCAACATCGGTCACCTGTACACGGACAAGACCATCGACCTGTGCATCGACACCGATCCGGTCTGCTCACCGAGCGGCGGCGATGCGGGCACGCACAACCTGTACGCGACGAACGGGATGGTGGACGAAGCCGCCACCTACGTCGCGCAGCGCGTGCAAGCGCGTACTTGATGCCACGGTCATCGGCCCGCCAGGCGTGGGCTGACGCGTTCCGCCCGGCGTGCCGTGCCCGCGGTATGCGCTTCGTCAGCGAGGAAGGTTTTCTGCTCGACGACGTCTACCTGACCTCCATCAGCACGCAGGTTTTTCACGAGGGCTCCGAGGCGCTGCGGATCACGTGGGATGTCAGCATCAAACCGCTGGCCATCGACGAGGTCCTGTGGGCCGCGTTCCTTCCCGACGTCGAGATGGGCCCAAAGATGCGGATCAACCGACGCATCAACGGGGCCTTCACGATTCAGCCCCTACGCCTGAGCCGGGCTTCACACGACGTCGCGGCCACCGACGAGCCCGACTGGGAACCGGTGCTCGACGAGTTCGACCGTGTCCGGGCTGACTTCATCGCCGACCATCCCACCGCGGCCGACTTCGTGTCGGCGCTGCGGCGCGCCGACGACGGCATCGCCCCGTCCAGGGGGCTGACGCGCCTGGTCACTGCCCTCATCTCCGCCGGCGACAACACCGAAGCCGCGAATATCGCCGACGAGGCAATCGCGCGCGGTGAGCGCGGATCCATGTCCTCGACTGTCGATGTGCTGAAGTATCTCTCCGCGTATGCCAAAGGCCCGGAGGCGTACTCGGCATTCACAGCCAGCCTGGCGCCGACCCACGACTACCAGGTTCTGCAACACTCTGATCGCGATATTTCGGTGGGCCTGAGCCGCGAGCATCATCGAGGCACGATGCGTCGCGATCTCGAGAGCATGAATGGCGCGGATCCGTGGGCGGTGGTGTTGAGGGCCCGCGCACCGCTCGGAGCGCCTGAAGATTTCACGACGTCGCGCTACCTGCAGGCCGCGGGTACCGCCGAGGCGATGGTGGTCGAATTGTGCATGCCGGGCGGGGCGGATATCGGCGCCGTCTCGGTGCGCTCTGTCGTCGGTCACCCGAGCACCGGCCGCGCCGAGCGTGATGTCGAGATCACCCTTCCGCGCGGCATCGAGCGAATCAGCCGGGATGAAGTGTTCACCGCCGACCAAGCGGCCGGTCTGTTCGAAACCTTTTACCGCACAGACACTATCGGTGAGGACTACGTCCTGCGGCCGGTCGAGGGCTACACCGCCGACGGCGGTCACGTCTACCCCGAGACCTGATGCCCGCTCAGCGTTCCCCGCAGCGCGGTGAGCCGCGCGTAACCATCGAATTCCGCGGTAGCCGAGTTACTCGTCAAAGGATCGGTCAGCACCGCGCGGCCCCAGTCTGCGGTCCAGTCGATGGCCCATCCCGACATCTCCGCGAGACCGTGGACAGCGGCACGATGGTCCTCGATTGTCCCCGCGCCCAACGCCATCGGCACCCTGGTCATGAACCGGTGGTCGATCCTGGGCCTCGCGAAATCGAGGTCGCCGAGTAGCAGCACGGCCAGGGTGCCACCGCCGACCCCGACGATGTAGGTCAGCCCGCCTCCCGTCACCGAGGCCACCACCGCACCAACCTCGAGCGCCGCGTATTCAGCTGCGGTATCCGCATCGTCGCCGACCGCGAAGGGCACCTCATCGTTCAGCAAGCTCGCCAGCCCGTCCGCCCGACCGCGCTCGAGAATCATCTGGGCGCCCGCGCGGCCGCCGTTGGGCAACGCCCGACCCCACATCATCGACTGCGGCCCCGGCGCAACGCTGGCCATCAACTCGACGCTGGTCTCGATCGTCGCGCCGGTGCCCTTGCCCGTGAAGACAAATGAATCGCTGACGAGATCCGCCGCATAGTCGAACTCACCACCAACGCGCTCCTGCACTCCCTCCTGGAGCGAGAGCTGAGTCAGCGCGGCGTACAGCGCGCCACGGTCGTGCAGTACTCGCAAGTCGTCGAACGCGATCGCCACATCGACGACACTAGAGGCCTATCACCGCCGCGGCGACACCAACGACCAACGCTACGATCACCACCGCAAGGTGAATTCCGCCGCTCGAGATCGGCGACTACCGGTCCCGCACGCGAGCAGCGTGCCGGTGTTCAGAACCCGCGGCGACGCTCCTTGTCCGTGCTGGACGTCTGGTACCCGATAGACCGGGATGCACTGTGCTACCCGAAAATTACAGTGATGGCTCACCCCATCAATGTGGCTACCCGTAGCGCAATGTCCTTTACCTGATCGATGACATACTCCTCACCAATGACTTTCACCCAGAAGGTGGATGTGATGTAGGTCAGGTTGACTTCGCAGCCCGGCTCGTACACTTCAGCGCTGCCGTCGTTGATAACGAATATCGCGTCCGTGGCTCCGGGTTCATCCGGTTCGGCCAGGAAGTACTCGGGGCGCTCGTAAGACGACGGGTCCCAATGTCCTTTCTGGTCACGAATTTCCTGAATCGCTATGTCTCCGCGCCCGGCTGCGATGAGGACAGACTTGCCGCTGGGTTTGTCTTCCCAGGCTGACCATGTCTGGTGCTCAACGTCCTCTTCGGTGAGGACGAGGTTGACAGGATCCAGGCTGTCAGCTTCGATGAAAACCTTCAGCACTGCCGCAATCTGAGCACAGGTCGGCAGGGCCGGTGTATCCGCTACTTCTGAGGCAGAATCGCCCGAGTCGCCATCGGTGCAGCTTGTTAACATGACGGTTGCTCCCAACGTGATCAGGACGAGGCCTTGTTCCGTTATGAGGGGCCGCGTGGCGCGATTTGATGCGCCACCGCTTCTTTCATCTCCGCGACCGGACCTTGGTAGTCGCCACTGCTGGCGGCAGTGCGCTGATCCGGGGTGATCGGATAGGCCATGATGAGCGGGTTTACACCGCCTTGCGGCCAGTCGTTGACAGCGAAGACATAGGGCTTGCCGGAGTCGAGTATCGCCTCGCCGTTGGCCAGACATTCCCGAGTGCCGTCCTGGCGGATCTTGACTTGGCCGCTGTAGTTTCCTTTGAGATTGTGGTCAGCGGTGACGATGAAATCGGTCGCCGACTCGTCATGTGGTCCCAAGTCTTGTTGCACAGCACCAACAAACACGTTGCTGGCGAAGCCAGCCACCTTTCTCATATCTGAAGTGTCGACGATGTAGTCGAGCTGGAGTTCGCAACTGGCCGATGCAGCCGAGGGAGAGCCCACTGCAGCAGGCGGTTCTGATTGCTGACAGCCCGCCGCGGCCAACGCACCGGCCAATATCACCGAATACCACGCGCAGCTGCGATTCCGTGTGCGCGGAGACATTGAACGCATAATTATCACCGACCCTGATTCGCGGCTGCTATGTCGATTGCCTGTGGAAACGCAGCCTGACTCGCGTCGCTGATCGCGTGCATGGCCTGTCCTGGGCAACTGTGCGCCAAGCCTAACGCGTGTCCAAGCTCGTGTACGAAAACGCCAGTAATCTCGCTCGGCGAGAGCCCATTAACGTATGGGTTGGCTTCGCTGGGGATGGCGAAGAACTCATTGAACGCGAGTTCGTCCGGGCCTATCAGCCGAGGCGATAGTCTTCCTACCCACTTAGTGGGTCCGAAGTTCTCAGCGACGATGCGCACATCCGGGACGTGAGGGCCTGAGTTCTCCAATATCTTGACCTTGCTCACCGCATTCCAGCGAGTGATCGCGTCGAGAACCTCGGCGTGACGGCCCCATGAGCCGGTACCCCACAGATATCTGACCACGCCGCCGTCAATGGATCCGTCTCCGTTCCTGAACAGACCTAGATCGGATATTGGTTGCCCGGCAGCGGTTTCCGACTCAGCCTTATTACATTGCTCGGGTGTGTTGTCCTTGCCGTTCTCGCGACTGTACTGAGCATCTTCGTGCTCGACTTGCTGCTGCGGTGTCTGTTGCGCCGGTTCGGAGGGCGGTGTGGGCTCAACCTCGCGCTCCGGCTGGTGTTGCGGGGCGCTTGGCTGCGCCGATTGTTGTGACCCTTGCTGCGCGGGCGCTTGTTGTGTGGGTGGTTGTTGGCGGGGTGCGTCGTAATCGGGTGGTTGGGTGCCGTGCACGGGTGGTTGCCGTGATGCGTTGGGTTGTTGTTGTGGGTTTTGGGGTGTGGGGTTGTAGTCGGGTGCGGCGCTGGGGTTGTTGATGTCGATGCCGTTGCCCTGGGGTGGTGCGGGGTAGTTGCCGCCGCTGTAGCCCGGTCCGGCTTGGGGCCATCCGGGCGGCTGGAATTGACTACCACCGCCGCCGCCGAAACCGGGACCGGTGGGACCACCCGGCCCGGTAGGTGCGGGCGGCTCAGCGGTCGCGCCGGGCATGGTGAATGCACCGGGCAGCTGGGCATCGTTGGCGGTCACCATCACCGTGGCGGCCAGCAAGGCCACGATCGCCGTCAAGGCCAACACCCGCCTACCCAACGGCCCTGGGGCCGGTTTCCTGATCACGCAGTCACCCCTATTCCGTGGGTCCGGTGATGGTGGTCTTGGCGGTCGCGACAACACCTTCGGCGGCGCGTGTGCACGCGTCGTAATCGGGCCCGGTTTGGCCGAAGGTGGCGGTGCAGGCCACCGACAGGTGCGCCAGAAGGGTGTTGTGGCATGCGGTCACCGACGTCTGGTGCGGGGTGGTGGTCAGGCATTGCTGGTGGGTGGCACACCCGGCGGTGAAGTCGGCGGCGCGCCCATCGGGGCTGCGATAGTCGTTGGTGCCGCCCGGACACTGCACCGAACCGTCAGCGACCGCGGCGATACTGGGTGAGCCTTCGGGCAAGCCAGCCCAGTTCGGCATCGGCGCCCCCGTCGTGGGGATGTCGGAGGCGCGGTAGGCCAGGGTGAGGGTGACTGGGAACGCGAAGATGTTGGCCGGGCCGAGGTCGATGGTCAGATTTGACTGTCCTGGCGGGAAACCGGGCCCCAGGGTTGGGGTGACGGTGAGTGGTGCCTGGTGGGTGTCGTGAGCGGCCGGGATGCTGAAGGTGCCGATCACCGTGGCGGGTTGTCCTGGCGTAGCGTCGGTTTCGACCAGTACCACGTTGTCGCCTTGGCGTAGGTGTGTGCCGGCGGGCAGTTTGATCCCGAACGGGATCGTGGAGGCGGAGAACACTGTTTTGCGGGTGATCGTGACATCCACCCCGCCGCCGGTCAGCCGCTTGACCGCGTAGTCGACGTCGGGGCTGCCATAGACACCTCCCCCGTCGGGTGTCCAGGCCGCCGGGGCCAACGTCAGCTCATCGGGCAGGTGGATGCGCAGCTGGCGGTTGGGGTGCGCGGTGGGAACGAAGATGCCGTCTTTGGCCCACATCGGCACCGTGGCCTCGCCCCGCTCCACCTGCGCCGCCAGCGGTGGTTCCAAGCCCGCGGTCTCACCTTGCGGGGTGGTCGACGAAATTCGGGCGCCGCCAATGGGATTCACCCGTGGCGGGTCGGCGGGCATCGGCCGCGGGATCGGCATCGGCACCGGCGGTGGCACAGGCTCTGCGGCGGCCACCACGATCGGGCCGGGTATGCGCCCGTCGCTGTCGCCGAGTAGCGGCGCGCCCAGCGTCAGCACAGCTGCCGCGGCCACCGTGGCCGTCCGATGTATCGTCAACGTTGTTCCCCGGGTCATGGTTTAGAGGTCTTTGGGTTCGCCGTAGAGGGTTTGGGTGTCGTTGCCGTTGTCGGTGCGCACCCGAATCGTGGTGTAGGACTGGATTTTCACCTGGCCCCCGCAGCCGTCGGCGACGATGTTCTGCTCGCGCAGATTCGACACCGCGTGCATGTTGCGCAGGCTGATCCGGTCCATCGCGACCTGGGCGTGGCCGCCCGGTTTGAGCAGCACCCGCAGGTAGCCGCCGATGTGCTCAGTGGCACCCACCGAAACGTTGCCCTGGGCACCGGCGAAACCGCCGCCCCCGCCGCCGCCACCACCGGCACCGCCTTGGCCTTGGCCAAAACCGCCGCCATAGACACCGGCGCCGACTTGCTGGTTGAGATCGAGCCCAATGTCACCGCCGACTTCGACACCGGCCGATGAATCGGTGCGGCAACCCACGAAATATCCCGACTCCAACTGCGCGTCCTGGATCACCGCCGCACCCTGACCGCTGATCCGCGCTTCGGACCGCAGGGTGACCCGGGCCTGCCACGAATTCGACGCGCCCGCAAGGTTGTCGATGTGATCGATCACCTCGTTGGTGGTATTCACATCCACCACCCATCCGTCATCGGTGACGAACTGCGTCCACCGATCCGCCATCACCTGCGGCGCGGCACCCGCCGCCGGCGCGCACAACACAGCACCCACACCCAGTACCGCCGCAACAGCGACGGCACGCCCCCGACCACGCACCAACCGAACAACCTCCCCGACAGGCCCAGCCCATTCCCCCGTGGATGTTTGCTGAGTCACGAGGAACAAACCATACGACAACGATCGGTGTCAAGATCATCGGGTTTGCTGACAGCGTTGCAGATTCGAGCAGTCCGTACCGAATCCGTAATCGTCGTGCGCCAATACTGCTATCTACCACCACATATAGCCACACAGCAACGCGCGATGGATTGCCGAACGTTCGCAGGTTGGGCTAGCTGTCGTGAGAGGCCTACCCGGGTCGGGTTTCTATTCTTGCAACCGCCTACCGTTTTCTGAAACCGGCGAGGAACCGCCCTCCGGGGGCGTCGAGCAGAACCACGCATCAACCCGGAGAGCGGCTCCATCTTCCGGCGAGCCGCCCCGACCGAAGCTGTCGGGGGGACGAATCGGTCGACAGGCAACCACCACCACCGAGGCTACCTCACCACAGCAGCATCTAACCGTCGCCGTAGCAAATTTCCTGCCTTCGGCTTCGGCTCACGCAACCATTGACCGGCGAACGTTTCCGAACTGCCGATGTCCTTGACACCAACACGGGTTCGTACCATATCCTCGGCTAGTCATTCGCTTCCATCCGGACCGAGCGACCGATATGAGCAAATGAATCTGCTAGTGCTTCAGCAGCTGTGATCGCACGGTCGACGTCTCGAGGCGGCGGCCGCGCCGCACCGGCGCCGCATCGATCGCTGTAAAACCTGTCCCCACAGCATGTCCGACCCTAGATTTGCCGAGCGAGCGGCAGAGACGTCGCCGTGGCAGTCCCAGGCAAGCGCTGTTCATCGAATTTATTGCCGAATTCGACAGTGCTGCACGATAATTCACCGGCAAGCAATCTGAGTTGGATCGATTAGGCGGCACAGTGGGCAACAGCAAGGGATTTCAGAGCCGCCTCACACCGAACCGAGCGGGCCGATAGAACTCCCGTCCATCGGTCCTTTCTCCTGGGCGGTTGACCGCGACAGGCACGCGTGAATACTGGTGGTGATGCGCGAGGTCGCCGAGCACGTGGTGTTGGCCGAGATCACCAACCGGCTGGTCTGGGAATTCCCGAGGTCAGACCTGCTCATGTCGATGACGCAGTGAGCCGCGCCTATGCGCGATTCGCTAACAGCCCGATCCGCGATTTTGTGCCGTTGTTCGTCGGGAAGCACGCGCGCCACAGCCTCGCACAGCGCCGCATCGCCGCATCACCGCCGACGTCTAACGCTTGATTGAGTCGCCCCAGCACGTTCGGACGCCTCGGTGGGCGAGTCCGCAACCCCCATGATCACCCGCGTCGTCCGGCCCGCTCGGCGAAATCGTCCAGCGCATCCAAGATTTCAGGTGCACGCCAAGCACGGTTACGCGCTCGGTCGGTGAACTCGACGACGATGCCGGCCTCGGCGAGAGGACCGATATAGCGTCGGGGGTGGTCGGTGGAGATGCCCAGCTCGTCGCGCAGGAGCACGCCGTTGACGACCGGCCGTCGGGTCAACAGGTCGGCAACTTTCCACGCTGCCGAGTCCGACCGTGCGGTGATCCGGTCATTCCAGCTCGCGCGGATCTCGCGCAGCTCAGTGATCAGCTTGCGGCCGTTGACAATTGCGCGCTTGCTGGCGTGGGCGAACCGCTCGACGATCGGTGCGAGATCGCCTTCTCGGTAGGCGGTGAGGGCGGCAAAGTAGCCGTCAGTATCCGATAGCAGCCCAGCGGACACGGGGACTGTCACCTGCCGCGCCAAGCCTTTGTTACGCAGCATCGACTGCACCAGAGCCCGCCCCGTGCGACCGTTGCCGTCGGTGAACGGATGGATGGTCTCGAATTGCGCATGGGCCACCGCGATCTGCGCAAGCAGGGCAACGTCGTCGCGAGCGGCGAAGGCGATCAAATCGTCGATCGCGGCAGGAACTCGTTCGTGGCGGGGCGGAACGAACGTCGCGTTGAGCGGGCTGTTCCCGCCTCCGATCCACACCTGCTCGGTACGCCACCGCCCCGGAGTGTGATGCGACTGGCCGACCATCAGTGCGGCGTGCATGGCCAGGATCGCATCGGCGTCGACGCGATCTGACAGCTCGATGGCGGCGGTCATCGCTGCCGTGTTGGCGACTATCTGCTCGGCGTTGGCCTTTCCCTTAGCGCCTGGCAGTTCGGCCTCTGCGATGGATCGTGCGGACGCGGTGAGGTTCTCGATGCGCGAGCTGGCCGCGGACTCGCTACGCAGGAGCACAGCGGAGAACGGGGCGATCTCGCCTCCGAGTTCGGCGTCGAATCGAGTGATGGCGAGGCTGGCGTCCTCGGCAGCCGTGTACACATCCGACGGCAGCACCACCTGCAGGTCGGCGATAGCCGGGGGGATCGCTGCCCGGTACTGGCCGCCCCGACGAGACGACCGGGAGTAGCTGCCGTCGTGGCTAGGCGTCCAGTGCAGTGTCTCGTAGCTGAGCGGAAGAAGTGTCGCCATACGAAACTATAGCGACACTTGAGGCAGTAAGTGTCGCTATCGCAAGGGGAGAGCGACACTTATGCCTGACGTGTGGCGGTGGCGGAGGGATTTGAACCCCCGGACGGTGTTAGCCGTCTCTCGCTTTCAAGGCGAGTGCATTAGGCCGCTCTGCCACGCCACCGTCGACAAGAGTACGGCCTTCACACCCGGCCGATCTTGGCGGGCGGTGCTCCGTTCTTCAACGCGGCGCTGATGCGGCGACAGTTCTCGCCCATCGCGGCCATCTGTGGGCGGGAAAGCCGACCGAGGAAGTGCGCGCGTACGCCCTGTCCATAGGTCACCATCGCCTCACGGACGGCGGTCCTGCCGTCGTCGGTGATCGTGGCGATCACGCCGCGACCGTCGTCGGGACTGGCACACCTGGTCACCAGGTTCTGCACTTCGAGCCGACGGATCTGCCGGGTCACCCGGCTGGGCAATGACATCAGCCGCTCGGCGAGATCCCCCATCCGCGCCGAGCCGGTCGGTGACTTGTCCAGAATGTCGAGCAGACGCACATCGTTGAGCGTCAGGTGATGCGCGTCGACAAGAGAGCGGTTCAACGTCGCATACAAGCGCAGGGCCGAGTCGAGGTAGTTCTGCCACGACCTCTGCTCGGCGATATCGAGACCCGGCATGTCACCAGCCGTGCGCCCCGCGATCATCCCCTCCATGCGCGCAATCGTAAGGGACGTAAGTATTGCTGCGCGGGCGAAATTGCAGGGTTGTAGCGTTGATTTAATGTATGCAATCGTTGCCGCCGCAGACGGACAACTGACCTGGGAAAACGTCGCCGATATCACGGCAGCAAATTCTGAAATCCTGATCAAGGTTCACACCGCGGGCATCAACCGCGCGGACTTACTACAGGCCGCCGGAAAATACCCGCCCCCGCCTGGCGCCAGTGACATCATCGGTCTCGAGGTTTCCGGCACGATCGCGGCACTCGGTGACGGCGTGACCGGATGGTCGATCGGGCAACCTGTGTGCGCATTGCTGGCCGGGGGCGGTTATGCCGAGTACGTTTCGGTGCCCGCGGCCCAGGTGCTGCCGATCCCCGACGGCGTCAGTCTTCGCGACGCGGCCGGCCTCCCGGAAGTCGCGTGCACGGTCTGGTCCAATCTCGTCATGACGGCCGGGCTGTCCGCCGACCATCTGGTACTGCTGCACGGCGGTGCGAGCGGCATCGGCACCCACGCCGCCCAGGTCGCCCGCGCGATCGGCGCCCGGGTCGCGGTCACCGCGGGCTCCGCCGACAAGCTCGATCTGTGCCGCGATCTCGGGGCCGAGATCACCATCAACTACCGGGACGAGGATTTCGTCGAACGACTGCGTGCCGAGAACTGCGCGGACGTGATCCTCGACATCATGGGCGCGGCATACCTGGAACGCAACGTCGACGCACTCGCGGTCGGTGGCCGGCTCGTGATCATCGGCATGCAGGGCGGCATCAAGGCCGAACTCAACATCGCCAAACTGCTGGCCAAGCGGGCCGGCGTCATCGCGACCTCGTTGCGCCCCCGGCCCGTCGACGGTCCTGGCGGTAAAGGCGAGATCGTCGCGGCAGTGCGGGACAACGTCTGGCCGCTGATCGCCGAGGGCCGGGTCAAGCCGATCATCGGCGCCGAACTGCCCATCGAGCAGGCCCAGCGGGCCCACGAACTGCTGGCCTCGGGCGAGGTGTCGGGCAAGATCCTGCTGACGGTCTAGCCCAGCGACGCGAGAGCACGCACGAGCTGGTCGACCTCGGCGGTGGTCGAGTAGTGCGAGAGCCCGACGGTCACCGCGCCACCGATGTCGTTGACGCCGATCACGTCGAGCACGCGGGAACTGGCGTTGGATATCGCGAGGATCCCGTTGTCGGCCAGGCGCTGCACGACGCGCTCGGCCGGCACGTCACGCACGGCGAAGCTCAGCACCGGAACCCGGGTCTCCGGGTTTCCGATCACCATCACCAACGGCAACGACCGCAGCGAGGTGAGGAGATATTCGAACAGCCGGCTCATGTACGCCGCGGCCGATTGCATTGAGACAGCGAGTCTTTCGCGTCGGGTGCCGTTCGCGGACTCGTCGAGGTTGGACAGGTACTCGATGCTGGCGACCACGCCGCCGAGCAGGCCGAACTGGTGCACGCCCATCTCGAGGCGCGCCGGGCCGGTGGCGTAAGGATTCAGCGACACCGAACCGAACGAATCGATGAGCGACGGATCCCGGAACACCAGGGCACCGATCGGCGGACCGCCCCACAGCACCGCGTTGAGCGCGACGACGTCGGCATCGATCTCGTTGAGGTCGAGCAGCCGGTAGGGCGCGGCGGCCGAATGATCGACCACCACGAGGCCACCCACCTCATGGGTCAGTTTGGTCACCTCACGCAGATCGGTGACCGTGCCCAGGGTCGACGACGCCGACGCGATCGCCACGAGGCGGGTCGGCTTGTCGATCAGGCCTTCCCACTGCCAGGCCGGCAGCTCACCGGTCTCGATGTCGACCTCGGCCCACTTCACTTTGGCGCCATAACGATTCGCGGCCCGCAGCCACGGGGCGATGTTCGCCTCGTCGTCGAGCCGCGTCACCACCACCTCGTAACCCAGGCCGACCCGCGCCGACGACGCTTCGGCCAGTGAGGTCAGGAGATGGGCCCGGTCCGCGCCGAGCACCACGCCCCGCGGATCTCCGTTGACAAGATCGGCGACCGCCTGGCGGGCGGCGGTGAGGACGGCGGCACTGCGGCGCGCAGACGGATGCGGCCCGACCGCGGTCGGCATCGAACCACGGAATGCGGTCGAGACCGTCGTAGCGACCGAGTCGGGTACCAACATGCCGTTCTGCGCATCGAAATGCACCCACCCATCGCCCAGAGAAGGGTGCAAGCCACGCACCCGGGCGACGTCGTATGCCATGCCAGCCACCTTAGAGCGTCCGCGAATATCACAAACCGACACGATTTGGTGGGCCCCCGACCGCACGTTTCCGCTACCGAGGCCATGCTCGGATCGGGTCGCCCTGGGCAGCCATACTAGTCCAGTGGGCTTCGGGTTCGGAGTGCTAATCGCACTGTTGTTGCTGGTTATCCCCGGGGCCTTGATCGCACGGGCCGGCGGGCTGACCTTGCCGACCGCCCTCGCAGTGGGTCCGGCCTTGACGTACGGGCTCGTCGCGCTGGCGATCGTTCCATTCGGAGCCCTTGGCGTGCCATGGAACTCATGGTCGGCATTGTTTGCTGCGATCGTGCTCAGCGGCATGGCCGCCTGCGCGCACAGATTGTTTGCCCGCTACCGCAACCGCGACGCCGAGGCACTCGCCGCCTCGCGAGGCCCCGCCCTGGTCGTCGCGGCGGGTGTGGCGCTGGGTGCGCTGCTGATCTTCGCGGCGGCCGCGGCGGGCATAGCGCACTGGCAGTCGATTCCCAGCAATTGGGATTCCGTCTGGCACGCCAACACCGTGCGGTTCATCCTCGACACTGGTCAGGCCTCGCCGACGCACATGGGCGAGCTCCGCAACGTCGAAACCCACGAGGCCCTCTACTACCCGTCGGCGTTCCACGCCCTTGCCGCGATTTTCAGTCAACTCACAGGAGCCGCGCCGACCACCGCCTACACGGTCAGCTCGGTCACCGCGGCGGTGTGGCTGTTCCCGAGCAGCGCCGCGATCCTCACTTGGCACGTGGTGCGCGGCCATGCCTCGCAATGGTGGACCGCGGGCGCGGCGGCGACGGCGGCCGCGCTGTCGGCCTCCTTCACCGCGCTGCCCTATGTCGAGTTCGACACCGCATCCATGCCGAACTTGGCGGCCTACGGCATCGCGGTCCCCACCTTCGCGTTGATCACGTCCACCCTGCGCCACCGTGACCGCATTCCGCTGGCGGTGCTGGCCCTGCTCGGGGTGTTCTCGGTGCACATCACGGGTGGCGTGGTGACGGTGCTGCTGGTCGGCGCCTGGTGGTTGTTCGGGGCGGTGTGGCGTCCGGTGCGTGGGCGACTGGCCGATTTCGTAACGCTGCTGCTCGTGGGCGCACCGACGGTCGCGGTACTGCTCCCGCAGTTCCTCGGCGTGCTGCAGCAGGCCGAGATCATCGTCGGGCATGCGTTCGTCACCCATGAAGGCAAGAAACGCGGGCTCATCGACGCCGTCCTCCAGCACACGCGCCATCTCAACGACTTCCCGATCCAGTGGGCGCTGATCGTCGCGGCCGCAGGCGGGGCGGCGTACCTGATTGCCAAGCGGATCTGGTGGCCGCTGGCGGTGTGGCTGCTGCTCGTCGTCTCGATCGTGCACTCGTCGGCGCCGTTTGGCGGTCCCGTGGGCACCGTCACCGGAGTGTTCAGCGACCTGTTCTACAGCGATCCGCGCCGGCTGTCCGCGGTGGTGACGCTGCTCCTGGTCGCGGCGGCAGGCATCGCGTTGTTCACCGTGGTCACCGTCGCGCTGTCATGGGTCCGCGGGCGGACCGGGCGAGGCCGTGACGCGACATGGTTGACCGTGACCGGCGTCGGGCTGGCGGTGATCTGCGTCGCCGGCGCCTGGCACTATTTTCCGCGGCACAAGTTCCTGTTCGGTGAGAAATACGACTCGGTGATCATGGACGCCAAGGATCTCGATGCCTTCGCGTTCCTCGCGGAGCTGCCCGACGCGCACACGACCGTGATCGGCAACGCCAACACCGACGGCACCGCCTGGATGTACGCGATTGCTGATCTGCGCCCGCTGTGGACCCACTACGACTACCCGGTACAGCAGGGACCCGGGTATAACCGGTTCATCTTCTGGGCATACGCCGATGACGCCGACACCGATCCGCGGGTTGCCGAAGCCATACGGGCGCTCAACATCCGCTACGTGATCACCAGCAGCCCGGTGGTGCGCGGGTTCGTCATGCCGGACGGGCTAGTGTCGCTAGATGCCTCACGGTCGTGGGAGAAGATCTACGACAACGGCGAGGACCGGATCTACCGCTGGCGCGGGGACGACGACCAACCGAACAACGACAAGTGACTGGGAAGGCCATGACCATCAATCCGGACGACGACAACATCGAGATCCTGACCAGCGCGGCCGGCGACAACGAGGCCGAGGCCGACGCCGACGGCAAGTCGCTGACCGACCTCGTCGAACAACCGGCGAAGGTCATGCGCATCGGAACGATGATCAAGCAGCTGCTGGAGGAGGTGCGCGCCGCTCCGCTCGACGACGCGAGCCGCAACCGGCTGCGGGAGATCCACCGGACCAGCATCAGTGAGCTGGAGGACGGACTGGCGCCCGAGCTGCGCGAGGAACTGGAGCGGCTGACGCTGCCGTTCACCGACGACAACATTCCGTCCGATGCCGAGCTGCGCATCGCGCAAGCCCAGCTGGTCGGGTGGCTGGAGGGCTTGTTCCACGGCATCCAGACCGCGCTGTTCGCCCAGCAGATGGCGGCGCGGGCCCAGCTGGAGCAGATGCGCCAGGGGGCACTGCCGCCAGGGCTACAGGTACCGGGCGGCCAGCGCGGCGGCCCGTCACACCCTGGCACCGGGCAGTACCTGTAGGTCACCGGTGTCTGATCCACACATCTCCACGCGCGATGCGTGGGTGGAGTTCCCCATCTTCGATGCCAAGTCGCGGTCGCTGAAGAAGGCGTTCCTGGGCAAGGCCGGCGGCGCGATCGGGCGCAACGAGTCCAACGTCGTCGTCATCGAGGCGCTGCGCGACATCACGATGTCGTTGGAGATGGGCGACCGCGTCGGGCTCGTCGGGCACAACGGCGCGGGCAAGTCCACGCTGCTGCGCCTGCTGTCGGGCATCTACGAACCGACGCGCGGCTCGGCGACCGTAACCGGCCGGGTGGCACCGGTTTTCGACCTCGGCGTCGGGATGGACCCGGAGATCTCCGGCTTCGAGAACATCATCATCCGCGGCTTGTTCCTCGGGCAGACCCGCAAGCAGATGTTGGCCAGAGTCGACGAGATCGCCGACTTCACCGAACTCGGCGACTACCTCTCGATGCCGCTGCGCACGTACTCGGCCGGCATGCGGGTGCGATTGGCGCTGGGGGTGGTGACCAGCATCGACCCGGAGATCCTCCTGCTCGACGAAGGCATCGGAGCGGTCGACGCCGAGTTCCTCAAAAAGGCGCAGACCCGCTTGCAGGATCTGGTCGAGCGGTCCGGAATCCTGGTGTTCGCAAGCCATTCCAATGAATTCCTGGCCCGGTTGTGCAAGACGGCGATGTGGATCGACCATGGCACCATCAAGATGACGGGTGGGATCGAGGACGTCGTGCGCGCCTATGAGGGCGACGACGCCGCGCGGCATGTGCGTGAGGTGCTCGAGGAAACCGCGCGTGGCTGATCTGGTGTGCGCGGTGGTGGTGACCCACCGGCGTCGCGAACTGCTGGCCAAATCGCTCGATGCGGTGGTGACGCAGGACTGTGCACCCGACCACCTGATCGTCGTCGACAACGACAACGATCCGGCGGTGCGCGACCTGGTGACCGGCCAGCCCATCCCGTCGACGTATCTCGGCTCGCGCCGAAACCTCGGTGGGGCAGGAGGTTTCGCACTGGGCATGTTGCACGCGCTGACGCTGGGGGCTGATTGGATCTGGCTTGCCGACGACGACGGCAGGCCAGCCGACGCCACGGTGCTGGGGACCCTGCTGGCATGCGCCGAACAGCACAGCCTGGCCGAGGTGTCACCGATGGTGTGCAACCTCGACGATCCTGAGCGGCTCGCCTTCCCGTTGCGCCGCGGCCTGGCGTGGCGACGCCTGGTCAGCGAGTTGCGTACCGAAGGAAGCGGTGATCTGTTGCCCGGCATCGCGTCGTTGTTCAACGGGGCGTTGTTCCGTGCCGCCACCGTGGACGCCGTCGGCGTCCCGGACCTGCGACTGTTCGTGCGCGGGGACGAAGTCGAACTGCACCGCAGGCTCGTCCGCTCCGGGCTTCCGTTCGGAACGTGCTTGACCGCAAGCTATTTGCATCCGTGCGGCACCGACGAGTTCAAACCCATCCTCGGCGGGCGCATGCACACGCAGTATCCCGACGACGAGACCAAGCGCTTCTTCACCTACCGCAACCGTGGCTACCTGTTGTCCCAGCCGGGGCTACGCAAACTCCTGCCGCAGGAGTGGGTGCGCTTCGGCTGGTACTTTCTGGTGTCACGCCGCGACCCTGCGGGTCTGCGCGAGTGGATTCGCTTGCGGCGGTTGGGCAGACGCGAAAGGTTTCAGCGATGACGTTCACCGACGCCGCGGCGCAGTCAAGGACCTTTGCCCGCGCCCGCCGCGACCTGGTCGAAGGGTTCGGCAAACGCGAGCTGTGGCTGCATCTGGGCTGGCAGGACATCAAGCAGCGCTACCGACGCAGCGTGCTCGGGCCGTTCTGGATCACCATCGCGACCGGTGCCACCGCCGTCGCGATGGGCGTCCTGTACTCGAAGCTGTTCAAGCTGGAACTCGCCGAGCACCTGCCCTACGTGACGCTCGGACTGATCGTCTGGAACCTGATCAACGCGTCCATCCTCGAGGGCGCCGAGGTGTTCATCGCCAACGAAGGCCTGATCAAACAGTTGCCGACGCCGCTGTCGGTTCACGTATATCGGCTCGTGTGGCGGCAGATGATCCTGTTCGGCCACAACATCATCATCTTCGTGGTCATCGCGATCATCTATCCGAAACCGTGGAAATGGACCGATCTCGCGGTCATTCCGGCCCTCGGTCTGATCGTGCTGAACTGCGTGTGGGTGTCGTTGTGCTTCGGCATTCTCGCCACGCGCTACCGCGACATCGGCCCGCTGCTGGCATCGCTCGTGCAGCTGCTGTTCTTCATGACACCGATCATCTGGAACGAGGCCACGCTGCAACAGCAGGGCGCGGGATCGTGGGCCAAGATCGTCGAACTCAACCCGCTGCTGCACTATCTCGACATCGTGCGGGCCCCGCTTCTGGGTGCCGATCAGGAACTCCACCATTGGCTGGTCGTGCTCACACTGACCGTCGTCGGTTGGATCCTCGCGGCGTTCGCCATGCGGCAGTACCGCGCGCGCGTGCCTTATTGGGTCTGATCCGACCCGAAGGTGAAGTAGCGGCCCGAGATCTCTTTCGGCGTGATCCGCACGAAACGGCGCTTCTCGGTGGCGGTCCACGGCAGCAGCTGAGCGCGCTCGGCGGCCGCGATGTCTTCGGGCGATTCGAGTAGCTCGGCCGTGCCGCGCACGATCACACTCCAACCGTTGATGATGTTGTGGTCATCGGCCTCGAACAGGACGCGGTCACTCATCACCGCGGTGATCAGCTTCGTACCCTCCGCCGTACGGAACAACACCGTGCGCCGTTGCACCACGAAATTGACCGGGAAGATCTCCAGCCGGGTGCCGATCGTGGTGACGAACCGCCCGAGCGCGACGCTTGCGAGCAGACGCCAGCTTTCGTCCTCAGAGAGCACCGACACCGGGCTGGCCATGCACCCAACCCTAACTTCGCCGCGGCTAGGCGGCGTGGGGCCTGGCGAATTCGATCGCCAACATGAGTTCGGTTGGGCACTCGAACTCTTCGCGCGCGCCGGGCAGCGGCGGTGCGGTGGAACGGTAGACCGCACCGGTCGGCGTCACGAAAAAGGCGGTGTGTACCCCGTTTTCATCGAAGGTGTGTACCTGCCACCCCGCCGATTCCTTGGTGTAGTTGCAGCGCTCACACAATCCTTCGCCGTTGGCAGCGCTCGTCGCACCACCGCGGGCGCTGGGCTCGGCGTGATCGGTATGGCGGATGGGCGCATCGCAGTACGGCGTGCGGCAGGTGTCATCACGCAACGCGATGAACTCGGCCAATCCCTTGGGGAACAACCGCGCCCGCGACTCCATCGCCACCAACGCACCCGAGCTCGGATGCCGATACAGCCGCTGCAACGTCGCCTTCGACCGCTCATCACCGACCGCGTCGGCCACCAACTTTCGGGCCACTTCCGCGGGCACCGGACCATAGCCACTGATATGAGCAGGCACCTGTGAACCGCCCAACAATGTCTCGTCGGTGATCACGAGTTTCACCGCGACCGGTTCAGCCACATCCGCCGGTCGGCCGGTGACGCGTTCGTAGACGCTGTCGGCCATGATCTGGCCGCGGCTGCGGTCGTCGTAGGTGGTGTCGGCGGCGTTTTTGCAGGCGGCATAGACCGCGACGGCTCGGGCGACGGGCAACAGCACCGTCACATACGCCATGGTGTCGGGGGCGGGGCGGATCCACACGCCGCGGTCGGCGGCGGCCTTGGCCGCCCGTTCGACGACCGCCGCGGCATCCAGGCGCAGCGCGATCTTGCGGGCCTCGGCCTTGACCCGACTGTTGCCCCACCCCTGCAGCCGTGTCGTATCGGCGCACAGTTCGCCATCCAGCCGGCGCCGGTCCTCCACCTCCAGGCAGGCTGATTCCCGCACGATCAGGGTGGCGCGCCATTCCGAGAGCATCCCCGCTTCCAGGGCGGCCAGGGTGTGGGGCATCTCGTGGACGAGTGCTTTGGCCAGCCCGAGATACTGGTCGCCTTTCTTGGGTGCCTCGCGCCGCGCCAACGCGACCTCGGCGGCCAAACCTTTGCCGCGTTTGGCGGCCGGCACCCCGTCGGCGGCTTCGCGGGCGCGGCGCTTGGCATCCCACAACGCCGTCGCGCGGGCCTGGGCGGCCGCCAGCGCCGGTTTCAGCAGTTCGTACTTCTCGACCAGGGCGCGCAGCTGTTGCTCCGACGCCCCCGGATCGATATCGAACAAACTTTCGAACATGTGATCGATGCTACGCCCGCGCACCGACAACTACCGTGCGCGTACCGCCGAGACGATGTCGTTCACTGCGGCGTCGGCGTCCGTCGCGGTGTCGACGCGAAGCACCGGGGTGCTCCAGGGTTCATATCTCCGGCTCAGGACCTGCTCCCACGTGGGAACGACGAGTCCGTCCAGATCCGACGTCCGCCTCTCGACGCGCTCGCGGTGCATATCCATGTCGCTGCAGATGACCTCGACGTTGATGGCGACCGCATCGGCTGCTCCGGCGACATCGGCCCAGGCCCGCCGCGTGACACCGAGCGGGTTCACGCTGTCGGCGACGACGTCGTGCCCGGCCCGCAACAAATCGGACGCGACGCTGTACGCCACTTGGTAACCCGCATCTGGTGCGTTGTCCCAGCCGCCCGCCGCTGCGACGAGTCCGGACCGGACCATCGCGGCCTCGATCGTGTCGATACGCAGATGCACCGCACCCAGACGTTCGCCGACGCGGCGAGCCACGGTCGTCTTCCCGACCCCGGGAAGCCCGGAGAGCACCACGAGTACCCGACTCTCGCTCATCAGCCGCATAGTAGGGCCAAAAAGTTCACAGGCACTTCACAGCGGCTTCGGTCGTTATGGCGATATGAGCATCCCGCCATATGAGCCCCCGAAGACCCCTCCGACACACGGGGTGGGTAACAACCTGCTGTGCCCGAAGTGCGCCGGGGTCATGAAGACCTATGAACGCAACGGCATCCACCTCGAGCAGTGCGACACGTGCCGTGGCATCTTCCTGGACTTCGGCGAGCTCGAGGCGCTGACCCAGATGGAGAACCGGTTCGTGCAGTCCGCACCCCCGCCTCCACCGGCCCACTCCGGCTACGGGCAGAGTTACGGACACGCGAACTACGGGCCGGGCTGGGGCCATCGCGGCAACAAGCACTACCGCAAGCAGGGCTTCGGCCGGCTGTTCTTCTCCAGCTGAGGCATCCGCGCACAGGCCGCCGACAACATCTCGTCTTCGGGATCGTTCGCGGCGGCCTGGATGACGGCGGCGCGGGCGAACGGTTCCAGCACCGGCCACGGGTCACCCGACGGCAGTGCTGGGCCGCCTGCCGCCCGGTATGCGTCGACGAACGCGCCCCAGTCGGCGTCGGGAATCAGGCCCGCGGCCCAGAACCCGGCCGGGCGGGCCAGGTCCCAGGCCGGATCGCCGACGCCGAGATCGTCGACATCGATGAGTTGCCATGGGCCCGGAGCCCGGTGGCCCAGCTGGCCGAGATGGAAGTCGCCGTGTACGAGCGTGCGCGGGCGGTCGGCCGAACCGGCCCGCCACGCTTGGTCGGGCAGACCGGCCGCGGCGCGCACGATCACGTCGTATCCGCGGGCCCGATCTACCGCCCGCCGCAGGCGAGCCGGCCAGCCGTGGGCGGGGAGCCTGGGCACGAACGACGCGTTGTGCAGCCGCGCCAGCAGCCGCGCGATCTCCGCCCACGGAACCGAATCCGGCTCTTCGGCAAGGGTTTCCACGAGCGGCCACCGGGTCCGCCATCGGTCACCGACCCGTTCCGGTGTGAGCGACAGCGGCGCCACGAAGACGTCGAGTCCGCGCGCGGTGTGTAGGCGAGCGGCAAGTGCCCGCGGGTCGGTACCCGGCCGGTGCAGCTTGTGCACGACAGCACCGTGCACGGTGATCTGCGCACCGGACCGGGTCTGCACCCCTTCAGTTTCCCAGCGTCAGCGCCGCGGCGGTGGCGTCTTCACCGCGGCGTTGATGCGGTTCCACGCGTTGATGGTGACCGCCATCGAAATGACTTGGCCGAGTTCACGTTCGGTGAACGCGGCGGCGGCCCGGGCATAAACCTCGTCAGAGACCGGGCCGTGGCTCAGGTCCGTCATGGCTTCGGTCAGCGCGAGTGCGGCCTGCTCTTGCTCGGTGAACAGATCACCGGCCTCTTCCCACGCGGCGATCAGCGCGAGCCGCTGTTCGGTTTCGCCGTGCTGACGGGCGTCGTGGGTGTGCATGTCGAGGCAGAACGCGCAGCGGTTGAGCTGCGAGGCGCGGATCTTGATGAGCTCGGCGATGGTGGGGTCGATGTCCTTCGCCGATGCGTTGGACAGCGTCATCATGGCGTCGTAGAGCTCGGGTGAAGCCTTGTAGATCTTGAGCCGGTCGGTGGTCTTGGTGGATTCGAGTGTCTGCGTCATGCCATAAACGCTAGCCGCCAAAGTCCCGTCTAGATGGTTCAATCTAAGGGTGAATTCGCGGGCCAATTCTGGCAGTCGGGACTTGCATCTCGAGCTGCGCACGGTCATCGAACCGGGCAGCCGGACTGCCAGGGAACAGCTGATCCAGGCGCTGCGGGACGGTATCCGGTCCGGTCGGCTGGCCACCGACACCGTGCTGCCGCCGTCGCGCACCCTGGCCGCCGATCTCGGGCTGGCCCGCAACACCGTCGCCGAGGCGTACGCCGAACTCGTCGCGGAAGGCTGGCTGGCCTCGCGTCAAGGCGCCGGCACGTGGGTCGCCAGATCCGCGGTGACGCCGCCGGTGCGGCGGCCGCGGCGCACGACGATCGTTCCCAAGCACAACCTGATGCCCGGTTCGCCGGACGTCGCGGAGTTTCCGCGCACCGCGTGGCTGGCCTCGACGCGACGCGCACTGTTGAACGCCCCGGTGTCCGCACTGCGGATGGGCGATCCGCGCGGGCATGCCGAGCTGCGGGAGGCACTCGCCGAATACCTCGGCCGGGTCAGAGGTGTGCGCACGACACCCGAATCGATCGTCATCTGCGCCGGTGTGCGTGACGGCGTCGAACTGCTCGGCAAAGTGTTCGGGACAACCCGTCCGATCGCCGTGGAAGCGTACGGGCTCTTCATCTTTCGCGACGCGTGGGCCGCGATGGGCATCGGGACCACGCCCATCGGGATCGACGAACACGGTGCGGTGGTCGGCGATCTCGACGGGCTCGACACCCCGGCCGCACTGCTCACTCCGGCCCACCAGAGCCCGTTCGGCATGGCCCTGCATCCGGCGCGCCGCACCGCCGCCGTCGAGTGGGCGCGGCGCACCGGCGGCTACGTGATCGACGACGACTACGACGGCGAGTTCCGCTACGACCGCCAGCCGATCGGTGCCCTGCAGGCGCTCGATCCCGAACGGGTCATCTATCTGGGCTCGGCCAGCAAGGCCATGGCCCAGACGCTGCGCGTCGGCTGGATGGTTCTCCCCGAGGCGCTCATCGATCCGGTGATCGCGGCGGCCGGCGGACAGCAGTACCACGTCAACGCGATCACGTCGCTCACGCTGGCCGATTTCATCGGCACCGGCGGCTACGACCGCCACGTCCGGCGCATGCGCAACCGGTACCGACGCAGGCGGGACGCGCTGGTCGCCGCACTGGACGGATTCGACGTGGGTATCGGCGGCCTGGTCGCCGGCGTGAACATGCTGCTGACCCTGCCCGACGGGGCCGAGCCCGAGGTGCTGCACCGGGCAGGCGAGGCGGGCATCGCGTTGAACGGGCTCGCGATCATGCGCCACCCCATGGCCGATCCGGCACTCCCCAATCCGGACGGGGTGCTCGTGGGCATCGGCGGGCCTGCCGAACACGCCTTCGGGCCCGCGGTCGACGCACTTGTGAGCGTGCTGTCCGAGGTGTTGCGCTAGGTCTCGCCGCGCACGATCAGATCGGCGGGCCCCGTTGGCAACCGCCAGTGGAACACCAGGCCGGCCAGCCGCAGCACGGTCGCGAGCACGGTGCCCACGACCAGACCCACCCACTGCGGGCCGAAATAGTCGATGACGGCGTAGGCCGCCGCACCGAGCATCGCCGGAACGGCATACAGCTCGTCGGGACCGAGCAGCATCGGCACCTCGCGCGCGAGTACGTCGCGGATGATGCCGCCGCCGATCGCGGTGGTCATGCCGATCAGCGCTGCCGCGAACCAGCTCGCGCCGTGATCCACCGCGATGGCCGCACCCGACGTCGCGAAGAAGCCCATACCGATGGCGTCGAGCGTGAGCACGCTGCGCCTCATCCGGATGAACAGCCGCGCGGTCAGCGTGGCCACCGCCGTGGCCACCAGGGCCACCGTGACGTTGGGCCAGTGCTGGATCGACGTCGGCGGACTGATGTTGAGGAACAGGTCACGCACCACACCGCCGCCGACGCCCGTCATGATCCCGAGCGCCGCGATGCCGAACAGGTCGAAGCCCTTGCGGATCGCGACCATCGCGCCCGACGACGCGAACACGGCGATACCGAGATAGTTGAGCACCATCTGCAACACACCCGCACGGTAGGCCCTCGCTAAGCTGCCCGAGTGGCCGACACCGCACCAACGACCCCACGCCTGAGTCTGACGACGCAGGCGTTCCGGTTCATCGTCACCGGCGGGTTGTCGGCGATCGTCGACTTCGGCCTGTATGTCGCGCTGCTCGCGACCGGCATGCACGTCAACATCGCCAAGACGCTGAGCTTCATCGCGGGCACCACCACGGCCTACCTGATCAACCGGCGCTGGACGTTCCAGGCGCCGCCCAGCAAGGCCCGGTTCATCGCGGTGTGCGTGCTGTACGCGCTGACCTACGCGGTGCAGGTCGGGATCAATTACGTGTTCTACATGGCCTGGGACGAGAAGCCGTGGCGCGTGCCCGTCGCGTTCGTCATCGCCCAGGGCACCGCGACGGTCATCAACTTCGTGGTGCAGCGCGCGGTCATCTTCCGGCTGCGCTGAGCAGCGGCGGCTCGGTCTTGTCGCGGACCTCAGCCTCGGTGACGCCGGGCGCGAGTTCGACGAGTTCGAGTCCGGCGGGGGTGACGTCGAGCACCGCGAGATCGGTGATGATGCGCTCGACGACGCCCCGTCCCGTGTAGGGCAGCGAGCACTCGTTGACGATCTTGTAGCTGCCGTCCCTGGCGATGTGTTCCATGAGTACGATGACGCGCCGGGCGCCGTGCACGAGGTCCATCGCACCGCCCATGCCCTTGACCATCTTTCCGGGGATCATCCAGTTCGCGATGTCGCCGGACGCCGAGACCTGCATGGCGCCGAGGATCGCGGCATCGATCTTGCGGGCCCGGATCATGCCGAACGAGGTCGACGAGTCGAAGAACGACGCGCCGGGACGGACGGTGACGGTCTCCTTGCCCGCGTTGATGAGGTCGGGGCTCTCGTCGCCGTCGAACGGATAGGCGCCGACGCCGAGGATCCCGTTCTCGCTCTGTAGGGACAGTTCGACATCGTCCGGGACGAACCCGGGCACCAGCGTGGGCAGTCCGATGCCGAGGTTGACGTACGAGCCGTCGGTCAGCTCGGCGGCTGCGCGGGCAGCCATCTGATCGCGTGTCCAGCTCATGCTGTCGTCCTCACGGTCCGCTTCTCGATTCGCTTGTCGGTGGCCTGCTCCGGGGTCAGCGCCACGACACGGTGCACGAACACCCCGGGGGTGTGGATGTCGTTGGGGTCGATCTCGCCGGGTTCGACGAGTTGTTCGACCTCGGCGATCGTGGTCTGCCCGCACATGGCCGCGAGTGGGTTGAAATTCCTTGCCGCGTCGCGATACACGAGATTGCCGTACCGGTCGCCCTTCCAGGCGCGGACGAGCGCGTAGTCGCAGGCGATCGATTCCTCGAGGATGTACTCGCGGCCGTCGAAGACCCGGGTCTCCTTGGCCGGCGACGCGACCGCGACCGTGCCGTCGGGCGCGTACCGCCACGGCAGCCCGCCGTCGGCGATCTGGGTGCCGACACCGGTCGCGGTGTAGAACGCGGGAATTCCGCTGCCGCCGGCGCGCATTCGCTCGGCGAGGGTGCCCTGCGGGGTCAGTTCGACTTCGAGTTCACCGGACAGGTACTGACGGGAGAACTCCTTGTTCTCGCCGACGTAGGAGGCCACCGTGCGCCGGATCCGGCCGGCAGCCAGCAGTATTCCCAGCCCCCAGTCGTCGACCCCGCAGTTGTTGGAGACGACTTCGAGATCGTCGGCCCCGTGCTCGAACAGCGCTCCGATCAGGACGGAGGGTATGCCGCACAACCCGAAGCCACCGACGGCGAGCGACGCCCCGCTGGGGATGTCGGCAACCGCGCGTGCGGCACTGTCGACGACCTTGTCGAGTCCACGTCGCATCTCAGAACGCAACTGCCCCAGCACCTTTCAGACCGAGATACTGGCGCGCCTCATCCGGGGTGGCGGGTGTGCGATCGAACAGCGCGGCAAGTTGCGCGACCTTCTGCACGAGCTCCGCGTTCGACGACGCGTTCTCGGTCCTGGTGACCCGCAGGTTGTCCTCGAGTCCGACCCGCACGTTGCCGCCGAGGGTCAACGACAGGGCGGCCAGGCTGAACTCGCCGCGATACCCCACCCCGGCGGCCGACCAGGTGAACGAGTCCCTGCCGAAGACCCGCTCGGCGGTGCGCAACATGTGGATGAGCTGATCGGGTTCGGCGGCGTTGGCACCGAGCACGCCGAGCACGAACTGCAGGTTGAACGGCGGCTCCAGCACGCCGTCCTTGACGAGCTGCTCGAGGTTGTAGATGTGGCCGACGTCGTACACCTCGATCTCGGGGCGCGTCTGTGCCTGGCGCATCTGCTCAGCCATGTAGGTCATATCCGCGAAGGTGTTCTTGAAGATGTAATCTGTTGTACCTTCGAGGTATTCGCGTTCCCAGTCGGCGAACGGCAAATCGCGCGACGCGACCGGGAACAGCCCGAAGTTGAAGCTGCCTGCGTTGAACGTCGCCATCTCGGGACGGAACTTGAGGACCGAGGCCCGCTCTTCGACGGTCATGCCGCGACCGCCGCCGGTGGTCGGCTGGATGACGGCGTCGGTGTTCTTCTTCAGCTCCGACAGCGCCCGCTCGAACAGATCGAGATCGGCGACCGGACGACCGGTCGCTTCCTCCCGCACGTGGACATGCAAAACGGACGCGCCGGCCTCGGCTGCCTTGACGCCCTCTTCGACGATCTGATCGACGGTGATCGGAATGGCCTTGCTCTGGGCGGGCACGGTCATGCCGCCGGTCAGCGCGCAGGTGATGATGACCTTGTCGTTCACGGTCTTACTCCTTCATTGGTTGGGGTTCAGGCGGGAACTTCGGCGAGGGCTTCGAGCGTGGCCCGGCCCGGGGCCCGGCTCCCGCGCTCGCAGTCGTGCACGAGCTCGACGATGCGGGCGTTCAACGGGCTTGTGACACCGGCTTTCTGGGCTGTCGAGCACACCCCGCCGTTGATGACGTCGACCTCGGTGATCGCACCGCGTTCGAGGTCTTGCAGCATCGAGGCCTTGGTCGCACCGAGCCGGTCCATCAGGATGCGCAGTGCGGCGTCGGCATGTTCGAGATCCGCCCCGGACCGGACGACGAGCCGGTCCGGCTGCACACCGACGATCTCGTCGAGCTCGATGCCGGCCGCGTCGGCGACGTCGTAGGCCTCGGTCCACAGCCGGTAGGCGAGCTCGCGGCCGGGCGGCTCGGCCACGACCTCGCGGTACAGCATTCCGCTGACCGCCCCGAGCCCGGAGAACGTGCTGTTGAGCAGTAGCTTCGTCCAGATCTGGCCGACGATGCGCGGCGAGATGCGCACCTCGGCCGCGGCCGAGAGGATGTCGCGCAGCTTCTCGATCCGTTGGCTGTCGCTGCCGTCGGCCTCGCCGATCACGAACGGTGCGACGGTGGTCTGCGCGAGGTGGCCGGGGCCCAGATTGGTCGCGCCCCACTCGGTGATGCCGATGACCAGCCGGTCCGGGCCGACGATCTGCTCGACGCTGTTCTGCACCAACCCGTTTCCGAGAGACACATAGGTGTCCACCAGGTCACCGGCGACCAACGGCGACAGCGCGACATCGAGGTAGGGCGCCTTCAGGGTGACCAACGCATAGGAGAATCGACCCGGCAGGTCGGCGGGTTTGTCGACCGCGGTGATCGGGACGATCGACGTCTCGCCGAGCTCATCGAACCGGAGCCCCGGCGAGTTCATCAACCGGACGTGTTCGGTGTTGGCGTCGAGCACCATGACATCGTGTCCGGCGCGCGCGAGATGGGCCGCGGTGACACCGCCGATGGCGCCCGCGCCCACGACGAGGATTCGGTCGGTCATGCTGTTACCTCTTTCTCTGTGGCCTTCTCCGGGGCGTCCTGGATCTTGAGGCTCAGGCTCACGAGGGCTCCGATGAAGACGAGTGCGATGACGAACCACAGCCCGGCCGAGGGGTTGTCGGTCGCCGATTCGAGCAGCCCCATCACGAACGGCCCGACGAAACCGCCGAGGATGCCAAGCGTATTCACGAGCGCCAGGCCGCCGGCCAGCGCCGCGCCTGCCAATCTGGAGGCCGGGACCGCGAACAGAATCGACTGGACGACAAAGAAAGTCGATGCCGCGACGCAGAACCCGACGAGTGCAAGGGCCGGCCCGGCGACCGCCCCGACCGTGAAGCCGATGACCATCGCGGCCATGCCGCCGAACAGCATCGTGCGGGAACGTCGCCCATCGGTCGCGTAGCGCGGCAACACGAGCGTGCCGATCGCGGCCGCGACCCACGGCAGCGCGGTGAGCAGACCGATCGTGAGGTCGGTCATCTCCCCCCATTCGCCGATGATCCCGGGCAGGAAGTAGGTGAGGCTGTAAACCGCGATCTGGTGGGTGAAGTAGACCGCGATGACCAACAGGATCTGCTTGTCGCGGAACACCCCGGCGAACGAGTGGGTGCCCGAGGCCTGGGCGCCCTCCTGCTGCTCGCGGGCCAGCCGCGCGGTGAGCTCGCGGGCCTGTTGCGGGTCAAGCCATTTCGCGTCCTGCGGGCCGTTCGGCAGGAACTTGTACACGACGAACGCGAGTGCGACGGCGGGCAGGCCTTCGATGACGAACATCCACTGCCACCCGTGCCAGCCGAGCACGCCGTCCATACCGAGCAGGGCACCGCCGATGGGTGCGCCCATGATGTTCGCGAGGCAGACCGCGACCAGGAAGGCACCGTTGGCCCGGGCCCGCTGCTCGCGCCCGAACCAGTACGTGAGGTAGAGCATCACGCCGGGAAACAGCCCGGCCTCGGCCATCCCGAGTAGCACCCGAAGGATGTAGAAGGACACCGGCCCCTGGACGAAAGCCATGGCCGCCGACAACAGGCCCCACGTCACCATGATCCGGGTGATCCACAGCCGGGCCCCGACGCGGTGCATGATGAGGTTGCTCGGCACCTCGCACAGCGAATAGGCCAGGAAGAACAGCCCGGCACCCAAACCGTATGCGGCCGCGGAGAGTCCGAGGTCGGCCTCGAGGTGGTTCTTGGCCAGGCCGATGTTGGTGCGGTCGATGAACGCGATGATGTAGGCCGCGATCAACAGCGGCATCAGCTTGCGGAAGATGAGCTTGTTCAGCTCGGTGTCCGTGCCCATGGCAAAGCCCCTTCTGCAGGGTGTCGAAAGGTAGTCCCGTGGGCGGTATTGCCCAGGGATCGCGGTGTTTTGGTTGTGTCAGGCGGCGGCGCGGTTACGCGGGCAACCGCAGGTGGTGCCGATGCGGAGTTGGTGTGCGCGAAGAACCGATTGGAACGAGCCTCCGGCACCGTCGATGCGGCGGGTCAGGAGTTCGATTGCCTGCTCGGCCATTTCGCGGCGTGGTTGGTTGACCGTGGTGAGTTCGACGAGCGGAGACGTGCCGGGATACAGGCCGTCGAAACCGGTGACCGCGACGTCCTCGCCCACGTTGATCGCGTGCGCGCGAAGCGCGCTGATCGCGCCGAGAGCGATGGCGTCGCTGCCGCACACGATCACGTGTGGGATGGCTTTACGTGCGAGCACCTGCTCGACGGCGACGTAGCCACCACGTTCGCTGAGATAGGTGCTGATGCGGTGCGAGGCGATGCTGCGGATCCCATGTGATTCGGCGGTGTGGACGAATCCTTCTTCCCTGGCGGCCGATGCGCTCGACGTACGGGGCCCGACGATCGTCACGATGTCGCGGTAGCCATGGCCCACAACGTGTTCCATCATCTCCGAGGCCGCGGCCCGATCGTCGATCCCGACGAAGTCGGCGTCGATGCGCTCGATTCGCCGCGACAGCTGCACGAGCGGGATATGAGCACTGCGCAGCGCGCGGATGACGTCGCCGTCGTCGGGGTGCAGCACGGTGAACACCACGCCGTCGACGTGGCGGGCGATCATGGCGTCCACCACCGAACGCAAGGTATCCGGATCTTCCTGGGTGTGGGCGAGGAACACCTCATAGCCACGGGCCCGGGCGGCGTCGATCGTGCCGGCCGCGATCTCGGTGTAGAAGGGATTGGCGATGTCGGTTAGGACGAGGCCGATGACCCGGGTCTGATGCGAGCGCAGCCGATCGGCACGTGCGCTGGAGATGTGGCCGAGCTCCTCGGCGACCTCCAGGATCCGCGCACGGGTCTGCTCGGACACGCCGCTGCGGCCGTTCATCACATAAGAGACGGTTGCCGGCGAGACGCCGACCGCCCGCGCGACATCGGCCGCCGATACACGTGCCCTCACCGGTTCACCTCCTCCACCGTGGTTGGTGCCCCGACGTTAAGTGTGACCCAAATCGTTAAGCAACGTTAAGTTGACCCGACCCGCACCGAGGCGGCCGGAGTGCTGAATCGCGCGGCGAACGCCTCCTGATGAGTGCCGCCGACCACTGCTGATCGGGGTCCATGCCCAAGATCACAACTTAACGTTGCTGAACATCAGCATGCGCTCATAGCGTTCCCCCAATGTCTGACCGCTACGCCACACCCACGATCGACGTCGTCGTCGATCTCAAGACCACCCTGGGCGAGGGGCCACTGTGGGACTGCGAGCAGCAATTGCTGTATTGGATCGACAGCGCGGACGGCCGCATCTTCCGGTCGACCGCGGAGGGCTCGCAGATCCGGGCGTGGGACGTCGGTCAGAAGATCGGTTCGATGGCGCTGTGCCGCGACGGTGCGCACGCGATCGTCGCGCTGCAGAACGGGTTGTCCAAGCTCGATCTGGCGGACGGCACCCTCACGGAATTGATCGATCCGGAAGCCGACCTGCCGAACAACCGGCTCAACGACGGCAAGGTCGACAAGCGCGGGCGCTTCGTGTTCGGGTCGATGGACACGCTGGAGGAATCCGCAAGCGGCAAGCTCTACAGCTACCGCCCGGACGGCTCACTCGCGGTGCTCGACGAGGGGATCACCGTGTCGAACGGTCCGTGCTGGAGCCCCGATGGCGAAACGCTGTACTTCTGCGACACCTGGACCGGCGAGATCTGGGCCTACGACTACGACCTCGACACCGGGGCGGTGGCCAACCGCCGCACGTTCGCCAGGGTCGACACGAGCTCGGGCGGTGCGGCCGACGGCGCGACGGTCGACGCCGACGGCTACCTGTGGCAGGCACTGGTCTACGGCGGCAAGATCATTCGGTACGCGCCGGACGGATCGGTCGACCGCGTCATCGACTTCCCGGTCCGCAAACCCACGAGCGTCATGTTCGGCGGAGCCGATCTCGACGTCCTCTACGTGACGTCCATGGCACGCCCGCCGCTGCCCCGCTTCCCCGGCGACGGCCAGCTCCGTGGATCTCTGTTCGCGATCCGCGGCCTCGGAGTCCACGGCATTCCCGAAACCCGCTTCGGCGCATAGTAATCCACCCTCAAGGACGCACCCCATGAAAGTTGCCTCGCCCCGCGGCTCCCTGCGCAACACGCACAAGTATTCGTGGATCTCGCTTGCCGTGTGCTGGCTGATCTGGATCCTCAACGCCTACGACCGCGAGATAATCCTGCGGCTCGGGCCAACGATCTCCGAGCAGTTCCACTTCAGCCCGGACGCGTGGGGCGCGATCGCGTCGCTCATCATGATTTCGCTTGCCGTCCTGGCGATCCCGGGTTCGACGCTCAGCGACAAATACGGCGGCGGGTGGAAACGCGCCCGCTTCCAGGTGCCGCTCGTAATCGGTTACACCGCACTCTCGTTCGTGTCGGGCCTGAAGGCCGTCAGCTCACATGCGGTCGCCTTCATCGCGCTGCGCGTCGGCGTCAACCTGGGCGCCGGGTGGGGTGAGCCGGTGGGCGTCAGCAACACCGCCGAATGGTGGCCCAAGGAGCGCCGCGGATTCGCACTCGGCGTGCACCACACGGGTTACCCCGTAGGATCGCTGCTGAGTGGCCTGTCCGCGGCCGTCGTGATCGCGGTGTTCGGCGCCTCCAACTGGTCCTACACCCTGTTTCTCGGCCTGATCGTCGCCGTCCCGCTCATGATCTTCTGGGGCCGGTACTCGACCGCGGATCGCATCGCCACGCTGTATGAGGACATCGCCGACAAGGGCCTCACCCCGCCCGATGGCGACCTCGACCGGGCGGCCGGCGGGAAGGGTTTGATCTCGGCCTGCTTCCGGAACCGGTGCATCAATCTCACGGCGCTCACAACGCTGCTCACCCAGATCGTCTACATGGGCATCAACGTGGTGCTTCCGGCCTACCTCTACAACGTCGTCGGGCTCTCACTCGCCGAATCGGCAGGTCTCAGCGTCGTCTTCGCGTTCACCGGGATCCTCGGCCAGATTCTGTGGCCGACGCTGTCGGATGTGATCGGACGCAAGACCACCATCATGATCTGCGGGATCTGGATGGCGATCAGCGTGGCGTGCTTCTATTTCGCCACGTCGTCGCTGCTCGTCGTGGTCATCCAGTTGGCCTTCGGCTTGGTCGCGAACGCGGTGTGGCCCATCTACTACGCGGCGGCCTCCGACGCCGCACCGGAAGGTGCCGTCTCGACCGCGAACGGCATCATCACCACCGCCATGTTCATCGGCGGCGGCATCGCGCCACTGCTCATGGGGCGGCTGATCTCGCTGGGCGGCGGCTGGACCGCGCACGGCGGCTACATCGTCTGCTTCTTCGTGATGTCGGCATGTGCGCTGGCAGGCGTGCTGCTCCAGCTGTTCCTGCGCCCGACGGAGTCGCCCGAGAACACGCAGGACGAGCAGTTGACCGCGTCCCCTTAGGTATCGGGGACGCGACCGCCGACGCGGTACGCTTCGGGACGATGGCAACGACCGAGTTTCCGACCACCACCAAGCGCTTGATGGGCTGGGGGCGCACCGCGCCGACCTATGCGCACGTGCTGTCGACCAGTGACCCCGAGGTCATCATCAAGGCCGTCGTGGCCGCGGCCGAAGAGGGGGGCCGGGGCGTGATCGCGCGCGGCCTCGGCCGCTCGTACGGAGACAACGCACAAAACGGTGGCGGCCTCGTCATCGACATGGCCGCGCTCAACCGCATCCACTCGATCGACTCGGGCACCAGGCTGGTCGACGTCGACGGTGGGGTGAACCTCGACCAGCTGATGAAAGCCGCACTGCCGCATGGGCTCTGGGTGCCGGTACTGCCGGGCACGCGCCAAGTCACGATCGGCGGTGCGATCGGCTGCGACATCCACGGCAAGAACCACCACAGCGCGGGCAGTTTCGGCAACCACGTGCGCTCGATGGAGTTGCTGACCGCGAACGGCGAGGTGCTGCACCTGACGCCGGATGGTGACAACGCCGACATCTTCTGGGCGACGGTGGGCGGCAACGGCCTGACCGGCATCATCCTGCGCGCGACGATCGAGATGACGCCCACCGAGACGGCCTACTTCATCGCCGACGGCGACGTGACGAAGACCCTCGACGAGACCATCGCGTTCCACAGCGACGGCAGCGAGTCCAATTACACGTACTCGAGCGCGTGGTTCGACGCGATCAGCAAGCCGCCCAAACTGGGCCGGGCCGCGATCTCCCGCGGCTCGTTGGCCAAGCTCGACCAACTGCCGCCCAAGCTGCAGAAGGATCCGCTGAAATTCGATGCGCCGCAACTACTTACCCTGCCCGACATCTTCCCGAACGGGCTCGCCAACAAGTTCACGTTCATGCCGATCGGCGAGTTGTGGTACCGCAAGTCGGGCACATACCGCAACAAAGTGCAGAACCTGACGCAGTTCTATCACCCGCTCGACATGTTCGGGGAGTGGAATCGCGCCTACGGCTCCGCCGGATTCGGCCAGTACCAGTTCGTGGTGCCCACCGAGGCCGTCGAAGAGTTCAAGGGCATCATCTACGACATCCAGCGTTCGGGGCACTACTCGTTCCTCAACGTCTTCAAGCTGTTCGGTCCCGGCAATCAGGCACCGCTGAGCTTCCCGATCCCGGGGTGGAACGTGTGCGTGGACTTCCCGATCAAGGCCGGGCTCAACGAGTTCCTCAACGATCTCGACAAGCGCGTCCTGGAGTTCGGCGGGCGCCTCTACACGGCCAAGGATTCGCGCACCACGGCTGAGACGTTCCACGCCATGTATCCGCGCATCGACGAGTGGATCGCGGTGCGGCGCAAAGTGGACCCCGACGGCGTCTTCGTGTCCGACATGGCGCGCCGGCTGGAGCTTCTCTAGCCCCTGACCTGCTGCGGAACCGTCGAGAACTTTATTCTTGACTAATTCCAGAAAAGCAGTAAGACTTCTGTTCGTGGCCACGACTACGGACTTCCAGCACATGCTGCGGAGAGCCGACATGCGCGTGACCAGACCCCGGGTGGCGGTTCTCGGTGCGGTGCACACGCACCCGCACGCCGACACGGACACGATCATCCGTGCCGTACGAGAAGAGTTGCCCGACGTGTCGCACCAGGCCGTGTACGACTCGCTGCACGCGTTGACCGCAGCGCGTCTGGTGCGGCGCATCCAGCCGTCGGGCTCCGTGGCTCGCTACGAGTCACGAGTCGGCGACAACCACCATCACGTCGTGTGCCGATCGTGCGGTGCCATCGCCGACGTCGACTGTGCGGTCGGGGCAGCCCCTTGCCTGACCGCGTCCGACGACCACGGCTTCTCGATCGACGAAGCCGAGGTCGTCTACTGGGGCCTGTGCCCCGAATGCTCCACCGCGCCAAATAGTTAAAACCCCTTAACCGACAGCCCCGGAAAGGATTTGTCATGGCCGAAGCCGAAACACACCCTCCGATTGGTGAAGCCCAAACCGAGCCCGCCGCAGGCTGCCCCATGCGCATCAAGCCGCCCGTCGAGGGTGGCAGCAACCGGGATTGGTGGCCCAATGCGGTCAACCTGAAGATCCTGCAGAAGGATCCCGAGGCCATCGACCCGATGGACGAGGGGTATGACTACCGCGAAGCCGTCCAGACGCTCGACTTCGAGCAGTTCCAAAAGGATTTCGACGAGCTGCTGACCAACTCCCAGGAGTGGTGGCCCGCCGACTTCGGTCACTACGGCCCGCTGTTCGTCCGGATGTCGTGGCACGCCGCGGGCACCTACCGCGTCGAGGACGGCCGCGGCGGCGGCGGCAAGGGCATGCAGCGCTTCGCGCCGCTCAACAGCTGGCCCGACAACGTGAGCCTCGACAAGGCCCGCCGCCTGCTCTGGCCGCTCAAGAAGAAGTACGGCAAGAAGATCTCGTGGTCGGACCTGATCGTCTACGCGGGCAACCGGGCGATGGAGCACATGGGCTTCAAGACGGCCGGTTTCGCGTTCGGCCGCCCGGATTACTGGGAGCCCGAGGAGGACATCTACTGGGGCGCCGAGCACGAGTGGCTGGGCTCGCAGGAGCGCTACGCCGGCGCCAACGGTGACCGCACCAAGCTGGAGAACCCGCTCGGTGCCAGCCACATGGGTCTGATCTACGTCAACCCCGAAGGCCCGGAAGGCAATCCGGATCCGGTGGCCGCGGCCATCGACATCCGCGAGACCTTCGGCCGCATGGCGATGAACGACATCGAGACGGCGGCGTTGATCGTCGGCGGCCACACCTTCGGCAAGACGCACGGTGCCACCGAGGTCGAGAACGGCCCGGAGCCAGAAGCCGCACCGCTTGAGCAGATGGGCCTCGGCTGGGCCAACTCGGGCGTCGGCAACGAAACCGTCAGCAGCGGCCTCGAGGTCACCTGGACCCACACCCCCACCAAGTGGGACAACAGCTTCCTGGAGATCCTCTACAGCAACGAGTGGGAGCTGACCAAGAGCCCCGCGGGCGCCCACCAGTGGAAGCCCAAGGACAACGGCTGGGCCAACTCGGTGCCGATGGCGCAGGGCAGCGGCAAGACCCACCCGTCGATGCTGACCACCGACCTGTCGATGCGGATGGACCCGATCTACGAGAAGATCACCCGCCGCTGGCTGGATCACCCGGAAGAGCTCGCCGAGGAGTACGCCAAGGCCTGGTTCAAGCTGCTGCACCGTGACATGGGTCCGGTGACCCGCTACCTCGGGCCGCTCGTGCCGAAGCAGACCTGGCAGTGGCAGGACGTCATCCCGGCAGGCAAGCCGCTGTCGGCCGACGACATCGCGAAGCTCAAGAGCGCGATCGCCGAGTCGGGTCTGACTGTGCAGCAACTGGTTTCGACCGCGTGGAAGGCGGCGTCGTCGTACCGCCACAGCGACATGCGCGGCGGCGCCAACGGCGGCCGGATCCGGCTGCAGCCGCAGCTCGGCTGGGAGGTCAACGAGTCCGACGAGCTCGCCCAGGTGATCAGCAAGCTGGAGGAGATCCAGGCCGGTGCGGGCGTCGACGTGTCGTTCGCCGACCTGGTGGTGCTCGCGGGCAACGTCGGTGTCGAGACGGCGGCCAAGGCGGCCGGCCACGACATCGAGGTGCCGTTCACCCCGGGCCGTGGCGACGCCACCCAAGAGCAGACCGACGTCGAGTCGTTCTCCTACCTGGAGCCCAAGGCCGACGGCTTCCGCAACTACGCGGGCAAGGGTCTGCAGTACCCGGCCGAGTACCACCTCATCGACCGCGCCAACCTGCTCAACCTGACGGCGCCCGAGATGACCGTGCTGCTCGGCGGCCTGCGCGGGCTGGACGTCAACCACGGCGGCACCAAGCTCGGTGTGCTCACCGACCGTCCGGGCCAGTTGACGAACGACTTCTTCGTCAACCTGACCGACATGAGCACCAAGTGGGCACCGTCGCCTGCCGACGACGGCACCTACGTCGGTACCGACCGGGCCAGCGGTGCCCAGAAGTACACGGCCAGCCGCGTCGACCTGCTGTTCGGTTCGAACTCGCAGCTGCGGGCGCTGGCCGAGGTCTACGCCGAGGACGACTCGAAGGACAAGTTCGTCAAGGACTTCGTCGCGGCGTGGGTCAAGGTGATGGACGCCGACCGGTTCGACGTCAAGAAGTAACGCTCGACGAGTGCCTGGACGCCCAGGCCGGCCAGTTGGCCGGTCTGGGCGTTCGGCGTTGGAGCGGGACTCGCACGGTACCCTCGTCACGATGTCCCCGAGGCTTGGAGCTGCGCTAGATGGTGTTCGACGCCGTAGGTAACCCCCAGACGATCCTGCTGCTCGGCGGCACCTCCGAAATCGGGCTGGCGATCTGTGCGCGCTATCTGCGCAATGCCTCGGCCCGAATCGTGCTGGCCGCGCTGCCCGACGATCCCGGCCGCGACGACGCCGTCGCGCAGATGCGCAACGCGGGCGCCAGCTCGGTCGAGGTGATCGACTTCGACGCCGTCGACACCGAGAGCCACCCCGCCGTGATCGAGAAGGCTTTCTCCGGTGGCGATGTGGATGTGGCGATCGTGGCGTTCGGCCTGCTCGGCGACGCCGAGGAACTGTGGCAGAACCAGCGCAAGGCCGTCCAGATCGCCGAGATCAACTACACCGCAGCGGTTTCCGTCGGCGTGCTGCTCGGTGAGAAGATGCGCAAGCAGGGCTGGGGCCAGATCATCGCGATGAGCTCGGCGGCAGGCGAGCGCGTGCGCCGCTCCAATTTCGTCTACGGCTCGACGAAGGCCGGGCTCGACGGGTTCTATCTCGGCCTCGGTGAGGCGCTGCGGGAGTTCGGGGTGCGGGTGCTCGTCATCCGGCCCGGCCAGGTGCGCACCCGCATGAGCGCCCACGTCAAGGAAGCCCCGCTGACCGTCGACAAGGAGTACGTCGCCGAACTGGCCGTCACGTCGGCGGCGAAAGGCAAAGAACTCGTGTGGGCCCCGGGCGCGTTCCGGTACGTGATGATGGTGTTGCGGCACATCCCGCGACCCATCTTCCGCAAGCTTCCGATCTGATGGGGGCAGCGCCGGCGGGCAGGGCTCTCGGCCAGATGCTGATCGCCGTGCTGATCTCCTCGGCGGTGGCCGGGGTGGCGATCGCGGCGATCGCCCGCGTGGAATGGCCCGCCTACAACACCTCCAACCAGCTGCACGCGCTCACGACCGTGGGCCAGTTCGGTTGCCTGGCAGGCCTGTTCGCCGCCGGACTGATCTGGCGGCGGGGCCGCCGGACCCTGGCCCGGCTGTTCGCGCTGATCTTCCTGTCGGCGTTCTCGGTCGTGACGATCGCGATGCCGCTCGGTGCCACCAAGCTCTATCTGTTCGGCGTATCGGTCGACCAGCAGTTCCGCACCGAGTACCTGACGCGGCTCGCCGACACCCCCGGCCTGCACGACATGACCTACATCGGCCTGCCGCCGTACTACCCTGCGGGCTGGTTCTGGATGGGTGGCCGCATCGCCGCCGCGACCGGCACCCCGGCGTGGGAGATGTTCAAGCCATGGGCGATCGTGTCGATCACGATCGCCGTCGCGCTCGCATTCGTGTTGTGGGCGGCGATGATCCGCTTCGAGTACGCGCTGATCGTCACCACCGCGAGCACCGCCGCGATGCTGGCCTACTCGCCCGCCGAACCGTACGCCGCGATCATCACGGTGCTGTTGCCCCCGGTGTTCGTGCTCGCGTGGTCGGGGCTTGCCGCGCACGCGAGGAGCACAACAGAGGCAGGCAAGAGCAGAAGCGGCGGGTGGGCCGCGATCGTCGGCGTCGGGGTCTTCCTCGGCGTCGCCGCGCTCTTCTACACCCTGCTGCTCGGCTACGCCGCGTTCACGCTGACCATCATGGCGCTGTGCCTGGCCGTTTCGCGCCGCAGCATCGAACCGCTGCTGCGGCTCGCGGTCATCGCGGTGATCTCCGGGCTGATCGCGCTGCTCACCTGGGCGCCCTACCTGCTGGCCGCGCTGCGCGGCGAGCCCGCAGAGACCGGAACCGCCCAGCACTACCTGCCCGATGCCGGAGCGCAGCTGACGTTCCCGATGCTGAGCTTCACGCTGCTCGGCGCACTGTGCATGGTCGGCACGCTGTGGCTCGTGGTCCGGGCGCGCACGTCGACGCGGGCCGGCGCGCTCGCCATCGCCGTGCTCGCGGTGTACGCGTGGTCGCTGCTGTCGATGCTCACGACGCTCGTGGGGACGACGTTGCTGTCGTTCCGGTTGCAGCCGACCCTGACCGTATTGCTCACCGCCGCGGGGGCGTTCGGGTTCATCGAGGCGACGCTGGCGATCGCCCGGCGCTATCGACCAGAAACCGGGCGCCGCGTCATCCTCGCGGCGACGGCGGTGGGCGCCATCGGAGCGGTCACCTTCAGCCAGGACATCCCCGACGTGCTGCGGCCCGACATCAACGTCGCCTACACCGACACCGACGGCACCGGCCAGCGCGCCGACCGGCGGCCGCCCGGCGCCGAGCGCTACTACCGCGAGATCGACGCGAAAATCCTCGAAGTCACCGGCGTGCCCCGCAACCAGACCGTGGTGCTCACAGCCGACTACAGCTTCCTGTCCTTCTATCCCTACTACGGTTTTCAGGGTCTGACGTCGCACTACGCCAACCCGCTCGCCCAATTCGACAAGCGCGCCGATGCCATCGAGGGCTGGGCCACGCTGAGCGATGCCGACCAGTTCGTCAAAGCGCTCGACGAACTGCCGTGGGCGCCGCCGACGGTGTTTCTGATGCGCCACGGCGCGAACGACACCTACACGCTGCGGCTGGCCTCGGACGTGTACCCGAACCAGCCCAACGTGCGCCGCTATCACGTGCAGCTCGACTCCGCGCTGTTCGACGATCCGCGTTTCGAGGTATCCGACATCGGGCCGTTCGTGCTCGCGATCAGGAAGCCCACTCCCGATGGCCATTAGTTCCGGCACCGACGCGCCATTAGCATCAAAGCCCGTGATCGAACGGGGCAGCAATCACCGGACCGCCCGGCTCATCGCGATTGTCGCGGGTTTGCTCGGAGTGCTGATGGCGGTGGCGACGCCGCTGCTGCCAGTCAAGCAGACCACCGCCCAGCTCAACTGGCCGCAGAACGGCGTCTGGCAGAGCGTCAACGCACCGCTGATCGGCTACGTCGCGACCGACCTGACCATCACCGTGCCGTGCCAGGCGGCGGCCGGCCTGGCCGATCCGCGTGACCGCGGCCGGTCGGTGCTGCTGTCGACGGTGCCCAAGCAGGCCCCGAAGGCGATCGACCGCGGTCTGCTGATCGAACGGGTCAACAACGATCTGCTGGTCATCGTCCGCAACACCCCGGTGGTCAGCGCCCCGCTGGACCAGGTGCTCAGCCCGGCCTGCCAGTACCTGACCTTCACGGCCCACGCCGACAAGGTGACCGGCGAGTTCGTCGGTCTCACCCAAGGCCCAGACGACGACGATCCGGGCGAACCGCTGCGCGGCGAGCGCGGCGGCTATGACTTCCGCCCGCAGATCGTCGGCGTCTTCACCGACCTGTCCGGGCCCGCGCCGGACGGCCTGAAGTTCTCGGCCACGATCGACTCGCGCTACAGCAGCGCCCCCACGCTGCTCAAAATGCTGGCGATGATCATCGGCGTCGCGATGACCATCATCGCGCTGGGCGCGCTGCACGTGCTCGACACCGCTGACGGGGTACGGCACCGTCGGTTCCTGCCGCCGCGCTGGTGGTCGATGACACCGCTGGACGGGCTCGTCACCGCGGTGCTCGTGTGGTGGCACTTCGTCGGCGCGAACACCTCCGACGACGGCTACATCCTGACCATGGCCAGGGTGTCCGAGCACGCCGGCTACATGGCGAACTACTACCGCTGGTTCGGCACCCCCGAGGCGCCGTTCGGCTGGTACTACGACCTGCTGGCGCTGTGGGCGCACGTCTCGACGAACAGCGTCTGGATGCGGCTGCCCACCCTGGTGATGGCGCTCGCGTGCTGGTGGGTGATCAGCCGCGAGGTGCTGCCGCGCCTCGGCCACGCGGTGAAGGTCAACCGGGCCGCGGCATGGACGGCCGCGGGCATGTTCCTGGCGTTCTGGCTGCCGCTCAACAACGGGTTGCGGCCCGAGCCCATCATCGCGCTCGGCATCCTGCTGACCTGGTGTTCGGTCGAGCGCGGTGTGGCCACCAACCGCATGCTCCCGGTGGCCATCGCGATCATCATCGGCGCGCTCACGCTGTTCTCGGGGCCCACCGGCATCGCGGCCGTCGGCGCGCTGCTGGTCGCCGTCGGACCGCTGAAAACCATTGTGGCCCGCCATACTTCACGGTTCGGCTATTTGGCGCTGCTGGCCCCGATCCTCGCGGCCTGCACCGTGACCATCATCCTGATCTTCCGCGACCAGACCCTGGCCGGCGAGATCCAGGCGAGCACCTTCAAGTCTTCGGTCGGGCCGAGCCTGGCCTGGTTCGACGAGCACATCCGCTACTCGCGCCTGTTCACCACGAGCCCGGACGGCTCGGTGGCCCGCCGGTTCGCGGTCCTGACTCTGCTTCTGGCGCTTGCCGTCTCGGTCGCGATGTCGCTGCGCAAGGGCCGCATACCCGGCACCGCGGCCGGGCCGAGCCGGCGCATCGTCGGCATCACGATCATCTCGTTCTTCGCGATGATGTTCACCCCCACCAAGTGGACGCACCACTTCGGCGTGTTCGCCGGGCTGGCCGGATCGCTCGGCGCGCTGGCCGCCGTCGCGGTCATGGCCGCGGCCATGAAATCCCGGCGCAACCGCTCGATGTTCGCCGCCGCGGTGCTGTTCGTGATGGCACTGTCGTTCGCCACCGTCAACGGCTGGTGGTACGTGTCGAACTTCGGTGTGCCGTGGTCGAACTCCTTCCCCGAATGGAAGTTCGGCTTCACCACGATCCTGTTGGGCTTCGCGGTGCTGGCACTGCTCGGCGCGGCGTGGTTCCACTTCAGCGGGCGCGACAAATCGCCGGACGGCCCGCAGCGCCGATGGCAACGGATACTGCAGTCCCCGCTCGCGATCGCGGCCTGGGTGCTCGTGATGTTCGAAGTGGTGTCGCTGACACTCGCGATGACCAATCAGTACCCCGCCTGGTCCGTCGGCCGCTCCAACCTCGAAGCGCTCACCGGCAAGGGTTGCGGGCTGGCCGACGACGTCATGGTCGAGGAGAACGCCAACGCGGGCATGCTGACGCCCATCGGTGAACCACCCGGCGAGGCGCTCGGCGCGGTCATCTCGCAGGGCTTCGGCCCCAACGGCATACCGTCCGACGTCTCGGCCGACCCGGTGATGGAACAGCCGGGCTCGGACAACTTCGCCGACACCGACTCCGAAACCGTCACCGGCAGTGAGGTGGGAACCGAGGGCGGGACCACCGCGGCCGCGGGCGTCAACGGCTCACGCGCCCGGCTGCCCTACGGCCTGAACCCGGCCACCACACCGGTACTGGGCAGCTGGCGGGCCGGCACTCAGCAGCCGGCGGTCATGCGTTCGGCGTGGTACCGGCTGCCCGATCGCGACCAGGCCGGGCCGCTGCTCGTGGTCGCGGCGGCCGGACGCTTCGATCCCGGCGAGGTCGTGGTCCAGTGGGCCACCGACGAGGGCGCCGCCGCCAACAAACCGGGCGGCGGCATCGGGTTCGCCGACGTCGGCGCCGCCCCGGCCTGGCGCAACCTGCGTGCGCCGCTGGCCGCCATCCCGAGCGAAGCCACCCAGATCCGCTTGGTGGCCACCGACGACGACCTCGCACCGCAACACTGGATCGCGCTGACGCCGCCGCGCATCCCGCAGCTGCGCACGCTGCAGGAAGTGGTCGGCTCATCCGATCCGGTGCTGCTCGACTGGCTCGTCGGCCTGGCGTTCCCGTGCCAGCGGCCCTTCGGCCACCAGTACGGCGTGACCGAGGTGCCCAAGTGGCGGATCCTGCCGGACCGGTTCGGCGCCGAGGCCAACTCCCCGGTGATGGACTACCTCGGCGGCGGCCCGCTGGGCATCTCCGAACTGCTGCTGCGACCGTCGAGCGTCCCGACCTATCTCAAGGACGACTGGTTCCGTGACTGGGGTTCGCTGCAGCGGTTGACGCCGTGGTACCCGAACGCCGAACCGGCCCGCCTCGACCTCGGGACGGCCACGCGCAGCGGGCTGTGGAGCCCCGCGCCGCTGCGGCTGAGCTGAGCCGGGTCGGCAGGGGAAACCGGTCTTCACATGTGGGTCGCCTACGATCGACCCTCGTGCCGGGCGATGAACAGCGTGAGCGAACAGCAGACAGTGCAGCGAACAAGCCGTCCCGCATCGCACGCCTGATCGCCGTCATCGCCGGCATCGCTGGTGTGTTGTTGTGCGGATTGGTTCCGCTGTTGCCGGTCGAGCAGACCACCGCGACGGTCCTGTGGCCGCAGGGCACCGGGGCGGACGGCAACATCACCGACGTCACCGCGCCGCTCGTGGCGGGGGCGCCCAAAGCGCTCGACGTCGCGATCCCGTGCCGCACCGTCGCCACGCTGCCCGCCGACGGTGGCGTGGTGTTCTCCACCAACCCCGCCGGCGGTATCGAAGCCGGCCGCAACGGCATGTTCGTCCGCGCCAACGCCGACGTCGTCTACGCCGCATTCCGCGACACCGTCGCCGCGGTCGCCCCCAGGGACGCGGTGAACTCCGGCGCCTGCAGCGAGATCCGGGTGTGGGCCAACGTCGGGGCCGTCGGGGCCGACTTCGTCGGCATCCCCGGCGCGACCGGAACACTGCCCGTCGACAAGCGCCCACAGGTGTCGGGCCTGTTCACCGATCTGGCCGTGGCGCCGCAGCCGGGCCTGTCGGCGCGCGTCGACGTCGACACGCGGTTCATCACCTCACCCGGCGCGCTCAAGCTGCTCGTGATGGTGCTCGGCGTCGGCTGTGTGATCGCCTCGATCGTGGCGCTGTTCCTGCTCGACCGCGTATCCGGCCGACGGCCGCCGCGCAGCCGCCGCCGGGTCGGATTGTGGACCTGGCTGACCGACGCCGGCGTCATCGGCGGCCTGCTCGCGTGGCACATCGTCGGCGCCCTGTCCTCCGACGACGGCTACAACCTCACGATCGCCCGCGTCTCCGCCGAGGCCGGCTACTCGGCCAACTACTACCGGTACTTCGGCGCCACCGAAGCCCCGTTCGACTGGTATCAGAGCGTGTTGGCGCACCTCGCCGCGATCAGCACCGACAGCGTCTGGATGCGCGTGCCCGCGACCGCGGCCGCGATCGCGACATGGCTGATCATCAGCCGCGCCGTCCTGCCGAGAATCGGCAGGCGCGTCGCGGCCAACCGCGTCGCGGTGTTGACGGCGGGCGCGACGTTCCTCGCCGCGTGGCTGCCGTTCAACAACGGATTGCGGCCCGAACCGCTCATCGCGTTCGCGGTCGTCGCGGTTTGGATGCTCGTCGAGTACACCATCGGCACCCGGCGGCTGTGGCCTGCCGCGATCGCGATCGTCATCGCGATGTTCTCCGTCACGCTCGCGCCGCAGGGCCTGATCGCACTGGCCCCGCTGTTCGTCGGCGCCCGCGCGATCGGGCGCATCGTCGGCGAGCGCCGCGCCCGCGACGGGATCCTCGCCTCGCTTGCCCCGCTCGCGGCGTCGGCGGCGCTGGTCTTCGTGATCGTGTTCCGCGATCAGACGCTGGCCACCGTCGCCGAATCGGTGCGCATCAAATACGTCGTCGGACCGACCATCCCCTGGTACCAGGAATTCCTGCGGTACTACTTCCTCACGGTCGAGGACAGCGTCGACGGCTCGTTGACCCGCCGGTTCGCGGTGCTGGTGCTGCTGCTGTGCGTGTTCGGCGTGATCATGGTGCTGCTGCGCCGCGGCCGGGTTCCCGGTGCCGTCAGCGGACCGGTGTGGCGGCTCGCCGGTACGACGGCCATCGGGCTGCTGCTGCTGACGCTCACACCGACGAAGTGGGCCGTGCAGTTCGGCGCCTTCGCCGGCCTGGCTGGTGCCCTCGGCGGTGTCACGGCCTTCGCGTTCGCCCGGGTCGGCCTGCACAGCCGGCGCAATTTGGCCCTGTACGTCACCGCGCTGCTGTTCATCCTCGCCTGGGCGACCTCGGGCCTCAACGGCTGGTTCTACGTCGGCAACTACGGCGTGCCGTGGTTCGACAAGCAACCCGTCATCGTCGGTTTCCCGGTCACCACGATCTTCCTGGTGCTGGCCATCGCGGGCGGTCTGCTCGCCGGCTGGCTGCACTTCCGGATGGACTACGCCGGGCACACCGAGGTCGCCGACACCGGCCGCAACCGTGCGCTGGCGTCCACCCCGCTGCTCGTCGTCGCGACCATCATGGTCGTGCTGGAGCTCGGCTCGATGCTCAAGGCGACGGTCGGCCGCTACCCCGTTTACACCACCGGCGCGGCCAACCTGGCGGCGCTGCGGTCGGGGTTGTCCGAGGACAGTTGCGCCATGGCCGATGCCGTACTGGTCGAGGCCGACACCAACGCGGGCATGCTGCAGCCCGTCCCCGGGCAGCGTTTCGGCGAATACGGCCCGCTCGGCGGTGAGGATCCCGTCGGGTTCACCCCGAACGGCGTCAGCGACACGCTCGAACCCGCCGAACCCGTCGCGGCCAACCCCGGCACCGTGAACTCCGACGGCCCAGTCGACAAACCCAACATCGGCATCGGCTACACCGCCGGGACGGGCGGCGGCTACGGACCCGAGGGCGTCAACGGATCGCGGGTCTTCCTGCCGTTCGGCCTCGACCCCAAGCGCACCCCGGTGATGGGTAGCTTCGACGAGAACACCTTGGCCGCCAAGGCCACCTCCGCCTGGTACCAGTTACCGCCGCGCACACCGGACCGGCCGCTCGTGACCGTCGCCGCGGCAGGCGCGATCTGGTACTACGAGGAAGACGGGTCGTTCAACTACGGCCAGTCACTCAAGCTGCAGTGGGGCGTGCACCGGCCCGACGGCACCTACCAGGCGCTCAACGAGGTGCAACCGATCGACATCTTCCAGCAGAAGGCGTGGCGCAACCTCCGGTTCCCGCTGACCACGGCGCCGCCCGAGGCCAACGTCGCCCGCATCGTCGCCGACGACCCGAACCTGTCCGAGGACCAGTGGTTCGCCTTCACGCCGCCGCGCGTGCCGGTGCTGCAGACCGCGCAGCAGTTCCTCGGGAGCCAGACGCCCGTGTTGATGGACATCGCGACCGCCGCGAACTTCCCGTGCCAGCGGCCGTTCGCCGAACGTCTCGGTGTCGCCGAGCTACCGGAGTACCGCATCATCCCGAACTTCAAGCAGATGGTGGCCTCGTCCAACCAGTGGCAGTCGGCCGCCGACGGCGGGCCGTTCCTGTTCATCCAGGCGCTGCTGCGCACCGAGGCGATCCCGACATATCTGCGCGACGACTGGTACCGCGACTGGGGTTCACTCGAGCGCTACATCCGGGTGGTGCCGCAGGATCGGGCGCCCAACGCCGTCATCGAGGAAGGATCGACGCGAGTGTTCGGTTGGAGTCGCGGCGGACCGATCAGGGCACTGCCGTGATGAAAGACGTGAAGATCGCGCGCTGGGTCGCCACGATCGCAGGCCTGCTCGGCTTCGTGCTGGCCGTGGCCGTCCCGTTGTTGCCCGTCACACAGACCACGGCGACGCTGAACTGGCCCCAGCAGGGACAGTTGACCAACGTCACCGCGCCGCTGATCACCCAGGCCCCGGTGAGCCTGCGCGCGACCGTGCCGTGCGCGGTGGTGCGTGACATGCCCGCCGACGGCGGCCTCGTGTTCGGCACCGCGCCCGAGGAGGGCCGCGACGCCGCGCTCAACGCGATGCTCGTCACCGTCTCGGAATCGCGCGTCGACGTGATCGTGCGCAACGTCGTCGTCGCGAGCGTCAATCGCGACCGCGTGGCGAGCCCGGAATGTCAGCAGATCGACATCACGTCGAGCACCGACGGCACGTACGCCGAGTTCGTCGGCCTGAACAAGGCCGACGGATCTCCGCAACGCACCGGCTACGCCGACCCGAACCTGCGCCCCGCGATCGTCGGCGTGTTCACCGACCTGACCGGCGCTGCTCCGCAGGGACTCTCGGTATCGGCCGAGATCGACACGCGGTTCACTACCCACCCGACGCCGCTCAAGCTCGCGGCGATGCTGCTGGCGATCGTCTCGACCGTCATCGCGCTGCTCGCGCTGTGGCGCCTGGACCAGCTCGACGGTCGCCGCATGCACCGGCTGATCCCGACCCGCTGGCGCACGCTCACCGCGGTCGACGGCGTCGTCGTCGGCGGGTTCCTGGCGTGGTACGTCATCGGCGCCAACTCGTCCGACGACGGCTACATCCTGCAGATGGCGCGCACCGCCGACCACGCCGGCTACATGGCCAACTACTTCCGCTGGTTCGGCAGCCCGGAAGACCCGTTCGGCTGGTACTACAACCTGCTGGCCTTGATGACCCACATCAGCGACGCCAGCATCTGGATCCGGCTGCCCGACCTCGTCTGCGCCCTGGTCTGCTGGCTGCTGCTGTCCCGGGAGGTGGTGCCACGACTCGGGCCCGCCGTGTCGGGCAGCAGGCCCGCGCTGTGGGCCGCCGGCCTCGTACTGCTGGGCGCGTGGATGCCGTTCAACAACGGTCTGCGGCCCGAAGGCCAGATCGCGACGGGCGCGCTGATCACCTACGTGCTGATCGAACGTGCCGTCACCTCGGGCCGGCTGACGCCGGCCGCGCTCGCGATCACGGCGGCCGCGTTCACCCTCGGCATCCAGCCGACCGGCCTGATCGCCGTCGCGGCGCTGCTCGCGGGCGGCAGGCCGATCCTGCGCATCCTGATGCGGCGGCGCCGCATGGTCGGGACGTGGCCGCTCGTCGCACCGCTGCTGGCCGCGGGCACCGTGATCCTGGCCGTGGTGTTCGCCGATCAGACGCTGGCAACGGTGTTGGAAGCCACCAGGATTCGCACGGCGATCGGGCCCAGCCAGGAATGGTGGACCGAGAACCTGCGCTACTACTACCTGATCCTGCCCACGACCGACGGCGCGATCTCACGGCGCGTGGCATTCGTGTTCACCGCGATGTGCCTGTTCCCGTCGCTGTTCATGATGTTGCGGCGCAAGCGGGTCGCCGGGGTGGCACGGGGCCCGGCGTGGCGGCTGATGGGCATCATCTTCGCCACCATGTTCTTCCTGATGTTCACGCCCACCAAGTGGATTCACCACTTCGGGCTGTTCGCCGCCGTGGGCGGCGCGATGGCGGCGCTCACCACCGTGCTGGTCTCACCGGCCGTGCTGAGGTCGGCGCGGAACCGGATGGCGTTCCTGGCGCTCGTGTTCTTCGTGCTGGCGTTCTGCTTCGCGTCGACCAACGGCTGGTGGTACGTCTCGAACTTCGGTGCGCCGTTCAACAATTCGGTGCCCGAGTTCGGCGGGGTCACGGTCAGCGCGGTGTTCTTCGCGCTGTCGGCCATCGCGGCGCTGTGGGCGTTCTGGATCCACCTGACCGACCGCGGTGACTCCAAGTTGGTGGACCGGTTGACCGCTGCGCCCGTCCCGATCGCAGCCGGCTTCATGGTCGTCGTCTTCATCGCGTCCATGGTGATCGGCGTGGTCCGTCAATACCCGACCTACTCGAACGGGTGGGCCAACATCCGCGCGTTCGCGGGTGGTTGCGGCCTGGCCGACGACGTCCTGGTCGAACCGGACTCCAACGCGGGCTTCCTGCAGGCCATGCCGGGCAATTACGGTCCGCTCGGGCCGCTGGGCGGCGAGAATCCGGCAGGGTTCTCCCCCAACGGCGTTCCCGACCGGATCATCGCCGAGGCCATCAGGCTCAACAACCCGCAGCCCGGCACCGACTACGACTGGAACCAGTCCATCAAGCGGGACACGCCCGGCATCAACGGCTCAACCGTGCCGCTGCCCTACGGCCTCGACCCGGCGCGCGTACCGGTCGCCGGGACGTATTCACTTGGGGCACAGCAGGAGAGCAAGCTGGCCTCCGCCTGGTATGAGCTGCCCGCACCCGACGACTCCCACCCCCTCGTGGTGATCACGGCCGCGGGCACGATCACGGGAACGAGCGTCGCCGAGGGTCTGACGACCGCTCAGACCGTCGAACTCGAATACGCCCGCCGCGGGCCGGACGGTGCTCCGGTTCCTGCGGGCCGGGTCAAACCGTTCGACGTCGGCCCCACGCCGTCCTGGCGCAACCTGCGCTATCCGCGCGCCGAGATCCCCGCCGACGCGGTGGCGGTACGCGTGATCGCCGAGGACCTGTCGCTGAGCCAGGGTGACTGGATCGCCGTCACACCGCCGCGTGTGCCCGAGGTGCGGTCGGTGCAGGAGTACGTCGGCTCCGAGCAGCCCGTGCTGATGGACTGGGCGGTCGGACTCGCGTTCCCGTGCCAGCAGCCGATGCTGCACGCCAACGGCGTCACCGACATACCCAAGTTCCGGATCTCGCCCGACTACTACGCCAAGCTGCAGAGCACCGACACGTGGCAGGACGGCATCAACGGCGGCCTGCTGGGCATCACCGATCTGCTGCTGCGGGCCTCGGTGATGTCGACGTACCTGTCGAACGACTGGGGCCAGGACTGGGGCTCGCTGCGCAGGTTCGACACGATCGTCGACGCCGAGCCGGCCCAGATCGAACTCGGTGAGTCCACCCACAGCGGGCTGTACAAGCCGGGCCGCATCCGGATCGGGCCGTAGCCCCGTACGGTCTAGGCATGAGATCTAGCGGGTGCGTAGGTACTTCAACGCTTGCGCCGCCGCGTTCGCGCCGCACATGCCGTGGGCACCGGGGCCCGGCGGGGTTGCCGCCGAGCAGATATAGGTGCCCGGTATCCCGACCGAATAGGGGGTCAGCGTGGGATACGGGCCGAACACGAGTTGTCTGACGTCCTTGGCACCCGTGCAGATGTCACCGCCGACGTAATTGGCGTTGTAGACCGACATCTCGGTGGTCGAGCGCACCGCGGTTCCGACGATCCGCTCGCCGAAACCCGGGGCGAACCGCTCGAACTGAGCGATGATCGCGTCCGTGGCATCACCGGTATAGCCGTGCGGCACATGGGCATAGGCGTACACCGGGTTGACGTCGCCCGCCGAGCGGCCGGGGGCGGCCACGTACTGCTGGCCGACCAGGACGAACGGGCGCTGCGGCATGCGGCCCGCGTGGATGTCGCGTTCGGTCGCCGCGATCTCGTCGATGTCACCGCCCAGGTGAACCGTCCCGGCGCGGCCGACGTGCGGGTTGGTCCACGGCACCGGGCCTTCTAGCGCGAAGTCCACCTTGAAAGCGCCTGGACCGTAACGGAACCGGCGATAACCACGGGCGGTGCGGCGCGGCAGCCGGTCGCCGAGAATGTCTGCGACCGCGGTCGGCGTGAGATCGAACATCGTGATGTCGGCGGGCGGCAGATCCGCGGCCGACGCGACCCGGACGCCCGTCTGGACCTTGCCGCCGGCATCGGCCAGTGCGGCCGCCAACGCATCGGTGATCGACTGCGACCCGCCCTCGGCAACCGCCCAGCCGTGCCGGTGCCCGGCCGTGATGATGCCCAGCCCGATCGCCGACGTCATCGGGTAGTGCAGCGGCCGGAAGGTATGTGCGGCAACGCCGCCGAACAAAGCCCGCGCCTGCGGCGTGCGGAACGCCCGGGCGAACACCGCGGCGGGCAGGAGCGTCGGCGCACCGAACCGGGCCAGCGCCAGCGGGTGTTTGGGTATCCGCAGCAGCGGGCCCATGATGTCGTCGGCGAGCGTGTCGAAGCGCGCGGACGGGCCGCCGAACATCATGCGCCACCGTGCGCCGTCGGACCCGAGACCCGCGGCCGTGTCTTCGACGCTGCGGTACAACAGCCCCGCGTCACCGCCATCGAGTGGGTGCGCGCAGTCGATGTCGGGCCAGCGCCACCGCAAGCCGTGGCGCTGCAGGTCGAGGCCCGCGAGGAAGGTCGATCCGACGGCCATCGGGTGAATCGCCGCGCAGTGGTCATGGATCAGGCCGGGAACGATGCCCTCGCTCGAGCGCACGCCGCCACCGACCGTGTCCGCGGCTTCGAGGACGGTGACCTCGACACCGTTGACCGCCAACGTGATTGCGGCCGCGAGCCCGTTCGGCCCACCGCCGACCACGACAGCTGTGCTCATGGGCGATCCCCCTTCGCCGTTACTCCAGAGCACTCTAGCCGCCCGTACGGCCAGCCAACCCGCCAGCGCTGTGGAGAACTTGTGGATCGTTTTCCGGCGGTGCGCCCGCGCCGCAGCTCAGGGGCGGCGCAGGCGAATTACACGCTTGTGAGTAACGGCGTGGGATGAACGCCCACCGCAAACGGCTAGATCGGGAGCAGGCCGTGCTTGCGCTGCACGCGGCCGTGCTTCTGCTTGTCGCGCAACAGATGAAGCGACTTGCGCAGCAGCAGCCGGGTCTCGTGCGGCTGGATGACGGCGTCGATGAATCCGCGCTCGGCCGCGATCCACGGCGTGGCCATGTTCTCGTTGTAGCCCTTGATGAAGTCGTCGCGGATCTTGCGCACCTCGGGCGCAGTCGGATCCGGGAAGCGCTTCACCAGCAGCTGCGCCGCGCCCTCGGCGCCGATCACCGCAATACGCGCGGTCGGCCACGCGAAGTTGAGATCCGCCGACAGCTGCTTGGAGCCCATCACCGCGTACGCGCCACCGTAGGACTTGCGGATCGTGATGGTGACCTTCGGGACGTCGGCCTCGACGACGGCGTTGAGGAACCGGCCGCCGCGTTTGATGATGCCGCCCTTCTCCTGCTCGACACCGGGCAGGAAGCCGGGGGTGTCGACCACGAAGATCAACGGCAGGTTGTAGGAGTCACAGAACCGGACGAACCCGGCCGCCTTGTCCGAAGCCTCGTTGTCGATGGCGCCCGACATGTGCATGGGCTGGTTGGCGATGACCCCGACCGGATACCCGTCGACCCGCGCGAACGCGGTGATCATCGACTGCCCGCGCTGCGCAGCCACGTCGAAGACGTCGCCGTCGTCGAAGATGCGCAGCAGGATCTCGTGCATGTCGTAGGCCATGTTGTCGGCGTCCGGCACGATCGAATCGAGCTCGAGATCGTGCGGCGTGATCTCCGGCTCCAGGCCAGGGTTGACGATCGGTGCGTCGTCAAAAGTGTTGGCGGGCAGGAAGCTCAGGTAATCGCGGACGTACTGGAACGCGGCCTTCTCGTCCTCGACCACCTGGTGGATGTTGCCGTACCGCGCCTGGGCGTCAGCGCCGCCGAGCTCGTCGAGGCTGACGTCCTCACCCGTCACGTCCTTGATGACGTCCGGGCCCGTCACGAACATGTAGCCCTGGTCGCGCACCGCGACCACGAGGTCGGTCTGGATCGGCGAATACACCGCTCCGCCTGCGCATTTACCGAGGATGATCGAGATCTCCGGCACGAAGCCGCGCAGCAGTTCGTGGCGCCTGCCCAGTTCGGCGTACCAGGCCAGCGAGGTCACCGCGTCCTGGATGCGCGCGCCGCCGGAGTCGTTGATGCCGATCATCGGGCAGCCGACCATGGCCACCCACTCCATGAGCCGGGCGACCTTGCGGCCGAACATCTCGCCGACCGTGCCCTGGAACACCGTCTGGTCGTGGCTGAACACGCCGACGGGGCGGCCGTTGATCGTGCCGTGGCCGGTGACGACGCCGTCGCCGAACAGCGCGTTGGGATCGCCGGGCGTCTTGCAGAGCGCGCCGATCTCCAGGAAGCTGCCGGGATCGAGCAGTGCGTGGATGCGGGCCCGCGCGCTGGGGATGCCCTTCTTCTCGCGCTTCGCGACGGCCTTCTCACCGCCGGGTTCCTTTGCCAGTTCGAGCTTCTCGCGGAGTTCGGCCAGCAGCTCGGCAGTGGTCTTGTTCGTCACTTGTGCTCGCTCTCAGCTTCGATACGGTTGAGCGCCTCGCTCATATGCGCACCCACTTTGGCAATGTACGGCTCGTCGATCGCCTGGATGTGCTCACCCCCGATGGGCACGACCTCGAGATCCTTGACGAACTCGCCCCAACCACCGTCGGGCTGACGGGTCGCGTACGCGGGCTCGAACACGATCGCGTCATCGTGATAACGGTCGGCCATGTACAGCGTGACGTGTCCGTCGAAGGGCTGGACCTCGATGGTGTCCAGGGCGCGCTGGTCCAGGTACGACGTGCGCTGGTGCTCGATGATCCCGCCGGGGATCTGCACACCGCTCTCCTTGATGACGTCGAGCACGAACTTCACCTGGCCCTCGTCGTCGAGCTTTTCGAGCTCCTCGTACGGGATCTCGGGAATCTCGACGTTGAAGGTGCGCTCGGCGAACCGCGCGTAGCGATCCCACCGGGCCCGCATGCCCTCCTTGGACTGGTCGATCGGCTCGCCCGGCCGGACGCAGTCGATCAACCCGACGAAGCGCACGTCGGCGCCGGCCTGCCTGAGCCCGATCGCACACGCGTAGGCCAGGGCACCGCCGAGCGACCAGCCCGCCAGCACAAACGGGCCCTTGTGCAGCTCCAGCAGCTTGGGCACGTACTCGGCCGCGCGCTCTTCGATCGAGCCCTCGACGCGCTCGATGCCGTAGATCGGGGTGTCGGCGGGCAACCGCTTCATGAGCGGCTCATAGACCACCGTCGACCCGCCCGCCGGGTGGAACACGAAGACGGGAACGTGCGACGAGCCCTCCTTCGGCGCCCGCAGCGTGCGGACGAACCCGTCGACCACACCTTCTTCGAGCTGATCGCGAACGGTGCTCGACAACTCCTCGATGGTCTTGGCCGACTTCACGTCGTCGACCGTGATGATGCCCTCGGCGCGCTCCGACAGGCGTTCGGCCATCTTGGTCGCGGTCGCATCGTCGATCGCGGGCAGCTCGTTGAAGATGCCGCCCGGCGACTTGCCGGTGACGATCGCCCACGTCGCGAACGTGACGCGTTCGGCCGCGTCCCGCGGCGGCACGTCGGCGCCGAGCGCCTCGGTGACGGCCTCCTGGGTCAGCACCTTGGCGGCAGCCGCCGCGGCGGTCGCCTTGTTCGGACCGGACGGGCCCGACGGATCCGTCGGCGGCGGCGGGACTGCCGGTCCGCTGGGATCTGTTGGCGGCGGCGGGATCTCGAGCTTCAACTCGCCGTCGTCGGCAGGTGACTCGGCCGCCTTGTCCGCGGCGATGGGATGCCCGGCCTCGGAGAGCTTGGCCTCGACCTCGGCGACACTCGACGCCCCGCCGAGAAGCTCGGCCTGCTCAGCGGCAATCTGCTCGGCCGTCTTGCCCTTCTGGGACTCGGCGAGCTGATCGACCTCGTCGCGATGCTCGATCGCGTACTTGATGAGCTCCTCGACGTTGTAGAGGTTGGCGTCCCGCACCGCGGTCAGCTGGATCGGCGGCAGGTCGAAGTCGTACTCGACACGGTTCTTGATGCGCACCGCCATCAGCGAATCGAGACCGAGCTCGATCAGCGGCACCTCCCACGGCAGGTCCTCGGGCTCGTAACCCATTGCGGCGCCGACGATGGTGCCGAGCCGCTGCGCGACGGTCTCACCCGAATCCGGTGACCACTTCTGGAACTCGGCGCCCATGCCGGCTCCGGATGTCAGGTTGTCGTGCAGGATCTCGGCATCATCCTCGGGCTCGGGCTCGGCGACCGCGGCGACCTCGGTGGCAGCGGTGGCGACACCGACACCGACCGCGGTCGGCAGCGCCGCCGCGGCACCGCCACGGGTCACGATCGCGTCGTAGACGAGCGTGAAGGATTCCTCGATGCGCGCATGCACCTGCACGGTCGCACCGCCGGGATGACGCGTCAGCGTCGTGACCAGCCGCGCGCCATCGGCGGGCACCGCGCGCTGCTCGAACGCCGTCAGCTTGGCATCCGGAAGCACCTGCACGGCAGCGGCTTTGACGAGTGCGGCCAGATCGGCGGCACCCTTCGGCACGTACTCCCACACGTGTTTGCCGTCCGGCGTCGCGACGTGGTTGCCCGGCATGACCGCCGAGCTGTCACCAGTGAAGTGTGCGTCGAGCCAGTGCTGCTTGCGCTTGAACCGCGTCGGCGGGATGTTGGCGAAGTCCAGTGCCCCGGCCAGCCCGGTCGACCGGCGCGGGAACAGCGTCCGGAAGTCGAGGTCGTGGCCGTGCACGTACAGGTGTGCCATGGCCGAGATCATCGAGGCGACCTCGTCCTGCTTGCGCGCGAGCGTCGGAATGAGCTGCGCGTCGTGCAGGCCCGCCGACGCCGTCGTCAGCCCGACCTGCATGAGCGCCACCGGGTTCGGCGCGAGCTCGAGGAACGTCGTGTGGCCGTTGTCGACGGCGTTGCGGATGCCGTGCGTGAAGTAGACGCTGTGGCGCAGCCCCTTCTTCCAGTAGTCCACGTCGTGGATCGGCTCGGCGCCCGCGCGGATCAGGCGACCCTCGTGCACGGTCGAGAAGTACGCCGTCTGAAGCGGTTTGGGCTCGATGCCCTGCAGTTCGGCGGCCAACTCGCCGAGCAGCGGGTCCATCTGCTGGGTGTGGCTGGCGCCCTTGGTCTGGAACTTACGGGCGAACTTGCCCTCCGACTCGGCGCGCGCGATGATCGCGTCGACCTGGTCGGGCGGCCCGCCGATGACGGTCTGGTTCGGTGCCGCGTAGACGCACACCTCCAGGTCCGGGTAGTCGGAGAACACCGTCTTGATCTCGTCGGCGGAGTACTCCACCAACGCCATCAGCCGGATGTACTCGCCGAACAGCATCGCCTCGCCCTCGCCCATGAGGTGGCTGCGCGAGCAGATGGTGCGCGTCGCGTCGGCCAGCGACAGGCCGCCGGCGAAGTACGCCGCGGCCGCCTCGCCGAGCGATTGACCCACCACCGCAGCGGGTTTCGCGCCGTGGTGGCGGAGCAGTTCACCGAGCGCGATCTGGATGGCGAAGATCACCAACTGGACCACTTCGATGGGATATTCGCACGTGGCCTCGGTGTAGTCGACGGAGTCGTCGAGGATCAGCTCGAGGATCGAATAGCCACGCTCGTCCTGGATCAGCGCGTCGACCTTGTCGATCCACTCGGCGAAGACCGGCTCACGCAGGTAGAGACTCTTGCCCATCTTGCGGTGCTGGGCACCGAATCCGGCGAGCACCCACACCGGCCCGTTGGTCACCGGGCCGTCGGCGGTGATCACGCTCGGATGCTGCTTACCCTCGGCCAGCGCGCGCAGACCCTTGATCGCCTCGTCGTGGTCGTGGGCCAGCACCACTGCGCGGGATCGGCCGTGGTTGCGCCGCGACAGCGACCGCCCGATCGATTCGAGCGACGACGCGCGGCCTTCCTCGCTGTCGATCCAATCGGCCAGCTCGGCCGCCGCAGCCTTCTTGCGCGAGGTCAGGAATGCCGAAACAGCGAGCGGGACAACCTTCTTCGTGGGCTCGGCCGCCTCAGCCGCCGCGAGTTCCTCGCGGGCGACCTCGAGCAGGCGCTTGGCTTCGTCGGTCAGGCCGGGCAGTTCGTGGCCGGCCTCGTCGTAGGACGGATAGCCGTCGCCATCGCCGGACTCGTCGTCGTGGATGAACTCGCCGTACTCGTCCATCCGCACACCGCCCACATAGACGGCGTTGGCGTCGTCGGAAGCCGACTTGTCCTCGGACACATCCGGTTCGGGCTCGGGCTCGACGAGATCGCTCGGCAGCACCTCACGCAGCACCAGGTGGGCGTTGGCACCACCGAAGCCGAAGCCGGAGACACCGGTGATGGCATGCCCGCTGTAGCGCGGCCAATCCGAGACGGTGTCGTTGACCTTGAGGTGTTCCTTGTCGAAGTCGATGTAGGGGTTGGGCCCCGCGTAGTTGATCGACGGCGGCAGCTTGTCGTTGGCGAGCGACAGCGTCATCTTGGCCAGGCTCGCCGCACCGGCGGCCGACTCCAGGTGGCCCACATTGGATTTCACCGCACCGAGCAGCGCAGGCTTGTCGGCGGCGCGGCCACGGCCGACCACGCGGCCCAGTGCGTCGGCCTCGATCGGGTCGCCCAGGATCGTGCCGGTGCCGTGCGCCTCGATGTAGTCGACGTCGCGCGGATTGATGCCGGCGTCCTTGTAGGCCTTGCGCAGCACCTCGGCCTGCGCGTCGGGGTTGGGCGCCAACAGGCCGTTGGACCGGCCGTCGTGGTTGACCGCGCTGCCCGCGATGACCGCGAGGATCTGATCGCCGTCGCGGCGGGCATCGGAGACGCGCTTGAGGATCAGCATGCCGCCGCCCTCGGAACGCGCGTAGCCGTCGGCATCCGACGAGAACGACTTGATCCGGCCGTCGGACGCCAGCACGCCACCGACCTCGTCGAAACCGACCGTCACGAGCGGTGTGATCAAGGCGTTGACACCGCCGACGACCGCGACATCGGCCTCACCGGCCCGCAGCGCCTGCACACCCTGATGCGCGGCCACCAGCGAGCTCGAGCACGCGGTGTCGACCGACACCGAGGGCCCGCGGAAGTCGTAGAAGTACGAGACGCGGTTGGCGATGATCGAACTCGCCGTACCGGTGATGGCGTACGGGTGCGCGACCGACGGGTCGCTCATCGCCAGGAAGCTGTAGTCGTTGGTCGAATTGCCGATGTACACACCGACACTCGCGCCGCGCAGGCTCGATGCGGGGATGCGCGCGTGCTCGAGCGCCTCCCACGTGAGCTCGAGCGCCATGCGCTGCTGCGGGTCGATGTTGTCGGCTTCCATCTTCGACAGCGCGAAGAACTCGGAGTCGAAACCCTTGATGTCGGACAGGTATCCGCCGCGCGTGCGGGCCTTGGCGACCCGCTCGGCGATGCGCGGCTCGTCGAGGAACTCCTCCCACCGGCCCTCGGGCAGGTCGGTGATGCAGTCCTTCCCGGCGAGCAGGGCCTCCCACATCTCGTCCGGGCTGTTCAGATCGCCGGGGAAGCGGGTTGCGACGCCGACGATCGCGATGTCCTCGACATCGCGGTCACGCGACCAGTCCTCGTCGTCGGGGTTGAATTCGACCTCCGGTTCACCCTCGATGATCACGGTGGCCAGCGACTCGATCGTCGGGTGCCGGAACGCCACCGTGGCGGTCAGCGTGACACCGGTGAGGTCCTCGATGTCGCTGGCCATGGCGACCGCGTCACGAGAGGACAGGCCGAGTTCGACCATCGCGGTGGACTCGTCGATCGCGTCGGGTGACTGCCCGGTCGCGTTGGCGACCCACTTGCGCAGCCACTCTCGCATCTCGGCGACGCTCATGTCCGGGCGCGATGCCGGCGCAGCCGCAGGCTCGGTGGCCTCTGGAAGATTCGAATCGTTCTGTGTTTCATCCATTTTCAGGTCACCTTTGCCAGTCGGCGGCACATACCGCCGGTCGGGTGGGAGTCAGATCAGTCGGTCTCGTCCGGGAACGCGTTGGCCACCTTGCCGCTGCGCAGGCTGCCGTCCAGGTAGGCGGCGCGGCAGGCGCGGCGGCCGATCTTGCCGCTCGAGGTCCGCGGGATCGCGCCCGCGGCGGTCAGCAGCACGTCGCGCACCGTGACGCCGTGACGCACGGCGATCGCGGCGCGGATGTCGTCGGTGATCGGTCCGACGTCGAGCTTGTGCGCGCCGGGAGCCCGCTCGGCGACGATCACCAATTGCTCGGAGGTGTCGTCGGCGTCGCGCTTGAGGCCCGAGTGCGCGTTCTCGAACACCTCGTCGGGCAGCTGGTTGGCCGGCACCGAGAATGCCGCGACGTACCCGGTACGCACGGCCTTGCTGGCTTCCTGCGCGGAGTACTCGAGATCCTGCGGGTAGTGGTTGCGGCCGTCGATGATGACGAGGTCCTTCACGCGGCCCGTGATGTAGAGGTCGCCGTCGTAGAAGGCGCCGTAGTCACCGGTGCGTACCCAGGTGGCGTCGTCGGCCGCGCCTTCGGCGTGCGACGGACTGGTGCGCGATTTGAGGATGTTGTGGAAGGTTTCGACGGTCTCGCGCTCTTTCCCCCAATAGCCCGTGCCCATGTTCTGGCCGCTGATCCAGATCTCGCCGATCTGGCCGTCGGGCAGCTCGGTGGCGGACTCGGCGTCGACGATGACCGCCCACTCGGCGATCCCGACCTTGCCCGCCGACGCCTGCGCGACGGCCTTGGGCGAATCGTCGTCCACCTCGACGATGCGTCCCGAGTTCAACGCGTCGCGATCCACCGAGATGATCTTCGGCTCTTCCGCCGACGGCGTGGTGGACACGAACAGCGTGGCCTCGGCCAGGCCGTAGGACGGCTTGATGGCCTTGGGCGGGAAGCCGAACGGGCCGAACGCCTCGTTGAACCGGCGCACCGTGGCCGCCGAGATCGGTTCACTGCCGTTGAGGACGGCCTTGACGTTCGACATGTCGAGCGGCGGCGAGCCCTCCTTCGGCACACCGCGGGCCGCGGCATGGTCGAACGCGAAGTTCGGGGCCACCGAGATGGTGCCGCCGGTGTCGCCCTCCTTGCGGGCGAGCTCGCGGATCCAGCGTTCGGGGCGACGCACGAACGCCGCAGGCGTCATGAACGTGAAGTAGTGGCCGATCATGGGCGCCAGCAGCGCCGTGATCAGGCCCATGTCGTGGAAGAACGGCAGCCAGGACAGGCCGCGGTCGCCTTCCTCGCCCTCAAGTGCCTCGATCACCTGGACGACGTTGGTGGCCAGGTTGAGATGCGTGATCTGCACACCGGTCGGGATGCGCGTCGACCCGGAGGTGTACTGCAGGTAGGCGATCGTGGTCTCGTCCGGCTCGTCCGGGTTGATCCACGTCGCCGCGACGTCATCGGGCACCGCGTCGACCGCGATCACCCGCGGCCGCTGGTTGGCCGGCCGGCTGCGGAAGAACTTCCGCACGCCCTCGGCGGCCTCGGTGGTGGTCAGGATCGCCGACGGATGGCAGTTGTCGAGCACCGCGTGCAGACGGCCGACATGGCCCGGCTCGGACGGGTCGAAAAGCGGGACGGCGATGCGGCCTGCGTAGAGGGCGCCGAAGAACGCGACGAGGTAGTCGAGGTTCTGCGGGCACAGGATCGCGACGCGGTCACCCGGCTCGGTGACCTGCTGCAGCCGCGCGGCCACCGCCTTGTTGCGGGCACTGAACTGAGCCCAGGTCAGATCGCGCGCCACACCGTCGCGCTCGGTGGAGAAGTCGAGGAATCGGTACGCGAGCTTGTCCCCGCGCACCTTGGCCCAACGCTCGACGTGGGCGACGATACTGCTGCCGTCAGGGAACTTGATCTGTCCGTTCTTGATGAACGGATTGTGGAACGGCATATCACTCTCCTGTCAGAGCCGCACTCATCGCGTTGTCGCACGTAATTCGCGGTGCGTCGCAGCCACTCGACCGGCCGAACGTACCCAAACCCGGAGCATCGTACCGGGCTTGCGGATCTGTGCTCACCGATCAGCAGATCCCGGCTGGCCATCTCCTCGCGTGCGAGGTGCTCTTACTTTTCTCTTAATGTTAAGGGAACTTACTAGTCCCGACCAAATCCGGCGCGCGCATCATCCGTGTTTGGGATGCGGCGCGTTCTCCACGAGGCCCTTGGCCCAGTTCAGCGTCCACTGCGTGGCCGTCTGGCCGTTTTCGACCCAGAACTGCGGAGTGTTGTACAGCGCGTGCACGGGGCCGGCCGCGCTGCCTGACAACGTCTCCAGAGTCTTAGGAAGATTGAGGATCGAGAACGCTTCCTCGGGTGCCGAGCAGATCAGATCACCCGCACCGCAGATCTCGAACGTGCGGTCGTTGAGCGCCCCGAACCCGCCGGGACGCGGACCCGTCATCGACAGACCCAGCGCCGAGAGCGTCGGGACCTCGTGCAACGTGATCTCGGCGCCCTGCCCGACGGGATTCGGGCCGACGTCCTGGCCGACGCCCATCTGCCTGCGGCCGTCGGCGATCAGCGTCACGCCCAACACGAGATCCTGGTCCACCGGCCCCCGGCCGTTGCCGATGTCACTCGCGACGTCGCCGCCGATGACCGCACCCTGCGAGAACCCGGCGATCACATAGCTCGTCAGCGGGCACCGCTCGTTCATGTCCGTCATCGCCTTGACCGTGGCGCGGGTGCCCTCGGCGCGGCTGTCGTTGTAGGACATCTGCTTGTCGGCCGAGAACGGGTTATGGAACTGCGCGGTGTAGGGCACGGTGAACACCTGCAGGCGCTCGGGCGGGAACTGCTCGGCCATCGGCCTGCTGATGTTCGACATCAACGACAGCGGGAACTGCGTAGGGTTGAACGGATCGTCGGTGGGCGAGGACTCCCAGGTACCCGGGATCGAGATCATCATCACGTCCGGGCAGTCCGCCGACTGGAACTCCGGACGCGGCTTGCGGGTCGTCGGCGGCGCGGGCACCCCGGCGGGCGGCTGGGCGCTCGGCGGCGCCGACGGCGTCTCCGGACGCCGCATCACGACCACCACGATGGCCACCACGAGGACCACCACGAGCGCCATCGCCCCGGCGGCGATCAGAGCCAGGATGCGGTGGCGCTTACGCCGAGCGTTCTTTGCCATGAATTGTTAGTGCTCCTGCTAGCAGAGTCGTTCGGTTGCGATGCGGATGTAGTCGGAAGTGGCGGCGTTGACCTCGCCGGGCACCTCCACTCCCCCGTCCCCCGAATGGGCGGTGCGGACATCGCTACGCACCAGCGGCAGTACGAAATCCCACACCGCCTGATCATTCTGCTTGGCAGCCCGGGCCTGGCACACATGCGACCCGATCGACAGCGCCAGCAGGTCACTGGACGGGTTGACGCCGGCCTCGCGCAGCGCATCCAGATACGCCTGCTGCTGGCTGCTGACGACGAGCTGGCCGTTACGGCCCTGCTGCGGCGACGCGGCAACCGACGGCAACACACCCGACTGCGCCTGCGTGTCCTTGATTTGCGAGCTCGGCAGAGCCAGGGGCGCCATGATGTCGCTGCCCGCATCGCACCCGGTGAGCAGCGATGCAGCCGACACCGCGAGGGCCGTCGCAATGGCCGGGGTGGCCGACCGTACCGTGTGCTGCACGACTCCACCGTACCGGCTGCCCAAAAGTGCCCCGGCGCAGGTGATTCGCGTCAACTACTGGATCGTGGCGACCAGTTCGCCCGACATCAGCGCCAGTTGCGGCGCCCAGCTACCCCAGTCGTGCTGCCCGGCCGACGGGAAGTCGAAGTGCCCGTTGCTGCCGCCGACCGCGCGGTAATGCTGATAGAACGCACGGTTGCTGCCCTGGGCCTGATCGCAGTAACCGATCATCGCGGCAGGATCGCTACAGGTGAGGGTTCCCGGGCTGAACACCCACAACCGGGTGTTCGCGTTGGCCAGCAACTGCACGTGCACGTCAGGGTCGTGCCACTTCCAGCGGCCGAATTGTGGCGGTCCCCACATGCGGTTGGTGTCGACGTTGCCGAACCGGTTCAGCCCGGCCGTGATCGCGCCGTTGAGGGTCGTCGCCGACGGCGTCAGGAATCCAGACAGCGAGCCCGCGAACCGGAACCGGTCCGGGTGGAACGCGGCCAGCGTCAACGCGGCGGTACCGCCCTGGGCGGCGCCCACAACGCCGTGCCCGTTGGGTGCCAGCCCCTTGTTGGCGGCCAGCCAGTCCGGCAGCTCCACCGACAGGAAGGTCTCCCATTGCTTGCTGCCGTCCTGCTCCCAGTTCGTGTACAGGCTCCACGCCCCGCCGGCCGGCGCGGCCACCGAGATGCCGCGGCCCGCGAGCGTCGTCATGGCATGGCCGGCGTTGACCCAGTTGCTCACGTCGGGTGCGGCATTGAACGCGTCGAGCAGGAACACCGCGTGCGGGCCGCCGCCCTGGAACGCGACGGGAATGTCGCGGCCCATGGCCGCCGACGGCACCATCAGGAACTCGACGCCCTCGGCCCGCGCGGGCGCGCCGGTGGCCGTGGACGCCGTCCACAACCCGGCAGCCAGAACCGCCGACAGCAGAATCGCTCGCACCACACTCACCGCACGCCTCATCCTCAACCCTCCTGCTGCCGACCCGCGTTGTAGTGAACCACATCCGTGCCGCGGGTTACGCCGGAAACGACTGACGGCGGCGACCCCTCATGGGATCGCCGCCGCCAGCTCAACTCGATTCGGCCGTCAGCCGCCGTCCGCTCAGGCGGTCGGGGTGGCGCCGAGCACGCGCTGCAGGTCAGGCTTCATGGCCTGCAGCTGCTGGCCCCAGTAGGCCCAGTTGTGCGTACCGCTCTGCGGGAAGTTGAACACCGCGTTCCGGCCACCGGCCTCGATGTACTTCTCCTGGAAGGTCGAGTTCGTCCGGCAGACGAAGCCCTCGAGGAACTTGGCAGGCATATCGGTGCCGCCCAGCTCGCCCGGCTTGCCGTTACCGCAGTACACCCACAGGCGGATGCCGCTGTTCGCCAGCGCGGCGACGTTCTCGGTCGGGTCGTTGGCCTTCCACGCCGGGTCGTCCGACTTGCCCCACATGTCCTCGGCCTTGTAGCCGCCGGCGTCACCCATCGAGACACCGATCAGCGTGGGCCACCAACCCTCGGACGGGTTGAGTGTCCCCGACAGGGAACCGGCGTAGATGAACTGCTGCGGGTGGCGCAGCGCCAGCATCAGCGCGGACGAACCGGCCATCGACAGACCGACCACGGCGCTGCCGGTCGGCTTGACGTCCCGGTTGGCGGACAGCCAGGCAGGAAGCTCCTGGGTAAGGAAGGTCTCCCACTTGTAGGTCTTGCAGCCACCGTCCTTGCTGCCGCACGCCGGCTTGTACCAGTCGGCGTAGAAGCTGGACTGACCGCCGACGGGCATCACCACGGAGATGCCCGAGTTCAGGAACCACTCGAACGTCGGGAGCTCGATGTCCCAACCGCTCTGGTCCTCGCGGGCGCGCATGCCGTCGAGCAGGTACAGCGCGGGAGCCCCCGGGCCACCACTCTGGAACTCGACCTTGATATTGCGCCCCATCGCGGCCGACGGCACTTCGAGATACTCGACCGGCAAGCCGGGTCGAGACCAGGCTCCAGCGGTCGCCGAGCCGCCGACGACGCCGACCAGGCCAGGCAGCACGGCCGCGATCGCGGCCGCAACCGTCAGCCGGCGCGACAGGCCTGCCGCTGCGCCGCGCATCTTCCCAACGAACTTCATTCCGCTCCCTATCTGATCTCTCATCTGTCGTATTCCAGTCATATTTCGCGAGCCGGGTCCCCTGACCCAGCCGGCTCGCGTGCCCGTGTAGTCAACCACACGTGCGCGTGACGTTTCTTTCCAGCAGTTGTCGTCCTGGTTGCCCCTCAGCCGTTCAGTGTCGCGATCAGGTCTGGTTTGAGGGCCGTCAACTGCGAGCCCCAGTAGGGCCACGCGTGGTTGCCCGCCGGCGGGAAGTGAAAGCTCGCGTTGCGACCGCCGGCCTTGACGTAGGCGTCCTGAAAGTCCTTGTTGCTCTTGATCGCCAGCGTCTCCAGACTGTTGGCGCTCATCGCCAGATTGGGGTCGGCGCCCTCGTCGAGCGGCGTCGAGCCACCCGGCGCGCAGTAGATCCACAGGCGCGTACCGTTCGCGACGATCTTGGCGACCTGCTTGACGGGATCGTTGCGCTTCCAGGCGCCGTCCCATGGCGCACCCCACATGTTGTCGACGTTGTAACCGCCCGCATCGAGCATCGCGACCCGGATCGCCTGCTGCATCAGCAGCGCCGACGGGTTGAGGAAGCCGGACAGCGACGCCGCGTAGCGGAACTGTCCGGGGTGATAGGCCGACAGGATCAGGGCCGCGCTGCCCGACATCGACAGCCCGACGACGCCGTTGCCGGTATGCGAGACCTGCTTGTTCGCGGCGAGCCACGCCGGTAGCTCCTGAGTGAGGAACGTCTCCCATTTATAGGTATAGGTCTGGTTGTTGAAACTCGACGGCGAATACCAGTCGCTGTAGAAGCTGGACTGCCCGCCGACCGGCATTACCGTGGAGATGCCCGATCCGTAGAACCACTCGAACGCCGGGGTGTTGATGTCCCAGCCGCTGTAATCGTCCTGTGCGCGTAGGCCGTCGAGCAGGTAGACCGCTCGGCTCGGCGTGGGCGGCGCAGGCGCGGCGGGTGCGGCCCCGTCGGCCGGTGGCGGGGGCGCCTCGGACGGCCCCTGGAACTGCACCCGGATGTTGCGGCCCATCGACGGCGAGTACACGTCGAGGTACTCGACGGGCAGACCTTCCCGGCTGAAGGCCGAAGCGCTCGGTTCGCCGCCGGCCACCACGGCAAGTGTGGGCAATGCCACAGTCGCGGCGGCGATCGCCAGGATGCGGCGGCCCCAGATCCGCGCAGCGTTCACCCCAGGAGTCATCGGCGCTTCTCACCGTCCGTTCGTATGTCCATGGCCCGTGCTCGCTTGCGTATCGACAGCGCGCGGCCGGGCGTTACGGACCGGTCGCGGGCATCCCGGTGTAGGGCGGTTGTTTGGGCGGGGGGATCTCCAGCCCGCAGCGCTGCAGTTCGTAGAGCGGCACGCGGTCGATCCGGTACTTCGTGAACTCGTAGGCGTGCCACAGGTTCGACAGGAACCGGCGCGGGGTCAGTTCGCCGCGTACGGAATTCAGCATCGCGTCGGTGGCCGGGCACTTGAGCGCCGCCTCGGCCTGGGCGATCCAGTCCTCGTCCAGATATGCGGGGACGTACGGGTGGGTCTTGATGAACGGGCCCTCGGCAACCGCCCAGTCCGGGAAGAGGTTCTTGTCGTGCCCGATGCGGCCGTCGGTGAGGCGCTGCGTGTGCATCGCCATCGGGTTTGCCAGGCCGATCTGGTCGATGACCCGGACATCGAGCCCCACGTTCATGCCGAGCATGCCCATGTTGGTGAAAAACACTGTGTGCGGGGCCTCGTACGCCGCGCGGACATCGGGGGGCGTATCGGGCGGCAGCGGGATCGCGGGCACGACGTCCCACTGGTCGTAGTTGCCGGAGGGCAGCAGAAGGGCGCCTTCGGGCGTGTTGTTGATCGCGGTGAGGACCGCGCGCATCCGTGGGTAGTCGAGATAGTCGGCAGCCGTCAGCGGATGTGCGTGCCCGGTGGCCTGCGCGTAGAAGCGCCGCTCGTCGACGATGCCGGTGTAGGTGACGCGGGTGGCATCGGCACCCATGCCCGGCGAATTCGCGGCCCAGATCGACCAGCCCACGATCGCGGCCCACAGCACGCTCGTCGCCGCGGCCAGCAGGTAGCCCGTCTCCCTGGTGAACTTCGTGCCGTCGGGCAGCACCACCGGTATCACCGCCACCGGTGCCAACATGCAGAACAGCGGCGTGAGGAGAACCCGGCCGTGCATGAAGTCCCCGCCTTGGCGCACCCAGTAGATGCCCTGCAGCAGACCGCTCAGCACCATGAAAATCACTACGGCAGGGGGGCTCTGGATGGTCCGCGACAGCCGGCCGTACCCCCGCGGCACCTGCCTGCGCAGCCACCACGGCCGAGTCCTGGTGGCCAGCAACACGATTCCCAGCAGGGCCAGCAGGACCGCGGGAACCCACAGGAGATAGGGCTGATTGAAGTTGGTGAGGTAGACGAAACCCTGCGACCATTTCGAGCCCGACGCGTCCTTGGCGACCGCGGTGCCGGGCACGAGCAGCGCGTAGTAGCCCATGCGGAAGATCTGATAGGCCACCGGCAGCAGCCCGCCCGCCACGATGATCAGCACCCGGCGGCGCCAGCCGCGCGCCGCGACCAGCATCATGACGAGCACGCCAACGCCGATGAGCGCGAGCTCAGGCCGGACCAGCACGCTCAGTCCCGCCACGACGGCCAGCGCACCCTCGAAGAACCGGCCGGGGATGTCGCGCGGCTCGGCCTCGGCCGCCCCGCGATCGGGCGTGGCCGGATGAGCGCGCAAGGCCTGCGACCAACACACCAGCATCCACCACAGCAGGCCCAGATACGCCAGCACCAAACCGTTTTCGAGACCCGAGGTGGCGAAGTCGCGGGCCGGTGGGACCGCGATGTACACCAGTGCGCCTGCCGGCAACAGCAACGCCCGCCGCCCCTGCAGGCTCGGCGCATACAGCCGGCCGGTGCCGAGCATGACCAGCACAACCCCGAGGATGCTCAGGATCAGGGCGAGATAGAGCACGACGTACTCCAGCCGCACCGAGCCGCCGATCCAGGCGAAGAACGTCACGAGGTAGGTCCACAGTGTCGAGGTGTTGGCCTCGACGCGTTCACCGGCGTTGAACACCGGGCCGTTGCCCGCCAACAGGTTTCGGACCGTGCGCAGCACGATCAGGCCGTCGTCGGCGATCCAGCGGCGCTGCCACGCACCCCACCCGAACAGCCCGGCCACCACCAGCACACTGACCCAAAGGCTGATGCGGACCGAGATGTCGTACGGGAACGCCGGCCAGCGGACCGCGCGTTCCCCGGTGCCGCCGGCGAGGCGGCGGGCATTCAGCCGGTCAGCTGAAATAGATGGCTGCACCGATGGTTCCGATCCACGCCAGGAACAGGATCTGCAACACCCGGTCTTTCAGCGCGATCTCCTCGGGCTCACCGGCGATGCCGCCATCGATGTCTACTGCGTAGCGCAGGATCGCGACCGTCCACGGGACGATCGTGACCGCGTACCACGACGCGTCCTGCCCGTCGATCCCCAGCGGATCGCTCGCGCTGTCGCGGCCGAAGGCCCACAAACCGTACGACACCACGACTGCGGTGGCCGACAGCGTCCACACGAACCGCAGGTAGCTGCTCGTGTAGCGCTCCAACGACTTACGGATCTTGGCGCCCGTTCGCTCCGACAGCTGCAGTTCGGCATACCGCTTTCCGGCCGCCATGAACAACGAACCGAAGGCCATCACCAACAGGAACCATTGCGACAGCCCGATGTCGGCGGCCACGCCGCCCGCGATGGCGCGGATCAGAAAGCCCGACGACACGATGCAGATGTCCAGCACGGCCTGGTGTTTGAGGCCGAAGCAGTACGCGAGCTGGATGATCAGATAGACGGCCATGACCACGGCCAGGTCCGGCGTGAGCAACCACGAGATGATCAGCGAGGCCGCCGCCAGCAGCACCGCAAGCGTGTATGCCATCCACTCCGGCACCACACCGGCCGCGATCGGGCGGAAGCGTTTGGTCGGATGGGCGCGGTCGGCCTCGACGTCACGGGCGTCGTTGACCAGATAGATCGACGACGCGGCCAGGCAGAACACCACGAAGGCGATCGACACCTTGACGGCGAGATCGCCGTAGTCGTACTGGATGCCACTGCCCACCGCGGCCAGCGGTGCCGCGAGCACCAGCAGGTTCTTCACCCACTGACGGGGCCGCACCGCCTTGACCAGTCCGGCAGCCAGATTCTTCGGCGGGCCGGCGACCGGCTGGGCTTCCTCACTCATGTGGGTTGTGCTCATCTTCGCTGCACTCCGTTGCGACCTGCTCACCGACGCTCATCAGTCTCCTTCGGCCCGGCACCCACAGAATCCGAGATCCTACCGACCGCCTTGCCGACTGTTTTCCCGACGATCGTCCCGACGACCACCCCGGTCAGCACATCGGTCGGATAGTGCACGCCGAGCACCAGTCGCGACAGCGCCATCGGCGGCACCAGCAGCGCGGGCATCGGCAGCCCGGTCGTCCGGGCCAGCAGCACCGCGGCGGCGGTGGTCGAGGTCGCGTGCGCCGACGGGAAACTGAGCCGGCTCGGTGTCCCCACGTTGACGGCGATGTCCGGATGATGCGGCCGTTCCCGGCGCACCACGCGCTTGATCAACACCGCGGCGGCGTGTGCGACGAACGCACCGGCGCCCACCGCGATCCACGACTTGCGCCGCGCCGGCTGGGCCACCGCACCCACGGCGGCCAATGCCACCCATCCCGCACTGTGCTCACCGAAGTGCGACAGGGCGCGTGCACCGGCCAGTACCCCTGGCCGGCCGGCCAAGGCCGATTGCACGGCAACCAGCACGGCGTCCTCGCCGCGTGGGGCGTCGCTCATGTCAGACTTTCTCCGCCGACTCGGTGAGCAGCACCGACTCCCACTTCTGGGTGCTGGTCAGGGTGGGCAGGGCACCGCGGTACACCTTGCGCATCCGGTTGAACTGGCGGGCCACCCGCGCCTGCTGGCGCAGCGAAGCCCTAAGCAGCTCAAACATTTTCGCGCGGTCACGCTGGCGGTACACCACGCCGCGGCCGTCTGCGGTGGTGACGGTGACACCGTCGACCCGGCACAGCGAGAACCACCTGGCGTCCTGCGTCGCCACGTTGATCTGCGGCCGCACGTGTGTCTCGGGGTCGTGTTCGCGCAACTGGTGGACGACGCCCCTGGCCAGGTTGACCGCGATCGCGGCCTTGGACACCGGGATGCCGATCTTCTTGCGCTTCATGTCCGACGGCGGCGGCAGCGCGGTGGCACCGGGCAGCACGACGGCGTCGGGGTACTCCGAGCGCATCTTGCGGATGTCGGGCAGGGCCGACTCCAGGATGGAGAAGATGTGTTCGGGACCGGCCAGGAAGTCCTCCATGGCCTTGTTCTGGATGGCTACCGTCGAATACTCAAGGCACAGAAGGTGTTTGAACGTGGCCTTCAGATGGCTGGCCAGCAGGCCGCTGATCGGGCCGTCCCAGTGCAGCGCCGCGACCACCAGGCGGTTGCGCAGGTGGAAGTAGGCCTGCCAGTCGATCGCGTCGTCCTTGTCGCTCCAGGCCATGTGCCAGATCGCAGCACCCGGAAGCGTGATGGTGGGATAGCCGTGCTCACCGGCCCGCAACCCATATTCCACGTCATCCCACTTGATGAACAGCGGCATGGGCTGGCCGAGTTCCTCGGCGACCTGGCGCGGGATCATGCACATCCACCAGCCGTTGAAGTCGACGTCGATGCGGCGGTGCAGCAGCTTGGTGCGCGGTTGTTCGGCGTCGCTCAGCGCGTACTTGGCGAAATCGTGGTCGTATTCGGCATTGGGCGCCGCGGACCACATGAAGTTCGTGCGATCCACCATCTCGCCCATGATGTGCAGGTGTGAGGGCTCCTGCAGGTTGAGCATCTGGCCGCCGACGAGCGTCGGCTCTTTTGCGAACCGGTTCATCGCGAGCGCCCGCAGGATCGAATCGGGTTCGATGCGGATGTCGTCGTCCATGAACAGGATCTGTTCGCAGTCGGTGTTTTTCAGCGCCTCGTACATCACCCGGCTGTAGCCGCCCGAGCCGCCGAGGTTCGGCTGGTTGTGCACGGACAGCCGGCTGCCCAGCCGCGCGGCCGCCTCGTCGAAGCCGGGGTGGTCCTTGGCCTTCTTGGCGCCCTGGTCGGAAACGATGACCGCCGAGATCACCTCGTCGACGAGGGGATCGGCGGTCAGCGCGGCCAGTGCGTTGACGCAGTCCGCAGGCCGGTTGAAGGTCGGGATCCCCACGGCGACGTTGGCGCGGCCCGGCGCGGGTGTGGGGGCGTACCAGCCTGCGCTGTGCACGCGCACGGCGGTGTCGGTGGTGATGTCGAACCAGATCCACCCGCCGTCTTCGAACGGCGAGATGTCGATCTCGAATTCGACGGCCGCGGGTTCGGCGGAGTCGCCGCTGGAGACCGGAGCGCCCCCGACCGTGATGCGCGCACCCGTCGCCTTGGACCGGTACACGTCGACGCGCGCGCTGCCGGTGAGTTCGACCCGCAGCACCACGGTGTCCAGCGTCGACCAGCGCCGCCAGTAGCTGGCGGGGAACGCGTTGAAGTAGGTGGCGAACGAAACCTCGGACTCGGCACCGATTTCCAGCGTGGTACGCGTCGGCGCGTGCGCGCGCCTGGCGTTGGTGGCCGATTCCTCTATATAGAGCTTGCGGACGTCCAGTGGCTCGCCCGGTCGGGGCAGTATGACGCGGGCCAGCAGACTGACCGCCCTGGATTCTCCGGCATCCAATGCGCCGGACGGGATGTCACTCATGCGTTGCTGCTTCCTGTTCACGTCTCGGGATCGGTTATCAGCGGCGCACCGTCGGACAGATGCGGTGCCAGGGTGTTGTCGTACATGCTCAGTGCGCTCGCGATGGCCATGTGCATGTCGAGGTATTGGTACGTGCCCAACCGGCCGCCGAAAAGCACCTTCGCCGACGCGGTCTCGGCCTTAGCCCGGGCCCGGTAGGCCGCGAGCAGCTTGCGGTCGGCCTCGGTGTTGATCGGGTAGTAGGGCTCGTCGTCGTCGGCCGCGAACCGCGAGAACTCCCGCATGATCACGGTCTTGTCGGTCGGGTAGGCCCGCTCGGGATGGAAGTGCCGGAACTCGTGGATGCGCGTGTACGGCACCTCGATGTCGTTGTAGTTCATCACCGGCGTGCCCTGGAAATCACCCGTGTCGAGCACTTCGACCTCGAAATCGAGTGTGCGCCAGCCCAGCCGGCCCTCGGCGTAGTCGAAGTAGCGGTCCAGTGGTCCGGTATAAACAACCGGCGCGTCGGGGTTCTCGGCCCGCAGCGCGTCGCGGACGTCGAACCAGTCGGTGTCCAGCCGCACCTCGATCCGGTCATCGGCGGCCATGTTCTGCAGCCACGCGGTGTACCCGCCGGCGGGCAGACCTTCATACGTGTCGTTGAAGTAGCGGTTGTCGAACGTGTAGCGCACCGGCAGCCGGGTGATGTTGGCCGCGGGCAGTTCCTTGGGATCGGTCTGCCACTGCTTGGCGGTGTAGTGCTTGATGAAGGCCTCGTAGAGCGGCCGGCCGATCAGCGAGATGGCCTTCTCTTCGAGGTTCTGCGCATCCTCGGTCTTGATCTCCGAGGACTGCTCGGCGATGAGGGCGCGGGCCTCGTCGGGCGTGAAGTAGCGGCCGAAGAACTGGCTCACCAGGCCGAGTCCCATCGGCAACGGATACGCCTGGCCCTTGTGCATCCCGAACACCCGGTGCTGGTAACCGGTGAAGTCGGTGAACTGCCGCACGTAGTCCCACACCCGCTTGTTCGAGGTGTGGAACAGATGGGCCCCGTACTTGTGGACTTCGATACCGGTCTGCGGATCGGCTTCGGAATAGGCATTACCGCCGATGTGCGGGCGACGTTCGATAACAAGGACACGCTTGTCCAATTGCGTCGCCACGCGCTCGGCGATCGTCAGACCGAAGAATCCGGAACCGACGACATAGAGGTCAAAACGAGCGGTCATCGGCAGCCAGGGTATCCGACCGCCCCGCCGCGCCCCGAATTCGACGGCGGCCGCAGGTCGCGATTCGCTCACAATTCAATATCGTCACTCTAGACCCACTAGTCACACCCGTACCATCGATCACGTTGGCGCTCATGGGCTTCGCACGATCCCGTCCGTAGCCGCTGACGAAGCAAGCGGATCGCACCAGCTGCAATCCGACATGCAGTCCAAATATTGAGGAGACTTCCGTGCCGAACCGACGTCGACGCAAGGCCTCGACAGCCATGAGCGCAGTCGCCGCCCTGGCAGTCGCAAGTCCAGTCGCATTAGTGGCCGTTACCCAGCTTTCCCCTGCACCACAGCATCGTGAGTTCACGCAGGCCGCCCTGGTCACCGACCTGCCGGGCGAGTTGATGTCCGCGCTTTCCCAGGGCCTGTCGCAGTTCGGCATCAACCTGCCGCCCATGCCGACCGGCATGCTGACGGGCAGCAGCCCGATGCCGTCGCTCGCGTCACCGACCCTGACCTCGCCCGGTCTCGCCTCACCGGGGCTGACCTCCCCCGGCCTCACGTCGCCCGGTCTCACGACGCCCGGCCTGACGTCACCCGGCCTGACGTCACCCGGCCTGACCACACCCGGTCTCACCACCCCCGGTCTCACCGATCCGGCGTTGGCCACCCCCGGCCTGACGTCACCGGACGGCGCGTTGCCGTCGACGCCGTCGCTGACCGATCCGGGCCTGACCAATCCGTCGCTCACCAACCCGGCGCTGACGAATCCCGCCCTGACCAGCCCGGCAGGGGCGGTGCCCGGCGGACTGGCCACCCCGGACCTCGGTACGCCCGGCCTGACCACACCGGCGCTGGGCACCGATCCGTCGCTGACCCCGATCTCCAACGCGGCCGGGTTGCCCGCACCGGGTGAAGTGCCGATCTCGGCGCCGATCGGTCTGGATCCGGGACTGGGTGCCACCTATCCGATCCTGGGCGACCCGTCGCTGGGTGCGATGCCCGCGGCCAGCACCGGTGGCGGCGGACTGTTCGGCGACCTGTCCAGCGCTGCCGAGCAGCTCGGCGCCGGCCAGGCCATCGACCTGCTCAAGGGCATGGTGATCCCGGCGATCACGTCCGCGATGAAGTCCGGTGTGCCCGCGGCGCCGCCCGTACCCCCGGCACCGGTGCCACCGCCGGCCTGACCCAGTAGTCCTATTACGAAACGGCACCGCAGAAGCCATCGAGGCTCTGCGGTGCCGTTGCGCAATTAGACAGCCTATCCAGCCGTGTCGAATCATTGGTAACAACAGACTCATACGTAACATCAGTCCGTGCAGTCACGCCGCCCAGCGCCGTCGATCCTGTTCACCGCAATCGCGGCGACCGTCGTGATCCTGCCGTGGGCGCTCACCGGCATACCCGGAAGCGACGAGTCCGACGCGAAAGACGCCGCGCCCGCCCTCACCCAGCAGCCCCTCGAGAACCTCGGCGGCGGTGAGAGCATCCGTGAGATCCACCAGGACGAACCGTTCTCGATGGTCGCGCTGACCGCCCAGGATCTGCGCGGGACCTCGGCCCGCGTACGCGCCCGCAAGGCCGACGGATCCTGGGGGCCGTGGTATCAGGCCGAGAACCTCGACGGCGTCGGCGCCGACACCCCGGGGCCGCGCGGCACCGAGCCGGTGTTCGTCGGCCGCACCAACACCGTGCAGATCGCCGTGACCCGGCCCCGCGACGCCGCCATCACCCCGGCCGCGCCGCCGGCCGCCGAGGGGCCCGGGCTCGGCTACAGGCCGGCCACCGTGCAGCAGCCCATCGCCGAGAACATCAACGCAGTGTTGATCAGCCCGCCTCAGACGCCGGTGGACATCGGGCCGCTGCCGACCGCCGTCACCGCCCCCGGCGTCCCGCCGAACATCATCAGCCGCGGCCAGTGGGGCGCCGACGAGTCGATGCGCTGCGGACCCGTCAAGTACGACAAGGTGGTTCGCGCCGGGATCGTGCACCACACCGCGGGCAGCAACGACTACGCACCCGAGGATTCCGCAGGCATCGTGCGGTCGATCTACGAGTACCACACGAGGACGCTGGGCTGGTGCGACATGGCCTACAACGCGCTCGTCGACAAGTACGGCCAGGTGTTCGAGGGCCGCGCAGGGGGCATGGACAAACCCGTCGAGGGCTCGCACACCGGCGGCTTCAACCACGACACCTGGGGCGTGGCGATGATGGGCGACTTCAACACCGTCCCACCCACGCCGATCCAATTGCGCACCACCGGAAGACTTCTGGGCTGGCGACTCGGGCTCGATCACATCGACCCGCACGGCACCGTGGTGCTCACGTCGGCGGGTGGGTCGTTCACCCACTTCCCGCGCGGTGCGGCCGCGACGCTGCCGACCATCTTCACCCACCGCGACGTCGGTATCACCGAGTGCCCGGGCAATGCCGCGTACGCCGAGATGGGCCGGCTCCGCGACATCGCCGCGCGGTTCAACCGGCCGCCCGGCCCCGAAGACCTGGCCGAGCAGATGCGCGGCGGTGCGATCTACGACCGCTGGCAAGCCCTTGGCGGGCCCGGCGGCGTGCTGGGCAACCCCACCTCACCGGAGACCCCGGCCCTGGACGGCGCCCGCTACGCCAGATTCGAGAAGGGTGCGGTGTACTGGTCGCCATCCAGCGGCGCCGAGCCGGTCACCGGTGCGATCTACGAAGCCTGGGGCGCACTGGGATTCGAACGCGGCGCGCTCGGTCTGCCCACGAGCGCCGAGATCGACGAACCGCAGTGGATCGTGCAGAACTTCCAGCACGGCACGTTGAACTTCGACCGGGAGAAGGGCACCGTCACCCGCGTGATCGACGGGGTTCCGCTCGAGCTGCCGCCGCCGTCACCGGATCACGAGCCCGTGCAGCTGGAGCGCTTCAGCCGGGTCTCCTAAGACCACCAGCGTTCGAGCACGTGTGCGACGCCGTCCTCGGCATTGGTGACGGTGACCTCGTCCGCGGCGGCCACGGCTTCCGGGTGCGCGTTACCCATCGCCACCCCGCGTCCGGCCCAGCTCAGCATCGGGATGTCGTTGGGCATGTCGCCGAATGCGACGATGTCGGCGTCGGTGAGCCCCAATGGCGCGGCCAACTGCGCGACACCGGTGGCCTTGCTGATGCCAAGCGGCACCACCTCGATCAACCCGTTGTTGGTCGAGTACGTGATATCACCCTGCAGCCCAATGTGTTTGAGCAGTTCGGCAGCCATATCGGCGCTGCGCGCGCCGGCCTTGCGGATCAGCAGTTTGACCGCAGGCGCACTCAGCAGATCCTCGATGGACACCTCGGTGTTGTCGGGGTTGAGCCAGGCGTGCTCGTAGCCCGGCGAGCTCACGAACTGCGGCGTGGCCGCGTCGTGTGCCGAGCGTCCGACCCTTTCGACCGCAAGGCCCGCACCTGGTATCACCCGGGTCGCGATCTCGGCGAGCTCGCCGAGCACGTCGGCCGACAAGGTCTGCGCCGACACGATCCGGTCGGTGGCCGGGTCGTAGATCACGGCGCCGTTGGCGCACACCGCCATCGGCGCCAAACCCAGACCGTCGACCACCGGCTGGATCCAGCGCGGCGGGCGGCCCGTCGCGAGCACGAACGTGGTGCCCGCCTCGACCGCGGCCTGCACTGCGGCCCGCGTGCGCGGGGTGACCTTCTCGTCTTCGTCGAGCAGGGTGCCGTCCACATCGGTGGCGATCAGCCCCGGCGTTCTGTCAGGGGTCACCGATTGTTTCCCGTCGCTTCCTGTTGTGCGCGCTTGCGTGCGCGTTCGGCGAGTTCGGCTTCGTCGAGGCGTTTTGCCTCCGAAAGCGTCGGGGCGCCACCGCCGAGCCGACGCGGAACCCAGTACGCGCCTTCCGGCGCGGGATAGTCGCGCTGCACCTCATCGAGCAGACCCGACATCGCGGCGCGCAGCGCTGCGTCGAGTTCGCTTACCGACCCGAGCGGCGGGACAGGCTTGCCCACCGCGACGGTGATCGGGATCTTGCTGCGGCCCAACGATTTCGGATGGTCCTTTGTCCAGATGCGCTGTGCGCCCCACACGATCAGCGGAATCATGGGCACACCCGCCTCAAGCGCCATCCGCACGGCGCCGGTCTTGAATTCCTTGAGCTCGAAGCTGCGGCTGATCGTGGCCTCGGGGTAGACCCCGACCAATTCGCCTGCCTGCAGCGCCTTGACCGCGACCGCATATGCGCCCGCCCCGGCATTCCGGTCGACCGGGATGGTGCCGGTGTGCTTGATCAGATAGCCGACGATCTTCACCTGCTCCATCTCGGCCTTGATCATGAAGCGCATCCGCCTGCCGCGTTCGGTCGCGGCGAGCCCGGCCGGCAGGAAGTCGACGTAACTGGTGTGGTTGATCGCGACGACGGCACCGCCCGTCGTCGGCAGATTCTCCAGTCCGATGAAGGTGATCTGAGATCCGGTCGCGCGGACTCCGAGCCGTGCCGCGATCTCCAAACTTCGGAAAACCGGTTCCATACGCGTGCTACCCCGGCGCTCCGCTGGGTTCGGACGGTCCAGCGGGTCCGGCCTCGGCTCTGCGGGCGGCTTTCTCGGCTGCTTCCTCTGCGTCCATCCGGTTGGCTTCGGCCAGCGACGGCGCGCCGCCGCCGAGGCGATGCGGCACCCAGAATTCACCTGGCGGATGCGGCCCGTAGGCGTCCTGCACCTGCTCGAGCAGATGCTGCATGCGTGAGTGCAACAGCGCCGTCAGCTCGGTTGCGGGCAGCGTTGGCTGGATCGGTTCGCCGACCGCCACCGAGATGGGCACCTTGGGCCGGTAGAGGTTCTTCGGATGCCCCTTGGTCCAGATGCGCTGCGCGCCCCACACGATGTGCGGAACGATCGGCACACCCGCCGCAATTGCCATGCGGGCCGCGCCGGACTTGAACTCTTTGATCTCGAAGCTGCGACTGATCGTGGCTTCCGGATACACGCCGACCAGTTCGCCCGCCCTGAGGTAGTCGCAGGCCGCGTCGAACGATGCCGCACCGCTCGAGCGGTCCACCTCGATGTGGCGCAGGCTGCGCATGATCGGGCCGGTGATCTTGTTGTCGAAGACTTCCTTCTTCGCCATGAAGCGCACCTTGCGGCCGCGCTTCTGCTTGTACGCGGGCAACCCGGCGAACGTGAAGTCGAAGTAGCTGGTGTGATTGATGGCAACGACCGCGCCACCGGTAACCGGAAGATTTTCGACACCGGTCACGGTGAATTTCAGCCCCTGCAACCGCCAGGCCAGCCGGGCGAGCTGGATGACAGTTCCGTATACCGGTTCCACAGCCGCCAGCGTAATGCCAGCCGGTCCGCGTGCGTACCCGGTCACCCGCTGCACGGCAAATTCGGTGGACGCCACCGCACCCAGTCGCCACACTGGCGACGATGACCATACCGGTTGGCGACGTGCCCATCCCGGCCATCGTGCTCGACATTGCCGCGGGACGTGCGACAAAGGCAGTGTGGGACAACGAAGTCGGCGGCCAGACATTCGAGATCGGCCACGGTGACGCACGCGAGTTCGTCAAGGTCGCTCCGCCGCATCCGTCGGTGGACCTGCATCGCGAAGCGATCAAGCTGCGGTGGGCCCGGCAATATCTCACCGTGCCCCCGGTGCTCGACGTCGGCCGGGATGGTGCCACCGAATGGCTGCACACCGCAGGGATCGCCGGCCGCTCGGCGGCCGATCCGTACTGGATCGCGCGTCCACGGCTCGCGGTCCGAGCCATCGCCACCGGCCTGCGGGCCATGCACGAGCGGGCCCCGGTCGATCGGTGCCCGTTCTCGTGGTCGGTTCCCGATCGGCTGGCCAACATCGATGATGCAGCGCGCCGACGGCTGCTCGACGCGCCACCCATCGACCGGCTCGTGGTCTGCCACGGCGATTCATGTGCCCCCAACACGCTCCTCGACGACGACGGACGCTGGTGCGGGCACGTCGACCTGGGTGAGCTCGGTGTTGCCGATCGGTGGGCCGACCTCGCGGTCGCCACGCTGTCACTCGGGTGGAACTACGCGGGCGACTGGGAGGCGGAGTTCTTCGACGCCTACGGCGTCACACCCGATCCGGTGCGCATCGACTACTACCGCAGGCTGTGGAACGCCGAAGACTGACGCCCACCGACCTGTCGGACTTCGGCGCGTCGCGCAACTCCAGCTAGGCTGGCCAGGCATCGACGTTTCCAACGAAAGGCTGTTTGTGCAGGTCACCAGTGTCGGACACGCCGGCTTCCTGATCGAGACCAGGGCCGGCAGCATCCTGTGCGACCCCTGGGTCAACCCCGCGTACTTCGCCTCGTGGTTCCCGTTTCCCGACAACAGCCAACTGGACTGGGACGCGCTGGGTGACGTCGACTATCTCTACGTCTCGCACCTGCACAAGGACCATTACGACCCGGAGAACCTGCGCCGCCACGTCAACAAGGACGCCGTCGTGCTGTTGCCGGACTACCCGGTTCCCGACCTGCGACGCGAGCTCGAGAAGCTGGGCTTCTCCAAGTTCTTCGAGACCACCGATTCGGTCAAGCACCGGGTGAGCGGGCCCAAGGGCGACCTCGACATCATGATCATCGCGCTGCGGGCGCCGGCCGACGGCCCGATCGGCGACTCCGGGCTCGTGGTCGACGACGGCGAGACCGTGGTGTTCAACATGAACGACGCCCGGCCCGTGGATCTGGACGTGCTGCACACCGACTTCGGCCAGGTCGACGTTCACATGCTGCAGTACTCGGGTGCGATCTGGTACCCGATGGTCTACGACATGCCCGCACGGGCCAAAGAGGCGTTCGGCACCCAGAAACGCCAGCGCCAGATGGATCGTTGCCGCCAGTACATCGCCCAGGTCGGCGCGACGTGGGTGGTGCCGTCGGCGGGCCCGCCGTGCTTCCTGGACCCCGCGTTGCGCGATCTCAACGACGACCACGGCGATCCGGCCAACATCTTCCCGGACCAGATGGTGTTCCTCGATCAGCTGCGCACGCACGGCCACGACGGCGGCCTATTGATGATCCCCGGCAGCACGGCCGATTTCACCGGTTCGCAGCTGAACTCGCTGACGCATCCGGTCGAGGATCCGGAGTCGATCTTCACGACGGGTAAGGCCGCTTACATCGAGGAGTACGCGCAGCGGATGGCGCCGGTGCTGGCCGCCGAGAAGGCGAGCTGGGCGCCGTCGGCCGGGGAGCCGCTGCTGGAGCCGCTGCGCGCGATGTTCGAGCCGATCATGAGCCAGACCGACCAGATCTGCGACGGCATCGGCTATCCGGTCGAGCTGCGCCTGGCCGGGCGCGACCACAACGAGACCGTGGTGCTGGACTTCCCGAAACGGGTTGTGCGCGAACCCATCCCGGACGAGAAGTTCCGCTACGGCTTCGAGATCGCGCCTGAGCTCGTGCGGACCGTGCTGCGCGACAACGAACCCGACTGGGTCAACACGATCTTCCTGTCGACGCGGTTCAAGGCGTGGCGCGTCGGCGGCTACAACGAGTACCTGTACACCTTCTTCAAATGCCTGACCGACGAGCGCATCGCCTACGCCGACGGCTGGTTCGCCGAGGCGCACGACGATTCCGCGTCGATCACGTTGGACGGCTGGGAGATTCAGCGTCGCTGCCCGCACTTGAAGGCCGACCTGTCGAAGTTCGGCGTGGTGGAGGGCAAGACCCTCACCTGCAATCTGCACGGGTGGCAGTGGAATTTGGAGAACGGGCGGTGCCTGACCACCAAGGGCCACGAGCTGAGGTCGACCAAGTTGTGAGCGCGCCGCGGCAGTACTACGACGACGGCCTCGTCCAGCTCGACCGCGAGGCCATCACGTTGCGCCGCTACCACTTTCCGTCCGGCACGTCCAAGGTGATCCCGCTGCGGGATGTCCGGAGCTACACCGTGACGTCGCTGAACCTGCTGCACCGGTTCCGGCTCTGGGGCAGCTCGGATCTGCGCCGGTGGCTGCCGCTGGACGTCGGGCGGCCGATGCGCTCGACGCTGGTGACCCTCGATGTCGCCGGGACCCGCTGGCGGCCGGCGTTCACGCCGGCCGACCCGCACACCTTCACCGAGATGCTCGACGAGCTCCTCGACAGCTAGCCCGTCGAAACCACCTGGCGCAGTTCGGAAGCCGCGCTGGAGGCGCTGTCGTAGACCCGCACGATGGCCTCGTCGCCCGGCTTGAGATACGTCGACTCCCCCAACGGCGTATAGCGGGTCGCGCCGATGCCGATCAGCACGTTCTCCGGGTGCCCGCTGGCGACCATGAGCGCACCGACATCCTCCAGCGGCGTGTCCGCCGAGCCCTTCTGGTTGGCCAGCCGCTCGACGATCCAATCCAGCAGAACCTCGCCGTAGTACGAGTAGCCGACGAGCGGGGAGTCGACGCCGTAGGCGTGCTGCTGGCCGCCGTCCTCGCGCAGGTAGCAGACCAGCCGCATGTCGGCGGTCGGGCCGTCCGGGGTCAGATCGCTGATCTCGAAGAACTGCGAGGCAACGCCTTTCGACGCCGGGCCCCAGTTCTTCTTGTAGCTGATCTTGGGGGCGTTGGGCCTGCGGATCGAGCAGTCGTTGAACGCACCGAGCGCGAACGGTTCCAGCCGCACGACGGTGTCGCCGTTCCACACCACGTGGCAGGCCACCCCCACCTCGGGTTCGATCTGCAGATTGAGCGGGCCGTCACCCTCCGCCGTCGCGGGCAGCAGGATGGTGTCGCTCGACAACGGGAACTCGCCGAGGAAGTCGTCGCGGCCGGGTGCGTACCACGGGAAGATCCCTTTGGGCGCATAGCCTTCCGTCACGACCTTGACGAAATCGCCTGCCTCTCCCGCCTGCTCGAGATGGCCGGCGAAGTTCCCGGCAACCCCGAACCCGAACCAGTTACGCACTTCAGCGAGGTCGATATCGATCATGGCTCAAGCACTTCCGTTCTGACGAAGGGAACCAGCGCGGCGGGGATGCGCACGCTGCCATCAGGTTGCTGGTGATTCTCCAGGATCGCCACCAGCCACCGTGTCGTGGCCAGGGTGCCGTTCAGGGTCGCCGCGATCTGCGGCTTACCGTTCTCGTCGCGGTAGCGCGTGGCCAGCCGGCGCGCCTGGAACGTCGTGCAATTCGACGTCGAGGTCAGCTCGCGGTAGGTCTGCTGCGTCGGCACCCACGCCTCGCAGTCGTACTTGCGCGCGGCCGAGGAGCCCAGATCGCCTGCGGCGACGTCGATCACGCGGTACGGCACCTCGATGGCGGCGAGCATCTCGCGCTGCCAGCCCAGCAGCCGCTGATGTTCGGCCTCGGCGTCTTCTGGCTTGCAGTAGACGAACCCTTCCACCTTGTCGAACTGGTGCACCCGAATGATGCCGCGGGTGTCCTTGCCGTAGCTGCCCGCCTCCCGGCGGAAGCACGACGACCAGCCCGCGTAGCGGCGCGGACCGGTGGAGAGGTCGATGATCTCGTCGGCGTGATAGCCCGCGAGCGGCACTTCCGACGTGCCGACCAGGTACAGGTCGTCGGCCTCGAGCCGGTACACCTCATCGGCGTGTGCGCCGAGGAATCCGGTGCCCGCCATCACTTCCGGGCGCACCAGAACGGGCGGGATCACCAGGGTGAAGCCGTTGGACACCGCAAGCTGCGTGGCCAGTTGCAGCAGACCCAGTTGCAGCAGCGCACCGGCGCCGGTGAGGAAGTAGAACCGCGAGCCGGAGACCTTGGCACCGCGTTCCATGTCGATGAGCCCGAGCGCTTCACCGAGCTCGAGGTGGTCCTTCGGGTTCTCAATGGCCCGCGGCTCGCCCACGGTGTCGAGCAGGGCGAAGTCGTCCTCGCCGCCCGCGGGCACGCCGTCGATGATCACATTGGCGATCGCCATGTGCGCCGCGGTGAACGCCTTGTCGGCCTCGACCTGAGCGGCTTCGGCGGCCTTGACCCGTTCGGCCAGATCCTTGGCCTGCTGCAGCAGTGCGGGCCGCTCGTCGGGCGAGGCCTTGCCCACGAGCTTGCTCGCGGACTTCTGTTCGGCGCGCAGGTTGTCGGCGGCCGAAACCGCCGCCCGGCGCGCGGTGTCAGCCTCCAACAGCGCGTCGACGAGCGCCGGGTCCTCACCACGGGCCCGCTGTGACGCGCGGACGATATCGGGATTCTCGCGCAGCAACCTGAGGTCGATCACGGCCGCAACCCTACTTTTGGGCGCGCCGCCTCGTACATCCGAGGTGTCGAAAGCCATGGCCGCCAACCGCCCGCAAGCACAACCTCGTAACGTTACAACCGCCTCACTTGTCACAGCACCTGACACGCCTGTCACAATGGAGCGGATGTTGGAGGCACCCGAGCACCCCGACCGACTCCCCGACCGGACCGACGGCGATCCGCACGAGGGACGTTGGTGGCAGAGCCTGCAGGCCGCGTCGACCCGGCGTGCGCTGCTGCTGACCGCACTCGGCGGTCTGCTGATCGCGGGTCTGATCACCGCGCTGCCGCGCAGCGAAGGCGCCCAGACGGCACTCAACGCCGGCGCGATCTCGCTGGGCCCGCGGGGCAACGACACCTTCGACCACGTCAAGAGCGGTGACTGCCTGAACTGGCCGGGGCGCAACCCCGACGCCGCCCACATCGTCGACTGCAAGGACCCGCACCGCTTCGAGGTCGCCGAGTCGATCGACATGCGCACGTTCCCCGGCAGCGAGTACGGGCCGGGCGCCGCGCCGCCGTCGGTGGACCGCATCAAACAGATCAGCCAGGAACAGTGCTCCCCGGCGCTGAAGTCCTATCTGGGCCCGAAATTCGATCCGAACGGGAAGTTCACCATCGGCCTGCTGTGGTCGGGTGAGAAGGCCTGGAAGCAGTCCGGTGAGCGCCGGATGTTGTGCGGTCTGCAGCTGCTCGGGCCCGGCGACAGCCAGTTGGAGTTCCAGGGCAAGGTCGCCGACATCGACCAGTCCAAGGTCTGGCCCGCGGGCACGTGCCTCGGCATCGACCCGGCCACCAATCAGCCGACCGATGTTCCGGTCGACTGCGCCGCCCCGCACGCCATGGAGGTCACGGGCGCGGTCAACCTGGCCGAGAAGTTCCCCGGCGGCCTGCCCGCCGAGGCCGATCAGGACGAGTTCATCAAAGACACCTGCACCAAGCTGACCGATGCCTACCTGTCTCCGGTGCAGCTGCGCGCGACCACGCTGGCGCTGAGCTACAGCACGATCTCGCTGCCGAGCTGGTCGGCAGGCAGCCACCAGGTGTCGTGCAGTATCGGCGCCACCCTCGGCAACGGCGGTTGGTCCACGCTCGTCAACAGCGCCAAAGGTCCACTCATGATCAACGGGCAGCCGCCGGTCGCGCCACCGGACATCCCGGAGGAGCGCCTGAACCTGCCGCCGATCCCGATGCCCGAGTCGGACAGCTCGTCGTCGTCGGATTCATCGGACTCGTCGTACGGTTCGTCCTCGTCGTCGGGCTCGTCATCGTCGGGCTCGTCCTCGGACTCGTCGTCGGATTCGTCCGGTTCATCGTCGAGCAGCCAGTCCGAGCACATGCCGCAGCAGTCGGCCCCGAGCACCGCGGCCGAGCCGGCGCCGCCCGCGCAGTCCAACACCTTCAATCCGCCGCCGCCCGGCGCACCGCCTGCGCCTGCTCCACCACCGGCACCCGAACAGGCCCCGCCGCCGCCGGCCCCCGCGCCTGCACCGGCGCCAGCACCGCCGGCCGGCCCGCCGCCCGGTGAGCCCGTGTTGCCACCGCCTCCGCCGCCGGGGCCGTAACCCCGTGGCCGTGCGGATGAGTTCGCAACGGTTCGAGGAATTGGTCTCCGACGCACTGGATCTGGTGCCGCCCGAGCTGGCCGCGGCGATCGACAACGTCGTCGTCCTCGTCGAGGACCGCAATCCCGACGAACCGGAGATCCTCGGCCTGTACCAGGGCGTCGCGCTCACCGAGCGGGATTCGTGGTACGCGGGCTCGCTGCCGGACACGATCACGATCTACCGCGACGCACTGCTCGACATCTGCGATGACGAGGAGCAGGTCGTCGACGAGGTGGCGATCACGGTGATCCATGAGATCGCCCACCATTTCGGCATCGACGACGAGCGTCTCCACGAACTCGGTTGGGGCTAGGTACTTCATCGGCCCGCGCGGCAACCGCGCGATGTCGGCGCACAGTGCTATGAACAGGCCATGACCTTCCAGTGCCCGGAGTGTGTGGCCGGACTGGAGCACTGCCACGGCACCGTCATCCATCACGTCCGGTTCCGGGTCGAGTGCACTGACGACGGCTGCACCACTCCAGAAGCAGCGCATGCCTTCAGCGTCGACTGCGAGGCGGTCGGCTGCCCCTGCGGGCGCGACCAAGCGTTGCGCGCGTCGGCGATCTAGCCCATCGGATCGTTCGACTTGAGCGCATCCTCGACCGGATGCACGTCGAGCTCGGGGTAGAACGGCGGGGTCAGGTTCGCCCACTGCACACAACTCCAGCGCCCGTCGGTGATCGGCGCGAGCACCACCGACTGCGCGTTGGCCAAATGGTGGTCGAGCGCGAAACTGCCGTCGACGCCGGCCAGCACCGCCGCCACCAACCTGATCGCCGCACCGTGGCTGACGAGCACGATGTCGCCGTCGAAGGCATGGTCGTCGAGGTAGCGCATCCGCAGTTGGGTGACGACCGGTACGTACCGGTGCAGCACCTGGCTGGCCGACTCGCCGCCCGGCATCGGCACGTCGAGCTCGCCTTCGTGCCAACGCTGGTAGATCGCGTTGAACTGGGCGATCGCGGCGTCGTCGTTGCGGTCCTCCAACTCACCGACCTGCACCTCGTGCACGCCGTCGAATTCGTACGGGGTCAGACCGGTCTCCTCGGCGATGCCCGCGGCCGTCTGGGCCGCCCGGCGTGCCTGCGAGTGGGCGACGATCAGCGGCCGGTTGCTCAACGTGCTCGCGAACGACCGGGCTTGATCGCGGCCGAGGTCGGTCAGCTCGGCGCCAGGCGGCCGGGTGTCGAGCCGGCGTTCGACGTTGGCCAGTGACTGCCCGTGCCGGACGAGTACGAGCCGTCCGCTCATGATTCGCCCGATCCGTCACGCAACCGGGCCAGCCAGCGGGCCGCCTCGTCGAATCGCGGGGGCGGCGCGCCGGCCGCCGATCCCGTGGGCCATGAACCTAGATATCGCACATCTGAACAACGTCGGTGGAGCGCTTTGAGTGCCTCGGCGACCGAATCGTCGTCGATGTGGCCGACGCAATCCAGGAAGAACACATACGTGCCCAACTCAGTTCTGGTGGGCCGGGATTCGATGCGGGTCAGATCGATGTCGCGAATCGACAGCTCGGTCATGGCCGCCACCAGGGCACCCGGGGTGTTGTCGAGCCGCAGCACCACCGAGGTGCGGTCGGCGCCCGTCGCCGGTGGCGGCGGGCCGGGCGGACCGGCCAGCACGAACCGGGTACGCGCGTTGACCTCGTCGACCACGTCGGCGGCCAGGATGTCCAGCCCGCACCGCTCGGCGGCCAACCGCGTGCTCACGCCCGCGTCGGCGCGGCCCTCGGCGACGTCGTGGGCGGCCGCGGCGTTCGAGTTGGCGGGCACCACCGCGGCGTCGGGAAGGTTGGCGGCCAGCCAGTTGCGTACCTGTGCGGCGGCCACCGGGAACGCCGCGACCGTGCGGACCGGTCCGGTGTGGCCGGGGCGGACGACGATGGTGAACGCGACGTCGAGGGTCAGTTCGGCGTAGATCTGCAGCGGGCTCCCGGCCGCCAGGCTGTCCATGGTCGGCAGCACCGAACCCTCGATCGAGTTCTCGATCGGCACGCAGGCGTAGTCGGCCTGCCCGTCGCGGACGGCGCTCAGCGCACCCGGTGTGCTGTCGGTGCGCACCGGCGTGAATCCGCCGTCGCTGCCCTGGCTGCCGGGCACCATGTTTTGCGCCACCATCTGCAGCAACGCCGCTTCGGTGAAGGTTCCCTCCGGTCCGAGGTAGGCGATGCGCTGCACCCCGTCAACATTAACGGCAACCCCGTCCGGCGCCGGCCTCATCGGCCCGGTCGCACCTTCGGTAAGCCTTGCGCGCCGTTCGCGCGTCCAGTTAAGTTAGGCTTACCTCACCTAAGCGGAAGGCGGCGAGAATGGCAGTAGCGGCACCGACGACAGCCGAGCGGATTCGCAGCGCGTGCGCCCGGGGCGGCGGCGCCATGCTCGCCGTCGAGGGCATCGAGCCGGTCGAGTCTCCCGTGCATCATCTGCTCGACGACGGCTCGTTCGCGATCACCGTTCCCGAGGCCGGCCCGCTGGTCGGCATGGTGCTGTCCTCCGGTTCGGCGGGCGTGCAGGCCGTGCTCGAGATGACCGACTACGCGCCGCTGCCGCTGCGCGAACCGGTGCGCTCGCTGGTCTGGATCCGCGGCCGGCTCCAGCACGTGCCGTCCGGCGAGATTCCCGCGCTGCTCGACCTCGTCGCCACCGAGGACCCGAATCCCGCACTGCTGCAGGTGAATTCCGGACCCGGACCGGTCGAAGACACGTATGCGTTGATGCGGTTGGAGATCGAGTCGGTCGTGGTGGCCGATGCGACGGGTGCCGAGTCGGTGAGTCTCGGCGCACTGCTGCAGGCGCGTCCCGATCCGTTCTGCGCCATGGAATCCTGCTGGCTGCAGCACATGGAGTCGGCACACCGCGACGTCGTCGAGCGCCTCGCGACGCGGCTCCCGATGACGCTGCGCCAAGGCCGGGTACGCCCGTTGGGTCTGGACCGCTACGGCGTGCAGCTGCGCGTGGAGAACGAGAACGGCGACCACGACGTGCGCCTGCCGTTCGCCAAGCCCGTCGACGACGTGACCGGGCTGAGCCAGGCGATCCGGGTACTGATGGGCTGCCCGTTCCTCAACGGGCTACGCGCGCGCAAGATCTAGCGCCGCTACCGTAGCTCCGGTGACGGGGCCCAACGAACAGCTCGAGCCGCAGCGGCGAACCCTCAAGATCGAGATCGCCGTCGTGCTGGCGGTGACGTTCGGGCTCAGCGCCTACACCGCGCTGCTTAAGCTCACCGAAGGCGTGCTGCTCGGGTTGTCCGGTCAGACCGTCGCACTCAATCCCCGCCGCTCCCCGTTCGACCTCATCGATCTTGGCCTGCATCTGGCCGGCATCCTGCAATTGCTCGCATGGGGTGCGCTGGCGATATATCTGCTGTGGCGCAGCGGTTTCGGACCATCGGCCATCGGCTTGGCCCGCCCGCAGTGGCGTGCCGACGGGTTGGGCGGGCTCGGCCTCGCCGCCCTGATCGGTCTGCCCGGGCTCGCGTTCTACGTGATCGCCCGGGTACTCGGGCTGAGCGCCAACGTCGAACCGGCCGAGCTCTACGACACCTGGTGGCGGATTCCCGTTCTGCTCGGTGCGGCGTTCGCCAACGGCTGGGCCGAGGAGATCATCGTCGTGGCCTTCCTGCTGACGCGGCTGCGCCAACTCGACGTGAGCCCGACCCGCGCGTTGGTGATCTCCAGCCTGCTGCGCGGTGCCTACCACCTGTACCAGGGCTACAGCGCCGGATTGGGCAACATCGTGATGGGCCTGGTGTTCGGCTACGTGTGGCAGCGCACGGGCCGGTTGTGGCCGCTGATCATCGCCCACGCCCTGATCGACGCGGTGGCGTTCGTCGGCTACGCACTCGTGGCCGACCGGCTCGGCTGGCTGCAGTAGCCCGGCCCGGTCAGCACGTACATTGCTGGAATGGACCAGAACCGGCACCCCGACCCGCGGTTGCGGCGTCCGGTGCCGCGCCGTCCATCCGGTGAACCGCCGCAGGCGATGCGGCGCGATCCGAACTACCGGCCGGCCTGGCCGCCCAATCCGCCGACGCCACCGCGCCAGCCGCCACCACCCCGACAGCCTCGGCAGGTTCAGGCGCCGCCGCGTCAACCGCCGCGTCAGCCACCACCCCGGCCGGTCCCGCCACCCGCGCGGCCGGCCTCCAAGCCACCCCCGCCCGCCGTCGTGCGCAAGCCACGCAAACGGCGTCCATGGGGCCGGATCATCTTGACGCTGTTCATGCTCGGCGTCCTGGCGATCATCGCGGGCGGCGTGTGGATAGACACCTCGCTGCGGCGCATACCGGCATTGGCCGATTATCCGGAGCGTCCCGGATCGGGCCGTGGCACCACGTGGCTGCTCGTCGGCTCCGACAGCCGTCAGGGTCTGACGCCCGACCAGCAGGCGGAGCTCGCCACGGGTGGCGACATCGGGACCGGCCGCACGGACACGATCCTGCTCGTGCACATTCCCGGTATCGGCGCCGACGCCCCGGCGACCATGGTGTCGATCCCCCGCGACTCCTACGTGCCGATCCCCGGATACGGCGAAGACAAGATCAATGCCGCGTTCTCGTTGGGCGGCGCACCACTGCTGGCACAGACCGTCGAGCTCGCGACGGGCCTGCACCTCGACCACTACGCCGAGATCGGGTTCGACGGTTTCGCCGCCCTCGTCGATGCCGTAGGGGGCGTGACGATGTGTCCCGCCGAACCGATCAGCGATCCGCTGGCAGGCATCGATCTGCCTGCCGGTTGCCAGGTGCTCGACGGCCGCAGCGCGCTCGGCTTCGTCCGGACCAGGGCCACGCCGCGCGCCGACCTGGACCGCATGGTCAATCAGCGCGAGTTCATGTCGGCGCTGCTGCACCGGGCCGCGAGTCCCTCGGTGTTGCTGAACCCGCTGCGGTGGTACCCGATGGCTCGCGCCGCCGGCGGCACCATCGCGGTCGACGAAGGCGCCCACGTGTGGGATCTGGCGTGGCTGGCGTGGGCGTTGCGCGGCGACCTGCTCACCACCACGGTGCCGATCGGAGAATTCACCGGTAGCGATTCGGGCGCGGTCGTGGTGTGGGACAGCGACGCGGCGAGCCGCCTGTTCGACGCGTTGGCGACCGATGCGACGATCCCGCCCGACGTGATCAATACCCCGGGCACTTGAGCTTAGGCAAAGCTAAATTAGCAACAGCAAATTCGCTACAAGAAACGTAATCGCCGTCACACGACTTAGGTAAAGCTGACCTCAATGAGGTCTACCTTCGCTGACAATGCGTTCTGACCTGCTATATCCTCGTCCGCATGACAACGTCCGGCGCAATCGACACGAAATTCCACGCCCTGATCCAGGATCAAATCCGCAGCGAATTCACTGCTTCGCAGCAATATATTGCGATCGCTGTTTATTTCGATGGCGCCGACCTGCCCCAGCTCGCCAAGCACTTCTACGGCCAGGCGGTCGAGGAGCGCAATCACGCGATGATGCTCGTGCAGTACCTGCTCGACCGCGACATCGACGTCGAGATCCCCGGTATCGACACCGTGTGCAACCGCTTCGACGTCCCCCGCGAGGCGCTCGTCCTGGCACTCAACCAGGAGCGCACGGTCACCGAGCAGATCAGCCGGCTCGCCAGCGTGGCCCGCGAGGAGGGTGACTACCTCGGTGAGCAGTTCATGCAGTGGTTCCTCAAGGAGCAGGTCGAAGAGGTCGCGACGATGACGACGCTTGTGCGCATCGCCGACCGCGCGGGTGCGAACCTCTTCCATCTAGAGGACTTCGTCGCCCGCGAGATGTCCGGTGGCGCCGCGGATCCCACAGCCCCCAAGGCAGCGGGCGGGAACCTCTAGAACGACTCAGTCCCGGCCCGCACCGGTCAGGCCGTTCTGCAGCCAGTCCTTGGTGCGGCCGGGATGGTTGGTGGCCACCCACGCCACCCCGATGTCCCGGCAGAACCGGACATCCTCGTAGTGATCGACCGTCCAGCAGTACAGCGCACGGCCCTGGGCGGCCGCCCGGTCGACCAGCTCGGGATGTTCCCGCAGCGTCGCGATCGACGGGCCGACCGCCGTCGCACCGACTGTGGTCGCCGCGCTCCCCCCGAGATAACGCGACGTCTCCCCCAACAGCACGGTCGGCAGCATCGGCGCGGCGCGGCGGATCCGCCACACCGCGGCGGCCGAGAACGACATCACGACCGCGCGGGACAGGTCGGCCGACGGCGGCGCCGCGATGCCGTAGCGGTGCAACAACGCCAGCACCTTGTTCTCGACGAGTGCGCCATAGCGCACCGGGTGTTTGGTTTCGATGAACAGCTTGACGGGCCGGTTCCAGTCCAACACAAGGGCCACCAGGTCGTCGAGCGTGAGCAGACCCGTCTCGCCGTTGCCGCCGTCGACGCGCGAACTGGCATGCCACGACCCGTAATCCAGCTTCCGGAGTTCGGCGAGCGTCATCTCGCTCACGAGTCCCGAGCCGGTCGACGTCCGGTCGATCCTACGGTCGTGCACACACACCAGATGCCCGTCCCGCGTCAGCCGCACATCGCATTCGACTCCGTCGGCACCCTCGCGAAGCGCCAGGTCGTAGGCGGCGAGCGTGTGCTCCGGCCGGTCTGCGGACGCTCCCCGATGGGCCACCACGAACGGATGTCCCGGGCCCGGTGTCGCCTGCCCAGCGGCTCCGGCGTCGCCCACGTTCATATGGCTATGCTGCCGGGTTCTGCCCTTCGGACTCAACCGGAGCGGAGGATTCGCGTCGATCCTGCTGCTCGGGCCCACTCTTCGGCTGATCGGCGCCGTCGGCCTCCGCGACGGGGGCCGGGCGGCCGGGCTGCGTCGATCCGGAATCGACCACCACCCAGCGGTGCAGGCTGCGGTGGGCCGTCGCGGTGCGTTCGAAGCCGTTGAACACGCGAGTGATCAGCACGACGGCCGCGAGCGCGAGCAGGTAGCCGATCGTCACGGTCACGGTGTTGTCAGCGATGTTCTGCGGGTTGTTGGCGAAGAACGTGACGACGAAGGTGCTGACGATCGACCACACCGCCACCACCGCGCTGAGCACCCACACGATCCACCACACCACGATGGGCCTGCGCAGCTGTGACAGCCGGTTTTCCGCGGATGCGAGCTCGAGCACGAACACCGGTGCCATGAACAGGTTCACGAGCGGCAGCAGGCAGCAGATCCACAGTTCCCACGCGCCTCGCGGATCGTCTTGTCCGCGCTGGGCATACGCCGCGCTTCGACGATCGACGAGCCAGTACACCAGCAACACGACGGTGATGAACATGACGGCCAGCACCATGAGGCTCGCCAGCAGGCCGATGGTGACACCTGTCCAAGCGATCACCGGATGCAGCAGCACGCTGCGGTTGATCAGCAACAGGGCGTACCGAACGATGTGGGTGACCGCCGCGATGCCCAGCGCGATCATGGCCAGGATCAGCACCAGCCGCACCGTGTCGGGGCCGGGGCCGCGCCGTTTGGCCACCGTCTCGTGATCGGCGACCTCGAACTGCTGTTGCAGACCCCAACTCGGAATCGTCCGGTACCGCGGGGTCGGCCCGAGTGGCCGACGCTGGCGACGGGTCGGCGGCGGGGCGCCGGGCCGGACCGCGATCCAGCGGTAGCCGGGTGCCAGCCGCGGCGGAGTCGCCCGAGAGCCGGCGTCGGCCGCCCACTGCTGTTCGGTCGACGGCGCGAGCAGGGTGCCGCCACACCGAGGGCACCACGACCGCTGCCGATCGCGCACGTTCCAGCGCGTCCCGCACTGCGAACACACCTGGATCATCTGACCAGCCTAGCGACGGTCATCGGGCTGTCTGCGCGCCAGCCGGTCAGAGGCTGCCCGCACTGCCGTCGTCGGTGACGACGGGCCGTCCGGCACCGACCCACGAGAGCATCCCGCCGTCGACGTTGATCGGGGTGTAGCCGTTGCGCGCCAGGTAGTGCGCGACCCGCAGCGAGCGCCCGCCGGCGTGGCAGATCACGAACAGCTCGGCATCCGGATCGATCTCGGCCATGCGGGCCGGCACGTCCCCCATGGGGATGTGCTGTGCGCCGGCGACGTGACCGCGCTGCCATTCGTCGTCTTCACGTACGTCGAGCAGCACCACCGACTCGTCGAACGTCGTGGGAACAGCGGCGATGTCGGCCTGCGCGACTTCCACATCGTCCATGCGTCCATGCTCGCACGCACCCCTCGTCCGCGCACCCACCCCTGGCACTCGACAGAGCCAGCAATGCGCGGCTATCCACAGTTTCCACAGGTTCATCCACAGGCTGACACCTGCGCAGATATTGCTTGATGGGCTTCAGCTGTGTGCTTGCTGTCGGACCCTGTGGATAACCGGGTCCCCAAATGGGCAGCGATCAACAACGTCTCAGCGGCCCGAGCGAAATTTCTCGGCGGGCTAAGCACCCGCCGTGCGGCGTGCTGACACTGATACCCACTCGAACGACGTTGCAATCAACATGATTCCCACCCGCAGCGGGTTGGTCCGCTCGGCGCATCGGGGCCGATTTCTTCCTGACCGTTTAACGGGCTATGATCGCGGTCACACCAGATGTTGTGACAGAACTCACTGGGGGCCAGACATTGATCGTGCAGGTCAGGAGTGTTTGATGGCGTCGCATCCGATGGGACCGGGATCAGCGTTACCACAACCTGAATGGCAGTCGTCGGGACATCTGCACACCCGTAACCAGATGATGGCTTTTCTCCGCGCAGGCATCATCGCCCTGCTTCTGCTGGGCATCCTGGCGCTCATCGTCTGGTTCTGATCGCAGCCCCGTCGGGTATACGTGGGGGTGGTGAGGCGCGTCCTTGCGGTGCGCGCTGCGATGGAGCAATGTTGAGGTTGATCTTGAGGATCCCCTGAGGACGCCAAGCTCCATCGATCGATATGAGGAAGGAATCTCGTGGCTGAATACACCCTGCCAGACCTGGATTACGACTACGGAGCGCTGGAGCCCCACATCTCCGGACAGATCAACGAGCTTCACCACAGCAAGCATCACGCCACCTACGTCAAGGGAGTCAACGACGCGGTCGCCAAGCTCGAAGAGGCTCGGGCCAACGGCGATCACGCGGCGATCTTCCTCAACGAGAAGAACCTCGCATTCCACCTCGGTGGCCACATCAACCACTCGATCTGGTGGAAGAACCTGTCCCCCAACGGTGGTGACAAGCCGACCGGCGATCTGGCGGCCGCGATCGACGACCAGTTCGGTTCGTTCGACAAGTTCCAGGCCCAGTTCACCGCCGCGGCCAACGGGCTGCAGGGCTCGGGTTGGGCCGTGCTCGGCTACGACAGCCTCGGCGGTCGGCTGCTGACCTTCCAGCTCTACGACCAGCAGGCCAACGTGCCGCTCGGCATCATCCCGCTGCTGCAGGTCGACATGTGGGAGCACGCCTTCTACCTGCAGTACAAGAACGTCAAGGCCGACTACGTCAAGGCGTTCTGGAACGTCGTCAACTGGGAAGACGTGCAGAACCGCTATGCGGCCGCCACGTCGAAGACCGGTGGCCTGATCTTCGGCTGATCCGGTCCGAGGGTCGGATCGGTATCTGATCCCAACTTTCCGATCTCTACACAAGGGGCGTCGTGCGAACTCGCGCGGCGCCCCGCCCTCGTATTCGGGCCTGCCGTGTCGCCTTGCACGCCTCGCAAAGCTGTCGCATGCTGATCTGATCGACTCACAGACGTGTCGAGCGGGAAGCTCAACACCGATGTCCCGGAGGCGAAATGGATACGGGGTCCGGTCGGGCGATCGAGATCGCCCCTTTTCATTCGGGCGGAACACTCAAGGGTTTTGTCGTGTCGGGCCGTTGGCCGGATTCCACCAAAGAGTGGGCACAGCTGCTGATGGTGACGGTCCGCATCGCTTCGCTGCCGGGATTGCTGTCCACCACAACAATTTTCGGTGTTCGCGAAGAACTTCCCGATCAGCCGCAGCCCGGCACCGTCGGCCTCGTGATGGCCGAGGGACCCGTGGTCGGTGAGGAAGCGGTACCGCCGGGATACTTCGCCGATCACCAGCCGCCCGCGTTGCTGATGTTGCATCCGCCGTCGGAGACCACGCCGTCGCTGCCCGAATGCACCGGCGCGGCATCGGGCTGCGTGCTGCTGCCCGGGCTGCCGCATCTCGGTCTGGAGCACCGCGCGGCGTGGGTGGAGGCCGAATCCGACGGCACCGTGACCTCGATGGTCAGCCGCGTCGGAGTCGATCCGATCAGCCATCCCGACACGGCGATCCTGGCCATGCTGCTCGCCGCATGAGGGTTCTGCGAAACGCAGAATACGGCTACCCGAAATAGATAGGGAAACTAGCCAATTCGGCCTGAGGTCGATATGGTCGATTGCGTAAGCGAAGGGGAGTAGCCCTCAATCGTCGTGTCGACATACTGGCGTCCAGCCCGGCCGGCGAACCGCATCCGCGGTGGGCGAGACCTTCGACCGTGTGTCGATGCACCGCCTCCACAGTGCATCGGCGATGTGTCGAAAGGTCGTCATGCTCGCCGCAACTCTCATCAGCCTCGGTGTCGTCTTCGTCGCGGAACTCGGCGACAAATCGCAGCTGATCACCATGACCTACGCGCTGCGTCACCGCTGGTGGGTCGTGCTGTCGGGCGTCGGCATCGCGGCGTTCCTGGTGCACGGCGTTTCGGTCACGATCGGCCACTTCCTCGGACTGACGTTGCCGGAGAAGCCGATTGCGTTCGCGGCGGCGATCGCATTTCTGCTCTTCGCGGTGTGGACCTGGCGCGAGGGCCGCAGCGGCGGCGACGACGAGAACGTGCGGGTCGCCGAACCGCGGTACGTGCTCTTCGCCGTGATCTCGTCTTTCGTGCTCGCCGAACTCGGCGACAAGACCATGTTGGCCACGGTGGCGCTCGCGAGCGACAACAACTGGGCCGGCGTGTGGCTCGGCGCGACCCTCGGCATGGTGCTGGCCGACGGCGTGGCCATCGCGGCCGGGGCACTGTTGCACACACGGCTGCCCGAGCGGTTCCTCCACATCCTCGCGAGTGTGCTGTTCCTGCTCTTCGGTCTGTGGATGCTGTTCGACGCGGCACTCGGACTGCGCCCGGTGGCCATCGCGGTGACCGTAACCGTCGCCTTGTCTGCGATTGGCGCCGGTCTGGTGCGGCTACGCCGTACGCGCGCGAACGAATCCGCCCGGCAATCCCGCGTTGAATCGTCGCCAGAATCCGCCTGACCACGCCGTGGCTATCCTTTGACGCCAACGTTATTTGCATTCGCCCGCGGCAGCGGTAGTGTGCACGACGTTGACCCACAACGACGCCAGACGCTGCGCGCGACTCCTGAGGTCTGTGCTCTAGCAAATACCTGATCGAGCAAGTACCGCACACGTCTCCGTTGCCCGCAGGGAACAGGAAAGTCGCTGCTTGGCGGGGTGACCGCAGCTCATCCGGCTCAATACAACGCGACCGTCACTATTTGCCTTGCCACCCGGTGCAATCCCGCCGTCTGAGCCCGGCGAAGATGCGGGTTTCAGTGGCCATGTTGGTCAAAACACGAAGGAAGGTTAACTTTTACGCGGTTTGCACTTGGTTGTCGTCACAACACTCGCTACGATGGTCAGCAAATACGCCGCCTTTTCGTTCCGCTCATGATGCATGTGGAGGTCAAATCGATGAGCAAGACGTTCGCCGCCCGTCTAAACCGCCTGTTTGACACGGTTTATCCACCTGGGCGCGGACCCCACACCTCGGCCGAGGTGATTGCTGCGCTCAAGTCCGAGGGCATCACCATGTCGGCTCCGTACCTGTCGCAACTACGGTCGGGCAACCGCACCAACCCGTCAGCGGCAACCATGGCCGCACTTGCCAACTTCTTCCGGATCAAACCGGCGTACTTCACCGACGACGAGTACTACGAGAAGCTCGACAAGGAACTGACCTGGCTGGCCAGCATGCGGGACGAAGGGGTTCGCCGCATCGCCGCCCGCACCGTCGGGCTTTCTCCGGAGGCTCAGCAGGATCTCGCCCAAAAGGTCGATGAGCTGCGCCGACGCGAGAATCTCGACAGCTGATCCGCCACAACAACAGCATCAACGCGTAGGCAGGGATCCGAACGGGTCCCTGCCTACGTTTGCTTCTGCCCCCGGTCGAGCTCGCGATATTGTTGCGCGATCGCCAAGATCCATTCGCGGTCGGAGAACGACGCCGGTTGCCTGAGCCAGTTCAACCCGGGGAACGCCGACAGTGCCCTGTCATCTGCGGCTTCCTCGCGCGTGTCGTAGATCCATTGCGCGAGCGCGCGGGCCTGCTTACGCGGGGAAACCGCAGGTGCATCGAGCACCGGCGCGTTGCCCTCGGAGGCCGACGATCCTTGCGTGCCCCCGGCCTTGCGCCGCTTGTTCTCGGCGGCCGTCGCCTCGAGGTAGAGCGAGTCGGAGATGAGCGACATCCGCTCGGCGACCCGGAACACCAACGGACCGCGCGGGCGCACCCCGATGCCGACGTCGGGATGCCGACGACCGAGCTCGGAAAGTAGCGGTGCGATCGTCCGCAACTCCTGGCGGGCGCCGAACCAGTCCTCGATACTCGGCAGCAGCGAACCCGCGGCCACGATCACCATCGCGCAGCCCAGCAGCGTGGCGGCGGTCCCGACGCCGACCGAGCGCGTCTGCCCGACTGCCCGCAGGACGAAGAACGCGCTGGCAGCGACGATGAGAACGATTCCGATGGTGAACACGAACAGCGCACGCCCCCGGCGGCTGCGATTCGAGTAGCGCAGCCCCGCCCAGGCCACCAAGGTAAGCGCCAGAAGCACGTACAGCAACGGCAGCAGCCAGGACGAGCCGTTGGACCCGAGTTCGCGCCGCAAGAACTCCTCGGGTGACATCTCGGGCTGCTTGCCGGCCAGGAAGAAGATCACGAGGCTGATCACCGCAACCACACCGGCGATGCCGTACTGAACCATGGCAATCCGCCGGGTGATTGCCGGCGTGCGTTCCGAGGATGCGGTGGTGATCATGACGCAGCTGCCCGCCGCGCACGCGATCAAGGCGACCTGGCTGAGGCCCATCGATATGTTCGGCCACCGCAGCAAGGTGTCGAGCAGCAGCGCCAGCGGCTGCCAGTTGAGCGCGGCGACGACGCCGAGGCTGCCCAGCGCCAAGATCATGGCCGAACTCACCAAGGACTGCTTGTTGACCAGCGCCCAGCCGATCCGCAGCCCGGTCGCAAGGCCGAGCAGCCCGGCGATCACCCAGATGATCAACCAAACGCCTCTCCGAGGCGGACCTGCACGATCGACGACCGGTCGGAGGGTAACCGGCCGAGGCGGTACAGCAGCAGGGCCGCGAAGTCCTCGGCCTCCTGCTCGATGTCCTCGCCGTTGGGACCCATGCACCCGGTCCGCTGATTGAGCATGTAGCTGATCAGATCCGAGCTGGCGACCTCGACGGTCTCCTGTGCGGCGTCGACGATCGAGATGCCCTCGTGGCCGAGCACCAGATGCCCGAGTTCATGCGCGAGCGTGCGGTCCCATGCGGGCAGGCCCTGCTGGATGAGGAAGACGTCGTGGTCGGTGTACTGACGCCACTGCCCACACACACCGGGCGGAAGTTCGGCCATCGTGACCTCGATCGGTCTGCCACGGTCCTCGCTGACCGCATCGACCAGGCGGGTCAATGTCACTTCACCTCGTCGCGGCGCGAGATCGAGCACCGCGTTGACAGCGCGGGTGACAGTACGGCTGGCTGACATGTCTCCCCCTTCCGCCCTTTCCTAGCACTATGTAACCCGGAATTCTCCCAGGACGGACTCTTAGCTCATGAACCGGTTGGTGCCGTTCCGCGCTGACAGAGCGGCCTTTGCCTGTCGGTAGCCGACAAACCCGCCCAAACCGGTGAGGCCGAGGATGCCGGCAACCCCTGGTACAGCCACCGCTGCGATCTCGAATACCCCGGCCGTCCGCAGATAGTCGGTGTAACCGACCCGGAACGACGCCGGCGGGACGGCCGCGTCATATCCGACCGCGAGCGGGCCACCGGACGTGGGCTGCTGCTGTTTCAGCGTTGCGGTCACCTCGGGCTGCCGGTCGGGGCCGCTCGACGAATCGTTGTCGTCCGGGTTGCCAGGAGCCAGGATCGGCGGCACGACGACAGGCGGAACGACAACCGGCATGACGATCGGGGGCGGCGGCACTGCGCCCGCGGCAGCGGCCAGGCCCGGCGGCGCGGCGGCTGGGGCCGGGGTTGGCAGCGGCGCGGCGACCTCCGGCAATTGCATGGCAGGCGGTCGGGGCTGACGGATCTCCGGCGGCACCGCGCCGCCACCACCGCCGCCACCACCGGTCTCCCCGATGACGATCGTCGTCGTCGCCGAGGTCGTCCGGCTGGTGGTGCTGGGGTCGGTGGTCGTCGGTTCGGTGGTTGTCGGGTCTGTCGTCGTCGGCTCGGTCGTCGTCGGGTCTGTGGTGGTCGTGGTGCGACTCGTCGTGGTTGCGGACGACGTGACCGAGGTGCCCGACGTGGTTTGAGTCGTCGGGTACTCCGTCGACGGTTCCGTCGTGGGCTCCGTCGGCGTGTGCGACTGCGAGGTAGCTGTGTTGGTGTTCGTCACCGTGCCGCTCCCGCTCGGTTGCGGAGATCCGCTCGGCTCGTCCGTCTTCGTCGGGTGGTCGGTCTTGGTCGGCTCTTTGGTCGGCTTGGTGGGCTTCGTCCCGCCGTGGGACGGCCGCGTCGGCCCATTTGCGTCGTCGCCGTCGCCGTGCTCGCCGTCATGCCCGTGACCGTGGGTATGGTCGTGGTCACCGTCGTGGCCATTGCCTCGGGGTCCACCGCCGTCGGTGCCGGTCGACGGGCGCTGCCCGCCGCCACGATCGGGGTCGGCAAATGCCAATGCGCCGCCCAGACCGGCGATGAACAGGCCGGAGATCACCAAACACGTAGAGGCGGCGACGCGCAACCGCGAACGCACTTCGTCACCACCCTCCCCGCGCACCGCCGCATCGGCACGTTGATGCCATCTAATTGTCGCACAAACCGCTTCTCTGGTTTGCTAGCTGAGAGGATTGCCCGGGCCGCTTGCGGGTAGGAGGAGCAGAGCAAATCGGCCGGACGATACTGTTGGTCTGCAGCAGTTCGACGGCGCGCATCAACACACGACGAGATGACCGGGAGGCAGCCGGAATGGGCCTGTTCACGCGACGAAAAAGCCGTGCTACCCGCCGAGCCGAAGCCCGCGCTATCAAGGCCAAGGCCAAGCTCGAAGCCCGGCTCACGGCAAAGAACGAGGCGCGCCGGATGAAAGCCGGCCTCAAGGCCGAGCGCAAGGCACTGCAAGCGCAGCTCAAGGCCCAGCGGGACAGTGACCGCAATGCCCTCAGGATCGCCGAGGCGGAGTTGAAGGCGGCCCGCGAAGGCAAGCTCCTATCCCCCGCCCGCATCCGCCGCATGCTCACTGTCACACGTTTGCTGGCACCCGTGCTGGTGCCGGTGGTCTACCGCGTTGCCATCGCCGCCCGGGGTGCCATCGACGAGCGTCGGGCCGATCAACTCGGGGTGCCGCTCAGCCAGCTCGGCCAGTTCTCCGGCCACGGCGCGCAGTTGTCGGCGCGGATCGCGGGCGCCGAACAGTCCCTGCGACTTGTGGCCGAGAAGAACCCGAAGGACGCCGAGACCAAACAGTTCGTCAGCGCCATCAGTGACCGGCTCAAGGATCTGGCGGCGGCCGTCACGGCCGCCGAGCACATGCCCTCGGCACGCCGCCGCGGCGCGCACGCCGCGATCGCGACACAGCTCGACGGCATCGACGCCGACCTGATGGCCCGGCTCGGCCTGGTCTGACCGGCTTCACGAAGACCCCCCGATGACTCCAGCCCGAACCGACCCCGCAGCGCCGCTGCGCGGTACGGCCGTCGGGCTGCTCACCGCGGCGCTGGCGGTCGCGGCGCACGGCACGGCGGGCGGCGTACTGCCCGATGGCGCGATCACGGCGCAGCTCGCGGTCCTGGCGGTGACCTTGGGCGCGGTCGCCGCCACCGTCCGCACGGCCGATCGGGCCGCCGTCCTATGGGCGCTGCTCGGCTCCGGCCAGCTGCTGGCGCATGCGCTGTTGGCCACGGCCGACCACGCACATGCCCCGAACCCGGTGGCCTCCGGCGCGACGATGCTCGTCGCACATGTCCTGGCGGTGACCGTCGGCGCAGCCCTCATCGCGGGCGGCGCTCGATTCTGTGCCGCGATGTCCCGCGCGGTGCGCGCCGTCACGGCGTCCGGCGGTCGGGCGCCGGTGGCGGCCACGTCCATGCTCGTGGGCAGCACGGATCAGCCGCTGCACTCCGCGTTGCTCCTTGCCGCTTCGGTGTCGCATCGAGGGCCTCCGGTCGGCGCGATCGCCTGACCTGAATCCCATCGACTTCCGAAAGACACCCGAACAATGAAACCCCTCCCCGGGGCGCCCTGGCGCGCCCTGCTCGGCACCGCCGCCACGGTCACCGCGGTCGGCCTGCTCACGGCCGCACCGGCCTCCGCCCACGTACACGTCGACGCGGACAACCCCGCGCCCGGAAGCACCTCCATCCTCACCTTCCGGGTCCCTGGCGAATCCGAATCCGGTGCTGTGACAACACAATTGACCGTCGCCCTGCCCGACGTCGCATCGGCGCGCACCGAGGTGATGCCCGGATGGACGGCCAAGCTGGACCGCGACGCAGCGGCGGGCACGGTCAAATCCGTCACCTGGACCGCGGCACCCGGCGTCGGCATCTCCTCCGACCAGTTCGCCCTGTTCAAGATCTCCGTGCGGCTGCCCGAATCCGACACGGTGAGTTTCCCTGCCACCCAGACGTATTCCGACGGCAGCGTCGTGCGCTGGGATCAGGCCCCATTGCCCGACGGCAGCGAGCCCGAGCATCCGGCGCCGCGACTGACGCTCTCGGACTCCACGGCTCCCGCCGGCCAGGACGATCACGGAGGGCCCGCCATCGCGTCACCGGCGCCGGCACCGTCCACGGCGTCGGCTGTGGACACCGCCGTCAGCTCCACCGACAACTCGGCGCGGTGGCTGGCCGGTGGTGCGCTGACCGTCGCGGCAGTCGCCGTGGTCGTCGCCCTGCTGGCAAGGCGCCGATCATGAGGCGGCTGCTGGCCATGACCTTGGCCGCCCTCGCCCTCGCCGCGTCGGCACTCGCCGGTGCGGGCACCGCGTCCGCACACGCCACCAGAACCGGCGCCGACCCCGCCGAGCACGCGAAGCTCACTGAATCGCCGCAACGCGTCAGCGCCACGTTCAACGAGCAGCTTCAGAAGGCCTTCGCGGCGATGACGGTCGTCGGGCCGGACGGCAATCTGTGGTCCGACGGTGAGCCGCAGGTCGAAGGCGCGGTCGTCAGCGTGGGTGTCCGGCCGTTGGGCCCCGCCGGGACATACACCGTGAACTACCGGGTGACCTCGGCCGACGGGCACGTGGTGTCGGGTTCGTGGGCGTTCGAGCTGACGGTCGAGGGAACAGGCACGCCCGGGCCTGCGGCCGCCGCTCCCAGCTCGTCCGACGAGGGCCTGCCGGTGTGGCCCTTCGTGCTGGCCGCCGTGGTGATCGTGGGTGGCGGAGCTTGGTGGGCGGTACGACGGCAGTCATGACCTGGCGCGCGGCGGCCGGCGCAGCGCTGGTTGTGACCGCCGCTTCGGTCGCGGCAGCCGCGCTGTCCTACCCGCAGAGCCAGCTGGCCGGGGCGCTGGTGCGCACGGTCGCCGATTGCGCTGCCGTCGTGACCGTCGGCCTGGCGGCCGTTCCGATGCTCGAAAGCGCCCGCTACCGCGCGGAGTTGGCGCGCACCGCGGCCCGCCCGCTCGCGTTCAGCAGTGCAGTCTGGCTCCTCGCCGAATTGGTGCGCCTGATCGTGGTGGCGGCGCAGGCGGCGGCGGTTCCGGTGCAGCGCGTCGGCGTGCACACCGTCGGCGAGTTCGCCCTGCACACGACCGTCGGCCGGTCCGGGTTGGTCGCCATCGTGGCCGCGCTCGCGGTGTGCGTCGCGACGCTGCTGGCCCCGCGCACCGCCGCGGCGATCGTCGCGACGATCGGAACCGCGGCGGCAGGCGTCGCGGCCCGCACCCTGGCCGGCCATCTCGCGGAGAGCCCGGTCGGCGGGCTCGCGGTGGCGGTGCACGCGCTCGCCGCGGCGGTGTGGTGCGGTGTGCTGGCCGCGTTGGTGCTGACCGTGACGCACCGCGGTCAGTGGGCGCGGGTATTGCCGCGGTTCTCGCAGCTGTCGCTGGGTTCGGTGGCCGTGCTGCTGCTGGCCGGCGTGCTCGGCGCGGTGATCCGGCTGCAGGCCCCGGCCGAACTGTGGACGACGGGCTATGGGCGGTTACTTATCGCGAAAGTCGTGGTGACGGGCGGTCTACTCGTGCTGGCGTGGCGTAACCGGGCGGGCTGGCTTCCGGCCGCACGCGCGCATCGCACCAGCGCCAGCCTGTCGACCAATCGGTCGCTTGCCGAATTGGCGGTGATGGCCGTCGCGGTCACCTTTGCCGCTGCCCTGGCCGTCACGGGTTGACCGTGCGCGGCCTGGCATGATGGAACCCACTGCCGGCCACCCCGAGACCGCGCTGGCGCGGAATATCAGACACTGCGAAGGAGCAGCCAGAATGGCAGAGCAGCCGGATCAACCCGCCGAGAAGCCGGATACCCCAGCCGGCTCCGCACCGGCCGGCCCGTCGGGCGCCGGCGACGATTCAGCTGCCGCGACGCCGCCCGCTCCCGCGACTCCGCCTGCCAAGAAGGCCCCGGCGAAAAAGGCACCCGCCAAGAAAGCACCGGCGAAAAAGGCACCGGCCAAGGCCGCCAAGAAAGCTCCGGCCAAGAAGGCTGCGGCGAAAAAGGCACCCGCCAAGAAAGCTCCCGCGAAAAAGTCCCCTGCCGACATCCCGCCACCCGAGGTGCTCACGGCCGCCGCGGAAGAGACTGCCGCACAAGCAAAGTCAACGGTGGCCACGGCCGCCAATCCGGTGTCCGGGCCGGCTCCGGTGCCGCTGGAGACGCCTGCGCAATCTCGCCTGCCGCTGGCCGCCGCGGTGGCTGTCGGCCTGCTGGCGATCCTGCTCGTCGTCGTGACACGTCGTCATTCGACCGAAGACTGACCATTGCGCTTGACCCTGACGCGACGTCAGGGTCGATAGTTGGCTCATGCACGCCAACCGGGACGCCAGAACCGTCGGAGCGGTAGCCGCCCTGACGGGTGTCTCCGTGCGGACCCTGCACCACTACGACCACATCGGCCTGGTGGTTCCGAGCGTGCGTACCGCGGCGGGTTATCGCGGCTACACCGACACCGACATCGAGCGGCTGCACCTCGTGTTGGTGTACCGGTCGGTGGGGCTGGCGCTGGACGAGATCCGGACGCTGCTCGACGACGCCGACGCCGACGTACTCGCCCATCTGCAACGCCAGCACAGCCTGCTGTGTGAGAGGGCCGAGCAGCTTCAGCAGACCATCAAGGCAGTGGAGGAACTCATGAGCGCCCACAACAACGGTATCCAGCTCAGCGCCGAGGAACAGGTCGAGATCTTCGGCAGCGCCGTGTTCGACGAACACCACGAAGAGGCCCAGGAACGCTGGGGCGGCACCGAGGAGTGGCGGCAGTCGCAAATCCGCACGGCCGAGATGAGCAAACAGGACTGGATCGAGTTCAAGGCCGAGAACGACGCTTTGCTGCAGGCGCTGGCCGATGGCAAGCGGGCCGGCATTCGGCCGGGTTCACCCGAGGCCGACGCGCTGGCCGCCCGCCATCGCGCCAACATCTCCCGGTTCTACGACTGCAGCGACGACATGCATGTCTGCCTGGCACAGATGTATCTTGCCGACGAGCGGTTCACCCGCTACTACGACGACGTCGAGCCCGGTCTGGCCCAGTTCGTCCACGACATCATCGCGGCGAGCGTCCTGAAATAATCGCGGCGTGAGTATCGAACCCCGCGCCACCGCCGATCTCGTCGACGAGATCTATCCCGACGTCCGTAGCTGTGACCTGCAATTGCAGAACTACGGCGGCAAGACGATGTTCGCCGGGCGGATCACGACCGTGCGTTGTTTCCAGGACAACGCGCTGTTGAAGTCGATCCTGTCCACGCCTGGCGACGGCGGTGTACTCGTGGTCGACGGTGACGGGTCACTGCACACCGCGCTGGTCGGCGACATCATCGCGGGTCTGGCCGCCGACAACGGCTGGTCGGGAGTGATCGTGCACGGCGCGGTGCGTGATGCCGCGGCGCTGCGCACGATCGACGTCGGAATCAAGGCGCTTGGCACCAATCCGCGCAAGGGCACCAAAACCGGTGCGGGCGAACGGGATGTCGAGGTCTCGTTCGGCGGAGTCACATTCGTTCCCGGCGAGGTCGCATACTGCGACGAGGACGGGATCGTCGTCCTCGCCGCATAACGCGAGCAGACACAGAATCGCACTTCTTGAGCCGTACGATTCTGTGTCTGCTCACCGAAGGACTAAACCGTCACTGCGGCACGGTGTTTGGTGAAGTGCAGGGACTCCTCGTCGACCTTGCCGTACCGGATGGTGCGCATGTCGAAGAAGTAGTTCTGCTTGAGCTTCCACGGTGCTTCCGATCCGGACTTCGGCAGGCTGTCCATCGCCCGCCGGAAGTAGCCGGGAGTGAAGTCCATGAACGGCAGCTCGTCGACGGCGTCGCCGGGGTGCTCGGGCTCGACCTTGTCAAAGCCGTTGGCGTCCATGAAGTTCAGCAGACGGCAAATGAATTCGGAGACCAGGTCGGCCTTGAGGGTCCAGGATGCGTTGGTGTAGCCGAACGTGATCGCCATGTTCGGCACGCCTGACAGCATCAGGCCCTTGTAGGTCATCGACTTCGTCAGGTCGACCGCCTCACCGTTGCGGGTGACGGTCGCACCGCCGAACAGCTGCATGTTCAGACCCGTTGCGGTGATGATGATGTCGGCCGCCAGCTCGTCACCGGAGGTCAGCTTGATACCGGTCTCGGTGAAGGTCTCGATCGTGTCGGTGACGACGTCGGCCTTGCCCGAGCGGATGGTCTTGAACAGATCGCCGTTGGGCGCCAAGCACACTCGCTCGTCCCACGGGTTGTAGCGCGGGCTGAAGTGCTTGTCGTAGTCGAAGCCCTCGGGCAGCCGTCGGGTCGCCATCTGGCGCAACGCCTTCTTGAAGACGCCCGGGAACTTCCTGGCGATCTGATACTGCCCGGTGCTGTAACCGATCTGCTTCCACCGGTTGACGAAGTGCGCCAGGTTCTTCGGCAGGTACTTGTTGGCTCGGCGCGCGAACGGGTCCTCCAACGGCAGTGCGCCGATGTAGGTGGGTGAGCGCTGCAGCATCGTGACGTGCCCGGCGCCGCCCGCCACGAGGGACGGTATGAGCGTCACCGCGGTGGCACCCGATCCGATGACGACGATCTTCTTCCCGGCGTAGTCGAGGTCCTCGGGCCAGTGCTGCGGGTGGATGATCTGGCCCTTGAAATCGGCCGCCCCGGGGAATTCCGGCGAGTAGCCCTCGTCGTAGTTGTAGTAACCGCTGCACACCGACAGGAACGAGCAGGTCATCTCGATCTGCTCGCCGCCCTTGTCGATCGTGAGGGTCCAGCGGTTGTCGGCGTCGGACCAGTCGGCCGACAGCACCCGGTGGTTGACCCGGATGTGTCTGCTGATGCCGTTCTCTTCGGCGGCCTCGTTGATGTAGTTCCAGATCGACTGGCCGTCGGCGATCGACTTGGCCGAGGTCCACGGCTTGAACCGGAAGCCGAGCGTGAACATGTCGGAGTCCGATCGGATACCCGGGTATTTGAACAGGTCCCAGGTGCCGCCGATGTTCTCGCGGCGTTCCAGGATCACGTAGCTCTTGGTCGGGCAGCGGTCCTGCAGGTGCCAGGCCGTGCTGATGCCGGAGATGCCGGCACCGACGATCACAACGTCGAGGTGTTCGCTCATGGGACCGACGGTATCAACAGGGTGTTGAGTTGGTCAACACCCTGTTGAGAAAATCGACGCAGTGTTAAGCTGCTGGTTGTGACCACCGCCAGCCAGGCGCGCGCACCGCGCGGCCGCCGCTCCAACCGCCCATCGGGCGACGATCGGGAAGCGGCGATCCTCGCGACGGCCGAGCGGTTGCTCGACGACAAGAAGTTCTCCGACATCTCGGTCGACGACCTCGCCAAAGGCGCCGGAATCTCGCGGCCGACGTTCTACTTCTATTTCCCGTCGAAGGAAGCCGTGCTGCTGTCGTTGCTCGATCCGCTGATCAAGCGCGCCGACACCGGGTTCGACAACGCGCTCGAAAGCATGCCCGCCGATCCGCACCGCGCCATCCGCCGGGGCATCGAGATCTTCTTCAGCTCGTTCGGGTCACATCCGGCGACGGCCCGCGCGGGAACCGAGGCACTCAACAGCAGCCCCGAATTCCGCACGTTCTGGTCCGGGCTCATGCAGAAATGGATCGCGCTGACGGCGGCGCTCATCACCGCCGAGCGCGAGCGCGGTGCCGCACCCGACACCATCCCCGCCCTCGACCTCGCGACCTCGCTGAACCTCATGAACGAGCGGACGATGATGGCGGCGCTGTCCGCCGAGCAGCCGGCCGTCGAACACGACAAAGTCGTCGACACCCTCTCTCACATCTGGCTCAACAGCATTTACGGCAGCGCCGCCTGACAGGTCTCGCAACTGTCGGTCCCTGATGCGAACATATGTTCGTGTCCGGTACTCAGGCGGCCGACATCCTGCATGCCGACCTCGACTCGTTCTACGCGTCGGTCGAGCAGCGGGACGACCCGTCGCTGCGCGGCCGGCCCGTCATCGTCGGGGGCGGTGTGGTGCTCGCGGCGTCGTACGAAGCGAAGGCGTTCGGCGTCCGCACGGCGATGGGCGGACGGCAGGCCCGTGCGCTGTCTCCGCAAGCCATCGTCGTCCCGCCGCGCATGGCCGCGTATTCACAGGCGAGCAAGGACGTCTTCGCCGTGTTCCACGACACCACGCCGCTCGTCGAGCCACTGTCGGTCGATGAGGCGTTTCTCGACGTGTCCGGCCTTGGCCGGGTGTCGGGCACGCCCGTCGAGATCGCCGGCCGGCTGCGCGCACAAGTCAAGGAGCAGGTCGGGCTGCCCATCACCGTGGGCATCGCGCGTACCAAGTTTCTCGCCAAGGTGGCCAGCCAGGAAGCCAAGCCGGACGGGCTGTTGCTCGTGCCACCGGACCGTGAGTTGGCGTTCCTGCATCCACTGCCGGTCCGCCGATTATGGGGCGTCGGCGCCAAGACCGCCGAGAAGCTGCACGCGCACGGTATCGAGACCGTGGCCGACGTCGCCGAACTGTCCGAGGCGGCGCTGGGTTCGATGGTCGGTGGCGCGATGGGGCGTCAGCTGTTCGCGTTGTCCCGCAACATCGACCGCCGTCGGGTGACGACGGGGGTGCGGCGCCGCTCCGTGGGCGCTCAGCGGGCCTTGGGCCGGCGCGGCAACATGATGTCGGGCGCCGAGGTCGATGTGGTGGTGGTGAATCTGATCGACCGGATCACGCGTCGCATGCGCGCTGCGGGCCGTACCGGCCGCACGGTCGTGCTGCGGCTGCGCTTCGACGATTTCGGGCGCGCGACGCGTTCGCACACCCTGCCCCGCGCGACGGCCTCCACCGACGCGATCCTCAGCGCCGCAAGGGCTTTGGTGGCCGCGGCCGCACCGCTGATCGCCGAACGCGGTTTGACGCTCATCGGGTTCGCGGTGTCGAACATCGACCGCGAAGGCAGCCAGCAGCTGGAGCTGCCGTTCGACGCCGCGCCCGATCCGATCGCGATCGACTGCGCCATCGACCAGGTGCGTCGACGGTTCGGCAACGCCGTGCTGACGCGTGGCGTGTTGGTCGGCCGTGACCCGGGATTGGAGATGCCTATGCTCCCGGATTAAAGCAGTTGTGCCGCAACGAATCCGGCGAGCAGAACGGCGAATCCGCCGACCTCGCCGACGATCAGCGCGACCATCCCCGCATGCAGTCCAAAGCTCGGCTGGCCGAACTGATTGGTGGTGTCCTGCTTGGCGCCATGCTCGATATAGCTGACGATGGCGATGACGAAGAAGAACACCAGGACCATCGCGGCGGCGAGGTTGACCCACGTCGGCCAGGCACTCAGTTCGACGAAGACCGCCACCAGCAGTGTCGCGAACGAGTAGAGCAACGCGGCGCGATGGGCGATGTCGACGTAGGGGTGCGCCAGATGGTTCTCACTCGTGGCCATCTGCCGGTACTTCCAGATCCCGAGGATCAGCGCCAGCAGGAAGATCAGGCCGGCAGCCAGCAGTGTGACGATCGTGTCGACGCCAAGATCCGCGCGCATCGCGTGAGTGTAGTTGAGTAGTCTCACGCATCCGCCGGACGGCGAGCTACGCCAGGCTTTTCGACATGAACACATTGACCGACACGGCGAAAGTCACCGCCGCGTTCTTCCTTCAGGCCGCCATCGCCTTCGGCGTCAGTTTCCTCGGCGTGCTCGGCGGGATCTTCTTCCTGCCGATCGACACGTGGCAGCGGATGTTCCTCGGTATGTCCGTCCTGTTCCTCGTCACCAGCGCCTTCACCCTGGCCAAGGTGATCCGGGACCAGCAGGAGGCCGCCACGGTCCGGGTACGTCTCGACGAAGCCCGCATGGAAAAGCTGATCGCCGAACACAATCCGTTCACCACCTGAGGTCAGGTCGTCGCGGTCCACTCCAGGAGTTGTTCGGCAGGCCAGGTGTTGACGATGCGCTCGGCCGGCACCCCGGCGTCCAGCGCGCGCTGGGCACCGTAGCCGAGGAATTCCAGCTGGCCCGGCGCATGTGAATCGGTGTCGATGCTGAACAGACAGCCGATCTCCAGTGCGAGGTTCAACAGCCGGGTGGGCGGGTCGCGGCGCTCCGGACGCGAGTTGATCTCGACGGCAGTGCCGCTGTCACGGCATGCGGTGAAGACCTTTTCGGCGTCGAACTTGGACTCCGGCCGCATGCCCCGGCCACCGGTGACCAGGCGTCCCGTGCAGTGGCCCAGCACATCGGTGTGCGGGTTGGTGACGGCCTTGATCATGCGCCGGGTCATGGCCGTCTCGTCCATGGCGAGTTTGGAGTGCACACTCGCCACCACCACGTCGAGCCGCTCCAGCAACTCGGGTTCCTGGTCAAGCGAGCCGTCTTCGAGGATGTCGACCTCGATGCCGGTGAGGATGCGCATCGGCGCGACCAGGTCACGCACCTCCTCGATGACGTCGAGCTGTTCGCGCAGCCGATCCGGCGACAGCCCGTTGGCGATCTTCAGCCGCGGCGAGTGATCGGTCAACGCACAGTACTCATGACCCAGATCCCTTGCGGCCAGCATCATTTCCTCGATCGGCGCCGATCCGTCCGACCAGTTGGAATGCACATGCAGGTCGCCGCGCAACGCGGCACGGATGTCTCCCCCACCGAGATCGGCCGCCGAGGACCGTAATTCGACAAGCGCATCGGGTTCGCGGCCGGCCCACGCCTGCGCGATGACTTTCGCGGTCTTCGGGCCGATACCGGGCAGCGACTGCCAGCCGTTGGCCGCACCCAACCGTTCGCGCTGCTCGTCGGTCAAACCCTCGACGATGTCGGCGGCATTGCGATAGGCCATGACCCGTCGCGGGTCTTCCCGGGCCCGATCTTTGTAATAGGCGATCTGACGCAGCGCGGTCACCGGATCCATGGTCAGCAGTCACCCGGCTGTGCCGCGCAGTGTGGCGTCGTCCCCGGAAACCGGTAGCGGTGGGTGGCGACCCACCGGTAGACGACGTCCTCAAGCCGCCGGACACCCGGCAATCGATACAGCCGCAAGGGAATTCGAGTACCGAAACCCGCCCCGAGCGCGGCGTTGATCGCCTCGGCGCCGCGATACACCGCGCCGTCCGCGTCGTGCCACCACGCCGCCTCGACCATCCGGTCCACCGGCACACCCAGCCGCTCTGCGGTGCCGGCCTTCTGAAACGGTGCGATCCGCACGTCACCCGTCCGCTGCCTGCCGCTAAGTGCGCGCACACTGCGCGTGCACATGCCGCAGTTGCCGTCGAAATACAGCACGCCGCTCATACCTCCAGTGTGCCCGGTTGTGGCTGCGAGCGAACCCCGCTACATTGAATTGCGAATTCATTCAATCCATTAATCCGTCAGGTCGCCTCGTGCCGCACCGTTTCACCGCCAGCCCCGAACAGCCGCTCTACGAGATCAAGGCCAATCTGTTCAAGGCGCTCGCCCACCCCGCGCGCATCCGCGTGCTCGAAATCCTTTCGGCCAGTGGACAACCCACCCCGGTGAGTGACATTCTGGCCGAGACGGAGCTCGAGCCGACGCTGTTGTCACAGCATCTGGCGGTGCTGAAACGCCATCATGTCGTGAGCGGGCAGCGGGTCGGCAACGCGGTGTTCTACGAGCTCGCCCACCCGAAGATCTCGGAGCTGCTGGTGATCGCGCGCACCTTCCTGGCCGACACCCTCGGTGTGCAGCGGGACCAGCTGGCCACATTGCGATCCCTGCCACCTATCGGGCATCGACCGTGATTGTTGCCGCGGCAGGCAACCTCGGTAGGTTGCTTCCGCATCGCCGCGACTACTCCGACCTGCCTCGTTCGTGGCGGCAGGACGTCCTCGCCGGTATCACCGTCGGAGTGGTCGCCCTGCCGCTGGCGTTGGCCTTCGGCATCAGCTCCGGGGTTGGGGCGGCCGCCGGCCTGATCACCGCAGTGGTGGCCGGATTGGTCGCGGCGGTGTTCGGCGGTTCTCATGTGCAGGTTTCGGGGCCGACGGGGGCGATGGCGGTGGTGCTGGCGCCCATCGTCGCAACACACGGACTCGGCAGCATCGCACTGGTCACAGTGGTCGCGGGCGTGCTGGTGCTGGCGGCAGGCGTAACCGGGTTGGGACGGGCGGTGACCTTCATTCCTTGGCCGGTCATCGAAGGATTCACGCTCGGCATCGCAGCGATCATCTTCCTGCAGCAGGTTCCGGCCGCTTTGGCGCAGCAGACACCGGCCGGACAACGCACGCTCACGGCGGCGGTCACGGTCCTCGCGAATGCCGACTGGTCGCAGGCCGTGAAAACCCTTGCGGTGGTAGCACTTGTCGCTGTGCTGATGATCGCGCTGCCGAAGCTTCACCGGGCGATCCCGGAATCGCTGACCGCGGTGATCGCGGCGACGGTTGTCGCGGTGACGCTGCACCTACCGGTCGCATCGATCGGTGATCTGCCATCACATCTGCCCGTTCCGGTGCTGCCGCATGCCGACGCAAGCGCCCTGCGCGCGCTGCTCGGTGCGGCACTGGCCATCGCGGCACTGGCGGCCATCGAATCGTTGTTGTCCGCGCGGGTGGCCGCGACGATGTCGCCGACGGGACCGTACGACCCCGACCGCGAGTTGGTCGGTCAGGGCTTGGCGTCCGTGGCATCCGGGGTGTTCGGCGGTATGCCGGCAACCGGCGCGATCGCACGCACGGCCGTCAACGTGCGGTCAGGAGCCAGAACCCGGGTCGCGGCGATCGTGCATTCGCTGGTGCTGCTGGCCGTCGTCTACCTGGCCACCGGCCCCGTCTCGGCGATTCCGTTGTCGGCGCTGGCCGGTGTGCTGATGGTGACGTCGTTCCGGATGATCTCGGGTTCGACCGTCCGCAAGATCCTGCGTTCGACGCGGTCGGACGCATTGATCTTCGCGCTGACCGCGGCCGTCACGGTGTGTTTCGACCTGATCGAGGCCGTCGAGATCGGCATCGTGGTGGCGGCCTTCTTCGCGTTGCGTTCGGTTGCCCGGCGCAGCAGCGTGGTGCGCGAGGAGTTGCCGGAACCGCACCGGTCGGGCGACGAGCAGATCGCGCTGCTGCGCCTCGACGGCGCGATGTTCTTCGGTGCGGCCGAAAGGATTTCGAACGCGATCGGGGACGCTGAGCATCCCCGTACATCCGTCGTCATCATCCGGATGTCACAGTTGGGCATGCTCGATGCCACCGGTGCTCACACGCTCGCCCAGATCGCCACTGACTTGGAGTCGCGCGGAATCACCGTGATCATCAAGGGCGTGCGGCCCGAACACATGGATCTGCTGGCGAACGTAGGGGTGTTCGACTCACTCCGACATGAGAACCATCTGCTGGACTCACTCGACGACGCCGTCGAACACGCACGGACCCACGTCGCCCGGCAGCCGCAATGACCGTCAGCTCACCGTGCGGATGAGCTTTTTGTTCACGAACTCCTCGATGCCGAATCGACCCAGCTCACGGCCGAACCCGGAGCGCTTGACGCCGCCGAACGGCAATTCGGCGCCTTCTGCACCGACGGCGTTGACGAACACCATGCCCGCGTCGATCTTCTCGGCCACGCGCTGGGCCTGGTCCTTGTCCGTGGTGAAGACGTAGGAACCCAATCCGAACGGGGTGTCGTTGGCGATCGCGACGGCCTCGTCCTCCGAACCGGCTTTGTACACCACGGCGACCGGGCCGAACAGTTCCTGCCGATAGGCGTCGTTGTCCTCGGTCACCCCGGTCAGCACGGCCGGCGGGTAGAACGCACCGCGGCGTTCCCCCGATGAAGTGAGCTGTGCGCCTTGGTCGACGGCGTCCTTGACCTGCTGCTCGAGCCGCTCGGCGGCCTGCTCGGAGGACAGCGGCGCGATCCCGTCGGCAGCCGCCAGCAGCTTGTCGGTGAACTTCGTCAGGAAGTCGTCGTACAGGTTCTCGGCGACGATGAACCGCTTGGCCGCGTTGCAGGCCTGCCCGGTGTTCTCCATCCGCGCCTCGACGGCCGATTCCACGGTTGCGTCGAGATCGTCGGTCGACAACACGATGAACGGATCGGATCCGCCCAGCTCCAGCACGCATTTCTTCAAATTGCGCCCCGCGATCTCGGCGACCGCCGCGCCCGCCCGCTCCGACCCGGTGAGCGAGACCGCCGCCACCCGCGGGTCGGCGATGATCGTGGCCACCTGGTCGTTGGTGGCCCGGATGTCGATGTAGGCGCCCTGCGGGAACCCGGCCTCCAGGAACAGCAGCTGGAGCAGCTCGGCGGATTCCGGGCACTGCGGTGCGTGCTTGAGCAGAATGGTGTTGCCGATTACCAGGTTTGGGCCTGCGAACCGGGCCACCTGGTAGTAGGGATAGTTCCACGGCATGATGCCGAGCAGCACGCCGATGGGTCCGCGTTTGACGACGGCGGTGCCTTCGCCGTCGAGCAGTTTGATCTCCTCGTCGGCAAGGAATTTCTCGGCGTTCTGCGCGTAATACCGGTAGATGTCTGCGCAGAAGTCGACTTCGCTCAGCGATTGGTCGCGCGGCTTGCCCATCTCGCGGACGATGACATCGGCCAATTGTTCACGGCGCTGCTCATGCAGATCCGCGACCTTGCCGAGCATCGCGGCGCGCTCGGCCACCGTCGAGGTCCGGGGCCACGTGCGGCCCGTCTTGGCGGCGGCCTCGATCGCGGCTTCGATTTCGGCGTCGGTTGCGGTGGGATAGGTGGCGACCACTTCGGCGGTCGCGGGATCGGTGACTGCGTACTCGGTCATGGTTCACTCCCGATCGTTCGGTCCACTCGCGAGATTACCGAGCACACCGTCACATTGGGCCGAGAAGGCAGTTCACAGTATTTGTTCACCTGCTGCCAGGAATTTCTGCCGATGCGTGTCTAGTTTGGAGTGTTGTGCGATTCGCCTTCAAAACTTCCCCGCAGAACACGACCTGGGCCGACATGCTGGCCATCTGGAAAGCCGCCGACGATATCGATGTCTACGAGTCGGGCTGGACTTTCGACCACTTCTATCCGATCTTCTCGGACTCGACCGGCCCGTGCCTGGAGGGCTGGACGACACTGACCGCGCTGGCGCAGGCGACCGAACGGCTGCGTGTCGGCGTGCTCGTGACCGGCATTCACTACCGGCATCCCGCGGTGCTGGCGAACATGGCGGCCGCGCTCGACATCATCTCGAACGGACGCCTCGAACTCGGCATCGGCGCCGGGTGGAACGAGGAGGAATCGGGCGCCTACGGCATCGAACTGGGCTCCATCAAGGAACGTTTCGACCGGTTCGAGGAAGCCTGCGAGGTGCTCAAGGGCCTGCTGAGCCAGGAGACGACGACGTTCGACGGCAAGTTCTATCAGCTCAAGGATGCCCGCAACGAGCCGAAGGGCCCGCAGCAGCCGCATCCGCCGTTCTGCATCGGCGGCAGCGGCGAGAAGCGGACGCTGCGGATCACCGCCAAGTACGCCGACCACTGGAATTTCGTCGGCGGCCCGCCTGAGGAGTTCGCGCGCAAACGCGATGTGCTCGCATCGCATTGCGCCGACATCGGCCGCGACCCCAAGGAGATCACGCTGTCGGCGCATGTCCGGCTGGGCGAGGATCGGGATTACGCCAAGGTCGTCGACGAGGCTGCCGCGCTCGGGGCGGAAGGTCTGGATCTGGCCATCATCTACCTGCCGCCGCCATACGACACGGCCGTGCTTGAGCCGCTGGCGCAGGCGATCAGGGATTCCGGGCAGCTGACCAGCTAGTACACGTGCCTGACGTCATGGCCGGCATCGTGTTCATCGAGCGGTGCCGGCCATTTCGTGCCGGCTGACAGAAGGCAAAAATTGACGAGCGGCCACTGCGGCCACCCGCCGATGCGGCTTGCGACGCGCTAGACCCCGAAGCGAAGTAGCTCGTCGGCAGTGACCAACCGCTCGTTCTTGGCCGGGAACTCCCGACTCTTCACCGGGTGGCGTAGCAATGACCAGGCAATTCGACCCATCCGTGACCGACTGATCGGACTGAGATACACGGTGATCACTCCTGCGGCTTCTTGATAGCTGTACCCGTAACCCCACGTTACCGCAGAGCTCTCACCAAGTCATTAGATACCCGGTTTCCGGCAAACAGTGCGTGCCACGCCGCAGAATATTCTGAGTGTTTTTCTTGTGACTGATGTGACTGATGTGGTGATCACAGGGCAAAATTTGTGGTCTGCACCACATCAACCAGCACTTTTGAGCCCCACGATGTCGTGATCAACCCCACACAAGCTAATTAAGAGCGTCTTACTAATTGCTAATCGGTCCAGATCCGCCGACCCGCCCGACACCCCGGCTACCACCGTTTGTCACACCAGAGTGACGCTGGACGCCCAGGGTCACTCTGGCGTGACAAACGTGACCAACGCGCGCGGGTAGCGGAAAACCAAGTCAGCGCTGCGGCGCAGCAGTCGGCTTGATCGGTGCGGGCAGTGCCGTGCGGCCCATCAGATAGCGGTCGACGCCAGCGGCGGCGGCCCGGCCTTCGGCGATCGCCCACACGATCAGCGACTGCCCACGGCCCATGTCGCCGGCGACGAACACGCCGGGAACCGAGGACTGGAAGTTCGCGTCGCGTGCGACGTTGCCGCGGTCGGTCAGCTCGACGCCGAGATCGGTGATCAGGCCCGGCTTCTCGGGTCCGACGAAGCCCATCGCGAGCAGGACGAGATCGGCCTTGAGCTCGAAGTCGGTGCCTTCCACCTTCTCGAACTTGCCGGCGTTCATCTTCACCTCGTGCGCCCGCAGCCCGGTGACATGACCGTTCTCGCCGATGAATTCCTCGGTGTTGACCGAGAACACGCGCTCGCCGCCCTCTTCGTGAGCCGAGGACACCCGGAACATCAACGGGTAGGTCGGCCACGGGGTCGAGTCCGCACGCGTCTCCGGCGGGCGCGGCATGATCTCGAACTGGTGGATGCTGGCCGCACCTTGGCGGTGCGACGTGCCGAGGCAGTCCGCGCCGGTGTCACCGCCGCCGATGATGACGACGTGCTTGCCCTTGGCCGTGATCGGCGGCTCGCCGTCGGGTCCGAGGACATCGTCACCGAGCTGCACGCGGTTGGCCCAGGGCAGGAACTCCATCGCCTGGTGGATGCCGTCGAGTTCGCGGCCCGGGATCGGCAGGTCACGCCAAGCGGTGGCGCCACCCGCGAGCACGACGGCGTCGTAGTTCAGCCGCAGCTGCGCCACGGTGATGTCGACGCCGACGTTGACGCCGGGCCGGAACTGCGTGCCCTCGGCCGCCATCTGCTCCAGGCGCCGGTCGATGTGGCGCTTCTCCATCTTGAATTCTGGGATGCCGTAGCGCAGCAGACCGCCGATGCGGTCGGCCCGTTCGAACACCGTCACGGTGTGGCCGGCCCGCGTGAGCTGCTGGGCGGCGGCCAGACCGGCCGGGCCGGAGCCGACGACGGCGACCTTCTTGCCGGTCTGCACGTCGGGCAGCATCGGGACGACCCAGCCCTGGTCGAAGGCGTTGTCGATGATTTCGACCTCGACCTGCTTGATGGTCACCGGATCCTGGTTGATGCCGAGGACGCACGACGCCTCACACGGCGCCGGGCACAGCCGGCCGGTGAACTCCGGGAAGTTGTTGGTGGCGTGCAGCCGCTCGATCGCGTCGCGCCACCGGTCCCGGTACACCAGGTCGTTCCACTCGGGGATCAGGTTCCCGAGCGGGCAGCCGTTGTGGCAGAACGGAATACCGCAGTCCATGCATCGCGATGCCTGGTCCTGCAGAACCCCGTGAGAGAAGTCCTCGTAAACCTCGTTCCAGTCCTTCAGTCGCAGCGGAACCGGCCTGCGGGACGGAAGTTCCCGGGACGTGTGCTTGAGAAAACCGCGCGGATCAGCCACTGGCGGCCGCCATGATCGCCTCGTCCACATTGTCGCCGGCGCGCTTGGCCTCGGCGATGGCAGTCAGCACGCGCTTGTAGTCGCGCGGCATGACCTTGACGAAATGCTTCAATTCGTTATCCCAATCAGACAGGACCCGCTGTCCCACAGTCGAATCCGTGGCATCAACGTGCGCGGCGATGAAGTTGCGCAGCCATACTGCGTCTTCTGAGTCGGTGCCCTCAAGCTCCTCCAACTCCACCATCTCGGTGTTCAGATTCTCCGACAGCGTGCCGGAGACGTTGTACACATACGCGATGCCGCCGGACATACCGGCCGCGAAGTTGCGGCCCGTCGGTCCGAGGATCACGACCTTGCCGCCGGTCATGTACTCGCAGCCATGATCGCCGACGCCTTCGACCACCGCGTGGGCGCCGGAGTTACGCACCGCGAACCGCTCGCCCACCTGGCCGCGCAGGAACGCCTCACCGCTCGTGGCACCGAACAGGATCACGTTGCCGGCGATGATGTTGTCTTCTGCCGCAAAGCCTTCCGGGGCCTCGTCGGCGGGGCGCACGACGATCCGTCCACCGGACAGGCCCTTGCCGACGTAGTCGTTGGCGTCGCCGTAGACCCGCAGCGTGATGCCCTTGGGGACGAACGCACCGAAGCTGTTGCCGGCCGACCCGTCGAACGTGATGTCGATGGTGCCGTCCGGAAGCCCTTGCCCGCCATAGGCCTTGGTGACCTCGTGGCCGAGCATGGTGCCGACGGTGCGGTTGACGTTCGTGATCTTGGTCGAGAAACGCACCGGCGTGGCCGAATCCAGCGCTTCGCGGCTCTGCGTGATCAGCTGCTGGTCCAGCGCCTTGTCCAGACCGTGGTCCTGGCGCGAGCTGCAGTAGAGATCCTGGTTCATGAACGCCGATTCCGGCTCGTGCAGCACCGGAGTCAGGTCGAGCTTGTGCGCCTTCCAGTGCTCGGCGGCACGGGTCGTGTCGAGCGAACCGACCTGGCCCACCATCTCATTGACGGTGCGGAAGCCGAGCTGCGCCATGAGCTCGCGAACTTCCTCGGCGATGAACATGAAGAAGTTCTCGACGAATTCGGGCTTGCCGTTGAACCGTTCGCGCAGCACCGGGTTCTGGGTGGCCACGCCCACCGGGCAGGTGTCGAGGTGGCACACGCGCATCATGATGCAGCCCGAGACCACGAGCGGCGCAGTGGCGAAGCCGAATTCCTCACCGCCCAGCAGTGCGGCGATGACCACGTCGCGGCCCGTCTTGAGCTGGCCGTCGACCTGGACCACGATGCGGTCGCGAAGACCGTTGAGCAGCAGGGTCTGCTGGGTCTCGGCCAGGCCGAGCTCCCACGGCGCACCCGCGTGCTTCATCGAGGTCAGCGGTGTCGCACCGGTGCCGCCGTCGTGGCCCGAGATGAGCACCACGTCGGCGTGTGCCTTGGAAACGCCCGCGGCGACCGTGCCGACGCCGTTCTCGCTGACCAGCTTGACGTGCACGCGGGCCTGCGGGTTGGCGTTCTTCAGGTCGTGGATCAGCTGCGCGAGATCCTCGATCGAGTAGATGTCGTGGTGCGGCGGCGGCGAGATCAGGCCGACACCCGGGGTCGAGTGCCGCACCTCGGCCACCCACGGGTACACCTTGTGCCCCGGAAGCTGGCCGCCCTCACCGGGTTTCGCGCCCTGCGCCATCTTGATCTGGATGTCGGTGCAGTTCGTCAGATAGTGCGATGTCACACCGAACCGGCCCGATGCCACCTGCTTGATGGCGCTGCGGCGCCAGTCGCCGTTCTCGTCGCGGCCGAAGCGGCTGACGTGCTCGCCGCCCTCGCCCGAGTTCGACCGTCCGCCAAGGCGGTTCATCGCGATCGCGAGTGTCTCGTGCGCCTCGGCGGAGATCGAGCCGTAGCTCATGGCACCGGTCGAGAATCGCTTGACAATCTCCGACGCGGGCTCGACCTCGTCCAGTGGCACCGGCGGACGCACGCCCTCGCGGAACTTCAAGAGCCCACGCAGCGAGGCGATGCGCTCGCTCTGGTCGTCGACGAGCTTGGTGTACTCCTTGAAGATCGAGTACTGACCGGTGCGCGTCGAGTGCTGCAGCTTGAACACCGTGTCCGGGTTGAACAGGTGGTACTCGCCCTCACGGCGCCACTGGTACTCGCCGCCGACCTCGAGCTCGCGGTGGGCGCGTTCGTCGGGGCGGTCCAGGAATGCCAGCGAATGCCGGGTGGCGACGTCGTCGGCGATGTCGTCGAGGTCGATGCCACCGACGGGGCACGCGAGGCCGGTGAAGTACTCGTCGAGCACTTGCTGGCTGATGCCGATGGCCTGGAACAGCTGGGCGCCGGTGTAGGAGGCCAGAGTCGAGATGCCCATCTTGGACATCACCTTGAGCACGCCCTTGCCTGCCGCCTTGACGTAGTTGGCCTTGGCCTTGTCGCTCGTGATGCCGGTGATCACACCGCGATCGACCATGTCCTCGATCGACTCGAACGCCATGTACGGGTTGATCGCCGCAGCGCCGAAGCCGACCAGCATGGCCATGTGGTGCACCTCGCGGGCGTCACCGGCCTCGACGACCAGACCGACCTTGGTGCGGGTGCGCTCGCGGACCAGGTGATGGTGCACGGCCGCAACCGACAGCAGCGACGGGATCGGCGCCATCGTCTCGTTGGATTCGCGGTCGGACAGCACGATGATGCGGGCGCCGTCGCGGATCGCCTCGGACACCTTGGCGCGCACGTTGTCGAGGGCTTCCTTGAGCCCCTTGCCGCCCCGGTTCACCGGGTACAGGCAGCGGATCACCGCGGCCCGCATGCCGTGCTTGTGGCCGCGGATCTCGTGGTCGGGATCCACGCACATGAGCTTCGACAAATCGGCGTTGCGCAGGATCGGCTGCGGCAGCACGATCTGGCGGCACGACTCGGCGCCCGGGTTGAGCAGGTCGCCTTCCGGCCCGATGACGCCCTGCAGGCTGGTCACGACCTCTTCGCGGATGGCGTCCAGCGGTGGGTTCGTCACCTGGGCGAACAACTGCTGGAAGTAGTCGAACAGCATGCGCGGGCGCGCCGAGAGGACGGCGACGGGCGTGTCGGTGCCCATCGAGCCCAGGGCCTCGGCACCCGTGCGGGCCATGGGCGCCACGAGCAGGTTGAGCTCTTCGTAGGTGTAGCCGAAGATCTGCTGGCGCAGTACGACCCGGTGGTGCGGCATGCGGACGTAGTCACCCGGCGGCAGCTCGTCGAGGTGGAACAGGCCCGATTCGAGCCATTCCTGGTACGGCTGCTCGGCCGCGAGTTCGGCCTTGACTTCCTCGTCGGAGACGATGCGGCCCTGCGCGGTGTCCACGAGGAACATGCGGCCCGGCTGCAGGCGCATCTTCTTGACGACGGTGGACGGGTCGAGGGGCAGGACGCCGGCCTCCGACGCCATCACCACGAGACCGTCGTCGGTCACCCAGATGCGCGACGGGCGCAGGCCGTTGCGGTCGAGCACCGCGCCGATGACGGTGCCGTCGGTGAAGCAGACCGAGGCCGGTCCGTCCCACGGCTCCATGAGCGACGCGTGGTACTGGTAAAAGGCCCGCCGCGCGGGGTCCATCGACTCGTGCCGCTCCCACGCCTCGGGGATCATCATCAGCACGGCGTGCGGCAGGCTGCGGCCGCCAAGGTGCAGCAGTTCGAGCACCTCGTCGAAGCGTGCGGTGTCCGAAGCCCCCGGAGTGCAGACCGGAACGATCTTGTCGAGGCCCTCGGTGCCGAACAGGTCGGTGCGGATCAGCGCCTCGCGGGCGCGCATCCAGTTCTCGTTACCGGTGACGGTGTTGATCTCGCCGTTGTGGGCGATGCGCCGGAACGGATGCGCCAGCGGCCACGACGGGAACGTGTTGGTGGAGAACCGCGAGTGCACGATGCCCAGCGCACTGGTCAGCCGGTCGTCCTGCAGATCCAGGTAGAACGCCTTGAGCTGCGGGGTGGTCAGCATGCCCTTGTAGACGAAGGTCTGACCGGAAAGGCTTGGGAAGTAGACGGTCTCGCGTCCGGGGCCGTCCTGGCCAGGACCCTTGGTGCCGAGTTCGTGTTCGGCGCGCTTGCGCACGACGTACGCGCGACGCTCCAGGTCCATGCCCGACGCGCCGCCCAGGAAGATCTGGCGGAAGGTCGGCATGGCGTCCCGGGCGAGCGCACCGAGAGAGGAGTCGTCGGTGGGCACCTCACGCCAGCCGAGCACCTCAAGGCCTTCGGCCTCGGCGATCTTTTCGACGGCCTCGCACGCGGTCGCAGCGTCACGCGACGACTGCGGCAGGAATGCGATGCCGGTGGCGTAGCTGCCCGCCTCGGGAAGATCGAACTCGACGACGTCGCGCAGGAAGGCGTCCGGCACCTGGATGAGGATGCCGGCGCCGTCGCCGGTGTTGGGCTCGGCGCCCTGGGCACCGCGGTGCTCGAGGTTCACGAGCGCCGTGATGGCCTTGTCGACGATGTCGCGGCTGCGGCGGCCATGCATGTCGGCCACCATTGCTACGCCGCACGCGTCATGTTCGTACGCGGGGTTGTACATGCCCTGCATACGCGAGGAGCTGTTCCCACTCTGGCTCTGGGGCGTCATTCCCACCTGGCCCTTCAACATGCATTTCTGGAGCTTCGCCGCTAGTCACCACTTACAGCGACTAGCTGGCGTTAGCCGGCTCGGCGGTGGAAGCCCTTCGTGCAGCACTGAACGACGGCTATGCCCCACACGCCATAAGTGGACAAAACGATAAGACAGAAACCGGGCGACATGCCAACTTAGCCAAGCCTAACTATACTCGCTGGTCAACGGAGTTCCGTTGCGGCGCGAACAGTGCCAGAATGTCGAATCACGTTGCAACAGAGGGTATTTCACGCAACCACCTATCGGGTGGCCGCCACCCCTTCGAAGCCTCTTACCCGCCCCCTACCGACAATTCGTTTGCTGTAGATCTTGTTATACCGAAGTTATTGTGCCGTGATGGGTCGTTATTCTATTTGCTGAAAAGCTTAGTCAGATTCTTAGAATTGGTCGCCGATCACGTCCGGCCCGCCCGAACGGCGGATTCGGGCCGCAAATCGAGCCGGCGCAACAACTGCGCGTTGAGCGCGACTACCACAGTCGACACCGACATGAGCACCGCGCCCACCGACATCGGCAGCACGAACCCGACGGGAGCGAGCACACCCGCCGCCAACGGAACCGAGATGAGGTTGTAACCCGCTGCCCACCAAAGGTTTTGGCGCATCTTGCGGTAGGACTGCGTCGACAGCTCGATCACCGACAGCACCGAACGCGGATCGGAGCTCGCCAGGATCACCCCTGCCGACCCGATCGCGACATCGGTACCGGCGCCGATCGCGATGCCCACATCGGCCTGTGCGAGTGCCGGCGCGTCATTCACGCCGTCACCGACCATCGCCACGGTCAGTCCCTCGCGCTGCAGTTCGGTGACCTTGGCGGCCTTGTCCTCGGGACGCACGCCGGCATAGAACCGGTCGATTCCGAGATCGGCGGCGACGGCTGCCGCGACGGGCTCGGCGTCGCCGGTGATCATGACGACGCTGACCCCGCGCTCGTGGAGCGCATCGACCGCCTGTCGGGATTCCGGACGGATCTCGTCGGCCAATGCCAATGCACCGGCGACCGCCCCATCGACCAGAACGTGCAGCACGATCGCCCCGTGCCACTGCGTGGTCTCCGGCAACGGGGCTACGCCGGCCTGCTCGAGCAGCCGTGGTCCGCCGACCTGGACCCGCCGGCCCGATACGACCGCGCTCACGCCGACCGCGGGCGACGACGTGAATTCCGACGCCGACGGGACCGCCAGGCCACTACGCTGCGCCGCTGAGACGATCGCCTTGGCCAGTGGGTGCTCGGAGGCCGCTTCGGCTGCTGCCGCGAGCGTCAGCACCTCGTCGTCGCTCCCGCCGGTCGCCAGCACCCCCGTCACTGCGGGCTCGCCCTTGGTCAGCGTCCCGGTCTTGTCGAACAGCACGGCCTTGACCGAGCGCATGGTCTCCAACGCCAGCCGGTCCTTGACCAGGACACCTCCCCGCGCGGCCCGCTCGGTCGCGATGGACACCACGAGTGGGATCGCCAGACCGAGTGCATGGGGGCAGGCGATCACCAGGACGGTGATCGTGCGGACGACGGCCTCGTCGGGCTGCCCCAGATACGTCCAGACGATCGCGGTCAGAATCGCTGCGCCCAAGGCGAACCAGAACAGCCAGCCCGCCGCCCGATCCGCGAGCCGCTGAGCGCGAGACGAGGAGTTCATCGCATCGGTGACCAGGCGTTGAATGCCCGCGAGCGCGGTGTCCTCGCCGACGGCGGTCACCGTGATCCGCAAGCCGGAATCCGTCGCCACGGTGCCGGCGACGACGTTGTCGCCGACGCTGCGGCGCACCGGCCGCGACTCGCCTGTCACCATCGATTCGTCGACGTCGGCCGAGCCGTCCACGATCCTTCCGTCGACCGGGACACTGCCGCCCGGCCGCACGATCACGAGGTCACCGACGCGCAGGTCCGCAGGCGCGACCGTGACGATCTGTTCGGTGCCACCGCTGTCGTCGACCCGCTCGGCCTCGTCGGGCAACAACGCCGCCAACGAGTCGAGCGCCGATGTGGTCTGCGCGAGCGAACGCATCTCGATCCAGTGGCCGAGCAGCATGATCACGATCAGCAGCGCGAGCTCCCACCAGAAGTCCAGCTGGTGGTGCAGAAGGCCGAGGCTCGCGCCCCACGAGGCGAGGAACGCGACCGTGATCGCCAGGCCGATCAGCAGCATCATTCCCGGTGCGCGCGAGCGTATTTCGCTGACGGCACCGACCAGGAACGGCCGGCCACCCCAGACGTACATGACGGTTCCGAGCACCGGCGACACCCAGCGCAGGCCGGTCGCGTCGGGAATCGAATAGCCGAGCAACATCGCGAACATCGGCGAGAAGAGGACGGTCGGGACCGCCAGGATCGCCATGATCCAGAACAGCCGCCGGAACTGCCCGGCGTGGTCCCCGTGACCGCCCCCATGCCCCTCGGCGTGTCCGGAATGTCCGTGTTGTGCGTGATCGGTCATGGTCATGCCGCCATGATATACCCCCTGGGGGTATATGGCCACCGCCCCGAACGGCACTGTGGACGGCCATGCACTATCCGCTGAGTACCCCGCTGGGCCGCATGGGCGTCGAAACCCAGATCGAGGGCCCCGATCGGTGCGTCGCCTCGATCCCGGCGGGTGGACTTCTCAACCCGTTCACGGGTGCACCGACGCTCGCGCCCGTGGCGATGCTCATCGACCACGTCGGCGGCCTGGTCAATCACCACCGCCGCGGACCGGACGAGTGGACGGTGTCGAGCGAGCTCGCCGTGGAGTTCGCCCCGAATGCGGTCGAGCTAGTCAGCGTGGCGCCACAGCTTCCGGTCGTGGCCACCGGGCGACCGTTCGGCCCGACCGGGGCCGCGCCACTGGCACTGTGCGAGCTCACCCATGCCGGGCAGCTCCTCGCGACCGCCACGGTGCGGTCGTTTCACATCACCGCGCCGGGCCACCTCATCGAGTGGCCGACCGACTCGGCCGACGCCGCCCTGCCGGCAACACTGACCGAACGGATGGCGGTGCAAGTCGCCGAGAGCGGCGGAACGACCAAGGTGTTGCGCCAGCTGTCGGACCCGGTGATCAACAACAGCCTCGGCATCGTCCACGGCGGGATGTCGGCAGCGGCCCTGGAACTCGTGGCGTCGGCAGCGGTGAACGAGGGGCAGGAGGCAAGCCCCATGCGGACGGGCTCCCTGCGCATCAACTTCCTGCGCCAGTTTCGTGGCGGCGACGAATCCCGCTATGAGGGCAAGGCCGTCCGGGTGGGCCGCAGCACCGCGGTGGCCGACGCGTCCGCTGTCGGCGACGACGGCAAGATCGCGCTGCTGGCGCGCCTCACCGCGTACCGCTGAACGCCGGCCGGTTGCCCAGTACCATCCGCAACATGCGCCAGACGCACGAATCCGACGGTGGCCTCGGCGGATTCATCCGGCAGTCCGGCTATCTGCGCAAGTGGTTGATCCTCGGCATATCGATCGGCATCATCGCCGGGCTCGGTGCGGTGGTGTTCTACCTGGCACTCGACTATGCCGGCCGGTTCCTGCTCGGCTACCTCGGCGGCTACGACATCCCGAAACCGACCGGTGACGGCGGCGATCCCGGCTCGGCCGGATTCGACCGGCCCTGGGCGATACCGCTGATCGCGTGCGGCGGCGCACTGGTCTCGGCCCTGCTCGTGGCGAGATTCGCCCCGGAAGCCGAAGGCCACGGCACCGACAACGCGATCGAAGCCGTGCACACCGACCCACGCAGCATCCGGGTCAGGGCCATCGTGGTGAAAACCATTGCGAGCGCCTTGACGATCGGTTCGGGTGGATCCGGTGGCCGGGAAGGCCCGGCCGCTCAGATATCGGCCGGATTCGGCTCGCTGCTCACGCGTTGGCTCAACCTGTCCGACGAGGACGGCCGGTTGGCGGTGTCGCTGGGAATCGGTGCAGGCATCGGAGCCATCTTCGGCGCGCCGCTGGGCGGGGCGGTACTGGCCGCCTCGATCGTCTACCGCGAAGACTTCGACTACAAGGCGCTCGTACCCGGGTTCATCACGTCGGCAACGGCATATGCGGTCTTGGGTTCGTTCCTCGGGTTCGACCCGCTGTTCGGCTTCCTGGCCGCCGATTACCGGTTCGATCACCCGCTGGATCTCGGCTGGTTCGTGGTGCTGGGTGCGCTCGCCGCGGGCGTCGGCTGGCTCTACGCCCGGGTCTTCTACGGCACCGTCGCACTCACCGCGAAACTGCCCGGCGGCAAGGTCGTCAAACCCACGCTGGGCGGCCTCGCCGTGGGCCTGCTGGCCCTGATCATCCCGCAGGTACTCGCCAGCGGGTACGGCTGGGCCGAAAAGGCAGCGGCCACCGAGACTTTGATGGCCATCCCGTTGTGGATCGTGGTGCTGCTGCCGTTCGCGAAGATCCTCGCCACGTCCCTGTCCATCGGCACCGGCGGATCGGGCGGCATCTTCGGACCCGGCGTGGTGATCGGCGCATTCCTCGGCGCTGCGCTGTGGCGCCTCGGTGACGTGCTCGGGGCGCCCGGTTTGCCGGACAGCCCAGCGGTTTTCGTCGTGGTGGGCATGATGGCGTGCTTCGGCAGCGTCGCACACGCCCCGTTGGCCGTGATGATCATGGTGTGCGAGATGACCGGCTCGTTCTCCGTGATCCCGTGCGCGATGGTCGCGGTCGGTATCGCCTATCTGCTGATCTCCCGGACCGACGTGTCCATCTACCGAGCCCAACGGCTCGACCGCGATCACGTGTAACGGAAACGTGGAGCACCGGTTTCGGTGGGATAGCGTTAATTTCGGTCAGCGAACAGTTTGACAACGATGACTCTGCCATCGATGGATGGCGTGCGACGGTACCGAGGACCACACCCGACAGTGGAGGAGTCCTCATGTACACGCCCACTATGACACATAGATTGGCGGCTGAGTTCATCGGCACGTTCTGGCTGGTTCTCGGCGGCTGCGGCAGCGCCGTCTTCGCCGCCAAGTTCGTCGCCGACGACGGGATCTCGCTTGGGATCGGCTTTCTCGGCGTCTCGCTGGCATTTGGTTTGACCGTGCTCACCGGCGTGTACGCGTTCGGCGTCGTCTCGGGCGGTCACTTCAACCCGGCCGTCACTCTCGGCGCGGCACTGGCGCGCCGGGTCGAGTGGAAAGCCGTTGTGCCGTATTGGATCACCCAAGTCATCGGTGGCCTGGTGGCCGGCCTGGTGATCTATGTGATCGCCAAGGGGCAGGACGGGTGGACCGCGACCGGCAACATGGCGGCCAACGGCTACGGTGACAACTCGCCTGGCGGCTACTCGCTCGTGGCGGTGCTGATCGCCGAGATCGTCCTGACCGGCATCTTCCTGCTCGTCATCCTCGGCTCGACCGATGACCGGGCGCCGAAGGGCTTCGCCGGCCTGTCGATCGGCCTCACGCTGACACTGATCCACCTCATCTCGATTCCGATCTCCAACACATCGGTCAACCCGGCCCGGTCGACGGCGGTCGCGTTCTTCAACGGCGACGGCGCGCCCGCACAGCTGTGGGTGTTCTGGCTGGCGCCGCTGATCGGTGCGGCGATCGCCGGTCTGGCCTACCCGTATCTGTTCGGGGTCGCCGAGGAATTGGCCGACCGCCCGGTCCGCGACGACGCACTCGAACCGCCCGATCAGGTGAGGTGATCGAACTCGCCACTGACCCAGCGGATGTGAGTCTCAGCTGATCGGTGCACCACATCCTTGGCGGCACTGTCGATCTCGTCGCCGCCAAGGGTGTAGAGCCGGTCGTAGTCGTAGGCGTCCAGCCGGTCCACGATCCGCCGCACGACCGCCGCCGACAACGGGACATGTTTGGGGAAGTTGCGCTGGAACGACACCCAGTTCTTGGCCAGCCCACCGCTGATGCTGTCGCCGGTGAGCAGGGTGCCGTCGGCGGTCAGCGCCACCGAGCTGCCGCGCATGTGCCCGCCGACGTGGATGAGCCGTACACCGGCGACCGGTTGGATCTCTCCGTTCCACAACTCGATCAACGGGTCCGGAGACGGAATCCACTCCGCGTCGAGCTCGTTCACGTAGACCGGTACGCCGCCGAATTCCCGGCTCCAGCTCAGCTGGGCGCCGAACATATGCGGGTGGCTGGCCGCGATCGCCGCTACACCGCCGAGCCGGCGGACGACGCCCAGGATTTCGTCGTCGAGGTAGCTCGGCGCATCCCACAGCAGATTGCCGGCGGAGGTCTGTACCAGATATGAGCGATGACCGATCGCGAACCGCGGCGCCCGCCGGAGGCTGTGGACGCCGCGGCCGTGATCGACATGCTCGGTGTGATGCTGTTGCGCGGCAAGCGCTTCCAACGTGGTCCACGTGCCGTGCGGCGGCAGGTCGCCGCGCTCCTCGATCGAGACGACCTCAGAGGTCAACACACAGCTGTTCTCCGGCGGCCGACGGTCGGAATCGGCGTGCTCGACGCCGCATCCCGTGCATATCCAAGTTGGCATGCCACCAGGCTGGCACCTCAACAGAGGTTGAGGTCAACAACCTGGCGGCACAGTCGAGCTCACGCGCTCTTGCGGCGCGCCTTACCGGCGGCTCCCTTTTCGGTCGGTTGGCCCTCGTGCGCGAGTTGTCCGCCCGCACTCTCCAGATGGGCCCGCACGAACCACTGGAACTTCTCGAGTTCGGCCGAGTGGTCGATCAAGACGTCCTGCGAGACGAGATCAAGATCTTCGAGCCGCTCGATGGCCTTGCGGGTGTCTTCGATGACCCCGTTGTAGACGAGATCGAGCGCGGCCAGGTGCGCTTGGACATTGTCGCGGCCGACGGAGTAGTCGTCCCAGCTGCGGTCGGCGACGATGGCGCCCGGCGTGCCCTTCGGCGAGGCGCCAAGGGCGGCGATCCGCTCGGCGACCTCGTCGGCGTAGCCGCGCACGAGCTCCACCTGCGGGTCGATCATCTCGTGCACCCCGATGAAGTTCGGGCCCACGACGTTCCAGTGAATGTGCTTGAGCGTCAGGTGCAGATCGTTGTAGGTGCTCAACTGCTTCTGCAAGAGCTCGGCTACCTCTGCGCCCTGCTTGTCCGTGAGGCCGGGGATGGTGAAGGTGTTCTTCGATGAGGGCATGTCGTCGGCTCCTTTCGCCTGCGGTGTAGTCCGGGCCTCGGGTACCCAACGGCCCCGCCCGCTAATCACCGGCGAACGTCAGAGCGCACGCAGGTTTGGAATGGCCTGACGTGCGGCACGCCGCTGATATCCCACCAGGCCACTGGCTTCCAGCAATCGCACGGCCCGGTGTCGATGCGGACGCAACGGCTCCAGCAATTCGACCATCTCGTCGTCGTCGATCGGCTTGCCCAGCAGGCTCATCCCCACGATCTTCGCCAAGTGATAGTCACCGACGGACAAGGCGTCGGAGTCGCCGAACGCCCGCTGCACGGTCTCTGCGGCCGTCCACTCCCCCACCCCTGGCAGCGACCGCAGCCCCGTCACCGCACGGTCGGCGGTCAGCCGCTCCAACGAGTCCGCGCGCTGTGCGCAGCCGACGATGGTGCGTGCCCGGCCCGGATCGACGTTGGCCCGGTGGTATTCCCAGGACGGTATGCGCCGCCACACCTCGGCCGGCGGTGGCACCCGCATGCCGGTGGGCGCGGGGCCGGGCGCCGGCGGGCCGTACTTCGTGACCAGCCTGCGCCACGCCCGCCACGCGTCCATGCCGTACACCCGCTGTTCGAGGATCGCCGGTATCAACGCTTCCAGCAGTCGTCCGGTTCGCCCCAGTCGCAGATGCGGAACGCGCCGGTATGCCTCGGCGATCGTCGGCTCGGCGGGGTCGAAGCCGGAATCGTCGTCCTCGGTTCCGAGCAGTGGGCCGAGCCCTTCGAGAAACTCCGGAGCGCCGTCGCCCCATGCATCGCAGTCCACGGTGTCCGGTGACGACTTGCTGATCCGTGCGGTGACCGGGCCGCTCGTCATCATGCTCGTACGCCAGATGGCGCCGTCGGCTGCGATCCGGAAGCACGGATCACCACCGCCGCGGCGCAACGGAGCCAGCGTCAGGCCCGGGCTGGCCGGACCGGTGAAGACGACGCTGGCACTGGGCATCGCACCAGGCTATGCCCCGCCAGGGCGACGGCGGTAACGCCTCAGGACACCGTGATGTCGGCCTTGTCGGCGTAGAACGCCACCCGGCCGGCGATCTCGGCGACCGCCGGGTAGGGCTGTTCGTACGTCCAGATGACGTCCTCGGCGTTGCCGACGTTGTAGTAGTTGGCCTCACCCTTGAACGGGCAGTACGTCGTGGTGTCGCTGCGAGTCAGCGCCGACGGGTCGACATCCGCCAGCGGGATGTACTGCACGGCGGGGTAAGTGGATTCCTGCAACGTCAGCGCATCGTCGGTCTCGGCGACGACGACGCCGCCGACCCGCACGGTGACGTGCCGGCCGGTTGGGGTGACAGTGATGGGATGTGCGGTAGACGGCTGCAGCACCGGGCGTTCGGTCATGACTATTGCAACGTGACCGCGCTCACCGTTCTTCCGGCCCGGTCAATACGATTCTTCGCATGACTGCTCCCGTGAAAGCCTCCGTCTCGATCGCCGCCGATCCCGCCGCGGTGTACGCGCTCATCACCGATCTGCCGACGCTGGCATCGCTCGCCGAAGAAGCCCATGCGATGCAATGGCAGAAAGGCGGATCGGCGACTCCGGGCGCGGTGTTCAAGGGTCACAACCGCAACGGTTCGAAGACGTGGAGCACCACCTGCACGGTCACCGACGCCGAGCCCGGCAAGACCTTCGCGTTCGACGTCAAGTCCCTCATATTTCCCGTCGCACACTGGCGCTACGACATCGCACCGACCGACACCGGCTGCACGGTGACCGAGTCGACATGGGACCGCCGCGCCGGCTGGTTCAAGGCGATCGCGGGCCGGGCGACCGGGATCACAGACCGCGATACGGCCAACGCGAAACACATCGAACTGACCCTGCAGCGGCTCAAGGAGAAGGCGGAAACCCCGTAGAACGCGGGTCGAACATACTTGTTTCTGCCATCTCACGATCAATCTCTGCCAGCGGAATTACCGCTCTGACCAGTCTGTTTAAACAGACATACGCGATACAGCGAATGTCAGAGGAGACAGAGAAATGAAGAAGTTCGGAATCGCCAGCGCCATCGCCACCGGTTTTGCCGCCGCATTCATCGGCTTGGCCGGACCGGCCTCCGCAGACGTCGGCCACCACGACTGGGTGCACGACATCCAGCAGCGGGCCACCGTCAGCCAGACCGCCCCGGTTTTCGGCAACGGCCGCTGACACCCATCACCTTCGACAGGGGCGCCCCACCGGGGTGCCCCTGTTTCGCGTATGGCCTCAGAACGCGTAGCGGTGATACTGCGCCATGTACCGCAGTGCGGGCACGGGCCGCATGATGGCGGCCATCAGCCGGAAGTACCACGCCACTTCGTTGAACGCCGCGTCGTCGAACGGCGATGACCACGCCAGCAACCGGGTACCCGGCACCGCGCGCAGAACGTCGTCGGGCTTGTTGATCGCCCAGTACAGCGTCGATCCGGAGCGCCGCACCACCGCGTTCATCCACTGCGACTTGATGCCCAACGAGTTGAACGCGTCGAACTGCAACTCCCCGGACGGGAACCGGTCGACGATGCGTCGCAGCAGGGCGACACCGTCCGGTTCGGTCAGGTACATCGTGAGGCCCTCGCCGATCATCAGCACCGGTCGGTCGGCCGGAATGTCTTGCAGCCAAGCCGGATCCGTCACCGACGCCGACACCACGTGATAGTGCTCGTGCGTCGGGTACAGCTGCTCGCGTAGGCGCGCGACGTCGGGGTAGTCGACGTCGTACCACTCGACCCCCGGCCCCGGTTGGAGGCGGAAGAACCGGCCGTCCAGGCCGCAGCCCAGGTGCAGCACCACGGCCTGCGGGTGTACGTCGAGAAACTGGCGCGCCCATCGGTCGAAGTGCGCGCTGCGGGTGGTCACGGACGGCGAGTTCGCCGCGGTGATCGACGTCTTGGTCCAGTCGTAGTCGATTCGGTCGGCGATGTCCTTGGCCAGGCGGTCGCCCAGGATGGGCTTCGGCAGCCCGGCATCGAGCGCTTTGGCGTAGAACGTCGCGAGCATGGTCTGCGGCGCCCCGCTGAGGTCGACTTTGAGTTTGTCGGTCATGCCCCCACGCTAGCCCGCAATAACCTTGCGGCACAGTGGCTTAACACCCACCGGCGTGGCGTTCAGCCGGCCGTGCGGGCCTGCTTGGCGGCCCGAAGCCCCACCCAGAACTTCGCCGCATCGGCGATCGATTCCTCCACCGGCCTTGGCTTCCAACCGAGTTCACGCACGGCTTTGGCATGGTCGAGTGGGGCTTCGGCCCGCATCAACCGCAGTGACTCCAGTGACAGCCGCTCGTCGGTGCTGCGCAATTTGCCCTTGATGCTGCCCGCCACCGCCAGCAGGTACGACACCGGAAGCGGGATCGACCGCGCCGGCGGCGCCACCCCGGCGGCCTCGGCCGCCAGCCTCGCGACCTCGGCGTTACTGATCATCTTCTCCGAGATCAGATACCGCTCGCCCGGGCGTCCCTTGTCGGCGGCCAGGATCAGTGCCCGGGCGGCATCGTCGACGCCGACCGCTTCCAGTGCGATGCCGCTCATCACGAACGGCAACTTGCCGAACGCGGCACCGGCGATGATCGCGCCGTGCGGAGTTCTTCCCCAGTCGCCGCTGCCGTACGTGGTGGAGACGCACATCGCGACGGCGGGAAGGCCACGTTGCCGCGCGTACCTCAGCACGAGATCCTCGGCCTGTACGCGGGACCGCACGTACGGCGTCACGCGGCGCACGTCGACGATGTCGTCCTCGGTGGCGCGCCGCCCACGTTTGCGGCCGACGGTGACGTAGCTGCTCGTGTAGACGAACTTCCGTAGTCCGGCCGCGATGTCGGGTTCGGTTGCGACGTCGAGCACGTGGCCGGTGCCCTCGACGTTCGTGCGGAACAGCGGGGCGGGGTCGCGCAGCCAGCCCCTGGCGTCGACGACGCAGTAGTAGACGACGTCGCAGCCGGACATGGCCGCACGCAGTACGTCGGCGTCGAAGACGTCGCCGACGTACCGGTTGACCGGCAGGTCGTCGATACCGACGGTGTTCGCGCCGGGCCGCACCATCGCGCGAATCTCGCGACCATCGTCACGCGCGACGAGTTGCCGAAGAACATGCGAGCCGAGGAATCCGTTGGCGCCGATGACCAGCTGGGCACTCACTTGCTCTTGCCCCCGAACTGCTGCATCCAGGCTGCGGCCTCGTCGGGCAGATTGCCGAGTTCGGCGGCCTTGCGACACCATTTCATGCCCGCGGACACGAACCGCATCGGGTTGTAGATGTCCTCCTGCCGCGACCAGCGCCCGTCGCCTGCGTAGGTGATGATCGAGATGTTGGTGGCGCTGATGATCGTCCCGTCACCGGGATCGACCATCGGGTTGTCCAGTTCGCAGATGATGCGTCCCGTCGGCTCGTCGATCACCGACCAGAGCGACGGGAACGCCGTCATGTAGCTGCCGGGAAACGCCGTCATCGTCTTCCAGATCCAGGCGCGTACCTGCTCGCGGCCCTTCATCGTGCCCGCGGCGTGCTCGATGTAGTCGACGTCCGGGGTGTAGTGCTCGACCCACACGTCCCAGTCCTTGGTCTGCGCGGCCCGGTCGACGGTCTGCTCGAACGTCTCGAATGCGGCGGCCAGTTCGTCGCGGGTGAACTTGCTCACCGAAGAACTAGAACACGTTCTAGTCGCGTTTGTCGAGAGCCGTCACTGCGCAGCCATCACCACGCGACCGCCGAGCGGACCCTGCAGCGGCACGTCCATCGTGCCGTCGACCGCGAGTGCGATGCACATCCGGCCGACCGCCTCCGGAGGCGTCCCGCCGTGCAGTTCGACCATCACCGTTTCGGGGGTCTCCTGCGTGGTCAGGTGCACACCGAAACAGTCCGGGGTTCCCGCGGTGAAGTTGATCCGCAGCCCCTGGCCGTGCGGGCTCCACGAGTCGATCTTGGTCGTGTGCTGATCGACGATCCACGGGTTGTCGACGAAGACCGTGCGGGCGGGTTCGGCAGGCACTTCGGGCACGACGACGGTGTTCGGCTCGGCGGCTGCGACCGGCACCGTTGTTGCCAGGAGTAAACCGGTGAGCGCGGTGGTTACCACTACACGCATGCGTTCCACCGTAGCGCCGCGCACAATGAAGGTGACAGAAGGAGATAACGCGTATGAGCAACTACTCCACCGCGATCCTCGCCGGCGGCTGCTTCTGGGGCATGCAGGACCTGATCCGTAAGCAACCCGGTGTGGTGTCCACCCGGGTGGGCTACACCGGCGGCCGCAACGACCACCCCACGTACCGCAACCATCCCGGCCATGCCGAGGCGATCGAGATCGTCTACGACCCCGCGCAGACCGATTACCGCGCGCTGCTGGAGTTCTTCTTCCAGATCCACGATCCGACCACGAAAGACCGTCAGGGCAACGACGTCGGCACGAGTTACCGGTCGGCGATCTTCTACCTCGACGACGAGCAGAAGCGCATCGCGCTGGACACCATCGCCGATGTCGACGCATCGGGGCTGTGGCCGGGCAAGGTGGTCACCGAGGTGACGCCGGCGAGTGACTTCTGGGAGGCCGAGCCCGAGCATCAGGACTACCTGCTGCGCTACCCCAACGGGTACACGTGCCATTTCCCGCGCCCGGGCTGGAAGCTGCCCCGGCGTGAGACGGCCAGCCAGTAGGCGTCAGGCGCCCAGCGGCTCGGCGCGGCGGCGGGCGACGACCCGCCCGCCCGCCGCGGGCGTGTAGGCGACCCCGCGGGAGTGCACCTTCTCGTCGGGCTCGGTGGTGGTCTCGATGATGAAGTGCCGCAACACCGTTCGCAGCACGACGTCCATCTCGATGTTGGCGAACGCGGCGCCGACACAGCGCCGGGTGCCCCCACCGAACGGGATCCAGCCCAGACCCGGCCTGCTGCCGACGAAACGCTCGGGATCGAACCGGTCCGGATCCGGGAATTCCTCGTGACGTTCCTGGATCTGCGAGATCGCGACGATGATCGAGTACCCGCGCGGAATCACCCACTCGCCGAGTTCGAACGACGGTGCGTAGACGTGGCGGCCCGCGAAGTCGATGACGGTGCGGGCCCGCTGCACTTCGAGAATCGTGGCCTGGCGGTACTCGTTGCCGTCGGTGGCCGCCTCGGCGACGAGCCGCGCCAGCACCTGCGGATGGCGGCTGATGCGCTCGAAAGCCCAGCCCAACGTCGACGCCGTGGTCTCGTGCCCGGCCGCCAGCAGCGTCAGCAGCTCGTCCCCGATGTCCTTGCGGGACATGGTCGAACCGTCTTCGTAGGCGCTGCGCAACAAGAGTGCCAGGATGTCGTCGCGACGGTCGAAGTCCGGATCTGCCTCGACCCGGTCGATCAGCCGGTCGATCACGTCGTCGTACTGCCCGCGGTAGGCGGCGAGCCGGCCCCACGGGCTGAACCGGCCATAGGTGCGCTTGGGTGTCGGCAGCACCGCCAGCCGCGACCCCAGGGTCACCCACGGCGGGATGATGCGGCGCAGCTCGTCGAGTTGTTCACCGTCGGCGCCGAACACCGCGCGCAGGATCGCGTTGAGCGTTATGCGCATCATCGGTTCGAGCGTTTCGAACTCCTGTCCCTCCGGCCAGGTCGCCGATTCCCGCAGGGTCTCCTCTTCGAAGATCTTCTCGTAGTTCTTGATGCTCTTGCCGTGGAACGGCGGGGTGAGCAGCTTGCGCCTGCTGCGGTGATCGGAGCCGTCGAGCGCGAACACCGACCCGGAGCCGAGGATGCGGCTGAGGTTGGGCTGGATGTTGCCGACGTCGTCGGCGTTGGCCTGGAAAAGCTGCTTGGCCAGTTGCGGTTCGGCGACGATGACGGTGCGCCCGAACACCGGCACGTGGAGCGTGAAGACATCGCCGTAACGGCGCGACACCTGCTTGACCACCCAGCGACGCGCTGCCGAGAACGCGACGCCCTGCACCAGTCGAGGCAACTGCGGCCCCGGTGGAATGCGGCTAGCACGCGTGGAAGTTTCGAGAACGGGCACTGTTTCGGTCATGCCATCTCCAAGCCAGGTCCTTGGTACTGCGGTGTACCAGAAGCGATGTGTAGTACGGTACTCGCAGGTACCACACAGCGCAAGGGGGTCTCATGACTACCGCATCCGCGCTGACCGGTGCCGGATCGAACCCCGGCACCGACGCGTTCCGGCTGCGGCTGCTCGACGGGCTCACCGCCGCGATCAATGACAAGGGCTATCGCGACACCACAGTCGCCGACATCGTCCGCCACGCCCGCACGTCCAAGCGCACGTTCTACGACCAGTTCGCGAGCAAGGAAGAGTGCTTCATCGAGTTGCTGCGGGCTAACAACGCCGCGCTCGTCACCCGGATCCGTAGCGCGGTCGACGCCGACGCCCCCTGGCAGGATCAGATCGGCCAGGCCGTCGGCGCCTACGTCGATCACATCGAGTCGGCGCCGGCGATCACGCTGAGCTGGATCCGCGAACTGCCCGCGTTGGGCAGCGCGGCGCGTCCACTGCAGCGTGCGGCACTGCGCGAACTCACCGATCTGCTCATCGAACTCAGCGACAGCGCGGGTTTCCGCCACGCCGAATTGCCCACGCTCACCCGGCCGATGGCAATCATTCTCCTGGGCGGTTTACGCGAACTCACTGCGCTGATCGTCGAGGACGACCGCGATATTCGCGAGATCTACGAACCGGCGCTGGCGGCGTCGAAGGCCATCCTCGGGCCGAGGCCGGATTAGTTCGTCAGCGGCGCTGTGCCGACGAGACATTCGCTCGGCTGAATTCGACGTCCACTCATCGGAAGTCGCATGCCTTACCGGATGCCGGGCTGACAGAGTGTGATCGAAACACCTGAGAGGACAACAGATGACGGTTGAGTACCAGGACACTTTGCGCGAAGTCGCCACCCCGGCCGGAGTGCTGCGTTACCACGAGGCCGGAGACGGTCCACCGCTGTTGCTGCTGCACGGTTCGGGACCGGGGGTCACCGGTTGGCGCAACTTCCGGGGCAATCTCGGTGTCTTCGCCAGGCACTACCGCTGTCTCGTGCTGGAGTTCCCCGGATTCGGGGTGAGTGACGACTTCGGTGGCCATCCGATGGTGGACGCCCAAGGCGCGGCTGCGGCGTTCGTCGACGCGCTCGGGCTGGAGCGTGTCGACGTGATCGGCAATTCCATGGGCGGCGGCGTCGGCATCAACTTTGCCATCAACCACCCCGACCGGATCGGGCGACTGGTGACGATCGGCGGTATCGGGACCAACATCTACAGCCCTGGCCCCAGTGAGGGCATTCGCCTGCTCCAGGAGTTCACCGAGGAGCCGACCCGAGCGAGGCTCATCGACTGGCTGAACTCCATGGTGTACGACCCGAACCTGGTGACCGACGAACTCATCGAGGAACGCTGGGCGCTGGCCACCGACCCGGACACGCTGGCGGCAGCCCGGCGGATGTACGGCAAAGCCGCGTTCGCCGCGATGATGTCGATGATGCGCAAGTCAGACGCCCCGATGCCGTGGGCGGTCATGCACAAGGTTCAGGCACCCACCCTGCTGACGTGGGGTCGCGACGACAGGGTCAGTCCGCTGGACATGTCGTTGATCCCGATGCGCAGCATTCCCAACGCCGAGCTACATGTGTTCCCCAATTGCGGACATTGGGTGATGATCGAAGCCAAGGCCGCATTCGAGCGAACAGTGCTGGCGTTCCTCGGTAAGGTCAGCGCCGAGAGCGCGAATAGCTGAGAAACCTCAGCAGGTAGCGTGGCAGGGACCTGGCCGGGACGGGAGCCGGCCAGGATTCGGAACGGAAGTATGCGTCAGAGCCGCCGTCGACGAACACAACACTTCCGCAAAGGAAGTCAGCTGCGTCGGACAACATGAACATCATCCAGTCAGCGAGCTGACCTGGATCGCCATACCCCCCGATCGGCACCGGAAATGCTCTGACGGCCTTGGCTTCCTGCGGGTCAGCCAGTTGCTCTTCCAACAGCGGGGTCAGGATGGCGCCCGGCGCCAGCACGTTCAGACGGATGCCCGCCCCAGCCCAGCCAGGTTTCACAGCTTGGCGCCGCACCCAGCGCGACACCGCGATCTTGGAGGCGGCATAGGCCATCGCCGCTGAACCTCTGCCATAGAAGCGCACCGCACGAACGGCCTTGTCGCCGTCCCCGGCCAGGAACGCCCGCACGGCACGTCTCGGCACCACCGGCGTGGTGGTCGTCGAATTGCTGCCGACGACCACCACTTTGGCGCGTTCAGCGCGAGCCAGCGCCACGCGCCAGGCGCAGAGCAGCTCGACGACACCGAAGTAGTTCACCTGAGCGATGATTCGCTCGCGCCCGGCAATCGGTCCCAACCCGGCTGCGAGAACTGCGCCGTCGAGGACGCCGTCACAGGCGTTCAACACCGCATCGGCGGCCGCAAGACGTCCTTCGCCGGTTGACAAATCAGCCACGACATCTGCGCTCTTGATGTCAACACCGATCACCGTGTGCCCGGCGGCGCGCAACCGATCTGCCGTGGCACGCCCCATACCCGACGCGGAACCGGTGACGGCGTATGTGCCCACTAGGTGCTCCTTGCCTTTCCGGTCAGGGTCGATTATCGACTGTTTCACCCGCCAGACCACTGGTGAGCAGGCGATGCGCACCCGGGTCTCCGTCCAGCATGCGACTCGTGCGCCGCGTGACCCGCCAAGTACCGTCGGCTCGGCGCAGCTCGAAGTGGTTGGCGGTCGCGCGCCACACCATGTACTCCTGTGCTGATGAAGCCCACGCCTGGTGGTCGAACTTGCTGTCCGGCAAGAGTTGCGGACGTCGCAGTAGCACCAGAGACTCGCACAGCGCGACGGCGGTGCTGCCGTGAACGGTGACGACTACCGGGCCCAGAAAATGGCAGCAACCCGAGTCGACCAGTTCTCGGTGTGAACGTGAGTTGACCATGGCGCGCACATCAGCGCTGCTGGTCATCTGCCAGCCCTCGACATCGTAGACGCCATCGGAGGTCCAGATCCCCGAGGCAGCATCAGCATCGGCGGCATCGACGGCCGGTCCATAGCTCGCAATCAACCGGGCGATCTCGCGTTCGTCCTCAAGCCGCTGCACTCTGGCGAGCAGCGCCGCAAGGTCGGTATTGTCACCGCTCATCGATAACTCCTTCTGCGGCTATTTCGGCGAGCCGCTCCAGTTGCCGGCAGTAGTCCTCGGCCGAGCTCGCCGCGACGCAGCACGACACTGCGGTGGCGCCCGCGGCAGCGAGTTCGGACAACCGCTCCCGGGTGCCTGCCGGGTCGGCCGACGGGTCGACGGCGCGGCCCGTGCCGAGCACGACCTCAAACCCGTGTGGGAGCTCTACAGCGCCGAGCACGCCTCGGATTGCCGCTTCTCCGAGACCGAACGGCATCCACCCATCGGCCAGTCGGATCGCACGGTTCAGCGACGCCATGGTCCGCCCGCCCACCCAGAGCGGGACGTGCGGCTGCACAGCATGCGGCTGCACCGTCATCTTCGAGTACTCGTAGAAGGGCCCGGCGTACTTGGGTTCGGCCACGCCCAGCGACGCCCGTAAGGCGGTGATGGCATCGTCGGCACGCTCGCCACGCTGTTCCCATCGTACGTCGAGGAGATCGAATTCCTCTGTCAGAGATCCGATACCGACACCCAACACGAGCCGACCGCCACTGATGCGGTCCAGCGTCCCGTACCGCTTCGCGATCTCCAATGGGTGGTGGTAGGGCAACACCACCACTGCTGTGGCCAGTCGAATCCGTCGCGTGTTCGCCGCAAGAAAACCCAACGTGGACAACGGATCCCAGTACACTGCACCACGCCTGGACGCCTCAGCGCTTGGCACCGCGACATGTTCTGAGCAGGTAAGGAACTCCAGCCCGACGCGGTCAGCAGTGCGGGCGATCTCCACGAGATCGTCGTGCGTGCCGGTCGCCTCCCAGTGGCTGGCCACGCCCGGAACCTGCACCACGATCGGAGTCGACAGTCCGATGCGCACACTAGGTCCGATGGTTGACCAGCGAGAGGATCGCCTTATGCGCGCCGAGCACCACAGCGGCGCGGTCCGGGGCGTTGTTAGCCTCGGCCGTCGCCGCGTTGCCACCTGCGACATACACAGGCCCGTCGGCAAGGTGCGCCAAGCCCTCGCGCGCCACGTCGGCCGGTTCGTTGACGATCATGCCGGGCGCATCAAAGTTGAGCCCGACGCGTTCCATCGCCGGTGTCCGGGTTACGCCGAGCACCAGTTCGAGCACGTCGATGTTGTAGTCACGTAGTTCCAGCCACAAACTTTCGGCGAACATCCGCGAAAAAGCTTTGGCGCCGGCATACACCGTGTGGCGCCATGCGCCCATATAGCCGGCCAGCGATCCGACCACAAGAATGCCGCCCCGTTTGCGTGGAGCCATTTCTCGCCCGTAGTGCTGCACCAGTTCCAGCATCCGCGTGACATTGAGATCGATCACCTTCTGAAGATCCACGAGCGGTGCGTCCAGGAACGGTTCGTTGCAGGTGCTCGCGCCGGCGTTGTAGATCAACAGACCGACCTCGATGTCGACGGTGGCCTGCGCGATACGCGGCACCGAGTCCGGCTCCAACAAATCGAGTGGAATTGCCCGTACCTCGACCCCGCGGTCGCGGCATCGCTGGGCGGTTTCCTCGAGGGGTGCAGGTTTACGTGCGATCAATACCAGGTTGAAGCCGTCCTCGGCGAGCAGGCGGGCGAACTCTGCGCCCACTCCTTCAGAGCCGCCGGCAATGACGGCCCAGGGCCCGTACTTGGCGAGTTCAGTCACGGTGATTCCTATCGTTGGAGTTCTATGGCGCCTTGGTAAGCGTGAATCCCTTGTATCCGGCAGCGGCAACCTCAGCGCAAATGTCGAGATACACGCCGAAGCCACCGATGAAGAGCATGAAAACCCGTGGCTTTCCAGGCACATTGGCTCCCATGTACCAGGAGTTGGCGCGAGGGAACAGGGTGGCCTCGGCGCGTTGGTTGCATTCGGCGATCCAATTGTCAACTGCCTCGGGCGCGGCCTCGATCGCGGAATAGCCGTGTTCATCGAGGTAGGCGATGGCGTCGGAGATCCAATTGATGTGTGCCTCGGCGTGCAACACCATGTTGGCGAGCACCGCCGGCGCACCGGGCCCCGAAACCAGGAATAGATTGGGGAAACCGTCCACTCCCAAACCCAGATAGGTTCGTGGCCCCTCGGCCCAGTCGTCGGCCAGCCGGTGATTTTCGCGGCCGACGATATCGATCTTGGCCAGCGCGCCCGTCATCGCATCGAAACCGGTGGCCAACACAACGGCATCGACATCGTAGTGTGCGTCGGACGTGTTGATCCCGGTGCCGTCTATCGATTCGATCGGTGTCTTGCGAACGCTGACCAGCTTGACGTTGGGGCGATTGAATGTCTGAAAATAGTTGGAGTCGGTGCAGATCCGCTTGGTTCCGATGGGATGGTCGGTCGGGATCAGGAGTTCTGCGACGTCGGGATCGTCGACCACCGCACGCACCTTCTCCTCGTAGAACTTCCGCGCCTCTTCGTTGGCCTCCATGTTGATCATCTGGTCGCTGAAGGTCTTGGAGAACAGCACGCCGCCGAGATCCCAACGCTTTTCGAATGCTTCGCGACGTTCCTCAGGTGTGGCTTGCATCGTCAGCTTGGGGTGCGCCACGTGCGGCGAGCCGCCACCGCTGCGCCACGACATCCGACGACGCTCCGCGTAGTTGGCCTTGATCTCGGCGACTTCCGCGGCGGACAGCGGACGGTTTCCGGCGGGCACACTGTAATTCGGCGTGCGCTGGAACACGTAGAGCTGCTCTGCCTGCTCAGCGATGACGGGAATGGACTGGATACCGGATGACCCGGTGCCGATCACTGCGACCCGCTTACCGGTGAAATCGACACCCTCATGCGGCCAGTGCGCGGTGTGATAGATATCGCCACCGAAGGTTTCGAGTCCATTGAAGTCCGGCGTCAGCGCGGCTGACAGCGGACCAGTAGCCATCACCACGAACCGCGTGCTGACCTGTTCGGTACCGTCGACGCCCTCAGCGGTAACCTGCCAGCGCACCGCCTTTTCATCGAAGACGGCCGATGTCACGCGAGTGTTGAACGTGATACCGCTTCGCAGATTGAGCTTGTCGACAACCCAATTGATGTAAGCGAGGATCTCGCCCTGCGTCGCATACTTCTCGGTCCAGGTCCATTCCTGTTGCAGTTCATCGGAGAACGAATAGCAGTAGTCGACGCTCTCCACGTCGCAACGCGCACCCGGATACCGGTTGAAGTACCACGTGCCGCCCACATCCGGCGCTGCTTCGAACACCCGCACCGACAGTCCCCGCTCTCGGAACTTGTGCAGAGCGTAGAGCCCTCCGAAGCCGGCTCCGACGACAACGACATCGACATGGCTGCCCGTCACGCTGGTCACGGACCGAACGTTAGGACTTGGGCGGCAACCGGGCGGCCTCCGCTCCCGATCACCGGGACCGGATTTCGTCCCGGCCATCGGACTCGAGTAACCACCGAGTATGCGTTCGTCACCAGAATGTGGCGTCATGACCGACGTGGAATCCGTCCCGACGGCGCCAACCAGTTCGCGCACAGTACGGCTCACCGTCAGCGAAGTCATCGATGAAAGTCACGACGCGCGCTCGCTGGTGTTCGCCGTGCCCGACGCTGACCGTGACCGCTTCGCCTATCGCCCCGGGCAGTTCCTGACGCTACGAGTGCCGAGCGAACAGACCGGCGCGGTGGCACGCTGTTATTCGCTGGCGAGCTCTCCGCATCTTGACGAGGCGCCCAAGGTCACCGTCAAACGAACCGACGGCGGGTACGGGTCCAACTGGCTGTGCGACAACATCTCAGCAGGCGACACGGTCGAGGTTCTGCCACCATCCGGGGTATTCACACCAGCCAGCCTCGACGGAGACTTCCTGTTGTGGGCCGCGGGCAGCGGCATCACTCCGGTGATGTCGATTCTCAAATCCGTGTTGGCAGCCGGCACCGGGCGAGTCATCCTCTGCTACGCCAACCGCGACGAACGGTCGGTCATCTTCGCCGCCGAGTTGAGGGAACTGGCGGCCCGCTACGCGGGCCGGCTCACCGTGCTGCACTGGCTGGAGTCGGTGCAGGGGCTTCCCACCCGGGCCCAGCTCGGCGGATTCGCCCGTAATTTCGGCACCTACGAATCCTTCATCTGCGGGCCTGCTCCCTTCATGGCGGTCGTGAAAGACGCCCTCTCGGAAGCGGGCGTACCACGCGAGCGAATCCACCTGGAGATCTTTCAGTCGCTGACCGGAGATCCATTCGCAGACACACCCACCGAAGTCGCCGCTGCCGATGACGGTGACGCCGCCGAGGCCGAAATCGAACTCGATGGCGAAGTGCATAAGCTGCGCTGGGCGCGTGGACGCAATCTCGTGGACACGATGCTGGCCGCTGGAATCTCCGTGCCGTACTCATGTCGCGAGGGCAACTGTGGCTCGTGCGCGGCGACCGTGCTCGACGGCGAGGTGGAGTTGGGCAACGCCGAGATTCTCGACGACCAGGACATCGCCGACGGCCTGTTCCTGGCCTGCCAGGCCTGCCCGCTGTCGGACAAGTTGAGAATCGAGTTCTGACTTCCGCTCATCGGGACAGCCCTGGCGGTCGGCCGGTTGTCCGGTCCACCATCAGACCATGACAAAACGGGTGATCGACAGCGTCGCCGAACTCGCAGACCAGCTCCGCGAACAGGCCGCCGAGGCCGAAAAGATCGGCAAACTGACCGACGACACGGTCAAAATCATGAAGGAGGTCGGCTCAATTCGGCTGCTGCAGCCCAAGCGGCACGGCGGGCTCGAGGTTCACCCGCGCGAGTTCGCAGAGACGGTGATGGCCACTGCGGCTCTGGATCCGTCGGCCGGATGGATTAACGGCGTGGTCGGCGTCCATCCGTACCAACTCGCGTACGCCGATCCGCGTGTCGCGCAGGAAATTTGGGCCGACGACATCGACACCTGGGTGGCATCGCCCTACGCCCCGCAAGGGGTGGCCAAACCCGTGGACGGCGGCTACATCTTCAACGGCCGCTGGCAGTTCAGCTCCGGCACCGATCACTGCGATTGGATTTTCCTCGGCGCCATGGTGGGCGATACCGACGGCAAGCCGCTGATGCCACCTCAGATGCTGCACATGATCCTGCCCCGCAAAGACTACGAGATCGTCGAAGACTCCTGGGACGTCGTGGGTCTGCGCGGCACCGGATCCAAGGACGTCATCGTCAAGGACGCCTTCGTACCGTCCTACCGCACGATGGACGCGATGAAGGTGATGGACGGCACCGCTCAGCGCGAGGCCGGAATGACCAATCCGCTGTACCTCATGCCGTGGTCGACGATGTTCCCGCTGGGCATCAGCTCGGCCACGATCGGCATCGCCGAGGGAGCCTTGGCGGCGGCACTCGACTACCAGCGCGAACGGGTGAACTCGAGCGGCGTGGCGATAAAGGACGACCCCTATGTGATGTATGCGATCGGCGAAGCCGCAGCTGACATCAACGCCGCGCGTCAGGAACTGCTCACCAACGCCGATCGCATCTACGACATGGTCGCCGCCGGCAAGGAGGTCAGCTTCGCCGATCGCGCTGCCGGACGTCGCACTCAGGTCCGCGCCGTGTGGCGGGCGGTCTCGGCGGTCGATGAGATTTTCGCCCGGTGCGGCGGCAATGCGACCCGGATGGATAAACCGCTGCAACGGTATTGGCGCGACATCCATGTCGGGCAGGCCCACGCCATCCATGTCCCCAGCACCGTCTACCACGCCTCGGCGCTCAGCTCGCTGGGTGTCGACCCACAGGGCCCGCTGCGGGCGATGATCTGAGAAGGACAACCATGACAACGATCAAAAGCCTCGGCTATGTCACCGTCCAGGCCAGCGACATCGAGCGCTGGCGTCACTTCGCGTTCCATGTCTTGGGTTTCGCTGAAGGCAAGGGACCTGATGGGGACGCGCTGTACTTACGGATGGACGAGCGGGCCGCGCGCATCATCGTCGCCCCCGGAGACGTCGACAAGATCGTCACGGTCGGCTGGGAGGTACGCGACCACGCCGCGTTGCGGGAACTCAAGCGGGCGCTCGAAGGAGCAGGCGTTGCCTACAAGGAGCTGTCGCTGGAAGAGACCGACGCCCGACGCGTGGAGGAGGCCATTGCTTTCGAGGATCCGGCCGGCACCGCACTGGAGGTGTTCCACGGCCCGGTCCTGGACCACTCTCCCGTCGTCACGCCCTTCGGAGCGAAGTTCGTGACCGGCGAGCAGGGCCTCGGCCACGTCGTGCTGCCCGCGCTCGACGTTCCGGGCTTGTTCGAGTTCTACACCGAGGTACTGGGTTTCAAGTCCAGAGGCGCGTTCCGGGTTCCGGTTCCCCCGGAGTTCGGCCCGGTGCGGGTGCGGTTCATGGGTGTCAATCAGCGCCACCACAGCCTGGCGATCTGTCCCGCACAGAACCTTCGCGATCCCGGTCTCATCCATCTCATGGTCGAAGTCGACACACTTGACGCGGTGGGCCAGGCCCTCGACCGGGTGAACGCCGAAGGCTTCCAGTTGTCATCCACGCTGGGCCGGCACACCAACGACAAGATGGTCTCCTTTTACGTCCGCGCCCCCGGCGACTGGGACATCGAGTTCGGCACCGAGGGGATGCGGGTCGACGAAAGCTATTACACCGCAGAAGAAATCACCGCAGACAGCTACTGGGGGCACCAGTGGGTCAGCGATCTGCCGAAAGCGATGCGACCGTGAGCACTCCGACGTTCGATCCGACGCCGATCAGCACCACAGACGTGGCCAAGTGGGACTACGAGGCTGATGTGGTCATTGCCGGCTACGGGGTCGCCGGCGCAGCCGCGGCCGTGGAGGCGACACGAGCCGAGGCCGACGTCCTCGTGCTCGAACGCACGGGGTCATGGGGCGGAGCCGCCTCGATGGCAGGCGGTTTCATCTACCTCGGCGGCGGCACAGCCATCCAAAAGGCTTGTGGATTCGACGATTCTGTCGACAATATGACGGCGTTCCTCAATGCGGCCATGGGTCCGGGCGCCGACGCCGCGCGCATCGCCGATTACTGCGAGGGAAGTGTCGCGCACTTCGACTGGCTCGTAGGCTGCGGGGTGCCGTTCAAACCTGAGTTCTTCGGAGAGCCCGGTTGGGAGCCGATGGGCGACCAGGGGCTCATGTACAGCGGTGGAGAGAACTCGTATCCGTTCAACACCATCGCCACGCCGGCCCCGCGCGGCCATGTGCCGCAGATGCAGAACAAGAAGCAAGGCGAGGCCAGCGCGGGTTACATGCTGATGAAACCGCTCGTCGACACTGCGACGGCGGCGGGCGCACGGGCGCTCTACGACGTGCGCGTGCAGCGGCTCGTCGTAGAGTCCGATGGTCGCGTAGCCGGAGTCGTCGCGCGCCAGTACGGGACCGAGATTGCTGTGCGGGCTCGCCGAGGCGTCGTTTTGGCCACCGGCAGCTTCGCCTACAACGACGCGATGGTCGCCCAGTACGCCCCACGCATCGCCGGCCGCCCGGCGGCCTCCATCGAGCAGCACGACGGCCAGGCCATCCGGATGGCGCAAGCTCTGGGCGCCGATCTCGCGCACATGGATGCCACCGAGGTCGCGTTGTTCATCGATCCCCAACAGTTGGTACGCGGGATCCTGGTGAACGAACGTGGTCAACGCTACGTTGCCGAGGACACCTATCCCGGCCGGGCCGGTCAGCTGACGCTGTATCACCAGAACAACACCGCCTACCTGATCATCGACGGCGATGCGCAGGAGGAGGCAATGGCTTCCCTGTCGCCCCAGCTGATGCTGCGGCCGCCGACATGGGTCGCCGACACTGTCGCAGAGCTTGAAGCCGAGATCGGGCTGCCTCCGAATTCCTTGCAGGCCACCGTGGCCGCGTACAACGAGGGTGCGGCGCGTGGCGAGGATCCACTGCTGCACAAGAAGCCGCAGTGGCTCAAGCCGATCAAATCGCCGGTGGGTGCTATAGACCTTCGCGAGAGCACCGGGGGCTTCACCCTCGGGGGCCTGGCCACCACACTCGACGCCGAAGTCCTGCACGTCAGCGGCGAGCCGATTCCGGGCCTCTACGCGGCGGGCCGGTCCGCGGCCGGCCTGGCGGCATGGGGCTATGCCAGCGGCGTATCACTGGGCGACGGGAGCTTCTACGGTCGTCGAGCCGGACGGGCGGCTGCTCGGGCCTGACGCCGAATGTGAACAAGATCGCGAGATTCTCAAGTATTCTCGCGATCTTGTTCACTTTCGGGCCCAAACGCTTGACCGCGGTTATTTGGCTACAGCTTTGCTATTGGCTTTCTCAGCGTCGCCACGGAGCACGAGGCACCATCACTTCACCGGGTGGAGGTGAGGGTGATGGTGCCGTCGTGACGGTCGATGATGTCCGGTGGAACCCAGCCGCTACACACTCGTGTTAGGAGTGATAGTCACTTTGACCGTGTCGGACCCGTCGGACGCGATGATGAGTTGGGGTGCGTTGTCGGCGGATACGACCGTTCCGCCTTCTACGGTGACGGTGTAGCCGTTGGGGTAGTGCACTTCTGGGACTGAGATGATGGTTTCCGATCCGGGGGCGAAGCGACCCTGGCCGTCGACGCGGTCGGTGGTGTAGTTGAATGTGAAGTTGCCGTTTTCCTCGTCGTACGACATCGATTGCGGTGTGCCGGCGACAGTTTGGGCGTAGGGCCTGGTCAGGATCTTCAGGTTGTCCCAGTTGACGTTGTCGCCTTCGAGGGGCTTGCTGGGATCGTCGACCAGCCATTCGACGGTGCCGTCGACACCGAGATAGGTGGTGTTCGCGTAGGACCATTCGGTCCAGCTGAGCATGTGTTGATCGGCTGGGGCCATCGTCTGATTCAGCGAAGACGGGTTACTGGAGGAGCCGAACTCGGTCATGATGGCGGGGATGTTATGCGCCTTGGCATAGTCGACGGCCGAGTTGGCGATGACGTTGACGAAGGGCAGTACCACGCCTCCCAGGTTCAGGAATGCGTAGTTGTGGAACGACAGGGCCGAGTTGGAGTCGTGGACCGTGCCCAATCTCACGGGCACCATGGCGGTAGCCGCCACGCTGGGTTCGAAGAATATCGTCGCGTCTGGATTGACGCTGCGGATCGCAGTGGCCACCTGGTTGTAGAACGGGGTCAGCTGCTGAGCTTCGTGATATGAGCTGCCGAGAATCGACGGCAGGAACTGGTTGCCCGGCCGGGGTTCGTTCATTATCTCGATGCCAACGATGTTGGCATTGCCGTTGTAGTGATACGCGAGGTACTGGACCATCGCGGCGTACTCATTGAGTTGCCCGGCGCCGGTCGGGCCAGGGTCATTCGCCCAAAATTTGTCGAGTGCCGCATTTTTCGCCGAGTCGAAGAAAATGTCGAGTGGGAATCCGATGTTGGACGGCGGCAGTTCACCGGTGACGTACGTGGGCGGCACATTCTGATGAAGGTCGAGCACGGCGACGATGCCGTGATCGCCCAGCATCGCCACAGTCTGATCCAATTCGTTGAGGTACTCCTCGTCGTAGACCCCGGGCTCGGGTTGCAGCCGCTCCCAGTCGACTCCCAGCCGCACGACATTGAACCCGTTGGCCGCCAGGAACGCCGCGTCATCCTCGCTGAAGCCCTCTTCAGACGGCGGACGGATCGGGTTGGTGATGTCGACGACGTTCATTCCCCGCAAGATGACGACTCGGCCGTCTTTGTCGGTGAACCAAGTGCCGGTGGTGCTGATCGTGGGATTACCCGCAACCAGGTTCACCCCAGCCTGATGGCCGAAGAGGCCGACTTCGCCGTGGTTGCCCAAGCTCCACGGTTTGGTGGTGCCGCCAGCGCCACCCAATGCGGGCAATCGCCCGGTCAGGGTGCCGTCGCCGGCATTGCCTCCACGCCCGCCGCTGCTGAGCAACCCGGTGGCGTTGCCACCGTCGCCGCCGACACCGCCCACATCACCATCGTTGCCGTCACCACCGGTCCCGCCGATACCGAACAACAATCCGGGCGCGGCACCGCCTTCTCCGCCGGCGCCACCAGCGTTGCTACCGCTACTGGCGCCACCGTCGCCACCTGCGCCGCCAAGACCCATGAGTGCTCCACCGGACCCGCCGGCGCCACCTGCGGCTCCCGCTCCGCCGAAACCGCCTACACCGCCATTGCCGAAGAGACCGGCGGCCCCACCATTTCCACCGGCAACACCGGCCACAGTGCTGTTCCAGCCATCCCCACCATCACCGAACAACCACCCCGCGTTGGTCCCGTTAGGGTCTGAGGCGCTCGTCCCCGCCGAACCATCACCGATCGCGTACGACCCGGTCACGGTGTTGACGAATCCCGCAAACGCCTGGCCTCCCGGAGTGTCGACCCAGTGGGATACCGCGGTGTAAATGGGCTTGTAGAAGAACGCGTTGAACTGCTGCGGCAAGTCGGGCGGGGATACGAAGGGTATGCCGTCGGGATACGGGGCCGCAGCTGCCGCGGGAACGCTGGCGGACGTTGGCGTCGCGGCCAGCACGGTCGGCTTCGCGGCAGGCCCACTGACGCCGGAGCGGGACAGCTCTCGTCGAGTGGCCGCAAGCAGCGCCCATGAGGCTGTTAGCTCCTCGGGTGACGTGGGAGTATCAACCCTCCACGAATCCGCCACTACTCTGCGCAGATCAGTTGTGACCGACGAAGTTTCACTTTCCTCCCGCTGGTCCGCCGCAGCGGCGGCCTTCGTTTCTTCTGTGGAACCGCTGCTGGAGCTCGAGTCGGCACCATCGGTTGGGTCTGACTTCAGCTCAGCCGGCTTGGGACGTGGTGACGCGTGGCGATGTCGGTGCTTGCCGGTTGTTGCATCATTCTGCGTCTGCCGAGAATCCGGGTCGGCGCCAGTACCGCGGGACGGTGAGGGCGAGCTCGACGGCTTATCTTCTGTGGAACCGCTGCCGGAACTCGAGTCGATGCCATCGGTTGAGTCTGACTTGGCATCGGTCTGCTTGGACGATGTCGATGAGCGACGTGGGCCGTGTTTGCCGGTTGTCGAATCGCTCTGTGTGCTCGGAGAACCGGTGCGCGCCGGTCCATTTCCGCGATTGTCGGCCGATGCCGATTCTGAGTTGTTCGACGCGGTGGTGCCGGTGTCCGCGCAAGCGGTCCCCTGCCCGGCAAAGATCGCAGCCCCCACGCCCAGCGCGACAGCCAGACCACCAACCCGACCGACATACCTCGATGCACCCACGTGATCTACCCTTCAATCGGCTTCCAAAGTGATTTAGAGCACTCTGACAGTCGGGGCGTGCCCCTCCAATCCGATTGACCACTGAACGGGAGACCCCTACGCGTGCGGTCTGATGTTGTCGCACCTAAGCCACCAAACACCCGAGCCATCAGTTCCGGAGTGCCTGTGCGACGTTCCGACTAATGGTCACAGGCCCTGGCGCCGGTCCTCCACCGCAGGTTGACTGCCCGACATGAGCAACGAGAACACGTCGCCTCCTCCCGAATACGACGTCATCGTGGTCGGGTTCGGCGCCGCGGGCGCCGGTGGCGGCACCGTAGAACAACGAGCAGGCGGATACGACGACACCCCAGAGAATATGTTCGCCTACCTGGAATCTGAAGTCGGCGACGCCGTCACCAGCGACACCCTGAAACGGTTCTGTGCACAGAGTCCGGAGATGATCGAGTGGCTCAAGGCCCAAGGGGTCGAGTTCCGCGGCAGCCAGGTGTCCACATACAAGACCTCGTATCCGACCGACGATTTCTACCTCTACTATTCCGGCAACGAGAAGGCCTCAGCAAGGTCCGTGGGAGCGAAATAGCTTCGCACAGAGGTGATCTTGCCGTCTCGGTCGAATGTCATCGTATCGATCGGTTGCAGGCGCATCGTGGTGTCGCCGACCTTGAAGGTGATGGTGAACGAGAACGCCGCCTCGTTGCCGACGACACGGAGCAGGACCAGTTCGGTCTGGCGGTCCATTGCCTCCAAGGTGGAGAAGAATTCGCGGATCTCCGCCCGGCCGGTGCGAACGTCACTGCCGACTGGATCCTCCACGGTCGCGTGTTCGGCGAACAGTTCCAGAAGATCATCGGCACTACCGGCCGCGAGCAGCGAGACGTAGCGACGAATCACATCGGCAATCTGGTCGTTCATACTGGCGGACGACATCATCACCTCACCTCTCGCTCAGCGTGATAACGACCTTGTCCGCCGCACCCGGCGTGGCGACACACTCCAACGCCTCTTGGAGGTCATCGAAATCGAAAGTGTGGCTGATGATCAGCTGATACTTCTCCCAGTTGTCGACGATGTCCTTCGTAACCTCGAAGATTTCACTCGGGTAACCCATCGACCCGACGATCATCAGTTCATTGCTCATCACATTCATGAACTCCATGCTGATGGGCTCCTTGTGGACGGCCACGACGCCGAGCTTGGCTCCCCGCTTGGCAGCTCCGAGTGCCGTGTCGACGGCCGCCGGCACGCCTGCCGCATCAAGGAATACATCTGTGCCCGCCTTGTTCGGCCACATCGAATCCCCGGGACCATGCAGCTCGATCAATCGCGCGACGACATCTTCCTCCTTGGAGTTGATCACGGCGTCTGCGCCAACCTTCAGCGCTTTCTCCAGCCGGGTCGGTAGGATGTCTGCCACCACAACATGTTTCACTCCCCTTGATTTCAAGGCGAGTGTGATGCCCAGGCCGATGGGGCCGGCCCCGAGCACCAGCACCTGGTCAGTCTGCCGAGGCGCCACCTGGTTCACCGCGTGAACTGCCACCGCCATGGGCTCATTGAGTGCCGCGACCTCGTACGGGATGTGATCTGGCACGACCTCGAGGCTCCGACCGCGGACCGCATCCTTGATGAGCAGGTAGTCGGCCAGCGCACCGACCGAACCGCCGTTGCCGATGATGTCGTCGGGAATTGCCATCGGATTGACCACGACACGGTCACCGACCGCGATACCGCGCACACCCCGACCGACCTCGACCACCTCGCCGGCCGGCTCATGACCGATCGGCATACTGCCATGCCGCGGCGGCAAACCGCCGATGGATATGTACATCGTGTCGGAACCGCAGATCCCGCACGCTCGAATTCTCACCAGAACGTCATTCGGCCCCACCGTGGGCGTCGGCACGTCCACAATCTCAGTTTTCCCGGGGCCGGTGATGATGGCTGCTCTCATGATGGACTCCCTCTCTTCGATGTCGTCGAACCACTCACAGCACGCTGTAGCCGCCGTCGACGACGAGCGCGGATCCGGTGCTGTAGGACGCATTTCCACTGCACAGGTAGAGGATTGGGCTGGCGATCTCATCCGGAGTGGCGAACCGACCGAGCGGAATGTGGTCGACTTGTTCTTGTTTGATCTCGGGTACGTAGTCCATCGGCGCGGTCATGCGCGTGGCGACGACTCCCGGGACGACGGCGTTGACCCGGATGCCGTCAGCGGCCCATTTCGTGGCGAGGTTGCGGGTGAGTGCGAGTACTCCGGCCTTCGCCGATCCGTATCCGGGCACCACCGGTACCGATCGGATGGCCGCCATGGACGCGAGCATGATCACGCTGGCACCGCCGGGAGCATTCGATGCTTTCAACACGTTGTGCAGACGTTCCGTCAATCTGAATGGCGCCAAGAGGTTGACGGCCACCGATGCGGTGAAACCCTCTGCGGTCGATTCGTCGAGCCCGCCGGGAAAGTTGGCCCCGGCGTTGTTGATGAGAATGTCCAAGTCGGTGAACGAATCTGCCAGCGCCTCAATACCGTCCGAGTCGGTCAGCGCCAGCTGCCGATACTGCAGTCCGGACAGATCGACGTCGTACTCCTCGGGCCCTGCTCTCGTGCCGGTGACCGTGACCTGCGCGCCGCTGTCTCGCAAAAGCGATGCGGTCGCATGGCCGATACCACTCGTGCCGCCGGTAACCAGTGCGTTGGTACCGGAGAAGTCGAACAGCACACGGTTTGTCATGACAGTTCCTTGATCTTCTCGCGCAGCCAGGCTGCTTCCCAGAAATTAGTGCTGTCCCGTAGGAGATCCTGATGAGCCGCGATCAACACCTGCTTTGACTCGTCACCGGGTTCGACCCGGTTCACGATCTCGGCCAACTGGATGGCGCGCACCGGTTCTCCGGCGTCCAGCAGTGCGCGAGCTCGTCCGAGAACGGCTTGCTTTCCGGCGAGTTCGAGTAAATCGGGCTCGGTGGCGTCCGGACCTTCGGCGTAGAGTTCGGCCGTCGAGCGGTGATGGAACCAGCCGGCGTAGTTCTCCCAGATGGCCCGCACATTCCAGCGGACCATGCCATAGCCTTGGCCGACCTCCAGTTCGGGCGGTAGTACCACCTCACGCATCAACGTGTGAATGTCCTTGCCGGCGTTCATCCCCGCCACGGTTTGATCGTGAATGTAGGTCACCGCGTCACGCAGTCTCGTCAACTCCCACTCGATCCGGTCCTTGCCGACTATCGGCCCGAAATGCCCGGTGAGCAGTGTTTTGGCCCCCAACGCACGGACGCGGTCGATCGACTCCACCACCCTCAGCGCATCCCGATAGCGGTCCCCGCGCATCGTCACCAGGTTCGGAATATGACCGAACAGCGCACCGAAGACGTTGCCGCACAGGCAGACACCTTCTTCGGGCAACCAGACCACCAGGCTGTCGGTGGTCTCACCACCGGGTGTGGCGTAAAGCTCCAAGCGGCGCCCGCCAAGTTCGATGACGAGTTCATCGTCAACGACCATCGTCGGGGTCGGAACGCTCTGCGGTGGCGGCGGGCCGAATCGCGGCGCGTTGCGCTCGATCGTGTCCATCACCTTGCCGACCCACGCGAACGCCGAGTTTCGAGCCCGGAACTCTGCCAACAGTTCGTTGTCCCGCCGCCACGTTTCCCAGTTGGCCTGGGCGACGATCTCGCTGTCGGCGTCGGCGACCGTGTCGATGCCGCCCACATGGTCGACATGACCTTGGGTCAGAATGACGTAGCGGATCGGCGCGGCGTCGACGGCGTCAAAGTTGGCACGGTGCACCGGTCCCTCGAAACCCATCCCGGTGTTCAACACGATCCGGCCTGCATCGGTCGTCAGCATGAATGAGTTCGACAGACCTGGCGAGAGCCAGATACCCGGGCTGACTTCCTCTGCCGGTGCACCGGCGCCGACGATGTCATCGGCACTCGGGCGGCTCAAGTACGCGGGTTGATAACTGGTCACGATTCCTCCCGGACGTCAAATCGGTCGAAGTAGAACCCGAAGCGCGACCGGACTTCGTCCGGTGTCCGGCCGAAGTGGCCTTGGAGGTCGTACCGCATTCGTCCGTGTTTGCCTCGCGGATTGTTGTCTAGGTAACCGCGGAACGCCGCTCGGGCATCCTCGGTCAGCGTGGTGCCGTTGTAGCCGTACAACGTCTCGAGAATCGGCATCTCGTTGCCGTTGAGTTGGTGGAAGCCGATGTCCACGCTTCGGTCGGAACCGATCAGATCCCGATCACGCACGCACGCGCGCAGCAGCCGCTCGATGCGGTCGATCCAGTAGGCCACGAGGCCCTCCGGGTCGATCTCCTTGCGCCGTATACGGTCTCCGTACGCCAGCATCGTGACTGCGGATTGGATGACGGCTACGGGGTCTCGGTGGGTGAACGCGACGGTGGCGTCTGGGAACGTTCGGATCAGGGGCCCGAGTTGCTCACAGTGTTGTGGCGACTTGAGCACCCACTGGCGTGGACCTCGTAAGAATGTGAGGGCCTTGAGAATCGTGCGTAGGTAGCCGTAATGCTCGTCCTGGTTCAACCCGAGGTAATAGTCGCGCCATTGCGGCACCCGGCAATGCCACTCCAGCACATAGCTCGCGAAGTCGAGGTCGAGGATCTCGACTTCTTCCTCGATCGCCTGCGGAAATCGGTCGTGCATGTTCTGAACCAGCGGAGTCATGGCCATTGCCGACTCGTGCTCGGCGACGCTGCGCATGAATCTGGGATCCACTCCGTTGACGTCCGGACCTTCACCGCGCAGAGGGAATGGCTCCTGGCTTTCCCAGTACGGCAGCGCACGTCGCCTGGAGTCGGATGCGAGGAGGTTGACCAGATGCGTTGTCCCCGAACGGGGTAATCCGACGACGATGATCGGTCGTTCGATCTCGATGTCGTGGATCTCGGGATAACGACGCAGCAGATCCGTCAACAACAACCGTTGTGAGAGCAACCGGACGATGCGGTTACGCAGGATGAAACGGTTGAGATTGGTGTTGCCGCTGTCGGCGTCGACAGCTTGGGCGTACGCGGCGAGCCGTGGATGAAAATCGCCAGGCCCGAAGTCGTCCAAGCCCGTCTTGTCGATCGCTTCACCCATCAGGCCTGCTGGGCTGAGATCCACCGACAGGTTTTCCAGTTGCGCGAGAACGTCTCGTTGCATCGGGTTGAGCACGGGGACCGTCAGATCCTCGATGCCCAGTGCGCAGTTCGGCACGCTGCTCCTTACTTGACGACAACTCGAAATGGCGAATATTCGTTATAGTGTTCGAATATATGAACGCCAAGCTAGGTGAGTCCGCACAAGCAGGTCAAGACCCATCACCGCCCACCAGTCGAGTCGTTGCAGTCGTCGCTCTGCTCACCAGCCGCCGGAACGAAGCGCTGACGCTCGCCGAGATCAGTCGTGAACTGGGCATTACCCGGTCCACCGGGCACGCCATCCTGCAGACGCTGACGAACCACGACTGGGTGGCGCGTGACCCGCTCAGCGGGAGGTACTCGATCGGCCGGAGCTTCCCCACCGCGGCACCCGGCGGCCGATCGACACCGCGACTGCTACGCGATGCCCTGCGCGAACTCAGCCTGCGCATCCAGATGCCGGTGTGCATCTCGGAGATCAGGGCAGGAGCCATCGTCGTTGTCGACGCGGCCGCGCCCGGTTCCTCGCCGCCCCACGTGGCAGCGGGAGTGCGTCTGCCTTTCGCCGCCCCCTTCGGCCGGGAGTTTGTCGCCTGGGACGCGGCCGACGTATACGAGCGGTGGATGTCTGCGGCAGGTCCGGTAAACGCATCCTTTGCAGACCGAATGACACAGGTGCTCAACGTGATAAGCGATCGCGGCTACGGAGTGGAACGACTCAGCGGACCGCTGATTCGGGTTTTCGACGCGTTGATCGCCCTCGACAACGGCAACACACCGGACGCGGTGTCAACCAGGTTGGCCGGCGCCGTCGCCGACCTGACGGTCGTCGACGTCCTACCCGGCGAGTTGCGCGAGGGCGACATGATTCCGGTGGCAATGATCTCGGCCCCGATTCGCGACCACAGCGGAGCGGTCGTCATGTCGGTCTCCGCTCAGCCGTATCGCGAGCTCGCCGCCGAACCAGTGGCAGACATCGGTGAGCAGATCATTCAATTCGCCGAAGCGGCAACTGGATTGACTTCCGGGGCTTAGGCGGCTCCGATCTCCGAAGCGTAGCCCGCCCGATTACCGGGGCGCAGTCCCGGCTGGGCGGATGGACCACACGCAGACTCGTACGTGACACGGGACACATACTTGTGATAGTCATATTCCTATTAGTCATATATCGACTAGTAGTACTTGCCGCTCAGGAGGACCGTCATGACCGCGATGATCGAAGAGCCCGCGACCTCGGATAAGAAAGCAGCCGAGACGCCGAGCGCCGTCATCGACCGCATCTCCCTCGTCCTCGATGCGTTCGACGGCCCCGGTCGGCTCACGCTTGCCCAGATCGTGCGACGCACGGGGCTGCCGCGCTCGTCGGCGCATCGCATGCTCGAACGGCTCGTACAGCTACGGTGGCTTCGGCGCCACGGCCGCGACTACGAGCTGGGAATGCGGCTTGTCGAACTGGGATCGCTTGCCGTGCATCAGGACCGCCTGCACAAGGCCGCGATTCCCATGCTTCACGAATTGCACGCAGCCACCGGCCTCGTGGTGCACTTGGCCATCCTTGACGGGTCCGACGTGGTCTACATGGAGAAGGTCGGCAACCGGATGGCTGCGGCGATCCCGACGCGCGTGGGCGGCCGCCAGCCTGCGCACTGCGCGGCGGTGGGCAAGGCGATGCTCGCCTACGCCGACGAGAGTGACATCGACCTGTTCGCGACCGCCCCGCTGCCGCGTCCTACCAAGTACTCGATCTCGAGCCCTGCGCAATTGCGCAGCGAACTGCAGAAAGTGCGATCCCACGGCATAGCATTCGACCGTGAAGAGTCGGTTGCCGGACTGGGTTGTGTGGCCGCACCGATCGGAGACCCCGGCGAGGCCGTAGCCGCGATCTCGGTTTGCGGTCCGGCGAACCGGATGACGTTCGACCAGCGCCTTGCCGCACCCGTGCGGATGGCGGCCCTGGGTATTTGGCGGACGGTGGAAAGTGGTGGCGCGGTTCGAGTCGCGCCGACCCTGCAGCAGATGCGACCGCTGCGGGTGGGCCCGACCGCTCATACCGCGCGTGCGGCGACGAACCTGCAACTCGCATGAGCGGACTCGATCCACAGATCGCGGACATGATCGAGGCGCTGGATTCCGGTTTCCCCGCCGTGCACACCATGACCGGCGAACAGGCTCGCGCAGCGATACGGTCCCGGTTCAAACCTGCCGCACAGCCTGAGCCCATGGCCTCGGTCGAGGACACTACCGTCCCGGGTCCCGACGCACCGGTGCCGATACGGATCTATCGCCCGGTCCGTGGCGAACGCCCGCTACCGACGTTGGTCTACGCACACGGCGGCGGCTGGGTCTTCTGCGATCTCGACAGCCACGACGAGTTGTGTCGCAACATCGCCAATCGCATTCCCGCCGTGGTGGTCTCAGTGCATTACCGGCGGGCGTCCGAAGAGGGCCAGTGGCCCGCGGCCGCCGAGGACATGTACGCCGCCACCCGATGGGCGGCCGAGCACGCGTCGTCGCTCGGTGGCGACGCGCATGCCGTCCTCGTCGGTGGGGACAGCGCCGGGGGCAACCTCGCCGCCGTCACCGCGCTGATGGCGCGTGACCGGGGTGGGCCGGCGTTGGCCGGCCAGTTACTGCTCTATCCCGTGATCGCCGCTGACTTCCGCACCGAGTCCTACCGCAGTTTCGGGGAGGGCTACTACAACCCCATCTCGGCGTTGCAGTGGTACTGGGACCAGTACGTCCCCGACCTCGCCGACCGTCAGAATCCTTACGCCTCACCGTTGCACGCTGACCTCTCCGGCCTGCCGCCTGCCATCGCGGTCGTCGCCGGCCACGATCCGCTGCGTGACGAAGGCATCGCCTATGTCGAGGCGTTGCAAGCCGCTGGCGTCCCCACCGTCCGGCGCTACTTCGAAGGCGGGATCCACGGGTTCATGACGATGCCAATGCTCGGCATCTGCCAGCGTGCCCGCGCTCAGGCTTGCGCCGACGTCGCCGACCTGGTCGGCAGCATCGGGGCTGCCGCACCATAGCGCTGGTCGGGATCCAGGACGCAGTGCGTGCGAGCGAAAACTGTCACCATGCATTTGTTGTTGTGATTGCAGCGGCTGCGGGCGGCCGGATCCGCCAGCATCTTTGTGACCAGATCGGGCTCCCGCAACAACGCCCGTCCCATGGCCAGGAAATCGAATCCTTGCCGCATGCCGGTTTCCAGGTGGCCACGGTTGGTGATGCCGCCCAGCAGAATCAGTTTGGTGTTGCGCATGATCGGCACGAACTGCCTCGCGGCGGGCAGCATGTAGAGATCTTCGTACGGATAGCTGCCCATCGCCCACTTGCCCGCGAGCCGCACCCCAGGTCGCAATGCCGGCGGCATCACCTGTGCGAATTCGCGTACCGGAACGTCCCCGCGGAACAAGTACATGGGTTTGAACACCGATGAGCCCTGGGTCAGTTCGATCGCATCCAACGTGGCGTCGGCATCCAGTAGCGCAGCGGTGCGCAATGCCTCGTCGATCCAGATGCTTCCTGGCAAGCCGTCGTCCATGTCCAGCTTGGCGATCACCGCGATCCGGTCGCCGACCACTTCTCGGACCCGCTGCGCGATCTCCCGGACGAACCGTGACCGATTGTCGATATCACCGCCGTACTCGTCGTTGCGACGGTTGATCAACGGGCTGAGAAATGAGCTCGGCAGGTACAGGTGTCCGAAGTGCAGCTCGACCGCATCGAATCCGGCATCGACGGCCACCTGCGCTGCGTCACCGAACTGGTCGATCACCATGCGGATCTCACCGCGGCTGATCTCGCGACAGTAAGCGAACGAAGTGGGGTTGATGAATCGGCTCGGCGCCACGGCCGTCACGCCGGTCAGCTTCTTCTGAGCCACCACACCGGCGTGGCCCAGCTGCGCCGAGATCGCGGCACCCGCACCGTGGACCGCGTCGGTGAGGCGGCGCAAACCAGGTAATGCCTTGATGTCCATGACAATCTGCCCCGGCGCGCTTGCCCCCTGCGGCGACACACAGCAATAGGCGACGGTGGTCATGCCCACACCGCCGTAGGCGAAGCTGCGATGAAACTCGATCAACTCGTCGGTGACCAGCCCGTCCGGTGAGCGTCCCTCAGATGTGGCGGCCTTGATCACCCTGTTGCGCAACTGCACTGGGCCGAGTCGGGCCGGGGCAAACGGATCTGGGCTGTGATCGGTCATCTCCTCACCGTTCCACGGCACCACACGGCGGCATCGGCGTTGTCCCGATGGACGGGAGCGCGCCCGGCACGACGGCGACCTGATCCCTAACCTGAGTTCCATGGCCGACGATGAAGTCAAGAAGGTCGTCTATGTCGTCGACCGGGTGCTCACCAAACCCGGCCGGGCCCGGGAGTTCGTCGGCCGCTACCTCGCCGAGTACGCCCCGGGCGCCCGCGATCGCGGCATGACTTTGGAGCACGTCCTGGTCAGCCCACCGATCTGGTTCGACGATGCACCCAACACCGTCACCGTGACGTGGACCCTGCCCAGCCCACTGGCCTGGTGGCAGATGACGTGGAAGGGCCGGCCGGACCCCGCACTGGGTGAATGGTGGACGGACATAGGAGAATTGGTGCACGAGCGATCACGCTCGGTTGCTGCGTCAGCTGACGATGTGGACGCCCTCTGCGCGCTGGACGGACACAGCGGTGTATAGCGTCACCCGCCTGCTGGACGTCGAACCCGATAACCGTGACCGTCTGGTGACGGATATCCGGGCGGCGGCGGCGGCCACCGGCGCAGACCGGTGGATCGTCGAGCACACCGATCGTGGTTCCCGCAACGGTGGCGATGTCCTGGCTCACCTCCGCTTCTACGACGTATCCCAATGGCAGAGCGCCGCGGACGCATTCCTCGCAGTTCTCGACGATCCCGCGATCACCCGCATCAACGGGGTGGCCTACGCGGGGACGCCCGTCACCACCGGCAGTCCGGGTAGTGTCTACCGAACATTGTTGCTCAGGGTCGCACCCGGAACAGATCGCGACACCATTGCGCGTTTCGAAGCCGAGTTGTCGGCCATGCCACGGTACGTGGAGACGATCCGCGCCTGGCAGCTCAGCCGGGTGCTCGAATCGGTTGGGACTTCGGCCTGGACGCATGTGTTCGAGCAGGAGTTCTCCGACGTCGACGGACTCATGGGCCCGTACCTCATGCACCCCATCCATTGGGCGGTCGTCGATCGCTGGTTCGACCCGGAAACGACTGATGTGATCATTCGTGACCGGGTCTGCCACAGTTTCTGCGTCAGCGCCGACCGCGTGCTGACCTAGCTGGTCACATACCGCCGGGCAAGATGTTCGGGTTGGCGGCGGCCGGCGGTTCCAGCGGCGGCAGCACGGAACCGCCGTCCAGGGTGTGCACCGTGAGGTTCTGCGACCACGGGTAATGCAGACTGAAGGCGACCAGACCGGTGCGCTCTGCGGCCGGTAGATGACACATCGCCAGCACGGTCTCGGCGAGATACTCCACCGGCTCCGTCGGAAATGTGTCCGGAATCAACTGCGCCGCACCGGGAGTGCGTACTGCGGTGGAGGGACCCACACAGTTGACCGCGATATTGGCGTCGACCAGTTCGGCGGCAATCCCTTGGGTGAACCGGTGCAATGCGGCCTTCATCGACGCGTAGACAACATCGCCTGAGGTCTTGTTGTATTCGCGGTAGGGGCGCACCGGGGCGAGCCCGGTCACCGAGCCGATGTTGACGATCCACCCGGCTCCCCGGGACCGCATGTGCGGAATGGCGCACTGCGTCAACACGAATGGGGTCCGTACGTAATGCTCGACGGTACGTTCGAACGTTTCCATCGGCATGTCTTCGATCACGGAGTAGTCGGCGAAGCCGGCGTTGTTGACAAGAATGTCGATGCCGCCGGTGCGCTCGACGACTTTATCGACCAACCCTGCCCGCTGATCCACGTCTCCGAGGTCGGCCGCGATGCCAAAGGCCTTGCCGCCCGCGGATTCGATGAGCTCGATGGTCTCACCGATCGTGCCCGGCAAGGCCGTCGTCTCCCCCGCCCGCGTCGACAGGGAGGGTTCGTAGGACCGCGCCGTCACCGCGACGGTGGCGCCTTCCGCTGCCAGTCGCTGGGCGACTGCTCGTCCGATACCCCGGCTACTGCCGGTCACCAACGCTGTTTTGCCACTGAGCAGGTCACTCATTCGACGACGAGATCCTCTTCGATGGGGGCGCGGTGGCTCTGCCACACGTCGATCAGACGGAACGGGAAGGCCGTGACGATTCGGCCGCCACCCGATCGGTAGTAGGTGTGCGCCGTCGGGGTGTGGCACCACACGGTGTTGGCCATTGTCTCGTCGATTTCGCGGACGTAGTCGGCGAACGCCTCCGGCCGCACCTCGATCGTCCTGGCGTCACGTAGCGCCATCAGCTGCAGGCATTCCATGACGTAATGCACCATCACCTCGACACCGAAGTTGTGGCCGGCCCCGTGCCCGGGGCTGTAGTTGGGCGCCGATGAGATGAACATGTTCGGGAATCCGGGCACCATACCGCCCCGGTACGCGCTGGGGCTGTCGCCCCACACGTCGGCCAATTTGACTCCGTCACGGCCCTGGATGTCCACGGTGGACAGGAAATCCAGGTAGTAGCCGGTGGCATAGATGATGACGTCGAGGTCGATCTGGCGGCCGTCCTGGGCGATGATGCCGCGTTCGTTGACTTCGGCCGGCTCGGCCGCCTCGACGTCGACATGTGGTTTCGCGAGCGCCGCGTAGTAGCCGCCTGGATCACGGATGATCCGCTTGCCGTATGGCGCGAAGTCAGGGGTGACCTTTCTGGCCAGTTCGGTGTCGGCGCCGAAGGTTCGCTCGATGTAATCGAGACACATCTTCAGCAACACATCGTTGGCCGGCGAGATCGAAAGGTGTTCGGCCGCCCATTCCGGATCACGGACGATGACCGGATAGTTGTTGTCAGCCGTGCCCCAGAACGACTTCAGGCGGGTCCAGTTGACGTAGAACGGAACGTGGGTGTTGAGCCAGCGACGGTGTTCGGGCACGTCATCGGACAGCCGCTTGCGCGGTGCGACCCAGTGCGGTTGCCGTTGGAACACCGTCAGACGTTCCACTTGGTCGACGCAAGCGTCGACGATCTGCACCGCAGTACAGCCCGCGCCGATGACCGCGACCTTCTTCCCAGTCAGATCGAGGTCAGGATCCCATTGCGCAGAATGGATACTCACGCCGGCGAAGGTCTCCCTGCCCTTCAGTTCAGGCCAGCGGGGGCGGTTCAGGTAACCGGCGGCCGGGAGAACGACGTTGGCGTAGCTGACCTCTCGTGCACCGCCCGGTCCGACGGTACGGATCTCCCACTGATGCCGCTCGGCGTCCCACCGCAGCGCCCGAACTTCGGTACCGAATCGGGTGCGCTGGCGCAGACCGTTCTTGTCGGCGACCGTCACCAGGTACTTCTGGTACTCGGCACCCTGAGGGTAGTAGCTCGACCAATCCCCCTTGACATCCCGCGACAGCGAGTAGTACGCCGACGGAGTGTCGACGCCGATACCCGGGTAAACCGTGGTGTACCAGGTGCCCCCGACCTCGTCGTTGCGGTCGATGATCTCGTAATCGATCCCGGCCGCCGCCAGTTCCAACGCCGCCGCTATACCGGCGATGCCGGCCCCGACAATGACGACCTTGAAGCCATCGGGCAGTTTCGCGGTCCGGGGCAGCACTGGCTGCGAGGGATGGAAACCGCCCTGCTCCAACAGCAGGCCCGCATATTCCCGGCCGACCTCGGAGCCGAGGGCCAGTGGGGCAATCCGCAGGAACAGCTCCGGGTCGTCAGCAGGCAATGCACCCCCGGGCCGGGGTGCGCTCATGGCTGCGATCACGGCGTCCGCCAATTCGTTGACGGTCGCCTCATCCGTGACGCCGATGCGCTCCGGCGGATCGGGCACATGCGAGATGCGGGATCCGAAGCGATCGACAACCGCGGCATCACCGGTGAGCTGCGCCAACACCGCCACCAGCACTCCCGCATCGGCCCGCAGCAGATTCGCGCGCAGTTCCTCGGGATCCACCGCTATGTCGGCCGCCGTCACGGTCGCATCGGTCGTCATCGAACCTCCTTGCTCGTCTTGCGAGTATCTGATCGACGCCCGGCAAGGAGGGGCGTCGTGTCTACTGAGCGGGACGCGGCTTGGCCCGTAATCGCCGGAGCGGCCTAGGGTCACCGACATGGACGACCTGAATGCCGTGCTCGCATCGGCGCGCAGCCACGCGGTCGGTGAGATCCCGCGTCGTTCGGCCCGTCGGCACCCAGACAAAGTCGCGATCATCGACGGTGACGTCACTCTGACGTTCGCCGAGTTCGAGCATATGGTCGATCGTGCGGCTGCGGCGTTGCAAGACAATGGTTTTAGCCCAGGTGACCGGGTCGCCATCCTGGCGCACAACTGCTGGCAGTACGCGGTGCTGGCATTCGCCACCGCCCGCGCCGCGGTGGTGTTCGTCCCGATCAATTTCATGCTGACCGCCGAAGAGATCTCGTTCATCCTCGACCACAGCAAGGCCAGCGGGTTCATCGTCGAAGCGGAGCTTTCCGATACTGCCGCGCACGCGATGCAGTTGGGCGGCGCGATCGCCACCAAGGTCGCCCTGACGCTGCCCGGACAGGCCACCCCGGATGGCTGGGTCGATTTCAGCCACTGGCTTGCCACGACGTCACCCGCGCCGAACCCGCACGTCGCCGACGATCAGTTGATTCGATTGATGTACACCAGCGGGACTGAGTCGCATCCCAAGGGCGCGATGCATTCCAGTCGCAGTCTGATGGGCAACTACATCAGCACGATCATCGCCGGCTCCATGGAGAGTACCGACGTCGAGGCTCATTCCCTGCCGCTCTATCACTGCGCACAGCTGGACAACTTCCTGATCACCGACGTCTACCTGGGAGCGACCAGCATCATCCTGTCGCGGCCGGAACCGGAGATGGTGCTCCGCTCGATCGAAAAATATGGCGTCACAAACTATTTCGCTCCGCCTACGGTGTGGATTTCACTGCTTCGCTGCGCCGTGTTCGACCAGGTCGACCTGTCCACCTTGCGTAAGGGTTATTACGGCGCGTCGGCGATGCCGATAGAGATTCTGGCCGAGCTGCGTGAGCGGCTACCGAACCTGCGACTGTGGAATTTCTACGGCCAAACCGAGATGGCGCCGCTGGCATCGGCACTCGGCCCCGACGAGCAGGACACGCACGCCGGGTCTGCCGGTCGCCCGGTGATCAACGTCGAGACCGCGATTCTCGACGAAAACGACGCGGCGGTAGGCACCGGCGTCGTCGGCGAGATCGCGCACCGGAGCCCGCACCTGATGCTCGGTTATCTCGACGACTCAGCGAAAACCGCCGAGGCGTTCCGCGGTGGCTGGTTCCATTCGGGCGACTTGGGCTACTACGACGAGCACGGTCTCCTGCACGTCGTGGACCGCAAGAAGGACATGATAAAAACCGGCGGCGAGAACGTCGCGAGCCGGGAGGTCGAGGAGGTCCTCTACCGACACCCGGGAGTGGAGGAGGTCGCGGTGTTCGGCCTTCCTCACCCAGTATGGGTGGAGGCTGTGGTCGCCGCGGTGGTCACCCGCGACGGTGCCGAACTGACCGAAGAGGACATCGTGACGCACTGCCGGTCGCATCTGGCCGGATTCAAGACACCCAAACACGTCTTCTTCGTCGACTCGCTCCCGAAGAACCCCAGCGGCAAGTTGCTCAAGCGCGTGTTGCGCGACCAGTTCGACGTCGCTCGCTGAGCAGAATCCACCAGCCACCGAAAGGACTGTGCCAACAGTGTTCACGGGACGTATCGCCCGATTCGACGAGCCGGGCAAACCGTTCGAGATCGAAACCGTTACTCTCCCGGAGGTAGGGCCGGGAGAGATCCTGATCAAGGTCAGCCGCGTCAACATCTGTGGCTCTGACTTGCATGCCTGGCATGGCACGTTCGCCACCCGCGGGTTGGGTGGGCAGCTTCCCACCGTGCTCGGCCACGAGATGGTCGGCGCCATCGAAGCGCTCGGAAGCGGTGTCACCGCTGACTCCAACGGTAAACCGCTCGCACCGGGTACCAGGGTCGTATTCCCGTACTTCTTCCCATGCCATACCTGCCGCAACTGCCTGGCCGGCCGGCGCAACGCCTGCCTGAACCTGAAGATGGCCATGCTGGGTCGCGCAGACGAGACCCCATACTTCGTCGGCGGTTACGGCGATTACTACCTGCTGCCGGCAGGGGCGGTGGTCTACACCGTTCCCGACCAGGTCTCCGACGAGATCGCCGCGGGAGCCAACTGTGCGCTGTCGCAAGTGATGTACGGCCTGGAGCGGGTCGACTTACAGCTCGGCGAATCCGTTGTCGTGCAGGGTGCTGGTGCCTTAGGCCTGTACGCGGTGGCCGTTGCCAAGGCCCACGGTGCGGGTCCGGTGATCGCGATCGACGGGGTGCCCGAACGCCTTGAGGTCGCCAAGGAGTTCGGCGCCGACGCCGTCATCGACATCACCGAGGCGACCACCGACAAAGAGCGCACCAAGATCGTCCGGAGCCTTACCGGTGGTCATGGGGCCGATGTGGTCGTCGAAGTGGTCGGCCACCCCTCGGCTATCGACGAAGGCATCAAGATGCTGGGCCAATTCGGCCGCTACGTCGAGATCGGCAACATCAACATCGGCAAGACTTTCGAATTCGACCCATCTCGCTTCGTCTTCGCCAACAAGACCATGGTCGGCGTCTCGTTGTACGACCCGGCCGTGCTGTCGCGCGCGCTGGCCTTCCTCGATGCGTATCGGGACCGGCTGCCGTTCGAACGCCTTGCCGCGGCGTGTTATTCGCTCGACAACATCAACGATGCGTTCGCCGCTGCCGACGGCAAGCGCGACGTGCGCACAAGCGTCGTTCCCTGACCGAAGGAAGCCCAACATGTACAACTACGACCGTGACGAGCTGTTCATCGACGGCCAATGGGTCAAGGCCGCCGGCACTGACATCATCGACGTCATCGACCCGGCGACCGAGCAGGTGATCGGTCATGTTCCGAGCGGGTCGATCGAGGATGTCGACGCCGCCGTCGTCTCCGCGCGGCGCGCGTTCGACCCGTCGATAGGCATCGAGGAGCGCCGCCGACGGCTCTCCCGGGTGATCGAGGCGATGGAGAAGCGCCTGCCGCATATTGCCGAGACCATCACGCGCGAAATGGGCGCACCGATCCGCATCGCACAGACCGTGCAAACCCAGGTTCCGCTGGCAGTCGCACACGGATTCGCAGATGCGCTCGAGGCTTTCGAGTTTGAAGAACGCATCGGCAACTCGCTGGTGGTACGTGAACCCTATGGGGTCGTCGCGGCTATCACGCCGTGGAACTACCCGCTTTACCAAGTGGTAGCCAAGGTCCTACCTGCCATCGCGGCAGGCTGCACCGTCGTTCTCAAACCCAGCAATGAGGCGCCACTTTCGGTGTTCGAGTTCGTCGAAACCCTCCAGGACGCCGGACTGCCACCCGGCGTGGTCAACCTGGTATCGGGACCCGGCCGGGTGATCGGTGAACGACTGTCAGAACACCCAGACGTCGACTTCGTGTCCTTCACCGGCTCGACCGGCGTAGGCAGCCGGGTGGGAGAGCTGGCCGGCAAGACAATCAAGAAAGTCGCGCTGGAGCTAGGTGGCAAGTCCGCCAACGTCATCCTCGAGGGCGGCGACCTGGCGACGGCCGTCAAGGTAGGGGTCGGCAACGCGTTTCTCAACGGTGGACAAACCTGCATGGCCTGGACGCGGATGTTGGTTCCACAGGCCCGTTACGGCGAAGCACTGGACCTCATCGAGGCGGCCGTGCCGAGGTACACGGTGGGAGACCCGTGGGATCCCGTGACTCGGATCGGGCCGTCGGCGTCACAGTCCCAGTTCGAAACCGTGCGGGGTTTCATCGAGCGCGCCAAGCGGGATGGCTCTCGCTTGGTGGTGGGAGGCGCGGACAAGATCCGCGATACCGGCTACTACATCGCCCCAACGGTGTTCGCCGATGTCGACCCGGATTCCGAACTGGCACAAGAAGAAGTGTTCGGTCCCGTTCTCGCGGTCATCCCGTTTGAAGACACCGACGATGCGCTACGCATCGCGAACGGGACGCCCTACGGCCTGTCGGGCGCGGTTTGGGCCGCTGACGACGACACCGCCATCTCATTCGCGAAAGCAGTGCAGACCGGCCAGCTCGACATCAACGGCGGTAAGTACAACCCGGCAGCACCGTTCGGCGGTTACAAGAAGTCAGGCATCGGTCGCGAGCTGGGTCGCATCGGGTTCGAGGAATATCTGCAGGTGAAGTCCCTGCAACTACCCGCATGACTCCTCTGAAGATCGACGATTCGGGTGCGGTTCAGATTTGGACCATCAGCTTGCCCCACGTCGGCAACGCGATCACCGACAGGTCATTCATCGCCGCGTTCGAGGCCGCAGTCGACACCGCCAACCTGAGCACGACCGTGCGCGCCGTCATTCTGACCGGAGAGGGCAAGATCTTCTCCGCCGGTGGCAACGTCAAAGAGATGGCCGGTCGGCAAGGCATGTTCGGCCTCGACGCGATCGATCAGCGATACGCCTACGTCGACGGTATCCAGCGCATCCCTAGGGCTCTGGCCAGATTGGAGGTGCCGATCATTGCGGCGGTCAACGGAGCGGCCATCGGGGCCGGCTGCGACCTGGCAGCCATGTGCGACATCCGTATCGCCTCGGAGCGAGCATCTTTCGCCGAGAGTTTCGTCCAGATCGGCCTGGTACCCGGCGACGGCGGCACCTGGTTCCTGCAGCGTGCGATTGGCTACGAACGGGCGGCCGAGATGACCTTCACCGGTGACCGGATCGACGCGTCGACGGCCCTGGAATGGGGGCTGGTCAGCCGGGTAGTCACCCATGACCAATTGCTCGGCGTTGCAAAAGATCTCGCCGACCGGATCGCGAGGAACCCTCCACACGCACTGCGAATGGCCAAGCGTCTACTACAGGAATCACGCACCGGCGTACTGGAGTCGACGTTGGGCATGGCCGCGGCAATGCAGCCACTCGCCCACCACGACACCGAGCATGCGCGCCGACTAGAGAAGTGGAAGACCAGCTGAGGGAACCGACGTTCCACTGACCGGGCACATCCGTGTCAGACATCACGGCGCAGCGATTGACTCCGAACGAAGAATCGTTGCGACGACACATCAATGGGAGAACCACCGTGAGCACAGCCGCCATCTCGCTATCCGAGTTGCAGAACTTCATCGCCGATTTCTGGTTCCACTACGACGAAGCCCACTACGCCGAAATAGGCGCCGCGTTCGCCGAGGACGCGGTGTACCTCAGCCGTAGCGACTCCGGTTCGTGCCCGTTCGAGGAGGCGCTGTCGGCCGACTTGTCCGGAGCCGATGCGGTCATTTCCTGGCTCACCGAGCACCGCAAGGCCAGCCCCTACCCACTGCGTCATCATGCGACCAACCTGCACATCACGGGGGTTGACGGCGACGGAGACGACGCCGTGACGCACGCCCGCTTCTACATTTATGTCAACCAGGTGACCAACTTCGTGCCGTTCGGCGTCTCCAGCGGTGTCGCCAATGTCGCTGTGCGGCGAGGCGGCAACACTCCAAGCGGCCTGCAGTTCACCAGGTTGGAGGTCATCCTCGACGTCACCAACTCCGAGCCCCTCGAGGGTGCCGGTTTGCCCGGAGCGCCCGACGACGCCACGGCGAGCGCGTAACCGTGAGCTCAGCCCGCGAGACATTCGAAGGCGGCGTCGCCGTCATCACAGGGGCCGGCGCCGGTATCGGCGCCGGCCTCGCCCGGTATGCACACCAACTCGGAATGACGCTCGTACTGGCCGACGTCGACGAGGCCGCAGTACGGGCGCTGCGCGATGAGTTGATCGGCGCCGGCGGCTCAGCTGTGGCCGAAGTGTGTGACGTACGTGATCCGGACGCGGTGGCCGCCCTGGCCGACCGCACCTACGAGAATCTCGGCCCGGTACGGCTGCTCGTGAACAACGCGGGCGTCGAGCAGTTCGGCTATTTGTGGGACACCCCGGTCGCGAACTGGGATCGGGTCATGGATATCAACGTGAGCGGCGTCTTTCACGGTGTGCGGGCGTTCCTTCCCAAGATGATGGCTGCGGATTCTCCGGCATGGGTGTGGAACCTGTCCTCGATCGGTGGAGTTGCCGCGGTGCCCCTGCAGGCGCCGTACATCATCAGCAAGCACGCCGTGCTGGCACTCACCGAATGCCTGCGGTTGGAAGTACAACTGGCCGGCCACGACCACCACATTCACGTGCAGGCAGTTTTGCCCGGCGCCGTCAAGTCGAATATCTTCGAAGCCGCCGGTGGAGTGGATGCCGACCAGACCGGAGCCGACGTCAACGCAGCTGAGTCGCAACGAGAAGCGATGCTGGACATCAAGGCCGCCGCGATGGATCCGGTTGAGGCGGCGAAAGTGGTTTTCGACCAGTCTGCTCGGGGCGACTTCTATCTGCTGACCCAGCCCGAGTACGTCGGTTCGGCGATGGCGGAGCGGGCTCGGGTGCTGACGACACAAGTACCGCCGCAACTGCGTACCGAGCGCCGGTTCGATCCGGCCAAACACTGACATGACGATGTCACCGCAGGGACCCCCACTCGATCCAGACGCTGCCGCCCGCATCGCCGCGCTCGGACCGGCCACCCCGATGCGCCAGCGCGGCCTGGACACGGTCCGACAGGCGATCGAATCAGCGCCACTGCCAACGGATATGCCACCGATGGCCGACATCGTGGATCGGACGGTGCCGGCATCGGCGCGGCACATCCCGGTACGCGTCTATCGGCCGACTCAAGTGTGCAGTGAACCCGCACCGGTGATAGTGCACTTTCACGGCGGCGGTTTGGTGATGGGCAGCAACCACTCGTTCGAGCCGCTCGCTCGCGGGCTGGCCGCAGCCTCCGGAGCGGTCGTGGTCGCCGTCGATTACCGCCTGGCGCCGGAGAATCCGTCCCCGGCGCAATTCGACGACGCGTTCACAGCGACCGAGTGGGCGGCCACTCATGCCGCCGAGATCGGTGTCGACGCAAAGCGGCTCGTCGTGGCGGGAGACAGCGCCGGCGGTGGGCTGGCCGCCGCCGTCGCGCTGGCCGCGCGCGATCACGACGGCCCCTCGATCTTCGCCCAGGTGCTGATGTATCCCGGCGTCGACCGCGACATGGGCGCACGATCCATCACGGGGATGCCCATGGCACCGATGCTGCTACATGAGGACATCGTCTACCTGCACGAGTTGGCCGACGTGGGGTCCGACGCCGCCCACAGCACGTATCGGGTGCCCGCGTACGCCACCGACCTGTCCGGACTTCCCCAGGCGATCGTGGTCACCGGCGAGTGCGACCCGATCCGCGACTGGGGCGAGCGCTACGCCGCGCGGCTACGCGATGCCCGGGTACAGACGACAGTCACCCGGTACCCGGGCATCTACCACGGCTTCCTCATGCGGTACGAAACCACCGCACGCGGCCGCCTGGCGATGGCCGAGACGGGTGCACTTCTGCGAGCGAAGTTCGCCCATCCCCTGCCTTTCTGAGGCTGGACTTACCGTCCCAATAGCCGGACATCACCGGTCCTGGCAGCGGTGACTCGGCACACAATCGAACCCACCGGTGGCGTTCGTCGACGCCGCAACTGAGAAGTAAGGAGTGCCTGTAATGCTCACCGAAGAGCGGCGTATGGAGCTGTCCGACATCCTCCGGCCCGCCTCGCCGCCGCAAGAGATCGACAACATCTACACCGACGATCAGCGGGAGCGGCTGCTCGACGTGGTTCGCAAAGACGCTCCGTGGCGGCTGATCATCGCCCAGCATTTCGCCTCACCAGAAGAGCTGATGGCGACGATGAGCGGCAAGTTCCCCGAAGGTTTCACGCCGACCCTGGATCTGTTCCTCACCCCGACCTTCCGGGGCTATCTGGCCAACTACGGTGCAGTGCTCTACCCGGAGCTGCATGACTGCTTCTACAACGCGAAGTTCTTGGAGATGGCCAAGAGTTACTGGAAGGCCGAATACGCCAAGCCCGAACTCATGCTGTTCAACATCAATGGGCCGTGCGCGAATCGCGATCCGGGACATCTCGATTCGCCGAGTTTCCGTGGAGTTCGCCACGAGAACGCGCCGACGTGGCTGTGCAGCGTCATGGGCAAATCGGGACTGTTCGGTGACTATCTGATCAAGATGGCCCAGGTGATCACCTGGTTCTCGCTGGACGAGGGTAGCGGGTTCACCTACTGGCCCGACGGGCCACTCAAGGCGCCCAAGCGGGTGCTCCCACCGGTCTACAACCGTGGCGTGGTGGTGCAGAACGAGATGATGGTGCACCGCGGTGAAGCCAACGGTCCACTGCAGCAGCAAGTTCCGGCCGGTCTGGCGTTCGACACAGTGTTCGCCGGCGATCCGTGCGACCGTGACTATTGGGTACTCAAGAACGGTGAAGAAGTCATCGCCCGCCACCACACCGACGAGTTGCGCTTCCTGGTCCACTGGTCGGCAGAGGTCTTCGAGGACTACGACGAGCTGAAGAAGAACATGGACGGTTCCGACGACCTGACGATCGACCGGGCCATCGACATGATGGTCGACGATCTCGCCAAGAAGGGCATCAAGCTCGACATTCCGGCTGAGCCGCTGCACGATCCGGCCTTCATCGGTGCGCTGAACGAGGCATACGACCTGGGCGGTCCGGTGATCTATCCGGAGGAAGCACCGCTCAGTGCTTTTCAGTTCGCCTGAGCACCCACAAACTTTGGCCCCGCGTTCCGAGAGGAGCGCGGGGCTTGAGTATCTGGGTTGTCAGTTGCGGTGTTCGCCGCTGCAGCTAAACCCCGTCGAGGACGAGCAAAGTGCCTGCCCTCACGGCCATTTCAATGGAGACTCGTAACCGCGAACACATCAGGAACACCCCGGATCGCAATTCGGTCGCCTGCTCACGCGTCTGTCGCCGCTCCACACATCGCCCGGTCGCCGCGGCGTCCCACTGCACGCTGGTCTGTTCCCAACTGCTTTTGCGGGCCAGCACGGTCGCACCACACTCCGCGCAGCTGACCGGCATCATCGGCGCATCAGCGAGCCGGTCGTCAGGTCGGACACTCATTTGGTCAGCCCGACCAACTTCGGCAGGCGATTGGCCGCGATGTTCTCCTCGACCTCCTTCATCCACGCTTCACGTGGACGAGTGGTGTCGATCTCGAACTCGAAGCGGTCCACCATATCTGGTGTCACATCGGCCACGTCGACGTAGAACTGCTCGTACCAGCGGCGCAATTGATAGACCGGCCCGTCCTCTTCACAGAGCAAGGGGTTGTCGATGCGTGCCTTGCGGCGCCAAATGACGACGTCTTGTTCGAAGCCCATCTTCACGAAGTCGCCCAATGCGACAGCCATCTGCATCGCTGCCTCGTCGGGCAGCGACTCGGACTTCTCGACGGTGATCCCGTACTGCAGGACAAAGGAATTCTGGTCGATCGGGTAGTGGCAGTTGAGCAGCACGGTGCGTTGATCGCCGTGCGGATAGTGGTAGGTGAGATCGTCGACCATGAATGAGGGGCCGTGGTAGGAGGCCACCGAAGTGGTGCCGAGGATCTTGGCGCCCTCACCCGATCCGAGGTCTGGCCGGGCCTCACTCTTGTAGTACTGGGTCGCCACGTGGCCCTCGAAGACGTTCTTGAAGCCCGTGGGCAGGCCGCCGTGGATGTAGAAGAAGTGCGCCATATCAACGACGTTGTCGATGATCTCGCGGCAGTTGGTGTCGACCACCGTCGAGTACCAGTGCCAGTCCGTCCACCTATCGGTGCCCACGCCTTCGATGCGCGGAATCGTCACGTCGGCCGGTGGCGCCTTCTTCTCGGGGTCGTTCCACACAAACAGCATGCCGTCCTGTTCCATGGTGGGCCAGGTTGCGGTACGCGCGAGCTTGGGCACCCGGCGGCTGTACGGAATCTGCTTGCAGCGTCCGTCGCCTCCCCAGCGCCAGTCGTGGAACGGGCAAGCGATCTCATTGCCCTTGACTTCACCGTCGGAGAGATCTCCTCCCATGTGTCGGCAATACGAATCCAGCACATTGATCTTCTCGTCTTCTCCACGGAAAACCACGAGCTTGCCGCCGAACGCATTGATCGCGTGCGGTTCTCCGTCTCCGAGGTCCTTGACCAGGCCCAGGCAGTGCCAGCCGCGCGCGAATCGCGTCGGCGCGGCCTGCGCCTCGATCTGGCGTACCTCGCCGGCGCCGCCGTCGGGCTGCAACGATGTCATACCGGCCATCCTCGTCTCGAGTACCTACAGTGGAAGATCCGTTGTAACACCGGCGGACTGGCATATCGGGGTGATGTTCCACTGACCGGGCCAAGCCGATACACGATCGACGAAGCAACCCGAGAATCAGCCGGTGACTGATCTCCAAGAAATCACTGTCGATCTGTTGGTTGTGGGCTCCGGAACCGGTATGGCAGCCGCGCTCACCGCCCATGAGCTCGGGGTGTCGACGCTGATCGTGGAGAAGGCACCGTATGTCGGCGGGTCCACCGCACGCTCCGGCGGGGCGTTCTGGATGCCGGCCAACCCGATCTTGACCGAATCTGGCTCCGAGGACACCGTGGAGGCCGGGCGTACCTATCTGGATGCTGTCGTCGGCGATGCCGCTCCGATCGACCGGGCCCGCGCCTTCCTCGATCACGGCGCGGCAACAGTGCAAATGCTGCGCCGTACCACGCCGATGAAATTTCAGTGGGCCAAGGGCTATTCGGACTATCACCCGGAGCGTCCCGGCGGCAGCGCGGTCGGGCGCACATGCGAATGCCGGCCGTTCGACACCGCAGTGCTTGGCACCGAGCTGGCCCGGCTGCGGCCCGGGGTGATGAAGTCGTCATTCCCCATGCCGGTCACCGGCGCCGATTACCGCTGGCTGAATCTCATGGCGAGAGTTCCGCGAAAAGCCATACCGCGCATCCTGCTTCGCGCCTTCCAAGGTATCGGCGGACTGGCCTTGCGGCGGCGCTACGCGGCCGGTGGTCAAGCACTGGCCGCCGGCTTGTTCGCCGGGGTGCTCCGTGCCGGGATCCCGGTGTGGACCAATTCCTCACTGGTCAAGCTGGTGACTGACGGTGAACGAGTCAACGGCGCCGTGGTGAACCACAACGGCGTCGAGGTCATCGTCACCGCACGCCGCGGCGTGGTCCTGGCGACGGGCGGGTTCGACCATCTGATGGATTGGCGCCGGAAGTTTCAGTCGGAATCACTAGGCGATCAGCTGAGCTTGGGCGCCGAGACCAACACCGGCGACGGCATTCGCATCGCCCAAGAACTGGGTGCCGACACCGGACTGATGGACCAGGCCTGGTGGTTCCCCGCCTTCGCACCGCTACCGGGCGGCGAGCCGACGGTCATGCTCGCCGAACGATCCCTGCCAGGATGTCTGCTGGTGGACCAGACCGGCAACCGGTTCATCAACGAAGCCACCGACTATATGTCGTTCGGACAGCAGGTTCTGGAGCGCGAGCGCTCAGGTGACCCGGTCGACACCATGTGGATGGTGTTCGACCAGCAGTACCGCAACAGCTATCTTCTTGCAGCGGAGCTGTTTCCGCGGATGCCGATTCCGCAGACCTGGTACGACGCGGGCATCGCGCATCGCAACGATGACCTGGCCGACCTGGCCCGGTCCATGGGCGTCGACGCGTCGGCGCTGATCTTCACCATGCGACGTTTCAACATGCTCGCCCGGAGCGGTGTGGACACCGACTTCGGCCGAGGGGAGAGCGCCTATGACCGCTACTACGGTGATCCGACCGTGACACCCAATCCGAATCTGCGCCCGCTTGACGATGGCCCGTTCTACGCGGTCAAGGTCGTGCTGAGTGATCTGGGTACCTGCGGCGGTGTCCGTGCCGACGCGCACGCCCGGGTGCTGCGTGAAGACGGCTCGGTCATCGATGGCCTATACGCGATCGGCAACACCGCTGCCAATGCGTTCGGCGCGAGCTACCCGGGTGCCGGCGCCACCATCGGGCAGGGCTTGGTTTTCGGCTACATTGCCGCGCGGCACGCGGCCGGGCTGGAGAATGACTGAGCGACAGCGTTGACGCGCAGTCTCAGCCCTCTTCTTCCTCGGCGGTGATCCGCTGCTCGACCTCGTACCAGAACTCACGGACCGGCCACTGCATCCCCGCCTTGGCGAACGCTTCTTCGGCGGCGTCGAGGTCTTTGATCAATTGTTGTGCCAGCTCGCGCTCCGCTGCGTAATAGCGCTGCGACCACTGCAACGCCAAACGGGCATACGACCATGCCGGGTGCGCAGCGGCTCCACGTTCATCGGTCGCGGCTTCGCGCTGCATCCGGTCGGCGTACTCGACGTGCTCGGCAAGCAGTTCCTTGAGCCGACCCGGGTTGGTCAGATGACCGAAGATCAGCCGCAACAGCGTGTTGTGCTTGAGCGTCGGTGGCTCGACGGGTTCTTCGTTGGTCCATCGGGTTACCGCTGTCATGCCGGCATCGGTGATCTTGTACATCCGCCGGCTGCGGGCGCCGCCTTCCAACCGTGACGTGACCAGGCCCAGCTGTTCGAGCCGCTTGAGTTCGGAGTAGATCTGACTGTAGGCCGGGTTCGGGTAGAAGAAGCGGAGCACCCAGTTCATCCACTTCTTGATGTCGTACCCGGAAAGCTCGTCGCCGCCCGACAGCATCCCGAGCAACGCCCACGCGGTGGGCGACAAACTCGGCCGCTCGGCGTCATGGGCGGCATCCGTCACTGTCCAAGGCTAGCAATCACGCGAGCGGCGCGACCGACGCCACTACCGCTGACCGGGACAGCGCGTTGCGGCATTCCCCAGATAAGCAGGACATTTATGACCTGCACACCGAGGAGGAGTATGTCCGACGACACGATCGCAGCCGGAGGCGGAGCACTGCTCACACCACTTGCGCCGGCAATGCGCCGGGTGCTCGGACATTTCTGCACCGGCATCGCGGTGATCACCGCTCACGACGGTTCTCGCCCGATCGGGTTCACCTGCCAGTCGGTGACATCGGTTTCGCTCGACCCGCCGTACGTGTCGTTCTGCCCGTCCAACACCTCGACGAGCTGGCCGTTGATTCGCGCGGTCGGGTCGGTGTGTGTGAACATCCTCGCCGACACCCAGCGCGATATGTGTGCCCAGTTCGCCACGAGCGGCGCGGACAAGTTCGAAGGCGTGGACTGGCGAGCGGGCGCCAACGGTGCGCCGGCCCTCGCCGGCACCCTTGCCTCTATTGAGGCCAACGTCGAGTTCGAACATGCTGCTGGCGACCACACCATCGTCGTCGCCAAGGTCACCGGGTTACGGGCACACGAGGACCGCGCCCCGCTGCTGTTCTTCCGAGGCGGCTACGGAGCGTTCGACGGTAGCGGCCATGCCTGAGCCGATCAGCATTCATGACGCCAAACACCAACGGTCCCTTTATGAACCACTGACGCAATCCGTGCGACACCTGATCGATGTCGCGATTCGCAGCGAAGCTGACGGTGAGGCAGTGAGGCAGGCTCACCGCCTCATCGACGAAGCCGTCGAACTGCTCAGCACCCGGCTACATCAGGGTTCATACGGGCTTCGCCACGTCGTGGACGGCACACCCCTGGTGTGGGGCAACGTCGCGATGGGACTGCGCAATGCCATTGCGCCGCCGCTCGAGGTGCACAAGCGGCCCGACGGCCGGGTCTGCGCCGACCTGTTCCTCGGCGCGCCGTATGAGGGCCCGGCCGGGCATGTGCACGGCGGCATGTGCGCATTGGTCCTCGATCACGTGCTCAGCGCAACCGCACACCGCGACCAATCCCCCGCTGTCACTGGCACTCTCATCATCCGCTACGTCCGGCCGACCACACTCGGCCAGCTGCGGGCCGAGGCGTGGACCGACCGCGACGAAGGCTCGAAGACCTTTGCCGTTGGCCAGATCACCGATTCGGACGGCAACGTCACGGTGCGGGCCGAGGGCGTCTTCATTCGGCCGAATACCTCCGGCGACCGTGGCTCACACGGGGTCGAACGCCGAGATTAGCCAGCTGCCGTCGACCTTCGTCAAACTGACGACCACGCTGCTTGCCGTGAGCGCCGGATCCGGCCGATCCCGGCTGACGGTCTCCTGGTTGAGGAACACGAGCACTTTCGCCGAGTCTGGATGCATCTCCATCATGGCGACCCGGACGATCTGAGCGGTGGCCTTGATGCCCTTGTCCCGCACCGCGGGCGCCACGACATCCGACGTGAATTTCCCGTAATACGTGAGAAAGTCACCAGTCATCGATTCTCTGGCCGTCGCCAGGTCTTGGTCGAGAGTTTCCGGCGCATAAGACAACAGCGCCACCGTTCCGGTTGACGCGGCGTCAATCACCTGCTGGACGTGCGCAACTCCGACCTGCCGGTCCACCCGATACTGGGTGAGGTACAGCACAGTCGCCAAAGACGCTGATGCGACGAGCAATGCGACCACGACGACAACGCGCCACCTAGCTGCGGTCGCCCGCAGAACCGGCCTTATCCGGTTGGTCTTCGGCTCATCGGCACGCGGCTCGAATTCACCGGCGTCTTCACCGGTTTCGACTGCGATCGCTCCGTCGACCGTCATGGCACAAACTCCATCTTGGACATCTTGATCTGGTCTCCGTCACGCTGGAGGTCGACACTTAGACGCCAGGTACGGGGAGCGTCCTTGGCTCCTGCCGCGTTGGTCACCGTGGATGAGGCCGTCACCAACACAACTGCCGAACTGTCGGTCATCGACTCCACTGCCGCAGCGTTCGCCGTGGCGTTCGTGGTCACCTTCGCGTCCTGAGCTACCTTGATGAAATCCTCTGCAGCATGCTGGAAGTCATCCTTGAACGGCCCCGTGGAACTGTCGATGATGCGCTGGACGTCGTCGTTGGCGTTGTTGAAGTCGATGGACATCAAGTTGACGACGATCTGGCGCGCTGCGGCGGTGAACTCGGCGCGGTTGCGCTCCTCCCGAAGCCTCTTCTGATGCTCCCACGTCATGTATCCGCTAGCACCGAGCAATGCTGCGGTGCACAGGAGTGCCAGGCAGGCGGCAACCGTCGTCCACCTCGGTCTGCGGAAGCGCAGACGTGCGCGAGCGCTGCTATGCACATCTGCCGGCTCCTCTGCGTCGTCCGTCGGGGTCTCTCCGCTGGACTCCGCCTCCTGCCGCAACGCGCGGGCGCGGGCGCGGGCCGCCTCCGCCACTGACTCTGCCTCGGCAGCTTCGGCTTCGGCTTGTTCGGCGAGCAGGTCGGCATCTGTCCCCGCCTCTTCTGTCCTGCTTCGTAACAGCATTCCGGCACGGTAAACCGGAGGGTGCGGATGTTAGCGTCCTCTTCCCACCCAGTGGGCGGCGTCACACTGGCACGGTGCTCACCAATGCCGCAACGCGCAGAGGGCGCCTTTCGGCCCGTCTCCGGTAGTGATCACCACGCCGTCGACCGCCAGCTCACAACGGAACATCGGCGAGGCCGGCAGTCGCCCGCTGGTGGCCGACACCATGGCCCATCGGTCGGGATCGGCCAGCATTACGTTGAGCACCCACGGCTGGCCGGGTCCCACTCGCACCTCGGCCTTGGGACTGAAGACGTATGGATTGTGACTGTATTCGGCCCACGTCGGCGGATCGGCCTCGCGGTAATAGATGTCGGCGGTGACCGGGCTTTCGGCGGTCACTGTGTAGGTGACCTGATGCAGTACCCGATCGTCGGCGTGCGCCGGAAACGGCACGGACAACACTACGACGACCGATGCCACCGCGATGCTTCTACGCATCAGTCACCCCGTCCCCACCGCGCGGCGCCGTTCTGCGAGTGGCAACTCAAGAACAAGCCGTCGGGCGCCTGGGCAACCCAATTCTCGTATCCTTCACAGCCCGAGCCGAAGTCCTTGATGCCTGCCATGGAGGGCGAGCGGAAGTACCTCGGCTCATACCGTCGGGGGGAACCGCAGAAGACCAAGCGGCCCCACGACGTCGTGCCGTACACGTAGTAGGCAGTCTCGGCGCAGGGCGCGCCGAGTACCACCCCCGGCTTGATCCCGGGAACACACGAGGCTTCGTCGCATAACGCGGGCTGAGCCTGTGCGCGTGCCGGCGTCATCAGCGTCGGCACGATGCACATACTGGCCAACAACGCCGCAACCACAGTCGATCGCACAGGGCGGACTGTGGCATACCGTCGCCCGGTTGGGACACTCTACGTCCACTCAGCGGACAATCGCTCCCACCACCGCCGCTGCGGCTGTTAGCCTCGGGCGCCGCCGAATTCGTGGAAGCCGGCCAGTCCGAGGAGTAGGCGATGTTGCGAATCCCCGTATTGCTGACCACCACCGCAGCAGCAGCGGTCGTCAGCGTGGCGACCGGCGTGCCCGCCGACGCGGACAACGCGGAATGGGGCCTCAACGGTACTTATGTCGCGACCTCCAACGGGGAGTGGGCGCGCAAGAATGAGGTGTTCTACGAGCAGGACAGCCTGCGCAGCACCTGGACCATCAGCAGCCAATGTAGCTATCCGGGCGAGTGCACCGGAACTGTGAACAGCACCTTCGGCTGGACCGCACCGATCTACCAGAAGAGTGGCGTCTGGTACGTCAAACACACTGTCGAGAACTGGATACCGTGCCCAGACGGAAGCACGGCCCCCGGGCTTCAAGTGTTCCGGTTCAAGGCGATGTCCCCGGATGGCGGGACATCGGACCCTACTTCGACGACGTTGGTCGGCGAAGACATCACCACCGGCGCCAGTGGTGCCTGCGGTGTGAACAAACCGGTCTACATCAACATGCCGTTCAAACTCGTCAAAGCCTGACGCTGCCGGCGCAGCGCTGGCCGACGGCCCGAATCACTTGGGCAGCAGGTCTTCCCAGTTCTTCGGGGCCGGCGTCACCAGGTCAGGCTGGCGGTACACGTTGCCGTCCGGGGTCGCGTATTGCCCCGTCTGCGGGTTGTACGTGGCGACCGCCACCGATGGGCCCGGTTGTCCGGGCGCAAAGGCACTCGGCGCAGCCGGTACCGCTGCGTCCGCCGGCGGCGGGGGCGGTACCGCTCCACCCTGCGGAGGCGGCGTGCCTTCGATCGGTCCGTAGATCTGTTCGTCGAGGGTGACCCGGTCATCGGGCGGAACGCCCTGGGCGATGAGATTCGGATCGACCGGATACGGCCCGGTCACATGCTGACGCATCGCCAACGGCTCGAACGGCTTGTCACTCTCGCAGATTTCGACGGTCGGCGCCCGCTTGCCTGGCTGCCCCATGCACGGGAAGTTACGCGCACCACGCACCCCGATCGGGGAGTCCTGCGGCAGCTTGCAGTACAGGCCGTCGGGAGTATCGACGTCGCTGAGATCGGCCGGTGATCGCCATGACGAGGGCGGCAGGAAGCCAACCGTGCAGGCCGGCGGATCATTGAGGGTGAGAGTGAACTCCGCCAGCGCCATACCAGTCGGATTATTCAGCGACGAGCCATAGGACTGCGTGGCAGCAAGGTAGGGCGGCAACAACACCAGCAGTTGCTCGATCGACGGGTGATAGGTCACGCCGATCTGCCCGACTGTGGTCAGATTGGCCAATAGCACCGGCAACGTCGGCTTGATCTGTTCGAGCAAGCGAGAGGCTTCGTGGGCAGTTCCGGAACCGGTTTGCAGGATGGTCCGAACCGCAGGGTCGTCATCCGCCACTTGCTGCGTGATCCCCGCCAGACTGCGCGCCCACGTCCGAATCGCGTCGACGCTATCGGCTTGTCCGTCCAGCAGTGGCTGGCTGTCATCGATCAGCGCGCGGGTGTTGTCCCCGACGCCGTCGGCGTCGGCGGCCAGACGCGCCGACGAGTCGAACAACGAACCCAGGTCGAATCCAGCTCCATTGAGTGCCTTGTGCGATTCGTCCAGCAGTCCACTGAGCTGGCCTGAAGGGATACTGTCGACCAACGCGCCCATCTGGTCGAGCATCGGCCCGACTGGCGGTGGGATTGAAGCGTTCTCGGCTGTGATGACCGAACCATCCGCGAGGTACGGCCCGGCGTCGGTACGGGGCCGCAGGTCCACGTATTGTTCGCCGACCGCGGACACGCTGCGCACATCGGCCTGCACGTCTGACGGAATCTTCGGCGACGTCTGCAGCGACATCGTGATAACAGCGCCGTCCCGGGTCGGCTCGATCTCGGTGACCTTGCCGACTTCGACGCCACGATAGGTGACATTGGAGAACCGATACAGACCACCGGTGGTCGGAAGCTCCAATTTGACTGTGATCCGGCCGATTCCGAGCAGCATCGGAGCCTGCAAGTACACGAACACCATGGTGCTTACACCAACCACCGAGGCAATTGTGAAGATGATCAGCTGAGTGCGGACAAATCGGGTGAGCATCAGTTGCCTCCACCATTGCCGGTAGTCGCGCCGGTTGGTCCGTCGATCAGGGGCGGTATGGTAGCGATCTCGCGAGGCACTGGTGTCACTGGAGCCTTGAGCGGGTCCAACGTATAGGACGAGTACCAGGGGTCGCCTGGAGCGGGCACCAACGAGGCTCCCGGCTGCCCCCACCGTGTCCCGAGGAGAAGGCCACTTTTGAGCCGCGAGATCGTGAAGTCGAAAACGATGAACTGGTTCATGTAGTCGCCTCGGATACCGCGATCGATGAACTCCTGGGTGTAGGGGTAGGTCGGCAGGTACGACAACGCGGTCGCGAGATCGGGTCCCACGTCGGCCAGTGCGCGCACCGTCGGTTCAAGGTTCTTCAAGTTGCGCACCAGATCCGCCTGAGAATCATTGATCAGCTGATGTGCCGTGTCGCTGAACGCACCCAGCTTCTCCAAAGCGGTTGTGATCTGTGGTCGTTGCTCTACCAACACTTCGAGAGCCGGTGGTATCCGGTCCAGCGCTTTGGTGATGACGTCGCGTTGCCCGGCCATCGTGCCTGCGAGCCGGTTCATCGCCGCGATGGTCGCAACGATGTTGTCGCGCTGGTTGTCGAGCATCCCCACCACAGAGTTCATCCGAGTGAGGAGGTCACGAATCTGTATGGCATGACCGTCGAGCGCGGCATTGAAGTTGTGAACGATATCGCCGATCTGGGTGAGACCACCCCCATTGACGACTGTCGACAGCGACGACAGTGTCTGCTCGGTCGACGGATACGTCGACGAACGGTTCAGCGGAATGGTGGAACCGGCCTGCAGTCGCCCAGTGGGCTCCTCACCTACAGGTGGATCCAAGGCCAGGTGCATGGAGCCCAGCAAGCTCGTCTGCCCGACCGTGGCAACTGCGTTGGCCGGCACGACAACATCAGGCTCCACCGACACCTCGACGTCGGCGTGCCACTCGTCGACAGTCATCCGGCCCACCGCGCCAACGACAACATCGTTCACCATCACTGGTGAATTGGATTCCAACGTGCCGACATTGGCGACCTCGACATGGTAAGCCACGGCACCCGAACCAGTGCCGACCGTGCCGGGCAACGGCAGCGCATTCACTCCGTCGAACGCGCACCCCGAAGCGGTGAGAACGGCACAGCACGCAGCAGCCACCCGACTACGCGTCGACATCCGCGCGATCACGGTGTGCCCTGAGTCTGCTGCGGCGCTGGAGCAGCCTCGGCGGGCAAAAGCATGCCCTCCAGATTCGAAGGAGTCGGTGCAGGCGCTGGTACCGGGACGCCCGGGGGAACTGGCGCACCGGGGAACAACGCCGGCTGCGGGTTGGCCGGGAGCCCGTCGGGCGTGTACGCGCCGGGCGGATGAGCCGGATCAGTCCACCCGGGCGGCGGCGGGATATCGCCCGCGCCGGTGTATGCCGATACTGCCGGTGGCACTTCCGCCGGCGCTGGCTGCGTACCGCCGCCCCCTGGCGCCAGGGCCGGATCGGAGTAAATGACATTCTGTGGAGCCGGTGCCAGATACGCGTTGAACGGCATGGGCAGGTAGTTGAAGTTCATCAACCGCAGCGCCGGCCCGAGGTACTGCGCGCACGACTTCGCCGCTTCGTCTGCTGTGACGTTCTCAACGGCACCGATAGCGGAACAGACAGCCGCCACCGGATTGGCAAAGTTGTTCACAGCGAACGACCCTCGCGGTCCTCCGGTGTCCGGATTGTAGATGTTGTATCCGTTGACGAGAGCGTTCGGCGCCGCGTGCAAGACGTTCTTGAGCACCATGCTGTTGTCGGCCAGCGACTGAGTGACGTTCGCCAACCGCTTGACTTGCTCAGCCGTACGGTCGCGAGTTCCGGAGATGAACCGTTTGACCTCGCCGACTGCACTCGACAGATCGCTGATCGCCGCGTCAAGATCCGAGCGGCTGCCGTCGATCACACTCGTCACCTCGGCCAGCCGACCCTGAAACTCCACGATCTGAACATTGCTGTCGCGCAAGGCACTGACGAACGTCTGCAGGTTTTTCAGGATGTCGACGATGTTCCCACTGCCATCAGCGAGGACACGCCCCACCGCGGACAACTGACCGATCGTCTCGCGGAGCGAGTCGCCGTTACCCGCCATAGCGTTCGCGGCGGAGTCGATGAACCGCCCGAGCGAGGTACCAGATACTCCACTGCTCGGCCCGAGATCTGTCGCCAGCCGGGTGAGTTGCTCTTTGACTTCGTCCCATTCGACCGGTACGGCGGTGCGGTCGCGACCGATCTCAGCGCCGTCGGCCATCGTGGGACCGCTTGCCGCAGCGGGCGACCCGTAGGCTGGAGTCAACTGCACGTAGCGCGCCGAGACCAGGTTCTGCGCAACGATTATCGCTTTGGCATCGACCGGTATCGGCACTTTGCGATCGATAGCGAGCGTGAGTTTCGCTTGCGTGCCTTGTGGCTCGATGGCTTCGATGGTGCCGACTTTTACACCGACAACTCTCACCTCATCACCCGGATAGATCGCGGTCGCCGAGCTGAAGTACGCAAAGATCTTCATGGGACTGAAGGACTTTTGGTAGACCAACAAACCCAAACCTGCCACTGCCAAGGCCGCCAATGCGATCGCCAATAACTTGGAGGTTCGCGGAACGAGCTGCGCTTTGGCAATCATCGTGATCCTCCAGGAATGCCATTGACGGGGAATGGGAGCTCAGCACGCGGACCGGCGTTGTCGGGTGGCTGTCCTGCATTGACGCCTCGACGGAAACCGAGTGCGTAGTCCAGGAACGGTTGGATCGAGGAGCCGGGTAGGAGGTTGGAGACGAACCCGTTGTAATAGAAGCCGTTGTTCACAGCCTCCCCCTGAGTAAGCTGGTACTTCGCAAGCCCGGACAGGGAGTTCGTGAGGTTATCTCGATTGCGCTCCAGCATTTCCGACACTTTGTTGAGTTTTTCCAGCGTCGGTGCGAGTTCCTGTTCGTTGTCCGCGACCAAGCCAGACAGCTGCTGAGCGACTGCCGACGTGCTGGCAAGCAGGTTCACGATCACGTAACGACGCTCCTGCAACACGCCGAGCAGATCGTTGGCGTTGAGGATTAGCCTGTTGACCTCCTCGCTACGCTCAGATAGCACCCCCGTGACATCAGCGGCGCTGGTGAGCAGGTTGGCCAGTGACTCGTTTCTGCTGTTGAGTGATTTCGAAAGGCGCGTCACGCCACCGAATGTCGGGGCGAGCTGGGGTGCGACGCGCTCGATCGTCTCCGATAGTGTGTCCAGCGACTGGTTGATCGCCTGGGTATCGGTTCCAGCGGTATTTGAGGTGAAATCGCCCACCGCGTCGGTAAGTGAGTACGGCGACGACGTCCGGGTGAGCGGGATGACACCGGAAGAACCGATGCTGCCGGTGCCGCTGGGCTCCAGCGCCAATACCCGTTCCCCGAGCAGGGTGCCGGTCCGAATGTGGGCAGTTGTGTCCTTACCCAGTCGAATCTTGCCGTCCACTGCGAAAGTCGCCACCGCATGGCCGTTTTCGAGTTCGACGCTGGACACGGTGCCGACGGTGACGCCCGATACCTTCACTGCGTTGCCAGCCGACAGCCCGCCGGCTTCGGCGAATTCGGCATGGTAGCGAACCGAGGTCGCCATCGACAACAGCTGTTGTGGCTGAAGACCCACGACAATTACGAGCATGATCAGTACCAGCCCGAGGAGGCCGGCACGGACAAGTGAAGATCCACGATATTTGTGCATCAGGGCTCCGCGCACCTTCCGGTGTTCTGAACAATCCACGGGAAATAGGCGGTCCGTCCTTGGAGGTCGGTTACGCGCACTGAAATACCGCAGAGGTAGAGGTTCAGCCAACTGCCATAAGAGCCGAGCCGCACCAGTTTGCGGTAGTTGGCCGGGGTCTTTTGCAAGGCGAGGTCGAGTCGTGCCAGGTCGTCGTCGTTGGCCAGCAGCGGCGCCAGGCGGTTCAATTGGTCAACGGTGCCCGACAACGGCGGCCGGGCCTGAGTCAGAAGATCAGCAAGCGACGCCGTCCCGTTGTCGAGCGCGGTGATCGCATCTCCGATCGGGTCTCGGTCGGCGGCCAGGCCCGAGATCAGTTTCTCGAGGCGATCCACGGTTCCGGAGAACTTGTCTCCGTCCTTGGCGACAGTGCCCAGGGCGTCGTTGAGGTTGACGATGAGCTGCTCGACGGTCTGGCCGTTGTCGGCAATCGCGTTGGTGAACGAGGACGTCCGAGCGAAAAGCGATTCCACGTCTCCGCTCTGGCCCTGGAGAATTTGGATCAGTGAGCCGGTGAGCGCGTTGACGTCCTGCGGATTGAGTCCCTGGATCACCGGCTTCAGACCGCCCAGCAGCAAGTCGAGATCAAGGGCCGGGTCCGTGCGGTCTGTTCCGATGCGCGACCCCGGCGGCTGAATTCGGCTGGAGCCCGGCTGATCGACGAGTTCGAGATAGCGATCACCGACCAGGTTCAGATATCGGACCGCCACACGTGTGCCATCGGTGAGCCGAATCGTGTCGTCGGCATCGAAGGTCACCAGCACGGTGTTGTCCGGTTGCAGCGCAACATCGTGAACGGTGCCGATGCGGATGCCGGCCACTCGCACCGAGTCTCCCGACTTGAGACTGGACGCGTCGGTGAACACCGCCGAATAGTCGTGGGTCGAACCTGATCGGTACTGTCCGAAGATCGCGAACAGAACGCCGGTTACCAATGCCATCACCACGCCGAAGATCCCGAACTTGACCGCGGTCTTACCCACACTCGTCATCCCGGCTGCCCGATCTGTGCGGAGTTGCGCGGCGGCCCGTCGATGGGTCCGAACAACATCTGTTTGAGACCGTCGGAATTGAGCAGGATGCCCTGGTTCCCGTACTGCGCGGGATTGGCGTTGACGTCGGTGATTACGAACGGCGGACGCTTCTGGAAAGGCACCTTCGGCAGGTCGGTGCATTGTGGACCGCCCTTGGCCGCGACCTTGGGCAGGTTCGCCGGGTAGCGGTAGCGCTCCTGGCCGAGCACGACGGTCTGCAGCAGCAGCCCGCCGGGGACCGGGCTGCCCGGCGCCTTGGCGAGCTGGACTGCGCCGCCGAGCCCACAGGTGAGCGCCTGGTGGTACTGATTGGTCAGATCCGTGGTCGGTGCCAGCAGTTGCACCACGTTGGTGATCGCCTGCCGGTTGGTGCCCACGACGTCATTTCCGGTGTCGGACAAGCCGATCACACTGATCAGCAAGGCGTCGAGATTGTCCCGCTCCTCCACGAGTGTCCGGCTGACTGTGGTGGCGGCGTCAACCGTCGCCATCAGATCCGGGGCGGCATCGGCGTATGCGTTGATCACCTGCGGAGCCACCGCGAGCTCGTGCTCCATGGTCGGCAAGCTCGGGTCGATCTTCGCCAGGAACTCATCGAGGTCGGTGAGCATCTGGCCGATCTGGTCGCCGCGGCCGTCGAGCGCCGATGACAATGCACTGAGGGTGTCGTTGAGTTTCGCCGGTTCAACCTTCGCCAGTACCGACGATAGTTGCTCGAATACGGTGTTGATCTCCACTGTCACGTGGTCGGCCGAAAGCACCTGCCCCGCCTGTATTGATTGCAGCGCAGGGTTTTCCGGCGGTACCAGTTCGACGAACTTCGAGCCGAACACCGTAGACGACGCGATGTCGACAGTCACGTTGGCCGGGATCGCATCGAGGTGAGACCGGTCCAGCGCCAGGTGAATGGCGGCCTGGCCGTTTGGCAGCGACTCGATGGAATCGACCGAACCCACTTGCACCCCATGCAACTTCACTTTGGCTTCGGGGTTCATCACCAGACCGGCCCGGTCGGAGAGCACCGTGACGGGAACTGTCTTGGTGAAGCTTCCGCGGAACAGCCCGACCGCGACGGCGACGATCGCCACGATCACCGCCATCGTCGCGAATCCGGCTACCGGGCGAATCACGTCAGATCTTTTCGTCATCTTGTTGCTCCCCCTAACCCGACAGGTTGAAGTTGCCGTTGGAGCCGTAGATCGACAGCGACACCAACAAGGTCACCGAGATCACCACGATGAGCGAGGTACGCACGGCGTTGCCAACGGCAACACCGACACCGGAGGGCCCACCCGCCGCGAAGTACCCGAAATAGGTGTGCACCAACAACACTGCCAGCGCCATGAGGATCGCTTCCAAGAAGGACCACAGCAGGTCGATGGGGTTCAGGAATGTCCCGAAGTAGTGTTCGTACAGACCTGCGGACTGACCGAACATCACGACGGTGGTCAGCTTGCTGGCGGCAAAGGACATCATGACCGCGATGGAGTACAGCGGCACGATCGCGACCATCCCGGCGACGATGCGCGTACTGACCAGATACTCGACCGGCCTGATACCCATCGTCTCCAGGGCGTCGATCTCCTCGTTGATCCGCATGGCCCCGAGCTGGGCCGTCACCCCTGCGCCGAACGTCGCCGCCAAACCGATACCGGCCACCACCGGTGCGGAGATCCGCACGTTGATGAACGCCGCGAGGAATCCAGTCAACGCCTCGATGCCGATGTTGCCCAGTGAGCTGTACCCCTGGACCGCCAGTGTTCCTCCGGCGGCCAGCGTGAGAAACCCGACGATCACGACCGTTCCACCGATCATCGCCAGAGTTCCTGCGCCCATGCTGATCTCGGCGATCAGCCGGATGACCTCTCGCCGGTAGTGCACGGCCGCGTGCGGCATGCCTGCCAACGCCCTGCCGTAGAACAACGTGTGGTCGCCGAGCCGATTCGCGACCCCGATGGGTTTACTCAGCTCTCTGGTGAGGCGCGGGTAAAGCGCACGTACTGCCATCGCTCCGTCCCCGCTATCCGGTCGTCATCCGAATGCCGATAGCCGTGACAACCACGTTGACGACGAACAGTGCCATGAACGCGTACACCACGGTTTCGTTGACCGCGTTACCCACTGCCTTGGCACCGCCGCCGGCGATCGTGAGGCCGCGGTAGCAGGCGACCATCCCGGCGATCAGCCCGAACAAGGCAGCTTTGACACACGAGATGAGCACCTCCGGGATACCGGTGAGCAGTGTGATACCCGCGGCAAACGCGCCGGGATTGACATCTTGGATGAACACCGAGAACGCATAGCCGCCGAGAATGCCGATGATCACCACCAGGCTGTTGAGCAACAGCGCGACCAATCCGGACGCCAGCATGCGGGGAGTGACGAGTCGCTGAATCGGGTTGATACCCAACACTTCCAGTGCATCGATCTCGTCACGGATGGTGCGAGATCCGAGGTCGGCACACATCGCAGTCGCACCGGCCCCCGCGACGATCAGCACCGTCACCATCGGGCCGACCTGGGTTACCGCTCCGAATGCCGCGCCGGCACCGGAGAGATCGGCCGCCCCGAGCTCCCGCAACAGGATGTTGAGCGTGAAACTGACCAGGACCGTGAACGGGATCGCCACCAGGAGTGTCGGCATGAGCGACACGCGTGCGACGAACCAGGACTGCTCGAGAAACTCTTTGCCCTGGAACGGGCGGCGAAATGCGAACTTCACCGCGTCGACGGACATCGAGAACAGTCCGCCGACGGCCTGCAACGTTCCCGACATGCCCGCACCGAACGCAGGCAGCCCGGTGGACCAGCGGTCCGCGGCTTTGTTAACCATCTGTCGCCGAATACTCCATCACGATCTCACCTTGGAATGATTCGGCAACCTGCCGATCTTCGTGGACGCCCCACCTTGGCAGCCGTAGGGTGACCGGGAACACAGCTCGTCCCACCCACCGGGAGGCACCTCGACAGCGGAGCCCCCTGGGACGCAACGTAGTCGGAGCCGGGTCCCGCCCATCGTCCAGAACAGCTAATGAACAGGGAGTTGCACAGTGCCTGATCTGCCGTCCGAACCTACACCGGCCCTGTCGAGGTACTCCAACCGCCGGGTGCTGATCACCGGTGGTGGCTCAGGCATCGGACAAGCGAGCGTCTTGCGGATTCTCGCCGAGGGAGGCCAAGTGGTGGCCGCCGATATCAGTGCCGAAGGCCTGACCGACACCACCGCGAAGGCAGGCACATTCGGCGAGCGGTTGAAGACTGTCGAAATGGACGTGGGCAAGGAGGACTCGGTGCGGGCCGGTGTCGCCGACGCAGTCAAAACCCTGGGTGGGCTCGACACTCTCGTGAACGCTGAGGGCATACTGCGCTCGGGGCATCTCGCTCAGACCACCCTGGCCGAGTTCGAACAGGTCCTGCGGATCAACCTTACCGGCACCTTCCTGGTGACCCGGGAGGCGATCGGCCCGCTGCACGAGGGCAGGGGCCCGGCCGTGGTGAATTTCAGCTCCACCTCCGCGCACTTCGCACACCCCTACATGGCGGCCTATGCGGCGTCCAAGGGTGGCGTCCTGTCGATGACCCATGCCTGGGCGTCGGAGTTCGCGAAAGCCGGTATTCGCTTCAATTGTGTTCAGCCAGGGTCGATTTCGTCCGGCATGACAGACGGATCCGGCACGTCACGGCAGAGCGTCGGACCGGGCCTGCCGGAGGACGCCGACTACAGCCTCTTCGGCAAAGTCGCGCCCATGCTCCCGCTCGACGGCGGGGCCATCTTCGCCGGGCCGGATGCGGTCGCCAGCGTGGTGGCGATGCTCGGCAGCGACGATGCGTACTTCATCACCGGCACCGAGGTCCGCATCGACGGCGGATCACATATGTAGTCGATGGCTTTCGACGACCGGATCACCTACGGAGACATCGCATGCAGATAACAAGGGCGACCATGGTCCTGGCAGGCGTGCTGGCCATGGGCGGCCTCTTCTCCCCTCCCGCACACGCCGGGCCGCTCTATGCGAACTATCAGTTGATCATCCCGGAGCGGTATGACTTTCATACCTGGACCTGGGCGATTTCCTTCTGTGTCCCCGAAGCGCCAGATTGCGTGCAGGTCAATGCCATCCCGATGCCGATCGCGAAGGCATTCGAGTACCGGGGCAACGCGTACGTGGCAGACGGGCGCTACACCATGACCGTCGACGTCCCGGACGGGCTACGGTGCGGCAACGTCTATTACGGCCCGACGATCCCGACCCGCGACGTGTACTCATGGGACTCGGCGACCTTACGAGGAACACTCAATTCCTCGTTCGCAACCGGTTGCGACGGCGCACCGGGTGGGACCCGGACCTACCCGTTCTCGCTTATTCGGCTCTGACTGCCACCGACGTCTCAGCTCAGCACCAGGCGCGCCGACTTCTCCAGCCGCCGTGCGATATCCGGGTACGACTCGTATCCCATGCCGGCCCATACGAGGGTTCCGGTGTAGAGCAGCTCGAGTGCCTCGATCACGTCGCCGTCCACGTCCGGCCCGAGCGCCGCGACGAGACGCAGCCGGATGTCGGCGCCGATGCGCTGCCGCAGAACGTCGACATCGGGATCCTTGCCGAGCAACGCATTGGTCACCGCGCCGGCGAACTCGGGCTCGTCGGCGACCAGCGACGCGATGTGCTGCAGTACCTCGACGACCCGGGTCGCCGGATCGGATGACTCATGCACCGCGGGCGGCGAGGCCGACAGCCGACGCCAGAACACCTCGGCGACAAGGTGTTCCTTCGACGAGAAATAGGTGTAGGCGGTCGCCGAACCGACGCCTGCCTCGGCAGCCACCCGGCGCACGGTCAGGCCGGGGAAACCCTCGCGGCTGATCAGCTCCACGGCGGCCCGGCCCAGACGTTCGACGGTGTCAGCCTGCCGTGCGCTCAGACGACGGCGAGTCGACTCCAGAGCCGGATCGGACACGTGTCCGGACGCTACTACAACTACGGGTGACCAGCAACGGTATGTTGTCACCCATGAGCCCTGCCGACACCGCGTTGCCGCCGCGCGCCGAGCGCTTGTTCACCCTGGCCGAACAGGTCATCGGCTTCATGCCGGCCGACGAGGGCCGTGCGCTGTACGACGCCGCGGTCGCCTACCTCGACGGCGGGGTCGGGGTCGAGATCGGCACCTACTGCGGCAAGTCGACGGTCATGCTCGGCGCGGCGGCTCAAGAGACGGGCTCGGTGCTCTACACCGTCGATCACCACCACGGTTCCGAGGAACACCAGCCCGGCTGGGAGTACCACGACACCACGCTCGTCGATCCGGAGACCGGCCTGTTCGACACCTTGCCCACGATGCGGCACACGCTCGACGCCGCGGGTCTCGACGAGCATGTGGTGGCCATCGTCGGCAAGTCCCCGATCGTCGCGCGCGGTTGGCGAATGCCGTTGCGGCTGTTGTTCATCGACGGCGGGCACACCGAAGAGGCGGCGCAGCGCGACTTCGAGGGGTGGGCGCGCTGGGTCGAGGTCGGCGGCACGCTGATCATCCACGACGTCTTCCCCAATCCGGACGACGGCGGGCAGGCGCCGTTCCACATCTATCAGCGTGCGCTGAACACGGGAGCGTTCCGGGAGGTCTCGGCGACGGGTTCGATGCGCGTGCTGGAACGCACCTCGGGCACACCGGGCGAACTGGACTGACGCCCCGGCCGGTCTAGTTGACCACGCACTCGCAGTCGTACTCGCCTTCGAGTCCGCGTGGCAGGCCCTCGCCGCGGAAGATGCCGCTCGCGGCAGTTGTCGACGAAAGCGCGTCGGCGGCCAGGATCATCGCCGCACCGGTCCAGGTGGTGCGCTCCTCGGGCCAGCGCTTGCCGTCGGCGAAAACCAGCCCGGTCCAATAGGATCCGTCGGCTTCCCGCAGGTGGTGCATGGCCGCGAACTGCTCGTGGGCACGCCGGGTATCGCCGATCGCGTCGAGCGCCATCACGAGCTCGCACGTCTCGGCTCCGGTGACCCACGGCCGGTGGTCGACGCAGCGGATACCGAGGCCGGGCACCACGAAGTCATCCCAGCGGCCGTCGATCCGGCTCCTGGCGGCATCGTCGAGCAGGGCACCGCCGAGCACCGGGTAATACCACTCCATCGCGTGAGTGTCCTTGGCCGCGAACGCTTCCGGGTGTTCGGCGATGGCGTGGCCCAAACGGCCGACCGCGACCTCCCATTCCGGTTGCGGATCACCCAGGTAGTCCGCGAGGGCCAGCCCGCAGCGGATGCTGTGGTAGACGCTCGCGCATCCGGTCAGCAGCGCTTCCTCGACCGGGCCGGAAGGTGTGCTGGCCCAGTAGATTTCGCCGCCGGGCGCCTGCAGCCCCAGCACGAAGTCGATCGCTCGGGTCACCACGGGCCACATGGTCTCGGCGAATCCGCGATCGCCGGTGACGAGGACGTGGTGCCACACCCCGGTCGCGACGTAGGCGCAGAAGTTGCTGTCGCTGTTGGCATCTTCGACGACCCCGTTGCGCAGCTGGATCGGCCAGGAGCCGTCGGCCCGCTGGACGGTGCGGCACCAGTCGAACGCCGCGCGCGCCGGTTCGATGAGCCCGGCCACGGTGAGCGCCATGGCGTTCTCGACGTGGTCCCACGGATCGGTGTGGCCACCGTCGAACCACGGCAGCGCACCTGAGGATTCCTGGGTTGCCGCAATCGACCGCGCGGTCTGCAGGCAGTCGTCCGGCGTCAACACACCGGGCACGCCCGGGAGCTCAGGCAAGCGCAACATCCACCACCTACTTGCCGTGGCCCGGCTTGACGAAGTACAAGGCCACGCTCTTGCCGATGAACGGGTTGAGCAACGACTCCGCGGTACGGGTGAGCCACGGCCGGCCCATCATGTCCCACACGAGCAACTGGTGGTAGGCCTTGACCGCCGGGTGATCGTTCTTGTCCGTCCCGACAGCGCATTTCAGCCACCAGTACGGCGAATGCAGGGCGTGCTCGTGGTGGGTGTGGGTCAGCTTGAGACCGTGGGCGAGCACTTTGTCGCGAAGTTCGTCGGCCTTGTAGATCCGGATGTGGCCGCCCTCGTTGGCGTGGTACTCGTCGGACAACAGCCAGCACACCTTCTCGGGCAGCCAGCGCGGCACCGTGATCGCCAGCGAGCCACCAGGTTTGAGCACCCGCACGAGTTCGGCGATGGCGCGGTCGTCCTCGGGGACGTGCTCGAGGATCTCCGATGCGATGACGCAGTCGAACGTGCCGTCGGAGTATGGCAGATCCAACGCGTCGCCCTTGACGGCCTCGCCGCGCGCGGAGAGGGGGACCTCGCCCTCCTCGCGCATAGCCTGCAGCATCGTGTCGACGTCGTTCAGATCGGACACGCTCTGGTCGAATCCGATCACGTGCGCGCCCCGCCGGTACGCCTCGAAGGTGTGCCTGCCCGCGCCGCAACCGACGTCGATCACCGACGTGCCCGGGCCGACACCGAGCCGGTCGAAGTCGACGGTCAGCATGGCCCCACCTTCTTCCCCATCCGTTCGCGAGCCAGTTCGTAAACCGACACCGTCTGCGCGGCAACCGATTCCCAGCTGAAGACATCCAGCGCCCGCTGCCGTCCCGCCGCGCCCAACCGGCGGCGCTCGAGCGGCGAGTCGAGCAATTGGCCGAGCACCGCGGTGAGTTCGTCGACATCGGCCGGGCGCACCAAGCGCGCACATTCGCCGTCCGGGCCGACCACTTCGGGCAGGGCGCCCGCGCGGCTGGCCACGATCGGGGTACCGCTGGCCATGGCCTCCACCGCGGGCAGCGAAAAGCCTTCGTAGAGCGAAGGAATACACGCGACCTCGGCCGAGGCGAGCAGGCCGGCCAGTTCTTCGTCGGTCAGCCCGCTCGAGCTGTGCACGATGTCGGAGATGCCGAGCTCAGCGATCAGCTTCTCGGTCGGGCCGTTGGGTTCGAGCTTCGACACCAACTGCACGTCGAGGTTACGTTCCACGCGGAGCCGCGAAACCGCGTGCAGCAGATGGCTTATGCCCTTGAGCGGTACATCGGCACTGGCGATCGCGATGATGCGGCCGCTCACCCGCTGCTCGGCGGGTTTGAACAGCTGGGTGTTCACGCCGAGGGGCACGATGTGCAGCTGCCCCGGCGCCACGCCGAAGTCCTCGGCGATGTCGGCTGCCGACGATGACGACACCGTGAGCAGTTCCGGGATCTGCCGCGCGACCTTCTTCTGCATCTCGGCGAATCCATACCACCGGCGCACCAACGGTTTACGCCACCACTTGGCCGCGGCCACGTCGACCACGCGGTCACGCGTGATGGGATGGTGCACGGTCGCCACCACCGGCAGTCCCAGCCCGGCGATCTTGAGCAGATCGGAACCAAGGCTCTGATTGTCGTGAACCACGTCGAACTCATCGCGCCGCTCGGCGAGGATGCGCGCGACGCGCATCGTGAACGTCCGCGGTTCCGGGAAGCCGGCCGTCCACATCGTCAGCAATTCCAGCGCGTCGATGCGGTCGCGGATCTCGCTGGGCCGCGGAACCCGGAACGGGTCGGGCTCCCGGTAGAGGTCGAGGCTCGGGACCTTGGTCAGCGTCACCCGGGGGTCGAGACCCTCCGGGTACGGCTGGCCCGAGAACACCTCGACGTCATGGCCGAGTTCGGCGAGGCCGCGGCTGAGATGACGCACATAGACGCCCTGGCCGCCACAGTGGGTCTTGCTCCGGTACGACAGCAATGCGATGCGCATATCAGCTCACCCGGCGTCCGGAATCGCGCTGAACTGGGAAGACGCGCTCACGCGCCGACTCCGAAACCTCTGGACATGTGTCCAGACTATAGTTTGACGTGCTAGCCGACGCAACGCGTTCGCCAGCTATCGGCTCACCGCGGCGGCGGGAAGCCACCGGTCGCGACCGGACCCCAACGCGTCGGCGTGATGCGGATGAGGCACTTGCCCTGATCCACCATCGCCTGGCGATACTCCGCCCAGTCGGGGTGTTCGCCGGAGATGGACCGGAAGTAGTCGACCAGCGGTTCGACCGCGTCGGGCAGGCCGATCACCTCGGCATCGCCGTCGATTTGGACATACGGCCCGTTGAATTCGTCGGACAGCACGGTCACGCTCGCCCGCGGCGTACGGCCGATGTTGACCGACTTGGCTCGCTGCGGGTAGCTCGCGATCACGATGCGGCCCTGCTCGTCCACCCCGCCCGTCACCGGTGAACTCTGCAGCGACCCGTCCGCCCGGAAGGTCGTCAGCACCATCCGGTGCCTGGGTCGCACGAAATCGAGAAGCTTGTCGATACCTACTACGTCTGCGGTCGCATAGTTCCTGGCCATGCCTCGACGCTAGTGGGAAGTACGAACGCAAACGGCCGCGCGAAGCCCAATCCGGTTATGCGGGCCTCCCGCACCGCCGCCACGCGCACAGCGATGACGCGGCCCGAGGACGGCTCGTAGCACTGCAGCGCCTCGTCATTCGCGTCGACGATCAGCACCCAGTGCCGCGGTATGCCTCTTTCGCCGATCAGCATCGCGACCGGCAAGCCCGCCGCGACCGCACCGCGCACGTCTGCCAATGCGTCACGCCTGCCCCGGAACCGCCGCCAGCGGTAGGCGACCCCGCGGGCGGCGGCCAGATCGGTCAGCGCCCGCGCCATGCCGGCCGGGGTCGTGCCGAGCCGGCGCGGCCAAACCTGATTGACCGATGCGTGGATGCGGCCCTGTTCCCGCGCGAACCACTCCTCGCCGTCGGGTTGCAGCACTCTGGCGCGGTGGGCCGGGTCGAGGAGGGTGCCCGCGACGATCGCGACGGTCGGACCGCATGTGATCCCGTCGCGCTGACGCAGCCGCCATGACGCCGGTCTCATTGTCCGCACACAAATTCTGACATCGGTCAATAAATTTCTGCCACCGGAAATTAAAAGGCCTGACCTGGTGGTTTATCAGGACATAACGCAGCCTAGCGAAGAGGATGAGAAGGAGCGCGAAAGTGCAGAAGATAGCGAAGGGGCTCGGGGTGGCCACCATCGCCGCAAGTGGATTGGCCGCCGCGATCATCGGCTTGGCCGCACCCGGCCATGCCGCGCCGGCCGGACCCGACAACGCCCAGCAGACCATCAGCCAACTGCAGCGGCAGGGCTATGTCGTGATCGTCAATCGGCTCGGTTCGGCGCCGCTCGATCAGGCCACCGTCGTGGCGATCCGGCCCGGCCAGAACTACAGCCGTACCGACACGCTCAACTCGAGCGTCACGCAGCGCACGGTCTATGTCGACGTGAAGTAGCGCCGGCGAAAACCAGAGCCCCTGCCACCAGGCAGGGGCTCTTTGCTTTTTCCCGACCGGCACGCACAACCGCCCGAGGCGGTCGATAATGGAGAAATGGCAGTGAAAATGGCCGATCTCCTGGCGAGCCACCTGCAATCGCTGCGATATCAGCCGACTGCCAAACGAATTCGAGCCTGCATGGGCGGCGAGCCCGTTGTCGACACATGCGACGCCGTACTGGTGTGGGAACCGCGCCGGGTGGTGCCGACCTATGCGGTGCCGCGCGCCGCGCTCAGCGCGCAGCTCGTCCCGGCCGGTGGCGATTGCGGCGACGACGAGATACCGGGATTCCTCGATCCGTCGGTGCCGTTCACCGCGCACACCGCCCCCGGCACATGTTTCGACGTCATCGCCGGCGAGGAAACCGGGCCCGCGGCAGCCTTCCAACCCGACGATCCCGACCTCGCCGATTTCGTGATCCTCGACTTCGCGACCTTCGAATGGCGGGAAGAGGACGAGCCGATCGTCGCGCACCCGCACGACCCGTTCCACCGCATCGACATCCGGCGCAGCCGCCGCACCGTCCGCATCGAACTCGACGGTAAGGCCCTCGCCGAATCGTCGCGTCCGCTGCTGTTGTTCGAAACCGCGCTGCCGACGCGGTTCTACCTGCCGCGCGAGGACGTGGCGACGGCCCTCGACCTCAGCAAGACCGTCACGTACTGCGCGTACAAGGGCCGTGCCAGCTATTACTCGCTGCCGGGCGGACCTGCCGATCTGGCCTGGACCTACCACGAACCCCTGGTCGACGCCGAACCCGTGCGCGATCGCATCTGCTTCTTCGACGAGCACGTCGACGTTTTCGTCGACGGCGAACGGTGCGACCGGCCGGTCACGTCGTGGAGCAGAAAGTAGCTATCCAGGCCTCGCGGTACCGCGTACCTCTGTTTCGGCTAGCTCAGTTCTGGCAACATTACCCACCGGTAGCATCCGTTCGGGCATAGTCAGTGGGTGGGGATCATGATCGGTTCGTCGAACGTTTCGGTCAGCGCTGCAGCAGGCACCGAGGGCGGGGGCGCCGCACTCGACCAGGTGATCGGTATGTCGGTCGTCGCGATGGTCGTCACGGTCGCGCTGCTGTGGATCGGCTACCTGCACCGGCAGCGCCGCATCACGTGGCTCAACAACTTCGCCGAACGACTCGGGCGCAAGTTCCACCGGCCGCCGTGGGTCGCGCTGCAGGTGTTCCTGTTCACCGCGACCATCATCTGCGCGCTGTTCGGCTTCATCTGGGACGTCAGTCTGCACATTGGGAAGGGCCGCGACGCCGGGCCACTGGCCAACCCGGCGCACTACTTCATCCTGATCGGCCTGTTCCTGCTGTTCATCGCCGGCTCCATGGCGATCGTGCTGCCGTACGAGAAGCCCGGGCCTGCCGCGATCCGGATCACCCGTAGTTGGTACGCACCGGTCGGCGGTGTGCTGATGGCGTTGTGCGGTCTGTACGCCCTGATCGGTTTCCCGCTCGACGACGTCTGGCACCGCATCTTCGGCCAGGACGTCACGCTTTGGGGCCCAACGCATTTGATGCTGATCGGCGGCGCCGGGCTGTCACTGATCGCGGTGCTGTTGCTCGAACACGAGGGCCGGGTGTCGATGGGCTCCGAGATCGCCGACGACACGAAGTTCAACAAGTTCCTCTACTACCTGTCGTTCGGCGGCCTGTTCATCGGGCTGTCGGTGTTCCAGATCGAGTACGACTTCGGCGTCGAACAGTTCCGCCTGGTGCTGCAGCCGATGATGATCGCCGGTGCTGCGGCGATGGCGGCCGTTGCGGCCAGGCTCGTACTCGGGCCCGGCGGCGCGCTGATCGCTGCGGGATTGGCGGTCCTGCTGCGCGGTGCGGTTGCGCTGATCGTCGGCCCGGTGCTGGGTGCGCCGACCAGTTGGTTCGCCCTATATCTGGGACCGGCCCTGGTGGTGGAGCTGCTGGCGCTGACGCCACTTGTCAAGCGGCCCATCCTGTTCGGCGCGATCGGCGGGCTGGGCGTGGCGACCGTCGGGCTGTGGCTGGAGTCGTTGTGGATCGGCGCCGTGTACCGCTACCCGTGGCCCACGAGTATGTGGGGTGAGGCGCTGGCGATGGCGATACCCGTAGCAATCGGCATGGGATTGTGCGGTGCGCTGCTCGCGCTCGTGCTCACCGGCCAGCGGCTGCCGCGGCCTGCCGCAGGCATCTCGATCGTCGTGGCGACCGTCCTGGTGATCGGCGGCGCGGTGGCCAACGGCCTGCGCACCGAGGTACCCGAAAGCGCCAATGCGACAGTCACTTTGACCGACCTGCCCAGTGACACCGACCAGCGGATGGTTTCGGCCGATGTGCAGATCACCCCGGCGAACCTGGTCAGCGACAATCCGGAATGGGTGTCGATCCTGGCCTGGCAGGGCGGGCTCGCCAACGAGCGGGGCCTGGTCGTCGACCGGCTGGAGAAGGTGGGCCCCGGCCACTACCGCTCGACTCAGCCGATCCCGGTGTCGGGCAGCTGGAAGACGGTCCTGCGGATCCAGGACGGCACCACGATGGCCGGAGTTCCGGTGTTCCTGCCCGCCGATCCCGGTATCGGGGCCGAGGAGACGCCCGCGCAGGCTTCTGCGACCCGGGATTTCGTGCAGGAGATCACGCTGCTGCAGCGCGAACGCAACCTGAACCACCCATCGTGGTTGTTCAACGTGGCTTCGCTGGTGGTCCTGGTGTGCACGCTGATTCTGATAGCCGCACTGACGTGGGGCGCGGGCCGGATCAACGCGCGAGAGCTGGCCGCGGGCAGCAAGATCGACGAGCCACGGCCGGTGCAGCCACAGACGTGATAGCTGCCGTGACCACCTACCAAGCCGACCACACGTTGCTGCTGGCCTTGCCCGCGTTTGCGCCCGCCGTGGTGGTGGTCGGGGTGGTCGTCTACATCGCGATGCGGGACCGGCGGAAGGGAGACGTGGCTCACAGTGAAGGTGAGGACGACGCAGGCCAAGATGGTTCACCGTGACCAAACGTAGAAGCAGTTTCATCGTCGTGGCGACCGCTCTCGCATTGGTGACGGCCGGTTGTGGCGGATCGGAGAATTCCGATGGCACGGGCAGTGCGGCGAGCAGCCCGGCCACCCCGTCAGAGTCCACCGTCAGCCCGTCGGACATGACCGATCAGCAGCAGGCGCCCAACCGACTGGTGATCGACGTGACCATCAAGGGTGGCGAGGTGACCCCGACCAACGCCCAGTTGCAGGCCAAGGTCAAAGATCCGATCGTGGTGCGGGTCAACAGCGACGCCGCCGACGAACTCCACGTGCACTCCAATCCCGAGCACACCTTCAAGATCGAGCCACGCAATGGCCAGCAGTTCCAGTTCACCGTCGACGTTCCCGGCACCGTCGACATCGAACTGCACCAGCTGAACCGCGTCATCGCCAGCGTGCAAGTGCAGCAGTGACTTCGGACCGGACCGCGCTACTGGCCCATGGCCTCGGCGGTTCGACCGATCTTCCGGTTCCGTACACGTACGCGCTGATCGGTGCGGCGTGGACGCTGACGTTCACCTTCGCCGTCGTGGCCCTGGCCTGGCGGCGGCCGAGATTCGATCCCGCGAAGCCGGGACGGCCGCTGCCGGGCTGGGTGACGGCCGTGGTGGACTCCCCCGTCACGCGGTGGACGGTCGGCCTGCTCGCGCTCGCGTTCACCGGGTGGGTCGCGGTCGCCGCGTTCTTCGGGCCGCAGGACGCGTCGAATCCGCTGCCCGGTGTCTTCTACGTGTTGTTGTGGGTCGGCCTGGTCACGCTGTCCCTCCTGATGGGTCCGGTGTGGCGGGTCATCTCGCCCGTGCGAACCGTGTACCGGCTCCTGCCGCATACCGATCGCCGGTATCCCGAACGCCTCGGCTACTGGCCCGCCGCCGCGGGCCTGTTCGCGTTCGTGTGGCTCGAGCTCGCCAGCCCGGATCCGGGATCGCTTGCGGCCATCCGCAACTGGCTGCTCGTGTATCTGGTGGTGACGTTCGCGGGCGCGGTGTGCTTCGGTGAGCGATGGTTGTCGCACGCCGACCCGTTCGACGTGTACAGCATGGTGGCGTCGCGGTTGTCGCCGCTGCGCCGGTCCGACGGCCGCATCGCGATCGGGAACCCGTTCGATCATCTGCCGTCGTTGCCGGTGCGGCCAGGTGTCGTCGCGGTGCTCGCGGTGCTGCTCGGCTCGACGGCATTCGACAGCTTCTCGGCGATGCCGCAATGGCGCAATTTCGTCGACGACAACTCCGGTTCGGCGCTCGAAGCCTCCCTGATCCGCACGGCCGGATTGCTGGTGTTCGCCGCCACGGTGGCGGGGACGTTCTGGTTGGCCGCCCGCGCGACCGGCGGGGTCGACCGCGAACGCCGCCGCGAGCTGCCCGGCCTCATGGCGCATTCACTCATCCCGATCGTGATCGGCTACGTGTTCGCCCACTACCTGTCCTACCTCGTCGAGAAGGGCCAGCAGACCGTCATCCTGCTGTTCGGTCTCGAGGGTGTCGAGGTCAATTACTTTCTGTCGCAACATCCCTCGCTGTTGGCGACACTCAAGGTGGGCTTCGTGCTCGCCGGTCACGTGGCCGGGGTGATCGCCGCGCACGACCGCGCGCTACGGCTGCTGCCCAAACCGAACCAGTTGACCGGGCAGCTCGCGATGATGCTCGTCATGGTGGGCTACACCTTCACTGGGTTGTACCTGCTGTTCGGCGGTTAGAGTCCGGCGGCGGTGAGCAGCGCCTCGGCCGCAGCGCGCCCCACGTCGCCGCGGCGCGCGTCGTTGAACACCATGGAACGGCTCGCGACCCCATCGGTGAGGATCGCGAGCTGCTCGGCCAGGTGTTGTGGATCCTCGGCCCCGAGGTCGCTCAGCAACTCTGCGATCCGAATCGTGAAGGCCTGCTTACGTTCCCGGGTGTAGGCGTGGGCCAGGCTGTCCGGATCGGGAAACTCGGTGGCCGCGGCGACGAACGGGCAGCCGCGTACCGGGCCGTCGCGACGCGTCGGCACCGTGAACATCGCCAGGATGCGCTCGCGGGCAGGCACTTCGGCGTCGTAGAGGGCGCTCTCGACGGTCAGCCCGGATTCGTAGACGTACTGCAGGTACGTCACCACGACGTCGTCCTTCGTCGGGAAGTGCGCGTACAGAGTGCGTTTGGACACCGGCGCCTTCGCGGCGATCTGCTCCATCGTTGTCGCGGTGATGCCCTGTGCCTCGAACAGCGCGGCGGCGGCCGCGACGATGCGTTCTCGGCCTCCACGACCGCGCGGTGTGGTCACGCAATCAGTATACGTTGACGTTTACTTTGCGCGGACTACCCGGTAGGGTCTGCGATGTAAACGCAAACGTGTACTTGAAAGGCTCCGCATGTCTCTGACCACCGCTGAACTGGCCGAATCCGCCGACCGGTTGATCCGAGGCCGCCGCGCCATCCGCGCGTTCCGGCCCGACGAGGTGCCCGAGGAGACCATGCGCGCGGTGTTCGAACTCGCGGGCCACGCGCCGTCGAACTCCAACACGCAGCCATGGCACGTCGAGGTGGTCAGCGGCCCCGCGCGCGATCGCCTGGCCGACGCCCTGGTCACCGCGCATGCCGAGGACCGCGTCTCGGTGGATTTCCCGTATCGCGAGGGTCTCTTCCAGGGCCCGCTGCAGAACCGGCGCGCCGATTTCGGTGCCCGTCTCTACGCGGCGCTGGACATCGCACGTGATGAGACCGATTTGCTGCGGGGCTACAACACCGAGAGCCTGCGGTTCTACGGTGCACCGCACGTCGCGATGTTGTTCGCGCCCAACAACACCGAAGCGCGCATCGCAGCCGACATGGGAATCTATGCGCAGACGCTGATGCTCGCCATGACCGCGCACGGCATCGCGTCGTGCCCGCAGGCACTGTTGAGCTTCTACGCCGACACCGTGCGTGCCGAACTCGGCGTCGAGGGCCGAAAACTGCTGATGGGCATCTCGTTCGGCTATGCGGACGACACCGCGGCCGTCAACGGTGTCCGCATCCCCCGCGCCGGCCTGTCGGAGACCACACGCTTTACCCGCTGACCCGCTACCGTCGAGGCATGCGCGCACTCATCGTCGTCGACGTGCAGAACGATTTCTGCGAGGGCGGCTCGCTTGCCGTCGCCGGCGGTTCGGCGGTGGCGCGCGGTATCACCGAACTGTTGGCCGGCGACCACGGCTATCACCATGTCGTGGCGACCAAGGATTTCCACATCGATCCGGGTGAGCACTTCTCCGACACCCCCGACTACCGGGTGTCCTGGCCGCGTCACTGCGAGGCCGAGACGCCGGGAGCCGAGTTTCACCCGGACTTCGACGCGTCGACGGTCGAGGCCGTGTTCAAGAAGGGCCACTACTCGGCGGCCTACAGCGGATTCGAGGGCACCGACGAGTCCGGCACGACGCTCGCGGACTGGCTGCGGCAGCGTGACGTCGACACGGTGGACGTCGTGGGCATCGCGACCGACTACTGTGTCGCGGCCACCGCGACCGACGCCGCCAGGGCCGGATTCACGACGCGCGTCCTGACGAAGCTGACGGCCGGCGTCGCACCGGACAGCACCGCGTCGGCGGTGAGCGAATTGCGGACTGCCGGAGTCAAAGTCAGTTAATCGGGTCGACCGGGCGACCGGTCCAGCGCGGGTCGCGGCGCTCGGTGTGGGCGCGCACGCCTTCGCGCGCGTCGTCGTGGCCCATCAGGCGCAGATGGATCTCGGTCTCTCGCGCGCCGACGGCCTGCCGGTCGAGGTCGAACGAATCCCACAGGAGCCGCTTGCTGGCCGCGACCGACATCGGCGCGGTGTTGACGGCGATGTCGCGCGCCAACTCGAGCGCCGCGGGCAGCACGTCGTCCGCGGGCAGGACCCGGCTGCCGAGGCCGAGTTGCACAGCGCGGTGCCCGTCGAAAGTCGCGCCGCTCAAAAGGATCTCGGCGGCGTTGGCGAGCCCGGCCAGGCGCGGCAGGATCCAGTGCGAGTAGGCGTCGCCAACCATGCCCCGCCGCGTCTGCACCACGCCGTAGCGCGCGTCGGCCGCGAAGAACCTGATGTCGCACTGCAACGCCAGCGTCAGGCCGAGCCCGATCGCGTGCCCGTTGATCGCGGCGATGACCGGCTTGCCCAGCGTCCACGCCGGCACCGCGATGCCCGCTGCGCTGAACTCGGGCCCCGGCTCGGTGAACGTGCGCTCGCCCGCGGCGAGGTCTGCGCCCGCGCAGAACGCGGGCGGTGCCCCGGTCAGGACGATCACCCTGACGTCGTCGTCGGCGTCGCAGCGCGTGTACGCATCGGCCAGTTCGGCACCCATTCCGTCGCCGAACGCATTGCGCTGTTGCGGGCGGTTGAGCGTGATGGTTGCAACAGAATTTTCGAGTTTGAACCGCAGCGTCCGGTAGTCGGGCAGGTCAGGGCTGGTGGGCAAAGGTGGCTCCATCTCGCGCGGACGAGGTCGAAGTGTTGGTCCAGTGTGCATTGCGCCACCGCTTCACCGTCGCAGCCGTAAGGTCGATTTGTGCATCCCGCAGATCGAACCTCCGAGACCGAACTGGAAATCTGGCGGGGCAAGGCCTACCCGCTCGGCGCGACCTATGACGGCTCTGGCACCAATTTCGCATTGTTCAGCGAGGTTGCCGAACGTATCGAGCTGTGTCTGTTCGACGACGACGGCGCCGGTGGCGTGCGGGAGACGCGGATCGCCCTGCCCGAGGTCGACGGCTTCGTGTGGCACGGGTTCATCCCCGGCGTCGAACCCGGCCAACGCTACGGCTATCGCGTGCACGGACCGTACGATCCGGGCGCGGGCCACCGCTGCAACCCGAACAAACTGCTGCTCGATCCGTACGCCAAGGCCATCGACGGCGCATTCACGTGGGGGCAGGAACTGTTCTCCTACAATTTCGGCGATCCGGACAGCCGCAACGACGAGGACTCGGCGGGCAGCATGCCGAAGTCCGTGGTGATCAACCCGTACTTCGACTGGGGCACCGACCGCCCGCCCAAACACGAGTACGCCGACACCGTGATCTACGAGGCGCACGTCAAGGGCCTGACCCAAACCCACCCCGACATCCCCGAGCAGATCCGCGGCACGTACACGGCCGTCGCGCACCCGGTGATCATCGAGCATCTGCAGTCGTTGGGCGTCAATGGGCTCGAGCTCATGCCGATCCACCACTTCGCGAACGATTCGACGCTCGTCGACAAGGGACTGTCCAACTACTGGGGCTACAACACCATCGGATTCCTTGCGCCCGACCACAAGTACGGCTCCAGCGCCACCCCTGGCGGCCAGGTGCAGGAATTCAAGGCCATGGTGCGCGCCCTGCACGACGCGAACATCGAGGTGATCCTCGACGTCGTCTACAACCACACCGCCGAGGGCAACCACCTCGGCCCGACGCTGTCGATGCGCGGGATCGACAACGCGGCGTATTACCGCCTCGTCGATGACGACAAGCGTTACTACATGGATTACACCGGCACCGGCAACAGCCTCAATGTCGGCCATCCCCATTCGCTGCAGCTGATCATGGATTCACTGCGGTACTGGGTGACCGAGATGCACGTCGACGGGTTCCGGTTCGATCTGGCCGCGACGCTGGCCCGCGAGTTCTACGACGTGGACCGGCTGGCCGCGTTCTTCGAACTCGTGCAGCAGGATCCGATCGTCAGCCAGGTCAAGCTCATCGCCGAGCCGTGGGATGTCGGGCCCGGCGGCTACCAGGTCGGCAACTTCCCGCCGCAGTGGACCGAATGGAACGGCAAGTACCGCGACACGGTGCGCGACTTCTGGCGTGGCGAACCGGCCACCCTCGACGAATTCGCCTACCGGCTCACGGGTTCGGCGGATCTCTACGAGCACACCGCCCGCAGGCCGGTCGCGTCGATCAACTTCGTCACCGCGCACGACGGCTTCACGCTGGCCGATCTGGTGTCCTACAACGAGAAGCACAACGAGGCCAACGGCGAAGACAACAAGGACGGCGAAAGCCACAACCGATCGTGGAACTGTGGCGTCGAAGGCCCGACGGACGACGCCGAGATACAGGCGCTGCGTGGCCGTCAGCAGCGCAACTTCCTCACGACTCTGCTGCTGTCGCAGGGTGTTCCGATGATCAGCCACGGCGACGAGCTCGGCCGCACCCAGCGCGGCAACAACAACGGCTACTGTCAGGACAACGAGCTCACCTGGATCGACTGGGAGAACGCCGACGCCGACCTGCTCGAGTTCACCCGCTCGGTGTCGGCGTTGCGCGCCGCCCATCCGGTGTTCCGCAGGCGCCGGTTCTTCAGCGGCAAACCGGTCGGCAGGCGGGGCGAGGCCGGCCTTCCCGACATCGCATGGTTCGCACCCGACGGGTCGGAGATGACCGGTGAGGACTGGGGTTCGGGGTTCGCGAAGTCGGTCGCGGTCTTCCTCAACGGCCTCGGCATCCCCGACCGTGATGCCCGTGGCCAGCGGGTCACCGACGACTCGTTCTTCCTGTGTTTCAACGCGCACTACGAGCCCATCGAATTCTCTTTACCGCCGACCGATTTCGGGTCCGAATGGGTGCCGGTGATCAGCACCGCCGCAAATCCCACCACCGAACCGATCGCGGCCGGTGCACACGTCAGCGTCGAAGCACGGGCCGCGCTGGTGTTGCGGAGCGATCAAGAATGACGCCTGTGAAGGGGTTGCTAACCGTTGCGATATCCCGGTGTGTACCAGGAAGTATGGTAACTTTTTCAAGTAGCAGCCGTGGCCGCCTAGCAGGCGCCGAGCTACCGCTCGGTGCCACCGGCCGGGCGGGCCGGGGGTAGAAGCCGAAGAGCGGCGGCAACTACCCTGCGGCCACGGCTGCGGCATCCACGACCCCCTCTTGAACTCCCGGCCGAGTCGGTGGCAATCCCTCCGAGGTGAAATACCTCTGTTACAGAGTTATTGTGGTGGGCGTGGATGATCTGGTCGGCGAACTTTTCACCGTCGTCGGTCGCTTCCGGCGTCAGCTCCGCCGGTCGACCGGTGGCGGATTCGACGGCACCGGGCTGACGCAGTCCCAAGGCGAGCTCCTGCGGCTTGTCGGTCGCCGGCCCGGGATCTCGGTGCGGGAAGCCGCGGCCGAGCTCAGCCTGGTCCCCAACACCGCATCCACCCTGGTGTCGCGGTTGGTCGCGGACGGCATGCTGGTCAGGACGGTCGACGAGGCCGACCGCCGCGTCGGCCGGCTCCGACTCACCCCGTCCGCACAGCGCATCGCCGACGAATCCAGGGCTGCCCGCCGCGCCGCACTGGCGGCCGTGCTCGCGCAACTCGACGACGCCCAAATCAAGGACCTGGCAAAGGGTTTGGACGTGCTGACCGAGCTCACCCGCCTGCTGCACGAGAAGGACACATGACCGAACAGCCACCCGCCATCGACTGCCGTCATCTGACTCACCGCTACGGTGAATTCACCGCGGTCGACGATTTCACGTTGCAGGTACAGCCCGGAGAGACCCTGGGCCTGCTCGGTCCGAACGGGGCGGGCAAGACCACCGCCGTACGGGTGCTCACGACCCTGACCCCGGTCCAGAGCGGCGAAGTCCGCATCTTCGGTCTGAGCGCCGGCAAACACACCATGGACATTCGGCACAACATCGGCTATGTCCCACAGCAACTTTCGATCGAGTCGGCGTTGACCGGACGCCAGAACGTCGAGCTGTTCGCGCGTCTGTACGACGTGCCACGGTCCGAGCGGGCCGAGCGCGTCACCGCGGCACTGGACTCGATGCAGCTGCTCGACGTCGCCGATGCCGCGGCGGGCACCTACTCCGGCGGCATGGTGCGCCGCCTCGAGCTGGCACAGGCCCTGGTGAACCGGCCCCTGCTGCTGATCCTCGACGAACCGACCGTTGGCCTGGATCCGATTGCGCGCGACAGTGTCTGGGAGCAGGTGCGGCACATGCAGTCCGAGTTCGGTATGACGGTGCTGCTGACGACGCACTACATGGGCGAAGCGGACGCGTTGTGTGATCGCGTGGCACTCATGCATCACGGCCGGCTGCAGGCCGTCGGCACGCCCGCCGAACTGAAGGCCGCGGTGTCCAGCCAAACCGGCTCGGACGACGCCACGCTCGAAGACGTCTTCCGCCACTACGCGGGTTCGGACCTCGATGCCGAAACCCAGCATGCGGGTATCCGCGAAGTCCGCGCCACGAGAAGGACGGCCCGCCGTGTCAGTTGAATCCACCGCACGCACCCAACTGGTCTACGCGCCGCGGGGCTGGCGCCGCCTGCGCGGCCTGGTACTCCGGATGGGCGCGTTCGCGCTCGTCGAACTCCAGAAGCTCCGCCACGATCGGACCGAACTGTTCACGCGGTTGGTCCAGCCCGCGCTGTGGCTGCTGATCTTCGGCCAGACGTTCAGCCGGTTGCACCTCGTCGACACCGGCGGACTGCCCTACCTGACGTTTCTGGCGCCGGGCATCATCGCGCAGTCCGCGCTGTTCATCTCGATCTTCTACGGCATCCAGATCATCTGGGACCGCGACGCGGGCATCCTGGCCAAGCTGATGGTGACGCCGGCGCCCGCGTCGGCGCTGGTGACGGGTAAGGCGTTCGCGGCGGGCGTGCGGTCGGTCGTGCAGGTCCTCGGCGTGGTCGTGCTGGCGTATCTCATGGGTATCGCGATGACGGTCAACCCGCTGCGGATCCTCGCCGCGATGGGCGTGGTGGTCCTGGGCTCGGCCTTCTTCGCCTGCTTGTCGATGACCCTGGCCGGGCTCGTGCGCAAGCGTGATCGGATGATGGGGATCGGCCAGGCCATCACCATGCCGTTGTTCTTTGCGTCCAACGCGCTCTATCCCGTCGACATCATGCCGGGCTGGCTACGCTGGCTGTCCGCGGTCAACCCGCTCAGCTACGAGGTGAACGCGCTGCGCGGGCTGCTGATCGGGACGCCGACGAACTGGCTGCTCGACATCACTGTTCTGGTGGTCGCGGCCGTGGCGGGGGTTGCGGTCGCATCGACGTTGCTGAGACGGCTGGTCCGTTAGCGGGCGCGCAGCGCGTCCGTCAGCGTCCAGACGGAGATCCCCAGCAGGGCAACGTCTTTGATCAGGAATCCCCCGGTCACCGAAAGCGCCGGGAACCCGCCCGCCGACGCCTCGAACACGCCCGGCGTGGTGAAGAGGAAGCTGATCGTGGCGAGGAACAGCAGGATGGCGAGCAGGCTGCCGCCGATCGACACCTTCGGCCACCACGGCTTGACGGCCAGCAGTACCGCTGCGGTCAGCTCGAACACGCCGAGCAGGCTGGAGAAGGCGCGGACCGAGAAGATCTCGTAGAGCCAGCCCATGAACGGGCTGGCCGCGACCAGCGGCTGGATGCCCGCGGCCTCGTAGGCCATGAACTTCAAGCCGCCGAACCAGGCGATCACCACCACCAGGCCGTAGCGCGCCGCCAGGCCGGCGACGGTGTCAAGTGTGGTGTCGGTGCGATTCATCAAGGAGTTGTCGTTTGTCATGCCCCGTAGTGCATGGCGAATGCCGGACCGTTACACGGCCCAACCAACCGGTGGTTTAGTGTGCTGTCAGATCCACCGAGCAGGGAGACGGTCATGCAACTGGCGCTCACACCGGAGGAAGCAGCCTTCAGAGACGAGCTGCGCACCTTCTACACCACGAAGATCCCCGCTGAGATCCGCGAGCGGTCTCGTCAGGGTCTCGAACTGCGCAAAGAGGACTTCGTCACGGCGCACAAGATCCTGCACGAGCACGGCCTGGCGGTGCCGAACTGGCCGGTGGAGTGGGGCGGCAAGGATTGGACGCCGAACCAGCACCAGATCTGGCTCGACGAGATGCAGCTGGCCTGCGTCCCCGAGCCGCTGACCTTCAACGCCAGGATGGTCGGCCCGGTGATCGCCGAGTTCGGGTCGCAGGAGGTCAAGGAGCGGTTCCTGCCGCCGACCGCGGCGCTCGACATCTGGTGGTGCCAGGGCTTCTCCGAGCCCGAGGCCGGGTCGGATCTGGCCTCGCTGCGCACGACGGCGATCCGCGACGGCGACACCTACGTCGTGAACGGCCAGAAGACCTGGACCACGCTCGGCCAGCACGCCGACTGGATCTTCTGCCTCGTGCGCACCGACCCGAACGCGCCCAAGAAGCAGGCCGGGATCTCGTTCCTGCTGATCGACATGAACACGCCCGGCATCACGCTGCGGCCGATCAAGCTGGTCGACGGCAGCTTCGAGGTCAACGAGGTGTTCTTCGAGGACGTCCGGGTTCCCGCCGACCAGCTCGTCGGCGAGGAGAACCAGGGCTGGACGTACGCCAAGTTCCTGCTCGGCAACGAACGCACCGGCATCGCGCAGGTGGCCAGGACCAAGGTACGCCTCGCCGAGGTCAAGGAACGTGCGACAGCCAACGGGCTGCTGTCCGACCCGCTGTTCGCCGCCCGGCTGGCCGAGGCCGAGAACGACGTGCTCGCCCTTGAGCTCACCCAGATGCGGGTCACCTCGGCATCGGCCGACGGCAAGCCGAGCCCCGCCTCGTCGGTGCTCAAGCTCCGCGGCAGCCAGCTGCAGCAGACCGCAACCGAGCTGCTCGTCGAGGTGGCCGGACCCGACGCCCTCCCGTACGACGCCGGCGACATCGCCTCGCCCGAGTGGGCGCAGCTGGCCGCACCGCACTACCTGAACTATCGCAAGACCTCGATCTACGGCGGCAGCAACGAGGTACAGCGCACCATCATCGCGTCCACCATTCTCGGATTGTGAGTTGAGCCATGGATTTTCAGCTGACCGACGAACAGACCCTGCTGGCAGACACCACCCGTGACCTGCTGTCGGCGAGCTATGACGCCGAGACCCGCAACAAGGTCGTCGACTCCGACCCGGGTTACAACCCGCAGGTGTGGAGCCAGCTCGCCGACATCGGCGTCCTCGGACTGGGATTCGACGAGGATTCCGGCGGCCAGATCGAGATCATGCTGGTGCTCAACGAGATCGGGCGTCAGCTGGCACCCGAACCGGTGCTGCACGGCGCGATCGGGCCTGGCGCGCTCATCGCCGAACAGGGCAGTGCCGACCAGCGGGCCCTGCTCGACGAGGTGGCCGCCGGACAACGGTTGCTGGCCTTCGCCCACGCCGAGCCAGGGCCGCGCGGCGCCGCGATCGCCACAACCGCGGCCCGCGACGGGGATTCGTGGACGCTGACCGGCACCAAGAATCCGGTGCTGGCCGGCGACAGCGCCAACACCCTGATCGTGAGCGCCGCATTGCCGGACGGCGGGGTCGGGCTGTTCCTGGTCGACGCGTCGGGCAGCGGCGTCACGCGCACCGGCTACCGGACCTTCGACGGCAGGCGCGGTGCGCAGATCGAGCTCGCCGGCGCGCCCGCCGAGCCACTCGGCGAAGCGGTCGACGCGACCGACGCCATCACCCGTGCGCTGGTGCGGATCTCGTCGGCGCTGTGCGCCGAGGCGGTCGGCGCGATGGACGAGGCGCTGCGCCTGACGACCGATTACCTCAAGCAGCGCAAGCAGTTCGGGGTCACGCTGAGCAAGTTCCAGACGCTCACGCAACGGGCCGCCGACATGTACATGTCCTTGGAACTGGCGCGCAGCATGGCCGATTACGCCGCGATGTCGATCGCCGACGGCCAGTTCGACCCGGTGATCGCGGCGCGCGCGAAGCTCCAGATCGGCCGCTCGGGCAGGCACATCGCGCAGGAGTCCATCCAGCTGCACGGCGGCATCGGCATCACCGCGGAGTACCCCGTCGGGCATTACGCCGCGCGGCTCACCGCGATCGAGCACACCCTGGGCTCCTCGCAGGACCAATTGCACACGCTCATCGGCCAACTCGCCGACTACGAGATCGTCACGCTGTAAGCGGCTGGTCAGCCCACCAGCCGGGCCACGGAACCCATCGGGATGGGTAACCAGCTCGGCCGGTGTCTGGCCTCGTAGGCCGCCTCGTAGACCGCCTTGTCGAGTTCATAGGCGGCCAGCAGCTCGGGCTGATCGCGCGGATCGGCGCCCGCGACAACCGCATAGCCGTCGCAGAACGCCGCACTGTTGCGGTCCACCCATTCGCGGGCACGCGCCGCGAGTTGCCGGGCCCGGTCCTCGTCGGCCGCCTGCTCCACCAGTCGCTGGTGTGCGGCGTACTCGAATGACCGGAGTACGCCCGCGACGTCGCGCACCGGTGAATCCGGGCGCCTGCGTTGTTCGAGGGGCTGGCCGGGTTCGCCCTCGAAGTCGATCAGGAGCCACCGCTCGGGCGTGCGCAGCACCTGACCGAGGTGAAGGTCGCCGTGCACGCGTTGGACGGTGACGAGTTCACCGGCGAGCTTGTGATAGCGCTCCTCGATCAGCGGAACATATTCGCGCAGTTGCGGTACCGCCTCGACGGCGGCCGCAAGCCGCTGCAGCATGATCTCGGTTGGGAAGGGTGCGGACTCGGCACCGAGCGCATCGGCCAGGCACGCGTGCACCGACGCGACGGCTTCGCCGAGCCGGTACGACTCACCGGCGAAATCGCCGCCGACCTCATCGGCGTACAGATCGCCCTCGGCATAGAGGTCGCGCGTGCTGGCGGTCGCCATGTCCCAGCCCTCGGCGGAGTTCGCGGCGAACTCGGTGACCATACCTAACGCGTAAGGTGCACCGTCCCAGGTGGTTTCGAACGAACCGAGCAGCCGGGCCACATGCGGGTTGTCGGCCCTTGCCAGGACACGGTTAAGTTCGATGTCGGGATGCACGCCGGGCGTGATACGCCGGAACACCTTCAGCACGGCGTCCTGTCCGAACACCACGCTGGTGTTGCTCTGCTCGGCCGACGACACGCGCGGCGGGGCGTCCAGCGGCAGCTCGGCATCGGGCTCGCTGGAGAACCTCACCCCGTCGACGGTCGCGGATTCACCGATGAGCGACAACAGGTATCGCGCGGCGTCCGGATCGTAGAGCGCGTCGTAGGCGGTGCGGTCGTCCTCTGATCCGATGGTCGCGACATTGCTGTATTCGTCGATCGGGCCTTTGATCTGCGCATGGTCGAACTCGACGATCACCTGGTACCGCTCGGAGGCGCCGCCGGCATAGCTCACGTCGAGCAGCACCAACTTCAAGCCATCGCGCAGTGTCGCCACCATACCTGGTGTGGCAGAGGTCAATTCACGGTTGCGGCCGGCATACCACCGTTGCTGGGACAGCCATTCGCCAAAAGGAATATTCATCACTGTGCTCCCGGTTCTGGGTCAGGCTCACGAAGCTCGAACCAGTAGAACCCGTGCCCCGGCAGGGTGAGCAGGTACGGCAGTTGGCCGATACTGGGAAACTCGACATAGCCGGACATCTCAACTGGAATGTAGCCCATCCACTCCTGCAGGTTCAGCTCGATGGGCTGCGGGAAGCGCGACAGGTTGTTGACGCACAACACGGCGTCTTTGGTCCCGCTGTCCCCGTTGCCGCCGTCGATCTCGCGGACGTAGGCGAGCACCGAAGGGTTGGAACCGCCCAATTCCCGGAATGAGCCGACGGCGAACGCATCATGACGGCTCCGCACCGACAACATGTTGCGCGTCCAGTTCAGAAGCGAATTGGAGCTGTCGCGCTGTGCCTCGACGTTGACCGACTGGTACCCGTAGATCGCGTCCTGGTTGGGCGGCAGATACAGCCGGCCCGGATTGGCCTTGGAGAATCCCGCGTTGCGGTCCGGTGTCCACTGCATCGGCGTGCGCACGCTGTCGCGGTCGCCCAGCCAGATGATGTCGCCCATGCCGATCTCGTCGCCGTAGTAGAGCACCGGCGAACCCGGCAGCGACAACAGCATCGCGGTGAACAGCTCGATCTGGTTGCGGTCGTTCTCCAGAAGCGGTGCGAGCCTGCGGCGGATGCCGACGTTGGCCTTCATCCGCGGATCCTTGGCGTACTCGGCGTACATGTAGTCGCGCTCTTCGTCGGTGACCATCTCGAGCGTGAGCTCGTCGTGGTTGCGCAGGAAGATTCCCCATTGCGCCATGTCGGGTATCGGCGGTGTCTGCGCGAGGATCTCCGAGATGGGGAAGCGCGACTCACGCCGCACGGCCATGAATATGCGTGGCATCAACGGGAAATGGAAGGCCATATGGCATTCGTCGCCGCCCGTGGCGGGATCGCCGAAGTACTCCACGACATCGGCAGGCCACTGGTTGGCCTCGGCGAGCAGCACCCGCCCGGGAAATTCATCGTCGATAACCTTGCGGCACTTCTTGAGGAACGCGTGCGTCTCGGGCAGGTTCTCGCAGTTGGTGCCTTCGCGCTCGAACAGGTAGGGCACCGCGTCGAGCCGGAAGCCGTCGATTCCGAGGTCCAACCAGAACCTCAGCACGTCGATCATCGCTTCCTGCACGGCCGGGTTGTCGTAGTTGAGGTCGGGCTGGTGGGAGAAGAACCGGTGCCAGTAGAACTGGCGGCGGACGGGGTCGAAGGTCCAGTTCGACTCCTCGGTGTCGACGAAGATGATCCGCGCATCGGGATACTTGTCGCTGGTGTCACTCCAGACGTAGTAGTCGCCGTACGGCCCGTCGGGGTTGCGCCGGGACTCTTGGAACCACTCGTGCGAGTCCGAGGTGTGGTTCATCACGAGGTCGGTGATCACCCGGATCCCGCGCCGGTGTGCGGCATCGAGGAGTTCGACGAAGTCGTCGACCGTGCCGAACTCGGGCAGCACGCGGTAGAAATCACGGATGTCGTAACCGCCGTCGCGCAGCGGGGAATCGTAGAACGGGGGCAACCACAGGCAGTCGACCCCCAGCCATTTCAGGTAGTCGAGCCGCTCGGTCAGGCCACGCAGATCACCGACGCCGTCGGCGTTGGTGTCGTGGAACGCCCGCACCAGGACCTCGTAGAAGACCGCCCGCTTGAACCAGCTGCGGTCGGTCGGCAGGGTCCTGGCATGAGCGAAATCCTCAGCGGTCGGATGCTCCACCACGCCTGCCTCGACGTGGCTTCCCTGGTTGACGTCCATCTCCCTCCCATCCTCGGTTCAACGTACCCACTTCGAAGGTGTTGGACACCCGGGAACCATGCGCGATCCGCCTCCGGCTTCGCGCTACGGCCGAAACGATCGTGCAGCAACGCTATTCACTGACGACGCCACGTTTGCGGAAAAACTAACGGTTGAATAAGAGCCGACGGCGGGTTAGGTTTTCCCCGATTTGATCTTGTCGCCGGCTTCACCGCCGGCGATCGAAATACACATTCGACGAGGGATGGCCTGTGGCTGAGTCGGCACCTAATGATGGTGAAGCACCCGTAATCGTTGGTCTGTCCGATGCGGCGATGCACATGTACACCGCCGCCATCGACGCGCTGCCGCATGTGGGCGATGCAGAGTTCCCGGAGCGGGCCGCAGTGGTGCTCAGCGGTCTGCGCAAGCTGCAGGCCTCGCTGTCCGAGGCCGCCGGGCGCAGCCGCGTCACGCCGTCGGTCATCGTCGCGCTGAGCGGGGTGCGCAGCCGCTACGACGACCTGATGGTCACCGCGGCCGAAGGGCCGGGAGCCACGCTGGGCCAGCGGCTCTACGTCGCGCGCATGCGGGCCAAGCTCACCACCGCGGAGGCGGCCAACGGCATCGGCGTTCGCCAGGACCTCATCGAGGCGGTGGAAGCCGAGGAGCCGGCGACCGAGTCCGAGACCGCACAGATCAAGGAGCTCATCGCCGCACTGGGCGGCTGAGCAGTCCGACAGTCGGCCTCAGCGCAGGAACCGACGGATCGCCGGGGCGTAGCCGGCAACGGCCGGCTGCGCGCGGCGATAGCCCATGAATCCGGCGACCGCCGTCAGCAGCACGAGCGCGATGACTCCCGGCACGGCAGTCCGCAGATCCGGCGCGACCGCCCGCGGCATGGCATCGGGTAGGGCCGACAGATTGCGCTCGAGGAAGCGTAGCGGGCCGTAGAAGCGGACCGGCTGGACCGACGCGGTGGGCACCTCGAGCTCAACCGGTCCGGCTTGGCGCTCGGCAACAGCCACGGGCTTTGCCCGTACGGTCACCGCCGGTGAGCGGGGTGGTGTCACCGGCGCCGCGGCGACGGGCTTGGCGGTAGGCGTCCGGATCTCGATCCGCGTGGCACGCACGATCGGGCGGGCACGCGTCGCACGCGCCGGCTTTCCGCCCACCCGGGCTGCCCGATCCCCACCGGTGAACGTCGCGAAATAGTCCGAGCCGGTCGCGTCCTTTCGGTCCTTCGCAGGCGTCCTGGGGCCGGGCGAAACGCTGATCCCGTCCAGCGGGCCATCGTCGCAGGGCCCCGTTGCCCGCGCGGCCGATGCGCTGACGGCGGCGCACACGAACAGCACAGCCAACACGGCGAGCACGGCCAGCACCGCGCACGCCCGCTCCGACGCCCTCGCCACAGTTTCCCCGATCCGGATGAGTTGATTGCCAGGAATCTGCGAACCTCATCGCGATGCCGGGCTACCAACGTGTTTCGTCGTCAGCCATAGTAGTACGGAATTTGCCCGAATTGCGCGCCCACTTGGCTGGCCGCTTCGGCGGTAGGGTTCGTGCGTGGCACTTCGCGACTCACGTGGAACTCGTCGCCCGCGCGACCATGGCGATCCGGGGGATGCGCCATCGGCTCCGCCTCCGCTCACTCCGGTCGGCGACGCCGCGCGGCCGTCGGCCGCCGAAGAGGCCCGCACGATCGCGGCCTCCACCAACACCGGCACCCTCGCGACGCTGACCGAGGACGGCGACCCGTGGGCGTCGTTCGTGACGTACGGCCTGCTCGGCGGGTCGCCGGTGTTGTGCGTGTCGAACCTCGCCGAGCACGGCCGCAATCTGGCGGGCGACCCGCGCGCCAGCATCGCGATCGTCGCGCCGAAGACCGAGTCGGATCCGTTGGCCAGCGGGCGCGTCACCCTTGCCGGCGTGGCCGAGCGTCCGGCGGGCGATGAGCTCGCGGCCGCCCGCGACGCGCACCTGGCCGCCGTCGCGGCGGCGAAGTACTACATCGACTACAGCGACTTCTCGGTGTGGGTGCTGCGCGTGCACCGGGTGCGCTGGGTGGGCGGCTACGGCCGGATGGACTCCGCGACCGGTGCGGACTACGCGGCCGCCGAGCCCGATCCGGTGACACCGCGGTCCGCCGGGGCGATCGAGCACCTCAACGCCGACCATGCCGATTCGCTGACCGCGATGGCGCGCACCCTCGGCGGCTACCCCGACACCACCGCGGCGGTGTGCACGGGCGCCGACCGATACGGTCTCGATCTGCGGGTGACCACCGATCGGGGCGTCGCCTACACCCGGGTCGGGTACGCCGCACCGATCGGCTCGTACGACGAGCTACGTGGCGCCACAGTCGAATTGGCGCGGCGCGCGCGGCAGGGCTGAACTGCCCGACGGAACGGCTCACCTGGTGCAATACGATCGCGGTATGCCCGCTGCGACCGAACGCCCGGAGACCTGGCAAGCCGCCTTCGACCTGATCCGCACCCGCGGCTACGAGCATCGCGAAGAGCCGTTCCGGCTCGTCAGCGGTCAGCTCAGCCACGACTACATCGACGGCAAGTACGCGATCGACACCGGCGAGCGCATGACGATCGTCAGCCGCGCGGTCGCCGACCTGGCCACCGCCCGGGGCATCGAGTTCGACGCCGTCGGCGGGTTGACCATGGGCGCCGACCCGCTCGCGCACGGCGTCGCGATGGTGACCGGCAAGGCGTGGTTCTCGGTCCGCAAGGAGCAGAAGTCACGAGGCCGTGAGCAGTGGATCGAGGGCACCCGGCTCGAACCGGGCACGCGCGTGCTCCTGGTCGACGACGTGATCAGCACCGGCGGCTCGACCGAGATCGCCTATGAGCGCGTGACCGCGGCGGGTGCGGTTGTCACCGGGGTCATCCCGATGGTCGATCGCGGCGACGTGGCCGCGGGCCGGTTCGCCAAGCGCGGGGTGCCGTTCGCGGCGCTGGTGACCTACCGCGATCTCGGCATCGAGCCCGTCAAGGACGTCTAGGGCTCAGACCACCAGCACCGGCACCGGGTCGAGCCCGACGCTCACGGCCGCACCGGCTTCGAAGACGCGCGCCTGCCCGCTCGTCAGCTGCGCATGGATCACCGAGCCGTCCGGCAGCGTCACGTACACGCGCGAGATCGGTCCGAGAAACGCCACGGACGCCACGGTCGCGGCACCGGCCGGGTCGGCTCGCACCGTGACCGACTCGGGCCGCACCATCGCCGTACCCGCGCCCGCGGTCACCGATCCGGGCAGGGTCGGGACGGCCACGCCCAGCAGGTGGGCCCGGCCGCCCGACACCTCGGCCGCGACCTTGTTGTGCAGCCCGACGAACTCGGCGACGAACGGGGTCGAGGGGTTCGCGTACAACTCGGCAGGCGCCGCGAGTTGCTCGAGTTTGCCCTGGCTCATCACGCCGACCCGATCGGCAACCGCGAGGGCCTCCTCCTGGTCGTGGGTGACGAACAGTGTCGTCGTTCCGACCTCGAGCTGCACCCGCCGGATCTCGTCGCGCAACTGCGCGCGCACCTTGGCATCGAGCGCCGACAACGGCTCGTCGAGCAGCAGTACGCGCGGCTGGATCGCCAGGGCCCGCGCGAGTGCGACGCGCTGCTGCTGACCACCCGACAGCTCGCTCGCGTATTTGTGTTTATGGTCGGCCAGCCCGACCAGGTCGAGCATGTCCGCGGCCCGGGAAACCCTGTCCCCCCTGGCTTTTCCGCGCATCTTCAGGCCGAACGCGACGTTGTCCAGCACGGTCAGGTGCGGGAACAGGCTGTAGGCCTGGAACACCATGCCCATGTCGCGTTTGTTGGCGGGAACCGAACTGACATCCTGGCCGCCGACGAGCACGGTGCCCGACGTCGCCTCGTCGAGCCCGGCCACGATGCGAAGGGCCGTGGTCTTGCCGCAGCCGGACGGCCCGAGCAGTGCCACGAGTTCGCCCGGCTCGATGTGCAGGCTCAGCCCGTCGAGCGCCTTGACGTTGCCGTAGGCGCGCGTGAGGTCGTTCAACTCGACCGCCACACTCGGACCGCTCACGCCTGTTCTCCTAACCTGCGCCGCCCACGCGTGACGACCGCCAAAGCCAACAACAATACGAATCCGAGCAGCAGAACGGCCAGCGATGCGGCGACCGACGTGGGTCCGTCGCTCTTGCCGATCGCGACGATCTGCACCTGCAGCGTCGTGAAACCGCTGAGCGAGGCGATGGTGTACTCACCGAGCACGACGGCAATGGAGATGAAGGCCGCGGACAGGATGCCCGACCAGATGTTGGGCACGATCACCCGCACGATCGTGGTGAACCAGCCGGCGCCCAGTGAGCGGGCCGCCTCCGCCAGCGTCTGCAGGTCGATGGCGGCCAGCGCGGAATCGATGGACCGGTAGGCGAACGGCAGCACGAGCACGATGTAGACGAAGGTCAGCGTGAGCGCCGATTCGCCGAGAAAGTAAGTCACCCACAGGTATACGTTGCGCAGCCCCACCACGATCACCAGCGCCGGGATGGTCAGCGGCAGCAGACACAGGAATTCGACGATCCCACTCGCCCACCGCGCACGCAGCCGGACCCAGATCATGGTGGGTACCAACAGGATCAGCATGCCCGCGACGGTGAACACCGCGAGCAGCAACGAGATCACGATGGACTGGTAGAGCGCATCGTCGGCCACGAGGTTGCGCCAGGCCGCCAGGGTGCGTCCGCCCTCGATCAGGTTGCGGGTCGAGAAATCGGCCATCGCGTAGAGCGGGAACAGGAAGAACAGCCCGAACACGATCCACAGCGCGACCCGGACGACGCGCCTGACACTCATTTGAGCCACCGCGCGGTCCGGCGCACCAGCAGGTTGTAGGCGATCATCACGGCCGCGACCACCACGATCATCTCCAGCGCGAGCGCGTAGGCGAATCCGGACTGCCCCAGAACCACTTCGCTGGTGAGCGCGGCGCGGATCAACAACGGCACGATCGGGCTGCCCTGGCTGACCAACGCCGCCGCGGTCGCATACGCGGCGAACGCGTTGGCGAACAACAGCAGCGCCGAGCCGAGGAACGCCGGGGTCAGCAGTGGTACGGCAACCTCACGCAGGTACTGCCACGTCGACGCGCCGAGGCTCACGGCGGCTTCGCGCCACTGCTCACGCAGTCCCTCCAGGGCCGGGATGAACACGATGACCATGAGCGGGATCTGAAAGTAGGTGTACACCAACGTCAGTCCGGCCAGCCCGTACAGCCAGCCGGATCCGGCCAGATCCCACCCGAGGTGCTCGGCCGCCCACAGCGTCAGCACACCGTTGAGGCCGATCGTCGCGAGAAACGCGAAAGCCAGTGCCACACCGCCGAACTGCGCCAGCACGCTGCACAGCGCCAGCACGGAACGGCGCAGCATCGACGTCGGCGGCGAACTGACGATCAACCAGGCCAGCACCGCACCGAGCACCGCGCCGAGCAGTGCGGTGCTCGCCGACAGCAGCGCGCTCTTGCCGAGCGCCGCAAGTGCGGTGCCGGAGAACAGCGCGGCGATGCGTTCGAGCGAGAACGTTCCGTCGGCGAAGAACGCCATGACGATGACCGTCGCGGTCGGCACGATCAGAAAGATCGTGACCACCGCGAAGAACGGCAGCAGCGGCAGGGCGTCGCGGATTCGCCGAACCAGGGTTCGACCATCCATCGGCCGCGTCAGCCGATCGCCTTGGCCCAGTTGTCGGCGAGATACTTTGTAGCGGCTTCGGTTTGCGCTTGGGTGGGAATGGTGACCGGGCCGTCGATGACCGGGAGGTCGCCGAAGGACGCCTTGTCGACGGTGCCTGCCGCGGCCATCTGGTCGGCACGCACCGGGCGGACACCGCCTGCGGCATAGAGGTTCTGGCCCTCGTCGCTGTACAGGAACTCCTGCCAGAGCCGGGCGGCCGCCGGATGCGGTGCATCCTTGTTGATGGCCTGGTAGTAGTAGCCGGCCACGGCCGCGTCGTGCGGCACCAGCACCTGCCAGCCCGGCACCTTCTTGCTTTCGGTGGCGTTGAGGTAGTTCCAGTCGATCACGACGGGAGTCTGACCCGACTCGATCGTGGCCGGGGTCGGGTCGACCGGCAGGAAGTTGCCTGCCTGCTTGAGCTTGGAGAAGAACTCGACGCCGGGTGCGATGTCGTCGGCGGATCCGCCCTGCGACACCGCGACCATCAGCACGCCCGAGAAGCCCGCGCCGGCCTGCGTGGGGTCACCGTTGAGCGCGACCTTGCCGTGATACTCAGGTTTGAGCAGATCGTTGACGCTCGTGACCGGCGGGACCTTGCTGGAATCGAAACCGATCGACATGAAGCCGCCGTAGTCGTTGACCCAGGCGCCGTTGGGATCTTTGAACTTGGCCGGGATGTCGTCGAACGTGGCCACCTTGTAGGGGGCAAACATCGAGACGTTCGCCAGCGCTACCGACTGCCCGAGATCGAACACGTCGGGCGCGGTGCTCTTGCCCTTCTGTTGATTGGCGGCGTTGATCTCATCCTGGCTCGACGCGTCGGGTTGCGCCGAGTTCACCTTGATCCCGTACTTGTCCGAGAAGGTCTTGATGATCTCGCCGTAGTTAGCCCAATCCGGTGGCAGCGCAATCACGTTCAGCTCGCCCTCGGCTTTCGCCGCCTCGACGAGCTTGTCCATTCCGCCGAAGTCGGCCGCCGACTTCGCTTCGGCCACCTTCACTCCGCTGTCGGTTTCACCGCCCGCGCTGTCCTTCTCGGGTGGGGCGCAGGCCGCGAGGCCCACGACTACCAGGGCCGAGGCGGCGACTGCGGCAGCCTTCGGGATGAACCGTGATGTGATCATGGGCCAAACCTTCCGATGGTCAAGAGGCGCCGCAGTGGCGCGCCGGTTACCGGATCTCGTCGTGCACCGGTCACCTGGGTGAACGGATCCGCGGGTACGTATTTCCGCACGAGACAGGCGCATCGCACCATATCGTGACCTCGGCGAACAGGGGGCGAGTTCGATGCCACTGCCATGGTTGCCCGGGTTTGCCGCGAATTTTCCCAGGTCGTGCCGCTAGCATCAGTGGGGTGTCTGAACGCGAAGCCGGGGGGAGCTTCGATTACCTGTGGGACGACCCTCCGCCCACTCCCGATGCGGGCCCAAACGCGGGCCGGGACGGCTTCGACGCGTTCGACATCAACACCTGGAATTTCAAGCCGGCCCCGGTGCCCTGGTACCGCACCCGCGGCGCGGCCGTCGCCCTGATCGCGGCGGGCGTGGCCGCGGCCGCGATCGTGGTTTCACTGGTCCTGCTGTTGCTGCGTGGTTCGTCGCCGGTGGTCGACGAGGACGAGCCCACGTCGGTCGCCCCGACCGCCACCACCGCACCGCCGAGCCCGTCGCCGTCGTTGCGCGTGGGCGTGCCGCCCGCACCGCCTCCGCCACCTCCCCCGCCGGCGCAGGAAGCCCCCCGGCGCCCGGTGTACCGGCCCACGCAGCGCCCGAGCGAGAACAAGAAACCCGAGATCGGGGTGACCCGCACGCCGGTGACCCGTTCCCCGATCAGTGTCGCGCCCCAACCAAGGCATCCGCGCAACTGAGGCTCGACGCCTAATCTGAGTCCATGCCAGGATTCGACGCCGTCACCGAATTCGCGAGTGCGCCTACCGCGGTGCTCGCGACGCTGGGTTCCGACGGCGCACCGCATCTGGTTCCGGTGGTCTTCGCGGTGCGCCGCGACGCCGAGTCGGCGACCATCTACACCGCGGTGGACGCCAAGCGGAAGTCCACCCACAAACTGCGCAGGCTGGCCAACATCGAACGCGACGAGCGGGTGAGCCTGCTCGCCGACCACTACACCGACGACTGGACGCAGCTGTGGTGGGTCCGGGCCGATGGGCTGGCCGCGACGCATTACAGCGGCGAGGAGATGGCCACCGGATACGCGTTGCTGCGCGCCAAATACCGCCAGTACGAACGCATTGCGTTGGACGGGCCGGTCGTGACGATCGCAGTAACGCGCTGGTCCTCATGGCAGGCCTGAGCGGGCCGTGAGCGACGCCCCGCGCAAGGCGCCTCGGCAGGACCGGTCCCGGGAAACCGTCGACGTCGTGCTGGAGGCGGCCGCGCAGGTCTTCGAACGAGAAGGCCTGTCGGCCACCACCAACCGCATCGCCGAGCGGGCCGGCGTCTCGATCGGCTCTGTCTACCAGTACTTTCCGAACAAGCACGCATTGCTGTACGCGCTGGCCGAGCGGCACGTGCGCGACACCGTCGAGCGACTCGACAAGCTGTTCGCCCGGCTGCGTACCGAACTCCGGCCCTTCGACGACACCATGCGCAGGATTCTCGGTGAGGTCGTCGCACTGCACAGCGACCGTCCCGGCCTGCACGGCCTGCTGCACCGCGTGGCACCGAGGCGCGCGAAGGAGCTTGCCGCGCTGCAGGAGTTCGAGGACCACCTCGCGCGCGAGATCGCGTTTCACCTCGAGCGGTGCGATCGCGCGGGTGACGACGATCCGTTGGTCACCGCACAGGTGCTCGTCCACGCGATCGACGCGCATCTGCACCGGGTACTGACCCGGCGCGGCATGGACGTCGACCAGTTAGTGGATCTGGTCGAGCGCCTGCTCACGCACCCGGCGTAACGCCGAAACCAACTGGCTCAAACCGGGCTCCTCCACCGGATAGTGGCCACAGTTCTCCAGCATCACGAGCTGTGTCGGCGCGGCGATGCGATCGAGGAACCGGATGCTCAGCGCCGGTGGCGTCCAGCGGTCGGCGCCCGGATGCACGAGCGTGACCGGTGCCGCGTCGTACGCCTCGGGCGCGGTGTGGGCGAAGTTCAGCCAGCTCGACAGGAAGCCGAGGGGCACCCGGATCCCGCCGCCTTTGGGGTCGGTCGCACACAACCGGGACAGCTCGCGGTTGCCGCTCATCGCCGTCATCTTGACCAACCATCGGATGGGTACCCGCAGCCCTCCCATCACCGGTTCGGCGACCCGCATGAGACCGGGCGCCACCCCTCCCAACCGGGATACTCGCGACGCGGCCCGCCGCGCCGCCGGGTCGGCCGGATCGAGCAGACAGGTCGCCACCACATGGGTCACCAGCCGGGTCCGCGCCGCCACCTCGTAGCCCAGCAGACCGCCCATGCTCGCGCCGAACACGATGAGCGGACGGTCGTCGCGCTCACATTCGGCGCGGACCAGATCGCACAGCAACTCGACCCAGTCGTCGTATCTGACCGAAGCCGGACGTGGGACGACGCTGTCGCCGTACAGCGGCAGATCAGGCACGTGCACGTCGGCGCCCTCGGCCGCCGCGAAGGCCGCGAACGGCCACAAGGCTCCCGAATAACCGCCGGCACCGTGCAGCACCAGTGCGCGGATGTCGCTGTCCGGCACCGCGGCCCGCGCGATGTGCACGGTGCGCCCGCGCCACGGCCACCACGTCGAGGTCGGTTCGATCAAGGGTTCGGCGCGGTACTGCGGAGGTAGGAAGCGGGCATAGGCGTCGAAATCCCGGTCGGTGTTCATGAATCCAGCCTCAAGGCGTGAGCACGTCCGGACAACTCGCATTCCGCCACCGGATATCGCCCGGTCAGTCCAGCCTGCCGGCGCCGTGCTCACATTCTCGGCGCCGGGCCCGCAGGACTTGTGCTGTAGGTCACATCGGGGAATGGTGGAGACAGGTCCGGCGGGCCGCAGCGTGGCGTCCCGGGGGCTCAGGAGGCAAAGCCATGGCGGACAGGACGAATTCATCGGCAGGCCAGGGCGCGGTACCCACCGCGGACAGTCCGGCGGCCATCCGCAACGTGGCCCTGGTCGGGCCGTCCGGGGCAGGTAAGACGACGCTCGTCGAGGCACTTCTGGTCGCGGCCGGCGTGCTGAACCGGGTCGGCTCGGTGGTCGACGGGTCCACGGTGTGCGACTTCGACGACGCCGAGATCTCACAGCAGCGCTCGGTCGGTCTGGCCCTGGCACCGTTGCAGCACAACGGGATCAAGGTCAACCTCATCGACACCCCCGGTTACGCCGACTTCGTCGGTGAACTGCGGGCCGGCCTGCGGGCCGCGGACTGCGCGATGTTCGTCATCGCCGCCAACGAGGCCATCGACGAGCCGACCAAGACCCTGTGGCTGGAATGCGCCGAGGTGAACATGCCGCGCGCCGTCGTGATCACCAAGCTCGACCACGCGAGGGCGAACTACGCCAGCGCGCTGGCGGGTGCGCAGGAGGCGTTCGGCGACAAGGTCCTGCCGCTCTACTTTCCGGCCGGGGCCGGGGTGATCGGGCTGCTCACCCGCACCCATTACGAGTACGCCGACGGCAAGCACACCACGCACGCACCGGCCGACTCCTACACCGACGAGATCGAGGAGCTTCGCGGCTCGCTCATCGAGGGGATCATCGAGGAATCCGAGGACGAGACTCTCATGGAGCGTTACCTCGGCGGTGAGGAGATCGACGAGTCGGTGCTCATCGGCGACCTGGAGAAGGCGGTGGCCCGCGGCTCGTTCTTCCCGGTCATACCGGTGTGCAGCGGCTCCGGGGTCGGCACGCTGGAACTGCTCGAGGTCGTCACGCGCGGGTTCCCGTCACCGCCCGAGCACCGGCTGCCCGATGTCTTCACGCCCGCGGGCGCCGCGCGCAAACCGTTGACGTGCGATCCGGATGGCCCGCTGCTGGCCGAGGTGGTGAAGACGACGTCGGATCCCTACGTCGGCAGGGTCAGCCTGGTCCGGGTGTTCTCCGGCACCATCAGGCCCGACGCCACCGTGCATGTGTCGGGCCATTTTTCGGCCCTCACGAACTCCAACGGTTCGTCCGGCCACCAAGATCACGACGAGGACGAGCGCATCGGCGCGCTGTCGTTCCCCCTCGGCAAACAGCAGCGGCCCGCGCCGACGGTCGTGGCCGGCGACATCTGCGCGATCGGCCGGTTGAGCCGGGCCGAGACCGGGGACACGCTGAGCGACAAGGCCGATCCGCTCGTGCTGCGGCCGTGGACCATGCCCGACGCCCTGCTTCCGATCGCCGTGTCACCCCGCGCCAAGACCGACGAGGACAAACTCTCGGTCGGCCTGCAACGTCTCGCGGCCGAGGATCCGACGTTGCGCATCGAGCAGAATCCCGAGACCCACCAGATCGTGCTGTGGTGCATGGGTGAGGCCCACGCCGGGGTGGTGCTCGACGCCCTGTCCCGGCGGTACGGCGTATCGGTGGACACCGTCGAGCTGCGCGTTCCGCTACGGGAGACGTTCGGCGGCAAGGCAAAAGGCCACGGCCGTCACGTCAAACAGTCCGGCGGCCACGGCCAGTACGCCGTGTGCGACATCGAGGTCGAGCCACTGCCAGAGGGAAGCGGATTCGAGTTCGTCGACAAGGTCGTCGGCGGCGCGGTACCGCGTCAGTTCATCCCGAGCGTCGAGAAGGGCGTGCGCGCGCAGATGGAGAAAGGCGTCGGACCCGGCTATCCGGTCGTCGACATCCGCGTCACGCTGTTCGACGGCAAGGCCCACAGCGTCGACTCGTCGGACTTCGCGTTCCAGATGGCCGGCGCCCTGGCACTGCGCGAAGCCGCCGCGGCGACCAAGGTCAACCTGCTCGAACCCGTCGACGACGTATCGGTGGTCGTGCCCGACGAACTCGTCGGAGCCGTGATGAGCGATCTCGCCGGGCGCCGCGGCCGCGTGCTCGGAACCGACAAGGTCGGCGAGGACCGCACGGTCGTCAAAGCCGAGATCCCCGAGGTCGAGCTCACCCGCTACGCGATCGACCTGCGCTCGTTGTCACACGGCGCGGGCTCGTTCACCCGTGCGTTCGCCCGCTATGAGCCGATGCCGGAATCGGCGGCGGCCCGGGTCCGCAGTTCGGCGTGATGTCGGGTCACCGGCCGTGACTACCCCATTGCGGCGTAGAACTCGTCGTTGCCCGCGCCCGGTTCCAGCTCGACGTCAAAGGTGTTGAGCGCCAGCGCAAGTGTGCTGTAGCCGCCGTAGGTGAACATCAAGTCCATCCGCTGGCGGTCGTCGAGGCGCGCGCCGAGCCGCGTCCAGGTCTGCGCGGTCATCCGCGAGCCCGAGTTCAACTCGTCCACCGCATCGAGCACGGCCTGGTCGAATTCGTCTGCGGCGACCCCGGTTCGGGCCGAGGAGATCTCTGCGTCGGTGAGGCCGAGCACGCGGCCCATGGCCTGGTGGTGTCCCCACTCGTATACGCAGCCGTGCAGGTGTGCGGTACGCAGAATGACCAGCTCCCGGACGCGATCCGGCAGCGTCGACCCCTGTTGAAGGTAGGCGTTGAACGGCAGGAACGCCCTGGCCAGCACCGGATGGCGCACGAGCGTCGCGAGCGCGTTCCCCGCGTCGTCGGGATTGCGCCGTTCTGGCGGCACCGTGGCGGCCAACGCATCTCGCGCCGAATCGTCCCAGTCCTCGGCCGGCAAGGGCGTCAACATCGGCATGTCCTCTCCATGTCGATCTGCTTTACGATCGACTAGTACGCTACTTTACGATCGTAAAGTAGATCGATGAAGATCGCACCCAAGGGGATCCCGATGACAGCCGTCGCCGACGAGCCGGCCGGTTCGGGTGCCAATCGCGCCGCCACCCGCCAACGACTTGTCGCCGCAGCCGTCAGACTGTTCACCCGCCACGGCTTCGCCGGCACCTCGCTGCAGATGATCGCCGACGAGCTCGGTTTCACGAAGGCGGCGATCTATTACCACTTCCGCACCCGCGAGCAGCTGCTGACCGCGGTGGTCGAGCCGATCCTCGCCGACCTGCAGACCGTCGTCGCGGCCGCCGAGCAGGAGCGCGGCGCGCACGGCCGCGCCGACCGCATGGTGTGCGGCTACGCCGAGATCGCGCTGCGCAATCGCGCGCTCGTCTCGGTGCTGGCCGGCGATCCGAGCGTCAACGAGGCACTGCGGACCCGGCCGGAATGGGACGCCGTGATCGACCGCCAGATGGCGCTGCTGGCCGACGTCGACCCCGGCCCCGCGGGTGTGGTCAAGGCCTCGATGGTCTTCTCCGGAATCGCCGGCGCCGCCGCGGCGGAGATCGGGGACGACGACTTCTACCGGTACGCGGTGGAGGCAAGCCGGCGCACGCTCGGCCTGCGCGCCACCCGTCGCCCCGAAAAAGCCTGAAACGCAACGACTTACGAAAGGGTCACCATGACAACCAAGACAGCGCTGGTCACCGGCGGCGCCTCCGGGATCGGCAAGGCCATCGCCGAACGGCTGGCGGCCGACGGCCATCAGGTCGCGACGCTCGACCTGACCGCGACCGACGCCGCGCACGCGTACACAGCCGATGTCACCGATCGCGCGCAGGTCGACGCGGTGTTCAAGGCCGTGCGGGAAGAACTGGGCCCGGTCACGATCCTGGTGAATGCCGCCGGGCTCAGCGGTTTCAAGCCGTTCGCCGACATCACCTTCGAGGAATGGCAGCGCGTCGTCAACGTCAATCTCAACGGCGTCTTCCATGTGGTGCAGGCCGCGCTGCCCGACATGGTCGCGGCGGGCTGGGGTCGCATCGTCAACATCTCGTCGTCGAGCACACATTCCGGTGTGCCGTACATGAGCCACTACGTATCGGCGAAATCCGCGGTCAACGGGCTCACCAAATCCTTGGCCCTGGAATACGGCCCGGCCGGAATCACGGTCAACGCCGTCCCACCCGGCTTCATCGACACCCCGATGCTGCGCGCGGCCGAGGCTCGTGGCGAACTCGGCAACATCCAGGACACGATCGACGCCACCCCGGTGCGACGCATGGGCAAGCCCGAAGATATCGCCGCGACCTGCTCGTTTCTCATCTCCGAGGAAGCCGGCTACATCACCGGCCAGATCGTCGGGGTGAACGGCGGCCGCAACACCTGACGGCGTTGCGTCTGTGACGGAAGTCTCGTGGCGCCCAGTATTTGATGTTCACCGCACTGGCCCCATTCAGTTGCTTTTGTCTCCGATAGTTTGCGACAGTTTGCTGAGCTCACTAACTCGCTGCGTCGATATCGGGGGTTTAGCGCGTGGCCTCATCCGCGGCGTCTCGGGACCGGTTCGGTCAACGGTTCAAGCATTGGCGATACGACCCGCCGTACAAGTCCGCATCCCTCGGCATGGTCATCGTGATCGTCGCGGTCCTGGCCCTCACCTGGATGCAGTTCCGGGGCGTCTTCGAACCCAAGACTCAACTGACGGTGATGTCGGGCCGGTCCGGGTTGTCCATGGACCCGGGCTCGAAGGTCACGTTCAACGGCGTGCCGATCGGCCGCTTGTCAGCGGTCAATGTCGTCGAATCCGACGGGGACACGCAGGCCAAGCTGACGGTGGACGTCGATCCCCGTTACCTCAACCTGATTCCCGAGAACGTGCACGCCGAGTTGCGGGCGACGACGGTATTCGGCAACAAGTACATCTCCTTCGTGTCACCCGAGGACCCGTCCCCCGCACGTGTGTCGGCTGCCACGCCGATACGGGCGCAGGGCGTCACGACGGAGTTCAACACGCTGTTCGAGACCATCACCGCGATCTCCGAACAGGTCGACCCGATCAAGCTCAACGAAACCCTAACCGCCACCGCGCAGGCGCTCGACGGGCTCGGCGACAAGTTCGGCCGGTCGATCGCCGACGGCAACGACATCCTCGCCGACGTCAACCCGCGCATGCCCCAAATCCGCCGGGACATCACGGGTTTGGCCGACCTCGGCGAGATCTACGCCGACGCGTCCCCCGATCTGTGGGACGGGTTGACCAATGCGGTGACAACTGCGCGCACGCTCAACGAGCAACGGGGCAATCTCGACCAGGCCCTCGTCGCGGCGGTCGGCTTCGGCAACACCGGCGGCGACATCTTCGAGCGCGGTGGCCCGTATCTGGTGCGCGGCGCACAGGACCTGCTCCCGACATCGGCGTTGCTCGACGAGTACAGCCCGGCGCTGTTCTGCACGATCCGCAATTACCACGACGCGGCCCCCAAGTTCGCCGCCCAGACCAGCAATGGGTATTCGATCCAGTTGCTCGACTCCTTGGTGGGAGCCGGCAACCCGTATGTGTACCCGGACAACCTGCCCCGCGTGAACGCCAAGGGCGGGCCAGAAGGGCGGCCGGGCTGCTGGCAGCCGATCACCCGTGACCTGTGGCCGGCGCCCTACCTGGTGATGGACACCGGCGCCTCGATCGCGCCCTACAACCACTTCGAATTGGGCCAGCCGATTCTCACCGAATACGTCTGGGGCCGACAGGTGGGCGAGCCGACCATCAACCCGTAGCGGGCGTCAGCTGGGCCCTGCCTTGGCTTTCATCTCGGCCTCGAGTTCGGCTTCCAGCTTCTCCTCGTAGGCGCCCTCGTCACGGCCGAGCGCGATCGTGGCCGCTGCCATCGCGCCGATCGCCAGCGACAGCGCGACGGGCTCCCAGCCGGTGATCGACAGATGCTCGCCGAGCACGATCGAGCCGAGCATCACGGCCACGACCGGTTCGAGCACGAGCATGGTCGGCACCGAAGTCTGCAGCGAGCCGGCATGGAACGCCGACTGCTGCAGAAGCGTCGCCACCACACCGAGCAACACCACCAGGTACAGCGCCGGGGTGGCCAGCGTGGCGAGCATGCTGCCCTCGGCGACCATGTGCATCACGATCTTCGTCAGCACCGCGACCACGCCCAGCATGACGCCGACCCCGGCCGCCAGCAGGACGGCCCGGCGCCAGTTCGTGGAGCGCGTGGCCAGCAGGACGAACAGCGTGACAACAATCGCGCACACCACGGCCACCGTCACCGTCGTGGACACCGGAACCGCGTAGCTGCCGGTACTCGATCGAGCCAGGACGACGAACACCGTGAGCGCCGTCGTCAGCAGCAGCGCCCACAGCCATTCGGCGCGCGTCACCCGGCGGTTCGCGAGATGCGCGCTCAACGGCAGCGCGAAAAGCAATGCGGACACGAGCACGGGCTGCACGAGCAGCAGCGAACCGAACGCGAGTGCCAGGGCCTGAAACGCGTACCCCGCAATGGCGGACGCGGTGCCCGCCCACCACAGTTTGCGGCGCAGAAGCGTCCGCAGCATCGCGGTGCTGACACCCTTCTCGGGCGGAACGTCCATCGTGGCGCGTTGCCGTACCACGATGCCGATCGCCGCGAAAACCGCGGCGCACAGAGCGAACAGCACCGCAAGACCGTTGCCGAGCAAGCCTCGTCAACCCCTTTCGGGCCATTGTCGGTCGGCCCTCCAGAGGCGAGAAGGCCCAGTCACCTTCAACCGTAGAGCGCCGCGGCGAGGCGTGCCGATCGGGGCCTACACGACCTGCAGATGTGGCCGCTGCGGTGGACCGGCGGGCTCCGCGGGTTCGGCATGGTCGGCGGGTGCGGGCGCGATCTTGTCGTTGACCGATGCCACAGCCAGGTCGACCCGGTTCACCGCGGTGTCGCACAACACCCGCACCCGGCCGCTGGCCGTCTCGACGTCGTCGGCCGCACTGCGCAGATAGGCCCTGACGTTGATCCGGAGCCGCTCGCCGGCGATGCGCATCCGCTGACGCAACCGCTCGTCGACCTCGACGGTGACGTATGGCAGCAACCGAAACCTCATATGCCCCGCTCCCATCCTGGATGTCATGGCTCACAGTAGCTCCGACCAGGCGGCCAGGGGAGCCAGACGTGATGGGCGCCGCAGGCCGCCGGAACCAGTGGCACAGGTCACATTATGCGGTCCTTGGCTCAACCGATTTCCGTCGGATGCGGTTTCGTGACCCGCTGTCCGTAGCGTTCGGATCCCGACGAACCCGCCGGCGCCAGGAGTTGACGAATGTCCGTTACCGGATGGCCGGCAAAGTTCTTGGCGGCCGTGCTCGTGGCGGTGCTGTCGGCGGCCCTCGCCCTACCCGATCCAGCGCACGCCGCCAGTCCGTACGGTCCGCAACTGCCCGACAATCCGCACGACGGCCCGACCGGCACGGCGGCGATGCACGGCGATAGCGGCGCGTCGGACACCACGCCGTTGCGCGGCCCCGGCACCCGCCACGTGCTGACCCAGCCCATCGCGCTCGGCGCGGCCTGCCCGACCGTCCTGATCGGCCGCGACGGCATGCCCGTCGCCCTGTGCACGCAGGTTCTCGGCCGTACGCCGCGGGTCTACCTGCTCGACAAGGCCACGGGCATTCCGCTCGCGAGCATGGCCGTTTCCGCGGGCAGCCTGCTCGGCGGCGTGTATGCCTATCTCGACGACGCCGACCGCATGGTGCTCGTCGACGGCGACAACAACCTGATCCGGGTTGCCCACACGCCGAACAAGCTCGGGCTGTGGAACCTGAGCATCGTCGAGTCGACGCCGTTGGGTACCGGTCTGCCCGCGGGCGACGCCGTCACCAGCGTCGCGCCCGCCTACAACGGCAAGGTCTGGTACGCCACGGCGGGCGCCACCGTCGGCATCGTGGACACCGCGACCGGCGCGGTCACCTCGGTGGCGCTGCCGGCAGGCGAACGCGTCGACAACAGCATCGCCACCGCACCGCAGGGCACGGCCGTCGTGACGAGCCACGCGCTGTATCTGCTGACCGAGGACGCCGCGGGCAAGCCCGTGGTGAAGTTCCGGGTCGGCTACGACCGCGGCTCGGCCCGCAAGCCCGGCCAGCTCAGTTGGGGCAGCGGGTCGACGCCGACGTTCTTCGGCCCCGTCACCGGCGGCGACTACCTCAGCTTGATCGACAACGCCGACAACCAGGTGCATCTGCTGGTCGTCGACGCGGCTTCCGGCGCGCTGCTGTGCATCACGCCGGTGCTGACGTCGGGCGGTCCGGGTTCGGAGAACTCACCGATCGGCGCGGGCCGCACGGTGATCGCGGCCAGCACCTACGGCTATCCGTACCCGACCGTGCCGGACGGTGCCGGCCCCGCGGTGCCTCCGACGGCTCCGTTCGTCGGCGGCATGACGCGCGTCGACGTCCGGGCCGACGGGTCGGGTTGCGACGTGGTCTGGAACAACACCGTGCGCTCGGCGGCCGTGCCGAAACTCTCGGTGGCGGACGGGCTGATCGCGACGGTCACGCGCCACAACCCGCTGGGTGATCAGTTCAGCACCTCGCCTGCCGACACGTACTTCTACGCCGCGGTCGACGCCGCGTCGGGTGCATTGGTCACCGAACAGTTCATGAGTGCCACGATCGCAGCCGACCCGATCCAGATGGCCGGGACGACGGCACCCGACGGCGTGCTCTATCAGGGTTCGGTGACCGGCATCCAGCGCATCGTGGGGCTCGGCTGACTCAGCGGGCGGGGACGCCGTCCCAGTCGACCAGTGTCCAGCCATCGGTCGGATTGCCCTTGACCACGACATAGCTCGTGTTGTTGAGCGGATGGGTGCGCAGCAGCTGCGGATCGGGATTGCCGACGTTCATGCTGACCCACAGCATGATCGCGCCGCCGTGCGAATACGCGACGGGCTTGTCGTCGCCGGTGTCGTAGATCTGTTGTACGGCCTGGTCGAACCGCGCGTCGAACTCGTTGCCGTCGACCGATCCGGGAATCCGGGCGGTGCGGTTGCCTTGCAGCCACTGCTGAGGCGCGCCGAAGTAGGTGTCGGCCGCCGCGGCCTCCGGCTGCCCCTCGTACACACCGGCCTCGAGTTCGCGGAGCCCCGGCAGCACCGTGACCGGTTCGTGGAGGCTGTCGGCCATTGGCTGGGCGGTCTGCTGCGTGCGGATCATCGTCGACGCGAAGATCCCGTCGTAGTCATTGCCCGCGAGCTTCTGTGCGCTGGCGATCGCCTGGCTGCGGCCGAGTTCGGTGATCGGCGGGCCCGGCGTCGAGGTGTCGATGAGACCCGATGCGTTGCCCGCCGATTGCGCGTGCCGCACGAAGGTCAACGTGATGGTGCGGTAGCCGCCCGCCAGCGCCGTCGGGGTGACGCCCAATCCGGCCAGGACGGCCGTGAGCACCGCAATGCATAGCAGCTGCACAGCTTTCGTTCGGGTCATGGCCGTCCCATCGCGCGTAGGTTCGTCAACGTGGCTTCCCTAAACGATGACAGAGTCGCCGGTGTGCTGGATCGGTTGTACACCGCGGCGTCCGAGCAACATGCCAGATTCCGCGCCGACGGCCCCGGCCGGTTCGCCCGGTTGGAGAACGCGAGCGTGCAGGAGCGCGCGGACGCGCTCAGTGACATCTACATGCCGGTGACCCGTGAGGCCGGCCGGCTGCTGTATTCGCTCGTGCGGGCGGCCCGGCCGCAGATCGTGGTCGAGTTCGGGATGTCCTTCGGCCTGTCGGCACTGCACCTGGCGTCCGCGGTCCGCGACAACGGCACCGGGCGCGTGTTCACCACCGAGCTCAGCGCGGCCAAGATCGCGGCCGCCCGTGCGACGTTCGCCGAGGCCGGGCTCGACGACGTCATCACGGTGCTCGAGGGCGACGCCCTGGAAACACTGCAGACCGTTGCCGGCGACATCGGGTTCGTACTGCTCGACGGATGGAAGGAGCTCTACCTTCCGGTGCTCAAAATCCTTGAGCCGCAGCTCGTTCCCGGTGCACTGCTGGTCGCCGACAACACCTCGATGGCCGACACCCAGCCGTATCTCGACTACGTGCGCGACCCGGCGAACGGATATGTGAGCGTCAACTTCCTCGCGCGCGACAGCGACAGTATGGAGATCACCTCCCGTTCGTAGCCGCTCCCCTTGCACCGCGAGCGACCGTGTTTGTACACCGACACGCCGTCTGAACCGGCATTTGACGGTCGCTCGTCGGGTACTACTGACTCGCCCGAGCCCGGTACGCCGACGGGGTCTCACCGCTGAATTGGGCGAAGCACCGGGTGAACGCGCTCAGGCTTTCGAACCCCACCGCTGTCGCGGTGGCCTGCACCGACTGGCCCGGTGCGGCAAGCAAGGCCATCGCCCGCAGCATCCTCGCGTGCAGAAGATATGTGCGCCAAGACAATCCGAGCGTCTCGGCGAACAGCCGGCGTAATGTCCGCTCCGACACCGAGACCGCCCGGCTCACCTCGTCGGCAGTGACCGAATCCAGGTGCTCCTTGGTGTAGGCCAGCGCAGCGGCCACGATCGGGTGGTCGGATGTCGGCAGGCTCAGAGGCGCTTCGTGATCGAGCGCCTCGGCCACCAGATTCGCCAGGGTCTGGAAGAACCCATCGGAGACCGCATCGCCGTCGGCGCGGTCGATCGGCCAGCGCAACGCGTAGATCATCATCTCGCGGATCAGCGGCGAGACGGCGATGATGCGCGCGCGGTCGCCACCCGGGATCAGCCCCGGGTCGAACATCACCGCGACGGTCTTGACGTCCGGGTTCATGACCGCCTGGTGTTCGAGGCCGGCCGGGATCCACGCGGCCTGCTGCGGCGGCAGCAGATAGTGCGCGGTGTCGGTCTCGACCTCGACCACCCCGTGCAGCGCGTACTCGATCTGGTGCACCTCATGGGAATGCCATCCGGTGATGAGGCCTTCGCCCTCGTAGAGGTAGCTGCCGGACGGCGCACGGCCGCCGCGGCGCAGTTCGATGACCGGCCTGGTGATGTTGGCCGATTCAGCTAAACCTCTGTCCGAAAGCGCAGAGACGGTCACACTGCTAGACGGTACTACTTGGTTATGCAGACCGACGACCTCATCCTCGTGAGCATCGACGACCACGTCGTCGAACCCCCCGACATGTTCCTGCGCCACGTCCCGGCCAAATACAAGGACGAGGCGCCGATCGTGGTCACCGACGACAAGGGCGTCGACCAGTGGATGTATCAGGGTCGGCCGCAGGGCGTCAGCGGCTTGAACGCGGTGGTGTCCTGGCCGGCCGAGGAGTGGGGTCGCGATCCGGCCGGGTTCGCCGAGATGCGTCCCGGCGTGTACGACGTTCACGAGCGGGTGCGCGATATGAACCGCAACGGCATCCTTGCCTCCATGTGCTTCCCGACGTTCACCGGCTTCTCCGCTCGGCACCTCAACATGCACCGTGAGGAAGCCACGCTCGTCATGGTGTCGGCCTACAACGACTGGCACATCGACGAATGGGCCGGCTCCTACCCGGACCGCTTCATCCCGATCGCGATCCTGCCGACGTGGAATCCGGAGGCGATGTGCCGTGAGATCCGCCGGGTCGCAGCCAAGGGCTGCCGCGCGGTGACCATGCCGGAACTGCCGCACCTGGAAGGGCTTCCGAGCTACTTCGACGAAGACTACTGGGGTCCGGTGTTCCGCACCCTGTCCGAGGAGAACGTCGTGATGTGCCTGCACATCGGCACCGGATTCGGCGCCATCTCGATGGCCAAGGATGCCCCTATCGACAACCTGATCATCCTCGCCACCCAGGTGTCGGCGATGTGCGCGCAGGATCTGCTGTGGGGTCCGGCGATGCGCAACTATCCCGACCTCAAGTTCGCCTTCTCGGAAGGCGGAATCGGTTGGATCCCCTTCTATCTCGATCGCAGCGACCGCCATTACACCAACCAGAAGTGGCTGCGCCGCGACTTCGGCGACAAGCTGCCCAGCGACGTGTTCCGTGAACACTCACTGGCCTGCTACGTGACCGACAAGACGTCGCTGAAGCTGCGCCACGAGATCGGCATCGACATCATCGCCTGGGAGTGCGACTACCCGCACTCCGACTGCTTCTGGCCGGACGCGCCCGAGCAGGTGCTCGCCGAGCTCAACGCCGCAGGAGCCAGCGACTCCGACATCAACAAGATCACCTGGGAGAACTCATGCCGGTTCTTCAGCTGGGATCCGTTCAGGTTGACGCCACGTGAGCAGGCCACCGCGGGTGCGTTGCGCGCCAAGGGAGCCGACGTCGACGTGTCGATCCGCCCGCGGGCCGCATGGGCACGCCTCTACGAGCAGAAGCAGCTCGCGAAGGCCTGATGCTCACTGCAGCGTTATCGAATCACCCTGAACAGCGACCTGTTTCGACTCCAGTGGCCGCTTCGCCGGCCCCTTGGCAACGGTGCCGTCGAGGTTGAAGCTGCTGCCGTGGCACGGGCAGTTGATCGATGCGCCCAAGACCTCGGCCACCGTGCAGCCGGCGTGCGTGCACACCGAGGAGAAGCCCTGGAAGTCACCGGCCGTGAGCTGGGTGATGACGACGTCTCCGACGATCACGCCGGAACCGACCGGCACGTCCGCGGTTTTGGCGATGACGGACGCGCCGGGAGCGGCTGGGCCGGGCGCGGCCGCCGGTGGCGAGGTTTCGGCAGGCGGTTTGCCGTAGGTGGCGCAACCCGCGAGGGTGCCTGCGGCCAGCGTGATTCCGGTGCCGACGAGGGCCTGACGACGAGACAGAAACATGGGATCTTCCTTCAGAAGGTGAGGCCGGTGGTTTCGAAGAACCACAGCGCCGAGGTCAGCCAGACATAGACCAGCACGAAGAACAGCAGACCGCCGATGATCGGAATGACCCACGGCCTGAGGTTCTTTCGCGTCAGCAACATCATCTTGGTGACGAACACGCCGTAGAAGAAGCAGCCGAACAGCGAGTGGAAGAACACCCGCGAGTCACCGGACTGGAAGCCGAGCGCGTACAGGCAGTGCACGGCGACGGGCACACTGGCCAGCACCGCCAGCCGCCCAGACCACACGTGGGCAGGCGCGATCCAGGACGGGGCACGGCCGCTCGGCGTCAGCCGATACATCACGAACGCCGACACCAGCTGGAAGACGGCAAGCGTGACGGCCAGGGTCGCAAGCCATGATTTGACCGCGGTGCCGCTGGAGAACCCGGCCACACTGACCGAAAAGAACTGTGGTTCATGCACTCTGCCGAACACGCCGAGGGCCACCGCGACCGCCGCCCCGACCACGACCGGCACCAGGACCATGGCGGTCCCCCGCGGCGCGACGACCGGTGCGGGCCGGGTCGGCGCGGCATGGAATTCGAACTCGGAAGACTGCTCAGAAAACACTGGTCTCACCCGGCTTGGCGGTGAAGTCCCAGCGCTTTTCGCCGATCCGCAGGTTTCCGACGACGGTGTTGCCGACGTGGCGCCCGTCGAGCTGCGCGGTCGAATCGGCACTCGTCAGCTTGAGCACGCCGCCCTCGGCGCTGCCGGAAAGCCACGTCTCGATGCCTTTGTTGTCACAGGCGTAGGCCTTGGCGGTCGCGCCGGTGACGCTGATCTCCAGACCGAGGTTGCCCGCCTTGGTGGGAATGTTCGCGACGAAGTCCTCGCGCGCTCCGAACGGGGTTGCGGCTGGCGTGGTGGGGGCCACCGAGGGCGGCGCCGGAGCGGCCGTGGCCGCGGCAGGCTGGGGTGCGGATGCCTCCGGTTGCTGGTTGATGTTCACCAGGAATATGCCGGTTCCCAGCGCCGCGACGGCGCCGAGGGTGGCGATGGGGCCGTTGATCTTCATGGCGACGAGCCTGCCCGCGACGCAGGTGGTGGTGCTTGGAGAACGTGTGGAGATCGCGTGGAGAAGTACCGTAACTCAGGCGTGCAAGGTCGCGAATGCCGCAGGCGGGCCTGCCACCTCGAAAACCTCGGTCCAGCCGACCTCGTGGTCCGCCACGCCCGCCGCGGCCAGCGCTTCGGCCTTGAACGCGCGCCCGGCAGCGCTGAGCCGGTGGGACACCGCGCGCTCGGGTTCTGCGGGCTTACCCCAGATCAACACCTCGGCCGACCGCGACAGCAGCCGGTGGTCATCCTCCTGTGCCACATGTGAATACAGGTCGGCGTCGATGGCCAACACACATCGGTCGTCGTCCGGCCCGGCAATGTTTTCCTCGGCTTCGACGAATTCGGCGCCGAGGATCTGCAGCGGCCGGGCATCACCGGCGTGGGTCAGCGACACCGTGACCCGCCAGCCGCCCATCACCCGGTCCACGATCAGCCCCGCCGCGTGGGCTGCCACGGCGGCTGCGTCGGCCGCGACCACGTGTAGCCGATAGGTCATCGGGCCGGTGTTGCGTCCGGCCCTCATCTGTGCCGTCGTCACGAGACCTCCCCACCACCCGACACCATTCCGGGACGATTAACTGTAATGGTTACAGTAGTGGAGACTCAAGCGGCCCGCCGCCGAGGGCCCGCGCCTACTTGATGAGCGGATCGCGCGGCATGCCGAGGATCCGCTCGGCGATCTGGTTGCGGGTGACCTCCGACGTCCCGCCGGCGATGGCCATCGCGCGCGCACCCATCGCCATCTGTGCGGCGATCCCGGCCGGGCCGTCCATCAGGGCGACGTCGGGCCCGAGCAATGCACACCAGATCGCCGCGTACTCGCCCATGTGCTCGGCGAGCTTGAGCTTGGTGATGTTGCCTTCCGGCCCTGGCCCCGCGCCCTCGATGCTGCGGACCGCGCGGCGCAGGTTGAGCAACCGCATCGAATGGTCGTTGGCGATGAAGTCACCGATCCGAACCTTCGCCCCGGCCAAGGCATCTGGATGTTCGGCGAGAATGGCGATGAGCGCGGTCGGATCCACCCCGACGACACCGGACCCGCTGCCGATACTGACGCGCTCGTTGCCAAGGGTCGCACGGGCCACGGTCCAGCCGCTGTTGGGCTCGCCGACCACGTCCTCGTCGGCGACGAACACATCGTTGAAGAAGACCTCGTTGAACTCCGAGCCACCGCTGATCATCCGTAGCGGCCGGACCTCGACGCCGGGGGCCGTCATGTCGATCAGCACGGTGGTGATGCCGGCGTGCTTGGGCGCATCGGGATCGGTGCGCACGGTCGCCAGGCCGCGCCGGCAGTAGTGCGCCCCGCTCGTCCACACCTTCTGCCCGTTGATCTTCCAGCCCCCGTCGACGCGTGTCGCGCGGGTCTTGATCGCCGCGGCGTCGGATCCGGCATCCGGTTCGGAGAACAGCTGGCACCAGATCTCTTCCTTGCGCAGCGCCTTGTCGACGAATCGGTCGATCTGCGACGGGGTTCCGTGCTGGATCAGCGTGAGGATCACCCATCCGGTGATGCCGTAATCCGGTCGCTTGATACCCGCGGCCCGGAACTCCTGGTCGATGACGAGCTGCTCGATCGAGTCCGCGGCCCGGCCCCAAGGTTTGGGCCAGTGCGGCATCACATATCCCGTGGCGATCAACTTGTCGAGCTGGTCCTGGCCGGTGAGCTTGGCGATCTCGGCCGCGTCGGCGCGCACGGTGCCCCGCAGCGCCTCCGCCTCGGGAGGGAGATCGAGGCTGTTGGTCCGGCGCACACCTGCCGCGGTCAACTCGAACACGTCGTTCGCCGGGCCGTCACCACCGAGCACCGCACGCAGCGTCATGGCGCGCCGCAGGTGCAGATGCGCGTCGTGCTCCCAGGTGAACCCGATGCCACCGTGCACCTGGATGTTGAGCTCGCTGTTGCGCACGTACGCCGGAAACGCCTGCGCCGCGGCGGCTGCCGCCATCAGCCGAAACTGCTGCTCGTCGGTGCCCGCGGCCCGCGCCGCGTCCCACACGAGCGCCACGGCTGATTCGGCGGCCACGATCATGTTGGCGCAGTGGTGCTTGATGGCCTGGAACGTCGCGATGGTCCGGCCGAATTGCTCACGCACCTTGGCGTATTCGACTGCGGCGTCCACACAGTCCGACGCTCCGCCCGCGGCCTCGGCGGCCAGCAGCAGTCGGGCCCGGGCCACCGCGGCCGCGCCCGCAGCTTGGAGAACGTCGGCATCGGACACCGCGACGCCGTCGAGCAGCACCCGTCCCGATCGACGCGTCAGGTCGAGATTCGTCGGCACCTCGACCGACACCCGCGCGCGGTCGACCACCAACACGTCATCGCCGGCCACCAGGAGCAGCAGATCGGCCGACGCACCGCCCAGCACCACGCGCGCGGCGCCGTTGGCCACACCGTCCTCGACGGTGATGCCGTCACCGAACCCGAAGCCGGCCGTCACCGAGCCGTCGATCAATCCGGGTAGCAGCCGCGCCTTCTGCTCGTCGCTGCCCGCGTAGTCGATCACCGCCGAGGCCACCACCGTGGGTAGGAACGGGCCGGGCGCCACGGCGCGGCCGAGTTCGTCGACGATGACGACGAGTTCGGGCAGACCATAGCCCGATCCGCCGTGCTCTTCGCCGATGTGCAGGCCGAGCCAGCCGAGTTTGGCGATCTCGTCCCAGAACACGGGCCGGTTCTCCTCCGGCGCATCCAGGAGTTCTCTGGCCGCGGCCCGGGCCTTCTGCGCGGTGAGGAACGAACGGGCCACATCGGCCAGTTCACGATGATCGTCGGTCAGCGCAATCCCCATGGTGAGCCCCTTTGCCCTACGAGAGTGTCTCGACTTGACGCGTGTCGAATTCGCGCCAACGCTACCGCGAGATCGACACGCTCAACAGGGGTTGGGCCGACTCAGTGCGTGATCTGCCAGTCCGCGGCTTCGTGCTGCTGGCGCCAGAATTCGTCGAATCGGCCACCCGCGGCGAGGAGTTCGTCGATGCTGCCGTCTTCTACGATCCGGCCCGCGTCGAGGAACAACACGCGGTCGGCATGACGGATACTGGCCAGCCGATGCGCGACGATCACCCGGGTGCGGGCCTGCAGGTCTGCGGTGAGGGCGTCGACGACGGCTGCCTCGTTCTCGTTGTCGAGCGCGCTCGTCGCCTCGTCGACGAGCAGCACCGGCGCGGGTTTGACGAGCGCACGCGCGATGCTGACCCGTTGGCGCTCACCGCCCGACAACGCCGTACCCGCCTCGCCGACCTTGGCGGCGTCGCCGTCGGGCAGCCGGCCGGTCAGCTCGTCGACCCGCGCCAGCCGGATCGCCCCGGCCAGTCGTTCGTCGTCCGCACCCGGATCACCGACCAGGATGTTGTCCCGGATCGACCCGTCGAACAGGTACGGGTGCTGGAACACCACACTCGTAGCGGCCCGGCGGGTTTCGGCGTCGAGGGTCGCGGCGTCGACGCCATCGATCAATACCCGGCCCGCGGTCGGCTGATGCAGCCCGGCGATGAGTGACAGGATCGTGCTCTTGCCCGATCCGGACGGCCCGACGATCGCCGTCGTGCCGCCCGGCTCCAGCACGAAGCTCACGTTCTCGAGTACCGGGTTGTCGCCGTAACCGAAACTCACGTTGTCGAATTCGATGCGCGGCGCGGATTTCAGATCCGGTAGGCCCGCGGTTCCGGCGGTCAGCGCCGGGGCGTCGAGCACACCCCGGATCCGGCCGAGCGTCGCCCGCGTCGACTCGATCGCCGGCGCGAGCTCGCTCAGCGCCGTGAACGGTTCGAGATAGCGCGCGATCACGACGATCAGCGCGATCGCCTCGGGCACGCCGAGTTCGCCGCGCACGGTGAGGACAGTGGCCATGCCCGCCAACAGGATCAGCGCCAGCTGACTGGCGAGGCTGAACAACAGCTGTCCCGGGATCTGCATGGCCAGCAGCCGGACGCCCGCGCCGTGCTGAGCGGCCAGCGCCCCGCCGACGAGGCTGCGGGCCGGCTCGACGCGACGCGCGGCGCGCAGCGCCTGCTGGGTGCGGGCGAATTCGATGATGCGCTCGGTGAACGCACTGTTGGTTTCGTCGGCGACGGTGTCGGCCTTGCGGCTCAGCCGGCCCGACGCCCACAGCGCGCCGAGCAGCACGACGACGCCGGCCAGCGCGGCCAGCCCGAGCGGCGCCGACACCGGCAGCAGGACCACCGCGATCGCGGCGGGCAACAGGATCGCGCCGATGAGCGGGGTCAGCAGATTGACCACCAGGCCGACGAGTTCCGGCCCGGTCGAGGCGATCGCCTGGCGCGCGGTGGCGGTGTGCTCGGCCGTCAACCAGTCCAGCCGGATGTTCGGCAACCGGTCGGCGACGTCGTGCTGGGTGTTGTCCAGAACCGCGAAGCCGAGCGCGAATCCGAGCCGCGAGGTCGTGGTGTCGACGATCCAGCCGGCCACGGTCGCGAGCGTCAGCCAGCCCAGCCAGCGCCACGCGTCGGCAGGCGTATCGCTGAACAGCGCGGCGACGAGCGGTACCAGCAGCACCGTCCCGACCGCACGGATCAGCACCGAAAGCAGTGTCAGAACCGAGTAGACACCGAGCTTGCCGCGCATCGCGGCGGGTACGAGGGCGATCAGCGTGCGGATCATCGGGTGGCCTCCCCGGCGGTGACGGTGTCGCGCCTGCCCATCTCCCACAGTTGGTGGTAACGGCCGCCCGCGGCGAGCAGTTGCTCGTGGGTTCCGGTTTCGACGATCCGGCCCGCGTCGAGCACGACGATCTGGTCGGCATGGGTGATGGTGTGCAGCCGGTGCGCGATGACCAGCACCGTCCGGTCCTTGGTCAACCGGTTGAGTGCCTGCTGCACAAGGTATTCCGATTCGGGGTCGGCGAAGGCCGTCGCCTCGTCGAGGATCAGCACCGGCGTGTCGGCGAGGATTGCCCGCGCGATCGTGAGGCGCTGCTTCTCACCGCCGGACAGGCTCGACGCCGCACCGAGCGGCGTGTCGTAGCCGGCGGGCAACCGCAGGATGCGGTCGTGGATCTGAGCGTCCCGCGCGGCTTGGTGGATCCGTTCGATGCTCGCGTCGGGATCGGCCAGCGCGATGTTCTCGGCGACGGTGCCCGCCACCAGTTGTGTCTCCTGGAGCACGAATCCGACCCGGCGGTACAGCTCGTCGGCCGGCAACGACCGAATGTCGCTGCCACCCACCGAGATGGCGCCGTCAGCCACGTCGTAGAAGCGGGCCAGCAGCGCGGCGAGCGTGGACTTGCCCGACCCCGACGGACCGACGAGCGCGGTCACCGTGCCCGGCTTGAGGGTGAGTGAGACGTCGTGGATGACGGGCACACCCGGCCGGTACCCGAATGTCACGTTGTCGAACACCACATCTCCGGGCGCGGCGGTCGCGCTCTCCCCGGTGCGCACCGCGAGTTCGGCTTCGTCGAGCGTGGACTGGATGCGACGCGCCGCGAGCATGCCCCCGCGGATACCGCTCAATCCGTAGCCGATGCCGAGCAGGCGGACGCCGAACGTGGTGCCCAGCAACAGGAACGGCAGGAGATCCACCGGGTTCATCGCGCCGGCGACGATCATCGGGGTTCCCACGACCGCGATCAACCACAGGAACGTGCCGGGCCGCGTGACCAGATCCATCAGCGACTTCTTGCCGGTGAACGGGCGCTGCCAGGCCACCAGGAATCCGATGTACTCGTCGAGCCGGCGGCGGAAGCTCGATGACGCGGCGCCGCCGAAAACCCGCACCACGGGCTGGCCTTCGAGGTAGGCACCGGCTTCGCCGCTCATCCGCTCGGCCCAGCGCTGCGCCTGCCCGATCTTCTGGCCGGACTGGATCGTCATGACCGACATCAGCACGAGGTAGGTCAGCACCGGGATGAACAGCACCAGTGCCAGGCGCCAGTCGACCACGAACAGATACACCAGCACGGCGATGGGCGCGATGACGGCTGCGACCGCGTCGGGGATGGCGTGGGTGACCAGGTAGTGCAGGGACAGGGTGTCGTCCTGCACGAGCTGTTTGATCGATCCCGAGCCGCGAGCGGTGAACCAGCCCAACGGCAGCCGGGCCATCTTGGTCAGCAGTCGGGTTCGTAGATCGCGCGCGAAGTTCGCGTCGATCCAGTGCAACCACAACGTCAGCGCGGCGGCGAGGAATGTGCCGGTGCCGAGCAGGCCGACCGCGGTGAGGCCGAGCGTCCACAGCCGGTCGGCGTCGGCGCCCGACAGCAGCAGCCGGGCGAGTTCGACCAGCAGGACGAACGGCGCCAGTTGCACGAGGGTGATCAACGCCTGCAGGACGCCGGAGATGATCAATTTGTTCTTCAGCGGGGCCAGGAGCCGGCCCGCAGCCTGCGCTCGCCAGTTGCCGCGGGCGCCCGTCGCCGCCGGTTTCTTGTCCTCGGCCGTATTGACGGCGGCCGCTTTCCCGGCGGCCGGTTCGGCGACAGCGGGGGTGGCGTCGGGTGTCTCGTCGTCGCGCTTGGTGCCCATCGCGCGACCCTGGGTCCAGTACGCCTGGGCGTGCAGTTCGGACTTCGGGAAACCGAACTCGTCGCGCAGCCGGGTCCGCAGGTGCTTGAGCGAGCCAGCCTCCGGCGTCACCCAGCAGTACCAGTCCGACCAGTCCCTCGACTCGATCGCCGCGGCCAGCGAGGCGGTGTCCTCGCGGGCCACCCAGTGCAGGTTGCGCCGCGGGTGCTCGGTGATCGGGATGAGCAGATCGCTCTCGTCGTGCTGCTCGAGGTACACCTCGATGGGAATGTCTTGGGGGACAACGCCGATGATGCCGTTGATGGCCGGCGTGGACGCGGCGTCACCGATCAGCAGATAGCCCGCGGGCGGATCCTCCGGGACGGTGAAGCCGGGCGAACCGAGCGACATCACCGGAACGCTGTCCCCCGGCTTGGCCGACCTGGCCCATTTCGAGGCCGGGCCGGAAGGCTCGTGCAACACCACGTCGATCGTGAAATGCCCGGTGTCCGGATCCATTTCGGTCATCGTGTATGCGCGCTGGTACTCGGTCTTCGAGCCGTCCGGGTCGGGCACCCAGAACCGCAGGTACGACGTCGGTACGGCCACGGCGTCCTCGAACACCGTGGGCGAGACCATCCGGAGCCGCAGCAGATTCGGCGTCACCTGCTCGGTGCTGATCACGGTGGCCTGGTGATCACGCGCGCCGAAGCCGCGCATCATCACCCCCTGGAATCCGCGTGCCATCAGCGGTCCTCTCCCGCGGCGGTCAGGTCCGCCACGATGTCGTCGATCGGTCTGCCGGGTGCCGCCGTCGCCAGCAGTCCCCGGATCAAGGCGTTCAGCAGCAGGTCCACGTACTGCCTGCTGGTCAGTTGCATCCCTGCGGTGTGCACCGGGCCGAGCGCGGCATCACCGGCGAGCCGCTCGGCGATCGCGTCGCGTTCCCGGTCGAAGCCCTCGTCGGTGACACTGGCCTCGGCCTTGATCTCGTGCTGGGCGGCCAGTCCGATGGCCACCACGGCGACCGAGCTACTGAGCAGCGCGGCCGACTCCGGCGGGTAGCCGCGCCTGCCGAGGATCGCCACCTCGTCGGCCAGCAGCCGGGCGCCTGCCTCGCCACGCGGAAACAGCAACTGCAGGTAGGCGGCCAGCCCGGGATGCGCGAGCGCGAAGCCGTGCAGCCGCACCCCGAAGGACAGCAGATGTTCCTCGATGGTTTCGCTCGGGTCGTCACCGAGTTCGAGTTCGGCGAGCAGGCTCTCCCCCACGAGCCGCTCAAGCTCCCACCGGCCGCCGATGTGGCGGTACAGCGCGGTCGCGGATACGCCGAGCCGGGCCGCGACGGCGTTGACGCTCAACCGGCGCATGCCCAGTTCACGCCCGGCCTCGACGATGTCGGCCACCGCGATCTGCGGCGGACGCCCGCCGACGCGGGCTGCGACATCGTGGATCGCCACCGCTACCCCCAGTGGGCCATTAGGAAAGTTACCCCCACAAACTAAGGGTGACCTTACCGATCGTCAACCTCCACGTTCCAATAACCGAGCACTCGCTCTGTTATGGTGACGTCATGCCGCGTCCCCGCGTGTACGACCCGGACGTCGTCCTCGACGCCGCCGAGTCGCTCGCCGTCGCATCGGGCCCGGCGGCCGTGACCGTCCGGGCGATCAGCGACACGGTCGGCCTGTCCAACGGGGCGCTCTATCACACGTTCGGATCTCGGGCGGGCCTGTTGGCCCGTACCTGGCTGCGCGCAGGCCGCCGGTTCCTCGATGTGCAGCGCGAGTTGGTGGCCGATTCTCGGCCGGGCCTCGACGCGATCGCCGCGGCGGCACAGGCGCCGGTGACCTTCGCCGAGCGCTGTCCCGACTCGGCCGCCCTGCTGTTGCGCATGCGCCGCGACGATGTGCTCGGCCCCGACACACCCGGCGAATACGCCGCCGAGATCGCCGAACTGGAAAAGCTGTTGGTGGAGTTGATGATCCAGCTCGCGAGCGATGCCTGGGGCCGGCGCGACCGGGCCGCGGTGGATGCCGTGACAACGTGCATCGTCGATCTGCCCACGGCGATCCTGTTGCACCGCAATCGGCTTGCCGATCCGACAGCCCGCCGACATCTGCGGGCCGCCGTCGACGCCGTGCTGGCCGTGGGGCCGGCACCGCGGAAACCCAGAGAAAGGGAACAGCAGTGACACCGACCCTCGACTACGACGGCGAGATCGCCGTCCTCGACCTCGGCGACGACGAGAACCGCTTCTCGCCGGAATTCCTCGACGCGGTCGACGCGCTTCTCGACACCGTGCTCGACAAGGGTGCGCAAGGACTCGTGACGACGGCCGACAGCAAGTTCTACTCCAACGGGCTCGACTTGGATTGGCTTGGGGCACACAGTGACCAGGGACCGTGGTACGTCGGACGGGTGCAGGGCCTGCTGGCCCGGTTCCTGACGCTGCCGATCCCCACGGCCGCGGCGGTGGTGGGCCACGCCTTCGGGGCGGGCGCGATGCTGGCCGTCGCGCACGACTACCGGGTGATGCGCGCCGATCGCGGGTTCTTCTGCTTCCCCGAGGTCGACATCCGTATCCCGTTCACGCCGGGGATGGCCGCACTGATCCAAGCGAAGCTGACGCCGCAGGCCGCGGTCGCCTCGATGACGACCGGCCGCCGGTTCGGCGGCGTCGACGCACATGAATACGGTTTGGTCGACGCCACCGCCGCCGAAGGCGCGGTGACGCTCACCGCGACCGAGATGCTGCGCCCGCTCGGCGGCAAGGACTCGGGCACGCTGGGCGCGATCAAGCAGGTGATGTTCGGCCCGGCGGCCGACGCGCTGCGGGCGGGTTAGACGGGGATGGCGGTTCCGGTCTCCCGCTCGGCGAATTCCACGACGCGGGCGGCGGATTCGTAGTCGCAGGCCACTGCCGACCGGCCGATCAGCACGGGGTCGCCGCGCAACCCGAATTTGCCGTCGACGCCGACGTAGCTGCCGGGCGGGATGGGTTCGCTGATGCAGTAGAGCGTCGGGGCGGCTCCGGCGTCGATGTCGTTGGCCAGCACATCGGCCACGGCCTTGACGCCCCGCTGTACCGCTGACATGAGCGGCTTCTCGGAGACATTGGGCAGATTCGATGCGACCCAACCGGGATGGGTCAGGTGTGTGACGATCGGCGAGCGCGCGGCCCGCAGCCGTCGATCGAGCTCGAGGCCCCACAGCATGACGGCCAACTTCGATCGGCTGTAGGCGCCCATCACCGTCCACTTGTTGCGGCGCAGGTGCATATCGTCGAGCCGCAGGGTCGCGCTGCGGTGCGCATCCGACCCCACATTGATGATCTGCGACCGCACCCGGTCGAACAGCAGATTGGTCAACGCGAACGGGCCGAGCAGATTGGTGCCGAGCGTCATCTCGAAACCGTCGATGGTGTCGACCCGGTGCTGGCTGAGCGCACCGGCATTGTTGATCAGCACGTCGACGTCACCGTCGAACAAGCCGGGAAACGCCCGCACCGAAGACATGTCGGCGAGATCGAGCTTGACCACCTCGGTCGAGCCACCGATCTCGGCAGCCCGCTGCGCGCCGAGTTCGGTGTTGCGGACCGCGAGAACGACGTGGGCACCAGCCCGCGCCAGCGCGCGGGCGGTTCCCAGGCCGACGCCGTTGGTCGCACCGGTCACGATGATGCGCTTGCCGCTCAGATCGCCGAGCCGGCTCGGCGCCCACCTGGTCGTCACATGGGTGAGAGTAGCGTCAGCCGCCCCAGCCGCGCTGGCCGTCCCAGCCACCGCAGATGCCGTTGATGCAGCCGTGGCCCCAGCCGCCCTGGACCGGGTTCCAGCCGCCGCAGCCGTGCCAGTTGGGCCCGCTGTCACAGCCACCGCCGCCGCCGGCGTCGCCGCTGCCACTCGGCGTGGCGAGGACTACCTGATTGGTTCCGGTGAGATCGGTGAACGTGGCAGGCGCGTCGGCCAAAAGTGCTGCTGTCGGTCCGGCTGCGATCGCGGCTGCGGCTCCCGCTACGAAGACTGACCCCAGGAGTTTCCGTATGGTTAGCATGACTCCATAATCCTCCGCGGCGCGCCGCATGCCAAGGAAAATGTGAGAGCCGACACCACTTTTCGCCGAACGCCGAGGTCAGGCGGGTGCGTAGCGCAGCATTGTCACGGCATGCTCGGGGTGGTCGCAGAACACCGGGCGCACCCGCATGCCGATCCGCAGCTCCTCCGGCCTGGCCTCGACCATTTCGGTGGAGAATCGCGGCCCCTCATCCCATTCCACGATCGCCAATATTTGCGGGACGGCGTCGGCGAAGTGGGGTCCGACGGGCCGTCGCGCGACGGTGAACGTGTACAACGTGCCCATGCCCGAGATCTCGCGCCACTCCAGATCGGAGGCCAGGGTTCGCGGGGCGAGCACGCGCGGGTAGAACACGTAGGCCTGCGATGACGGCGAGTATTGGATGACGACGCGGTGTTCGCTCAACGCATCCCAAAACGGCGCACTGGTCGGAGTTTTCACCGGCATGGGTCGGGTGAGTCCGGTCATCGTCAGTCGCCTTCCAGGATGAGGGTGGTCTGCTCGGAGAGGATGCCGCCGTTGCCGGAGACGAACGCGCGATCGCATTCGGTGACCTGCGCGGCGCCGGCGCGGCCCATGATCTGGCGCGTCGCGTCGCACACATGGTGCATACCGCCGGCGAGTCCGGCCTGTCCGAAACCCAATTGCCCGCCCGCGGTGTTGAGCGGGAAGTCGCCGCGGAACGTGAGGTCGTGGTCGGACACGAACGCCATGCCCTTGCCCTTCTCACAGAAGCCGGCGTCCTCCAGGCTCAGCAACACCGTGATCGTGTAGCAGTCGTAGATCGACACCATGTCCATCTGGTCCCGCGTCAGCCCGGTCATCCCGAACGCGGTGTCGGCGGCTTTACGGATCGGCGTATCCAGCAGGTTCTCGGCGTAGGTCGGCGTCTTGAACGGCACGTGCTCGCCAAAACCCTTGACCCACACCGGCCGGTGCCTGGCCTTGGCGGCCACGTCGGCGTTCGCGACCACCACGGCAGCCCCGCCCACGCACGGCATGACGATCTCCAGCATGTGCAGCGGGTCGGCGATCACCGGGCTGGCCAATACGTCCTCGATGGTCAACGGCTTGTCTTTCCAGATCGCACCGTCGGTGTGGTTGGCGTTGACCCGTTGATCCACCACGATCTTCGCCATCGCGCGTTCGTCGTAGCCGTACTCGTAGGCGTAGCGCTGCGCCACCTGCCCGTACGGACCGTTCTGCCCGAGGTTGCCGTAGGGAATCTCGAATTCCGCCTGCGGCGAACCGAATTGGTTGCTGGACGAGCCGAAGAACACGGCGTCCGACAGCGTTTTGGGTTTGAGTTCGGAGGTGGGCGTGAGGTAGCGGGCGGGCAGCGCGCACAGCACAACATCGCAGATGCCGAGCTCGACGGCGGCCGCCGCGCGCCACACCATGCCTGCGGCACTGGCTCCGCCGAGGTCCAGCAACTCGGCGAAATTCGCTCGCACATCCAGGTATTCGGCGACTGTCGACGGAACGAAGATCTCCGACTCGCCCAGGTGGGACGTGACGATGCCGTCGACGAGTTCGGCCGACAAACCGGCGTCGTCGAGCGCCGCGGCCGCCAACAGTGCCCATTGTTCGAGCGTGAACGGCGCAGGCGTGGCAGTGCTCAACCGCTCGGGTGGCAACTCGACGTAGCCGACGATCGCGGCCTCACCCTTCAATCCCATACCGGCTCCTTTATTTGCGGGGCAATCCCAGAATCATCTGGGCGATGATGTTGAGCTGAATTTCGGTGGTGCCACCGCCGATCAGTTCGGCGGGCAGGTCCAGATACGGCGCGACGACGGGCGGATCGCTCTCGGCTTCCAGGGCGAGCGGGCCGGACAGTCCCAGTGTGAGTGTTGCTGCGCGCCGCAGCATCACGTTGGTCGCGACTTTCGCGATGCTCGACGCCGGCCCGGGCGGCCGGCCGTCGAGCAGTCGCAGCGTCTCGCGAAGGCCGAGCGCCTTGAGGGCATTCGTGTAGGCGTCGATCTCGCCGATCGCATGCAGCAACGGGTCGCGGTCGGCGCTCACGGACGCGAGCCGGCGCAGGGCACCGACGCGGTCGATGTGCACGTAGCCGCTGATGGCCACCCGCTCCTGCGCCATGGTGCTGATCGCCAGTTGCCATCCCGACGTCGGCTCGCCCAGCAGCAAGCCGTCGGGGACGAACACGTCGGTCAGGAACACCTCGTTGATATCGGCCCGCCCGCTCGCTTGGGTGATCTGCTGGAATCGGACTCCCGGCGAACGCATGTCGAGGATGAAGTAGCCGATCCCGCGGTGCTTCGGCGCCTGTGGATCGGTGCGGGCCAGCAGCGCTCCGAAGTCGACGCGGTGCGCCACCGAGGTCCAGATCTTGTGGCCGTTGATGAGCCAGCCACCCTCGACCCGGGTCGCGCGAGTGGTGAGCGACGCGAGGTCCGAACCCGCTGCGGGCTCGCTGAACAGCTGGCACCAGGCCAGCTCGCCCCGCAGCGTCGCAGGCACGAAACGCTCGCGGAGATCCTCGGTTCCGGCGGCGATGATGCTCGGCAGGATCCATTCCGCGATGCCGATCGACGGCCGCTGCAGCGCGCGCTTGCCGAATTCCTCGTCCACGATGAGCTGCTGGCGCACGGTGGCGTCACATCCCCACGGCGCAGGCCAGTGTGGCGCGATGAGCCCGGCTTTCGCCAGCAGATCGCGGCGCGGCCCGGTCGCGAATTCGGGACGGTCGTCCTGGCGGCCGGCACCGTCGTCGGTCACGGTGAGCGCGGTGTCGAGCACCTCGGCGACCCGTGCGCGGAACTCCGCATCGCCATCCCCGAGTTCGACGGACATGTCCCGCGTCGCGGTTTCCGACAGTTCGCCGAGTTCACGGGTCCACCGCGGCAGCGGACCGATCGCGGCCGCCAGGCTTGTGGCCCGCCGCCAGTAGAGATGCAGATCGTGCTCCCAGGTGAAGCCGATCGCGCCGAACATCGTGAGTGCTTCGAGCACCAGGCCGGGTGCCGGTGCCACCGCCATCACGGCAGCCGCCGCGACGGCGAGCCGACGCTGATCGGGCGTACCGGCCAAGGCGCGCACCGCATCCCAGGCCGCTGCCGTCGCCAGTTCGCTGTTGACCAACAGCATCGCGGCCTTGTGCTGCAGCGCCTGGAAGGTGCCGATCGGTTTGCCGAACTGCTCACGCGTGCGCAGGTGTTCGGTGACGACGCGCACGCACCACTGGCTGATTCCGGCTGACGCGCATGCGCTCAGGGCCGCGGCGATACCGGCGATCCGGTGCTCGTCCAGATTCGGCAGCAGCGCTGTGCCCGGCACCGGATGGTCCTGCAACCGCAGCACGCCCAGGTCGGTGGTCAGATCGGTGCCCCGGCGCGTCTCGACGTCGGCCGCTGCCGGATCGATCACGAACCACACCAGGCGGTCCGGGGTGCGGGCCGGCAGGATCACCCGCTGCGCCGCGCACAGTCCGAGTGTCGGGCCCGACGAACCGGTGACGCGCCAGCCGCCGCCGTCGGCGCGCGCTTCGAAGTCGGCATGTTCCGCCAACACGACAGCCGCCGGGATACCGGCTGCCAACTCGGTGAGAACGGTTGTGGTCGTTTCGGTTTCGCCCGCCGCGCACACCACCGCACCGGCGATCGCGGTACTCAGCAGCGGCCCGGGCAGCAACGCCGATGCCGCCGCTTGCAGCACACAGGCCAGATCGGTGAGGCCACCGCCTCCGCCACCGACCTTCTCCGGCAGGTGCACGGCGTGAAAACCGTTGGCCACCAGCTCCGGCCACCACGACGGCAGGATTCCGTGCGCCAGCTCGTCGAAACCGGCCCTGGTGGCCGCGATCGGCGCGTGCCGCGCGGCGAATGCGCACACCGCCTCGGCGAGTTGCTCCTGTTCGGGCGTGATCGCAATGCTCATGCGCGGCGCCGGGAGGTGAAGAACTTCGCGGCATCGGCGATGGCCTGCGGCGTCGGGCCCGGTTGCCAACCAAGTTCGCGTACGGCCTTGCCGTGATCCATCGGCGACATCACATGCATGAGCCGCACGGTCAGCGGGCTCAACCGGCTGTCGCGTCCGGTCAGGCTCGCGACGCGGTCGGCGACCGCACCGGCTGCTGCCAGCAGACGGATCGGCACGCCACGCTTCGGCGGCTCGACATCGACCGCCGCACAGGCGGTTTCGTAGATCTCCCGAGCGGACATGAACCGTTCGGAGACGATGTAGCGCTCCCCCGGGCGGCCGCGGTCGCCGGCCAGGATCAGCGCCTCGGCCGCGTCGCCGACACCGACCGTCTCGGCTGCCGCGCCTTTGACGTAGAACGGCAGCTTGCCCCGCACCGCGGCCGCGACGAGCCCGCCGTGCGGGGTCGGCAACCAGTCGCCGGCGCCGTACGTGTTCGAGACGCACATCGCGACCGCGGGCAGTCCCTTTTCCTGCACGTATCGCAGCACCATCTGTTCGGCGAGCACGCGGGTGTGCACGTAGTCGCCGCCGATGTCGAGCCAGTTGTTGGGTAGTTCCTCGGTGGCGCAGCCGGATTCGGCCAGTCCGATGGTCGCGATCGAGCTCGTGAAGACGAACTTGCGGAGATTCGCGTCGGCGGCGATGTCCAGAACGTTCTGCAGCCCTTCGACATTCGTGCGCCACAGCGGCGTCGGGTCACGCAGCCAGGCGCGCGCGTCGACGACGCAGTAGTACACCACGTCACAGCCGGCCATCGCGGCACGCACCGACTCGGTGTCGAAGATGTCGCCGTAGCGGCGTTGCACATCGAGATCGTCGATGCCCCGGGTCGAGCTCGTGGGGCGGATGAGGACGCGCACCTTCTCGCCGCGTTCGACCAGCCTGCGGGTGACGTGCGAACCGAGGAACCCACTGGCCCCGATGACGAGTTTCTCAGCAGTCATAGGGCCCTTGCGTTCGTTTTCATGGCGTTTACGAGACGGTGCGTCTCGTCTTGTGGGAGACTACGGCGTGTAGCTTTTCCTGTAAAGAGCGACGAGGATCTGCCGATGACGACCGAAACCCCGCCGCGGCGGCGCAGCGAGAAATCCCGGGTGGCCATCATCGAGGCCACCCGGGAGTTGTTGCTGGAACGCGGCTTTGACGGCTTGAGCATCGAAGCCGTCGCCGCGAAGGCCGGGGTCGGCAAGCAGACGATCTATCGCTGGTGGCCGAGCCGGCCCGCCCTGGTCGCCGACGTCCTGCTCGAGGATGCCGACAAGATCCTCGCGACGATCCCCGCCACCGACGACGTCACCGCCGACCTGGTGTCATGGGCCGGAACGCTGGCGTCGGCGCTGACCACGAAGCACGGCTACGCCATGCTGCGCACCCTCACCGCGGCCTCGCTCGAACACGAAGACACTGCGGCCCGGTTGCGCGCCGGGTTCAGCAGGCCGCTGCTCGACTCCGTCCGTACGCGGTTGCTTGCCGAGAACATCGCGGCCGAAACCGCCCATGCGGCGGCTGACGCCCTGCTGGGCGCGGTCGTCTACGCGATCCTGTCCGAGGGTCGCAGCTATGAACGGCGACGAGCCGAGACCACGGCCCGCACAATCGTGGCGAGCCTGCGCGGCTAAGCCGGAGGCACGGCGCCCGGTGCTCGCACGACCATCGGCACGGCCGGGAAGTACGAGGCCATCTCCGAACGCGACTTACGCAGCGCCGCAGTGCCATAGCCCCGTTTGCGGAAATCCGGATGAATCCAGATCCGCACATTGACCTCGCCGCCGACGAGTTCGCCGAACACCATCCCGACCTTCTCGGGACCTTCGAGCGCCACGAACCAGGCGGCCTCCTCGGCGTTCACGCGGCCGAGCGCCGCGCGGATCTCGTCGTCGAGTTCGGCTGCCGGAGCGCCGGATCCGTCACCGGACGCGCCCACGTCGGCGGTCCGGGCCGCGAAGATGTCGCGGTCGGTCTCGGGAGAGAACGCCCGCAACTCCAGCGTCTCCCCGGAACTCGCCGGGCGTTCCTGGGCGGTGAAGCTCAGCTGACTGTTCAGATCGTCGAGTTCCGCGGCGATCTGGCGCCGGGAATCCTTGGTGATCTGCGCGAAAGACAATCCGATGACGGCCTCGGCGGCGGCGTGCGACGTACCGAGTAATCCGGCGACAGCGTCGACGGCGGTAGCACGATCCTCGGCCTCGACGATCACATCGAGCAGTTCGTGCCGCCGGTTGAGGGCATTCAGCAGTGCGTCGGTGATTTCCCGCCGCGCCGCGGCTTTGTCGTGATCGGTCATGACGACGAGCGTAGAGGAGTAGCGAACACGGCGCCCGCGGCTTAGGCTAGCCTAAGTTCCATGGCGAAGGTGGAACCAGCGCTCGGTGAAGTGCAGGAGACGCTGCTCATTCCGCTCTACGGCCGGGCCAGGGACGCCGCCGCGCGCCATCCCGTGCTGCACGACCGTCGCGCCGCCGAACTCGTGGATCGAATCGACTACGACTTCACGAAGTTCGGCGGCCCGTCGTTGTCGGGTTCGGTACTGCGGTCGGCGATCTTCGACGGCTGGGTCAGGCAGTACCTCGACGAACACCCCGACGGGACCGTCGTCGAGATCGGCACCGGCCTCAACACGCGGTTCGACCGCCTCGACAACGGCCGCGTGCGCTGGTTCGACCTCGACCTGCCCGACACGATCGCGATGCGCAGGCAGTTCTTCACCGACCGTGACCGCTGCACGATGCTCGCGGGTTCGGTGCTCGACACCGATTGGTTCGACGCCGTCGCACCGGACGCCGGCACGGCTGCGCCCCTACTGTTCGTGATCGAAGCCGTGCTGGTGTACTTCACCGAGGAGCAGGCCCGCACCGTTGTCACACAACTCGCCGAGCGCTTCCCCGGTTCGCTTCTGGCCTTCGACACCGGCGGCGCCACGATGATGCGCAATCAAGAGCGCAACGGTTCGATGAAGGCCGTGACCGCGCGGATGCAGTGGGTGTGCGAGGACCCGCGCCGGCTGGAGGCATGGGGGGTGAAGCTGCTCGACAGCCGTACCTTTGCCACGCCGCAGCCGGAGGTGGGGAGAGGCTGGCCGGCGCGCTACCGCTACGGTCTTCGCGCGCTGGCCCGCCTCGCGCCCGGTGTCGTCAACAGCTACAAGCTCAACCTATTCCGGCTCGGCGGCTAACCTCCCTCCAGCAGCGCCTGACCCAGGTACTGCTCGGACGAGTCGACACCCGGCAGCATCACGAACACCGCCGAGCCGATCGCGGTGGTCCACTGGTTGAGCGCGTCGAACGCGGCGAGCCGCCGCTGCACCGGCAGGAACTGCGCGTCGATGTCGCGTTGATACGTCACGAAGATCAGCCCGGTATTGGAGGTCTGGCCGGGTTCGGGCGGATCGTCGTAGTTGTAGGGCCGGCGCAGGAACCGTTCCCGGCTGTCTCGGTGGTGTGCCAGCGCGATGTGGGAATTCTCGGGTATCACCGGAATGCCATTGCGCCGCAACGTGAAATCCGGCTCGTCCATCTCACGTTGCCCGCTCAACGGCGCACCGGTGTCCAGCGTGCGGCCGACGGTGAGTTCCTTGCTCTGCCGGTCCAGTTCATCCCACGTGTCGAGTTGCATCTCGATACGCCGGATGACCATGAGCGTTCCACCGCTCAGCGCCGGCTGGTCGTCGCCCAACCACACCAGGTCATCGAAGTCGCCGGGGCTCAGGGTAGCCGTGCCGTCCACCTGCCCCATCAGGTTGCGCATCGACGTGCCCTGCTGGTCGGCTCCGCGGGCGCTGCGAAATCCCGTCTGCCGCCAGCGTTGTACGGACATCGACCGGACATTCTTCGTCAAGACCCGGGTAGCGTGTGCCACCACGACAGGATCGTCGGCACAGATCTGCAGCACCAGATCACCACCCGACCAACGTTCGTCGAGGCGGTCGGTGTCGAACACCGGAAGCTCGCGGGCCGAGGGCGGCCGGGGCAGGCCGAGCCGATCGAGCAGGCCGCCACCGACACCCACGGTGATCGTGAGACGTGCTGGGCGCAGGGCCAATTCGGGTTCGGTGTCGGCGAGTGCGGGTACACCGCGGGTGAGCCGTGCTGCGTCGGCAGTCCACAGCCGCAGGATCGCGGCGACGGTGTCCCGCTCGCCGCGGCCCGTATCGGGCTTGACGTCGAACGCGATGAACACCGAGTGGGACTGCGGAGCGGTGGTTATCCCGGCCTGGTGAGGGCCGTGGAACGGCTCGGCCTCACCACCGAACCCGACCGTGGCGGATTGCGCGGCACCGCATTCGGTGAGAACAGCACCTGCGGCCAACACGGCGGCACCCCCGGTGAGGAGGCGCCGCCGGTTGACCGTCAGCCAGGACGGATCAGCCATGGGCATGGGGATCGGCCGGCTGATAGTTCTCGTCGCCGCCGGAGGCGTCGCGCACCTGGGCGGTGATCGGTAGCGACGAGCCGTCGTCGAACACCACCGTCATCTCGACGTCGGCCCCTGGCTGCAGCGGCGCCGTCAGATCCATCAGCATCAGATGGTCACCGCCCGGGATCAGCTCGTGCGTGCCGCCGGCGGGAATGGTGAAGCCGCCTTCTTTGGGCCGCATGGTCTTCGCGCCGCCCGAATCGGGCACGACCTCGTGCATCTCGACCGTCTTGGCGGCCGGTGAGGTCGCCGAGACGATCCGCGCGTCATGATGACCGCTGTTCGCGAGGGTGCCGAAAACCGCCGTCATTCCCGTGTCCGCGGCGCTGGCCCATTGATCGGTGATCGTGACCGTCGCCGCCATCTTCTCGTCCTCATGGCCTTGTGTGCATCCCGCTGCCACGAACGTGACGGCACCGAGAACCGCTATCGCCCTACGCATTGCGCTTCCTCACTGCAAGCCCCGCGACCACCGCGTCTGCGACCAAGAACGCCACCAGACTCAGGCCGAACAACGGCAGACACCAGCCGATCACCGCGGCCACGACGACGACCGTGGCGATGCCGAGCGGTGGGAGTCGTCGGAGTACGCCGCGCAGTGGTGGCCTGCCGACCGCCCAGTCCGACCCCCGGGTCGGACGGCGCTGCCACCACATGCGGTAGCCGCGCACGATGACCGTGATGAGCCCGATCATGGTCAGCGCCAACACGATCTGGTTGGCCAGGCCGAACAGCAGACCCATGTGGGCCTCGATCGTCCATTCGGTGAGCTTGGCGAGCAACGGCCATTCCGAGAAGTCGACCCGGTCACTGATCGCGCCCGTGGCCGGGTCGACCGCAATCGAGTCGTAGCGGGTCGGCCAGTCACGTTTGCGTTCATCGACCTTCCACGCCTCGCCCGATTCCGCGGGCGGGTACAGCCACATCGGCCCCTGCAGTCCAGCCGATTCGGCGGTGCGCGACACGGTGTCCACACCGTGCAGGTTGGTTTCGCCTGCACTGCCCTGACCGTGATGCCCTGTCGCCGTTGTGGTTCCCCCCGCCAGCGCGGTGTCGACGCTCGGCGCGGTCGTGTCGAACCGCGCCTGGATACTGTTCACCGTTTCCCCCGCATAGCGCGACCACGTGATGCCCGAAACCGACAGCGCGAGCAGCACCACGATCGTCCACACGCCCACCGCGCCATGCCACGACAGCGTGCGGCGGCGCCCGGTCGCGGACCGGTCGGGTGCGACGAGGTTGCGCAGCTTGTTGTCGCGGCGCTGCATGATCCACAGCGCGAGGCCGGCGAGTGCGATCACCCACATCCAGCTCGCGGCGAGCTCGCTGTAGTTGCGGCCCACCGCGCCCAGGTGCAGGTTGCGGTGCAGTTCATCGAACCAGGCGCGCAGCGGCATCCACTGGCCGTACGTGGTGAGCGCGCCGCGCACTTCACCGGTGTACGGGTCGACGAACACCGTGCGCGAATAGTCCGGTGGAACGTCGTCGACGGTCAGGCGCACCTGCGTCGTCTCGTCGGGTTCGACCGGTGGGCGGATGCTCTCGACGGAGCCTTCCGGGTGGGCGGCACGGGCCGCGTCGAGTTGATCGGCCAGCGGCAGACGGTGGTCGCCGACATGGTCGACGGTCAACTCGTGGCGGTAGACCATGTTGTCGATCTGCGGAATGAGGGCGTACAGCAAGCCGGTGACGGCGGCGATCAGGATGAACGGGCCGACGAATACGCCCGCATAGAAGTGGAGCCGGACCAGCAGCGGGCGGATGGTCCGGGGTTTGACGGGTGGGGGTTCGGTGCGTAGTTGGTCGTCAGGGGTCGTGGTCATGGAAATGCCTTCGCTCAAAGGGAATGTGCGCAGACGCGCAACGGGTAACAGCCCGCCGGTGGACGACGGGCTCACATGAAGCGATCGCGGGTGCTAGATGCCCGCGGGGCACACCACAGGGGGTGCCCGCATTCCCAAACCAGCGCGCAGCAGAACAGGGCGCGCCACGACGGTGTCCGACGGCCACCAGACCGCGTGGCCGGCGGGGCGGACGCGGCCGAGGATGAAGACCCGCAGCCAGCACAGCACCGAAGCACAGACGACGTAGAGGTACTCGACCGCGCCGATCAAGAGTCCGAGGCCGACCGCGGCCGCGACGTGCAAGCCCAGCATCGGCGCGGACAACAACGATGTCGCGTGATGGTGACCTCCGGTCAAGCTCAGCGCGAGGTGGCCGAGCGTCTGGCCGGCGCCGAGCCCCGCGATCAGCAACGCCGTCCGGCCCACGCGGGTCTCGGGGGTGAATCCGCCGACCACGGCGCCGAGCGTCGCGCACAACATGACCAATACGACCAGCGGACTGCTGGACGGCGCGGCGCCGCCCGCGGCGGTATGTGCGACCGCGGCCGTCAACGCCGAGCAGGCACCCACCAACCCTCCGCGCATGCGCGCGGCATGGTTGACAGGTGTGCTCACCTGCGGGACTTTACCGCCCTGCCGCGTCGGCGATTGCGACGAGCGCGTCGGCGACCTCGGCGGCCGACCTCGTGGTGTCCAGTTCATGTGTGGCGGACGCCCGCAGCAGCGGCTCGATCTCGTCGATATCGCCGGTGATCCTCGCCAGCTCGGCCGCGGTTTTGCCGAAGTCATTGCCGGTACGCGTGCGCAATCGGTGAAAGATGACGTCGCGCGGTGCGCTGAGCAGGACAACGGCGGCGAACCTCGGGTAGAAGTCCACCTGATTGGCCACCGTTCCGAGGACGAACAGCGGACCGGTTCGCGGTCGGCCGAGCAGCGCCTCGATGTCCGGCTCACGCCACAGCGGCTCCTCGTCGACCACGTGGATCCAGTCGCCGTAATCGGTGTCGACCGTCTCGTACCCACGCCGCGCCAGTTCGGCCAGGACAGTCGACTTACCCACCCCCGACATTCCGGTGATCAGAATCGCGGTCACGCGCGCAGTCTCTCACCTGGGTGGTGTCATGCCTCCTGCCTAATGTTGATCCTCGTGTACGACCAGTACGAGTTGATCGCCACCGAGTACGCCGCAACCTTCACCGACGAATTCGACGTCAGGCCGTTCGACCGCCGCCTGGTGGAGTCATTCACCGACCTCGTCCGGCAATCCGGCGGCTCCGATGCTCTGGACGTGGGCTGCGGGCCCGGTCAAGCAACCGCCGAGCTCGCCCGCTGCGGGCTGAACGCCGTGGGCATCGACGGCTCGCCGGCCATGGTTTCGATTGCCCGGCAACGCTATCCGCAGGCTCGATACCAGGTTGCCGACATGTTCGACCTGCCATACCCGCCGGCGAGCTTCGCCGCGGTGTGTGCGTGGTACTCGATCATCCATACCTCAACCGAGCGCCTCCCCTCCTTGTTCGCCGAATTCGGCCGCGTCCTCACCGATCCGGGTTGGCTGTTGCTTGGCTTCCAAACCGACGCTCCCCCTTCGGTTTACGCTGAGGCGTTCGGCCATCGGGTCGACATGACGTTCTTGCGGCACGACACCTCGACGGTGTGCGACGCCCTGCACACTGCCGGGTTCACCGTGTACGCGACAGCCAGACGTGAACGCCAAGAGCATCTCAACGAGCTCACCGCTCAAGCCTTCGTGATCGCCCACCGGACGGTCGATCAGGCTGGTCCGCCACCGAGAAGTCCATAAATCGAACACTAGTTCGAACCACCGACAAGTCGGCGCTGCTGCGGCCGCCGTACCCTGGCGATGTGGTTGACCTCCATCCCGGCATAGCCGTCCTGGCCCCCTTGCTGGGCACGTGGGCCGGCCCCGGCGCCGGTGAGTATCCGACGATCGAACCGTTCGAGTACCTCGAGGAGATCACGTTCGGCCACGTCGGCAAGCCTTTTCTCACCTACAGCCAGCGCACGAGGGCCCGCGATGACGGCCGCCCACTACACGCGGAAACGGGCTATGTCCGTGTCCCGGAGCCGGACCGGCTGGAATGGGTCCTCGCTCATCCGACGGGCATCACCGAGATCCAGGAAGGCACACTGACAACCGATGGAGACCGCATCTCGATGGATCTGACCGCGACCACCATCGGCCTGACCGAGTCCGCCAAGAAGGTGACCGCGCTGGCCCGGTCTGTCCGCGTCGAAGGTGACGAACTGACCTACACCGTCCGGATGGGTGCCGTCGGGCAACCGCTGCAGCATCACCTGGCCGCGACCCTGACGAGGAAACCGCAATGAACATCGATGGCAAGATCTCGGTACCCACCGACCTGGATGCCGTCACCGACATCGGCGACGAAGACCACTCCGACATCGATGCCGCGGCAATCGAGCGCATCTGGCAGTCCGTGCAGCACTGGTACCGCGCCGGCATGCATCCCGCGATCCAGGTGTGCCTGCGGCGCAACGGGAAGGTGGTGCTCAACCGTGCGATCGGCCATGGCTGGGGTAACGGCCCGGACGATCCCCCGGACGCCGAAAAGATCCTGGTCACAACGGAAACCCCGTTCTGCGTGTATTCCGCGGCCAAGGCGATCAGCTCGACCGTCGTGCACATGCTGGTCGAACGCGGACACTTCTCGCTCGACGATCGGGTGTGCGACTACCTGCCGAACTACACGAGCCATGGCAAGGACCGCACCACGATCCGCCACGTGATGACCCACAGCGCGGGCGTGCCGATCCACACCGGCCCGCGTCCCGATGTCACGAGGGTCAATGACAGCGAGTACACACGCGAACAACTCGCGACGCTCAAGCCCCTGTATCGGCCCGGCCTGGTGCACATCTATCACGGGCTGACGTGGGGACCGCTGATCCGTGAGATCGTCTCGGCGGCCACCGGTCGCAATATCCGCGACATCCTGGCCGAGGATATCCTCGATCCGCTCAAGTTCCGGTGGACGAATTACGGCGTTCTGCCGGAAGAGGTTCCACTGGTCGCACCCAGCCACGTCACCGGTAAACCATTGCCCGCGCCCATCGCGGCGGCCTTCCGCGCCGCGGTCGGTGGCACGCCCGACCGCATCATCCCGCTCAGCAACACACCGCTGTTTCTCACCAGCATCGTGCCGTCGTCAAGCACGGTCTCGACGGCCGACGAGCTGTCCCGCTTCGCCGAGATCCTGCGCCGCGGCGGCGAACTGGACGGCGTGCGTATCATGAGCCCCGAGACCCTGCGTGCCGCAACGGCACCGTGCCGGCGGATGCGTCCCGATGTCGCGACCGGTCTCAAGCCGATGCGGTGGAGCACCGGTTACATGTTGGGCGGCAAGCGATTCGGTCCGTTCGGCCGTAACACCCCTTCGGCGTTCGGCCACACCGGGCTCGTCGACATCGCGGTGTGGGCCGATCCCGCACGCAAGTTGTCGGCTGCCGTCGTCAGCAGTGGCAAGCCGGGCGGACAGCGCGATGCCAAGCGTTATCCCGCTGTCCTCGACCGCATCGCGGCCGAGATCCCGCAGGGTTGAGTCAGCGCAGTTTCTCACCGTAGACGCGCTCGACCGCCAGGGCCATCAAGACCCTGCGGTCGGACACCATCACCGACCGGTATTCGTCCCAGTCGGGATGCTCGCCTGCCGCGTTGCGGTAGTAATCCACGAGCGCCTGCACCTCGGGCCCGTGCGGATCGGTGCCCGGCCCGGTCAACGTCACGGCCCCCTCTGCGGTCGCCCACGCCCAGCCGTCTGCGCTCGTGACCTCGAGCGCAGCCCGCGGGTCGCGACGCAGGTTCACGGTCTTGGCCCGGCCTTCGGTCATCGACACATAGATGACGTCGGCATTTCGGTCGTAGAAGGGTGTCACCGGGGACAGTTGCGGGACGCCGTTGGATTTAATGGTGGCGAGTACCCCGAGTCGGGCCTCGGCGAGCAGGGAGCGTGGATCGAATGAGGTGACGGTCACACCCACCGCAACCGCCGATCGCCCGGTCGCTATTCCAGTAGGAGCACGATGCCCGACGAACCGATCCGCGACGATCTCGCCGAAGTGCTGCGGCGCCGGGCACTGACGCAGGACGACGCCCGGCCCGACGCGGTGGCGCGACGCCACGCTGCCAAGGGCAGGACGGCCCGCGAGAACATCGCCGACCTCATCGACCCCGAGTCGTTCGTCGAGTACGGGCGATTCGCGATCGCCGCGCAACGCCGGCGTCGCGACGACACCGATCTCATCGAACGAACCCCCGCCGACGGCCTCGTCGCGGGCACCGCGCGCATCGGCGGCCACGCATGCGCTGTGCTGTCGTACGACTACACCGTTCTCGCCGGAACACAAGGCGCGCTGGGCCATCGGAAGAAGGACCGGCTGTTCGAGATCATCGAGCGGCTGCGGCTGCCCACGGTGTTCTTCGCCGAGGGCGGCGGCGGTCGGCCCGGGGACACCGACTACCCGACCGTGTCGTCGTTGGAGGTGCGGGCGTTCAAACTGTGGGCGGCGCTGTCGGGTGTGGTGCCGCGCATCGCGGTCGTCAAGGGCCGCTGCTTCGCCGGCAACGCGGTGATCGCCGGGGCGGCAGACCTGATCGTCGCAACCGCGGACACCTCGATCGGGATGGGCGGCCCGGCGATGATCGCCGGCGGTGGTCTCGGCGATATCGCCCCCGACGACGTCGGGCCCATCTCGGTGCAGGCGCCCAACGGCGTCGTCGACGTCGTGGTCCCCGACGAGGCCGCGGCCGTCACGGCCACCAAGAAGCTCCTGGGTTACTTCCACGGGCCAAGTGAACCGGGGCCCGCTGCCGACCAAACAGCTTTGCGCACAATGGTTCCGGAACGAGCCCGCCGCGCCTACCACGTCGGGCCGATCATCGAGACGCTCGCCGACCAGGACACGGTGACCTACCTGCGCGAAAAGTTCGCGCCCGAGATGGTGACAGCGCTCGCGCGCATCGACGGCCGCCCGGTCGGCGTCATCGCCAACAACACCAGGGTCATGGCCGGTGCCATCACGGCTGCGGCGTCGGACAAGGCCGCACGGTTCCTGCAGTTGTGTGAGGCGTTCGGGCTGCCGGTGGTCTCGCTTGTCGACTGCCCTGGGTACATGGTCGGCCCGGCTGCCGAGGCCGAGGCTTTGGTGCGCCGTGGCTCGCGGTTGCTGGTGGCCGGCGCGGCGTTGAGTGTGCCGCTGGTCGCGGTGATCCTGCGACGGGGGTACGGCCTTGGCGCACAAGCGATGTGCGGAGGAAGCCTGCACGAACCGCTGCTCACGGTCGCGTGGCCGGGAGCGCACCTGGGTCCGATGGGTCTCGAGGGCGCCGTCCGGCTCGGGATGCGCAAGGAACTTGAGGCGATCGAGGACGCCGACGCCCGCGAGCAAGCCGTACGCGCCGCGACTGCGGCCGCCGAAATGCACGCCAGGGCGCTGAACTCGGCGTCGATGTTCGAAATCGACGATGTCATCGATCCGGCCGAGACGCGGTCGCTGATCGCCGCCACCCTGACTGCGGCCGCCGAACACGAAAGACCGCCTACGGCCCGCCGGTTCGTCGACACCTGGTGATCACAGCTCCAGATACATGATGTGCAGGCCTACCGGTCCGTGCGTGCGGGACCGGTAGGCGCGGGGAACAGTGCCGATGATCCGGAATCCGAGGTTCTGCCACAGCGCCACCGCCCGCACGTTCGTCTCGACGACGGCGTTGAATTGGATTGCCGAATAACCGTTTTCGCGGTGCCAGTCGATCACCCACTGTCCCATGGCGCGCCCGACACCACGGGCGGGCGACGCCAGGTCCACCATGAAGCTCGCGGTGCCGACGTGATTACCACGGCCGGGTTTGTTGGGGCCCATCCTTGCGGTGCCGACGACGACGCCGTCAACCACCGCGACGATGGTGTGCCCCGGTGGCGCCGCGAGCCAGGCCTCGCGGATCTGCGCATCGGTCATGTCGTCGGGGTAGGTGTAGCTTTCGCCGTCGGCCACGATGGCACGAAAGAACGGCGCGATCGCGGCGATGTCGGCTGCTTCGGCGGCTCGAATTTCCACGCTCCGACCTTACGACGGGCATTGACTACGCTCTGTAGTAGACGTAGCGTCCGAGACATGAGGCGATGGAGTTTCGCCCAGTGGGGCCTACTGCTGATCTCGCTGTTTCACGTGGTCCAAGCGATCATCGGATTCATCGTCGAGCCGAGCTTCGCGACCGGGCCCGACGCACCGACCGCCCAGATCCTCGGCATGGACTACAACGGCTGGCACGCTGTCGCGGGGCTCGCGCTGTTCGGCCCCGGCCTGGTGCTGTGCTGGCGTAGATCGTGGGCGGTTCTCTACCTGTTGCTGGCCGCGGTGGCCGGCGCATTGCCCGGAATCTGGGCGTTCTTCTCCAACCAGGTCGCCTACATATTTGCCTTCCCGAACAACGTCACCGACGCGATCGTCCATCTGGTTACCGCCGCAGTGATGCTGGCGATCGCCGCCGTGCAGATCCGGCGGGACGGCGGCCTGCGAAACTCGCTCGCCGAGCTAAGGCGCGAAGGCTGACTTCCCACGGTTAGCTGGGGCCGTCGTCCGATAACAATTCGGTCACCATGCAGATCACGATCAATTAAGAGCGGCCCGCGAAACCTGAGAGTTTTCAAGATCTCAATTCGAATACAGGGCGGATTGAGGCGTAATTCACTCCCGCCAGCCGTAACACTTCTCCGCAGGTAGTTGCTGCGAGAGCCAGGTGCGTTTTGCTCCACCCAGAGACGGTTACTTTCGACTCGGGCGGGGAAATCAGCGACCACAATCGCGACCCAAAGGAAAATGATCATGAAATTCACTGGTATCACTGCGCGCCGCGGAATCGCCGGTGCCTGCGCCTCCGGTCTGCTCGGGGGCGTCGCCGCAGCAATGATCGCCGCACCGGCGGCGAATGCGGCACCGGACTGCAGCGCCAGCGGGCTGGCTAACACGGTCAGCTCAGCCACCGGCGCGGCGCGCGCTTACCTGGACACCCACCCGGGTGCCAATCAGGCGGTCACCACCGCGATGACCCAGCCGCGTCCGCAGGCCGCAGCGACGCTGCGTGGTTACTTCACCGCCAACCCGGCGGAGTACTACGACCTGCGGGGCATCCTGGCTCCGATCGGTGATGCACAGCGTGCGTGCAACGTGACCGCGCTGTCACCCGAACTGTCATCGGCCTATGACGAGTTCATGGCCGGCTGACCCCATGAGGATCGGCCCCCCGCCTTCGGGCGGCGGGCCTTTCTGACTTCGATCTCCCAACTCAGAGTCGTACCCTCGAAGCATGGGACGAAAGAACGTCGAGACCTTGCAGTGTTCGGTCGCCCGAAGCCTCGCCGTCCTCGGTGAACGATGGACGATCCTCATCCTTCGCGAGGCACTGCTGGGCACGACGAGATTCGCGGACTTCCAGTCCCGCCTCGGCATCGGCGCCGACATGCTCAGCGACCGGCTCGCGACGCTCGTCGACTACGGCGTGATGACCAAAACGTCCTACCAAGAGCCTGGTCAACGCGCCAGGCCCGAGTACCGGCTCACCCCGGCCGGGCGTGAGCTCCACGTCCTCGTCGGCGCCCTACAACAGTGGGGCGACCGCCACCTGCCCCGCCCCGAGGGCCCCACCGTCGAGCTGAAAGCACGGCGCACCGACCGGCCGGTCCACGTCGCGTTCATCGACGACCTCGGCTACGAGGTACCCAGTGACGATGTCGCGGCGATGCTCACCGGCAACTGAGGGAACAGATCCCTCCACCGCACGGTTCTAACTCCACATAACCAAGTCAGCCTCACAAGGAGTCACCGTGCAGATTCAGGGATCCGTCGCGTTCGTCACCGGAGCCAACCGCGGCCTCGGCCGCCATCTGGCCCAACAACTCGTAGCCCGCGGCGCCAAGGTGTACGCCGCCGCGCGCAACCCAGAAACCATCACGCTCGACGGTGTCATCCCGGTTCGCATCGACATCACCGATCCCGCCACCATTGCCGCGGCGTCGGAAATCGCGCGCGACACAACTCTTTTGGTGAACAATGCGGGAACCGCCAGCTACAACGGACTCCTCGAAGGCCCGCTCGACGACATCCGTGCCCAGATGGAATCCCACTACTTCGGCACGTTGGCCGTGACGCGCGCATTCGCGCCACACCTCATCGCCAACGCGCCCGGCGCCGTGCTCAACGTCGCCTCGGTGCTGTCCTGGATCCACCCGGCAGGCATCGGCGCGTACTCGGCGGCCAAGGCCGCCCTGTGGGCCCAAACCGATGCTGTGCGTGAGGAATTGGCCCCGAAGAACGTCGCGGTGACCGCACTGCACGTCGGTTACATGGACACGGACATGACCGCGGGCGTCGACGCCCCGAAGGCCGACCCGGCACAGGTCGCGGCCGCCGCTCTCGACGGCGTGGAAGCCGGCCTGGTCGAGGTGCTCGGCGACGACCTGACCCGCCAGGTGAAGGCCGGCCTGAGCGCCGACCGCGGGGCCGTCACTGTCTAGACCGGCGGCGGCAGAATCGTCTGGTGGTCACCCGAGATTTCGTCGGGCCCATTCCTCGGCCGTCGTCGTAGCGATCCCGTGAAGCGCGTTGTAGGACTGCGCTTTCGGCCAGGCCACGCCGTTCGACCGGGCGAACACCGCACGGTACTTGCGCATCGTGTCCTCCGGATCGCGGCGCAGTTGATCGGCCAGGTACTCGGAGGTCCACTCCACACGGGTGACCGTGGTTCCCCGGACCCGGTCGACGATGTCGGCGAGTTCGCGGTAACTGATCGTGTCGCCGGCAAGGTAGACGACCGTGTCGCGGATCCGGGGTTGGGCGAAGACGATGTCGGCGGTGAGCACACCGATGTCTTCTGGCGTCGTGAGAGTGACTTCGTTGTCCCAGCTTCCGAGGGCATGCACGGTGTTGGCGGCAAGATCGACGACACCGAAGGCGGGTTCGAACAGGAAGCTGGTGAACATGCCGGTGGAAACGATGACCCATTCCGTGGTGTGCTGGTCACGTAAGAGATCGCGGACGTCGAGTTGCTCGTCGAACAGCGGTTGGGCGCTGCCCCGCCCGATCTCGTCATAGTCGACGCCGAACTGCCACGGGAAGTAACGCGGCACGCCTGCGGTGAGTGCGGCACGCGCGAGTTTGAGCTGGGTGCCCGAACCGGCCGCGAAGCCGATGCAGCTGATGACGGTGTCGTAGCCGCCCATGATGGCCGCGAGTTCGGCGGCCGAAGCGGTCGCGACATCGGCGTGCTCGATCGCGATGCCCATGGCGGTCAGCTCCTTACTGCGGCTATCCCGTTGTCCGCCGGTGTCGGGTGCTGGTGGCCGCAACAGCACGCTGATCGTCGCGGCGCCGGGGTGCTCGCCGACATGGCGGGTGAGTGCGGCGAGCACACTCGCGCCGAGTTCTCCGGTGCCGATGACGAGGATCGCGGGGCCGGCTGTGGTGGGTGGCATCGTGAGTTGGTCCTATGCTGCTGGTTCGGGTCAGGGAGGACTCAGTGCGCACTGCGTCCCCTGCGATCAACCGACAGCTGTGCCGCGATCATTCCGCCGCCGTACCGGCTACAGGTGAGCCGTGAAGCCCACGGCGAAGCTCAGGCTCAATGCCCGTGCGGATCTGCGGCATTGAGCGTGGCGACCACCTGGTCGTAGTCACCACGGGCCTCGCCGTAGCGCAGGAACTTCACCCGCTCGACCTGAATCTCCTTGGCGTCCGGCTGGCTTTCCAGCAGACCGACGACCTCGGAGACGAAATCCTCCAGCGGCATCGCGAAGCTGCTCTCGCGTTGGCCGGGGATCAGATCGGTGGCGACGGACGGCGGGATCAGCTCGACGAACTTGACGTTGGTGTCCGAAAGCTGCAGCCGCACCGATTCGGTGAGCATGTGGACGGCGGCCTTGGACGCGTTGTAGCTCGGCGTCGCCTTCAATGGGGCGAACGCCAACCCCGACGACACCGTGACGAACGTCGCGTCTTCCTGCGCCTGCAGATGCTCGACGAACGCGGCGATGAGGCGAATGGGGCCAAGCACATTGGTGGTGACGACGGACTCCGCCGACCGCAGGAACATCTCTGGGTTGTGCCAGTTCTCGACGGCCATGATGCCTGCCATGGCGATCACGACGTTGAGGTCGGGATGCTTGTCGAGCACCGTCGCGGCCGCACCTTCGATGCTCGCGGGGTCGGCGACATCGATCTGGACCGTGTCGAGTTCTGGATGCTCGGAGGTGATCTGGTCGAGAAGCTCGACACGCCGGCCACCGACGATGACGGTGTTGCCCTTCGCCTGCAGCGCGAGGGCGAGTTCCAGACCGATACCACTCGTCGAACCCGGAATGAAGATGGTGTTGCCCGAGATCTTCATGTGCGTGCCTTTCTTTTCAAGTTGCCAGTAGTAACGGCGGGCCCCTGAGCCAGGCTTCCAGTTCCAGGCACATTAGTCGCATGCATATTTAGGATGACGTGTATGCACATGGCGCATATCGATCGGATCGACCTCAATCTGATCCCGCCGCTTGTCGCGCTCATCGAAGAGAGGCAGGTGTCCCGCGCCGCCGAGCGCGTGGGCCTGAGCCAGCCGGCGATGAGTCGGGCCCTGCAGCGGCTGCGCCGCCTCCTCGACGATCCGCTGCTGATTCGCGACTCGACCGGCTACCGGTTGTCCGCCCGTGCCGAGTCGATCCAGGCCCAACTGAACATCGTGCTACCCCAGCTCGAAACCATCTTCGCGCCAGCGGATTTCGATCCGCGAGCATCGACACGGCCGGTTCAGTTGGCCGCCACCGACTACGGGGTGCAGACCTTCGGGCCGGCGATCTGCGGCGAGTTGCTTCGCCAGTCACCGCACACGCCGGTGCGCTTCCACAGTTGGACCCCCGACGGGGTCGCGGACCAGATCCGTAATTCGGCCATCGATTTGGGCCTCTACGGCGGCTTCGCCACCGCTGACCTGCACTCGGAGGAACTGCTCGTCGAACGATTCGTGTGTGTCGTCGCGGCCGATCACCCACTGGCTGACGCCGGAAGCATCGCGCTGCCGGAGTACTGCCGTGCCCGCCACGTCATCGTCGATGTACACGACGGTCTGCAACCCGACATCGACCTGCCGCTGGCCGAACTCGGCATGCCGCGACGGCCCGCGGTCACCGTGGCCTACCACGCGGTCGCCACGCAACTGCTGCCCGGCACCGATCTGATCGCCACCCTGCCGAGCCAGGCCGTCGCTACATCGATGGCAGCCGACCAGCTCCGGGTCCTACGCGCCCCGGACGAGATCGCGACGTTGCCCTACCGAATGGTCTGGCATCCCGCGCTCGACAACGACCGCCGCCATCAATGGATCCGCGACGTCGTGCGATCGGCGGTTCGGCGACGCGTGGCGTGAACGGGTCCGGCAGAACCGTCGCCACACGCTGTTGATCAGGGGGTAGCCGGCAATCCGCAACGTTGACGGAAGTCGGCCGAGGGCTGCCGGATGCGCTGAAGGTCGTCGCGGACCGTCGGATTGGCGTTGAAGTAGTTGTCCACCTGCGCCTTGATCTGGTCCTTGGGCTGACCTTTGAGGCTGGTGAAGAAATCGTTCACGTCGGGGTGCGCGATGAGGTAATTCGACGTCTCGAACGTGACGCCGGACATCACTCGGGCGAGTTCGGCTGCCGTACATGGCGGCGGGACCGGCGGCGGTTCGGCTCCCGCCACGGCGGCCGAGCCGAACAGCATCGCACCGGCCAAAGCCCCGGTGCCGATCGCCACCTTCACCGCGCGGCGTTGGGAACGCATTGAGGACGTCATGTTGGCTCCTTTGTCAGAAAGTGTGCTTGAAAAGTGTTGGGGCAACTACTCAACGAGGCCGGCCGGGCCGGCCGATGTCGATGCCGCCTCCACCGCCGGGACCGGGATCCCAGCCGATGTCGAGATCCCATTCGGTGCCGCAATACCAGTCGTACTCGCAGGGGTACGGAACCACCGGAGTCGCGGCCCGCGGCACTCCGTCGGCACCACGGACCTCGCCCTGCGCGCATACCGTGGACCCGCCACTGTATGTGCAATCAGCCATGGCCGGTGGCGCTGCGAGAACCATTGCAAGTGGACTGGCCGCCGCCGCCAAACCCACCAATAGATAGCGCTGAGTTGATCGCACGGGCGTCTCCCTCTGTGCATTCAAATGGGGCTTGTCGCTCCCTGCGGCGAAGCTTAGGCCGCATTTCCGCGCACGACGCAAGAAATGCATTTTCTCTCGGCGACGACACAAATACTTGAATAGGGAGCAAAGAACTTAGGGCCGCAAGACTCCCGACAACTTTCCGCCGTGTTCATCGCGAAGTACGCCCCGGCAGCGCTGCCGCCGGTGTACCGTCCGCTTCCAACAGGTCGAACTTGGAGGCGCCATGGCCAACGGCAATCATGACTGGACGAAACCGGCAGCCTTGGCGATTCCGAAAGAGGGATATTTCGAACTCGAACGCGGGCGATACGGACCCGTCTATCCCCGAACTCCGGCTTGCTACGGATTTTCCATAATCGCGAAAGTGAAAGAAGGCCGTGAGGAGGCCGTCCGCGCGTACGGAAAGCAGATCGAGGACGCGATCGCCGGCAGTCCCGATGTGCTGGCACCGCTACGCCTGCATTACCTGCGGTGGGTGTTGTTCGACGTCGGCTCCGGCCTGCATTTCCAGTACCAAGGCATATTCGACACCGACTTCGACAAGTACACCGAGGACGCGGTGCAGTTGTTCAGCGCCACCGGTATCACGACCGTATTCACCAACCTCGAAGGCTTTCCCGAGGACTGGAAGGAAAACCCAGACGCCTTCGTCAAGTTCGTACGTGAACACCAGTGCCCGAGCTTTCTCGAGTACGGCGAGTATCCCTACGTCACCGCCGATGAGATAAAGAAGGCACTGCGACTCAAGGCTGCGTTCTCGCACATGCTCGATCAGATGCAGTGAGTCGGTCCCGATGCTCGAACTCGACGACATCCAACACATCCTGCTGACTCGCACGCCGGCCATCACCGGGCGCTACGAGTTTCTGTCCTTCGACACGCCGGTCGGCGGCCGCGCCTGGTTGGCCGAATTGCTCGACAAAGTTCAGTCGGCAGCGGATGTCCAGGCCACGATGGACACCTCCGATCGCTGGGTCACGCTGGCGTTCACGTGGACCGGCCTGCGGGCCCTCGGTGTACCCGACGAGTCCCTGGCCACATTCCCGGACGAGTTCCGTGAGGGCATGCCGGCCCGCGCGGACATCCTCGGCGATACCGGGACCAACGCGCCCGAACGCTGGGTCGGCGGCCTGGCCGGCTCAGACCTCCACGCGATCGCAATCCTGTTCTCGCGCACCGATGAACAATGCCGACGCTCCATCGCCGAACACGACAAACTGCTGGCGCGGACCGACGGAGTCCGTAGCCTGTCGTTTCTCGACCTCAACGCGACGCCACCATTCAACTACGCCCACGACCACTTCGGATTCCGAGATCGGTTGTCACAACCCGTGATGAAGGGGTCGGGCGAAGAACCGACGCCGGGTTCCGGCCCGGCCTTGGAGCCGGGTGAGTTCATTCTCGGCTACCCGGACGAGGACGGTCCGGTCGCCAACCTGCCGCAACCAGAGGTGTTGTCCCGCAACGGTAGCTACCTGGCGTACCGACGACTGCAGGAGCATGTCGGGGCATTCCGCGACTACCTGCGGGAGAATGCCGACACTCCGGACAAGCAGGAACTGCTGGCCGCCAAGTTCATGGGCCGATGGCGCAGCGGCGCGCCGCTCGTGCTGGCGCCGGACAAGGACGACCCTGAGTTGGGCGCAGATCCGATGCGCAACAACGACTACAACTACAAGGAGATGGACCCGTTCGGCTACGCGTGCCCACTGGGGTCACACGCTCGCCGCCTCAATCCGCGCGACACCGCCCACTACATGAACCGCCGTCGGATGATCCGGCGCGGTGCCACTTACGGCCGCGCACTGCCCGACGACGCACCCGACGACGGCGTCGACCGTGGCATCGCCGCGTTCATCATCTGCGCCGACCTGATTCGGCAGTTCGAGTTCGCGCAGAACGTCTGGATCAACGACAAGACCTTCCACGAACTCGGCAACGAACACGACCCGATCTGCGGCACCCAGGACGGCACGCTCGATTTCACCGTTCCGAAGCGCCCGATCCGCAAAGTGCACAAGGGAATTCCGGCTTTCACGACGTTGCGCGGCGGGGCGTACTTCTTCCTGCCCGGCATCAACGGCCTGCGCTACCTCGCTGCGCTCGACAGCTAGAAGGACATCATGCGAGCTCGCACGTACAACCAGAGCCATGCGTCCAGGGCACACACCGGCGGGCGGCGGATCAGCATCTACTGGACCTGGAGCTATCCCTGGGAATCCCAACGTGATCCGGCCGAAGTGTACAACCGGTTCTCCACCATGACCGAGGTACGCAACGTCGCGTGGCCCGCGTACGAGACACCGGAGTACGACGCGGCCAATTTCCTGCAGGGCATCGCCGGAACCCTCGAGCTGTTTCACCGGTCCACGTTGTCCTTCCAGGACCTGGCCGAGGAGGCCACGGGCCATCCCGTCGCGGTGTTCCAGCGCATCGATCAGGCCGGGTACAAACTTCCGATCGACGACCGCATCCTGGCCGACACCGACACGCTGATGGTGTTCGGGCTCGATCATCTCCTGTCCCAACAGGAGGCCACACCCGACGAGATCGCGGCAATCACCGAATGGCTCAAGCGCGAAGGCACCTGCCTGCTCCTGGCGCCCCATCACGATGTGGGCTTCACCGACGACTACGCGCAGCGCCAGGTCGAGTACGAACACCACGGCGACCGGCTCGTCCCGCGTCAGCAACGCTTCGGCCAGTACACCCGCTCACTCATGCACGCGTTGGGCGTGCCCGTGCACAACACGTGGGGCCTTCGGCCTGCCGTGGTGAATGGCACGAAGGAAATCGCACCACTCACCGCGGTCCGCGACCTCGACAGCCTTCGCCTCCTCGACAACGTCGCCACGTTCAACTTCCACCCACACCTGCCGCACTACGAGCTGACCGCGCCCGAAACCGACCAACTGCGAGTCCTGGGCCGCCAGCGCATCGACCCCAACCGTCCGCATCCGTTCACGGCATCGGGCAACACCGAATTCAACGCGCTGATCTGGATGCCATCCACTGGCCAGCGAGCCGGTGACATCCTCCTCATCGACTCGACCCACTTCACGACGTTGTTCGGCGGCACCGACAGCCTGCGCAATCTCTGGCACAACCTGGCCACCATGCGATAGCCACGACGCCACGCCTTACCGTCTACCTTGTCGACACCAGTCAAGGGGGACCGATGGCGAACAGATTGCAGGCATGGCGTGAGAAGGCCATCGTCGGCTGGGCGGCTACGCGCACGCGGAAGCGAAGCCCGTCGCCGCTCGAACCGGAGTGGACACCGGGGCCCGCGCGCTACGGCGTCGGCGTACACCACAATGTCGCGGTTCCCACGTCCGACGGAACTGTCCTGCGGGCCGATGTCCACTACCCCACCGATCCCGAGACCGGCCGGCCTGCTGTCGGCCCGTTCCCGGTGCTGCTGTCGATCACCCCGTACGGGAAGAAGGCCCCGCCACCCGCGGCGCAGATCGGCGGCGGTGCCACCCGCTACCTCATCCGGCGCGGCTATATCGAGGTGATGGCCGATGTTCGCGGCACCGGCGTATCGGGCGGATCGTTCGAGATGCTGGGCGTCGAGCAGGTCACCGACGGGGTCGACCTGGTCAACTGGGCGGCCAAGCTGCCGAACTCGAACGGCCGCGTCGGCATGTTCGGGATCTCCTACCTCGCGATCAACCAACTCCTCACCGCGGCTGCGGTCGGCCCGGATTCCCCCCTCAAAGCGATCTTCCCGGTCATGGCCGCCAACGACTTCTACCGCGACGTGGTGACGATGGGCGGCGTGCCGCACATGCGCACGGTCCGGGCATACGGCGCCGTGTACTCGTTGCTCAACGTCGTCAATCCGGCGCTCGAGTTCGCCAAGCGCGGCAGCCATGATCGCCCTCGCGCCGGTGGGCTTGCCGCGGTGCGGCAGCGTGGTCGCGACCAGCGGACGTACTTCCGCACGATGACGGCCGACGCGGCGCAGGGCGGGGACACCGCGTTCGACGGCCCGTTCTGGGACACCATGCGCGCGAGTGACGTGTTGCCCAAGATCGTCGAGAACGACATCGCGGTGTTCCTGGTCGGCGGATGGCACGACGCGTTTCAGCGCGGTGCGCCGCTGAACTACACCGCGCTGCAGAACGCGTACGCGGGCCGGCCGCCGAACGCCCCGATGGAGCCGGGTCAGCCGGTGTCGGACAAGGTCCAGCTGATGATGGGTCCCTGGTACCACGTATCGGATCTCGACGGGCTGCACCTGCACGCGATCCAATTGCGGTGGTTCGACCGCTGGCTCAAGGACGCCGACGACGCCGCGGTGAGCGGGCCCCCGCTGCGATTCCAGCCGATCGGCAACTCGCACTGGTTCCACACGCGCGAATATCCCTTCCCCGAGGCCACACCCACGCGCTTGTACTTGGCCGAAGGCGGCGGCTTGCTCACCGAGGCCGCCGACGGACGCAGCGAGGCGCCGCTGCGCTACACCGCACGCGGGCCGATTTCGGGGCGCAGCCTGGAGCAGTGGAGCCTAGGCATGGGCAGTTTCATGGTGTCCCAGACCGGCAGGCAGATCCGCTACGACCTCGACCACAGCCGGATGCAGCGCGAGGCTCTGACCTACACGACACCGGAATACCGCACAGCGCAACTGATCGCGGGGCCGATCACCTTGACGCTGTTCGCCACCGCGAACACCGCCGAGACACTCTGGGTGGCATATCTGGACGACGTCTCGCCCGAGGGCGTCAGCAGGCCGGTGACACAGGGTGCGCTGCTGGGTTCACACCGCGCGCTCGACCCGGAGGCGACGTGGTACCTCCCGGACGGAACGGTGCTGCGCCCGCAGCATCTGAGCACCCGTGCCGCAGCACAACCGGTCGTCCCAGGCGAGCTCACGCGCTACGACCTCGACATCTTCCCCACCGCGGCGCTGATCGAACCCGGACATCGGCTGCGATTGACCCTGACGACCTACGACTTTCCGCACCTGGTTCCCACCAAACCGGCACGTGCAGCGCTCGCCGGCGGGCTTTACCAGGTCAGCCAGGGCGGAGATTCGCCGTCCAGCCTGCTCATCCCGCTGGCTGACCCGGTTGCGTTCAGTGCGGACGGGTCGCGCGATAGTACGTGATCTGACCGATCACCCGATGGCGTTCGGCTCTGGTTGTGGTGCAATCGAATCCGGCCGCTTCCAACACGCGCGGTATGGCATCGCCACGCACGTCGACGATATGTAACAGCCCGCCGGGCTTGAGAACGCGAAGGAGTTCGGCGGCCGCCGCCGCCTTCGTCGTATCGTCGAGATGGTGCAGCATCATCGACGACAGTGCCCGGTCGAACTCACCATCACCGAACGGCAGCTGCTGCGCATAGGCCCGCTCGAATCGAATACCGGTTAATCCCTTCGCTTTTCGCCGGGCGCGTCGCAGCGCGCGCGGGTCTGGGTCGGTGGCGGTGAACTCGCTGCCCGGAGAAGAGCGTTTCGCCCGCGTGGTGAGATTCCCGGTGCCGCAACCAATTTCGACGACCCGTTGCCCGGGCTGCAGATCGGCGTCGTCGACCAGCGTGGCGTAGACGCGGCCCATGCCCAATACCCGAGTCAACAGATCGTAGGCCGGGAGCAACAAGTCGTGACCGGCGGCGGGCAGATAGTCGTGCCGGTTTCCGACGAAATGCGGATGATATTCGGTCATGGCACCCATCATCCAAGTGCGGATATACCCGTAGTGGGGTGATGATCGGCATTATCGGGATTATCTTTTGCGCATGCCTGATCCGGCCCGCCTGGTACGTCACCGCGACGGCATCCCCGTCTACCGCTACTGGACGGACCGCGAAGCGCCTCCGGTGTCGGTGGCCCGCGGCCGCCGCGGGGATCTGGTCGAGCACGGCCCGCACATCCACGACTTCCCGGTGCTCTGGTACGTCCACGACGAGGGTGTCGCGTATGTGGTCGCCGCAGGAGAGGTGGTCGACCCCGGACCGATGACGGCCGAATCCGATGGCGTCGGGGTGTACTTCGATCCCGCGGCGCTCGGACATGACGCGAGCTCGCCGTGGCCGGCGTGGCAGGCGCATCCGCTGTTGTTCCCGTTCATCCATGGCCTGGCCGGTGGGCTACTGCAACTGGATGTCCCTGTTGATCGACGGGCCTTGTGGGACAACATGTTCTGCGCCATCGAGGCGGAACTCGCCGGACGCCGCGAGGCCTACCGGCAAGCCACCCTCGCCTACCTGACCATATTGCTGATCGATCTCGCCCGGTTGGCGGACGATGTGGTTGGCGATTTGCGGCGCAGCGGCGAACCGCTGCTCGCCGAGGTGTTCACGGTGATCGACCGTCAACTGGCGCAGCCGCTGTCACTGCGCGATGTCGCCGATGCCGTCGGGATGACAGCCGGTCATCTCACGACGCTCGTGCGCAAGCGCACCGGGCGCACCGTCGGTGAGTGGATCGTCGAGCGCCGGATGAGCCGCGCACGTGAGTTGCTCGCCGGAACCGACCTGCCGGTCGCCGAGGTGGCCAGGCACGTGGGCATGGTCGACGCGGGTTACTTCAGCCGACAGTTCCGCAGGACACATGGCATATCGCCACGCGAGTGGCGGCGGACCGGAACAAACGGCATCAGAACTGAATCGCCTTGATAACAGAGGGGTTACGGCAGGCGCGGCCCCAGAGGTTGCGCTGGCGGCGTTGTTAGCGTGCCGGTGTGAATCGGAGGGCCCTCGGACGATTGTCACGCCGCGTGGCGGCCATTGCGGCGGCCGCGCTGATGCTGCCCGCGCTGAGCGTGGCCGGACCGCTACCCGGCGCCGCGGCGTACTCGCGGGAGGGATTGCCGGTCGAGTACCTGCAGATCCCCTCCGCGGCGATGGGTCGCGACATCAAGGTCACGTTCCAGGGTGGTGGGCCGCACGCGCTGTACCTGCTCGACGGCCTGCGCGCCCAGGACGACGCCAACGGCTGGGACATCAACACCGCCGCATTCGAGTGGTACTACGAATCGGGGATCTCGGTCGTGATGCCCGTCGGCGGCCAGTCCAGCTTCTACACCGACTGGTATCGGCCCGCGGCGGGCAGCGCTGGCGTCACGACCTACAAGTGGGAAACCTTCCTGACCCAGGAACTGCCGGCGTGGCTGGCCGCCAATCGCGGTGTCGCGCCGACCGGCAACGCCGTCGTCGGGCTGTCGATGTCGGGTGGTGCGGCACTCAACCTCGCGATCTGGCACCCGTACCAGTTCATCTTCGCCGGAGCGCTGTCGGGCTTCCTCAACCCGTCACAGGGCCTGTGGCCCACCATGATCGGCTTCGCCATGAAGGACGCGGGCGGCTACAACGCCACCGACATGTGGGGCACTTCCAACGACCCGGCCTGGCGGCGCAACGATCCGACGGTCAACATCAATCGGCTGGTTGCCAACAACACCGCGGTCTGGGTGTACTGCGGCAACGGCACGCCGGGCGACCTCGACGTGGCGGGCGACTTCGGCCAGCTCTACAGCGCGCAGTTCCTGGAGAACATCACCGTCAACAGCAACAAGGAGTTCCAGCAGAAGTACGTCGCCGCCGGTGGCCGCAACGCGGTGTTCAACTTCCCGCCCAACGGCACGCACAACTGGAACTACTGGGGTGCACAGCTGCAGGCCATGAAGGCCGACATGCTGCGGGTGCTCGGCGTGGGCGTCACCCCGGCGGTCCCGGCTGCGCCCGCGGCACCGGCGCCTGCCGTACCCGCGCCCGTCGCGCCCGTGCCCGGCGTGGCCACACAGCCCGCGGTGCTACCCGCGCAGGCGCTGCCGGCCGTCCTGCCGCGCTGACGTCATCGCGAACCCAGCGCCCTGACATCGACCACAGCGCTTGAGAATTGGTCGGGCGCTTCCTGCGGTACGTTGTGCCCGATGCCGTCGAGGACACGGTGCTCGTAGGGGCCGGTGTAGAGCTTGCGGTAGCCGGCACCATCTTTGGCGGCGCCGTCGAAGTCGCTGCCGATCGTGATGGTCGGCACGGTGACCGGCGGCTTGCCGGCCAGCCGCTTTTCGTCTGCGTCGAAACGGCTTTCGCCGGGCGCCAGGCTCTGACGCCATCGGTAGTTGTGCACGACGATGTCGACGTGGTCGGGATTGTCGAACGAAGCGGCGCTGAGATCGTATGTGGCATCGGTGAATTTCCACAGCGGTGAAGCCCTGGTCCAGATGAGGCGGTTGAACTCCTTGGTGTTCTGCCGGTACCCGAGTTCGCCGCGCGGGGTTGCGAAGTAGTACTGGTACCACCAGCCGAGTTCGGCCTCCGGCGCGAGCGGCTGCAGGTTGGCGGCCAGGTTGACGATGATGTATCCGCTCACCGCGACGAGCCCGGTCACTCGCTGCGGCCACAGCGCGGCAACGACATTGGCCGTGCGGCCACCCCAGTCGTAACCACCGAGGATTGCCTTGGGGATGTTCAGCGCATCCATGAACGCGATGACGTCGTTGGCCAGTGCGGCCTGCTGGCCGTTACGCGCAGTGGTGTCCGAGAGGAAGCGGGTCGACCCGAACCCCCGCGCGAAGGGCACGATGACCCGGAAACCCTGATCGGCGAGCTTGGCCGAGACGTCTGCATAACTGTGGATGTCGTAGGGCCAGCCGTGCAGCAGGATGACCGGTGCGCCGTCGGCAGGGCCCGCCTCGGTGTAACCGACGCTGAGGTCGCCTGCGGTGATCTGCTTGACCGGGTTCAACGTATGCGTCGGTGCCGGCGGCGCCTCAGTGCCGGCGGGCGTCTCGCTCTGTGTCGTACAGGCCGCCAGGGTCGCCGCGCCGGCGGCCACCGTCGCCATGAGGCCGAACTGTCGTCTGCTGAAACCGCTCATGAGCTCATCCCACCCGGCGGACTCCATCACGTCAAACGATCATCATTGATGACTTCGATCTAGATCAGCGATAGTTTGATGGCGTGGAGTTACGCCAGATCGAGCACTTCATCGCCGTGGCGGGCGAGATGAGTTTCACGCGTGCCGCACATCGCGCCCATGTGGTGCAGTCGGCGCTCTCGACGTCGATCGCAAAGCTCGAGCGCGAACTCGGCGTCGAACTGTTCGACCGATCCCGCCAGCAGATCAAGCTCACCGCGGCCGGCGAGCGGTTCCTCACGCACTCCTACGACGTCATGCGTGCCGCCCGCGCGGCCACCGAGTCGATCGGTGAGTATCGCGGCGCACTGTCGGGCACGGTCGAGTTCGGCTCACTGATCTCATTCGGCCCCATCAGCGTCGCCCGGGCCCTCGGCGATTTCCATCGCGCCCATCCGTTCGTCCGAATCCGTCTGCACCTCAGCCAGTCCGGCGCATCGGCCTACCTGACCGCACTCATCGAGGGCTCGCTGGATCTCGCCCTTGTCTCGGTGCCCAACCGGTTCCCGCCACAACTCGACATGCGGCTGTTGTTCGAAGAGAACATGGTCTTCGTATGCCGCGACGACCACGCCTACGCCCGCAAGAAACGCGTCGGGTTCGCTGAACTCGCCGCCGAGGACCTCGTGGGTCTGCCGTCCGAGTTCGGACTGCGGCGGTTGATGGACGACGCATTCCGCGCCGCGGGCGCCGAGGCCCACACCCAGTACGAGGTGCCCGCCGGTTTCGCGGCCATCGCCGATCTCGTCGGCAACGGCCTGGGCACCTCGTTCATGCCGGTCTCCGAGGCGCGGCGATTCGCGGAGCTCAAGTCGATCGACCTCGCCGACCCGGTGATCTGGCAGGTGTACCTGGCGTCGCCGCCGGCCGAGCAGTTGACGCCGGCGACCGCACGGCTTGCTGACACGCTGCTCGCCGCCGCGGAGGCATAGTCATCGCGATCAGAGATGGAATCCATCGATGATGATCGTTGGACTTGATCGCCTGCCGCGGCTGAGGTGGAGTCATGACCCGCACCTCGCTCAAACTCGCCGCACTGACGCTTGCGACCACTGCCGTGTTCGCGGCACCGGTCGCGCACGCCGACAACGGATCCGACGGCCCCACCGCGGGCGTGACACGGACCGAACTGCAGCGGTTGCCCGCTCCCACACCGGGTTTCGAAATCGTTCAAACGCGGGTCGAGATCCCGGTCGGTAAGGAGTCCGGGCGCCACAGCCATCCGGGGCCGGAGATCGGCTACATCGTGCAGGGCGACGTCGACATGGTCTTCGACGACCGACCGACCCAGCACCTCCATTCCGGCGATCCGTTTCTCATCCCGGCAGGCGTGATGCACAACGCGCACAACGTCGGCACGGTTCGCACGCTCATGCTGTCCACCTACGTGGTGCCGGCCGATCAGCCCTTGGTCACCATGTACTGATCACGCACGCCCCGGTAGATCCCGCGCCGCACGATCCACGGTTGCAAGATCCGGTCGATCGACCAGGCCGGGAACCGGAAGGCAAACCCATTGGGCGTGAACACTTCCAGCCCGTTCGGCTGCACGCCGAGCACCGAACCCCAGCGGGTCGCCGGCGGACGGTACGCCCGCATCCGGCCGCCGGTGAAGTAGGCGGCGACGTTGCCCGCCACAAGCCCGTCAGCCCGGTTGCGGGCCGAGGACCGCAGTGGATCGGTGGCCGCGACGTCGCCGATCGCGAACACCCCGGGCGCTCCTGGGACCTGCAACTCGGGCGTCACCCGGACAAAGCCACGGTCATCGAGGACATTCGTCGGCAGCCAGCCCGTGTTGGGGCGGACGCGGCCGATCGCCCACAGCACCGCGTCAGACCGCAGCGGTGGCTGCCCGGTGCTCCAATACACCGGGTCGGCGGTGATGGCGTCGCAGTCGAACCCGTCGGGCACGACCGCCCGATGGCCGGGATGCAACGTCACGCCCGCGGCGCACAACCGGCTCTCGATCCGTTGCCGAACTCGCCGATGATGCTGCGGCAGAAGGCTTTCACCCGGGTAGTACAACCCGACCCTGGTCCCCGGCCACCGGATGGCGAGGTTCGCCGCACTGCTCACGGCCGCCGCGCCGCCGCCGATCACCGCCACCGACCGCGACGCGCCCAGCCGGTCGTGCGCGGCCCGCAGCCCCTCCTCGACGTCGGCAGCCGTTTGCAGGACGGGTTGTCTCCAGAAGCCGTTCGTCACGCCGGTCGCGATGACGAGGGCGTCGTAATGTTCGGACCGCGGATTGCCGTGTGCGTCCTCGACGCTGACGGTGCGGGCGGCCAGGTCGGATCCGGTCAACGTGCCGTGCACCGTGCCGACGCCGTCGAGTGCGCGGAACCGGTCGAACCCGATCCAGTAGTCACGCGCCCAGTCATCCGGACGGGCGAGCCGCACGCCCAGCTCCTGACCGCTGACCAGCCCGGGGTTCACCGAGATCCCCACGACATCGAAGCGGCGGGCCAACCGGATCGCGGTGAGCACGCCGGTGTCTCCCAATCCGGCGATCACCACGCGCTTGCGGTCCACGATCGGTGAGGCTACCGCGGCAACGCGCGGCTGATCTCTGCTTCGGCGGGAGCCGGCGGAGCGGTCCCGGAACCCGCCGCGCCGTCGAGCCACAGCGCGACCAACCGCGCTGACGCACCGGGTGCGTCGTCGACGGTGCGCCGGATCAGTCCCGCGTTCGCGATCAAGAGGAGCGCGACATCGGCGGGGCGCAGGTCTTCGCGCACCTCGCCGGCAGCCACCGCCCGTTCCACGACGTGGACGATCGCCCCGTGCTGACGCCGGCGGAGCGCGTCGACGGCCGGCGACACCGGCTGCGTCGACACCAGCAGATCGGCCAGCGCGCGGTTGGCCGCCTGCAACTCACACGTCGCCGTCACACACTCACGGAAGGCGGTTCCCGGATCGTCGGCCGCCGCGGCTCGCTCGGCCGTCGCCACGTACTGCTCCATCTGCCGCTCGAACAGCTCGTCGACGAGCATCCCGCGCGAGGGGAAGTGCCGGTACAGCGTCGCGTTGCCGATACCGGCCCGGCGCGCGATCTCGTTGAGCGAGGCGTCGAGGCCCTGCTCGGCGAAGACCCGCTCGGCGGCGTCGAGCACCGTCGACCGGTTACGCGCGGCGTCGATGCGCATCGAATCCTCCTGCGGAAATAAACCGGGGACGGTTCCCCGTTAAGATTAGCGTCCAACTAACCGGGGACCATTCCCCACTTCTGAAAGGGCTTTCCCATGGCCAGAATCGCGGTCATCCTCACCAGCACGCGCCAGGACCGCTTCGCCGACCGGCCGGCCGCGTGGGTTGTCGAACACCTGCGCCGCCCGGGCGTCGAGGTCGACGTCGTCGACATGCGCGATCACGACCTGCCGAGCTTCGACGGGCCCGCCCCGCTCTATACCCCGCGGCAATACGCGACCGAGGCCGTCGCCGCGTTCGGCAGGCGGATCGATGCGGCCGACGCGTTCGTCGTGCTCACCGGCGAGTACAACCATGGCTACACCGGCGTCTTCAAGAACGCCGTCGACCACCTGTACGTGGAGTGGGACCGCAAGCCCGTCGCGTTCGTCGGGTGGGGCAACGTGGGCGGGGCCCGCGTTGTCGAACAGTTACGGACCGTCTCGATCGAACTCGGCATGGCCCCTGTCCGCCCTGCCGTGCACATCCTCCCCGACGTACTGGTGCCCGCCATGACCGCACCGAGCTACGACCCGTCGCTGTTCTCGTCGCTCGACGCCAAGCTGGATCTGCTGGTGTCCGAATTGCTCTGGTGGAGCGACGCTTTGACGGACGCACGCGCGGAGAGCGCCGCCTGAGGCGACCCGGCGCTCGCGGCGAGCATCGCCCAGGCGACGGCCTCGGCGGCGTTCGCCAAGGTCGCGGCCGACACCATCCAGGTGCACGGCGGCATCGGGTTCACATGGGAACATCAAGCGCATCTGTACCTGAAGAGGGCCACCGCGGACGCCGCGCTGCTGGGCAGCGCCGAGGCCCACCGGTCACGGGTTGCCGAACTGGTGCTCGACGGGGCCGAAGCGGATCGGGTGCCGCACATCGCAACCGGCACGAGCTGATCGGTTGAAAGCGTCCGGCGGACGGGGTGCGACCGTAGTATCCGCTGATGGACAACGCTCCTGAACACCGCACGCTGGCCGTGGAGGGAGTGCGGTCGCCGGTTCTCGTCGGCGGCGCGGGCAGTCCGGAAACCGTCGTGTTCGTGCACGGCAACAACGCGGGGGCGCGCTGGGATGCGCTGCTGGAGCCGATCTCCGAACTCGCCTGTGTCATAGCGCCGGAGATGCCCGGTTTCGGCGCAGCCGACAAGCCTGCGCAATGGCCCTACACCGTCGCGGCCTACGCTGCCCATCTCGATGGGCTGCTGCGCCAACTCGGTGTGCGGCGAGCACATCTCGTCGCGCACGACTTCGGCGGACCGTGGGCGCTGGCATGGGCGGTCGATCACCTCGACTCGGTCGCCAGCATCACGCTGATCAACGCTCCCGTGGTGATCGACCACTTCGCCGCCAAGCTGTGGCGCACCCCGGTGCTGGCCGAGATGCTCACCCGCGTGGGCAATCCGGCCATACTTCGCAAGGTATTGGCTTCTCGCGATCCCGGCTTACCGCCGGATGCGGTGGCCGCGATCGCCGAGCACATGTTCGCCCCGGGTACGCCTGACGCGGTGCTCAAGCTGTACCGGTCCACCGGTCCCGATGCGATTGCCCCGTATGTCGATCGGCTGGCAGACTTCGACAGGAACGTCCTGATCGTGTGGGGCGCCGACGACCACTATGTACCGTTCGAGCAGACCGACGACTATCGGCGGATCTTCCGGCACTGCGAGATCCATGCGGTTCCCGGCGCCGGGCACTGGCCCTGGCTTGAGCAACCCGACGTGGTGGCCGGCTACCTCTCGAACTTTCTCCGCCGCCAACCAGGAGGTCACGAGTGAAGCTGCGCCGCGTCCGTACGTCGACCGGTCTGCAGGTGGAAACCCTTGATTCCGAGGGTAACTGGGTGCGAGGTGACGATGTCACCCCGCTGGGAGGCCAGGTGTTCGACGATGGCTGGCAGGTCAAGACCGCGGACCGTCAACTGGAGCACAGTGAGTATCTGCTGCCGTTCCAACCCCTGTCGTTTCGCGACTTCATGCTGTACGAGCAGCACAACATCGACGCCGCGCGCGGGCTGATCCGGCGGTTCCATCCCGGGCTGTTCCGGTTGACGTCTGCGGTCGAGCGGGTCACGGGCCGGCCGGTGCCGCAGTTCAAACCGAAACCGTTGTTCTATCGGCAGCCCATCTACTACATGTCCAACGCCCAAACGTTCGTGCCGACCGGAACTGCGGTGCCGGTGCCCGACTATTCGCAGGCGCTGGACTTCGAACTCGAGATCGGCTTCGTCTTGGCCGCACCGCTGTTCAACGCCACCGCAGCAGAAGCGTCCGCCGCGATCGGCGCTTTCGTGGTGCTCAACGACTTCAGCGCGCGCGACGTCCAGCGCCCCGAGATGCTCAGCGGTTTCGGGCCGCAGAAGTCGAAACACTTCGCCAGTTCGATGTCGGACACCGCGGTCACTGCCGACGAAATCCTGCCGCGGATCGACTCCCTCGCCGGGTCGGTCTCGCTCAACGGTTCTGTGGTCAGCACCGTGCACAGCGCCGGCATGCAACACAGCCTCGGCGACGTGCTCGCGCATGCGTCCCGCAGCGAACCGCTCTATCCGGGCGAGCTTTTCGGCACCGGAACCCTGCCTGGCGGCAGTGGCATGGAGACCGGGCATTGGCTGCGGCCCGGTGACACGCTCGCGTTGACCCTCGACGGCGTCGGCCGCATCGAGCACACGATCCGTTAACGGGTGACCGCGTCGATGGCCTTGTAGATCCGCTGTTCGCTCACCGGCCGTGGGGTGCCGAGCTGCTGGGCCCACAGGCTGACGCGCAACTCCTCGATCTGCCAAGCGATCTCGCGGACGTCGGCGGCTTCGGCCCGCGCCGGCGACAGCGCACGCACCAGATCGTCGTAGGCATCCTCGACGGCGTGCACACGGGCCATCCGCTCACGGTCGGCCGCGATCGCGTGCGGCAACCGTTCGAGCCGCCGAGCGGCCGCCGTGACGTACCGGACGAGGTCAGCCAACCGGGCGACACCGGCAATCGTCACAAAACCGTTGGGCAGCAGCCGGTCCAATTGCGAACGGACATCGGCGACCGCGTCGGCCTGCGCGGTCGGCGGTTTGTCGGGCAGCGCCATACCGACCTCGTGCGCGGCGGCCAGCACCTTCTCGACGCGGCTCACCGCGGCCTGCGTGGTGGGCCCGAGTTCTTTCGCGGCTCGCTCGACCAGTCCTCTGAACTCCGCCTTCGTCCATACGGGTTTGCGGATCAGCACATCGGCGGCAGCATCGGCACAGTCGTCGAGCAGTGCGGCGAGCGTCCCATCGGGGTTCGCGTTGAGCGACAGCCTGGCGCGCGTGCTGAGTCCCCGTTCGATGGCCTTGACCGGCGACGGCGCCGCCAGCCGCAGCAGCCGGCGCAGCCCGGGGCCCATCGCCGCCGCCTGTTCGGCCTGGCTGGCAAACACCTTGACGTCAACGGCTTTCCCGGTGTCGACGAATGCCGGGTAACCGCGCACGGTGTGCCCGCCGCTGACGTTCTCCACGGTGCGGGGCAACTCGTCGAGGTCGTCGGGCCACGCCTTGAGGCCCGTACGTTCCAGGTCACCACCCAGTGCGTCGGCGACAGCCTGCGCGACGGGGACCGCCAACTGCTCACGCAGCACGTCGATGTCCTTACCGCGGGCCACCTCTTTGCCGTCAGTGGATTCGACGGCGAACGTCAACCGCAGATGGTTCGGGATCTTGGTCAGATCGAATGCGTCGATCGGCACGAGAATGCCGCTGCGCCTGCGGAGTTCGCGCTGCACCTCGTCCAAGAGGGATCCGGCCGACGGATCGAGGTCGGGCAGGATCGCCCGCGCGGTGTCCGGCGCGGGTACGAAGTTGCGCCGCAGATCTTTCGGCAACGATTTGATCAGCGCGGTGACCAGTTCTTCGCGCATTGCCGGGACCTGCCACGCGAAGCCCTCGCCGCCGAGCCGGGCCAGCACGCCCACCGGGACGTGCACGGTCACCCCGTCATCTTCGGCTCCCGGCTCGAAGCGATACGTGAGCGGCAGTTCGAGATCGCCGGTCTGCCAGGTGTCTGGATGCTCGGCGGCGTCGTCGGTGCGCAGCAGATCGTCGCGGGTGAAGGTCAACAGATCCGGGGTCTTGTGGCGCTGCTTGCGCCACCAGCCGTCGAAGTGGCGGGCCGACACGATGTCGGCCGGAATTCGCGCGTCGTACAGCGCGTAGATCTCGTCGTCGTCGACCAACAGGTCGCGCCGCCGGGCGCGCTCTTCGATCTCTTCGAGTTCTTCCCGCAGTCTTGCGTTGTCGCGGAAGAAGTGGTGGCGCGTCTGCCAATCACCCTCGACAAGCGCGTGACGGATGAACAGCTCACGCGACACCACGGGGTCGACCTGTGCGTACCCGACCCGGCGGCGCGGCACGAGCGGCAACCCGTAGAGCGTCACTCGCTCGAAGGCCATCACCGCACCGCGTTTGGCGTCCCAGTGCGGTTCGCTGTAGGTGCGCTGCACCAGATGGCCGGCCACCCGCTCGATGGCCTCTGGCTCGACACGCGCGGCGATCCGGCCGAAGAGCCTGCTGGTCTCGACGAGGTCGGCGACGACGATCCACCGTGGCGGCTTCTTGGTCAGCACCGAGCCGGGCGCCAAGACGAACTTGGAGTTGCGGGCACCCGTGTAATCCCTTGTCTCGCCTTCGCGTAACCCGACGTGGGAGAGCAGCCCGGCGGTGAGCGCGGCGCGGATACTGGCTGGTTCCGCGGGCTCATCACTCTCGCGGATCCCGATATCGCGGGCGATACTGCGCAGCTGACCGACGAGGTCCTGCCACTCCCTGATGCGCAGGTAATGCAGGAACTCCTCGCGGCACATCCGCCGGAATGCGCTGCCCGAGAGCTGGTTTCGCTGCTCGCGCAGGTAATTCCAGAGGTTCAGGTAGGAGATGAAATCGGAGTGTTCGTCGGCGAACCTCGCATGTTTCTGGCGGGCCGCCTCCTCGCGGTCGGTGGGCCGCTCACGCGGGTCCGGGATCGACAGCGCGGCGGCCAACACGAGCACCTCGCGCACGCAACCTTCGGCGTCGGCCTGCAAGATCATGCGTCCGATACGCGGGTCGAGCGGCAAGCGCGACAGGCGCCGGCCCACATCGGTGAGTTCACCGGCCTCGTCGAACGCACCGAGCTCCTGCAGCAGCTGAACGCCGTCACGGATACTGCGTGCGTCCGGCGGATCCAGGAACGGGAAGTCGGCGATGTCACCGAGCTGCAGTGCGGCCATCTGCAATATGACCGCGGCGAGATTCGTGCGCAGGATCTCCGGATCGGTATAGCGCGGGCGGGATTCGAAGTCTTCCTCTGAGTACAACCGGATGCACACGCCCGGCGCGGTACGTCCCGACCGGCCCGCCCGTTGCGCCGCCGACGCTTGTGAAATCGGTTCGATCGGTAGCCGCTGCACCTTGGTGCGGCGGCTGTAGCGCGAGATGCGAGCGGTCCCCGGGTCGACGACATATCGGATACCCGGGACGGTCAGTGAGGTTTCGGCGACGTTGGTCGCCAGCACAACCCGCCTGCCGGTGCGGCTCGGCTGGAACACACGCTGCTGCTCGGCGGTGGGCAGCCGGGCGTACAGCGGCAATATCTCGGTGTTCCGCAGATCTTTGAGAGCCTCTGCGGTGTCACGGATTTCACGTTCGCCGGACAGGAACACCAGCACATCGCCCGGCGGCTCGGCCTCCAGCTCGCGGACCGCGTCGACGATCGCCTCGGTCTGATCGCGTGGCTCCGTGCGGACGATTTCGTGGTCGGGGTCGTCCGGGTCCTCGGTGTCGTCAACGGCAACCGGAACTTCCAGGGGCCGATACCGGATCTCGACCGGATAGGTCCGGCCGGACACCTCGACGATCGGTGCGTCGTTGAAGTGGGCCGAGAATCGTTCTGGCTCAATAGTTGCCGAAGTGACGATCACCTTGAGGTCGGGGCGCCGCGGCAGCAACTCGCGTAGATAGCCGAGGAGGAAGTCGATGTTGAGGCTGCGCTCGTGGGCCTCATCGAGGATCAACGTGTCGTAGCGCAGCAGGCGCCGGTCGCGCTGGATCTCGGCGAGCAGGATGCCGTCGGTCATGAGCTTGACGAGCGTGGCGTCGCTGGCCTGATCGGTGAACCGGACCGTGTAGCCCACGGCCTCCCCGAGCGGCGTGCCGAGCTCGTCGGCGATGCGTTGTGCGACCGTACGGGCCGCGAGCCGGCGGGGCTGTGTGTGGCCGATCGTGCCGCGGATGCCCCGGCCGAGCTCGAGACAGATCTTGGGCAGCTGCGTCGTCTTGCCGGATCCGGTTGCGCCTGCGACGACCACGACCTGGTTCTCGGAGATGGCCTTCGCCAGATCGTCGCGGCGCTCGCTGACCGGCAGGTCCGGATAGGTGATCTTCGGGACGGCCGCCTGCCGGGTGAGGACGAGAGCCTCGGCCTCGGCGATCTGCTCGGCGATCTTGTCGAGGTTGCCGTCGCGAAGATTCCTCAGCCGGCGACCGAGCCGCGACGCGTCTCGGAAGGTCAGGCCATCGAGACGCGCACGCAGCTCACGCAGCTCTTGACGGTCCGACACTGGAACCAGGATAGGCGACCGCAGCAACCCGATTTTTCGCCGAGCACGGGACCGGCAAGATGGTCACCGTGACCGAGTTCGTGATAGCTCCACCACCGCAGGCGTCACTGCCCGTGAGCACCGGCCCGGAGCGGTTCCCGATCCGGCGGGTGTTCTGCGTCGGCCGCAACTACGCCGCCCACGCCCGGGAAATGGGCAAAGACCCCGACCGTGAGCCGCCGTTCTTCTTCATGAAGCCGGCCGACGCCGTGATCGACGCCGCGGGCACCGTGCCCTACCCGTCGCTGACTTCGTCGTTTCACCATGAGATCGAGCTCGTCGTTGCGCTCGGAGCGGGTGGGCGCGACGTCGCACCGGCCGATGCGCTGAACCTGGTCTGGGGTTATGGCGTCGGCGTCGACCTGACCCGTCGGGATCTGCAGGACGAGGCCAAGAAGCTCAGCCGGCCATGGGACTGGTCGAAGGGTTTCGACGCGTCGGCGCCGTGCACCCCGATCCATCCGGTCGCCGCCGTCGGCCACCCCGACAGCGGCGAGATCTGGCTGCGCGTCAACGGTGACCTCAAGCAGCAGGGTGACCTCAAGGACCTGATCTGGTCGGTGCCCGAGGTCATCAGCGCCATCTCGGCGGCCGTGGACCTCGCGCCCGGCGACCTGATCTTCAGCGGGACGCCCGCAGGCGTTGGCGCGATGCAGCCCGGCGACGTGGTGTCCGGCGGCGTCGCGGGCGTCGCGGAATTCGAGTTCACGATCGGTCAGCCGAAATAGCGTAGATGCTCGATACCGCCGTACACCATCACGCGTCGACGCTTCACGTCGGTGCAAGTGGTCGCGGCTTAAGGCTTACCGCGGCGATGGGCGAACAGTCGCCCGGATGCCGGCGAGCACGACGTCGACGATGCGCTCGGCGTCCGCGCGGGTGAATGGGCGCAGTCCGCGGTTGACGATGAGATGCACTGGGCCGGAGATCATCTCGCCGAGGAACGCGCTGTCGACCGGTGGCAGTTCGCCGCGGTCGACGGCGGTGTCGACGCGTTGACGCATCGCGGCAACGCGTTCGTCGAGAATTCTGGACAGGACCTGAACCGTGGAGCGTTCGCGCGCGGGCTGGATGACCTGTTCGAGCGTCCGGCCGAACGGCGTTTCGAGACCCCCGGCCAGCGCCACCAGAAAGTCGACCAGATCCCGGTGGATGTCGCCGGTATCGGCGACCGACGCGAGATCTTCGGCATAACGCAGCAGGGCTTCGACCACCAATTCCTCGCGGTCGGGCCAGTTGCGATAAACGCTGGCCTTGTGCACGCCGGCGGCCTCGGCGACCTCCTCGTAGCGGAAGCCCGCGATGCCGTCACGCGCGACGAGCTCTGCCGTCGCGGCGAGAATCTGCGCTCTCACACGCGCATTGCGTCCGCCGGGGCGCCGCGTGGGCGGCCGGTCACCAGTCCCGTCGTCCATCACCGCTCACCTCCTGCCCGGGTGCCGATTCTCGCCAGGCGCGCCATTGCCATGCAAGGCGCCGCAAAGTACCGTACCTAAAGCGACTGACTGTCGCTTTTAATCTTCCCCCTCCGACCAGACGAGTGCGTAGTGAAAGACACCCTGGAAACCGCCATCCACACCCAAGAGCATCGCTGGAGCACGCGCCTCGTCCTCTGGGCGGCCGTGCTGACCCTGGCCAACGTCCTGGCCGATGTCGTCATCGGCTCGCCGATGATGGTGCTGCCCCAATTGCTCGACCACTTCGACACCGATCAGGCCGCGTGGCTGAATGCCAGCGCGATGCTGGCCGGAGCCATCTGGTCGCCGTTGCTCGCGAAGACTTCTGACATCTTCGGCAAACGCCGGATACTCGTCGCCACACTGCTTCTCGCGTGCGTTGGAGCGCTCGTCTGCCTTGTTGCGCCGAATGTCTGGATTTTCCTGGCGGGACGTTTTCTCCAGGGCGCCGCGTTCGCCGCAGTCTTCCTCACGGTGGCACTCACCCGCCAAATCTGCAGCCCCGCAGTGGCGATGGCGGTGGTCGGACTCCTGACGTCCGGCTCGTCGCTCGTCGGAATCCTCGAACCGTTCCTGATGAAACCGATCATCGACTCGTTCGGCTACCGGAGCGTGTTCGTCGCCGCAGCGCTGCTCGCCGCGGTTTCCGCGCTGTGCGTGCGCACCCTGATCCCCGAGTCTCCGGTCCGCGGTACCGGCCGGATCGACGTGATCGGCGCCTTCCTGCTTGGCGGCGGGCTCGGCGCGGTGCTCGCCTACATCACCCTCGGACGGGATTACGGCTGGTTGTCGAGTGCCTTGCTCACGCTTCTCGTGGCCGGCCTTGCCGCGCTGGTGGGTTGGACGTATCTCGCGCTGCGGGTCGACGAACCCGTCATCGACATCGGATCTCTCAGCCGACCGATTCTGTTGACGCTCTTGGCCTTGGGCCTCGCGGCGGGCGCCTTCCGGAGCATGCTCCAGCTGACGGCGATCATCGCCCAGGTGCCCGGCGACCTTGGCCTGGGATACGGCCTCGGCGATGGCGAGACGATCGCGATACTGCTCGCCACACCAAATCTCGGCATTGTCGTCGGCGGGGTGGGCGCCGGGTGGATCGCCGGGCGGACGGGCCCCGCGCTGCCGTTGCTCGGCGGCATTGTCATTGGGGCAGTGGCGACCTCGGCGATGGTGGCGGGCGTGTCAGTGCTCCCGCTCGCGATCGTGTGCGGCGCCATGCTGGGTATCGCCGCTGGCGCGATCGGCGCTTCCGGCTACAACCTGGCGGTCGGCGCCGAACCGCCCGAACGGCAGGGCACGGTCGCGGGCCTGGTGTCGGTCGTGCTCGCCCTCGGCTCGGTGGTCTTCAACGTGGCCGGCGGCGAAGTGCTCAAAGCCACGCAAATTCCCGGTATTTCTGCCGCAGGCGCTCCGGTGAGCACGGCGACCGGCGTGTATCTCTACGTCGCGGTGGCGGCGGCGTTCTTCATCCTCGCGACGGTGCCGGCGACCATGCTGGTGCGCAATCGCGTCTAGCTCCGGTCGGGCGACCAGTACTCCAGCATCTCGGCGAATGTGTCGAACGCGGGCTTGGACACGCCGTAGGCCGCCTCGAAGTGGATGCTCAGCGGGAAGCCCAAACCGGCGACGCCGTCGATCACGCGCTTGTACAGGTCGAGCATCAGCTTGCGCTTCTCGCCCGGTTCGAGTTCGGCCAGCCGGGTGACGAATTCCTGCTCGGCGGCGACGGCCTCGTTGCCCGGGTCCTGGATGAGCCAGTTGATGAGCCCGACCTTCGACTCCATCTTCGGGACGAATCCGAAGGACAGCAGGATCTCGGGGCGGTGGTCGGTGGTCTTGGCGAATTCCGTCAGAAAGCCCACGATCGCGTCGGAGTACAGCAGCTGCGTCATGCCGTACGTGGCGCCCTGGTCGCACTTGAAGTTAAACCGGCCCTGTTCGCCGTCGCGCGTGGGAATCAGGATCGCACCGCGGTTGGGTACCAAGTCCTCGTAGATCGACAGCGCGTCGGTGGGTGCGACGCCTTCGCCCTCGCCGTCCTTCATCGTCCGCGGCACGCCGACGAACGCGATGCCGTCGAAGCCCGCGCCGCTGAGGGCGGTCAGCCGCTGCCGCAGTGCCGTCTCATCCAGGAAGGACGTCACCTGGGTGCACAGCCCCCGCAGGCCGGGCATTTCGGGTTTGAGGATCGACCAGTAGTCGAGGACGTCCATCCTCGGCTTCATCTCGATCGGACGGTCGTCGTCCTCGTCGATCATCCCGGGGATCATCACGTAGCGGATCCGGCCCTCGATGCCCGCCTCGGCGGACAGTGCGAGAACCTTGTGGGCTTCGTCGACGGCGTACTGTGCGCCCCGTTCCAGGGTCGGTGGCACGAGTTCCAGCGCGATGGTGTTCAGGGGCACCTGCTTGCTCCACATCTCATGACGTACCAACACGGCGGTGCGGGCGACATTGCCCGTTGGGCCTGCGCCCACCATCCGCCGGACCAATCCACCCTACGGACCCACCCTGGCAGTGCGGTCAGCCACGTCCGGATAGCAGCCGTGGTAAACCTCCCCCATGGCTGAACGTGTCTCCTTCCCCAGCTCCACCGGCCCGATGCTGGCGGGGTCGATCGACCTGCCCGAGGGCCCGGTGCGGGGCTGGGGCGTGTTCTCGCACGGTTTCACGCTGGGCAAGAACTCGCCGGCGGCGTCGCGCATCTGCAAGCAATTGGCCAGTGACGGTATCGGGATGTTGCGGTTCGACGCGCTGGGCCTCGGGGAGTCGGAGGGCGACTGGGGCGACGGCTCGTTCACCCACAAGGTCGACGACATCATCGAGGCCTGCAAGTTCATGACCGAGCGCGGCACGCCCGCCGACATCCTGATCGGGCACTCGTTCGGCGGCGCCGCGGTCTTGGCCGCGGCCCGGCAGGCCCCCGGTGTGCGGGCCGTCGTGACCGTGGGCGCGCCGATCGACCCGGTGCACGTCGAGCACCAGTACGACGCGTGCCTTGAGCAGGTGTTCGCCGAGGGCAGCGGCCAGTGGATGGTCGGCGGGCGCACCCTGACGCTCAAACGGGCGTTCGTCGAGGATGTCCGCGCCGCGCATCTCCACGACAAGATCAAGGCCTTGAAGATGCCGCTGCTGATCCTGCACTCGCCGACCGACAACACCGTCGGCATCGAGAACGCGAGCGCGATCTTCCGCACCGCGCGCCACCCCCGCAGCTTCGTGTCGCTGGAGGGCTCCGAGCATCTGCTCACCGGGCCCGGGCAGGCGCACCGGGCCGGCCGCATCATCGGCGCCTGGGCCGACGCCTATCTCGGCGAGCGTTAGTCGCGCACCAGCGCATCGCGGCCGGCCTGGATCATCTCTTCCCTGGCGACCACCTTCACGCGTTCGCGGCCCTGCACCTCGCCCAACGACATCTCGTGTGAGTCGAGCCGTTCCCACTCCGCCCACGTCGTGTAGTCGACACCGTTGTCGGACAGGTGCGACAAAATCGCGTCGGGGTCACCCACCTCGGGTACCCGCAGGCCCGGCAGGTCGGTCAGCAGACTGTTGACGGTCTCGGCGGCGTCGGACTTGGTGTGGCCGATGAGCCCGATCGGACCGCGTTTGATCCAACCGGTGACGTAGGTCGCGTCGACAAGCCCACCGTCGATGTCGATCACGCGGCCCGCGTCGTGCGGCACCACACCGGCATGGTGGTCGAACGGCAGTTCGGCCAGGTGCGAGGACAGGTACCCCACCGCCCGGTACACCGCCTCCACCGGCCAGTCGGTGAATTCGCCTGTGCCGCGGACGTTTCCGTCACCCTTGAGCTCGGTTCGTTCGGTGCGCAGCCCCTCGACCCGGTCGGTGCCGAGCACCGCGACCGGCGCCTGGCACAAATGGATGTGGATACGGTGCGGTGCGCCCGTGGGTTCCCGCTCCAGGTACTTCATCATGGTGTCCACGACGAGCTTGGTCGACTTGCTCGTGTTGATCGCCTGCTGGCTGGCCTCGTCGATCTCGAAGCCCTCGGGGTGCACGATCACGTCGACGCTCGGCGAGTGGGAGAGCTCGCGGAATTCCATGGGGCTGAACTTGATCTGAGCCGGACCGCGGCGCGCGAACACGTGCACATCGGTGGCCGCGTTGGCCGCAAGGCCCTGATAGACGTTGCCGGGGATCTCGGTGGTGAGCTGTTCGTCGGCCGGCTTGGCCAGCATCCTGGCGATGTCGAGTGCGACATTGCCCGCACCGAGCACCGCCACGTTCTTCGCGGTGAGCGGCCAGGTCCGCGGCACGTCGGGGTGACCGTCATACCAGGAGACGAAGTCGGCGGCGCCGTAGCTGCCGGGCAGTTCGATGCCGGGGATGTCGAGCGCGCGGTCTCCGCGGGCGCCCGTGGAGAAGATCACCGCGTCATAGTGGCGGCGCAGGTCTGCCAGCCGGATGTCGGTGCCGTAGTGGACGTTGCCGATGAAGCGAATCTCGTCGCGGGAGAGCACTCGGCGCAGCGCCTTGATGATCTCCTTGATGCGCGGGTGGTCCGGGGCGACGCCGTAGCGGACCAGTCCGTACGGTGCGGGCAGACGGTCGAACACGTCGACGCGGGCGTGCTCGTACTCCTTGGTCAGGATGTCTGCGGCGTAGATGCCCGCCGGACCTGCACCGATAACCGCTACTCGAATATGCCTCATAACCGCCTCACGTAATTAGGTAAGGCAAGCCTAAATATGTTCGCCGATGCCGCAAGGTTTACCCGGGGAGATTCGCGTCACGCCGCCGTCATCGGATACGCGGCCCGTGCGATAACTTCGCTACATGTCTGACGCAGCCACCCAGATCGCGTTCGTACAGGCCACTTGGCACCGCAACATAGTCGACCGCGCCCGCGAGGGTTTCACCGATCAAATCCGCACCCTGGGCTTCGCCGAGGACGCGCTGGAGTTCTTCGAAGTCCCCGGGGCATTCGAAATCCCGCTCACGGCAAAGCGTCTCGCCAACACCGGACGCTACCGTGCCGTCGTCGCGTCAGCCCTCGTCGTCGACGGCGGCATTTACCGGCACGAGTTCGTGGCCACCGCGGTGATCGACGGGTTGATGCGGGTGCAACTCGACACCGACGTGCCGGTGTTCTCCGTGGTGCTGACGCCGCACCACTTCCACGAGCACGACGAGCATGTCGGCTATTTCACCGAGCACTTCGTCAAGAAGGGCGCCGAAGCCGCCAACGCCGTCGCCGCGACGCTCGATCTGCACGCGTCACTGGGTCACTGAGCCGACGGCCCGGCGCACGTGCCCGGCCATGAGGTCGTACATGCGGCGGGTGACGTCGGCGTTGTCGCTCATGATGTTGTAGCCGTGGTCGACCCCGCGGACCTCGTGGTACTCGGCCAAAGCGCCTGCGGCCTCCAGCTTCTCGGCATACCGCCGGGCCTCGTCGCGCAACCGGTCGTATTCAGCGGTGACGATCAGTGCGGGCGCGATGCCCTCGATGTCATCGGCGTTGGTTCCCCACGCGGGTGAGGCGAGGCGGTCGCGGCGCTGGGCCGGGTCGGGTATGTAGGCGGTGTCGAAGACTTCGCCCATCCACGGTTTGAGTACGGCCTTGGCGCCCAAGGCGGAATGTTTGTCCTTGGTTGCGGTCACCAGGTCCAGCGGCGGGTAGTGCAATACCTGCAGGCTGATCGCCGGGCCGCCGTTCTCCATCGCGAGCCGCGATGCGGCGGCCGACAAGCTGCCGCCGGCGCTCTGCCCACCGACACACAACCGGCTGCCGTCCCAGTCCCGCTCGGGCGCTGCCGCCCAGCAGACCACGTCGTAGATCTGCTCGACCGGGGCCGGGAACCGGCGACGGGGCGCCAGCACGTAATCGGGGTTCACCACAACGACATTGGCATGCGCGGCAAGGTAGCGACACCACGGGTCGTCCTGTTCGGGATGGCCGACGACGAAGCCGCCGCCGTGCACGTTGACGTACACGCCGGGTTTCGTCTCACCCGGATCCGGGTGATAGATCGTGGCCGTGACGTCACCGTGACGGGTCGCGATGACGGCCGACGTTGTGCGCCCGGGGATTTCGGGGAATCGGACACCCGGCTTGGGTGCCGGGTTGACGGTGGCGGAAAACAGCCGCGCCCATGCGTCGGCGATCACTGGCTTGGAGAGGATGGACACAGGATTCGACGATACCGATCGCTCAGGCGCGCACACCGTGTTCGAACGTGCGGATGATGGTCGGCGCGACGACGTGGCGCGCCAGCTCGCCGGCGGCGGCATCCTGACATCCCTTGAGCACCAAGGCGAACAGCGTGTGCTCGATCCAGGTGGCACTGAGCTCGGAGGAGAACACGCCCTCGGCCTGGCCGCGTTTGATGAGGTCCATGAGCGGCGCATCGTCGGGATGGTCGCCGGGCGCGATGTTGCGCGGGGAACCCGAGCGTTCAGAACGGAACATTAACATGAATAGTGTTCATGATAGCCGTATGGAACGATGCATAGGTGGTCACCCGCAGCCCATTGCGTCGTCGACAGCCGGTACAGGAACGCAGCAAACGGCGCGTCGAACGGATTCGGGCCGCGGCGATGGAACTACTGGAGGCTGATGGCGCTGACGCCGTCACGACCCGCGCCATCGCCGAGCGTGCCGATGTGCCGGTCGCCACGGTGTACCAGTTCTTCCCGAACCGGGACGCGATCCTGCAGGAGATCGTGCTCGACCATCTCGACCGCCGCGACGCCGACGGTGCCGCGGTTCTCGCCGCGCTCAACCCGCGCAGCCTGGGCGAGGTGATCCACGGGATCTTCGAGTTCCACTACGAGCATCTGCGGGCTCACCCGCATCTGGTCACACTGCATTACACGAGCCTCGCCCGGGGTCTGCTCGCCGATCCGCGGCTGCGCCGCGCCGAGTTCGCCGACGCCCTGCACGGCGCGCTGCTGCAGTGGGGGCTGCTGCGTCCCGGCACCGATCCGCTGGTCACCACCGTGGCCGTCGAGATGGGTGACCGCGTGCTCGAGCTCGCCTATCGGGCGGGCCCGGCCGGCGACCGCGCCGTACTCGCCGAGGGCGAACGTGCGCTGACCCAGTACCTGCAGACCTACGCCGCGACCACCTGACCGGTCGTGCGCTGCTTGGCCACGGCGAATCTCGCGACCGTGTTGACGAACGTCGCGAGGTCCTCGGCCCGGCCGACCGGCACCCCGGTGCCGATCACCCACGACCGACCGTGCCGCTCGAGCGCGAGCTCGTGCACCGGTTCACCGAAAAGCGTGCTGCGAATGCCGGGTGCGTCCGCGTCCTGCCAATCGCGCACGATGTGCACCTGCATGGGCCTGCCGTCGAGGTGGCGGATCCGCACTCCGCAGGCAGTTGTCGTGACGGCGATCGTGCCCGTCGGATAGTCCCCGCCGATGCCGACCTGGATGGCGTCGTCGAGCACCGGAACGGTCAACAGAAGCGTTCCGGCGCCGAGCTCGGCGAGGAGCTGATCGAGGTCGGCAGACAGCAGTGTGAGCGAGCGAGCGGGCATGTCACTAATGATTATCATTTTCATGTGCTCGCCGCACATGTGCCAGCTCAGCTCTCTCCGCTGCCACCCACTTCGGCAGGCAACGGCGGCGGCAGCGGTGTCGACGGAGTGGTGGTCTCCTCGGAGGCCGATGCGCCCGGCCCATGGAAGTCGACCATCGGTTCCTCGCGGATCACCCGCTCACCCGCGCTCAGGACCAGCGACTTCGCCGTGACGAGGTACTCGATGCCGGCGTTCTCGGCGAGGAACGAACCGTCGTCGGAGCGGGTTGCCGGGATGACGAGCCGCGCGCCGTCGCGCACGCGGACACCGCGGTACTCGTAGTCGCCACCCGACACCGTGCAGATCGCGACGCGCGACTGCTCGGTGCTGCCGAAGAGCACCGTCGCGTCCGCACTCTCGCAGCGCGCCGTGGAATCGATGTAGCCCTGGCCGTCGCTGGCGGGCGCGGCAACGGCCGTGGGTATCCCGGCAACCAGCAGGGCGAGACCCGTCGCCGCGGCGACGGCCGAAAGTCGCAGTGAGAACTTCGAATCCAACATCGGTTTCCACTGAACCACGGCTTTGCTGTTGACGGGGGCGTCAGCGCCGAGGCACTACCGAATCGTTAGCCGCCCGATACATACCGGGATCTACAACAGATTGCGCAGCTGCTCGATGAGCTTGACCCGGTCGGCCGGTGTCGCGCCGATCGGCACGACGTTGAGCGTCGTGACGCCGGATTCGCGGAAGGCGGCCAGCCGTTCCTTGACGAATCCCGCGCTGCCGATCAAGGAGACGTCGCGCACGAGCTCATCGGGCACGGCCTTGGCGGCGGCCTCCTTGTCGCCGGCCAGATACAGCTCCTGGATCCGGTCGGCCTGGGCGCCGTAGCCGTAACTCGTGGCCAGCGCGTGATAGAAGTTCTTGCCCTTGGCGCCCATGCCGCCGATGTAGAGCGCGAGATGCGGTTTGACGAACTCGCGCAGCGGCTCCACGTCGTCGCCGATCGCGAGCACCGGGCCGGCGTATACGTCGAGATCGCCCAATGCCGGATCTCGTTTGGCCCGGCCCGCTTTCAGCGCGTCACCCCACACGTCGTTCGCCTTCTCGGGCAGGTAGAAGATGGGCTGCCAGCCTTCGGCGATCTCGGCCGCGAGTTCGACGTTCTTGGGGCCGAGTGCCGCAAGCAGCACCGGGATGCGTTCGCGCACCGGCTTGTTGATGAGCTTGAGCGGTTTCCCGAGCCCCGTCCCCTGGTCTGCGGGCAGCGGGATCGTGTAGTGCTTGCCCTCGTATTGCAGGCGTTCGCGCCGCCACACCTGACGGCAGATGTCCACCACTTCGCGCGTCCGGGCGATCGGCGCGTCATATGGCACGCCGTGGAAGCCCTCGATGACCTGCGGGCCGGACGCCCCGAGCCCCAGGGTGAACCGGCCGTCGGAGACGTAGTCGAGGCCCGCGGCCGTCATCGCGGTCAGAGTGGGAGTGCGCGTGTAGAGCTGCAGGATTCCCGACGCCAACTGCACGCGTTCGGTGCTGGCCGCCAGATAGCCGAGTGCGCTCACGGCGTCGAACGAGTACGCCTCCGGCACGAAGACGATGTCGAGGCCGGCCCGCTCCAGGTCGGCGACCTCGGCGGCCACTTCCTTGAAACCGCCCGCATAGTTGATGCCCAAGCCGATCCGCATGCTCATCGCCCCTCGAGCGCTTCCTGCTGGATGCGCTCGAACTGCGCACCCATCGCCTCGGCCAGGGCCTGCGCACCCGACAGCGGCCGCACCATGACCATGAAGTCGTCGATCAGACCGTCGTCATCGGTGTGGATGAAGTCGCATCCGGTGATCCGCTTGCCCGCCACCGTGGTCTCGAAGACCAGTGCGTGGTCGCGGCTGTTCGCATCGCCGATCTCCCGGAGGTACTGGAAGTCCTCGAACACTCGCATGACGCCGCGCAGAATCGCTGCGGTGATGGGCTTGCCGACGTAGGGCTTGAACGCCACCGGGCTGGTGAACACGACGTCGTCGGCCAGCAACGCGGCGATCGCGGCCTCGTCGCGAGCCTCGACGGCCTGGCGGAAAGGATGCATCCGGCACCTCGCATAGTCACTTTGTTGAGTAGGTGCCGCTGACGCTAGGTCGCGCCGGGTTCGAAGTCCATATGCGATTAATCACTTTGTTGACTATTCACTTCGGTGTACGCTGCGCGCGTGGCGTTACGCGACGCGGTCCTGGCCGCCCTGTTGGAAGGTGAATCCTCCGGATACGACCTGGCCAAGAGCTTCGACGCGTCGGTGGCCAACTTCTGGACCGCGACGCCGCAACAGCTCTATCGCGAACTGGACCGCTTGGCCGCCGACGGCCTCATCCGGTCGCGCATCGTGCAGCAGGAGCGCAGGCCCAACAAGCGGATGTACTCGTTGACCGAGGCCGGCCATGATGCAATCCGCGCCTTCACCGCAAGGCCGCCCAAGCCCTCGACGATCCGCGACGAGCTGCTCATCAAGGTCAACGCCGTCGACGCGGGGGACGCCGCCGTCGTCGGGGAGTTGGTCGCCGATCAACTGCGTTGGGCCACCGAGAAACTCGCCCGCTATGAGCGCATGCGGGACCGGATGCTCGGCGGCCGCACGGAAGCCGAATACCTGCGCGACAGCGCGCGGGTGGGGCCGTACCTGACGTTGTTGCGCGGAATCTCGTTCGAGCAGGAGAACATTCGCTGGGCCGAGCACACCCTGTCGGTTCTCGAACACCGCTCGGCCGTTCGCGGCTAGGGCTCGAGGCTGCGCAGCGTCCGGCGCACGTAGTCGTCGAGCAGCGCATCACGCGTCGGCCAGTCGTTGGTGGTGACCAGCAGCGCGTAGAACCCGAGCAGGAAGAAAACCGCACTGTTCATCGCGTTGACGTCCGCGGCCACCTCGCCGCGTTCCTGAGCGAGCCCGATCTCGCGGGCGACCCCGACGATGATCGGGTGGTCCCGACCGTCCTCGGCGGGCCGGGTCTGGGAAAAGTGCAGCGCCAGAAAATCTTTGAACAACAAGTCGCCGAGCCGGCGTTCGAGGTTGATCACCAGGCGCATCGACTCACGCAGCGCCGAGGCCAGATCGTGCGGCTTGCGCAGATACTGCGCGAACTGCTTGGCGATGCGCTCCTCTTCGCGCTGTTCGAGTTCGAGCAGCACGTGCTCCTTGGTCGGGAAGTGGAAGAAGAACGTGCCATGGGCGACCCCGGCGGCGGCCACGATCGCGCCTACATCGGCATCGGCCATGCCGGCCCGTTTGAATTCTGCGATCGCTGCGCCCATGAGACGCTCCCGTGTCTGCAGGCGCTTGGTCTCCCGCGCCGACAGCCCGTCCGCCACCGCCATGTCCGTTCCTTCTCGTCGACCCGCTTCCGGCTCGACAGTATCCCGGCGACCGAATGCCGGTTACGCGGCCGCGTCGCGAAGGATCTCCTGCAGCCGTTCCAGCGGATCACCAGTTTCGGGGTCGAGCCGGTTTTCCGACTGGTCCGGCGCTCCCCCACCCGACGTGGGCGGCGGCGCGACGGGGGTTGCGGCAGGCGGTGGTGGCGGGGGCGGCGGAGGTATCGCACGCACCGCCTCGATCTTGCGGTCGAGCCGGGCGAGCGCGTCGGCGCGCACAGCCTGCCGCTGCGGGTCGGGGTCGTTGTTGCCGGCGAAGCACCCGTCCGGAGCCTGTTCGACGACGGCCTTGGCGGCGAGGTAGCGGGCGGCCGCGGACTCACTGTCGAAGACGCCTGCCGCACGGTCCCCGAGCGTTTCGCGGACGAGCACGAGATTCACCCGGACCGGACAGGATTGCGAAAGGTCGGTACGGGCCAGCGCTTCCGAGAACTGCCGGTCGGCGTCCTCCAGCCGGTTCTCCAGAACCGCGCGGGCACCGTCGGCGTAGTACGCCCTGGCGGGCTCGACGATATTCAGCACCCGCAGCACGGCCACATCACCGGCCATCGCCCCGGCGTCGCGATCGGCGAAGTTCGAGACGGCGGACTGGCCCGCGACACCGACCGACACGAGCTTGAGCACGGCGATGACGAGTAGCAGCGCGACGGGTGCGGAGAACACCAACAGCTTGCGGCGCAGGGTCATGGCAGCGCCCCTACGTCGACGGGCCGGATGCGGCGAAACTCGCGCAACGTCAGGTACAGCTCGATCAGGATGAGGATCGCGGCCAGGCCGGCGAAGATCCAGTAGAGCTCCAGGCGCGCGGCCACCGTCGTCGCATCGGCCGCCCGGGTCGTGCCCTCGTCGTCCGGAAGCACCTCGGCGAGCGGCGCGGTGTCGCTGCGCAACACGTACGGCACCCCGATCTGGTCGGCGACGCCACGTAACGCGGCGACCTCGGTACGGCCGTAGTTCAGCACCGCGCCACCGTCGACTGCATTCTCCTGCAGCTCGAATCGGCGTTGTGGCGCTTCGGATCCCACCGCGCCGGCGCCGAGGTAGAACACGAGGTTCTGTGCGCGCGGGAACTGCTGCCTGGCGCTGATGAGCTGATAGCGCAGCACGGTGCCCGCCGCACCGACATTCGTGAGTTCGTCGGGCGCGGCCTCCGGCGTCATCGCAGCGAGCAGCGGCCGAAGACTCCAGGTGTCGGCGGACAGTGGCCAATCCACCGAGGGCCGTGACGTGAATCCGAGAACCGAGAACCGCGCGTCGGGGTAGCGGTCGATCAGCGCGGCGATGTCGTCGTGCGCGGCCGCCATGCGCGTTCGCCCGTCGACGTCGCGCACCGACATGTCAGCCGACCGGTCCAGTACCACAAAGACATTCGGCTCCCGGTCACCGGCAGCCCGGGCTGCCGCCTGGTCATCGCTGCCGATCGTCGGACGGGCCGCGGCCAGCAGCAGCAACAGTCCGGCCGCGGTCATCCCCGCCCAGCGCCACATCACCGTGCGGGTGCGTTCGGTGTCGGGTCGCCGACGCAGCATCACAACTCGGGCGACGACCACGAGCACCGCCACCGCCGCGAGCAGCAGCGGAGGGAGTACGGGTTGCAGGGTCACCGGCGCACCACCACCGGCCACAGCGACAGGGCGACCACTGCCAGCAGAGCCACGACGAGGCCGACATCGGGTGTTTCGATGGACCGGGTGGCGTTGTCCCCCCTCGACGCCGCACTCGGCGGGTGGTCTCTGATGTCGTCGAGCTGCCCATCGACCGCCGCACCGGCCTCAAAGGACCGTCCGCCGGTGCTGCGGGCGAGCTCGTCGAGTGGTCCCCCACCGGTGTCGGTGGCGAGCACGTTGACCTGGACTCCCGCGGCGGCGGCCATCTCGCGGACGCGTTCGTCGGTGAACAACTGCGCTCCGCCCGGCCCCGGAAGCGATTGCGGGCCGACATAGATCAGCGACCGGCGCTGCGGGGTCTTCTCGTCGAACGTCGGGAAACCGGTCAGGCACAGTGCAAGGACGTCTTCGACGTTCTCGGCGTAGTCGACGTAGGACACCGGCGCGACGAAGGGCTCACCGTCCTGCTGTTCGACCGGCTGCGCGTATGCGCCGAATTGGCCTGCGGCGTACTGGTAATCGCGGGTCAGTGGAATGACCCGCCGATTTGCCGAGGTGAGCCCGATCCGCTCGGTGCCGAATGAGGTGACCCGCTGGGCGAAGTACCGCATCGTCGCCGCGACCGCGGGTTCGGATACCGGCGCGCCGACACACACCATGATGTCCTCGGGCGCAAGGGCTTCGCTGGTCTGCGTGGTCGACGGCAGGCCCATCGGGCGGGCTGTGACGAGAACGGCTGCCGCGAACGCCGTGACGAGCAACGCGATCGACACGCAGGCGGTGATCGTGCGCACACGCACGGCGCGTAGGTATTCCGGCAATCGTGTCAGGCGCCGGGTGTTGGCCAGCGGACACAGCCGTTGACGGTCGACGCGGTGCGGCCACAGGAGCGCGTGAACCACGCAGCCGGCCAGCGCAACGCAACCGACGATGACCACGATCCACCAGATCAGCTCCATGCGCGGATCAGCTCCTCGGCGGATTCGCTTGCCACGCCGACGTCGACCGTCGAACGATCGTTGAATTGCACGTCGGTCAACTCCGACAGGATCGGCGCGGCCGGGGCGAGCGTGCTCGCCGCGATGTCGTCGACCTGCATGTACTGCGCGCGAATCCCCGTCGTCGCGTGCAGGAACGTCCGTAACTCACGGCTCAGCGCAGCCCCGGCAGGTCCAGCAGCCAGATCGCCCGCACGATAACGGTTTCCGATCGACCGGACGGCACGCGTGGCACGGCGCTTGATCAATTCCTCGCGGGCGGCCCCGAGGATCGGCAGATCACGCAGGCGCTGATTCAAGGATGTCAGGACGAACACCGCTGTGTACCAAACGATCAGCACCACGATCAGCGCCCCGGCGAGCCACCACCAGGACGACGAGTACGGGGACGGGCCGATCACGTACCGCAACAAGTCATCCGGCACGCGCGTACACCCCCGTCATCGCGGTCAGGGCCGCCCGGATCCGCTGGCTGCTGCCGATCTGGGCGTGCGGGACGCGATGCGTCGTCAGGAACTCCGAAAGCTGTTCCCGCCGCGCCTCTTCAGCACGTTGATACGCGTCGATCACGTGCTTGTCCAGTTTGTCGAGCACGAAGCTGCCGTCGGCGACATCGAACGCGCGTCCGTCGTCATCGGTGCCTGCCACCGCGGACGCGTCGGCGACCATGGTCCACAACACGTCGTGGCGCGCGCTCAGGGAGCGCAGGACATCGGCCAGCCGATCGCTGACCTCGGGTTCGTCGGACACGACGAACACGAGCAGCGGGTGCCGGTAGTGGCGGGCCACCCACTCCAGTTGCACGAGGATGTCGCTCGGGCCGGGTTTAGTCGTCGCGTGGTGGTGGAACCGGTGCAGCATGCTCTCGATGTGGGTCTCGCCGCGACGCAGCCGGATGTCGACACAGCCGCGACGGTCGCCCAGCACCATGCCGATCTCGTCGGAACGGGGCAGGGTGATGAGACCGATCGCACCGATGATGTTCTCTGCGACATCCCTTTTCGGCTCACCCGACGGCGCCAGCGCCGACGTGTTCCGTCCCGCGTCGGCCACCACGAGGATTTTGTGGTGTTTCTCGGAGACGAACCGTTTGATCAGAGTGTGGCCCGAGCGCGCCGACGCCTTCCAGTCGATGTCGCGGACGTCGTCTCCGGGGACGTAGGGACGTAGTTCGTCGAATTCGAGGCTGCGCGTGTGGATCAGCGCGTAGCGGCCGCCTTCGAGCAGGCCGCCGGCGTCGCGGCCGAAATACGCCTTGGCAGAGTCGAGATGCTTGCCCACAGTGGTCCCACCGACCTCACGGGACGGGAACCGCGCGCAGCACCGCGTCGACGACGACGTCGGGGGTGACCCTTGCGCTGGCGGCCTCGAAGCCCAGGATCAAGCGATGCCGCAAAACGCGATGGGCAAGCCGGGCAATGTCATCGGGCACCACGTGACCGCGGCCCCGCAGCACCGCCAGCGCCCGGGCGGTTCGGCAGAACGCGATCGTGGCGCGCGGGCTGGCCCCGTATTCGATGAGCCGGGCGAGGTTGGCGGGCAGGTGCTTGTCGGGTTCCCTCGTGACGCCCACCAGACGGCTCGCGTATTCGATCAACGCACGGTCGAGGTGTACGGACCGGACGATGTCCTGGACGCGGCGCACATCGTCGATGCTGACGACGGGTGCGGCGCGGTGCGCCCGGTCGTACAGTCCGGCGTCCATCCGCTCGATGATCTCGACCTCGTCGTCGGTCGACGGGTAGTGCACGAGTTCCTTGAGCATGAACCGGTCGGTCTGGGCCTCCGACAGCGGATACGTGCCTTCCTGATCGACCGGGTTCTGCGTCGCCATCACCAGGAACGGTTCGGGAATCGGATATTCGACGCCCGCGATCGTGGTCTGGCGTTCCTCCATCGCCTCGAGCATCGCGCTCTGTGTCTTGGCGCTCGAGCGGTTGATCTCGTCGAGCAGCACGATGTTGGCGTGCACCGGGCCGAGTTGCGTGGCGAACGAGTTGGTGGCGGCCTCGTAGATCTGCGTGCCGATGATGTCGCTCGGCAACAGGTCGGGTGTGCACTGGATGCGGCGGAAGCTGCCGTCGATGGATTCGGCCACGACCCGCGCGGCCGTCGTCTTGGCCAATCCCGGGACGCTTTCGACCAGCAGATGACCGCCGGCGAGCAGCGCCACGAGCATCGATTCCCGCAGATGGTTCTGCCCCACGACCTTGGCCGAGAACGCCGACGCGACCGCGCCGACGATGTGCTGGGCTTCGGCCACGTCACGCTGGTCAAACTGCAATCGCGGTGCTGTCATGGGTCCTTCCGATACGACTCCTCCCCTGCCGTATGTACCCAGGCTTTGCCAATGTCATGCACGAGGTGGCGTTTACGCCTGCGACAACGCCTCCGACGACATCAGCGGGATGTGCGGTGCACCGGGCCGCAGCCAGGTGGCGACGTTGCGCACGTAGTCCTTGAAGACCGCCAGCGGATAGGGGTCCTCCTTGATCTGCGTGCCCGGCAGTTCGGTGACGAAGGACGGCGCGCCGCGATCGGTGTCCCAGTTGTAATCGGCGAAGTGGTGGAACGTCGATTCGGCGAGGGCGCGGCCCATCGGGCGACCGGCCGCGGTGACTTCGCCGTCGAGCAGCACGGCGAGATTGAAACGCCGTCCGGTCGCCTTGCTGCGTCCTTGCGCCAGGACCGACGTGAACGAACCGGTCGGTGACACCAGCCCCTCGTGCGGGTGCGCCGGAAACCACTCGATCCGCCCGCTCGCGGTCTTGTCCGTGCGCAGAAGTTCGTGCACCGGACCGTCGGTCAGCACCGGCTGGTAGTCGCCGTTCGCGCCGGAGTGATAGTTGGGCCACGAGATGTCCGGGTTGTCCGGGTCGTCGCACATCGTCGCCGGGTCGATGCTCTTGTCGTGGAACTCGTTGACGACGCCGAGCGATCCGAGGCAGTTCAGGCAACATCCCAGATCTTGGTGATCGCGGGCGGTGAGAACTCCGCCGCCGTTCTCCCGGAATTGGAGGATCGCGGCCGCCTCGGTGGCGGTCAGACCGTCGCCGACGTCGACGCACATGAGCCACAGCTGATCGAATCCCAGTTTGTCGATGTGGCTGAGCACCAGGTCGTCGGTGTTGTCGACGCGGTTGCGCGCGACCACCTGATGCCCGGCCGCCCTCAGCTCCTCGGCCAGCAGCGAGAACCGGCTGACATCCCAGTCGTTGGGATTCTCCGCAATCGTGGTCTGCAGCAGTATCTTCGACATCGGGGTTTACCTTTCGTGTCCGTCGAACCAAGACTGGCCGTTGTGCGGCCGGACCGGACCCTTGGAAATCCGTGGTCAACAGTCCGTAGTGGAACGACGCTGCCCCGAGCTCAGTTCACCGCATCAGTCGGTCTGCAGGGTCAGCACACTGATGTCGGGTGGCGCGCCGACGCGCACGGGCGGACCCCAGAAACCCGCGCCGCGAGAGACGTACAGCTGCGTGTCGCCGAAATTGGACAACCCGGCGAGCGACGGTTGCACGGCCTGCACCACATAGTGGAACGGCCACATCTGCCCGCCGTGCGTGTGTCCCGACAGCTGCAGGTCCACCCCGCGGTCGGCCGCCTCGGCCACCTGGACCGGCTGGTGCGCGAGGAGCACCGTCGGCCGCGCCCGATCCGTACCGACCAGCGCGCGGTCGAAGTCCGGGGGCTCGGCGATGGACTCACCGGCGACGTCATTGACTCCGACCAGATCGAACCCGGCACTCCCGCGCCGAATCAGCGTGTTCTCGTTGCGCAACGTGTGGATACCCAGCCGGTCCAACTCGCGAAGCCATGCGGTCGTGTCGTCGACGAAGTACTCGTGATTGCCCGTCACGAAGAAGGTTCCGTCACGAGAAACCAGATCCCGCAACGGTTCTGCGGCCGCCCCGAGTTCCTCGACCGTGCCGTCCACGAGGTCGCCCACGATCGCGACGAGGTCGGGCGCGGTCTCGTTGATCATCTCGACGATCCGCTCGGTGTGCGCACGCCCCGCCAACGGGCCGAGGTGAATGTCCGACACCACGGCGATCCGAAACCCGTTGAACGCCGGATCGAGTCGGCGTAGCCGCACCGGCACACGCAACAGATCCGGCGGCCCGAGCGCGCTGGCCATGCCTGCCCCGACCAAACCGGCCGACGCCACACCCGCGGCCACGGCGCTCGCACGGGCCAGGAACAGCCGTCGGTTGACGCCCGGCTCTGGGTCCTCGACGGCGGGTGGTTCAGGGGCGCGCCGCACCCAGCCGCGCAGCGCCAGCCGAACCGGCTCCAACACGAGCAAGGTGAGGAAGAGGTAGACCGCCAGGGCGAACCAGACATAGCCGGGCCACGCGAACCACGCCGACTCGGTCAGCCCGATGACCCGCGGCAGGATCAGCGTCGCGAACAACAGCACGGTGAGCGCGAGAAGGATCGTGGTGAGCAGCCACCGCGCGCGACCCGGCGACGTCGTGTTCTTGATGACGCGGACCCAGATGTAGAAGTGCATCAGCCCGAGAATCGTGGCGAGAACGACGATGAACATGCACTTCCTCTGCGGGTCGGATGTTCATCAGCTTATTTCGCCACCAGAATTAGGGCTTGAGCATGATCTTGACCGCGCCGTCCGCCTTCTTCTGGAAGATCTCGTAGGCGTGCGGGGCTTTGTCGAGGCTCAGGACGTGTGTGGCGAATGTGTCGACGCCGAGCGGATCGTCGTCGGTGAGCAGCGGCATGATGTCGTCGGCCCACTTCTTGACATTGGCCTGGCCCATCCGCAGCTGGATCTGCTTGTCGAACAACGTCATCATCGGCATCGGGTCCGCCATGCCGCCGTAGACACCGATCAACGACACGGTGCCGCCGCGGCGCACGATGTCGATCGCCGAGTAGAGCGCATCGAGCCGGTCGACCCCCGCCTTCTGCATCATGGGTTTCGCGATCGCGTCAGGTAGCAACGCGGTCACCTTGTGCATCATCGACGCGACGGGTGAACCGTGCGCCTCCATGCCGACGGCGTCGATCACCGAGTCGGTTCCCCGCCCCTCGGTCATGTCGCGGATCACGTCGCCCAGCGGAACGCCGAGCGAGCGCAGATCGACGGTACGAATCCCGCGAGACTTCGCCCGTTCCAAGCGTTCCGGCACCAGATCGGCTGCGATGACGTCGTAGCCGAGGTGCTGGGCGATCCGGGCCGACATGTCACCGATGGCCCCCAGCCCCAGGACCGTCACCGAACCGCCCTTCGGGATCTCGGCGTACGCGACGGCCTGCCACGCCGTCGGCAAGACGTCCGACAAGTAGACGAACCGGGAGTCCGGCGGCCCTTCGGGGACCTTGATGTGGGTGAACTGGGCCTGCGGCACGCGCAGGTACTGGGCCTGTCCGCCGGGGACCTGACCGTACAGCTCGGAATAGCCGAACAGTGCGGCCCCCATGCCCTGGTCGCGCACCTGCGTCGTCTCGCACTGCGTGTAGAGCTGCTGGTCGCACATGAAGCAGTGCCCACACGAGATCTGAAACGGGATCACCACACGGTCACCGACGGCGAGCCCGTCGACTTCGGAACCCACCTCGCGCACGATGCCCATCGGTTCGTGGCCCAGGATGTCGCCCTCGTGCATGAAGGCCCCCAGCACCTCGTACAGGTGCAGATCGGATCCGCAGATGTTGGTCGACGTCACCTCGATGATGGCGTCCGTGGGTTCCTGGATCTCGGGATCCGGCACGGTATCCACCCGCACATCGCGGCGCCCATGCCAGGTAACAGCTTTCACAGCAAGACTCCCATCGCCGATGTTGCGGTGTGGCTACCCCGGCGGCCGTTCCCCAAACACCTGGCACGGGCATACTGCTGTCATGCGATTGAGGGGTCGATGCGATGTCTGATGACCGCGTGGCAGCGTTCGAGGATCTCGTAGGTCTGCTCGACTACCCGATGTTCGTCGTCACCGCCAGGGCCGGGGACAGGTTGGGCGGCTGCCTCGTGGGGTTCGCCACGCAGTCGAGTATCAATCCGCCGATGTTCCTTGTCGGTCTGTCGCGCAAGAACCACACGTTCTCGATCGCGCAGGATGCGACACACCTGGGCGTACACCTGGTGTCACGTAACGAGATCGACCTCGCCCGCTGGTTCGGCACCCAAACCGGCGATACGGTCGACAAGTTCGAACGCTGCCGCTGGCACGAAGGTCCGGCAGGCACCCCGATCCTCGATGCCGCAGGCGCATGGTTCGTGGGAGCGATCACCGAGAGATTCGACCTCGGCGACCATGTCGGGCATCTGCTGAAACCTGTTGCCGCGCACGCGACGGGGCGCCGGCACACCTGGGTGAGCTTCACCGACGTCAAAGATCTCGAACCCGGCCACGAAGCCTGACGTGCCGGCGATCAACAGGATTCGAGTCTGGCGGCGAGCACAGCGGTCCACTCCGCGAGGTACCGGTCGTCCGGGACGTGGGACCGCGTCCGGTGTACGAGATGGCTCATGAAGCGGACGCCGAGGATTCCGTTGACTCCCAGCGCCGCCAGCGCCTCGCAATCGCTCTGCGGCAGTTGCGGTTTCCACGCGCTGATCCACTCGGCGAGTTCGCCGTTCAGCCCGTCGATGAGCGCACTGTAGGCAGTGTCAAGGCGCGCTGAGCGCCCGGCCGGGGTCCGCGCGGCGATCTGCAGCATCTCGATCTCCTCGTCGACGACGCCGAGCAGGTAACGGCCGAGGACCGTGAGCTCGGCCCGCAGGTCATCGAGCCCGGCGAACAACGCGCGGATGTCTCGCATGGCGCGACGGCGGTCGAGCTGCCGATCGATACCCGCTTCCAGCAGGGCGTCCTTCGACTTGAAGTGGCGGTACAGGGCTCCCGATCCCGGTGCCAGGCCCGCCGCGGCCTCGATCTGCGAAACGCTCGTCGCATCGAAACCCTTGTCGCTGAACAACCGCATCGCCTCGGTGACCAGGCGTTCACGCGTCGACGCAGATGCAGCCATTGACCTCTCCAAAGTGATCACTTACCTTATGCAAGACTCTACTTTACGGCTGCGGATACCGACAGTGGGGAGCCCCGATGCCGCAAGACGATTCCGTGCCGCGCGGGCGGATCCGCCGGACGATGCCCTTGGCCGGGTTCACCGCCCGGGCCGTCGGAGGCCGCTTCGTCGCGGAGTTCCGCCAACGGTCCGGCGACACCGATGCCGTGGCTCGCTTCCACGAGCGCACCGCCGATCGCTACACCGACCTGCTGGGACATTCCCGCGGCGTGCTGATGAAAGTCGGCCAACTGATGTCGATGGTCGACGGCGACGCGTTCGGCAGCGGCGGCTTCTCGCCATACCAGAAGGCGCTGACCCGATTACGCGCCGACGCTCCGCCGATGGACGTTGCCCTCATACGTGACGTGCTCGGCGCCGAACTCGGAGACGCGGTCGACCTGTTCGCCGAATTCGACGACGAACCCATGGCGGCCGCGTCGATCGGGCAGGTTCATCGGGCTGTCCTGCGGGACGGTCGAGAAGTCGCAATCAAAATCCAGTACCCCGGTGTGGCACAAGCAATCCGCGATGACCTGGCCAACACCGAACTGCTTGCGACGGTCATGAGGTTCGCGACCGCGGCCGCCGGAGTCGCCGCGGATGTCCGAAGCCTCGCACGCGAAGCGGCAGCCCGCATCGCCGAGGAGGTCGACTATCGACACGAAGCACAAATGATCACCCGGTTCGGTGCTCTCTATCGCGGCCATCCGTTCATCCGTATCCCCGAAGTCATCCCCGAGGCATCCGGCGACCGAGTACTGACGATGACACTGCTGCCCGGAATGGATTGGGAGACAGCGCAGCACGCCGATCAGGAGCTGAAGAACCGGTGGACCGAGATCATCGCGCGGTTCGTGCACGGGAACTTCCGCCATGGGAATCTGCTGCACAACGATCCCCATCCCGGCAACTATCGCTTCGGAGCCGACGGCACTGTGGGCTTCCTCGACTTCGGATGCGTGAAGGTCTTGCCCGAACGGCTTCGGCACCCGTGGGTCGCGATGAACCGCGCGGCGCTCGAAGGCCGGTACGACGACTGTCGCGGGCTGATGGCCGAACTGGGCTTCTTCGCCACAGGGCGTCCCATCACGTTGGACGAACTGCGGTCGTGGTGGGACGTGTTACTCCACGAGATGACGGACATGCCTCAACCCGTCACCTACACGTCAGCCGCCACGGCACGCTTGATGCACGCCTTGTTCTCGCCCAGCGCCGACAATCCCGTCAATCGAATGCTTGTGCCCGAGGACTTTTCGATGTTTCCCCGGGTTCAGCTCGCGTTGACCCACATCGGCGCCGGCATGAACGCGTCCCTGTATGCGAAGGCCCTCATGGATGACATGGACGGCGTCGCCGAGCCCGTCACGGAGTTGGGCAGGCGCCACCACGAGTGGGTTCGCCAACGCGGACTGCCGATGGCATTGGACAGCCACGCTCGCCGGTGACGGCAGTCATCACTGCTCGATGCGCGCGCCCAACTGGCCGACCACCGAGAAGAGATTGGCGACTCCCCAGTGTTCGACGATGCGGCCGTCGCGTACCCGCATCGCGTCGACCGTCTCGAATTGGACCGGCCGCCCGGTCGGCGCGAGCCCGAGGAAGTCTCCGTGGTGCGTCCCGTGGTAGGTCTTGTAGGTCGTCACCAGATCACCGTCGACCGTCTGCCAGTGGATCTCCGGGCGGAAGTCCGGGAAAGCCTCGCGCAGGCGGCGGTACAACACCCGGACGCCGTCTTTGTCGGGTGTCGTCCCCGGTTGCGGCGTGTGATCGACGAAGTCGTCGGCGAAGAGTTCTTCGAACAACTCGAAGTTCCCTTTCCCCTGCACCTCCTCGGTGTTGCGCCGCACCACTGCCACGGCCTGTTCTTCGCGCTCGGTGTGCGTCATCGGCTCTCCTTCCGGACGGACACCGTGTCGGTGCCCGAATCATGTTCGCGCTCACGCCAATTGGCCAACAGTCGCAGCGCTGTGTCTGAGGCCGAATCGGGTTCTGCAGTGTAGACGATCAACACCTGGTCCTCGTCACCACTCGGATTGAGGGCCTGATATTGCACGGTGAGGTCGCCGACCACGGGGTGGTGATAGCTCTTGGTTCCGGTGGTCCGGCGCTGGACATCGTGGCGGGCCCACCAGGTGCGGAACTCGTCGGAATGTATCGACAGCTCACCGACGAGCGCCGACAGCCTGGGGTCGTCCGGGTAGCGGCCGGCGTCGTGGCGCAACATCGCGACGGTGTCCATGGCGACCTGGCGCCAGTCCGTGTAGAGCTCGCGCGCGTGCGGGTCCAGGAAGACGAACCGGGCCTGGTTGCGCTGGGGCGCGGGCAGGTGCCGGAACTCGGTGATCAGCGCACCGGCCAGTCGATTGTGCGCGAGGACATCCAACCGCCTGCCGAGGATGAACGCCGGCGAGAGCACACCGTCCAGACGGTCCAACAGATCCAGCGTCGCGGGATGGACGTGTTGAGGCCGCGAACGATGACGCCGCGTCTCGGGTTGCGGGCGGCCGAGTTTGTGCAGGTGGTCGCGCTCGGCGTCGTTGAGCTGCAGTGCCGTCGCGAGCGCGTCGAGAACGTCGGCCGACGCACTGCGGCTGCGCCCCTGCTCCAGCCGCGTGTAGTAGTCGACGCTCACCCCGGCCAGCTGTGCGAGCTCCTCACGTCGCAGCCCCGGCACGCGCCGCCGGGCGAACTCACCACCGAAACCCACGTCCTCAGGAGTGAGCCGGGCCCGACGAGTGCTGAGAAAGTCAGCGAGCTCGGAACGATTCCTGTCCACGACATCAGTCTTGCGGGCCTCGGCGGCCACGGCACCTCCAAGGGTGGCCCACTTTGTCCCCCGATAAGCCGGGCAGGTTTGAGCAGCCTTTTCGGTGCGGCCGGCTGGTTGATTCGACTGCAGCACCCAACTACAGCACTCAACGAGAGGAAGACGAGATGTCCAAGATCATCACCGCCTCCGCCCTTGCCGGCCGTACCGCCTTCGTGACGGGCGCATCGAGCGGAATCGGGGAAGCGACCGCCGTGCGGCTGGCCGGTCTGGGTGCCGGCGTCGCCGTGGCGGCCCGGCGCAAATCCAATCTCGACGCGTTGGTCGAGCGCATCACCGCGGCCGGCGGGAGAGCCCTCGCCGTGCCACTCGACGTCACCGACCGCGACGCCGTGACTGCCGCCGCCGAGTACGTGTCGGCGGAGCTCGGGCGGGTGGACCTGGTGTTCGCGAACGCCGGGGTTCAACTGATATCGCCGATCGACGACCTGAAGATCGATGACTGGCAGCGCCAGATCGACCTGAACATCACCGGCGTTATGAACACCATCGGTGCCTTCATGCCGCACCTCGTCGACGCCGCCGCGGCAGGCCGGGCGGCCGATCTGATCACGACGTCGTCGATCGCGGCGACCCGGGTTCTGGAGAAGTTCTCGGTCTACTCGGGCACCAAGGCGTATCTCAGCCAGCTGACCCGGCTGCTGCGAGTCGAGCTCGGTCGCAAGATGGTGCGCGTCGCCACGATCGAACCCGGCATGGTGGACACCGAACTGCCCGACCACGTCACCGATCCCGACGCGAGCCGGCTGATGGCCGATCTCATCAAGGAGATCGACGTGCTGAGCCCGGCGGATGTCGCGGAGACGGTCGCGTTCATCGCGGCGAACCCGCGCCACATCAATCTCACCGAGATCACGATTCTGCCGACGCAACAAGCGATCTGACGGATCGGCCGCTAGGCGATGCCGGCGGCTTTGTCGAGGAGCTGCAGAAGGTCGTGGGCCGCGAGTTCCACGGCCTTGTGCCGCCATTCCGAGGCTCGGTACACGCAGGCGATCAAGCCGGTCCGGTGGACGCGGCGAAAGTCGCCGTATGCGAACGCATATCGAGCCTTGGTCTCGTCGTTGGCGCCCTCGGTCAAGCCCAGATGCCAGTTCGCATACGCATCCCAGTCATGGTTTTCGAGATAGGAGTTCTGCACGTCGGCTCGCGGTTGGACCTCGCCCCAGTCGCTGTCGAGCACGTACTGGCGGGATTCGATGAGCTCGCGGGCGAACTCGACGGCCGACTCGTTGAGGGCATATTTCGCCATCAGTCCGGCATTCGGGTCTGTTGGTAGAGGGCGAGTTTCCAGCGGCCGTCGGCGCGGTGGTAGACGCTCGACATCGCGCCGACGAACGCCGGCTCGTCGCCGTCGCGGTATCCCGTCCCGGTGTAGACGAGAACGGCGTTGTCGTCGTCGACGGCGATCAACCGGGCATCGCTGATCTCATAGGTACGCCACGGCGGCGAGGCCGAGAGTGCGCCGACCACGGTGTCGCGGTCCATGACCATGCCGTTGGCGAGCACCATGACCGCGTCGGGCAGCATGAGCTCGCCATAGAATTCGGCGCCGGTCGCCTTGCACAGTGAGTCCCAACCCGCTCGCTCAAGGTCGAGGAGTTCGTCGAACAGCGAATCCCGTGCGCCCACCATGATCTGGCAATACCCGCTCACCACGACGTCTATGCCTGGGCGCTGCTGTTAAAAGAGTGGTAAAAGTGACTATTGGGTATTGGTGGAACCGTATGGACGGGCCCAGTCGAGGAGAGGCATGACCTGTGGGCGGGCACAAGGGCAGCCGGGCGGGCTTGGCCGCCGCCGCGGTCAGCACTGTCGCCGCGGCGGGCCTCATCGTGCCCCCGGTTGCGGCGGCCGCCCCAGAATGCCCCGACATCGAGGTCATCTTCGCGCGGGGCACCGATGAACCGGCCGGCATCGGAGTTGTCGGCCAGGCTTTCGTCGACACCCTGAAACCCATGGTGAAGGGCTCCACCGTCGGCAGCTACGCGGTGAAGTACCCGGCGTCGTGGGACTTCATGAAGGCCGCGGCGGGCGCCACCGACATGAGCAAGCGCGTGCAGAGCACCGTCGCGAAATGTCCGAGAACGCAGATCGTGCTCGGCGGCTACTCGCAGGGTGCGGCCGTGGTCGACGTCGTCGCCACCTCGCCCGTCGCGGGTCTCGGTTACACCGCGCCGCTGCCGGCCGCCGTCGTACCGCACATCGCGTCCATCGTCGTCTTCGGTAATCCATCGGCGCGCATCGGTCAGCCGCTGACCCGGATGAGCCCCGTCTTCGGCTCCCGCACGGCCGACCTGTGCGCGCCGGCCGATCCCATCTGCTCACTCGGCAGGAACTGGGACGCACACATCAGCTACCCGAAGACCGGCCTGGTGAAGCTGGCCGCCCAGTGGGTGACGCGCCACATCAAGCCGCGCGTCTAAGCCTCCTGCTCGATCATCACCGGGAACAACCGGTGGGTGCCGGGCAGACCCTTGAGCTCGGCCTCGCGGGGTGCGGCCAGCATGACGTCGTCGAGGTCGGCGACCGTGTCGGCGACCGGCTCGCTGATCAGAATCTCGCCACCGTCCGCCTGATCGGCCACCCGGGCCGCCATCGCGACGTCGAGTCCGAACAGGTCGTCCCCGCGCCGCACCGACGTGCCCATGTGTATGCCCATCCGAACCCGAATGCCCTGCCAGCGCTCGGGTTTTTCGGCCAGCGCGTGCTGCACCGCGGTGGCGAACCGCACCGCGTTCTCCGGGTCGGCGAACGCGATCATGAAACCGTCGCCCTGTGTCTTGACGACGTGGCCGCCGTGTTGGCCGACGCAGTTCTCGACAAGCCGGTTATGCCTGTCCAGCAGCTTCACCCAGGCCCGGTCGCCCATCGCCGCGTTCGACTCCGTCGAGCCCTCGATATCGGAGAACACGATGACGACCCGGCCGTCGGCGGTCAGCCGGGCCAGGTCGGGACGTTCCACCTGCGCCCAACCCGCCAGATCTTCGATCGAGTTGCGCACGGTGGCGCCGAGCCCCTTGTTGATCAGCATGTCCGCGGTCTGGAACACCGTCTTGATCGCCAACGGCGCGACGCCGCGACGCTTGCGGCGGCGACGGTCGTCGTTCTCCAGCTGCATGCGCTCGATCTCGCGCCTGGCATTCGTCAACTGCCGCCGGCTGACGATGAACAGCACCAGGAACGTGACAAAAGCCGCGAACAACAGCACGACCATCACCAACAAGACGGACTCGGTCAAAGTCGGTGTCGGCACCCGCTGATTATTACGGCCATGGCGGTGCACGCGGTGAACGCCGCGTCGGGCAGGCTGGTGTCCACGATGCCCGCGCTCCTCGACGACCCCCACGACCTGTCCGCCCTACGGGCCAATGCGGCCGACCCCGATGAACTGTTCGCGTCGTTCTCGGCCTGGGCGCAGGCCAACGGCACCACGCTGTACCCCGCGCAGGAGGAAGCGCTGATCGAGCTGGTCAGCGGCGCGAACGTGATCCTCGCGACGCCCACCGGTTCGGGCAAGTCGCTCGTGGCCACGGGTGCGGTGTATGCGGCCTTGGCCACCGGGCGCCGCAGCTACTACTCCGCACCGATCAAGGCGCTGGTGAGCGAAAAGTTCTTCGCCCTGTGCGAGGTGTTCGGGGCCGTCAACGTCGGCATGCTCACCGGCGACGCCGCAGTGAACGCCGACGCGCCGATCATCGTCTGCACCGCCGAGGTGCTGGCCAACATCTCGCTGCGCGAAGGTGAGAACGCCGAGATCGGCCTCGTGGTGATGGACGAGTTCCACTTCTACGGCGACCCGGATCGCGGGTGGGCCTGGCAGGTGCCGCTGCTGGAACTGCGGAAGGCGCAGTTCCTGTTGATGTCGGCCACGCTCGGCGACGTCACGTACCTGCGCGCGGACCTCACCCGCCGCACGGGACGGCCGACCGCGCACGTGGCGGGCGCACAACGCCCGGTTCCGCTCTTCTACAACTACGCGACGACGGCGATGCACGAGACGATCGCCGACCTGCTCGACACCAAGCAGGCGCCGATCTACGTCGTGCACTTCACCCAGGCCTCGGCATTGGAACGCGCGCAGGCGCTCATGAGCATCAATGTGTGCACCAAGGAGGAAAAGGCCGCGATCCGCGACCACATCGGCAGCTTCCGATTTTCCACGTCCTTCGGCTCGGCGCTGTCACGAATCGTCCGGCACGGCATCGGCGTCCACCACGCCGGCATGCTGCCCAAGTACCGGCGGCTGGTCGAACAGCTGGCCCAGGCCGGTCTGCTCAAGGTCATCTGCGGCACCGACACCCTCGGCGTCGGCATCAATGTGCCCATCCGCACGGTCGTGTTCTCGGCGCTGTCGAAGTACGACGGCACCCGCACGCGGCTGCTCAACGCCCGCGAGTTCCACCAGATCGCCGGCCGGGCCGGGCGCGCCGGTTACGACACCGCGGGCACGGTCGTCGTTCAGGCGCCCGAGCACGAGGTGGAGAATCTCAAGCAGTTCGCCAAGGTCGCCGACGATCCGAAGAAGCGCCGGAAACTGGTGCGACGCAAGGCCCCTCCCGGCATGGTGCCGTGGAGCGAGCAGACCATGAACCGTCTGATCGAGGCCGCACCCGAGCCGCTGACCAGCAATATGCGCGTGTCGACGTCGATGATCCTCGACGTGGTCGACCGTCCCGGTGACCCGTTCGTATCGATGCGGCGCCTGCTGACCGACAATCACGAGCCGCGCAAGCGCCAGCTTCAGCACATCCGCGACGCGGTCGGCATCGCGCGGTCACTGCTGCAGGCCGGTGTGCTGGAGCGTCTCGACGAACCGGAGCCCGATGGCAGGCGTTACCGGCTCACCGTGGACCTACCTCCCGATTTCGCTCTCTACCAACCACTCTCGACGTTCGCGCTCGCCGCGGTCGACGTGCTCGACCCGTCATCGGACACCTATGCGCTCGACGTCGTGTCGGTCATCGAGGCGACACTCGAGGACCCGCGACAGATCTTGGCCGCACAGCTGAACAAGGCCCGCGGCGAGGCCGTCGCGCAGATGAAGGCCGACGGCATCGAGTACGACGAGCGCATCGAACTGCTCGACGAGGTCACCTACCCCAAACCGCTCGCCGAACTGCTCGAGCACACCTACGAGGTGTACCTGCAATCCAATCCATGGGCTGCCGACGCGCGGCTGTCCCCGAAGTCTGTCGTGCGTGAAATGTGGGAGCGCGCAATGACGTTCCGGGAGTTCGTCAGCGCGTACGGGCTCACCCGCTCAGAGGGAGCGGTGCTGCGGTACCTGTCCGACGCCTTCAAGGCCCTGCGATCCGGCGTGCCCGCCGCCGCGCGCACCGAGGAAGTCATCGACATCGTCGAGTGGCTCGGTGAGCTTGTCCGCCAAGTCGATTCGAGCCTGCTCGACGAATGGGAACAGCTCACGAGCCCCGATCAGCCGGTCGATATTCCCGGCGGGGAGATTCGAGCTGCCCCCACTCGCCCGCTCACCAGCAACGAGCGCGCGTTCACCGCGATGGTGCGCAATGCACTGTTCCGGCGCGTCGAACTGTTCGCCCGGAGGCGCTGGCACGAGCTCGGCGAACTCGACACCGACTCCGGGTGGACGGCCGAACGGTGGGAACAGGCCGGCGACGCCTACTTCGACGAGCACTCCGACGTCGGCACCGGAGCCGACGCCCGCGGCCCCGCGCTCCTCATCATCGACCGCGAGCCCGGCCGGTGGCGGATACGCCAGATTCTCGACGACCCCGCGGGCGACCACGACTGGGGCTTCGACGTCGAAGTCGATCTCGAAGCCTCAGATGAGGAAGGCACGCCGATTCTGCGGGTGGTCGACGCGGGCCGGATGGATTGAGCCCACCGCTCACCGATTCCCGGAATCGGCGTCGAACGTGGTGAGAGCCTGTGACTGGCTGCTGTCGACGACGAATACCGCGAGAAGCCGGGCCGGTTCGGTGGCACTGGCGTTCTCGGAGACGACGTGGTGGTCCCCCGGAACCTCTTGCCACGTCTCGCCGGCCTTGAACACCCGCGGCGGCTGCCCGGCGACCTGGCTGCGGATCGCGCCGGACAGGACATAGGCCATGATGAACGCCGAATCCGCGTGCCGGTGCGACAGGTCTTTCGCGCCCGGCCCGTATGAGACCTCCAGCGCTACGAGGGATTTGCCGGGGATGTTGGTGACGGGTTGGTCGAACGCCACCTGCACCACCCCGGCCTCGTCCGGTCCGTGAGCGGCCACGACACCGGCGAACAACAGGCTCGACGCGAGAACAACGCCGATACACCCGACGGTACGAGCCAGGACAACTTTCACGATGAGCCTCCACGAGTCGATGTTTGTGAAACCCAGACTCGCGGTTCCGCCCGTAGAACGAACCCTTGAAAACCAGTAGTCAGCCAGTAGGCCTACCACTACTTCCAGGCGAAGACCGGTTGCTCCAGGTCACCGACCGCATCGTTGCGGCCCTCCAGACACAGCCACCGCACCTGCAGCAGCACCGCGCCCGTCGGTGCGTGGATGAGGTCGTTGCCGAGCGGGATCTGCACGACCGGGCGCGTGCTTTCGGGGATGTCGATGAACCTGGGCGAATCGTCGCGCTGCAGTTGATGGAGCCCGACGCGGTAGGCCGCGACGACTTCGTCGGGTGACGGACTCAGCTCGAGGCGGCCACCGCCCCAGACCACCACCGGCGTGATGACATAGCCCGACCTGGTCGGGTAGTCGTCGAGCAGGCCCAGCACCGTCGAGTCGGGAAGACGGACACCCAACTCCTCGTCCAGTTCGCGCAGCGCGGCGTCGACGGCGGTTTCGCCTGGATCCAACCGGCCACCGGGCAGCGCCCACTGCGCGGCGTGCGAGTTGAGCCGCGACGCCCTACGGCACAGCAGGAACGCCGCACCACCGGACACGTCGACCATGCGGCCGTCCAGACCGGGCTCCGGCATGGGGCGGCCCGCGATCCAATCGTCGACCGGTGCGGGATCGACCCGGTCTTCGCCGAGGTCCGAATCGACCAGTACCACCGCGACCGCCGCATGCCGCTTGGTGGGATCGGTTACGACGCGGCGGTCGTGGCCGTCCAGGTGGGTACGGATGCGCGCCCGCAACGCGTCGTCATAGGTGATCGTCACCGCTCGACCATATGCGGCCGCGTCGTGTGCGCCGTCAGCGGCAATACGAGCGCGTGGCGTAGGCCAACGCGGGTTGATAGACCGCGTCCAGCGCCCGCGCGGTCACCACACTTCGTATGGCGCTGTCCACGTCGGCTTCACACGCCGGTGACCCCAGCACGTCCCACTGGGCGGCCATCTCGTGGACCATGACCTGATTCAGGCGGTCGATCGTTTTCCTCGTATCGGCCAACTCCGGCGCCGTGGCGGGCGCCGCACCAGGGTCGAGCTTCCATTGCGCGAACCGGGTGTGCTCGACCGACACCGTCGCATCGATCTGATTGCGGAAGACCGCACCGACATAGGCGGGATCGATGTGATCTGACCGCGCCATCGCGGTCACGGAATCGATGACTTGCTGCTCGCGTGCGGGATCGTCGATCGGACCGCCCGTCTTGAATTTGTAGGCGGCCACCTGGTCCGCGGTTTGCAGACGTTGGGCCGCCGCGTCGACCAACGGGACCAGCGGGCTCTGAGGTTCGGTGGCGGCCGTCGGAGCGGCCGCGACGGTGAGGGCGGCGAATGCGGAGACAGCAGCCACGGTTCGCATCCCGACCGGCACTTTCGGCACTCCTTCCACAGCGCGGGCACAGCCCACAAACCAATCTAACGAAACGACTCACCGCAGAAGCTCACGGCCGGTCAGTTCCCGCACCGTCTGAATCTCATGGTCCCGATAGGGCCTGCCGTCGGCGTGGAAGAGGTCGTGGAACCACACTTTGGGCGGGGCGGGGTATGGCCGGTCCCAAGAGTCCCACGGTAGGTAGGTCTGCGTCTTGCCGGCCACCAGGCCCCAGCTGTACGCACCGACGTTGTGTCGCTTGGCGATCGGCAAGATGCCTTCGATCGTGCTGCCCAGGCCCCTGGCCAGGTATTCGGTGCACAGGACGGGCCGCCCGAGCGACGCAAGTTCGGCGATCCGCCTCTCGAAATCCGGCGGCTTGGCGTAACTGTGGAAGGTGACCACGTCGGAGTTGTCCAACTGGATTTTGGCAATAGCACTGCGGCGCTGCGGATCCCGCCATTCCCCGTGCCACACGCCGCTCGTGAGCGGCTGCACCGGGTCGACAGTCCGGGCCCACCGGAACACCTGGGGCAACAGATCTGCGACCAGTTCCTGCTTGTTCTTGAGTTCGACGGCACGGTAGACGCGCGCGGGGTTGTCGGGTTCGTTCCACAGGTCCCAACCCAGAATCCGGTCGTCGTTGCGGAACTGGCTCATCACACCGACGACGTAGTCACGTAGTCCGGTGTGGCTGCGACCGTCGAGATGCTCGGCGCCCGGGCTCTGCACCCACCCGGAGTTGTGCACACCCGGTCTCGGCCTGCGCTGTCGGCCGGGCTTGGGCAATGGGTCCCAGCAGGAATCGAACAGCACTAGCAGTGGTTTGATACCTCGACTGGCGGCGATGGCGACGAACTGCGCGAGCCGGTCTTGAAAGCCCGAGCGGTCCTGCGCCCACAGCTGATCGTGGAGGAAAACCCGGACGGTGTTGAAACCCATGAGCCTGGCGAGACGCAACTCGCCGTCGATGCGTTGCGGGTCATACGTGGCGGATTGAAACATCTCGAGCTGGTTGACGGCGTTGGCGGCGATGTAGTTGGAGCCGACCAGCCAGCCCTGCGCCCGATACCAGCGATTGGCCCGCTCGGCCGGCCATCGACCCGGCTCGGCACCCGCGCGGGGTGCCTCGATCAGAGCCGCTGTCGCCGTCGCAGCCAGCGGCAGCTTGAGTGCGGTGCGCCGCGCCACGCTCCAGCCGCAACGCCGCCGAGGCTCGTTCGTCTTGCGAAACAAATTGCCGTCCTTTGCGATTCGGGTTCAGTTCACCTTTGCGGTGTACCCGACTCGCATCCACCCGCAACAACTCTTGCCGGTGAATGTCAGCCGACGGCTGACGGGGAGGGTTCGGCCGAGCCGCCCTGCGGCTCGCGCGCCGTCATCAACCGCGCGATTTCCTGCCGGTCGGCCGCTGACGGCAGACCCATGTCCGGCGTGTAGCCGTAGACCTCGTACAACGGTGTCGAACCAGTTCGGCCGTCGAGGATTTCGACCGAGTCGGCCCCGATCAGGCCGGGATGCTCGACACCGCACGCCTCGGCCACCTTGACCAGGTCGCGCCGCAGCGTCTTGATGTAATTCGCGACGCGCACGGCCTTCTCGTCCGGTACCAGGCCACGGGCCAGCCACGCGTTCTGGGTCGCGACTCCGGTAGGACACGTGTCGGTATGACACTTCTGTGCCTGAATGCAGCCCACCGCGAGCATCGCCTCGCGAGCGACGTTGATCATGTCGCAACCGAGCGCGAATCCCACCACCGCATTGTCGGGGAGGCCGAGCTTGCCGCCGCCGATGAAGGTGACCTGCTCGTGCAGACCCCGCTCGGCGAACGTGCGGTACACACGCGCGAAGCCGAGCTGGAACGGCAGCGAGACGGTGTCGGTGAAGATCAACGGTGCGGCGCCGGTACCGCCTTCACCGCCGTCGATGGTCACGAAGTCCACCCCGCGGTTCGTGCCCCGCATGAGATCGGTGAGCTCGTACCAGAATTCGAGATCACCGACTGCCGATTTGATACCGACCGGCAAACCCGTTTCGGCGGCCAGTAGTTCCACCCAGTCGAGCAGGCTGTCGGTGTCGGAGAACTCGGCGTGCCGTGACGGGCTCACACAGTCGCGCCCGGCGGGGACACCGCGGGCCGCGGCGATCTCACTCGACACCTTGGCTGCCGGCAACAGCCCGCCGAGGCTGGGTTTCGCCCCCTGGCTGAGCTTGATCTCCAGAGCCCGCACCGGCGCATCCGCCACGATCTCTTTGAGCCGGTCCAGATCGAACCGCCCCTCGGCGTCACGGCACCCGAAATACGCGGTGCCGATCTGGAAGATCAGCTCACCACCGTGTCGGTGGTAGCGCGATATGCCCCCTTCGCCGGTGTTGTGCAGGCAGTCGGCCGCCGCGGCGCCCCGGTTGAGGGCCTCGACCGCGTTACCCGACAGCGACCCGAAACTCATCGCCGAGATGTTCACCACCGACTTCGGGCGGAATGCCTTCGGCCGGCCCCTGGCGGCGCCGATCACCTTGGCGCACGGCAGGTTCACCTCGTGCCCGGCCTTCGGAGCCGACGGCGGAACCGCACGCCCGAACGTCCGGTGTTTGATGATCGGATATCCGGCCGTGTACTCGATGTCGTTGTCGGTGCCGAAGCCGAAATAGTTGTTCTCCAACTTCGCCGAGGCGTACACCCACCGCCGCTGGTCGCGGGTGAAGGGCCGCTCCTCGTTGTTGGCCGCGACGATGTACTGCCGTAGCTCGGGGCCGATGGCTTCGATCAGGTAGCGGCCATGTCCGACGAGAGGAAAGTTGCGCAGTATCGCGTGTTTACGTTGGAAGGCGTCGCGTACGGCGAGCGCGGCCGCTGCCGACGCAGCCGCGGCCGCAACCGCACGGAAAGGGCTGATCATGCCGTGAGAGTTTCCGTGCGACCGCACGGCGAAACCCTGCCGAAGCGGTTCGCGCGGGGCGCCTACACACTGCTGGAGTTCGGCTGATTCGAGCCACCTGGACCCGTAATGCTTACTGTGGGCGCCTCCGGTATACGGTCCTGCCATGACTTCTGTGGCGTTGATAACCGGTGGCGCAGGTGGCATGGGTGTGGCCACGGCGAAGATCGTCGGACGAGATCATGCGGTCGTCCTGTGCGACGTGCGGCAGGACCGGCTTGACTCCGCCGTCGCCACCCTCGCCGACCTCGGGATCTCCGCGACGGCCGTCAACTGTGACGTGACCGACCGGCAGGCGGTCGACCGGCTCTTCGGCACGGCCGCCGAGCTCGGGCCGGTCACCGCGGTGATCCACGCCGCCGGCGTGAGTCCCAGCATGGGCGATGCCGCCTACGTCATGCGGACCAACGCGCTCGGCACGCTCAACGTCAACGAAGCGTTCTACGAGAATGCCGGCGAAGGGTCGGCGATCGTCAATGTGGCGTCGATGGCCTCGCACATGCTGCCGGACGAAATCGTTCCGGCCGAGCACTTCCCGCTGGCGCTCGACGATCCCGACGCCTTCGCGAAGACCCTGCTCGCGACCTGCGACATGGCACCCGAAGCGGCTCGTTCCGGCTTCGCCTACGCGCTCAGCAAGACCTTCGTTCGCTGGTACAGCAGTTCACAGGCTGAGCGGTTCAACGGCCGGGGCCTGCGCATCGTGTCAGTCTCCCCCGGCTCTGTCGACACCGAGATGGGCAGGCTCGAAGAGCAGGCCGGCGCCGGTGCGATGGTGGCCGACGCCGCGGTTCCGCGTTGGGGCAAGCCCGAGGAGATGGCCGAATTGTTCGCGTTCTGCGTCAGTGCCAAGGCCGGGTACCTGACCGGCACCGACATCCTCAACGACGGTGGCGTGGTGGCGTCGATGCGCGAGCGCGCCAGGGTGGCCGCCGCCAAGAGATAGCGACGTTCTCGGTATCGGATCGTTATGACGGTTTATCTCAATCGTCACATGGGTAACTTTAGTAACAGCGGGGGCGCCCCCGCGATCTGACACCGAAGAAAGAGTCGAATGGAACAACACCATGAACACAGTCCTGTACTTCAGCGCCGACGGCGCCGTATATGAGACCCGCGCCTACACGACCGCCGACATCGACAAGCTCGTCGAGGATCAAGGCCTCCAGTGCTTGACGAGCACCGACCGCCAGTTCGACTTCTGGTTCAGCCCGGCCACCCGCGGGTGCCAGCACCGGGCCAACCGGCGCGCCACCGAGTTACTCCTGGCGACAACCACTTTCACGGCGAAGTCGGTGCCGCTGCTGCGGGGCTGCGTCGTCGTCGCCACCCATGACGCCGACGGCGACCTCGACGGCCTGAGTTGGCAACAGCTCGATCTCCTCGTGCGCAAGAGCCAGTCCCTGACCAAGCACGACGCGCGCGTCCTCGACCGGCGGATCGCCCGTGACGCCCGTCGCGACCGGCGACACACCGCGACTCGCCAAGGCGCTGACCGTTCGCGCCGCCGGGTCGCACTCGGAGTCAGACTCCGCGAGGCATACTCCATCGACTACCACGTCACCGACCTCCTACGTCGAGCACAACAACGATCCCGCTGACGGGGACTGTCTGATTAACGGTGGATCCGGACCTTGGTATTTGGTTGACGATCGATCCGTCGTGGACGGCGGCTTGGGCCGACCCCGTGCCCCTGCCCAGATTGAGCAGGGGCACAGCGGGTTTCGGATCGGCTAGCTCTTGACGGCCTTGGGTGCTTTCCAGGTGCCGTCAAGGGCTTCTTGTTTCGGCCAGTACAGCCGCAGGATGATCGAGAACGGGCCACCAGGCGCGGGTAGCCAGTTGGCCTCCTTGTCAGGTCCGGGCGATTGGTTCTGCACGTAGATGGTGATGCCGCCGTCGGGATCTTTGATCAAGCTAGGCTCCATCGGCGAGTTGATCAGATACCGGTTGATCGGATTTTCCACCAGCAGACTTTGCGGCATCTTGTACATCGTCATCGACCAGAACGAGTGGACCGGCGGCAGCTGCCCGGGGCCGAACCGCACCGTGTAGCGGTTTCCGTCCGCGCCAGTTAGCGCAGCCCCGGTGGAGTCGGTAGCTATCACCGGGTAGATCGCCTCAGCCGCGGTGTTGCCGTAAATGCCAAGAACCGCGCCGGCCATCCGGTACAGGTAGTTGTTCTTCAGATCCTGGCGGGTGCCGAACAGATCAGCCGAGGTCGCTGCGCCGGTGTCGAGCTTGTCCTTCTGGAATGCGGTCAACTCAGCCCACGCATCGGCCATCCCGTCCTTGATCGCCTGCACGGTTTCGGAGCTCATGGCGTCGGGGTCGAAGTCGCGGTCGGGGCCGATGCCGATGGTGGCGAACTTCTCGCGCAGCTGGGTCTCGTCGGGCAGCACCGGGACGTACTTCAAGACGAAGTTGAGCACCTTGAAGAAGTCCGGCGAGGTCTTTTGATCCCCCGGTGACAGCGGAGGGTAGAAATCGACCGGCGCGGCGGTCGCCGCGGCCTGCCCCAGCAGCGCCGAAAGCGGCTCGACGGTGTAGCCGTCCTGGATCTTCTTGACATTGGTGATGTCGGCGGGGTTGAACAACTGGGTGCGGTAGATGACCAGCGCGAAATCGGTGTCCGACCGGATCACTTCGTCGATGCCCGCGGGCTTGTCACCGGTCCAGCCCGGCCCCGCCAGCAGGTACTTGCCGCCGCCGTTGCCGGTGGTGCGGCTGCCCACGTAGGCGAAGTTGTAGGTGTAGCCATCGACGAACTGCAACGAGTAGTAGCGGCCGCGCTCGATCGGCGGCACGGTCAGCACCAGGGGCTCGGCCCGCAGATCTGCACCCAGCATGGTGTAGGGGGTGTCGGAGTTGGGGGTCTGGATGGTGGTGTCGGCGGGGGTGTAAACCCGGGCGATGCTGTGGGTCTGGTTGAACGAGCCCTTGTACTGCGGGTTGGTCGGGTCGGCGAAATAGGCGTACTGAATACGGTAATTGTCCACCATCGGATAGCCGTAAATGTAGGCCTCCTTGACGATCTCGCGTACCTGCTGCGGCGTTGGCGCCGAATTGCTCACCGCCTCTTCAGATTTGCCGCCGCAGCCCACCGTCGTAGCCATCAACGCCACCACCAAACCCCACGTCCAGAACTTCACTTATTCCCTTCCACGTCATCGCCAATCCCGCCGGACACGGCCTTCACGGTGTGCCACGCACGCCCGGATACGGTGATCAGCACGGCTGCCCGGGCGGGGTGTAGTACGGCACCCCTTCGACCGTGTGACAGGGGATCTCCCCGGGGAAGTACGGGACGGCCGACGACTCGACGGCCGCCCCGGCGGCCACACCGCCCGCGATGGCCGCGCCGGTGGCGATGTGCGCGATCGGGGCACCGCAGCCCTCAACACCGACGAAGCGGCCGTGGGCGCCGGCGCAGATCTCCGCTGCCGCGGTGGGCGCGACGGCCACCGGTGCCAACGCCAAACCTGTTGCGGCTACCACTATCCCGACATGTTTGTGCATGAATGTTCTCTCCTTGTCACTGGATCGCTCGGTATGAAGTGCTCGGGGATTGCCAGGCTGGGTCGTCACACCCATCTCTTCGTCGTTACGGCGCGCTGCGCCGGGCCGTGGCAGCAGGCTTGCGGCGCAGCAGATGAACGAGCGCACGCAGAGTGCCGCGCACCGCGTAGACGTCGGCGATCACTGATCGGGGCGCGCATCGATGACCTGATCACCGCCGACCAGCGGGGCCGTGAGCTGCGGCAGGCCATCTGCGACATCGCCGTACGGCGCTGCACCTTGCCCTCGGCGATGCGGACGAGCATGTCGAGATCGGCCTTGATCACCGCCCGCACATCGGGGCCTTTCAGATTTCCGGCGACGGCGCCCAGCAGCGCACCGCCAGCGATCGGCGCGGCGCCCAAAGCGATCTCGGCGATTCCGGGCACAGCGTTGCTGCCTCCTCACGACCGTTGCGCCCCACCACGATCGGATCGGCCACAAACGACAAGCGGTCCCCCGACCGAGCCTTCACTCTGCACGACGCGGTGCGCGTTCGTCTTGACTTCGCTGGACGCATTCTTGACGATTCTGGACATGCACCTGATCCGCGGCTCGTGCCTGACCGGATTCGACACACTCATCACGGCTCACGGCGGCGACCCGCGGGCACTGCTGACCCAGGCGAACATCGATGCCAACGATGCCGGTCACCGCGACCGCTACATCCCACTGCGCAGCGCCATCGCCGCCGTCGAAACAGCCGCGGTCGTACTGAACATCGACGACTTCGGACGCCAACTAGCGACGCGGCAGACCATCGACATCCTCGGCCCGGTCGGAGTCGCGGCCCGCACCGCAGCGACCGCCGCCGAGGCGTTCACGATCCTCGACGCCCACATGAACACCTACAGCGCCGGCGTCAGCGCCCGCATCACCCCCGACCCCGACGAGACCCTGTGCCGATTCGAATACGACTTCCTCCTGCACCCTTCGCCGCCGCAAGCCCAGGCCATCGAACTAGCCCTCGGCGTCACCCTGCGGGTACTGCACCTGTTCCTCGGCACCACCTACCGGCCAGTGGCCGTCCATCTGCCCCATCCGGCGCTCGGAACCAAAACCGACTACCGCGCCTACTTCGGCTGCGAACCGCGCTTCAACGCCCCGATCTCCGGATTCACCCTGCGCCCAGACGATCTGCGGCGCCCCCTGCGCCACGACCCCCTAGCCCACCAGGTGGCCATGAGCTACCTGTCCAGCGCCGGCCGCCGCGAACGCGGGATCACCGAGCCCGTGCGCAGCATGATCCGCCAGCTGCTGCCCACCGGGCAATTGTCCGCCGCGGCGGTCGCCCGCCAATTCGACATCCACCCCAAGACCCTGCAACGGCGCCTCGTCGCGGAAGGCACCACCTTCCCGGAACTGGTCGACCACACCCGCCGCGAACTGGCCCACCGGCTGCTCACCGGCACCGACCTGCCGGTGTCCCAGGTGTCCCGCCAGCTCGGTTACGCCGAGCACAGCGTGTTCACCCGCGCTTGCAAACGCTGGTTCAACATGCCCCCCATCGCCTACCGCGCCCCTAGGTGTCAAAACGAAACTCACAGCGCCGCAACATAACTAAACCTGTCGCCTGGCACACGCCATCTGTCAACGCAGCGATCCCGTGGACACCGGCCTACCCCGTCGCAACACATGTGCTCAAACCCCACCGCACGTAGCCGCCGGTCCAGAAACGGGACGAGACCGAGCGGGACGCCGAGCTCGTCGCCAAGTGACTCACTTCGGTGATTCGTGTGCGAGTGCCCGATAGCCCTTCGCCCCGGCGCGGTCGACGGCCGCGCGCACCAAACCGAATATGAGGCCTTGCATGGCTGCCGCGGTCAGGGCCTTGGCTCCCGACCGTTCGAGATCCTTGGGATCCGGTGGCTCCAGATTGGGTTCGTCGATGCGCTTCCAGATCTGATTGAACACTGCGCTTGCCAGTAGCCCGCCCGCCACACTCGTCGCGATGGAAAGCGGACGGTACAACAGCTTCGAGCTTCGCCTCACGGGTCCTCCTAGCGTGTGACTTGCCCAGGTACATACCCGAATGCGGCGGGATGTAACGGTGCCGCCAGGTTTCATCCGCGGAGCTCCTGGGCACTGCTGTGGAGTAGCAGAACGCCTGCAGAAGGGTCTACTCATGACCACACAACCGAAACCCATGAGCGAAGCGTCCATACCTCAGCTCGTCGGCCAGCTACAGGAACAGACATCACGGCTCGTGCGTGATGAGTTGCGGTTGGCCCAGAAGGAGTTCCAGGAGTCCGCCCGCCACGCCGGCATCGGCGCCGGATTGATCAGTGCCGCCGGACTGTTTGCGGTACTCGGCCTGATGACGGTGATCGCCGCGGCCGTCGCGGCGTTGTCGCTCGTCCTGCCGGTCTGGGCCGCCGCGGTGATCGTCGCGGTCGTGCTGTTCATCTGCGCCGGGGTGGCGGCGTTGGTGAGCCGCAAGCAGGTGCAGCAGGTCCCGCCGCCGGCTGCCGAGTCCGTCGACAGCGTCAAGCACGACCTCGCGGAGATCAAGGAGGCACGACATGCCCGCTGACCGACTTCCCCAGGAGCCCGGGCCCGACGCCGGCATCGACGAAATACAGTCGGACATCGAGCAGACCCGCAGCGAGCTCGGCGAAACGATCGGCGCACTCACCGACAAGCTCGACGTCAAGAGCCGCGCCCAGGACAAGGCCGCCGAAACCAAGGAGGCCGTCGTCGAACGGGCGCACGTGGCCACCGAAGCCGTGAAATCCCGGCCGGCGGTTCCGGTGGCGACGGTGGTCGCCGTCCTGGCCGCGATCGGGTTCGTATGGTGGTGGCGGCGACGGCGCTGACCGCGGCCCGCCCGGTGAGGAGACCGACTTGGCTGGGTTAGCCGATTGGTTTCTCACCGCCGAGGAACGCGGCAATCCGGATACCTCGGTGCCGAACTGGTGTACCGGCAATCTGGTAGAACCGCTCGTCCACGGCGCCGTCTACTTCGAGCGGCTCGCTGCCGAAGTCGAGCAGCTCGGGCGCGGTGACCATCTGTTCTTCACCGACTGGCGCGGCGACCCCGACGAGCGGGTACGCGAGAACGGGCCCACGATATCCGAACTGTTCTGCCATGCCGCCGAACGCGGGGTCGTCGTCAAAGGCTTGATGTGGCGGTCGCATCTGGACAACTTCTCCTACAGCGAGGAGGAGAACCAGCATCTCGGCGACGCGATCGAGGCGGCCGGTGGGGAGGTGCTGCTCGACCAGCGGGTGCGTTTCGGCGGGTCGCATCACCAGAAGCTGGTGGTGCTGCGCCATCCCGGCGCTCCCGAACACGACGTCGCGTTCGCTGGCGGTATCGACCTGTGCCACTCGCGCCGTGACGACGCCGAACATCACGGCGACCCGCAAGCGGTGCGGATGGCCAAGCAATACGGTGACCGCCCGCCGTGGCATGACCTGCAATTGCAGATCCGCGGACCCGCCGTCGGGGCGCTCGACTACACATTCCGCGAACGCTGGACCGACCCGGCGCCGCTGGACATGCTCTCACCGATCGCCTGGATCGCCGACAAGTTGCGCCACGCCGATCTCGATGTCGGCAAGCTGCCGCCCCAGCCGCCCGACCCGCCGCCGTGTGGTCCGCAGGCCGTGCAGGTTTTGCGGACGTATCCCGACGCCCACTTCGAATACGCGTTCGCGCCGCGCGGTGAGCGCAGTGTCGCGCGCGGCTACACCAAGGCGGTGCAGCGGGCCAGGCGCCTGATCTACCTCGAGGATCAGTACCTGTGGTCCAAGCAGGTGTCCCGCCTGTTCGCCGAGGCACTCGCGGCGAACCCGGATCTGCACCTGATCGCGGTCGTGCCGCGACACCCGGACGTGGACGGCCGGCTCGCGCTGCCGCCCAATCAGGTCGGCCGCCAGCAAGCGATCGAGACGTGCCGCGAGGCCGACCCGCGGCGTGTGCACATCTTCGATGTCGAAAACCACGCCGGCACACCGGTTTACATGCATGCCAAGGCGTGCGTCATCGACGACGTATGGGCCTGTGTCGGTAGCGACAACTTCAACCGGCGGTCATGGACACACGACAGCGAGCTGTCGTGTGCGGTACTCGACGACACCCGCGACGATCGCGAACCCCGCGATCCAGCGGGCCGCGGCGACGGCGCCCGCGTGTTCGCCCGAGACCTGCGCCTGCGACTGCTGCGCGAACACCTCGACCGGGCGCCCGACGGCAGCGACGACGACGGCCTCATCGACCCCGCGGCGGTGGTCGAGACCGTCGCCGCGTCCGCGCAGGCACTGCAGGACTGGCATGACGGCGGCCGGGTCGGCCCCCGGCCGCCGGGGCGGCTGCGGCCCCACCAACCCGAACGGCTCGGCCGCTTCACGCGCGCGTGGGCCATCCCGATGTACCGCGCCGCCTACGACCCCGACGGCCGCTCCTACCGCGACCGATTGCGGGGCCGGTGGTAACTCACCCCATCACGTTAGAAGTAACATCACACATGTTGAATATGTGATGTTTCGCGTGATACGGTCGGCCGCACTATGACGTGGGTTACAGGAGGTGGCCGTGCCAGCACAGTTGCGCCGCACCAGCAATCACTCACATCGGCGTTCGGAGATCGTTGAGTTCGTCCGGGCCCGCGGGTGGGCCCGCATCGACGAGCTGGCCGATCAGTTCAGCGTGAGCACCATGACGATCCACCGCGATCTCGACCACCTCCACGCCCAGGGCATGCTGCGCAAGGTGCGGTCGGGAGCCGAAGCTCCGCCGAGCGAGGCCTTCGAGCGCAACATCGATTTGCGTAGGGCGCTCAACCTCACCGAGAAACGTGCGGTCGCGACCACCGGATTCGATTGGGCAGCAAGCCAAGTCGAGATGCAGGCCGTCGCGATGGACGACAGCACCACCGCACTGCACGTCCTGCCCCGGCTGTCGGAGCGCTTGCCGCTGACCGTGGTGACCAACTTCCTGCCCGCGATCAACGAGCTGTCGACCGACCCCCGGGTCCGGCTCAACGCCATCGGTGGTGACTACGTTCCCGAGTTCTCGTCGTTCGTCGGCGCGCAGGCGGTGCGCGCGCTGCGGGACATGCATTACGACGTGCTGTTCATGTCGGTGACAGCCGTCTCGCGCGGCATGTGCTTTCACCCGTCCAGTGCCGCAGCCGAACTCAAGCGCGCGTTCATGGAAAGCGCCGAGCTCCGGGTGCTGCTCATCGATCACACCAAGCTGGCTCGTCGAGCGATCCATCGCATCTGTGCGCTCGAAGACTTCGATGCCGTCGTCATCGATGCCGGTATCGGCGCCGATGACATGGAGCAGCTGGAAGCCACCGGCGCGAACATCATTGTGGCGCAGCCTGATCCGACACTCACGGCCGAGCTGGAATTCAGCGGGGCAACGCCGCGATGAGGTCACCGCTCGTGATCGCGGTCGACTGCTCGACGACCGCGGCGAAAGCCATCATCGTCGACGCCAAGGGTGACCTGGTGGGGACCGGTGCACAGGCGCTGGAGACCCGGACACCCGCGCCGCACTGGTTCGAGCAGGAAGCGCCGGACTGGTGGACCGCCACCGACGAAGCCGTTCGGCAGGCCCTCAGCGAGATCGACGACCGCGGTGCCGTCGCTGCCATCTGTGTCACACACCAGCGCGAGACGTTCGTCTGCCTCGACGCCGACGACAAACCGATCAGGCCGGCGATCCTGTGGATGGACGGGCGCGCGGACGCCGAAACCCGAAGGTACGGAACGCAACGCGTCGAGTTGCTGTCGGGCAAGCCCGCCGACATCACGCCCGGCCTGTACAAGCTGCTGTGGCTGCGCGATCACGAGCCCGACACGATGGCCCGCTGTCATCGCATCGCCGACGTGCACACGTATCTCACGCACGCCATGACCGGGCAGTGGATGTCGAGCACCGCCTCGGTGGACCCGCTGGCGTTGATCGACCAGGCCACGGGTGACTATAGCGGCGAGCTCCTCGAGCTCGCCGGGCTGAACCGCGGCCAGTTGCCCGACCTGGTGCCCACGGGCACCTCGCTCGGACCGTTGCGGCCCGAGATCGCCGAATCGTGGGGGCTCAACGGGGATGTCGTGGTGGTCGCGGGTACCGGAGACGGCCAGGCCGCCGGTCTTGGCCTCGGTGTGACCGATCCCGGAGTCGCGTATCTGGTGCTCGGCACCGCGGTCGTGATCGGTGCCGAGATGACGTCGTACCTGCCGTCCCGCGCCTACCGGTCGATGATCTCGGCGATGCACGGCCAGACCACCGCGGAGACCTTCAGCTCGTCGGGCACCTATCTGCCGACGTGGTTTCGCACCGAGTTCGGCGATCCGGAGCTGGGCGGCGCGCCCGACCCGCGGCTTGAGCGCGACGCCGCCGCACTGCCGGTGGGCAGCGAGGGCCTGCTGACCCTGCCGTACTGGAACGGTGCGCAGACTCCACACTGGGACAGCCGGGCTTCCGGCATAACCATCGGCTGGCGTGGCTGCCATACCAAGGCCCACATGTACCGGTCCTTGCTCGAAGGCATCGCCTTCGAACTCCGCATGCAACTCGACGGACTCGAAGCGGCCCGTGGTGAACGCGTCGAGGTGCTGCGCGCAATGGGCGGCGGTGCGCGCAGCGTGTTGTGGACCCAAATCATGGCCGACGTGTTCGGCAGGCCGCTGGAAGTCTGCGCCTCCGGGGAGGTGAGCGCACTCGGTGCCGCCGCGGTCGCATTGACGGCGATCGGTGAATTCACCTCCATCCCCGAAGCCGCGGCCGCGGTCGCGCGCACCGATGCCGTGATCGAGCCGCGCACCGACGCCTCGGCCCGCTACGCCGAGTTACGCGCCCTGTACCAACGCATCTTCACCGAAACCCGGGACATGCTGCACACCCTGCACGACCTGGGCCAGCACCACGAAACACGAGGAGATCAACAATGAGAGCGGCCATGTTCTATGGGCCAGGAGACTTGCGGCTGGAAGACGTCGCGGCCACCGAACCCGGGCCGGGCGAGGTGCTGGTGGACGTGAAAGCCGCAGCGACGTGCGGCACCGACTTGAAGTCGTATCGGCGCGGCCACCCCAAGCTCTTCCCGACGCTGCCGTCCCGGTTCGGTCATGAATTCGCAGGCGTCGTCTCGGCCGTCGGCGACGGCGTCGACAAGTTCGCCGTCGGCGACCGCGTCGTCGCGGCCAACACCGCGCCGTGCGGGCACTGCTGGGCATGCACGCGCGGACGCCAAAGCCTCTGCGAGAACCTGGAATTCCTCAACGGGGCGTTCGCGGAACAGGTGATCATTCCGGCCGCGATCGTCGAACGCAACACCTATCTGTTGCCCGACGATCTCGACTTCGCCTCCGCGGCACCGCTGGAGCCGTTGGCCACCGTCGTCCACGGTATGGACGAAACCGGCATTCAGCTCGGGGACACCGTCGTCGTGCACGGGGCGGGACCGATCGGCCTGATGTTCGTGCGGCTCGCGACGCTGCGCGGCGCCAACGTGATCTCGGTCGACCAGTCACCATGGCGGCTGCAGCAGGCCAGCCAGGCCGGTGCGGTGGATACCGTTGACCTGTCCGAGGTTTCGGATTTCGAAGACCGGGTCGCGATGATCAAGGCGCGCACACCGCATGGGCGGGGCGCCGACGTCGCCATCGAGGCGGTCGGGCTGCCGCAGGTGTGGGAACAGACCGTGCGGACCCTGCGGCCCGGCGCAACGGCGGTGCTGTTCGGCGGTACACCGAAAGGTGCGCCGTTTTCCGTCGACTCCTCCGCCATGCATTACGAGGAGTACACCCTCAAGGGCGTCTTCCACCACACCCCCAACTACGTGCGGACCGCGGTGGAGTTGTTGGCGAGCAAGAAAGTCGACGGGTCGATGCTGGTGACCGAGTGCAGGCCGCTGGAAGCACTGCTGCCGAGTCTGGAGGACATGGCCGCGGGCCGCGGTTCGAAGTACGTGTTGGAGCCATGAGCGCGCCGACCCAGCTCGCCGCCGAGCGTCAGCAGGTCGTCGAGGCCTGTCAGTTCCTGAGCCGCTCCGGGCTCGTGGTCGGGACCGCGGGCAACGTGTCGATACGGGTCGGCGACCTCGTGGTGATCTCGCCGAGCGGCGTCGACTACGAGGCGATGTCGGCGCGCGACGTCGGGATCCACGACCTCGACGGCAACGCCGTGGACGCCGCCTTGGCACCGTCCAGCGAACTCGCGCTGCACCTCGCGGTGTACCGGACGACCGAGCACACCGCGGTCGTGCACACCCACGGGCCGGCCTCCACCGCGTTGTCGACCGTCGTCGACGAGGTGCCCGCATCGCACTACTATTCGGCGCTGTTCGGCGGTGCCGTACGGGTCGCGCCGTACGCCACGTTCGGTACACAGGCGTTGGCCGACAACGTGACCACCGCACTGCGCGATCGCACCGCCGCCCTGATGGGCAACCACGGTGCCGTCCTCGTCGGTCGAGCGCTCCCGAAGGTGCTGAACCTCGTGCCCTACCTCGAGTACATCTGCGACGTGCAACTGCGGGCGATGGCCAGCGGTGCACCCGTCCGCGTGCTCGATGGCGAAGAGATCGCCGAAGTCGGCCGTCGGCTCGCCGGTTACGGTCAACAGGCGACGCGGGGCTGACGAAATGGCTACGCGCAGAGCCTGATTGCGACCATCGCGTCGGTCTCGACGCATTGCTACTGCGCCGGTAGCAAAACCACGACCTCGGGCACCGGCTGCAGGTGTTCCTGGAGAATGCGCAGCGATTCCGCGGCATCACACTTGCCCAGCGCCGCGACCAGCGCCCGATGCTGGGCGTTGATCGTGTCGAGCCGCTGCGGGCCGACGTGCAGCATGCGGACGGCCAACCGCTGCTGGCGGGACCGCAGCGAGTCGTACAGCTCGGTGAGGACGGAGTTCCCGGCCGCCCGCACCAGCGTCAGGTGAAACTCCCGGTCGAGGTGGGCCACGGTGAACCAGTCCCGTTCCCGCCCAGCCTGTTCCATCGGTTCGAGGAAGTTCGCCATGTCTTCTGCGGCAGAGCCGTTGCGTGCGCACGTCGTGTTGATCGCGTTGCCCTCGATCAACAGTCGGGCCTGATAGACCTCTTCGAGTTCGCGCGCCGTCACCATGCGCACCTGTGCGCCCTTGCGGGGGTTCAGCGTGACGAATTTCTCGGCGGCGAGCCGGTGAAGCGCTTCGCGCACCGGAGTTCGCGACACGCCCATCGTGCGGGACACCCACTGCTCATCGAGGAACATGCCGCCCTCGAGGGTGCCGCGGATGATCTCGTCCCGCAGCCATTCGTACACGCGGTCGCGCGCCGGTCCGGTTGCGGTGGGCTCATCTGGCCGACCGACCAGCGCCGATGGCGACATACAGATCCTTTCCTCGGAAATGAGGCTACCTCCGTGCCGGAATGCAGCATATCTACGGTGGACACCCCAAGAATGCGTCGTGTATACATGACGCATTACAGACCTGTGTGGGCCATCACACCGTCGTCGTGGTGCACCGCGGCCCCGCTCTGCCCATCTCGTCGAACAAGGAGTCACTCATATGCCGAGCACCGTCCCCGCCGATCGTCGTAATGCCATCTGGCTGTCGGATCCAAGCGTCGCCGCCGCCGAGATCGCGCGCGGCATCGGCTACGGAGCCGTGGTCCTCGACATCGAGCACGGTGCGTTCGACCTCGCCGATCTCGAGAGATTCATTCCGTTCCTGCGTCACCTTGGCATGGAGGTTCTCGCGAAAGTGCTTGGCCCCGAACGCGGCCCGATTCAGCAGGCACTCGACTTCGGCGCCACCACGGTCGTCATCCCCCACATCGAGAACGCGGCGCATGCCAAGGCCGTGACAGCGTTCGCCAAGTTCCCCCCGCTCGGTGACCGGAGCTTCGCCGGTGGCCGCACGTCGAACTACGGGGGCTTCACCGACGATTGGGTTCGTGAGCAGGACACCACCACGCGCTGCTATCCGATGATCGAGGACGCAGGCGCCATCGAGGACATCGCCGAGATCCTCGCGTTGGACACCGTCGACGGTGTTTTCGTCGGCCCGTCCGATCTGTCGCTGCGGCGGGACCGCGGTGCATACTCACGCGAGGACGGCGACTTCGCCGACCTCGCGGTCATCGCCGCTGCCGCCGCCGAAGCCGGAAAGCCCTGGGTGCTGCCCGCATGGAGCAAAGAGGAAAAGGAGTTCGCCGTCGCCCACGGCGCCGATCAGATGGCCCTCATGATGCAACATGGCGCGTTGGCGGCCGGATTCACCGCACCGTTCGAGCAGGTCGCTGCCATCCGGGCCGGCCGATGACCGCGCAAATCCCCGGGGCGGTCTCGCCGGACGAGGCCGCAAGCCGACCGTCGTCAGGTATCGGCCGCGCCCGCTGGTCGATCGCAGGGGTCCTGGGTGTCGGCATGTTCGTCAACTACATCGACCGGGTCAACCTGTCGATCGCGGCCCCCGAAATCATGCGGGACTTCGACATCAGCGCCTCCCAGATGGGCATGGTGTCATCGGCATTCCTGTGGACATACGCCATGCTGCAGATGCCGATCGGGTCGTTCATCGACAAGATCGGCGTCAAATGGGTGAACCGGGCCGCGGCATTCTTGTGGACGGTCGCGTCGTTCGCGTCGGCGGCTGCCGGCGGTCTCGGTCTGCTCCTCGCAGCACGCCTCGTCCTCGGTGTCGGTGAGGCACCGACCGTCCCGGCCGGCTGGAAGGCCATCGGCCAGTGGTTCCCCCGACAGGAAAGAGGAACCGCCACAGCAATATTCGACGGGTGCGCGAAGCTGTCCAATGTGATCGGGATCCCGGTCATGGCCTATCTGGTCACTGCGTTCAGCTGGCACGCGGCCTTCATCTTCACCGGCGTCCTGTCGCTGCTGTACCTGTTGGTCTGGTGGTTCCTGTACCTGACGCCGAAGCAGGCGCTTGCCAAGGGGCGGCTGACACAGGCCGAGTTCGATTTCATCCGGGAGGGCGGCGCCGAAGACGAGGACGCCCAGACCTCCGGCTCACTCAACGGCCTCGGCTATCTGCTGCGCCGCCGCAAGACCTGGGGACTGGCGCTCGGCTACGCGTCCTACACCTACGCCTACTACGTGCTGTTGACCTGGCTTCCCGCCTACCTGGAAAAGCAGTTCGGGGTGAACCTGCTCAAAGGCGGCCTGTACACGATGGTTCCGTGGCTCGTCGCAGTCGTGGCGCAGTTTTTGATCGCGGGCATCCTGATGGACCGCTGGTTGGCCCGCACCGGTGACGTCACCAAGGTTCGGCGCACGGTGCTGGTCGTGAGCCTGCTCGCATCGCTGTCGGTCACCGGTGCCGCGTACGCCGACTCGATCGCGGTCGCCATCGTGTTCCTGTCGATCGGCGCGGCCGGCCTGGCCGTATCCGTCCCCGCGGGCGCGAGCATCGTCGCGCTCATCTCGCCCCAGGGCTACACCGGCTCGCTCGGCGGCATCGTCAACTTCATCGCGAACCTACTCGGTATCGCGGCTCCGATCGTCACCGGCATGGTGGTCGACGCGACCGGCTCCTTCTCCGGCGCCTTCATCGCGACCGGTGCCGTGCTGCTCGGCGGAATCTTCTGCTACACAGCGGTGCTCGGCAAGATCGAGAGAATGCCCGCACCGAACTCCCCGGAAAGGAAATGACAGTGGTCGACATCGCCGTAGCCCAGTTCGCACCAGGTACCGACAAAGCGGAGAACCTCCGGAGCATCGCCAAGTTCACCGCCGAAGCCGCCGCGAGCAACGCACGCGTACTCGCTTTCCCTGAGTACTCGATGTTCACCGTGCCCGTCATGGACAACCGGTTCGTCGAATCCGCCGAAGGTCTCGACGGTCCCTTCGTGACTGGTCTGCGAGAGATCGCCGTCCAGCACGGCATGCACCTGGTGGCCGGCATCAATGAAGCGATCGCAGGCGAGAACCGCATCTTCAACACGCTGGTTGCCGTCTCGCCCGCAGGCGAGATCGAGGCGCGCTACCGCAAGCTGCACCTCTACGACGCCTTCGGGTACAAGGAATCCGACATGGTGAAGCCGGGTTCGGTCGAAAAGCCCGAGACCTTCGTCGTCGACGGCATCACGTTCGGTATGCAAACGTGCTATGACCTGCGTTTCCCTGAGGTCACCCGGCGGATCGTGGACGCGGGTGGCGACGTGCTGCTTCTACCCGCGGAATGGGTTCCCGGCCCGCTCAAGGAAGACCACTGGACGACGCTCGTCCGCGCCAGGGCGATCGAGAACACGATCTATGTCGCCGCGGCCGACCAGAGTGCACCGGCGGGTTCGGGCGCCAGCGCGATCATCGACCCGATGGGCCTGGTGCTGGCGAGTTTGGGTGAGCGCGTAGGGACCGTGACCGCGAAGGTCGATCCAGAGCGCATCACCGAGGTCAGGGCGAAGAACCCCGCCCTTTCCCTGCGTCGCTTCACAATTGCGCCCAACGGGTAGCCGCTGCGGCCCGCCACCTGAGTAGGCGCCGATCCCGTCAACCACCGCGCCCGCGCGGCGAAACCGGCATATAACGGTGGTGATGTGGAAGTTCAGACGCCGTGGATCGACGCCTGCGCCGTGCCCGTACTGCGGCTCGCCCGTCGATGCCGACGGCACGTGTGGTCGCTGCGGGCCCTCGAAGACGTCCCCCGGTCTGTCGGGATGGCGTCCGGATCCCACAGCGCGCCACGAGGGCCGCTATTACGTCGCCGGACGGCCCACCAACCGCGTGCGCAACGGCAAAGCCGAGTCGACCGATCCGGTCGGCGGACAGCTCCTGCCGGACTACGTCGAATTGCCCGCCCGGTCCGGCCTGCGCTACACGTGGCTCGGAACGGGCGTGGCGACCGCGGTCCTCGTCTTCGTCGCGGCCGTGGTGTGGGTGCTGCTGCGAGCGGATCACGGGTCCCCGCTTCCGCCGGAAGCCCGTTACCTGTCGTCGCTCAAGGACGCCGGGCTGACCGACCAGTTCAACTCCGATGCCAACGCCGTCGCGCACGGCAGGCAGGTATGCCGTCAACTCGAGGACGGTGGGCCTCAACAAGGCCTGCATGCCGACAAGATCGCCGTCGACGCGTTCTGCCCCGACTTCGCCCATGGCTTCCACATCCTCGAAACCGCGTCCGTTCCGGGCACTTTCGTACTCATCGACACCGCGGGCACGGACGCGATCATCTCCGACGGATCATCCTGCGAGGGCGCGAACGGGTACGCCGACGTCGGCCCGACCACCCCGGTGATCGTCAAGAGCGGCAAAGGCGAGATCCTCACCACCACATCCCTCGGGGAGGGCAAGGGCGGCAACGCCAACTGCACGTTCTCATTCACATTCCCGATCACCGAAGGCCAGGACCGCTACGTCGTCTGCATCGGACGTCGAGGCGAGTTCATCTACACCTTCGAACAACTCAGATCGCGCGGCGTTCAGGTCAGCCTGGGCGGTTGACGTCGCACGAGAGCGCGGCGGCCACCCGTGACTGGGTGCGCTTACCCAACGCGCAGGTCATCGCCACGCCCGCCGCTACGACAGCATGCATATCGACCCCCGTTGCGATGCCCAGGCCGGTCAGCATCCACAGCAGGTCCTCGGTGGCTAGATTGCCGGTAGCCGATCCGGCGAACGGGCAACCGCCGATGCCACCGGCAGACGCGTCGTACGTCGTGATTCCCGCGCGCAGCCCGGCGTGGACGTTCGCCAGGGCCTGCCCGTAGGTGTCGTGAAAGTGCAGTGCCAGCGTGTCGACCGGAATACCGAGGGAGAGGTGGGCGTCGATGATGCGGCCGACGTGGCCGGTAGTGCCGACGCCGATCGTGTCACCCAACGACACTTGGTAGCAACCGGCGTCAATCAGGGACCCGGAAACCTCGGCGACCGCACCGGGTGCGACGTGTCCCTCCCACGGGTCGCCGAAGCACATCGATACGTATCCGCGGACCGTCAGGCCGTTTTCGAGCGCCGCGGTTGTGACTTGCAGCGCTGCATCGATCGCCGCGGACCGGGTCATGTTGAGATTGCGTTGTGCGAAAGTCTCTGTTGCGCTGACGAATACCGCGACCGAGCGAGCACCGGCGTCGAGCGCCCGGTCGAGCCCGCGCTGGTTCGGCACCAGCACGGGGTACGGGGCGAGGTCTGGCCCGAGGCCCGCGAGCACCGCCTCGGCGTCCGCAAGCTGGGGCACCCACCTGGGTGAGACGAAGCTCGTCGCCTCGACGATCTGCAGTCCTGCGGATCTGAGACGCCCGATGAACTTGATCTTCTCGGCCGTCGGCACAACGGCTTGCTCGGCCTGGAGTCCGTCGCGCGCGCCGACCTCGTAGACGGTGACGCGCCCCGGCAGACCGGTCTCCGGATGGATTGTGGGCAACCCGGGTGGCGGGTTGGCCGGCGCAGTGGTCATGCCATCACCCGAGCAGCACCGGCACGGACAGCACCGACACGTAGTAGGCCATGCATTGGACGCCGACGTGCATGCCGATCACCTTGTTCATGATGCCGCCGACAAGACCGACTGTGAGCATCACGATGACGCCGTACAACCCACCCTCATACATCGCGACGACGAGGACCAGACCGGCGAATGCTCCGATGACGGCCTCGTGGCTGAGCCGACGTGCGACGAAAAGTGCTGCCCGACGGGCGTAGCGGACGGTCAGCGGGTAGGCGATGAGCCCAGCGAGGATCACCCCGACGAGGCTGAAGATCAGGAACTGCGGTGCGGTGAGCATCGTGTGCAGGTTGTTGATCTCCTGCCCCTCGCCGCCGACCGTGAAGACCGGTGGGGCGTTGAACAGTGGCGCGGCGGCCCCTGCCGCGATCGGGCTCAACGGAAGACCGACCGCTACGAGCGGGATCAGCGTCTCGGCAAGGTAAGTCGAATCGGTGACGCCGTTGCGGACGGAGATGACTCGCGTCAGGCGCTGGTAGGCGTGCTTGACCCGTGAACCCACGATGTCGCCCACGAGGATCGCCATCGCGAGAGGGCTCACGACGAAGGTCAGGCTCGTCGCCGTCGCTGCGACAGCAGTATCCCGGGTCTCCTTGCGGTTGAGCACCGTGAGCGGGTTCGGCATCCGGCGGGGACCTGACTCGGCCGCCTCCGGAGCGAGCCAGAACGTCGGACGTCGGTCCCGGACAAGCGATTTCCTTGTCAGCGGTGAGGAGAGACCGACGAGGTCGATGATCATGGGGCCGATGGCCAACCCGACGAAGAAGCTGATGGCCAGGGTCTTACCGGTCTGCTCGGCGACAAAGGTGTTGAGGCCGGTGATCATCGCGGTGAGCGGCACAAGCGCAAGCACGGACGCCCAGCGGCCCCGGGACAGATAAGCGATGACGATGGCGATGACCGGGAACAGGTACGGCACGATCTGCTTGAGGTCGCCGGCCACTTTCGCCAGCAGGCTCGCGGCCAGGACGGCGACGGGCACCGCGATGAGCGCGGCAACCAGCGCCGCCGAGATCATCTTGCGTAGCGCGATGTGTGGAACGCCCAGACGGCGAAGGTAATTCGCCTCTTCCATCAGTGCGATGGCCATGGTGTCGCCGGGGATGCCGAGCAACGTCGTCGGGACGGCGTGCGTCATGTGCTTTGCCGCGGCTCCGGCGATGAAGAAAGCGAGGACCCCCGCAGGCGGCACTCCGAGTAACACGACGGCCAGGGTCAACGGCGCCAGTGTGGCGGTCTCATCGGTACCCGACACCAGCCCGAGGAACGAGAAGATGACAGCGCCGGCCAGGCCGGCGAGAAGCGCGGCGGTCAAGCCGTCGAGCACCTGGAGAGTCACGCCGTCCGTCCCGTCTCCGCCCGGCCGGCGTTCTCGGCGAGCCGGCGCTCGGCCTCCGCGAAGACGTCGTAGAGCCCGAGTCGGCGCATCTCCTCCTGCTCGGCCTCGCTCAAGGACGCCAGGGTTCCGAGACCCAGCGGCAGCTGCGCGAGTTCCATCGCTGCGGCGATCTGTTCCTCGGGGTCGAGTTGACGCTCGGTGACGATGCGCTTCGGCTTGAAGAGCCGTGCCGAGATCATGGCCGCGACCAAACAGGCCGCCAGACCGGCGAGCATCGCGTAGGTGCGCGCGAGGTCCTGATTGTCCATCGTGGCGGTGAACAGCGCCCGCGCGCCCAGGAACGACGGTACGGCCAACAGCACGCTGAGGGTGACGGCGATCTTGACGTGGCGCTCGTCGACCGTGTCTCCCCAGACCTCGACGAGGTGCAGATCGTCGGTCTGTTCGGTTGCACGCCGAGTGGATGCTCGTGTCATTCTGTTCTCAGATCGCTCAGGCGCCGGCGATGTCGACGAAAAGTGTTCGGGTTCTGGAGTATTCACGCAGTGCTTCAACGCCCTTCTCGCGGCCGTAGCCGCTGTCGCGGGTGCCGCCGAACGGCAGCTCCACGCCGCCGCCCGGGGCGTAGCCGTTGACGTACGCCTGCCCGACATCGAGGCTTCTGGCCGCCCGCAACGCCCGGTCGACATCCTGGCACCAGACCGCGGCGGTGAGGCCGTAACGGCTGTTGTGCGCAGCGTCGACCGCCTCGGAGTCGGACGACACCGTGGTCACGGCGAGCAACGGACCGAAGACTTCCTCGGCGAACAGTTCGGTGTCCTGGTCCACCCCGTCGAACAACACTGGCGCCACGAAGTAGCCGGTGAGTCCGCTCGCCTCGGCGGCACGGCCCGCGACGACCGACCCGGCGGCCAACGCGCGCTCGAGGAATCCCTGAACGCGCTTGGCTTGCTGCTCCGAGATGACCGGCCCGACAGTCGGATCCGTGAGGCCGTGGCCCATGGTCGCTTCGTTGAAATACGGGGCCAGTGCCGAGACAAGCTCAGTGTGCAGCGATTCATGCACGATGACGCGCGTGCCAGCGGTGCATGTCTGGCCGGCGTGCAACAGCAGGGCACGAGCGATGACCGGCGCAGCCCGCGTCACGTCAGCGCCCTCCAGCACGAGGTGCGCAGATTTACCGCCCAGCTCAAGCAGCGTAGGGCGGCCACGCGACGCGCAGGCCGCGGCGACGATGCGCCCGGTGGCGACCGAGCCGGTGAACGAGACGTGGTCGATGTGGGGGTGCGCGGTCAGGGCCGATCCCGCCTCGGCCCCACCGGGCACGACGTTGAGCACACCGGCCGGAAAGCCGGCTTCTCGCGCGAGACGCGCATAGCTGAGTGCGACGAGCGGTGCCTCGTCGGCCGGCTTGACCACAGTCGCGTTGCCGACAGCGAGCGCGGCGCCGACCGAACGCGCGGTGATCTGTGCGGGATAGTTCCACGGGATCACATGGCCGGTGACACCGTGGGGCTCGTTCTCCACGACCGCGAGCGATCCCCGGCCCAGCGGAATGGAGTCGCCGAGGAAGCCCTCGACGACCGAACCGTAGAAGTCGAAATACCGTGCAGCCGCGGTGATGTCGGCACGGCCCTGGGTCAGCGGTTTGCCGGTGTCACGGGTCTCGAGCCGCGCGAGCACATCGGCGTCACGCCGCACCAGATCGGCGAGCCGGCGCAGCAGCGTGCCACGCCGGCTCGGCGCGAGAGCCGCCCACTCCGGCGCGGCCCGCGAGGCGGCTGACACGGCATCGTCGACCTCATCGGCGGTGGCCGAGCCGACTGTGGCCAGTGCACCGGCCGTTGCCGGGTCGATGTTCTCGACCCAGTGCGTCGGCTCGCGCAGCTCGCCGCCGATGTCGAGGGCGAATCGCTCAGTCAGGGTGGAGCCGTGGTCGCCGAGCGATCCGCGCAGAGCCTCGAGATTGGCGAGAGTCATGGGTTCCTTCCAGTCGTGGGTCAGGGGGTCAGGAGCTGCGGCCGGGACGGATGATCGGTTTGATCTCGTCCATGCGCTTCATGGCAGCCATCGCCTGGGCGAGTTCGTCGAGGCGGTACTCGTTGCCGAGCATCCGGCTCCAGTCGAAGCGGTCCTGATATCGATCGAGAAACTGCATGGCGGTGTGGTAGTCGCCGATCTCGCCACTCATGGAGCCGATCACCGAGATGCCGCGCGTGACGATTGTCGACACGTCGACCGATTGCGGCGGCCCGCCGAGGGTGCCGAGCATGACATAACGTCCACCGCGCGCCATCATCTGCACGCCTTCGGTCATCACGCCGGGCGCGCCCGCCAGTTCGAAGGCTATCGACGCACCTCGGCCCGTGATAGACCGCACCTCCGCGACCCGCGCAGCAGGGTCGGCGGCGGGATCGACGAGAACGGTGTCGGTGGCGCCCCATTCGCGAGCGAGCGCGAGGCGGTCCTCGGGGCCCCCGACCACCACGAGCTTGCGCGGCTCGTGCAGCGAGAGCATGGCCGTGGCGAACAGCCCGAGCGGACCGGCGCCCTGCACCACCACCGTGTCGGCACAATCGATCCTGCCGGCGAGGTCGAGCGCCTTGACGACGGTTCGCAGGGCGCAGCTGCCCGCGGACGCCCACGCGGAGTCGACTCCATCGGGGATCCGGACTCGCCCGGCTGCGGGCCGGACGATCGCGTACTCAGCGAAGGTGCCGGTGAAGTGAGGCGTCTCGGCGCAGCTGGTCAGGTAGGCGATGTAGCGGCTGGCGCACAGCACCGGCTCGCGTAGCACCGTGCACTCGTGGCAGCGGCCGCACGGCACATGCGCCCACACGACACGGTCACCGACCTGCAGACGCTGGCCGACGCTGTCGACATCGGCACCGTCACCGACTTCCACGATCCGGCCTGCCATTTCGTGACCGAGGATCAGCGGCGGTTCGACCGGGAGGGAGAGATTGCCCTGCCACACGTGAACGTCGGAACCGCATACCGTGGCGACGTCGATCTCGACGACGAGGCCACCCGGCACCGCTCTGGGCCGTGGATACTCGCGAATCTCGAAGTCCGCCTTGTAATCTTGCATCACCGCCGCGCGGCCCATCGGCGTGGTCACCATGGTCATGCACCTTCTCTCACGTCGTCGCGCCATGCGCCGATCTCTGCCAGCACCTGCGCGGTGTGCTCCCCCAGCTCGGGCGCGCGCCCGAGTTCACGGGTGCCTGTCGGCCCCAGCGGAGAGCGCGCAATCAGCAGTCCATCGTCTTCGGTGATCAGTCGCATCGCCGCGGACTGTTCACTGCGGGCCGCCTCGGCCGGCGTCCGAACTGGCGCGACCAACACCCGGCGAGCCCGCAGTCGTGTCAGCAACTCGTCGACGGTGAGCCGTCCGACGGCGTCCTGTAGTGCGGCATCGACGTGTTCGCGGGCCGCGACTCGGCCGGCGTTGCGGCTCCAAGCTTCCCGTCCAAGCGTATGGCTCGCATCGAGCGCATCAACGAGCCGGACATACATGGCGTCGTTCGTGGCGCCGAGTACCACGTGCCCGTCGGCCGCGGCGAACGCACGGTACGGAACGATCGACGGATGGGCACTGCCCCAGGCCTTTGTCGCTTCGCCACCGGCGGACACCCCGGCGATCACAGTTCCGAGCGCGCTGATCGCCGTCGCGTAGAGGGACACATCGATGCGGCGTCCTCGGCCCGTCCGACCCCGCTCCACCAACGCCGCGAGAACCCCGTTCACAAGGGCGGCACCGGTCGCGAGATCCACCATCGCAACGCCGAACCGGACCGGCTCGCCGTCGGGCAGGCCGGTGATGCTCATCAGCCCCGACTCCGCCTCGACGATCACCTCGGTGCCGGCGTCGGTCGCCATGGGGCCGTCGATCCCGAAGCCGGTGATCGAGCCGTAGACGATTGACGGATGTCGTGCGAGCACCTCGTCGGCCGAGATACCCAGCCGTTCGGTGACTCCCGGGCGGAAATTCTCGACGACGACGTCTGCCGTGCCGATGAGGCGGTGGACAGCGGCCCGGCCCTCGTCCGTCGTGAGGTCGATTGCGACACTGCGCTTACCGCGGTTGATCGCGTGGAAGTACGCGCTGGTCTGGTCCACGAAGGGCGGGCCCCAGGCGCGCGTCTCATCGCCGATCTCGGGCATCTCGATCTTGATGACGTCAGCGCCCAGCTCAGCCAGCAGCATCGTCGCGTATGGGCCGGCGAGGACGCGGGTGAAGTCGACGACGCGTACCCCGGCCAGGGGCTGAAAGCACGTAGTCACCAGGACGCCGGCCCTTCGGCAAGGCTGCGGGAACTGTGTCGCGTCATGCACATACTTCTGGCTGTCTCCTCTGGCTCGCGCGGCGTGACCGCCAACACACCCATTGCGTGGTCCCGGTCACGATACGAGCCGAATTAATGCGCCCGCACGCTTTAATTTGCATACTCTCTTGCGCGTGACACATGAATTGCCGGTCTTGGACTCCGATATCGACCTCAGCCTGCGCGATCTGCGGCTCATCCTCGAGGTCGCCGAACGGCGCTCGTTCACCGATGCCGCACAAGCCGTGCACATGTCGCAGAGCGCGTTGAGCCGCGCCGTCAACGACGCGGAACGCCGACTCGGTGCGCGCCTGTTCGAGCGGACCACCCGATCGGTGGAGCCGACCGCGGTCGGTGCTGAATTGATCCGCATCGGCACCTCGATGGTGTCCGACTATCAACGCGGCCTGCGCGAGTTCACGTTGTTCCGCGACGGCCTCGGCGGTGTCGTGCGCGTGGCGGCGCTGCCGTCGATCGCCGCGACGATGTTGCCGTCGCTCGTCGCCGACCTCAAAGTCGAGTCCCCGGGCATCGTGATAGACATCGTCGACACGCTCGCGCATGTCGCCACCGAACAGCTGCTCGCCGGACGGGTCGATTTCGCCATCACCGTCGATGACGGATTGCCCGCCGATGTCGCATTCTCTCCGCTGGCCAAGGATCGGTTCCACGTGGTGTTCCGCGCCGACCATGCCTTCCACGGTCGCAGGCAGGTCGCTTGGCGGGAGCTCGCCGACGAGCCGTTCGTGACCTTCGGTGAAGCCAGCAGCCTGCGGGCGCTGACCGACGCTACCTTCGAGCGTCTGCACATCCGCCCCAAGCAGACTTTTGAGGCCCAGAACATCGCGGTGATCGCCGGTCTCGTCGCCGCCGGTCTCGGTGTCTCCGCGGCACCCGCAATGGTGTTGCCACTGATGTCTTTTGCCGGCCTCGGGACAGCCGAACTGATCGAACCGACAGTCGACCGCGATCTCGGGCTCGCCTATGTGCCGGGGCGCTCCCGGTCGCCCGCCGCCCGCTATGTCGCCGATGCGCTACGGGCCTCCATCAGCTGACTTCGGCAGGCAAGCTGCGACGAGTCAGCCACCCAGATCCATCGTGTAGCAGACTGCGGTCCCGTCGAGCACGAGTGTTCCGTCGTCGCGTGTCACCGTCGTGACGAGTTCTGTTATCGGTTTGTCAGCGCGCACGGCCGTAACCTCCACCCGGCCGGTGATGGTGTCGCCCGGCCGGACGGGCGCCCTGAAGTTCCAGTTGACGTTCAAGAAGACCGTTCCCGGTCCTGGAAGCTTCTCCGCGACAACGGCATTCAGTATCGCGCTGGTGACCCCACCCTGGACGACGATCTCGCCGAAGCGGGACGCCTTGGCGGCCGCCTCGTCGTAGTGGATCGGGTTGCGGTCTCCGCTGAGTTCGGTGAACTTGGCGATGTCATCCGCACCGATGGTGCGCGACATCTCCGCGGTCTCCCCCACCGCTGGAACGCGACGCGTCGAAGACTCTTGCATGACAGTGCCTTTCAGATCGTGGTCGAAGATGACTTCTGGGACCGGCTGAGGATCAGCATGGCAGTAGCGCCAACCGCGGGACCGACGGCCAGTACAGCAAGTGCTGCCGACCACGACCAGCGTTGCACGAGAACGGGAACCAGCCACACGCTCATGGTCGTGGTGAGGTAGCCGAGTGCCAGCTGGATCGACACCGCGCCACCGACGTAGACGGGATCGGCATGTTCGGTGACGAGCGCGGAGAACTGAGCGGAATCAGCGATCACCCAGAACCCCCAAAAAACGCACAAGGGCACAACAATCCACAACGGTCCGGTGCCCAGCAGGCTGAGTACCAGCGCCGCCAAACCCGAGCACACCAGCGATAAGAGCGCAGATTGCGCTCTTCCGAACCGATCGGAAAGCCGGCCTCCGACGAGGCACCCGATAGCACCGGCGCCGATGCAGACGAAGGCCAGCGCCGCCGCGGTGGCTTGTGAGTTCTGCCGTCCGGCGATCGCGGGGAGTGCAGCCAGATAGGCCCCCACCCATGCCCACATCGCGTACAGCTCCCACATGTGACCGATGTAGCCGACGTTCGCCAACGCCACATCCTTGTTGCGCAGACTGGCGAATGCTGCGGCAAAGCTGAAGGGGCGGTTGGGGAATGGGTATGGCCCCGGCCCGCGCAGCAGCAGAATGAGCAGCCCGCCGGCCATGGTCATCACCGTGGTTGCGACGATCACCTGCTGCCAGGGCACGTCACCGAACGAGCTGACCAGGTGCGGCAGCGCCGAACCGAGCGTGAGCGCGCCGATCATCACGCCGAGCGCCGTGCCGCGCCCGACGCGAAACCAGCTCGAAACCTCCTTGAGCGCAGGCGGATAGATCATGGCCAGGCCAATTCCGGTGAGCAATCGCAACGGAAGCGCGGTCACCAATCCGTTGGCCCACAACAGCGCCAGGTTGGCGGCCGCCGCGCCGACGGCGCCCACACAGATCAACTGCCGCGGCGCCACCGCGTCGGCCAGGCCGGTCGCCGCCGACGCCACGGCTCCGACAACGAACCCCAGCTGTACGGCGATGGTCAACAACGACGAGCCTGCCGTCGACAACTGCCACGACTCGACAAGCTGGGGCGCGACGAACGACGCCGAAAACCACACGCTCATCGCCAAAAACGTGCTCACGGCGATCAACAGCAGAGCTACCGAGGGACGCTGGCCTGAAACTTCGAGTGTCCGGGCCGCCGCGGGCGGCGAGACGGGGTGCCGGTTCACGACCGGCTGCCTTGGGCCCTTTTCCCCCGTCGCGTCAGCCATCGCAGACCGCCCAACGCATCGATCGCCCTGTCCGCCGAGTCGAACATCGCCACACCGGCTGCCGCGGCGACCGGCCGGAGCTGACGAACCAAGTCATCCTGGTTGCTGTCGAAACCGCTGCGAAGAACCAGCACGAGCGGGGTCTGCCCGCGTTCGGCGTTGACGAACCCCTCGGCCAACGCCCACACCAACTTTCGGCCGGGTTCGGCGGCCTTGATGTCGAAGACCGTTCCCAAATCGAGGAACGCGCAGATCGCGTCGATCGACTCATCTTCGGCGATGGCCGAGATCATGGCCCCGGTGAAACTGCCGGTCTCGTCGAACATCGACCACACCGGGATATCGACAGGATTCGACAGGCTGGTGCCGGGCGCCTCGAAAACCCGCAGCCTGCCACGAGTCGTCTCGGAGAACGGCGCCATGCGCATACCCCATCGATCCGCCCGGTCGGAGCCCACCACCGCGACACCGCCACCGCTGCCGACGAGCGCCAGGTTGTCCCCGTCGAGGCTCGGCACGAACTGCAAGAGGGTGAGGATGTCCATCAACTCGTCGAGGTCGTCGACGAGCAGGACACCGGCCTGGCGCGCGGCATCCTCGAGCAGCTGCGGATCGCTCGCCAGCGCCCCCGTATGAGATGCGGCAGCCGCGCCGCCCGCGGCAGTACGTCCACCCTTGAACAGCACTACAGGCTTGGTCATGGTCCGAGCGAGCCGGAAGAACTGCCCGGCCCAGCGATCGTCCTCAAGGTAGAACGCGACAGCGTGCGTGCGTGGATCTGCCTCGCAGAACGCCAGCAGTTCGGCAGGACTGACGTCATCGCAGTTGCCGACGGAGCTGACGAAGCTGAACCGCACGCCCAACTCGGTGCCGCGACGCACGACATCGCCGGCGTAGGTACCCGACTGCGACACCACCGCCAGATGACCTGGCGTGCTGTTGGATGCCGCCGTTCCGATCATGGTGATGCGTTCATGGGCGGTGTAATGGCCGATGCAGTTCGGGCCGAGCACCCGTAGTCCCGTTCCGGCGACCAGCCCATCGAGCGGGTCGGTGTCCGCGGTGTACACGTGGGCGCTGCGCGTGCCCTGGTCGGCCAGCGCCCGCAGGGTTGCCGGAACCGCGGAGGCGGGGACGGCGACAACGGCTCGGTCCACGCCGCGAGGGAGTTCGGCGACACTGGCCACGGTGGGCACACCACACACGCTGTCGTTCTTGGCGCTCACCGGCAGGAGACGTCCCGGATATCCGAAGTCGACCAGCCCGCGGACCGCGCGGTACCCCATCTTGCGTTCGTCTGCCGAGGCGCCGACGACGGCGATCGACCGGGGATAGATCGCCGGACGCAACGCCTCGTACGCGGCTGCCGGATCAGGGACGTCACCGGCGCGTTCATCGGTGGTATCGACTGCGGACGCGCGCGCGTCCACGGCGACGATGCGCTCGGCCGTGACGACAACCGGATTGAAGTCGATCTCGGTGATGACTTCACCGAGCAGCATTCCGCCCGGGCCACCGACGGCCATGAGCATGGCCACGACATCGTCGACCCGCTCCGGAAACCGCTTCTCGATGATTCGGCCCAGGCGCGTATCCGAGATCATTCGCCGGGCCTGCGTCGGATCGATCGGCGCGAGTGCGAACGTGACATCGTCAAGCGTCTCGATGTCGACACCGCCGTGCCCGAACATCACCACCGGCCCGAAGCCGGGGGCACGCAGACCACCGACGACCGCTTCGATGCCGCTGTCGACCATCGCTTCCACCGTGACGCCCCGCACGATCGCGCCGTTGGCGCGTTGCTGCGACAACAGCTTGTGCGTGCGGGCGTAGACCTCGTGGGGCTCGACCGCGAGAAGGACACCGCCTGCCTTGCTCTTGTGCACGACGTCATCGGCGACGAGCTTGATGGCCACCGGGCGCCCGATCGCGCGGGCAACTCGATCGGCTTCTTCGGCAGTCGGCGCGAACGCGACGGCGTTGGCCGCGACCCCGTAGCGGATCGCAAGGTCACGGACGGTGTCCTCGCGAAGTCGCGTGCTCATCGATGCGCCCCCGCCTTATCGAGCTTGTCCTGCAGATCGCCCGGTGCATCCGGATAGGCCGGCGGTCGCTTCTCCAGGAACGACCGCACACCTTCGTCACCGTCGGGCAACTCTCGGACGACGGCCGCCAGGTGCGGCTCGAGCGCTGCGCCTGCCCGCAGCCCTTCGCACCGCGTGACCCGTAAACCGGTCTTGATCGCTCGTACCACTGCAGGCGACACCTCGGAAATCTGTTGTCCGAGCGCCAATGCGCGCTCCAGAGTCTGCGCCGGCCCGCATATCTCGCTGACGAAGCCGGACCGCAGCGCGGCCTCGGCGTCGACCGGGGCTGCGGTGGCGAGCATCCTCATCGCCTCCGGATAAGCCACCACGTCGAGCAGGCGGCTGAGTTGACCGCCCACTGGTACCAAGCCGATTCGTGCGCCGACCGCGCAGAACCGGGCGTTGTCGCCGGCGATTCTGATGTCGCAGTTGAGTGCCAGGATGAAGCCTGCCGCGTACGCGGCTCCGTTCACCGCGCCGATGACCGGAGTGCCCAGCTCGGCGGGCAGGGTGAATGCCGCATTGGCCTCCGGATCACCTGCCGTCTCCGGGCTTTCGAGTACTTCTCGCAGATCGTGCCCCGAGGAGAACACGTCGCGGTCCCCGGTGACGATGATGCAACGCACGGCAGGGTCTTGGTCGGCTTCGAGTAGCAATGCCCGCAGGCGCGGTGCCATATCCCCGCTGAAGGCGTTGCGTTTGGCCGGATTACTGATTGTGAGTATCCGTACCCGGCGGTGATCGGCCCGTTCGATGGTGGCGGTCATGAGGTCTCCTTCGGCAGTTGTCAGGCAGGCGCGGTCAAAGTGGCGTCCTCGTCGCTGCATTCGGTACTGGGCGGGGATGTGGTGGTGCCTGACTGCCGCTGATCGCGTTTCAGGACTGTCGCGCTCATGCTCCACACGATCGTCACGACGAGGTTGAGGATCAGCGCGGAGATCGCGATGTACATCGGCGAAGACAGGAAGAACGGCACGGCAGTCGACCCGCCGAAGTGGTCGGCGGTGGGCGATGACACGTTGTAGGCGGCAATGGTTCCGTACGCGATGCCGACGGCCCATCCGGCGAGCAGCGCGCGCTTGTCTGCGAAGCGCACCGTGAAAAGGCCGAGCAGGACCGTCGGAATGGTTTGCAGGATCCAGATACCGCCCAGCAGCTGGAAATTCAACGCGAACTGACTGTCGAGGGTCAGGACGAACACGAGTGCGCCCACCTTGATCAGCACCGACACGATCTTCGAAATCTGGGTCTCACGGTAGGTCGACACCGCGCTCCGCGAATACTGACGAATGATGTTTCGGCTCACCAGGTTTCCTGCGCCGATGGCCATGATGGCGGCGGGCACCAGCGCACTCATCGCGATCGCGGCAAAGGCGACGCCGACGAACCAGGACGGGAACATCGCAATCAGCAACTGCGGCACGGCGAACTGCGGATTGCCGTTCAGCGGCGTGATGCCGGCCGCCAGTGCCATCATGCCCAGCAGTGCCACGAGGCCGAGCAAGACGGTGTACATCGGTAACACCGACATATTTCGTCGCACGGTCCGTGCGCCGCGGGCGGCGAACACGCCGGTGATCGCGTGCGGATACAGGAAGAACGCCATACCGGAGCCGAGCGCGAGCGTCATGTAGACACTCGCGTTGACGCTGATCGCGGCGGCCTGCGGGTCGGTCGAGTTGTTGCGGGCCGCGATCGCTTGGCCCGCATCCGCGAAGATGTTGTCGAAGCCACCGAGCTTGATCGGTATCACGATGATCGCCACGATGACGACGACGTAGGTGAGGCCGTCCTTGAGAAACGCGATCAATGCCGGCGCCCGGATACCTGACGAGTATGTGTAGGCCGCAAGCACACCGAACGCGACGAACAGCGGAAGGTGGTTGAGGAACCAGCTCGCCTGAGGGCCGAAATTGAGTCCCATGGAAGCAAAGATCACCTCCAGACCGATCAATTGGAGCGCCAGGTAGGGCAGGGTGGCCAGCAGGCCCGTCACAGTGATGGCCAGCCCGAGAGTCGGCGACTTGAATCGGTCGTTGACGAAGTCCGTAAGGGTGACGTAACCCTTTTCGTGGGCGAGGCGAACAAGTTTCGGCAGAAACAGGAAGCCGAGGGAGTACAGCACGACGGCGTTGGGTACCGCATAGAAGCCGAATGCGCCGATGCTGTAGATCGCCGCGGGCACGGCGATCAGCGTGTACGCCGAGTAGAGGTCGCCGCCGAGCAAGAACCAGGTGACGAAGCCACCGAAGCCGCGCCCGCCCAGTGCCCACTCATCGAGGTGGTTCAGATTGTTGGCGCGGCGCCATCTGCTCGCGATGAAACCCATGCCGGTGACAAGCATGATGAGGATGAGGAACACCGTGAAGGTGACGCCGTTGAAACTCATTGCTCATGCCCACCTTCGGGTTCGTGCCGGAACGCGATGAAGTAACTGGCCCCGCATCCGCAGGCGGCGGCGACCGCCATTGCCATCTGGAACCAGTAGAAGAACGGAATGCCACCGAGAGTCGGCTCGGTGCGCTGGTAAAACGGCACTGCCAACGCCAATACCACCGGCACCCCGATGAGTAAGGCACACACGAGCCGCTTCGGCCAGGACAACGGCTGGCGAGCTGGTGAATCGTCCGGCGGATTCTCCACCGACCGGGTACTGGTCATGTCGACACTCCAATGTGAGGACCAATGAACTTTGCGGTTGACTGACAATGCTCTTGCGGATGGCGACACTCGTGTGCCGTCAGCGTCGAATCACGGTCTTGCCCCGAGTTTTTCCGACGGCAAGTGCGTCGAGAGCGGCGGGCACGTCCGCCATTTCCAGCCGCTGGGTGATCAGCGGCGTGATCCGGCCTGCGGCCGCGAGCTCGAAAAGCTCCGTTTGCGCCCGCTGGATGAGCGCCGGATTGTGTCGCCGGTACAGCGTCCAGTGCAGACCCGCGATCGTGTAGTTCTTCACGAACGCGTGATTGAGCCTTGGTTGCGGAATCGTCCCGCTCGCGAAGCCCACCACGACGATCGTGCCCTCGAACGCGATGTACTTGGTGGCCGATTCATACGCGTTCCCGCCGACCGGGTCGAAGACGATGTCGGCGCCGCCGGGTGCGACCTCTCGCACCCGCGCGACCACATCCTCCTGGGCCCCGTCGATGGCTACGTCCGCGCCGGTTTCTGCCACGGTTGCCAATTTCTCCGGCCCAGAGGCGATTCCGATAACCGTCGCACCTGCCGCACGAGCGAGTTGGACAGCTGCGGACCCCACACCGCCCGCCGCGGCGGTGACCACGACGACGTCACCGGTGCGCACCGCCGCCCGTCGATGCAGCCCGAGCCAAGCCGTGAGGTAGGTCAGGTGCATGGTCGCAGCCTCGGCATCACCGAGCTGTTCCGGCACGGCCACCGCGGCAGGGGCATCCAGGATCGCCAGCTCGGCGTAGCCGCCGTGCGGCAGAACCGGCTGTCCCACCACGCGGCACCCGAGGAGATCCTCAGCGACGCCGGCACCCACCTGGTCGACAATGCCGCACAGCTCGAGTCCGGGGGTGAACGGCATGGCCGGCTTCTGCTGATATTCGCCGCGGCAGAGCAGCACGTCGGCGAAGTTGCACGATGTGGCCGCCACCCGCACGCGAACCTGGCCGGTGCCCGGTTGCGGATCGGGCATCGTCTCCCACCGCAGAACCGCGCCGGGTTCACCGTGTTCACGCACCGTCCAGGCGCCTGCCATCTGCTATCACCTCTCGGGCTCGATTCGGGCTCAGACTCAGCTACGGCGACCGTCGTCCGGCGTGGACGCGCCGACGAGGTGCACGGTGTTGCCGAAAACCTCTTCGCCCCTGCCCATCTGGGCGTGCGACCGGGCGATGTCTGCCATCGGCAGGACCCGGCCGACACAAGGATCGATCACGCCGTCGACAACCATCTGGTTGTAGGCGATCGCTTGTTCATCATTCGTGCCGTGCGAACCCTGCAGGCGCTTCTGACGGGTCCAGTGGTAGCGCAGGTCGACCATCGCGTCGAAACCGGTGGTGCCGGCGCACACCACGACCATGCCGCCGGGCTGGCAGACGAACACGCTCGTCGGAATGGTTGCGCCGCCTGGGTGTTCGAACACGATCGCCGGATCTTGCCGGCTGCCGGCGATCTCCCAGATCCGCTTGCCGAACGCCCGGGCGCTCGCCGTCCACGCCTTCTGACCGGCCGCATCGTCGACCAAGGGCGGAATACCCCAATGGTCGAACTCGCGGCGGTTGATGTAGCCGATCGCGCCGTACTTCATGGCGAACGCGCCGCGATCGTCGTCGGAGACAACCGCGATGGCACGCCCGCCTGCCGCGCGCACGAGCTGACTAGCCTGTGTGCCAAGGCCGCCGGAGCCGCCCCAGACCAGTACCAGGTCGTCCGGGGCGATCGTGTTGCCGGCCCAGCCGTGGAGCATGCGGTAGGCAGTCGTGCCGACCAATGTCGGTGCCGCGGCCTCCGCCCAACTGAGATGCGGCGCTTTCGGCAAGATCTGGTGTGCCTGTGCACGCGCGAACTGGCCGAACGAACCGTAGTTCGTGTCGTATCCCCAGATCTTCGCGCTCGGCGCGATCATCGGATCACGACCGGCGGCGATCCAACGGTCATCGGCGTCCCAAACACCTGGATGCACGACCACTTCGTCACCGATGTCCACGGAATCGACTCCCGGGCCGACCGCGTAGACGATGCCCGACGCGTCTGATCCGCCGATGTGGAAGTCCTCGGTCTCGCCGCGTCGTTGCCGAGTCGCGACTTGATCCACGGGATAGCCTCGCGCCGCCCAGACATTGTTGTAGTTCACCCCCGCGGCCATGACCGCGATCAGCACTTCGCCTGCGCCGAGAGTCGGGGTGTCGACCACCTCGTGTGCGAAGGCTGTCGCGGGGTCGCCGTAACGGTCCGGCCGAACGACCTCCGCATGCATCTTTTTCGGCACCACACCCAGCGGCGGCAACTCTCCGATGTCGACGACGTCGATCGAGGAATCGGACACCGGCGCTCGGTCGATCAGGTCGGTCACTGACACTCCTATTTCTATAGTTGTAGATCTATCGAACTATTTGGTCGATGAGCCCCCCCGAACCCATGCGCACTTCCTGTGTGTGTTCCGAGTCTCATTTACCGCTCGACTGTGAGCAATGACCAATACGGCGGAGGGCTCTGCAGATCTGCACACGTGCTGGACACAGCCCAAATGAGCGCGGAAGCCCACTCAGCGGCCTATAGTTCGATGATCCTGTAGTCGTAGAACTATCGAAGGATTCCCGTGACAGGCTCGCTGACATCCCGGCCCGCGCTCGACGACCTCATCGATGTCGTCAAGGCGCTCGGCGATCCCGTACGAGTGGACATGCTCGAACGCATCGCCGCGGTGGAGCAGATGGCATGTACGGACCTGGTCGACGAACTCAACGTCTCCGCGTCGACCGTGTCCTACCACGTGAAGTTGCTGCGTACGGCCGGCCTCATCGACGTACGCAAAGAGGGACGCAACTTCTTCTATACCTATCGCCGGGAAACCGCGGCGAAGCTCGCCGAAGCACTGCTGGGACTCGGCCGATGACGGCGCGATGATCTCGGCAGACGACTTGAGGGTGTTCCTCGAAGTCGCGCGCCGGCGGCGACTGACCGAGGCCGCCAAACACCTGCAGATCAACCACACGACGGTCAGCCGGCACATCACCAGACTGGAGCAGGCGGCGGGGCATCGCTTGTTCGACCGCCACGTCGACGGCTGGTCGCTGACGGAAGCAGGCACACATCTCATCGAGCACGCCGAGGCAATCGACGCGGCATTGCTTGCCGCACAGGAGGAATGCCTCACCGCCGGACCGTCGATCAGCGGAAGGGTGCGCGTCATCGCTCCGGACGGGTTCGGCACCTACATGCTGCTGCCGGGGCTGGGCGAACTCCGGCGCCAGCATCCCGCGTTGGTGGTCGAGATCGTCACCGCGAACCGCCACGAATCGCTTACGCCACGCGAATTCGATCTCGCGGTGACCATCGAACGCCCCCAGGCCCGTGCCGTGGACGTCCACAAACTCACCGATTTCACGCTCGCCTTCTACGCATCCCCCGAATACCTGGCGGCACACAGCCCGATCACCACCGTCGACGATCTCTACGACCATTCGCTCATCTGGTACGTCGACGATGCGCTCGAACACAGCACATTCAATCTGCTGTACGAGCTGCTTCCCCGAGCCCAGGCCCAGATTCAAACCAACTACATCGCAGGGCATATCGAAGCCGCCGCCGCCGGACTCGGTGTCGCGTTCCTCCCGACTTTCATCGGCGACAACAGCCCACAAGTGCGCCGTCTCCATCAGATCGACGCAAGAGTCCGACGGAGTTATTGGATGTCGGTACCGCGAGATCTCGCGAGACTGGCCAGAGTCCGGCTGATGGCCACATTCGTCACAAAGGTCATCGCAGCTCACAAAGTCGGCAGTGTCTTGACCGCCTGACGTGCGCGTCGAATGTGATTGAACGGCTGTTGAACTGGGTATAGGCACACGCGTGACTGCCGCCCCCATTCTCATCGAACCCAAGTTGCCCGACCCTCGTGGCCCGTTGTCGATGGCTGTCGTCAGCCTGCTGGCCGAGCGGGCTCCCAGCAATCACCTCTCGCGCGTCGAGGCGTCGCTCGGGGACTCCGATCCGTACGGCATCGACCTGCAACTGGCGCTCTACGTCTGCTACGAGCTGCACTATCGCGGCTTCGCCGGGGTGGACCCGGGCTGGGAATGGAACCCGTGCCTGCTGCATCTGCGGGGAAAGCTGGAGCATGCGTTCCTGTCCGAGGTGCGCCGCGGTGTCGGCGAGATCCAACCCGGCGAGACCGCGATGGCCGAGATGGAGCAGCTGTCGATCGAGCCCGTCGACGGTGACGGACTGTCCTATTACCTGCGGGACAAGGGCACGTGGGAGCAGATGCGTGAGTACTTCGTGCACCGCTCGCTGTACCACCTCAAAGAGGGCGACCCGCATGCCTGGGCGATCCCGCGGCTGATGGGCCAGGCCAAGGCGTCGTTCGTCGCGGTGGAGTTCGACGAGTTCGGTGGCGGCCGCGGGCCGCGTCTGCACCAGCAGTTGTTCGCGGATCTCATGGACGCCGCCGGCCTGGATTCGACGTACCTCGGCTACCTCGACAATGTGCCGGCCGAGACGCTGGCCGTGGTGAACCTGATGTCGCTGTTCGGCCTGCACCGCAGGTTGCGCGGCGCGGCGATCGGCCATTTCGCGTCGACCGAGATCACGTCGTCGCCGGGCTCCCGGCGGCTCGTCGATGCGCTCGAGCGCCTCGGCGCGCCGCAGCCGTGCGTCGGGTTCTACGCCGAGCATGTCGAGGCGGATGCAGTGCACGAGCAGGTGGTGCGCACCGACGTCGTGGGCGATCTGGTGGCGCGCGAACCGCACCTCGATCAGGATGTGGTGTTCGGAATCCGGGCGCACGCCCTCGTCGAGGACCGGCTGGCCGATCACATGCTGGAGTGCTGGGCCGACGGCCGGTCGTCGCTACGCCGACCGCTGAGCTGACCCTGTCGGGCCGGTGTCGTTCACGCGGCACCGGCGCCGATGGCTCGTATCGCACAAGGGGTAGTTCTTGCTGCGTCGGCAGGCGCAGATCGCGACCATGAAGCGGTCGGAATCCACGACGCTGCCGTCGGGCAGTTCGATGCGGACGGGGCCCTGCACCATCACCGGGCCCCCCTGCACCACCCGCACAACGCGGGGTTCGGTGTCGCTCACGGCTTGTCCGCCCGGATCACCAGCAGTTCCTCTTCGCGCCGGCCCGGCTCCAGCCGCCCGGTCTCTTCGAGCCACTCGGCCCGGGCCGACAACACCGGTCCGAACGGAATCCACTGCCACGCAACGACATCCGCGTCGAGACCGGCAGCAGACAACATCGCCAGCGTCTTACGGGGGTCGGCGAACTCCGACTGCACCAGCAGCAGGCTGCCGCCGTCGGCGAGGAGGTCGGGCACGGCCTCACACAGCGGGTCGAGGACCATCCGGCCGTCGTAACCCGCATCCCACGCCCGCGCCGGACCGATCGCTGCGGGCAGCGCTTCGCTGTCGGGATCGTGCGGCACGTACGGCGGATTGCACACCACGAGGTCGAACGGGCCGAACTCCGCGGCGCGGGCCCACGATCCCCGGTGAACCTCCACGGCGGCGCTGCTGGCGGCCGCATTGGCCCGTGCGCACCGTACAGCCCGCGGGCAGATGTCGAACGCCATGACGCTCGAGGCACCCTGCTTGGCTGCGTTGACCGCGACCACTCCGCTGCCCGTGCAGAGATCGGCCACACTGCGTGCGACCGCAAGGCCGGTCTTCTCCATGACATCGACCAGCAGTTGCGAATCCTCCTGCGGGGCGTAGACGCCGTCCACCACGATCATGGTGTCGGCGGGTTCACGGTCCTGGGTGTATGCGGTTGTCACATCGGCCTCTCGAAGGTCAAGGGGTCAGCACTGCGGTGGTTAATTCCCGGTATCACCGCTGTTCAAACCGCTATACGAATTGCTCACATCGGCCGATGTCCGCTGATGCACGCTCAATCGCGCTGTTCCTGCTGGTGTTCGGGCGTCGTCAATTCAGGCGCGATCTCGCGGGTCGCCATACCGCCTTCGCGGCCGTGGTCGGCCGGACCTGGAGGTTCGTCATCGGGTTCACCGGTGTGTTCACGGTCGGACCCCTTGGTGTGGGACATGGCTTCTGATTACCCACGTGGCGGCGGGGGAACACTCCCGGCATGGCGAAGTATCGAGTTCTCAATCCACAAGGTGAAGTCGTCGACACAAAGGACATCGAGAGCGCCGGCGACGCGCACGCTTGGTTCGTCGACCAGAAGGCGAAGCCCGAGCTGGGCTGGCGGATGGAAGTCTTGTCCGCAGACGGCGATTGGGCATTCTTCGACAGCAGTGAGGGTGACCGGAAGTACTGAACCCATCATGACGACCACGCCCGCCCAGCAGGGCGAACTGACCGGCACCAAGCTCAAACGCAAGATCACCGGTCCGCTGCTGTTCCTGTTCATTCTCGGCGATGTGCTGGGCGCGGGCATCTACGCGTTGATGGGCGTGCTGGCAGGCAAGGTCGGCGGCGCACTGTGGGCACCGCTGCTGGTCGCCCTGCTGCTGGCCCTGCTCACGGCAGGCTCGTACGCCGAGCTCGTCACGAAGTATCCGAAGGCGGGCGGCGCCGCGGTATTCGCCGAACGAGCCTTTCGGCAGCCGCTCGTGTCTTTCATCATCGGCTTCTGCATGCTGGCCGCCGGGGTGACCAGCGCGGCCGGCCTCGCGCTGGCGTTCGCCGGTGATTACCTCGCGACGTTCATCGACGTCCCGGCGATTCCCGCGGCCATCGTCTTCCTCGCGCTGGTCGCGGCCCTCAATGCCCGCGGTATCAGCGAGTCGGTGAAGAGCAACGTCGTGATGACGGTCATCGAGCTGACGGGCCTGCTGATCGTCATCGTCGCCGGTGCGGTCGCGGTGGGCCGTGGTCACGGCGACGTCAGCCGGATCGTCGAGTTCCCCGCCGATTCGGTACCGGCGCTCGCGATTCTGGCCGGAGCCATCATCGCCTACTACTCGTTTGTCGGATTCGAAACCTCGGCGAACGTCGCCGAGGAGATCCGCGACCCGAGCAAGGTGTATCCCATGGCCCTCTTCGGCGCGCTCACCGCGGCCGGGGTCGTCTACGTCCTGGTCGGGCTGGCCAGCGCCGCCGTGCTGTCACCGAGCCAGCTTTCGCAATCGTCGGGTCCACTGCTCGACGTCGTGTCCGAGTCAGGGCTGGGGGTGCCCGACTGGGTGTTCAGCGCGATCGCGTTGATCGCGGTCGCCAACGGCGCCCTGCTGACGATGATCATGGCCAGCCGCCTCGCCTACGGTATGGCCGAACATGGTCTGCTGCCGAAGCCTCTGTCCGCCGTACTGCCGCGACGCCGTACACCATGGGTCGCGATCGTGGCCACGACGGCCGTGGCGATGGTCCTCACCTTGATCGGTGACCTCTCGACGCTCGCCGAGACCGTGGTGCTCCTGCTCTTGATCGTGTTCATCTCGACCAACGTCGCCGTGCTGGTGTTGCGCCGAGACACGGTCGACCACAACCACTTTCGGGTCTGGACGGCTGTACCGGTGCTCGGGGTGGCCTCGTGCCTTCTGCTGCTGAGCCAGCAGACGGCCAAAGTGTGGCTGTTCGCAGCCATCCTGGTGGCCGTCGGCGCGGTGCTGTACTTCGTGGCGCGTGTGGCGACGCCGCGCCAGGCCGGAACGTAGGCGTGCAGACGTTCCTTCCCTGCCCCGACTTCGCAGACTCGGCGAAACTGCTCGACCCGCGTCGGCTGGGCAAGCAACGCGCAGAGACCATTCAGGTGCTGAGGGCGCTCACCGTGCCGGGTTACGGTTGGCGCCATCACCCCGCCGCGGCGATGTGGGCGGGGTACGAGGAGGCGCTGGTCCGGTACGGCTTGGCGGTGTGCGAGGAGTGGCTGGCCCACGGGCACAAGGACACGACGGCCGCCACCCTGCTGGCCGATCTGAAAGCGGGAACCGGAATTGCGCGCGTCCGTCAACAGCGTGCGCTGGCGCGCGCGGACGAGTTGCCGCCATGGATCGGCGACCCGGCATTTCACCGCAGCCACAAGTCGTCCCTGCTGCGTAAGGACCCCGAGTTCTACCGGCCGCACTTTCCCGACGTCCCCGACGACCTGCCGTACGTGTGGCCGGTGTCGGACCGGCAACGCCGGGTCCCCATCAGGTCTACCGACTGAGGTACCGGACCAGGGGTGTCTGCGGCGCGGCGATTGGGTACCCCCTCGCCCATGGCAGATGTCGACGTCACACAAACCTCGTCAGCGACACCTGAGCAGGCCTGGAGAATCGCCTCCGACCTCTGGCGTTTCGACGAATGGCTGACCATCTTCGGCGGATGGCGCAGCGAGATTCCCGAGCGGATCCAAAAAGGGACGAAAGTCTCCTCGTGCATCAAGGTCAAGGGATTTCGCAACATCATCCACTGGGAGGTCACCGATTACGACGAGCCGCGCCGGATCCAGTTGCACGGCAGCGGCCGAGGTGGCGTGAAAATCCAGCTGGATCTCACGGTCGAGGACAACCACCCCGGCTCGCTGTTTCATGTGCACGCCGACCTCGGCGGCGGTGTTCTCGGCGGTCCCGTCGGGCGGCTCGTCGCCAAGGTACTGATCTCAGACATTCGCAAGTCGGTCGAGAACCTGGCCGCATTGACCGAGAGGTCGCGGGCGAGCCGCTGACCGTCTCGCCTACCCCGGCACGACGGGTTGGGACACACACCTGCGCCACGTGATCGGGCCGACGATGCCGTCGCTCTCGATGCCTTCACTGGTCTGGAAGTCCCGCACCGCCTGCTCGGTGAGCGGGCCGAAGTCGCCGTCGACGGCGATGGGGTCGGCCTGGCGCAGGTTCATCCGGACCTGCACTCCCCTGACGGCCTCACCGATGCTGCCGCGCCGGACGAGGATGAAGAGCCGAGACCACGTGACCGGACCCACGATTCCGTCGACGGTGATGCCCTGGTTCCCCTGGAACCGGCGCACGGCCTGCTCGGTGACCGGACCGAAGATGCCGTCGGCCACGAGGTCGAACCGCCGCGCGCGCAACAGGTGCTGCAGGATCTTCACGTGCGGCCCGTCGGCGCCGCGGCGCAGTTCGATGATCTCGAACTCCTGTGCCGGCTCGTCGCCGAGCGGGTTGAGTAGGTCGGCGCGGCCCTCGAACGCGAACAGCAGGAGGTCCACCATCCGGAAAGTGAGTGCGTCGGGCCCTAGTGTGGGCCGCCAGTGGGGCTCGCGCACAATGGAATACGTGCTTCCTTCGATGGCCCGGTGGAACACCTCGGCCACGATGCGGCCGCCCACCCCGGTGAGCCGACCGCCGTTGAGCTCGGCTTCCCGCAAGATGTAGATCCACAGTGGCGTGCTGCTGGTGAGCTCGTCGCGCAGCTGCTGGGCCAGACCGGTGAAGTCGACACCGCTGCCGTCGCCCTTGAGAATCTCGTCGGCGGTCAAGGGTGTCACTCCGGCGAGGGCCGCCATCTGCTGACCGCTGGCCAACTTGACCATGCTGCCGCGGACGAGGTTGCGGAACGCGAGATTGGCGTGCAACGGATCGGCCGGCGGCGCTGACTCGCCGAAGGAGCCGGGCGGAAGGTCGGCCAGCGGGTCGGTGAGCTGCGTGTCGATGTTGCGTGCGTTGTTGAACTTCGCGTCCGGTACCGCCAGATCGGGACGCCCCGCCTCGGCGAAGTTGTACAGCCTGCGGAAGTCGGCGATCCAGTTCGACGGCAACGGCCGGTCACCGGCCAGGCCACCGCTGGTCGCGGAGAATCCGAACAGGAAGAACAGGGCCCCGCCGCCGTTGTCGAAGAACCGGTTCCAGTTGTAGGTGTCGCGAATCATGCTGTGCCCAAGCCGGAATGCCGCGACGGAGAACTCGATCGGCATGGTGGGCGCGTCGCCCGCCGCCGGCGACGTCTCGAAGAGAGTGCGGCCATTGGTGAACACGTCTTGCACGATTCCCGGGTCGACGATCCGCGGGAGGTAGTCCGTTTTGAGCATCCACTGGTAGTGCTTGACGACGCTCTCGCGCGCCGCCTCGAACATCGTCGCCGCCGGTCCCGGGGCGACCGTGCCGACCACCCGGTTGTGGAATCGGATGAAAGCAAGGTGGGTCTGGGCCACCGCGAGGTTCTCGTCGTTGCGGTGGTCCGGAATCAGCGCAAGCCGCTGCTGCGGCTCACGAGGCAGATCGTGACCGTCGAAAGCGGGCAGAAAGTCATCCAGCGCCTCCGTGCGACCCATCTTCAGATGCAGTCCGTCGGTGTAGAACTGCGGATCGCCGGTTGGGCCGCGACCGTAGAGCGAATCGAGATCGAGTGCGGGCGAACGTCCTTGGATGAGTTCGTCGACGGTCACATCGGAGCCGAGCTCGCCAACGGTCTTGTCCATCGTCAGGTCGTGGTCGACGAACTGCCCTAGGTAGGTGAAACCGGCCGGGATATCCCCGTCGCGGTCCGGCGTCGTCTCCGTGATCGTTTCCGCCATCGCCGACACGAGACCCGTGGATGCCGGGTCGCCCTGCGGACCGATCCGGGAGAACCGGAACTGGCGCAGCTCGTCCACTTCCGACAGGTGCGGCGCCGGACTCACCGCCGCGCCGCGTGCCCTCGGGTCGACGGCGGCGTCTTCGGTGAGTACGCCCTCCCCGACCACGAAAAATCTGTCTCGGCCATGTCGCATCATGACGCCCCCTTCACGTGTTCATGTACGTGAGGGCAAGTCAAACTGCTGCGGCCATGACGAGTCGTGAGTAGTGAACTACCTCAATCGGAAATCGACGCGCAGCGGGAATGACAGGGACTGACATCGGGTTGCACGGCATGTCAGACGAGGTGTTCGCCGTCAACAGCAAGGGCACCTAGCCCGTCCTTCGCTGGGTTCGGCGACTTTTGCCGGATTCGCATGCCGGCGTAGTGCAGCTGGATGTCGCGCCGCCACCGAACATTTCGGATCGGGAACGGTCCAGTCACGGATCCGGCTCGTTCCGATGCCAACTCGGGAGTCGGTTCGGAACCGTGTAGACGGCTTTCCCTGGTTGGCTTACCGTTCAGCTGCGCTAATTTTCGTGACAGTCATTTCGAGGCATCATCAAGGGAGTCGCCGGTGACGATCAACTTTGCTCAAATCGCCGTGAAAGTGGTTGCCGGCGCTGGATTGTGCGCAGCCGCAGCGGTGTTGAGCCCGCACGCGGCGGCCACCCCGCTGAAGACGGGTGGATACAAGTGCGTCGACATGGCCGCCGGCGCCGCGGGCGCAGCTCCCGCGGCACCATGCAGCGCTGCAGCTGTCGAGGCATCGGGGGTCGCGGCTCCGTTGGCACCGCCGGTGCCCGTCGTCCCGCCCGCGGGTGTGCCGCCGGTGCCCGTGGTCCCGCCGGTGCCCCTCGCGCCACCGCCCGTCCCCGTCGTTCCGCCCGTCCCCGTCGCACCGCCTGTGCCCGTCGCCGGCCCGGTCGCGGCAGCGCCCATCGCCGCTCCGGTAGCCGAAATGGGCGGTGTGGCAACCGGAAAGGGCGTGCCGACCGGCCGACCGGCTGGCGCAGGCGGACCCACACCGGGCGTGCCGATCGAACCCGGGCCCGAGAGCTGAGCCTGCGGTCACCCGCCCCGCCTCACCGATGGCGCTTCGAGCCGGATCCCGGTTCGAAGCGCCATTTCTCTATTGGGAGAATTGTGACAGTTATCCGAATCAGGTACTCGCAGAATGCTATTCCTGCACGATCACCGGATCGCCGACGTTGACCGTGTTGAAGTACCACTCCGCGGCGGCCGGGATCAGGCTGATGCAGCCATGGCTGACATTCTCCAACCCCATCGATGCGACAGCCCACGGAGCGGAGTGCACGAAGATACCGCGCCGCGTGATCCGGACCGCGTAATCCACCTCGAGTAGGTAACCGTCAGCGGCGTCCACGGGTATACCGACACTGCTCGAGTCCATCGTCACCGAGCGCTCTTTCTCCAGCACGGTGTAGGTGCCGACAGGCGTCGGATACTCGGGGCGCCCCATGGAAGCCAGGAGCACGCCCTCCTCGCCTCGGCGCGGAAGGTGGTGCGGGGCCGGCAGTGGGATCGGGGATCCTGCGCCGATCCCGTCGATGGTCACGGTGAAGGTGTGATCGGAGATATCGGCGACGCCGACAACGGCGGCGCCGGTCTGGAACTGCGCCAGCTTACCGCTCACCGAGAGGCTCACCGTGCTGTGCGCGGGCCAGAACTTGTCCGGAACCCATTGCACCACATTGCTTTCGAGCCATTCGAACTTGCCGGTGCGGGCCGGTGTCGACTTCACCGCGATGGCACGCTCGACCGCCGACCGGTTGGCGATCGGCTTGCTGAACGTCACCACGACCGGATGCCCGACACCCACGACATCACCTTGCTTCGGTGCGATCGATTCGATGGAAGAGTTCAGCGGCTGGCTGGCCGCCGCGGGGTCGACACTCGTCGTACCAGCCGAAACGGCCATGGTGACCACGACCAACGCGAGTACACCCTGAATGATCGCCCGCATCAGTCCGATCCCTCTATTACGACCGCCCGGTCTTGAACGATGTCATGGTACGTGCCCGTGGGCCACCGAATGTCCGCTGGTGCGTTGACAATTCGGTCAAGTGTTTGTCACGGAACGGCTACAGCGGCGGCCGCAGTCCACGACCATAGCCGCCGAGCGTGGGGGCTGTGCGCGCAAACGGGGTGGAAACTGTGCGTAGGGCGCACACTCGCGCGACAGCGGATTCGCTAATCAGTTCGAGCGCCAGCGAACGCGCTCTGGTTGCCCCCGTCGATGCAGAATCGTTATCAGTCGTTTACCATCTCCCGGAGCCGAGTCCTACCTGAACGTTAATTAGCTCGGCGGAGGGTGGTACGGCCGTGGATGAAAAAGATCCGAATATCGGTGAACATCCGCGTCCGGCGACGGCGCGGCTGTCGTTCGACGGCTGGCCGTTGCGCTGGAAGGTCGCGGCGACCCTGGTGCTCCCGATCCTGCTCGCTGCGACGTTCGGCGCAGTCCGGATCTCGAACGAACTCACTGCGGCGTCCGAGTTGAGCGTCGCATCCGACAACGCCGTGATCGTCGTGCCCGCGGTCGAGCTGGTCGACCGGCTCGACGCTCTCGCCTACGCCGCCGCCTCGGGTGCGCCGATCGAGGAGCCGCTCGAGCAGTTCGACGCGAGCGCCGAGACCCTGGCGTCGGTGACCACGTCCGCGGAGTTCGACCCTGCGGTAGCCGCCGAACTCGCGACGGCATCTTCGACCGCCAAAACCCTGCGCGACGAGATCACGTCCCGCCCGGTCCCGCAGCCGGAGATCGCCGAACGAGCACGGAGCGTGGCATCTGAGGTCATCGCGGCGATCGCGACGACGACGGCGACCGTCGACGACACGACCGTCCGCCCGCTCGCGGACCAGCTGGTCACGGTTCTCGCGGCACAACGGGCGCTCACCACGCAGCGGGTGCTGGTCGCCACGCCGGGGTTCGTCGATTCGGCCGAGCTGCGGACCGAGGCGGCCGACGCGGCAGGCGCCGAGGCGGCGGCGATCGACCGGCTCGCCCAGTTGACGCTCACGGATGACGCCGCGGCGTTGCGTGACGCATCCGACGTTCGCCGCACGGCCTACACGCGGCCCCTGAACGAGTCCATACCGGCGGCCGGCTTCACCAACGCCATGCAGGCGAGCGTCGACAAGTACCGCGGACTGACACAGCAGCTGTCGTCCGACCTCGACCGCACGCTGCACGACCGAGCCAACGCACTGCGGTCCGACGCCCTGCGTGACACCGCGATCATCCTCGGCGCGGTGCTGACCGCACTCGTCTTCGCCCTCGCGGTCGGGCGCTCGCTCATCCGCTCGATCAACCGGCTGCGCCGCGGCGCACTGCACGTCGCGCAGGTCGAGCTGCCCGAGGAGATCGAGCGTCTCAGCAAGGGTGGCGGCCTGCCGGAGATCACCGCGCTGCCGGTCCGCACCAAAGAAGAAGTAGGGCAGCTCGCGCGCGCGATCGACGACATCCACCACCAGGCCGTCCGCCTCGCGAGCGAGCACGGGGTTCGCCTGCAGATCGGCGACATGTTCGAGACCCTCTCGCGACGGAGCCGGTCCCTCGTGGAGGAGCAGCTCGCGCTGATCGAGACGCTCGAGGTCGACGAGGACGACCCGGTGCGGCTCGAGCATCTGTTCCGGCTCGATCACCTCGCCACGCGCATGCGCCGCAACGGCGACAACCTGCTCGTGCTCGCCGACACGGTGGAACGCCACCGCATGTCGGCACCCGTTCCACTGCCGGACGTGCTGCGCGCCGCGATGTCCGAGGTCGAGGAGTACCGCCGGGTCCAGGTCGGCCCCATCGTCGACGTCTCGATCGTCGGCGCGGCGGCAGGCGACATCGGCCACCTGATCGCAGAACTCCTCGACAACGCACTTCGGTACTCACCACCCGAATCGCCGGTTCTGGTCACGGTCGGGCGCGCGGTCGACGCCGGCGTCCTGGTCGAGGTGGCCGACCGCGGGCTCGGCATGTCCAAGGAGGACATGAGCGCGGCGAACGACCGGCTCGCACTCGGCGGTGAGGTGACATCCGAGACGGCGAAACGCATGGGCCTTTTCGTGGTCGGCCGGCTCGCGCGACGTCATGACGCGACGGTGCGGCTGCGCACCACCAGCCACCTGACCGACCGGCCCGGTGTGACGGTGAGCGTGCATCTGCCCGGCGCGCTGATCGCCCCGCCCGCCGCAATGGGCGACGCACTCGGCGACTCGCCCGCATTCGCCGACACCCCGCGTCACTCCCGCGAACAGATGCAGGCGCCTTCGCACGAGCGCGGCGCTGGGCGGGCACTCGCCGACGACACCGCTGGTGTGCAGACGGCGACGGCAAGCGCACCCCCCGCCGCGGTTCACACCACCAACAACGGCAGTACGCTCCCGAAGCGGTCGCCCGGCGCGAGCGGTGTCAACGGTGTCCCCGCTCCCACGAACGGGCTGTCGGCGCCGCCGGTGCCGCAACCGGCCGACGACGACGGCGCCGAACACCAGTCGCGACCGAACGCGCTGTCCTTCTTTACTTCTTCCCCTACCTCCACTTCTGCCCCGACGCCACCCGCGCCCGTCCGGCCGGAGCCGCCTGAGCCGGCACCGCCCGCGCCCGAACGCCCATGGCTTGACATCGAGTCCGAGAGCGCGCCGATCTTCGAGCGGATGACGTCCGAATGGCTGATGGATCCGGTGGCGCAGGAATCGCGCAGCCGGGCCTGGACGAGTTCGGCGGATGCCCTCTGGGCCGCTGCCGCCAAGGCCGTCGATCAGGAACCCAAACGGCATACTGAATCCGGACTGCCGATCCGCGAACGCGGTGCCCGCCTCGTTCCGGACGACACCAGGCCGGAAGCTCACGCCAGATCCGACGTGGGGAAGGACCCCGCGGCGATCCGCGACGTGCTGAGCCGACAACTGGCAGGCGTTCGCAGAGGCCGAGCCGAAACCGATGCAGCACACCGCCGAATCGAAGGAGACCGATGAACACCGGCACGCAACCACACGCTGGGTCGGCTGGCTCTGCTCCTGCGACCAGACGCACCCTCGACTGGCTCGTGTCCAGCTTCGTCCGCGATGTGCCTGGCGTGTCACATGCGATCCTCGTGTCGGCCGACGGTCTGCTGATGGCCTCGAACTCACACCTTCCCGCTGACCGCGCAGAGCAGTTGGCCGCCGTGACATCGGGTTTGGCGAGCCTGTCGACCGGCGCCGCCCGGCTGTTCGAGGCCGGCAACGTCCGCCAGTCCATCGTCGAGATGGATGACGGTTTCCTGCTGTTGATGGGGGTCGGAAACGGTTCCTATCTCGCGACGCTCGCGTCGGTCTCCTGCGACATCGGGCAGGTCGGCTACGAGATGGCGTTGCTCGTCGACCGCGTCGGCAAGACCGTGCAGGCGACTCCACGTGCCACGCAAGGAGTTCGATGACGCTCAGCATGGACAGGCCTGAGCAGAAACAATCAGCCAGTCGTGCCCGGCCCTACACGCTGACAGGTGGGCGGACCCGCGCGCGGATCGAGATACCGATCGAGGCCTCGGTGGAGGCGCTGGTGTCGAGCAGCGAGCTCGACTGGGCGCCGGGCGACGTCCACTCGGTCATCGTGCAGCTCTGCGCCAGCCGACCGTCGATCGCCGAGATCTCGGCCTACGCCGGTCTGCCCATCGGGGTGACGCGCGTACTGGTCGGTGATCTGGTGGAGAGCGGCCACCTGCGGGTGCACGCCACGCTGACCGACCACACGACCGCAACGGAGCGGCGCCGACTGATCGAAAGGACCCTCAGTGGACTACGCGCACTCTGACGCCGGTGCCACCGTGTCGTCGACGAAGATCGTGATCGCCGGCGGCTTCGGTGTCGGCAAGACCACGTTCGTCGGCGCGGTGTCGGAGATCGTGCCGCTGCGCACCGAGGCCCTCGTCACGAACGTGTCCCACGGCCACGACGACATCGACGCGACGCCGGGCAAAGAGACCACCACGGTCGCAATGGACTTCGGCCGGATCACCATCGCGAGCGATCTCGTGCTCTACCTGTTCGGCACACCCGGGCAACGCCGGTTCTGGTTCATGTGGGACGACCTGGTCCATGGCGCGATCGGCGCCATCGTGCTGGTCGACACCCGCAGGCTCGACGACAGCTTCGCGGCCGTCGACTTCTTCGAGGCACGAAGCCTGCCATTCCTGATCGCCGTCAACGAGTTCGACGACGCGCCGAAGCACACCGTCGAAGATCTCCGCGAGGCGCTCTCCGTGTCTCCCAACGTGCCGATCATCAGTGTCGACGCGCGGCAACGCGATTCGGCGAAGAACGCGTTGATCGCCATCACCTCCTACGCACTGGACCGTCTGCCGACGACCGTGCCCTGATCCCCTGATCCACCAGCCCCACAGTCTTGAGGAACCCTCATGAACCACCATCACGTGCACCACTTCGACATGGGCCTCTGGCTGTTGTTCCTGGCGTACATCGTCTCCGTGACCGGCTCGGTCGTCGGCCTGGCATGCACCCGCTGCGGTGCCCGCGCCGCCACCGAACGCGACCGGTTGCGGTGGCTGTTGATGGCGGCCATCGCGATCGGCGGCGTCGGAATCTGGCTCATGCACTTCATCGCCATGCTGGGCTTCGCGATTCCCAACAGCGTGGTGCGCTACCACCTCGGCTGGACTGTGGCATCCGCGGTGCTGGCGATCGCGGCCGTGTTCGCGGGGTTGGTCACGATCGGCCGCACCTTCGATCTGCGCCGTCTCATCGCCGGTGGCGTGATCACCGGCCTGGCCGTCGCCCTCATGCACTACACCGGCATGTGGGCGATGCAGATCCAGGGCACGATCGCCTACGACAAATTCCTTGTCGCCCTGTCATTTCTGATCGCCGTGGTGGCCGCGACGGCGGCGCTGTGGTTCACCCTCGTCCTCAAGTCGCCGGTGCTGCGGTTCGCCGCCGGTCTCGTGATGGGTGTCGCCGTCGTTGGCATGCACTACACGGGGATGGCCGCGGTCCGGGTCACCGTCGACCGCACCGTGCCGGTTCCCGGTGGGCCCGAGGCGTTCTCGTTCCTGTTCCCGGTCTTCGTGATCGGCCTGCTCGCACTCGTCATCCCGATCACCGCGATCATGCTGGCCTCTGATCGCAACACCGACGACACCGACGCCGAAGCGCGCGCCGTCGCGGCGACCGGCGGCCGGCACCGCTGAGCCCCGCGACTCAGGCGGCGAGCAGTTCGTCGATCTGGTTGATCGCCAACGTGGATCCCTCGACGATGCCCATGTCGAGCACCTGCTGAAGCGCCTCGGCGGACTCGAACGTGCTCACGTAGGTAGCCCGCGTACCGCCCTGGTGTTCGGCGAACGTATAGACGTTGCGCGACACCGGCATATCGGGGTTGGGGTTCAAGTCGATGTCGGCGAAGCCGTCGAGGAATTCCAGGCTTCTCGGCTCGTCGACGGACGTGATCTCCCAGTATCCGGCGTGCTTGTCACCCTCCGGTCCGGTCATGTAGTACGTCACGCGGCCGCCGGGCGTGAGGTTGTGGTCGACGACGGTCGCGGGATAAGTCGGCGGGCCCCAAACCTTTTCGAGCTGGCGCGGGTCGGCGTAGACCTGCCAGATCCGTTCGACGGGAGCCGCGAAATCTGCGGTGATCGTCAGAGTCAGCTTGTCGATGTCGTGTTGGACGTCTGTCACGGGCATGGTTCAGTTCTCCTTGGTCGTGTCGGATGAGATGAGTTCGTCGATGCGTGCGATGCGGCCACGCCAAACCTGCTCCAGCTCAGTGAGCATCGAACCCACCGACCGCACCGCATCCACGTCACCACTGGCCAGTTGCTCGCGACCACTGCGTCGCTTGGTGATCAGACCAGCCTTTTCGAGCACGGCAACGTGCTTTTGCACTGCGGCGAAGCTCATGTCATACTTCGTCGCGAGCGCGGAAACCGAGTGCTCCCCGGCCAGTACTCGGCGCATGATGTCGCGCCTCGTACGGTCGGCGAGCGCGTGGAACAGGGCGTCCGCCCGATCCTCGTCCTGCTCGGTCACACCACAAACATACAACCAATCGGTTGTAGGTTGTCAAGAGTCAGTTTCGGCGAGACTGCCTGTCGCGGCGTCGGCCCATGACGGCAACCAGACGTCCGGCTCGTGGCACCCAGGCTTGTGCAGCGCGCCGAGGTAGTTGCGCAGGGTCGCCAGACCAGGGTGTGGGTTGGCGCTCAGCCAGACGAGCGAGTGCGGGTAGACGGGTGTGGGGTTGCGCAGCGGTATGCGACGCAATTCGTACCAGGAAGGCCACAGATAGCGGTCGCGTTTGCCCACCACAGTGGCGATATCCGTTGCTTGGCAGAGTGTTTCGAGAAGGGCTTCGTCACCGAAGTGCGGCCCGCGCCCGTCGATCGTGAGGCCGAATGCGTCGGCCAGCTCGTTATAGAACGCCGCCCACTCCGTGCCGGCAGCGATGCCCGGGATCCAGATCCGATGCCCCGCGACGGCGCGTGGGTCGATGCTGGTTCTGCTCGCGAGTGGATGCTTGGGCCCGACGAGGAGTTCCAGTTCATGGTCGATCGCACGCGCTGCGGTCAAGCCGTCCGGCATGTCCGCGGCCGGCATCGTCACCGCCCGAAACGAGGCATCGACACTTCCGGAGTGCACCGCGGTCAGCGCTCCGGCGAGGGTGTTGTTCGGCAACGTGACGACTTCGACGTCCAGCTCGGGATGGGCGAGATGAAAGTCCTGAAGAACAACTGATGGCGCGACGCGGCGATGGGGCACATCGACGCGAAGTGGCCGAGCCTCGGGCCGGACCGACTGCCTCGCGCGTTCCGCGGCGCCGAGCAGATCCTGCGCATGCGGAAGGAACGTCTGGCCGTCGCTGGTGAGCCGCACGCCGTGCGGGGTGCGCGTGAACAGCACGGCCCCGATGTCGTGCTCCAATGCGGCGACACGCTTCGAAACCGCTTGCGGTGTAAGGCCTAACTCGTCCGCCGCGGCTTGGAACTGACCCAGGTCGGCCGCGGCGACGAATGTGCGTACGCCGTCAAGATCCAACGCTCAACGCCTGGTTGTGACGGGCATGCGTGTCGGTTGATTGCCGCGCCGTCATGGCCGCTGATGAGATCGGTGCATGCCCTATTTGACCTCCGGCCGCCTCTACATCCAAACCCCCGAGTGGGAACGTGTTGCCGAACGGATCCATCACGTCACCACACTCACGTCGCGGCTCAACCTGCTTGCGTTCGACGCCGCCGAAGAGCGAGCGGCGCTGTTGGCCCAGGTGTTCGGCGGGCCGCTCCCGAAGACCGTCACGGTGTATCCGCCGTTCTTCACCGACAACGGGCTCAACACCACCTTCGGCGAGAACGTCTTCGTCAATCAGGGATGCACGTTCTTCGATCAGGGCGGCATCAGCGTCGGCGCCGGGACGATGATCGGACCGAAGACGAATCTGATCACGTCCGGGCATCCGGTTCCGCCCGCCGAGCGGCGCGAGTACATCCTCGCCGCACCCATCGTCCTCGAAGACAACGTGTGGCTCGGCGCGGCCGTCACGATCCTGCCCGGTGTCACGGTCGGCGTGAATTCGGTGGTCGGCGCCGGAGCCGTCGTGACCAGAGACGTGCCGCCGAACACGGTGGTGACCGGCGCGGCGGCATCGGTGCGCACGAGTTGGTGAGCGCGTGCTCGGAACGTCCGCGTCAGGCGGTCATCGAACCGGGACGGGTCGCGGTGGGCCGGGGTCGTCGGGCTCGATCTCCTGCGGCTCGGTGACCCAGGCGCTGAACACCGGCACCCCGCGCCATGCGGTCGGCCCGTCATCTCTTGCGGCGCAGGCAAGCACCGCGTAGGGGCGGTTGAAGCGCAACTCGATGCGCCGCACCAGTACCTCATGAAATGACGGCATGCCCGCTGCGCGCAGGCCCATCGCGGTCACCGCCGCGGCCTTGAATCCGGTGCGCGAGTATGACGCGATGGCCGTCTGCTTTGCGGTGAAGCTCACCGGCAGATCCTCTCGCCGAGCGAAACCGGTCAACGTGTCGAACACCATGGGCACGCCGGGAGCGTCCGCGAGGTCGTGGTTGCTCGTCGCCGACCACGCCGGCAGAAAACTGCGAAACTCCGCCTGCACCTGCGGACCGCCGGATCGTTGTTCGCGGCGTTCTGTCACCGTCCACGCGTGTCCGTCGGTGAGTTCTTCGGCAGGCAGCCGACGCGCACCTCGCTCGTCACCGCGAAGCATCGCGGCAATCTGGTGGGCCGCCGTGTCCACGTCGCGGGGTGAAACGTCAGGTGCTGCAATAACACTGAGCACCTCCAGCGCCGACGACGAGTACGGTGCCGCCACCGCGACCAACCCGGCCGCGTCGGTTTCGGCCACCAGCTGCAGGCCGTGCTGAAGCGACAGGGCCCGGTTGACCGCGGTACCGAATTCGCCGCCGAGCTCCTCAACCGTTCCCAGTGGGGTGCCCCAGCGAATATCCGTCGCCAGCGCGGAGGCGAGCACGAGCCGAACCAAACTGTCGATGTTGAGCGGGAATTCGTCGATCAAGCCGTTCGTGCGAGCGCTGGCCCAGGCGTTGGCGCGCGCCTGATCCGGCACGCGCCCGCGCTCCACCACGTCGGGCAGTGTCTCGGCCCATGCGTCGAAAGCCGGCCCCAACTCGCGGTCCCACACCGCCGCGATCGCAGACACCGCGGGGTGCGGTTGGCTCAACAGGCTGCGCGCCCGATCTGCGGCGTCGTCGACCGTCGTGCCGAGGACAGCCTCGAGATCGCCGCGGCTCGCTCCCCCGGCCGCCGGACCGACCAAGGCCAACAGGAGCCATGCGCCCAACGGCGACGTCACCGCGTGCCCGTCGAGCAATCGCCTGTTGAACTGGGCCGCGTAGGCAGACACGATCTCGGAGGTCTCGACGCCCGGCATGCCTGAACCTTATCGGCGGGGTGGCCCCTACTGACCCGCGTTGCGGGCCAGGTCGATCGCGTACTGGTTGACGAACGTGCCGGCCGAGGCTTCTCCGCTGCCGCACGACCCGTCGGACTCACCCGGCCGCTTGACCCACAGGTACGCGTCGGCATGCGGGCTTGCGGTCGCCGTGGTGGGCGGCACCCCGAGCGCGCGGCCCGGCGGGTTGCACCACGAGTCGCTGTCGACGGGCCCGAGTCCGTTGCGCGACGTGTCGATCACGTAGTGCGCACCGTTGGTCATGCCGGAAATGGCCTCGCCGTAACCGGTCGACTCCTCGGTGGTGAAGAAGTTCGCGGTGTTGAGGCTGAACCCACGGGCCTTGGCCACACCGACCTCGTTGAGCCTGGCGGCCATGTCCGGGGCGGGCACCCACCGCGGATGGCCGGCGTCGACATAGACGGCTGTGCCCGGATTGCGGGTGAGCGTGTCGACCGCGTAGCGCATCAGGTCGAATCGTTCCTGACGCTGATCGGCCGACAGGCAATCGGCCATGGCCAATGCGTCAGGTTCGAGAATGACCGCCGCACGTCCGCCGCCGATGGCGGCCGCGACGCCGTCGATCCAGCCGCGGTACGCATCGGCCGACCCGAACCCGCCCGCGGCGTAGCTGCCGCAATCGCGATGCGGGATTCCGTAGAGAGCCAGGATCGGCATGGTGCCTGCCGCCTGGGCGTCGGCGATGTACTTCGCATCCACGGAAGGCGTCGAGATGTGGTCCATCCAGTACGCGGTCGGCGTGTTGGCGATGGCGGCCAGCTCGGGGCTCGGGTCGCTCTTCGACGCGCGCATGGCCTTGGAATTGGGATTGACGTAGAACGGCATCCCGACCAGCGGGTTTCCGTCACTGGCCAGGCGGACCGCCGGGCCCGAACCGACCTGCGTCGGCGCGGCGGCGAAGACCATCGCAACCGCAAGGAACGGGAGAATCCATCGCGCGACTGCACCAGCAGCTGAGGACATCACCCCAGGGAAATTAGTGGGTCAAAGCGGTGAGTGCCAATCCTCCCTGTCGGCGCAATCTGCCAAAAAGCCCCGGATGACATCACGCGCTGTCATACATTGAGCCGGCGTGTGTTCGCGACGGCCGGCACTCCCGCCATCGACAGGCGCGAACAGCACCGTGGAATGTCAAGGGGGACATTGAAAATGGTGGATGCTCCGCGCTGCACGAACTACGCCAGACGTCGACACATCCGGTACGGCCTGGCCACCGCGGCGATCGGGGTGGGCATCGGCATCGGACTCGCGAACGGCCAGGCGGTGGCGTGGGCCGAGCCCGATTCATCAGGCAAGTCGTCGAGTCAATCGAGTGCGGAATCCGCCGCCGGCCCCAAAAAGCCCGACCACCGGCCCCGTCACGAGCGATCGTCGACAGCGACGAAGCCGCGTGACACCGACACCGACACAGGGCGTGGCGAGCCCGCATCGGATGCGGCGAAACCGTCGCTGTCGCAACCAGACTCGGTGACGAAGAAACCGTGGGAAAGATCGCGGCCGGTCAAGGCGACCGACCCCGGCCGTATACGACTTGCGGAACCCAGCAGACCGCTGACCCTCAACCTGCCCGCGGTAAAGGACGTCACGAAAGCGCTGACGGAGCACAAGCTTCCGGTGAAAGCGCTCGACGCCCCAGCCGTCACACGAGCCACTCCCAAGCCCGTCGTAAAGACGCCTCCCCTGTCCGCCAAGGTCGCCGCGGCAGCCACGACCACCACGACTCCACCCGAGCCCGAGCCGTTGTCGCCGATCGCCGAGATCGCCGCGCTGCCCGGTCGCGTCGTCAACACGGTGCTGCAAGCGCTGGACATCACGTCCTCGGCGAACGGCCCGAAGAGCCCGCTGGACTTCGCACCGATCAACGACGCGTTGTTCGCGGCGTTCCGGGATGTCGAGGACAAGCTCGGGCTGACCAAGCCGCCGGACGTGCAACCGATGCCGCCGACGCTGACCTACACCGGCCCGACCACCGGCAACACTCCGACGGTCGCACAGTTCCTCAACGCCTCGACCACCGCATATGTGCTCGGAGGTACCCCGGGCGGCCTCAAGCCGTTGACGGTCGACGGCAAACAGGTGTCGCAGACCAATGTGCTGACGGGCATGTCCGGAAAGGCGTGGGTGACGCCCGATGGCCAGATCATCATCGCCTACCAGGGCACGACGGGCGGGACGAACCTGCTGTTCAACCCACTGATCGCGGTGTCCCAGGTGATCACCGACGTGCAGGTGGTGTTCACCGACACCACACCACAGGCGTTCAGGGATGCGCTGGCCTTCCAGCAGGAGGTGGAGGCTGCCGCCATCGCACAGGGCTACCGGAGGGAAGACATCTTCGTCACGGGACACTCGCTCGGCGGTTGGGAGGCCGCGTACGTCGCTCAACAAACCGGCCTGGGCGGCATCGGATTCGAGAGCCCAGGCCTGAACACCACGGTGCCGGGCAACGGCGCCAACTCCGGCTTCGTCAACGTCCTCACCTATGGCGACACCGCGGGCTACTTCTCCACCGATCTGCCGGGTCTGCAGCCGTTCATGGAGTATGTGCCCGGGGGCGGAAGCAAGCCGCATTACGGCTCGATCGTGATGATCGGCAATCCCGACGCCGCCACGCCGTTGATCAACGCGTCAGCGCTGTGGGGCACCGGTCCGATCGGGAACGCGATCTTCCTCGCCGACATTCTGGGCAACTTCCTCCAGTACCACCTTCCCGGCATCCAGGCCTACCACCTGGGCGTCACCCCGGACCCCGGCGTCGTGCCGTGGCTGGGATACGCGTCGGGGCCGGTCAACGCCGACTACGCCGATATGACGATTCCGGAACTGCAAAAAGCGGCATCGGACGCCGGGACGTTGTTCGTGCCGTAGCGCTCGCACGTTAGTGTGCTTTGGTCGGCCTCAGCGATCCGCCGATAGAAAAGTTGAGCATTTCATGACTGCAGCACCGGAAGCGTCGGCGATCGAAGCGCGAGTCGGCCATTGGTACCAAATGGACGATCCGTACCTGGTCGGCCGTGAGAAGGTGCGCGAGTACGCCCGTGCCGTGCAGGACTACCACCCCGCGCACTGGGATGTCGACGCTGCCGCGGAACTGGGTTACTCGGGTCTGGTGGCGCCTCTGACGTTCACGTCGACCCCGGCCATGGCCTGCAATCGCCGCATGTTCGAATCGATCGTCGTCGGCTACGACACCTACGTGCAGACCGAGGAAGTCTTCGAGCAGCACCGCCCGATCGTGGCCGGTGACGAACTGCGCATCGACGTCGAACTGACGTCGGTGCGGCGGATCGCCGGCCGCGACCTGATCACCGTCACGAACACGTTCACCGATCCCGCGGGCGAGCGCGTGCACACCCTGCACACCACGGTCGTCGGTGTCACCGCCGAAGACGTCGACCCGACGATCAAAACGGCCGTGCAGAAGGCCATGATGCACGACGTCAACATCCTCGACGTCGGGGAATCCGAAGCCGCCTACGAGAAGACCGTGCGACCCGAGGGCGAGATCCGCATCGCCGATGGCAGCAACCGCAGGCCGGGGACGCCGTCGTTCGATGACGTGAAAGTCGGCGACGAGATTGCCGTCCACCACACCCGGCTGTCGCGCGGTGACCTGGTGAACTATGCCGGCGTGGCCGGGGACGCCAACCCGATCCACTGGGACGAGGACATCGCCAAACTCGCCGGCCTGCCCGACGTGATCGCCCACGGAATGCTCACCATGGGTTTGGGCGCCGGATTCGTCTCGGCGTGGTCAGGTGACCCGGGTGCGGTCACCCGCTATGCGGTCCGACTGTCCGCCCCCGCGATCGTGTCGGCTGCGGAAGGCGCCGACATCGAGTTCAGCGGCCGGGTCAAGTCTTTGGATCCGGAAACCCGCACCGGCGTCGTCATCGTCGCCGCGAAGTCCGCCGGCAAGAAGATCTTCGGTCTCGCAACACTGGACGTCCGGTTCCGCTGACATTCGGCCCGGTGGCCTCGGCGCAGGATCGGCTACCGTCGAGATATGTCTCAGTCCCCCGCTGAAGGTCTCATCGACGAGGTAGCCCCCGGTGACATCGTCGCCCTCGATCGCGGAACCGGTGAACGGACCTACAAGGTGGTGCACAAAGAGTCGACCGCATCCGGCTTCCTGATCACGTTCGAAGGCAATGACGGCGAGACCTTCCAGAACGAGATTGCGGCCGGCACGCCGGTCAAACGGTCATTGGAGTCCAAGTGGGAGTCGGCCCAGAGCCCGACTCCGCATGCTGAGTAATCAGTTGATGTGATGGACACGGTCGAGTACGCCCCCGGACGCCTGGCCGATGTGTTCGGTGAGCCGTCCCAACCGACAGCACTGTTCTGGCATGGCATGCAGCCCGACTCACGCGCGGCCGTGCGCGTTCTGGCCGAGGCCCTTGCCGATCTGGATCTCGCGGTGATCGCGCCGGATTGGAATTCGCACAACCCCGACGGCGGGCGTGCAGACCTCATCAACTCGGTGGAGTTCGCCCGGAAGCAGGCCGACGGTCTCGTTCTCATCGGCTGGTCGTTGGGCGGCGTCGCCGCGGCGGGCCTGACGCTACGCGCTGCCGAGTTCGATGTTCGTGTGCTGCACACCGTGTGCCTCGGCGGTGCGTTCATGGCACCGGATCCGATCTCGGGTGGTCATGTCCTGGACGAGGTGCCCGACGGTGCTTCTCGCACACCGTTCACGCTGCTGGTCGGCGATGCCGACGATATCGTGCCGGATTCTGCTGCAACGGAATTCGCGACAGCGTTGCGGGCGCGCGACTGGCCGGTCGACATCATCGAAGTGGCCGCCGACCACGGATCGATAGCAGGCGCACGCTATGACCCGGCCGCCGAGCGGTACGAGCCCGCGGATGACGCCGCAACACATGTAGTCGTTCAAGGCATCGCGGCACGCATTGCCACGGCGGTGCGCGGCTAGGGACTGACTGCGCCCGGGACGCCGAGCTTGGCGCGAAGCCGCGGGTCGAGCAGACCAACGACGGACAGGTAGTTGAAACAAGGCCAACTTGATTTCCTGTCTTGTTCCTGTGAAATCCGGCACGAAACCTTGGATCGGGTAGCGTTTCAAAAGGCGTGCGCGCTAGCAGTATGCGACTTCGGCACGTCAGGCGTGTCGCGCCGGGCTCGACGGCAACAGAGGAGCGACGAGATGAATCTCGGTCCGTGGGGTGATCTCACAATACTTGCTGCGGTGATGGAAATCGTCTTCGCCACTTGCGTTTTCATCTACATCGGCAGGCTGGAGAAACGGACGTCCCACCCGTTGGGTGATCAAGTCGGCGCCCATAAAGCAGTGCTGGCCAAAATCCGTAAGCGCCAGCCGATGACGCGGGACGAAGTGGACTACGCGAACGAATTGATTGCCGACGCGCGGTCGCCGCTCGCCTATGCGATACCTGCGGCATTGTTCACCATGGGCTTCTTCTATGTGGTCGGCTGCCTTTTCATGCTCCACCTCGACGGCGGCCATCCGTCGTTCCGCACATTCATCGGCGGCATCCCCATGTTGACTTCAATGAACATGGCGGGTCAGCTGCGCCGAGTCGCACGGTTGAAGAGAAAGTTACCGCAGGTTCCGGTGGTGGAGCACGAAGCTGCCGACGCAACCGTACGCGTCGGCAGCTAGCGAAACCGCCGTCCTCCCTTCAGGATTCCGAGCGACGAGACCCGCCCGCAACTGGGTCACCGTCCTCCCAGAGCAGTAGCTGTCGCACCGATTGGCGTGATCCGTAGGGCTGCAGCATCTGGCTGGCCGGTCGGGTCCGCACTTTGAGCGGCCACCAGAACCACCGCCCGATCAGCGCCGCGAAGGCAGGCGTCATGAAGGACCGCACGATCAGCGTGTCGAACAGCAGGCCGAGCGCGATCGTCGTCCCGATCTGACCGAGAATTCGCAGGTCGGCGAACAGGAATGAGGCCATCGTCGCTGCGAACACCAGTCCGGCGGCCGTGACCACCGCGCCCGAGCCGGCCATCGCCCGGATGATCCCGGTGTTCAATCCGGCGCCGATCTCCTCCTTGAACCGGGAGATCAACAGCAAGTTGTAGTCCGACCCGACCGCCAACAGCAGGATGACGGCCAATGCCAACACGATCCAGAACAGGTCGATGCCGAAGATGTCCTGCCAGATCAGGACCGAAAGCCCGAACGAGGCGCCGAGCGACAACGCCACCGTGCCCACGATGACGAACGCGGCGACGATACTGCGGGTGATGAACATCATCACGAGCAAGATGAGGCACAGCGCCGCGATCGCGGCGATCATGAGGTCGTATTTGGCGCCGTCCTGGATGTCCTTGTAGGTAGCCGCCGTGCCGGCGATGTAGAGCTTCGACCCGGCCAACGGAGTGCCCTTGACGGCTTCCTGTGCTGCGTGCCTGATCGCATCGATATGCGAAATGCCCTCGGGCGTAGCGGGATCGCCGTCGTGGGTGATGATCATCCTGGCGGCTTTACCGTCCGGCGAGAGGAACAGCTTGAGCCCGCGTACGAACTCCGGGTTGGTGAACGCCTCCGGCGGTAGGTAGAACGAGTCGTCGGTTTTCGAGGCGTCGTACGCCTGGCCCAGTGCGGTGGCGTTCTTCAGTGCCGCCTCGGTCTGGTCATTGATGCCCGATGTCGTGGCGTAGTTCGTCAGCGTCAGATCACGATTGGTCTGCTGGCTCTCGATCTGCGGCGGAAACAGCGCCAACAGTTTCGGCTGGAGCTCATCGAGCTTGGCGATGCTGCCCGACACGTTACCCAGTTGCTCGGTCAGCTCATCGATACCGTCGAGAGCGTCGAAGACCGATCTCAGCGCCGCACACATCGGGATGTCGAAACAGTGTGGCTCCCAATAAAAGTAGTTGCGCAGCGGCCGAAACTGATCGTCGAAGTTGGCGATTTTGTCTCGCAGGCTCTTGGCTGTGGCGACAGTCTGCTGGAACGCCTTGCTCTGCTCGTCGGTGATCGCAGCCGACTGCTGCTGCAGCTCATACTGTTGCCGCAGGATCGCGATCGAGCTGTTGATCACGTCCACCTGTTTGAGCAGGTCGGCGCCGCGGGCTTGCTGAAACGGCAGGTTGTTGATTTGAGAGGCGCTGCTCGCACTGATCTGAAACGGGATCGACGTGTGGTCGAGGGGCGTGCCGAGCGGCCTCGTGATCGACTGCGCCTGAGCGATGCCGTCGGTGTGGAAGACGGCCTTGGCCACGCGCTCGAGCAGGATCATGTCAGTGGGATTGCGTAGATCGTGGTCAGTTTCGACCATCAACAGTTCGGGATTGAGGCGTGCCTGCGAGAAGTGCCGTTCTGCGGCCGTGTAACCCACGTTGGCCGGAGCGGAGGCAGGCATGTATCCCCGGGCGTCGTAACTGGTCTGGTATCTCGGCAGGGCGAGCAGGCCGATCAGCGCGACGGCGATAGTCACCACCAGGATGGGCCCCGGCCAGCGGACGACGGCGGTGCCGATGCGCCGCCACCCTTGCGTGCGCATGGGCCGCGCAGGTTCGAACAGCCCGAAATGACGGCCGATGACGAGTAGTGCCGGCGCCAGGGTCAGCGCCGCCACCACGGCTACCAGCACGCCGATGCCGGCGGGGATGCCCAGGCTGTTGAAGTACGGCAGCCGAGTGAAGGTGAGACACAACACCGCACCGGCAATCGTCAACCCGGAACCCAGGATGATGTGGGCGGTTCCGTGGTACATCGTGATGAACGCCGTCACCCGGTCCTGCCCGGCGTACCGCGCTTCGTGGAACCTGCCCAGGATGAAGATCGCATAGTCGGTGCCGGCGGCGATGACCAGCAGCGTCAGCAGATTCGTTGAATACGTCGACAATTCGATGATGCCGGCGTTCGCGAGCACTGCCACGACGCCGCGGGATGCGGTCAACTCGATCATCACCGTGAAGATCACCAGGAACACCGTGGTGAGCCGACGGTACAGCCAGAACAGCATCACGGCGATGACGCCCAGCGTGATCAGCGTGGTTTTCAGGGTGCCCTGACGGCCGACCTCGAACTGGTCGGTGACCAGCGGTGCGGCGCCCGTGACGTAGACCTTGAGACCGGGCGGCGGCGGGTTCTGGTCGACGATGTCGCGCACCGCGTCGACGGACTCGTTGGCCAGCGACTCGCCCTGGTTTCCAGCGAGGTACAGCTGCACCAGTGCGGCCTTACCGTCGGCACTCTGAGAACCGGCTGCCGTCAGCGGATCACCCCAGAAGTTCTGGATGTGCTGAACGTGTTCGGTGTCCTGCTCCAGTTTTTGAACCAGGCCGTCGTAGTAGTGGTGGGCTTCGTCGCCGAGCGGCTGATCGCCTTCCAGGACGATCATCGCCGAACTGTCTGAGTCGAACTCGCCGAAGACCTTGCCGATGCGTTTGGCGGCCTGCAGCGACGGCGAATCCTGCGGGCTCAACGACACATTGTGCGCTTCGGCGACGGTCTCCAACTGCGGTACGAACACATTCGTCAACACCGCCAGCGCGAGCCAGAACAGCGCGATGAGCACCGAGAACCGCCGGATGAGATCCGGAATACGCCGGCCGCTCATCCGGACTTGTCCAGGCAGTAGGTGAAGGCGTTCAAGGTGTTCACCGTTCTCTCGTCCTTGACCACGTCATCGATCTTGATGCGGCAGCCGATCCAGTCGGTGTCGCCCTGCGCGGAGATGTTGACGGCGACGGCCGGTTGGGTCGTGGTCGCGTCGTAGGCCCAGGGCAGGGTGACGCCGTCTGCTCGTTGAGGCTGGGCGTCAACATCCAGGTAGGTGACGGTGGCGACCGTTCCCGGCGGGCCGAAAACCTCCAAGACCACATGCTTCGGGTTGAACGGGACGATCTCGTCGGCGGAACCGCTCGGCGTGGATACGACATCTTGTGACGCGAAGATGCCGTGCAGCCGATTCACCGCGAATCCCGCCAATACGACGACAACCACCGCCACCACGATCATCCAGTGCCGGCCGAGTCGACGGCTGATCGAAACCCGCTGCATCCGTGACCCTTTCATGAGCGGCGACAGTCGCGAACGGCCAGAATTCTTCTAGGAGGTCTAATCAACTAGGTTGACGGTACGACACGGGACGGTACTCCACAACACCACCGCCCGCGTAACCTGGCTATTCACAGCAACTTCGGAGGTTTAGCCTCTGGTTAGGCGACGACTTCTGCGGTAGGAGCGCGAACTCGGCGCTCTCAAGCGGTTACCGGCTTCGGCTCGGCGGGCGAGTCGACGACGACTCCGGCCCGGCCGCATCTCACGTGTTGATTCGCATCTCCGCACCAGGGTGCGAACTGAGGGTGACGACCACTGTGCCGCCACCTGTTTCGAACGTCGTGTTGGCGTAGCCGATGAAGCCGTAGTGCCCGTCGATGGTCGACACCGCGGTGATGTCCCGGCTCCCGGAGGCGCCGGTATCGAGATTTCTCCAAGTGGCTTCGACGGTGAGCGCACAAGATCCGTCATAGATGCCGGCGTCGTAGTGGATCGCCACCCGGACACCGTCCTCGACACGATCACCGATCTGCACCGGCGTCACCTGAGCCTCGGCACTGACATTGCCCGCGCACGTCGCAGCCGCGACCACCGGCACTCGATCCAGCTGTGCGAAGCTCTCTGCCTGCGCTGTCGCCGCCCACAACCACGGCACCGTCAGGGCGACGGCGAGCGCGCCTGCCACACGGAACCGAGTCATGCCCTTGTTATCGCCGACCGCCGCGGCGGTGTTAGCTACTTCAGATGGTTGCCCAGCCGGTCGTGTGACCACGACGTGAGAGTGTCAGGCACATCCACACGAATTACGGTGGTGGAACGTCGTCGGGATGCGAATCTGCTGTGGCGCGAATTCCTCGCCCCGAATACGGCGTAACAGCAGGTCGACCGCCATGGTCCCGATCGTCTCGACGTCTTGCGCCGCGGCGCTGAGCCTCGGCTCGAACAGATTGGACCATTCGAAGTCGTCGTAGCAGACGAATGCCAGGTCCGACGGAATCGACAAGCCGAGTGCGCGTATGGCCTTGAGCGATCCGATTGTCATGGCGTTGTTCAAGGACACCAGTGCTGTCGGCCGGTTGGCACTCGACATCAGCGACCTGACTTCACGTTCCGCCACATCCGTGTTCGATTCACCGTCGAGGACCAACGCTTCGTCAACGGCGATACCGTGGTCTGCGAGCGCCGCGCGGTAGCCATCGAATCGCTCGGTGGTGGAGGAGATCCCGGAAAGGCCCCGTACGACTGCGATCCGGTGATGCCCCAGCTCGATGAGGTGCTCGGTCAGCGACCGTGCCGCCGAGAAGTTCTCCGGGCCGACCTGATCGCAACCGATGTCGATTCCGCGGTCGATCAGAACCAAAGGTGTCCCGGTACGGGTGATTTCGGGGATGGTCACGCGCTCGGACCCGGCCGCGGGCGCGACGATCATCCCGTCGACCTTCCGGTCGAGCAGCGAGTCGGTGACCCGTTTCTCGGAGCCGACCTCGTCGTGGGAATCTCCGACGATCAGCACGTAACCGGCTTCCGAGAGCGCGCGTTCCACCGCGTGCACCAGGCTCGCAAAGTAGGGATTCGTCAACGCGGAGATCGACAGCCCGACCGTGTGCGTGCGCCCGGCGGCGAGCGACCGCGCGACGACATTGCGTCGGTAGCCGGTCTCCTCGATCGCTGCTTCGACGCGCAGCCGAGTGGAGGTGTTGACCTTGCGTGTGCCGTTGAGTACATGCGAGACCGTGGATGCGGACACGCCGGCGATGCGCGCGACGTCACCCATCGTGGTCATGGGAGTCGCACGATGCGGTCCGCGCGACCTGCGGTCGACTCGATCAATCTGGCGTTGCGCTCGTCGGACCCGAAGGCCCAGAACGCTGCTTCCTCGGGTGACTTTCCGTACGCCTCGTGTCGGCTCAGCAGTCGCGCATGCCGAATCTCGGTGTGGAGAGCCAAGAACCACACCTCATCGATGCAGGACCGGGCCTCAGACCACGCATCGGATTCCAGCAGAAGGTAATTGCCCTCGGTGACAACCAGCGGCACGTCGGGCCGAACGGGTATGGACGAACCGATCGGCTCTTCGATCTCGCGCCGGAATCGCGGTGCGTACACGACGGGGTCGTCGACGCGCTGTGCCCGCAGGGTCGCGATCAGCCGTGCGTACCCGCCGTCGTCGAATGTGTCATGCGCACCCTTGCGGTCCAGGATCCCCAGGTCGGTCAACACCTCATTGGCCAGATGGAAACCGTCCATCGGCACGAGCACGGCCGTGTCCGGACCCAGCGCGGTGACGAGCAGCTCTGCGACGGTGGACTTCCCTGCTCCCGGTGCTCCGGTGAGACCGAGAATGCGGCGTTCGCCGGGAATGACGAGTGCCTTTGCCCACTCGACCAACTGGTCCAGTGTGGCGTCCAGCGCGTCCTGCTCGAGGGTCACCGTTCTCGCTTCCGGGTCAGATCTGTATGGAGTTCGGTCAGCCATGCCCGTGGTCCGACCACCGAACACCGTAATGCCGCCACCCGAGCGGAGCGATCGATGCGCTCGGCAACACCACTTCCGAACGTCGAGAAGTACGCGTACGCACCGTGGAAGGCATCGCCGGCCCCAAGCGTGTCGACCACCGTCACCGGTTCCACCGGCACGGACCCGAACTCACCGTCCGACCACCACTCGACGGGATCGCCGCCGTGCGTGCAGACGACGGTGCGGACACCGCTGCCGACCAACGCTGCGGCAGTGGACGCAGAGTCGTAGGTGCCCGGTACGCGGAAGTCATTGGAGCACACCATGTCCGTCGCATGCGGAACGACATCACTCATCACCGGTTTCCATCGACCTGCGTCGACGACAACTGTGGTGGCCCGTGCGGCCGCATGCGCAACGGCAGCACGGGCGATCAACGGATGATGCCCGTCGACGAGCACCACATCGGCGTCCGCCACGCGATTCCCGATGTCGGCTGGCGGCGACGCATCCGAGTTCACGGCATCGAGCGAGACGACCGAGCGGTCGCCCGTCGATTCGACGACCGACACCGCGGAGACAGGCACCGCCCGAGTGCTACCTGCCGCCGCGTCGACGACGGTGACGCCGTAGGCCGTGAGGTCGGCTCGGATCAAGTCGGCGATCGGATCGTCACCCAGCGCCGTCACGAGGATCGCCTCACCGCCCAGCGCTGCGAACGTGACGGCCGCATTCGCGGCCGGCCCGCCAGCGGCGACGAACTGGGCGGTCGACGTGACTTTCTCGTTGACCGCAGGCGGTTTCGTGATGCGGTGGATCACGTCGAGCGTCGCCAGCCCGACGAACAGTCCGACCGGGGCCTCGTCAGAGACCGGCGCGTTCCTCATCCGTGGGCTCCTCTGCGCCAGTCATGAGCGCGACGACCTCGGACATCGAGCGCTTCTTCGGGTCGACGACACCGGCGCGCTGCCCGAGCCGGTGGATGTGGATCCGGTCGGACACCTCGAACACATGCGGCATGTCGTGGCTGATCAGCACGACCGGGATGCCGCGGTCGCGGATCGACTTGATCAGATCGATGACCTGCCCCGACTCCCGAACACCGAGAGCGGCCGTCGGCTCGTCCATGATGATCACCCCGCGGCCGAACGCCGCGGCCCGTGCCACCGCGACGCCCTGGCGCTGTCCGCCGGACAATGTCTCCACGGCCTGCGTCACGGACTTGATGCCGATCTTCAGGTCCGTGAGGTGCTGCGACGCCTCCTCGCGCATCCTGGGCATGTCGAGTCGGCGGAACAGACTGCCGGCGAGGCCTTTCCGCCGGACCTCGCGTCCGAGGTACAGGTTCGAGGCGATGTCGAGAGCCGCCACCACCGCGAGATCCTGGTACACCGTCTCGATCCCTGCGGCTCGCGCGTCGCGGGTGTTCCTGAACGAGACACGCACGCCGTTCATCAGGATCTCGCCGGAGTCCGGTACCACCGCGCCCGCCAATGCCTTGATCAGACTGGACTTCCCGGCGCCGTTGTCACCGACGACCGCGAGGACCTCTCCCTCCCGGAGCTCGAAATCCGCCCCGTTGATCGCCGTCACGTTGCCGTACTTCTTGACGAGTCCGCGTGCTTCGAGGACGGGCGCACTCATTGTGATCTCCTGCGGGCGAACTGATCCACCGCCACCGCGACGATCACGAGTATTCCGGTCGCGATGTTCTGGTAGAGGCTGTCGACACCGGCCTGCGTGAGTCCGTTACGGAGGACGGCGACGATCAACGTGCCCACCAACGTACCGACGACACCGCCGCGCCCACCGAACAAGCTTGTCCCGCCGATGACAACCGCCGTGATCGTCTCGAGGTTGGCGTTCTGGTACGCGTTGGGGTCGGCGTTCGGGATGCGGCCGAGGGCAGCCCACGCGGCGATCGCTGCGATCACACCCGTCGTGAGGTAGACCGAGAACAGCACCCGGCCGGACTTGACGCCCAACAGATTCGACGCGCCCGGGTTGCCGCCGACAGCGTAAATGTGCTTACCCCAAGCGGTTTGGGACAACGCATACCACATGACGGCGTAGACCAGCAGCATCGCGACCACGCCGTACGTCGTCGAGAACGATCCGATGCGAAAAGACGTGCCCAAGAACGTGAGTGGCCCCGGCTCCACGCGGTAGGTTTCTGAGCCCGCGAGCAGTCGCGTGCCCGCCAGTATCGCGGTGAACGTTCCCAGCGTGACGATGAACGGAGGCAGCCTCAGCATCGTGACGAGCCCACCGTTGATCGCACCGAACACCACGCACACCAGGAGCGTCGAGCCCAGGGCGACGACCGGGCCGTATGCGCCCGCGCTCTGGGCCATCACGATCGTCCCGAAGACCGCCACCGCGCCGATCGACAGATCAATCCCCGAGGTGAGGATGATCAGCGTCTGGCCGACGGCGAGAATGCCGACGACGACCGATTGCTGAAGGATCAGCGACACGTTCTGCGGGTTGAGGAACGAATCCGAGACCGAGCTGAAGATGACGATCGCGATGACGAGCGCCACCAGCGGGCCGACCAACGGTTCACGCAGGACTGTCCCCACGTTGAATCGGCTCGCTGCCGGTGGCGTCGCTCTCGCGGGAGCACCGGTGGTCATGACGGCGCTCAGCCCCAGCAGTTCTGTTCGCCCCAGGCGGTGTCCTTCGACTCGAGCCCGGGCACGGGCCTATCCGTGATGAGCTGCGAACCGGTGTCGTTGAATCCGCTGGGCTTGGTCCCGTCCTTCGCGAACTTGACGACCGCCTGCACCCCCTGCTCAGCCATTTTCGCGGGGAACTGCATGACGGTTGCACCGATCTTTCCGGACTTCACATCCGCGACGCCCGTGCAGCTTCCGTCGATCGATCCGATCGTGATCTGGCCCGTACGGTTGGCGGACTGTATCGCCTGGTAGGCACCGGCGGCCGCCGGCTCGTTGATCGTGTAGAGCGCGTTGACACCCGGGGCCCGCTGCAGAAGGTTCTCCATCGCCGTCTGGGCCTTGGTCTGGTCGCCGTTGGTGTTCTCCCGACCGACGATCTCGGGCGAGCCATTCGTGATGCCGAAACCCTCGAGGAACCCGTCGTGACGGAAGGTGTCGACCGTTCCGCCCGGGGTCCCGTCGAGCATCACGATCTGCGGCGCGGTGTTGCCGAGTGCGGCTTTCACCCATTTGCCCTGGCTGACGCCCGCGGCCTTGTTGTCGGTGGCGAAGGTGGCGTCTACTGCGTCTTCCGGGTCGGTCGCGGTGTCCAGGGCGATGACGACGATGCCTGCGTCACGGGCCTTCTTGATCGCGTCGAGCACCCCGGTCGAGGAGTTCGGCGTGATGAGAATGCCCTTCACCCCCTGACCGATCATGTTCTCGATGGCCGAGACCTGGCCCTCGTTGTCACCGTCGAACGCACCCGCCACGGCGATCAACTCGGCGCCGTCCTTGTCGGCCTGCGCCTGGGCGGACTCACGCAGCTTCACGAAGTACGGATTCGAATCCGTTTTGGTGATCAGGCCGACCTTGACGCTGCCCGAATCCGAGCCGCCGCACGCCGTCAGGCCGAGTACCAGTGAGCCGGCCATCAGCACAGTCCCCACTGTGAGCGTGCCCGTGCGCTTTCCCAACATGTGGACTCCCCTGTCCCCGCTGGGACGCCGATCGCCCCGCGTCTGCTGGAGCCTAGAAGGCAGGCAAGCGCTTGCGCATGCGCTTTCGCGAAATTCTTCGACGCACTTTTGTGACGAGACCCCCGAGTGCGCTTGCGCGAGGATGTCGGTTCGGCCGCCTACCATTTCCCCGGCACACCTTGTCGACGAGAGGATCGCAGGAACACCCGCACGTCGCGGCGTTTCGGCCCTTCCCACACCCGGCCCTGATGGAGAGGACCAGCAGTGAGTTACAGCGCCGCAGACATCACCGAGCTCGACGATGTCCAGCACACGCGGCTGCGCCCAGCGGTCAACCTGGGCCTCGACGTGCTCAACACCGCGCTGCGCGAACTCGTGGACAACGCCATCGAGGAAGTCGCCGATCCCAGCCACGGCGGTTCCACCGTCACGATCACCCTGCACGCCGACGGATCGGTCAGTGTCGCCGATGACGGACGCGGGCTGCCCGTCGACTCCGACCCGGTCACGGGCAAGAACGGCATCGTCAAGACGCTGGGCACGGCGCGCGCCGGCGGCAAGTTCTCCGCGCACGCCGACGCCACCAGCACCGGCGCGGGCCTGAACGGAATCGGCGCCGCGGCAGCCGTGTTCATCTCCGCCCGTACCGACGTGACGGTGCGCCGCGGCGGAAAGACCTATCTGCAGAGCTTCGGGGGCGGTTATCCGGGCGTGTTCGAGGGCAAGGAGTTCGACCCCGACGCCCCGTTCACCCGCGCCGACAACCAGAAATTGCGCGGCGCCGGCAACCGCAAACCGGATGCGCACGGCACCACGGTGCGAATCCTCTTCGACGCCGCCGTCGTACCGGATTCCACTATCGACATCGGCGAGGTGTTGTTGAGGGCACACGCGGCGGCACGGATGTCGCCCGGCGTGCACCTCGTGGTCATCGACGAGGGCTGGCCCGGCGAGGAGGTTGCGCCGGCGTTGATGGAGCCGTTCAGCGGGCCGTGGGGCACCGAGACCCTGCTTGACCTCATGTGCGCCGCGGCAGGCACACCGCTGCCAGAGGTGCGCGCGGTCGTCGAGGGCCGTGGCGAGTACACCACGGGACGCGGGCCCACCCCGTTCCGCTGGTCGTTGACCGCCGGTCCGGCTGAACCGGCGACGGTCGCCGCGTTCTGCAACACCGTCCGCACTCCGAACGGCGGGTCGCATCTGACCGCCGCGGTGAAGGGACTGTCCGAAGCGCTTGCCGACCGCGCGTCCCGCATCCGCGACCTGGGGCTCGCCAAGGGCGAAGACGGTCCGGAAGCACAGGATTTCGCCGCGGTGACCGCGCTTGCCGTCGACACCCGAGCACCCGATGTGGCGTGGGATTCCCAGGCGAAGACGGCGGTGTCGTCGCGGTCACTGAATGTGGCGATGGCGCCGGATGTGGCGCGCAGCGTCACGATCTGGGCGGCGAACCCCGCGAACGGCGACACCGTGTCGCTGTGGGCGAAACTGGCCCTGGAGTCGGCACGGGCACGGCGCAGCGCCGAGGGCGCCAAGGCCCGGTCCCGCGCGGCGTCGAAGGCCAAACTGGGTACGAATCTGTCGCTGCCGCCGAAGCTGCTGCCCAGCCGCGAGACCGGCCGGGGTTCGGGCGCGGAGCTGTTCCTGTGCGAGGGCGACTCTGCGCTGGGCACCATCAAAGCCGCGCGCGACGCCACGTTCCAGGCCGCCTTCCCGCTGAAAGGCAAGCCGCCCAACGTCTATGGGTTCACCGTGAGCAAGGCGCGCGTCAAAGACGAGTTCGATTCGATCGAGCGTATCCTGGGCTGCGGTGTGCGCGACAACTGCGACCCTGAGCAGTGCCGCTATGACCGGATCTTGTTCGCGTCCGACGCCGACCCCGATGGCGGCAACATCAACTCCAGCCTGATCTCGATGTTCCTGGACTTCTACCGTCCGCTCGTCGAAGCCGGCATGGTGTACGTGACGCTGCCGCCGCTGTTCGTCGTCAAGGACGGCAACGAGCGGATCTACTGCCAGGACGAGTCCGAGCGTGACGCCGCCGTGGCCCAGTTGAAAGCCAGGTCCAAGCGCAAGGTCGAGGTGCAGCGCAACAAGGGTCTCGGTGAGATGGATGCCGACGACTTCTGGAACACCGTGCTGGATCCGCAGCGGCGCACCGTGATTCGGGTGCATCCCGATGACGGCGAGAAGAAGCTGCACCACACATTGTTCGGCGGGCCGCCAGAGGGCAGGCGCACGTGGATGGCCGATGTCGCTTCCCGTGTCGACACCTCAGCGCTGGACCTCGACTAGGAGAAAACGGCCGTGACCGCCACCTTGGATGTTCCTGAACAGAACGCCGACCTGGTGCTCGACCAGAGCGCCGACGACTATTGGAACCACTACCAGCTGACCTTTGCGCTCTACAGCGTCAGCGACCGCGCCATCCCCTCGGCGTTCGACGGGCTCAAACCGGGTCAGCGGCGCCTGCTCTACCAGATGCACGAGTCGAAACTGCTGCCCGGCAACAAACCGCAGAAGTCCTCGAAGGTGTGCTCGGCCGTCACCGGCAACCTGCATCCGCACGGCGGCGCGTCGATGTACGGGGCGGCCGCGCTGATGGCCGCCGAGTTCCAACGTGTGAAAGTCATTGACGGCCAGGGTGCTTTCCCCCGCATCCAGGGCGATATCCCCGCCGCTGACCGCTACACCGAGATGCGGTTGTCGGCGCCCGGTGCGGCGCTGACCGCCGAACTCAACGACCACGCCGTGCCGATGGTCTCGACGTTCGACGGCGAGTGGATCGAGCCGACGGTGCTGCCCGCCCAATGGCCGATGTTGCTCTGTAACGGTGCCGTCGGCATCGCCGAGGGTTGGGCCACCAAGGTGCCCGCGCACAATCCCCGCGAGGTGATGGCGGCCTGCCGGGCACTGCTGAAAACCCCGAACATGACCGACGACAGGCTGGTGAAACTCATCCCCGGCCCCGACTGGGGGTGCGGCGCCACCGTGGTCGGCACAGCCGGGCTGCGGGAGTACATCACCACCGGACGCGGCGCGTTCACGGTGCGGGGCACAGTGTCCGTCGAGGGGAAGAACTGCATCATCACCGAGCTGCCGCCCGGTGTCGCGAGCAACACTGTGCAGGACCGGATCCGGGCCCTCGTCGACTCCGGTGAACTGGCCGGGGTGGCGGACATGTCCGATCTGACCGATCGCCGCAACGGGCTGCGGATCGTCGTCACCGCCAAACGCGGCCACAACGCCGAGCAGATTCGTGAGCAGCTGCTCGCGTTGACACCGCTGGAGTCGACGTTCGCGGCGAGCCTGGTGGCACTCGACGAGAACCGCGTGCCGCGCTGGTGGTCGGTGCGCGAACTGATCTCCGCGTTCCTGCATCTGCGCGATTCGGTGGTGCTGCGGCGCAGCGAGTATCGGCTGGAAAAGGTCACCGCGCGCCGCCATCTGGTGGCCGGGCTGATGCTGATCCACCTGGACATTGATACTGCCGTCGCGATCATTCGAGCGTCCGACACCGTCGACGAGGCCCGCCAGGGTCTGCAGGAGCGGTTCAAGATCGACGCCGAGCAGGCCGATTACGTTCTGTCGCTGCAGCTTCGGCGGTTGACCAAGCTCGATGTGATCGAGCTGCAAGCCGAAGCGGAGAAGCTGGACGCCGAGTTCGCCGAGCTGACCGAGCTGGTGTCCAACCCCGACGCCCGCCGCAAAGTCATCGACCAGGAACTCGTCGAGACGGCAAAACTGTTCAAAGGCGCCGAGTTCGACCGTCGCACCGTGCTGGACTTCGAGGCCACACCCGTCTCGTCGTCGGCCGCCGACGACGGCCCTCGTGAGCGCAAGGTCAATGCAGCGTGGCGCCTCGACGACCGAGGTGTGTTCTCCGACAGCCACGGTGAGCTGCTCACGTCAGGTCTGGGTTGGGCGGTGTGGACCGACGGGCGAATCAAATTCACCACCGGTGGCGGTCTGCCGTACAAGATCCGCGACATCCCGGTGGCCCCCGACATCACAGGCCTGCTGCGCTCCGGCGTGCTGCCCGACGGCTACCACCTGGCGCTGGTCACGCGACGGGGGAAGGTCCTGCGGATCGACCCCGCGGCGGTCAACCCACAGGGTGTGGCGGGCAATGGCGTGGCGGGTGTGAAACTGGTGGGTGACGGCGATGAGGTGATTGCGGCGCTGCCTGTCTCGTGTGAGAACGGCGAGGCGATCCTGTCGATATCCGAAAAGGGTTGGAAAGTCACCGAAGTCGCCGATATCCCGGTGAAGGGCCGCGGCGGCGCCGGCGTCGGGTTCCACCCGTTCGTCAACGGCGAGGATGCGCTGCTGTCAGCGTCGATCTCCGCGACCGGGTTCGTGCGCGGCAAGAAAGCGGTGCGCGCGGAGAATCGGGCGAAGGCTTCGGTGAAGGGATCCGGGACGGACGTCACGCCGGCTGGTTGACCCCAGAACTTGTCGTACCTCCCTGCGACAATTGGGTTATGTCGTCGGAGCCAGCGCCTTTCCCGGCTGAGGCGCGTCCTGTTGACCGGCTGGAGGTGTTGTTCGGCGAGGTCGCGCAGTTGTGCGGTCAGCGCAACGCCATCGATGGGCGCCTGGTCGAGATTGTCGCCGAGATCGAGCGTGACGAGCTGTGGGGCGCCACCGGGGCGCGGTCGATGTCGGCGCTGGTGGCCTGGAAAACCGGTGTGACACCCCGCAACGCCGACACGATGATGGCGGTCGCGCGTCGCCTCGACGAGTTCCCGCGCTGCGCCGAAGCAATGCGCGACGGCAGGCTGTCCCTGGATCAGGTCGGGATCATCGCCGAACGCGCCGCCGACGGATCCGATGCGCACTACGCGCAACTGGCCGCCGTCGCCACCGTCACCCAACTGCGCACCGCCGTCAAACTCGAACCCCACCCCGACCCGAAACCCCGGCCCGAACCCAAACGCGAAATCACCAAAGACGTCCACGACGACTACACGACCTACCGCATCACCCTGCCGCGGGTCGAAGCCGCGAAACTCGACACCGCCATGCAGTCCCATCACGACGCCCAGATCGCCGACTGGAAACGCGACCACAAGAATTGCGAGCAGGCCCCGCCGTTCCCGAACACCGTCGATGCCTTCATGAGCCTGATCGAGGCAGGCTGGGACACCGACGTCGCGGCCCGGCCCCACGGCCAACACACCACCGTCGTCGTGCACCTCGACATCGACAAGCGCATCGCCGCACTACATCTGGGCCCACTACTCACCGACGCCGAACGCCAATACCTGACCTGCGATGCCACCTGCGAAGCCTGGTTCGAACAACACGGCCACGTCATCGGAGCAGGACGAACCACCCGCACCGTCAACCGCCGGCTACGCCGCGCCCTGGAACATCGCGACCGCTGCTTCGTGGGCCG
>NZ_LQQA01000014.1 GCF_002101965.1 Mycolicibacterium wolinskyi
ACCAACCCAAACCGGCACAATGAGTGTCAGCGATGTCCCGAGACAAAAGTGTCAGCGATGTCCCGAGACACCACAAGTCAGTATGTGGCAGCAGCCCTCGGCGTAGACGCACAACGAATGTCGTTGACAATCAAGGTCATCCGTTGCCCAGCTGGCGAGCGACAATGTCGCTCGTATGCGGGCACGCAACTGCTGAGGTTGATGTTGCGCCAGAGATTTCTGTGGCCGATGAACCCAAAACCCGTGGGGCCATTGATATAGCCGATGCAGCAGAGGCGATTTCCGCGACATTGTCGCTAGTAGCCGGGCAGGAGGTCACCCCGGCCCGGCTCCCCTGTGACGGCTACGCGAGCGCCCTCTCACACTTCGATGGGTGGATGCAGCCGATCCATCGTGTACTGCCGGTTTCGCCGGGCCGCCCACGAACTCGCGGCGAGCGACACCGCCAACAGGCCGACGAGCACGGCGATCGCGATCCACAGCCGGGAATCGATCCCGCCGACGATCAGTTGGCGAAGCCCGTTGACCGCGTAGGTCATCGGGTCCACGGGGTGCAGGATCTGGAACGGTTTGGCCGTGGTCTCGACGGGATAGATGCCGCCGGCCGACACGAGCTGCAGCATCAGGAACGCCAGCGTGACCACGCGGCCGACCGACACTCCGAACAGCGCGTTGAAGGCCTGGATGAGCGCCAGGAAGGCGGCTCCGACGAGCACCAGGAACGCGACCGTCGCCAACGGGTACTTGGCCTGCAGGCCGACGCCGAAGTGCACGACCACATACATCACCGCCACCTGGCAGGCGACGATGAGCAGCGCAGGCCAGTACGACGCCAGCACCACCCGCAACGCGCCGAGGCCGTTGACCACAGGACGAGCCTGCAACGGCGTCAACAACATCCAGATGATCAGGGCGCCGATGAACAGTGCGAGCGGCAGGAAGAACGGCGCGAACCCGGTGCCGAACGTGGCGGCCGGGTTGTGGGTCTGGATGTCGAGCGCCACGGGCGCCGCCAGGGTCCGCGCGACCTCGGTGCGCTGCTGCGGCGTCCACGACGGAACCTGTGTCGAGCCCTCGCGAAGAGCGGTGGCAAGCTGCTGACTGCCGCCTTGGAGCTGTTCGGTGCCGTTGGCGAGTTCGTCTGCACCGTTGGACAATTGGCGGCTTCCGTTGGTCAGCTGGACCAGACCGCTGTTGAGCTGTTGCGCCCCGGTGTTGAGCTGATGCGCACCGTCGCGCAACCTGACGACGTCGGCGCGCAGGCCCCCATTGAGCGCCTTGGTGATGAATGTCCGCAGCTTGCTGTTCGGGTCGCCGAGTTCGGTCTCCAGTTGAGCGGCGTTGTCACGCAATCGGATCAGCCCGTCATCGGTCGTAGGGTCGATACCGCGGGACTTCAGCAGCCGCTGGGCGCCGGCCAGGAATTCGCCGGTGTCGCGCACGGTCGGGTCTGGGCTGTTGCGCAGGATGCCGACCGCCTGGTCGACGATCGCGGCGGCCTGGGCCTGATCGATGTTCAGCGCGGCGATGCGGTCCGTGGTCGAGCGCACCGCACCAGAGAGTCGCTGCGCGGCCATGCCGACCTCGTTGGGGTCCAGGCCGAGGCCGCCGACCCGGTCGAGCACCGTGAGCAGCGGATCAGTCGCGGTGTCGACGGCCGTCGACAGTTGGCGCGTGCCCGCGGCCAATTGCGCCGAGCCGTCTCGCGCGGTCACCAAACCCGTGGTGAGTGCGTCGGCCCCGGTGGCGAGACGGTGCGCACCGTCGTTGGCCGCGGTGGTCCCGTCCGCGAGTTGTTGTGCGCCGTCGGCCGCTTTCACCAGCCCGGCACCGGCGTCGGTCAGTCCCGTCAGAACCGTCCCGACGGTGCGTTCCCCGATCTTGGCGTTGATCTGGTTGAGCACTTCACGCGCGGCGTTCTGCCCGATGATCGAGCCCAGGTAGTTGTTGGCGTCGTTGAAGGTGAACCGGATCTTGGCCTGCTGCGGCGAACTGCCCGACGGCGATGAGATGTTGGCGCTGAAATCCGGCGGCAGCGTGATGGAGAAGTAGTACTTGCCGCTGGCAACGCCATCGGCGGCCTCCGCGGCCGAAACCCGGTGCAGCTGCAGCTGGCCCGAATCGACCAGGGCGTCGGCGACCTCATCGCCGGCCTTGAGCTCCTGCCCTTGGCCGACGGTGCCCTGATCCTCGTTGACCAGTGCCACCGGAACCCTGTTGACCTCGCCGAACGGGTTCCAGAACGCCCACAGGTACATCGCGCCGTACAGCAGCGGCATGAGGATCACCGTCACCAACGCGATGCGTGGCATCGCCCCGCGGGAGAACCGTTTGAGGTCGGTGCCCAGAGACATTCCGGCTAGCACGGCTACTCGCCACCTTTCTGCGCGGCGGCCAGTTCGGCCGGCGTCGTGTTGGGCACGGTCAGTTGCGTGACGGCCGGGTTGGCCACCCCGTTGACGTTTGCGGTGATCACGGTTTGCTGCTCGCCGAGGGCGAGGAGCCGGTCCAGCAGCAGGATCCGGTTGCGGTCATCGGTGAGGTGGTCGAGATTGCCGACCACCAACAGCGGCGGCCTGGCGGTGTTGGCCAGGGCGACGCGCAGCAGGATCTGGTCGAGTTCGGTGAGGGCGTCGAAGTACTCCGTGAGCGGTGGCAGCGGCAGATCGCCGAACACCGGCGCGCACAGTGCGGCGAGATCGTTCTCGTCGGCACGGCGCACCAAGCGATACCAGGCGGCGTCCCAACGGCGTTGCTCGGTGATGAGGTCGCGCACCGTCACCGATTCGGACACCGTGTCGATCTCATCGATACCGGCCAACGCCGCGACGCGGAAGATGTCGCGGGCCCGGGTGCGCCCGAACACTGTCAGCGCACCGCCCGCCGGGCGCATGCGACCCGCAAGCGTCATCAACAACGCCGTGCGGCCCGAACCCGATGGCGCGACGAGCACCGTGACGCCGCCTTCGGCGATGTCGAGGTCGATCGGGCCGTACACCGGCCCCCACGGCCCGTGCATCGTGAGCGCCCGTGCTGTGATGGCCGGTGGTCTTTGCTCGTCCTCGTCGGCGTCAGGCTCGGGACTTAGCTGCGACATGGCCCAATCACAACACATCCGTAAGGCCCGCACAGGGAATGGCATTCTGGGATTTGTGGAGCCTCTGCTGCATTTCGCAGGGAATTTCTGGTGGCTGATCTTTCCGCTGGGCGGGATGGTCGGCGGCGGCATCAAGGCCGTCGCAGCCGCCAACGAGCGGCGTGCCGAGCGGCGGCTCGAGCGGTACCGCATCAAGCAGCAGACCAAGATCGAGATGGCTCGCGCGGCCGGGGCGGCGAAGTCGGCCGACGCTGCGCACCAGCGCGAGATGACGAAGCTCCTCGAGCAGCACGATCGCACGAATGCCCGCTGGCTCGATTACGAGATCGACATCGCCAAACTCCTCGATTTCCCGGTGATGACCGATATGCGCGACCCGTTGACGATCGCCTTCCACAAGGCACGAAGCCGGGCCGACCTGTTACGGCCCGACGATGTCGCCGACCTCGACCGCCCTGCGCAACTCGAATACCGCGATGCGGTGCACGAGTACGTGACGGCCTTCGACATCGCCGAGGCCGAGGCGATCCGCCGGCGACGCAGCGATTTCTCGGCCGAAGCCCAGGAGCGGCTGGCACGGGCCCAACAACTCCTGCGGCTCGCGTCCGACGACGGCGCCACACCCCAGGAACGCCAGAACGCTTACACGCGGGCACAGAAGGAACTCGACGGCCTCGTCGTGCTCCCGGTGACGACACGGGCGAGCATCGAGCGCAAGATCCTCGGAGAGCTGGAGGCCTGAGCCGCTAACCGCGTGGGGCCACGACTCCGGAATGCTCGGCACAGATCCGCTGCCTGCCGTCGAGATCGCCGGCACGGCTGACGATGCCCGTCGGATAGGCGCAGTACAACGAGAATTTCGCGGTGCGGGCGAGGTCGTTCCACATGGCTTCGAGCCCCAGCGCTCCTGGCACGTTGCCGTCGGCCCACAGCAGGGCCACCATCTCGCCGAACGCCCGCACGTGACGACCGCCCGACGAGGCGTCGGCGATGACTCCGCCGATCACTTCGACGAACCGTTCTTGGCTCAACGCACCGTCGACGGTGAAGGCCGCCAGCGTCTCTGCGGCGTCGTGACACCGATAGCGGCCGTCGGCACGAGCCGCCGCCAGATCGATACCGTCCGCAGTCAGCTTGGCGGACATCGACTCTCGATGCTCAGCGGTCGCGATCACCACCACCGCCTCACCGGCGGACAGGCCGGCACCCAGGAACCGGCTCACGTCGTCGACCATGTCGTCGTCGGTGTCGTAGAAGTTGACGACGTGATCGTGGGGGCGTGCAGGCTCCGGCACCGCGACGGTCCGGTGTGCCTCGATCAAGGCACGGGCCATCACTCTGGCACGCCGCGCCGCGCGTCGGTCACCTTCGGCGGCGGCGACGATCGAACCCGTCATCGGCATGTGCCAACTGCGGGCGAACTCATCGGGATCCCGTAGACCGGCCTTCAGCGCCCGCTGCCGCACGATCGCTCGGATGTTCTCCAAGTAGGCGATGGCCGCCCGCCCCGCCGGATGACCTGCCCGCATCTCCAACAAGACGTTGACGAACGAGCAGGCCTCGAATTCCTCGTCGGCGAACCATTCGTCGAGGACGTCGAAGATCGCCAGGAGTTGCTCTTCGGCGCTGACGCCGCGCCGGTCCGACTGCTGCTCGAGGAACTCCCGGGTCCAGAGTTGTTCCCGGCGTTCCAGGAACGCCAGCACCAGCTCGTCTTTGCTGCGGAAATGCTTGTAGAGCGAGGCCTTGGCGACGCCCGCCCGGGCGATCACCTCATCGATGCCGACATCGCGGACGCCGCGCCGGGCGAACAGTTCGTAGGCCGTCGCCAATATCCGTTCACGCGCGTTCATCGCGGTCACCTACCCGCCATCCGTCGAGCATAGACCTTGGTGCTGCACCGGTGTACAGACCGGTCTGTCCGTGATAGGAATGAGGGACGGTTGAGACGCAGCCGAGGTACCGGCAACCGTCCACGGCAATAGCCCTGATGACGTGGTCCGGGACTGGCCGCCTCGCATGTAGACATCGGGTTGGGCGGAGCCGAACACCAAACGATCCATGACCGGAGGTCTGGATGTCTCACCTCATTGCCCCCACAAAGAGCAAGCAGCCCATACCCACCAAATCCACCATTTTCGGCTTTGCCGCGAGCCAGCCGTGGCCCGGCGTCACGTTGTGCTCGATCAGCGGAGCGCTGGACGCCTGCACGGCCGATGAGTTCAGAAGCAGTTTGCTCGAGGCACTCGACGCCGGCCCGAGGACCGTTGTGGTCGACCTGTCCCGCATCGAATTTCTCGGTGTCGCCGGCTTGCAGGCTTTGCTCCAAGCTCAAACCTGGACCGAGAACCGGGCCGCCTCAAGCCGATTCCGACTGGTCGCCGGTGTGCGCTGTGTCGATCGCCTGCTGGAGATCAGTGGTCACCGCAGCAGCTTCGACACCTACCAGAACCTCGATGCCGCACTTCATGACGCTGCCACCGCGACCGCGACGGGGGACGGCAATGTGGGATCAACGCTAGGTGCTTAACGCCGGATTGCATCCGCACATCGCCTTGCCGAGAGCACAGACGCAACCAGCCAGCTCCGGCCACTCCATACATTCCCTGGTGGCCGGAGTCCCAACCTGGTTTGGAGGAACGGTTTTCACGCCGTGACCAATGCCGTCAACATCGCCACACACGTGACCGCGTCGAGCGGCAGCCGCAACACACTGCGCCTGGTCCAGCGGACGGCGGCGGCCTCGTCGACGCCGACCGGATCGGCCTTCTCGAACGCCACCGCCTTGGGCACGAAGTCGGCCAGTGACCACACCCGCATCACCACATGGGCGGCGAGTGCGATCAGGAGTGCGAGCCTGACGTCGGGGTGGCCCCAGGCGGCGATCAGCGTGACGATCAGCAGAACCTCGAAGACCGTATGGACGGGAATCCAGAACCGCCGCCGGGAGATTCCGCCGTTATGTGCCTGGATGATGCCGGGACGTTTCGGCCATGCGGGGTCGATCACCAGGACTTCGTAGAGGCCCCCGCCCAGCAGTGCGCAGGCGAGAAGTGTCGTGGTAGCGATCAGGACGAGCGTCGGAGTCCACACGTACGCCAATTATGGCCGTGGACCGTTCACCGCACCGGCGGGGTGACCGACCGATGGCGCGTGAGGCAGTAGAGCACGACCCCGGCGATCGTGACCTCCGCGAGGGCCAGCATCACGGTCAGCGTCATCACGGTCGACTGTGCGGGCAGCGCGGCCGGTCCGGCGCCGTGATGGTGCGCGGGCATCGGGGTGTGCAACGCGACCATCGCGAGGTTCATCAGCGCCACGGTGCACCAGATTCCCGGCGTGCCGCGCCGCCACAGATCACGCGCGCAGTACAGACATCCGGCGATCATCGCCGCGAGCAAACCACCGGCCACCGGATTCGGGGCGTGGGTGAGCATGTAGACGTGCAGTAACGCCGAACTCGCCGCGAGCACCGCACACGACCGCCGCCCGAGGACGGCGGTCGTGTGGACGGTAGACATGGCTCAATCCTCGCAGCAATGGGACTTCGGCGCCGCCGGAACGTTCAACGCGGGATTTCGGTCGAAGAAGCTGACCGGCTTGAGCTTGAACCCGGCGTAGTCCACCGGCATGACCGGCCAGTCCTCGGGCCGCGGGAAGTGCGTCAGGCCGAAGGTGTGCCACACCACGACGTCCTCACCGTCGATGTCGCGGTCCTGCGCGACGTAGGACGGCAGCCCCGCATTGCCCGGGTGCTGGTTGACGAACTGGCCTGCCGGATACCGTTCGGCCGGATCGTATTTCGTCACCCAGAGATGCTTCGTGGAGAACGCCGCCCGCTTGGCGATCGAACTCGACGGGTCGGCCAGCAACACCGGTTGGCCCTCCGGATGCAGTGCGTAGCCGACGTTCTGGCCGAGCCGGTTCTGCTTGGTCGGGTTGGTGATGTGCCAGACCCTGGCCTTGAGGTTGTCGGCGACGCGCATCGCCTGTGATTCGCGTGTCAGCTTGGTCTTCTGCGGGCGGAATGCGTTGCCCCACGGGTTGTCCGGGCCGACCGGTACCGCCACCGCGTCGACTTCCTCGACCGTGTTGGTGTTGCCGTCCACCGCCATGTCCAGGCGGGCGGAGAACAGATGCTGGTGGAACGGCGCACCGAGGCCGGGAGCCATCTCGGTGGCGTACCCGTCGGGACCGCGGTAGGCCGACGAGAACACGATGCCGGTGGCCTTCGCTTCCAGCTCGATCGTGCCGTCGAGGTACAGGTACCAGTAGAAGCCGTAGTCGTAGTTGCCGATCGTCAGGAAGAACGAGATGACCAGACGACGCGAACGACGCACCTCGGCCATGCCGTTGAACAGGTCGGTGTGCTTCCAGAGCACCCCGAAATCCTCTTCGTGCAAACAGATCGCGTTCTTCATGAGCCTCGGATGACCGTCCTCGTCGGCGATCGTCACGTCGAAGTACTGGATCTCGCCGAGGCAGTCACAGCCCAGTTCCAGCGAGTTGGTGTAGCGACCGAACAGGTACTCGCCCTGATCGAAGTAGTTCTGCCAGTAGCGGACCGGCGAGGGATCTGCATAGGGCACCACCATCTCGGCGATCGACGCGCGGTAGACGACCGGACGGCCGTCGATCGACAGCTGATGCAGCGTCAGCCCCTCGCGCACGTCGAACCCGAACCGGAATTTCCAATCGGCCCAGGTGATCTGGTTGCCGTCGACGCTGAAGCTCGGCCCTTCGGGTTGAGTGATCTCGATGGGCTTCAGATCCGTCCGGACGGGCGTGGCGTGCGGTTCGGCATCCCACTGACCGCGCTCGGCGGGCAGCGGCAACGCGATCTCGTCGATGACCTTGACGACCGTGCGCTTGGTGAGGTCGACGTAGGCCACCACGCCGTCGATCGGGTGCGCCCACGGCAGGTCGGCGGCGTCGTACTGGTAGAAACCGAGTACCCGTACGATGCGCCGGCCGACTTCGTCCTCGTGTCCGAACACTCCGGCTGACAGCGGAACCGCGCGCACGTTGGCCGGCTCCAGATCGCGCTTGCGCATGGCCTCGACCCATTCGGGGCACTCGAGCAGGAACGACTCGATGTCCTCGAATTCCTGATCCAGGATGGGCACGTGGCCGTCGACCGCGCTGTCGACCGACACCTGGGTGACGATGCGCTCGCCGGTGATCGACACGACGAGATCGCTGCCCTGCCCGGTGGCGCGGTCCAGAAGCAAAACCCGGGCGTTGCGGTCGATCGGGTCGCCCGGCGTGTACGCGAGCACGGTGTTCTTGTGCGGCTCGTCGAGCGCGACGTAGACGAAGCGCACGCTGTCGCCGAGCAGACCGTTGTCGGCGACGATGCGACGCACGGCGCGGATCTCGTCGGCGCTCAGCGGTGTGAGCGGGTGATCGGGGGCGTCGGTCTTCTGAGCGGGTTCGATGGTGGCAGTCATTGTGCGATCTCCTTTGCGATTTCAGGGTTTTCGTGATGACCGGCGTGCGGGCGCAGTACCGCGACCGCGGCGCCGCCGAGGAAGGTTCCAGCCAGCAGCACGCCGATGACTGCGGCAAGGGTGGCCGAGCCGCCGACGAGCAGCGGCAGGTTCGCGGCGGTCAGGACCGACAGTGCGGCCAGACCGAGGAAGCCGAGGCCGGGTGCGATCAGCGTGTGCCAGACCCGCGTGTCGAACCGCGTGCGGCGGAAATACACGACGACGGCCGCGGACGTCAGCGTCATCAGCACGACGATGCCGACCGATGCCGTACCGACGAACCACGCGAACACCTGCGTCACCGGGTCGAGGCGGGTCAGCACCGATGCCACGATGAGCACGAGCGCGGAGACGGTCTGCACGACCGACGCGATGTGCGGCGACGAGTGCCGGATGTGGGAACGACCGCAGCGCTGCGGCAACGCCCGCGTGTTGCCGAGCGAGAAGATGTAGCGCGACAGCACGTTGTGGAACGACAGCAACGCCGCGAAAAGGCTTGTGATCAAAAAGATCTGGACGAGGTCTCCGGTGACCGATCCGACGTAGCGGGTCGCGGTCTCGGTCAGGATTCCCTCCGGGTTGTCGGCGGCCATGGCCACCACGCCGCCGTCGCCCCAGGCGCTGACCATCGCCCAACTGCTCAGCGCGTAGAAGCCGCCGATCAGCAGCAGCGCCACGTACGTGGCGCGCGGGATGGTGCGCGCCGGATCACGGGCCTCGTCCCGGAACACCGCGGTGGCCTCGAAGCCGATGTAGCCGGCGAGCGCGAAGATCAGCGCGATGCCCGGAGCGCCTGCGAAGAAGTTGCCCGGGTGCAGCACCGCCGTCGACAGCCCTTCCGCGCCACCACGGCCGATCACCGCGAGGTTGATCACCAGGACGATGCCGACCTCGCAGACCAGCAAGATGCCGAGCACCTTGCCGGACAGTTCGATGTGGCGGTAGCCGAGCATGCCGACCACGGCCAGCATCGCCAGCGCGTACAGATACCAGGGCACCGACGGTCCCCCGTGCGCGGTCACGAAGCCGTCGAGCGCCGCGCCGATGTAGCCGTAGACCCCGCCCTGGACCGCGGTGTAGGACAGCAGCGCCAGGAACGCCGCGCCGAGACCGACATGGCGACCGAAGCCGTGCGCGATGTAGGTGTAGAACGCCCCCGCGCCGCGGATGTGGCGGGCCATCGCGGTGAAGCCGACCGCGAACAGCAGCAGGACAGCGGTACACACCACGTAGGACGCCGGGAAGGCGGGGCCGTTGCCCGCGGCGATGCCGATCGGGAAGGTCCCGGCTACGACGGTCAGCGGTGCGGCAGCCGCCACGACCATGAACACGATCGCGGTGGGGCCCAGCCGGCCCGCCAGCCGGCGACCCTGACCGCCGGTGGCCACGCCTGGCACGAGTACTGCATCAGTTGTCATGGCATTACTTTCGGTGCAATTGAATGTGCGGTGGTTGCGGTGCGGTAAGACTTTTGTGGGTTCAAATGAGAATGGCCGGAATACCGGATTCTCATTTGAGCGGGAATTCAGAGTGCGATGTTGACGGCTTTCGTCTGGGTGTATTCGGCGATCGCGCCCTCGCCGAGTTCGGCTCCAGCCGGAGTCGAAGCGTCGGCCCGCTGAGCGCAGTTGTCATGCAGGCCATAATTACGCGTCGTTGTGGTGCGCGTCACCACTTATTTCGAATGGGTATTCGGCCATTCCGGATTCTCATTTGACGACGTCTTCGAATTCTCATTCGACGTGCGGAGTATTCGCAGTTGACGGTGCGCCGGCGTCCGGCACATCGCCGATTCGGGGCCGCGGCGGCCGTGGATTCTCATTTGAAGTTGTAGAAGATTTACCTGACAACGCTGTGACCGCCACGGGTGATCGGCTACGTTGCGACGGATGGGACGGCAACCCCGGAAAGGGATGAGGAGCAGCTCGCCGGTCTCGGGGCTCCGGCGCGCGCAGTTGTCGTTCGTACAAGTGCTGGGCCAGTCGGTGTCGGCGGTGGCACCTTCGGCGGTCATGGTGACGTTGCCCGCGCTCGTCATGCCCGCGGCCGGCGGCGCGACGCTGGCCGTGTTCGTGGTGACGGCCCTGCTGATGACGGCCGTCGGCTACTGCGTCACCCAGTTCTCGACGCGCATGGTCGCGGTGAGCGGTCTCTACAGCTATACGGTCAAAGGTCTCGGGCCCATCCCGGGCATCGCCGCCGGCTGGTCTGTCGTCATCGGCTACGCCGCGGCAGCCATGGCCAGCACACTCGGCGCGGCAAGCTATCTCACGGCGCTGCTGAGCCGGCTGGGCGTGCCCGGCACGCAGGTCACCGTCGCGGTGCTGGCAGTCCTCGTCGGCGCCGTGGCGCTGATCCTCATGGTGCGCGGTATTCGGCTGTCGGCGCGAATCACCTTGGCAATCGAGGTGTTCGCGATCGCCGCCGCGGCGGCGGTGTTGATCATCGCGTTCACCGGATCGGTGACCGGGGGGCATGACCCGCCGAAAACATCCGCCGCCGAGGCTCATCCGGCGTTGGGCTTCGCGCTGCTGCTCGCGATCACGTCGTACGTCGGGTTCGAGAGCGCGGGCACCGTCGCCCGCGAAGCCCAGCGGCCGTTTCTCACCGTCACGCGCGCCATCCGCTGGACGCCCCTCGCGCTCGGTGTGCTCTATACCTTCGCGGCCGCAATGCAATCCACGGGCAGCATCCGGGCCGGCATCGGATCGGTCCCGATCGTGCTCACGCTGCCAGAATCGGCGAATACCGCCTCGGTGGTGTTGTCGATCGTGATGGAGCTCGGCATCACCGCGTCGTGGTTCGCGTGCGTCATCGGGTCGACGACCGCGCTGTCGCGCACGCTGTTCGCGATGGGGCGTGAAGGTGTGGTGTCAGAGCGGATCGGTCACGCCCACCGCGCGTACCGCACGCCGCATGTCGCCCTGTGCCTGGCCGTGCCGGTCATCGTCGCGGTTCCGGTCTGCTATCTGTTCATCTCCGGTTCCAGCCGCGAGGTGCTCGTCGGGCTGCTCGCGGTCTCGGCGCACGGGTACATCGGCGCCTACCTGCTCGTGTGTCTTGCCACCCCGGCATTCCTGCGGCGCATCGGCGAACTCACGCGGACGCCCTTGGTGATCGGGCTGGCCACCGCGGCCATGATGGTCGCGATCATCGGCTGGGCCGCACTGACTGTCGAATCCCCGGTGTGGATCGCCACCGCGGTGTACTGTGCGCTTCTGGCAACAGGTTTCGTGGTCTTCGCGGTCCGGCACCGCGCAGTCCCCGACCTTGCCGAGCGGGTCGGCGTGTTCGACGAAACCGTCGCCGGCGACGTGTTCGCGGACTACAACCCGTGGGAGGTGCGCCGATGAGCCCCGCCGACGGTGCGCTCTCGGGTCGTCAGCCCAAGGCCGTGCAGAGCGCGCTGCAGGTCTTGGAAGCGGTCGCGCTCGCCGGGGTTGGCGTGACGGCGAAAGAGATCGCCGAACAGCTGTCGATGCCGTCGGCCACGACCTACCGTCTGCTCAATCTCCTTGTCGCAGACGGCTACATCGTGCGCCTCCCCGATCTCTCGGGCTTCTCACTCGGGCCCCGGATGGGCGTGTTGATCGACGCCGCGGTATCGCCCAGCGTCTGTACGGCCGCCCGCGATGCCCTCGCCGAGCTCAGGCTGTCGGTGCGGTTCGGGGTGCACCTGTTCTATTTCACCAACACGTCGGTGCGCATCGCCGACTCCGATGACGAATATCCGCCGCCCGCAGAGGAATCGGTGCTGAACCACCATCTGCACGCCTGTGCGGTGGGCAAGCTGCTGCTGGCCGAGAAGCGCGATGCCGACGAGCTGCTGACATACCCCTTGAGGGCCTTGACCGATGGCACGGTGACGTCGCGGTCCGCGCTCGCCGAGCAGTTGGAGACCATCCGTGGCCGTGGTGTCGCCACGCAAACCGGTGAACTGCGCGGCGATTCCGCGTGCATCGCGGTGCCGGTGCGCTCACCTGCCGGTGCGCTCGTGGCGGCACTCGCGATGTCTGGGCGGGCCGATCAGGATCAGCTGCTTCTGCGTCAGGTACCGACGCTGGCCGAATACGCGTCGAGGTTGAGCCCGCTGTTGGCGTGAAACGCTCGGCGGATCGGACCGGTGGAACCTAATCGAGTCCCAGAATCCGCACGCTCTCGGCGCGCATGTCGACCTTGCGGATCTTGCCGGTGACCGTCATCGGAAATTCGTCGACGATGTGCACATAGCGTGGGATCTTGTAGTGCGCCAGCTTGCCGGTCGCGAAAGCCCGTACCGCATCGGCGTCCAGGGGGTCCCGGCCCGGCTTCATCCGGATCCAGGCGCAGATCTCCTCGCCGTACTTGTCGTCGGGAACTCCGATCACCTGGGCATCGTCGATATCGGGATGGGTGTAGAGGAACTCCTCGATCTCGCGCGGATAGACGTTCTCGCCGCCGCGGATCACCATATCCTTGATGCGGCCCACGATCGTGCAGTAGCCGTCCTCGCGCATGACCGCGAGATCGCCGGTGTGCATCCAGTTCTCGTCGTCCACGGCCTCATGAGTCTTGGTCTCGTCGTCCCAGTAGCCCAGCATGACCGAATAACCCCGCGTGCAGAACTCACCGGGTTGACCGCGTTCCACGGTTTCGCCGGTATCAGGATCGACGATCTTGATCTCGACATGCGGGTGCGCCCGGCCGATCGTGGCGGTACGGCGCTCGAGATCGTCGTCGAACAACGTCTGACAGGACACCGGGGACGTTTCGGTCATGCCGTAGCAGATCGCCACCTCGGCCATGTGCATGTCGGCCACAACGCGTTTCATCACCTCGACCGGACAGACCGAGCCGGCCATGATGCCGGTTCGCAAGGTGGACAGATCGAAGCTCGCGAAGTCGGGATGCCCGAGCATCGCGATGAACATCGTCGGCACGCCGTACACACCGGTGCAACGCTCGGACTCGATCGCGGCCAGTGTCGCGCCGGGATCGAACCCCGGCGCGGGGATGACGATCGTCGCGGCGTGCGAGATCGCCCCCAGCGTGCCCATGACCATGCCGAAGCAGTGATAGAACGGCACCGGGATGCACAGCCGGTCCTCGGATGTGAGGTTGATGAGCTCGGTGACGAAGTACCCGTTGTTGAGGATGTTGCGGTGACTCAGGGTCGCGCCTTTGGGGAAACCCGTTGTCCCTGACGTGTATTGGATGTTGATGGGATCGGTGTTGGCCAGGCCGGCGAGCCGTTTGCGCAGCTGTTCGTCGTCGACCTGATCGGCGCAGAGCCGGTCCCAGTCCTCGGTGCGGAGGAACACGACGTCGGTCAGCGCCGGGCACTGTGGGCGCACCTCGGTGACCATCGCCACGTAGTCCGAGGTCTTGAACGACGTGGCCGAGACCAGCGTCCGCACGCCGGATTGCTTGAGCACGTATGCGAGTTCGTGTGTGCGGTAGGCCGGATTGATGTTGACCAGGATCGCGCCGATCTTCGCCGACGCGAACTGAACCATCACCCACTCGGCACAGTTCGGCGCCCAGATCCCGACCCGATCGCCCTTCTCGATGCCGAGGGTCATCAAACCGCGGGCCACCGTGTCGATCTCGGCGTTGAGCTCGGCATAGGTCCAGCGTCGGCCTGAGGCCACGTCCACGAGCGCCTCGCCCTCCGGCCGGCCGGCGGCGACCCGTTCGAAGTTCGCGCCGATGGTGTCCTCGAGCAGGGGCGCATCGGTGGGCCCGGCGTCATAGGAGATCGTCATCCCAGCAAATCCTCGTATCGGTATTCGGTCGAAATCTGTTCGCCGGCTTGGTGTGCCACGTCTTCACGCTTGCGCAGCTCGACGCGGCGGATCTTGCCGGAGATCGTCTTGGGCAGGTCGAAGAACTCGACTCGGCGCACCTTCAGGTACGGCGCGAGGTGGTCGCGGGCGTAGGCCATGACCTCTTTCGCGGTGTCGGCGTTGGCTTCCCACCCCTCGGCCAGCGCCACGTAGGCCTTGGGCACCGCCAGGCGGGTGTCGTCGGGCTGGGGCACCACCGCGGCCTCCACGACGGCCGGATGTTCGATGAGCACGCTCTCCAACTCGAACGGTGACACCTTGTAGTCGCTGGATTTGAACACGTCGTCGGTGCGCCCGATGTAGGTGATGTACCCGTCGGCGTCGCGGCTGGCGACGTCACCGGTGTGGTAGTAGCCACCGGCCATGACGGCTTCGTTGCGCTGCGGATCACCGAGGTAGCCCGTCATGAGGTTGCGCGGATTCGCCGAGAGGTCCAGGCAGATCTCGCCCTCATCGGCGAGCTCACCGGTGATCGGGTCGACGAGCACGACCGGGACGCCCGGCATGGGCCGGCCCATCGAGCCCGGCTTGACCGGCTGGCCCGGGGTGTTGCCGACCTGCAGGGTGGTCTCGGTCTGCCCGAAGCCGTCGCGGATGGTCAAGCCCCAGGCGTTCTCGACCTGCGCGATGACGTCCGGGTTGAGCGGTTCACCGGCACCGAGGATCTCGCGCAGCCCCTCAGGCTTGTCACCCAGGTCGGACTGGATGAGCATGCGCCAGACGGTCGGCGGGGCACAGAACGTGTTGACCTTCGCCCGGCGCAGCTGGTGCAGCAGCGCGGCGGCGTCGAATCGGCTGTAGTTGTAGACGAAGATCGTCGCCTCGGCGATCCACGGCGCGAAGAAGCAGCTCCAGGCGTGCTTGGCCCAGCCCGGCGAGCTGATCGCGAGGTGCACGTCGCCGGGCTTCACGCCGATCCACGCCATGGTCGACAGGTGCCCGACGGGATAGCTGACCTGGGAGTGTTCGACGAGCTTGGGCTTACTGGTGGTGCCGGACGTGAAGTAGATGAGCATCGTGTCGTCGACCGTCGTGGTGGCTTCGAACCGAACCGGCTCGACCGCGTACGCATCGGAGTAGTCGTGCCAGCCCTCGGCCGGACCGCCGACGACGATGCGCGTGTAGTCACCGGGCACGTCGGCGAACTTGCCCGTATCGGCGGCGTTGGCGATCGCGAACCGTGCGCCACCGCGGCTGATGCGGTCGGCGAGGTCAGCGGGGCCGAGGGCGCCTGTGGTCGGCATGATGACGCCGCCCAGTTTGGCGATCGCCAGCATCGCCTCCCACAGCTCGACCTGGTTACCGAGCATGAGGATCACCCGGTCACCCTTGCCGACGCCGAGGTTTTTCAGCCAGGCCGCGACGCGGTCGGAGCGCTCGGCCATGTCGGCGAAGCTGACCTTCCGCTCGGTGCCGTCCTCCTCGACGATCCACAGCGCGGTGCGCGGATTGTCTCTCGCGATCGTGTCGAACCAGTCGATCGCCCAGTTGAACGTCCCGCTCAGCTCGGGCCAGGCGAATGTCTCGACGGCCTTGTCGTAATCGGCGATGCTCGCGACGAGCTCGTCGCGGGCGCTGCGGTAGCGGTCCGTGTTGGTCATGTCGACATTCATGACAGCTATGCTCTACGTCACACTTGTCCCTCGCCACCCCCGAAAGAGGGTATTGCCCGTGCCCGTCCGACCGACGTTGCTGCGACCGCGCGATGCCGACGCGGTGCGTGCCGAGCTGCGCCAAATGGCAGGTGAGACGGGTTTGCCGTTGACGTTCGGCGGCGAGGTACACGGCGACACGTTGCTGCTCAGCGAGTTCTTCGGGACCCGCACGAGCGCGATGCGCGGCCTCGCGGTGCGGCCGAGCGCCGGTCTGGGCGGGGCGACCATGGTGGCCCGGCGACCGATCTCGGTGGCCGACTACCGGCACGCGTCGGCCATCACCCATGACTACGACGGCCCGGTGCTGTCCGAGGGCATCCGTTCGATCCTGGCGGTGCCGGTTGTCGTGGACGGTGAGGCTCGGGCCGTCCTGTACGGCGCGTACCGGCAATCGGCCCCGATCGGGGACCGGACGGCTGCCGCCATGGTGGCCTCGGCCCGACGGCTGAGCCACGAACTCTCCGTGCGCGACGAGGTCGACCGGCGCATGCGCATGCGCGAAGCGCACCTCGCGCACTTCGGCGACAACGTCGCCAGTGCCGAACAGATCCGCGAGGTACACGCCGATCTGCGCAGGATCGCCGCGCACGCGTCCAAGCCGCTCGCCACGCAGCTCGGCGAGCTGGCCGACCGGCTGGCCCGCGCACTGTCCGGGGACGTCCCCACGGCCACGCCGCTGACCGCGCGCGAGGTCGACGTGCTGTCACAGATCGCGTTGGGCTGCACCAACGCCGAGGCAGCCCAACGTCTTTCACTGAAGCCGGAAACCGTCAAGAGCTATCTGCGCAGTGCGTCAAGCAAACTCGGTGCCCACAGCAGGCACGAGGCCGTGTCCAAGGCGCGGCGGCTGCGTCAGATTCCCTGAACGATGTCCCGGTAGAGCTCTGGCCTGCGGTCGGCGAACACGTCGTTGAACTCGTTGATCGCCTTGACACCGGTCAGATCGAGCATTGCCGTGGCGACCGTTCCTTCGCCCTCCGGCGTTGCCTTGATCCAGCCGTCCGCCCCAATCACGGCGGTGCCGCCGGTCCATTGAACGCCACGCTCCTCACCGCGCCGGTCAGCAACCACGATGGGTAGCTGCGACGCACGCGCGGCCGCCATTGCCTGGATGGTTTCGGGAGCATGCTCACCGTCGGGGCGGTCAGCCAGCGGCCAGTTCACCGGAAGCGCCAGGATCTCGGCTCCACCCAGGGCCAGTCTCCTTGGCAGCTCGGGGAATTCGTTGTCGTAACAGATCGCGACGCCGAGTTTGCCGATGGGGGTGTCGATTAGGGTTCCGGCCTCCGAACCCGTGGCGAAGACACTGGACTCGGCAGCCCACAGATGAGCCTTGCGATAGCAGCCGAGGACGCGGCCGTCGCCGAACACCATCGCCGAGTTGTACAACGTGTCATCGGCCACCTCGCAGAATCCGACCACCGCGACCGTGCCGTCCGGCACGTCGTCGGCCAGCGCGGTCAACCGTTCGTCGTCGGCGCGAAGTGCCAGCGTCCTGGCCTCGTCGACATCGGTGAACACGTACCCACTGGTCATCAGCTCGGGGAACACCACCAGATGCGGATCGCTCGAGTTCGTCGCCCGCAGGACGTCGCGCACCCGCGCAAGGTTGCCGTCGAGATCACCGATGATGATGTCCGGCGTCACGGCCGAGACGCGCAGTTGCCTTCGCACCATAGAGTCACCTTATGCTCCGATCCGCCATGGAGGTTTGACGCATGAGCCCGATCCGCCCGTTCCGCATCGCCGTACCCGACGCCGATCTCGACGACCTCAAGCAGCGCCTGTCGCGCACCCGCTGGCCCGAGCCGGAATGCGTCGACGACTGGACTCAGGGCATACCGCTGAGCTACACGCGCGACCTCGCCGAGTACTGGGCCACCGAATACGACTGGCGGTCGCGGGAAGCCGCGCTCAACCGGTTCGACCACTACACCACCGAGATCGACGGGCTCGATATCCACTTCATTCACCAGCGCTCGACGCGCGAGGACGCGTTTCCGCTCGTCATCACGCACGGCTGGCCGGGATCGATCGTCGAATTCCACAAGGTGATCGAACCGTTGACCGAGGCCGGCTTTCACGTGGTGTGCCCGTCGCTGCCGGGCTACGGATTCTCCGGCAAGCCCACGACGACCGGATGGGGCATCGGCAAGATCGCCCAGGCGTGGGACACCCTCATGGCCCGGCTGGGATATGACCGGTACGGCGCGCAAGGCGGCGACTGGGGCGCGGCCGTCACGACGCAGATCGGCCGTAACGTCGGCAATTGCGTTGGGATCCATGTGAATATGCCGATCGCGCAGCCACCCGCAGAAGGCGTCGGTGAAATGACCGAGGACCTGCAGAAGGCGCTGGCCCGCATCGACTACTACCGCAAGTGGGATTCGGGCTACATGAAGCAGCAGTCGACCCGGCCGCAGACCGTGGGCTACGGGCTCGTGGACTCCCCCGTCGGCCAGCTCGCGTGGATCGTCGAGAAGTTCTGGTCGTGGATGGATTGCGACGGGCATCCCGAGAACGTGCTCAGCCGCGACGAACTGCTCGACAACGTCATGCTCTATTGGGTGACGGCCTCGGCCGCGTCGTCGGCCCGGCTGTACTGGGAAAGCCACGACACCTTCGGGGCAGGCGACTACGTGACCCTGCCCACCGGCGTGGCCTCGTTCCCGAAGGAGATCCTGCGCGCGCCGCGGAGTTGGTGCGAGACCAGCTACAACGTCACGCACTTCACGACGATGCCCCGCGGCGGGCACTTCGCGGCATTCGAACAGCCCGAACTGTACGTCGAGGATGTGCGCAAGTTCTTCGACACCGTGCGCTGAGTTCTTCTGCCGAGCAGACGCGGGGGTGCCCAAAATTGTTGAGAAAAGGGTACTTCCGCGTCTGCTCGCGCCAGGGCAGCTAGCTGAGCATCTCGACGTAACCCTCGGTTCCGTGCAGCCGGATGCGCTGCCCGTCGCGGATCAGCGTGGTGGCGTTCTCTACGCCGACGACGGCAGGGAGCCCGTATTCGCGGGCGATCACGGCGCCGTGGGTCATCAGGCCGCCCACTTCGGTCACCAGACCCGCGATTCCGACGAACAGCGGCGTCCAGCTTGGGTCGGTGTATGCCGTGACGAGGATGTCGCCGGGTTCGAGTTGAGCCTGTTCGATGTCGACGACGACCCGTGCCCGGCCCTCGACGGTGCCTGCCGAAACGGCCAGGCCCACGAGGGCGTCCGGCGGAAGGTCGGCGCGCCGGTAAGACCCGGCGACGGCCTCGCCGTCGGACGTCAGAACCCGCGGCGGTCTCAGGGCCTCGTAGGTCTGAAATGCCGACCGGCGGTCCTGGATGAGTTCATGGTCTGCTGAGTTGGTGCGCATGACCTCGTAGAGTTCGTCGAACCTGAGGTAGAAGACGTCGTCGGGCGCGTGCAGAACCTGGGCCTCGACGAGGCGGCCGGCCTCCCTGAGCAGTGCTTGCTTGTAGATGAAATAGCGGCTGACCATGCCGTACTTGGGGTATTCGCGGTATCCGGCGAAATTGCGGACGCGCCTGATCATGCGTTCGGTCTCGGCGGCCTTGCGCTCGCCATCGGGCAGGGCGCGCAGTCGCCCCAACAGCTCGCGTTCCTTCGAATCCGCTTGCCGCAGACCCTCCTCGAAGCGCCGCGCGGCCGCACCCGGCTCGAAGTTGTCGACGTTGGCGAGGATCGTCGGCACGAGCGTGGCCGGCCGTTCGCGCCAGCGCGGCCTGGTGATGTCGATCTCGCCGACGCAACGCATGCCGTATTTGTCGAGGAATGCCTCGAACGCTTGGTGTGCGTCGAGCCCGCCGGCGACTGTCGTGAGATCGGCGAGGTCGTCGCTGCCCTCGGCCGCGACGCGGCGCAGGAACGCCACCACCTCGGGATGCGGTCGTATCGCGTCGGCGACATCGAGCAGCGCCAGGCCCATCTCCGACGTGACGTTGTGCGGCACCGACTGCGTCAGGACGTCGGCCGCGTTCTTCTCCCCCAGCCACTCCTGTAGGTGGTCGTTGAGCCATTGGGCTGCGTCCATGCCGGCCATGATCACCTGATGGCTGCGTGGAGCGAACAGCGTCTGCTGCAGGTCCGCGATGTCGGCCCGGATGAAGTCGAGCAGTTCGGGTCCGGACTTCGTCTGGATGTTGCATCGCAGTGCGGCGACGGCCGCCTGGTTCTCCTCGATGAGCTCGACGACCACGGCCGGGTCCGTTTCGATCGCGGCCTGCGCCGCGCTCGGCGCCGGCTCCTGATCCACGTCGGGCACGGTGTCGATGAACCCGCGGTCGAGAACCGTCCGCAGGGCGTCGGCGATCAACGGATCGGATCTGCCGAAACCGGCGAGGAAGTTCGCGCGGCTGCGTGGCGACTGCAGCAGTTTCGCGACGTCGACGAACAACCGGCCGCCGGCCTCGGCCATCGGCCGGGGCGTCGTCAACTGCCATACCGACAGGCCGAGGGGCTTCATCGGGTCGGTCATCATCTGCTGATGGCCGACCGAGAGGTAGACGTGGTTCTGACCGTCCTGCTGCTCGGGAATCGGGAACAGCGTGGTGATCGGCCGAGCCTGAACGATGTGGAAAGCATCGTCGAGCAGGCACCATTCGATGTCTTGCGGACAACCGAAGTGGGCTTCGATGCGCCGGCCCAACTCGCTCAAACGTAGGGCTTGCGCATCGTTGAGCGTCGGGTGTTCTGTGGCGATCCTGGCCACGACCTCGCCGTCGCGGACCGTGTAGCGGTCCGGCTCGGCCCGCCCGGACACCAGGGCCTCGCCGAGGCCGAATACGGCCTCGATCGCGGCGACCCTACGGTGACCGGACACGGGATCCGCGGTGAACAGGACGCCCGCCGCTTGCGCGGGCACCATGCGCTGCACGACCACCGCCATGTGGACCTGCCGGTGGTCGACGCCGGTGCGCTGCCGGTAGACCATGGCCCGCTCGGTGAACAGCGAGGCCCAGCACCGCTTGACGTGGTCGAGCACCGCCGCCGGTCCGACGACGTTCAAATACGAGTCGAGCTGGCCTGCGAACGACGCGGCCGCCGAATCCTCCGTCGTCGCGCTCGAGCGAACGGCATACGAGCCGTCCACGCCGACGCGCTCGAGTGCGTCGATGACCGCGGCCGCGATGTCGGCGGGCATCTCGGTCTCGTCGATGCTCCCTCCTGGCGGCACGTCGGCCATGAACCGTCGAAAGGCCTCGGTCGTCACGCAGAAGCCATCGGGCACCTGCACCCCCGCGATGCCGGACAACTCGCCGAGCCGCGCGCCCTTGCCGCCGACCATCGCGACCGACGTCCGGTCAACCTCGTCAAGACCAACCACATAAGCCATTACCGCTGCTCCCCCATCGTTCTCGGCTTGCGAACGGCGATTATGGACCAAGATTTCGCGTCTCATGAGCGCCCCGGAATCCAGCTAGAATGAAGGCAACACGAGCAATTTGCTAATACTGGCTTGGTGGGCCTGGTATCCGCTTGGGGGAAAACCCCACTGACACGCGTGCTGTTGGTGGGCATTCTGGTGGGGATGACACTGCTGCTGTGGGCTCCCACGGTGCGAGCCGACGGCGCCGGGTCGGACACCGATATCCACGTCGCGCAATCGCTTGGCGGCCGCGAACTCACGGTCGTCATCCGACGCGTCGGACCGGTTCTCGGTCCGTTGCATGTCGACGTGGTCACCCACCAGGGCGATGCGCCCGGACCACTGCAACTCACCGCCACCTCGGGCGGAACCGCCACGAGCAGCGGACAGATCGAGCTCGGGCCGCGCCCCGGCATCTATTCGACGACGCTGAACGTCGACCGGGCCGGGCCGTGGGAACTGCTCGTCGACGACGGAACCACGGTGGCCCGCATCCCGTTTCTCGTTCCGGTGCAAGTGATCCCGCCGTGGAAGAAGGCAAGCGACTACGGCTTCTTCGCGGCGGGCGCGCTGCTCATCGTTTCGTTGGGCGTGGCGCTGCGGTCGCGCCGCAGTTGGGTCGCGTTGATCCCGGCGACCGGGATGGTCGTCGCACTGACGGTCGCGGTGACCGGGGCGGTGCTGTCGGCGTATTCGCCGCCACCGCCGCAGCCGGGGCAGGATCTCGACCCCACCCTCGACAACATACGTGACCCGTACGCCCGCATCGCATCGAATTCCCTGACCCCGGTGGACTATTCGCGGCCGCCGGTCAACCTGGCCGTGACAATGCACGGCCAGACGATGCAGCTCGGCCTCATCGACTCGTCCACCGGCCGACCGGTCGACGACCTGCTGATCCACCATGGAGCGTTGATCCACCTCATCGTCGTCTCGCCGTCAGGCGCCATGTCACACCTGCATCCCGTGCGGGTTGCGCCGGGCCGCTACGAAGTCCAGTTCCATCCCGCCGAATCCGGCACCTATGCAATCGCCGCCGAAATCGCCCGTCGCGGTGGCGGAGTGCAACTGGTGCGCGCCTCGGTGACCGGCCGGTCGCCCGACGCACCCTCCCGGGTGGAAACGATCTCGGCAGGCGAAATCACCACGACCATCGCCAAGGCCGGGACACCCAGCACTGTCCGCGCGCGGTTCGGGGACACCGCCGATCTGCAGCCCTGGCTCGGGATGACCGGACACATGATGGTGATCGGTCCGCTACCCGCGGGCGCCGCGACCGACATCGGCGACCACGCTCTCGTCGCCCCGGTGTGGTCACATGCGCATGCCATGGTGCCGCCCGCTCCCGGCGCCGCAGGCGGCCAGCCCGACGAATCGGTGGCGCGGTACGGTCCCGAGGTCGAATTCACCTACACGTTCGCGCTTCCCGGCCGCTACAAGGTGTGGGTGCAAGCCGAACGCGACTACGCCATCCTTACCGCGCCAACCGAAGTCGAGGTCCGGTGAGCCGCCAACGTCTGCTCGTCACCACCGTTGTGGTCGTCGCCGTCGCGGCCGGTGTGGGGTGGCTGTTGTGGCCCACATCCGCTGCCCCGAGCGCCGCCGCTGTCACCGCGGGCCCCTACCAGGTGCGGTTGATCGGCGATCCGCCGAAGGTCGGCACCGGTCCGGTCACGGTCGAGATAACCGGCAGCGGTGACGAGGCGCCGACACCCGACACGGTGAGTTTCGAACCCGCCATGCCTCAAATGGGTCATGCCACAACACCTGTGGTCGCAACCGCCGAAGGCGACGGCCGGTACCGCGGTGACGTGGACCTGTCGATGCCGGGGCAATGGGAGATCACGGTCCGAATCACCTCCGGGACACAGACACACAACGCGGTGTTCAGCGTCACCACCAACGGCTAGGAAGGGCACCATGACGGAGTCATCGGGCAAGTCACCGGGCAGGCTGCCGGCATTCGTGATGTTGGCCGGCACGCTGATCTCGCTGTCCGGGCTGACGTGGGACATCGGCTGGCACAGCGATGTCGGACCGGACAGCTTTTTCACGCTGCCCCACCTGTTCGTCTATTCGGGTGGCGCGATCGCCGGGTTGACGAGCCTGGCGATGGTGTTGCGCGCGACCGCGGCACAGCGCAACGGCCAGACTCCCGATCCCGCCGTCGGCGGCCGGGCGTTCAAGGTGCTCGGCGTATTCGCCGCCCCCATCGGCTATCTCGTCGGCGGTATCGCTGCGGCGTCGTTCCTGCTGTACGGACTGTGGGACGAATGGTGGCACGGCCTTTACGGATTCGACGTCACGATCGCCTCACCGCCGCACCAGGGCTGGCTGACCTCGATCTGCGTCACGATGATCGGCACCGCAATCGTGTTCGCCGCGGCCCGCGAACATCGCTGGGGCCGATGGGGATTCATGACGGCGATCGCGGCGTTCGGGTCATACGCGTCGATCACCAGCACCGCGCTCGCCGAGGTCAACCTCGGCACGACCATCGACTGGTTCACCGTCACCTGGATAACCATCCCGCTCGTGTGTGTCCTGCTGGGCTCACAGGTCATCGGCCGCGGCGGGGCGGCGGGCACCGGACTCGTGACATTCCTGATCAACCTGGTCATGTGGTCGTTCGCGGAATGGGCGGTGGGCTGGTACGCCGAACTGCAACACCTTTCGCTGCGCGACTACGTCGTGCTGAGCTTCCCCATCGACATGCTGCTGATTCCCGCGGTGGTGTGCGTGTTCGGTGTTCTCGTCGAACTGCTGCTGCGCTGGAAGGACGCCGCTGCCTGGCTGCTGGCCGGTTGCGGCGCGGTAGGCGCGATCGCGATCACCTGGTGGATCAGCTCAGGTGCCCAGTCCGAAGGCATCGAGGGTGCGGGGCCTGGCGAACACACCACCGACGTGCTCCTCACGTGTGTGGCGGCCGGGGTGCTCGCCGCGCTCCTGGGCGGCGCGACGTGGCGACTCGGCCGGGCGCTGCGGGCGTCGAACACCGCGCCGGCCCCGGCGGCCGAGGTGGTCGCGGCATGAAACTACGCGCGGCTCTCGCGATGCTGTGCGCCGGCGTGACGCTCGCGATCGGCGCGGCGCCTGCGGCCGCGGCCGATCCGCTCGACTACGTCGTGCACACCGAACACGTTCAGGTCGGGCCGTATCCGGTGACCGTCGGCTTCACCGTATGGCCGCTGCGGGCCATGCAATCGCTCGATTTCACGTTCGAACCCGAGGGCGGCATCGCAGGCAAATCAGGGACGATCGCCACGATCGCACCCGACGGCGGCACCGACGTCGACCGGCTCGCGCGCCACCCGCGCAACCGCGACGTGTGGGGACTGGACGTGCAGTCGCTCAACTCGTCCGGCACCTGGACACTGCGGTTCACGATCGACGGCCCCCAGGGTGAAGGCACCGGCGATCTGACCGTCGACGTGCTCAAGCAGCCCGGGCCGCCGCTGCCGTTGAGTTGGGCGATCGGCCTCATACCGCTGACGTTGACACTGGTGTTCTTCGGCGTGGTGTGGGCGCGCACGGGCCGGCGCAGCGACGCTGAGGCCTAGGCCAGCGAGTCGACCCAGGCCCGGTGCAGGGCCGCGTACGCACCGTCGGCGCGCTCGATGAGATCGGCAGGCGGACCGTCTTCGACGATGCGGCCGTGCTCGAGGACGAGCACGCGATCGGCGATCTGCACGGTCGAAAGCCGGTGTGCGATAACCAGTGCCGTGCGGTCGGCTAGCACCGTCTCCAGCGCGCGCTGCACCATGCGCTCGCTCGGGATGTCGAGCGAGGACGTCGCCTCGTCGAGGATCAGCACGGCCGGATCGGCGAGGAACGCCCGGGCGAACGCGACGAGTTGACGCTGGCCCGCCGAGAGCCTGCCACCCCGCTTGGCGACGTCGGTGTCGTAGCCGTCGGCCAGGGTTGCGATGAACCGGTCGGCCCCCACGGCCTGCGCGGCAGCCCGCACCTGCTCGTCGGTGGCGTCTGGGCGGCCGAACCGGATGTTGTCGGCGATGGTGCCCTCGAACATGAAGTTCTCCTGCGTGACCATCACGACGTGACGGCGCAATTCGGACTGCGACAGGTCACGCAGGTCGATGCCGTCCAGCGTCACCGCGCCCGACGTCGGGTCGTAGAACCGGGCGATCAGCTTGGCGATCGTGGTCTTCCCCGCGCCCGTGGTGCCGACGAGTGCCACGGTCTGGCCGGCAGGCACCTGCAGCGTCAAACCGGGCAGCACCGGACGGCCGGGCGTATAGGAGAACTGCACGTCGTGAAACTCGATATCTCCCTTCACCTCCGACAACGCCACCGGATGCGCCGGATCGGCGATACCCGGCTTCTCGGCCAGCACGCCTGCCAATTTCTCCAGTGCCGACGACGCCGACTGGAAGGTGTTGAAGAACTGCGAGATCTCCTGCATCGGCTCGAAGAACATCCGCAGATAGAGGAGGAACGCGGCGAGCGTGCCGATGGTCATCTCACCGTTCAGCACGCGGTAACCGCCGTAGAGCAGGACGACGCCCGTGGTGATGTTGCCGACCAGTTTGACGCCGGGCATGAAGATCGCCAGCAGCTTGAACGTCTTCTCGTTGATCGCACGGTAGTCGTCGGCGATGTCCTCGAAGATCTCCTGGTTGCGCGGTTCGCGGCGGTAGGCCTGAACAGCCTTGATACCGGTCATGGTCTCGATGAACTGCACGATGACCAGAGCCGCGCTCTCGCGCACCAGGCGGTAGGTCTTGGCCGACTCGTTGCGGAACCACCACACCAGCGCGACCAGGATCGGGAACGCCGCCAGGCACATCAGGCCCAGCCGCCAGTCCAGCGCGATCAGCAGGATCGCGGTGCCGAACAACGTGAGCACCGCGGTGATGAGGCTGTCGAACCCGGTTTCCAGCATGTCCTGGATGGCTTCGACATCGTTGGTGGACCGGCTGACCACACGGCCTGACGTGTAGCGGTCATGGAACGCGACATCGAGGCGCTGGAAATGCCGGAACACCCGGCGACGAAGCTCCAGCAGCACCTCCTGCCCGATCCGGCCCGAGCGGCGCAGGAAGAACATCCGGCTGACCGCCTGGATGACCACCACCGTGCACAGCGTGCCGACGATCACCATCAGCTCGCGGGCCGGACCGCCGTCGATGATCGGCGGGATGCCGCGGTCGATGCCGCGCTGCACGAGGATCGGAACCGACAGGCGCGCAACGTTTTCCACGATGACGACGAGGGCGAGTGCGCCGACCGTCCAGCGGTAGGGCCGCAGCAGCGAGCCCAACAGCGCCCTGGCTTCGCGGCGGCGCGGCACGCTCTCGTCGATCGGCAGGTCGTCGTCCTGCTCGTCTTTGATGCGGCCGCGCCATTCGGTGGTGCTCATCGGCGCTGCACCTCCGACGGAACCGGCCGCTCGACCTGATCGATCGCGGCCCGCTCGTCATGGACCCGCTGCAGCCGGGCCAGCTCTTCGTCGTCCTCCCAATCGCAGCTGCGCTCGCACGCATCGTCGAGCTCGTCGTCGGCGGCCAGCAGATACCGGTACTGCGGCACCTCGGCGAGCAACTCGGCATGCGTGCCGATGTGGGTGATGGTGCCGGCTCCGTCGACATTCTCGAGCAGCGCGACCTTGTCGGCCAACAGTACGGTCGAGGCGCGATGCGCGACGATGATGCCGGTCACCTGGTCGAGCACGCGGCCGAGCGCCTCGGTCACGACTGCCTCGGTGTGCACGTCGAGCGCCGACAGGGTGTCGTCGAGCACGAGGATCTTCGGCGCGGCCAGGATCGCGCGCGCCAGCGAAAGGCGTTGCCGCTGACCGCCGGACAAGCTCATGCCCTGCTCGCCGATGCGGGTGTCGAGACCGAACGGCAGGTCGTAGGCGAACTGCGCGGCGGCGATCTCGATGGCCTGCGCGAGCTGCTCGTCGGACGCGTCCGGCCGCCCCAGCCGCAGGTTTTCTGCCACCGACATCGAGAACAGCGTCGGGTCCTCGAACGCGGTGGCCACGGCCTGGCGCAGCGCGGGCAGACTCAGCTCACGGATGTCGCGGCCATCGATGAGGATCTGGCCCTCGGTGACGTCGTACAGCCGGGAGAACAGCGCGGCGAGCACCGACTTGCCCGAGCCTGTCGAGCCGACCAGGGCGAGCGTTTCACCGGGCTCGACCGTGACGGTGACGTGGCGCAGTGCCCACTCGCCATCGCTGTCCGGAAACCTGAACCCGACGTCACGCAGTTCGAGGCGGCCGCCGCGGGGCGCCGAAGCCGACGGGCCGTCCGTGATCTCCCTTGGCGCATCGAAGATCTCGGCGATCCGATTCGCCGCGGTGAACGACTCCTGTGTCATCGACAGCAGAAATCCCAGTGAGGCGATGGGCCACACGAGCGACAGCATCATCGTGATGAAGGCGACGAGCGTGCCCATCGTGACGTACCCGTGGCCTGCGGCGTAGGCGCCGAAGCCGAGCACCACGATCAACGTCAGGCTGGGGATGACCTCGAGCAGCGTCCAGAACTTCGCCGACACGGTGACCCGGCTCACCTGGGTGTCGAACAGCTTGGAGGCCTGGTCGTCGAACCTGTCGTACACATAGTCCTCACGGCCGAAGGACTTGACGACCCGCAGCCCGAGCGCGGACTCCTCGACGTGTGTTGCGACGTGCCCGGTCTGATCCTGGGCGAGCCGCGACAACCGCGTGTACTCACGCTCGAAATGCAGGACGGTGGCCGCGATCGGCACGATCGACACCACCACGACCACGCCGAGCGGCCAATACATCGCCAGCAGGATCGCGGTGACGACCGTGATCTGCAGGGCATTGAGGATCAGGAACACCAGCCCGAACGACATGAACCGGCGAATGGTGGACAGATCGTTCATCACCCGCGACAGCAGCTGGCCCGACTGCCAGCGGCCATGAAAACTCATCGGCAGAATCTGTAGCCGCGCATAGAGATCCTTGCGGATGTCGGCCTCGACACCCATCGTCGCGCGCGCCACGAGCCAGCGCCGGATGAACCACAGCACCGCCTCGGAGATGCCCACCGCCGTCGCCGCGGCGCCGAGCACCCACAGGCCCTGCTGATCCTGATGGCGCACCGGACCATCGATGACGGCCTTGGTCATCAACGGGATCGCGACGGTGGCGGCGAGGCTCGCGATCGCGACGACGATCATCGCGGTCCAGCGCGCCCGGTACGGCAGCAGGTACGGCAGCAGCCGCCAGAGATCCGAGCTAGCCCTCATCCGCGCCGGGCGAGGGGCTATCGCCGGCGCCGAACGCAGGGCATCTCTGGTCGGTTCAGTCACAACGTCTCAATTTTCCCATGTGCGGCAAGCGAATAACCTCATGCGACCGCAGCGTCGTCGGCGAACTGCGTGTAGTACAGCTCGGCGTACCGGCCGTTGCGGGCCAGCAGTTGTTCGTGAGTACCCCGTTCGACGATGCGTCCGCCCTCGACGACCAAGATGACGTCGGCGGCACGGACCGTGGACAGGCGGTGCGCGATGACGATCGATGTGCGGCCGTCGAGCGCCTCGGCGAGGGCCTGCTGCACCGCAGCCTCGGACGCCGAGTCCAGCGACGCCGTAGCCTCATCGAGCACCACCACCCGTGATCGTCCCAACAGCAGACGCGCGATGGTCAGTCGCTGCCGCTGTCCTCCGGACAGACGGTATCCGCGCTCACCGACAACCGTGTCCAAGCCGTCGGGCATCGCCGCGACCACGTCGTCCAGCCGGGCCCGTCGCAACGCCTCCCACAGCTGGTCATCGGTCGCACCCGGTGCGGCCAACTGCAGGTTCGACCGGATCGTCTCGTGGAACAGATGCCCGTCCTGGGTGACCATGCCCACGGTGTCCTTGAGCGAGGCGAACGTCGCGTCACGCACGTCGACGCCGTTGAGCCGCACCGCACCGCCGTCGACGTCGTAGAGCCGGGCCAGCAGCGACGCGATGGTCGACTTGCCCGCGCCAGACGAGCCGACGAGCGCCACCATCTGGCCGGGCTGCGCGGTGAACGAGATACCGTGCAGCACCTCGTCGCCGCCGCGCTCGTCGAGCACCGCGACCTCTTCCAACGAGGCCAGCGACACCTTGTCGGCCGACGGGTAGGCGAACCGGACGTCGTCGAATTCGATGCCGACCGGACCTTCCGGGATGGCGACGGCATCGGGCTTCTCGGCGATCAGCGGCGCCAGATCGAGCACTTCGAAAACCCGCTCGAACGACACCAGGGCGCTCGCGATCTCGACGCGGGCGTTGGCCAGCGCGGTCAGCGGCGCGTAGAGCCGCGTGAGCAGCAGAGCCAGCGACACGATCGCCCCGGCCTGCAATTGCCCGCCGATCGCGAGCACCCCGCCGAGGCCGTACACGAGGGCCAGCGCGAGCGCCGACATGAGCGTCAGCGAGTTCATGAACGTCGACTGCAGCATCGCCGTGCGCACGCCGATGTCGCGGACGGCGTCGGCGCGCACCGCGAACTCGGCCGATTCGCGGGCCGGGCTGCCGAACAGCTTGACGAGCGTGGCGCCGGGCGCCGAGAAGCGTTCGGTCATCTGGGTGTTCATCGTGGCGTTGTGCGCGGCTGCCTCACGCGACAGCCCGGCCATGCGGGTGCCGATGCGACGGGCAGGCACCACGAACAGCGGGACCAGCAGCAGCGACAGCAGCGTGATCTGCCACGAGATGCTCAGCATGACGGCGAGCGTCAGCGTAAGGGTCACGAGATTGGTGACGATGCCCGACAGCGTGTCGGAGAACGCGCGCTGTGCCCCGATCACGTCGTTGCCGAGCCGGCTCACGAGTGCGCCCGTTCGGGTGCGCGTGAAGAACGCGACCGGCATCTTCTGCACGTGGTCGAACACCGCGGTGCGCAGATCCAGGATCAGGCCTTCGCCGATGTTCGACGACAACCAGCGGGTGACCAGTGACACCGCGGCCTCGCCCACGGCGATCGCGGCGATCGCGCACGCCAGCACCACCACGACCGACGCCGAACCACCACCGGTGATCTCGTCGACGACGCGCCCGGCCAGCACCGGGGTCGTGACGGCCAGCCCGGCACCGACGACGCTGACCGCCAGGAACACGCCGAGCCGGCGATGATGCCGGCCCGCGAAGCGCCAGATACGCGTGAGCAACCGGCGGTCGGCCAGCGCGTGCAGATCGCCGCCGCGGGCATGCGCCTGCCGGTACAGGGTCTGCCTGGCGACCGTTTCGATACTCATGAGCCTCACCGTAAAACCTCAACAATTGATGAGGTCAACGACTTCCCGCAGGTGGCTCAGACCAAACCGAAGTAGCCGATCACCCCGGCGGCGACCACGATGAGCAAGGGGTTGACATTGCTGAACACGAAGATCGCGGTACACACCGCCGTCAGCACATACGCGCGCCAATCGTGGTCGGCGGCGCGGCTCATGACCAGCGAGGTCGCCAGGATCAAGCCGACCGTCAGCGGCGCGAAGCCCTTCTCGACCGCCTGCCGCAGCCGCGACTTCTCGGCCTTCTGCCAGAACAGCGTGACGATGTAGACGAACGACGCCGCCGGAACCACCATCGCGGCCGTCGCGACCACGCCACCGAGAATCGCGCCAGGCACCCCGCCGACGTGCAGGCCGGCCCCGTAGCCGACCATCGTCACGATCAGGATGCTCGGCCCCGGTGCGGTCTGCGAGATGGAGAACAGATCGGCGAACTGGCTGTCGGTCACCCAGTGCCGGTCGTTGACCGCCCGCATGTGCATCTCGGGCAACACCACGTTGCCGCCGCCGATCGACAGCAGCGACAGCGTGCCGAACAGGGCGATCAGTTGGACATAAGTCTGCACGGCACTCATGCCCCGGCCTGTTCGGCGCTCTTGCGTGGCCAGGCCCAGATCAGGCTCAGCGGCGCCAGGATCGCGAGCGTGCCCAGCAGCGGCCAGCGCAGTAGGCCGTTGAGCACGAACGCCCCGGCGAACAACAGAACCGGCACCAGCCCGGTCAGGCACTGCCTGCCGGTCTTGACCACCATGGCGACGGTCAGCGCGACCGCGGCCGCCGATGCCCCGTGCAGCACTCCTTTGACGGCAGGCACCTCCTTGAACCGGAAGTACGCGAACGCCATGACGAGCACGATGACCATGGGCACCAGGCACAGGCCCACGACCGCGGCGACCGCGCCCGGCAGCCCGCGCATCTTGGTCCCCGCGAACACCGCCATGTTGACCTGGTTGGCGCCCGGCAGGATGCGGCACATCGTCATCGCGGACAGGAACTCCGCCTCACCGAGCCAGCGCTTCTCGACCACCAGCACCTCGCGCGACCACGCCGACAGCCCGCCGCCGAACGAGGCCAGCGCGATGTGGTTGAACGTCCAGGCCAGCTCGGCGAGCGGGACCCGCTGCACGGGCGGGTCGAGCCGCTCATTCATGGACGAGATCCGCGTCGTCGGGGAAGTCGTGCGGCGCGTCGTCCTCGTGGTGGGTTTCGGGGTGCAGGGGATCCGGCGGCTCGTAGTGGTGCGACGTCTCCCAGTCCGCGTCGAACACCTCGCGGAGCCGCTCGACGGCAGCCGGATCGTCGACCGTCAGGCCGAGTTCGCGACGCAGGTCGAAGGCGCTGCGGTCGATGTTCATCGAGCCCACGAGGGCGTGCTCGTCGGCGATGAGCAGTTTGGCGTGCACCCGCAGGTTCTTCTGCTTGCGCACCTTCACGCCGAAGCGGCGCAGCGTCCGCAGCGACGCGAACGTGTCGAGCACATCCCATTCGCTGATGCCGTGCCTGCCGCCGCACAGCACGTGCACGTTCACGCCGCGTCCCGCTGCCGCGGCGATGTGGTCGAGGATCACCGCGTCGACGTACTTGGGGTGCTGGATGCGGAGGCGGTGCTGGGCCGTGTCGATGAACTTGGCCATGTGGTAGCGCGAATTCGAGTTGCTCCACAACAGGCCGCGATAGACCGACGGCTCCCAGTCGGCGTGGTGCCAATCGGCGTCGAACGCCTCGACGATCTGCGCGACCTGTGAGCCGTCGGTGGTCACGATGCCGTAGTCGCGCGTGCGGGTGAAGTACTTCTCGCACAGGTTGAACGTGGCCACCAGCGCCGCCCGCTCATCGACCACGATCGACTTCTCGTGCGTCACGTAGAAGGACGGATTGGACCACTGGACCGTCACGCCGGCCGCGGCCAGCTGCTCGAACGTCTCGTCGTTGGCGCGGTCCCCGCCGGATCGTTTCGGATTCAACATCACCCGGACCGCCACCCCGGCGCGGTGCCGGTCGATCACCGCATCGATGAGCGACGGCTCGGTGAAGGTGAATTGCTTGACGAGCAATGAGCTTTGGGCCGAGCCGATGAATTCGCGGACCGGCGCCACGCCGTCGTCCGGTTGAACCATGACCCGCGGCGTGACAGGCAGCATAAGGGCCGGATGCTAGCACCGATTCATGTCGGGGACGTGCCTGCGCCAATCGTGGTTGTTCATCGGGCAAGATGGCGGGCATGGACAGTACTGCCAGCGGTATGGCTTCCCCCCGCGTTCTCGTGGTGGACGACGACCCTGACGTGCTCGCCTCACTCGAACGCGGACTGCGGCTGTCCGGTTTCGACGTGTCGACGGCCGTGGACGGGGCCGAAGCTCTGCGCAGCGCGACCGAGACCCGACCGGACGCGATCGTGCTCGACATCAACATGCCGGTGCTCGACGGCGTCAGCGTGGTCACCGCGCTGCGCGCGATGGACAACGACGTTCCGGTGTGCGTGCTGTCGGCGCGCAGCAGTGTCGACGATCGCGTGGCCGGGCTCGAAGCCGGTGCCGACGACTATCTGGTCAAGCCGTTCGTGCTCGCCGAATTGGTGGCCCGCGTCAAGGCCCTGCTGCGCAGGCGCGGCTCGTCGGCGACGTTCTCGTCCGAGACCATCCAGGTCGGCCCGCTCGAGGTCGACATCCCGGGCCGGCGGGCGCGGGTCAACGGCGTCGACGTCGATCTGACCAAACGCGAATTCGACTTGTTGGCCGTGCTGGCCGAGCACAAGACCGCGGTGCTGTCGCGCGCGCAGCTGCTCGAGCTTGTGTGGGGCTACGACTTCGCCGCCGACACCAACGTCGTCGACGTGTTCATCGGTTATCTGCGCCGCAAGCTCGAGGCGGGCGGCGCGCCCCGGCTGCTGCACACCGTGCGCGGCGTCGGCTTCGTGTTGCGAACTCAGTAGCGCCTGCCATGAGTCTGCTCGCCCGGATCTTCCGCCGCACCCCGTCACTGCGGACCCGGGTGGCGTTCGCGACGGCCATCGGCGCGGCGATCGTCGTCGTCATCGTCGGCACGATCGTGTGGGTCGGCATCACCAACGACCGCAAGGAACGGCTGGACCGCCGCCTCGACGAGGCCGCGGGCTTCGCCATCCCGTTCCTGCCGCGCGGCCTCGACCAGATCCCCCGCTCCCCCAACGATCAGGACGCGGTCATCACGGTGCGCCAAACCGGTTCGGTGACCTCGAACTCGACCGTCGTGCTGCCCGAACTGCCCGCCGGTTACGCCGACACCTACATCGACGGCGTGCGCTGGCGTGTGCGCACGGTCGAGATCCCGGCGCCAGGACCGATGTGGGTCGCGGTCGGTGCGACCTACGACGCCACGATCGCCGACACCAACAACCTGCACCGCCGCGTGATCGTGATCTGTGTGTTCGCGGTCGGTGCGGCGACCGTGCTCGGCTGGGTGCTCGCGGCGTTCGCGGTGCGCCCGCTCAAACGGCTGGCCGAGCAGACGCGCCAGATCGAGGCCGGCGACGAGGCACCCGACGTCGAGGTCCGCGGCGCGACCGAGGCCGTCGAGATCGCCGACGCGGTCAACGGCATGCTCAAGCGCATCTGGAAGGAACAGGACCGCACCAAGGCGGCGCTGGCCTCGGCACGCGATTTCGCCTCGGTGTCCGCGCACGAACTGCGCACGCCGCTCACGGCCATGCGCACCAACCTGGAGGTGTTGGCGACCCTCGACCTGCCCGACGAACAGCGCAAGGAAGTGGTCAAGGACGTCATCCGCACGCAGTCGCGGATCGAGGCCACCCTCGGTGCGCTGGAACGCCTGGCCCAGGGCGAGCTCACCACCACCGACGACCATGTGACCGTCGACATCACCGAACTGCTCGACCGGGCCGCCCACGACGCCATGCGCGTGTATCCCGAACTCGATGTGTCGCTGGCGCCTTCGCCGACGGTGATCATCGTCGGATTGCCGACCGGGTTGCGACTCGCGGTGGACAACGCGATCGCCAACGCCGTCAAGCACGGCGGGGCGACCAGGGTGCAGCTGTCGGCGGTCAGCTCACGCGAAGGCGTCGAGATCGCCGTCGACGACGACGGGTGCGGCGTGCCCGAAGAGGAACGCAAGCTGGTCTTCGACCGGTTCTCCAGGGGCTCGACGGCGTCCCGGTCGGGATCGGGTCTCGGTCTAGCCCTGGTCGCGCAACAAGCCGAACTGCACGGCGGCACGGCCTCGCTCGAGTCGAGCCCGCTGGGCGGGGCCCGGCTGCTGCTGCGGCTTCCCGGGCCCCGCTAGCGGGGCTATCGCCCGCGTTGCGATTTGCCGCTGTCCCAGCGCGCGAAACCGGCCGCCTGTGCCGATTCCTCATCGCGGAACCAGATCTCGGCGATCGTCTGTTTGTAGGACGGGCTCTCCGGCGAGTGATACAGCATCGAGTCCTCGTTGCCCTTGATCGTGTAGCCGGCCGGGGTGCCGCGGCCCGACACCCGCACCGAATTCACACCGTACGGCGCCTCCTCGACGACCGTGGGCGGCTCGGCCTGCGCGGCCTGACCGGTCTCACCGGTCGAGGCGAGCTTTGCCACACCGGCCACACCCGCCGCACCGGCCGCACCTGCGGCACCCGCGCCGCCACGGGCGGAGTCCCAGCGGGCAAATCCGGCGCGCTCCGCGGTATCGGCGTCGCGGAACCAGATCTCGGCGACGGTCTGTTTGTAGGACGGGCTCTCCGGCGAGTGATACAGCATCGAATCCTCGTTGCCCTTGATCGTGTAGCCGGCCGGCGCCGTGGTAGCCGCGGCCGTGCGAATCGACCCGGCGCCATACGGTTCGTCGTCCGTACCGCGGCCGCTGAGCTTCGCGGCGCCGGCTGCCGCCGCACCACCTGCGGCCGCCACCCCGGCTGCCGCAGCACCCGGCGTGCCGACCTTCGGCAGCCTCGTGGTCGCGTCGTCGGCACCCGTCAATGTCGCTGCGCCGCCGCCGGTTTCAGGACGCCGACCGAGCGCACCGTAGACGGGCACCTCCCGTTTGACCCTGCGCACCGTGAGCGCCAGGGTCAGCACGAGCCCGAGGACGAACGACAGGGCCATGAGCCACCAGTTCACGTTGTTCATCACTGCGCTCCGATCTCACGCGACTCCGGAAGTGCGGCGAGCGCCTCGTCCTCGCTGGTGTTCTTGATCGTGACGATCGTCAGCAGCCACGCGACGAGCGCGCCGAGCACGAATGCGAGCAGATACCAAAACCATTGAATGATGAAGTCCATGTCGAATCTCCCTAGTTGACCGTGATCTCGACGCGGCGGTTCTGCGCCCTGCCCTGGGGGGTGTCGTTGCCTGCGATCGGATTCGCCGATCCGGCGCCGCTGGACGTCACGTGATCGGGCGCCAGACCCTGCGAAACCAGGTAGTCCGCAACGGCTTTGGCGCGATTCGCGCTGAGCGGAACGTTGATCGCGTCATTGCCGGAGCTGTCGGTGTAGCCCGTCACCGCTGCCCGCGCTCCCGGGCAGGTCTTCAATTTGTCGGCCACCTGGGTGAGCAGCTGCTCGGATCCCGAGGTCAGGCCGAACCCGTCGGTGTCGAAGTTGATCGGCGTGCGCAACAACGCCGAGACATCGTCCTGCAGCGCCGCGCACGGGCCGGGCGCCGGAGCGGGGGCCGGTGGCGGGGCCGGAGCGGTGGGTGCCGGTGGCACCGGGCCGACCGTGATGTTGTTGGTCAACTTGAGGTTTGGCCAACCCTGTTTCACGGCGGCCTCGACGGCCGCCCGCACCTCGTCGGAGGTTGCGGTCCCGGTGAGCGTCAGGCGGTCACCGTCGAGCTTGAAATCGAAATCCGGAATCCCGGCCGCCGCCGCTTGGAACACCGAACCGAGTGCAGCGGGATCCGGGGTGTTGACACCCGGCTTGATGTTCAAGTTGTCCACGAGGTTCACATCGGGACCGAACTGGGCCCGAAGGGAGTCGAGCAGTGCGGTTTTCGCCGCGTCGTCGGGCAGGTCACCGGAGAGTGTTATGTCGTTGCCGTTGCGGGTGATCGACAACGGCGCGAACGACAGGTTCGGTGTGTTGACGTCAGGCGCGTTGGGGGCGTTGAGGTTCGGCGCGTTGACGTCCGGTGCACTCAATTTCGCCGACGGGTTAACGCTTGGCAAAGTCATTGCCGCGCCGTCGCCGGACCTGTCGGTCGAACTCCAACCGATCAGGCCCAGCAACAGCGGTACGGCGAGAAGTGCGAGCAACCAACCTATTCCAGGTGGTCGCCGATAAAACTTGGAGGCTGTTTGCCAGCCCGTGATGGTCCGAGTTTCGTCCGAACTCGACATTAGGTACTCCTGAAGTCGACTGAACAACTACCTACGGCGGCCAAACAGTTCGACCGTAGCAGCAAACAACAGGAGTGTGGACGGCTCGCGGAAACTCGTTGTGCAGGTCAGCGCGCCGCGAGCAGATCGATCACGAAGATCAACGTCTTTCCCGAAAGCCGGTGACCGGAACCAGCCGGACCGTATGCCTGTGCAGGCGGGATGACGAGTTTGCGGCGCCCGCCGACGCGCATCCCCGGGATGCCGTCCTGCCAGCCCTGGATCAGACCGCGCAGCGGAAACTCAATCGACTCACCGCGATTCCAGGAGCTGTCGAACTCCTCGCCGGTGTCGTACTCGACGCCGACGTAGTGCACCTCGACAGTTCCGCCGGGCACGGCTTCTGGACCGTCGCCGACCACCAGATCGGTGATGACCAGCTCGGTGGGCGCAGGTCCATCCGGGAACTCGATCTCAGGTTTTGTACTCACCGGACCAACCGTAGTCGGGCAGACTGGCGGTGTGGCTAAAGATCAGGACATCCTCGCCGAAGTTCACCGACTCGTCGCAGAAGAGCAGGAGCTTCGCTCCAAACTGCAGCGTCGGGAGATCGACGAGGACGAAGAGCATCGGCGACTGCAGTCGCTGGAGGTGGCGCTGGACCAGTGCTGGGACCTGTTGCGGCAACGCCGGGCCTTGCGGGAGACCGGCCAGGACCCGCGGGAGGCCCAAGTCCGCCCGGCCGATGAAGTCGAGGGCTACAAGAACTGACCGGGTCGGCTCGACGTGACCCAACCACGGCTTGACGCCGTCATCGTCGGCGGCGGACACAACGGTCTGGTGGCCGCCGCCTATCTGGCCCGCGCCGGACGCCGGGTCGTCGTGCTCGAGCGTCTCGACCATGTGGGCGGTGCGGCCGTCTCCGCGCACGCCTTCGACGGCGTCGATGCCCGGCTCTCGCGGTATTCGTACCTCGTGAGCCTGTTGCCGCGGCGCATCGTCGAAGACATTGGTGCGCGGATCCGGCTGGCGCGCCGCCACTATTCGTCGTACACGCCCGATCCGTCCACCGCGGGCCGCACCGGACTGCTGATCGGGCCGGAGTCGACGTTCGCCGCCGTGGGAGCAGAGGCCGACGCCACGAGTTTTCGTGAGTTCTACCGGCGCTGCGGCCTTGTCACCGAACGGATCTGGCCGACGCTGTTGCAGCCGTTGCGCACTCGCAGCGGGCTGCGCGGCCACGTGCTGGCCGGGCAGGATGCCGAGGCCGCCGCAGCGTGGGAGGCGCTGACCGAACGGCCGATCGGCGATGCGATAACCGCCGCCGTGCAAAACGATCTGGTACGCGGCGTCATGGCCACCGACGCATTGATCGGCACGTTCGCCGACACCGGCGACCCATCGCTGCTGCAGAACGTGTGCTTCCTCTACCACCTCGTGGGCGGCGGTACCGGCGACTGGGATGTCCCGATCGGCGGGATGGGCGCCGTGACCGGCGCACTCGCCGCGTCCGCGGCCGGGTTCGGGGCCGAAATCATCACGGGTGCAGAGGTTCACGGGATCGACCCGGACGGTCAGGTGCGCTACCGGCACAACGGCAAGGCGCACCAACTCAGCGCCGACCACATTCTGGCCAACGTCACGCCCGCCGTGCTGGCCGACCTACTCGGCGAACCGGCGCCCGACACCGCACCGGGTGCCCAGGTGAAGGTCAATCTGATGCTTCGTCGACTGCCCCGGCTTCGTGACGACAGCGTCACGCCACAGCAGGCGTTCGGGGGCACGTTTCACATCAACGAGACGTTCAGTCAACTCGGCGACGCCTATGTGGCCGCGGCCGACGGGCGAGTGCCCGAGCCACTGCCCTGCGAAATCTATTGCCACTCATTGACCGACCCGAGCATCCTGTCCGACGACCTGCGGGCATCCGGAGCGCAGACGCTCACCGTCTTCGGCCTGCACACCCCGCACGCACTGGCTGTCGGCGACCCGGACCGGATGCGGGACAGGCTGACCTCCGCGGTGCTCAACTCGCTGAATTCCGTTCTGGCCGAACCGATTCAAGACGTTCTCATGGAGGACGCCGCGGGCCGGTTGTGCATCGAGGCCAAGACGACCGTCGACCTGGACCGGGCATTGGGGATGACCGCGGGCAACATCTTCCACGGCGCGTTGCGCTGGCCGTTCACCGAGGACGACGAACCGCTCGACACCCCGGCCCAGCGGTGGGGGGTCGCGACCGCGCACGACCGGATCCTGTTGTGCGGGTCCGGTTCCCGGCGCGGCGGCGCGGTGTCGGGCATCGGCGGACACAACGCGGCGATGGCGGTGCTGGAAGGCTGAGCGCCCAGCCCGCCGAAACTGCATCCAGGGCTGTAAAGAACGCGGCTAAGCAACCGGGAATGCAGTTCCGCGGAGTCTTGGCTGAGCGCCTAGCCCGACACCTTGGCCAGGATTTCGCGCAGGATATCGAGATCGGCCGCGTCGAGCGCGCCGAGCGCCTCGGGCGCCGGATCGTCGACGGCCTCGATGGCTTTCCACATGTCGCGGCCCGCCTCGGTGATCGACACCGTCTTGCACCGGCGATTGGCCGGATCGACCTTGCGGACGACCAACCCACGTTCTTCGAGGTCGTTGACGGCCACCGTCGCGGCGGGCGCGTCCATGGTGGCGGCGTGCGCGAGCTGTTTGACCGTCATCGGCGCCTGGGCCAGCCGGCGCAGGATGCGAATCCGGCTGAACGGCAGACCGCTGCGCTCGATCACCGCGCGCTTCCAGCTGTCACGGTTGTCGAACACCAGTGCGGTCAGGGCGCGCCAGACTTCGTCGGCCGCCGGATTACCGGACATGTGCCACCTCGGAGCTGCGATGGTGCTGGCCGATCAACGGCGCCAGCCGCTCCGCCGAACGCAGTGCCCACGGCGACGTGGACACGATGCCCAGCATGAAGATCAGCACACCAAAACCGGCGAATACCAACCAGAGTGGCCGGGCGGCGGCCGCGAAGTCGATCGAGTTGTCGGTCAACGCCGCGCCCAGCGCCGAACCGCACAGCGCCACACCGAGGCTCACGCCGACCTGGCGGCTGGTCGATGCCACGGCCGAGGCGGCGCCGGCCCGGTCGGTGGGCATCCCGCTGACGGCCGTGTTGGTGATGGGCGCGTTGACCATCGAGAACCCGATGCCGATCACCGCGAACACGATCAGCAGCTGCCACACCGGCGTGGTGCCGGTGATCTGGGTGAGCATCAGGGTTGAAGTGGTCAGCAGCGCACCGGAGATCAGCAGTGACGGCCTGGCCCCGAACCGTCCGACCATCCGCCCTGACAGCGGCGAAAAGATCAGGGCGCCAACGGCTACCGGCAGATAGATCAGGCCGGTGTGCATTGCCGAAAAGCCCCGGTGGTCCTGCAGGTACAGCGACATCAAGAACAGGAACGCGCCCCACGTCGCGAACGCGCACACCGCGATCCCGGTCGCGGACGCGAACGGAACGCTGCGGAAGAACCGCAGGTCGATGAACGGATCACGGCGTCGCGACTCAAAGCGCAGGAACACCACGAAGGCGATCACGGCGACAACACCGATCCCGACGATGAGCGGGTGATCCCAGCCGAGGAACGGTCCCTCGATCAGCACGAAGACGACACCGAACAGGAATGCCACCCCCAGCAGCTGGCCGATCGGATCGATGTCGCGCATCGTGGCCGACTTGGACTCCGGCACGAAGATCGCCGTGAGGAGGATGGCCAGTGCGCAGATCGGCAGGTTGATCCAGAACACCGCACGCCAGTCCACGTACTCGATCAGGGCGCCGCCGACGATCGGGCCGAGCGCCATGGAGATACCGACAACGCCGCCCCACACGCCGATGGCGCGTGCTCGTTCCACCCGGCCGGTGAACACCTGCGTGATGATCGACATCGCGACCGGGTTCATCATCGAACCGCCCAGTGCCTGCAGGAACCGGGCGGCGATCAGGGTTTCGATGTTGGGGGCGATGCTGCACAGCAGCGATGCCGTCGCAAAGACCGTCAAGCCGATCTGGAACGTGCGCCGCCTGCCGAAGCGGTCGCCTGCGGCACCCGACAGCAGCAGTACCGACGCCAACGCGAGCGTGTAGATGTCGATGACCCACTGCAGCTGCGACGGTGAGGCATCGAGATCGGCGCGGATGCTCGGGATGGCGACGTTGACGATGGTCGCATCCATCGACACGATCAGCAGGCTCAGACAGCACGAGACGAGGATGATCGCCTTGCGCCGAGCGCTGAGCGGTTCGACGGTTTCAATCACACAACGATTGTGAATCTACAACTATTGTTCTCGCAAGCACCGACCATCGGTGAGAATCGTCACCGTGAACGAACGGAACTCCCGCGTGGCGGCCGCCGTCGCCGCCGCAGGCATCGAACCGGCCATCAAGATCCTCGACGCCGACGCCAAGACCGCCGCCGCGGCGGCCGCCCAATTGGGTTGTGAAGTCGGCGCAATCGCCAACAGTCTCGTATTCGAATGCGACGGCGAGCCACTGCTCGTCATGGCCAGCGGGGCGGCACGGGTGAACACCGACGTGCTGGCACAACACCTGGGAGCCCACACGATCGCCAAGGCCGACGCGAAACTCGTGCGCAGTGCAACGGGCCAAGTCATCGGCGGTGTCGCGCCCACGGGCCATCCTGCCCCGTTACGGACGGTCGTGGACGAGACGCTGGCGTCCTACCCGCTGATCTGGACCGCCGCGGGCACGGCCGACTCGGTGATGCCGTTGACCTACGACCAGCTGCTGAGCCTCACCGGAGGAAAGGCCGTCGCGGTCCGCTAGGTCTTGCGGGCTAGCGGCCCGAGATGTCGGAGTACGCGCGCTCGGTGTAGCCGGTGTAGATCTGGCGCGGGCGGCCGATCTTGTTGGGCTCGGAGTGCATCTCACGCCAGTGCGCGATCCAGCCGGGCAGCCGGCCGAGCGCGAACAGCACGGTGAACATGCGGGTCGGGAAGCCCATGGCCCGGTAGATCACGCCGGTGTAGTAGTCGACGTTCGGGTAGAGCTTGCGCTCGATGAAGAACTCGTCGGTCAGCGCGATCTCTTCGAGCGCCTTGGCGATGTCGAGCAGTTCGTCGTCGCCGCCGAGCTTGCCCAGGATCTTGTCGGCCTGCTCCTTGACGATGCGTGCGCGCGGGTCGTAGTTCTTGTAGACCCGGTGGCCGAAGCCCATGAGCTTGACGCCGTCCTCGCGGTTCTTGACCTTCTTGACGAAGTCGTGAACGTCGCCGCCCTCGGTGCGGATCTTCTCCAGCATCTCCAACACGGCCTGGTTGGCGCCGCCGTGCAGCGGGCCCCACAGCGCGTTGATGCCACCCGAGATCGAGGTGAACAGGTTGGCCTGCGACGAGCCGACCAGCCGCACCGTCGACGTCGAGCAGTTCTGCTCGTGATCGGCGTGCAGGATCAGCAGCATGTCCAGCGCGCGCACGATCTCCGGATCGACCTCATACGGCTCGGCCGGGAAGCCGAACGTCATGCGCAGGAAGTTCTCGACGAGCGTCAGCGAGTTGTCCGGGTACAGGAACGGCTGGCCGACCGACTTCTTGTAGGCGTAGGCCGCGATGGTCGGCAGCTTGGCCAGCAGCCGGATCGTCGACAGCTCGACCTGATCGTTGTCGAGCGGATCGAGCGAGTCCTGGTAGTACGCGCTCAACGCGTTGGCCGCACTCGACAGCACCGGCATGGGGTGCGCATTGCGCGGGAACCCGTCGAAGAACCGCTTGAGGTCCTCGTGCAGCAGGGTATGGCGCTGAATCTGGGTGGTGAACTTCTCCAGCTGCTCGGCCGTCGGCAGCTCGCCGTAGATCAGCAGGTAGCTGACCTCGATGAACGTCGACTTCTCGGCCAGCTGCTCGATCGGGTAACCCCGGTAGCGCAGGATTCCGGCATCACCGTCGATATAGGTGATAGCGGACTTGGTGGACGCGGTGTTGACGAAGCCACCATCGAACGTGGTGTAGCCGGACTTGGCCAGCAACGGGCCAAGCGCGATTCCGTCAGCGCCCTCGGTGGCGTGGACAATCTCCAGATCGAGCTCGCCACCTGGGTACTGGAGGGTGGCGTGCTCTTGCCCACTCGACGGGTTTTCGGCCACGGGAATCCCTTCATCGACGCTGGGAACCGACAACTGCTCTACAAAAGGTAGTCGCATTCAGTCGGCGGTGCCCGCGGGGGGTTACCAACCGGTCACACCAACTGGCCGACCGGTTGGTGAAGCCCTGCGGTTACCTCCAGAAACTCTGCATAGGTGCTCTCGATGCGGGCGACGATGCCGTCGACGGTCATGGTCGCCCAGTCCACGGCCGGCCCCAGTTGCGCCAGCGACGTCATGATGATCGAACCCCACACCGCGGCCGTCAGCTGGAGTCGGCGGTCGTCGCCGGACACCCCCATCCGCTTCGCGAGAGCGGCGTTGACGGCGTCCATCCGGAACTGTGACGCCGCGTGCATGAGCGCCGCCGACGACGTGATGATGCGAGCCGAGGCGAGCAGTCGGTCGGCCGTCAGCCGGCTGGGCGGTGCGGTCTTGGTCTTGGTGAACGCCTGCACGTGCGCCCGGTATAGAGCCTCGATGTCGCTGACTTCCGGAGGCTGTTCGGCGAGTTCGACCGCGACCATTTCGACCACCTCGTCGATGAACGCCAACACCACGGCGTCCTTGGTGGCGAAGTACCGACTGAACGTGCGCGGCGACACTTCGGCGACCGCGGCGATCTGGTCGACGGTCGTCTGTTCGAATCCCTGCCGGTTGCACAGCTCGACCGCGGCGTCGATCAACGTCGCCCGAGTGCGCTGCTTCTTCCGCTCGCGCAGACCGGGCTCGGTCTGCCGCACCTCTTGCGCCACGACCGGATGCTATCCCCATTACGTGAGGGTTACGGGCAACTAAGTGACAACCGGTGCAATTTGCCGGTGCTCAGACTTTGTCCGGCTCGGACTGATCGTCACGAGCCGCGAACCCGGCGACGCGATATCGCACGAATGCCGGAACGACCAGCGCCGCGATCACCACGCCGACGACCACGAGCGCTCCGCCGCCTGCCGCCGCCACCGTCGTACCGACCGCGGCCGCGGCCGCACCGTGCAACGTGTCAGCAAGCCGCGGACCGCCCGCCACAACGACGGTGAAGACGCCCTGCAGCCGCCCGCGAAGCTCATCCGAGGCGGCCTGCTGCAGGATCGTCGACCGGAACGCCGCCGACACCATGTCCGCAGCGCCACCAATTGCCAAGAACGCCAAGGCAATCCACAAGAACGTCCCTGCGGTCCCGCCCGCCAGCCCACCTGCCAGGCCGAACCCGACCATCGCGACGCCCCAGGCGACGATGGCCACGACGACCGCAAGGCCCTGCCTGCGGATCCGTGGCAGCCACCCCGAGAACACCCCGCCCAGCACCGCGCCTGCCGACATCGCCGCGGCCAGCAGCGCCATCACGGTGCCGCCTTCGACCGGGCCGCCGAAGCTCTCGTGCGCCATCTGCGGGAACAGCGCACGCGGCATGCCGAAGATCATCGCGATGAGGTCGACGACGAACGACATCAGCACCACGCGGTTGCCGGCGAGGTAGCGGAAGCCGTCGAGGACGGCGGTCAGCCCCCAGCGCGCCGAGCCCTGTTCGGTGCTCGTCGGCGGCATCGGCGCGAGGCGCACCGTGGCCCAGATCGGCGCCAGACAGGTGATCGCATCGATCAGGTACAGCGTCGAGAGGTCCACCCAGCTGAGCAACAGACCGGCCAGCAGCGGGCCGACGATGGCGCCGAACTGCATGACGGTCATGTTCAGCGAGTTGGCCGCGGGCAACTGTTCGCCCGGCACCATGCGGGGGATCGCCGCGGACCGCGTCGGGCTGTTGATCGCGTAGAACGCCTGCTGCACCGACAGCAGGCAGAGCACCACCCAGACGTTGTCGAGCCCGGCGGCCGCCTGCACCCACAGCAGCACCGAAGACACGGCCAGCCCGATCGACGCGATGATCAGCAGCAGCCTGCGGTCCATCGCGTCGGCCCACGCACCGCCCCACAGGCCGAACACGATCAACGGCACCAAGGCGAACAATCCCGACAGCCCGACGTAGGCCGAGTTCTGGGTGAGCGCGTACAGCTGCACCGGCACCGCGAAGATCGTCAGGTTGGCGCCGATGACGGTCGGGATGCCGGCCAGCCACAACCGGCGGAAGTCTGGTGAGCGCAGCGGTGTGGTGTCGGCGAAGAAGCCCCGCACGGGTTACGGCTGAAGCCGCTCGACGCGGCAGCCATCTGCCGGCGCGTCGGCGCCCTCTATGCGAATCCGGTTGTGCACCCGGTTTTCCCGGCCCTGCCAGAACTCGACGACCTCCGGGGCGATCAGATAACCGCCCCAGTTGGGCGGTACCGGTACCTCGTCGAGTTCGGCGAACCGTTCGGTGACCTCGGCGAGCCGCTCCATGAGTGCCGCGCGGCTGTCGATCGGGCGCGACTGCTGCGACGCCCACGCACCCAGCTGCGACCCCCGCGGGCGCTTGGACCAGTATTCGGCGGTGGCCTCGGCCGCCACCTTGGTGACCGGACCGCGTACGTGTACCTGACGGCCCAGCTGATACCACGGGAACGTCGCCGACGCATACGGATTCGCGGCGAGCTGCTCGCCCTTGGCGGAGTCGTAGTTCGTGTAGAACGTGATGCCGGTCTGGTCCACGCTCTTGCACAACACCGACCGCGTCACAGGCCTTCCCCGCTCGTCGACGGTGGCGACCACCATCGCGTTCGGCTCGGCCACCCGGGCCTGATGAGCCTCGGAAAGCCAGGTCCGCAGCAGGGTCAGCCAGCCGGTCGCGGGATCGTCGCCGAGCCAATCCACGTCGAGATCGCCGTGGCCGTCCTTCTCCACATATTCGACGCGCATGGCCGCCAGGTCTGCGTCTTCTCTGCCGTCATCCGGTATTGCCACCGCGATAACGCTACGCCTGCACGCGGGTGCGAGAATCTGCCCATGGCAGCCGTACCGGACGACTTCATCGCCGGATTGGAAGGCGTCGTCGCCTTCACCACCGAAATCGCAGAGCCCGACAAGGACGGTGGCGCGCTGCGTTACCGCGGCGTCGACATCGAGGAACTGGTCACCCGGCGCGTCACGTTCGGTGACGTATGGGGGTTGTTGGTCGACGGCAGTTTCGGCACCGGTCTGCCGCCCGCCGAACCGTTCCCGTTGCCGATCCACAGCGGTGACGTCCGCGTCGACGTCCAAGCGGGGCTCGCGATGCTCGCCCCGATCTGGGGTTACGCCCCCATACTCGACGTCGACGAATCCACGGCGCGCGAACAGTTGGCCCGCGCGTCGGTGATGGCGCTGTCCTACGTCGCGCAGTCTGCCCGTGGCATCTATCAGCCCGCGGTGCCGCAGCGCACGATCGACGAATGCCCCACTGTGACAGCACGTTTCATGACGCGCTGGCAAGGCGACCCGGACCCCAAGCACGTCGAGGCGATCGACGCCTATTGGGTGACCGCCGCCGAACACGGCATGAACGCGTCCACCTTCACCGCCAGGGTGATCGCCTCCACCGGAGCCGACGTGGCGGCCGCGTTGTCCGGAGCAGTCGGCGCGATGAGCGGCCCGCTGCACGGCGGCGCCCCGGCACGTGTGCTGCCGATGATCGAGGAGGTCGAGAAGTCCGGCGACGCGCGCGCCGTGGTGAAGGCCATCCTCGACAGCGGGGACAAGCTCATGGGATTCGGACACCGCGTGTACCGTGCCGAGGATCCGCGGGCCCGCGTATTGCGGGCGACCGCGCAGCGGTTGGGCGCCCCACGCTACGAGGTGGCCGTGGCACTCGAGCAGGCGGCGTTGGCCGAGCTGCGCGAACGCCGGCCCGACCGCGCGATCGAGACCAACGTCGAGTTCTGGGCCGCGGTGATCCTGGACTTCGCCCAGGTGCCCGCGACGATGATGCCCGCGATGTTCACGTGCGGGCGCACGGCGGGCTGGTGTGCGCACATTCTCGAACAGAAGCGGCTGGGCAAGCTCGTGCGCCCGTCTGCCATCTACGTCGGCCCCGAGCCACGCAGCGCGGAATCCGTTGCCGGGTGGGACAAGATCGCGGTGCGATGACCGCCGACGTCTTCGCTTCCGCGGCACACGCATTCGCCCGGCTGGTGCGGGCACTGCCCGCGGACATGTTCGACGGCCCCGGGCTCGGCGAGTGGGATCTGCGTGCGCTCGTCGGTCACACCTCGCGGTCGCTGGTCACCGTCAGCACCTACCTGCACTCCCCCGCAGCCGAGGCCACCCTCGCCGGACCGGTCGAGTACTACGTCGCGATCCGGAACTTCATGTCCGAAGCCGGCGCCGAGGCGATCGTCGAGCGCGGCAGGCAGGCCGGCCGCGACCTCGGCGACGATCCGGTTGCTGCAGTGGAACAGCTTGTGGAGCAAGCGCTTTCGGATATCGACGGGGTGGGCGACCCGCCGATCACGGTGATCGGCGGCTACGGCATCCGGTTGAGCGACTACCTGCAGACCCGCATCTTCGAACTGGCCGTCCACAGCCTCGACATCGCCCGCGCGACCGGGGTGGCGGCACACCTGCCCGCCGACGTCCTGGCGGCCGCGACGACGCTGGCGGCCGGGATCGGCGTGGCGCTGGGCGACGGCGGGACGGTGCTCCTGGCGCTCACCGGTCGGGCCGGATTGCCGGAGTCGTTCTCCGTCGTCTAGCGCTGCAGCCTAGGCCTGCTGTGCGATCTGGATCAGATTGCCGCACGTGTCGTCGAACACCGCGGTGATGACGGGCCCCATCGCGGTCGGCTTCTGCGTGAACTGGACGCCCAGTGCAGCAAGCCGTTCGTACTCGGCCGCGACGTCGTCGACCGCGAACGACGTGAACGGGATGCCGTCGGCCACCAACGCGTCCTTGAACGGCTTGGCCGCCGGATGCCCGCTGGGTTCGAGCACCAGTTCCGTACCGTCGGGGTCCTGCGGGGACACCACGGTGATCCACCGGTCGACGCCCATCGGAATGTCGTGTTTCAGAACGAAACCCAGCACGTCGGTGTAGAAGCGGAGGCCTTTCTCCTGGTCGTCCACGAGCACGCTGGTCAGATTGATTCTCATGTCGGTCCCTCTCCCCCATCGGTTTCGGTGTGCTTGTCACGGGGCTGCTTGAGCCAGCGCTCGACGATCGGTTCGAGCGGTGCGGTGTTGATGTGGTGGAACTTGTACCTGCCCTCGCGCCTGGTCTCGATCAGGCCCGCGTCCTCGAGCACGTCGAGGTGCTGCGAGACCGCCTGCCGGGTCGAGGACAGGCCGTGATTGGTCAGCAGCCGGGCACAGATCTCGAACAGCGTCTGGCCGTCGCGTTCGGTCAGCTCGTCGAGAATTGTCCGCCGGGTGGGATCGGCCAAGGCCTTGAAGACGTCACCCACACGAGCAACAATAGGCAAGCAGCCACTTGCATGTCAATGTCCGCGAGGTTGTCGGACCCTGGTGGTTGCATGGGCCATGCCGCAGCGATGAGATCCGCCCACGCGACGGGTCTGCATTGTGTCCGCCCACTATCACCAGGAGAAACCCATGGCGATCGAAGTAACTCCCGCAGTGTCACCGCACCTCGTCGTCGACGACGCGGCTGCCGCGATCGACTTCTATGTCAAGGCTTTTGACGCCACCGAGCTGGGCCGCGTGCCCGGCCCGGACGGCAAGCTCATTCACGCGGCGGTCAACATCAACGGGTCCACCGTCATGCTCAACGACGATTTCCCGGAGTTCAGCGAAGGCAAGTCGTCGACACCCAAGGCGCTGGGCGGCACGCCCGTGACGATCCACCTGACGGTCACCGACGTCGACGCCAAATTCGCCCGCGCGGTCGAGGCAGGCGCCGAGGTCGTCCACCCGCTCGAGGACCAGTTCTGGGGTGATCGCTACGGCGTGGTCCGCGACCCGTTCGGGCACCAGTGGTCGCTTGGCCAACCGGTGCGCGAGGTCAGCATGGAGGAGATCGAAGAGGCGATGAAGTCGGCGCAGTAACGGTCAGAAGACCGCCTTCTGGACCTGATCGGGCCCGCTGATCTCGCCGTCGGGCAGCTTGCCGAGGGCGTCGATGATCTCGCTGTCGGCGCCGTTGGTCTTGGCGTGCTCGATCAGGTCCTGCTTGGAGGACGGGTACTTCGCACCGGACAGAGCCTTCTGCACATCGATGGGGTTCGGCATTGGTGTTGCTCCCTTCACGTGACTATCGGTCGGGAGTAGCCGGGCCCCGAAATTCGAAACCTGATCTCACATTTCGCGGGGGATCCACGTCTACCGGGTGTGACAGCTCTGAACGAGACCGCAAACGTCCTGCACGGCATGTACGCCGCTGAACGCGACTACCTCGCCGCCGGCGGCCCCGGTGCGGCGAACTTCGACATCCTCGCGCCGTTCTTCGCACCCGACGTCGTCCTGCATCAGGCCGAGGCGCTGCCCTATGGCGGAACGTGGCGCGGCCACGACGGCATGGAGCGGTTCTTCACCGCGATGAGCGCGACGTGGTCGGCGTTCGAAATGGTCGAACAGGACTTCCTCTCGACCGCCGACACCGCCGTCGTACTCACGCAGGTGCATGCCCGTTCCCGGGCGACCGGCCGAGACCTGGACTTCCCGATCCTGCAGACAATCCGCGTGATCGACGGACGGATCGCCGAGGTGCGGCCGTTCTACTGGGACACCGCGGCGATCGTCGCGGCGACCAGTTAGCGGAGCAGCCCGGCCAGCAGCCGCTGGTGCACCGGTCGTGTCGGCGCGGTCGCGGCGGCCGCGAGCATCGCGTCGACGGTCGTGAACTTGTCGCGCGGGCGGTCCTCGCCGCCGCGGGCGATCTCGGCGGCGTCGATCGCCTGCCAGCCGGCGGCATCGACGACGTCAGGCTGACGCGTATGCACGAGCTTGTCGAGCGCGGACGGCTTGTGGGCCGGGTCTGCCAGCGTTCCCGCGTTGTAGTCGTCGACCAGGTTGCGGACGGTCTCGGCCGCGCACGACTTGTTCGTACCGATGAACCCGGTGGGTCCACGCTTGATCCAGCCGGCGACATACGCGCCGCGCACCGGCTTGCCGGTCGCCCGATCCATCACGCGGCCACCGTCGTTGGGCACGACCGATGCGGCGTCGTCGAACGGCAGATCGGCAATCGCCTTGCCGCGGTGGCCGATTGACGTGAGCACCAACCCGGCGTCGATCGTGCGAACCTGATCGGTGCCGGTGACACCGAATTCGATGCCGGTCACGCGGCCGTCGCCCAGCACGCGTTGTGGCGTCAGCTGGTAGGCCAGCCGGATACGCGGCCGGGTGATCGGCGCGGACGCGTCGCCCAGCTTCGACAGGATCTCGAGTTTGTTGCGGGTCAACGGATCCGACGCGGTGGCCAGATCGCGCTGCACCAGTTCGTGATCGGCCGCGTCGAGCACGACGTCGCACGTCGCCGTCAGCCCGATCAGCTCGGGCAGGGTGAACGCCGAGGAAGCCGGCCCGCGCCGGGCCGCGACAACCACTTCCTGCACCTGCGACGACCGCAGCGCGGCGAGCGCATGGTCGGAGATGTCGGTGCGCGCCAACGCATCCGGATCCGTGGTGAGCACCCGCGCGACGTCGAATGCGACGTTGCCGTTGCCGACGATGACCACCCGTTCGTGACTCAGGTCGACCGGCAGCGCGGTGAATTCCGGATGCCCGTTGATCCAGGCCACCATCTCGGTGGCGGTCCCGGTGCCGAGCAGGCCCATGCCGTCGATCTCCAGGCGCCGGTCATTGGGGGCACCGACGGCGTACAGCACCGCGTGGTGGTGTTCGAGCAGATCGGCATGCGACAGATGCTTGCCGACCTCTACGTTGAGGAAGAACTTGAATCCCCGCTGCTGGGCCATGCGGTCGAACAGGCGCGTGACGCGCTTGGTGCTCTGATGGTCGGGCGCGACCCCGGCACGCACGAGCCCGTACGGCGTCGGCAGCTTCTCGAACACGTTGACGCGCACACCGCGCTGCGTGAGCAGTTCGTCGGCCGCGTACATCGCGGCCGGCCCCGACCCGACGATCGCGACCGTCAGCGGGCCGCCCCGCGTGATCTTCGGCGCAGGCAACACCGGCGCCAGCTTGGACGTCGGCGGCAGCTTGCCCTCGCGCTTCGGATAGAAGGACGCGTTCAGTTCGATGAACGGCAGCTGCTTGGGCTCCAGCTTGGTGTCCGGCGCGATCGCACCGACCGGGCACGCGCTGACGCACGCACCACAGTCGACACACGCGTCGGGATCGATGTAGAGCATCTCCGCCGTCGCGAAGCCCGGCTCATCCGGTGACGGATGGATGCAGTTCACCGGGCACGCGTAGACACAGGACCCGTCGCTGCAACACGACTGGGTGATCACATGGGGCATGCGAGACCTAGGCGACCGACACCAGGTGCTCGCGCTGCGGCTCGCTGCGATAGCGGCTCGGCGGCCCGTCGATCTTGCAGATCTTCCACATGAGCTTGGCGATCGGGTTCATCAGGCCGGTGTCGTAGCACAGCATCCGGACGTCACCGAACATGTCCCGCAACATCTTCCGAGACTCGGGAGATCCGAAGAACAGCTCCTTGCGCACCGAGCGCGGGATGTCGAATTCCTTCCAGAACGCGCGCGGCGGAACGATGATCGCCGAGCACAGGATGCGCATGGTCAGCGGCACGAACAACGACAGCAGCCACCGCTGGCGGCGACGCAGGTGCGGAACGCGCTTGTGCAGGTACTGGTGCGCGAACGAGATGTGGCGCGCCTCCTCGGCGACGTGAATCGCCATGACCCGCTCCATGATCGGGTGCAGGGACTTGCCCTCGCGCAGCACGTTCTTCTGCGTGTGGTCGATGGGCTCCTCGCCGGCGAGCACGCCGAAGAAGAACGGGATCGGCAGCGGGCCCGCAGCCAGCGGGATCAGCGGCTGCAGCCACTTGAGCAGCCGCGGCATGCCCGGGACGTCCTTGCCGATGCGGTTCACCATCTCCTGGAACATCAGGGTGTGGTTGCACTCCTCGACGGACTCATGCAGGCAGTACCGGTACTCCGGCGAGCCGTTGGGCACCCAGAACGAGTACTCCATCAGGCCGCGGATGAGGATGTTCTCGAAGTGCAGACCGACCTTGGCGACGTTGGCCTGGCGCCACATGCCGATCTCGATCTGCCGCTCCTGGGGCTGCGCCTGGTACCACGGGTGACCGCCCATCGGGTCGGTCGCCGGCAGGATCCAGCGGGGATCGTTGGGGACGACGGCAAACTCCGGCGAGTCCCACTCGATGTCCTTGTACGGATTGAAGTTGCGCCGCACCGACCCCTCGGACAGTGTGGTGAGCATGTCAACGTACTGGGTGTCGTCGCTGACATCCATGTTCCGACGCCAACGCCTGACCATCTTGGTCCGAGCCATGTTGCAGAACCTCTCGTTCTCGTGTTGAGGTTTACATCTACCCACTTGTTGTACAACGGTACCGCAGGTATCGAGTAAATGTCCATGCCTGATTTGAAGAGTTTGCTAAGGAATCGGTCGCCGTGGTCGAGCTGAAGACAAAAGACGAGGTCGAGGCCATGGCTTCCGCGGGCGCAGTCGTCGCCGAAGCATTGCGCGCAGTCGTCGCACACGGCGCTCCGGGTCGCACGACCGCCGATCTCGACCGAATCGCGGCCGAAGTGCTGGCCTCGCACGGCGCCACGTCGCCGTTTCTGAACTACCACCCGCGCTGGGCGCCGAGCCCGTTTCCGGCGGTGCTGTGCGTGAGCGTCAACGACGCCGTCGTGCACGGCGTGCCGAACGGCCAGGTGCTCGCCGACGGTGACCTCGTGTCGGTGGACTTCGGAGCAATCTTGAACGGCTGGTGTGGCGACGCCGCCCGCAGTTTCGTCGTCGGAACGCCGCGCCCCGCCGACACCGCGTTGATCGAGGCGACCGATGCGGCGCTGGCCGCGGGCATCGCGGCGGTCCGGCCGGGCAACACGCTCGGCGACATCGGCCACGCCATCGCGTCGGTGGCCCGCGGCGCGGGATACGGCCAGCTCGCAGACCACGGCGGGCACGGCATCGGCCGAACGATGCACGAGGATCCGCACGTCCCAAACGAGGGAAGGCCCGGCAAGGGCATGAAGCTGCGGCCGGGAATGGTGCTCGCGATCGAGCCGATGCTCATCGCCGACGGCACCGACGACTACCTCCACGATTCCGACGGCTGGACCTTGCGTACCGCGACCGGCGCCCGCGCCGCGCACAGCGAGCACACCGTGGCCGTGACCGCCGACGGCGCTCGGATTCTGACGCTCTAGTGGCGACCGTGGGGCCTGTGCACGAGTTCCGGCCGGTTTGCGTGCACAGGGCCCACGCTCGGCCGGTCGGCGGCCCCTTTAGGCTTGTCACCATGGCTGAACTGACGATTCCCGCCGACCTCAAGCCCCGCGACGGCCGTTTCGGCTGCGGACCGTCCAAGGTCCGGCCCGAGCAGCTGAGCGCGCTGGCCGCTGCGGGCGATCTGTTCGGCACGAGCCACCGGCAGGCTCCGGTGAAGAACCTGGTCGGCCGCGTGCGCGATGGCCTTCGTCAGCTGTTCTCCCTGCCCGACGGCTACGAGGTGATCCTCGGCAACGGCGGGTCGACCGCGTTCTGGGACGCCGCGGCCTTCGGACTCATCGACAAGCGCTCGCTGCACCTCACCTACGGCGAGTTCAGCTCGAAGTTCGCCTCGGCCGTCGCCAAGAACCCCTTCATCGGCGATCCGATCGTGGTCAAGTCCGATCCGGGTACGGCACCGGAGCCGCAGTCCGACCCGTCGGTCGACGCGATCGCCTGGGCCCACAACGAGACCTCGACGGGCGTGGCGGTGCCGGTGCGGCGTCCCGCCGGTTCCGATGACGCCCTCGTCCTGATCGACGCCACCTCGGCGGCCGGCGGCCTGCCCGTCGACATCACCGACGTCGACGCGTATTACTTTGCGCCGCAAAAGAACTTCGCCGGCGACGGCGGGCTGTGGCTTGCCGTCATGAGCCCGTCGGCACTGGCCCGCATCGAGGCCATCGCGGCGTCGGACCGGTGGGTGCCCGACTTCCTGTCACTGCCCATCGCGGTCGAGAACAGCGTCAAGAACCAGACCTACAACACCCCGGCGATCGCGACGCTGATCCTGTTGGCCGAACAGCTCGACTGGCTGAACGGCAACGGCGGCCTCGAGTGGGCGGTCAAGCGCACGGCCGACTCGTCGCAGCGGCTCTACTCGTGGGCCGAGGCGGCGTCGTTCGCCACGCCGTTCGTCACCGACCCGGCGTTGCGCTCGCAGGTCGTCGGCACGGTCGACTTCAGCGATGACGTGGACGCCGCCGCGGTGGCAAAGGTGCTGCGGGCAAACGGAATTGTCGATACCGAGCCGTATCGCAAGCTGGGCCGCAACCAGTTGCGCATCGGCATGTTCCCGGCCGTTGATCCTGACGATGTGAGTGCTCTGACCAGCTGCGTGGACTGGGTAGTCGAAAATCTCTGAGTGAAGACGCCTCCGGTCCCGCGTGTCAGCGCGGTAACGAGCCGATAACGCAGTAGGGTTCGCGCAGGAGGTCGGTATGCGAGCACTCAGGGTCGTCGGGTTGGATGTCGACGGCAAACGCATCATCTGTGAAGCCGACGACTCCACCGAGATGTTCAGTTTGCGTGTCGACGACCGTTTGCGGGCCGCCGTGCGCGGCGACAAAGTCGCCTCGAATCAGACACAAATCGATGTAGAGGTTCAAAGCGTGCTGCGCCCCAAGGAGATTCAAGCAAAGATCCGCGCCGGCGCATCGGTCGAGCAGTTGGCCGCCGCCGCGGGAGTTCCGGTCGAGCGGGTGGAGCGGTTTGCCCATCCGGTCCTGCTGGAGCGGGCACGTGCGGCCGAACTCGCCACCGCCGCGCATCCGGTGCTCGCCGACGGGCCCGCGGTGCTGACCCTGCTGGAGATGGTGACGACGGCGCTCGTGGCGCGCGGGCTCGATCCCGACGCGGCCGCGTGGGATGCCTGGCGCAACGAGGACAGCCGCTGGACCGTGCAGTTGACGTGGAAGGCCGGCAGGTCCGACATCCAGGCCCACTTCCGGTTCACGCCCGGCGCGCACGGCGGCACCGTCACCGCTTCGGACGACGCCGCGCAACAGCTGATCAACCCGGATTTCGGCCGGCCATTGCGCCCGGTCGCCGCCGTGCCCGAGCTGGACTTCGAGGCTCCCGCGCCGCCGGTGGCCACGCCCGAGCCGGCCGCCGCCGAGCCCGAACCCGAAGCCGCCCCGGCACCCAAGCGCGGCCGCAAGGCCAGGCCCGCGGTTCCGGCCTGGGAAGACGTGCTGCTCGGCGTGCGTTCCTCGGGCACGCAGCGCTGACGTCTTGACCTGAAGCGTTCTTGAGGTCATAGCGTCGTGCGCATGATCTCCCTCGGCCCGATCGGGCTGGCCAGCAGCAATCCCTTCACCGATGACGCGGCCGTGGTGGCCGACGAGGCGCGCCATGCCGAGGCCCTCGGCTTCGCGACGCTGTGGCGTTCGGGCAACCTGCCGATGCTCGCGGCCGCCGTGCGCGCGACCTCGTCGATACCCGTCGCGACCGGCATCATCCCGGTGGTGCGCGTACCCGCCGCCGACGTCATCGCCACCCACACCGAGCTGGAACGCGAGCATCCCGGCCGGTTCGTCGTGGGCATCGGCGGCGCACACGGTCCGCAGCCCATGGCCACCCTCAACGCCTATCTGGACGAACTGGACGCCGCCGGGATCGATTCGAGGGTTCTCGCCGCGCTCGGCCCCAACATGCTGGCGCTCGCGCGGGACCGCGCCTCGGGTGCGTATCCGTACCTCGTCACGCCGTCATACATCTCGGCGGCCCGCGCGGCCCTCGGCCCCGACCGGCTGCTGGCCGTCCTGCTGATGGTCATCCCGGTCACCGACCGCGACGCTGCCCGTGCCGCTGCGGCGGGGCCGCTGGAGTTCCTGGCCGGCCAGGGCGGCTACCGCCGCAACCTGATGCGGCAGGGATTCACCGAGACCGACATCGACACTGTCAGCGACCGGCTGCTGGATGGCATCGCGGCCTGGGGTTCCACCGAGCGCATCGCCGAACGCATCGCGGACTATCACGGGGCGGGAGCCGATCAGGTGGTGCTGCGCATCTTGGGCGTCGACGATATGGGCACCTGGCGCGCTCGGCTGGCCCGCACGCTGTTCGGATCGGCCTGAGTTACCGGCTGAGCGCGACCGCGAGCAGCGCCACCCACCCGACGGCCACGCCGATCCCGGCGCCCAGTACGAACCAGCGCCATACAGGCCGGGTGCGCCATCCCCAGACCGTGGGCGCCAACCCGCCGACGGCCACCATGTTCAGACCGACCGCCAGCAGTGGGTGGACCCGGATCAGGCCCACCCCGAGCACCACGATCGCCGCGGCGAGTACGGCCGCCACGAATCCGGCCACCGTCAGGCCTGTCCCCCACGGCGTGGATTCGTCGGTCACGATGTCAATTTAGCGTCAATTCAGTGCGCGAGCCTGGACCGCTCGTAGAACGCGAGGGCGGCCGCGGTCGCGACGTTGAGAGAATCCGTGCCGCGCGACATGGGAATCCGCACGCGAACGTCGCTGGCCCGCATGGTGCGTTCGGTCAGGCCGGGTCCCTCGGCTCCGACGAGGATGGCGACCCGGTCCTTCTCAAGTTGCGCCATGGCATCCGACAGTGTCGCCGCTGACGCGTCCGGCGTCATGGCAAGCAAACGAAAACCATTGGTACGCAACAGCTCAAGGTCGTCCGGCCACGAGGCGGCACGAGCGAAGGGCACCAAAAGGGCATGGCCCATCGACACCCGGACGGCACGACGGTAGAGCGGATCGGCGCAGCCCGCGCCGAACACCACCGCATCCACCGCCAGCCCGGCGGCGTTGCGGAAGATCGAACCCAGATTCTCGTGATCGTTGACGCCTTCGAGCACCGCGACGGTGTGTGCCCCGGACACGACCTGCTCGACGGCCAACTCCGGCGGGCGTGACGCCGACGCCAGCACGCCGCGATTGAGATGGAAGCCGACCGCGGTGGCCATCACCTCGGCACTGGCCCGGTAGAACGGCACGTCGACCCCGTCGAGGTCGGCGGCGAGTTCACCGAGCCGCCGATCGGTACCGAGCAGCGCACGCGGAACGAAGCGGGACGCCAGCATGCGCTGGACGACGAGGACACCTTCGGCGATCACCAGGCCCTTGCCGGTCGGCAGATCCGGCCTGCGGTCCACGCTGTTGAGATCCCGGAAGTCGTCGATGCGCGGATCCGCCGGATCCTCGATGTCGATGACGTGCAGCGCGCTCACGCGCTTTCGTCGACCATCGCCGACATCAGATCCGCTGCGGCAAGCAAGGTCTGGCGTTCTTCGGGTTCGAGCCGGGCGAGCTGCTTCAACAGCCACTCCTGGCTCGCGCGGCGCTCGGCCTCGACCAGGTTGACACCGGCCGGTGAGGCGGAGACGACAATCTGGCGTCCGTCCACCGGGTGTGCGGCCCGCGCCACCAGGCCCTGCTCGGCCAGCGAAGTCAACACGCGTGTCATCGACGGCGGGCGGACACGCTCACGCACAGCTAACGCCCCTGGAGTCATCGCACCCTCTTTGGCCAGCGTCGACAACGCCGAAAGCTGGGTCAGCGACACCGGCGATTCGGAACGCCGCACCCGTAATTGCCGGGCGAATCGGACAACGGCGAGTGCGAGGTCGCTCGCAAGCCGAGCCTCCGGATCTTTCACAAAGCAAATAATACTGAGCCTCGGCAACGATAAGGGCTAAAACCAGGGCCATTGTACGTTCTGCCGGTCGGCTAGGTTGGTGGCGATGACCGGAGACCCGAACGGCTCAGCAGACCCGGCGCCCCAGCCGCCGCCGTTGCCCGCGGCGCTGCTGGAACCGTGGCCGGTGGTGCTCGTGATCGCGGCCGGTTGGCTCATCGTGACCGTGCTGGCCTTCACCGTCCCCGATCTGCACAGCTGGCGGCCATACGCCGTGGCCGGTCTTGGCATCGGGGCCCTTGGCACATCGATCTTCCTGTGGCAACGTCGTGCGGTGCGACGCGGATCTCGCGGCGCCCAAAGCGGATTGACCTGAGGAGACGGTATGGCGGCGCCGCTGTTGCAAGCACAGATCGACATCAACGCACCGGTCGACAGGGTTTGGGCCCTGGTGTCGGATCTGCGCCGGATGCCGGAGTGGAGCCCACAGTGCCGGCTGATGAAGACCCTCGGACCGGTGCGGCCCGGGGCGCGGACATTCAACCTCAACCGCCGCAAGTTCATGTTCTGGCCGACCACGTCACGGATCACCGAGGTGATCCCGGAGCAGAAGCTGGCGTTTCGCGTCGACGCCAACAACACCATCTGGACGTACGAACTCGAGCCCACCGAGACGGGCACCAAACTGATCGAGAGCCGCCACGCCGAGAACGGCACGTCTGCGGTGTCGAACGCATTGGTCAACGCGTTGTTCGGCGGTGTACCGAGCTTCGAGAACGAACTCGTCGAGGGCATGAACGCGTCGCTGGCCCGGATCAAGGCCGCCGCCGAGCGCTGATCGGCGCTCAGTCGGCGAGGTCGAGCACGCCGTCGTCGTACGGCTCGTACATCGGTGAGCCCGTTCCGGGCGGCTGCGGCGTGTCCGAATGGGCACCGCAGCCGTACTCGGCGTCGACCACGTGGCCGTCGGCGGCCAACTCGTTGGCGCACACCCCGAACATGGGGCCGAGCGCGCCGCCGAGGGGCAGATAAAAACCGCAGTCGCGGCAGACCCGGCGGGTCGACCGGGCCATCGCCGAAGCCGGCCCGTAGTCACCGTCGTGCCAGCGTTGGGCTGCGCCCGCACGGCCCCAATCGCTGAGCACCTGGCGGCGGCCGAAGCCGAGCTCGACCGCGGTGTCGTCGATGAGTGGATCGCCCGTCGCCAGATACCCGGGCACCAGCCGAGGATCGGCAGGCGGCGGGGCCAGCAGATCGCCTGGGCTCAGATCACCGGGCCGGATCCGTTCGTTCCAGGGCACCCACTTCGGCGCGAGCAGCGCCGTCGGGCCCGGAACCAGGACGAGCTCACTGATGGTGGCGTGATCGGCGCCGGGGTAGGCAGCGACCACGACGGCCCACTGCCAGCCGCGATAGCCGGGCAAATTGGCGAGGAAGCGGTGTGTCGCCGAGCTCGGATCCTCGAATGTCGCGCCGAGGTACTCGCCGACCGTGTCCTCACCGCTGAACTCGGTCAACGCCGCGCGCGCCTGCTCGACGGCGCCCAAAAGCAGCGACTCCAACCGCGGCTCGGGCTCCACGCTGGTCGCCGAGCCGGAACTCAGACCCGCTTCACGGGCCTGCTCAGCTGATTCGGTCACACTTTCCATCGCCTCCATAGTGCCTGACCGGCCCGACCGCGGGCCACACCGGTCGCCTATGCGTCGCGCGCGAGGCGGATAAGAGAGAATCATGGGGTGACTTACTACCCGCCGCGGCCGCCTGGCGATCGTGGCGAGGAGCATCCCGGGATGGCCAATTACCCGAGCGGCGAGACGCCCCGCAAGCCGCGCAGGCCGTCCGGTGCGAGCTCGAACCGCTGGCTGCCACCGCTGGACGACCAGCAGACCGCCGCGCACGCCTCGCATGAGCGCTCGGTCCCGCCGCGTGGAGGCGGATACGCGGCAGGCGAGAAGGTGACCGTCACGCGTGCCGCGGCCGCCCGCAGCCGTGAAATGGGTTCGCGAATGTACGGTTTGGTGCACCGCGCGGCCACCGCGGACGGTGCCGACAAATCGGGGCTGACGGCGCTGACCTGGCCGGTGGTGGCCAACTTCGCCGTCGACGCCGCAATGGCCGTCGCCCTGGCCAACACGTTGTTCTTCGCCGCGGCCAGCGGCGAGTCCAAGAGCAAGGTCGCGCTCTACCTGTTGATCACGATCGCGCCGTTCGCGGTGATCGCACCGCTGATCGGGCCTGCACTCGACCGGTTGCAGCACGGCCGACGCGTCGCGCTCGCGGCGTCGTTCGCGTTGCGCACGGTGCTGATCGTGGTGCTGATCGCGAACTACGACGGCATCACCGGCAGCTATCCGCCTTGGGTGCTCTACCCGTGCGCGCTCGGGATGATGGTGCTGTCCAAATCGTTTTCGGTGCTGCGCAGCGCGGTCACGCCGCGGGTGCTGCCGCCGTCCATCGACCTCGTCCGGGTCAACTCCCGTCTGACCACCTTCGGTCTTCTTGGCGGCACCGTCGTGGGTGGCGGGATCGCGGCCGGTGCCGAATACCTGTTCAACCTGGTCCATCTGCCCGGTGCGCTGTACGTGATCGTCGCCGTGTCCGTCGCGGGCGCGGTGCTGTCGATGCGGATCCCGAAGTGGGTCGAGGTCACCGAGGGTGAGGTGCCCACGACACTGAGCTACCACGGGGCCACCGGCGAGCTGCGCCGCCCCGGCAAGTCCAAGGCTCCGCGTCAGCCGTTGGGCCGCAACACGATCACCGCGCTGTGGGGCAACTGCACGATCAAAGTGATGGTCGGATTCCTGTTCCTCTACCCCGCGTTCGTCGCCAAGTCGCACGATGCCAGCGGCTGGGAACAGCTGTTGATTCTCGGCCTGATCGGCGCGGCCGCGGGCATCGGCAACTTCGCCGGGAACGTCACCGCCGCACGGCTCAAGCTGGGCCACCCGGCGCAGATGGTGGTGCGCGCGGCGATCGCGGTGACGGCCGCCGCCCTGGCCGCCGCGCTGACCGGCAACCTGTTCGTCGCCGCGGGCGCGACCCTGGTGACCTCGGCGGCGAGCGCGATCGCCAAAGCCTCGCTCGACGCGTCCCTGCAGGACGATCTGCCCGAGGCGTCGCGGGCCTCGGCATTCGGCCGCTCGGAGTCGGTACTCCAGCTCGCGTGGGTGGCCGGCGGCGCCACCGGGGTGCTCATCTATACGGACCTCTCAGTCGGGTTCACTACGATCACCGCCGTGCTGATACTCGGGCTGGCCCAGACCATCGTGAGCTACCGCGGCGAATCACTGATTCCCGGATTCGGCGGCAATCGCCCCGTGCTGGCCGAACGCGAGGGCGACGGTGCACCGATCGCGGCCGAGTGGGAGACCCGGTGAAGCGGACCATCGCGATCCTGGCGGTCGTCGTCGTCCTGGCCATCGCCGGCACCACGGTAGGGGTTTGGCGCCTGAGCAGTTCGCACGGCGAACAGCTGCCGCAGATCAGCGCGTACTCGGACGGTCATCTCGTCCGGGTCGGCCCGTTCCGGTACTGCCCGGTGCTCGATCTCAACAATTGCCAGGACCCGCGTGACGCGGGCGAACTGCGCGTCAACGAGGACAACCCCGTTCAGCTCTCGGTCCCGTCAGCGATCGCCCGCGCGCCGTGGCGCCTGCTTCGCGTGTACGAGAACCCCATCGACACCACGGTTTCGGTGTACCGGCCGGAAACGACGCTGGCCGTGACCATTCCGACCGTCGACCCGCAGCGCGGGCGCCTCACCGGCCTGGCCGTGCAGCTCCTGACGCTCGTTCAGGACGAGGCGGGCGAGGAATTCCCGTTGCCGCATGCCGAATGGTCGATCAGCACGGTCTGGCCCTAGCCGGCCGAGTGCTCGGCCGGCACCCGCTCGCCCGCACGCGTCGGGCCCGGCGGCGTCCCGTCGCCGAACGGCCTGCCGCCCAACGCTTCCCGGCCATGGGGAGTGAGCCAGTCGGACAGGTCGGGGCCCTTCGGCACGATCTGCGTCGGATTGATATCGGCGTGCACGATGTAGTAGTGCTGCTTGATCTGCACGAAGTCGATCGTGTCGCCGAAGCCCGGGGTCTGGAACAGATCCCGCGCGTAGGCCCACAGCACGTCCATCTCGGCGAGCTTGGACCGGTTGCACTTGAAATGCCCGTGGTAGACGGGATCGAAGCGAGCCAGTGTGGTGAACAGCCGCACGTCGGCCTCGGTGATGGTGTCGCCGACGAGATATCGCTGGGTCGCCAACCGCTCCGACAGCCAGTCGAGTGCGGTGAACAGCCGGTCGTAGGCGGCGTCGTAGGCCTCTTGTGAGCCCGCGAAACCACAGCGGTACACCCCGTTGTTGACCTCGGTGTAGATGCGCTTGGCCACGGCGTCGATCTCCTCGCGCAGCGGCTCGGGATACAGCTGCGGTGCGCCCTCGCGGTGATAGGCGGTCCACTCCGTGGAGAAGTCCAGCGTCATCTGGGCGAAGTCGTTGGTGACCACCGCGCCCGACGCCACCTCGACGATCGCTGGCACCGTGATGCCCTTGGGGTAGTTCGGGTCGCGCTTGAAGTAGGCGTCCTGCAGCCGTGGTATCCGCAGCACCGGGTCGAGCCCGTCCGGGTCGAGATCGAACGTCCAACTGCGTTCGTCGTGGGTCGGCCCGCAAAAGCCAATGGACAGAACATCTTCCAGGCCCAGCAGCCGGCGCACGATGATCGTGCGATTCGCCCACGGACACGCCCGTGCCACGATCAACCGGTAGCGGCCGGGCTCGACCGGATAGCCGTCACGACCGTCGGCCGTGATGCGGGTGGTGATGTAGTTGGTGTCGCGGTTGAATTCGCCCCCCGACGAGGATTTGTCGGCGACGTAGGAACCCTGGGCCATACCTACATCTTGCGCCAACGCGTGGGTCAGGCGTCGAGTTCGCGCGCGACAGCCTTGACCACCTCGGACACCCGGCGGGCGACCTTGCGGTCGGGATAGCGACCCTTGCGCAGCTCAGGCTGCACGATGTCCTCGAGCAGCGTGATCATGTCCGAGACCATGCCGTGAAGTTCGTCGGGCGTGTGCTTGTGCTCGGGCCGCTCAGCTTCGCGCCGGTTGCGGCTCACGCTCGGCGGCGGATCAATCAGCTTGAGACTCAATGCCTGCGGGCCGCGACGGCCGGCAGCGACACCGAACTCGACCCGCTGGCCGGCCTTCAGACCTTCGACACCAGCAGGCAACGCCGAGGACCGGACGTAGACGTCCTCGCCCTCTTCCTGCGACAAAAAGCCGAAGCCCTTCTCGGCGTCGTACCACTTAACCCTGCCGGTCGGCACTGGTCCTCACCTGCTCGTCATTGTCAGCTCAACACAAAAGCGTCCCGTCTGCGCCGGGACGCGATGTGGTGATCCTACTCGGCCCTGGGCGCGGCCTTCACCTTGATTACTCGGTAGGCTTGGACCACCGCTTGAGGAGAGATGCGCCTGATATGCGAGTGATACTGAATATCATCTGGTTGATCTTCGGCGGCCTGTGGTTGGCACTGGGATACCTGCTGGCCGCGCTGATCAGCTTCATCCTGATCATCACCATCCCGTTCGGGTTCGCGTCGCTGCGCATCGCGTCTTACGCCTTGTGGCCGTTCGGCCGCACGATCGTCGACAAGCCGGGAACGCGCCCTGGCGCCCTCATCGGCAACATCATCTGGGTCATCCTGTTCGGCTGGTGGCTGGCGCTCGGGCATCTAGTCAGTGCCGTCGCCATGGCCATCACGATCATCGGTATCCCGCTGGCGCTGGCCGATCTCAAGATGATCCCGGTGTCGCTCGTGCCGCTGGGCAAGGAGATCGTCCCGGTTGATCGGCTCAATCAGCAGCGGGTGGCGGTATGACGGTCACCGGTCTGGGCCTGCCGACGGTGGCCCGCCCGACAACCGACGCACCGAGCACCGGCCCGCTGATCGACACCTATGGGCGGGTCGCCACCGACCTGCGGGTGTCCCTGACCGATCGGTGCAACCTGCGCTGCACCTATTGCATGCCTGCCGAAGGCCTGAACTGGCTGCCCGGCGACGCGCTGCTGAGCCCGGCCGAGCTGGGCCGGCTGTTGCGCATCGCGGTCACCCGCCTCGGGGTCACGAGCGTGCGCTTCACCGGCGGGGAACCCCTCGTCACGCGTCACCTGGAAGAAGTGGTGGCCGCCGCGGCGGCCCTCACGCCGCGCCCGGAGATCACCCTCACCACCAACGGCCTCGGGCTGGCTCGGCGCGCTGCCGGCCTGAAGCAGGCCGGGCTCGACCGCATCAACGTGTCGCTGGACAGCGTCGACGCCGCACACTTCGCCCGCATCACCCGCCGTGACCGCCTCGGCGATGTACTGGCCGGGCTCGCCGCCGCCAAGGCCGCCGGATTGAATCCGGTCAAGGTCAACGCCGTGCTGGACCCGATGTCGGGCCTCGACGACGCCGTGGAACTGCTTCGCTACTGCCTGGCCCACGGTTACCAGCTGCGCATCATCGAGCAGATGCCGCTGGACGCCGGGCACAACTGGCAGCGCAGCGAGGTGATCGACGCCGAGCGCATCCTGCAGACCCTGCGGCGCCATTTCGATCTGCGACCCGACCCGAAGCCGCGCGGGTCCGCGCCGGCCGAGCTGTGGCAGGTGCTCGACAGCGCGGGACAGGTGACGGGCACCGTCGGAGTGATCGCCTCGGTGTCACAGGCCTTCTGTTCGGCCTGTGACCGCACGCGGCTGACCGCCGACGGTCAGATCCGCAGTTGCCTGTTCTCCCGCGAGGAGACCGATCTGCGGGCATTACTGCGCGGCGACGCAGGCGACGACGAGATCGAAGCCGCGTGGCGCGCCGCGATGTGGGCGAAACCGGCGGGGCACGGCATCAACGACCCTGGTTTCCTGCAGCCGGACCGGCCCATGAGCGCGATCGGCGGATAGATGACAGCAACGACAACGGTTCAGGTCACCATCCGATATTTCGCGGCCGCGGCGGCCGCTGCCGGAGTTGAGACCGAAACGTTAGATATCGCAACGGGAACGACGATTTCGGCGCTCATCGAACAGCTCGCCGGCCGCAACCCGGAGCTGGCGCGCGTGCTAAAGCGCTGCTCATACCTGTGCGACGGGGTTGCGGTGCGCGACATTGAGCGGGCGGTGCTAACGCCGCAGACCCTTGATGTGTTACCCCCCTTCGCCGGTGGATAACGTGATATGCATCACATAACGAAATGGTCACGAGCTGGCTACAGCGCGGTGGAGCGGGTCTACGACCTGGGACAACGCGTCGGCAACCTGGACCTTTAATGCTCTTTTAGGTTTTGCCGAGACCGAAAACGCCAGGGCGGGCAAAAGATGACGCGGCTGCAACGACCGGTTACCGTTCATTCCCAAGTCAACTGACCCTAATCGGCTGACCCACCCCTTCCGATCGCGCCGAGCTCCATCCATCGGGCGGGGTAACGACGAACAACAAGGATGGAGGCGGGGGACCCAACCGGTCCACCGATTTATAAGGACCAGGAGCCGCTTGCGGCCCCTTGGGGTGAAGCCGTCGTCGTTTCGGCGTCGACGGCCGGGTGACCTCTCCTACCCGAACCCGACAGCTGACCTCGTGGGCGCATACGAGAGGACCTTCACGCTTATGAGTGGACGGCACCGCAAGCCCACTTCATCGTCATCAGCCAAGAACGTCGCCAAAATCGCCTTCACCGGCGCTGTGCTCGGTGGCGGCAGCCTCGCCATGGCCGGCCAGGCGATGGCTGCGACCGACGGCGAATGGGATCAGGTAGCCCGCTGCGAGTCCGGCGGTAACTGGGCCATCAACACCGGCAACGGCTACCACGGCGGGCTGCAGTTCTCGCCGAGCACGTGGTCGTCGCACGGTGGTGGCGAGTACGCACCCGCGGCCTACATGGCCACCAAGGAAGAGCAGATCGCAGTCGCCGAGCGCGTGCTGGCCAGCCAGGGCAAGGGCGCATGGCCCACCTGTGGCCGCGGCCTCTCCGGCGCCACCCCGCGCAACGTCGTCGCCGAGCCCGCTCCGGCTCCGCTCGACGCCCCGGCGGTGAACGGCCAGCTTCCGCCGCCACCCGCTCCGTTCGCCCCGCCGCCCCCGCCGGCCCCGGTCGACATGCT
>NZ_LQQA01000015.1 GCF_002101965.1 Mycolicibacterium wolinskyi
GCCTCCCAGAACCGCTCCCGCACCCAATCTGCCAACCCGCCGCCCGGCGGTACACCACGACCACGAAACCCCGTCTGCAAACCCATAAAAGCAACACCCTTCGAATCACGGTGTTGCAGCCACCACTTGAGTCTGAGCCGCTGCGCGAGTACGAACCCGCACACTCGCGCTCAGAACCTGTGTCGGTACTCGCGCAGCGGCACCCGGCCGTCGGCCGCCAGGACACCTTCGGCGCGCAGTCGTTCCAGCTGACGGGTGGCCAGATGCGGGGCCGGTCGACCCGACGCGGTGATCACGCGGTGCCAGGGCAGATCCGACGAATCCGTGCGCATGATCCAGCCGACGATCCGCGGGCTGGAAAGACCTGCCGCATCGGCGATGTCGCCGTACGTCGACACCCGCCCCGCCGGGATCGCAGCGACCAGCCCGCGCACTGTCTCCACCTGTTCCTCGGTCACCGCGGGCATGGCTACCCCAGCCGTTCCCGGATCAGCGCGGCCGTGTCGGCCGGCTTCGCCACCGGCACCATGTGATCGCAATCCCAGTCCAGCAGCGTGAAATCCGCACCCAGATGCGCGGCCAGCCCGTCGATCAACGCTTCCCGCGCGTACGGTGGGTCGGTGCGGGTCGCGCGCACCAAAGCGGTGGGGGTTCCCTTGCGCGGCAGGGCAACCGGCCTGGCGAGTTCGCTCCAGTAGGCCATCATCGCCGGGATGCTGATGCGCCAGCCCCAGCGACCGCCGGGCAGCTCGACCAGATGCTCGTCGAGTTCACGCTCCAACTCGGCGGGCTCGACCTCACCCCACGAACCGTTGACCTTCTCGTCGCGTGCCTCGCCACGGTCCGGGTAATCCGGCGAGGCCATCATGTTGTCGGCGATGTCGCGCATCCATTCCCCGTCGAGCTCGACCGCCGGATCCAACAACACCAGCCCACTGACGAGATCGGGGTGAGCGGCCGCCAGATTCAGTGCGACGGCACCGCCGAACGAATGCCCCACGACGAGCGTCGGGCCGTCCAGCAGGCCCGACAGCGCCGCCACATTCGCGTCCAGCGTCCACGGCGCGGCCCACGACGACCGGCCATGCCCGATCAGATCGGGTGCGACGATCGAGAATTCGGCCAGGTGCCGGGTTGCCAGCGTCTTCCAGCGCCGGCCATGACCGGTCAACCCGTGAACGAGCAAGGCCTGTGGAGACCCCGGCGGGCCGAAACGGTGTATGTGCAAAACATCGGCTGACACCCTGTCGATGCTAGATAGCCGCTACTTGTCGGTCCCTTCTGGTGTCATCCTTTCCATGACCGCACAACACGTCGAGTCCGTATCGCCGGCGGGCACTGCCCTGCTCGAATCGGGGCGCAGCGGTGTGGTGCGCCTGCTCGGCGGGCCCGGCACCGGCAAGAGCTCGCTGTTGCTGAGCACCGCTGTCGAGCACATCGTGGCGGGCACCGACCCGGAATCGGTTCTGCTGTTGACCGGTTCGGCCCGGCTGCGCACGGCCGCACGCGCCGCCATCACAGCACGACTGCTGGGCGCGGGCGAACAGGGCGTCGTGCGTGAGCCGCTGGTCCGCACGGTGCACTCGTACGCGTTCGCGGTGCTGCGGCTGGCCGCACAGCGCAACGGCGATCCGCCGCCCCGGTTGATCACGAGTGCCGAGCAGGACGGCATCATCCGCGAGCTGCTGGCCGGTGATCTCGAGGACGGCCCGAACTCGCCGGTCGGCTGGCCCGAGCAGCTGTGGCCCGCGCTGAGCACGGCGGGCTTCGCCACCGAGCTGCGCGACCTGATGGCGCGGTGCACCGAGCGCGGGGTGGATCCGATTGCCCTGCAACGCCTCGGCCGTGCCGCTCGGCGGCCGGAATGGCTGGCCGCGGGCCGGTTCGCCCAAGCCTACGAGCAGATCATGCTGCTGCGCTCCGCGGTGGGAATGGCCGCCCCTCAGGCCACCGTGCCCGCCTTGGGAGCCGCCGAGCTCGTCGGCGCCGCCTTGGAGGCGCTGGGCACCGACGCCGAGCTGCTGTCCGCCGAACGTGCCCGCATCAAGCTGCTGTTGGTCGACGACGCGCAGCACCTCGATCCACAGGCCGCCCTTCTCGTTCGGGTTCTGGCGGCAGGCGCCGGCCTCACCGTCATCGCAGGCGACCCCGACCAATCCGTATTCGGTTACCGCGGTGCCGATCCGGTGCTGTTGCGCGACGACACCCACCCGGCCATCACCCTCACCGAATCGCACCGCTGCGCGCCCGCGATCGCGTCGGCCATCTCCGGGCTCGCGCAGCGGTTGCCCGGTGTCGGCGCCACCCGGGCACTGACCGGAAACCCAGAAACCGATGGCACGGTGAGCATGCGGCTGGCCGCGTCCCCGCATGCCGAAGGCGCGCTGATCGCCGATGCCCTGCGCCGTGCGCATCTGGTCGACGGGGTGCCCTGGTCGCAGATGGCCGTCATCGTCCGATCGGTACCGCGTGCCGGCGCCTCGCTCGCGCGTGCCCTGACCGCGGCGGGAGTGCCCGTGCAGGAACGGGCCACCGGTGTGCCGCTCGCGCATCAGCCCGCCGTCGCGGCGATGCTGACGGTGCTCAGCGCCACCGCGGCAGGCGGCCTGGACGCCGACGGCGCGCTGAATCTGCTCACCGGGCCCATCGGCCGGGTCGATCCGGTGACGCTGCGCCAACTGCGCCGGGCGCTGCGGCGCGCCGACGGCTCAACGCCGCCAAAGGATTTCGGCCAGTTGCTGATCGAGGCGATCGATGCCGATCCGGACGGGTTGTCGGCCGAGCTGCTGCGGCCGTTGCGGCGGCTGCGTTCGGTACTGACCGCCGCACGCCGCAGCGCGGCCGACGGCGCCGATCCTCGGTTCACACTGTGGCAGGCCTGGCACGCAAGTGGATTGCAGCGTCGGTGGCTGGCGGCCAGTGAGCGCGGGGGAAGTACGGCCGTGCAGGCCGATCGCGACCTGGACGCGGTGACAGCCCTGTTCGACGTCACCGACCAGTACGTGAACCGGACCGCGGGGGCCTCGCTGGGCGGCTTGGTCGACCACGTGACACGTCTCGGCGCTCCGGCAGGTGACGACACGCGTCAGGACTATGCGGTCGCGGTCCTCAGTGCGCACGCCGCGCTCGGCGGCGAGTGGGAGTTCGTGGTCATCGCCGGTGTGCAGGAAGGATTGTGGCCCAACACCGTTCCCCGCGGCGGCGTGCTCGGCACCCAGCACCTGGTGGATGTGCTCGACGGAGTGGCGACGCCGGCGGATCGCGCGGTGTCGACGCGGGCGCCGCTGCTGGCCGAGGAGCGGCGACTGCTGATGGCGGCGATGGGCCGCGCCCGCAGCCGCCTGTTGGTCACCGCGGTCGACAGCGACGCCGGTGACGAATCCTTGCTGCCCTCGCCGTTCTGCACCGAATTGGCCGAGCTGGCCACCGAGCCGGTGCCCCAGCCGCCGTTGATCGCGCCCCGCGTGCTGGCGCCCTCGGCGCTGGTCGGCCGGCTGCGGGCGGTGGTCTGCGCTCCCGCAGGCGCGGTCGACGACGATTCGCGGGCCTGCGCGGCAACACAATTGGCCCGGCTGGCCGCAGCGGGCGTGCCCGGCGCCGACCCGGCCCAATGGCACGCGATGACTCCGCTGTCCACCGAGGAGCCGTTGTGGTCGGAAACGGATGGCGCGGTCGCGCCCGTTGTCTCGCTGTCGCCGTCGACGTTGCAGATGCTCACCGACTGCCCGTTGCGCTGGCTGCTCGAACGTCATGGCGGCAGCGACGGCCGCGATGTGCGGTCCACGGTGGGGTCACTGTTGCACGCGCTCGTCGCCGACTCGCACAAAACCGAGAGTCAACTGGTCAACGAGCTCGAAAAGGTATGGAGCCAGCTGCCTTACGAGGCGCAGTGGTATTCGGACAACGAGCTGGAGCGCCACCGCGCGATGCTCGAGACGTTCACCCGCTGGCGCGCCGAGACCCGGCGTGAGCTCACCGAGGTCGGCACCGAGATCGACGTCGACGGTGTCATCGTCGAGCCGGAGGATGGCGCGCCCGGAGTCCGGGTGCGGGGCCGGCTCGATCGCCTCGAACGCGACGAGGCGGGTCGGCTCGTGGTGGTCGATCTCAAGACCGGCAAGAGCCCGGTGACCAAGGACGACGCGCAGAGTCATGCGCAGCTGGCCATGTATCAGCTCGCCGTGGCAGCCGGGCTGCTATCCGACGGGGACGAGCCGGGCGGTGGGCGATTGGTCTACCTCGGTAAGGCCGGTGCCGCCGGCGCGACCGAACGTGAGCAGGACCCGATGGCACCCGCGACCCGGACCGAGTGGTTGGAGTCGGTACGGCAGGCGGCTTCCGCGACGGCGGGCCCGCAGTTCCTCGCGCGCGTCAACGACGGCTGCTCGAACTGCCCGGTGCGGTCGAGCTGCCCGGCACAATCTGGGGAAGGACGGTCATGACCGCTGCGATCTCCGCGCCGGCCGGCGCTCGGTACAGCCCGGCCGAATTGTCCAAAGCGCTGGGCCTTTTCCCGCCCACCGACGAGCAGGCCGCCGTGATCGCCGCGCCGCCAGGCCCGCTCGTGGTGATCGCCGGTGCCGGGGCAGGCAAGACCGAGACGATGGCGGCGCGCGTCGTCTGGCTGGTCGCCAACGGGTTCGCCACGCCGTCGCAGGTGCTCGGCCTGACGTTCACGCGCAAGGCGGCGGGGCAGTTGCTGCGCCGGGTCCGGACGCGGCTGGCCCGGCTGGCCGGCGCGGGGCTGGCGCCGGTGTCCGGCGTCGCCGACGAAGCCGCTGAGTCCGTGACAGTCGGCACCTACCATGCGTTCGCCGGCACGCTGCTGCGCGAGCACGGCCTGCTGTTGCCGGTCGAGCCGGATACCCGCCTACTGAGCGAGACCGAGCTGTGGCAGCTGGCCTTCGAGGTGGTGTGCGCACATCCGGGCGAGCTCGCCACCGACAAGACTCCCGCGGCGGTCACGGCGATGGTGTTGCGGCTGGCCGGCGCGCTGGCAGAGCATCTGGTCGACACCGACCAGCTCCGCGACACGCACGTCGAACTCGAACGGCTCGTGCACACCCTTCCCGCCGGGCCGTACCAGCGCGACCGCGGGCCGAGCCAGTGGCTGCTGAAGATGTTGGCCACTCAGACCGAACGCACCGAGCTGGTGCCGTTGATCGACGCTCTGCATGAGCGGATGCGCGCCGACAAGGTGATGGATTTCGGGATGCAGATGGCGGCCGCGGCCCAGCTGGCGGCGCGATTCCCGCAGGTCGGCGAGCAGCTGCGCGAGCGTTACCGGGTGGTGCTGCTCGATGAATACCAGGACACCGGTCACGCCCAGCGGGTGGCGTTGTCGGCCCTGTTCGGCGGCGGGGCCGACGACGGCTTGGCGCTGACTGCCGTGGGCGATCCGATCCAGTCGATCTACGGCTGGCGCGGTGCGTCGGCGACGAATCTGCCGCGGTTCACCACCGATTTCCCGTACTCCGACGGCACCCCCGCGCCCACGCTCGAACTGCGTACGAGTTGGCGCAATCCGCCGAGCACTCTGCATGTGGCGAACGCGGTGTCGGCCGAGGCGCGGCAGCGCTCGGTCGCGGTGCGCGCGCTGCTGCCCCGTCCCGACGCCGACCCGGGCACGATCCGGTGTGCGCTGCTGTCCGACGTTGTGTCCGAACGTGATTGGGTGGCCGACCACCTGGCGCGGATCTATCACGACGCCACCGGTCGCGGCGTCGCCGCGCCGACCGCGGCGGTGTTGGTGCGGCGCAACGCCGACGCCGCGCCGATGGCTGCTGCGCTCACCGCTCGCGGCGTGCCGGTCGAGGTGGTCGGCGTGGCGGGCCTCTTGGCGGTGCCCGAGGTCGCCGATCTGGTGGCCATGCTGCGGCTCGTGGCAGATCCGACTGCGGGGTCGGCCGTCATGCGTGTTCTCACCGGACCGCGGTGGCGGTTCGGAGCCCGCGACATCGCGGCGTTGTGGCGGCGCGCGGTCGAACTCGACGACCGGCAGGCGGGGGAGCTGAGCACCGCCGACATCGTCGCGCAGGCCGCGCCCGACGCCGACGCGGCCTGCCTGGCCGATGCGATCTGCGATCCCGGTGCGCCCGAACAGTATTCGGCCACCGGTTATCAGCGCATCGTGGCGCTGAGCCGGGAGCTGACCATACTGCGCGCGCACCTGAGCCATCCGCTGCCCGAACTGGTCGCCGAGGTTCGACGGGTCCTCGGCCTCGACGCCGAAGCGCGCGCGGCCCGGCCCGTGACGTCGGGATGGGCCGGCACCGAGCACCTCGACCGGTTCGGCGATCTGGTGGCGGATTTCGCCAGCAGGCCCAGCGCTTCGGTGCTGGCATTGCTGGCCTATCTGGACGCCGCGATGGAGGTGGAGAACGGTCTGGCCCCCGCCGAACTGACCGTCTCGCACGACCGCGTGCAGATCCTCACCGTGCACGCCGCCAAAGGGCTCGAGTGGCAAGTGGTCGCGGTGCCGCACCTGAGTGGCCGGGTGTTTCCGTCGACGGCGCAGGCCCGGACGTGGCTGACCGATGCCGCGGATCTGCCGCCGCTGCTGCGCGGGGACCGGGCAACAGTCTCCGAGATCGGTGTGCCGGTACTCGACACCTCGGACGTCAACGACCGGAAGATCTTGTCGGACAAGATTTCCGATCACAAGCGCAGTCTCGATCAGCGTCGCGTCGACGAGGAGCGCCGGCTGCTCTATGTCGCGATCACCCGCGCCGAGGACACCCTGCTGCTGTCGGGTCATCACTGGGGTGCGACCGAGAGCAAGCCCCGCGGGCCCTCGGAGTTCCTGTGCGAGCTCAAGGCCATCATCGACGAGGCCGCCGCCGAAGGGCTGCCGTGCGGCGAGATCGAGCACTGGGCGGCCGATCCGGCAGCCGGTGAGCAGAACCCGTTGCGCGACAAGGCTGTCGAAGCGATGTGGCCGGCCGTGGCCGCCAATGGCGCGGATGTCGGCGGCGGCGCCGAGCTGGTGACCCGCGCGATGGCCGGTGACCTCGAGTCAGGCGCCGACCGCGAAGACTGGGCCGCCGACGTCGACGCGTTGCTGGCCGAGCGCGACCGCGGGCCGCAGTCCGTCGTGGCGGAACTGCCCGGTCAACTGTCGGTCAGCACCCTGGTCGAGCTGAGCCGTGACCCCAAGGCGGCGCGGGAGCGGCTACGTCGGCGGCTACCCCAACGGCCCGATCCGCACGCCTTGCTGGGCACCGCATTCCACGAGTGGGTGCAGCGGTTCTTCCACGCCGAGCGGTTGTTCGACCTCGACGATCTACCGGGCGCGGTGGACAGCGACAGCGGACGGGCGTGCGCCGAGGACCTCGCCGATCTGCAGGACGCGTTCGTCAAGTCTCGCTGGGCGGCGCGCACACCGGTCGAGGTGGAGGTTCCGTTCGACATGGTGATCGGGGAGACCCGCAAGACCATCGTGCGCGGCCGCATCGATGCCGTGTTCACCGAGCCCGACGGCACCACGACGGTGGTGGACTGGAAGACCGGCGAACCTCCGGCCACTCCAGAAGCGATGGCACAGGCCGCTATTCAGCTCGCGGTGTACCGGCTGGCATGGGCCGCGCTGCGGGGTTGCCCGCCGGAATCGGTGCGGGCGGCGTTCCACTACGTGCGTTCCGGCCAGACCGTCAGTCCCGACTCGCTGCCCGGCCCGGACGAACTGGAGGCACTGTTGGCCGAGCAGCCGGAGTAGGTCCGCTCAGGAGTTGCGATAGACCTTGAGTGCCGTGGTGATCATCGGGATCTGCAGCGGCAGCCGGGCGATCGCGCCGATGCGCATCGGCCACGGCTTGTCCCACCACAGCCGCACCATGTTGACGTTGCCCGGGAACACCGCGACGAACAGGGCCACGGCGGCCAGCGCCCCCAGTCGGCGAGTGCGTGGCGCGGCCAGCAGTGCACCCGTGGCCAGTTCGCCGACGCCCGAGGCGTACGTGTAGAACCGGGCACTGCCGGGCAGCTCGGCCGGGATGATGGAGTCGAACGGTTTTGGTGCGACGAAGTGCAGAACTCCCATGCCGAGCAGAAGCCCGGAGAGTCGGCGCGCGGTCGGTGCCACGGAGATCTGCTGAGGCGAAGGTGCGGTCATGGTTACATTGTGGCGTGCGTCTGCTCGGACCGATCCCGGCGCTATCCGGGTCCTGGGTGAATAGTTCGCGTGGCTAAAGGCAGGCTGCGGCGCCGGCTCGCCGCCATCGACCCCAACCTGACCTCGCGGCCGGACGCCGCGCTCGTCGACGTGCTGCGGATTCCCGAGCCGTTCGTCAGCCCGGGGCGCAAGATCGCGATGCGTGTCATGTATGCGCTGGGGGCGCTGTTCGCCGCCGTCTTGATCGTCTACCTCGACCGGCACGGCTACCGCGACATCGAAAGCGCGCCGGACGAGAACAACCCGCTGTCGTTCCTGGACTGCCTCTACTACGCGACCGTGTCGCTGTCGACGACCGGCTACGGCGACATCACGCCCTACACCGAGTCGGCGCGGCTGGTCAACGTCCTCGTGATCACGCCGCTGCGGGTGGCTTTCCTGATCGTCCTCATCGGTACCACGGTGGAAACGCTGACCACCCAGTCGCGGCAGGCGCTGAAGATCCAGCGATGGAGGAGCAGAGTGCGTAACCACACCGTCGTCATCGGATACGGCACCAAGGGCCGCACCGCGGTCGCCGCCATGGTCGGTGACGAGGTTGCGCCGGCCGACATCGTCGTCGTCGACGAAAGCCTTTCTGCGCTGGAACGCGCCCGCAGCGCCGGACTGGTCACCGTGCACGGAGACGCCACCAAGTCCGACATCCTGCGGTTGGCCAGTGCCCAGCACGCGAAGGCGATCATCGTCGCGACCGACGACGATGCGAGCGCCGTCCTGGTGACGCTGACCGCGCGCGAACTCGCCCCGAAAGCCAAGATCATCGCCGCGGCGCGCGAAGCCGAGAACCAGCATCTGCTCAGACAGTCCGGCGCCGATTCCACCGTGGTGTCCTCCGAGACGGCCGGCCGCCTGCTGGGTATCGCGACCCAGACGCCCAGCGTGGTGGAGATGATGGAAGATCTGCTGACGCCCGACGCCGGGTTCGCCATCGCCGAACGTGAGGTCAGCCCGAAGGAGGAGGGCGGCTCACCGCGGCACCTGCACGACATCGTGCTCGGCGTGGTCCGCGAAGGCCGCCTGGTCCGGGTCGACGCGCCGGAGGTGGATGCCTTGGAGGCTGGGGACCGGTTGCTCTACATCCGCAGTGCGGACGCCGAACGATGACCGATCGCCGGTCTTTCAGTCTCCGTAACGTCCCGCTGTTGTCCCGCATCGGTGCTGACCGCGCCGACACCGTGCGCACCGATGTCGACGCCGCATTGGCCGGTTGGCCGGATGCGCTGCTCCTGCGGGTGGACCGGCGCAATCAGGTGCTGATCTCGGGAGGGCGGGTGGTGCTGGGCAAGGCGATTGCCTACGCCGAGAAGCCGCCTGAGAACGCGGTGTTCCTGGGTCGCCTCTATGACGGCCCGCACGTGTGGGCGGTGCGTGCCGCGCTCGAAGGGCCCGAGGACCCCAGCGAGGAAACCCAGGTGTTGGATCTGCGCCGTGCCGGTCAGGTTTTCGACGACACGAGCGCTCAGCTCGTGGCAACCGCAACTGCCCTGCTCAACTGGCATGACCATGCGCGCTTCAGCCCTGTCGACGGCGCGGTGACCAAGCCGGCGCGGAGCGGCTGGGCGCGAGTCAACCCCGACAACGGTCACGAGGAATTTCCCCGCATCGACGCGGCCGTGATCTGTTTGGTGCACGACGGTCATGACCGGGCGGTGCTTGCCCGTCAAGCGGTGTGGCCGGAGCGGCTGTTTTCGATCCTGGCCGGTTTCGTGGAGGCGGGCGAGTCCTTCGAGACGTGCGTGCAGCGCGAGATCGCGGAGGAGATCGGGCTGACGGTCACCGATGTGCAGTACCTGGGCAGTCAGCCGTGGCCGTTCCCGCGTTCGCTGATGGTCGGGTTCCACGCGATCGGCGACCCGGAGCAGCCATTCTCCTTCAACGACGGCGAGATCGCCGAGGCTGAGTGGTTCACGCGCGCCGAGATCCGCGAGGCACTCGACCACGGCGACTGGAACAGTGAGTCGCCGTCACGGTTTCTGCTGCCCGGATCGATCTCCATCGCACGCGAGATCATCGAATCCTGGGCTGCCCTCGACTGACCGCACGGTCTACGGCTCGGCGAGCGCGACCTCCCTCAACAGGCGCCGGGCCTGGTCGTGATTGATGTTGAGTCGACTCGACACCACCTCGACCCAAGACCGAGCGCCCAGCGCTGCAGGTGTCGTGAGCGCCTTCAGCCGGGCAATGGCTTGGACCTTGGCTGCATGTGCCTCTTTGACCCGACGGTCGTAGTAGGCGATGCCTTCGCGTAATTGCTCGTCACTGAGTGACGACAACGAAGCGCTGTCGTAATCGCGCCATTGGAAATCCATCATGCATCGAACATTAGTTCGATGGACCGACAAGTTGGTCGATGTGACGGGGCGACTTAGCCCAGCTTCGCTTTGACCTGCTTGATGCTCGGGTTGGTCAGCGTCGACCCGTCGGCGAACTTCACGGTCGGCACGACGTGGTTTCCGCCGTTCACCGAACCCACGAATTCCGCTGCACTCGGATCGGCCTCGATGTCGATCTCGGTGTAGGGAATGCCTTCGGCCTTCAGCGCGGTCTTGAGCCGCGAGCAGTAGCCGCACCACGTCGTGGTGTACATGGTCAGCGCCGTGGATGAAGCAGTCATAGTCCTGACAACGTAACCGAATGCCCGGGTATGCCGGTATCCGCGGTCAACCGGTCTGCCGTGCCGACCACTGCCGGGCCTGGTCGGTCAAGATCGCGGTCAGCTCGTCGCGACGTGAGGAAATCTCCTCGTGCGTCGAGATGATGCCCACGGCCGCGACGGTCTTGTCGTTTTCGCGCACGGCGATGGAAATGCCGTCGCCGTGCTCGGAAGCATTGGGCGCCGCGCAGACTCCCGTCTGCTCGATCTGTGGCAGCGTCGCGAAGAAGCGGTCGATCAGCGGCCGCTCGGCGTCCTCCACGCCCCTCAGGTAGGCCCACTGATCACGCTTGTCCATGCCGGCGAGCAGGACCCAGCCCGCCGAGGTGCGGATCAGCGACCGCTGCACATAGTTCTCGGCGAGGTAGGCGAACCGTGGGTCCGATGAGCAGTAGTCGACGTAAAAGATGTTGGGGCCGACGGCAATCGACAGCACGGTCGTCAGCCCGGACCGCTCGTGGATGTGCGACAGATCGGTGTGGGTGACGGTCGACACCGGTTGGCGTCCCGCCATGCGATTGAGCAGATATGGGGCGCTGCCGAGCACGTATCGGCGGTTGTGCTCGTCGAGGTAGCCGGTCGCGACGAGTCCGTTGACCAGTCCCTGCACTGAGCTGACCGGTGCGCCAAGCTTTTTGGCGATCTCGCTCAGTGTGGTACCGCCGTGGGCGCGCGCCGCGAACTCCAGGATCTCTGCGACCCGGTCGACGGTGCGATGCCTCGCACGGGGTTTCGCGTCGGATGGCTGTGTCACGGGCGGTCCTCTCGCTGGTGCCACAATCGTACTGTCTATGTATATACGTAAAATAATCCGCTATTGCGTAAATCTCCGCCAACTGCGATAGTTTCCGTGCCGCCCGTCACAGCGAAAGGACCTTTCGATGCACATCACACCCGGCGCTCTGGCAGGTCTGCGGGTGATCGATCTGACGACGGTGATCATGGGTCCGTTCGCGACGGCGACGCTCGCGGACCTCGGTGCCGAGGTCATCAAGGTGGAAAACCTCGACGGCGACATGAGTCGCGACATCGGTGCCCGCCGGCACGAGGGCATGGGTGCGCTCACGATGAATCTGCAGCGCAACAAACGCAGCATCGCCGTCGATCTCGGTAGTGCCGAAGGCCGGCGGATTCTCGATGACCTGGTGCGCGATGCCGATGTGCTCGTGACCAATCTGCGACCCCGCTCACGCGACAAACTCGGCATCACCTACGAACGGATGTCCGCGCTCAACCCCGGCCTCATCCTGTGCACGGCGCAGGCGTACGGATCGCAGACGGCCTACCGCGACTATCCCGCCTACGACGACATCGTCCAGGCCGCATCGGGCGCCGCGAAACTGTCCGAACTCGTCGATGGCGCTCCGCGGTACGCGCCCTATGTCATCGCCGATAAGGTGGTCGCGCTCTACATCGTCATCGCCGTGCTCGCGGCTGCGATGGAGAAGAAGGTCACCGGCCTGGGCCAGGCAGTCGATGTGCCCATGGTCGACGCGATGATCGGGTTCAACCTGGTCGAGCATCTCGGCGGGCATACGTTTGCTCCCGCCGAGGCGGACTTCGGCTGGACGAGAGTACTGACACCCGAGCGCGTCCCGCACCGAACGGCCGACGGCTGGATCTGCATCATGCCGTACTCCGCACAGAACTGGCGCGACTTCTTCACCGCGGCCGGCCGCCCTGACCTGGTCGACCACCCGCGCTACGCCACGGTCGACGACCGGCACCGTCACATGGGCGAACTGCTCACGGCGGTCCGCGAAGCCGCCCCGAGCAGGACGACCGGGGAATGGCTGAAAATCTGCGAAGCACACGGCATCCCGGCGTCCGATCTGCTCGACCTCGCCGATGCCCACAACGACGACTACGTCACGGGTCAGGAACTGCTCGCCAAGCACACACACCCCACCGAGGGGGACTACTACGCCACGCGGACGCCGTTCGCGATGTCGCGCACCCCGGTGCGGTTGCGGCGACACGCCCCACTGCTCGGCCAGGACACCGCCGAAATCCTCGGCGGCCTCGGCTATCCGGAGGCCGAGATCGCCGCGCTTCTCGATGCCGGCGTCGTGAAAGCCACTTCAACGGTCGCATCGACGGCGACCCAGGGAACGGAGTGAACATGACCAGACTCGTGCCACCGGTGGCCGGTGATCCGCACGACTTGGACGAATTGCGGCTCGAAGTGCGGCAATTCGTCACCGAGCAGCAGCGGTCCGGCAAGATCGGACGTTACGCCGACAGCTGGCTGACGGGCTGGGACGAGGACTTCAGCCGGGCACTGGCCGCGCGGGGCTGGCTCGGCATGACCGTGCCGATCGAATACGGCGGTCACGGCCGAAGCCATCAGGAACGGTTCGTCGTCACCGAGGAACTCCTGGCCGCCGGTGCGCCCGTGGGCGCCCACTGGATCGCCGACCGCCAGATCGTGCCGTCGTTGCTGAAGTACGGCACCGAGGTGCAGAAGCGAAAGTTCCTGCCTGCCATCGCCAAAGGTGAATGCTACTTCGGCATCGGCATGAGTGAGCCGGACTCCGGGTCGGACCTCGCCAGCGTGCGAACCAAGGCCGTGCAGACCGACGGCGGCTGGCAGCTCACCGGCACCAAGGTGTGGACCTCGGGCGCACACCTGGCCCACGCGTTCATCTGCCTGGCCCGCACCGCGCCCGTCGACCCCGCACACCGCCACGACGGACTGAGCCAGTTCATCGTCGACTTGCGCGCGCCCGGCGTCGACATCCGCCCCATCATCTCGATGAACGGCAAGCACCATTTCAACGAGGTCATCCTCGACGACACGTTCGTGCCCGACGACATGGTGTTCGGCACGATCGGCAACGGTTGGCAACAGGTGACGTCGGAGCTCAGCTTCGAACGCAGTGGCCCGGAACGCTTTCTGTCGACGTTTCCGTTGCTGGCCGACGTCGCGGGGCACATGGCCGATGGAACTCTGGCCCGGCACACCGATCTGGGTCGCTACGTGGCACGCATCGCCGGGCTTCATCAGATGTCGATCGCGGTCGCCGGCGCGTTGGAGCGCCATGAACCCGCCGATACCGCCGCTGCAGTCGTGAAGGTGCTCGGTACTTCCACCGAGGGCGACATCGCCGATTTCGCCGACCTGCTCGGTGAGACCGACGACGACGCGTACAACGTCATGCTCGCCGATGCCGTGGTTCAACGGCCCGGGTTCACGCTGCGCGGCGGTACCAACGAGATTTTGCGTGGTGTGATCGCGCGGGGATTGGGGTTGCGCTGATGAGCGCTTGCGCGAAGAAGAGAGGGCGCTGATGAAGAGCGTTGACGCCGAACTGGTCAACATGATGTCTGCGGTGTTCGCCACTCACCGCGAGCGGTACGAACCCGGGCACGGCCTGGACGAATTGTGGGGTCAGTTGAGCGAACTCGGCCTCGTGCGGCTGACCGGATCGGAGGAGTCCGGCGGGAGCGGGGCCGGCTGGCCCGAAGCTGCCGAGTTGTTGCGTGCCGCGGCGTGGCACGGCGTGAGTGCCCCGTTGGCCGAACACGATCTGCTGGCCTGCTGGCTGTTGGAGACGGCCGGTCTGCCGGTGGATGATTCGCGGCGGACGGCGTGCGTGCTCGACGACGGCAGCGCCCGCGGCGTGCCGTGGGCATCGACTGCCGAGCGGCTCGTCATCGTCTGGCACGACGGAGCGTCCTATCGCGTCGAAGATGTGGCAGCCGATTCGGTGTCGGTCAACAGCGGCGAAAACGGTGCGGGTGAACCGCGAGATGAGGTCCGTGTCGACACCGCGGGTCTCACCGGTACGCCCCTGCCTGACAACGTGATCCGGCAGTGGCATCTGCGCGCGGCGTTGGTTCGTGCGATCCAGGTGTGTGCGGTGCTCGACCGGATCTTGGAGTCGTCGGTCGCCCACGCGATCGAGCGCACTCAGTTCGGCAGGCCGCTGGCGAAGTTTCAGGCCGTGCAGAACCTCGTCGCCGACATCGCCGCCGAAGCGGCTCTGGCGCGTGCGGCCACCGACGGCGCCCTGGCCGAGGCGCTGCGCAGCGACTGGGGTTCGCCGAACCTGGAGTTCCTTGTCGCCGTTGCTCGTTCGTGTGCAGGGCACGCCGCATCGGTGGTTGTGCGCAACGCGCATCAGGTGCACGGCGCCATCGGCACCACCCGCGAACACCGCCTGCACGAGTTCACCAAACCCGCACTGTCCTGGCGTTCGGAGTACGGCTCCGTACAGCACTGGGACGACAAGCTGACCGATTTCGCCACTGCCGCCGGCGCCGAGGGGCTGTGGGCCCTGACGACCGCGACCGCAGCCCGCCAGTAAGGACATCAGCATGACGACTCACACCGAGCCGCAGCACTCACGCGGCTACTACCTGCGGATGGTGATCGCAGGTTCGATCGGCAACATGATCGAGTGGTACGACTGGTTCGTCTACACCACGTTCGCGATCTACTTCGCCGGACAATTCTTTCCCAAGGGCGACACCACGGCGCAATTGCTCAACACCGCAGCGATTTTCGCGGTGGGCTTCCTGGCTCGCCCACTCGGCGGCTGGCTGCTGGGACGGTTGAGCGACCGCAGCGGCCGCAAGGCCGGTCTGACCATCACCGTCACGATGATGTCGTTCAGCGCGCTTCTCATCGCGGTCGCGCCGAGCCATGCCACTGCCGGGTATGTGGGCGCGGCAATGCTGCTCATCGCCCGTATCCTGCAGGGCCTTTCGGTCGGCGGCGAGTATGCGACATCGGCGGCCTACCTCACCGAGGTGTCGAAGAAGGGCTGGCGGGGCCTGGGCGCCAGTTTCCAGTACATCTCGGTCACGCTCGGTCAGATCGCCGGTGTGCTGCTGCTGGTGATCCTGCAGTTCGTCCTCACCGACGAACAGCTCAACGACTGGGGTTGGCGCATCCCGTTCGTCATCGGCGCGGTCGCCGCCGTCGCCGTGTTCTACCTGCGCCGCGGTATGCACGAGACCGATGCGTACTCGACTGTGGAGCAACAGGATTCGCGCAACCGCCGCGGCACCCTGGCCGAGGTGTGGAAACACCGCAAGGCTGCGTTCCTGGTGCTGACGCTCACGCTCGGCGGTTCGGTCGCCTATTACACCTACACCACCTACCTGTCGAGCTATCTGGTTAACAGCGTCGGACTGTCGAAGGAGGACGCGGCGCGCGTCAACTTCATCGCGCTTGTGGTGTTCCTGTTCCTGCTGCCGCTCGGCGGCTACATCTCCGACAAGGTCGGCCGCAGGCCGGTGCTCATCTTCTTCGGCCTGGGCACCACGTTGTTCACCTACCCGATCCTGCAGGGCATGCAGAACCAGCCGACCTGGTTGTGGTGTCTGGCCTACACGCTGCTGGGTCTGCTGTTCGTCGCCGGGTATTCGTCGGTCAACGCGGTGGTCAAAGCGGAGCTGTTCCCGACCGAGGTCCGCACCGTCGGCGTCGCGATCCCGTACAACATCGCCCAGGCGGTGTTCGGCGGGACGGCGTCCTACGTCGCCCTCGCACTGCGCGACGCCGGCCACGAACCCTGGTTCTTCGTCTACGTCTCGGTCTGCGCGGCCATCTCGCTCGTGACCTACTTGGTGATGCGCGAGACCCGTGACGTCGAACTGATCGCCGAGCCCTCGAAATCCACTGCCTCCGAGGCCCGGTCCTCGGCCAAAGTCTAGAAAGTCACACGATGTCTGATCTGGAGTACACCGTCGCCGACCAGGTCGGCACGATCCTGCTGAACCGTCCGCACCGCAAGAACGCCTTCACCCTCGACATGCTCGACCGGTGGGCCGAGGCGTTGCGCTCGGCACGCACCGATCCGGATGTGCGCGTCGTGCTGGTCACCGGCGCCGGCGGTGCGTTCTGTTCGGGCGTGGATCTCGACGACTTCGCTGAGATCACCACAACTCTCGGCCGTCAGCAGGTGCTGCAGGACCGGGTGCACCGGGTGGCGGCGGCCGCCCTCGACCTCGACAAGCCCCTGATCGCCGCGGTGGACGGCGTCGCGGTCGGCGCAGGCATGGACATGGCGCTGGCCTGCGATCTGCGATTGGCCTCGACCCGGGCCCGGTTTTCGGAAGGCTACGTGCGGGTCGGCCTGATTCCCGGCGACGGCGGCGCGCATCTGCTGCCGCGCATCGTGGGGCAAGCCCGCGCGCTGGAGTTGCTGTGGACCGGACGTTTTGTCGAGGCCGATGAAGCCCTGTCGCTCGGCCTGGTGTTGTCGCTACACAGCCCGGCCGACTTCCCGGCCGCGGTCGATGACCTGTGCCGCCGACTGGCCGCCGGACCACCGGTGGCGATCCGCGCCATCAAACGCTTGGTGCGCAGCGGCGAGCGCGTCGACTTCCTCACCTCGCTGTCGATGGTGGCTGCCGAGCAGGCCGTCGTGCAGTCCACCGCGGATTCCGCCGAAGCGGTTGCCGCGTTCCTGGAGAAGCGCAAGCCGGTGTTCACCGGCCGCTGACTGGGTCCTACCGGGACCGGATTCCCGATTGAGTGGCGCACGCCACATTGGGGTTAGGCATTCGGCATGCGTGGAACCCAGGGGGTCAGTTACCGAAGGGGACGCACACATGACTGAGGACAGCAAGGCTGACCAGGCACGCAAAGGTTTCATCGACTCGGTCAAGGGAACCGCGAAAGAGGTCGTCGGTGCCGTGACCGGAAACGACTCACTGACCGCGGAAGGCCAGCTGGAAAAGGCCGAAGCCAAGGAACGCAGGGAAGCCAGCCGGATCGAGGCGGTCGCGGACGCCGAGGCCAAGCAGGCGCAGGCGGAGGCCGAGCAAGCCAGGACAGACGCCGCCCGTGAGCGGATTGCGGCCAAAACCGAGGCTGCGGCCGCCGAGTACGCCGCGCAGGCCGAGAAGGTCGCGCAGAAGCAGGCCGCCGAGCGTGCCGCGCATCGCGATGCCGAACGCGAGAAGTCGCGGGCCGATGTCGAGGCACAGCGTGACGTGGAGCAGGCCAAGGCCGAGGAGCGGTTGGACGTCGCAGCGGCCCGCGAAGAAGTCGTCGAGGCGGTCGAAGACCATCAGGACGCCGTCAAGGAATCGGCAAGCGCCCGAGCGGAAGCCGACCGCAAGCGGCGGGCAGCCGAGAAATTGACCGACGAAGCCGACCTGCCCTGAGGCCTGGCGGGAACCCGACAATCAGGAGTGACAAGTGAGAATCACCGAAGTTCCTATCGCGGTGCTGCGATTCCAGTACCAACTCGCCCGGCTGCCGCTCCAGTTCATCGAGGATCAGGTGGTCACTCGCATGGACTCCGAAGCGCCCGCCCGACTCTTCTACGAGCGCTCACTCGGCATGCTCGATGTCACGGTCGGCGGCGCGCTGGGAGCGCCGGAGCTGGAGAAGCGGGGCGCGGCACTGATCGAGCGCAGCGATGCGCTTCGCCAGGCAGCTCAACTCGATGCCGAGGCGACCGCGAACGTCGAACAGGCGGATGCCGATGTCAAGAGCGCCCGCACGCGCGCGAAAGACGAACAGGAACAGGCCCGCAAGGACAAGGAGCAGGCGGTCAAAGAGGCACGCTCCACCGCGCTCCAGAAGAAGACCGCCGCGACCGAAGCCGCCCAGAAGCGCACTGCCGCCGCCAAGAAGCGGGCCGACGAAGTCGCTGCCAAGCGCACCCAAGCCGCCGAGACCGCCAAACAGCAGGAGGAGGCGGTGATTCGCGCAGCCGAGCAGGCCGAGACCATGGTCGCGCGAGCCAAGGCCAACGATGCGCAGGACAAGCGCGCCGACGCAGCGGCCAAGCGGGCGCGTGCCGACGACATGGACGACCTGGCCGACGCCGAGAAGCAGAAGCGTCAGGAAGAACGGGCGACCGACTGACGCCCCGCGTTGTCGACCACCGGCGACCGAATATCGTCGGTGGTCACAGCGAGGAGGCGCCTGATGAGTTCGACGAAGCTGACGGCCGAAGAAGAGACCATCGTCAAGACGGTCCACAATTTCGTGGAGAAGCAGGTCAAGCCGGTCGTTCGGGAACTTGAGCACGCCAACACCTATCCCGAAGAGCTGATCGAGACCATGAAGGAGATCGGTGTCTTCGGGCTCGCGATCCCGGAGCCCTACGGTTTTGGCGCGGTGTCGATGCCGTGCTACGTGCAGGTCGCCGAGGAGTTGGCGCGCGGCTGGATGAGTTTGGCCGGCGCGATGGGCGGCCATACCGTGGTGTCGAAGTTGTTGCTGCTGTTCGGCACCGAGGACCAGAAGCAGAAGTATCTGCCGCGGATGGCGACCGGTGAACTGCGCGCCACGATGGCGCTCACCGAACCCGGCGGCGGATCGGACCTGCAGGCGATGCGGACCGTGGCACGCCGCGGGAACGAAGCCGGGGACGGCTATGTCATCAACGGCAGCAAGACCTGGATCTCGAATGCCCGTCGCTCGGATCTCGTTGCGCTGCTGTGCAAAACGGATCCCGACGCGCATCCTCCCCACAAGGGCGTGTCGATCCTCCTGGTCGAGAAGGTGCCGGGCTTCGAGATCTCGAAGGACCTGCCCAAGCTCGGCTACAAGGGCGTCGAGAGCTGCGAGCTGAACTTCACCGACTGCCACGTGCCTGCGGATGCGTTGTTGGGCACCGAAGAGGGCCGGGGGTTCGCGCAGATGATGAAGGGACTCGAGGTGGGCCGGTTGCAGGTGGCTGCCCGCGCCACCGGGGTGGCGCGGGCGGCATTCGAGGACGCGCTGCGCTACGCGCAGGACCGGGAAAGCTTCGGCAAGCCCATCTGGCAGCACCAGTCGGTGGGAAACCTGTTGGCGGACATGGGAACCAAGCTCTATGCCGCCCGGTCGCTGCTGTTGAGCGCCGCCGAGAAGTTCGACGCAGGCGAGCGCTGCGACATGGAGGCAGGCATGGCCAAGCTGTTCGCGTCCGAGACGGCGATGCAGATCGCGCTCGACGCCGTGCGGGTGCACGGCGGCTACGGCTACTCGACCGAATACGACGTGGAGCGGTACTTCCGGGACGCGCCCCTGATGATCGTCGGCGAGGGGACCAACGAGATTCAGCGCAACGTCATCGCCAAGCAGTTGGTCGCGCGCGGCGGTCTCGACATCTACTGACGGTCCCGGGTGAGCAGTGCGCGCGTGCGGGCGGGCGCGGTCGCGGGCAGGTCGGCGAGGATGTCGGCAAGGGTGACGCCGTCGAGGCTCGCGCGCCACGCCTGGTGAGCGTCGGCCATTTTGACCGCGAGAATGCACGTGTGCCGGCACCAGCTGGCAGGCAGTGCGCCGCGGCCCTGTTTGCGGATCTCGCGGCATTCGTACGGCGCTGACGCCCCGTCGACCGCCTCGACGATCTGTAGCAGCGTGATGTCGGAGGCCGCCCGGCCGAGCCGAAATCCGCCGCGCGGACCCGTCGTCGCGGCGAGCACGCCCGCGCGGGTCAGCGCCTGCAACTGCTTGGCCAGATAGGCCGCCGGAAGATCGAAGTACTCGGCGAGATCGGCCGCCGACGCGGTCGCGCCCGGCTCCAGCTGCGCCAGCGATGTCGCGCAATGCAGCGCCCACTCCGTGGCTACGGGAAGTTTCACAGCCCGTATTCTATTACAGCTATTAAGGATCTCTATTGTCCGAGATAACGACCGAAGGAGTGATCATGCGAATCGCAGTTGCGGGAGCGACCGGAAACATCGGCGCCCGGGTGGTGAGGGCCCTGGAAGCATCGGGCCACGACGTCGTGCCCATCAGCCGTGCCCGCGGCGTCGACCTGACGACGGGCGACGGCCTCGACGCCGCGTTGGCCGGTGTGCAAGCTGTCGTCGACGCCATCAGCGCCCCGCCCACCGACCGGGACAGCACTGTGGACTACCTCGGCACGGCCACCGCGAACCTGCTCGCCGCCGAGGAGCGCGCGGGCGTCGGGCATCACGTCCTGTTGTCGATCGTCGGTATTCACGCGATCGAGGGCAATCCGCACTACGCGGGTAAGCGCGAGCAGGAGCGGCTCATCGAGGCCGGCCCGGTGCCGTGGACGATCGTGCCCGCGACGCAGTTCCACGATTTCGCCGAGATGGTGGTGGGCTGGACCGCACAGGACGGCCCCGATGGCGTCACCGCCCCGATCGCCCCTCTTCTCGTTCAGCCGATCGACCCCGATGACGTCGCCGCGGTCCTGGCCGAGGTCGCCACCGGCGCGCCGCAGGGCCGGTACGCCGACGTCGCCGGTCCGCAGACACAGGATCTCGTCGACATGGCGCGCCGCACGTTGGCTGCGCGCGGGCGTGACGTCACGCTCGTGCCGACGTGGTCGGCCGTGTTCGGCCTGGACATGTCCGGCAACGCGTTGCTGCCCGGGGACGGCGCGCGCATCGCCCCGACTACGTTCGACGAGTGGTTGGCGCGGCTGTAGAACGGCACGGCGGGCCGCGATGTCGGCCGCCCCTGCCATGATGGGAGCCATGCCGTTGGAGGCTCCTCCCTCAACCCTGAGCGATCTGGACGATGAGCAGCGGGAGGCGGTGCTGGCTGCCCGTGGCCCGGTGTGCGTGCTGGCCGGGGCGGGTACCGGCAAGACCCGCACGATCACCCGCCGGATCGCCCATCTGGTTGCGGCCGGGCATGTCGCCGCCAGCCAGGTGCTGGCGGTGACCTTCACCGCGCGCGCGGCCGGTGAGATGCGGGGTCGGCTGCGTGTGCTCGGCCAGGAATCCGGGGTCGGCACCGGGGCCGTGCAGGCGGTGACGTTTCACGCCGCCGCGCGGCGCCAGCTGCAGTACTTCTGGCCGCGGCTCGTCGGCGATATCGGCTGGGAGTTGCTCGACAGCAAGTTCTCCGTCGTCGCCCAGGCGGCCAGCCGGTCCGGGATGCAGCCGAGCACCGATGACGTGCGCGACCTCGCGGGCGAAATCGAATGGGCCAAGGCGTCTTTGATCACGCCGGAGGCATACGGCGCGGCCGTCGCGAAGGCCGGCCGCGACATTCCGTTCGACGCCGCGAGAGTCGCGGCGGTCTACGCCGACTACGAGGCGCTCAAGGCCCGCCGTGACGGATCGGCCCTGCTGGATTTCGATGACCTGCTGCTGCACACCGCCGCGGCCATCGAGAACGACCCCGCGGTCGCGCAGGAGTTCCGCGACCGCTATCGCTGCTTCGTCGTCGACGAGTATCAGGACGTCACCCCGTTACAGCAGCGGGTGCTCGACGCCTGGTTGGGGGACCGGGACGATCTCACCGTCGTCGGCGACGCCAACCAGACCATCTACTCGTTCACCGGGGCCACGCCGCGCTACCTCCTCGACTTCTCCCGGCGGTTCCCCGACGCCGCCGTCGTGCGGCTGGAACGTGACTACCGCTCCACCCCTCAGGTGGTGTCGCTGGCCAACCGGGTGATCGCGGCGGCGCGTGGCCGGATGGCCGGAAGCAAGCTGCATCTGGTGGGGCAGCGTGATCCAGGCCCGGTGCCGACGTTCTCCGAGTACTCCGACGAGGTGGCCGAAGCCAACGCGGTGGCCAAGGCGATCAAGAAGCTGATCGAATCCGGTACGGCCCCGGCCGAGATCGCGGTCCTGTACCGGATCAACGCGCAGTCCGAGGTGTATGAGGAGGCGCTGACCGAGGCAGGCATCGCGTTCCAGGTGCGTGGCGGGGAAGGGTTCTTCAGCCGTCAGGAGATCCGCCAGGCGCTCGTCGCGCTACAGCGCAACGCCGATCGGGAGGCCGGTCCGGCGGAGCTGCCCGCTCTCGTGCGCGAGCTCCTGGAGCCGTTGGGACTGACGGCCGAACCACCGTCGGGCACGCGCGCCCGCGAACGCTGGGAAGCCCTGACCGCGCTGGCGGAATTGGTCGACGAAGAGGTCGCGGTGCGGCCCGACCTCGACCTGCGCGCGCTCGTCGCCGAACTGCGTCAGCGCGCCGACGCCCGGCATCCACCCGTCGTGCAGGGCGTGACGCTGGCCTCGCTGCACGCGGCGAAGGGGCTGGAGTGGGACGCGGTGTTCCTCGTCGGCCTGGCCGACGGCACGCTGCCGATCTCGCACGCACTCGCGCACGGCCCCGACAGCGAGCCGGTCGAGGAGGAGCGCAGGCTGCTCTACGTCGGTGTCACGCGGGCGCGCGTGCATCTGGCGCTGAGCTGGGCCTTGGCACGCACCCCTGGCGGGCGGCAAGGGCGTCGCCCTTCGCGGTTCCTCAACGGCATCGCACCGCAGACGCAGGGGTCGAAGTCGACCGGGCCCGACCGGCCCCGTCGTCAGCGCGGCCCCGCTCCGCGCTGTCGGGTGTGCAACGCGACGCTGACCACGCCATCGGCGATCATGCTGCGGCGGTGCGAGACCTGCCCGGCCAATCTCGATGAGCAGCTGCTCGCCGAACTCAAGGACTGGCGCCTGCGCGTCTCCAAGGAGATGAAGGTGCCCGCGTTCGTGGTGTTCACCGACAACACGCTGATCGCCATCGCCGAAACACTGCCGACCGACGACGCGGCCCTCGTCGCCATCCCCGGTATCGGCGCCCGAAAACTCGAGCAGTACGGCCAGGACGTACTGGAGTTGGTCAAAGCCCGCCAGGAATCGTAAAGATCGTGCCAAAACCGCAGGTAGAAAATAGGTTGTGCGATCCGGCTGTTAGGCTTTAGCCTCAAGATCACACTCAGGCGACGAGACGGAAGGAGGGTGCCCGCAATCATGGATATCAACATCACGTTCAGCGGTGTAGCGGTTGCAGGCATGCCGGCGTCCTTCCGTGCGGTTGAAACCGTCGCCAAAGCGGCTTACTTCGTGCCGCAGAGGCTCGCCGAGCACCCCACCGCACATGCCGCTGGCGCTGGATGGCCGGCCGCTGCTGCCGTTGCACCGCAGCGCAAGCGCCGCCCCGCCGCCGCGAACCGCGCGTCCGTGGATTGGAGCCCTCTTTAGGTAGAGCTCCATCACCCGCCGAAATGGCCACGGACCCGCAGTCAACCCGGATCCGTGGCCATATTTGTCGGTAACCCCGAGAAACCTGGTCGCAGATCCAACAACTTCTCCGACAAACAACGACCAGGAAGTAGGGGGACAAGCACATGTCCATTGCGATGAGCGCTCCGGGGATGAGCGTCGCGCCGGTGACATGCGAAGAGCGGCTGCCGGCGGTGCCGTGCCACATCGGTGATCCGGATCTGTGGTTCGCCGAAAGCCCCGTCGAACTCGAGCGCGCGAAGGCGCTGTGCACGGATTGCCCGATCCGGCGCGAATGCCTGTCTGCCGCGCTGGAACGGCAGGAGCCGTGGGGTGTTTGGGGCGGCGAGATCCTCGACCGCGGCACCATCGTGGCGCGCAAGCGGCCGCGTGGGCGTCCGCGTAAGGTCGCGGCGGCCTGACACCGGTAACGGCGCCGGGTGCGGATACGCACCCGGCGCCGTTTCGTGCGTTCACCCGATACCGGCGATACGGGCGACGGTCAGTGCGGCGGTGAGCCGTAACAGGTCGCGGGGACGCGAAATTCGCAGTCCGGTCAGTTCTTCGAGCCGATGGATTCGCTGCTGAACCGTGTTGGGATGCAGGTGAAGAACAGCCGCGGCGGCCCGGCGGTCGAGATTGTGATCGAGCAGGATGCGCGCGGTTCGCAGCAGCTCCGTCGACCGGTCACGGTCGTAGTCCAGGGCCGAACCCAGTACCGCAGAGGCGAATTCGCGCAGCCGCCGCGGATCGTCCAGTTGCAGCAGCAGATGTTCGATCGCGACGTCCTGCAGGTCGATGACACGGGAACCGCCGTCGTCTGCGGCGAGCCCGAGCACCCCGCGCAACGTGCGGTAGACGCCGGGAAGCTCGCCAGGTTCGGCCGCGGGCGCGACGGCGGCGATCGTGCGTTCGATACTTCCTGTGGCGGTGAGGGTTTCGACGAGCCGGGCCGCGGCATCGTCGGTGTGGAGTCCGGCCGAGTGTGCATCACGCGGCCAGACGAGAATCAGATCCCCGCGATAGATCGCCGCGAGCGGCCGTGGCGTCACCTGGGCGATGAGCCGGTCCGCAGCGGCGAGCATCCGTTCGGTGGCCGGCCTGCCCGCGGATGCCCGCGCATCGACGCACCGCAGTCCCAGTAGCAGGTGCTCGCCGGAGAGGTCCCAGCCGAGCCGGCGGGCCCGGTCGAGCAACCCGTCGATATCGGTGCCGTCCGAACTGAGCAGATCGGCCACGAGCGATCCCCGAAGTCGTTGCTCCACTTCGGCTGCCGTGCGTGCGCGCAACAGTTCGAGCGCCGCGACCACCGCGGTGTGCTCGATCGCCCGCACATCGAGCCCGCTGAGGACGTGGCGCTGTGCGTCGACGTGAATGTGGGCCACGACGGCGCCGTCGAGGACGACACCGGCCACCGTGGTGTCGTCGATGCCGACGACCTGGCCGCGTACGAGGTCGTCGGACGCGGGAGTGCTGGGACTCGGCCCCGCCCAGCCTGCCGCGGCGAGCGTTTCCCGGTAGACGTCTGTGATGAGCACGGCCCGTCCGAGCAACTCGGCGAGGGCCTGCGCGACGCCCGTGAGACCCTCGCCCCGCAGCGCGGTCGCCGTCAGCAACTCGTGCACCTCCTGGGCGCGGCGCAGCTCGCGGATCGTGTTCTGCTCGCTGGCGCGCAGCTGCGCGGTGCCCAGCGCGATCGCAACCTGGGTCGCCAGTGTCGTCACGAGACTGATCTCGGCCGCATCGAATCGATGCGGCAACGCGTGATAGCCGTTGAGTGCTCCGACGACGTGACCTGCGCGCCGCAGCGGAACCGAGATCAATGCGCGGTAGCCCTGTTCGTGTGCGACACCGCCCCACGCGAAGCCGGGATAGGCCTCGATGTCCTCGATCGCGACGACGTCGCCGGTCCGGTAGGCGATGCTCGTCGGTGCCTCGTCATCGCCGCGGACGTCGAGCAGGATGGGCCGATCCGCGTTCACCTGGGCGATGTATTCGGCCGAGAGCCCGTGTGAGCCGACGATCGTGAGGGCGCGGCCGCTGGCATCCGGGAGGAACGCCGCGCAGAAGTCGTATCCGAGCAATGTGCACGCCGTGCGCGTGACGCGGTCGAGCAGATCGGCGACCGGTTCGTCGCTTCCGACGGCCTCGCCGATGCTGGCCAGCGCGTCGAGCCAACGCTCCAGGGGCGGGCCGACTGGCGATGTTTCAGCAGACACAACGGACAGCATAAGAGTGTGTGGCCAGACATTGTCGGTGGTTGCGTTTTCCCGGATCGTTGGGGTGCGACGGTGACAGCCGTCACAGACGGTGATCAAGGAGGTTCTCCGTTGCGAAACCCACTACGCGGCCGACGGCTCCGGTCCGTGCTCGCATGGGGACTGGCGGCAGTGACGGTGGCGGGCACCGCCGGCTGCGCAGCCGGCCTCGGCGGCCCGGCCTCGTCACGCGCCGCGCAAGACGGCGTCATCCGCTTCACGTTCGCGCCCGATCCGGTCTGGGACTACATGAACGACACCGGGCTGCTCGAGGAGTTCGAGCAGCAGAACGGCGTGCGGATCGAGACGAGCGCGACATGGGACGAGTTCGGCCTGTTCGCCGGCGGCCACGCCGACATCATCTCGTCAGCGTCGTTCGAGGTGCCCGGCCTCGAGGAGCAGACCGAGCGCGACACCGTGGTGATCGGGCGCTACAACTCCGAGCGCAGCCGAATCCTGGTGCGCGCAGACGATCCCGCGCAATCGCTCGCCGATCTGAAAGGCAAACGACTCGGGGTGTTCACCACGGTGTCGGGCACGCTGGTGTGGAGCGCCCTCGTCAAGGAACTGCACGATCTCGATCTGCGCAGTGGGGGAGGCGATTTCGACCTCGTCGTGGCCGATATCCAGAACCTGTCGAACCTGTTGGCGCGCGGCGAGATCGACGCGTGCATCTGCTACCCGGATCTGTCCGCACGCGAACTGAGAGAGCAGACCGTGCGCCCGCTCTACGACGGGAAATCCTCGGCCGAGTTGTTCGCCGAAACGAACGCGCCCGGCCACGACGGCCCGATGGGCAACGTTTTCGTCGCGCGACGCGACTGGGTCGAGAACCACCCCCGCGAGGTGTCGGAGTTCCTCGATCTGTGGAACCGCGGGCTGGCCGAATGGCGCGCGCACCGCGACGAGATCATCGAACGCTACCCGCAGCATTTCGCCGTCGAATCGCCTGTCGACATCGCGTTCATGAAAGATTATGTCGCCCAGCACGACTGGGTGGTCGACGATGTCCGATTCGACGAGCAGTGGGCCACCGACGAGAGTTCGATCTTCGACCTGATGCGCAAGACCGGGGTCATCGGTGACGACGTCAAGGACCCGGACTTCCTGCCGACCGAAGGAGTCGACAAGTGACCCAATCATCGACCATCGCCCCACCCGAACCCGAGTCGGCCGCGCCAGCCCGAACCCGGAAGCCGTCTGTCGCCGGCGGGTCGCGTGGGCCGGCCCGGTGGATGACCTCGCTCATCTCGCTGGCGGCGGCGGTCTGCGCCTGGGCCGCGGTCGCCGCCTGGATCGACGACCCCATCGTGCCCTCGCCGGGCGAGGTGTTCGGCCGCGTCGTCGCGATCACGATGTCGGGGGAGGCGGTCACCAACTTCGCTTCCAGCATCGGCAAGATCGCCGTCGGATTCGCGCTGGCCATGATCGGCGGCCTGGTCGTCGGATTCCTCATGGGCCGAAGCTCGTTCATGACCTCGTACTTCTCGTTGCCGTTGTTCGTCATCGGCAACATGCCCGGGCTGACGTACGCGGTGTTCGGCCTGCTGATCTTCGGCGTCGGCGCGACCGGGCCGATCGTCGTGTCCGCGCTCGTGGCGCTGCCGTTCATCGCGATGAACGTCGCCGAGGGTGTGCGGTCGGTGGACGGCAAGCTGCTCGACATGTGCCGCGCGTTCGAACGCAACCGGTGGGACATCGCGCGCCACCTCTACCTGCCAGCCCTGGTGACGTTCGTATTCGCCGGTGTGCGTTACGGATTCGCGATGGCCTGGAAGGTCGAGGCGCTCACCGAGGTGTTCGGCGCGCGCGACGGTGTCGGCTTCATGATCCGCCGCGCCTACCAGGAGTTCCAGGTCGACGACATGCTGGCCTGGACCATGCTGTTCATCGTCGCGATGATCCTCATCGAACGCGCACTGGCCCATCTGGAGAACCGGTTCTTCGCCTGGCGGAAGGAAATCGCATGACCACCAGCGCACTGCCGGTACAGTTCCGGCGCCGGGTCAAAGCCCACACCTCGTCAGCGATCGCCGTGCTGGCCGCGGTGGCCACGCTCGTCGCCGGATGGCAGGTCGCCGTCGTCGTCGGCAACCGGGTTCCGTCCCCGGCCGACACCCTCGACCGGTTGGCCGCCGAGCAGGCGGCAGGTCAGCTGTGGCACCAACTCGCCATCAGCACCAACAGATTTCTGCTCGGCCTGGCGCTCGCCCTCGTCGTCGGTGCGGCGCTCGGCGTACTGATGGGATTGTCGCGGTTGGCCGATCTCGCCTTCTCCGACCTCACGATGGCCGGGTTGGCGATCCCCGCGGTGATCTGGGCGCTGTTGACCACCATGTGGTTCGGATTCGGTTGGCTCACACCGGTTACCACGGTTTTCCTGTCCGGCTTGCCGTTCGTCGTCGTCAACATCGCCAAGGCGACCCGTGCGGTGCCTGCCGATCTGGTGCTCATGGCGCGCGCATTCGGGGTGCCGCGGGTGCAGGTGCTGCGGCAGGTCGTGGCGCCCGCCGTCGCCGGCTCCAGTGTGGCGGCCGTGCGGTTCGCGATCATGAGCGCCTGGAACGGGCTGCTGTTGGCCGAGTGGTTCGGCTCCACGTCCGGCGTGGGCTGGCGCTCGCGCTACTGGTACGACGCCAACCAACTCGACGGTTTCTTCGCGTGGGTGCTCGTATTCGTGCTGCTGCTCGTCATCGCCGATCAGCTGATCCTCGGCCCGCTCGAGCGCTACGTCACCCGCTGGCGCTCGGCCTGATCCCTTCCCAACGAAAGCGAGACATCACATGGCATCCATCGAAGTTCGCAGCCTGGTCAAGGATTTCCATGACCGGCACGGCCATCGCACCTGCGTGCTCAACGGTATCGACCTGACCATCTCCGGCGAGACCTTCGTATCGGTCGTCGGGCCGTCCGGCAGCGGCAAGACCACGCTGCTCAACATCGTCTCCGGCATCGAGACCCACACGTCGGGATCGGTCCGTTTGCGCTCGGGCGAGCGGGATGCCCGCGTCGGGTACGTGTTCCAGGATCCGCGACTGCTGCCGTGGCGCACCGTCATGGGCAACCTCGGATTCGTCCAGCGCGAGCGCGACGGCTGGGAGCAGCGTGCGCAGCACTACCTCGACCTGGTCGGCCTCGGTCACGTCGGTGAGCGTTATCCCGCACAGCTTTCCGGCGGGCAGCAACAGCGCATCGGCATCGCCAGGGCCTTCTCCGTCGAGCCCGATGTGCTGTTGATGGACGAACCGTTCAGCCACCTCGACGCCATGACCTCGCGCACGCTGCGCGAGCACCTGGAACGGATCTGGCTGGAGACGCGCCGCACGGTCATGTTCGTGACCCACGACGTGACCGAGGCCGTGCAGCTCTCCGACCGGATCGTGGTGCTGGCCCCCGGTGGACGGATCCACGAGATCATCGAGGTCGACCTGCCCCGGCCGCGACGCGCATCCGACCCGGCGGTGGCGGTGCTGCAAGCCGAAGTGCTCGCCCGCTTCGAGGCACTGGAGGTCGCGGCATGAGCGTCGACGTGCACGCACACTGGCTGCCCGAGGAGCTGTTCTCACTGCCTCCCGGCTCACCGGTTCCGCCGTTGAACGGCCGTGACGGGCAACTGCATCTGGGTGACCTGCCGTTGTCCATCGAGACCGCGGCGATGAGCGACGCCGACCGCGTGCTCGCCGACACCGATGCGGCCGGGCTCGCGTCGCGGGTGCTGTCGGCGCCGCCGTTCGCGTTCCCGGTGGCCGACGCGGCCGGTGTGGCCGAATACGTCGGGTCGTTCAACGAGCACCTGGCGCGCGTGTGCCGCGACAGCGATGGCCGGCTGCTCGGGCTCGGCCTGGTGTCGCTGCACGATCCCGCCGCGGCGGCCGCACAGATGGATACGATCAAACGTTCGGAGTTGTTGCGCGGCATCGCCGTACCACCGCTCTTGGGTGCGACGACGTTCGATGCCGGACCGCTGCGCGAGGTGGTCGAGATCGCGGCCGACCGCGGACTGGCCGTGCTGGTGCACCCGATGCAGCTGCCGCGACCGGAGTGGTCGTCGTACTACCTGGCGAACCTGATCGGCAATCCGACCGAGACGGCAACCGCGGCAGCGGCATTGGTGCTCGGCGGCGTCCTCGACAAGCTGCCCGACCTTCGCATCTGCCTGTTGCACGGCGGTGGCTGCGCACCGGCGCTGCTCGGCCGCTGGCAGCACGGTTGGCAGCAGCGGGCCGATGTGCGCAGCGGCGGCGGCCGTCCGCCGGCCGAGGGCTTCGCCGGATTGTGGTTCGACACCCTGACCCATGACGGGCCGACGCTGGAACTGCTACGGGCACATGCCGATCCGGACCATCTGATGTGCGGCAGCGATTACCCGTTCGACATGGGTGTGGCCCGTCCGCTGGAACTTCCGCGCGCCGCAGGGCTCACCGACGACCTGCTGGCACGCAACGCACGCCGATTCCTCGGCCTCGACGAAGGAGAGACACATGCCTGAGCACATCGACCGCGGCTCGACCCGGCAGGACTGGAGTGGGCACCGCGCCCTGGTCATCGGCGGTTCGATCGGTGGCCTGACGACGGCATTGTTGTTGCGCCGCCTGGGCTTTGACGTGTCGGTGTTCGAACGGACCCCCACCGCACTCGAGCACCGCGGCGGCGGCATCGTCCTGCAGCCAGACACGTTGCGCTGGTTCGCCGAGTGCAGCACACAGCATCCCGAACAGGTCAGCACGGCCACCGAATACGTCCAGTATCTCGACGCTGCCAATGGTGTGCTCCATCGCGCGGCGGCCCCGTGGCGCTACACGTCGTGGGGCACGTTCTACCGGGCCCTGCTCGCCGACTTCGGAACAGCCGACTATCACCTCGGCGAATATGCCGCCGGATTCGACGAAGATGCCGACGGCGTCGAGGTGCGCTTCGCGTCCGGTCGCCGCGAGCGCGGTGACCTCGTCGTGTTCGCCGACGGCATCACCTCGCCGAGCCGGCGGCGAATCTCACCCGGCACCGATCTGGTGTACTCCGGCTACGTGGGCTGGCGCGGCACCGTGCCGGAATCCGAGGTGTCACGCGAAACCTTTGAGCTGATGCGTGATTCGATCACCTACAGCGTCGCGCCCCACACGCACATCGTCATCTACCCGATCCCGTCCCACGACGGTGGCCTCGCGGTCGGCGAGCGGTTGCTCAACTACGTCTGGTATCGCAATGTCGCCGAAGGTCACGAGCTCGACGAACTGATGACCGACACCCGCGGATTTCCCACCAAGGTGTCACTTCACGCGGGCCAGGTTCAGGATCGCTTCGTCGGCGAAATGCGCTCGGCAGCAACAGAGTTGCTGGCTCCGGCGGCGGCCGAGGTCGTCAACCGCACCGAGCAGCCGTACCTGCAGGCGGTATACGACGCCGGCGTCGACCGGATGGCGTTGGGCCGAGTCGCGCTGATCGGCGATGCTGCCAGTGCCGCGCGGCCCCATGCGGCGGCCGGCACGGCGAAGGCAGCGGCCAATGCGTGGGCGTTGTTCGACGCACTCGCCGACTCCGGTGACATCGCCGAGGCGCTCGCGAAATGGGAGCCGGGACAACTCGAACTCGGGCAACGGCTCCTGCGTCGGGTCAAGGACATGGGCACCCGGTCACAGGTCTCGTGCACCTGGACGCCCGGCGACCCGGATCTGCGGTTCGGCCTGTACGGGCCGGGCCGGTAACAACGAAAGGACGAAAAGTTGACCAGCACACACGAATACCTGACCGACGCGCCACTCGCGGGCACCCTCGTGGCCACCGACTTCGAGGGCTGGACACCCGAGCTGCGGGCCGAGTTCGACACCCACGCCCACGACGGGCATGTCGGGTCACGGCTGCTCAGCCAGAACGAACGCGTGCGAGTGTGGGAGATCCGGCTGGCACCGGGGGAGCGGTTCCACGCCCACCGCCATGTGCTCGACTACTTCTGGACCGCGGTCAACGCCGGCCGCAGCCGTCAACACACCGCCGACGGCACCACCCGCGAAGTGTCCTACGCCGCCGGTGAAACCCGCCACTTCCACTTCGTCGAGGGCGAATTCCTCCTCCACGACATCGAGAACGTCGGGTCAGACGATTTGGTGTTCACCACCGTCGAGCATCTCGACTCAGCCAATCGTCCGCTGTCGCTGTAGGTTTCGCTCGGCTGCGGGCGCCTGCGCGCCGTTGGCGTGCGTGCCGGGGTCTGGTTTGCCCGCCATTGTCACGCTGGAGTGGCTCGGGTGGCCGGGTGTCACTCTGGTGTGACAACGGCGGGTGTGCCGGGGTGTTGTGTGGTGTGCCCGCTGCCGTTTGTCACGCTGGAGTGGCTCGGGTGGTCGGGTGTCACTCTGGCGTGACAGTGGCGGGTGTGCCGGGGTGTTGTGTGGTGTGCTCGCTGCTGTTTGTCACGCTGGAGTGGCTCGGGTGGTCGGGTGTCACTCTGGCGTGACAGTGGCGGGTGTGCCGGGGTGTTGTGTGGTGTGCTCGCTGCTGTTTGTCACGCTGGAGTGGCTCGGGTGGTCGGGTGTCACTCTGGCGTGACAGTGGCGGGTGTGCCGGGGTGTTGTGTGGTGTGCTCGCTGCTGTTTGTCACGCTGGAGTGGCTCGGGTGGTCGGGTGTCACTCTGGCGTGACAGTGGCGGGTGTGCCGGGGTGTTGTGTGGTGTGCTCGCTGCTGTTTGTCACGCTGGAGTGGCTCGGGGGGTCGGGTGTCACTCTGGCGTGACAGTGGCGGGTGTGCCGGGGTGTTGTGTGGTGTGCTCGCTGCTGTTTGTCACGCTGGAGTGGCTCGGGTGGTCGGGTGTCACTCTGGCGTGACAGTGGCGGGTGTGCCGGGGTGTTGTGTGGTGTGCTCGCTGCTGTTTGTCACGCTGGAGTGGCTCGGGTGGCCGGGTGTTACTCTGGCGTGACAATCGCGGGCCAGCCGAGCAACCGCAGCCAAGCGCAAGCACGCAAGCAAAACGCAAGCACACCAGGCAGGCGCGCAAAGACCAGCTAGGCCGCTTCCTCGGCGAAGCCCGGAACCAATTCTGTGGCAATGGCTTTCACTGGCACATGGGCGTCTAGTTGGCAGCAGATCGCGATCGTCGATGCGATCACGCGCAATGGGATCGCGAGGTTGGGCGGCAGATCGAGTTGGCGGGCCATCTTGATCTGGGCGACCGAGTTGTCCATCTGGCCGGCGGCCATCCGCTGGATCCACCGGCGGGTGTAGTGGAAGACGTCGACCTCGATGGGTTCGACGTACTGGCGCAGCATGTCGTCGACTTCCTGCACCGAAACCTGTTGGCCCTTCTGGATGAAGCCGGCGCCTTCCATGACCGGGATCAGCTGGTCGTAGTCCTTGTCGCGGGCCAGCCGGATCGTCAAGCCGAGCGAGGGCGGGAATCCGCCGGGCAACGGTGCGACGGCGCCGAAGTCGATGACGCCCATGCGGCCGTCGGGCAGCAGCATGAAATTGCCGGGATGCGCGTCGCCGTGCATCATGTCGAGCCGCGCCGGCGCCCCGAAGGTGAGTTCGGTGAGGCGCGTGCCCATCAGATCGCGCTGTTCGGGCGTGCCCTCGCGGATGATCACGGACATCGGGATGCCGTCCATCCATTCGGCGATAACGACTTTCGGCGCGCTCGCGATGACGGCGGGGACGGCGAAGTGCGGGTCGTTGCGATAGGCCTTGGCGAACGCACGCTGGTTGTCGGCTTCCAGCCGGTAGTCCAGCTCCATCTCGGTGCGTTCGATGAGCTCGTCGACCACGCCTTGGATGTCGGCGCCGGGCGCGAGTTGCTTGAACACGCCGACGAGCCGCTGGATGGTCTTGAGGTCGGCGCGCAATGCCTCGTCCGCACCGGGGTACTGGATCTTGACGGCGACCTCGCGGCCGTCCGACCAGATGCCCTTGTGCACCTGGCCGATGCTGGCCGAGGCCACCGGAGTGTCGTCGAACGAGGTGAACCGGTCACGCCACTTGGTGCCCAGCTGCGCGTCGAGGACGCGATGCACCTTGGCCGCCGGCAGCGGGGGAGCGTCTTTCTGCAGTTTGGTGAGTGCCTCGCGATACGGTTTGCCGTATTGCTCGGGGATGGCGGCTTCCATCACTGACAGCGCCTGGCCCACCTTCATGGCGCCGCCCTTGAGCTCGCCCAGAACGGTGAACAATTGCTGAGCGGCCTTGTCCATCAGCTCAGCGGTGACTTCATCCTTGGACTTGCCGGTCAGGCGTTTGCCGAAGCCCAACGCGGCGCGGCCGGCCATGCCGACGGGCAGGCTAGCCAGCTTCGCATTTCGGGCGACGCTTCCCCGTTTGATGTCAGACACCAGACCATCATCCACGACTCGGCTGAACGGCCCACAACCAACTGGCAACATTCGTTTTCAACAGGGGCACTCCGGATGCCGTGACCAGCGGCGCGCGACGATCGAGTAGCCGTCGGCGTCGAGTTCGAGCGTGGTGTTCAGGGTCGGCGGCGGATCGGTTGCGGGCGCGGCGGCGTCGCCGACGGCGCGAATCACGAGATCGACCTGACGCAGCGCGAGCGCGGCGGTGGCCAGGAGAGTGGCGCGGTTCGCGCTGCCAACCGCCCCGCGCAACTGTGCGGCGACCGCGGGCCAGGCCGCGTCTTTGTCGCTGCGGTGCAGGTCAGCGCATTGCAGGCAGCTGGTCACGCCGGGCAGGACCAGTGGACCGACGAGTCCGGCGCCATCCCGTACCCGGACGGGAAGGTGTGCGACGCCGGTGCGGTGCAGCTCGCGCACCACGCGCGGTTCGGTGATCAGGTAGTCGGCCAGCACCACCAGATCGGTCTGATCGGGGACCGCCGCCGCGTGTGGCTGGGCGCTGCGCCGGACTCTGGCGCCCGAGCAGCGCAACGCACTGGCCATCAGCTCCGACAGCGGTCCTCGGCCGTGGATGCGAATCGATGCCGTGCGCGCCGGGGGTGCAGGAGGGACGGTGAGCAGCGCCGCTGCGGCGAGCGCGGCGATCACCTCGTCGAGCGCTGCGCTGTCAGGAAAGCCGAACTGCGCTGCCGCAGTGGTCAAGTCGTCCCGGCTGATCCCGGCCTGCAGTGCCCGCAGCAGGGCGGCGAGCTGGCTTTGCGTCGTTCCTGCCGGTGGGTGCACGAGCACCGCGCGCCGCGGATCCCAGCCGATCTGAACTGCGCCGTCGGGCCGCAGCAATACCGGCTTGTCCGCCGCCAACACATAGCGCGCCGTCATGCGACGACTCTGCCATGTCCAGCGGGTGTGGCGATTCAGTTATCCACAGGCACAAGTCGGCGTCAGTTGTCGGGCTTGTCTTCGCCCTTTTCCGGGCCCTCGTCAGGGCCCTTGCCCTGTTCCTTCTCCAGGTCGGCCAGGCCCTGTTCGAAAGCCTGCTCCAAGGCGCTGTCGATGCCGCTCGTGTCGCCGCCGACCATCCGGTCGATGAATCCGGCGGGTTCGTCGAGATCGGACGAGTTCGGCAGCAGGTCGGGGTGTTGCCACACGCCGTCGCGGGCATCGGAGCCGACGGCCTCGGTCAGCCGTTCCCACAAGGCAGCGGCTTCCCGCATCTTGCGGGGGCGCAGTTCGAGGCCGACGAGCGTGGCGAAGGTCTGTTCGGCCGGGCCGCCGGTCGCACGGCGCCGCCGCAGGGTCTCCGACAGTGCCGACGTGCCGGGGATGCGGTCGCCGAGTGCAGCGCTGACGACGGTCTGCACCCAGCCCTCGATGAGCGCGAGCAGAGTTTCGAGCCGCTCCAGCGCGGCCTCCTGCTCGGGTGTGGCCTTCGGCTCGAAGATGCCCTGGTTGAGCAGCTGCTCCATCTCCGACGGATCGCTCAGCGACGCTGGGTTGAACCCGCGGGCGAAGTCCTCGATGCCCGACATGTCGACCTTCATGCCCTTGGCGAACGCCTCGACGGCACCGAGGAGCTGGCTCGACAGCCACGGCACGTGGCTGAACAGCCGGTGGTGGGCGGCTTCGCGAGCGGCCAGGAATGTCAGGATCTCGCTGCGTGGGCGTTCGAGCCCCTCGGCCAGCGATTCGACCGCTTCCGGCATCAGCGCGGCCACGCCCTTGGGTCCCAAGGGAAGCCCGATGTCGGTGGAGGTCAACACTTCTCGCGACAACTTGCCCAACGCCTGCCCGAGCTGCGAGCCGAACGCCATGCCGCCCATCTGCGACATCATGGCCAGCAGCGGCCCCGCCATGCTCCTGGCTTCCTCGGGCAGCGCCGAGGCCCAGACCGCCGAAATCTGCTCGGCCACCGGATCACACAACCGCTTCCAGGTCTCCAGCGTGTTGTCGAGCCAGTCGCTGGGCGTCCAGGCCACGGCCTTCGTCGTACCCTCGGGCAACGGCGTCACCCCGTCGAGCCACGTCTCGGCCAACCGGACGGCGTCGGCCACCGCGCCACGGGTCTTCTCCGGCACCGGCGCCACGAAGCCGATCGAGCTCGACGCCAACTGCCGGGCCAGGTCGTAGTTCACCGGCCCCGACTTGCCGCCGGCCATCGCGCCGCCCGCGCCGCTGAACATCTCGCCGAGCTTGGTGAAGATCTGGCCGAGGTCGCCCATGTTGAAGTTGCCCCCGGCCGTGCCGAAGCCGAACGGATCCGACCCCGGACCAGGTCCGGGATTGGTCGGGCCGGACCCCGAATCGGGGTCCTTTTTGGGCTTGTCTTTGTCGGGGTCATCCCCGGCGGAGAAGCCGAAGGGCAGGTCAGCCATACCCTCAACGGTACTCATGCCGGGGTGTCCGCGTGCCCGTGCGGGTCACGCTCTAAGTGAACCTGTAACCGCAGGCTTTACTGTGGGCGGCGTGAACAGGCGGATTTTGACGCTGCTGGTCGCGCTGGTGCCCCTCGTGGCGTTCGGCGTGCTGCTGTCGGTGGTGAAGGTTCCCTTCGTGTCGCTGGGGCCCGGTCCGACGTTCGACACCCTCGGCGAGGTCGAAGGCAAGCAGGTGGTCGACATCGAGGGGCCGGACGCGAATGTCCACCCCACGACGGGGCATCTGAACATGACGACGGTGTCGCAGCGCGACGGTCTGACGCTGGGGCAGGCGCTCACGCTGTGGATGTCGGGTCGCGAGCAGCTGGTCCCGCGCGACCTCGTCTATCCGCCGGACAAGTCCAAGGACGAGATCGACGAGGAGAACACCGCCGATTTCAAGAGCTCCGAGGATAGTGCCGAATACGCCGCACTGTCCTTCCTGAAGTACCCGATGGCGGTGACGGTGCAGGGCGTCACCGATCCCGGGCCGTCGGCGGGCAAGCTGCACGACGGTGACGCGATCGACGGAGTCAACGGCAAGCCCGTCGCCAACCTCGACGAATTCCAGGCCATCCTCAAGGCCACCAAGCCGGGCGACACGCTCGTCATCGACTACCGCCGCAAGAACGCCCCGGCCGGTGTCGCCACCATCACGCTCGGCGACAACCCCGACCGTGACTACGGCTATCTGGGCATCGGGGTGCTCGACGCGCCATGGGCGCCGTTCGACATCGACTTCAACTTGGCCAACATCGGCGGGCCGTCGGCGGGCCTCATGTTCAGCCTGGCCGTTGTCGACAAGCTGACCACCGGCGATCTCAACGACGGCAAGTTCGTCGCGGGCACCGGAACCATCACCGGGGACGGCAAGGTCGGGTCGATCGGCGGCATCACCCACAAGATGCTCGCCGCCAGGGAGGCCGGCGCCACGGTGTTTCTGGTGCCCGCCGACAACTGCACGGAGGCCCGTTCGGCACCGCAGGACGGGCTGGAGTTGGTGAAGGTGGAAACCCTCACCGGAGCCGTCGACGCCTTGCACACGCTTTCCGCTGGTGGCGAACCTCCTCGCTGCTGAGCCGCATGTCGTCGGCACATGACTAGAGTTGTAGAAAATCGGTCGGGCCGCATGGGGCTCGTCACGTTTCGAAGAATCTGAGACTGGAGTTGACGAGTGGGTATGCGGCCCGCGGCAAGGATGCCGAAGCTGACGCGACGTAGCCGGATTCTCATCGGCCTGGCACTGGTCGCGGTGCTGCTGTTGCTCATCGGGCCGAGGTTCATCGACACCTATGTCGACTGGCTGTGGTTCGGCGAGCTCGGGTACCGGTCGGTGTTCACCACCGTCCTGGCCACCCGGATCATCGTGTTCCTCGTGGTGTCGGTGCTGATCGGCGCGATCGTCTTCGCCGGCCTGGCCCTGGCCTACCGGACCCGTCCGGTCTTCGTGCCGACGGCAGGCCCCAACGACCCGGTGGCCCGCTACCGCACCACCGTGATGGCGCGGCTGCGGCTGTTCGGCATCGGCATTCCGGTCTTCATCGGGCTGCTCGCCGGCATCGTCGCGCAGAGCTACTGGGTGCGCATCCAGCTGTTCCTGCACGGCGGCGATTTCGGCGTCACCGATCCGCAGTTCGGCAAGGACCTCGGCTTCTATGCATTCGATCTGCCGTTCTACCGGCTGGTGCTGAGCTACCTGTTCGTGGCGACGTTCCTGGCGTTCGTCGCGAACCTGCTGGGCCACTACCTGTTCGGCGGCATCCGGCTGACCGGTCGCACCGGTGCGCTCAGCCGCGCCGCGCGCATCCAGCTCATCAGCCTGGTCGGCACGCTCATCCTGCTCAAGGCGTTCGCCTACTGGCTGGACCGCTACGAGCTGCTCAGCAACACCCGCGCGGCCAAGCCGTTCACCGGTGCCGGCTACACCGACATCAATGCCGTGCTGCCGGCCAAGCTCATCATGCTGGCCATCGCGGTGATCTGTGCGGTGGCGGTGTTCTCGGCAATCGTGCTGCGGGATCTGCGGATTCCGGCGATCGGCGTGGCGCTGCTGCTGCTGAGCTCGCTCGTGGTGGGTGCGGGCTGGCCGCTGATCGTCGAGCAGTTCAGCGTCAAGCCCAACGCCGCGCAGAAGGAGAGCGAGTACATCAGTCGCAGCATCGCGGCGACCAGGCAGGCGTACGGGCTGACCGACGAGACCGTGACGTATCGCAACTACGAGAGCAGCGGTCAGACGACGGCGGCCCAGGTCGCCGCCGACCGGGCGACCACGTCGAACATCCGGCTGCTCGACCCGACGATCGTCAGCCCCGCCTTCACACAGTTCCAGCAGGGCAAGAACTTCTACTTCTTCCCCGACCAGCTGGCGATGGACCGCTATGTCGGCCCGGACGGCAATCTGCGTGACTTCGTGGTCGCGGCCCGTGAGCTCAACCCGGACCGGTTGATCGACAACCAGCGCGACTGGATCAACCGCCACACCGTCTACACCCACGGCAACGGCTTCATCGCCTCGCCGGCCAACACGGTGCGCGGAATCGCCAACGACCCCAACCAGAACGGCGGCTACCCCGAGTTCCTGGCCAGCGTGGTTGGCGCCAACGGCAGTGTCGTGTCGCCCGGCCCGGCCCCGCTCGATCAGCCGCGGGTCTACTTCGGCCCGGTCATCGCGAACACGCCCGCCGACTACGCGATCGTCGGCAAGAACGGCGATGTCGACCGCGAGTACGACTACGAGACCAACACCGAGACCAAGAACTACACCTACACCGGCAGCGGCGGTGTGCCGATCGGCAACTGGCTGACGCGCAGCGTCTTCGCCGCGAAGTTCGCCGAACGGAACTTCTTGTTCTCCAACGTGATCGGCGAGAACAGCAAGATCCTGTTCAACCGTGACCCGGCCGAGCGCGTCGAGGCGGTGGCGCCGTGGCTGACCACCGACACGAGCGTGTACCCGGCGATCGTGAACAAGCGGATGGTGTGGATCGTCGACGGCTACACGACCCTCGACAACTATCCGTATTCGGAGTTGACCACGCTGTCGAGCGCGACGGCCGACTCCAACGAGGTCGCGGTCAACCGGCTCGCACCCGACAAGCAGGTTTCCTACATCCGCAACTCGGTGAAGGCCACCGTCGACGCCTACGACGGCACGGTCACGCTCTACGCCCAGGACGAGAACGATCCGGTGCTGCAGGCGTGGATGAAGGTGTTCCCCGACACCGTCAAGCCGAAGGCCGACATCTCCAAGGAGTTGCAGGACCACCTGCGTTACCCCGAGGACCTGTTCAAGGTGCAGCGGGCCCTGCTGGCCAAGTACCACGTGGACAACCCGATCACGTTCTTCTCGGCGCAGGACTTCTGGGACGTGCCGCTCGACCCGAACCCGACGGCAAGCAGCTTCCAGCCGCCGTACTACATCGTCGCGAGAGACCTTGCGAGCAACGATAATTCGTCGTCGTTCCAGTTGACCAGCGCACTCAACCGGTTCCAGCGTGACTTCCTGGCGGCCTATGTGAGTGCGAGCTCGGACCCGTCGACGTACGGCAAGCTCACCGTGTTGACAATTCCGGGCCAGGTCAACGGTCCGAAGTTGGCGTTCAACGCGATCAGCACCGACACCGCGGTCAGCCAGGACCTCGGTGTGATCGGCCGCGACAACCAGAACCGGATCCGGTGGGGCAACCTGCTCACGCTGCCGGTGGCCGACGGCGGTCTGCTCTACGTCGCGCCGGTGTACGCGTCGCCGGGCGCCAGTGATGCGGCCTCGTCGTACCCGCGCCTGATCCGCGTCGCGATGCTGTACAACGACCGAGTCGGATACGGCCCGACGGTCGGCGACGCGCTGACCGAGCTGTTCGGCCCTGGCGCCGCGGCCACCGCGACGAACGTCGCCCCGACCGACGGCCGGCCGCAGGCCGCACCGCAGCAGGCGCCGACCGACGGGCAGGCGCCCGCCGCGCAACCGCCTGCCGACCAGGACGGCAGGCCGGCCCAGGCCCCGCCGCCGGCAGCCGCGGTGCCACCGAGTGGTCCGGTGCAGCTCTCCGGGCCGAAAGCCGCGGCGCTGCAGGAAGTCCAGTCGGCGCTGACCGCCGCGCAGGAAGCACAGCGCAGCGGTGACTTCGCCGAGTACGGCGAGGCGTTGCAGCGCCTCGACGACGCGATGAAGAAGTTCGACAGCACGCGCTAACTTCGCACCGCGAGCGACCGTGTTTGTACGCCGACACTCCGTGTCCGGGCGTACAACCACGGTCGCTCGCGCGGCCGGACGCTGACATTTACGATGCCCCGGTGCACTATCGCGTGCTGGGGCCGTTGCAGGTGGTGCACGGAGGCTCGCCCGTCGACATCGGCGCGCCCAAACAGCGTGCCGTGCTGGCGATGCTCCTGCTTGCCGACGGCCGTGTCGTTTCCGTCGATCGCCTGATCGACGCCGTGTGGGGCGACGACCCACCGGCGAGCGCGACGGCCAGCTTGCAGGCCTACATCTCGAACCTTCGCCGGGCGCTGCGCGACGAAACGGCCGTATCGCCGATCGTGCGTCAACCCCCCGGCTACTTTCTCGACGTTCCGGCGGATGCCGTCGATCTCACGGTGTTCGCATCGGGGTGCGCGCAGGCCGCCGCGGCGGTGGAGGAGGCCCGCTGGGCCGACGCGCTGACCGCCGCCGACGACGCACTGGCGTTGTGGCGCGGCAACTTTCTCGACGACCTGCGGGATCAGGAGTGGGTTACCGAGGACGCCGCCCGTGCCGCCGAGATGCGCACCGAGTGTGTCGATCACCGCATCACCGCGTTGCTGGCGCTCGGGCGCGTACCCGCGGCGCTGGCCGCCGTCGTGGAGCTGCGCGCGGCCGAGCCGCTGTCCGACCGCGCCTGCTGGTTGCACATGCTGACGCTCTACCGGTCCGGCCGCGCTTCGGACGCGCTCGAATCCTATGGGCGCTACGCCCGACTGCTCGATGACGAACTCGGCCTCGCACCGGGAACGGAGGTACGCGCGCTGCAAACCGCGATTCTGCGCCAGGCACCGGAGTTGGCGGCGTGGCCGCGGTCTCCCGAATGGACCGGTGCGGGCGAGGTCCACACACCAGCGGGCCCGATGCCGCCGCCTCCGGCAACCGAGGTGCGGCGTGCGGTGATGATCGGGCGGGATCGCGAATTATCCGTGGCCGCAGACCTTCTCGCCGATGTCCGGGCGGGGGAGACCCGCTGGCTGGTGCTGTCCGGCCCGCCGGGTATCGGCAAGACCCGCCTGGCCGAGGAGATCGACGATCGGTTCGATGCCGGGGCGATCTGGGTGACGTGCCCCGACGAGCAGGCTCCGCCGTGGTGGCCGATGCGCCAACTGGTCCGCGGCCTGGGCGCTGATCCCGACGAGGTGCTGGAGGTACCGCCGCACGCCGACCCCGACACCGCGCGGTTCCGCGTCTATGAGCGCGTACAGACGCTGTTGGAACAGGCACGACGGCCGGTGGTCGTCGTGATCGACGATGTGCAATGGGCGGATTCGACGTCGGCGGCCTGTCTGGCCTACATCGCCGGTGCGCTGTGGGGACATCCGGTCGCGGTGCTGCTGACGGTCCGCGACGGCGAGCACAGCGCCGAGGTGTCCCGCCTGTTGGCGACGGTCGCCCGCGGCGAAGGCAATCGCCACCTCGTGCTGTCCTCGTTGTCGTCTGAAGACGTTGCCGCACTTGCCAATCAGATCGCCGAGGACGGAGTCGACGACGACGAGGCACACGTGCTGGCGGAACGGACCGGTGGAAACCCGTTCTTCGTCTCGGAGTACGCACGGCTACCGCGCGCCGAGCGCGGCGAGATACCGGTCGCGGTCAAGTCGGTGCTCGAGCGCCGACTCGCCGGACTCGACCCGGCCGTGCTCGGCGTGCTGCGCGTGGCCGCGATCATCGGTGACGCGATCGACGCCGACGCCGTTCCGGTGCTGGCGCAAGTGGCGGGTCTGGATTTCGACAGTCTCGCAGACCATCTCGACGCCGCAGCCGACGAACGCATCATCGTGAGTGCGCATTCGGGTGACGGCTATGCGTTCGCCCATGGGCTCCTACGCGAGCACCTTGTCGCCGACCTGCCGGCGCTCCGCCGCCAACGGTTACACGCGCAAGTGGCAAAGGTTCTGGCCGACAGCGCATCCGAGGATGCGGTGCCGCGGCGGGCTCAGCACCTGGTGGCCGCGCAGCCGTTGGCCGATCCGCAGGACGTGGTCGCAGCTTGCCGGCTGGCCGCCGAGCAGGCGACCGCGCGCTGGAGCTCGGACATCGCCGCCAACTGGTGGCAGGCCGCGCTGGACGCCTACGACCGGCTGCCCGCGACCTCACGCAGCGATACCGAGCGTGACGCGCTGACCGTGGCGATGCTGGAAGCGCATTCACGCGCCGGCCGTGGCCGGTTGGTGCTCGACACCGTGGAACGTCACCTTGCCGACGCGCTGCGCAGCGAGCGGGCCGAGACGGCGGGCCGGGTCGCGAGTGCGCTGCTGCGGGCCAGTGGGGGCTGGCCGTGGCTGGCTCCCGGCGATGATTCCGGCGCGCTGCTGGCGTTGCTGGAACGTGCGGCGCGGATGGCCGACGCGCATCCGGCCGCAGGCGCGCGTGTGCTCGCTGCGCTCGCCGTCGGTCTCTGCTACCACCCGGATCCGGCACTGGCCGCCGGGCACCTCGACCGGGCCGAGCAATTGGCCGACAGCACAGGCGATCCCGACATCATCGCCGATGTCGTGATGGGCCGCCTGATCACCTACTCCGGCGTGGCCTCCTTCAGCCGCCAGACGTTCGACTGGATCGCGCGGTTGAACTCCTTGCGCCACACCAGGTCCCGGGAGGACGCGGTGATCGCGCACTCGGTTGCGACGATGGCTGCCATGACGCTGGCCGACGTCTCGCTCGCCGAACACCATCTGCGAGCCGGCGTCGAGGGCAGTGAAGAACTGCAACTTCCCGTGCTGCGGGCCCAATTACGGTGGATGGAAGCAGTATTGGCGATGTGGCACGGCGACTTCGCCGAAGCGCAACGGCACCACGCGATCGCCGCGCACGTCCATGAGCAGACCGAGCTCTACGTCGCGGGTAGCGGGCTCGTCGCGGTCGTGACACTGCTGCGCGAACAGGGCGGACCGATCGGGCCGGGTTGGTCAGCCCTGCACGCCAGTAGCGAGACCGGCGGCCAGAGCATGGAGGCGCTCGTCCACACCGCGCTGCTCACGATCGACACCGGTTCACGCGCCGAGGCCGTCGCGCGGCTCGACGGCTGGCTCGCCGACGGGAATCGCGCCGAGGTGTGGACCACCCTCGGCCATCTGACCTGGCTCGCACATCTGGCGGCCGATCATGAACTGACTGAGTACGCGACGCCGCTGTTGGCCGCACTCGAACCGTTCATCGACTGCATCGCGGTGATCGGCCAGGTCGGCCTTGCCGGACCGGTTTCGTTGGCGACGGCGCGCCTGCACGCACTACAAGGCGACCGCGAGCGGGCACTGGCGGACCTGGCCCGGGCCGAGGACATCGGCCGCCGCCACGGCGGCAACCCCACACTGCTGCGGTGCGCGCTGTTGTCCTGCCAGCTCGACGACGATGGGCCGGCCCGCCGCGAGGCGGCACACACAGTCGCGCGCCAAGCCGAGGCACTCGGCATGCGCGGCATCGCCGCCCGCGCGCTGCTGATCACTTGACACCGCGAGCGACCGTGTCTGTACGCCGACACTCCGTGTCCGGGCGTACAAACCCGGTCGCTCGCGCGGCATCGGCTTGCCACATTCTTGAGCTCGGCGCCAAGGGAAAGCCAAGCGGGCCGAGCGATGCTGTGCGCAACTCGCCTGGACTGCTTGGAGGACATCCGATGACCCTGACCGACCTGCCGCACGACGGACTTGCCGACGCCCTCGGTGAACTGCGCACCCACGTCGCTGCACCCGTCGCGCTGCCCGGCGAAGCCGGCTACGAACGCGCCACCCCGTGGAACGTGGCCGCAGCCGTCGAGCCCGGCGCGGTCGTCCTGGCGACTTCCGCCTACGACATCGCCAACACCGTGCGCTTCGCGGCAGCGCGCGGCCTGCGGGTCGCCGTGCAGGCCACCGGCCACGGCGCTCTTGCCGTCACCCGCGACACCATTCTCGTCGTCACATCCGGAATGACCAGCTGCACAGTCGATCCGGCCACCCGCACCGCCCGAGTCGCGGCCGGCGCCAAATGGCAGCACGTGCTCGACGCGGCCGCGCCACACGGCCTCGCCGGATTGTGCGGATCCTCACCCAACGTCGGCGTCGTCGGATTCCTCACCGGCAGCGGGATCGGGCCTCTGGTCCGCACCGTCGGTGTGTCGTCGGACTACGTACGCTCCTTCGAGTTGGTCACCGGGAAGGGGCAATTGCTGCGCGCGACGCCCGACGAGAACGCCGAGCTGTTCTGGGGGCTGCGTGGTGGCAAGTCAACGCTCGGCATCGTCGCCGCGGTCGAGATCGACTTGCTGCCGATCCCCGAATTCTATGGCGGTGCACTCTATTTCGACGGCGCCGACGCGGCGGCCGTGCTACGGACGTGGAGCGGCTGGTCGGCCGCGTTGCCCGACTCGATCAACACATCCATGTGCCTGCAACAACTTCCGCCGCTGCCCGGTGTGCCCGAGCCGTTGTCCGGACGGTTGACCGTCGCGGTGCGCTACACGGCGGTTGGGGACTTCGCGCGCGCCGAGCGGCTGTTGGAGCCCATGCGCGCGGTCGCGACGCCTTTGCTGGATACCGTTGCCGTGCAACCCTATGCGGCCATCGGCGCCGTGCACGCCGACCCGGTCGATCCCATGCCGATCTACGAACATCAGACACTGCTGCGTGAGTTCAACGCTGATGCCGTCGACGTCATGTTGGCCGCGGCAGGCCCGGACACCGGATCCGTCCAGACGATCGTGGAAGTGAGAATGCTCGGCGGCGCTCTCACGCGTGAGCCCCGTCACCGCAGTGCCTTCTGCCACCGCGACGCCGCCTATGCGGTGACGATCATCGGTGTGCCCGTCCCACCCGTCGCCGACGAAGTCTGCGGGCAGGCGCAGGCCCTCGTGGCCGCACTCGCGCCATGGTCCACCGGCGGTCAGCTGCCGAACTTCGCGCCATCGCACGATGCGGGCCGGGCCGCACGCGTCTATGACGAGGACACTCGGCACTGGCTGGCCGCGCTCGCCGACCGTCACGACCCTGCGGGGGTGTTCCGGTGCGGCCAAGTCGTCCGGTTCATCGAGTGATTTCCGGGCAAAAACACCCACTGACCATACGATTTGGAGCACGCCACACGCCCCCGGTAACCTTGTGTTCACCGACGCGGGGTGGAGCAGCTCGGTAGCTCGCTGGGCTCATAACCCAGAGGTCGCAGGTTCGAATCCTGTCCCCGCTACTAGCGAGAATGGCCCTCGGACGAAAGTCCGAGGGCCATTTTCTATGGGCTGGTGAATGGATCTGTGAACATCACATCTCTCACTACTGGCTACCGACGTCGCCAATCCTAAAGTCCAGCAGCATCGCCGGATTCGATCCCGGGGCGAGCTTGTCGCGCTGGAAACTGCGGCGCAGTGCGGCACGCCTGGCCGGCTGACTCGATACCGCCGCCACGATTCGAAATCACGCAGCAGAAACCGGGAATACTTCTGGCGTCGAAAAGGGCGTCGTGCGCCGAATCCGGGGTCGTCGCAGACAGGTTGACGCGTTCTCTCGTTAGTATCTAGTGCCTGACCCGAGTGGTTGTCCGCAGCGCGGGCATCCACCGCTGACCTTCATTTCTCCCTCTTCGGACTCTGAGCCGGGCACGATCGCAACGAGTGCATTCATGCAGGCGTTGCCGTGCTGTTTCACTCGGTGCACAGGCGGTTGCTGCCTTGTCCATCCGACATAATGCATGAAGATGTGCCGCTTATCGATATCGCGGAGGGTAGTGGGGGTCGAAAAGCAGGCGATGTAGATGTGCTCGGGGTGATCGCGGCAGTCGATACGACAGCGTGAGCGCGCAAGCGGCAGCACATCGCCGTAATTGGTTTCGGCAAATGGGGTGATCTCGGGAAGTCGTGGAAGCGCTGTCAATGGGGCACGGTCCCAGACCCGAAGCGGGTCTGGACCGTTCGTGGATAGGTCCCGAATCAGGATGTCGACATGTTCCCGATTCTTGCCGGCACCTGGCGCTGTTCGTGAAAGGTACTGGGCGAGCGCGGCTTTGATCCTCGACTCCCACTCATTGTCCGTCGACTTTCTGCACCTGCAGGGAGTGTAGAACCGGGCGTCGGGTCCGTAGGACCCCTCGTAGGTAGCGACCCGCGTCTTGCAGAACCGACAGATGAGCCCTCGGACCTGGCGGCTGGCACGGGCTGTGTCGAGAACCATCGCGTGGCAATCAAGGCAGACCATGCACCGTCCATCGAGCACCCCGAGCAGCGTATCGAGTTGCTCGGGTCCGATACCGTACCTCGACGCCCTGTGCGCGCGTGTCCGCGGCGACGAATTTGCCAGACAGCCGCCGATGCACCAAGCATGATCGTGGCCTTCTGTCGTCGGCGGCGTCTGCATTTTTGTACGATATCGATCTCTTCCGACAACCCGGCTGAGCTGGAGAGAAACATGCTGGCCAGCTAATTGGGCAACCACTAGTCTCCGCCTCAATCGCTTCGCATCATCCCTCAGGTTGGACTACTCGAAGCGTGCTGGCCTTGACAGAGTGACTCCCCGAATGTCGTGTAAATGCACGAACGCATGGTCTCCGCTGAACTGTCGATAGAGCACCCCCACACGGCTCTCAGCTGGCGTGGTAAACGGGTGACGACTGGCGGGTGTGGTGCCCAAGGACGCGGGCGAGAAACGCTGGTTTGAACCGGGCGTTGGGGGTCGCTGATTTTCGTCAGACGCAGTTGGCGCGCCGTCATGTCGGAAATCAACGCCGCGCGCGTTGACGACTCGTGGCTCACAGTGCCGAATCGCGCTTTAGCGATGTTTACGATACCGATAGGCCCTGCTGCGCGGCTGCGACCGTGGTTCTGCCGTGGACTTGTCGACCGGATTACCGGCCAGATGCACCACCGGTACGTACCGTCAGGTGCTTATGAGTGTGGACTGGGCCGGGTTAGACCAACTAACTTTTGATCGCGTCGTCGAAGCGCTCGTGCGAGACCGGTTCGGTGCAGGTGTCCGCGCGGTCAACGGCAAGGGCGGCGATGAGGGCATCGACATCGAGATCCGGCTCGAATACGACATTGTCTGGATCCTGCAGCTCAAGTTCTATCCTGGCGGCTTCTCGTCGGAACATCGAAAGCGCCGCCGAGAGATCGCTAATTCCTACCACCGAGCTGAGCAACATCGTCCGGCGATCTGGTCGCTGGTTGTCCCAGAGTTGTGCACGCCGGGTGAACAGAAGTGGGTCACCGCTCTGAACGACGGGAAATCCTCACCGCACATCACGGTCATCGACCGGGATGATCTTGATGCCTGGTTGGGTGCGGCCCCACATATTGATCAGTGGGCACAACGCAACGTCAATTCCGAGTTGGAGCGTCTCGCCAAGATATTCGGCCAGGAGAAAGCCGCGATACTCGGCGGTGTGTCGGACGTATTGGCCCGCGTGCGCGACCTCGGCGGTGTCGTGAACTCCCTCGATCTGGATTGGGCCGTTGACTTCGCCCACCAGGGCGGTAGGAGTTCGGTCATTGTGCGGCCGCGCCACCCCGGTGCGCCGGTGACCAATCCGGTCACGTTCGCGGTGGAGGTCGGCGAACTGGACGCGGAGCTTGAGAGGGTGGTGATGAGCAACCTCGGATATGCGACATCAGAGACGGTGCATCTTCCGGCGGAGGTAGTCCGCTCGGTGCATATCTCTGGCGGCCCCTTTCAAGCTGGTGAATACCCGCCAGGTCCAGTACAGTTTGTCACCAGGCCAGGCGGCCCGGGGCGGGGAAAACAGCTGGAATTCAAAACCTTTCACGAAGGAAGCCTGGTCGGCACCTTCGAAGGAATCATCACCCACGCCGCGCCTGGCCCTATCGGCGGCACTATCGAAGCTGACTTCAGCGGCGGACATCTTAAGGCGCGTCTACGGCTCCCGCACCATGGCAACACCACAACGTTGAGCGACATGCCCGGACCGGGGTTTGAGATGGCGCTCGACTTCGACGCGCAGCCACCGAGTGTGGTCGCAGACGTGCTCTCCACAGCGCGCATGCTGCGGCTAGCCAGCCGTGTTGAGATCCGAGTGCAAGGTGCGCTCCTTACAGCCGTAAAGCCCACCTACACGCCCGATAGCGACGACGCCGAGATGATCGCTATTGAAGAGTTCGCCGGCGATCTCGCAGTGATCCAACGCCACACCAACAGCCACTTCACCATGCCAACGGAGATGCGGCCGGGTGAACGGGTCAAAGCGCGCGTGGCGCGGCTGCTGGCGGAAAACTACATCGTTGCGTCACCGCGGGCCCCGCGATTGACGCTCGAGATGAGCGGCGACGACACACCCGGCCTGCGAGAGATGTTGAGCCGGCCGCAGCAACCGATACTGTGGCCAGCGGGGCCGTTCACCGAAACCCTCGCTGGACGAGAATTACTGATCGGCGACGTGTACGTGGTGGGACGCCGAGCCGCCATCCTCAATGGCGCAGAAGCGATTGCGGCATTGGACTCTGGTACTGCCCAGGGGTTCAAGGTGATTCTGGAACCGGTCGACGAACCGTACTTCTATCTCACGCTCGCTAACGTCGATCAGACGCAGATCAACAGCCGGTACCTCGCTGCCTGGAGTCTCTACGGTATCGACCAGCCGGGTCTGCCTCCGGAACTCACTGATCCCAATGCGTGATGGACTGGTCGTGGGTAACGAATGCGGGGCTACTGTTGGACCCAGCCGGCGGTCGAGTCGTAGCGTCCGGACTATGGCCAAGATCGAGTCACGAAGCGACGTTCGCCGCAAGGTCCGCGAAGCGCAGACCAGAGCCCAACAAGAACGGCTGAAGCGGGAAACCCGACAACCGCGAGGACATGGTCGCGTTTCTGTTGGCCGAGCAGAAGTTGCAGGCCGTCGATGACTGGGAGACAGAGCACGTCGCCCAGGTGCGCGGTGAGGCCGAGCAGCGCCGTCACGAACAGCGCGTGGAAGGCGCAAAAGCCTTGGCGCGCATGAAGGGGCGGGAGAAACCATCAAAGACATCGCCGCACTGGGCGGCGTGCGGGAGAAATTGGTCCGCAGCTTCCTCAAACTGGCGGCTACGACGCCAGCGGTTCGGGAGGCCGCCGGCGTCGGTTCGCAGGCACTAGGTTTCGCCGATGGAAAGGCGGCTTCGCAAGTGCACCGCAAGCAGTGAGTGACCGGATCGAAGATGATGAGATGGTCGTGTAGTGCGACGTTTTCGGGATGACGTTCTATGACACATCGTGCTCGCCGAGCTCACGCTTGGGATAGCTGCCGGTTGCCGACTCAGCGGCCTAGGTGTGGCGTACGTCGATCAATCGCGTGAGCACGCTTCCATGCGAGCGTTGGAGCGGCCGGCGGACGAGCCGCGTTTTCGATTAACCGTAGATTGATCTGGTTCAATTTTCGGGTCGCGCGTTGACTGCAGACAACACCCAGGTGTTGTTGGAGCTTCTGTACTCCTGGCAGACGCCGTCGTAGTCGTCCGGAACGGTAATCCATTCGCCCTCCGCGGGGACTCGTCGCTTGACCACATGTCCGTCAACCACCATCGATAGTTCGAGTTGCCATAAGACAGCCTCAGCCGAGGCGGCGCCCGAGACTCGCAGGACGAGTGGCTGGTCGGAGCAGACGCTGAACAGCGGATCGATTCGGGTTTCTTTCGGGAAGTTGCTCGAGTCGATGCATCGCACGCGTTTTGTGTTCAGGTCGATTTCGAGTGAGATTGCGACGATTGGGCCGCCGAGCGCCTGCTTCAGTGCAATGCCGGACACTTGGTGTGCGATCCGCGTGTGTACGGCGATGCCATCGATCACCACAGAGGTGCCATGCTTTGGCTGGACTATGACGGAGAACTCGCCCACTCCGATGGGTAGAGCCCGATTGCGCTTGATCCATCGAGCGGCCGGTCTTGTGTTGTTGACGATCTCATCGGGCGATGGTGGCGAGCATTGCTTAACGTTAACGGCATGAGGAACGAACAGCGAGTACGTCGAGGATGACTGCTTCACGGTGATAGACACGCCGTAGTCGCGTGATGTCGTCCGATACAGGAATCCCGCGCCGGCGCCGAAGGCTTTGGCAGCCGCGAAAACTATCGATGGTTCCATCTTTCGACTGTAACGGTGTTGACGTCGCCAAATGGCTTCGGCGCTCAAAGTTGTCGAGCTCATGGCGACGAAAAATCAACCGGTTGCCCGGCATCGACCTCGGCCTGCGCCACCCAGCGCCGCACTGATTCCCTACCAACACCAACCTGACTTGCCACCGCCTCACAGACAGTGGTCAACGACGGATGCTCCTGCTGAATCTCTGCAACCAGCCGCACCGCCCGCTCACGCAGGGCAGGATCGATCTTCTTCGGTATGCCGTTCATCCTTCCGGACCAAAACAGCAGCGGCATCAAACCTCGGACGGTTAAGCCGCAGATGGCGTGTACAGGGCAGCCGATAGCGACGTGTTCGCGGCAAATCGCGTCGGTTTCTTGGTCGTGTTGTGCTCACGGGCGACCAGATATTGGGGCGCGGCCAGCGACGACACGACCAAGTCGGGGATGTGGCTTACGATCGCAGTATGCGGAGGTTGGGTGGAGTACGGAACCCGTTTCCCCCGGAAGCGGAGAGGGATCGAGTGCCCGGGCGGGAAGCGGAGCTGGCCGGCAGAGCCGGCGAGTTCGGGCCGCGGGGCCTGATTGTTCGGGACCCGTACGCCTCGCAGCTGCTCAACGGCGACAAGATCTGGGAAATCCGCGGCCGGCCGACCCAAATTCGGGGCCCGGTCGTCATCGTCAAGCAAGGTACCGGCAAGGCGTATGGGATTGCGAACCTGGTGCGTGTTCTGGGGCCTCTAGATCTCGATGATTTGGTGACCGCTGCGGAGGTTACCTCCGAGGAGCGCGACGAACTGCGACGCGACGGGCTTCCGTACAAGAAGACTTACGCGTACGTTTTCACCAACCCGCAATGGTTCGAGCATCCGATTTCTTACCGGCACCCGAACGGGGCGGTGACTTGGGTTCGACTGCCGGATTTGGATTTGGACGACGTTGAGTATGTTGCGCCTTCTGAGCGCGAGCTGGTCTGACTTTCTGGTCTCTCTGCTGGACGATCTCGCACCGCTGGGTTTCGCTGGGGAGCGGTCAGGAGAGCAGGTTTCGGTCACCCTCACTCAGCCGGCCACACTCGAAGAGAGCGCAACCTTTTGGGATCAAGCGCACCAGCATCGTCACCTCACGGTGATCACACAACACGCGGAGACGATTCTTGAGTTCGAGGCTCGCCACGCCGATGTCTTCGCTCAGATGAGGGTTTTTCAGCCCAGCGCTATTAGGCCGGTGTTGGAGATCGTTGACTTTTCCGACAGGCGACACCGTGCCATCGTGGAGTATCTCGGGTTATGCCAGTCGGTTATGTCGCGCCGACGTGTAGGACGACAGATGGGGTTGTTGGTCTGGGACCATGGGCAGACGGCGCATCGTCCGCTGATCGGCGCCGCGGTGTTGGCCAGCCCGCGCTACTCACAGCGCCTACGTGACGGGTACTTAGGGTGGGCGCCACATTATCCTAAGACCAGTGCGCGTCACGATCCGCACGAAACCAGCGTGCGGGAAGCCGGTCTCGGGCGGATGATGCAGCTGTCGATGGCGTATGCTCTGCCGCCCTATTCGCTGCTGTCTGGCTCGCGGCTGATTGCCATGGCGCCGTTCACCGACGTTGGGCAAGAGGCCTTCGCCGGTGCGTGCCGTCACGAGGAAGACCCGGACCTGGCCGCTGTGGTGACGACGACAGGCAAGGGACCAAGCGGATTTCCGTTCCGCAATCAGCGGATCGGCCAATTGTCGAATCGGACGATCGAGGCCGACAGCCAGGCACGCGGAGACGTCTTCGCCCACATTAGACCCTATGGGAGTTCGGCGTTGTATGCCTCGTTCGAGGACCTCGTATCGTCTGGGACCGTCCGCATGGCTTGCGACCTGATGAGAACCGAAGAGCCTAAGCAGTTCTCGTCAGCCAAACATGTTGAGCGGATGTCGATGTCGTATTGTCTGAAGCGCCTTAGTCTGTCCCGCGACATCTTCCGGGGCAATGAGATGGGCGTTCACATCGGCATGCTGGGCGCCGAAACCCGAGCGCATCTTGCTGATGGGACACCGCGGCCGCACGGCCAGCGCCCGCGTCTGGATTGGGACACCGTGGTGGCGGTCTGGACTCAGCGATTTCTTCCGGCCTCCGATGGCGTCGCCGAAGCCGCTGATGAGAAAGATCGGGTCCAGCACCTCGCCGCGCGGCGTCGACGCAACGCACGAGGAAAGAGTTGCCGACAGAGCGAGATCCTGTTGTCTAGCCAGCTGCCGCAGTGAGGAGTGTGCGGTGTTGGTGGTCGCCGGCTAGCCACCGTGAGGTCCGAGCTTGATCTTTCTCGTCCACATGAAGTAGCCGATTGCGACAACAATGACGCCGCTAATCCCGATGCCGATCTTGACCGGGTTCGACGCGGCGATGGTGGCGCCGACGAGCACGAGGGTGAGTCCGCCGAGGAGCAGCACGATTGCCGTGAGCATCCGGAGTACCGGTTTGTGGATATCCAGGCTCAATGTGCACATCGAGCCTGGCGGGTAGGACGTTCCCCGGCTCTGGCATTGGGTCTCCAGATGAAGCCCTGCGTAGCGGTGTCGGATGGCGAAGTCCGTTGTGATGGAGAAGTTCTCATGCATCGGAGCGTTCGGACGATAGTCCCTTGGATGTGCCGGGAGCTTGAGTAACGCGGCGTGGTCGTCATGGGGCACCAATGCGACCTTGGCGTCCCCGGGCACCTTTGGGGTCAGCCCTTCGGGCACGTAGGTTTGGACGGTCAAAGTGTAGGTATTGTCCTCCTGGAGCCGGTAGTCGCGATTCCAATCGGCGACCTTATCGCGCCTGTTGCGCGGGCGATCCCTAAGGGACACCGGTCTTTTGGTGTGCGCACCGCGTCTGACTTTTGCTTCGGTGATTTCTTGTACGCGCCAGAAGACGTCGTCAGCGAACTGGGTGGGCAGTTTGACCAGTTGGTCGACGACCTGCACCCAGCGGTCTTGGGTGTCGCTGATGAGACGCGGGGCCTGAGACACCACTGTGTCGGGGAGCAGTGACACCCAGTTGTATTGGGTCTCTCGGTCACCGAATGGAAGCGAGTTTGCGGCTTCGAGTGCCCGAACGAGTGCTTCCACTGCGGGTTCTGCGGGATCGATGAATCCTTTGACGGCGAGGCGGAAGCTGAAGGAGTCAGACTGCGGATCTAGTTGGTTACCGCGCTGGACCGCTTCGATAGTCGCCGATCGCGTGGGCACGAATACGCTGTCGTCCCAGGACAGCATCTCGTCGGGATCTCTTACGGATCCCTTTTGGAAACTGCGTTTCTGCCCATACATGAGTAGTGCGGGCAGAGGTAGCCGTGAGGGGTCTTCGGCGAGTTCATCGAACGTTCTCTCCGCACTTGGAGCGAACAGGCGCCGCGAATACTCGTAGGTGATGGCCGCCATTGGGGGCAGCGCCAGCACTTCGTGGACGTCGCCGTAGTAGCGCGCCTGGGTACTAGTGTCGAACACTACGAAGAACGGCGAAGGGTTGGCATTCGGCATAGTTATCTCCGATCGCAGCGCTGCTCGGACAAGTTCTACCAGGCAGGCATTCGGCACGAGCCGCTCATTGCCTATATCGGCCCTGTTATCTAACGGCCGGGTGCCCTCAGGTGCTGGCGTGCGGATATCCTGGGGATCGTGAGAGCCGACCGTTATGTGTCGCGGGTGGACCGCTTGCTGGCTTCGGCGGTGACGATTTTCCGGACGCTGCACTCACGTCGATCACCTTCGGCTAGTAAGCCCACATCCAGTCACGCCCGATGCGAGACTCTCGACGAACGATCTCTGCAATCTGTGGAGTCGTTACTTCAGCAAGGTTGAACCTGCCGAACGACAGACCACCACTCGTGGGATAGGTGTTGGTAATCCTTAACCCATCCGCCAGCGGTTGGAGCGTCGGATCATTGATAGCCAACTTAGACCACAGTGACCCGATGAAGTGAGTGAGAGGCGATAGCGGCTGCGGGTCGTCATACTTGTGCCGCATACCCGAGAGGACAAAGGCTTCCGTGCCAATCAGTTGGTGCACGAGCTGATCCGAATTCTTCAAGAGCTTCTCGGGTATTACGGACGTTGACCGACTCCAGTATCCGAGGTCTGCGATACACAGCATGTCCAGGCCTTCACGTGGAGCGTTCACCTTGTCGCGATCGCGCTCATTTAATAGATTCTTGATCTTCTCTTTCGGGTCGGGTGCGCTCTTCCATTCATGTGATTCGCCCAGTAGCCCGAAAAACACAGGCGGCGCTAAATGATGACGGACCGTCTGATCGCGTACCTTCATTCCGCGTCGGAGGACCATGCCATCCTCGTAAGCTTCATCGAGAGCTTTCCGGGTGATCGTGCGCTTGACGCTGAATGCCGCCGCTAGACCTGAGGCAAGGACGCTGGCTTTCTTCCGTAGGCCGCTCGGGTAGTGCGGGTAATAGACGACGAGATCCTGCTCCTTCGTGACCGCAGGTCCATCCTCGGTTTCGAGAAGTATGTATTTGCGCTTGCCGATCTCATATTGCGGCGGCAGCCAGTCGGCCAAGACTTCCTCCCAACGCGACTCGACTCGATGGCCTGCCTGCTGAATGTTTTTCGGCTGGCGAGCGAGGTCCTGCTCACGTTCGTACGACTCCACGATGGAGTTGTTCACGTCTTCAAGCCACTGATGATGCTCGTGATCCATCGGGCGATCGTAATTAGCAGTGCCGACAATCACTGATACAGACCAGTCCGAATTGAGCTCTTCGTGTAGCGGCCCAGCCTATGCTTCGCCCCTGCCTCGGCGTATGGCAAGTGAGACGTTCCGGCAGTAGCAGCGCGACCAGCGCATGGCCCCGTACATCGTTCCGATTAACCAGTTTGTCTCGGCGCTTCAAGACCCAGCTCAAGGTCGGCGGCTGCCGGAAGGTTATCCTGGCGCACGCCGGAACCGATGCGCTTGTGATCTAGGTGCTGGGCGATCCCGGGGCGGGGCCTCCCGAGACTCAGGGCTGGACGGGTTCAGGTACGCGCGTCGATAACGATGATCCGACGGCGCGGCGGCAGCTCGAACTGTTTGAGTAGTCCGGCACCTCGCTCCGCTGTGTTCTTCCCTTAACACCTACCCGTGGTACATCAACCGCGCGCCCAATGCAGCCGAGCGCGCTGCCGGTGGTGCGGTTGCTCAAGTTGGTCGAGCTGGCCCAGGACTGCCGCGTTGTGCTAGTGCAGGGCAAAGGCTGCCGATGTTGGCCACGGATCCTCAAGCCCAACCCAGGCTGAGCGCGATCGAAGGATCGAGGCAGCGGTCAGTATTCATCCCGGCCGGCGGGCACTGTGGGCCTCGTTGCCTGGGCCAACCGCCGTGCTGACTGCATGTGGCGTCTGTGCGGGGTGCCTGCCCTCCACAGGTTATGTAGCAATGAGCGCCGACCGCACTCCCTACGCACCCACCGCAGGGGTGTGAACGGTTTTGTGAAGGAAACGTGGCTGAACTCCTGAGATCGGGCCGTATCAGGTGAGACGGGTGAGAACCACGAACCGGCATCGACTTGCGGATACGAGAAGCTGAAGCGGCATGAGACAGCCACCGGCTAGGGTCATAACCCAGAGGTCGCAGGTTCGAATCCTGTCCCCGCTACTAGCGAGAATGGCCCTCGGACGAAAGTCCGGGGGCCATTTTCCATGGGCTGCGTACTCAACTCAGCGTGGGCGTACGCGCGACGCGCATAGAACCGCGTTGAGCCACAGGCCTATTCATCGGCACAAGAGCTACCGCGCCATCTCAAGCATGCCCGCGTCGAGGCTGACTCGCGGTTGGTACCCGAGATCTGCACGCGCTGCGCTGATGTCGTAGATGCGGTCGCGGCCCATGGTGGCGATGAGCCAGTTGGTGAGCGGCGGTGGCGTGCGTCGGCGGAGAAGGCGGGCAGTGCCGTCCATGATTGCTGCGAGCGGCGCGGCGATCGCGAGTGGGATGCTGCGGCTGCCGGCGATGTCGACGCCTTGCGTGTCGAGGAGTGCGGTGAAGAAGTCGCGGACCGGCATCGGGTTGCCGTCGGTGATGTAGTAGACGCCACCGTCGCGACCGCGCGTGAGCGACAGCACGACGGTGTCGGCGAGGTTGTCGACGTGGACGTAGTCCATGAGATGGCGGCCACCGTCGATCCACATCCATTGCCCTTTCTTGGCGGCCTCGACCGCGTCGGCGATCGTGGTGAGCCCCGAACCCCAGATGAAGGGCGGGCGCAGGATCACCAGGCTCATGCCCGGTGTAGTGACGCTGCGTAATGCGTTCTCGGTGGCGAGTTTGACGCGGCTGTAGGCGATGTTGGGTGTGCCGTTGTCGGTGTTCTCGTCGACCACGGTGGCGCGTTGGCTGCCGATGGAGACGCCCGCGGCGCTGATGAGTACGAACCGGGACACTCCGGCCTGTGCGGCCGCGGCGTGCAAGGCGACGGTCGGTTCGTGGTTGTCGGTGCGGAAACCGTCATCGGGCCCCCAGAACTCCATGCGGGCCGCGGCATGCACGACGGCCTCGACATCTCGCAAGCGATCGAGCCAAACCGCCGGGCTGCGACCGGACAGTTCGGCCAGGTCACCGCGTACGGGCTCGGCACCCGCATCGGTCACCGTCCGCGCGCTGGCAGTCGATCGGGCCAGCGCCAGGACGGTGTGACCCTCAGCCCGTAACTGGCGGATCACGTGTTGGCCCACGAAGCCGCTTCCGCCGGTCAGGAAGATACGCATGAAAGACTCCTCATCATCGATGGCGATGCATTCGCATAGATGTATCGAAACCAATACATCGATATAGATATATTGACGTGAATGCATCGACGCGTCAAGACATGCGCGAAGAAAGGTGCGAGATGGCAAAACAAACCGACGGCAAGAACATGGAGCCGTCGGCGGTCGAACTCGCCGACACGTTCGGCCGGGTCGCGAAGATCCTCGGCCGCAGGTTCGACGAGCGACTGGCCGAGGTCGGCGTGTCCGTCCCGCGGGCACGGGTACTTGCGGAGGTCGTGCGGCTGGGGCCCATCCGCGTCACCGATGTCGGTGCGGCAGTCGGCATCGCGCAAGGCACGGCCTCGACGCTGCTTGAGGCGCTCGTGCGTGATGGGCTCGTGGCGCGTTCCGAGGACTCCGCCGATCGGCGCGTAACAAAGATGGTCGCGACTCCGAAAGGCGTGCAGCAGGCAGAGTTATGGCTGCGGGCCTACGAGGCCGCCGCCGAGGAGTTGTTCGCGCCGCTTCCGCGATCCCGCTGGACCGAACTCGTCGACATCATGTCGCTCCTCAGCAGCCAGGACTGAGCGCCACTGCGCGAAAAACGATTTTCGGCCCCAAGGTTTCACACATACCCTGGGGAGCCGCGCAGACGAAGTCGGGGGAGTAGGGAGAGGTAATGACGACGGGCCCGAGCACGGGGGAGACGGTGACGTTGCAGCGTCCCCAGCCGAGCGCCAATGTGATCATCGCGCTGCTGGTCGGTTCGGCGTTCGTGATGATCCTCAACGAGACGATCATGAGCGTCGCGTTGCCTGCCCTGATCGTCGATCTCGACATTGCCGCCAGCACCGCGCAATGGCTGACGAGCGGCTTCCTGCTGACGATGGCCGTGGTGATCCCGATGTCGGGCTCGCTGCTGCAACGCTTTCCGGTGCGCGGCATCTACCTGACGTCGATGGGCTTGTTCTGCACCGGCACATTGGTGGCCGCGCTCGCGCCCGGTTTCGCGGTCCTGCTGGTGGGCCGGATCGTGCAGGCGTGCGGTACCGCCGTGATGGTGCCGTTGCTCATGACGACGGTCATGACGCTGATTCCCGCTGAACGGCGTGGGCAGACGATGGGCACCATTTCCATCGTCATCGCCGTCGCGCCGGCAATCGGGCCCACCTTGTCGGGGTTCATCCTCGGTTCGCTCAACTGGCGCTGGATGTTCTGGATCGTGCTGCCCATCGCGCTTGTGGCGCTGACGGCCGGCCTGACGTGGCTGCGTGTCGACGACGAGAAACAGGAGCCCACACCGATCGACGCCGTCTCGGTACCGTTGTCGGCGATTGCCTTCGCGGGCTTGGTGTTCGGGCTCTCGCTGATGGGTGAGTCAAGTCACGGCGAGCAGAGCGTACCCGCGTGGGTACCGATGACGGTGGGCGCCGTTGCGATGGTTCTGTTCGGCGCGCGGCAGGTGCAGTTGCAGCGACGTGATCGCGCGTTCCTCGACCTGCGCCCGTTCACCTACCGACGGTTCTCGGTGTCACTGGCGCTCGTGATTCTCGGCTTCATGGGTCTGTTCGGCGCGATCATCATGGTGCCGCTCTATGTCCAGGATGTGTTGGGGCAGAGCGCGTTGGCCGCAGGTCTGACGAGCCTGCCGGGCGGTGTGCTGATGGGGTTGGCCGGCCCGATCGTCGGCCGCGCCTATGACCGTCACGGTGCTCGGCTGCTCGTCGTGCCGGGTTCGGTGCTGTTGTGCGCGTCACTGTGGGGTTTCACGATCCTGTCGGCGGCGTCCCCGATCTGGGAACTGATCATCGTGCAGACGATCATGATGGTGGGCCTGTCGATGATGTTCACGCCGTTGATGACCGACGCGCTCGCCGTCCTGCCCGACCGGCTCTACTCGCACGGCAGCGCCATCCTGACGACGCTGCAACAGGTCGCAGGCGCAGCCGGTACGGCGTTGTTCGTGACGGTCATGACCAAGGCTTCGCAGTCCGGCGGAGCCCCGGATCTGCCTGGGGTGCATGCGGCTTTCCTGGTCGCGGCGATCATCAGCATCGCGGCCGTCATCGCGGCGTTCTTCACCGCGCCGCGCCCGAGCCCGGCCGGTGGTACGCCGACCCACTAGGAAAGAGGCGTTGTGCCCATCGGTTTGATCTCGGCGATCCCGCAGGAACTGGCTCACTTTCGCAGCGTGATGGGCGATGTCCGCGGTGAGGACATCGCTCACACGCGCTTCGAAACCGGGACGCTCGACGGCTGTGAGATCGTCCTCGCCGAGACGGGTATGGGCAAGGTCAACGCGGCCGTGGTCACGACCGTTCTGGCGCACCGGTTCGGTTGCCGCACAGTCGTTTTCTCCGGTGTCGCCGGCGGGTTGGATCCGCAGCTGCATGTCGGGGATGTGGTGATCGCGGACCGGCTCATCCAATACGACGCCGGCCTCATCGAGGACGAGCGGTTGCAGACCTACCAGCCCGGTCACGTGCCGTTCATCAACCCGACCGATCGTCTGGGTTACGACGTTGACAGCGCGGTGCTGGAGAAGGTCAAACAGGCGTTGCGTGGCCTTGAGCTGCCGCCGTTGTCGCGGCGTGCCGGCGGGCGCGGGAGAGCGGCCCAGCTCGTGTACGGCACCGTCCTGTCCGGTGACCAGTACCTGCACAGCGAGCCCACTCGTATACGGCTGCACGATGAATTCGGCGGGCGCGCAATCGAGATGGAGGGCGGTGCGGTGGCCCAGGTGTGTGAGGCGTTCGGGATCGGTTGGCTGGTGATCCGGGCACTGTCAGACCTCGCCGGCCAGGACTCTCAGTTCGAGTTCAACCAGTTCGCGGGTGAGGTGGCCGCCTCGTCGGCGATAGTGCTGCGCACACTGTTACCCGTGCTCTGATTCTGCCGACTCATCTCCAGTTCCAGACGGACATGTCGTCCGGCGGGTACTGCTGGCAGATGTCGGTGGTGTTGGCGGCGACGCCCTTGTTGTTGAAGAACAGCTTTGCCCAGTTGGGCCAGCGCCAGGCCATGCTCTCGTAGAACGCATTGGTGGCCGTGTTCTCGGAGTACTGGCGACGTCCGGCGTAGTCCAGCGAGAAGAACCAATGGATCCGGTCTCGGGCGCCTTGTTGATCGGCGGCAGGTTTGTTGTTGTAGTCGATCATGTAGCGCTCGTAGTAGACCGGTTCGACGTCGCGCGCGGCCGCCATGATCTGCTCGGCCGTGCACGGCGTCTTGAGGATCCGATTCGGAATCGGGTAATCGTCGGTGGCATCGGCCGACGCCACCCCGGGCGCCGCCGAAAGTGCCACCACCGCAGCCAGACCCGCGATCAGCCGCTTACCCACGAGCTGCCAGCTGTTCCAACACCACTCGCTTCTCCGGGCAGTAGTAGTTGACGGCAGTGCCGAGGAACTGCCACGCCTGCTCCGTGGTGCTGTCCTTGTCGAGTTGATCGGACACGAACTTCGCCGACTCATGGGCGTCGGCGTCGACACCCTGATACATCCGCTTGCACGTCAACTTCCCGATCCACGCGTTGTAATCCCTCGGCCCGTAGATCCCGTGGGTGTGCAACTCGTTGGCGAAGTCGGTGTCCGGGTCCGCATAGGCCGGTGCCGACAACGCCAGAGCCGTTGCTGCACAGGCGATCGCCGCTGCCGCAAGACGCTTCATCAGACGACCGCCTCCTGGGGATCGCGCTGGATCGGCTTCGGCCAGGGCTGTGGTACCGGCCGAGGCCGCACCCGCAGTGGCCACCAGAACCAGCGCCCGAGCAGTGCCGCCAGTGACGGTGTCATGAGCGAGCGCACCACGAGCGTGTCGAACAACAACCCGAGACCGATCGTCGTACCCACCTGGCCGATCACGATCAGATCGCTGACCGCCATGGACATCATGGTGAAGGCGAACACGAGACCGGCGGCCGTGACCACGGATCCGGTGCCGGCCATGGATCGGATGATCCCGGTGTGTAACCCGGCGTGGATCTCCTCCTTCATGCGGGACACCAGCAGCAGGTTGTAGTCCGCACCGACGGCCAGCAACACGATCACCGACATCGGCAACACCATCCAGTGCAACGGGATACCGATCAAGTGCTGCCAGATCAGGACCGAGAGGCCGAACGAAGCACCGAGGCTCAGTACAACGGTCCCGACGATGACGGCAGCGGCCGCGATCGCTCTGGTCAGCACAACCATGATGAGGAAGATGAGGACCAAAGAGGCGACCGCTGCGATGAGTAGGTCGTAGTCGGCACCCTGCTGCATGTCCTTGTACATGGCCGCAGTGCCGCCCACGTACACCGTCGACCCTTCAAGGGGAGTGCCCTTGATGGCGTCGGCGGCAGCGATCTTGAGCGGTTCGATATGCGCGGTGCCTTCTTCGGTCAGCGGATCGCCTTGGTGGAACACGGTGAACCGCACCGCATGTCCGTCTGGCGACAGGAACAGCTTGATACCGCGCTGGAAATCGGCCGTCCCGAAGGCTTCGGGCGGCAGATAGAAGAACTCGTCGTTGAGCGACGCGTCAAATGCCTGCCCCATCGCCGTCTGGTTGTTCTGGTTGGCGATGTTCTGATCCTGCTGGGCCTTTTGAGCCTGGTACTGGTTCAGCAAATACTGCTTCTGGTTCTTCATCGTCTGGATCATCGCCGGCATCACAGCCGCCATCTGAGGCGTCAGCTCTGCCATGCGGTGCAGATCCGGGACGATATCCGCGAAATCGTCTGACATCGTGCTGATGCCGTCCAGCGCGTCGAAGATCGACCGGAGCGAATGGCACATCGGGATGTCGAAGCAGTGCGGTTCCCAATAGAAGTAATTGCGCAGCGGGCGGAACTGATCGTCGAAATCGGCGAGGTGGTCACGCACCTCGTCAAGGTTCTGCGAGGTCTTGTCCATCTTGTCGGCCATGCTGCGGGTGACCTCTGCCAGCTGCAGTGTGATGCCGTAGAGCTTCTCCTGGGAGTCAATGGTCGTCTGCAGCTCGTTGGCCTGCTTGAGCGTGTTGTCCAGGACCTTCTGCTGGTAATCGTTGTTCATCAAAGTGCCTGTGCCGCTTTGGCTCATCGAGTAAGGCAGCGACGCGTGCTCGATGGGCTTGCCGTCCGGCCGGGTGATGGTCTGCACCTGGGCGATGCCGTGCACGCGGGCCATGGCCTTGGCGATCTTGTCGATCACCAGGAAATCAGCCGGGTTGCGCAGGTCATGGTCGGTCTCCACCATCACCAGTTCAGGGTTCATCTTGGCTTCGGAGAAGTGCCGCGTGGCCGCGGCCATGCCGACATTCGCCGGAATGTCGGCGGGCAGGAAGATCCGGTCGTTGTAGGTCGTGTGGTAACCCGGCAGCGTCAAAAGGCCGACGAGGGCAAGTACCACAGCCATGACCAGAACCGCACCGGGCCAACGGACCACGGCCGCACCGACCCGCCGCCAGCCGCGGGCCCGGTCCATGCGTTTGGGGTCGAGAACTTTGCCGAACCGGGTGACGATAGAGATGAGCGCGGGCCCCATCGTCAACGCCGCGGCAACCACGATGGCCATGCCGATCGACAACGGGATACCCATGGTCTGGAAGTACGGCAACCGGGTGAAGTGCAAGCACAGTGTGGCGCCGGCGATGGTCAGACCCGAGGCCAGCACGACATGCGCGGTGCCGTGGAACATCGTGTAGTAGGCCGATTCTTTGTCCTCGCCGATCCGGCGAGCCTCCTGATATCTGCCTATCAGGAAGATCGCGTAGTCGGTGGCCGCTGCGATCGCCAGCGTCACCACCATGTTGGTGGCGAACGTGGTGAGGCCGAACACATTGTGATAGCCCAGGAACGCGACGAGGCCGCGCGCTGAGGACAATCCGACCACCACCATGAAGAGCGTGATGACCACGGTGATGATGGACCGGTACACAACGAGCAACATCACGGTGATGACCGCGAAGGTCAGCATTTCGATCGTTCTCATGCTGGCATCGCCGACGGCATTCTGGTCCGTCGTCGTCGCGGCCGGGCCGGTGACGTAGGCCTTGACACCAGGGGGAGCCGGGGTGCTGTTGACAATATTGCGAACTGCTTCCACCGACTCGTTGGCCAGCGTCTCGCCCTGGTCGCCCGCGATGTACACCTGGACGTAGCTCGCCTTGCCGTCGATGCTCTGTGCGCCCGCGGCGGTCAGCGTGTCGCCCCAGAAATCCTGCACATGCTGAATGTGTTTGGTATCGGCACGCAGGGTCCGGACCATCTCGTCGTAGAACGCGTGGGCATCCGCGCCCAGCGGATTCTCGCCCTCCAGCACGATCATCACCGAGCTGCTGGTGTCGTACTCGTCGAACACCTTGCCGACGTGCTTGGTCGCGATGAGTGCGGGTGCGTCGTTGGGGCTCATCGACACCGCGCGCATCTTGCCGACTTCTTCGAGCTGTGGCACAACGGTGTTGAGCAGCCCAACGATGACCAGCCAGCCGAGGACGATCGGGATCGAGAAGGTGCGGATGAACCGCGGTAGCCAAGGCCGCGCCGAGTGGCGCGCCGGAGGAATGGAGTCGGTCGGGGTTTCGTCGGTGAACGTGCTCATGCGCGATCCGCCTTCGGGTCCTCGCTGATGCTCATGCGGCCTTCACCAAGCAATACGTCGCAGCGTTCACGCCGTGCGCCGTCCTTTCGTCTTTGACCTCGTCGTCGACGGTGACCCGGCAGCTGATCGAATCACCGTTGCCCTGCACCATGAGGTTGGGCTGTACGGACGGGATCGTCGTCTCCAATCGGAGGGTCCACGGCAAGCTGGCGGATTCGACTCGCTGCGGCAGGCCCTGTAGATCCATGTAATTGACGGTCGCTGTCGTGCCGGTGCCGAAAACCTCGTAGACGACAACCTTGGGATTGAACTTCTGTGCGGTATCGGCTCCCACCGGCGTCACCACTGCCCCATCTGAGCCGAACACCGACCGCAGGTTGCTCACGGCCACGGCGCCGATGGCGATGGCGACCACGATGAGAATCGGTAACCACGCGCGTTTGACTACGGCGTTCACGGATGCGTCCGTCTGTGCGAAGCGGCGCGGTGTCCGGAAATGGTTTTGCGCACAGGACGGCGCTCCGGGACGACGGTCACAGTCGAGCCTTTCCATATGGGTCCGCGGCCGGCCGGGACGGGACGTGTTAGCTAGGTAACCTAAACGGAAAAAGTGGATCGAGTCAATCCACTTATGATGATCATCACCTAAACTTGCGGGTCATGACCACCTATGAGCCTCAGCGCGCATTGCGAAAGGATGCGGAGCGCAACCGGCAGCGCGTGCTCGACGCCGCGCGCGAGCTGTTCGCCGAAAAGGGTCTCGAGGCGACGCTCAATGACGTGGCGCGTCACGCCAATGTCGGTGTGGGCACGGTGTACCGGCGATTCGCCACGAAGGAGGAACTGCTCGACGCGGTCTTCGAGGACGGTATCGACCAGGTTGTCGCCCTCGCGGAATCCGCTCTGGAGTACGAAGATTCGTGGGACGGGTTCGTGTGGTTCGTCGAGCACATGTGCGAACTGACGGCCACCGACCGCGGCCTGCGCGAGATGGTCTACAGCAAGGCCTACGGCGGCTGTGGGGTCGAGTCGTCGCGGCTGCGCCTCATCCCGCCGATCTCGAAACTGGTCGAACGCGCCCGCAATGATGGCCACCTGCGGCCCGATGTGGAACATACGGACATGCCGATCTTGGGCCTGCTGGCCGGCACTGTGAGCGAGTGGTCCGGCCACGTCAAACCCGAACTGTGGCGACGGTATGTCGCATTGTTGCTCGAAGGCATGCGCCGACGGGACGGGCAGCCTCGGCTGCAAGTCGAAGCACTCTGCGAGGAGCGGATGGAAGCCGCGATGCAGGGGTGGCGCCCCGCTGGGTGCCCGATGCAAAGCTGACGCACACAACCGCAGCGGCGATTTCGCCGTCTTCGCTTGACGCGGCTCGGCGAGCGTGTATGTTCAGTCGTGTTATTCCCATTTGGAAGTAACTGACTCGTCACGCCACGGAAGGTGCGACATGGCCCGCCATTGAAGCGCCTGTGGCACAAGCGGATTCAACGATTGTCGGTATCCGGTCCCATCCGCCCGAAGGAGCTCATCGTGCCGCCACCCACCGATGCCGAGTACTTCGACCTCGGCGACTTCACCCTCCAGAGCGGTTTCACGTTGCGCAACGCGCGCCTCGCGTACAAGACCTACGGCACGCTGAACGACGACAAGTCCAACGTGATCGTCTATCCCACTTGGTATTCGGGCTGGCACACGGACAACGAATGGTTGATCGGCACCGACAAGGCGCTCAACCCCGACGAGTGGTTCATCATCGTCCCCAACATGCTGGGAAACGGACTGTCGTCGTCGCCGTCGAACACTCCGGCACCATACGATCGGGCCCGCTTCCCGGCGGTGACGTTCCACGACCAGGTAGAGGCACAGCACAAGCTCGTCACCGAGAAGTTCGGGATATCCACGATCGCGCTCGTCACGGGATGGTCGATGGGTGCGGGCCAGACCTACCAGTGGGCGGTCAGCCACCCGGAGATGGTGCAACGCGCGGCACCGTTCTGTGGTTCGAGTATCACGGCGCCGCACAACAAGGTGTTCCTGGAATCGCTCATCTGCGCGCTCACCGCGGACGCCGCGTGGGCCGACGGCGATTACTCGCCGGAGTCGCTTCCCATCAAGGGTTTGCGGGCATTCGCTCGCGTGTACTCCGGCTGGGGATTCTCGCAGGCGTTCTACTGGGAAGAAACGTGGCGCGAGCTCGGCTTCACGTCATTCGACGACTTCCTCTACGGATTCTGGGAGAACTTCTTCCGCGACGGACGCGACCCCAACAATCTCATCGCGATGCTGCGCACCTGGCACAGCGGAAACGTCGGCAACACACCGGGTTTCGGCGGTGACGTCGAGAAAGCGCTGGCTTCGATCAAATGCCCGTTGCTGGCGATGCCTGCCGAGAAGGACCTGTACTTCCCGCCCGAGGACGAACAGTGGGCGAGCCAGTTCATCGCGCACGGTGAGGTACGGGTCATCCCCGGTGTCTGGGGCCACTTCGCCGGGGGCGGAGCGAACCCCGTCGACACAGCGTTCATCGATGCGGGCATCCGCGACCTGATGTCGAAGCCGGGTTATTCGCCCGCGGGCTGATTCGCATGGCCTGAGCCCATCTCAGGGCACAATCGACCACGTGCGAAAAGTCGTCGTCATCACCGGGGCAGGAAGCGGAATCGGACGGGCCACGGCGCGGGTGCTGCTGGACGCCGGCCACGATGTCGTCCTGGCCGGTCGGCGTGCCGACCGGTTGTCCGAAACAGCGCTGAACCGGCCCGACGCCCGGATAGTGCCGACCGACGTCACGGATGTCGGGTCGGTTGAGGCACTGTTCGCAGACGCGGTCGCGACATTCGGACGAGTCGATGTGTTGTTCAACAACGCCGGAGTGTTCGGGCCGTCGGCCTCCGTCGCGGACATCGACGATGAGCACTGGCACGCCACGTGGCGCACGAATGTCGATGGGGCGGTGTTCTGCGCGCGCGAGGCCGCACGGGTCATGGCGGGGCAGCTGCCGCGCGGTGGGCGGATCATCAACAACGGCTCGCTGTCGGCACACCGGCCCCGCCCGAACAGCTTGGCCTACACGGTCACCAAACACGCGATCAGCGGGCTGACCGCGTCGATGTTGTTGGATTTACGTGACATTGACATCTGCGTGACGCAGATCGACATCGGCAATGCCGCCACCGATATGACCGCAGGCTTCGGCAACCAGACCCGGCAAGCCGACGGAAGTCTCGCTGCGGAGCCGACTTTCGATGTCGAGCATGTCGCGCGCGCTGTCGCGCATCTCGTCGATCTGCCGTTGGAGGTGTCTGTCCCGTCGCTGACCGTGATGGCGCGGGCGATGCCGTACTTCGGCCGCGGCTGACGTGGGGGACGCGTGACTGCGCACTTCGTCGTCAACTGTTCGACGTTGTTCACCGATCTTCCGGTGCTGCGACGTCCGCAAGCCGCGCGCGACGCGGGCTTCGAAGCCATCGAGTTCTGGTGGCCGTTCGCCGATGCGGTACCTGGCGACACCGAGGTCGACGCGTTCGTGCGGGCAGTCTCAGACGCGGGGGTCACGCTCACGGCACTAAACTTCGCAGGCGGCGACATGGCGGCGGGGGAGCGGGGGTTGGTGTCAGATCCCCGACAGCGCAACGTGTTCCGCGACAACGTCGACACAGCGATCGGCATCGCGGAACGACTCGGCACCACGGCGTTCAACGCGCTCTACGGAAATCGCCTCGACGGCGTAGATCCACGTCAGCACGATGAGGTCGCCGTCGAAAACCTCGCGTACGCGGGCCGCGTGGCCGAACGCGTGGGCGCGGCCGTCTTGGTCGAACCCCTCAGCGGTGTCGCCGCCTACCCGCTGCGCACGGCCGCCGATGTCATCGCCGTGATCGATCGCGTCCGCGATGCCGAAGCAGTCACCACGCTGCGGCTCCTCGCGGACCTGTATCACCTGCACGTCAACGGCGACGACCTCGGCACCGTGATCGACAATTACATCCACCGCATCGGCCATGTTCAGATTGCCGACGCGCCCGGGCGTGGTGAACCGGGCTCCGGCAACATCGATTTCGCTGGACATCTCGCGCATCTGAAAAACCGTGGATATCGCGGAAACGTCAGCCTGGAGTACTTTGCCACCGGCCCGGATCCATTCGCGTGGCTACCACCGTCGCGGCGTGGCGCGAGTCCCTGGAGCTGAAACAGCCCTTTGAATGCATAGATGCAGTCCGTACGGTCGGGCATATGCATGTGTACAACCTGGCTTTCGAATGGACGGACACCAATCGACATTGGCTCATCGAAGTACCCGTGCGGATCGTCGCGTACATCGTCATCGCACTGATCGCGCGCTATGTGCTGCACCGGCTGATCGACCGGGCCACCACCGGCCGACCGCACAAGGCCGGCACGGCGCCCGACCAGGAGAAAACCAAGCCGCCGCTGCTGCGGCATTTACGCGATCGCACCCCGAAAGCGGCCAGCGGTCAGCGGATCGCCGAGCGACGCCAGCAGCGCGCGCAGACGATCGGATCCGTCCTCAAGTCGACGGTGTCGATCGTCCTGCTGGTCTGGGTCGTCCTGACGGTCCTCAACGTCCTCGGCGTCAACATCGCGCCGTTCATCGCGTCGGCCGGTGTGGTCGGGCTCGCGATCGGCTTCGGTGCGCAAAACCTCGTGCGTGATTTCGTCACCGGTGTATTCATGCTGCTCGAAGATCAGTACGGCGTCGGCGACAACGTCGACCTCGGCGACGCCGTGGGTGAGGTGCAGAGTGTCGGCCTGCGGATCACGACCGTCCGCGACATCGACGGCACGCTCTGGTACGTGCGCAACGGTGAGATCGCGCGCGTGGGGAACATGAGTCAGGAGTACGCCGTCGCGCGCATCGAGGTGCCGGTCGCGTTGACCGCTGACATCGATCGGGCCGAAGAGGTCGCAGTCGAGGCCGCCGAAGCCGCCATCGCCGACCCGTCGTTGGCCAACAAGGTGCTGGGCAAGCCCGAGATGCTCGGCGTGCAGGAACTGTCCCCCGACCTTCTCAAGTTGCGGATGACCGTGAAGACTAAGCCCAACGCGCAATGGGCGGTGCAGCGCAAGCTTCGCCGCGAGGTCTTACGGTCGTATGACGAGCACGGGATCGACCTGCCCTATCCCAGCGGGCGGTTCCAAGCCGTGGTCGGGGGATGACGGCACCCCGGAAAACAACAGAGCCGGGGCCTGTGGGCCACCGGCTCTGTAAGGCGAATCTGTCGCGTCAGCGACGAGCTTCCTCAAGCTCGTACCGCTGGGCCACTGCGATCAACTCTTCGCGGACCGTCGAGTCGGGCAGTGCGCTGATCCGTGCATACAGGCGCCGCCGATTGTTGGCACGCTTCATATTTGCGCGAAACTGCGCGAACGGCATTTCTTCTCACTCCTCGTAAAGCTCCCCGGATCGCGGGGAACCGTTTGATTCCATCGCCCACAGGCTGGGGGTCTCCCAAAATGTGGAACACTCCGATCCTCCTTGTTAATTCTGAGTAAAGCAACTTTCCCGATGTGAGTTTCACTACAGCACTTTGCGGTTCTGAAATCGCGTGCCATTTCGACTGTGTCGCCGCCACTTTCAGATTGAAATGTCGCGCAGGTCACTTACGATGACTATCGCATTACCGCACAACGCCATTCGACTGACCGAGGCCACTACTTCGCTGCGCGCACGGCATCCACGGCGGCCTGCACGCCGATGCCGGCGTCGATCATCGGCTCGGTCGACCGCAGTGTGCGGCACAACACGAACGCCCCCTCGAGAGCGGTCAGCGTGATCGCCGCCAAGCGCCGGCTCTGCTCGGAGGTGAGCTCAAGTTGCATGAACCAGTCCGCGAGCCGCGCCAGCCAGCTCTCGAACACCTCCGCGGCTTCAACGCGCAGCCGTTCGTTGGTGCTCGCCACTTCCAGGGCGATGGTCTCGATCGAACACGCCTCGCTGTAGTCCTGGGATTCCAGGAGCCGGCCCGCGTTCTCGAACAGCTGTGGGATGCCGTCGGCCGGGTCGGTCTGCGCGAGCTGTGCACTGACCAACTCGCCGTACCGCACCCCCTCGCACCGGATGACCTCAACGCTGATCGATTCCTTGCCGCCGGGGAAGTGGTGATAGATCGAACCGAAGGGCGCGCGGGAGGCCCTCGAGATCTGTTTGAGTCCGGTGGCTGCCATGCCCTGGCGCCGGTACAGCTCCGCCGTCGCTTCCAAGATCCGGTCGCGGGTCCCGATATCGGCCATGGCATCTGTCCTTGCGCGTGGTATCGGGACAGCATATCGTCAACTGAGTAGAACGATCTTTCTAGGAGCGTCGAATGCCCACGGTCGACCTGCCTGCGGGACCCGTCGCTTACGAAGACACCGGTGGTGACGGCCCCGTCCTCGTCTTCGGCCACGGCCTGCTCATGGACGGCAGGCAATGGCGCAAGGTCCTGCCGTTGCTTCCCGGGTACCGCTGCATTACCCCGACGCTTCCGATGGGGGCGCACACCACACCGATGAACGACGACGCGGTCCTGACCGAAGTCGGCATGGCCCACATCCTCGCCGACTTCCTCGACGCCCTCAGCCTCGACGACGTGACGCTGGTCCTCAACGACTGGGGCGGAGGGCAATTCGTGATCTCGGAAGGTCGCGACAAGAGGGTGGGCAAGCTGGTGCTCGCATCCTGCACGGCGTTCGACAACTACCCGCCCAAGCCGGCACGTCCGGCAGCGCTGCTGTGCCGTATGCCGGGCGGGGGATGGCTGCTGAGCAGAATGTTCGGCACGAAGTTCTTCCGGCGCAGCCGTCGGGCCTATGGCGCGATGAGCAAGAAGGGACTGCCCGACTCCCTGTACGACGACTGGTTCCGGCCCGCTGTCGAGAACCCGGCGATTCGCCGCGACCTCGTCAAGTTCGCGACCGGCGCCCCCTCGCGCCGCCGGCTGCTCGAAATGTCCGAGCAGATGCGGACATTCACCCGACCCGTGCTCGTCGTCTGGGCGCGCGAAGACCTGATGATGCCGCTTGAGCACGCGGACCGCCTGATGGCGCTCTATCCCGACGCCACCAAAATCGTCATCGACGACTCGTGGACGCTCGTTCCCGAGGATCAGCCCGAAGCGATGGCAAAAGCGTTGCGGGAGTTCGTACCGTGATCCGACTCCGGCCTCAGCGCGCGCCGCGGCGGAGTTGAGAATCCAACTGCCGCATCAACTCACCGACTCGGCCACCACCGTCCGGCGCGGGCGGGAAGCGGCGGAGGACGGCGACGACGGTCGGCGTCGCTCGCTTCGCCGCCTCATCGAGGTGAGCGGCACCGACGGCGGGATCCCCGCCCGTGACGAGTTCAGCCGCGCGTGCCGCGAATGCGCCTGCCCCGACAATGTGTTTCACTTGCGTGGCCTTCGCCAAGGGATGTAGGTAGGCGGCTCCGGCGGCGCACATCGCTGCCATCGCCGCTTCCCGCGCCGCGGCGTCGTCGGTCTCCTTGGCCGCGCGGAGTGCCGCCCATGCGGTATCGCGCAGCGCTTTCCCGCGGCGCCCGCCCCGCGCGAAATCCCACGCAGCCTCGATCGCCGCACGCGGGCGCGTGTCGTCGGGACGATCGGCCTGAAAGATCTCGAGGACGACCTCCGCGCAGCCGGCGGCGAACGCCGTAACCTCACGGAGGTCCGGCACGCTCAGGACGATATCGGTCGCGTCGGAGGTCATGACGCCATTGTGAGTCAATGCGAAACGGCCCAGGAGCGGACTCCGGGCCGTTTCGTCGGGCGACTTCGTCGGGCCTTACGCCGTCGGAACCTTGCGCGCCTCGGCCTTCTGTGGGATGGCATCGCTGAAGGGTGCGGTGCTGCGGTCGTGTAGCGGGTGAATCGTCATGTACACCAACCCGATTCCCACGACGACGACCGCAGACAACGCGACGATCCAGTTGTCGTACCACGGGGCGTCCGGGGTGCGGGGCCAGGCCATGTTGATCATCGCGGTGACGCCGTAGGCGAGGGCCGCGATGTTGACCGGCAGACCCCATTTGCCGAGCGTGTACTTGCCGCTGGGCACCCAGCCTTTGAGGCGGGCCCGCAGGGCGGCGAGCACCACCATCTGGAATCCGAGGTAGATGCCGAAGGCCGCGAAGCTGATGATCTTGGTGATCGCGTCGGTCGACACCTTCGAACCGATCACGATCACGGCCGGCACCAAAGCCGCGAGCAGCAGCGCATACGGCGGGACGTGGCGCGTTGCCGAGAACTTCTTGAGCAGCGAGCTGCCCATGATCATGCCGTCGCGGCCGTACGAGTAGGCCAGCCGGCTCGCCGCGGCCTGCAGGCTCATCGCGCAGGACAGGAACGAGATCAGCACGATGACGAGGATGACCTTGGAGCCCACCGGGCCGAACGCCTCGTTGAGCACGGTGCTCACCGGGTCGGTGTCCTCGCCGGCGATGACGGCGGGGATGTCGGCGACCGCCAGCACCAGGGCGAGACAGACGAAGGTCGCGGCGGCGCCACCGATGTAGATCGTGCGGCGCATGGCCTTGGGGATGAGACGTCCCGGATTGGGAACCTCTTCGGCGACATCGCCACAGGCCTCGAAACCGTAGTACTGGAAGACGCCGATCAGTGCCGCGGCGGCGAAGGCCCACAGGTAGTTACCGTCGCCACCGGCACCGAAGCTGTCGAACAGGACACCGAGGTTATGGTGGCGGTGGGCGATGAGCAGCCAGCCGCCCACGATCAGCGCGCCGATGATCTCGGCGCTGAAGCCGATAATCGCCGCTTTGGCAAGGACTTTCGTGCCCATGAAGTTGACGGCCGTGGCCAGTGCCAGCAGGGCGAGGGCGAATGCGATGGTGTTGTTCACGGTCGCTTCGAACCCGAATGTCGCGGCGATGAACGGGCCCGCGCCGTAGACCACGGAGGCGATGGTGACGAGCAGTGCCACCAGGTAGACCCAGCCGGTCATCCATGCGTATCGACGGCCCCACAGTCGCCGGGCCCACGGATACACGCCGCCCGCGACCGGGAACTGCGCGACGATCTCGCTGAAGATCAGTGCGACCAGCAGCTGGCCGACGCCGACGATGAGGAAGCTCCAGATCATCGGCGGTCCGCCGGTCGCCAAGGCGAACGCGAACAGCGTGTAGACGCCGACAACCGGGGACAAGTAGGTGAAGCCGAGCGAGAAGTTCGCCCACGGGCTCATGTCGCGCTTGAACTCCGACTTGTAGCCGAGAGCGTGCAGATGCGCGGCGTCGTCCTCATCGTGGTACGAGTAATACCCCTCGTCGGGGCGGTCTGGGCTGGAGGTTGACATCGCCCTACTTTCTTGGGTGATTGAGGTCACTGTAGTGAAGTAGTGCGAAAAACTACAGTCCTATTGTTTAACCGGCAACCGGAACGGCAGAATTTGTTCAAAATCGGGTAGATTGCCGACGACGGACCCTCCAGGGAGGGTGTTCGCGGAGGAGGAGCGCCGGTGTCGTCGTTGTCACCCCTCGTCGCGCCAGAGGCCCCGGTGGGCCGGGCCGACGAGATCGTGCAGCGCATCACCGAGGCGATCCATCTGGGGTTGCTCGACGACGGTGAGCGGCTGCCGGTCGAGGTCGACCTGGCCGCCCAGTTCGGTGTCGCACCCATGACCGTGCGGGAAGCGCTGGCCACTCTGCGCGAACAGGAGTTGGTCGAGACGCGGCGCGGACGCAGCGGTGGATCGTTCGTGCGGCGGCCCGCGGGCCCGCCTGTCGACCAGCTCGCCGCGCGGCTGTCTGCGATGAGTGCCTCGGACCTGCGTGATCTGTTCGACGAACACACCGCGATCGCCGGCCAGGCGGCCCGGCTCGCGGCCGAACGGGCGGCCCCGTATGTGGTGCGTCGGCTCTTCGCCTTCACCGATCAACTCGACTCGGCCACCACATTGGGCGACCGCATCCGCGCCGACAGCCGGTTTCACATCGAGGTGGCCGTGGCCTCCCAATCGGCACGGCTGGCGCGCCGGGAAGCCAACCTACAGGCCGAGGTGGCGGGCCTGATCTGGCTGCCGATCGGCCCGCCGATAGACGTCGGCGCCTATGTCGAGGAGCTGCACGCGATCGCCGCGGCGGTGGCCGCCGAGAACCCGCTCGAGGCGCGTCGCCTTGCCGAAGACCATGTGATGGGCCAGCTTCCGCGTCTGACTTCGGTCCATCTCGACCTGACGACCCAGGAATCCGCCGGATGATCGACGACACGCTGGCACACCGCCTCGCCGAGCAGGCATCGCAGCCCTTGGAGCCGATCTATGCGCTGCTCGGCCGCATCGCCGAGGTGGTCCTGCGCAGCCGCCCGCCCCGCGCCGCGCTGACCGAGGGCCACTTCAGTGGACTGCAGCGCATGCTCGCCGAGCTTCTGCAGGACGAGCGGGGCGTGTGGGGCATGGGTTTCATCGCGGCCCCGTTCGTCGTCGAAGGCCGTGAGCGCTATCTGGCCTGGTGGCAGCGACGCGACGACCGAGTGGCCCGCCTGCGCCTCAACTTCGACCCGACGAGCGTCGACGTCTACGACTACCTGCAGATGGACTGGTATCAGCTCGCGCTGCGAGGTCAGGCGCGCGTGGCCTACGGCCCCTATGTCGACTACAGCGGGTCGGACATGTACACGATCACCGCGACGATTCCGATCGTCGCCGACGACGGGACCTTCCTCGGGGTGGCGGGCGCTGATCTGGTGGTCGGCGACGTCGAACGCAAGCTGCTCGAGGTGCTGCGGCAGACGAGCGAGGACGCCGTCGTGATCAGCACCGAACGGCGGGTCATCGCCGCGAACACGCCCCGCTGGATCGTCGGTTCACGGCTTCCCGCCATGCCCACCGCGGGCCCGGCGGGCGATTCGTCGGCATTCCGCGAGGTGGCCGAGATGCCGTTGGGCATCGGCTGGGTTCTGGCGATCGCCTGGCCCGAAGCCCGCTGAGACGAGCGCTGAAACCGGCGGTGAACTCTTCGTAATCGGCACTTAACGACGAACTCGCATTCACCTATTGACATTAAGAATCTACTTCTAGAGTATTTAGTGACCATTCGGTCCCGAGATCTCGGAGGTAATCCCGATGTCGTCCACCACCCTCGGCCCCGTCCCCGTCTTCGACGTCGCCGATCCGGCGTTCTCCATCACGTCGGCCGAGGTGCACGAGGCCCGCGAGCAGAGCTGGTATGCCACCACCCCGTACGGCATCGCGGTGCTGCGCTACGAGCAGGTCAGCCGCCTGCTCAAACACCCGAAGCTGCGGCAGGGCAGCGTCGCCTGGCCTGCGCACAACGGCGTGACCGAGGGTCCGTTCGCCGAGTGGTTCGCCAGCTGGATCCTCAACAAAGAGGGCGAAGAGCACCACCGGCTGCGCCGGCTCATGAACCCCGCGTTCTCGCCCAAACTCATCGGTGGTCTGGTGCCGAGATTCCAGGCGCTGGCCAACGAGCTCATCGACAACTTCGCCGAGCCGGATCGCTGCGAATTCGTGAGCGAGTTCGCCGAACCGTATGCCGCTCGGGTGATCGCGATCATGCTCGGCATTCCCGAGGACGAGTGGCGGATCATCTCCACCGAATCGGTGACGATCGGGCTCGCGCTGGGCGTGACGCTGCGCGAGGACCTACCCAAGATCGAGGCCGCGTTGCAGCGGCTCTACACCTACTGTGACGCCCTCATCGCCGATCGCCGGAAGAACCCGCGCGACGACTTCGTCACCGCACTGGTCAACGCGTCACGCCCCGAAGACGGCAGGCTCAGTGACACCGAGTTGCGAGATGCCATGGTGCTCTTGATCTTCGGCGGATTCGACACGACCCGCAACCAGCTCGGCCTCGCGATGCAGACCTTCATGGCCAATCTGGAGCAGTGGCGGCTGCTCGCCGACCGGCCCGACCTCGGCGGCAAGGCCGTCGAGGAGGTCATGCGGGTCAACCCGACCGTTCGGTGGGTGACGCGAGAAGTGCTGGAAGACTTCGAGTACGAAGGCGCGATGCTCACGGCGGGCACCACCGTCCATCTCTACAGCGAGTCGGCAGGCACCGACCCCCGCGTGTTCGAGCCGGGCTTCGACATCACCGCTGAGCGTAAACCGCACTTCGGGTTCGGCGGCGGCGCCCATCACTGCCTCGGACACTTCGTGGCCCGCTCGGATATGAGCGAGGCCCTGCCCCTGCTGGCCCGCCGGCTGCGCGAACCCTATGAATTGCCCGGTGCCACCTGGTTGCCCGACTCGGGCAACACCGGGCCGATCCAGCTGCCCATCGGCTTCACCCCAGCCCCCTGACCGAACAGCACGAAAGGACTTTCCATGCGCGTCACCGTCGATCTCTCGCTCTGCCAGGACCATGGCCAGTGCGCCATCGCCGCCCCCGCCGTCTTCACGATGAACGACGACGGAAAGCTCGAATTCAACGGCAACCCCGATGATTCCGAGCGCGACTACGTCGAGGAAGCCGCGGACGTCTGCCCGGCCCAGGCCATCTTCATCGAGGACTGATGTCGGCCCCGCGTCACGTCGCCGTCGTCGGCGGCTCGCTGGCCGGCCTGCGGGCTGCCGAGCAACTGCGCGCGCTCGGCCACACCGGACCCATCACGGTGTTCTCCGCCGAGCAGCACTTTCCCTACAACCGCCCGCCGCTGTCGAAAGAGGCTCTCGCCAACCCTGATTCGGTGGCACCCGACGAGCTGGCCGGGCGTCTGGCCTTCCGCCGCCGGGCGAGTGTGGCCGACGTCGACTTCCGCTTCGGCGCGTACGTGCGGGGCGCCGACCTCGGCGCCCACACCATCACGGTCGACTCCGGCGAGACCGTGTCCTACGACGGGCTCGTGGTCGCGACCGGGTTGCGGCCGCGCCGGCTCACCGTGCCCGGCCCCGAGCGGGGACGCCACGTGCTGCGCACCGTCGAAGATTGCCTCGGCCTGCGCAATGCGTTGCTGGCCCACCGCCGTGTCGTCGTCGTCGGCGGCGGGTTCATCGGCTGCGAGGTGGCGGGAACCCTGAGCGCACTCGGACACCACGTGACCGTCGTCGAACCGGTCGGCCCACCGATGCAGCGCGTCCTGGGCACCGAACTGGCCACCGCGATCCAGCGCCACCACACCGCCAAGGGCATCGACTTCGTCATCGGAACCGGGGTTGCCGCGTTCACCGGCGACGAGGTTGTCACCGGCGTCGAACTCGGAACCGGCGAAACCTTGTCCGCCGACGTCGTGGTCGAGGCCGTCGGATCGGTCTGCAACGTCGAGTGGCTCGACGGCCATGGGCTCGACCTCAGCGACGGTGTCCTGACCGACAACCATCTCGCGGTCGTCGGGGCCGCCGATGCCGTCGCAGTCGGAGATCTCGCCCGCTTTCCCAACCCGCTCTTCGACGACGTGGCCCGCCGCGTCGAGCACTGGTCGATTCCGAGCGACACCGCCAAACGGGCCGCGGCGACCCTGTCCGGACGACTGGCCGGCGAGCCCGACGACACCACGCCGTTCGCACCCATTCCGGCGTTCTGGAGCGATCAGCTAGACCTGCGTCTGCAGAGCTACGGATCGCCCGCTCTCGCCGACGAAATCCGTTTCGACGAAGGCACTCTCGACGACATCACCGGCGGCGTCATCGCGACCTACCACCGCGACGACCGGCATGTCGGGACGATCGCCGTCAACCTCAGCCCCGCACGGTGCCGCGTGCTCCGTGAAGCCTTCACCGCCGTCGACGTGACGGCGTGAGAACTTCCGATCCCTTCCCAACAAAGAGGTGACCCGATGACTACGACACCACTCGACTCGCATCGCCAGACGAACGCCACCAGTCCCGATCTCGCCGCGGCCCTGGAGACGATCGCCGACCGCGGCGTGGAATTCGTGTATTTCCAGGCGATCACGATCACCGGCCGGGTGGTCGGCAAGGTCGCCCCGGCCCGGCACTTCGAACGGCTGGCGACCAAGGGCGTACAACAGCACCAGACCGCAGTCGCCAACCTGCAGGGCACCCGCGAGGGCGTGCTCCTCGCCGGCGGCGTGAACGCCCCCGAATACACCGCGGTCCCGGACCTGGAGACCTTCGCGGTGCTGCCCTGGGACACCACGTTCGCCCGGGTGTTCTGCCGGCTCTACGAGCCCGACCACCTGGCCGAGGGTACCGGCGCCGAATTCGCCTGCGACACCCGAGGTTTGCTGCGACGCATGCATACCGCGTTCATCGACCGCACCGGGCTGGAACTGCGCACCGGCTGCGAACCCGAGATGACATGGCAGGGCGAGGGTTTGGAGGCAAGCTTCCGGCCCGGATCGAGCCCGGCGTATCACATCGAGCACCTCGAGCGGAACCGGCCGATCGTCAAGAGGGTGATCGAGTACGCGCAGGCGCTCGGTCTGGACATGATCGAAGGCGACTACGAAGACGAGTTCCAGGTTGAGCTCAACTTCATGTACGACCGCGCCGATCTCACCGCCGACCGGCTGACTACCTACCGCCAGATCTGCAAGCAGGTGGCGCGCGAACTCGGTATCCACGCGAGCTTCATGCCCAAACCGGCCACCGGGATGATGGGCAACGGCTGCCACCACAACTTCAGCTTCTGGCGCGACGATGTCAACGTGCTCGCCGATCCGGGAGTCACCGAGCTGCACCTGTCCGAGATCGGCCGGCACGCACTCGGCGGACTGCTGGCGCACACGGCCGGCGCCATGCTCGTCAACGGTTCGACCGTCAACTCCTACAAGCGGTATTGGGACGCAGGGCAGTTCGCGCCGTCGCGGATCAACTGGGGACTGGACAACAAGACCTGCACGGTCCGGTTGTCGGCCAACGGCCGCCTTGAGTACAAGCTGCCCGACGCGAGTGTGAACCCCTACCTGTCGCACGCGGTGATCCTCGCGGCTTGCGAGGACGGGATGAAGAACGCCATCGACCCGGGACAGCCGACACAGGGCTCGTCATACGACACCACGCAGGACACACGGTTCCCCGCCCTGCCGCTGACGCTGGGTGAGGCCATCGATGCTTTCCGGGCCGACGAGGTGCTGACGCAGGCCTTCGGACCGAAGTTGTCGGATCTGCTCATCGACTTCCATGCCGATGAGTGGGCTCGATTCTGTGGATACGTCACTGATTGGGAGCGCGATATGTACTGGGATGACACGCCGTGAGCGCCACGCTGAGGCTGGCTTGCCTCGACGCCGAAGCACCGCCGCTGTTTTCGCTGTGGACGCCGGAGCACGGCCGCACGGGCTACGAACCCGGCGTCGCCGAAGCGCTGGGCGCCGAACTCGGCCGGCCCGTCGAGTGGGTACGGGTGCCGTGGGTCGACATGATCCCCGCCGTGCAACGCGGCGACGCCGACGCGGTGCTGTGCGGTCAGGGCATCACGGCCGACCGGCAGGCGCAGGTCGACTTCACCCGGCCGTATGCGATCTTCCACGAAGGGGTGTTGGTCCGGCGAGGTGCCGACATCCACACACCCGAGGATCTCGTGGGCCGCAAGGTCGCGGCGATCGAGAACAGCACCAACATGGCGCTCGTCGAAACCTTCACCGGCGCAGTGCCGGTGGCGTTCGGCCCCGGCTCCGACGACGTGTACGCCGACATGCTGGCCGCATTGCTCGCCAAGGACGTCGACGCGGTGGTCGACGACGACGTGGTGTTCGTCCCGCTCGGCACGACCCACCCCGACTACGAACTGGCCTTCACGGTGCAGACCGCCAACAAGTGGGGGATCGCGGTCGCCAAGGACCGGCCGGACACGTTGGCCGAACTCGACGGGGCACTCGGCCGGCTGATCGATTCGGGACGCCTGCACGAGGTATGGAAGGAATGGCTGCCGACCCTCGACTATCCGTTCGGCGGGTCGCAGTGATCAGACCGCTGGTCGCCGTCATCGGCCGGCGGGCCGTGCAGGTGCCGATCCTACGCTTCTCGGCAACCCTTGCCGCCGAAGCCATCTGTGAAGCGGTGTGGGCGGCGGGCGGCGAGCCCGTCGTCCTGCATGGCCCCGCCGCCGATCCGGTGGCCGAATTGCCGGTCCGCTTGGCGGCTTTCGACGGCGTTCTGCTTCCGGGCGGCGCCGACATCGAACCCGGCCGCTACGGGCAGGAACCCGCCGACGAGACGCACGATACGGTGGCGTTTCAGGACGACTTCGATCTCGGCGTCACCCGTGCCGTCATCGAACTCGACATGCCGACGCTGGCCATCTGCCGGGGTATGCAAGTGCTCAACGTCGCGCTCGGCGGCAGTCTCACGCAGCACGTGCGCGAAACGAACACCCCGCACCACAACGCTATTCACGACGTCGAGGTCGTGACGGGCTCGCGACTGCACGCCATCGTCGGTTGCGAGAGCATTGCGGTGTCGTCCTACCATCATCAGGCACTGGACCGATTGGGCACCGATTTGACGGTGACTGCCGTCGCCGCCGACGGCATCGTCGAGGCGGTCGAGCACCGGCGGTCCGACATCGTCGCGGTCCAGTGGCATCCCGAGGACCGAAATGCCACATCGGACACCGACGCCGCACTGTTCGCCGATCTGGTCGATCGTGCCCGCAAACGAAAGGAAACCAAGTGAGCAGCCCTCAGTCCGCGGCAGACCGGGTGAGCCGTCAAGACGTCACCCCGGATGTGGCGATGCCGCAGACGCCCCGTGCCCACGTGTGCGTGCTGGCCTCGCTCAACTTCCCGGACATCAGCGCCGAGGACGTCGCGCTCATCCGCCGGTTCACGCGCCTCGCATTGACAACGTTGATCGAGCTCGGCGCGTCGTACGAGCTGTGGGACACCACCGAAGCGCTCGGCAACCCTTCGGCTGCAGCAGAATTCGACGGTCTCCTGCTGCTGGGTGGGGGTGACATCGACGGTTCGTGCTACGGCGTCAGCACGCCGAACCCGAAGGCGTACGGTGTCGACGCGCGTGCCGACCGCGACGCGTTCGCCGCGATTGCCGCCGCGGAGGCCGCCGAACGTCCGATATTCGGAATCTGCCGAGGCTCGCAACTGCTCAATGTCGCGCGAGGCGGCACCATCATTCCCGACATCGTCGACTACAAACTGCATCACGGCGCACCCGGCGAACCCGAGTTCGTCGACGAGCCGATCGACATCGTTGCGGGCACGCGACTGGCGTCGATCCTCGATGCCGAGCGGATCACCGGGCGGTCCGGCCATCACCAGGCGGTCGACCGTTTGGGCGAAGGACTCGTCGTGGCCGCTCGCGCGTTGGACGGCATCGTCGAAGGCATCGAGGACCCATCGCGCTTCTACCTCGGCGTGCAGTGGCATCCCGAAGACGAATACGGACCGGAAGCCGACCGGCTGCGGTTGTTCAGTGCGTTCGTCTCCGCCGCGGAGCAGGCTCGGCAGGGGAGGGTGGCCGCGGTGGCTTCTGCGGCAGTGAGCGAGTAAGACTGCACCTGTGGCGATCACTGCACGGGACCTGGCTCAAGTCGAGAGCCTTGGCCTGTCGTTGGTCGCCGGAACGCGGGCCGCCGACCGCGAAATCTCCTGGGCGCACGCGATCGAGCTCGCCGACCCCACCCCGTACCTCGCGGGGGGCGAGCTCGTGATGACGACGGGTATCAACATCGGGGCTGACGCCGCTGCACAAGCCGAATACGTCGCGCGACTGGCAGCGGCAGGCACCGCTGCGCTCGCCGTCGACACGGGCACGACCTTCACCGATGTGCCGGCCGGTGTGCGCGCCGCCGGTGAACAGGCCGGCATCCCGGTGCTGAAGGTGCCCGCCTCGACACCGTTCATCGCGATCGCGCGGGTGGTGATCGATGCGCTCAAGGCCGACGAGCTGCGCTCGGTCCAACAGGTCGTCGACCACCAGGAAGTGCTCGCCCGCGCGACGTTGCGGGGCGGCATCCCCAGCGTGGTGAGTGCACTCGCGGACTGCTTGTCGGCGACCGTCGTCGTCGTCGACACCGACAACACCGTGCTGGCCGCCGCAGGCGCCGAACAGGAGCGGCTGATCGGGGTGCTGACCGAGTCGGTTCCACCGGGCCGCCGGCACGGCGGCTACGTGACCGCTGACGACGACGCCTTCGTCACGATCCAAAACCTCAGGGCCGCCCAACCGGTGCGCGGTCAGCTAGCGGTGCGGTCGGCGGGGCCGATGACCAACTCGGACCGCCTGCTCGTGGCGCACGCGGTGTCCCTCATCTCGATCGCGATCGAGAAGCCGGCACGAGTGAGCGACGCCGAACAACTGTTACGCACCGCGGTGACGCGTGAACTGTTGTGTGGCTCCGGGTCGGTGGACAGTGCGGTGTTGCGCTACTTCGGTTTTGAGCCGGACAGCGACGTCGTCGTGGCGGTGTTCAACAGCGTGGGGCCGGTCCTGGATGCCGAACAAGCGCTGGGTCGGCTGCTGAGCAGCTTCCTGATGGCGCCGATCGGCGACGAACTCGTGATCGTGCTGCCGGCCGACGGCAGCCGGCGCCGGTTTCTCAACATCATCTCCGACGACGAGTTGCCACCAGGCGGCGGAGCCAGCCTGCCCGTCCGGATCTCGGATGTCACTGTGGCTCTGGAGCAAGCGCGTCTCGCGGCGCGGTCGGGTTCCGGTTTCACCGAGTTCGGCGAATTAGGCGCCTACGGCGTGCTTCTCGGCGGCCGCAGTAGCGCCGAGCTCCGGGTGCTCGCGACTCCCGTGGAACCTCTCGTTGGTGACGAATTGGTCGATACGCTCGAGGCGTTCCTGCGGCGCAATGGCCAGGTCGAGGCCGCCGCATTGGATCTCGGGGTCCACCGGCACACCCTGCGCAATCGCCTGCGCCGCATCAGTGAGGTTTTGGGCGATGACCTCGAATCCGCGGACAGCCGGGCGCAACTCTGGTTGGCGCTCAAGGCGCGACGGCTGCTCGCGAGCCGGCGGTCCGGCTAGATCTGTCGGGTGAGCCCAGGCCCACCAGGTTCGGACCTCTTTGTGCTGCACTGTGACGAACGTGCAGGCTCTTGCGCCCGGAATGCGGCGACATCGCAACAGGCTGCACGCTCGTCACAGGAATCGGCCCAGCACATATCGACATCCCCGCAGGCGCCGTCTCCCCAGGACCTATCCCAGTGCAGGCGGCCCGCTGCGGTAAGTGACCGGAGTCGCCGACAACGTGACCGGGTTCGCCACCTGCGGGGTGGGCGAATCGGGCACCGACACCTCGGCCTCGATCCCGAGCTCACGGGCGAACGCGAACGCTTCGGCGAGGTCGTTGATCGGGCCCGCCGGCACGCCCACCGCGGTCAACACGGTGTACCAGTGGTCGGCGCCGTTGCTCTTCAACTCGGTTTCGATCAGCGCGCACAACGCATCGCGGTTCGCCACGCGTTGGGGATTCGACGAGAACCGGGGATCGTCGGCAAGCTCGGGGCTGCCGATGGCGGCGGCGAAAGCGCGGAACTGCTTGTCGTTTCCGACGGCGATCGCGATGGGCCGGTCGGCGGTGTCGAAGGTTTGGTAGGGCGCGATGCTGGGATGACGGTTACCCATGATCTGCGGCACCGCGCCTGCCCCGAGGTATCCCGAGGCCTGATTCACCATGGACGACAACAAGACCGACAACAGGTTGGTGTCGACGCGCTGCCCCTCGCCGGTGCGGTTGCGGTGGTTCAGCGCGGCCAGGATGCCGCTCAACGCGTGCAGGCCCGACAGGACATCCACCAGCGCCACACCGGTTTTGGTGGGATCGCCCGGTTCGGTGCCGGTCACGCTCATCAAACCGCCTACGGCCTGCACCAGCAGGTCATACCCGGGTAGGTCAGCACCGCCGTCGCGGCCGAATCCGGTGATCGAGCAGTAGATGACATCCGGACGGATCGCGCGGAGATCGTCGTACCCGAGCCCGAGTTTCTCCATGGTCCCCGGCCGGAAGTTCTCCACCACGATGTCGGCCCCGGCCACCAGGTCGCGGGCCCGGTGCACATCAGCCGGATCGGTCAGGTCCAGCACCAGAGATCGTTTGTTGCGGTTCACGGCGTTGAAATACGTTGCCACGCCGGCCGAATCGTATGGCGGTCCCCACTGGCGCGTGTCGTCGCCGACGCCGGGGCGTTCGACTTTGATGACCTCGGCGCCGAAGTCACCCAGCATCATCGTCGCGTACGGGCCCGCGAGCACCCGGCTGAAATCCACCACGACCACGCCGTCGAGCGCGCCAGTCATGCGCCTGCCTTTCCACCGCGCAGATACACCGTGGTGGTGTGGGTGAAGAACTCGCGAGCCGCGCCACCCTGTTCTTTCGGACCGAGCCCGCTCTTCTTCGCCCCGCCGAACGGGACGTGTGGATCAGCGCCCGCCGACTCGGAGTTGATGTGCAACACTCCGACGTCGATGTGGTCGACGGCCTGCAACGCCCGCGTGACGTCCTGGGTGAACACCGCTGCCGACAGCCCGAATTCGCTGTCGTTGGCCAAGGCGAACGCCTCATCGGCATCGCCGGCCCGTTTGACGGCGACTACGGGGCCGAACAGCTCCTCGGTCCAGACGTCCGCGGATGTGCCGTTGAGCTCGACGACCGTCGGAGGAATGAAGTAGCCCTCGGCGAGCGGACCGTCGGTGTAGGGCACACCGCCGGCCACCAGCGTGGCGCCCTGAGCGGCGGCGGTGTCGATGCCCGTCGAGATCGACTTGTGTGCGGAATCGTTGACGACGGGGCCCATCTGCGTCGCATCGTCGGTCGGGTCGCCGACGGTGAGCGCCCGCGCCCGCTCGGCCAGTACGGCCAGGAACCGGTCGGCGATCGCGTCGGTGACGATCAATCGCGATGTGGCCGTGCACTTCTGGCCCGTCGACCGGAACGCACCCAGCATCACCTGTTCGACGGCGAGGTCGAGGTCGGCGTCATCGAGCACCACCGCGGCGTTCTTGCCGCCCATCTCGGCCTGCACCGGGACACCGCGCGCGGCAGCGGCTGAGGCGATTTGGCGCCCGATTCCGGTGGACCCGGTGAAGGTGATGGCGTCGATGCCGGTGTGGCCGACGATCGCATCGCCGATGGCCGAGCCGCCGACGAGCAGGTTGAGCACGCCGGCAGGAAGCCCGGCGGCCGTCAGCGCCTCGGCAAGCCGCATCGCCAGCAGCGGAACGGTGCTCGCGGGCTTCCACACCACGGTGTTGCCGTACACCAGAGCAGGCGCGATCTTCCACGCCGGGATGGCGATGGGGAAGTTGAACGGCGTGATCACCCCGACGACACCAATGGGCTTGCGCGTCACCAGGATCTGTTCACCGGTCCGCGGTGAGGCGAAGATCTCGCCGGCCTGACGATCGCCCTCGTTGCCGTAGTAGCGCAGGATCTGCGCGGCCCGGCGGACTTCGCCCACGCCCTCGGCGCGCGTCTTGCCTTCCTCGGTTGCCAGCTCAAGACCCCACGCCTCGGCGTTGCGGTCGGCCACGTCAGCGGCGGCGAGCAGCACCGCGCCGCGCTGGTGGATCGGCGTGGCCGCCCACGCGGCGAACGCCTCGCCGGCGGCGGACACGGCCGCGTCGACATCGGATGCGACGGCGCCGGCGCCCTCGGCCACGACGATGCTGGGGCGGGCCGGGTTCAGGCTGCGCAGTTCACCGCCGCTGCCCGTCAACCACTCGCCGCCGATGAGGTGCTGGATCTGTGCGCTCATCAGTGCGTTCTCCTCTTCGCGCAAGCGCTCATCAGCGAAAGGCCGCCTGACCGGTCAGTGCCTTACCGATGGAGAGCAGATGCATCTCGCTCGTGCCCTCATAGGTCAGCACCGATTCCAGGTTGTTTGCGTGCCGCAGCGGCGAGTACTCCAACGTGATTCCGCTGCCGCCCAACAAGGTTCGGCATTCGCGGGCGATCGCGAGGGCTTCGCGGACATTGTTGAGCTTGCCCAGCGACACCTGCTCGGGACGCACACCTTCGGCATCCTTGATGCGGCCCAGGTGGATCGCGAGCAGCATGCCCTTGCCGAGCTCGACCGTCATGTTGGCGAGCTTCTCCTGCGAGAGCTGGAAACTCGACAGCGGCCGGTCGAACACCTCGCGGGACTGCGCGTAGGCGATCGCGGTTTCCAGGCTGTCGCGGGCCGCGCCGAGCGAGCCGAACACGATGCCGAAGCGGGCCTCGTTGAGGCAGGACAGCGGCGCGCTGAGCCCTTCGGCAAGCGGCAGCTGTGCCGATGCGGGCAGGCGGACGTTGTCGAGCACCAGCTCGGAGGTCACCGAAGCCCGCAGCGAGAGCTTGCGGTGGATCTCGTTGGCGGTGAATCCCGGAGTGTCGGTGGGGACGAGGAAACCCCGGATGCCGTCGTCGGTCTGCGCCCACACGGTCGCCACGTCGGCGAGATTGCCGTTGGTGATCCACATCTTGGTGCCGTTGAGCACCCAGTCGCTGCCGTCACGGCGAGCACGCGTACGCATGCCGGCCGGGTTGGAGCCGAAATCGGGCTCGGTCAGGCCGAAGCAGCCGATCGCGTCGCCGGTCGCCAGTCGGGGCAGCCATTCGTTCTTCTGCTCTTCGGATCCGTAGCGGTGGATCGAGAACATCGACAGCGAGCCCTGCACCGACACGAAACTGCGGAAACCGCTGTCACCGGCTTCGAGCTCCATGCAGGCCAGGCCGTAGCTGACGGCATTGGTGCCGGCGCAGCCGTAGCCCTCCAGATGCATGCCGAGGACGCCCAGCTTGCCGAATTCCTTGCCGAGTTCTTTTGGCAGCGTTGCCGATTCGAACCACTGCTCGACGTTGGGCTTGAGCTGGGTGTCGACGAACTTGCGGACCGTGGCGGCGATGTCGCGCTCGTCTTCGTCGAGCAGCCGGTCGGTGTCGAACAACTCGAGCGGCGCGTAGGTGGCCTTCTTGGCCGGTGCTGTTGTAGCGGTCATGGTCAACTCCTTGTCAGAGATTCGCAAAGCCGTCGCGTACGACCTCGAAGGCCTCGGCGAGCAGGTCGTCGGAAATGGTCAGCGGTGGCAGGAAGCGTAGGACATTGCCGAAAGTTCCTGCCGTCAAGGTCAATACCCCGTTGGCCTGGCAGTGCCGCGTAAGTGCGGCAACGGCCTCGCGGTTGGGTTCGCGCGTGCGGGGCTGCACCAGCTCGGCGGCGATCATGGCGCCGCGGCCACGGATGTCGCCGATGACGTCGGTGGTGGCGGCGATCTCGCGCAGTTGTCGGACCATCAGATCGCCGATCGCGCGGGCGCGCTCGATCAGACCGCCCGTCTCGATCTCCTCGAACACACCGAGTGCGGCGGCGCACGCGACCGGGTTGCCGCTGTAGGTGCCGCCGATGCCGCCCGCGTGTGCGGCGTCCATGATGTCGGCGCGGCCGGTGACCGCGGCCAGCGGCATACCGCCGGCCAGTCCCTTGGCCGTGGTGATCAGGTCGGGCACCAGGCCTTCGTGTTCGCAGGCGAACCAGGCGCCGGTGCGGGCGATGCCCGTCTGAACCTCGTCGGCGACAAGCAGGATCCCGCGGTCGCGGCAGAAGTCGGCCACCTTCGCGAGGAACCCTTCGGCCGGCACGATGAACCCGCCCTCGCCCTGGATGGGTTCGACCACAACGCAGGCGACGGCGTCGGCGCCGAGCTGGGCGTCGACGAGCTGGGTGAACTGGCTGAAGGCTTCGGCGGCGCAATTCTCGGGTCCCGACGGCCACCGGTACGGGTAGGCCATCGGTGCCCGGTACACCTCGGGGGCGAATGGCCCGAACCCGTGCTTGTACGGCTGGTTCTTGGCCGTCATGGTCATGGTCAGCAACGAGCGGCCGTGGAACGCATGGTCGAACACCACGACCGCTGGGCGGCCGGTGGCCGCGCGCGCGTATTTGACGGCGTTCTCGACAGCTTCGCTGCCGGTGTTGAACAGCGCGGTGCGCTTCTCGTGGTCACCCGGCGTGTGCCGGTTCAACGCCTCGGCGACCTCGATGTACGGCTCGTACGGGGTGGCCAGAAAGCACGTGTGGGTGTACTGCGCGAGCTGCGCGGCCGCCTTGGAGACGACGGCCGGCGCGGCATTGCCGACGGTGGTGACGGCGATGCCGCTGCCGAGGTCGATGAAGGAGTTGTCGTCCACGTCGACCACGACACCGCCGCCTGCCGCGGCCACGTACACCCCGGCCGCGCTCGCCAGCCCGGCCGGCAGTGCCGCTGCGCGGCGTTCGGCCAGTTCGAGCGAGCGGGGGCCGGGTATGTCGGTGCGGACGCGGCGCACTTGCTGCAGTGCGGGTCCGCCCACCAGAGACGCAGTCATGCGTCCAGGCTAGGCCCGCCTACCCGATCAGCCGATGGCCGATCCGTACAGCTCAGGAGTGAAGGCTGTCCAACCTGGCGATAGCGGGTCGGGTGCCACCCTTCGGCCAGACCGTCGAGCCCGGCTTACGAGCCTCGCGGCGGATGCCCCAAAGCGTGCCCTTGGTGACCGCCTCCTTGAGCGAGCCGGCGATGCGGCTGCCGATCCGGCCGCCGAGATAGATGTTGACCGGGCTGTCGTCTTTGCGGGTGAGCTGGAAATGCGCTGCTCGCCGGCCCAGGCCGACATTGGTGGCCATGTACGCCAGGCTGAGCAGGCCGGGCTCGACGCCGGCGATACGGCTGAGGACCGTGTCCGCAGCGGTGGCGGCCGTCGGACCTGCCGTATAGCAGCTCATCCGCAGCGGTTGTCCCGACGGGGCGACCGCGTCGCCTGCCGCCACGATGCGGTCGTCGTCGACGCTGGTCAGTGTTTCGTCGGTCAGCAGCCTGCCCAACGGGTCGGTGCGCAGCCCACTGCGCACGGCGAGATCGGGTACACCGAACCCCGCGGTCCACACCGTGACGGCGCTCGGCAGGTCGGTGCCGTCGGCAAGCACCACACTGTCGGGGCGCACCTCGGCCACCACGCCGGACTCGACCACACCGACACCGTGTTTGGTCAGCCAGTTGGCGACCGAGCGCCGGGCGGGTTCGGAGAACGACGGAGCGAGCTTGCCGCCGCAGGCCAGGATGACCTTGTGGCCCTGTTCGGCGAGTTCGGCCGCCGTCTCGATCCCGGTGAGGCCACCGCCGACGACGGTGATCCAGGCGTCCGGGCCCAGGTCGGCGATGGCGCTGCGAAGCCGGGCGGCGTGCTCCAATTCCGCTAGGGGATAAGCGAACTCGGCGGCGCCGGGAACCGTTGCCGGAGTGGCGCCCGTGCTGCCGACCGCGTAGACGAGGTAGTCGTAGGTGAGCGCGCGGCCCGAGGCCAGATGCACTGTCCGCGCGGACGCGTCGATACGGTCGGCGTTGTCGACCACCAGATCGACCCGGCGGCCCAGAAGCGCGCCGTAGTCGGCCGTGGCGTCGCCGGTGCCCGCGGCGAACTGGTGCAATCGCAGGCGCTGGACGAATCGCGGGCGCGGATTGACGAGCGTGATGTCGATATCGCTGTTCTGCTGCAGCCGGTTGGCCGCCAGTGTTCCGGCATAGCCACCGCCGATGACGACGACGTGCGTGCGGGCGTTCATGGTGTCTCCTGTCCTCACGGGTTTCGTGCACACCAGATGCCGCCCACCGCCGAACTGTGACACGGTGTGACGGGAGTCACTGTCATGTCTCGGCGGAGCGCACACACGGGTTACCGTGACTGCATGAGCGGCCAGCGAGTTCCCGGAGGCGTCGTGCACAACCTTCCCGCGGACCTGCGGGAGGCGCTGATCGGCAACGGCACGGCCCTGGCGGCGTGGAAGGACATCACGCCGCTCGCGCGCAACGAGTTCATCTGCTGGGTCGAAGACGCCAAGCAGCAGGCGACTCGTGAGCGCCGGATCCGGCGCACCCAGGAGGAATTGGAGGAGGGCATGCGCCGGCCGTGCTGCTGGCCCGGCTGCAAGCACCGCGAGCGCAACGGCCGCTAGCGGTCGACCGCGGCTCTCCGCCGCAGGATGTTCTCGGGCCACCAGAACCAGCGACCGGTAAGGGACGCGATGGCGGGGATGACATAGGAGCGCACGATCAGGGTGTCCAGGAAGAGGCCGATGCCGACGACGGTGCCGATCTGGGCGATGTTGTGGGCCGAACTGGCGAGCATGCCGAACATCGTGAGCCCGAAGACAAGTCCGGCGGTGGTGACGACGCCACCGGTGTTGACCATGGATCGGATGATGCCGGTTTTGATCCCCGCGGGAAGCTCTTCTTTGAAGCGCGCGACCAGCAGTAGGTTGTAATCGGCGCCGACGGCGACCAGGAACGTGAATGCTATCGGCGCGACCGACCAGTGCAGCGGATTGTCCAGCAGGTGCTGCCAGATGAGGATCGACAGCCCGAGCGCGGACAGATAAGCGATTGCCACCGTTGAGATCACGGTGATCGCCGCCACCAGACTGCGCAACAGGATCAGGATCACGCAGAACACGAACGCGAACGCGGCGACCACGCTGGTGGTGAAGTCCTCCTCGGTGAAGGCTTCCAGATTGAGCAGCGTGCCGCCGGGCCCGCCGACGCTCACGGTGCTGCCGGCCAGCGATGTGCCCTTCATCGCCTGCAGCGCAGTCGGAACCAGTTCGGCGGCCACGTCCATGGCTTCCCGGCTGAAGCCTTCCATCTCCGGTGTGACGATCATGCGGGTGACCTTGCCGTCGGCCGAGAAGAACAACGGCAGGGCGCGATGAAACAGCGGGCTTTCGAACGCCTGGCTCGGCAGGAAGAAGAACTCGTTCGGAGTGCCCTCGGCGAAGGTGTCACGAATTTCGTTGGTGAACTCGGTGATCTGCGAGATCTGGGGGATGAGCACACCGAGCGCGGCCTGCAACGGTGAGATCAGCTGTGTCAGCTGGTCGACGAACGATGTGAGGCTTCCGATCTGGGTCGACAACTGGGGCAGCGTCGACGATGCCGTGCGAGCGCCGTCGGCCAGTCCGGTGATCGGCGCGTTGATGCGGTCGACGTCGTCGAGGAGCGCGAACCCGGTGAGCACCGATTGGCACGGTGCCAGGGTTTGGCAATTGGGCAGCGAGCCGATGAACTGCCGTGCCGGTTCGGCCGTGCCGCGGATGTCAGCGAGTTTCGTTGTCACATCGGTGAGCTGTGACTGCAACTGCGCAGCACTGTCGTTGACCCGGTCGAAGCCTTGATTGGTGTCGGTCAACGCTTTTCGCGCGCCCGAGATCGTCCCGTTCAGCCGGCCGAGAAGTGCGCCGAGCGCGTTGAGATCGTCGAGCCGTTGCGTCAGCAGCGACGTGATCTGGTCGATGCGGTTGCCGATGTATCCGGCCTGATTGGGCAGGGTCGCCTGCTCCAGTGGTACGCCGAGCGGGCGGGTGATGCCTTGGACGTTGTCGATGCCGCGGATCTGCAGGATCGCGTTGGTGACCTTGGCCAGTGCGAGCAGATCGGCCGGGTTGCGCATGTCATGATCGGCTTCGATCAGAAACAGACTGGGCGCCATGATGTTCGGTGGAAAATGGCGGTCGGCCGCGGCGAACCCGAGGTTCGCCGGGGTGTCGCCGGGCTGCGTGATGCGCTCGTTGTAGCTGACACGCAGTGTGGGCACCAGCAGCATCAGCACGATGAGAACCGACATCGCACCCACCAGGACGGGGCCCGGCCAGCGGACGACCGTGGTGGCGATGCGCCGCCACCGCCGCAGCGACGGTTGAGGTTTGGGTTCGAAGAATCCCAGGCGGCTGCCGAGCGCGAGCAGGGCAGGGCCGAGCGTCAGGGCGGCGGCCAGTGTCGCCGCGATGCCGATCGTGCAGGGCAGACCCGCCGTGCTGAAAATCGCCAGGCGCGTCACGCACATGCACGCCGTCGCACCGGCGACCGTGATCCCGGAAGCCAGGATGATGTGCTGTGTGCCGCGCATCGCGGTGTAGTAGGCACTGGCCGGGTCTTCCCCGGCGCGACGGGCTTCTTGGTACCGGCCGAGCAGGAAGATGCCGTAATCGGTTCCGGCGCCGAGGACGATGACCAACAGCAGCGCGGACGCGAAGATGGACACGCCGATGATTCCGTGGTCGCCGAGGAATGCGACGAGTGGCCGCGCGACAGCGATGCCCATGCCCACGGTCAAGAGCGGAAGCGCCACGGTGATCGGTGAGCGGTAGACCCAGAACAGGATGATGGCGATCAAGGCGGCGCAGGTCACCATGATGATCAGAATCGAATCGTTGATCTCGACCAGTTCGTCGTTGACGATCGCCGACGGCCCGGTGACATGCACCTGGATGCCTGGCGGAGCGGGCATGCCGGCGATGGTGTCGCGCACCGCCTGCGTCGACTCCATGGCCAGCGCCGTGCCCATGTTCCCGGCCAGATTCACCAGCGTGTAGGCACTCTTGCCGTCAGCGCTCTCGTTGGCCGCCGCGAAGTCGGGCTCCGACCACAGGTCCAATGCCGACACGACGTGTTCGGTGTCGGCGGTGAGCGTGGCCAAGAGCTTGTCGTGATACTCGTGGGCCTGCGAGCCGAGCGGCTTGTCACCTTCCAGCAGCACGTAGACGAAGTTGTTGGTACCCGTCTGCCCGAAGTACTGGCCCATCTTCGAAATCGCCTGCACCGACGGGGCGTCGTCGGGCAGGAAGGACCGGGCGTGCTCCTTGATGACGGTTTCCAGTTGCGGTACCGCAAGATTCAGCGCCCCCGCAAGCGCGACCCAGCACACGATGACCGGGATCGCCAACACATAGAGCGCGTGGGCGAACCGGGGCCGTCCCGGTTCGCGGCGGAATCGATTGCGGTCGAACAGAAGTGCGAGTTCGTTGCGCACGTCGTCGATCTTCATGACACCAGCACCTGGCAGTTCACGGCTCCCGGTTGGGTTTCCGACTGACGCTGATCGCGCACCGCGCCGTCGATCACGATCCGGCAGGTCAGGCCGCCTGCCTCGGACTGCGCGATCACGCCGCCCGTCACAGTGAGGCTGCGGGTCTCCAACTGCAGTGTCCACGGCAGCGCCACGGTGGTGTTCCGGGCAAACCCGGACTCATCGAGATACGACACCGTCGTCGGCGCCCCGACGGGTCCTTGCACCTCGTAACTGATCACTTTCACCCGTGATTCGGCCATCGAGGCCGGGCGGCTCGAGTGACCGATGGCGAGATCGGGGATATGGCTCAACCTCAGGCTGGCGATGAACAAGCCGGTGGCGGCCAATACGAGCACGACCGTGATCGGCACCCATCGTTGTCGCATCGGCAAACCCCCAGCCGCCTCGCGTCAGTACAGCCTCCAGCTATACCGATCGGTCTACGTTTGTTTACGGCAAAGTAGTAGACCGATCGTGATAGTGTCAATGGGCTGTCGGGGGACGAACAAGAAGGGCTCCACCGTGGCCGTACGAGACCGCCTCATTGCCAGCGCTATTGGGTTGATGCGCCGGCATGGCGTCGCGGGCACCGGAATCTCCGAACTCATCGACCAAGCCGGCATCGCGCGCCGTTCGTTGTATCTGAACTTTCCGGGCGGCAAGGCCGAGCTGCTCGCCGAGGCGACCGCGGTGGCCGGCCACACCATCACGCAGACCGTCACCGCGCTGTCCGGGCACGGGCCGGTACGTGCCCTTCAGACGTTCATCCAGGGATGGCGTGACATGCTCGCCGACAGCGAATTCACCGCGGGCTGCCCGATTGTCGCAGCGGCGTTGGGGCGCACCGAAGCCCCCGAAGTGGCAGAAGCCTCGGGGCAGGTCTTCACCGAGTGGGAGCGCAAGCTCACCGACGAGTTCTGCGCCGCCGACATCGAACCGGCGACGGCCCAAGATCTCGCCACCACGACGCTCGCCGCCGTCGAAGGCGCCATCGTGATGGCGATCGCCACCCAGACGGTCACACCGCTCGATCGCGTCGGGCGGGTGCTCACGGAGTTGATCGGACAGCACGTCGACGTCAGATGACCGCGATGAGCGGTCCGGCCGCCGGGCCGCTGCGGTCGTTATGCTCTGTGCGGCGAAAGGCGCAGGAAACTTCACCGTGCAGACGACACAAACACATTCAGTTCCCACCCAGCCCATCGAGCGGACGAGACGCGACGACCTGACCGGTTTGGCCGGCGTCGCCGTGCTTTTGGTGGTCGTCTGCGGTGTCTGGTTCGGACGGGCGTCCAGTGGCATCGACGTGCTGCTGGTCCTCGCGGGATATGTGGTCGGGGACCGCGTGCTGCGCACCCTCGGCACTGCGCGTGCGGTCGGATTGCGCGACGACTTGGCCTGGGCGGCCCGAAGGCTTTTGCCCGCACTGGTTCTCGTGCTTGCGGTGTCCGCGGCGTTGACGGTGATCGTGCAACCGCAAACGCGTTGGGAGGCGTTCGCCGATCAGACCCTGGCGAGTCTGGGTTTCCACCAGAATTGGTTGTTGATCTGGACGGCAAGCGACTACCTGCAGGCCAGTGAGGCGGTAACGCCACTTCAGCACATGTGGATCGTGTCGCTCGCGGGGCAATTCGTGGTCTTCATGCTCGTACTCGCCGGGATGGTGACCCTCGCAACCGTACGGGCCGGTCACCGCCATCGGCGGAAACTCTTCGTGGCGGCAGCAGCTTCGGCGATGATCGCGTCGTTCGGCTACGCCGTTGTCGAGCACACGGGCGATCAGTTGACCGCCTACTACAGCACCCTCACCCGGGCATGGGAGCCGTTGGCCGGTGTCATGTCCGCGGCGGTTGCGTCGCGCATTCACTGGCCGCGCTCGCTGCGTGCGGTCACCGCGGCCGTCGGGTTGTCGGCAATTGTGTTGTGTGGCCTGCTGGTAAACGGAGCCGTGCCGTACCCGAGCATGTGGTCGCTGATATCGGTCGGTGCGACGGTGGTGATCAACCTCAGCGGCGCGCAGGGTGTCACGACGGCGAACGAATTCCTCGGCAGCCCAGCGTTGGTGGCATTGGGATGGCTGGCTTATCCGGCGTATCTGTGGCATTGGCCGTTGCTGATCTTCTGGCTCGCCCACACCAACAACGATGCCGTCGGACTCGTCGACGGCGGCGTCGTCATCGTGCTGACGGTCGTGGTGGCCTACCTGACCACGCGCCTGCGTCCGGCGAGGCTGCTCTCGGGCTCGTTGATCCTTCTCGCCGTCGTGGTGCTCGCCGGCCTGTCGATGGGCTGGCGCGGGCACGTCGCCCAAGCCCGCTCCAACGGCGTGGAGCTGACGACGTTGTCGGCGCGGGACTATCCGGGCGCACACGCGTTGCTCGACCAGCGCAGGGTTGCCAAGCTGCCGATGCGTCCCACTGCGTTGGAGGCGTCGGGCGACGTGCCGCCGTCCACCGTCGACGCATGTGTCACGGGATTCGACGGCTCGGATGTCGTCAGTTGCGTATACGGCAATCCCAAGGCGCACCGCACCATTGCGTTGGCCGGGGGATCGCATTCAGAGCATTGGCTCACCGCTCTGCACCTGATCGGGCGACAACACGGCTTCAAGGTGACGACGTATTTGAAGTTGGGCTGCCCGCTCACCACCAAGGAGGTGCCGCTCATCGCAGGGCCGTTCGAGCCCTACCCGTCGTGCCGGGCGTGGTCGGACAATGCGCTGGCGCGCATCATCGCCGACCGGCCGGACTATGTGTTCTTCACGACCACCCGGCCGATACTCAACGGCCCAGGCGATTACGTACCCGATTACTACCTCGGTATCTGGGATGAGTTGTCCGCCAACGGAATTCCCATGCTTGGGATACGGGATACACCGTGGATGCTGCGCGAGGGCATGTTCTTCTCGCCCGTCGACTGTCTGTCCGCGGGCGGCGACGCCGACACCTGCGGGTCGCCCCGCCAGGAAGCGCTGGCCGGCCGCAATCCCACACTGGATCACCTCGCCGACCATCCGTTGTTAAAGCCGCTCGACCTCAGTGACGCAGTCTGTCGCGAGGACATCTGCCGGGCCGTCGAGGGTAACGTGCTGATCTATCACGACGCCCACCACCTGTCCGCGACGTATGTGCGGACGCTCGCCGACGAACTCGCCCGTCAACTCTCGGACGCCACGAGGTGGTGGTGAGGGTGCCGCGCACCCGCGCCGGTTAGGGTTCGACCTTCCCCTGTGACGCACTGTGCCGAACGTGCAGGCTTTTGCGCTCAGCGATCGAGATCGCCACAACAGGTTGCACGTTCGCCACAGGAATCGCATCAGCGCATGCCCATGGATCGAACGCGGCCAACGAGCTTGTTTATATTGTGGGTGTGTGCTCATAATGTGAGTGAGCCGTAGATCACACCGCACTGTGTCAGTGATGTGACCCACCGGCTGGCAAGAGTCGATGTAGGGAGTTCGCCCATGTCACACACCGCAGTGTTGATCAATACCGCGGTCGCGATCCTCGCCGTTGTCGTGATGATCGTGAAGTTCAAGTTCAACCCCGTGGTATCGCTCGTGATCGGGTCCGCCTATCTCGGGTTGGCGGTCGGTCTCGGTGTCGAAAAGACCATCGAAGCCATCACGGTCGGATTCGGCGACATCATGGCCGAGGTCGGGTTGCTGATCGCCTTCGGTGTCCTCATGGGAGCGATCCTGCAGCAGACCGGAGCCATCGAGCGTCTCGTCGAGATGCTGCTGCGCCTGTTCGGCCCGAAGCGGATGCCGTATGCGATGTCGCTGACGATCGCAACCGCTCTGCAGTCGATCTTCCTCGACGTTCTCCTCGTCATCTCGGCGCCGCTGGCGCGCAACCTCGCCAAGCGCATCGGCAAGAACGGCACCGCACGGATGGCCGTGGCGATGGCGATCGGCCTGGAGTGCGGCATCGTTCTCACGGTTCCCGGGGTGGGCGCGCTCGCGCTGGCCGGACTGCTCGGTGTGCCGCTCGGCAAGATGCTGCTGTTCGGTGTGTGCCTCGTGATCCCGACGGTCGCGATCTCGGTGGCCATCATGTCGTTCCTGTTCAACCGCGGCTGGTGGGACGCCGACCGCGACGAGCAACCGTTCCTTGGTGATGAGCCGACCACCGACGAGGCCGGTGACACCGACGCCGACGCGACCGGCGGCGTGGCGGTCAAGACGACGACGACACCTCGCACGCAAACCCCGCTGCTCGTGTTGTTCGCCCCGATGCTCGCCGCGCTGGTCCTCATCGCGACCGGCGCGATCCTCGACGCGGCCGAAATCCACAATCCCATTGTCAAATTCGTGTCCTCGCCGGTCATCGCGCTGCTGATCGGTCTGGTCGGCACGAGTTTCGTCGGCCGTCACGCGCTGGGAGCCGAGCCGATCCAGAAGGCGATCGCGACGGGCTTCAAGGAGAGTGGGCAGATCCTCATCCTGACCGGTGTGGGTGGTTCGCTCGCCGCGACCATCAAGGCCGCCGGTCTCGGCGACATCCTCGGTGAGTACTTCACCGCCAGCACCGCGGCCCCGCTGTTGGTGGTGTGGGCGATCGCCGCGGCGCTGCACATCGCGGTCGGCTCGGTCACCATCTCGGCGATCACCTCGGCCGGGATCCTGGCCCCCGTCGCCCCGATCATCGGTCTGGACCCGGTGCTCATCGCGCTGGCCGCCGGTGCGGGCTCACTGTTCGCCGTCCACGTCACCAGCAACACGTTCTGGCTGCTGCAGTCGCTGATGGGGCAGTCCACCCGCGGTGCGCTCAAGACCGTGACGGTCGGCGTGTCGGTGGCCTCTGTCGTCGCGATCCTGCTGATCCTGCCGGCCAGCCTCCTGTTCTGATAGCTACGGAAAGACCATGACTGACAACGATATTCGAGTTATTCGCCCTCTCGCCGGTGTGCGGGTGCTCGAGCTGGGCAACTACATCGCCGCACCGACCGCGGGCCGGATGCTCGCCGATTTCGGAGCCGAGGTCATCAAGGTCGAACGCCCGGTCACCGGTGACGAGTTGCGCAACTGGAGGCTCTACGCCGGCACCACATCGATGCTGTACCGCACGATCAACCGCAACAAGAAGTCGATCGTCCTCGATCTGAAGACCGAGCAGGGCCGGGGCGTCGTGCTCGATCTGCTCAAGCGCTGCGATGTCCTGCTGGAGAACTTCCGGCCCGGCACGCTCGAGAAGTGGGGGCTCGGACCAGAACAACTCGATGAGGCGAATCCGAATCTGGTGATCACGCGCATCTCGGCGTTCGGCCAGACCGGTCCGCTCGCCCAGCGGCCCGGCTTCGCGGCCGTCGCCGAAGCCTACGGCGGGTTACGCGAACTGGTCGGCGATCCCGACCGCCCGCCGGTGCGCACCGGGGTGTCCATCGGTGACTCGATTGCAGGTATCTACGCCGCGTTCGGCACCGTCATGGCGCTCTTTCAGCGCGAGCGCACGACTGTGCCGCTGGAGCAACGCATCGTCGACGTCGCACTCAACGAGGCGATTCTGTCGGTGATGGAATCACTGGTCCCGGACTATCTGGCCTACGGCGTCAAGCGGCAGCGCGTCGGCGGTCGGATGGAGGGCATCGCACCGAGCAATGCCTACCCGTGCGCGGACGGCACCAGCATCATCGTCGCGGGCAACGGCGACGCGATCTACCAGCGTTACATGACCACGATCGGCCGCCCGGATCTCGCCGCCGATCCCGACTTGCAGACCAACGCCGGACGTTGGCAGCGTCGCGACGAACTCGACGCCGCGATCGCCGAATGGTCGAGCCGGCTCACGCGCGACGAAGCGCTCAAGCTGCTCGACGAGGCCGGGGTGCCGTCCGGGCCGATCTACACGGCCGCCGACATCTGCGACGACGAACAGTACGAGTCGCGAAACATGATCCAGCACTTCGAAGTCGACACCGGTGGCGCCGAACCGCAATCGGTCGGATTCCCCGGCATCGTGCCGGTCATCGGCGGCGCATCGCTGCCCATTCGCAGCGTGGGACCCGACCTCGGCGAGCATACCCACGAGGTGTTGTCGAACCTGCTGGGTCTCGACGACGATGAAATCGGAGCTCTCACATGACCATTCCGCAGCCCCGTTCATACACCCCGCAAGCCGAGCTGCGCGATGTGACGTTGCGCGACGGCCTGCAGCTGACCGCCAAGATGCTGCCCACCGAGCTCAAGGTCGAAGTCATCCGTGAGCTGCTGGCGATCGGCGTACCGGCTCTCGAGATCGGTTCGATGGCCCGGCCCGATCTCGTGCCGCCGCTCGCCGACACCCTCGACGTCGTGTCGGCGTTGACGCCAGAGGAACTGGACAAGTGCTGGATCTGGGTGGCCACCCCGAGGCACGTCGAGAAGGCGGCAGCGGCGGGTGCGCGTCACTTCCAGTACTGCTTTTCGGCATCGGACTCCCACAACAAGGCCAACATCGGCCGCAACACCGAGACCAGCGTCGCGGCGATGCCCGACGCCGTGCGCATCGCGTCCGAAGCGGGCGGCTCGATCCAGCTGTGCATCGCGACCGCGTTCACCTGCCCGTTCGAAGGGCTCATCGACCCACGGCGAGTGTGGGCGATCGCGGCGGACCCGCGCACCGACGGTGCGAGTGACGTCGTCGTGTGCGACACCATCGGCCAGGCCATCCCCACCCAGGTCGGCGATCTGATTCGCGGCCTGGCCACGTCGAATGCCGAGCGCCGCATCGTTTTTCACGGCCACGACACGTGGGGCCTCGGCGTGGCCAACAGCTTGGCGGCCATCGACGCCGGTGCGACGATGGTCGACGGCTCCCTCGGCGGCCTCGGCGGTTGCCCGTTCGCGCCGGGTGCCAGCGGCAACACGTCGAGTGAGGACCTGCTGTTCGCCTTACGGCCGCACTGGCTGACCCCGGATTCGTTGGCGTCGCTTGTGCGCCTGTCCGAGAAGGTCCTCGCCGAGATCGGTGAACCGAATCGGTCGAAGACCGCGCAGGGCGCGCGGTCGAGTGCCACCGCATTCCCGTGGGTCATCGGTGGGGCAGCCGCGGAGAGCACTGTCTGAACACCGCGTCCGGCACGAGCGGTTGGGTAGATTCACGGCATGGCCAAGGAAGACGTGGATTCGTCCGGCAAACAGCAGACCCTGTTGGTGCTGGCGAAGATCACCGAGATCCTCAATGCGTTCACCTTGGCACGGCCTGCGATGACCCTCGGGGAGATCCAACAGGCCACCGGGCTTCCGACCTCGACCGTTCAGCGCCTGGTCAGCAACATGGTCGCGCAGGGCATGCTGGACCGCATCGGCGACCAGATCCGCATCGGGATCCGGATGTCGTACTGGGCGGCCACCGCGCGCAAGGACGTCGACGTTCTGGCAGTGGTCAATCCGGTTCTGAAGGAAGTCCGCGACAAGACGGGCGAGACCGCATGCTTCTTCACGGTGGAGCAGAACTTCCGGGTGTGCGTCGCCGTCGCCGAAACCCATCACGCGCTTCGCCGGGACATGTACGTCGGCAAAGTCATTCCGCTGCACGTGGGTTCGGCCTCGCGCGTGCTGCTCGCGTGGGACCCCGACCTCGCCAGACGCATTCTGAGCGCACCCTTGGAGCCGATGACCGAAGGGACCGTCACGAGTGCCGACGAGCTGGCCGGTCTGATCGCGGCCACCCGGTCCGACGGCTACGCCATCACGGCGGGGGAGCGTGAGGACTCCGCGTCCGGACTGTCCGCGCCGGTATTCGACTCTGCGGGCGACATTCTCGGGGCGCTGACGGTGAGCGGTCCCACGGTCCGCATGCCACGCGAGCAATGCGAGGCCTGGGTCGACCTGGTGGTCGGCTATGCCGAGCAGATCACCAGGACGCTGGGTGGCCGGCCACCGCAGTGAACCGCTGATGGTTTTGTGCAATGCGGCACGGAATTCGAAGGCGCTCGATGAGCGCGTCTCCTACGGTCGTCACGCGTCCTGTGAAAAGGCGTCGAGGACGCGCTACCCGGTCGCCCGGTTGACCTCCGTGGTGTGACTGGGTTCTGCCCTCGGGCGGAGAGCACAAAGCGGCCCCGGATTTCTCCGGGGCCGCTTTGGTGTCGTGAGATGTGGGCGAAGCTCTACTCGACCACGAAGACGGGGATCAGTCGGTCGGTCTTCGTCTGGTATTCGGCGTAGGGCGGGTAGGCCTCGACAGCGAGCTTCCACCAGTGTTCGCGCTCGTCACCTTCGAGCTCACGGGCGGTCAGGTCCTTGGCGACCTTGTCGCCGTCCTGCACCGTCACGGTCGGGTTGGCCTTGACGTTGAAGTACCACGACGGGTGCTGGGGATCGCCACCCTTCGACGCGACCATGGCGTAGCGGCCGTTTTCCTCGACGCGCATCAGCGGTACATAGCGCTTCTTACCGGACTTCGCGCCCGTGGTGGTGAACAGGACGATGGGCCGGTCCAAAACCTCGACCCCGTCGGTGGTGCCCTGCTCCAAGATGCGTTCGGTCTGCTCGCGAACCCAATCGGTGGGGCTCAACTCGGCGTGTTCAGTCACGCATCGCGCAACACGCGCGACCCTCTCCATATTCCCTCCTGCACGCGCCCGGCCATTCGCACGTCGATGGCCAGCAAGACCAGGGCCAACACCGCCAACGCCGCGCCGATCCACGGCACGGCCGGGTATCCGAGACCCGCGGTCAGGGCGATCCCGGCCACCCACGGTCCGACGCTGATGCCGACGTTGAACGACGCCACGTTGCCGGCGGCGGTCAGCGTCGGAGCGGACGGCGCAAGCGCGAACACCCGCGAGTTGAGGGCGGGGTTGGTCCCGAAGCCCGCGAAGCCGAGCAGGCACGCGAGCGCGCTGACGGCGGTGACGTGGCGGGTGGTGAGTGCGAGTGCCACGAGCACAACCAGCAGGGTCGTGAAACCGGCCGCGAGCGTCGCGCGCGGCCAGCGGTCGGCCACCTGGCCACCCACCGCCATGCCGACGAGCGCGCCCAACCCGTACCCGAGCAATACGGCGGGCACCCACTGCGGCTGCAGCCCGCTCGTCGTGATCAGCATGGCGGCCAGGTAGGTGAATGTGCCGAGCAGCGCCGCCGTCGAGACCGCGGTCATGGCATAGGACAGCCACAGCCGCGGCACGGCGAGCCCGCGAAGCTCGTCGCCGATACGCGGTTCGGTGTCCGGGCGGGTGTCGGGCACCGCGGCGAGCACGGCGCCCGCGGCGACACAGGACAGTGCGGCCACCGCCCAGAACGCGCCGCGCCAACCGAGGTGCTGGCCGATCCAGGTGCCGGCGGGCAGACCGATGACCGTGGCGACCGTGAGCCCGCCGGCGACGATGCTCATGGCCCGGCCGCGTCGCTCGGCACCGACCAGTGCCATCGCGGTCCCGGCGCCGACCGCCCAGAACCCGGCGTACACGAACGCTGCGACGAACCGAGCGGTCATCAGCACCGCGTACGAACTGCTCAGGGCGCTGACGATGTGCGCGACGACGAAGATCGCCAGAAACGCGACCATCGCACGGCGGCGGGACCACCGCAGGGTGGCGATCGCGAGAACTGGTGCACCGACGAGCATTCCGAGCGCGAACACCGAAACCAGAAGGCCCGCCTGAGGAATCGTCACACCGAGGTCGGCTGACATCTCGGGCAGCAGGCCGGCGAGCATGAGTTCGCTTGTTCCCTGGGCGAAGATCGCCAGGCCGATGATCCAGATCGCGACCGGCATCAGAGCATCGACCCGCCGCTCGCGTCGATCCATTGGCCGGTGACCCATCGCGCGTCGTCGGACGCGAGGAAGGCGACGATGTCGGCGATGTCGTCGGGTCGAGCGACGCGGTTGAACGGAGACTGCGCCGCGACCGTCGCGCGGCCTTCCGGAGTGGCGAGCCGGGCCGCGTTCATGTCGGTGTCGGTACTTCCCGGGCCCACCGCGTTGACGGTGATGTTGCGGGCGGCGAGTTGTTTGGCCAGCGTCGCGGTGAACGAGTCGATCGCTGCCTTGCTCATCGCGTACGTCATCAATTCGGGTATGCGGGAACCGTGCGTGAAGCGCGTCGAGAGATTGACGATGCGGCCGTTGTCCCGAAGCCGCGTCAACCCGTGCTGGGTGACGAAGAACGGCGCTTTGGTGTTCACGGCGAAGATCTCGTCATAGGCGGGTTCGGCGACGTCGGTGAATGCGACCCGCCTGCCGAGGATTCCGGCGTTGTTCACCAGGATGTCCACGCCGTCGGCGTGCGCATCGAACGCGGACCACAGGGCAGCCGCGTCACCGGGGACACCGAGTTTGGCCTGCACCGCGAACGCGTCGCCGCCGCTGTCGATGATGTCTTGCACGGTCTGCTTCGCGGCGTCGGCGCTCGCGCCGTAGTGCACGCCGACCCGCGCGCCGTCGCGGGCCAGCCGCAAGGCGATCGCACGGCCGATCCCGCGGCTGGCACCCGTCACCAGTGCAGTTCTGCCAGTAAGAGCGGACACGCTGAATCCTTTCTTTAGCGAGTGATACAAAATTCGACGCTAGCACATTATCTAGCGACCGCTATAGAATGGCGGGCATGGCACCGGTGCGCGGGCGTCCCCGCTCTTTCGATCGCGATGCCGCCCTCGACAAGGCCATCCGGCTGTTCTGGGAGCGCGGTTTCGAGGCGACGTCGACGCGTGACCTCAGTAGCGCGCTCGGCGTCGGAATCCCCAGCATCTACGCGGCTTTCGGTGACAAGCAGCAGCTGTTCACCGAAGCCGTGGAGGTCTACGACACCCGTTACGGCGGATTCATCGAAGCCGCGCTGACCGAAGAACCGAGCGCGCGTTGGGCCGTCGCGCGGATCCTCACCGAGGCGCCCGGGCGCTATACCCGGCGCGGACTGCCGAGCGGGTGCCTCGTTGTGAGCGGCGACGACGGCACTGCCGACGAGGCGGTGAAAGCATGCCTGCGCCGCATCCGCCGCCAGAAAACGGACATGCTCGCCGACAAGATTCGCACCGACATCGCCGCCGGCGACCTACCTGACGACACCGATGCCCGAGCACTGGCGCAATACGTGATGACCACGCTCAGCGGTATCGCGCAGGCTGCGTCCGACGGCACGTCGCGGGCCATGCTCGACCGCGTCGCGGCGATCGCGCTGCGTGCCTTCCCATGACCCCTGCACCGCGAGCGACCGTGTCTGCCCGTAGACACGCCGCGAAATAGCGGTGTTTTGCGGTCGCTCGTCGGCGTGCGAGAACGTCAGCTCCGGTTGTAGATGCCGAGCGCGATCGTCAGCGCGGTTTCGTTGCACTGTTCGTCGGTCAACGGCAGATCGCCCATCATCGCCACGCTCCACGACATCGTCAGCAGAGCCTGGCGCGCATGGAACACCGCGAGGGGATCGTGGTCGGGTGCGGTCATCGCGTCCGCGACCGCGCGGAACTGATAGCGCAAGTCGGTACCGATGCCAAGCCGATTGAACGCGGCATAGTTCTCGTTCATGAATCGCGTCATGGCCCGACCGGTGCCGTGCAGCACCGCGCCGTAGCGGCGAAGGATCTCGCGGCCGGTGCGCTTGCCGGGCGGTTGGCCGGCGGCCCAGGACAAGATGTCGTCCACGCCGGTGCGCAGATCGTCCGACAGGCTCACCACGATGTCTTCCTTGGCGGAAAAGTGATAGTAGATCGCCGCTTTGGTGATGCCGAGTTGTTCGGCGATCTGCCGGATGGAGGTCTGGTCATAGCCATGGGTCGAGAACAGATCCAGCGCGACGGATCGGATCTTGTCTCGTGTGTCGGTGCGGCGACCCGCCACGGCCGGGCTCCCATCATTACTTGACGACCGGTCAGCAATGAGCCTAGCGTTGCGGCCAGGCGATCAATACTTACCGGCCGTCAAGTAATGACATGGACCAGGGGGACCCATGACAACGCGATCACTACCCGAGATCTTGAACGGCGCGCCGTTGACGGCTGTGGGCGTCGCGGTCATCAGGGCCAGAGAATCCGCGCGTGCCGACCGGCTGTACGACGATCCCTATGCGCGCCGGTTCGTCGAGGCGGCCGAACAGGCGTATCTGAGTCCCAATGCACCCGCGGGGGCGGCCGAGACCTGGGGGTCGGTGCTGCGCCTGGCCGATGTCATGTACGAGCCCCGCACCCTGGGGGTGCGGATCGCCGACGATGCGTTGCTGCAGGCGGCGGCCGAGGGTCGCACCCAGATCGTGCTGTTGGGTGCGGGTCTGGACACCCACGCATACCGGCTGTCCTGGCCGAGGGCTGTGCACCTCTTCGAAATCGATCTGCCGCAACTGTTCGCGTTCAAAGAGCAGGTGCTCGAAGGGATCCGGCCGGCGTGTGATCGACACGTCGTACCCGCAGATCTGGGCGGCAGCGAGTGGCCGAAAGTCCTTCTCGACAGTGGTTTTCAGCCGGAAGTCCCCACCCATTGGGTGGATCACGCGTTGATGACCCTGCCCACCGACGTGGCCCGGGCGGGGGTTCGCGCCGTGACCGAGCTCTCGGCTCCGGGTAGCCGGTATGGCTTTCCGGTCATGGCCGGTGCCGCGTTCCGCAACACCCTGCGGTCTGTGGCGGCCGAGGGCCTGTATCGGGATATGCCGAACACCGAGCGGGGACTTGGTGAGGATGCCCGGGAGTGGCTTGAGAGCATCGGTTGGACAACGTCTTTCAAATCCACAGCTGAACTGACCGAAGGATATCCGCGCCAGGTCGCTGCCGAAGACTCCGGCGGACACGTCGTCGCGACCCGGCGCGGATAACCGGTGACACCTCCACAGGACACCGGATGTCCTGTAGTGGATATGTCACACTGTCAGGCGTGGCACCGACGACTGCTGAGCAATCATGAGCGCACTGCTGCGTGCCGTGCGTCAACAGCGGGGGATGACGCTCGATGAACTGGCCGAGGCCACCGGCTTGACGAAGAGTTACCTGTCGAAGATCGAACGGCAGCGCTCCACACCGTCCATCGCCGTTGCGATGAAGGTCGCGCGGGTCCTCGAGGTCGACGTGGCTCAACTCTTCGCCGAGGACCCGGCCACCGCGACGTTGTCGGTAAACCGCGCCGACGAACGGCCGGACGCCCGTTACCACGCTGTCGCGTCCGCCATGCTCGGGAAAACGATGTCGCCGTTCATCGTTCGCCCGACACTCCGGTTCGCCGAGCATCCGCATCCAGCCCATGCCGGCCAGGAAATGGTCTTCGTGCACCGCGGGACAGTCGAATTGCGCTACGAGGACCAGCTGGTGACGCTCGAGGCCGGCGACAGCGCCTACTTCGACGCCTCCCGCCCGCACCAGCTGCGTCAACGGGGGAGTGCCCCGAGTGAGGTGCTGGTCGTGACTCACACGGAGTACCCCCGTAACCGCTGAATCCGGTCAGCAATTGAGGCTGACATGGACGGTGTGGATGGGCTCGAGGTCGGGCAAACCGTGGATCGTGACGGTCTTTGCCTGAGGGCGCACCGCACTGACTCGGCGGGCCGGTGCCGACCTTGTCAGGTGCTTCATCTCGGTTCTCCTCGTTGTTCGCATTGACAACGCAGGGGCGATGATAGGACACAAAGTGTCCTTCCGGTAGTCACCAACCTCCGGCGGACGGGTGCAGATCCGTCGGGTGGGAAACAATCTTGACTGAAGGACACAAAGTGTCCTAACGTCGGCGGTGTGTCACCGACCGCGAAATACTGGAAAGGGGCTCCCCATGACGAGCACACTTGGTGATTCGAAGCAGGTCTTGATGCAACGCGCCCTCGACGGACTAGCGAATCACATCGAGGACTCTGCGCTGACCATCCGGCAGAAACTTGCGCTGACGTGCCGGGCGCTGTTCGACGCCGGTCATGATTCAGGCCTGGCCGGTCAGATCACCGCGCGCGCCGAAGCGCCGGGAACCTATTACACGCAACGTCTCGGTCTTGGTTTCGACGAGATCACCGACGAGAACCTGCTGCTCGTCGACGAGGACCTCAATGTTCTCGACGGCAGCGGAATGGCCAACCCCGCCAACCGTTTCCATTCCTGGATCTATCGTGCCCGCCCGGACGTGCAATGCATCGTCCACACGCATCCGTTCCATGTGGCGGCGCTGTCGATGTTGGAGGTTCCGCTGAAGGTGTCGCAGATGGACATCGCCCCGCTCTACGACGACTGCGCGTTCCTCGCCGATTGGCCGGGTGTGCCCGTCGGCAACGAGGAAGGCGAGATCATCAGCGCGGCGCTGGGCGACAAGAAAGCCATTCTGCTGGCCCACCACGGACATGTGGTGGCAGGCGCGAGCGTCGAGGAGGCGTGCTCGCTGGCGATGCTGATCGAACGCGGCGCCAAACTGCAGCTCGCCGCGATGGCCGCAGGCACCGTGGCCGACCTTCCGCCCCGGCTGGCCCGCGAAGCCCACGACTGGACGCTTCGTCCCAAACGCAGCCAGGCCAACTTCGCCTACTACGCGCGGCGTGCCCTCGTCCGCCATCCCGACGCGATCACCAACTAGACCCGAGCCGAAAGAGAGAAGCAAATGTCCACGAACGAAATCCACGGCATCCTCGCCTATCCCGTCACGCCGTTCACCGCGGACAACGACGTCGACACCGGAAAACTGGCCGCACTCGTCGAACGCTTGGTGGCCGATGGCGCGCACGGGATCGTTCCGCTCGGCAGCACCGGCGAGTCCGCCTACCTCACCGAGGCCGAGTTCGACGCCGTCGTCGACACCACGATTGGCGTGGTGGGCCGTCGCGTGCCGGTCATCATCGGCGCGTCCGATCTGACCACCGCCAACACCATTCGTCGCGCACAGTATGCCGAGCGCGCCGGTGCCGACGCGGTGATGGTGGTGCCGATCTCGTACTGGAAGCTGTCGGAGCGTGAACTCCGTCAGCACTATGCGGCGATCGGCGCAGCCATCGGCATTCCCATCATGGTGTACAACAACCCGGCGACCAGCGGCATCGACATGAGCCCGGAACTGCTGGTGTCGATGTTCGACGACATCGACAACGTGACGATGGTCAAGGAGTCGACCGGAGATCTATCGCGCATGCAGCGGATCGCCGAGCTCAGCGACGGGCAGCTGCCGTTCTACAACGGCAACAACCCGTTGGCGCTCAAGGCATTCAACGCGGGGGCCAAGGGCTGGTGCACCGCGGCGCCGAACCTGCGCCCACAGCCCTGCCTCGACCTCTACGAGGCGGTCCGCGCCGGTGACGGCCCTCGTGCTGAAGCGTTGTACGAGGAGATGCGGCCGTTGCTGGAGTTCATCGTGGCCGGCGGGTTGCCGACGACGGTCAAAGCCGGCCTCGAGCTGCTCGGCCAAGGTATGGGCGATCCCCGCCCGCCGCTGCTCCCGCTCGACGTCGACAGCCGGGCACAACTCAGCCGTCTACTGACCACCGCGTAATCCGGACGGTTGGCCGGAGGAGAATTCGGTTCATGAGTCACCCGACCGCTTACCCGCAGGCTCGCACCGTCGCCGACTTCACCCACAACCTCCGTGAGGTCGGTGAGCGGATCGAGGCCGCGCTGCAACGGGCCGGCCGCGAGCCCGGCGACGTGCGGCTGTTGCCGGTGAGCAAGACGGTCGACGAGGATCGGCTGCGACTCGCGGCCGCCGCCGGGTGCACGATGTTCGGGGAGAACAAGGTGCAGGAGGCCAAACGCAAGTGGCGCAACCTGTCCGACCTCGACGTGCAGTGGTCGGTGATCGGCCACCTCCAGACCAACAAGGCCAAGGACGTCGCGGAGTTCGCCGCGGAGTTCCAGGCGCTCGACAACGCGCGGGCGGCGCAAGCCCTCGATCGGCGCCTGCAGACCCTGGGTCGCTCTCTCGACGTCTTTGTCCAGGTCAACACCTCGGGTGAGGACTCGAAATACGGCTTGGCGCCCGACGACGTGATCGGGTTCCTGCGGACACTGCCGAGCTACAGCGCGCTACGCGTTCGCGGGCTCATGACCATCGCCGTCTTGAGTTCCGATGTCGAGCGCATCCGGCCCTGCTTCGCATTACTGCGTAAGTTGCGCGATCACGCACGCGAACTCGACGTCGTCGGACCCGGCGAACTGTCGATGGGTATGTCCGGTGACTACGAGGTCGCGATCGAGGAAGGCGCGACGTGCGTGCGGGTCGGGCAGGCGATATTCGGCGCCCGCGCGACTCCGGACAGCCACTACTGGCCCACCAGCCAGTAGCACCGGACTCACCGCAGCTTCAGCACCACCTTGCCCTTGGCGGTCCGATTCTCAAGGGACGCAATGGCTTCGGCGGCCTGCTCCAGTGGATACACTTCGGGTTGCGGTGCCGCGACGGCTCCGGAGGCCAACAGCGGTTCGAGCTCGGCCCACTGCTCGGCGAGGTAGCCGGGATGCGAGAAGCTCCATGCACCCCAACCGGCACCGACCACGTCGACGTTGTTGAGCAGTAGGCGGTTGACCTTGACGGTGGGAATCTCACCACCGGTGAAGCCGACCACCAAGAGTCGCCCGCCGACCGCGAGCGAGCGCAGGGAATCGGTGAAGCGGTCACCGCCAACGGGGTCGAGGACGATGTCGACGCCCCGCCCACCGGTGAGTTCTTTGACCGCGTCGCGAAACCCGTCGGCCAGAACCACGTCGGAAGCTCCTGCGCTCCTGGCGATTTCCGCCTTCTCCTCGGTGGACACCACCGCGATGGTGCGTGACGCGCCCAGCGCGGGCGCCAGTCGCAGCGCGGAGGTGCCGATGCCACCGGCCGCGCCGTGCACCAAAACCGTCTCGCCCTGCGCGAGTCTGCCGCGGGTACGCAGCGCGAACTGCACCGTCAGGTCGTTGAACAGAATGCCCGCACCGGCCTCGAACGACACCGCATCGGGCAGCTTGAACACCCGATCGGCAGGTAGCGCAACCACTTCGGCCATCCCGCCGGACAACATCGTCAGACCGAGTACTCGGTCACCGGCCGCCACGTGCGCATCGGCCGGTGCGCTGCGCACCACGCCGGCGATCTCGGCGCCGGGGCTGAACGGCAACTCCGGCTTGTACTGGTAGAGCCCGCGGGTCAGCAGCGCGTCGGGAAACGCCACCCCGGCGGCGTGGACGTCGATGACGACGGCGTCGTCGCCTGCCGGCTCGTCCACGTCGGCCACCTGCACCGCATCGGGACCGTCGAGCCGGGTGATCAGTGCTGCACGCATGAGGGCCTTCCTGTTGTCGTCGTGCCACATTCTGCCCGGAACCGATTGTGACAGGTGTCAAGTTTGTCGCTTAACATCACCGGATGCTCACTGCCCGCGCCGCGGTCCTGCTCGACGCCGGAGCCGATCCGCAATTGACCGACGTGCAGATACGCCCGCCGGTCGAGGACGAAGTGCTCGTCAAGATCGATGCGGTGGGCATCTGCCACACCGACGTCAGTGTGGCTGCACGCTTCCGCAAGCTGCCGATGGTGTTCGGACACGAGGGAGCGGGGGCTGTCGTCGAGGTCGGCCCGAAGGCGCGGCGGCGGGTTGGCGAACGGGTGGTGCTGACCTTCGCGAGCTGCGGAGCCTGCGCGAACTGCGCCGCCGACCGTCCGGCCTACTGCGACCAGTCCACGGACCTCAACATGCGTGGCAGCCGCCGCGACGAGTCCAGCGCGCTGTGGCTGGACGGCGCACCGGTCGGCGGCGGCTTCTTCGGTCAGTCCAGTTTCGCCACGTACGCGATCGCCGGAAGCCGCAACGCCGTCGTCGTACCCGAATCGATCGATCCCGCGCTGGCCGCCCCGCTCGGCTGCAGTGTGCAGACCGGCGTCGGCGCGGTGCTCAACGTGCTCGCATCGCGACCCGAGGACGCGGTCGTCGTGTTCGGCGCTGGCGCGGTCGGCTTGTCGGCCGTCATGGGTGCCCGCATCGCGGGGTGCCGGGCCATCGTCGCGGTCGACCCCATCGAGCAACGGCGCGCGCTCGCAACAGAATTGGGCGCGACCGCCACCGTCGATCCGACCGCCACCGATGCTACGGCCGCGGTGCTCGAGTTGACGGGGGGAGCGGCGGGCGCCGTCGACACCACTGCGCGGCCCGACGTCATCGCGTCGGCCGTCGCGGTCTTGCGATCCCGCGGGACGCTGGCGCTGCTGGGCTTGGGCGCGCTGACCGCCGAGCTTCCCGTCGCCGTCATCATGGGCCGGGGCCTGACGGTGCGCGGGGTGGTGGAGGGCGACAGCGAGCCGCATACCTTCATCCCGCGGCTCGTCGATTTCTACCGAACTGGCGAACTGCCGCTCGACAAATTGGTCACGTCGTACCCCTTCGGCGACTTCGACCGGGTGTGGGCCGCTGCCAAGGCCGGTGAGGTGGTCAAACCAGTGTTGGTTACCGAGCGGTAGGATCGCACGACCAGGCAACGAAGCCGATGAACGGAGCATCCATGTCTCTTCCCCAGCTACCTTCCGGACGCACCGTCGAGGTGCGTGCCGTCGATGGGGTCAAGCTGCACGCAGAGGTATTCGGGCCGGAGGATGGCTATCCGATCGTGCTGGCACACGGCATCACGTGCGCCATCGAAGTCTGGGCTCATCAGATCGCCGACCTGGCCGGCGATTACCGGGTCATCGCCTATGACCACCGCGGGCACGGCCGCAGCGAGACGCCCCGCAGCCGCAACCGCTACAGCCTCAACCACCTGGCCGCCGACCTGGACGCGGTGCTCGACGCCACGCTGAATCCTGGCGAGCACGCTGTCATCGCCGGTCATTCGATGGGCGGGATCGCGATCACGTCGTGGTCGCAGCGCTACCCGAACCGTGTTCAGTCGTGCGCGGACGCCGTCGCCCTGATCAACACCAGCACCGGCGACCTGCTGCGCGACGTGCAGCTGGCCCAGGTGCCCGCCCGCCTGACGGCGACCCGGATCCGCACCGCCGGGACGGTGTTGCGGACATTCGGCAGCACCCGCATGCCGAAGATGGCCGAGGGGCCCAACAAGCGCTTCGTCGCGCAGCTCGCGGTCGGCCGGGACGCCGAGCCGTGGGTCGCCGACTTCGTCTACCAACTGTTCGCCGCGACACCGCCGGTCGGCCGCGGAGCCTGGACGCGCGTACTCGTCGACAACCTCGGCCCCAAGCACATCTCGCTACGCAACCTCACGGTGCCGACGCTCGTGATCGGCAGCGCGAAAGACCGGTTGCTGCCGATCAACGCGTCGCGGCGCATCGCCGCCGACGCCCCCAATCTGGCCGGGTTCGTCGAGTTGGGCGGCGGGCACTGCGCAATCCTCGAACGCCCCGACGACGTCAATGCTCAGTTGCGGTCACTGGCCGAGTCGGTGACGGCCACACAGCGGATCAGCTAGACAGCCGCTCGGCCACCTCGCCGGCCGCCCGGCGGCCGGAGCGCACGGCGCCGTCGAGGAATCCGGTCCAGGCGTCGGCGGTTTCCGTGCCCGCCCAATAGATGGCGTCGACGGGCCGGCGCAACCACTGCCCGTAGCGTGTCCATGACCCCGGCGGTACTGCCGCCGTCGGTCCGCCGGGTGCGAATTCTTCTGTGCCCCAACAATGATCGACGTAGTCGATGGGATTGAGCGCGGCGTCGCCGAACAAGGCGGCGAACCCGGCGAGTGCCTGCTCGCGGCGCTGCTCTGGCGGCAGCTCGTCGAACGACCGGGAGTCGGTGAAGCCGAGCAGGATGCCAGGGCCGTCGTCGCCGGGGCTGACATCGAACGTGATGAACACCGGACCCTCGTCGGAGAGCGCCTCGCCCGAACAGCCGTTGGCGCGCCAGTACGGGCGGTCATAGGCCGCGTACGCCTTGCTCAGGCTGCCCTGCGGCCAGTGCGCCGCCAACTTGTCATAGTGCTCGGGCAGCGGCGGGTCGAACTCGATACCCGAGCGGTGTTGCGGTGCGATCGCCACGATCACCGCCCGAGCGCTCACATGGCCGTCCGGGCAGCTGACCGCCACCGTCCCGTCGGCGAGCCGCTCGATTCGCTCGACGGGCGCCTTCAGCACGACGCGGTCGCCCAGCTCGTCGGCCATACGCACGGCGATCTGCTGAGTGCCCTCGGGGAACCGGTCCTGCTGCGCACCGCCCCTGACGTCGAGCAGCCGGTCCAGCCCACCGGCAGCCTTCACGTAGCGCACGGCGTGCAGCATCGACACCGCCTCCGGTTCGGCGCCCCACGTGACCCGCGACATGATGGCCATCAGGTTCCGCGTCGACGCGCTCGCATGCAGCGAGCGCAGCCACCGTTCCAAGCTGATCTTGTCGAGCTTGTGCGCCTGGGGGCCGCTCCATGGCTCGTCGACGCGGATACCGCGGCACAAGCGCTCGAACCGCCACTGGATGCGGGACACGTCGAGCAGTTCCAGGATCGACAGGCGCGGGATCGTGCTGCGGTAGGACCGCACCTTGCCGTGCCAGCGGATCAGGTTCTTGCCGCGGCTGTGGGTGGGGACGGTCTGGCAGCCGAGTTCGGCGGCGAGAGCCAGGACGGCATCCTGGGTCGGGCCGACGAACGTGCCGCCCATGTCCACCGGCACCCCGGCGACCGTGGCGGTCGACGAGCGGCCACCCACCCGGTCGCGGCCCTCGAGCACCACCACCTTGTGGCCGAGGCGGACCAATTCGCGGGCGGCCGAGAGCCCGGCGAAGCCTGCTCCCACGATGACGACATCGGCACTCGGTGGAATGCTCACGTGACTAGGCTCTCACGGCGTGAAGGTCATGACGGCGTTGTTCGGGCCGATGGATGCAATTGAGCGGGCGCAAGCCCTGCGCGAGGCCGGGGCGAGCGGGGTGTTCACGTTCGAAGGCCCGCACGATGTGTTCGCGCCGCTGACTCTGGCCGCCACGGTGGGTGGACTCGACCTCATGACCAATGTGGCAATCGCATTTCCGCGCAACCCGATTCATCTGGCACACCAGGCGATCGACCACCAGCTGCTGTCCGGCGGCCGGTTCACCCTCGGACTGGGCACGCAGATCCGCACGCAGATCGAGAAACGGTTCGGCGCCGACTTCGACCGGCCGGTGGCCAGAATGAGCGAACTCATCGGGGCGCTGCGAGCCATCTTCGCCGCATGGCAAACCGGCGAGCGGCTTGATTTCCGCGGCGAGTTCTACCGGCACACGCTCATGACGCCCACGTTCAGCCCCGGCGCCAACCCGTACGGTCCGCCACCGATCTACGTCGGTGCGCTCGGGCCTCGGCTCACCCGCGCCACCGCCGAGCTGGCCGACGGCCTGCTGGTGATGCCGTTCGGCTCCAAGCGGTTCTTGAACGAGGTGACGATGCCTGCGGTGCGTGCCGGCCTGGCCGCCGCGAACCGCGATCCGGACGCCTTCGCCGTCGTGCCGGAGATCATTGTGTCGGTCGGCGACGACCACGACGCGGCACGCCGGCTGCTGGCGTTCTACGGGTCCACCCCGGCGTATCGGCCGGTGCTCGACGTGCACGGCTGGGGTGAGTTGCAGCCCGAGTTGAACGCGCTGTCCAAGCAGGGCCGCTGGCTGGAGATGGGTTCGCTGATCGACGACAAGGTGCTGCACACCATCGCGGCATGCGGTAGCCCCGCCGAGATCGCCACACACATCGCCGATCGGGTCGCCGGTGTGTCGGACCGGATCTGTCTGTACCAGCCCGGTCCGATCGCGGTGGATTCGCTCGCGCAGATCGTTGACGCGCTGGCCACCTGAGCACCTAATGTGGTGGTACGCAGCGGGACCAAAGGAGGTTCGCCATGGGTGCCAACGAGCCGGGAGACCCGGAATATTCGGACGTGCTCATCGTCGGCGCGGGCATATCGGGATTGGGCGCGGCCTACCGCATCCACGAGAAATGCCCAGGGTTGACCTACACGCTGCTGGAACGCCGTGCACGCATCGGCGGCACCTGGGACCTGTTCCGCTATCCGGGCATTCGGTCCGACAGCGACATCTTCACGCTGAGTTACCCGTACGAGCCGTGGACCCGGCCCGAGAACGTGGCCGACGGCGCCGATATTCGCGAATACCTCACGCAGACAGCCCACAAGCACGGCATCGACCGTCATATCCGGTTCAACACCCATGTGCTGTCGGCGGATTGGGACTCGGCCACCGATACCTGGACCCTGCACACCGAACGGGACGGTGAAGCCAAGGACTACCGCGCGCGGTTCGTGTTCTTCGGTACCGGTTATTACAACTACGACGAGCCGTACACCCCGGAGTTCCCCGGCATCGAGAACTTCCGCGGCGACGTCGTGCACCCGCAGTTCTGGCCCGAGTCGCTGGACTACACCGGCAAGCGCGTCGTCGTCATCGGTAGCGGCGCCACGGCCATCAGCCTGATCCCGGCGCTCGCCAAACAGGCCGGGCACGTGACGATGCTGCAGCGTTCACCGACCTACATGATGTCGATGGCCCGGATCGACCTGATGGTGCAGGCCATCCGGAAAATATTGCCGCGCAGGCTGTCTCATCAAGTCGTGCGGTTCCGCAACGCGATGGTGCACGTGTTGATGTACTTCTTCTTCCGCAAGGCGCCCAAGGCGGGGCGGTGGCTGATCCGCAACCGGAACACGGCCGCGCTGCCGCCGGGTTACCCGGTCGACGTCCATTTCAAGCCGCGCTACAACCCCTGGGATCAGCGCATGTGCCTTGTCCTCGACGGCGACCTGTTCGAGCACATCAGCGACGGCCGTACCGAAGTGGTGACCGATCACATCGACCACGTCGACGCCGACGGCATCGTCCTCAAGTCCGGCAACCGCATCGACGCCGACGTGATCGTCACCGCCACCGGGCTGCAACTCCAGGCACTCGGCGGTATCGCACTGCGGGTCGACGGCACCGAGGTCAAGCCGACCGAACGGTTCGTTTACAAAGAATTCCTCCTCGAAGATGTCCCCAACATGGCGTGGTGCATCGGCTACACCAACGCGTCATGGACGCTGCGCGCCGACATGACGGCACGTGCGGTCGCGAAGCTGTTGGCGTACATGGGTTCTCACGGCTACACCCATGCCTACCCGCACAAGGGCGCGGTCCCCATGCCGGAGAAACGGACGTGGGACCTCGAGGCGGGCTACATCCAGCGATCCGAACATGCGTTGCCGCGCTCCGGAACCCGACGTCCATGGCACGTCCGCCACAACTACATTCTCGATGCCATCGACCACCGGTTCGACCGCATCGAGGAGTCGATGGTCTTCGGCCGCGCCCCCGCCGCGCAGTCCGTCGCCTAGTTTTTTCTGGGTGCTTGGCACCGCGGGTGCCTTGGGGCGTTGGCACCGCGAGCGACCGTGTTTGTACGCCGACACGCCGTGAATCCCCGACATTCAGCGGTCGCTCGTCACGGTATCCGGACCGTCAAGCCCGTCGCGAGAAGCTGTGTCGCAGAAAGCCCGAACGTCGTCTTGAACCGGTCGGCGAGGTGTGACGGGCTGGCGAAGCCCGCCGCGACGGCGGCAGTGGTGAGGTTCCGCCCGGCAGCGATCTCGGCGCCCGCCCGTAACAGCCGACTCCACAGCCGGTAGCGGCGCAGACTCGAACCGATCTCCTGCCGGAACAGATGCAGGAACCGCGATTCGGACAGTCCCACCGTCGCCGCCAGCTCGCGGGCCGACACATCAGCGGCAGGATCTTCGCGAATCTGCTTGGCGGCCACCTCAATACGTGGATCGATATCGTGCACCGCCGATGGCGCCGCCGTGTCCAACCAGCGCAGTGCGGCACGGTCGTCGTCCGGTGGTACCAGCAGCAGGTCCTCGGCCCGGTGGCCGACCCCAATGCCGTGATGCGTCGCGTCGAACTGCTGCCGGCACGATGCCGCGCGGTGTGAGGCTGGATCCAGGTAGCAGGACACGAGGGGTCCGGTCATCACGAGGTGATGGGTCAATCGCGGTGGGATCAGCACCGTCCGCGCGACGACCATCTCGCCATCGACAATCACCGTCAACGGCGCGTCGACGCCTACTGCCAGACACCACACCGATCCGGAGTGCGGTTCCAACCCCAGGCCGGGCCCGGAGTAAAGAGCCTGCCCCGGCCACAGCCACACCGCCGGATAGCAGGTTTGTGGAAGCGCTGACATGGATTCAGTCTGCATGCTGATCGGACAACTGATCAGGAGGCTACCGTGGTTGTCGCAGTGATCGTCGTCGGGGTGTTCTTCCTCGGCATGGGTGTGTACGCGTTGGCCGCTCCGCAGGCGATGCTGCGTCCGTTCGACTACACGCTCAAAACGGGGGCGTCTCGTGCGGAAGTGCGTGGTGTGTATGGCGGTTTCGGCCTCGCGATCTCGGCGGTGCTGGCCTATGCGGCCGCCACGCCGGGGGACATACGGACGGGGATCCTCGTTACCGTCGGCGCTGCCCTGGCCGGAATGGCAGTCGGCCGTAGCGTCTCGGCGATTTTCGATGAACGGACCGCGTTCTACCCCAACTGGTTCTACTGCTTGGTCGAGGTCGTCGGTGCGGCGGCCTTGTTCTGGGCGGCGTGATGGCTTGGGCGAGTGTGCTTAGGGCTTGGCGCGGTTGTCACGCCAGAGTGACGTGGGTGGTCGAGAGTCACGCTGGCGTGACAATGGGCGGGGGATAGGCCCGTCAAGCGTGTGCTTAGGGTGCAGTTGTCACGCCAGAGTGACGCGCGCGGTCGAGCGCCACGCTAGCGTGACAATCCGCGGAAAAGTGACAATCCGCGAAAACTTGCAATCACGCAGCTATGGCGCGACCGTCAACCAGTCGGCAAAACCTGACGGATCATGCCGCCCGAGCGCGCCATGCTCGAACAGCCCCCAACCCTCGGCCGGCGGAGTATCGCCTTCTGTGCACACCGCACGGCCGACATGGTCGATGACGCCGAACCCGGACCGGCCGATGATCGCCGGATCGTTCATGTCGTAGGTGAGTCGCTCGGTGAACTTCTCGCCCTTCCACACGCCGTGAATCCAGTCGGAGTCGCCGCCGTAGCCGCCGCCGACGTGAATCGGCACGGGCAGTTTGGATTCCACGTCGAACCGGACGGGCGAACCGTCGGCTGCGGTGGCGTCGATCGTGGCCCCGGTGGGAATACGAGTTCCCGACCGGTAGTGAATCTTGATGCGCGGCCAACCAAGCTGCTCGATACGGCCGTCCTTCCAGATCCTCGTGCAGTCGTTGAGCGATCGGAACCCGTTTGGCTCCTCCTGGATGATGATGACGATCGAGAACTCGTCGAACGCCATCGGCACGTACAGCCACCACATGCCCTCGAACGGTGGATCGGCGGGTCGGCCCGCGGGCTCGGCCTCACCGATCGGGCGGATGCCCCATGACCGGTCGCGTGATCCGATCCAGCTGGCGGGGTCGACGGCGATGCGCTCGCCGTCGATCGTCAAATGTCCGCTCCACGAACCAAATTGAGCGAACCGCTGAGCGTTCAGGGTGACTCGGTTACCCGAGCGCAGGATGTGCGGTTGTTCCTGGACGACGTCGAACAACCCGTTCCACGCGAAATCGGCCGAGATGCCCTCGGTCTCGTCGAGTGTGATACGCAGCTTGTGCAGCGGTTGCTCGACGTCGACGCGGTAGCCCATCACGTGCTGGTTGAGCCGGTCCTGGTCGATCGCATCGGACAGATGCACAGCGGTCTGGGTGTCGCCGCGGCGCACCAGCAGAAACGCATCCTTCACCCCGAGGTTCGGGTAATAGCCGATGCCCGTGATGACGAAGATGTCGCCGGTGCGGTCATGCGCGTTGAAGTATGAGCGGTCGTAGAAGTTCCGGTCGGACGAGCCTGGCCACGCGATCGGCTGCGGAACCTGGTGTACCGGAAACTCATCCATCGGCCCGAGCATCTAGGACTCCTCGATCAGTCGGCGCAGCAGAGACGCGTGGTAGAAGGTCGACTCGACGTCGTCGGGCTTTTCCATCTCGCCGAACCGCACCCTGCGGGCCGACGTTCGCATGAACACGCAACACCAGATCACCCCGGAGTAGATGTAGAACCACTTCAGGTCGCCGAGCCGGGCGCCGGTCAGTTCCTGGTAGGTGGCCCGCACATCGTCCTCGCGCATGACATCGGGCAGTCCGGGCAGCCCGGCCAAGCCGGACAGTTCCTGGAACACCATGTGCGCGAAGATGATCCAGGCCACGTCGAGTTCACGGGGGCCGACGGTGGCCATCTCCCAGTCCAGCACCGCGACCGGCCGGAAGTCGTCGTAGAGCACGTTGCCGATGCGTGAATCACCCCATGCCAGCACCGGTTCGGAGGCGGCGACGTCCTCCGGGAAGTGCTCTTGGAGCCATGCCAGCGCCTGTTCGACCAGCGGGGAACGCCCGATGTCGGGGACGGAGAACTCGTACCATTCCTTGAGCCAGCCGAAGTGCCGGTGCAGCGGGGTGTCGCCGGGCGGGTCCACTTCGGTGAGGAACCCGAACCGGTTCTGCGCGTCGGGAATCGAATGCAGCTTGGCCAGCACGGCTACAGTGCTGTCCTGAAGTTCGCGACGCCGTTCGGCCGGTGCGTCGAAGAACCAGTTGTCGCCGAACGTATAGGGCATCACGTCGGGCGGCACGACGCCGTCGACACGGTCCATGAGGAAGAACGGCGTCCCCAGCACCGCGCCGGTGGTCTCCAGCCAGCGCACCCGCGGGACCGGGACGTCGGTGAGTTCGGCGACCTGACGCATCAGCTCGAATTGGTGATCGAGCCGGTACGACGAGAACACCGGGACGTCCTCGTCGGTCGGTGCGACGCGCGCGACGAGGCGCTGCTCGACGGGTGAGCCGTCCTCGTCCCAGCGTGCGGTGAGCAGGATGGTCTCCGACGACATGCCGTTGGAATCCACCCCGCTCTCGACGGTGACCTGTGGGTTGGCCCCGCCGGGCAACACCGTCGAGAGCCAGTCCGCCAGAGCGACCGGCAGGGTGGTGACGTCGCGACTCGAATGCTGCAGGCGGCTGACATCTTCGACAGCCGGTTCATGTGCCATGCGATTCTTCCTTACGACCGCAATTACGATACTGTTAGTAGCGTTATGAAAGCAGAGCCATCAATCGTTGGCAAGACTGCCGGCGCAGGACGTCCCCGCGACCCACGTATCGACGCTGCCATATTGCGCGCCACCGCGGATCTGCTTGTGGAAATCGGTTATTCGAACGTCACGATGGGCGCCGTCGCGGAACGGGCCCAGACCACGAAGACAGCGCTGTACCGGCGCTGGTCGAGTAAGGCCGAGCTCGTCCATGAAGCGGTGTTCCCCGCCGCCCCGACCGCGCTTGCCACGCCCGCCGGCGACATCGCCGCCGACGTCCGCGCGATGATCGGCGCGGCTCGCGACGTGTTCACCAGCCCGGTGGTGCGCGCCGCGTTGCCCGGGTTGGTGGCCGACGTCGCCGCGGATGCGGATCTCAACGCCCGGGTGATGGGTCGGTTCACCGACATGTTCGCCGCCGTACGGGAGCGCATCGTTGACGGCATCGCACGCGGCGAGGTCCACGCCGACGTGGACCCTGATCGGCTGGTCGAGATCATCGGCGGGGCCACCATGCTGCGGATGCTGCTGTGGCCCGATCGGGACCTCGACGACGACTGGGTGGCGCAGACCGCGGCGATCGTGGTGCATGGCGTCACCAAGGGTTGACCTCAATCACTGTTCAGGTTTCACACTGGACGTGTGAACGCGAAAGATGAACAGGACATCAAGGCCGTCATCGCCGCGACCACCGATTTGTGGATCGCGCACGATATGGACCGGTGGGGTGAGTACTTCACCGACGACTCCGATTTCGTCGCGCACAGCGGGCGGTGGTGGACCTCGCGGGACGCCAACGTCGCCGGCCATAAAGACGTCCCGGAATCCGTTGTCGCACAAAAGCGCAACTACCGCCAGCAGGTCGTCTCGGTCGCCGACGTGGCGCCGGGTGCGGTGCTGGTACACACGCACTGGTCTTGGCCCGACCATGTGCAGCCCGGAGCGGATGCGCAGGACCGGTCCGGCATCATTACCTATGTAATGGTCAAGCGGAACGGCCAGTGGCTGATCCGCGCCGCCCACAACACCCGAGTGAGCCAGCCATGAATATCCAGCCCTTTCCGACAGATTGGCGTACTGCACTGGTCCTGGTGCCGCATCCCGACGACCCCGAATACGGAATCGGTGCGGCCGTGGCGAAATGGACGACTGAGGGCAAGTCCGTCCATTACGCGCTCGCATCACGCGGAGAGGCCGGTATCGCGGGAATGCCCGCCGAACAGGCCGGTCCGATACGCGAAGGTGAGCAGCGACGGTCCGCGGCGATCGTCGGGGTCGATGACGTGGTGTTCTGGGACTTCCCGGACAGCGCCATTCGCAACACTCCCGAACTGCGCGCCAAGATCGCCGAAACCATCACCGCGATCGCTCCCGATCTCGTCATCACCATTTACAGCGGGCCGAGTTGGGCTCCCGACGCACCCAACCAAAGCGATCACATCGAGTTCTCGCATGCCGTCGCGGCGGCTTTTGACAGCTTGGCCGCGCCGCCGCGGTGGCTGTTCGAGAACGGTCCGGAACCCACCCACGGCGAGGTGATCGACGACTATGTCGACGTCGCCGTGGATTCTCTTGCCGCGCACAAGGTTTACCTGGAGGTGCTCGACCCCGGCACACCCGTCATCGAGCAGGCACGTCGGCAGGTGGACATGTCGACACCGAAGAATTCCGAATTGGGCGGGCGCATCGCCGAGTTCATCCTCAAGCGACACCGCTGAGCGAACGTACGATCAGACGGTGCGTGCAGTCGTCTATCCCGAGGTCGGCGTGGTACCGGCAGTTGTCGACGTGGCCGACCCGGAGTGTGCCGACGATGGGGTGATCGTCGAGGTGGCGGCCACGGGGGTGTGCCGTTCGGATTGGCACGCCTGGCGCGGACACGATCCGGTGGAGTTGCCGATCATTCCCGGGCATGAATTCGCCGGTGTGATCGCGGCGGTGGGCGCCGACGTGTCCGGCTGGCAGGTCGGCGATCGGGTGACCACACCCTTCGTGCTCGGCTGCGGCCGCTGCGAATTCTGCCTCGCCGGTGACGCGCAGGTGTGTCCCGATCAGCTGCAGCCCGGTTTCACTCTGCCGGGCACGTTCGCGCAGCAGGTGGCGGTACCGCGTGCTCAGTTCAACCTCGTGCGCCTGCCCGACACCGTCTCGTTCGTCGCGGCAGCGTCGCTCGGGTGCCGGTTCGCCACGTCGTTCCGCGCGGTGGTGACACACGGACGGGTGCAGCCGGGGCAGTGGGTGGCGGTCCACGGCTGTGGCGGGGTTGGTTTGTCGGCGGTGATGATCGCGAAAGCGTTCGGAGCCAAGGTCATCGCGATTGACGTCAGCGCCGAGGCGCTGGCGATCGCTGGGCGCCTCGGCGCCGACGAGCTCGTCAATGGCGACGAAACCCCCGACACGGCAACCGAAATCGTGCGGCGAACCGGTGGCGTGCACATCGGGATCGATGCCGTCGGTCATCCCGCCCTCGCCGCGGCGTCGGTTTCCTCACTGCGCCGACGCGGCCGGCACATCCAGGTAGGCCTGCTGCTCGGAGCGGCCGCCCAGACCGCGTTCCCGATGGACCGGGTGATCGCGCAGGAGTTGGCGATCCTCGGATCGCACGGGATGCCTGCCGTCGACTATCCCGCGATGCTCGAACTCCTCGCGTCGGGTGCCCTGGATCCCGAGCAATTGGTGACACGCCGGATCGGACTCGACGGCGCCGGTGCTGCACTGGCGGATATGGACAACCCTGCCGGGCAGGGCATGACGATCATCGAACCGGGTGCTTAGCCGCCAATCTGGTTCCTGTTGCGTTGTGTGACGGCCCGGTACTGGTCGCCGAGTGCATCGAAGTCGCGTTTCTGGGCGCCGGCGATCTCCTGTTCGGCGGCCAGTGCGGGCGAGATGACGGGATCGGTGCCACGCACGTAGATCTCCTTGAGCCCGGCCATGATCGGACCGGGCACCTCCGCGATCTGACCGGCCAGTTCGAGGGCCCGATCCAGGAGTAGCGAGTGAGGAACCACCTCGGTCACCAGACCGAGGCGTTCGGCGCGCACCGCGTCGACAACCTCACCGGTCATCGACAGCCGGCGTGCCATCGCGGCCCCCACCACATGGGGAAGCCGAGCCGTCATACCGCCGCCCGGCAGGATGCCCACCCGAGCATGGGTGTCGGCGAACACGGCGCGCTCGGAGGCGATCAGGAAGTCACATCCCAACGCCATTTCCAGCCCGCCGGTGAACGTCGCACCGTTGATCGCCCCGATGATCGGTGTGCGCATCTGACCGGTCTTGGTGATGCAGTTGTGCGTCTGGAACCGCTCGAAATACTCGAGGCCGAGCGACTGCGCCTGCTTGAGGTCGATCCCCGCGCAGAAGGCGGGATCGGTTCCGGTCAAGACGACCGCCCGGACCGCCTCATCGGAATCGGCGGCGTCGAGCGCCATGTACAGCGCCTCGATCAACTCCGCGCCCAGCGCGTTACGCGCCTCCGGACGGTTCATCGTCACTACGCGGACGGCGCCGTGGTCGGCGGTCAGCAGGATGGTCATGGATCGAACGTAGCCCTCGGTCGCACGACCAGACGCTGAGGCACCCTGGATTGCGCATTCCCGGGTGCCTGCGCGTCTGCTCGCGCAGGGAAGGTTCAGCGCAGGAACGCCTCGGCGTTGTTGGCGAGGTCCAGCAATGGTTGTGGCAGTGCGCCGAGCACGAAGGTGACTGCCGCGGTGACGGTGACGACGGCGGTCGTGAGCCCGCTCGGCACCACCACCTCGGGTGCGTCGTCGGGCGGGTCGGTGAAGAACATCAACACGATCACCCGGACGTAGAAGTAGGCCGCGACCGCGCTGGCGATCACGCCGACGATCACCAACGGAATCGCCCCGCCTTCGCCCGCTGCCTTGAACACCGCGAACTTGCTGACGAATCCGCTCGTCAACGGGATACCGGCGAAGGCCAGCAGGAACAACGAAAACACTACGCCCACAAGAGGATAGCGGCGGCCCAGCCCCGCCCACGCCGACATCGCGGTCTCCTCGTCGCCGGCGGCGTTGCGCACGAGCCCCACCACCGCGAACGCGCCGAGTGTACTGAACCCGTAGGCGAACAGATAGAACAGCGTTGACGACACCCCGGCGGCATTGGCGGCGATCACGCCGGTGAGGATGAACCCCGAGTGCGCGACCGCCGAATACGCCAGCATGCGCTTCACGTCGTTCTGGGTGACCGCGGTGACGGTGCCGACCACCATGGTAAGGATCGCGATCGCCCACAGCACCGGCCGCCAATCGTCGCGTAGCTGGGGGAGCGCGACATAGAAGATACGCAGCATCGCGCCGAACGCCGCGATTTTGGTGGCGGCCGCCATGAACGCGGTGATCGCGGTGGGCGCTCCCTGGTACACGTCGGGTATCCACGAATGAAATGGCACCGCACCGACTTTGAACAACACCCCGACCAGCAGCAGACCCACGCCGATTAGCGCCAGCGGTGTGTTGCCGGCACCGGCATCGACCGCGTCGGCGATTCCGCCCAGGTCCAGCGTGCCCGAGTAGCCGTACAGCATCGCCGCGCCGTACAGGAAGAACGCCGACGAGAATGCGCCGAGCAGAAAGTATTTGAGCGCAGCTTCCTGTGACAGCAGCCGGCGCCGGCGGGCCAGCCCGCACAGCAGGTACAGCGGCAGCGACAGCACCTCGAGCGCGATGAACATGGTCAGCAGATCGTCGGCCGCCGGGAACAGCAGCATGCCGCCGATCGCGAACATGGTCAGCGGGAACACCTCGGTCTGCATCACACCGGTCTTGGTGGCGAGCTGCTCGGCGACGCTGCCGGCCACCGCCGAGGCCTGCGGCGTGAACCCGTCCAAACCTCGTGCACCGTCGGCTGTTTGGCTGACCTTCTCCCGTTCGGCGATCAGCAGGATTCCGAGAATGCCGACCAACGCGATCGTGCCTTGCAGAAACAGCGCAGGCGCGTCGAGCACGACCGCGCCCAGCACCGCCGGCTTGCCCGCCGTGCCGTGCAGGTCGCGGGCCACCAGCACCACGGCCACCACTGCCGCGACCAAGCCGCCCAGGGCGATGGTCACCTGGGCGGCGTAACGGGCTTGGCGGGGTGCGAACGCTTCGATGAGTACGCCGAGGACCGCCACGCCGAACACGATCAGCATGGGGGAGAGCAGGCCGTACTCGATGCTGGGTGTGACCATGTCTAGCGTCCCCCCTCTGCCACGGTCGGGGCACTCGGCGGTGGATCGGTCTCACCGATCGTGGTCATGGTGTGCTCGACGGCCGGGTTGATCACGTCGAGTGCGGGCTTGGGGTAGATGCCGAGCACGAGCAACAGGGCGATCAACGGTGCCACCACGACGAGTTCGCGCGGCACCAGATCGCGGATCCGATGCTCACCGTCCGCGAGGCCGTCGCGCACCGGGCCGGTCATCATCCGCTGATAAGTCCACAGAATGTAGACGGCCGAGAGTACGAGGGCTGTCGCGGCGAACACCGCGAGAACCGGATATCGCGTGAATGTCCCGATGAGAACCAGGAACTCGCTGATGAACGGCGCCAGCCCGGGCAGCGAGAGGGTGGCCAGGCCGGCGACCAGGAAGGTCCCGGCCAGCACCGGCGCCACTTTCTGGACTCCGCCGTAGGCGTCGATCAGGCGGGTGCCACGCCGGGACACGAGGAAACCAGCGATGAGGAACAGTGCGGCCGTGGATATTCCGTGGTTGACCATGTAGAGCGTCGAACCGGACTGTCCCTGACTGGTCATCACGAAGATCCCGAGGATGATGAACCCGAAATGCGATATCGACGTGTAGGCGATCAACCGCATGACGTCGACCTGACCGATCGCCAGGATTGCGCCGTACACGATGCCGATCACCGCCAACGTGATCACGACGGGACGGAAATATGTTGATGCGTCCGGGAACAACTGCAGGCAGTAGCGCAACATGCCGAACGTGCCGACCTTGTCCATGATCGCCATCATCAGCACCGCACTGGCCGGCGTGGCCTCCACTGCCGCGTCGGGCAGCCATCGGTGGAACGGCCACAGCGGTGCCTTGACCGCGAACGCGAACATGAAGCCGAGGAACAGGAAATTCGCGACGGCCGGGCTGATCACCATCTCACCGGATGAGACAGCCGCGACGATCTCGCGGAAGTCGAACGTCCCTGACGCGAACGCGTCGCTGCCCGCGGTCACCACGTACAGCCCGATCACCGCGGCCAGCATGACCAATCCACCGAACAGGTTGTACAGCAGGAACTTCACGGCCGCTCTGGACCGGTTCTCGCCGCCGAAGCCCCCGATCAGGAAGTACATCGGGATGAGCATCGCTTCGAAGAACACATAGAACAGCAGGATGTCCAGCGCGACCAGGGACATGAGCACCATGCCCTCGACGGCGAGCGTGAGTGCAAGGTAGGCCTGCACCGACCGGCCCGCCAACCCGGACTGCCCGGCGGCGTCGTTCCAGCCGGCGACGATCAGCAGCGGCACCAGGACGACGGTCAGCACGATCAGAGCCAGGGCGATGCCGTCGACCCCCAGGATGTACCCGGTCCCGAACGACGGTATCCAGCGGTGGGATTCGACGAACTGGTACTGCTCGCCGGCCGGATCGAAACCGACTGCGATCACGATGGTGAGGCCAAGGGCCGCCACCGAGATCGCCAGTGCGAGCCACTTGGCCAATGTCCGCTGGGCAGCAGGCAACAGCATGACGACTGCGGCTCCGATGGTCGGGGTCGCCCACAAGGCCGTCAGCCACGGGAAGGAATTCACCACAGTCGGACCGCCAGGATCGCCGCCACCACCAGGGCCGCGCCGCCGAGCATGGACAGCGCGTAACTTCGGGCGAACCCGGTCTGCAACTGCCGCAGGCCGTTCGAGGTTCGGCTCACCAGTGCGGCCAGCCCACCGGCGGCCCCGTCCACGCCCTTGTCGTCGACCACCACCATCGCCGCGGTCAAGGCCTGGCCACCCCGCATGAACACCGCCTCGTTGAATGCGTCGCCGTAGAGGTCGCGGCGCGCGGCCACGGTCAACTCCGAACCCTCCGGAATCTCGACCGGCACGGCCTGCTGCGCGTACATCCGGTAAGCCACGGCGATACCGATCGCCACGACTGCGAGCACCACGATGGTGACGACCCATACCGGGACCGCGTGATGGGCCTCGTGCGTGCCGACGACCGGTTCGAGCCAGTGCGACAGCGTGCCGCCGATGGCCAGTGCGCCACCTGAGACCACCGAGCCGATGGCCAGCAGGATCATTGGCCAAGTCATGACGGTAGGTGCCTCATGCGGATGTGCGCCGTCGGCCCAGCGCTTTTCACCGAAGAAGGTCATCAGCATGACGCGCGTCATGTAGAACGCCGTGATGCCCGCGCCCAATATGGCTGCACCGCCGAGGATTACGCCGCGGACACCGCCCGCACCCAGCGCGGCCTCGATGATGCCGTCTTTGGAGAAGAACCCGGCCAGCGGTGGCACGCCGATGATCGCGAGATATCCCAGGCCGAATGTCGCGAACGTTATCGGCAGGGCCTTGCGCAGGCCGCCGTAGCGGCGCATGTTGACCTCGTCGTCCATCGCGTGCATGACCGAGCCGGCGCCGAGGAACAGGCCGGCCTTGAAGAAGCCGTGCGTGAGCAGGTGCATGATCGCGAACGCGTATCCGGCCGGGCCGAGCCCGGCGGCGAGCACCATGTAGCCGATCTGGCTCATGGTCGAGGCGGCAAGGGCTTTCTTGATGTCGTCCTTCGCGCAGCCGATGATCGCGCCGAACAACAACGTGACCGCACCCACGAGCACGACGCCGGTCTGGGCCGCCGGCGCCAGATCGAAGATGGGCCCCGACCGCACGATCAGATAGACACCGGCTGTCACCATGGTGGCCGCGTGGATGAGCGCCGACACCGGTGTCGGACCTTCCATCGCGTCGCCGAGCCAGGACTGCAGCGGGACCTGGGCGGACTTGCCGCAGGCGCCGAGCAGCAGGAGCAGACCGATCGCGGTGAGTGTCGGTTCGGCGAGTGCCGGGGCGGATCCGAACACGGCGGCGAACGAGATCGAGCCGACGGAGGCGAACATGACCATCAGTGCGATGGCCAATCCCATATCGCCGACGCGGTTGACGATGAACGCCTTCTTGGCCGCGGTGGCGGCTGACGGCTTGTGCGACCAGAACCCGATCAGCAGGTAGGACGCCAGGCCGACACCTTCCCACCCGGCGTACAGGCCCAGGTAGTTGTCGGCGAGAACCAGCAGCAGCATGGCGGCGAGGAACAGGTTCAGATACGCGAAAAACCTTCTCCGGTCCGGATCGTGGGCCATGTAGCCGACCGAGTAGATGTGAATCAGCGAGCCCACCCCGGTGATCAACAGCACGAAACACATCGACAGTTCGTCGAGTTGCAGGCCGAAGTCGACCTGGAGGCCGGCCACCGGAACCCACGAGAACAGATTCTCGTGGACCGCGCGGTCCTCCCCGTGGCGCCCCAGCATGTCGACGAACAACAACGCGCCCACGACGAACGACGAGAGCGCGGCGGCGCAACCCAGCAGGTGCCCCCACCGGTCCGCGCGCCGGCCGGCCAGCAGCAGGATCGCTGCGCCCGTGATCGGCAGGTCGATCAGCAACCACACTGGAAGTGACATGGCGCCCTTAGTTCTTCAGCAGACTGGCGTCGTCGACCGAGGCCGACCGGCGGGTGCGGAAGATCGTCATGATGATGGCCAGGCCGATGACGACTTCGCACGCGGCGACCACCATGGTGAAGAACGCCACTACCTGACCGTCGAGGTGGCCGTGCATACGGGAGAATGCCACGAAGGCCAGGTTGGCCGCGTTGAGCATCAGCTCGACGCACATGAACATCACGATGGCGTTGCGCCGCAACAGAACCCCCGCCGCACCGATGGTGAACAGAAGCGCCGACAGATACAGGTAGTTGTCGGGATTCATCCTGGCATCACCCCTCCCCGTTCCTCGAATTGCTCATCGCCCGCTGCGGAAGGATCGAGCTGACCGATATCGCGGCGTCCGAACCGTCGGGCAGCCGCGCCGGGATGTCGACGGCATTGTGCCGCGCATAGACGCCGGGATTCGGCAACGGTGTCGGGTGTCCGCCGCCCTGGAATCGCTCGACGGCCAGCTCCCGCTGAGTTTTGCGGCGTTCGAAGCGCTCGCGGTGCGCGAGCACCATCGCCCCGAGTGCTGCGGTGATCAGCAGCGTGCTGGTCAACTCGAACGCCCACAGGTAGCGCGTGAAGATCAGTGCTGCCAGGCCTTCCACGTTGCCGCCGGCGTTGGCCTCGGCCAGGCCGGTGAACCCGGCGACCGAGACGTTGCCGATGCCCGCGATCAGGAGCACTCCGAAACCCACTCCGGCGGCCAGTGCCGCGACGCGCTGCCCGCGCAGGGTTTCCACGAGTGACTCCGACAGATCGACGCCGATGAGCATGAGCACGAACAAGAACAGCATCATGACGGCGCCGGTGTAGACGACGATCTGCACGACACCGAGGAACAGCGCGTCCTGGGCGATGTAGAGCACGGCGAGCACGATCATCGTGCACGCCAGAAACACCGCCGAGTACACGGCTTTCGGCGCGGCCACCACCCCGATCGCCCCGAGCACCGCGACCGCCCCGAGAATCCAGAACAGCACGGCCTCGGAGGTCGACGTGCGGGCCACACCGTCGACGGCGGCGAGCCGCGAAACATGCTCCGCCAGCAGCACCACCTCCGGCGTCATCGAACGTCCTCCGTGATCGGGGTGATCTTGCCCAGGTAGTAGTCGTCATCGGTGCTGCCGGGCGCCATCTCATGCGGCGGTGCCTGCATGCCCGGCTGCAGGGGAGCGAGCAGCTTGTCCTTGCCCCAGATCAGATCGGCCCGGTTGTCGTCGGCCATCTCGTATTCGTTGGTCATCGTCAACGCCCTGGTGGGGCAGGCTTCGATGCACAACCCGCAGCCGATGCAGCGCAGGTAGTTGATCTGGTACACCCGGCCGTAGCGTTCGCCGGGCGAAAAGCGTTCGCCCGCTGCGTTGTCGGCGCCTTCGACGAAGATCGCATCGGCCGGGCAGGCCCAGGCACACAATTCGCATCCGATGCACTTCTCCAGCCCATCGGGATATCGATTGAGCTGGTGGCGGCCGTGATAGCGCGGCGCGACCGGTCCGGGTTTCTCGGGATACTCCTCGGTGAGCGGCTTTTTGAACATCGAACCGAACGTCACCGCGAACCCAGCGAGCGCGTCGAGGAACTTAGGCATCAGCGGTCTCCTTGCTGGCAGCCGGCAGCGGTGGCACGGGATAGGCCCCCGAACTCTGCTGCGGCACCGGTTGAACAGTTCTGCGGCGCAGGGCTTTCCACAACGCCCAGGCAAGCACGACGATCGCGATCACGGCTGACGTGACCAGCCAGGTCGCCCAGTTGTGGTAGCCGTGTTCGCGCAGGCTGTGCGTGGTCGCGACGATCATGATCCAGGCCAGTGACACGGGTATGAGGACCTTCCAGCCCAGTGCCATGAACTGGTCGTAGCGCAGCCGGGGCAGTGTCGCGCGCAGCCAGATGTAGAAGAACATGAACGCCCACACCTTCGCGGTGAACCACAGCAGCGCCCACCAGCCGCTGTCGGCGCCGTCGATCATGTTGAATGGGAACGGTGCGTGCCACCCGCCGAGGAACATCGTCGTGGCGAGGGCCGAGACCGTGGTCATGTTGACGTACTCGGCGAGCATGAACATCGCGAACTTCAGCGACGAGTACTCGGTGTGGAATCCGCCGACGAGCTCACCCTCGGCTTCGGGCAGATCGAATGGGGCCCGGTTTGTTTCGCCGACCATCGACGTCACGTACACCAGGAATGACGGCAGCAGCAGGAAGACGAACCACGTACCGTCCTGCGCGGCGACGATGCCCGACGTCGACATCGTGCCCGCGTAGAGGAACACCGCGGCGAATGACAACGCCATCGCGATCTCATAGGAGATCACCTGCGCGCTCGAGCGCAGGCCGCCCAGCAGGGGATAGGTGGAGCCCGATGCCCAGCCGGCCAGCACGATGCCGTATACGCCGATCGAGGTGACCGCAAGGATGTAGAGCACCGCCACCGACAGGTCCGTCAACTGCAGCGGGGTGCGATGCCCGAACACCGACACCTCGCCGCCCATCGGGATGACCGCGAACGCCATGAACGCGGGGATCACCGAGATGACCGGGGCCAGTAGGTAAATGGGCTTGTCCACCCCGGCCGGGGTGAGGCCCTCTTTCAGCGCGAGCTTGATGCCGTCGGCCAGCGATTGGAGCAGGCCCCACGGGCCGACGCGGTTGGGGCCGGGCCGCATCTGCATGCGGCCCAGGACTTTACGTTCGATCAGAATCGCCGACAGCACCGTCAGGAGCAGGAACACGAAGATTGCGAGTGCTTTGGCGAGGATCAGCCACCACGGGTCGTGGCCGAACAGCGTCGGGTCCGGATGTGTCATGAGGTGGCCCGTCCGATCGATACCAGGGCGCCTGCCGTCACCCCGAGTTGGGCGTGCACGGCCGAGCCGGGGGAGTTCATCGGCAGCCACACCACGCGGTCGGCCATGTCGGTGATCGCCAGCGGCAGCGTGATCGCACCGCGGTCAGTGCTGACTGTCACCGGATCGCCATCGGCCGCGCCGATTTCGGCGGCGGTCGCCGCGGAGAGCCGCGCGACGGCCGGCCTGGCGGTTCCGGCCAGGTGCGGTTCACCGTCTTGCAGCCGGCCTGCGTCGAGCAGCATGCGCCAGCTGGCAAGTACCGCCTGACCGGGTCCGGGCTCGACCGGCTCGGCCGACGGCACCGTTGGTGCGGGTGCGCGCGCGCCGGTCCATGCCCCGAGACGGGTCAGTTCGGCGTCGGCGGCATCTGCGGTCGTGAGGCCGAGGTCGACGCCGATTTCGTCGGCGAGATAGTGCAGCACCCGCAGGTCCGGTATGGCGTTGGACTGCAGCGACGGCTTGAACGGCCGGAATCGGCCCTCCCAGTTGACGTATGCACCGGCCTTCTCCACCACCGGTGCGACGGGGAACACCACGTCGGCCAGATCGGTGACCGCGCTCTCGCGCAACTCGAGGCTCACCACGAACGGCGTCATGCGCAACGCGCTGAGTGCCAGCTCAGGATCGGGCAGATCGGCGATGTCGACGCCGCCGATCAGCAGGGCCGCGAGGTTGCCGTCGGCGGCTGCGGCGAGGATCTCGGCGCCGTCACGCCCTGGCGATCCCGGCAATTCTCCGGTGTTCCAGGCGTCGGCGGTCTGTGCGCGGGCGGTCGCATCGGCGACCGGACGGCCGCCGGGCAGCAGATTGGGCAGCGCACCGGCTTCCACTGCGCCACGCTCGCCGGCTCGCCGCGGAATCCACGCGAGCCGGGCACCGGTGCCGGCCGCAAGCCGCACGGCGGCGGACAACGCGCCCGGTGAGGTGGCCAGCCGTTCGCCGACGAGGATGACCGCACCCGGCCGGCGCAGCCGGTCGTCGTCGGCGAGGCTGTCCAGGGCCGCGGCTTCGCCGCCGGGCGCGGCGGGGATCAACGTGCCCGCCATCTTCGTCAGCCCGCGACTGGCGAACGGCGCCACCGACAGCACCCGAACCCCGTTCTTGCGGGCACCTTTGCGCAGCCGCAGGAACACGATCGGCGATTCTTCTTCGGGCTCGAAACCGGCAAGCAGCACCGTCGGCGCCTGTTCGAGTTCCGCGTAGCGCAGCGCCATCGCCGTACCGGCCACCTGCGCGGCCAGGAATTCGGCCTCCTCCGCGGAGTGCGGGCGCGAACGGAAGTCGATGTCGTTGGTGTTGAGCACCATCCGAGTGAATTTCGAGTACGCGTACGCATCCTGGACGGTGCACCGACCACCCACGAGCACGCCGGTGCTACCGGCCGCCGCGAGGAGTCCCGCTCCCGCCACACCGAGCGCTTCCGACCACGACGCCGGACGCAATGCCCCGTTGTCCCGCAGCAGCGGTGTGGTGATCCGATCGCCGACAGTCGCATAGGTGAAGGCCCAGCGGCCCTTGTCGCAGTTCCACTCCTCGTTGACCTCGGGATCGTCACCGGCCAACCGGCGCATGACTTTTCCACGCCGGTGGTCGGTGCGCTGCGCGCATCCCGACGCGCAGTGCTCGCACACGCTCGGACTCGAGACGAGGTCGAAGGGGCGGGCCCGGAACCGGTACGCGGTGCCGGTCAGTGCGCCCACGGGGCAGATCTGAACGGTGTTGCCGGAGAAATAAGACTGGAACGGCTCGCCGGGCGCGATGCCGACCTGCTGCAGCGCCCCTCGTTCGAGCAAGTCGATGAACGGATCGCCGGCGATCTGTGCCGAAAACCGCGTGCAGCGGGCGCACAGAACGCACCGCTCGCGGTCCAGCAGCACCTGGGACGAGATGTTGATCGGTTTGGGGAAGGTCCGTTTGACGTCTTCGAACCGGGTCTCCGGACGCCCGTTGGACATCGCCTGGTTCTGCAGCGGACATTCGCCGCCCTTGTCGCAGACCGGGCAGTCCAGGGGATGATTGATCAGCAGCAGCTCCATCACCCCGCGCTGCGCCTTGTCGGCGGCCTCGGAGCTGAACTGGGTGCGCACCACCATGTCCGGCATGACGGTGGTGGTGCACGACGCCATCGGTTTGCGCTGACCTTCGACCTCGACCAGGCACTGCCGGCACGCCCCGACCGGATCGAGAAGGGGGTGATCGCAGAACCGGGGAATCTGGACGCCCATCAGCTCGGCGGCGCGGATCACCAACGTGCCCTTGGGAACGCTGATCTCATGCCCGTCGATGGTCAGCGACACCATTTCCACCGGCGGGCTGTCCTTGGTCGGTTCGGCCAGCGTCATCGACGTGCCCCCTTTCCCTGCGCGAGAAGACGCGTGGGTACCCCTACCGGCGGCGTTTCGGGTACCTGCGTGTCTGCTCGCCGAATGAACATCTACACACCGACCTCTTCGGTCGCCATCAACGTCGAGGCGTGTGGATCGAATGGGCACCCGCCGCTCAGATGCGCCACGTATTCGTCGCGGAAGTGCTTGATGGACGACATGATCGGGCTCGCAGCGCCATCACCCAACGCGCAGAACGACTTGCCGAAGATCGTGTCGGAGATGTCCAGCAGCTTGTCGATGTCGGCCTCGGACGCTCCACCGATTCCCCGGTCGCTGCGCTCCTGCCCGCCGGACCCGTTCTCCAGCCGCGCATAGATCTGTGCGAGCCAGTAGGTGCCTTCGCGGCACGGCGTGCACTTGCCGCAGGATTCGTGCGCGTAGAACTGAGTCCAGCGGCGCACGGCCCGCACCACACACGTCGTCTCGTCGAAGATCTGTAATGCCTTGGTGCCCAGCATGGAACCCACCGACGCCATGCCTTCGTAATCCAGTGGCACGTCGAGATGTTCACCGGTCAGCAGCGGCGTCGAGGATCCGCCCGGTGTCCAGAACTTCAGGGTGTGTCCCGTTCGGATGCCACCGGCATAGCCGAGGAGTTCGCGCAGCGTGATGCCGAGCGGCGCCTCGTACTGTCCGGGCCGATTGACATGGCCCGACAGCGAATACAACGTGAAACCAGGGGATTTCTCCGATCCCATGGAGCGGAACCAGTCGACTCCGTTGACCAGGATGGGTGGGACGCTCGCGATGGATTCGACGTTGTTGACCACGGTCGGGCAGGCGTACAGGCCGGCGACGGCCGGGAACGGCGGCCGCAGACGAGGTTGTCCGCGCCGGCCTTCCAGGGAATCCAGCAGCGCGGTCTCCTCGCCGCAGATGTACGCGCCCGCGCCGGCGTGGACCGTCAGCTCCAGGTCGAACCCGGAATCGAGGATGTTCGAGCCGAGATACCCGGCGTCGTAGGCCTCGGCGACCGCGGCCTGCAGGCGCCGCAACACCGGAACCACCTCGCCGCGCACATAGATGAACGCGTGCTTGGCGCGGATCGCGTACGCCGCGATGATCACGCCCTCGATCAGGAAGTGCGGAGTGGTCAGCAGCAGCGGAATGTCTTTGCAGGTGCCGGGTTCGGACTCGTCGGCGTTGACCACCAGGTAATGCGGCTTCGCGCCGGCCCCTTCGTCGCCCTGGGGGATGAACGACCACTTCGTGCCGGTGGGGAATCCGGCGCCCCCACGGCCGCGCAGGCCGGAATCCTTCACGAGCGCGATCACATCGTCGGGTGCCATCGACAGGGCACGCTGCAACCCCTGATAGCCGTCGTGACGGCGGTAGGTGTCCAACGTCCACGGATCGGGTTCGTCCCAGAACCGGCTGAGTACCGGCGTCAGTGCGGTCATGAGCGCGAATCCGTTGCGTCCGGGTCGGTTTCGGTGGTGTTGGGCTCTGGCGGCACGGTCGCGGACGGCCCGGGCGCCGGCGCGTCCTGCGTGGCCTCCGCGGCCACCTGCTCGTCGTCGACGGTCTCCTCCGAGGACGCGGATGCGTTGCTGTCGGGTGCCGTCATGCCGCGTTCCCGCGCGACGCGCAGGCCCGCGAGTGTGGCATCGCCTGGCGCGCCGCCGGGTACGCGGGGGTCACCCAGCCCGGCCAGCGTGCGTGCGGTCTCGCGAAAGTTGCACAACGGCGCGCCGCGACTGGGTGCCGGTGCGTCACCGCTGCGCAGCCCGTCGACGAGATCGCGCGCCGACGAAGGAGTCTGGTTGTCGTAGAACTCCCAGTTGACCATCACGACCGGCGCGTAATCACAGGCGGCATTGCATTCGATGTGCTCGAGCGTGACCCGACCGTCGGCAGTCGTCTGTCCGGCGTGGATGTCCAGATGATCCTGCAGCGCGTCCAAAATCGCGTCGCCGCCCATGATCGCGCACAGCGTGTTGGTGCACACGCCGACGAGGTAATCGCCGGTAGGTGTGCGCCGGTACATCGAGTAGAACGTGGCCACCGCGGTGACCTCGGCCTCGGTCAGGCTCAATTGGTCGGCGCAGAAAGCGATTCCGGCGGGTGTCAGGTACCCGTCCTCGGCCTGCACGAGGTGCAGCAGGGGAAGCAGGGCTGATCGGGCATCAGGGTAGCGGGCGGTGATCTGCTCGGCGTCGGCGCGCAGGCGAGTCGTCACATCGTCGGGATATGCCACGGGCCCGTTGATCGGCGGGCCCGCTTCGTCGGGGCGCTGCCCCAGTTCCAGGAACACTTCTGTCACCTGTCAACCCCTCCCATGACCGGGTCGATCGACGCCACCGCCGCGATCGCGTCGGCCACCATGCCGCCTTCGCACATCGCCGCCACGGCTTGCAGGTTGGTGAACGACGGGTCGCGATAGTGCACCCGATACGGCCGGGTTCCGCCGTCGGAGACCATGTGCACCCCGAGCTCGCCACGCGGCGATTCCACCGCGACGTAGACCTGACCCGCCGGCACCCGGATGCCTTCGGTGACGAGTTTGAAGTGGTGTATCAGCCCCTCCATCGAGCGGCCCATGATCCGGGCGATGTGTTCGGGCGAGTTGCCCAAACCGTCCGGGCCGAGCTTGAGATCGGCAGGCCACGCCAGCTTCTTGTCGGTGATCATCACCGGTCCCGGGCCGAGCCGCTCCAACTTGTCCACGCACTGCTCGACGATCTTGAGCGACTCCCGCATTTCCTTCACACGAATGATGTAGCGGCCGTAGGAGTCACACCGGTCGTCGGTGATGACGTCGAATTCGTAGTTTTCGTAACCACAGTACGGTTGCGCCTTGCGCAGATCGTGTGGCAGGCCGGTGGATCGCAGCACCGGGCCCGTGATGCCGAGCGCGATGCAGCCGGTGAGGTCGAGGTAGCCCACGTCGACGGTGCGGGCCTTCCAGATGTAGTTCTCGTTGAGCAGATTCTCCAAGTCGCGCAGACGTTTCGGGAGCAGCTTGAGAAGGTCGCGTACCTGGCCGATCGCCTCGTCGGGCAGGTCGGCGGCCAGGCCGCCGGGCCGGATGTAGGCGTGGTTCATCCGCAACCCGGTGATGGTCTCGAAGACCCGCAGAATCTCCTCGCGTTCGCGGAAACCGTAGAACATCGCGCTCATCGCGCCGAGTTCCATCCCGCCGGTTGCCAATGCCACGAGGTGCGAGCTGATCCGGTTGAGCTCCATGAGCATCACGCGGATGACGCTGGCGCGCTCGGGGATGTCGTCGGTGATGCCGAGCAGCTTCTCGACCCCGAGGCAGTACGCGGTCTCGTTGAAAAACGGTGAGAGGTAATCCATCCGGGTGACGAACGTGACACCCTGGGTCCAGTTGCGGTATTCGAGGTTCTTCTCGATGCCGGTATGCAGATAGCCGATGCCACAACGGGCTTCGGTGATGATCTCGCCTTCGATTTCGAGGATCAGCCGGAGGACCCCGTGTGTCGACGGGTGCTGGGGGCCCATGTTGACGACGATCCGCTCGCCGGCCTGGGCGGCGGCGCTCGACCGGGCCGCGGCCACCACCTCGTCCCAGTCCGCGCCGCCCACGACGACGACTTTTTCTCCGCCCTCGGGCGGCATGGTTGAGGTGCTCATCAGTTGTAGGACCTCCGCTGATCTGGCGGTGGGATCTGGGCGCCGTGGTACTCCACCGGAATTCCGCCCAGCGGATAGTCTTTGCGCTGCGGATGGCCCACCCAGTCGTCGGGCATCTCGATGCGGGTCAGTGCCGGATGGCCGTCGAAGACGATGCCGAAGAAGTCGTAGGTCTCGCGTTCGTGCCAGTCGGTGGTGGGGTAGATCGCGTACAGCGACGGTATGTGCGGATCGGCGTCGGGTGCGGCGACTTCCAGCCTGATCCGCCGGTTGTGCGTGATCGACATCAGCGGATACACCGCATGGAGTTCGCGGCCGGTGTCGTCGGGATAGTGCACGCCGCTCACCCCGAGGCACAACTCGAAACGCAGGGCGGGATCGTCACGCAACACGCTTGCCACCGCGGGCAGTTGGACACGACTCACTTCGAGGGTCAACTCGTCGCGGTACACCACCACGCGCTCGATCGACACGGCGTAGCGTTCCTCGCCGAGGACCGCGGCCAGTTGGTCGACCACCTCGTCGAAGTAGCTGCCGTACGGCCGGGGAGAACTCCCCGGGAGGGCCACCGGACGGACGAGGCGTCCGTAGCCGGACGTGTCACCGGTGCCCTTGGCGCCGAACATGCCCCGCCGCACACCGATCACCTCGGGCGTGTCGCCGATCCCGTTCCGGATGCCGTTGGTGCCGTTGGAGGATTCGTTGGAGGTACTCACCGCAGCAACCCCTTGAGCTCGATGGTCGGGGTGACGGAGAGCGCGGCCTGTTCGGCTTCGCGGATGGCTTCCGCTCGGTTCACCCCGAGCGGCATCTGCTGAATCTTGTCGTGCAGCTTGAGAATTGCATGCAGCAGCATCTCCGGGCGGGGCGGGCAGCCGGGTAGGTAGATGTCCACCGGGACCACGTGGTCGACACCCTGGACTACCGCATAGTTGTTGAACATGCCGCCCGACGACGCGCACACACCCATCGCCAACACCCATTTCGGCTCGGCCATCTGGTCATAGATCTGCCGCAGTACCGGCGCCATCTTCTGGCTGACCCGGCCCGCGACGATCATGAGATCGGCCTGCCGCGGGGTGGCCGAGAACCGTTCCATGCCGAACCTGGCGATGTCGAACCGCGGCCCCGCCGTGGACATCATCTCGATCGCACAGCAGGCCAGGCCGAAAGTCGCGGGCCAAAGCGAGCCTTTGCGGACGTATCCGGCAACCGTCTCGACCGTCGACAGCAGGATCCCGCCGGGCAGCCGTTCCTCTAGTCCCAATTCAGGCCTCCTCGGCGCCAGACGTACGCGTACGCCACGAAGACTGTCAGCATGAACAACAGCATCTCCACCAGCGCGAACAGGCCGAGACTGTCGAACGCGACGGCCCACGGGTAGAGGAAGACGATCTCGATGTCGAACACGATGAACAACATCGCCGTGAGGTAGTAGCGGATCGGCATCCGTTGGCCGGTGGCCCCGGCCGCGCCGGCCGGCATCGGCTCGATACCGCATTCGTAGGCTTCGAGTTTGGCCCGGTTGTAGCGCCTGGGTCCGATGACGAGGGCGATCACCACGGACACGACGGCAAAGGCAGCCGCTATCGCTCCGAGAACCAGGATCGGCGTGTAGAGATTCATGCCTCGCGGTCGCTCCCTCGGTGGGCTGTCGATGTGAGCTAACCCACAGCCTAGCGAGGTTTGCGGCCCGTGCCACATATTTTGGTTAGTATCGTTTCATACCGCGGCAGCGCACAGCTGCGCCACAGCCGTGCCGTGAAGAACCAACGGCTACAGGGTAATTCGCTGGAATTACTGAACCGGGGCGCGCAACAGGCGCACGACCGCGTCGCCCAGCCGGATCGGATCGATCGGGTGGGGGACAGCGGCTTCGGCGCGCGACCAGCTCGCGAGCCAGGCATCGTCGGGACGTCCGGTGAGCACCAGGATGGGCGGGCACACGTCGAGTTCGTCCTTGAGTTGCTTGGCGACACCCATACCGCCGGCGGGTGTGGCTTCGCCGTCGAGGATCGCCAGGTCGAATCCGCCGGCGTCCATCTGCGAAATCACCATCGGCGCGGTGGCCACCTCGACGTAGGTGAGCTCCGGCAGATCGGGGTGGACGCGTTTGCCCAGCGCGAGTCGCACCTGTTCGCGGGTGCGTGGGTTGTCGCTGTACACAAGGATGCGCAGCGGCGCGGGGCCGGCCATGCCGCCGATGCTACTGCGTGCCGGGTCGGCGATCGGGCAACTCGCCGAATCCTGTTGCGCCGCTTCAGGCCCGGACGAATACCAACGTCGCTGACAGTGCGGTCGCCGGTCCGACCATGCCGAGCAGGTTGCCCGAAACGCCGAATTCGCCGCGGTCGACCGTGCACTGCCCGGCCAGTTGCACCGCGCCGTCGTCCAGAACCTGCACGCTGACCGGCAATTCGATCGGCCGCGTCGCACCCCGAACGGTCAATGTCGCTGCCAGCCGGGCATCGGCCGGACCCGACGGCTGCGCGTCGCTCACCTCGACGGTGATCTCCGGGTGATGGTCGACGTCGAAGAAATCGGCGGAGCGCAGGTGCTCGTCGCGCTTGCGGATTCCGGTTCGCAGCGACGCCGCGTTGATCACCACCCGGCCGCTCACCCCGCCGTTTGCCCGGCCTTCGCCGCGGAACTCGGCAAATCTGCCGGTCACGGTTGCCAAACCCCACATGGTCTTGTTGCGGAAGGTCACCGTGGACCGGTCAGGGGCCAGGGTCCAGTTGCCCGCACTGGCGGTGAGGATGTCCTGCAGCGTCGTCATGTTGCCTCCGTGGTGAACTCAGCCGAGCAGTGGTGCGATGTCCTTGGGGTCGAAGTACTCGTCGATGCGATGGATCAAACCGTCGGGTCTCACCTTGATCACGATGCAGACCCGCAGCGCGATCGACGCACCGTCGCGCCCGGTCGCGTGTACGACATGCTGCTGCACGAATCCACCGTCGAAAACCTGCCGGTCGAGCACCTCGTAGCGGCGCTCGGTGGTGGCGTCGATGAACCAGTCGATGACCCGCAGGGCGCGGGCGCGTTCGTTGTCGCTGCGGTCCCCGGAATGCCACACCGTGACATCGTCGGCCCACATCCCGGCGATCGTGGCGCGGTCGCTGCGTTCGATCGCGTCGAACAACCGATCGGCAACCTGGTCGATGGCCTCAGCGTCGGTAACGGGCATCAGTTCACCTTCCCCGGCTGGTGCTTGACCTCAAGCGACATTGAGGTTGAAGACTTGGTCCATGGATACGACACCGGCACTCTCCCTGTTCGATGAAGCGTACGAGTCCCGCACCGCCCCGTGGGTGATCGGCGAGCCGCAACCTGCGATCGTCGAACTGGAACGGCGCGGCTTGATCCGCGGCAAGGTGCTCGATGCGGGCTGCGGGACGGGTGAACACACGATGCTGCTGACGCGCCTCGGCTACGACGTGCTCGGCATCGACTTCTCGCCGCAGGCGATTGCTCAGGCTCGCGAGAACGCAGCTCAACGTGGCGTCGACGCCCGTTTTGCGGTTGCCGACGCGACGCGGTTGGATGCCGAGCCGGGTTACGACACGATCATCGACAGCGCGCTGTTCCACATTTTCGACGACACCGACCGGCCTGCGTATGTCGCGAGCTTGCACACGGCGTGCCGGCCCGGCGGGTATGTCCACGTGCTGGCACTGTCCGACGCCGGGCGCGGCTTCGGGCCCGAGGTCAGCGAGGACGTCATCCGCGGTGCGTTCGCCGACGGCTGGGAGCTCGAGGCGCTGGACACCACGACCTACCGCGGGGTGGTCGGCCCGGCCCAGACCGAGGCCATCGGTCTGCCGGCGGGCTCGCATGTCGACGAGCCCGCGTGGCTCGCGCGAGCACGCCGGCTTTGAGCGCTCAGGGCACGTCATAGCCCGGGTGTGCGGCCGCCAACCGCTGCCGTACCAGCACGCGTAGACATGCGGTGACGTCCTCGGCGCGGTCGTCGAGTTCGCCGGACCTGATGGCTGACGCGAGCGCAGCCTCGCCGGAAAAGCCGAGCTCAGCCAGGGCGGCATCGCAGTCGACCGGATCACCGGCGAGCAATTCGCGTTCGACCATGCGCAGCGCGTTGGCCGCGACACGGGCGTGGAAATTGACCGCTCCGCCGGTCTCGGCGCGGACCTCGGTCTCGAGGAACTCGGCCACCGCGGCGACGAGTTCGGCGGCCGTGGGCCGGCCGTATCGGTCACTCATGGCGCGCTCCCGTCCAGCAGGTCGAGCAGATCCCACTCCGTTTCGCAGACCCGGCGCCCGATGGTCGCCAACTCCACCGACCTGGTCTGGCCGCTGAGATGGCGTTCGGCCTGGTAACGGCAGATGATCCCCCAGCGCAGGGTCGCCTGCACGAGCCACCAGCGGATCGCAGCGCGGTCGAGCGGCATCCCGCCGGCCTCTTCGTAGGCGGTCAGGAAACTCTCGATGCTGCCGAGCCCGCCTGCGCCCATGGATTGCGGCGCCCCGAACCGCCATGCGCGGATGCAGAACCAGGCCAGGTCTTCGTACACCTCACCCAGGTGGACGAGCTCCCAGTCCAGTACCGCGGCCAAGTCGGAGCCCTCGACGATCAGATTGCCCATCCGGAAGTCGCCGTGGACCAACCGATGTGGTGACGGCGGCGGCCGGTTGGCCGCCAGCCAGCGAAACGCCCACTCGAAAGTCGCTGTGGTGTCGCCCATCTCGTCGAGCTGACCGCGCCACTGGGCCAGCTGGTCCTGTTCGGACAAACCGGGCAGCTCCGGTGGTTCTGCTCGGTGGATCGCGGTGAGGGCATGCGCGCATTGGGCGAGCAGCTCGGCGCGCCCGGCGTCGTCGAGCTGACGCTGGATGCGCCGCACGATCGTCTCCCCGGCGATGAAATCGCAGATGAGATACGGATTGCCCAGCGCGCCAGCCGAATTGTCGGCGACGAGGACATGGGGGACGGGTGCGCCTGCCGCAGCGGCTGCGCGCTGCGTGCCCGCCTCCAACTCCATGCCGGCGTGGATTTCGTCGGGCGGTCCGGTGCGCAGGATCAGCGCACGACGTACCGAGGACGTGACGGCATCGAACGACCACGTCGTGCGGCTGGCGCCGCCAGTGAGTTCACGCAGGTTCTCGACGGCCACGTCCGGGCCGAGCACCGGCGCGAGCACCTTGGCCAGCGCACCCGGCAGGTCGGTCACTTCGCGGCCTTGCCGAACCCGAAGAGCCGCTGCGCGACCCGGCGCATCTGGATCTCCTCGGCGCCCTCGGTGATCCGGTAGCGGCGATGATGGCGGTAGATGTGTTCGAACGGCTCATGGCGGCTGTAGCCGATGCCGCCGTGCACCTGCATCGCCCGGTCGGCCGCCTCGCACACCAACCGGTTGGCGCGGTAATTGGCCATCGACACCTTGTCCGACACTTCCATGTGGTGGTTGGCGTCCAGCTGGGCTGCGGCGTACCGCACGAGCAACCGCACCATCTGTGCTTCGGTCTGCAACTCGACAAGCGGCCACTGGACCGCCTGGTTGACCGCCAGTGGCTTGCCGAACACGACGCGGTCACCGGCGTAGGCGACGGCGCGGTCGATGCAGTACTGGGCGGCCCCCAGGCTGCTCGCGGCCTGGCGAATTCGGTTCTCGTGCAAGAAGGTCTGGCCGACCTCGAGCCCTCGGTCGACCTCGCCGAGCACCGCGTCGCCAGGAACCCGGACGTCCTTGAGCTCGACCTCGCCGTGGTCGGTGGGCATGTTGAACGTCCACCAGTAGAAGGGGACATTAAAGCCCGGCGCATCGGTCGGGACGAGGAACGCCGTGATTCCACGGGCCTGGCCCGGCTCACCGGACGTGCGCGCGAAGATGAGGTCGTGGGTAGCCCGGTGCACGCCGGTGTTCCAGCGCTTGGTGCCGTTGATGATCCAGCCGTCCCCGTCGGCCACCGCGGTGGTCTCCAGCCAGGTGGCATCCGAGCCGTGGCCGGGCTCGGTCAGCCCGAAGGCCATCGAGCGCTTGCCGGTCAGCATCGCCTCCACCCATTCGCTCTTCTGCGCTTCGGTGCCGAACCGGTCCATCATGATGACCTGTGGGAAGTTCCCGACGATCGACGACTCGTCCTGCAGATCGTTGTGCAGGCCAAGACCCTTGTGCGCGAGGTGTTCCCGGATCACCGCCATGTCGAGGTTGCTGCCGTCCCGGCCGCCGAACCGGGTGGGCAGCCCATACCGCAGCCAGCCCGCGGCGTCGGCGCGCCGACGCATCTCGTCGAGGAGGTCCTCCCACTCCCGCCGGGGTATGCCACCGTTCTCCCAGTCGGTGCGGGCGTATTCGCGCCGCTGGTCGAAGTACTGGATGTGTTCGCGTTCGAGCGGCTTGATCTCCGCCTCGATGAACGCGTCCATCTCCGTGAGCAGACCTGGAAGATGTTCTGGTAGAGCGAAATCCACGGTGGTCTCTCTTCCTGGCTTCAGAAGCCGTACAGGGTTTTCTTCCAGATCTTCGACAACGTGGTGATGGCCTCGGAGTCGGTGAGTTCGATGCCGAGCGTGGAGGGACCCACGAACACCGTGGTGAAGTTCTCGAACAGCAACGCGATCGCCGCCGCCACGTGTTGTGGATTCAGGTCTTTGGCGTGGCCGTGTTCCTGTGCGCGCTCGACCGACGCGGCGACGATGTCGATACCGAAGCGGCGGAACTCGTTCTGCACGTCGGCGAACCGTTGCTGGGTCGCGGCCAACTGCGCGACGGCGATCATGATGCCGATGTTCTGTTTGAAGATGTTCCAGTAGCCGGTGACGACGGCTGTGAAGAACTCGGTGTCGTCAGGGGAGTCCGGCAGGTGCAGGTTGAGTCCGGACGGTTCGACGACGTCGTGGAGGAACGATTCGGCGAGTGCCGCCAGCAGATCCTCTTTGTCGTCGAAATAGCGGTAGAACACCGCCGGGCTCTTGCCTGCCGCGGATGTGATGTCGGCGAGGGTCGTGCCGTGAAAGCCCCTTTCGGCGAACAGCTTCCGGGCGGCCAGCTCGATCGCCGAGCGGGTCTGGCGTCCCTTGGAACTCAGTTCACCGGCAGCCATGGCGGGTTCAGACCAGGATCCGGTCACCGGCGCGCAGTAGCGCGCTGGGTAGGTCGTGCCCGACGGCTCGCTGAGCCACCCGAGCCGCGTCGATGGCCGCGGTCAGGTCGACGTCGACACCGATGCCGCAGTCCCGCAACAGATACACCAGATCCTCGGTGGCGATGTTGCCGCTGGCTCCCGGCGCGAAGGGGCAGCCGCCCAGACCGCCCACCGATGCGTCCAGGCGGGTCACCCCGGCCTGTACCGCGGCGTAGGCACTCGCCAGGCCACAACCCCGGGTGTTGTGGAAGTGCGCGCCGAGCGGTGTCGCGCCCAGCAGCGGTGTGACGGCGGCGACGAGGTCGGTGACCCGTTTCGGCGTCGCGGTGCCGATGGTGTCGGCCACCGCGATGCGGTCGACGCCGAGATCGACGGCCGCGGAGACGATATCGAGCACGCGGTGCTGCGGCGTCGGGCCGTCGAACGGGCAGTCCCACGCGGTGGCGACGATGACTTCGATCGAGGCGTCACTGTCGTGCGCGATGCGCGTGACGTCGGCTATCGCGATGGTCGCCTCGGCAGTCGACCGCCCGACGTTGGCGCGACTGTGGCTGTCGGCCGCCGACACCACATACTCGATCGAGCTCAACCCCGCGGCGATCGCGCGTTTCGCACCGTTCGGGCTCGCCACGAGCGCCGAGAACTCCACGGCGGGGAACCGGTGCAGTTCTGCGGCCAGTTCTGCCGCGTCGGCCAGTGCGGGCACCTTCGACGGCGACACGAACGCCGTCGCCTCGATCTCCTTCACCCCCGCCGCGACGATAGCCTCGAGGATCTCGATCTTGGCGGCCAAGGGAATCGGATCCTCGATCTGCAGGCCGTCGCGCAGGCAGACCTCGCGGATGTCGACGTGGGCGGGCAGGTTCATCACAGCACCCCCTCGGCGCGTAGGGATTCGAGCTCGTCGGCGCTGCGCCCCAGCAGCCCGCGATACACCTCGTCGTTGTGCTGCCCCGGCCGGGCCGGACCCGCGTTGCGGATGCTGCCGGGTGATTCGGAGAGCACGGGGACGATGCCCGGACCCTTGACGGCCCGTTCGACGCGTTCGTCCCAGTGATCGGCGATCATGCCGCGGGCCTGCAGTTGCGGGTCGTCGACCACCTCGGCAACGGTGTTGATCGGGCCGCTGATCACCCCGGCCTCCGACAGCGTGGCGATGATCTCGCCGGGTTCGCGTTCGGCCGCCCAGGCGCCGATGATCTTGTCCAGCTCGTCCTGATTGCGGCCACGCGCAAGGTGATTGGCGAACCGCTCGTCGGTGGCCAGCTCCGGGCGGCCCATCGCCTCGCACAGCCGCCGGAAAACGGTGTCCTGGTTCGCCGCGATGACCACCCAGCTGCCGTTGGCGCTCTGGTAGATGTTCGACGGCGCGATACCCTCCAGCCGGGTGCCCGACGGACCGCGAACCACGCCACCGACGTCGTAGTCGGGGATGGTGGATTCCTGGATGGCCAAACATGATTCGGTCAGTGCGGTGTCGACGATCTGGCCCTCACCGGTGACGGTACGCCGGTAGAGCGCGGCCAGCGCACCCTGTGCGGCGAACATTCCGGCCAGGCTGTCACCCAACGACAAAGCAAGTCGCGGGGGAGGGCCGCCGGGAAAGCCGTTCATATGCCGCAGCCCGCTCGCGGCCTCGGCCACCGAGGCGTATCCGGCCTTGCCCGCGTCCGGTCCGGTCTGCCCGTAACCGGACACCCGAACCAGGATGATGCCCTTGTTCCGTTCCCGCAGAACGTCGTAGCCGAGGTTCCACTTCTCCAGCGTGCCGGGCCGGAAGTTCTCGACGATGATGTCGGAGCGCTCGACGAGGTCGAGGAAAATCTCGCGCCCCCGCGGAGCACGGAGATCGAGGGTGACGGCTTTTTTGTTGCGGGCGTGCACCGTCCAGAAGAAGTGATGCCCGTCGAGTTCGGCTTGACCCCAGGTGCGCAGTGGGTCAGGCGTTTTCGGCAGCTCGATCTTGATGACCTCGGCCCCCATGTCGCCGAGCAGCCGCCCGGCGAACGGCCCGGAGATCAGGGTGCCGAGTTCGATGACCCTGACCCCGTCCAGCGCTCCGGTGCTCACTGTGCCGAAACCCCGGGCGTCGCGGTTCCACCCGCCGATGAAAACCCGTGCCGGTGCAGCCAGTCGGTACAGACTTCGACGGCCTGGCGCAGCTTGTCGCGCTGGTCCGGCCCGGAGTAGTAGTGGTTGGCGCCGGGAATCTCGTGCATCTCCTTGTCCGGGTGTCCGATCGCCTCGTACAGGCGGCGGGTGTGGCTCGGCGTGCAGGCGTCATCGGCGAGATTGCCGATGACGAGAGCCGGAACCGCGATGTCCGGGCCTGCCTTGACCGCGTCGCCGTTCGCGTCGTCGTAGCTCCACTGCGAGAGCCAGCTGCGCAATGTGCAGAACCGCGCCAGTCCGACCGGGCTCATGTTCACCACCTGAGGATCGCCCAGATAGCAGGTTCCCGGGGTGCGTTCGTTCGGATCGACCGTCGGGTCGAGCCAGCGCGGGTCGGCCATCGTGCCGTGCACCACGAACGCGAACTCGTCATCGGGCCGGCCGGCTGCCTTGAGTTCGGCGAGTTTGTCCTTGACCCACTTGGTGATCCGCCGGTTCCGCGCGATCTGCGCCTGGTGATAGCGCTCCAGGAACTCTGGTGTGTAGGGGGGCTGGTTCGGGTTGTCGGGGTTGTAGAGGTCGAGCTCTGGGTCGCGTTTGGTCGGGTCGTTCTCATCGAGGATCGACGCGTCCATCCATTCGGTCATGGTGCCGTGTCTGCTGATGTGCGCGGCCAGCAACATGATCCCGTCGGCGGGGATCAAACCGAGCTTGGTCAGGTCGGGACCGTCGCCCGACGGGCTCGCCGTGACGGTCGGATGCTGCGCCTGTTGCTGATAGAACACCGAAAGTGAGCCGCCGCCGCTCCAGCCGGCGAGCACCACCTTCTCGTAGCCCAGGCGGTTCTTGGCGTCCTTGATGCATTCACCGAGATCCTCGACCACCTTTTCCATCAGCAACGCGGAGTCGGTTCCGCGGAACCGGCTGTTGCAGTAGATGACGTGATGTCCGGCGCGGGCCAGCGCGTTGATCATCGGCAGGTAGGCGCCGCCGCCGATCGGGTGCATGAACACGAGTACGGTGTCACTCGGCCTCGCCTTGGGCTTCAGCAGATAGCTTTCCAGGACCACCAGCTCGGCGACGCCGCCATAGACGTCACGCACGGACGAATTGTTCTGGTAGGCCACCAGATAGGGGATGCGGTCGTACTCGAATCTCACAGGCGCTTCGGTGGTGGTCATGTCTAGTGCTGCCCCAGATCGTTGGCCAGAATCTCAGCGGACGGGACGAGTCGACGGCGCGTGTCGATCGCGATCACCGACCAGTCCACCCGGTCATATTCGTCGAACTTGCGGCGAGCCCGCTCCCGCGCCTTCTCCGGTGCGCCGTGATGGACTCCTTGTGGCGCATGGGAAATCAGACCCGGCGGCATCGGGATGCCGTACAGCGAGCCGGCATGGAAGAACGCGATCTCGTCGTAGTCGACGTTGCGGTGATACCACGGAGTGCGTTCGGTGCCCGGCACACTTTCGGCGGGTTTGGGCAGAAAGTTCATCACGTACACCCCGGTTGCCTGCATGAACAGGTGCACCGTCGGCGGCAGGTGCACGCTTTCGGACGTGATGACGGTGTAGTCCTCGATGTTGAAGGTGAACGGGAAGTTGTCGCCGCGCCACCCTTCCACGTCGAGCGGATTATGTTGGTAGAACAGAGAAGTCGGGCCTCCTTCATGGATGAGCCGGACCTCGTACTCATCGCGGCCGTCGTCGTCGATCGGTGCCGGCTCGGGGATGGTGACCTGTGCGGGATCGAACGGGAAGTGGCGACCAAGAGTCCCGGCCGGCGGTACGCGGAAATCGTCGGTCGCCTGGATCATGAGCCACGTGGACTCCGCGTCGGGCACCTGGCGGAACGTGCAGGCCTTGGGGATGTACACCCAGTCGCCCTCGCGGTAGCGCAACGGCCCGAACTCGGTCTCGAGCAAGCCGGAACCCTTGTGAACGAACAGCAGCAGATCGCCGTCGACATAGCGGACGAAAAACGGCATCTCCTCGCCGCGTCGGCTCAGCAGCACCTGGCAGTCGGCGTTGGAGAACATCAGCAGTGGGCCGCCGTGAGCGTCGGTGCTGTCGCTGGGCTTGAGCTCACTGGACAGCACGTCGGTGGGGCGCAGAGGGCCCACGGTCCGGTAGGCGGTCGGATCGTTGCGGCGGTACATGTTCGCGGTGCGGCCGACGAATCCTCCGCGGCCGAGTTCGTCATCCTTGAGGCCGTCGAGATCAGCGTGTATTCGCTTGGGCGTCTTGCCTTTGCGGAGGTGAACGAAGGATTCCATGCCAGCTCCTGAGCATTTTCTGAGGGAGTTCACGGCGAAAACTGAAAGTGACTTTACTTTTTGTTTCGGTGCTGGGCAAGACTGTTTCGGGATTCGACTCTGGCGCGCTCGTGGCCCTCCGTCGGGCGTCGTACAGTGCTTCGCGCGAGAGATCCGACCCCGGCCGGCCGGTGTCCTACAGCAATCCGTGTGCGCGAAAGATCCGGTCATAGATCTCGCGGATCACGGGCTGCTTGCGCAGGTTGTAATCCATCACGTGGCCGCCGCCGGGCGCGGCGGATCGTTTGGCCTGCTCGTATCGCATCCGATCGTCGGGATGAATGCGCAGCCAGTCGCGAAACAACTTGTGCCGGATCGTCTCCGGGCAATCGGGCCCGAAGACGTGAAGATTCACCCGCGGATGGTCGAGACGCAGGCAGCGGTGCTCGTGCCAGCCGGGTTCGCGGATGGTCAGGCGATAGCCGACGGTCTGCAGCCTGGGGACGTATGCCTCTTCGTCGCGAGCGTCGGCGACTGTGAGATCGATGTCGATCACGTCCTTGGCGGCCAGGCCAGGAACCGCGGTCGAGCCGACGTGTTCGAGGTCGAGCAAGTCCGAGCCCATCGCCGCCCGGATGTCGGCCGCCAACGTGTCGTAGCGGGCCGGCCACTGCGGGTTGTACGGCACGAGTTCGATCAACTCGGGCGACGGTGGCCCCTCGACCCACGGGTTCTCGTCGGGGTCGGGATCGTGGTGGCGGGTGATCTGTTCAGGCGTTGGCACTCGATCGAGGCTATGCGATTCAAACCATGGCGATCGGGGAGATCTTCATGCCGACCGAGAGCGCGCCGGCGAGTTCGCGGCTGGTGTCGTAATCGAAGATCACGTGTCCGGAGAGCACACCGACGTCACGGCTGATCCGCTGCAGCGGATTGGCGAGGAAGTGTGCGCTTGCTCCGGACGACGCCAGCAGGAGCGCGATGACGGCTTTCGACTCGTGGACGATGTGGGCCGCGGCCAGTCGCGCCTGACCCCGGACGTCGCGTGACACCGGGTCGCCGGTCGCCAGGATGTCCTCGATCTGTCCGACGGTGTCGGCCAACAGCCCACGCAACGCCCGAAGTCGCACCCGCGCCTCGCCGAGATGTGCCTGGGCGGCCGGCTTGTCCTTCTGTTTCACCCCTTCGTATGCGATCACACGTTGGGCCAGTCGTTCGGCGTAGACGTCGGTGGCGCGTTCGGCACTACCGAGGGCGGGCATCGCCGCCAGCAGGGCGAGCGCGGGGACCATGGGCCAGCGGTAGGTGGCCGCATGGTGGATCTTCGCGCCGAGCGCGGTACCGGAATAGATGTCGACGACGCGTACGAGCCGGTGCTCGGGCACGAAGACGTCGGTGATGACCACATCGTTGGACCCGGTGGCCCGCATCCCGTCGGTGTGCCACACGTCCTCGACGCGGATCTCGGAGGCGGGCAGCAAGGCCAGAGCGGGATATATCGCGTCGTCCGGCCCGCACAGTGCGCCGACCATGATCCAGTTGGCGTTCATCACGCCCGTCGCCCACGACCATCGTCCGGTGAGACGTACGCCGCCGTCGGCGGGAACGCCGCGTCCGGTGGGTGCGAGCGGGGCCGGGGCCAGGAACGGCCGGGTCGCGTACGCCTCGGCCTGGGCCTGCTCGTCGAACAACGCCAGCATCCAGTTGTGCAGCGCGTAGAAGCCGATGGTCCACGCGCTCGACGCGCAGCCGTGCGCCATGCGCCGGACCGGGTCGAGGATGGCTCCGAAATCCGCCTGTTCCCCGCCATAGCGCGCGGGCACCAATAGATCAGTGAATCCGGACTCGGCGAGGTCGGTGACGGTCGCGTGGGGCAGCTGCCGTAGTTCCTCGGCTTCGCGGGCCCGATCGGCCAATCGCGCGACGAATTCATCCGTGATCGACGACGCCACGGAGGTGCTGGAGGTCATGGCCGGAACGTACCATACTTTTTAGTATGGTCAGGCGGCATACGTATTCGGCGACGATCGGATAACCCTCCGGACACCACTTGTGAACGGATCAGAATCGACGGTTCGGCGACAGCCGCGGCACGCTCGGCGAAGTATCGGCATTTCCCCAGGCAGCGGCCCTGCCGGCCGGGGGACGGCGGGTCGGCGCGCGCCTTTTGTTTTCGACAGATGCGCTGCTCGACGGCGCGCCGCGGGTTTTCCCTAATTGCAGCCCCATGATTTACTCATGGCGCAACAACTGAATTCTCTCGGTCCGCTCTTCCGAGGCACCGGCTCAGTCGAGCGGGCGCGACGCCGCAGTGAAACCATCGCTGCGGTGCCGCTGAATGATCGATGATCGCGCCTCAGGCGTAATGACCGGATGACGGATGGATTCGCAGTATGACCTTCATTGACAAGATTCGTGGCCGTTGGGCGCGCCGGATGACGGTGGCGGCCATGGCAGCCCTGCTGCTGCCTGGCTTGATCGGCGTTGTCGGCGGATCGGCGACCGCGGGAGCCTTCTCCCGCCCGGGTCTGCCGGTTGAGTACCTGATGGTCCCGTCGCCGTCGATGGGCCGCGACATCAAGGTTCAGTTCCAGAGCGGTGGGCCGGGTTCGCACGCGGTGTACCTGCTCGACGGCCTGCGGGCACAGGACGACTACAACGGCTGGGACATCAACACCAACGCCTTCGAGATGTTCCTCGACTCGGGCCTGTCGGTGGTCATGCCCGTCGGTGGCCAGTCGAGCTTCTACAGCGACTGGTACAACCAGGCGTGCGGCAAGGCCGGTTGCACCACGTACAAGTGGGAGACCTTCCTGACCAGCGAGCTGCCGAACTGGCTGGCCGCCAACCGCGACGTCGCAGCGACGGGTAACGCCGCTGTCGGCCTGTCGATGGCCGGCTCCGCCGCGCTGATCCTGGCGACCTACCACCCCGACCGGTTCATCTACGCCGGTTCGATGTCGGGCTTCCTGAACCCCTCCGAGGGCTGGTGGCCGTTCCTGATCAACATCTCCATGGGTGACGCCGGTGGCTACAAGGCCAACGACATGTGGGGCCGGACCGAAGACCCGAACAGCGCCTGGAAGCGCAACGACCCGATGCTGCAGATCCCGACGCTGGTGGCCAACAACACCCGCCTGTGGATCTACTGCGGTAACGGCCAGCCCAACGAGCTCGGCGGCGGCGACCTGCCTGCCACCTTCCTTGAGGGCCTGACCATCCGCACCAACATCACCTTCCGCGACAACTACATCGCCGCGGGCGGCAACAACGGCGTGTTCAACTTCCCGGATGCCGGTACCCACAACTGGGCGTACTGGGGTCAGCAGTTGCAGGCCATGGTTCCGGACCTGCAGCGGGTCCTGGGCTAACCTCACGCGATAACGAAATCGCCCAGAACACCAAGTGTTCTGGGCGATTTCGTTTGTGCGGAACTCTCAGAACCCGCCGGCCACCTTCACCACGGCACGGCCGGCATAGCGGCCGGCGCGCACCTCGTCGAGCACGCCCACCACGTCCTTGACGTCCACTTCGTGCGTGACGTCGTCGAGGTGGCGTGGCTTGAGCGGCCCGCCGAGCTGCTCCCACAGCGCCCGCCGCGGCCCGATCGGCATGAGCACCGAGTCGATCCCGAGAAGGGCGGCGCCGCGCAGGATGAACGGCATCACGGTCGTGTTGAGCGCCGCCCCGCCGGTGAGGCCGCTTGCCGCGACCGCGCCACCGTACTGCAGCGTGCTCAGCACGTCGGCCAGCGTCGCACCGCCCACGCAGTCCACCGCACCCGCCCACTGCGCCTTGCCCAGCGGCCGCGGTTTGGCGGCCGGATCGGCGGGCAGCCTGCCGATCACGTCCGCGGCCCCCAGCGCCCGCAACTCATCGGCCCGTTCGGCCTTACCTGTCGACGCCACGACGTGATAGCCCGCGGCGGCGAGCAAATCCACGCTCACCGAGCCGACGCCGCCCGTCGCGCCGGTCACCACTATCGGCCCGTCCTGCGGCGTGATGCCGCGGTCTGCCAGCGCCTGCACACTCATCGCCGCGGTGAACCCGGCGGTGCCGATGGCGGCGCCCTCGCGCGGGGTCAGGGCGCCCAACGCGACCACCTGATCGGCGGGGAGGCGGGCGTATTCGGCGTAGCCGCCGTGGTGGCCGGTGCCGATCTGGTAGCCGTGGGCGAGGACGAGGTCGCCGGGTTTGAACTCGCCGGAGTCCGAGGCCACCACCTCACCGGTCAGGTCGATACCCGGCACGATCGGATAATCGCGGACCACACCGCCATTCGGCGTCAGCGCCAGCGCGTCCTTGAAGTTGACGCTGGAATACAGCACCCGGACGGTCACCTCACCCGGGGGAAGATCCGACTCCTCCAGGGTCTCGACTGACGCGGTGATGCGGTCGTCGTCTTGCCGTGCGATGAGCGCCTGAAACGTGTCCATACCGCCCACCCTATTGGCCGAGCAGACGTGAAAGTACCCGGTTTCCATGGAAACCGGGCACCTCAGCGTCTGCTCGCGCAGAAGGAAGGACTACTTCAGTTCGGCCGAGGACAGGCCGAGCAGGCGGCGGGCGACCACCAGCTGCTGGATTTGCTGGGTGCCCTCGAAGATGTCGAGGATCTTGGAGTCGCGGGCCCACTTCTCCAGCAGGGTCTGCTCGGAATAGCCGGTGGTTCCGGCCATTTCGACGGCCTTGAGGGTGATGTCGCTGGCCACCCGGGCCGCCTTGGCCTTACCCATCGAGGCCTCTTTGGAGTTGGGGATGCTGTTGTCGGCCTGCCATGCCGAACGCACCGTCAACAGGTAGCCGGCCTCCCAGTCCGCTTCCATCCGAAGGAACTCCGCGGCCGCGGCGCTCTGCGCGTGTGCCGGCTTGTCGTAGGAGATCTCCACACCGGCGTCGGTGAGGATCGCGCGCAGATCCTCCAGTGCCGCGCGGGCGATGCCGACCGCCATGGCCGCCACGATCGGCCGGGTGTTGTCGAAGGTCTCCATGACCCCGGCAAAACCCTTCTCCACGTGGATCTCGGGATCGCCGAGCAGGTTGTCCTTGGGGATGCGGGCGTTCTCGAACCGGAGCACCGCGGTGTCCGAAGCCTTGATGCCGAGCTTGTGCTCGAGACGCTCGACGGTGACGCCGGGATGTTCGCGCGGCACGATGAACGACTTGATCGCCGCCCGGCCCAGCGACTTGTCCAGGGTCGCCCACACCACGATGTGAGTGGCCCGCGAACCGGCGGTGACGAAGATCTTCTCGCCGTTGATCACATACTCGTCGCCGTCGAGCACCGCGGTGGTGGACACCGCTGCCGAGTCGGAGCCGAAGCCCGGTTCGGTGATGGCCATCGCGGCCCAGACGTCCTTGCCGAGCCGTTCGAGCTGCTCGGGCGTCGCCACCGACGAGATCGCGGCATTGCCGAGACCCTGCCGCGGCACCGAGAGCAGCAGGGCCACATCGCCCCAACTGATCTCCAGCGCGTTCAGCAGCGCGGACATGTTGGCGCCGTTGACGGTTGTCTTGTTGCCGTGGCCGTTGGCGTCGTCGCGAAATGCCTCGGCACCCGCGAACGAGATGGTCTTGGCGCTCGAGATTCCCTCGAACAGGTTGGCCAGGGTGTCGAGCTCGACGGGGTAGGCGTGCTCGGCGAGGTCATACTTGCGCGAGATCGGGCGAAGCATCTCGGCGGCGCCCTGATGGCCCTTCTCGATGACTGCCTGGAGCTTGCGGGGCATTTCCAGATTGATTGCCATGATTCGTCTTTCGCTTAGAGGACCACGACACCCTCGGCGACGCCGATGGCCCGCAGATCGCGGTACCAGCGCTCGACCGGGTGTTCCTTGGTGTAACCGTGACCGCCGAGGAGCTGCACGCCGTCCAGGCCGATCTGCATGCCCTTGTCCGTGCCGAACTTGCGGGCCAGCGCGGCCTCACGGGCGAACGGGAGGCCCTGCTCGGCGCGTGCGGCGCCGCGCCAGGTGATCAGCCGCAGGCCGTCGAGCTCGATGGCGATGTTGGCCGTCATGAACGCCACCGACTGGCGGTGGGCGATGGGCTCGCCGAAAGCCTGGCGTTCCTTGATGTAGGGGATCACGTAGTCGAGCACCGCGTGCGAGGTGCCGACCGCCAGCGCGGCCCAGCCCAGCCGTGACAGGGCGATGGCCTCGGAGTAGTCCTGATCGGACGCGCCGTCCTCGCCAAGCCGGGCGCTGAGCGGCACGGCCACATTGTCGAGCTCGACCTGGCCGAGTGCGGCGGCCCGGATCCCCATGCTCGGATCGGCCTTGACGGTCAAGCCCGCAGACGAGGCCTCGACGATGAACAACGCCGGCTTGCCGTTGAGTTGTGCTGCCACGATGAACAATTCGGCGTCGGCGGCGGCGGGCACCAGTGACTTGACGCCGGACAGCCGGTAGCCGCTCGGGGTTCGGACCGCGGTGGTCTTGAGTGCGGTGGGATCGAACAGGGCGTGCGGCTCGGCGATCGCCACGCAGGCTTGCGGGACGTTCTCGCCTGCGAACTCCTTGAGGTAGGTGGCCTGCTGATCGGCGCTGCCCCAGTGGGTCAGGGCGGACGCGACGCCGCCGGGTGCGAGGATCGGCAGCGCCAGCCCCATGTCGCCGTATGCGAGCGCCTCGGCGACCAGGGCGTTCGTCACCGTGCTGCGGTGCTCGGCGATGCCGTCGAAGTCCTCGGGGACGTTGACGGCGGTGATGCCGAGCTCGGCGGCCTTGGCGATCAGATCCGCCGGGTAGGCCGCGGCGTCGTCGGCGTCGTGGGCGGCAGGCCGCAGGATCTCCTCGGCGAACTCGCTGACGGTCTCGACGATCATCTTCTGGTCGTCGTCAGGCGTCAGATCGAACAGGTCGGCACTGCCCGCCTTGAGCCTGGTGGGCTCCTTGCCGAGCCCCTGGATCTTCTTGAACTGCCGGGTCGACGCGCCCGCGACTGAAAATACCTGCTTCACACCGTATTTCAGGCCGCGGTTGAGCGGGTCGCGCAGTCCGTAGCGATCCAGGAACTCCTGGCCGACGATGGGGGTGATCAGCGCCAACCCGATGTCGGTCGCTGTCCGCTTGTGCTTTTGCAGGCCCACGGCGCTTTGCTGGCCGGAGCGGGTGGGACGAGTTGCAGAGCCGTTCTTGGACGGCAGGGTGTTGGTCATGTCAGCTGCCTCTGGTGGTAGTGGCGACGCTTCTGACCGTATCTTACTCCGGAGTAAGATACGGTGGCGCTGTTACCAACCTCACAACTACCGACTGACAACACGGTGAGACTGCGCACGGGGTCGTGATCCCCGCCGAACCACAGCCCGGTGCGCAGTTTGAACGCGAAAACCCGCGTCGGCCGTCAGTCGGCGGACAGCCTGTCCAGCACGGCGCCGTGCAGCAGACCGTTGGTGGCCAGCGCACTGCCGCCGTGCGGGCCCGCCTGGCCGTCCATGCTCGTGAACGTGCCGCCGGCCTCGCGGATCAGGATGTCGAGCGGCGCGATGTCCCACAGCTTCACCTCGGGTTCGCACGCGATATCGACCGCGCCCTCGGCCACCATGCAGTACGACCAGAAGTCGCCGTAGGCCCGAACCCGCCACACCGCGTCGGTCAGATCGACGAAGCGCTGCCGACGGTCCTCCCACCCGGTCGTCAGGTCCGAGTACGACAGGCTCGCCGATTCCAGATCCTTGACGCCGGACACCGTCAGTTTGCGGGTCACGCCGCCGAACGAGCCGAACGCGCCCTCGCCCTGCCCGGCCCACCACCGGCGCGCCAGGGCAGGCGCGCTCACCACGCCGACCACGGGAACTCCGTCGGCGATGAGCGCGATCAGCGTGCACCACACCGGGACCCCGCGCACGAAGTTCTTGGTGCCGTCGATCGGATCGATGACCCACTGCCGGCCGCTGAAAGTCGTTGTACCGCCGAACTCTTCGCCGAACACCGCATCGTCGGGACGCGTCGCGGCCAACGCCTCGCGCAGCGCTTCCTCGGCGCCGCGATCGGCATCGGTGACCGGTGTGAGATCGGGTTTGGTCTCGACATGCAGATCCATCGCACCGAACCGGTCCATGGTGAGTGCGTCGGCCTGATCGGCCAGGGCCAGTGCCAATGTCATGTCATCTGCGACGGTCGTCATGGGAGCAGTCCTACCATGGCGGGGTGTGGGAATTCGGCATGCTCGTGTTGCTCGTCGGTGCGCTCGTGTTGCTGCTCGCGCCTCGGATCATGCGGCGCCGCGGAATCGGCGGTGAACTGGCGAACGGCACCTTGCTGGTGACGGGGGTGAGCCCGCGGCCGGACGCGACGGGGGAGCAGTTCGTCACCATCACCGGCGTCATCAACGGGCCGACCGTCCGAGAGCACGTCGTGTATCAGCAGATGGCGGTCGACGTGAACGAATGGCCCACGATGGGCTCACTCTTCCCGGTGGTGTACTCGCCGAAAAACCCCGACAAGTGGGCGTTCGCGCCGGCGGACCCGCCACCGGCACCACACGAACCGCCGCCCGTCTGACCGCGGAACTGCATTCCCGGTCGTTACCGGCGCCGCGCAACAGCCGTGACGTCAGTGTGGGCGTTCAGCGGCGTTCAGCCGTGCCCGATCCGCAACAACTCCGCCACACTCGCGAGCTTCACGCGCGGCCGGCCCGTCGGCTCCCCGGCGGCCCGCTCGTGCGAATCGATGAGCTTCCAATGGTCGCCGGTGACGAGTTTGGGCTGACGTTCCAACAGCCACGCGACGAGTTTCTCGTCGTGGTCGGGCCCGAAGTCGCGTAGCTCGCGGGAGTGCAGATCGTCGAGCAAGGTGTTGACGGTGTCCTGCGAGTCCTTCTTGTTGCTGCCGATCACGCCCGACGGACCGCGCTTGATCCAGCCGACCACGTACTCGTTGGCGCTGCCGTCGACACGGCCGTCGGTGTGGGGGATGGTGCCCGACCGTTCGTCGAACGGCAGGCCCGGAGTGGGCACACCGCGGTAGCCGACCGCACGGACCACCAACTGGACCGGCAACTCTTCGCGGTCGCCGGTGTCCTTGGCGACCACTCGTCCGTCGGCGTCGCGCACAAGTTCGTTGCGGCCCAACACGATCGATTCGACTCGCCCGTCACCCCGCAGTTCGATCGGCGAGGTGCGGAACCGGAACACGATGCGCCGCTTGGCGCCTCGCGGTTCTTGTTCGGCATAGCCCCGCAACACTTTGATGTTCTGTTTGACGGTCTTGCCCGCCGCTTCGAGGTCTTCGTCGGTGATGTCGGCGAAGTCGGCGGGGTCGAGGATGACGTCGACGTCGTCGAGCCCGTCGAGATCGTGCAGCTCACGCAACTCCAGCGTCGTGAACGTGGCCTGCAGGGGCCCACGACGCCCGACGACGACGACCTCCTCCATGCCCTGGGCGCCCAACGACTCCAGGGCGTGGTCGGCGATGTCGGTGTTGGCCAGCGCCTTCGGATCACTCACGAGGATGCGGGCCACGTCGAGGGCGACGTTGCCGTTGCCCACGACGACCGCGCGACCGCCCGACAAGTTCGGTGCCATCTCACCGAAATGCGGGTGGGCGTTGTACCAGCCGACGAAATCGACGGCCGCGACGCTGCCCGGCAAGTCCTCGCCCGGTATCTTCAGTGCGCGATCGGACTGTGCGCCCACCGCGTACACCACGGCGTCGTACTGCTCGGCCAGTTCGGCGGCCTGCACGTGCTCGCCGACGGCGATGTTGCCGAAGAAGCGGAACCGGGGATCGGCCGCCGTCTTCTCGAACTGGGCGCTGATCGACTTGATCTTGGGATGGTCGGGCGCGACCCCGGACCGCACCAGACCCCACGGGGTCGGCAGCATCTCAAGCATGTCGACGCGCACATCTCGGTCGGCGTCAGGGGATTCGGCAAACTTCAGCAGTGATGCGGCAGCAAAGAAACCCGAAGGTCCTGAGCCGACGATCGCCACGTGGTATGGGCGCATCTTGGGCATGTAGTGCCTTACTCATCAACGACAATCGCTCGCCCTGCCACGCGCAAGGGGCCGTCGCGACGCGGCAGGGCCGGGTACACCCCGATGCTAAACGCGGAGGCGTCGCCCTGCCGCCGGTCGGGAAGAACTGCCTCGACCGGTACCCTGAACCGTTGTGGATCCAGACCGTCAAGCCGATATCGCCGCACTCGACACCACTCTGACAACGGTGGAGCGGGTGCTCGACGTGGATGGTCTGCGCGGCCGGATCGAGAGGCTCGAGGCCGAAGCGTCGGACCCGAACCTGTGGGACGACCAGACCCGCGCGCAGAAGGTGACCAGTGAGCTGTCGCATGCGCAGGGCGAACTGCGCCGCGTCGAGGACCTGCGCAGCCGGCTCGACGACCTCCCGGTGCTCTATGAGCTGGCATCGGAAGAAGGCGGTGCGGACGAGCTCGCCGAGGCCGACGCCGAGCGCAAGAAGCTGCGCGAGGACATCGAGGCGATGGAAGTGCGCACGCTGCTGTCGGGGGAGTACGACGAACGCGAAGCCGTTGTCACCATCCGATCGGGTGCCGGCGGCGTCGACGCCGCCGACTGGGCCGAGATGTTGATGCGCATGTACATCCGCTGGGCCGAACAGCACAAGTACCCGGTCGAGGTGTTCGATACGTCGTACGCCGAAGAAGCGGGCATCAAGAGCGCGACCTTCGCGGTGCACGCGCCGTTCGCCTACGGCACACTCTCGGTCGAGCAGGGCACCCACCGGCTGGTGCGGATCAGCCCGTTCGACAACCAGAGCCGCCGCCAGACGTCGTTCGCCGATGTCGAGGTACTGCCGGTGGTGGAGACCACCGACCACATCGACATCCCGGAAACCGACGTGCGTGTCGACGTGTACCGCTCGTCGGGTCCGGGCGGGCAGTCGGTCAACACCACCGACTCCGCTGTTCGACTCACCCACATCCCGACCGGTATCGTGGTGACCTGCCAGAACGAGAAGTCGCAGCTGCAGAACAAGGTCTCGGCGATGCGGGTTCTCCAAGCAAAGTTGCTGGAGCGCAAGCGCTTAGAAGAACGTGCAGAGCTCGACGCGTTGAAGGGCGACGGCGGCAGTTCCTGGGGCAACCAGATGCGCTCCTACGTTTTGCATCCGTACCAGATGGTGAAGGACTTGCGCACCGAGTTCGAGGTCGGCAACCCGGCAGCGGTACTCGACGGAGACATCGACGGATTCCTGGAGGCAGGGATCAGATGGCGCAACAGAAAAGATGACGATTAATACTCTGGCCTCCGACTGGGCCGCCACCACGCTCGCCTTCCCCATGGCCGAACGCTGGCACGACTTCTGGCACGGCGAGATCGGCGCCTGGATCCTGACCAAGGGTCTGCGGATCGCACTGCTGCTCATCGGTGCGTTGCTCGCCGCCCGCTTCATCAACTGGGCGGCGCAGCGGGTCGTGCGGCGCATCGACGCGGAGTATGAGGAAAGCGATCAGCTGGTGCGCTCGGAGAGCGCCAAGCACCGGCAAGCCCTCGCATCGGTGATCTCGTGGGTGTCGGTCGCGTTGTTGTTCGTCATCGTGCTGGTCGAGGTGACCGACGTGCTGGCGGTGCCGATCGCCTCACTGGTCGCGCCCGCGGCGGTGCTCGGCGCCGCCCTCGGTTTCGGTGCGCAACGCATCGTCCAGGATCTGCTCGCCGGGTTCTTCATCATCACCGAGAAGCAGTACGGCTTCGGTGACCTGGTCAGGTTGACGATCGGGGCGGCCAACGAAGCCGAGGGCACCGTCGAGGACGTCACTCTGCGCGTCACCAAGCTGCGCTCGTCCGAAGGGGAGATGTACACCGTCCCCAACGGCCAGATCGTCAAGGCACTGAACCTGTCCAAGGACTGGGCGCGGTCGGTCGTCGACATCCCGGTGCCGGTGGGCGCCGATCTCAACCTCGTCAACGACGTGCTCAACGAGGTCGCGGAGAAGGCCGCCGAGGACCGTGAGCTGTCGAAGCTGGTGTTGGACAAGCCGCAGCTGATGGGTGTCGAGAGCATCGGCGTCGACACCGTGAACCTGCGGATGGTCGCACGCACGCTGCCCGGCAAACAGTTCGAGGTGGGCAGGCGGCTGCGCGTGCGGGTCGTGCGGGCCCTGCGCCGGGCGGGCATCGTGACCGCGTCCGACGGTTCTGTCGCCGCCGCGGGCGACATCGTGCATCCGGTCGCCGTCGCCGAGGTGCAGAAAGCTGCACCACCGGCCGCGTCCGAGGAGCAGAAGAAGTGAAGTTCGACCTGAGTGCGGTCACCAACGGAGCCGCGCGCCTGTGGCGCAGCCGCCTCGGCAGGCTGCGGACGTCCACGCTCGTCCTGATCGTGGCGTTCGTCGCGCTGTCGTGGGTGCAGCAGAACTATGCGCCCAAGCCGGCGAGCACCGAGTCGCCCGCGACGCAGGTCGTTCCGCCCGGATTCGTGCCCGACCCGGATTACACGTGGGTGCCGCGCACGAACGTCGCGCCGCCGCGCACCACCACGTCGACGACGACTCCGACGACGACACCGGAAACCACCACGACGACCGAGGAGACACCCACCACGACGTCGCCGACGGAGACCACGAGCCCGACAAGCCCGACGACCACAACACCAGGGCCGCAGACCACGGTAGTCGACCCCGACGGACCCGGCCTGCTGCCGCCGATCACGCTGCCGGTTTTCCCTGGCCCCGCGCCGCAGACGCCCGCGGGCCAGCCGCAAATCGCCGACGAACCGGTGGCACCGGCAGCGCCGCGGTAGCTTGGCTCGCTCTATTAGTTCGCACCGCTACACTGGCGTGCCGTGATGATCACCCTCGACCACGTGACGAAGCAGTACAAGTCTTCGGCGCGCCCAGCACTCGACGATGTCTCGTTGAAGATCGACAAGGGTGAGTTCGTCTTCCTCATCGGCCCGTCGGGGTCGGGCAAGTCGACGTTCATGCGGCTGCTGCTGGCGGCCGAGCATCCGACGGCCGGCGACATCCGGGTGTCGAAGTTCCACGTCAACAAGCTGCGCGACCGGCACATCCCGAGCCTGCGTCAGGTGATCGGGTGTGTGTTCCAGGACTTCCGGTTGCTGCAGCAGAAGACGGTGTTCGAGAACGTGGCGTTCGCCCTCGAGGTGATCGGCAAGCGTTCCGACGTCATCAACCGGGTCGTGCCGGACGTGTTGGAGATGGTCGGCTTGTCCGGCAAGGCCAACCGCCTGCCCAGCGAGCTCTCCGGTGGTGAGCAGCAGCGTGTGGCGATCGCCCGGGCGTTCGTCAACCGCCCGCTCGTGCTGATCGCCGACGAGCCCACCGGCAACCTGGACCCCGAGACCAGCAAGGACATCATGGATCTGCTTGAGCGGATCAACCGCACCGGGACAACGGTGCTGATGGCCACCCACGACCATCACATCGTCGACTCCATGCGGCAGCGGGTCGTCGAACTCGAACTCGGCCGGCTGATTCGTGATGAGCAGCGCGGTGTCTACGGAATGGATCGCTAAGTGCGCTTCGGCTTTCTCGTCAATGAAGTTCTGACCGGGCTTCGTCGCAACGTCACCATGACGGTCGCGATGATCTTGACCACGGCGATCTCCATCGGCCTGTTCGGCGGTGGTCTGCTGGTGGTGCGGCTCGCCGACCAGTCGCGCGACATCTATCTGGACCGGGTCGAGAGTCAGGTGTTCCTGACCGACGACATCTCGGCCAACGACGCCACGTGCGACTCGGACGCGTGCAAGGCGCTGTACCGCGAGATCGACGACCGTGACGACGTGAGGTCGCTGCGGTTCCTCAACCGCGAGCAGGCCTACGACGATGCGATCAAGAAGTTCCCGCAGTACAAGGACGTCGCAGGCAAGGACGCGTTCCCGGCCTCGTTCATCGTCAAGCTGAATGACCCCGAGCAGCACGAGGCGTTCGACAAGGCGATGGTCGGGCAGCCCGGCGTGCTCAACGTGCTCAACCAGAAGGACCTGATCGACCGGTTGTTCGCGGTGCTCGACGGCCTCAGTAGCGCGGCGTTCGCCGTCGCGCTCGTGCAGGCGATCGGCGCGGTGCTGCTGATCGCCAACATGGTCCAAGTCGCGGCCTACACGCGCCGAACCGAGATCGGCATCATGCGGCTGGTCGGCGCGACCAGGTGGTACACCCAGCTACCGTTCCTCGTGGAGGCGATGCTCGCGGCCCTGATCGGTGTCGTCATCGCCGTCGTGGGATTGATCGTGGTGCGGGCGGTGTTCCTGGAGAAGGCGCTCGACCAGTTCTATCAAGCGAATCTGATCGCCAGAATCGACTACGCCGACATCCTCTATATCTCGCCGATACTGTTGTTCGTCGGCGTGGCAATGGCCGGTGTCACCGCGTATGTCACCCTGAGGCTTTACGTACGAAGGTAATTGTGACCAAGAAGTCCAGCCCCGCCGGCAACAAACAGATTGTGGCAAGCAATCGCAAGGCGCGGCACAACTACACCATTCTCGACACCTACGAGGCCGGCATCGCCCTGATGGGCACCGAGGTGAAGAGCCTGCGCGAGGGCCAGGCATCGCTCGCCGACGCGTTCGCGACCGTCGACGACGGCGAGATCTGGCTGCGCAATGTCCACATCGCCGAGTATCACCACGGCACCTGGACCAACCACGCGCCGCGGCGCAACCGCAAACTCCTGCTGCACCGCAAACAGATCGACAACCTCATCGGCAAAATCCGCGACGGCAACCTCACCTTGGTGCCGCTGTCGATGTACTTCTCCGACGGCAAGGTCAAGGTCGAGCTCGCGCTGGCCCGCGGTAAACAAGCCCACGACAAACGCCACGACATGGCCAAACGCGACGCCGAACGGGAAGTGATCCGCGAACTCGGCCGCCGCGCGAAAGGGATGTAACCCCGCCACCCCGCACCGCGAGCGACCGTGTCTGTACGCCGACACGCCGTCAATCCTCGGCATTTTGCGGTCACTCACCGGCCGCGAGCGACACGGAATAATCACTTGGCATTCCCGGTTGAGACTGGCGTACCATTGATTGTCCTGCCGAAAGTCGGCAGGGATGCGAGGGGCTGATCGGTTTCGACTTCGCGCATCGAATCAAGGGAAGCGTGCCGGTGCAGGCAAGAGACCACCGTAAGCGTCGTTGCAACCAATTAAGCGCCGATTCCAATCAGCGCGACTACGCCCTCGCTGCCTAAGCGACGGCTGGTCTGTCAGACCGGGAGCGCCCTCGGCCCGGACCCTGGCATCAGCTAGAGGGACCCACCCACGGGTTCGGTCGCGGAACCCGTGGGGACATCAAACAGCGACTGGGATCGTCATCTCGGCTTGTTCGCGTGACCGGGAGATCCGAGTAGAGGCATAGCGAACTGCGCACGGAGAAGCCTCGAGGACATGCCGTAGGACCCGGGTTCAATTCCCGGCAGCTCCACCGAGAAGATGCAGGTCAGGGACACAGTCCCTGATCTGTTTTCTTTTGTCCTCCCCGCCCGGTGCGGGGCAGGGCGAGACACCGCAAAGCATCCACAGCCATCGTTGCTGGAAACACGTTAGATTGAGACGTGTTTTCTCGCCGCTTACACAGCCCCCGGTCGGGCAGTACGCGGTCAAGTGGTCGCTGGGTCGGGCTTGGCGCTACTGCACTTTTCGCCGCGGGCATGCTGCTCGTGGCACCGAGCACGCCGCAGGCGTCTGCCGCCGACTGCGCCGACGCGGAGGTCATCTTCGCGCGCGGCACGGATGAGCCGCCGGGTCTCGGCCGTGTCGGCGCTGCCTTCGTCGATTCCCTGCGTAAGCAGACCGCCGGCATGGACATCGACACGTACGCGGTCGACTACAAGGCCGGCAAGCTGCAGCTGAGCGGTGGTGACGGCGCGAAAGACGCGATCTCCCACATCAAGTCCACGGTGTCGTCCTGCCCTGACACCAAGATCGTGTTGGGCGGCTACTCGCAGGGTGCGAGCGTGATCAACATCGTCGCCGGCAACCAACTGGGCGGCATCACGTGGGCCGATCCTCTTCCGGCCCAGTACGCGACCAACGTTGCGGCGGTCGCGACCTTCGGTGACGTGGCCACCCGCACGGGGGAATCGCTGGCGAGCCGAAGCACGCTGCTCAGCTCCAAGGCGATCGACCTGTGCAACCCCAATGACCCGATCTGCCACGCCGGTCCGGGCAACGAGTGGAGCGGACACACCGACGGGTACGTTCCCGTATACACCACCCAGGCAGCGGTTTTCGTTGCGGCCAAGTTGCTCGCCGGGTTCGGACAGACGCTGCCCGGGTATGGGCCGGACCTCGGGTACGGCCCGGCGAGCCCCGCGTACGGACCGCCGACGGGATACGGCCCCGGGACGCCGGGGTACGACCCGAACACGACGCTGCACGGCCCGCCGCCGGGGTACGTTCCGGAGACACCGGGATACGGCCTGCAGCCACCCGGGTCTGTCCCGTCGACAACCGCGCCTGCGACGCCGTCTCCGGAAGTCGGATTGGTCTCCGCGGTTCGCTGACGCGGCGGCCGCCGTCAAACAGCGGCAGAGGCGCGGACGACACAGGAAGTGATCGAACTGATCTCGGCGGAACGGGAATTCACGGCGTACGGCCCATCGCATTTGGTCGTGCTCGCAATATTCGCGATCGGCGCGGCGTTGCTGGTCTGGTTCGGACGTCGGCAGACCGATTCGCAAGCCCGGCTGTTCGGCCGCGTCCTGGCGGTGTTGATTGTCGTGGCGTTCGGCGTGGCGCTGGTCTACAAACTGATCCGGCCGAATCTCGAGACGTCGATACCGCTGCAGCTGTGCGATATCGCGGAACTTATGGCGGCCTATGCGTTGTGGTCGCGGCGGCAATGGGCGTTTGTGCTCACCTATTACTGGGGCCTCGTGCTGAGCTCGCAGGCGCTGCTCACACCGGACGTGGGCACGCCGGAGGAAGGTGCACCGGATTTCCCCCACCATCTGTTCCTGACGTTCTTCACGCTGCACGTCCTCGTCGTCTGGGCGGCCATCTATCTCACGTGGGGCAGGCGGATGCGCCCGACGTGGGTCCACTATCGCTTCGCGGTGGTCGTGACCCTGGCGTGGGTGGCCTTCACCTTCACGTTCAACGCCATCACCGGAACCAACTACGGCTACCTCAACAGAAAGCCACCAACGGCGTCCATCCTCGACGTGCTGGGCCCGTGGCCGATCTACCTGCTGAGCGAGGTCGCGGTCGTGCTCGTCGTGTGGGCGCTGATGACCTGGCCGTGGGAGCGGATGCGTCGGCACTCCGAGAAGAGTGCGACCGCGGTCTGAGCCCCTTTGGCTTTCTCAGCGCCAAGGCCACCCAAGCGTGGAACCATCGCAACGGTGACCGTGGTTCTTGCATTGCGTTGTGCCGACGGAGTCGTGATGGGCTCGGATGGCTCACCGACCCGGGCCGCGGCCTGAGCTATCCCGCGCAGAAGCTACATCCGTTGGGCAAGCGCGCGGCTTGGGGCGGCAGTGGGTCGCGCGCCGTCCTCTACGATCTGGAGCGCATTTTCAGCGCCGAGCCCGATGCCATCCTGGAGGCCGACGACGTCGGCCGGGCCCTACAGCAGCGCACCGTGCCGGTGCTCAAGCACCACTACGAGAACTTCATCGAAGACGTGCCCGCCGCGAAGTCCGCGGGCGCGACGCCGTCCACCTATGTGCTCGCGGCAGGCTTCACGGCCGACCGGCCTTTCATCGTCGATATCGACCCGCACGGTCTGATCGGGCATCACGAGGAGACCGGCTTTCAAGCCGTCGGTAGCGGAGCGCCGATGGCGCAGCAGGCGTACGCGCTGCTCGCGAACTTCCGGATGATCGAACGCGGCGTCGATTACGGCTTGGTCGCGGCTCTGCGGGTGCTCGATGCACTGGACGCGTCGTCGCCCAGTGTCGGCGGCCCTATGGACCTTTGCCGAATCACCGCCGACGAGGCCCGCCACCTCGATCCCGAAGCAATCAACGATGTCCGCGACCTGGTCGGCCGCTGGTTCAAGCTCGAGGAACACGCCCTCGACACGTTGTTCGACTGAACCACGATTCCCGTTTGCGCGGCCTGGGTATTCCAGCCACGTGCGGACCTTGCCGCACGTCGTGCGGTGGGGTTCATCATGGTGGGTTGGCTCGATCGACTGCAGCGGCGGAGCCGCGTCGCCGGCTTCCTGATCGCCGTCGTGTACAAGTACGTCGACGACCAAGGTAGCTACCTGGCCGCGCTCATCACGTATTACGCGTTCGTATCGCTGTTTCCGGCACTGCTGCTGCTGACCACCGTGTTGGGCGTCGTGCTGGTGGGCCGTCCCGATCTGCAGGAGCAGATCCTGCAATCGGCCGTCGCGCAATTCCCGGTCATAGGTGACCAACTCGGGCAACCCCAAGGGCTCAGTGGCGGGACGATCGGGGTGGTCATCGGCATCGCGGGCGCGCTGTACGGCGGTCTCGGCGTCGGGCAGGCCGTGCAGAACGCGATGGACACGCTGTGGGCGGTGCCGCGCAACAACAGACGCGATCCGATCCGGGCGCGGCTGCTCAGCTTCCTCCTGCTTCTGGTCCTCGGCACAGCGCTGATAGCGACGACGATTCTCGCGGCCGTCGGGCGCGCGTCGGCGTCGTTCGGAATCGCCGGACGCGTGGGCATCGTTGTGGTCTCGGTACTGATCAACGCCGGCGTGTGCCTCATCGTCTTCCGGTTCGCGACGGCAAGGACTGTGACGTTCCGGCAAGCCGCGCCGGGTGCCTTTCTGGCAGCGGTCATCTGGCAGCTTCTGCAGTGGTTCGGTGCCGTTTACGTCGCGCAGATCATCAAGACGTCGAGCGCCACCAACAGTGTGTTCGCACTTGTGCTCGGCCTGTTGGCGTTCCTGTACCTCGTCGCGACGACGTTGCTGCTGTGCGCCGAAGCGAATGTGGTGGCCGCCGACCACTTGTATCCACGTGCGCTGCTGACTCCGTTCACGGACAACGTGAAGCTGACCCGCGGTGACCGCAAGACTTACACAGGTCAGGCTAAAGCGCAGCGCGCCAAAGGGTTTCAGCGTATCGACGTCAGCTTCGACGATCGCCGGCCCAAAGACGGGGGAAGCTAGTCTTGCGCACGGCGAGCGCGGGCGCGGCGTTTGCCCTCGTGCATGGCGGCGACTCGGGCCACCGGGATGGTGTGGCCTTGTTTGATGAGATCGCTCGGCAGCCGCTGGGGCGCGGGCATCGAGTCCCACCACGACGGCCGGCCCGCCAGCGCGTCGAGCGCGGTGTGAACCGTGAAATCAGTTGGCTTGACGTGCTTTAATTCCGCCCACTCCACCGGGAACGAAACCGGCAGGCCTGGGCGCAGGCGGGGACTGTAGGCCGCGGCGACGGTCGCGCCACCGGACCGCGTCGAATCCACGAACACCTTTCCATGCCGGTCCTCGACGATGAATGCCGTTGTCGCGATGGACGGGTCGAGCGCCTCGGTCCGGGCGGCAAGTGCGCGGGTGGCCGCGGCGACGTCGTCGACGGGGGAGCCGGCGTCGATCGGCACGAACACATGCAAGCCGCGTGATCCGCTCGTCTTGACCGCGCCTGCCAAACCACAATCCGCGAGCGCCTGCCGCACCAGGTACGCGACGGCGACGACTCCGGAGAAGTCTCCTCCGGCAGGCGGGTCGAGATCGAGCACAAGATGAGTTGGCCGGTAGATGTCGTCGGCAAGGCCGAGCGCGGGGTGATATTCGACGGCGCGCTGATTGGCGAGCCACAGCAGTGTGCGTCGGTCGTTGCACACCGCGTAGTGGATCTCGCGTTTGGACGCCTCGGCCCAGATCGGAACTCGTGGCACCCACTCCGGGGTGTATTTCGGAATGTTCTTCTGAATGAAAGGTTTTTGCCCACGCAAGATTCTGAGCACCGTGAGTGGGCGGTCGGCGAGGACCGGCAGCAGATGCTCGGCGACGCCGTCCAGGTAATCCACCAGATCCCGCTTGGTGGCCCCGGCATCCGGCGCCAGCGGTTCGTCCAGATTCGTCAGGCTCACCCCGGCGCGCTGCTCTCCGACGCTCATGATGCAACCCTACGGATTCGAAACACCGCCGGGCACAGACCGATCTGGCGCCCAACGTTGGCTTGTGTGCGAGATTTCGCTGAAATGTCGCACACAAGCCAACGCTCGCGGGTCAACGCAGGCTCTTGATCGACAGCTGAAACTGCCCGCTTGCGAATGCAAATCGTGCGCAAGCGGGCAGTGCCCATATAGGCGTCGTGAACCCGCGCGCCGGCCACGGCAGTGCATGGTCACGCGCGGATAGCGTCCTGGATCAGGCGGTTACTTGTCTTTGCGTCCAGGGCGTGGCGGTGGCGGCGGCTGTGCCTTGGTGGTCGGCGAGAACTTGCCGCCCTTCTTCGGGTCGTACGTTCCTTTCTCGGCCATGGTGACCTCCTTTTCGTTCGACCAACTTCCACGCTAGCGAAGGATTCGAGACCCGGTTGCGGAACGGTTGATTGCACACGCGACACGCCGACCATGACTTATCCGGTTGCGACACGATCACGGATACATCTCTATCAATGCATCACTGGGCACAGCAGCCTCTTTGATCACTATCGTCACACCTGCTAACTGTTGACGTCTCTGCGGCGTCCCCTCTGGGAAGGTGTGACATGTCGCGACGTCCTCCACTCACCTCCAAGTCGGTGGCGACGGCGGCTGCCATCGGACTGACGGTCGCGATCGGCGTTGCCGCGCCGGCCGCCGCCGAACCGTGCACCGGTGCCGCCGCGGCGGTGCAACCGCCGGCGGCACCGAACGCCGCCGCCACCCCGGCCTTGCCCGGTGGTCTGCCGCGCGGACACCGGCCCGCCGGTGCGAACGAAGCAGCGCCGTTGCCCAGGCTGGGACAGCTGTCGCGGGCGCTACTCAATGCGCTGTCGCCGCGTTCCGCGCCGGTGCGCCAGCAAGCGCAAGTGCTACCGCCACAGCCGGTTCCGCAACCGCAGCCTGGCGTTCAGAACACTCAACCGGTGCCGAACGTCGCTCAGCCTGCGCCCAATCCGGCTCCCGCACCGCCATCGCCGCCCGGTACGACACTTGTCGGCTGGGTCACCGGACCGGAGAGCCCGAACGACACGGTCAAACGCTTCGCGATCACGGGCACCGATCTCGGGATCATGTGGGACAACGGCGATCCCAATGCCCATCAGGTACTGATGGCCTTCGGCGACACCTACGGGTATTGCAGTGTCCGCGGCCAGCAATGGCGCTACAACGTGCTCTTCCGCAGCCAGGACGGTGCGTTGTCGAAAACCATCAGCGTGCCCAACGGCGCTGCGGCCAACAAGTATTCGGGCTCGCCGGTGTGGGGTCCTGGCCTGTCCAAGCAGATCATCAACAGCACGAAGTGGGCGGCGACCGAGAAGGGGATCATTCCGACCGCCGGCGTCGCCGTCGGAACGACGCAGTACCTCAACTTCATGTCGATCAGGAACTGGGACAGCGACGGTCGGTGGACCACGAACTACTCGGCGATCGCCGTCTCCCCGGACAACGGTGAGAACTGGGGCGTCTATCCCGGTACGGTTCGCACGCCGGCGGACGGCAGCGTCGCGGGTGCGCGGTATGTGCGGGGCAACGAGAACTTCCAGCAGGGCGCGTTCCTGAAGCCGGGACCGGGTGATCCGTACCTCTATACGTTCGGGACACCTTCGGGGCGCGGCGGTGCGGCCTACATCGCGCGGGTGCTGCCAGGTTATGTGCCCGACTTGACGAAGTACGAGTACTTCAACGCTCCGTCGAACTCCTGGGTCCCTCGGGATCCAGGCGCTGCGACACCGGTGATACCGGGCCCAGTCAGTGAGATGTCGGCCCAGTACAACACGTATCTGAAGCAATACCTGGTGCTCTACGGCAACGGTGCCAACGACGTCGTGATGCGGACCGCGCCGACCCCGCAAGGCCCGTGGAGCCCTGAGCAACTGCTCATTCCGTCGTCGCAGTACCCGGGCGGGATCTACGCACCGTTCCTGCACCCGTGGTCGACCGGCAAGGAGCTGTACTACAACCTGTCGCTCTGGTCGGCCTACAACGTCATGTTGATGAAGACCGTCCTGCCTTGACGATTCGCTGACCGCGCAGCGACACGAGCAGGGCGTCGAGCCCGTATTCGAACACCGCGTCGTAGTCGGTCGGCGACTGCAGCGCTTCGACAAGTTCCTGATCGGGCCACTCCGCGGTCCACAAGGAAGGATCCTCTTCCTGGTGCGCGGGCCCGCGAACGGCCGAGAACTGCATGACCGCAGAGGAAATCACGTGCACCTCGACGGCGCGCAGCGCGAGCGCCGCATCGGTTCCCGAGATCCCGAGTTCGGCGAGCTGGGCCGCCAGACGTTGCTGGACCGGCAGGAACAACGTGGGTGTGCGGTCGCGTTCGTGGGCGAGTGCGAGAAGGTGCTGGCGTTCGATCAGCAACCTGCGCTGAGTTCTCGCGAGTGAGGCGATGCGCTCCAGCGGCCCGGTGCCGTCCATGGGCAGATTGGCCATCTCACCGAGCAGACGATCGACCAGGCTGTCGAACAGTTTGTCGCGTCCCCCGACATGCCAGTAGATCGACGTGACGGCAACGCCCAAGCGTTCGGCCAGGCCGCGCATCGAAAACCCGGCCACGCCATCGCGTTCGATGAGCACCGCGGCGGTGTCGAGGATGAGCTCGGCGTCGACGGTGTTCGGGCCGGCCTTCCGTTTTCCGCTCATGTACCCGTCCCGGTGGGGAGTGCGTCCTTCGGCGGTTGGAGATATCGCTCAAGGTTGCGGTGCACGTTGATGATTCGCCGTTCCTCGCCGGACAACACGAGGTGGGTGAAACCGGGCGCGGGGGAGTAGTAGCGCTCGGCCGGTATCAGGGTGGGCCGCTCGGGTGGGATGCCGATCGCGTCCTCGCGCCGAGGGCGAGCCGCCTGGCTGACGCTCTCATCGGTGTGCATCGCCATGGGAACTCCTCCATGAGATGGGATCAAAGTCGGCGCGGGCGTTCTGTAACGGTGTTACATTGCCACCGTAGCGGCCGGCAGGCATCCAAGGGAGTAAACGTGTTCGATCTGAAGATCACGGGCGGCACCGTCGTCGATGGCACCGGCGCCGACAGATTCACCGCTGACGTGGCACTCAAGGACGGAAAGATCGTCGAGGTCCGCCGTCGTGGCCCCGGCGACCCGCCGGTCGCGGGGGATGCCGTCGAAACGATCGACGCCACGGGCAAGATCGTCGCACCCGGATTCGTCGACATCCACACGCACTACGACGGCCAGGTCAGCTGGGACGACGTGCTCGAGCCGTCGAGCAACCACGGGGTGACCACGGTCGTCGCGGGCAACTGCGGCGTGGGCTTCGCACCCGTGCGCCCCGGGCAGGAGCAATGGCTCATCGAGTTGATGGAGGGTGTCGAGGACATCCCGGGTACCGCGTTGACCGAAGGCATCACCTGGGGTTGGGAGAGTTACGCCGAATACCTCGACGTGATCGGCAAGCGTGAACTCGCGGTCGACATCGGCAGCCAGATCGCGCACGGAACCGTGCGGGCCTATGCGATGGGGGAGCGCGGCGCACGCAACGAGCCCGCGACTCCGGAGGACATCGCGGCGATGAGCCGATTGGTCCGGGAGGCGGCCGAGGCCGGGGCGCTGGGCTTTTCGTCATCGCGCACGCTGGCCCATCGAGCGATGGACGGCGAGCCGGTGCCGGGAACGTTCGCCGCGGAAGAAGAACTGTTCGCCCTCGGCCGCGCGATGGCCGCCGGTGGCGGCGCGGTGTTCGAGCTCGCCCCTCAGGGCGCGGCGGGCGAGGACATCGTGGCGCCGAAGAAAGAACTGGAGTGGATGCAGCGCCTCGGCGCCGAGATCGACTGTGCGTTGAGCTTCGCGCTGATCCAGGTGGACGCCGATCCCAAGCTCTGGCGCGAGCAATTGGACATCTCGGCGGCGGCCCACGAGAAGGGTGCCCGCCTGCACCCGCAGGTGGCCGCCCGGCCGTTCGGGATGTTGCTCGGATTCCCCGGCCATCATGCGTTCACACATCGCCCGACCTACCGCAAGCTCAAGGCCGAATGCACTCGCGAGGAACTGGCAGCCCGCCTTGCCGAACCCGCCGTGCGCTCGGCGATCCTGTCCGAAGACGACCTGCCCATCGACCCGAATGTGTTGTTCGACGGGATGTTCGCGCTGGCGCAGTATTCGGCGGAGCGGTTGTACGCGCTCGGTGAGCCGCCCGACTACGAACCCACCGCCGAGCGCACCGTCGCGGCGATCGCACGTGAACGCGGCGAGGATGTCTTGGCGACGATGTACGACCTGATGCTGGAAGCAGATGCCGGGTCGATGTTGATGCTGCCGATGTTCAACTACGCCGACGGCAATCATGACGCGATCCGCGAGATGATGACCCACCCGGCGGCTGTGCTTGGGCTCTCCGACGGCGGCGCGCACTGCAGCATGATCTGCGACGCGTCCTATCCCACGTTCCTGCTGACACATTGGGCGCGGGACCGGCATCGCGGTGAGAAGTTGCCGCTGGAATACGTCATTCGCAAGCAATCCCACGACACCGCACAGCTTTTCGGCTTGTCCGACCGCGGCGTGATCGCCGTCGGGAAGAAGGCCGACGTCAACGTCATCGACTTGGACGCGCTGACATTGCACGCCCCGCGGATGGCCTATGACCTGCCTGCCGGGGGCCACCGGCTGGTCCAGGGCGCGTCCGGCTACGCCGCCACGATCGTCAACGGCGTCGTCACGCGCCGCGATGGCGCCGACACCGGCGCGCGACCGGGCCGGCTGGTGCGCGGAGCACGCTGAACGACATCGTCAACGTGTTCCTCCAAGGCGTCACCGCCCGCCATCGACCGGTTGAGCCAGGATCGCGCCACCCAGCCAGCGTCTGATGAAGCGCCGCAACTCATCTCGGGACCGGGACGACTCGTTCGGTGCGACGAAGAACGACATCATCACGCGTAGCGTGAACTCGACGAGTTCGCGTTGCGCCGACTCGTCATAGCCGTACTTGTCCCAGTCGACGTCGAATCGCGTCAGCATCCGCATGCCGAAGGTCTGGGCCTCATCGGACGCCAGATTGCCGGAATGCGAATGCAGGTAGGGCTCTGAGAGCAGAATTCCGAGATGAGGCGTTCGGGTGACTTCCTCCAGTGTGAAGACAACCCCTTCGGCCATTGCTTCCGCCGGATCGGTGATCCCGCGGACAGCCTCGGCGAGCCGGTCGAAGAATCCGTCGACCGAGGCCAGCGCGGCCGCATGCATGAGCGAATCGGCCGTGGGGAAGTAGCGGTACACCGTCTGCCGGATGACGCCGAGTGACGCGGCGACGTCGGCGATGCTGACGTCGGAGCCCGTCTCGGAGATCAGCTTGACCGCGGCATCGACGATGCGCGCGGTGGCCTCTTCGTCGCTGCTCGGTGGGCGCCCGTCCCACCCACGCCTACGCGCCACCGACCAGATCTCCTGCCAACGACATTGCTGCAGGATATCGCCCCGGCCGTTGACGATCGGCGTCTCGTGAAGTAATCATACAACCACTGCGAGTTTTGTATGATCACTTCGATCGAACGAAGGTGCTCGATGACAGACCTGATAGTGCGGAAGATGCGGTTCGCGTTCGCCGACCACCACGTCCCGTTCCTGTGGAACGAAACCAACCCGGCTTTTTCGAGCATGGCCAACGCGGTGTCATTCCTGGCCATCGCCTTCGAGAAGATGATCGGCCACATGATCACCGAGGCCATGCCGCACATCACCAACCCCGAGATCGCCGAGGAGGCACAGGCTTTCGTCCGGCAGGAGGGCCAGCATTCGATGGCCCACCGTCAGCACGCGAAGGGCCTCATCAAGAGCTATCCCGCGCTGAAAGAGACACTCGACGAGGTGACGCGCGCGTTCGACCACCTGACGGCCAACACGCCCCTGAAATACCGGCTGGCCTACACGGCCGATCTCGAGGCGACGTTCACGCCGGTGTTCAAACTGATGCTCGATCACGACGACACGCTGTTCGCTCCCGGGGACGACCGCGTTGCGTCGCTGTTCCTGTGGCATTTCGTCGAGGAGGTCGAGCATCGCAGCTCGGCATTGATCATCTACGACGCGGTGGTCGACGATCCGTGGTACCGCATGCGGGTGGCGCCGTCGATCTTCAAGCACGTGTGGGGCGCGCTACGGATCGCCTGTGAAGGCTTCAACCAGCATGTCCCGCTCGAGGAGCGCAAGATCGACGCACTGTCGATGTTCGGCATGCAGGCCAAGAAAAAGGCACTGATGCAACGACTTCCGTTCATCGATGTCGCCAACGACGGGCCGTTCGCCAATGCCTTCGGCCACCTGCCCGTCCGTGAGATGCTCACCGCGCTGAGCGGCGTCGTGCGCAGTCAGATCCCGGGCCACAACCCAGCCCACGAGAAACTGCCGGCGTTGGCCAACGAATGGTTCGCCCGTTACGAAGCCGGATATGAGGTCACCCAGTGGTACACCGCGGGGAAGAAGGACACCGCCAATGTCTGACCTGTGCACCCCGACGTTCGCCGATCTGGCAGCGCGACTTGGCTTTTCCTGTGACACCGCGGGCGGCCTCGTCGAGTTCCGCAACCCCTTCGGCCTGGAGAACTGGACGCTGCCCGTCCTGGAACTCACCGTGATCGTCGGGGCGGTGCTCGCCCTGGTCTATGCGATCACCAGGCTGCGCCGCCACAACGACCCGACCAACCTCGTGCTGTGGTTCGGCGCGATCGCATATTTGTTGATCATCGAACCGCCCCTGTACTTCCCGGGTGCGTTCGGCATCAGCGAGTACGTCGATACGATGTTCGCCCACAACGTGTTCACCGTCGACTTCCTCTGGGGCCGGCTGCCGCTCTACATCGTCGCGATCTATCCGATGATGGCGACCGTGGCGTTCGAGGTCGTCCGCACCCTGGGGGTTTTCCGGCGATACGGTGCGTTGGTGGGTGCGGTCTGTGTTGGATTCGTCCACCACGCGTTCTATGAGATCTTCGACCATCTGGGACCGCAATTGCGTTGGTGGGAGTGGACTTTGGACCACCCGATGAATCAGCCGTTCTTCGATTCGGTTCCGCTGCCCAGCGTTGTCGTGTTCGCCGCCCTGTGGCCGATGTCGCTGGCGTTCTGCGTGCAGATCTTTGTCGGCCGCTACGTGGACGAGGGCAAGACTTTCACCGGACCGCAGCTGCTGTGGCGGACGATCGTCGTCGGCGTGCTGGCATCGATCGGAACCGCGGTGCTTCCCATGCCCGCGACGATCGGCGCGGCTATCTCCGGCAGCACCGCGGTCGGCGGGTTCATCTACGCCGCCGAGCTCGTGGTGCTCAGCGTGGTGGCGATACCGGTCCTCATCAGGCAGTGGTCGGCGGTGCGTCACCAACCGACCGAGCCGTACTCGAACCCGCTCATTCTGCGCTATGCCGTTGTTTACCTGGGTGTCATGGCTGTCCTGTGGGTGACGGCCCTTCCGGCGTACTTCGGCGCCGTCGACGGTGTCACCGCCGACGGCGATCCGATCGGCAGCCTCTGGTACACCGTGGCGTGCCTGGTGATCGCGGGGTTGTCCATCGCGGCGGCGGCGACCGCAACCAACGCTGCCCGCCGAGACTGCGCAGAGATCGCAACTGTCGGCGAAAACGCGATCTGAGCGCAGGCTCGCGCGGATGGGGCACAATTGCGGAGGTGCCGACACCGCCGCAACGCCCAGGGCAGCCTGGCTGGCGCGGGCAGGGGCGTCCGCCGTCTGACCCGGCCACCCGGCGGTTGCCTCGTGCCGGCCGGCCGGAACCGCCCACCGAGCAACTCCGGGCGCGTTACCGGCCGCCCGACGCGGCGACAGAGAAGATCGCGCGGCCCCGCCCGCCCGAAGCGGCGACCGAGAAGATGACGCGGCCCGCCGCCTCACCTTTGCGAGGTGGTCAGCGCCGCAATCGGCAAACCATCATTCTCGTCGTCGTCATCGCGTTGGCCGCGGTGGTCGGCGGTCTGGCCGCCGCCGAACTGTACGCGCGGCACCGGGCAGGCAATCTCCTCGTCGCGGTGGCCGAGTGCGTGGTGCAGGATTCGGCGTCGGTGTCGTTCGGCGTGAACCCGCCTTTCCTCTGGCAGCACATCACCGGTCACTACACCAACATCTCGGTGGACACCGGAGGCGCGAGGGTTCAAGAAGCCGAGGGCATGACCGCCGACGTGACACTCGAAGACATCCGGCTGCAGGGTACGGCGGACTCCAAGGGCACCATCGGATCGCTCAACGCAACGCTGGCCTGGACGGCGGCCGGCATCAAAGACACTGTCGCCGCCAACCTGCCCGGCGTGGGCAGCCTGGTGACGGGGGTGAGCACGGACCCCGCCGCCGGCACCATAACCCTGGAGGCCGCAGGCGATACGCGAATCACCGCGCAGCCTGTCGTCGCCGACGGCGACCTCAACCTGCAGGTGCTCGACGTCACCGGTCCGTTCTCGAAAGAGACCGTGCAGACGGCGCTGAACGAACTGACCACAAAGCTCAACGACAACTACCCCCTCGGGATTCATGCTGACAGCGTCGCGGTCACCGATTCCGGCGTCGTCGGAAAGTTCTCCAGCCAGGATGCGAAGATCCCCAACGACGACTCCGAACCCTGCTTCGAGCGGCTCTGACCAGGCCGGGTGACCACCCGAAAATTGACGTTTCTGCAGACAAGTAGCGGGTATTCCGCCGTGCAGGAGGTCTGGAAATGCCTACGTGGAGTTGGATTGCAATAGCAGTGGTCGTCGCGATCATCGTCATCCTGGCGTTGATCGTCGCCGTGTCGATGAGCCGTCACAAACGGTCGGAGCGGCTGCGAGACCAGTTCGGTCCGGAGTACGAGCGCGCCGTCGACGCGACCGGTGACGAACGTGCCGCGGAAAAGGAGCTTCTTGCGCGTCAACGCAAGCGGAAGAAGCTCGACATCGTCGAGTTGAGCCCGGAGTCACGAGCGAGGTACGCCCAGGCCTGGGCGGCCACACAAGCCGGCTTCGTCGACAACCCGTCACGTGCGGTGGACGAAGCCGATCGGCTCGTGACCGAGGTGATGAACGAACGCGGTTATCCGGTAAACGATTTCGAACAACAAGCGGCCGACATCTCGGTCGATCATCCCAAGGTCGTCGAGCACTACCGGGCCGCACACATCCTGCAGATGGCGCAGGCGCAGGGTGACATCGGCACCGAGGCCCAACGGGAGGCGATCGTCCACTATCGAGCGCTTTTCGAACAGTTGCTGGGCGGCGCGGAGCAGGGTCTTCACGCCGACGAGCAGCGTCGTCCCGTCGCCGAGCAGCGTCACGATGTCCCGCCTGCCGACTCGCCGAAGGAGGCGCGCGCATGACCACCCACGAGCGGCCGATGTCGACCGCGCAACCGGGACTCCAGGACGCCGACGCCTCGGACGGCCAGGTCCGCGACACCGGCACGCCCGCACAGCCGGCCGGTGATCAGGTCCTGGAGGACAACACCTTGCTGTTCGCCGACGAACATCGCTCCGGACTACAGTCGCGCTGGGATGAAGTCCAGGCCGCATTCGTCGACGATCCGAAGCAGTGCGTTCAGAAGGCGGACAACCTGGTGGCCGAAGTGGTCGAGCAGCTCACCGCTAGCTTTGCCGACACGCGGTCGCACCTGGAGGCGCAATGGGCGCGTGGTGAGGACGCCTCGACGGAGGATCTTCGCCTGGCGCTCAAGCGGTATCGCGATTTCTTCCAGCGGTTGCTGTCGGTCTGAGGATTCGGCTAAAGGCTCTCGATGATGGCGTTCTTGATGGCCTCGGAGTTCGTGCCGAAGACCGCCTGAACGCTGTTGCCGACTTCGACGACGCCCGCGGCGCCGAGAGCCTTCAGCCGGTCTTGATCGACCTTGCTCTTGTCGGCGACTTCCATGCGCAGGCGCGTGATGCAGGCGTCGACGTTGACCAGGTTGTCGCGCCCCCCGAACGCCGCGATGATCTGCTCGGCCTGGGTTTCGGCGCGCGCGGGCGCGGTCAGCGTGCCGCCGGCGGTGACGGCCGTGGTCGACTCGTCGCCTTCGCCGAGGTTCGCCGCTTCGTCGGCCTCGAATTCCGATTCGGGTTCGCGTCCCGGTGTGCGCATGTTCCACTTCGTGATCGCGACGTAGAACAGCACGAAATAGACGACGAAGAACACCGCGCCCATCGCGATGAGCAGCCAGATGTTCTTCGCCGCGGGCGCCCCGCCGTAGAGCAACAGGTCGATGAGCCCGGCCGAGAACGAGAAGCCCAGATGGATGTCGAGCAGATACGCGATCGCGAGCGACAGTCCGGTGAGCACGGCGTGGATGACGTACAGCGGGAACGCCACGAACATGAACGCGAACTCCAGCGGTTCGGTGACGCCCGTGAGGAACGCGGTGAGTGCCGCGGCCGACAGGATGCCGACGGCGAGTTTGCGTTGCTTTCTGTTGGCGGCCAAGATCATCGCGAGCGCGGCCGCGGGCAACCCGAACATCAGCACGGGGTAGAAACCTGAGGTGAGAATGCCCGCGGTCGGGTCGCCTGCGGCGAACCGGGTGAGCTCGCCGGTGACGACCTCGCCGTCGGCGGTCTGGTAGTCGCCGTAGATGAACCACACGTACGAATTCGGAATGTGGTGCAGCCCCAGGGGAATCAGCATGCGGTTGGCGAAGCCGTACACAAACGCGCCCAATGCGCCGCTGCCGCCGATGAACTTGCCGAGCGCTGTCAGACCGGCATCGAAGATCGGGTAGAAGTAGCTCATCAGGAAGGCGATGAACAAGCTCGCCAGTGACACCACGATCGGGACGAACCTTCTGCCGCCGAAGAATCCGAGATACGACGGCAGCTGGATGGTGTGGTAGCGGTCGAACAGCCATGCGGTCAGCAGGCCGACGACGATGCCCGCGAACACGCTGTAGTTGATCAACGCCTGCTCGCCTGCCTTGTCCACCTCGCCCGCCAGCACGATCGGCGACATGGTCTCGAACACCGCATCCATTACGAGATAGCCCACGACGGCGGCCAGTGCGGTCGAACCGTCGGCCTTGCGCGCGAACCCGATCGCGACGCCGACGGCGAAGAGCAGCGGCAGGTTACTGAAGAGCGCGTCACCTGCCGCGCTCATCGCCTTGAAGAACGGGCCGATGACCGGTGACTCGATGCGGCCCAACAAGTCGGGCTGGCCGAGTCGCAGCAGGATGCCTGCGGCGGGCAACACCGCGATGGGCAGCATGAGGCTCTTGCCGAGCCGCTGCAGCTGGGCGAACCCCGGTATGCGCACCCGGGTGTTGGTCTGTGCGCCTTGCGGTTTCGTTGTGCTGTTCATCGCATCATCCCCCTTCCGGTCACGTATCGCGACCCGCCGCCCAAGCTGAGCGGAAGCTTAGACGAGAACATGCGCAGAAGAGGCGAAGTCCAGTCCATCGCGCTCGTATTGTTGAAACACGAGCAAAGGAGTCACGACCGTGAGCACAACCCAGGTATTGGCCCCCGTCGCCGGTCGGGCCGTCGCACTCGCCGATGTGGACGACCCCGTGTTCTCGGCGGGCATGGTGGGTTACGGCGCGGCGGTGGATCCTCCGCATGGGGTGGTCGACGCGGTGGCCCCGGTCAGCGGCAGGATCCTCAAACTGATGCCGCATGCGTACGTCGTGATGACGCCCGACAACGTGGGTGTGCTGGTCCATCTCGGCCTGGACACCGTGCAGCTCAACGGCGAGGGGTTCACCACCCGCCTGAGCCAGGGCGACGACGTCACCGCGGGCGATGTCGTCATCACTTATGACGTCGGCGCAGTCGTGGTCAAAGGCCTCAATCCGATCGTCCCGGTGGTGGTCATGGACGAACGCGAACCCGGCAACATCGTGCCATCGCGAGCGGTGGCCGCCGGGTCCGACATCGACTCCGGCACCGAACTTTTCGTCGCGAACAAGTAGATGGAAGTCATCATCCTCCCCGATGCCGAGCAGATCGGCACCGTCGCCGCGGATGCGATCGGCGCACTGCTCGGCCGCAAACCGAATGCGGTCCTCGGCTTGGCCACCGGATCTTCGCCGTTGGCCATCTACGACGAATTGGTGTCGCGCTACGACGCCGGGCTCATCTCATTCCGGCAGGCCCGGGGCTTCACCCTCGACGAATATGTCGGCCTGCCCGAAGATCATCCCGAGCGATACCGCAATGTCATCGACACCGTGTTCGTCTCGCGCGTCGACTTCGCGCCCGGCGCGGTTACCGGCCCCGACGGCCTGGCCGCGGACATACCCGCGGCCTGCGCGGCATTCGAGGAGGCGATCAACGACGCGGGCGGCGTCGACCTGCAGATCCTCGGGATCGGCACCGACGGACACATCGCGTTCAACGAACCGGGGTCCTCCCTCGGATCTCGTACCCGGATCAAAACACTGACCAGACAGACCCGACTCGACAACGCCCGGTTCTTCGACGGCGATCCCGGCAAGGTGCCCACGCACTGCTTGACGCAAGGGTTGGCCACGATCATGGCGGCCCGTCATCTGATCCTCGTGGCCACGGGCCGCAGCAAGGCAGAAGCCGTGCACCATCTGGTCGAGGGCGCGGTCAGCGCGATGTGGCCGGCGACCGTACTCCAACACCATCCGCACGTGACGGTGTTGCTCGACGATGCCGCGGCGCAGCGTCTGCAGCTCGTCGACTACTACCGCGAGACCTACCGCGCCAAGCCGGAATGGCAGGGCCTCTGAGTGCTGTTGACCGCTGACACCGTGCTCACCGGCACAGAACTGTTGCGGCCCGGGTGGATCGATGTCGCGCATGGCGTCGTGACGGCCACCGGCGTAGGCATCCCGCCGCGCGCGGCGGACCGACACCTCGGCGCGGTGACGGTGGTGCCGGGCTTCGTCGACACGCACGTCCACGGCGGGGGAGGAGGAAACTTCTCGGCGGCGTCGACCCGCGAAACGTCCGCTGCGGTGGACCTGCATCGTCGGCACGGCACGACGACACTCGTGGCGTCCTTGGTCACCGCCGCCCCCGACGAACTTCTGCGCCAGGTCACCCAATTGGCAGGAGACGTCCGCAACGGCCTGATCGATGGAATCCACCTGGAAGGTCCGTGGCTTTCGGTCAAACGGTGCGGCGCGCATCAACCCGCACTCATGCGGGATCCGGACCCGGCGGAGATCGATCGTGTGCTGACAGCGAGCGCCGGCACCATCCGGATGGTCACCATCGCGCCGGAACGCGATGGCGCACTCGCCGCGATCGCTCAGTTCATCGAGGCGGGTGCGGTGGCTGCGGTCGGCCACACCGAGGCGACATATGAACAGACACGGGCCGCCATCGCGGCAGGCGCGACCGTGGGTACGCACCTGTTCAACGCGATGCGTGCGATCGATCGCCGTGAGCCGGGCCCTGTCATCGCGCTGGTGGAGGACGAGCGGGTGACCGTCGAGGTAATCACCGACGGCGTGCACGTCGCCCCGGCGATTTACCGGCACATCACGCAAAGCGTTGGTGCGCAACGGCTGTCGATGATCACCGACGCGATGGCCGCGACCGGCATGTCCGACGGTGTCTACCGCCTCGGGCCGCTCGCGATCGACGTGGTGGCCGGGGTCGCGCGAGTTGCGGGAACCGACACGATCGCAGGCAGCACCGCGACGATGGACCAGCTGTTCCGATTCGCCGTCGCCCACTGTGGCCTCGCCGGAGACGAGGCGCTGATGTTGGCCGTGCGGCAGTCTTCGCTCAACCCGGCCCGAGCGCTGGGGCTGCCGGACGCCGGGCTCGTGCCGGGCAGCCCGGCCGATCTTGTGGTGTTGGACTCGGCCTTCACTGTCGTGGCGGTGCTGCGTCACGGCGCATGGGTGGTCGAGCCGACGGAGTAACCGCCCCGCGGAAGTGGTTTCGGCCGCAAGGATCCGGGATGCGGCAGCCCTAAAACACCGATACAAATATTTGCGGGAGCGTAAAGTCGGTCCGGCACAACGGGCTCACGTTGGGGGTTGCTGGTGTCGGGTTGGCCGTTCGTCGCGCGGGGAGTGGAACTCAGCGAGGCTTCGCTCGCGTTGCGTGATGGATCCCGTGGGGTCGTGCTCGCCGGGCCTGCCGGTGTGGGCAAGACCGCGCTCGCCCGCGCGCTCGCCGACGAACTGGAAGCCGACGGCTGCCCGACGCGCTTTGTTCTCGGCACCGAGACCGGACAGGCCGTGCCGTTCGGCGCCTTCCACCACGCGCTGAAGTTGTCCGATGCGCACGAACCGACGGTCATGCTCGCCGCGGCCCACCAAGCGCTGTCGTCCGAGCCGAACCTCGTCATCGTGGTCGATGACGCCCATCATCTCGACCCGTTGTCGGCGTTGCTCGTCCAGCAGCTCGCCGTGCACGGGTCGACGAAGTTGATCGTCACGATCCGTTCCGGTGAGACCCCGTCGGATGCGGTGACCGCGCTGTGGAAAGAACAGTTGCTGCTGCGGCTGGACATCGAACCGTTCACTCGGACCCAGACGGCTCAGCTGGTCTCGGCGGTCCTCGACGGCGAGGTCGACGACCGGGCCGTCGCAGAACTGCACCGGTTCTCGTCCGGCAGCCCGCTGTATCTGCGTGGCGTGCTCATGGCGGCAATCAGTGATGGCGTACTGGTGCGCGACCACAACCGCTGGCGGCTGCGTGGCGAGTTACGTCCCAGCGCAGATCTTCACGAGCTCGTGGCGACGCGCCTCGACGCGCTCGCCGACGACGAACGCGAGGTCGTGGAAGTGGTTTCGACGGCTGAGGTGGTCGACTGGGATGTTCTCCTCGGGATCTGCGGAGCCGACGCGCTCGCGCGTGCCGAGCGGCGGGGTGCGGTTCAGGTCACGACCGACGCCGCGCACACCCTGGTGCAACCGGGTCATCCGATCATCGGCGAGGTCACGAGGCGCCGCTGCCCGGTCGCGCGGGCGCGCCTGATCAACACGATTCTCGCCCAGCATCTTTCGGAACATCTGTGCACGACGGGTAAGGGTCCCGCCGCGGACGTGCGGGCCAGGATCCAACTGGCCCGGATCATGACCCGTGCCGACGTGCCCCCGGATACGTGCGCCATCACCGACGCCGCCGCCAGCGCTGTGACCATGTCGAATCTCGTTCTCGGCGAGGAACTTGCGCGGTTCTCGCTTGAGCACGGCGGCGGTGTGCACGCCGCCATCGTGCTCGCCGATGCGATCAGCTGGCAGGGCCGCGGCCAGGAGGCCGAAGACCTGCTGGCGCGATATGAGCCCGACCACGACGACGAGTTCACCGTGGCGCGGTGGGGCTGCCTGCGCGCGGCAAACCTGTTTTTCGGTTGCGGACGACTGGAGCCCGCCCGGTCGGTGCTGGCCGCCGTTCGCGAGCGGGTGCAGTCCGACCAGATGCTGAGCCTCGTCGTCTCGATGGAGGTGGCGTTCGCGTTCTTCTCCGGCGATATGCCCGCTGCCATTGCGCTCGGTGCGCAGGCACTGGAAACGGACATGTTGCCGCCCGCCACGTTGTGGGCCGCGCTCGCCACGGCGGGCGCGTTCGCGCTGTCCGGTCGGTTCGGTGAGGTGGCCGCTGCGGTGGCGGCCGGCGAGCGGGCGGCCGAGCAATGCGAATCCGGGCCACAGCGTTACTCGCTGGCCCTCGCCGACGTGCTCGCCGGCACCGGTTCGGGACAGCTGAGCAGCGCGCAACACGTCTGCGATCGGTATGCCGGCGCCGCGGCCGCTGCGCTGCAGGCCGATTCGATCGTGACCGCCCTGACCGGCAAGGTGGAACTGACGCGGGGACGCCTGCCGCAGGCTTGCGAGGTGTTGCAGGCATCGGTGTGGACGATGTCGGACGGACTTCCGCCGGGCTGGCTGATGCTCGTCGCCGCGTGGCTTGCGCAGGGCGAGGCGGCCCGCGGCAATGTCGACGCCGCCGCGGCCGCGCTCGCCCGAGCCGAAGCCGCCTACGGGCCGCAAGTCGACGTGTTCGTACCCGAACTGGAGCTGGCCCGCTCGTGGTTGGCGGCCGCGACCGGCGAGACCACGGTCGCCCAGCAGCACGCGCTGCGTGCCGCGCAGATCGCCGGCTCCGGCGGCATGCGCGCGGTCGAACTCACCGCATTGCACACTGCGCTGCGGTTCGGCGACCGGTCACACCATGCGCGGATTCAGCAGTTGGCCGAACAGCTGGACTGCCCGCTGGCCGACACCATCGCCGCGCACAGCCGCGGTCTGAGCGAGCACGACGGGGTGCTGCTCACCCAAGCCGCCGAGGAGTTCGAGCACCTCGGGGCGCTGATCCTTGCCGGTGACGCGGCTGCTCATGCCGCGCGCGAGCACGGCCGTGCGGGCCGTCGGGGCAGCGAGCTCGAAGCGGCGACCCGAGCGCACTGGCTGGCCAGTCAATGCGGGGCGGTCACGCCGGCACTTCGCTGTGCCGCCGATCCGTTGCCGCTCACCGACCGGGAATGGGAGATCGCCAATCTGGTCGGGGTCGGGCTGAGCAACCGGCAGATCGCCGACCGGCTGTGCCTGTCCGTCCGTACCGTGGACGGCCACCTCTACCGCATGTTCGCCAAGCTCGGCGTCGAGGACCGCGACCAACTGTCGCGGCTGGTGCGCTTCCGGCCGGCGACCTGATCAGCCGAGCTGCTCGCGCACCGCGGCGGCACTGTCGGCCGACAGTGCCGATTCGGCTGCCCCCTCGGCCTGTCGCCGGTCGACGCTCCGCACCGCTTCCTTGGTCGCGGGTATGGCCGGGGGAGTGACACTCAACGCGTCGACGCCGAGTCCGATGAGAAGCGTGGTGGCACGCTCGTCGGCGGCGAACTCACCGCACACCGACACCGACGCGTGTCCGGCCGCGCCGCGGCAGGTCGCGGCGATCAGGCGCAGCAGCCCCGGATCGAACGTGTCGCCGATGGTCGCGACGGCGTCGTTGTTGCGGTCGGCGGCCAGCGCGTACTGCGTCAGATCGTTCGTGCCGATGGACAGGAAGTCGACGTGGCGGGCGAATGCCGCGGATTTCAGTGCCGCGGCGGGCACTTCGACCATCATGCCCACCTGCAGCCCCGTCGGCGGTCGCGGCCCGGCACGCCGTACCGCCTCGTCGAGTGACCGGCGCGCGGCGAGCAGCTCGTCGAGCGTGCTGACCATCGGGAACATCACGCTCACCGGAGTCTGTTGTGCGAGCCGGGCCACGGCCAACAACTGGTCGGACAGCAGTTCAGGATGGGCCAGCGCGAGCCGGATGCCCCGCACGCCGAGGTAGGGGTTGAGCTCGGCCGGCGTGGGCAGGAACTCGAGAGGTTTGTCGCCGCCGACATCGAGGGTGCGCAGCGTAATACGCTTGCCGTCAAGCGATTCGGCGATCTTGCGGTATACCGCGAGTTGTTCGTCGACATCGGGTGCCTGCGCGCGCCCCAGGAACAGGAACTCGGTTCGGATCAGGCCTGCGAAGTCGGCGCCCTGGGATGCGGCGGCCCGCGCGTCGTCGACCGAGCCGATATTGGCGCCCACGCCGATGGTCACACCGTCGCGGGTGACCGCCGGTTCGGCTGCGCGGGCCCGGGCCTCGCGTTGACGCCGCGCCGATAGCGTGACCCTGGTCTGGAAGTCCTCGCGGACATCGTCGGCCGGGTCGACGATGAATTCGCCCCGGGTTCCGTCGACGGCGACAGTGGTCCCGTCCGGTATCGCGAGCACGCCGGGACCGGCTCCGACCACCACCGGAATCCCTTTGGCGCGCAGCAGGATCACGTTGTGGGCGTGTGGGCTGCCGAACGCCAGCAGGACCGCGGCGACGCGGTTCGGGTCGAGTTCGGCGGCCTCGGCCGGGGTGAGGTCGCTGGTCACCAACACACCGCTGGCCGAGGCCGAGCCTGCTGCGGTGCCCAGTATGGCGCGCAGCACCTGATCGCCGACCGCGCGGACATCCTCGGCCCTGGCCTGCTGATACGGGTCGGGCAGTGCGGCGAACTGCGCGGCCAGCTCGGACACTTCCGCCGACCAGGCGGCTGCGGCGTTGTGGCCCTTGTCGATTCGCTGCCGGGCACCGCCGAGCAGCGCGTCGTCGTCGAGCAGTAGTAGGTGAGCGTCGAATATTGATGCCTCGTCCTCGCCGACCTCACGTGCGGTCCTGGCCCGTAACGTGGTGATGGCGCGGCGCACCTCGGCGATTGCGGTGCCGAGCCGGCGCCATTCGACCGTCGGCTCCTCGCCAGGGGTGTCCGGGACCGAGATCGCGCCTGCGCGTGTGGAATACGCCGGGCCGATACCGAGGCCGGGTCCCGCGCCGATGGGCTCGTGCGACGTGGCGGGAGCCGGCGCCGATGGCGCGTCGGCCGTCGACTCGTCGAAGTTGCGGGCGGCCAGCGCGAGAATGTGGTCGAGGGCCTCGGCGGCCTGACTGCCCGACACGGCGATTTCGACCTCGTCACCGCAGCGCACCCCGAGCGTGGCGATCGCCGACAGGCTGCCGGCATCGACCCACGGTGACCCGGTGCGCTGGTTACGGATTCGGACGCGGGCATCGCGGCGTCGCACCTCACCCGCGAGCCGGGCGGCGGGGCGGGCGTGCAGCCCGTGCGGGTTGGCGACGACGAAGGTGCGCGTGAGCTCGTCGGCACCCGCGGCCATGTCGGTCGCCGGCGCCGGCGCTGCTTGACCGAGATGTGCGATCTTGCCTGCCAGCGCTCCGGACGCCTCGGCGGCGACCTCGGCTGCCGAGGCCCCGCCCGCCGCCGCGACCGCGGCCACCACCAAGCCCTCCACCAACGGTGCCGGGCAGAGCACGGTGCGGGCCCGGGCCTCGTCGTCGAGCAGTTCCAGTGCGAGTTCGGCAGACAGCACCGCGCTGCCGAGGTCCATCAGCACCACTGCGCCGTCACCGGTATCGGCGCCGGTCACGGCGTCGAGAATCTCGGCGGCATCGGTTCCGAACGTGGTCTCGTCAAGACCGGCCGCGACCGCGATGCGAATCTGCTTGCCGTGCAGCATTTCCTGCGCCAGTGCCACGGCAGCGCGGGCCAGCGGGCGGCTGTGGGATACGACGACCAGACCAACTGTCACGTCGCGCTCCCGCCTGCCACCGTGGCCGCGGCGGCGATCAGCAGCGCGGCCGATGTCGCCCCCGGGTCGACGTGTCCCACGCTGCGCTGCCCGAGGTAGCTCGCGCGCCCTTTGCGGGCGACCATCGATTCGGTGGCGTCCCTGCCCTTTTCGGCAGCTGCGGACGCGGCGGCCAGACCCTCTGCCAGGCTCGCGCCCGAGGACAGCGCAGCGTCCAGCGCGTCGAGCGCGGGCGCCAAGGCGTCGAACATGGTCTTGTCGCCGGCCTCAGCGCGTCCGCGCTGCACGACGCCGTCGACACCGGCTCGCAATGCCTTGGCGAAGTCTGCATCGCTCACCGCGTCACCGGAACCCAGTGCGGGTGCCATTCTCAGGAAGAACGTGCCGTAAAGCGGGCCACTGGCTCCGCCAACGGATTTCACGAGCGTCATGCCGACCTGCTTGCACAGGGCCGCCATGTCGGCCGGCGCCGACTCGTCGAAGGCCGCAATCACCGCTGTCATCCCGCGCTCCATGTTGATGCCATGGTCGGCATCGCCGATGGCCGCGTCGAGATCGCTGAGATTCTGTGCGTTGTCGGCGATGACCCGGGCGTATTCGCGGATCCATTCGGTGAGTGTGGTCAAATCCATGTCAGCATCCCTTCCGTAGCGCGGGCGTGTTCACCGGGTGATCCCACAGCCGCAGCAGCTCGTCGTCGGCCTTCAATACCGTCACCGAACAACCCGCCATGTCCAGGCTGGTGATGTAGGGGCCCACCAGGGAGCGTGCGATCCGGACCCCGGCTTTGTCCAGGATGGCCGCGAATTCCGAATACATGACGTACAACTCGATGAGCGGCGTTGCGCCCATGCTGTTGACGAACAAGATGACCCCGTCCTCCCCGGCGAAGTCGAGGTCGGCCAGGACGGGCTCGGCCATCAGTTCGGCGACCGCCCGCGCCGGTTGGATCGGCACTCGCTGACGGCCGGGTTCGCCGTGGATTCCGATGCCGACCTCGATCTCGGTTTCGGGAAGGTCGAAGGTGGGATGGCCGACCGCGGGCACGGTGCACGAGGTCAGGGCCACACCCATGCTGCGGGATGCGGCGTTGACCCGGCGCGCGACATCGGCGACCTCGGCCAGCGACCGGCCCTGCTCGGCGGCAGCGCCTGCGATCTTTTCGACCAGCACGGTCGCGCCGACGCCGCGCCGTCCGGCGGTGTAGGTGCTGTCCTGCACCGCGACATCGTCGTCGACGATCACCGACTCGACCGTGATGCCTTCCGCGGCAGCGAGTTCGGCGGCCATCTCGAAGTTCATCACGTCGCCGGTGTAGTTCTTGACGATGTGCAGTACCCCCGCGCCACTGTCGACGTTCTTCGTCGCCTCCAGCATCTGATCCGGCACCGGCGAGGTGAACACCTCACCGGCGCAGGCGGCGTCGAGCATGCCCGCGCCGACGAACCCGCCGTGGAGTGGCTCGTGCCCCGACCCGCCTCCCGAGATGAGGCCGACCTTGCCGGCCACCGGCGCAGCGCCGCGGTAGACGATGCGGTTGGCGTGGTCGATGCGCAGTTCCGGATGAGCAATGGCCATGCCGCGCAGGGCTTCACCGATCACGTCGGCGGGATCGTTGATGAGCTTTTTCATGGTGGGCGTCCTCAGGCTGCGGTGGTGGTCTGGGCGGGGGCGGGTGCGGCGGCCGGCGGGGCGTCGGCGCGGGTTCGGGAGATGGCGACGTAGGCTAGTGCCGCCAGGGCGCCGGCGAGGAATTCGGCGGCGAGGTATACGGGCAGTTGGTTCCACGACACCGAACCGCCTGCGATCTGTTGGACCAACATGGGGCCGAATGTGCGGGCAGGGTTGATCGAGGCGCCGGTGGTCGGTGCCACCGGGATGATCGCGGCGAACACCACGAGGCCGATCGCGACGCCGGCGAAGCCCGCGGTGGCCTTGCGGTGTATCACGCCGAAAACGGTGAACACGAGAATGAACGTACCCACGAACTCGGCGAAAAACGCCTGTACTGCGCTGATGTCGGCGGTGTAGGTCGCGATGCCGAGTCCGGCGTCACGGGCCGCAGTGCCGAGAACGCCGATGATCGCGGCCGCACCCGCGATCGCACCGAGCACTTGTGCGCCGATGTACGCCGGGACACGGGACCACGGGAACTGGCCGGTGACAGCGAGTCCGAGCGTGACAGCCGGGTTGATGTGATTGCCGGATATGTGTCCGAGCGCGTAGATCGTCGCCACCACGACCGTCGCGAAAGCGAACGAGATCATGCCCAGGTCGGCCATGGTGAACGGGGCATCGCCGTTGACGATGATCGTCGCAGGCACCGATCCGACCCCCACGAAGACCAAGAAGGCGGTTCCGAATGCCTCGGCCGCCAGTTTCTGGATTAACGAGGGTTCGTCCATGACGTTCTCCTGGAGTGTGAGTCGACCATCTCGGATGTCATTCGACAATGTCGAATGTGATCTGGAACATACGCTTATGCTTCGGTGAGCACAAGAGCCGAGTCGAAGGGGGCAGCGATGATCCAGGCGGTGGATCGTGCGCTCCGCATCCTCACGGTGCTGGGCGGCGGGCGGCGGATGAGCCTGGGCGAGATCGCCGCCGCGATCGAACTCGCGCCGTCGACCGTGCACGGCCTGGTGCGCACGCTGCTCGCGCACGGCATGGTCCAGCAGGAGCTCGACAGTGGCCGTTACCGGCTCGGCCCGGCGACGCTGCGGCTGGGCAACGTCTACCTGGACACGCTCGAACTCCGCTCGCGCGTGACGATTTGGGCTGAGAACCTCGCGCGGCGGACCGGCTGCGCGGTTCGGACCGGGGTACTGCTGTTCGACGAGGTCGTTGTCGTCGCCCACGAACCGCGACCGGACGGAACCCGGCAGATGCCGGAAGTCGGGATCGTCATACCGGCGCACGCGAGCGCGCTCGGCAAGGCCCTGCTCGCGTTCCAGGCGGAGCGGCCGCCGGTGACATCGCTGCGCAGCATGACGGGTGAGACCATGACCGATCCGGCGGCCTTGGCCGATCAGCTCGTGCAGGTGCGGGCGACGGGTATCGCCACCGAAGCCGAAGAAGCGGTGCTAGGCGAATGTTCGGCGGCCGCAGCGGTTTTCGACACGACCGCCGAGGCGGTCGGCGCGATCAGCTTGGTCGTGCCCGCCGCGCGGTGGCCGCTCGAACCCGACGCGCTCGACGCATTGCGCGATACCGCCCGCACCATCTCCCGGGAACTGGGCGCGCCGGTGTGGCCGCCGCGCCCTGACGCGCCGTAGGCCTACTCGGGTTCCTGGCTGCTCGAGCGACCGCCGACGTAGTCGAGCAGGCTCGGATCGATCGAGGTGAATCGGTCGACTTCTTCGCCGCCGTCACAGCGCAGGAGCGCGACGGTGAGGCCGTCTTTGGTTCGCGCGATCACCTGCCAGTGGCCCCCCGAGTCCTCCCAGCGCTGCAGATCGGCGACGCGATCTTCACTCATCCTTCTACGATGGCACGCCATGGGGGATGAGCGGCAGGTGCGATTGGCGCGGGTCTATGAACAGCCCGAACCCGGCGAGGGAACTCGGGTCCTGGCCGACCGCCTGTGGCCCCGTGGCATGCGGAAAACCGATCCGCGGGCCGGCACGTGGTTACCCGGTGTGGCACCCTCCACCGAACTTCGCCGCTGGTATGACCACACGCCGGAGCGGTTCGACGAGTTCGCCGAGCGCTATGCCGAGGAACTGTCGGCACCCGCGGGCGCCGCGCCACTGGAAGAGCTGCGGGAGATGCTGCGCGACGGGCCGGTCACGCTCGTGACGGCCACCCGCGAGCTCGAACTGAGTCACTTGACCGTGCTCGCCAAACTCCTGGTCTGACGCGTGACGGGCCGGAGGAAGGTAAACCTATCCTCACTGGCTACGGTAGGCTCGGCGCTCAAATGACCGAGATCGATGAGGCGCTTGAACCTGTTCTGAAGCGCGAGCTGACGGATATTGCCGATGCGGTGCGTGTTGTCCCGGCACCGCCCATACCGGTGGTGGCCGAGCCGTACGGCATTCGGCTGGCGGACGCGGACGCCGACGCCGAGATGGTGTCGGAGTGGATGAACCGCCCGCACCTGGTGGAGGCCTGGGAGTACGACTGGCCGCCGGAGCGTTGGCGGCGTTATCTGCAGGCGCAGCTCGATGGTGAATACTCGCGGCCGTTGATCGCGAGCTTCAAGGGCACACCCGCCGGCTACATCGAGGTTTATCGCGCCGCGAAAGATTCGATTGCGCCGCGCTACGACGCCGATCCGCACGACATCGGCGTGCATGCCGCGATCGCCGATCTGAATCTCGTGAACAAGGGCATCGCCCCGTTCCTGCTGCCCAAGGTTGTGGCCAGCGTGTTCGAGCTCGATCCGAACTGCAGGCGCATCATGTTCGATCCCGATCACCGCAACACCGGAGCGCGCCGCGTCTGCGAGTGGGCCGGTTGCACGTTCCTCGGCGAACACGACATGTCCAACCGGCGCATGGCGCTGTACGCGCTGCCGCGCACGCCGGCCTGACTCCCGGCGAACAGACGCGCAGGTACCCAAGAACGCTCGTTCTCGGGTACCTACGTGTCTGTTCGCCGAAGGGAACTCAGTCCTGCCCGAACTCGGCGTATCCCTCGTAGTCGGGTTTCATGGCCGCGGCCACCAACTCCCACAGCACTTCGTCGGTGCCGCCGCCAACCCGCGCCAACTTCATGTCGCGCCACCACTTGCCCAGCGGTGTCTCGTCGACGAGATAGCCCGAGCCGCCGAAGATGTGCATGCACTCGGAGAGCACCTCTTCGCCGAGCCGGGCCGCGGTGACCTTGATGGCTGCCGCGGCACGCAGGTCGAGCTTGCCGCCGGCGGCGATCCCGGCCAGCCCGTGGCGCAGCAGGTCCACCCGCGCCTGGAGGTCGGCCATCCGCATCCGCAGCGCCTGGTGCTCATACAGCGTGTGGCCGAACTGGCGCCGTTTCATCATGCGGGCCAAGGTGATTCCGAGGACGCGCTGTGCTCCGGCGGCCACCTGACCGGCGATCGACATGCGTTCGTGCGCCAAGCCCCACGAGATCGCAGCCAGCCCGGTGCCGGCCCGGGCCACGAGCGCGTCGGCGGGCACCCAGGTGTCGATGTGCACCGCGGCCGTGTCGAGGGGTCCGGCGCCGACTTTGCGGTACGGCGTCTGCACCTCGACCTGCGCGGTGGGGACGGCGATGACGACGACGTTGCCGTGCCGGCTGGTCGGATCGTGATCGACGCTGCGCGCCACCACCATGATGTGGTCGGCGATCGGTGACAGCGAGACGAACTTCTTGATGCCCTTGATCTCGAAACCGTCCCGGGCCGTGCGCACTTCGGTCTCGACGATCTGCAGATCGGAGCCGCCGGATTCTTCCGATGCGCCGATGCACAGCACCGCTTCGCCGCGGACAGCCTGCTCGCAGATGGTGCGCAGGTAGTCGTTCTTGCCGAAGCGGCGCAGGATCGAGATCGCCGAGTCGTGCAGGCTCACGCCGACGCCGATGCCCGCCGAACCGGTGCGGCCCAGTGAGAATGCGAGCTCGATCAGCTTGGCGACATCGGGTTGTTGACCGTCACCCCACTTCTCGGTGAACACGCCGTTGCGGCCGAGGTGTTCGATGAGTTGGCGCGGAAAGCGTTCGGTCTCTTCGGCTTCCGCGGTCCAGGCCTTGACCTGGTCGTCGAAGACCCGGTCGAGCAGATCGCGGTATTCGTCGATCGTGGTGGTGGCCGGTGTCCGTTCCGCTGTGGTCGGTGTTGTCGCGGTCATGACTTCACACTCTCCAGATGTTGTTTGACCTCCAGTCGGCGCAGCTTGCCCGAGGAGGTTCGTGGTAGTGAGCCGGGCGGTAGGAACACCACATCTGCCGGCACCACACCACATTCGGATGCCACCCGCTGCACCACTTCGCTGCGGGCGCCGGCCTCGTCGGTGCCGCGGAACTCCGCGGCGATCACCAGTCCCGGCCGTACGGCGCGCTCGTTGGTTCCCACGGCCACCACCGCGCCTTCGCGAACACCCTTCACCTGGGCGGCAATCCGCTCGATCTCGGTGGGGAAGATGTTGCGCCCGGCCACGGTGATCAGCTCCTTCTTCCGGCCGCAGATCACCAGCCCGCCATCGACGAAGTAGCCGAGGTCGCCCGTCGGGAACCAGTCGTCGCGGTTGAGTGGCGGCTCGCCCCGGTATCCCGACATCATCGAGGAGCCGCGGATCTCGAGTTCGCCCACCTCGCGGTCGGAGATGCCGGCGTTGTCGGCACTGGGCCGCAGCCGCATCTCCATGCCCGGGATGGCCTGCCCGAGGACCGCCAGCTGTTGCATGTTGGAACCGTTTTCCGTCTCGACCTTGATCTCGTCGATCTGAAGTCCGACACCGGGAACGGGAATCGTAACCGCGCAGTTGGATTCGGCAAGGCCGTAGGACGGGCACAGACTGCCCGGGTCGAAGCCGAATCGGGCCAGCTCGCTGCCGAACCGAGCCGTACCCTCACAGTCGACCGGCTCCCCGCCGTTGAGCGCGAACCGCAGCGACGAGAGATCGACGTCGACGAGCCGTCGCGTGTACTTGCCGATCAGGCCGTACGCCATGTTCGGTGCCGCGGTCAGCGTGGCCCGGCTTTCGGTCAGCCAATGCACCCAGCTGAACGGTGAGCCCGCGAACGCCGTCGTGGGTGCCTGCCATACCTCACAGCCCGCGAACACCCCGGTGAGGAGGAAGGTCAGGCCCATGTCGTGGTAAAGCGGCAACCACGAGCAGCCGACATCGTTGCGCGACAAGCTGATTCGTTCGCCGAGGCCGCGCAGGTTGGCCAGCACGGCGTCGGGAGCGATCTGCGCCGTGCGTGGCACTCCGGTCGAACCGGCGGTGCCCTGCAGGACCGCGAACTCGCTCGCCGGTGCACCGAGGTTCAGCGTGGACGAGCGCTTGTCGTGGGCGACCTCGGTGTCGTCGTGGATCACCAGTGTGGTTTCGCCGCCGCGCAGTTGTTCCAGATACTTGCCGTGGCTGAACACCGTGCCCACGCCGATGCCGGCGAGGCGGTTCAGCGTCGACTGTGCCCACTGGCCGGGATCCGAGCCGCGCACCGGTCCGGGCAGAATCGACAGCGCCGCACCGGATACCAGGGTGCCGATGATGGCGGCGATGGCTTCTACGGTCGGTTCGGCGACGACGCCGACGGCCGAGGACCCGTCCTGCCCGATCCGCTCTGCGACATTCTCCGCACGCGCGTACACCTGGCCCCACGGATGGCGGCTCCAGGTGCGGGCTTCGGAGTCGAAAACGACGAGATCGGCGCTGCTGGACGTCAGCGACTCCGCCAGTACTGCAGCCAGCGGGTTCACTGGTTACTCTGGGCGGCGGGCACTTTCGCCAGGATGGCGGCCTCCAGATCGCCCACGGTGTCGCAGCTCAGCAGGTCTTCTTCGGAAAGCGCCACGCCGAGCTTGTCTTCGATCGCCACCATGCCGACGGCGAATGCCACCGAGTCGAGGCCGACATCGTCGACGAGCCGCGAGTCCCGGGTCACCCTGCGGATGTCGACATTCATGTCGTCGCGCAAGATCTCGGTGAGGGCGGCGCTGATCGCTTCAGGGGATGTTGACTGCATGGGTTGGGACGGTACACCTGAAAGTAAAGTTAGGCTAGGCTTACATCAAGCTGTGAGGCTCCTGAAAGAATGCTGGGAACTCAGTAGTCGTATCGGCCGAGATCGGTGCTGCCGGAGCGGTATCCGGCATCGACCGTCGTCGCCGACGGAACCAATTCGGCGGTCACGAGGCCGTGATCGGCGGTGAGTGCGTCCACGATGTCGAACGTCGCGGCGATGCGGTCCGGGGTGTCCACCACGACCGTGGTCACCGGAACCTGGCGACCGAATTGAAACAACCTGTCGCCGTGAGGTTTCCCGTCACCGTTGAACCCCCAGACGCCACGCAACACGGTTGCGCCTCCGGCGGCGCCGGATTCCAACAGTCTGCGCACGATGGCCCGGTGGATGGGCACACCGCCGTGCAACGCGGTCTCGGACGTGTGGATCATGAGTTTCTGCCACCGCGCCCGGCCCTGCTTGTCTTGCCCCGGAAGCGCTTTCGGTCGACTCAATAGTTCGCCGTTGCTCTTGCACAGCTGCGCGCGTTCGACGGTGAACAGCGGCTCCGCCAACAGCTCGGCCAATTCTCCGAGCACCGCGGCAACCTGATCACCGGTCCCGATCGCGACGATCATCATCGGCACATCGGCGTTGGGGCTCAAGAATCGGGCGCGGCGCCGCTGTCCGTGCTCGGTGCCATCGACACCGAGGAACACGGTGGCACCGGCGAACCCGTGGCGATGCAGCACCGCGCAGACGGCGCGATATGCCGGCGTGCCCGCGACGCGGTGGTGGCGGCCGACATAGATGGTCAGTTTGGCCGTCTCGGGTACGGCCGCCGGTGATCCGGCGCTCACCAGGACAGCGCGCTCGAGGGTGATGAGCCCGCGGGGGACCATCTCGACTGCTCGGTCGGCCAGTGCCGAAATCTTGTCGGCGGTGTCGACCGCCGCGATCGCCACCGGCGGATCCTCGGACATGCTCAGCGTCTCGTCGCTGCGCAGCTGGCGGCGCGGACCGAAGCTGGCGATGCCGCGCAGCATGACACTGGTGGCGACGTCAGCCTCGCCGAACAGGTCGAGCAGTGCGTCGGCGGCGAACCGCCGCCCGTGGCGCTGCCGTTCGCCGAAGTAGGCGGTCAGCTTGAGGTGGTCTGCGCTCACAGCCGACCGCCCAACCACATGCCCAACCATGCAGCGGTCAGACCCAGTGCGACGCTGACCACGATGTTGGCGGCCGCGGGCCAGACTTGACGTTCCTCGGTGAGGCGCTGGGTTTCCAACATCCAAGTGGAGAACGTGGTGTACGAGCCGACGAAACCGGTGCCCACCAGGAGTGCGGTATGCGGGCTGAGCGCCAGCCCGGCGAGAAAACCGAGCAACAGCGCACCACTGATGTTCACGACGAGGGTGCCGAACGGGAAGCCGCGCTTGAGTCGCGTCGAGACGGCTCGGTCGATCAAGAACCGGCAGACCGCGCCGGCCCCACCGAGGAGCGCAACGCCGGTCCACACCAGTGCGGTTGTCATGCGCGCACACTCACCCGCCGCACCACGGCGGTGCCGATGACCACTGCGAGCAATCCTGCGACGATGCTGGCCGCCGTATAACCCGCGGCCAGCGCCCAATGCCCGTGTTCGATCATCGTTATGGTCTCGACCTGCATCGTCGAGAACGTGGTCAAACCGCCGCAGAAACCGGTGCCCAGCAGCGGCCTGCGGTAACTCGACACCGGCAGGCGTTCCAGCAGCCGGGTGGTGAAATAACCCAACAAAAATGCGCCGACGATGTTGACGCAGAACGTCGGCCACGGCCACCGGCCGGGATCGGGAGCCAGAAGCGTCTCAAGGCCGGCGCGGGCCAGCGTGCCCAGGGCGCCGCCGACGAACACGGCGGCAAGCTCTCGTGGGTCGTGGCCGAACATCCGAAACACGGAGTAAAAGTATGGCGGCAACTCGGCGACTGCCGCGCACCGACATTCGCCAGGGAGCAGAATCGAGATCATGGCTGCCAATCCACGAGCCGGACAACCGGCACAACCCGAGGATCTCATCGACGTCGCACAGGTGGTGACCGCCTATTACACCAAGCGACCCGACCCGGAGGACGTGGCGCAGCAGGTGGTGTTCGGCACGTCGGGGCATCGCGGTTCGAGCTTGGACGCGGCGTTCAACGAAGCTCACATCCTCGCCACCACACAGGCCATCGTCGAGTACCGCGCGGCGCAGGGCACCACCGGCCCGTTGTTCATCGGCCGCGACACCCATGCCTTGTCGGAGCCGGCGTGGGCGTCGGCGCTGGAGGTTCTCGCCGCCAACGACGTTGTGGCGATGATTGATTCGGCCGATCGCTACACGCCGACGCCTGCGGTCAGCCACGCGATTCTGACGTTCAACCGGGGCCGAGGCTCCGGCAGTACATCCTCCTCGCGTGCGGGCGACCTGGCTGATGGAATCGTCGTCACCCCGTCCCACAACCCGCCGCGCGACGGTGGGTTCAAGTACAACCCGCCCAACGGCGGGCCCGCCGACACCGATGCGACGGGCGCCATCGCCAAGCGGGCCAACGAGATTCTGCGTGACGGGCTCAAGCCGGTGAAACGCATGCCGCTGGCCCGTGCCCTGCAGACCGCGCAACGCCACGACTATCTCGACGCGTACGTCTCGGATCTGCCGAATGTCGTCGACCTGCATGCGATCCGTGCCGAGGGCATCCGGATCGGCGCCGACCCGCTCGGCGGGGCCAGCGTCGACTACTGGGGCGCGATCGCCGAACGGCACAACCTCGACCTCACCGTGGTCAATCCGCTCGTCGATGCGACGTGGCGGTTCATGACACTCGACACCGACGGCAAGATCCGGATGGACTGCAGCTCGCCGAATGCGATGGCCTCGCTGATCGCCAACCGGGAGAGCTATCAGATCGCCACCGGCAACGACGCCGACTCCGACCGGCACGGCATCGTCACGCCGGACGGCGGTCTGCTCAACCCGAACCATTACCTCGCCGTCGCGATCGACTATCTGTACACGCACCGGCCGAATTGGCCGGGCAGCACCGCGGTGGGCAAGACCGCGGTCAGCAGTTCGATCATCGACCGGGTGGTCGGCGGGCTGGAGCGAAAGCTCGTGGAGGTTCCGGTCGGGTTCAAGTGGTTCGTGGACGGGCTGATCTGCGGCAGCATCGGGTTCGGCGGCGAGGAGAGTGCCGGCGCGTCGTTCCTGCGCACCGACGGCTCGGTGTGGACCACCGACAAGGACGGCATCATCCTGGCGTTGCTGGCCTCGGAGATCCTCGCCGTCACCGGTTCGACGCCGTCGCAGCGCTACGCCGAACTCGCCGAACGCTACGGGGCGCCGACCTACGCCCGCATCGATGCGCCCGCCGACCGCGAGCAGAAGGCGCGGCTGGCCAAACTGTCGCCCGAGCAGGTGGCCGCCACCGAACTCGCCGGTGAGCCGATCACCGCGAAACTCACCGCCGCGCCCGGCAACGGCGCCGCGCTTGGCGGGCTGAAGGTGACGACCGAGAACGCGTGGTTTGCCGCCCGGCCGTCGGGCACCGAGGACGTCTACAAGATCTACGCCGAGTCGTTCCGCGGTGCCGACCATCTGGCAGAGGTGCAGCAGGCCGCCAAGGATGTGGTTAATACAGTCATCGGGTGAGTATTCAGCGAGAAGCGCAGCGGGATCGCGCGTGAGTTCCGTAGCGGAGGGTGACTGTTCCAGCCAGACCAAGCCGAACCTGCCCGGTGAAGTCTGGGTCCTGATCGTCGCGAATGCGGTGATCGCCCTCGGCTACGGTGTCGTCGCGCCGGTGCTGCCGTCCTACGCACGGCACTTCGGTGTCAGCATCAGCGCCGCGACCTTCGTCATCACCGCGTTCGCCCTGATGCGGCTGTGTTTCGCACCGGCGACCGGCATGCTGATCCAGCGCATGGGGGAGCGGCGGATCTACGTCAACGGGCTCGTCATCGTGGCCTTGTCCACCGGCGCCTGCGCCTTCGCACAGACCTATTGGCAGTTGCTGCTCTTCCGGTCGTTGGGCGGGATCGGCTCGACCATGTTCTTCATCTCGGCGCTCGGACTGATGATCCGGGTGAGTCCAGAAGACGCCCGTGGCCGCGTGGCCGGGATGTTCTCGTCGGCGTTTCTGGTCGGCTCGGTCGGCGGGCCGGTGCTCGGCAGCCTCACCGCAGGGCTCGGGCTGAGCGCGCCGTTCCTGATCTACGGCGCAGCCCTGCTCGTCGCGGCGGCCGTCGTGTTCATCAGCCTGCGTCACTCGTCGTTGGCCGCGCCCGACCCGGAGGAGGGCGACAAGGTCACGTTGCGCACCGCGCTGCGCAACCGGGCGTACCGCGCCGCGCTGCTGTCGAACTTCGCCACCGGATGGTCGGCTTTCGGCCTGCGGATCGCGCTCGTGCCGCTGTTCATCGCCGAGGTGTTCCACCGTGGTGCCGGCATGGCCGGGCTGGCCCTGGCCACGTTCGCGATCGGCAACGTGTCCGCCGTGATCCCTAGCGGCTACCTGTCCGACCGGGTGGGCCGGAAGATGCTGCTGATCGTCGGGCTCACGGCGGCGGGGATCTCGACGGTGCTCGTGGGCTTCACCGATGGTCTGACGCTGTTCCTCGTCAGCGCCTATATCGCGGGCTTCGCGACCGGCATCTTCACGTCGCCACAGCAGGCCGCGGTCGCCGACATCATCGGCAACAAGGCCCGCGGCGGCACGGCAGTCGCGACATTCCAGATGATGGCCGACGTCGGTTCGATCGGCGGTTCACTGCTCGTCGGCTTGATCGCGCAGTACCTCTCGTTCTCGTGGGCGTTCGTGATCAGCGGGGCGATCCTCCTCCTGGCCGCCCTGGGCTGGACATTTGCGCCCGAGACCCGCCCACGGCCGCCCGCGGAGCACACTCCGGCCCGCGCGCTCGGTCCAGAGGCCGGCGGCGAGGTCCCCTGACCAGCGATTTTGAACCAGGGGTAGCCGTGGTGTAACTTCGATGAGCACGACATCAGGGGCTATGGCGCAGCTGGTAGCGCACCACACTGGCAGTGTGGGGGTCAGGGGTTCGAGTCCCCTTAGCTCCACCCAAGAGACGACCATCGAACCCTTGATGGTCGAATATGTCCTCGGACGTAGGGATTCCTCGCCTGTGTGACGGCCTGGATCAGTGACGGTGGCGGTTTCGATGATCTCGAACAGTTCCGTGTGCTTGGCGCTGGCCATCGGTTGTTTTTCGGATGTGTCCAGGATGATGCGCTCGAAAAACGCCTGGTTGAAGTCACGACGGAGATTTCCGGGCGCCTGTGCGTACGCGGTAGCGCACTGGCTGATGATCCGTAGCACCTTCTCGATCATGGTCGCGTAGTCGATGGCAGCGGAGTTGAGTAGTGTCTGCTGCTGTTCGATCTGAGCTAGTTGTGAAGCGAGCGCGGTCTGCTTGTCGCGGGCGATGTCGCGCGGAACGGTACCGTCCATCGCCAGTTCGGCCCACTTGAGTCGCTCGCGCTTGATGTCGGCGACGCGACGTTGTAGCAGAGTCCGCTCTTGTGAGGATTGGGCGTCGTGCGCTGTCAGATCGTCGAGGAGGCCGGCCCGGATTGTCTCCAGGCTTGAGGCGGGGATTTTCGTGCCGGCCCACAACGACACGATGGCTGTTTCGACGCGTTCATCTGTCATGTAGGGGAGGTCGCAGCCGTTCTTGCGGTTGTGCCGGCCGCCGCAGAACCAGTAGGCGTATTTGCCGCCGTGCCTGCCCGTGGAGATGGCGTAGAGCAGTTTCGCGCCGCATCGACCGCAGTACAGTGAGCCGGCCAGGTAGTGCTGGCGCCGGTAGGACCGCTCACCGGATTGACGGTGTGCACTGAGGACCTGTTGCACGTGCTCGAATGTCGCTGTATCGATGAGAGGTTCGTGCTTGCCTGGGTATTCAACGCCTTCCCAGCTGACGTAGCCCAAGTAGTAGCGGTTGCGCAGGACGTTGTGCAGCTTGTTCGCCGGGAGCGGTCGCGCGGCTCGCTTCGCGGTCGAGCGTTGGCGCAGTCCCCGAGCTTCAAGTACGTCGGCGAGGTTGTACAAGCTCCAATCACCGGTGGCGTACTGCTCGAAGGCCCACACGATGTGTGGTGCGCGTTCTGGATCGGTACGCACGGTGCGGATTTCGTGGCCGTCGATGGTCTCGCGAACGTTGAGGTAGCCGATCGGTGCGACGGTGGGCGTGCCGCCGTTCTTCGCTTTCTGTCGCGCACCTTTGGCGACTTCGTTGGCGAGGTTTCGGCTGTAGAACTCGGCAATGCTTGACATGATGCCGTGGAGAAGTAGCCCACTCGGCGTTGTGTCGATGTTTTCCGTGACGCTGACAAGTGCGCATCCCGCGGCCTGGAGCGCAAGGTTGATTTGGACGTCGTCGGCGCGGTTTCGCGCCAGGCGGTCGACTTTGTGGACGATGACGTAGGTCGTTGGGTTGTGTGCGATGTGGGCCAACATGCGTTGCAGCGCCGGGCGTCCCACCGATCTTGCCGATTCGCCCGCGTCCACGAATTCTTCGATCACGGTCGCGCCCAACGATTCTGCCTTGCGCCGACAGGCATCTCGCTGCGCGGGGATAGAAAACCCTTCGGCTTCGTTGCCGCGCGTAGCTTGCTCGCGGGTACTCACCCGGAGGTATACGACCGCAGTTTTCACTGTGTCTCCTGTTCGTGGTCACTGGGATTGGGTAATACGCTGGTCTGATCGTCAGTTGTGGAGTGGGCCTACATCGACGCGTTCCGGTTGACGGCTATTCGTGACGGCTACGTAGCCAAGCAGGTGCGTGTTTGTGCGTGCTCGTAGTTGTGTGATTACAGAGGTCAGAGAGTGTCTGTCGCCTAGCATTTTTCTCCTCTTAAGCAGGGTGTCGAGGGTTCGAGCCCCTCCTGGCCCTCCAGAGATGATTGATGTACTGGTGACAACAGATTCGGCGATTGACGGCTGAATTTGACGGCTACGGCCACTGTCATCGGATGTAACGAGTAGCGCTTGACCAAGTCGGTCGAGCGCTGTTTGTTGTGTGGCGGTGTTGGCATGTTGGTAGATCTGCTGGGTTGTCGAGATGTGGGCGTGGCCGAGAATGAGTTGCGCATCGCGGGCGGGTGCGCCGAGGTCTTTGAGCAGGGTGGCGGTCATGTGCCGTAGATCGTGGACGCGTATGCGGCGCAGTCCAGCCCGTTCGCGAAGCGCGTGGAATGCCCGCACGAAGTTGCGCGGCCAGAGTGGCGAGCCGGCGGTCGTCGTCACCACCAGATTCCATGTGTTGGCTGCAGTGTTCTGTCGCGCTTGATGTCGTGCCAGCACCGTCCGCAGTATCGGTAGCAGTGGCAGGTCGCGCTTGCCCGCACTGGTTTTCACCGGACCGACCTGGAGCTGTCCGCCGATCTGTTGGAGTTGTTGGCGGATATGAATTTCGTTGCGGTCCCAGTCGACATCGCTCCATCGGAGGCCGAGCATTTCACCGCGGCGCAGTCCGAGGATCATCAGCAGGAGGTAGGCCGGGAACAAGGCGTCGTTTCTGGCTTGTGCGAGGAAGCGTGACGCTTCAGCGGCAGTCCAGGGTGTGCGGTCCTTTTTCTCCCACGCGGGGAGTTCGACCAAGCGAGCGACGTTGCGGGTGACCAATTCTTCGCGCATGGCGCGGGTGAGTGCGGCGCTCAGGACGGTTCGAGTGGCGCGCACCGTTCGAACCGAGTGGCCGTCGGCCAGTTGTCGGTTCAGGATCATTTGCAGTTCGGCGACGGATAGTCGCAGCAGCGGCTTCATGCCGAGTCGGGGTTTGAGGTGGTTTCTGATTACTGACTCGTAGAGTTCAATTGTCCTTGGTCGCAATGTGAGCGGTGCCACTTCGCGCATCCAGTAGTCAAGGTATGCCGCGATTGTCCATGATCGCTCCGGTACGGGCACGCCGCGCTGCGAGGTGGCCAGATATTCGTTCAACCGCGTGTGGGCTTCGCTTCGCGTTTTGCCGTAGACCCGTATGCGGCGGCGCCCACCGCTGGCGGTCGGCAGGTATGCGGCGCCTTCCCATCGCCCGTCTTTTCTCCGGTAGATGGTGCCTTCGCCGGTCGGTCGCCGCCCCGTCATGGGGCTTCTCCAGCGTGGCGCAGGGTGAGGACGAAGCGGTCGATTTCGGCGCGTGCGACAAAGCGGCGGCGGCCAATTGTCACGGTTGCGAGACTGCGTTGGTGGATAAGTCGGTAGAAACTCCAGCGGCTGATGCGAAGTTGGTTGCATGCTTCTGGGACCGTCAACAGTTCCTCGTGTCGATCCGTGAGTTCGAGTTGTGACAGGTAGTGCGCCAACTGCGTGTCGTCGAGTGCCTGGCCGTCAGCAAGTCGAAGTGCCGATTCGCCAAGAACCCGGAGGAGCCTGCGTGTTTGGGCGTCAATGCTGGCAGTGTCAGAGGGGCTACTGGCCCGGTGTTGCTTGATGTGGTCGGTGTTCATGCCGGCAGCGCTCCTTCCTCCGCTGAATCGCTGCGAGTATCTGGCGGAGGCAGTTCGACTTCGTTGTCGGCGATGAATGGGAGTGGTGCGGGCAGGTGGCGCAGGTGGTGGTGTTCGACGAGGCCGGTTTGTGTGAGTCGCCGACCGATGGTGGTTTCGCTGACTTGGAAGGTGTCGGCGAGTTCGCCGGTGGTGCGGATGCCGTTGTCCCACAGGGTCTTGAGGAAGGTGCGCGGGACGAGCAGGCAGTCGGCGAAGTAGTCGGCGACTTGTTCGGCTTGGGCGTCGGGGCTGGTGCGGCGGGTGCCGCGGTAGAGCATTGCTTGTCGGCCGTGGTCGATGATGTGTTTGAATTCGTGGGCCAGGGTGTAGCGGATGCGGGTCGGCGATTCGGCGCGTGAGAGCTGGATGACCCAGACTTGGCGGTTGGCGTCCCAGAAGCTGGCGCCCCAGAAGAGCTGGCCGATGTATTCGACGGTGATTTTGGGTAGGTCACTGATGATCTCGGTGGGGACGGGTCCGGCGGTGATGCCGTGTAGTTTGAGCAGCCGGTTGGCTTGGCGTTCGGCGATGCGCAGGGATTCGGCGAACGGTATGCGTCCGTGCGTGGGGATGAGGCTGCGCAGAGTGCCAAGCACGCTCCTGGTTGTTGGTTGTTGATGCTGATCCACGTACCCTCCTTCCACCCTGTGGGGTTGTTGTCTCGTTTGTTGTTCGGTTGTTATTCGTCTTCGCCGTCGATCGGTCCGGCGCGCTGGTCGAAGCTGATGCCGTAGCGCCGGGCGACGTCGGTGAAGTGGGCTTCGATCTCGTTGACCGCGGCTGGTGGCAGTTGGCGGTATTTGGTGCGCAGGTAGGGGCGCATGGTCGGCAGTTCCTGCGCGGCTACCCAGCCGGCGGCGGCGAACAGGTCGCTGGCCGGGATACCGAGCGCGTCACCGATGGCCTGCAGTGTCTCGGCCTTGGGGCTGACGGTCGTGCCGGTTTCGATGTGCCAGACCGTTGCGACGTCCAGACCGGCGCGCCGTGCCAGTTCGGCAACGCTGAGTCCCAATGCTTGCCGCTTGCGCATTACGATGTCAGTCAGGCGGGTGTGTTGTTTTGGTGTCATTTGCGTTGCCTCCGTTCATATTTCCCATTTTACGTCCGTTCATTGAATTGGTTCAATGCCAATTGACAATTTGACAACGTAAATCCATTGACGGACAAAGGATTTCCTTACCTCGCCGGTGGTCAAGTGCTGCTGTCGAACACCCAGATCCCGCCGCTGGGATCGGGCGTCACGTAGATGGCGCCGGATAGCGTCATGTCGCGGGCCATGGCGGCGGTGTCGATGCGGGCGTAGGGCTGTATGGCCTCGGGCAGTTTCTCCAGTTCCTCGGTGTAGCCGAGGTCGTCGGCGACCTGTTCGGCGTAGTCCTGGACGGAGTCGTAGTGGCCGAGGTAGGCCTCGGCGAAGTCGTCGAACCGTTCGGGTTCGGCTTCGTGGACATCGGCCCAGGCTGAGAATGCGTTGCCGTATTGGCGGATGCCGCGTGCGATGCGGGCGACCAGTTCGAGCGAGTCGTATTCGTGGATACGGCAGACGCCGAAGTCTTCGTAGTCGTGGATGGCGAATTCTTCGGCGTCGGGCTGGCGTGAGGTCGCCAGCATCGCTGCGACGTCGGCGTGCAGCTGGGCGGGGTCGCGGGCGGCGTCGATCCATCGGCCGTGCAGGACGCCGTTGTTGTAGTCGGCCAGGCTGGCGACGTAGATGGCCGGCGACGGCCGCGGTTCGCTGTCGTGTTCAGGCCCGGTGTCCGGCTCGTGGTCTGGATGCGGTGTGGGTGGTTGGTCATGCATGCTCACCTCCTTTCGTGGCATTGGTTGTTGTCGGCCCGGGCGGGAAACAGCGAGCGTGGTTGGCTCATGCTGTTCCCGTCCGGGGCCGATGTGAGCAGGCCCGGGTTGGGCGCTGCTAGGTGGCATCGCCTCCCTTCTGAGTGCGGCGGCTGGGCCGCGCTCCCTCGGCACCGCTGCTCGATGCGTCGGCATCGAACAGGGTGGCGATGGCCTGCTGGCGGGCCGCTGCTTCACGCTCGATTTCGGCGCGGGCGGCGGCTGCCCGGCTTTTGAGATCGGGATCGTCTTTGGCGCGAGCGATGTGCTCGGCAATGGCGATCTGAATCTCGTCGGTGATCGTGCCCTCGCGCAGCTGGGCAATGAAGCTCAGCTGCGCGTGCACGTCCGGCTTGAGCCGGATGCCAAGGGTTTTGACGCCCTTGACGGTGTCGTCCGGTGTGGACATAGCGACCTCCTCGGTGCGCTGCGGCCGGTAAACGCAGGCTGCGTTTACGGGTACGGCCGCATGACACCGACGAGGCCCCGCACTCATGCGGCAGCCTCCGCGTCCGTGGGCTGATGACGTGGGCGGGACCGGTTCTCGGCGATCCGCTGCCGGGCCAGGGCGGCGAAGTCGGGGTTGAGTTCGATGCCGAGCCAGTCGCGGCCGAGATTGTCGGCGGCGACGGCGGTGGTGCCGCTGCCAATGAACGGGTCGAGCACCAGCCCGGGCTCTGGGTCCGCGCGGCAGTCGCAGGTCGGGCCGAGCGCACCGCGTACCGCGGTGGCGCCGAGCGGGCGTACGAGGCGGCGGCGCCAGGGACGGCGGCAGGCGTGGCAGCGGGCTTCGGGGCAGCCAGCGGTGATGGCGCGGGTGGCGAGGGCCAGCGGGAAGGCGGCGTGGTGTCCGCGGTAGCCGGCGGTGGCCATGGTCCAGACGTCGCCGGGGTTTTTGCCCAGCGGGTGGCCGACGCGCCCGGCGGCTTTGAGTGCGTCGAGGCCGGTGGCGGTGTCGCTGTTGGGTCCGCGCCAGCCTTCGGGCGGCCGGGTGACCGTGTACGGGCGGCCAAGGCGGGAGCGGTGCGGCACGCGGATGGCGTCGAGGTCGAAGAAATACTGCGGTTGTTGGGCCAGGACGTAGACGTATTCGTAGGTGGCGGCCAGGCGGTCGGTGACGCTGATCGGCATCGGATTGGGTTTGGCCCAGACGATCTTGTTGCGCAGGATCCAGCCCGAGGCGTGTAGCCGCAGCGCCAGCCGCTCGGGTCCGAGCAGCAGGCTTTTGCGCGGCGCGCCCTGCGACGGATGGCTGGCGTAGGTGTCGCCGAGGTTGAGCCACAGGGTGCCGGTCGGGACTAGCACGCGGCGGGCGTCGGTCAGGATGGCTGCCAGCCGCCCGACCCACTGTTCGACGGTGGGTTCCAGGCCGATCTGGTTGTCGTGCTGGTAGTTGCGCAGCCGGAAGTACGGCGGACTGGTCAGCAGCATGTCGACTGACGCGTCGGGCAGACGGCGCAGCTGATCGAGCGCGTCGCCCACCAAAATCTCGGCGCGCGGTGGGGCCGTAAACCGGGTGCGGTTCATTGCTGGCCTCCGGGCTGCAGTGTCGGGATCAGTTGCTGGGGCGCGATAACGCGGAACAGGCGCGGCGGCAGGGTGCGGTCGGCGGCGATGGCGTCGCGCAGGGCGGCGCGGCGGGTCTCGGCCTTGTCGGGGTTGCGGTGGGTGACGCTCCAGATGACAATCGGAAAGCCGCCGCTGTCGTGTTGTTCGATGCCGCTGCGGCGGTAGGTCTCGTAGTCGTGGCATTTGCGCAGCAGCGTCGGCATGCTTTCGCTGCCCAGGTCGACCTCGATGAACCAGGCGCGCGCCAGGTCTTCGCCGGCGCCGGTCTCGGCGTACAGGTCGGCCTTGAGGACCTGCGCTGCGCCACCGGTCCCGGGATAGCGCCGCCACGCGGCCGGTTCGACCGTGCAGACCTCCAGCTCCAAGGGGCCGCGGCGGTCTGCCTCGATCAGCTCGAGGTGGGTGTCGGCGACGGCCAGGCGGTGTCGCACGAACCGCTCGCTGGGTTCGCGAGGGCGGCGTGTGGTGCGGCCGGTGCGGCCGCGCAGCAGTTGGTCGCCGACGACGTCGAGGTAATGGATCATGCCGTCCGATCCGGCGCGCACGCCGCCGATACGCCGTTCCAACGCGCCGAGCAGTCGCCACTCCCGCAGGCGCTCCAGGGTGCGGCGGGCGATGCGCGGACCGGACGTGGCGGCATGGTCGGCGAAATGCAGGACCGTGATTTGGCGGCCGGTCAGGAATTGGTGTTCGGCGACCGACCGCAGGATGGCATGGTCGCGGTCGCTGAGACGCGACGCGAGGGCAGCCAGGTCGGTGGGTCGGGTACGGTGCGGCGTGGCGGGCGGTGTGGTGCCCCGTGGGGCACCATCATTCGCCGACCCTAACCGGTCCGCTACGGCATCTGCCTGCGGAGATTGAGGGGCGATGGCTGCTGCGATCGGGTGAGCGATCGGGTGACTGCCGGTCGTCGCTTCGCCACCGCCCCTTTCCCCAACCCCGTGCTTCGTGGTATCCGGCACGGTCATTGCGCTGCCCTCCGACGGCGCGGCTGGCCGATCTCGCTGTCCGGGTCACCGGTGGTAGCGGTGTCGAGCAGGGCGGCAAAGCCGGCTTCGATCTCGTCGAGCGGTTGGCCGTAGCGTTGCAGGCTGCGGCGGCGGATGTCGTCGGGGTCGCTGGTCGGCTCGGGCGGGCGGCGGGTAATCCCCGAGGCCCAGGGCTGCACGGTGTTGTTGCGGACCAGGCTGGCGTAGACGTGGTGGGCGGGCAGACTGCTGAAATCTTCAGGCGTGAGGACGGATTGGCCGGCGGCCATGTCTTTGGCGTCACCGGCGTGCAGTTGAAAGCAGATCCGCGAGCGGGCGTTGTTTTTGAAGGCGTCGAGCATGGCCGGCGGCAACTGTTTTTGGTACTGGTGGGCCAGATGAAAGCCCGCGCCCAGGCTGCGGGCGGTGGCCAAGGCGTCACCGAGGTCAGTGGGCAGTTTCAAGTAGTCCTGGACTTCGTCGATGTAGATCATCACTGGATCGCGGCTGGCTTCCGGGGTCCCGGCGCGTTCGCGGATGGCCTGCCACAGCTCGGCCAGCACCAGCGCGCCGAGCAGCTGGGCGTTTTCGGGGCCGAGGACGCCTTTTTGCAGCGGCACCAGCAGCACCTTCTTCTCCCGCAGCACTTGGCGGACATTGAATTTCGGGTTGCGCTGAGCCAGCACGGCCCGCAGCTGTTTGCTCAGCAGCGGGCGCAGCTTGTTGCTCAGCGGCGCGACCGTCGAGGCCAGCGCGTCGGGCGACAAACTGTCGAACCACTGCCAAAACGGCCCGGCGGCGAACGGGTCGTCGCGGATCGCCTGCTGGGTCAGCGAGCGGCGAAAACCCGGATTGGTCAGCAGCAGCGGCAGCATGACCAGTGATGCGTCGCGGCGACGGGCCAGCACCTCCAGGCAATTGCGCAGGATGTCCGACGAGCGGGGGCCAAGACTGTCGCCGTAAAGCGCTTTGAAGGTGCCGAACAGACTGTCGGCCACCACGTCGGAGGTGCGGCCGTAGCGGTTCCGGCCGTCGAGCGGATTGATCCCAACCGGCGCCTGCGACAACGGATCAAGCAGCACCACATCGTCGCGGCGCTCGGCCGGGATGCGGGCCAACACGTCGGCGACCAGGTCTTTGGGTTCGATGACCACCACCGGGCGACCGGCCGTGAGGTCCTGCACGATCATGTTCAGCAGCAGGGTGGACTTGCCGGTGCCGTTGGGGCCGATGACCCAGGTGTGGCGCAGCGCGTCGGTGACGTTGTAGCCGATGGCCGAGGTGGTGCCGGGCGCATCGGCGTCGGCGATCACCCGGACACCGGCCGCCACCGCCGGGGTCGGGAGGACCGGGCGGGGGTGGCGCGGCGGCTGCCCCGGAAGCGGCTCGTCGCGGTCGTTGATCGGCCAGCCCGACAGCCGCGCCACTTCGGTCACGGTCAGCGGCTGCGACGGCGTGAACCCCGACCAGCTGGCCCGCGGGCGGTTGAGCCGGTCAGGCTTTTCCGGCCGCAATCGCAGGTGCACACCCGGCGCTTCGACCGTCCCGATAGCCGCCGCCAACCCGAGCAGCAGCACCCGGCGGCGCTCAGCGGTGACAGCGTGCACACCGATGCGCAGCGTCGCGGCAAAGGCGTGCTGGCCCAACTTGCGTACCAGCGCCTGGCGGGCCTCGCCGTCGCGTTCGACTCGGATACCGTGCAGCAGCTTTGACACCACCGGTTGATCGGCGCGCTGCGGCCGGGCCGGGGCCAGGCGAGGCTGGCGGCGCGGGCCGAGCACGATCTGGATGGCGAGCCGCTCGCCGCGCCCGACGCTGGTCAGGGCGTGCAGGATGGAGCGGCCCGAGGCCAGCGCGTCCGAGGGCTCCAGCGGCCGCGCGGTGGTGCTCAGGCGCAGCCGGCGGGCCGTGCTCACCCGCTGGCGGTCGCCGGGATCGGCACTGGTGACAACGGCCCCGGCGACCAGCTGTTCGACGGATCGGCGCACCGCTTGGGCGTGGCGCAGTTGGCTGCCCACCAGATATTCGACGCCGCTATCGTCGGCGCGGGCCTCCAGAATCAGTTGCGGCGCATGCCGTTCAGCGGCCCAGTGGCGCAGCAGGCCGAAGGCCGACAGTTCGGGCAACTGCTGGAGGAAAAACAGCTGCTGCCAGACCAGCGAGCCCGCATGCAGGGGTATTTCGGGCGGCTCAGTCATCGCTCACCTCCGCAGGATCAGCGGCGGCGGACGGATCGGCCGGTGGATCGGTCTCGACGGTCAGCGCGGCCTGGGCGGCCTTGGCTTCGGCGTCGAGTTCGGCTTCGCGCAGCGCCAGGGCGATGACGGCGCGGCTGAGCTTGCGCAAGTCGGGCGGGTCACGGCGGACACTGCGAATACTGATGTGCCGCTCGGCTTTTGGTCGTCCGCGGGTGCCGCGGCGATAGTTGGGGCGTCCGGTTTTCGACATAGCTGTCCTCCTTTCTGAATTACGCGATTTGATGACGATGAAGCTTTGAACGAATTCAAAGCGCGTCTGGACTTACTATCGTTTGAATTGATTCAAAGCTCAATAGCGTTGGCGCATAACACAACACCGACCGGAACGAAGGCTCTCGGGAACAAATCGCACTGTCTCACCAGCGATCCCGCCATGTACGAAATACAACAACCGCGCCGATCACCAGCCCGACAAGCGCCGCGATCCCCACCACCAGCATGAGCGTCGGCAAGACCGCTTCAAGCAACGAGGCCGCGCAGTAAAGGGCGAACGCGGCGATCAACAGACTGACGCAGCCCCCAACCAACCGATCCAGCCAACCCCCGCCCCCGCTCATGGCGTACCGCCGTGGCGCAGCTCGTCCAGCAGTCCGTGGTCGAAACCAGCTGTCACGCAGCCGGTCACGAAGCGGCGCTGATCGAGCGGGAAGCGCTGCGCGAACGCCTGCACGTAGGCCTGCCCAGTCAGATCGGCATGCAGCAGCCGCCACACCAGCGACCCCGGCGCGTGTCCGGCCGCTTCGAGTTCGCCCAGATGCCACAGCGACAGCTCCAGCTCATCGACCAACCCGAAATCAAGCCGGCGCCGGACATGATTGATGTCGTGCCAAAAGCGCAGCGCCCCATTGACTTCCGGACGCCCGTAGATCACATCGTCACTGTTTTCCGACGAGATCGGCAGCGGGCAGCCCGTCGCGAGGCTGCGGGCGTACGCCGCGGTCAGCGCCGGGTAGGCGTTCGGCGCATCCGGCACCAGCACGTAGCCGAACCCCACCTCGTCTTCCGTCTGGCGGGCCGCCTGCTCGATGAACCGGCCCAACACCTCGCTCGCCTCGGCCAGCTCACCGCCGCCAGCCGCCCGGCGGTCATTGCCGGCGGTCACCTCGCGGCCTCCGCCCGGATACGGCGCTCCGTGGCGGCATAGCTCCGCGCTACGCGCACCAGACCGGGCAGCGCCGCCACCAGGATGGCCACTGCCAGCCGGCATTCGCGGGCCCAGGGGCGGACAGCGGAACGATGTGTCAGCAATCGGTCCAGCCCGACCAGCACCAGGGCGTAGACGGCAGAGGCCGCAAGACAGACGGCCGGGAATGTCAGCAGCGGGCTCATCATGACGGCCACCGTTCCAGCCAGGCCAGCGTGTCCCCGGCAATCGCTGCCAGGTGCTGGTGCACGTGCCCGGTACTGGCCGGAGCCATGTCGCGGTGCACCGAGACCACGCTGTGCAGATCCGATAGCGCGGCCGTAATGATCTGGACTGCCCGACGGGCAACGTGTTCGGCGACGATCGGGTGGTCGCCGTGCGGGACGACGATCCGCTGCTCGTGCGGACGCCGCGACGGGCCGGTCACAGCCGGCCAATCTCGCTGGCAGCCGCCACCGTGAACTGGTCGACCAACAGATCGGTGCGCGCCATGACCTTCGGGTCGCCGCCGCTCTGGAAGGCCGCCTCACGGGACAGCGCCCCCACCAGCTGGGTGGCCACCAATGTGGCGTAGCCCTTGGCCTGGATACGGGCGCCGGTCACCAGGCCCTCGATCAGCTCCTCACCCTCGCGGTGGGCAAGCGTGCGGGCCTGCGCGCGGCTGAGGCCATGCGGCGACCTGGCTGTCGGCAGCCAGGAACTCTTGCGGGCAATGTCGTTCGGGGACATCAGATAACTCCTCGGGGTGTCGTTTCAGTAGGACACCTCGATTCAATGCGAGCGATACTGGCCTCGTCACTGACACAAAACTGACAGGGGGCCAGCCATCGCCGAGCTGAAAGACCCCGTGCGCGATCAGCTGGTGACGGAGCTGCGTGCGATCCGCAAGATGCCCGGGAAGCCGGCTATCGAGCGGCTCAGCGGCATGAACGAACTGGTCGAAGCGCTCGGCATGGGCGACGTCGCACGCGCATGGGCACGGCTGGAGCGCCTGCACCAGGAGTACGGCAGCGACCCGGAAACCGACATCGGGGCGTACTTCTACCTCGCGGGATGGGACGTTGGCCGCGACTCGCTCGAACAGCGAATCGGTGAGTACGCAAACAAATTCGCCTGCGACAAGCGCACCGCCCGGCGGCGCGGCGACCGGGGCGCCCGCAAGCTCGCCACGATCATCCGCGACCGCTCGGAATCCAAACGGCCCTGGGGCCTAATCGCCCTGTACCAATCCGGGGCCACGGTCGACTTCATCGTCCGGCTGATGATGGCCTACGAGTCTTGGCGACCCGCCGACATCCGGCTCAACGGCACCGACATCGCCGATCCCACGTTCACCATGCACAAGAACCCCGACGTCACCGGCGGCTACTACCACCAGCTGATCGCCGAAGCCGTGCCGCTGGACATGTCTGTCGCCAAGGGCGGCACCATGGCCTCGATGGTCGTGCACTGGCCAATGCCGGTATGGCCGACATGGCAGACAGCCGCGCACCTTGCTGATCCGCGATTCGCAGTTTGGACACGGACGTATCGGGATCGGGGCGTTGAGCTTCGGCTGGCGATGTCACATCGAGTATCGGTCAGAGAAAACGCGATTGTGGATCTGAGCCCAGGTAGGAGCGCCCCCTAGTGGCGGACATGCCGGCCTCAGTGGCAGCTGGGGGTGGCCGAGTCACAGATGAATCGCATTTATTGATAAGGCAATTACTTTTGGGTTGACGAGTCTGAGCATCACTTCGAGGGCTAGAGTCGACTAGTGTTAAATCCTTGTTAGACGCGAAGCGAGATGCGTACTCGAAAAGCCGGGGCAACCTATACTTTGCGAGCTGTGCTCTTACCGGGCGGCGATAATTCGAGACCACCGCGAGAAACAAAGGGGGAGGCTTGGACGGCGCTATTGGGGATCGTCAAGCGCGAATCCAACTGAGTGGAGATCGAACCGCCGACATCTATTTCACAGCTCAAGCACCACCGGGCGATGAGGATGAAGGGCAGCAGTATGCAGGCTTAGCGCAAAAAGTAGTTACGCTTACCCAGCAGCAGGCGGGAAACGCGCTTCGCGCGGCGGCTGCGGTCGTGGTGCTTGCCGATACTGAGTTCAAAGCTGCCGGATTAGGGGGCACTTCTGCTTCAATCGAGATGGGATTGGACCTCACAGTGGGCGGCGATGTGAAGATCGCCCAAGGATCTGCAAAGTCAACACTAAAAGTGAAGCTTGATTGGACTATCTAGGTATGAGTGGTAATGGTATTCAGGTACCTGCGGGAGTCGGCCGGTTGTTGTCCTCCGACAAATCAATGACTGTCGGAGGATTTGTTATAGTCCGTGATGGATTGGCATTCACCTGCAGCCATGTCGTGAACGACGCACTAGGTCGCGACAGAAAGTCAGGGCGAACCCCCACGCATCAAGATCAGATGACGGGGATCATTCAATCGAATGGCACTGAAGTCGAACTCAGCCTAACGGTCGACAAATGGAGTTCTCCGCGCAGCGGTGATATTGTCGCACTTAATGTCGGAACCGATCTCAATATTGATCTTCCCACGCCATTTCTGTTTAATGATGACGCCATAATCGGCGCGCATGTCACTAGCTATGGGTTTCCAAATGGTTATCCGCAGGGGCTGTGGGGTGAAGGTCGAGTCGTTAAGTCGTTTACGAATGGGCGGTTGCAAATCAACCATTTGGGCGATGGTGCCGTCGCCATAGCTCCAGGGTTCAGTGGAAGTGGTGTATGGAGTGATCGAGGCTCTCTCATCGGAATTGTGGCAACTGCGGACGAAAGGCGAGATGTAGCTGGTGTCGTAGATATCGCAACACTGTTTGCTTTCCTAGAGCCGCAAGGAAATGCGGGGGCTAGATCGACGATCCCGTGGATGGTTCGCCACTTCTATATGGCTACGCTGACGGCATTTCTGCACGACCTCTATAATGCAAGCGAGGATGGCATTGGCGATGATGTATGTGCTATGGTTAAGGAAACTTTAGACAGGACTGGAACTAATCTGTCGGGATATGATTACGTTGATGAAAATAACGGGGCGGAATGGACTGAAAGTCCGCTGGACGTACTCGAGGCATTTAGGGAGGAGTATTCCCGTTGGAACGACGCAAAGACGCACGATGGTCGGTTGACGTCACACCGTGTCATACTCCGGCATCGGCGTAATCTAACACGGCGACTACGGGTTGCACTAAACCCCGCAATATATAAAGATGAGTACGGTGCGTCAGATGTGATCGAACTTTTCGAACCATTCTCTCGCCTTGCCCGCAGTCATCCCGCAATCTTTGCAAACGTGCGGCGGAAGGTAAACGACAAAGGTTTAGTGGCTGTAAGGCGGGGTTTGTAAATAAGCGTCAAAAAGGAGCTCGGGCAGCCAGTGTGGTACGTTGCCGTAATGGGCTGCGTCCTGAAGCACTTCGAAGGCGTAAGCTACAACTTTCGGATCGGAGTTCGCAAGCAGGGCTCGCCAGGACTCAACAATGTCGTTTGCGGCGTCGTTGAATTCTATTCTGCAGCGTCCTAAGTCATATATCTCTCGCCTGGTGCGGTCGCTTACGGATTCTAGTGGAATTACGTTAGACGGCAAATCGGGAGCAGATTGTTCATCGCTCAATTGGGTTGATTGAAAATTGTTGATGCGTTCCATGGATGCGGCACTCTGGCGCGGATTATGACGCATGCCATGCGCGATGTCAAGATCAACGGCAAAGTCTAGGCTATACTGTGATGCTGCGGAGAAAACGCCGCGACGGTGCCGAGTCATCGTCAGATCGCGATGGGTAAGGCCTGTTGTTCCTCGCGCGAGTTGCGGAGGAGACACTTAGCCGTAATAGTTGCCATGACAACCTCCCGATTCGCTGACCCGATTATTGCACGTAACACGCGGAATGGGTGGAACAATATCTCCCGGCGCGGCGCTTCACTGAGGATAGCGGTTGGTCCGAAATCTCGTGGAGTGAGCTGTGAAAGTAGTTGCCGAAGTGACATTCGGGCAACAATGTTGGTCCGATCAACAAGCTGGCGCCCGCTATCCGCCAGACACGGTGGCGGCAATGCAGGCAACCCGAGCATCCTGCGTTCCGGTCGTTCTGGGGCACAGGCGGGATGCCACGCCGATCGTCGGCAAAGGTGGATTCAGCCGCTCAGCAGATTGCCGCCCGCTCCGCCGAGTGCGCCGATGGCTACCTGGTAGCCAATGGATTTGAAGCCGAGTGCGAGTTGTTTGAGCTTGCTGCGCTGATCATCCGGACGGTCTGCGTCGTCGGCAGCGTCGTGTAGCGCACCGACGAGACGATCCAGCAGATTCTCTGGAGAGGGCCACGCACCGGACACTTGGAGCGCTGCACGTGTCGGGGCGCCGACGTCGACGATGATGCCCTGCGCAGTGTCCGTCACGTCGTCTAGAAGCGACGGGCGGGTGTTGAGCCTGCGTAAGGCTCGCTGCACGCTGTCCTCGTCAAATCCCGTGCGGTGCTCGATGTCTCGCGCGGACACCGGGTCACCGGTCTCTTCGTAGAGATCAACGATGGCGCGTAGCACCGGGAGATCGCGGGTGGTCCAGGTTTCGGCTGTCGTGTGCTGGTCCATGGTTGTCAGGCTCCTGGGTTTGCGTCGTAGTGCATGGCGCGTCCCAGCTGAAGGACGGCATCGGCATCGATCGGGTACTGGGCGTTTCCGCGCGTGAAGATGACCACGCGTGCATCGGGCTCACCGACAACGGCGAGCGCGGCGGTTGTGACCGTGCCGTCGGTGCCGGTGATCTCTAAAGACGCCAACTCGCCTGGCAGATTGGGCCCCACCCAGTATTTCGCCGAGCATGTCACCTTGCCGGCACCGAGTGTGTTGATGAACTCGCGCGTCAGAGCTTGCGACAGTGCCATGTTGCTGGCCGACCGCGGCAGGCCGGTCATCGCATAGGTGACATGTCCGATCGGCGATACGTCGATGACGCCGACGCGTTGCTGATCATCGCGCGGAAATGACCCGCCAGCGATGACCTCTCGTGGCCAGTCGCTGTCAACGGTAGCCGAAGCCGAACTGTTGCCGACGTATCGCATCGGCAGGCCGGGAACCTGGAAGCCATCGGTCGTGAGAGCGGGTGTCGATCCGTCGTCGGTGATCAAGATTCGTTGCTGCGAGGCGCAGATGCCTCCCCATGCGTCGGTGCTTACCGTTTGGATTTGGGGCCACATGCGGTGTCCGATAAAGACGCCGGCCGCGACGAATGCAACCATGGCGAGTGCCGGAAATATATAAGCCAGGTACTTATTCACTGTGGGTATTCCGTATCTGTTGTAGTCCGGGTTCGCCCGGGTGGGCCTGTGGCGTGCGGAAGGCAACACAGGCCCACGCGAGGACCGGAAGGGATTGCTGCAATGGTGTGGTGGCCGCTGTTGGGCCGCAATTGATCGCTAGAGACTGGGAGCTTCGCGCTTGCCTGAGCGCCGTGTAGCGCCAGGCAACCACGGCGGCTGGCGATGCCATCGGTGACGGCGGACGAAGTCGGTTTCCGCGACGTCGTGGTCAGCGAGGGCGCTGCCGACGTGTTGCGGTTCGAGCTGGACCCGGTGAAGGTCGCCGACGGCGGCCTTCACCGAGCAGCCCGATCCGATCAGCCCTTCGGCGGGTACGGGTCGTTGCCCGGCGGCACGGTGTTGGAATCGCGAATCTTGCCGTCGCGCCGATGGACTCGCACTTCGCCGCCGCCGCTGTTGCGCACGATCTCGGCTGCGCGCCCTGCCGCTTCGCGCTGCGTGTCGGTGTGCGCGCTGGCCCGGCTGGCGCCGGGCTTTTTGACGTCCCAGCCGCCGTTCGGATTCGGCACGACGTGTCGGCTGTTGGGTGTGCGGTGCTTCGCCATTTGTGTGTGCTCCTTGCACTGATCGGCACGGTTGTTCCGTGCATGGCGAAGTCCAAGGTCGGGCAATCGGCGGGTTGCCGTTACCCCCAGCGCGCGCTGGTGCTACCGTCGAGGCCTGCCTGCCAAGCAGCCAAGAAGGTTCCAGACCAAGGACTCCGGTCCAGGCCACCTTGGTCTGGACTTCTTGGATCATATGTCCTGGTAACGACGAAATAGCGAACCTGCAACGGCTCCGACACCGAGTCGCTGGGGATAGGCTGTGGATTGCCCGCACTCAACCTGGGGATAGGTATCCATATATGCAGGTCAGCGGACCGACTACTGAGAGTTACATCAGTGTAGTTCGGTGTGCATAGATTCCTGGGACGCCCGAGTCGCGTCGGCGTGTCGCGCGATTCCGCTTGCGAGCGGTTTCGCGTGCTCCGGCAGCGCCGCCAGCCGCGCCCATGAGCCCTGTGTGTGCCGCTGAACGATCAGAAGAGGAAGAAACCCCCGCGAATCAAGACATGTGCTGCCCAAAAGTTCACGTCCATGTCATTCCGTAGGATCCACCTCATGGCAGCTCCCGCGGCTGCCCATTCAGCAGACCGGTTATAACCGCGTCGAGCCGGTAGTGGTCGTATTCCGCCTCGATGCCTGCCACCCGGCGGCGTGCGACATCGGTCAGATACCAGTACAAGGTGCGTGATCCGTCGGGTCCGTGTTGTTGTGCCAGACGTCGTGCGTCGTCGATCGGAAATAGCCATGCCAAGTCCCGGGACAGGTCGACACCGGCCAGCCACTGCGCTTTGCATGCGTCCGGGAAGATCCACGCCAGTGTTGGATGACCGGTACCGCCGGCTGGTGCGGGGTTGAGCACTGATTTGACTTGAATTGTCGCGGCTTCCTGAGCGCCGGGCACGCACATCACTAAGTCGATGCCGGAGTCGGTGGTGAGCCGGGCGCTGTCGATGCCGCGCTTGAGTAGCTGGTACTGGATGAACAGCTCGCCCGCCGCACCGATGGCCTGCGTTCCCAGTTTCGCCGATGTCGTCACGGCCGGTTCCCTTCAATCATGTATCGAGACAGCGCGTGGTGCGGGCCGTCGAATCTAGTTCGTGTCGTTGCGGGAGAACGTTTTTCGGTCACGTTCGCGTGGGCTGCCGGGGACATAGAACTTGGCGAACCAGGGTTCGGGCCGGTTTGAGATGGCGGTCGGTTTTTGCAGGAGTAGTGGTTGTCGGGGTGTGGTGTTTCGGCGGCGGCCTTCGGCTTCGCGCATGCGGTTGCGGAAGTTGAGGTGGTCGAACACTCGGATGGCTTCGATGGCGTAGGCGATGGCGACGCGTTGATCCTCGATGACGATCAGGTGGTCGCCGTTGTTGCGTTCACCGGCCGGCGAAAAGTTGCTTGACCCGGTGTAGACCTTGGCCGTTGGCTTGTCGAAGTCGATGACGACGAATTTGTGGTGGATGTTGATGCCTTTGCCGCCCGACCATTCTGATTTGAACGGTTCGGGGGCATGTTTGGACAGGTAGGCGAAGTCCACCAAGCCGGTTTCGCCGCCCGGCTTCTTGATTTCCATGCCGCCGCTCTTGTTGACCACGCCGTAGCTGAAAAGCGGCTTATCCATGAGGCGGTCGAGAGCCTGGCGCACCGCCCCGGAGGTGGTCTGGTTCATGAAGGCGAACGAGTACAGCACCGAGGAGGTGGCCTGGTCGATGTCGCCGCCCACCGGTGCTAGGGACAGTTCGGGCTGACTGTGGGGGGAGAAGCACAGCCGCACGGCGGGACGGTTGGGGTGCTGCACGGTGTGCCAGACCTTGGCGAAATCGGTGGCGGCGAAGCCTCCCATGTCGGTGAAGGCCAACGCGAACATGTCAGAGAACAAGCCGGCGATGGCAGTATCGGTGAAGACGTACATGTTGTTGGCCTGAATGTAGAGGCCGCGGAAGGAGAAGTTGGTCGAGCCGCCGAGGACTCGGTGCGGTACACCGTTGCGGTGAGCGATGAACACCTTGTTGTGCTGCAGGTTTCTGAAATGGCCGCGGTGGACGTTCTTGGTGCCGGCACTGCGGCGCAGCCGGGCTGCAGCCTTGGTTTCGGCGCTGGCGCGTTCGCCGTGTTCGGCCGAATCGTCGATGATGATGCGCAGCCGGGAGCCGAGTTGTTCAAGGCGGCCGACGATGTCGGGTTCGTTGAGGTCGTAGGCCATCGCGTCGATGGTCACGGCGTTATCGGCGATGGCGTCGTCTAGGAACTCGAACAGCAGCTTGGCGGCTTCGAAACCGAGCCATTCATAGATGTTTTCGGCTCGGCTGGCAATGGCGGCTTTGCGATCGGCGAATGCCAGTCCTTGGCTGGCCTCGGCGGGCAGCAGGTCCTCGTTAGCCAGTCCCAGCGACACCTTCTTGTCTTCAAAGGCTTGCGATGATGCGAAGTTTCGGGCGAACCCGATATCAAGGAAGCCGTCGATGGTGACGGGGCCGAGATCAATCGGCAGTTCGATCTGGAGTCCGGCGACGAGCTGGCCGTCGCTGGGCATGTGCATCTTGGTGATCCGGTAGGTGTAGAGGCCGGGGCGCGGCTGCCACGGGAAGTGCACCCACCGGTAGGTCTGCAGCGGGGCTTCGGTGGTGGGATGGGTGCGGTCGCCGCTGACCGGATCGGCCGGATTGAACGACAGCCGATTATGCAGTGTCACGAATTCGGTGCCGCCCGGCTCGCGGTACTCGACGGCAAACCCGACAAAATCCGGTTCGGGGTCATCGACGTCAAAGCCCAGCAGACACATCGACTCGCCGCGCCAGAGCCTGACCCGGAAACCGGCAACCTCGTTGAAACTCGACGTCGCGTTCATGACCGAGCCCCCATCCCCGCCGAGCGCCGCAATCCGCCGTACTCGTGCTGTCCGCCCCTACGACTGGGGTCAGGATAAAGTCACTGGCGCGATGGGCCGCGTGAAATCACACAACAGCTCGGTTAACGGTGGGAAAACAGCGGAGTTCGTCACCGAGCTATCTCGATGATCGCGTGCGTGGTCCCGTTCTGGGGCATTTCAGGTCAACGCTAAAGCGGACGTCGCGTGTTAAAACGGGCCGTGCCTTGCGCAACAGTAATGGGCGCAAGCGTGTGGCGCCGAGAGATGTCGGCCCCTTCGCGGACACTGCAGGCATGAATCTTCTCTACAGCATCCCCGGCATGATCATTTCCACGTCCGTCAGCGTGATCGTTGCGGCATTGCTGACGTACGGCGGCAAGTGGGTCCGGGATAGGGCCGTGACTCGTCGTGAACGGCGACAGATACTTGACGACCAGGACTTGGCTGACCGGCTGCCGGTGGACTCAACTGCCCGAAAGCACCTTGAGGCCGCGATTCAAGAACGGGTTATCGCGCTCTCTTATCGTTCGGCGTTCAGCACGGCGTCTGCGGCTATATGGGGTGCAGGCCTGGTGATGGCCGCTCTGCTTGCCCTGCAGATTCTGGTTATTGCCGACTCCGATGTGCCCAACAAGATGGAGCTTGTCGTCCGGCAGTCCGAAATTATGCTGCTCATGTTTGTGGTGATCGAAGCCATTTTTATCGCTACTGCGGTGTGGGATCGGAATGCGATAACGAAGCGTCGTGCGACGTACTTTACGACCGGCGAATACCCCAACATCTTCGACGTGGAACGGAGTGCGATCCGGCGCGCGTTGAAGAGGAGAGTTCGTGGTGTGGTCAGGGCGGTGCGCTCGTTCCCTCCACTTCGCGGTTTCCGCTCGATCGACTTCGGGGACGTTTTTCGGCGTTCAAGGACAGCGCCAGAGTCTTCGTAAGCGCGGGTTCATGTCCTACTACAGCTCGCTCAGCAGTTCCTTCACGGCGTCGATGACCAGCGATGCCGTCTCACCGCTGATCTCGCACCCACTCCGTCCTCCATCACCGATATAGACCCATGTCATTGGCGAGTCGTCTCTGGCGTGCATGGCGACGCTGATCGTGATGCCCACCGCCGCTTCCCCGCCTGGCAGGTCGATCGCCGCGCCGCTCGCGCCGATGGCATCCGTCCATGGACCAGTGCCGTCCTGGCGGCGTGACACTAGTGCGATGCCGGGAACTAGCGCGGTGCGCGAGACGTGGCGACGATTGTCGTCCTCGATCTCGTCGTGGTTCGCGATGCACCAGGCCGGGCAGGATTCGGGACGTTCGTCGTCGGGGACATCATTTGGCATGGTGTGTCGCCTCTCGTTCGGCCGGTCTGCCCAAATGTCCAGACCGTCGATGTCAGCCGGCCGGGCGGGGCCGGTTTGGGAGGGGCGAGGGTATCCGAGGACGGGCGGGTTGGGAAGGCGCAATTTGCGGCCGATTCGTGTTGTTAGGCAGCGGGTTTCGCGAATGCAGCCGGAACGAAACATCGCCACGCGCGTCAGCGTCGATCTGCATATCAGTTGTCGCGACCTGTGGCCCGCATGGCTGCCGGGCCACGCGGCGTGCCGGTGGTGCTTCATCCTGCTGGATTCGTTCCGGGCGGATAAGATTAGACCTAGCAAATACTGCTGGCATTGCCGCAGCTTGCGACTCCCCGGCGCGGTGGCTGGGCAAGGCGCGCGCATACGATCAGTACCACCTGGGGGTATTGAGCAATGGCAACCCGTATCCTCCTTCTCTCGTTCTGGCTCATGGTGGCCGTCGTTGGCTACGCCGACAAGCTGTTCTGGTTGGTGGCCCTGAGCTTGGCGGCCTTCGTGATCAACGCCGCTATGGCCGTCAGCCGCTGGACTGCCACCCGGCCTGGCCGCGTATAAGGGCTGGCCCGACCGTCGAGCGAGACCGCGCGGCCCGTGATGCAATCAGGTGCGAACGGTATCTCGGTGTCTGGAGGTGGCGTGTGCCGGTCGGTGAGACGCAGCAGGCCATTGCCGAACTGGCCCGGCGCGACGGCATCGAGTTGGTAGCGCAGTCAGTGCCGTGGCTGAACCGGCGCGGGCATCTGGGCCTGCCGGACGGTGCTGTCGACCGGGCGGTCGTCTCTGCGCTGGAGCGGATGTACTGCGGGTTGGGCGGTGACCTGGCCCTGCTGGCGAGCGCACCGGACACGCCGCTGCGCGGTGATTTCCAGCATCCCGACACGGGCACGTTGATCGAAGTTGATGAGTCACAGCACTTTACGTCGTTTCGGCTGCAGACGTTCGCCCTGTATCCGGCAGGCACGCCGCTCGGCTTTGACGCCGGCCACTACCTGGCCACCTGTGGGCTGTGGCGACGCTCGGCTGACGGCTATTTTCGGGCCAAGGCGGCGCGCGGGTTTGGGGCCGGGGGCCGTCAGCGGCAGCGGGCGTACTACGACGCCCTGCGCGACCTGGCTACTCCGGCAATGGGCTTGCCACCGTTGATCAGAATTGAAGCGGCCGACCGTGATCCGGTTGATGCCTATCGCCGCCACCGCGATCGGCTGCGGGCGGCTCTGGGTGTGTAGTTCCAGCGGATATCGATTGCGTCGAGCACCGTCATGCGGGTCATCGGCCGAACTGAAGTGTAATGACGCTGTCGTGGTGTAGATGTGCCCGCGGCGGAATCTGAGTGGGCGATCCGGTGCTGATCCTCGGGGGCTTTGTCGATACCGCCCCGTCCAACCCATCGACCGCAGCAGCGGCTCAGCCTCCATCCAGTATTTTTCGACCAGATCCAGCATCACGATGTCGGTCGGTGGGCGGATGTCTTAGCCGCTGGTGCGGCGGAACTCTCCGGAGAACATGCCTCGACACTGAAGACAACGAGGATCGCGATCGTGGCCTCGGATTAGCATTCTCGAAACTCTCCCGAGAACCATGTTCGTTCATGTTTCTTAGGCGATGGCAAGGACTTCCGCTGCAATTGGATTGCCCCGTTTGTGGAGCCGCCGCCCTGGCGGGAAACGCAAGAACCGCCAGGGCGGCGGCGGAATTGGGCTGGAGAGTAGCCCGCGCTTGAGCGTAGCGGCTATGGCGGTGGATTGCAGGTGGTGTGGCGTGCGCACGATATGGCGTCGCCCCCAGTCTCGATTCGACAGGGGGCGACTCGGTCAAGCGTGGTTAGGCGCTGGTGGCCATGTGGATATGTGCCACGCGATGTCGTGCGTGTTTCTCGACAAACAGGAAGAGGAAATCACGGATCGGACGCTGGTCAAACCGGGCGTGCGCCGCGCTGACCGCTGCCTCGACTTGGGTGGGCATGACCTCGGGGAATTCCAGAGCCAGTCGGCGGGTGACGTCTGTCAGCGCTGTCTGCTCGGCTGCCTTGCTCATCGTTTACCAGCATCCATGGCGGCCCGGTCGCCGTCAACGAGTGCCTCGGTGAACAGTTGGATTACCTCGTCGGGGCATGGAATTAGGGTGGTTGCGCGGGCGCGGACGGAGTGGCGGTGCCACGATGAGCCCATGTCCGATCCGAACGTGGGCTCAGGCTGCGGTGTTGATTGCCGCGCTCACCGAGCAGGTACGTGAGATGACCCCCGAAGCTGCTGAGCGCTGAACGCCAAGCCGACAGCCGCCATGCGGTCGGAGCACGAAGGATGCGCCAGGTTGCTGATGAGTTTCGCCGCGACATGGCCAGGCCCAGTTCCTTATCGCAAGACTGCGCCAACAACTCCTCGACGCCGATCAACTGGCACCGGCCCTGAACACGTAGTCGGACATCAGCATTCCAAAATCTGCTGCGATTGCCCGGGATCGCCGCATCGGGTGGACGGCCAATGACGGCGCATCGTCGCCAGATGAGCCGCTGAGCACCTCGACGTCTTGGCAGTTGCTGCGAGGCAGCCGAGGTAGCATTGGAGCCCCGGATGCGATCGGCACTCTGGACGGTCAACGCGACCGCATCAGCTATATCGAGCGCCCGATCCGCAGTCCAGATTACATTCGACCGACCCACCTTGAAGCGGCGCCTGGCAGTTGAGTCATGAGGTGTCCTGCGCGGGCATCAGAATCCGCACGCACCCAAAATCTCTAGCACGTGCTTTCGTTCTCAGCGGTACGTGAATCGGGTGCCTGCGCCCTTGAGGCTGTGTCGCCGCATATTTGTCTGTTGTTCAGGTGTGTGAGATGTGGATTTTGGCTACCGTCATGCAGATTTGGATGATCTTTCCGGTTGCGCCAAACGGCATCGAGGATGGGGGAGCGGTTGAGTGTCGATCGATACTGGGCTAGCTATCGTCGGCTTGGTCTGCAGTGTTCTGTTTGCGCCGCCTACCTTGAATTCGGCCGTCTTTCACTTCAACCGCACGAAAGCGGCGAAACTGCTCCGTCTGCGCCGGGATGGCGGGGTCTGCGTTATTGCGACGACTGCGATCCCCAAGGCTGAAAAAGACAACGGCGGATTGGTTGGCGTAAAACGTGATCTTGTGCCAGAGGGAGATGTCCTTGCGATCGCGCCAGCGATAGCGATGCTGAGTCACTTTTTTCGGCGCAAGGAGATTCTGCTCTACACGAGTGACCACATTCACACGCGGTTGAACAAGGACATGATTGTGTTGGGTAGCCCTGCTGCCAATAGGTATTCGGCTCGATTCTTCGAGGATAATTCGTTCTGTGAACGTGGCCATTTCCTCGTCGATGTTCCGCACGGGACGATTACCTGTGGCTCAGTCGACGTCGTGCGCGAGTTCAATGTGAAACCGCGCCCTTCAGGCATTCCCGAACGGGACTTCTTCTTCATCGCGACCGCGCCCGGGCCCTACGACCACCACCGGGCTTGGGTGATCGGCGGACTGACGACCTACGGTACCGCAGCAGCGGCGACGATCCTGTTCGAGGAACTCCTGCGATGGCCTAAGTCATACGCCCGCGACGCGCGCCAAGCGTTATTGGCGAACCGCGGAATCGTATTCGGTGAATGCGAATTGAATCACGATGGCATTCTGACGCATTGGAAGCTCCACTCATCATATTCTCGACAATAATGGAGTTGTGTGTTTCAATGGAATTCGTATGAAAGTTGCTGCCCTTATCGGCGACCCAGTTCAGCATAGTGTTGCGCCCTATTTGCATGAATATCTCGCCCGTCTCCTACATATCGAATTCCGCTATGTGAAGCTCGCCGTATCTGCAGACCGTCTTGGTGGCGCAGCCGCTTCAATGCGCCAGCTTGGGTTCGTCGGCTACAACGTGACGATTCCCCACAAAGAAGATATCGGCGTATACCTCGATGTCATCGATGACGTCGCATCGGAGATGGGCGCGGTGAACACCGTAATCATCGACGGCAAGCGAGCAATCGGTACCAACACCGACTGGATCGGCATCGCCAAGGGACTTGTGCATCATGGGCACCCAACCAAAGTTGGCAAAGACCGGTCGGCGGTGGTGCTTGGTAGCGGCGGCGCTGCACGAGCAGCTATCTATGCACTTAACAGCCTTGGGTATGCGAAAATCACGGTTTTTTACCTCGAACCCGAGGATGCCAAGACGGCGCGACTACGAACGCGTGCCGAAGCAGGCAGCGGCTTCACTTTAGAAACCTACGACAGCGTTGACAGGGCGATCGCGAAGGCGGACGTCGTTTGCAACATGACATCAGCCGGCATGCACGGAAACGACCCGGCCCCGTTCGACCTTGCAAGAATTGCCGACATCGACCTGAACGGCAAGTGGTTCTTCGATGCAGTCTTCAACCCACTCGACACGCCATTTCTTCAAGCTGGCGCCCGTGGCGGTGCGATGTGCGTCGATGGCTTATGGATGATGATCTACCAGGGCATTCCGGCGTTCGAATCATGGACAAACCGTCAACTTACGCTGAAGACGAATGACCTGATCGAACTTCATCGCATTCTGCGGCATGCCCTCGCTGACGTTTAAGTGCCATTCCAGGATTCGATTCGGCGAGTGTTTCACCTATCCGGCTCTACGGATCGCGGTTCACTACGGGCTCCGTTTGATCTGCAGGTAGAGGTGGCGCTCGGCCTGATCACCGATCGGAGAGCACGGCAATGGCGCCGAGTACCCCGACTACAAGGAGCATGCCGACACCGACTCCCAACGCGGCGGCGACCTTGCTCAGCAGTTGGGCCACGAAAGCGACGAAACCGAGCACAACCAGCGGTCCGATGCAAACGATCCAGCCTTTGGCCGATCGTGGTTGGAGGTCGAGCGTGACGGCCGCGATACTGAATGCCAGTGCGGACAGGGCAGTGATGCCGAGCCAGATGAGAAAAGCCGCGCCCGGTCCGGCATGTTCGTAGAGGGCGGTCAGCCGGTCCCATGACCACCATGCGGTCAGCACGGCGACGAGCGTTGAGCCGGCCGCAAGCGCCAGGCTGGCGGTCGGATCGTCTTCGTGGATCACGTCTGCGGCTGCCAGGATGGCGATCCGGATCGCGGTCAACAGCAGGAAGGCCGCGAGCAGCGCCAACAGCCAGTACCCACTCCACTGCATGGTGCTCCATTGGTGCGTGTCTTGGTAAGAGTCGAGTTCCCCGTACATGATCCGCACGGTAGCGGCATGGACCGACAAGTTTCGGTCTCGTGGCGGTTCGCCGGATCAGTCTCGGTGTATCGATATGTGTCGCGACCGGCGTGTATCAGCTATCGCACGGCCTGGCGGGATGATCGGCAGTCCCGGGCGGGTGGAGGCCGCGCGGGACTGCCGATCATTGGGGGAGACCGCTGATCTGGGGCAATTCCGCCACAATCGCCGGATCAGCGGCAGGGCCAGGGAGGAGGGGGTTTTCGCAAACTGGCCCTGGCGTCAATAGTAACGGCAGGGGCCGTTAGCTGCAGGTGATGACCCCGGCCTTGCCCGCCTGGCCCTTGGAGCAGATGACCCCGGCTTCGCCGTCGATGACCGGCAGTTCGGCCGGGTTGCCGTCCTTGACGAAAATCGGTGCGCCGCTGGAGCTGTCGCCGCCCAGCACGGCTTGTTGCTCGGCGATGCGTTCCTCGCCGACGCCGCTCATCACCTCACCGCGTTCGCCGCTGCGGATGATCGGTGTGCCGGGTGAGGCTGGCTCGTCGTCGGCCATGGCGCCAGCCAGTGGCGTGAGTGTCGTCACGGCAGCAGCGATGCCGAAGACGGTCGCGGCCCGGCCGATGGCGGTTCGCCAGGCCGTCTGGCGGCCGGTCTGCGTGGTGGCGCGCCCGGTTTTTGGGCGCGCGGAAGTAAGCGTGGCCTGCACGGCCACCCTCCTTTCTCCCCTGGTCAGGGGCAAAAACAACGGTTGAGAACCCGTCCTGGTGGCCGGTCAGGCCATCGTAAGGGTCAATACGTCCTAGTGCAATAAATATCGGATTGAAACGACCGGGGTAAATACAGCGCAGTATGATCGACCTAAGAGCTGTGCGCTCTGGCCTATTCGGGATAGGCCGTATGGGGTTGAGACATGCCCGCCGACCGCGCCAAGGAGGCGCATAACGACACCACCCGTCTCTTCGGCGAACGGGTGCGTGAGCGACGGCAAGAACTGGGCCTGAGCCAAGAGGCGGCCGCCGACCGCATCGACATCCACTGGAGCGCGCTGGGCAAGATCGAACGCGGCCAGCGCAGCCTGCGCCTGGAAACCATCCTCAAAATCGCCGCCGGACTCGACATCGACGCCGGGAAGCTGATCAGCGGGCTGCCGCTGGCGGAAGGGTCGTCGTCTACGGATTAGGGCCTGGCGGTCGCAAATCGTGTCGAACGTGCCATCCGATCGGGCATCGTGAGAGCTGAGACCGTCGCTTGTGGTGATGACAGAGTTCTCCCGAAGGCGGAAATTCGTGAATCCGGCACCCAGCCGGGAATGGTAAATTGTGCTCCAGCAAACTGACAGGTGCGCCGTCTTGCATTGCGGGGGTGGTTTCGATGGCGAAAGATCTGCGGGTTGACGTGGACGCCTTGCGTATGGCTTCTGACCATGTTGACGTGGCGGCTGATGGTCTGCGGACTGATCACGGATCGGCGAACGAACGCATCGGGACAGCCCAGACCGGCTGGATCGGTGCGAGCGGGGCTGCCTTGGCCGCTGCGGCCACCAAGTGGGAAGAAGAGTCGGCCGCCCACTACGCCGACATCATTGGGCACGCCGCCGACCTCCGGTCCGCCGGTGCGCGTTATGTGACGACCGATGACGATGGGGCCACCGATATCGAGGGCACTGCCGCGGCTATGGGGCTGTAGATCGTGACAGTGTCGTTGTCCGATGTTCAGCAGTGGGATCCTGAACAGATCGATGAGGTGTCCGACGCGCTGGCGCACCGGGCTCGCACCAGCGGCCAAACCGCTGAAACCTTGCGCAATTTGCAGGTTTTCGAGAAGTGGGACGGCGATGCCGGCGAGGCGGCCAAGCAAGCGATTGAAAAGTCAGCGACGAAATTGGAGGTGTCCGCCAAGGACGCCTTCCTGGTTTCGATGGGTGCGCAGAAGGCCGCCGAGGACGCGCGGACGGTCAAGAATGATCTCAAGAGCATTCTGGATGATGCGGCCGCGTCGCCGGCTGTTCAGATTGACATGGCAACCAACACGGTGACGCCGCCGGATACAACCGGGTGGGAAGAGGAAGAGGTCAACGCACTGGCGGACAAGATCGCCGACCTCGAAAATCGGATTGTGGCGGTACTGGCTGCAGCCGAGGAGACCGATGGCGATTTGGCGCGGGTACTGACGGCCGCAACAGGTGGGGATCCAGAGCTTCCAGGTGAACAGGGCGCCGAGGACGCGCAATCCATGCAGGACGGACAGCTGACTCCTGAAGAGTCGGCGCGGCTGGAGGAGAACACCACGCTGACGCCGGAACAGTTGGATGCCCTGGCGCGCGGCAATCTGGTGCTGCCGGCCAGTCAGCTGGAGTATCTGAATCAGTTGTCGCGTTCGCTTGACGGCAAGAGCACAGAGGAAATCCGACAGCTCATGGATAACCTTGGCGTAGACGGGGACCGGTTGCAGGATGCGTTGCAACTGGTGTCCAACGAGCACGTCAGCGCGGCGGGCGCGGACGCGTCACTCAAGCCGGGCGATGCGGGATATGTGCCGCTAAAGGGTAGTTTCGACGCGCTCCCCGAGGCGATGCGGCGCGATCTGACCAAGTACCCGTTGCAGTGGGAGAATTCGCCCCTGGGTGCCTACCCGAAGGCGCGGCCCGAGTTGCTTGACCTCGCCTCGATCGTGGAACGAGGCAATCCGGCATTGCAGCAAGGCTCATCGCTGGATCAGGCCATGCTCAAACAGTCCGAAATCATGCTCAATGAAACGACGAAACTCCCCTCACAGGACTTGGTGCCGTTCGCCAAGGGCCAGGTCGATCCCGCGTTGCAGGCGATGCTGTCGGCGGCAGGACGCGATCAGATCGCGCTCCACGAGGCGCTGCTTGGAGCAGACGGCCACAGGCCGAACGACAAGATGATCGAGAACCTGTTTACCCGGCAATGGGGTGACGACGGGGCCGCTGCTTCCGGTCTGTTGACCGGCCTTGCGCCGGTTGCCAATCCCGCCGATTTGACGGATCCCACCCAGGTGGCGCAGGCCACCCGGGCCGGAGAGATCATGCATGCGGTCGATTATTGGGCCGGAGACAACGCGCCCAAGCTGCTCAACATCGACGGCACTGACGGGCAATCGCTGGGGCAGGTCAATCCCGAACTCGCCAAGGGTCTTGCCGAGGCGAACGTTCCCTATATCGATGACATGCTCGGCAATAAGCTCGACAAGACCGTGGGCTTCGATCCGCTCGATGATCTGATGAACCCAGAGATGCCAGTAACCCGTGATCTGTTTGCGGTGATGGACACCAACAAGGAGGCCGCTGGGATTCTCAACGCCCAGGCGTATTTGAACGGCATCCAGTATGAGGACAACTTCGAAAAGTCCATCATCGATGGCGGAAGCATCGATGTGGCCGACTTGCATTCAGCGGGCACCATGCGGGGAGTGATTGACACTGCCGCCAACATTGCCGACAACGACGCGATTGCCTACGGCAACCTCCAAGAGGTGCGAGCCCATGAAAGCCGGGGCGAATGGTTCGACATGGCGAAGAAGCTCGGCGGACAAATACCCGGCGTCAAGGAACTCCTCGACAGCATCGGCAAGATGCCGGGTGACCCGATGAAGGACCTCTTCGTCGGGGATCTCCCCAAACCTGACCCAGCAAAAGGGATCACAGTCAGCACGTCCGAAGCTCTGCAGTACTCGGTAGCAACCGAACTGCTCAAGAACAACGTCGGGAACGTGAGTGCATTTTCTGAATACAACCTGGTCGATCCCGACACAGGTCAACTCAAAGAACTTAACAATAGGACGATCGGCGACTTCCGCAATGCGTTTCTCGAATACTTCACCGATATCGATCCGAAGGTGACGTTAAGCATGAATGAATATCAGACCGCTTACGGCCAAGCGCATCCCAGCGCAGACAGCCATACCGGCGAGTGAGCAACACCGCGGCGCGATGGGCGGGTCTCTGCGGTGTGTTGCTGATGGCTTTGACACTTAGCTCCTGCCGCTCTGGAGAGAGTTCCCCACCGCCACCGACCGAACCGGCGTTTGCCAATTGGCCCCAAACACTTGATGGGTTCCGATTCCGCTGGACCGCAGAACCTGGCATCGACCTGCTGTCGGGCCCGGCGGTGCCACTGCGCGCCTACCTGGAGTCGCATCGCGTTGGCGATCTAACTTCCAACGTCGATGACGCGTACCCCGGTTTCAGCCGCGCGGTTCCCGCGGTGGGAAAAGCGATCGATGAGTCCTCATCCAGGCTGCCGTTTCAGCTGTGGGATATCCAGCCGGCGACCGAGCCCGCGTTGGCATACAGCCAGCCCACGCGGTTTTTTGGCAACGAATACTTCCATGTTCTCCACCTCGCACCGATCGACGGCGGGTACCGCGCCTACGTCTGCGACGGTCTCTACAACACCTTCCGAGAGAACGCTGAGCCTCACGAGTACGTTCCCGTCTACGCGCCGACTGAGGACGATCCGGATGTGGATGCTTGGGCGGTCAAAGTCTGGCGCGTGGAACTCACCGACACACCGCCTACACCTGACGCACCCGCTGAGGTTGCGACACCCCAAAAGGGCCCCAACCCTGCGCCGCTAGGAGACGTCTTCGGACCGTGGCGCATTACCGGCGCCAGCCCTAATACGTCGTGGGGAGCCACTGATGGCTCCGACGCAAATGCTGGTGCCGATCCGGCGCTTCCTCAACTCAAACAACAATGCCGCGACCGCATGCCACACGACGCGGCCCAGCGCCATGCCATCTACACCAGCCGGCTCGACAACCCGCCTACACCAAAACCGGCCGTGCCCGGCTGGCCGGACAACGTGGCATGAAACGGGATCTGCGGATAACGGCCCTTGCGCGGCTGTGCGCGGTCGTGTTGGTAGTCGCGTTGGCGGGCTGTCATAACGGCTCCGCTAAGCAATCCGCTGATTGGCCAGACACATTGGATGGCTTCCGATTTCGGTGGAGCGCAGAGCCAAGCATCGATCTTGCATCGGGTCCCGGGGTGCCGCTGCGGGCGTATCTGGAGTCACACCGTGTCGGGGACATGACTCGCAGCCCCGACGATGTGTACCCCGGATTCGATCGTGCCGTACTCGCGACAGGCAAGCTCATGAACGATCCAGGGCCCGATCTGCCGTACGAGATATGGAACATCCAGCCCGCGACTGAACCTCTGCTCGGTGACGCCCAAAAGTACTATGGAAACGAGTATTTCCATGTTCTTAATCTCGCGCCGATCGATGGCGGCTACCGTGCCTACGTCTGCGACGGCCTGTACAACGTCTTCCGCGAGGGCGATGACTCGTACGTGTCAGTTATCAAACCGACGGAGAACAACGTCATACAAGGCGCGACCGACCCTGACCGCTTCGGCGTGAAACTCTGGCGTGTCGAACTCAGTGACCAGAATTCGGGCGAGGAACATCCTGCGTCGGTGGCTCTTTCCCAGAAGGGGCCGAACCCTGCGCCTGCCAATGATGTCTTCGGGCCATGGCGCATCACCGGTGCCAGCCCCGATGCGTTGTGGGGGTCACAGGACGCACCCGACTCCACTCCCGGCGGCTGGGGGAGAGGCGAGTTGTATAACGAACTCAACCAGCAGTGCCTCGACCGGATGCCACACGACGCATCACAACGTCACGACATCTACACCAACCAACTCGACACGCCGCCATCCGCAGAGCCGGCCCTGCCTGGCTGGCCAAGTAACTTGCTATTAGCCAGTCGATCTCGGCTGGGGATCTGACGATGGGTCTTCATATGACGGTGCTCGTGCTTGTGGCCGTCATGACTGCTCCGTGCTCGCCCGCAGCCAGTTGACCCGACACCGCACGCTCCCTCCGTGCAGACGAGAGCGACCATCATTCCGGGAGGTCCTATGGAACCCACGCCCACGGTGCCGAACCCCAAGATCCCGACCAGCCAACAAGAAGCGCAGGACACCGTCCTGAGGTACCTGCAGACGCTGGACACGTTGCCACCCGGCAACAGCTTGGACGGCTCGCGTCACCGCATCGGCCACATGGACAAGCACTGCGAGGCCAACCCCGCTGGGCCGGATTCCCCCGTCCACGTGGAGGATTGGCGCGATATCAAGCTGCTGCCCGGCACGGATTACGACGCAGTCATCGCCCGGACCGGCGAGATCTGGCAGCAATGGGCCTGGCAGGTCATCGAACGCGACGGCTTCGAGAAGCCCACCGGCCTCGGCTATACGCCAGACGGCTACATCCTTCATCTCGAAGCGAGAAACAAGGTCGGCGCAACGTCGTTTCTAATCGGTTCGTCGCCGTGCTACCCGGGCAGCCTGCGCACCAATATTCCGCGCAATCCACCACTGCTTGATCAGCAACAGTCGGCGCGCTGGACGGCTCGATGAGTGGTTTCGCGAGGGTTCGCCCGGGGGCGTCATGACGACAATTGCCCGCTTTGGTGGCGACGGTCATTTGTCACCCATTGGTTGCGGATTGATTCGGTCGAGGAAATCCGGCAGCTGGTTCCAGCTGTCTATCCATATCGTGTTGACGTCTAAGGATCGCAAGTAGCGTTCCTTCACCGGGTTGCGCCGGCCCTGCACCGTGTAGGAGGCAGGCACGTTCATCCCGTAGACCAGGCGGATGTCGTCGTGCAGCAGATTGAAATTGGGATCGCTCAGGCTGAAGCCGACAAACAAGAAGGCGGTCTCCGTCATCTCACCACGAAGGAAGTCGAGCATTTCCTTTCGGTCGGCACGTGCCCTGGCATAGTCGCTACGGGTCAAGACGATCGTGTCTGGGCGATCGATCGTCCCGTGCAATTTGACCAGATGCTGGGCGGGTCGCTCCGCGCGTCGAGCCCTGAACTCTGCCTCGGTGCTGCTGACCCGGAGTTGTTGACCAGCCTCCAGGTATGCGTCCTCAATGAGCTCGTCGTAGTTCGTGGTGAACAACAGGGGAAGCCTTAGCCGAACGAGTGCCGCATGGCTCGGGGTTGTCTGGACGGATTGGTGGCGTCTGCCATCGAACTGCGCACCGAGGAACTCGCGGTAGTTTGCTTCGCCGACGGTCTGGCGAAACAGCTGCGCACAGTCGAGCGCGCCTTCTTCGATGAAAAAGGTACGGAGTGCGTTGTGCTCTGAAGAATCGGAGTGGTTCAGGATCTCGCGGCACATTCGGCTGACCAATAGCGGCCACGATGGCATTGGGCGGTCATCGTCATCTGGCCGAAGCCCTTCGAAGGGCCAGTCTGGTGGCCACCACCGGTAGTTGCCGTAGTCGAACTGAGTGCGGCTGCCTTGCCGTGCCGCGCCGAACGAGAGTCCGGCACCCAGGAAGATGAGTAATCGTCCGTCGTCGGCTACCACTGTCCGTAGGCGGTGCAGCAATCCGGCATTGCCCGGGTCATCATACCATTCGTCCGTCACGTCTGTGATTGTGGTCGCACAAATGATCGTCTGTCTCGGATTGTGACCTATGAGGATTACCACCCAGGTGGTTCATCTCTCGCTGAGGAGGCACTTTGTCGACGAGATGCCCCAGCTTTACGCAGGGCGAGTTCCTGTGCGCTCGGCTTGTTACGAACGAGACGGCCGCCAGCAACCGCGACGGCACCCATTTCAAGCACTCACGCCGATGCCGTGGATGCGCCACGGAGATGTGAGGACATGACCAGCCAGAAGAAACAAAACGGGACGTATCATCAGACCGGCTATGTCCTGCTTGGGACACGCGCGACGGTTTGCCTGACGATGGAGCTGTATGAGTAGTGCCAAACGAATCAGCCCGGCGATCCTCCCAGCTCTGAAGGAAGCTCTATTACAGGCATTCTGGTACAAGAACGATCTGCGCGCATTCCTGATGTCTTGTGTCAGTGAGCGAGCGATTGTCGCGCAGCTGGATTGGGGTGTGGGCGTATACAAGCGAAATATCATCGCGCAACTTGTCGATTCGCTCGCAGCGGACCAGCACAGGCATTTTGACGACCTCCTGAGTATTTTGATCGCAACATCTGAGATCAAGGACCCGTCATATCTGAAGTCGGTCGAGGACGGCGATCGAAAATACGCGGCGGCAATCGCTGCACTTGAATCGTTACGCAAGCAGGTCGAGCCGCACCTGAAGTTACGGAGTGATGCCGAGCGTGCCGCACAGCGACGGGAGCGAGACCGGCTGCAGGCTGAGGCTGATCGCGCCACCAAAGAGCAGCTGGAATCTTTGAAGGCTGATTTCTACAAGATTGTGCAGCTCGCCGCGCAAGCACGTGGATACGCGCTCGAAAAATTTCTTACGCAGTTATTTTCGGTTTTCGATATTGACGCTAAAGGCTCATTCAGAATCACGGGTGAACAGATCGATGGCGCGTTTACTCATGAAGGCACCGAATATATTCTCGAAGCGCGCTGGCGGGATGGCCTTACTCCCGGGGGCGATCTGGACTCGTTCGAAGGAAAAGTCGGCCGCAAGCTTGACAATACCCTCGGGCTGTTCATTTCCATGAACGGCTTCCAGGACACCGCGATAACTCTACATTCCAACCGGCGGTCGACATTGATCCTTATGACCGGTGCTGATTTGAATGCGGTTGTTGACGGCCGGGTCGGGCTGCCTTCGTTGCTTACCAGGAAGCGCCAGCATGCGGCCCGGACGGGTGAGATTTTGATCGAGGCGTACAACATGCTGAGTGGGTAGAGTCTCGGATGATTGCGGATAAGTAAGGCGCGGCTGTAAGCATTCCGAAAAGCCAACATCTATAAAATTTCCTTCGATTGAAGTGATTATTGCGGTTCGCCCAACTGGGTAAATTCGGCACTTGGCATTTCTCGCTGGAAAGCATCTATTCATGCCCCTTAATCGGAATTCCCTGGCATTCTCGCTGGGGTATTGCAAGTATGTCGCGTACTTTGACGGTAGGCAGATTGGAGCACCTGCACAATACTTTAATCTGGACCGATAGTGATCGGTGCCCACTCGATCACCTGCCTAGGCGCTGCGCGGGCTTAACGCGATTCGCATGCATGGGACCAGCGCATTCGCTCCGTATGACCATGGATCCTCTATGGATTCACCAATAAGAGTAAATACCCCCGGAAAGCTATTGCTTTCCGGGGGTATCTGGCCTTCGGATGACCAGATTGTCAATGTGGCGATACAAGGATGGCAAGAGGTATGAGACTCATTGCGATACCAGCCACACCAAGCTTCAGGGGCAGGTCAATCGCGTCGCTGCATGCGCTTGCTATAGCGCCGATGAACGTGAAAAAAACGACCATACCGATCAGCGCCTGGGCGTCACTCATGGGGCCTCCAATACTCATTGAGTTGCCCTCATCGGATTGCTGAGAGCTCCAAAGCTTTTACGTTCCCGGTAAGTTCTTGGAGCTCCCAACAATTTGTCGTGTTGCCGCATGAATAGTTATAGGTTATTATGCGTATATAGTCAACCTGGATATTAAGTCGAATAGAGGGGGCGTATGGAGCCCAACGATAAGCCCGAACCGGAACCGCCCGCTGCAAATCGTGCAGGCGCTGAACCACCGGAGAAAACAATGAAGGACAGGATCGTCGCAGGGGCGGCTTTCATCGGGAGTCTCTATGTCACGGTGTGCGTGATCTGGTTCGTAATTGCCACGAATTTCGATCTAAATGACGGAGTACTTGCCGGGGGCGGAATTGCACTACTTGGATTCGCGATTGCCGCCTACGTTAACATATACAGAGAGGCAATTGGTGCAAGGACGCTGACGCGAAAGATCATTGCGCGTGCGGTTTCTCTTGCTTGTGTCGCCGTTATTCTGGTTGCATCTGTCGATATTAGCATCTCGGACCATTCAGCAGATTCGATCGCAAGTTCCTTATCGGCAATAAACTATGACTACTACCACTACTACACCTACGGCTACCCCTACTACCGCGAGTGATGCGGCAACTCATCGCACCCTAAAGGCGGATAGTAGACCTGATGATCCCAGCCCCTCCGTTTGGCAAGAAGGTTCGCAGGCGGCTTAGTCAACCTGAGTTACTCCGATGTCTAGCAGCAGTTTCGTCTCGGGTCAGGGCTTCGAAAGCCATGACGTTCCTTTCGTTAAAAGTTTGTTATTCGAACTGAACTCAGGTGGGTTTGATTTTGTCTCATGACGATAACAAATGGAAGTGATCCAGCAGAAGTGGGAATGGTTGGACTCGACTGAGGAATTCCATTCAATAGAGCATGAATTGTGCACTTCGGTATTGACTTTTCAATATACCGCGGTCGGATGACTGAGACGCCGATGCAGGCGGCCAAACTTCAAACGGCCTCATCGAGGGGGTCGGCAAGCTCTGGGAAAGCTGGGGGATGGCAAGTCATTGAATGCGATGGTTATGAGAAGCCGAACCGCTTCGGCTACGCAACCCGACGGCTAAGTCCTTAAGTTCACCGCTGCCTATCCGCCGAGCATCATCGGCGCGTCGCCGTGCTTCCCCGGTAACCTGCGGCAGGATGACATCCCGCGCAATCCGCCAATCATCACGCAGCAACCCTCGTGAACTCTGAACGGCTACCGAACTGTTCTCGAGAGCGCCAATAACGTTACTGGGCGAGCTTTTCCAGATAGTCGTCGGCGAAGTCGGTGGTGATTTTGACCCAGAGTGGCATGTGGTCTGAGATTTGCCAGGTGCGCCATTTCCGGTAGAAGGCTTCGTCGTCGGCCTGGTCGTCGCCGGGCTCGGGGTTCTTGTCTTTGATGGCGCGCCAGTCGGTTTCGTAGACGGCGATGTCCTCGTCGCGGAAGACGTGCTCGTATGGCCGGATGATGCCGCCGCCGGTGACTTCAAAGCGTTTGTCTTTGACCCGTACCGCAATCTGGTCGTAGTAATGATCGTCCTCGCGTCGGACGGCGTCGCCGTCGATGGCGTCGGGCACGTCGAACCCCTTGCTGGCGAGCGCTTTCATGGTTTCGTGTTTGGGGCTGACGACGTTGAAATCGCCGAGGAGGATGTAATTTTCGACCTGGGTCGGACCCAGCCGCCCGCCCTCTTCCTCGGTGGCTTCCTTCACGTCTTTGACCTCTTTGTCTTGGCGTTTGGCGAAAAACGCCATCAGGCGTTTGATCTCCTCGATCCGGCGTTGCAGCGCCGCGCCGGATTCCGATCCGTAGAAGATGTGCACGGTGCAGAGGCTGAACTTGAACCAGCCCGATTGGAAGGCCACGAGGAAGGGAGAGCGCGCGAATTGCCGGCCGCGCTCGACGGCGGGCGCGTCGCCGGGCTTGAGTGCGGCGTCGGCGCGCGAGACGATGGTCTGGCCCTCGGGCAGCACGACTTCACCGGCGATCTTGCGGAAGAAGACCTTGTCCTTGTCGAACAGGAACGCCATCCGCTCGTTGTTGCCGCTGCTGCCTTCGGTGGCGTCGGTGACGATGTAGTCCCAGCCGCCGCCCAGGATCTTCATGATGTCCTGCAAGGGTCTGAGGTCGCGGTTGATCTCCTGGACTGCCACGAGGTCGAAGCTGCTGATCACTTCGGCCAGGTAGTACAGCGATTCCAGTTTGCGGGGGCCGAAGCCGAACTTGTTGCCATCGAAGTCGCGAATGTTCCAGGTCGCCAACAGCAGTGAGTGATCGGACCGCTGCTCGCGTATCGGTGCCAGCCCTTCGCGCAGGGCGAGCAGCCGTTCGGCGCACCGCCGCAAACCGGCTTCGTCTTCGCCGAACTTGCGCCGCATTCCAGCATAGATATTGGACATTGCAAGTAACCTTTCCCTGACCCGGCGGCCGGAATGCTGCGAATCGGTCATTTCGCAGCGGAACCGGTTTATTGCGTGCGAACCTACGCCGATAACGGCACAATCAAACCGGCAATTGAATAAGACTCTGGACAAAGTTTTGGCGACACATCGGCTCGATTCGCAGCAATGAACACCAGGAGAACGCCACGAAAATGCGGGGCGGCCAAATAGCGTCGCATTGCTTGCGTCGCAGCGAAGGGGGATTGCGGTGAATCAGCCAGCCGGGGAAGGCACCAGCCGAATCGTGATCTGTCTCGACGGTACCGCCAATCAGATCGGCGCCGGTAACCCGTCCAACGTCGCCAAGCTGTTCGCGATGCTCAACAAGGACAACCCGGACACGCAGCTGGCCTACTACGACCCCGGTGTGGGCACCTTGGCTCCCGCTGCGGCGTTGACCCCGGCCCGCCGCACTGTTTCGCTGCTGTATACGCGCGCCGTCGGGTCGGGACTTAAGGCCAACGTCGCCGAGGCCTACCAGTATCTGATGCACCATTGGCGTCCCGGCGACGCCATCTACGTGTTCGGCTTCAGCCGCGGCGCCTACACCGCGCGGGCGCTGGCCGGAATGTTGCTGCGCCCCGGGCTGCTGCGGCCAGGATCGGACAATCTGGTGCCGTATGCGGTCGAGAAATACGCCATTAACCGTGATTTCAAAGACGACGAATACGCCCAGTGGGCGCGCTTCGCCGAGGCGTTCTGCTGGGCGACTGACAACGAACCGCTTTTTTCTGACATCAAACACAACAATCCGCGCCAGGTGTGGCGATACGCCGTGCCGGTCGCCTACATGGGTTTATGGGACACGGTTAAAGCCGCCGGTTTTCTGCGGTTCGGTAATCTGCGTTGGCCCTACACCCGCACGGTGCCGAACGTCGCCCGTATCCGTCACGCGGTCTCCATCGACGAGCGGCGACGTCCCTACCGCGAATACCTCGTCGACAACCACCCCAACGGGCTGGAAGAGCAGTGGTTTGCCGGTGTCCACGCCGACGTCGGGGGCACCTTCGAGCCCGACCACGAACTCGCCACCATCGCCTTGAAATGGGTCACCGACGGCGCCATTCCCGCCCTCGACATCGACCCGGAGCGCTACGCCGAATACTGCACGGTGGACCAGGATTTCGCCACCGGCACCATCCATGACAACGGCCTGCTCTGGCTGCTCGCCGGAAGCCGCAGACGGCCGCTACCGCCGGATGGCATCCTGCATCCCAGCGTCCTCTGCCGGATGCAAGACGACCCGACGTATCTGCCCGACCGTCCCAGACTGTCTATCGGTCCGCCAGACTGGACCATCCCGCGTCTCTGATGTTGAGCGTGGAGATACTTCTCGGATCCGCTTGGCGCTGCTGCCACTTCAAAAGTCTCCATGCGGGAGGGTATGCAGCTGCCTTAGAAACCGTTATGTCTGGAGCTGGTTGTCGCAACCACGCGGTTTGCGCGACCATGGGCTGCATGCGACTACATCTGCGGGCAGATGCTATCCACACATCTAAAGATTCTGTGAGCAGTGATTACACTCGGGATATGAGCGTGGCCTCCGAGGCGCGTCCGGTGTAAATCAATCACCGTTCCTCTGTGTACCGATGGAATGTCGCCGAGAGTCCTCGTCGCACGCCAGTAGCACGTTCACTCGGGTGTGGCGGCTGTAAAAGACCGCCACACCCGAGAGGAAACGCCCCTAGCTGTTCGGATGTGTTGGTTCCGCGTCTATCCGGACGCTGGGCAGGTCGTTGCTGGTGGAAGATCCCCGATGTTCCACTGCGCGATGCTGCCAGTCTCGGTGGCGCCGAACATCTTTCGCTCTCCGATCAGCGTGATGCTGGTGGGTACCGTCTTCGGGGGAACGGTGAAGGCGATGTCGCCCTTGGCATTCCCCGTCACTGACGATCCAAGAGGTGGACCGACCATATCGATTGTCGGGAGGGTCTCATTGTCGATCGGTATGGCGTTCTCGGTTTGAACCTGCCAGTAGCCGGTCGGTACCGCCCCTTTGGACGCGGTGACTTCGACGTGGAACACCAACCGCCGCGTGCCGTCGAGTTGCGCACATACGATGGGCGTCGCGCCGACAGTGACGGTTCCTTCGAAGCTGTCATCCTTGGTGCCCCACGAGTCGTCATTACCGTTGACCTGGTTCGAAGACCCGAGCGGTGCTGGCAGCGGCTGGGCCGCCGGCTTGTCGCTGCTGGTTGCAGTGCCGCAGGCGGCGAGTAGGACGGCAGTTCCAGCCACTATTGCGGTGACGGTGCCCTGCGAGATATTGGCAGATGCCATGTGTCATTCCTTCCATGTGCGCAGGTCAGGGCCTGCTAGCTGCAGAAAGGGATGGCAGCGCATCGGCGCGCCCCGGTTTGGCGGGTGTGCGCGACACTGGTACCTTGAGGTTCTGCCGCCATGCAGACTCAAGAGCCCCAGGAACGCCGCCGCCAGGCGTCGGGCCTGGGGCTTTTCTGTAGCTGACGAGAATGTTAGCGGTGAAGCCCGACACAATCGGGCAAGAAAAGCCTCCAATTCGCGAGGCTTCCGAACGCGGCTGTGGAATGTTAGGACGCCATGGTCTGTGGACACAACCGCAAAATCAATGGTCAACAGGGCATTTCCGGCTGTGGATAACCTGTTAGCCGACCTGGGGACTGATTTAATGTTAGACGATTGCCAGACCGTGATATTGGATTGCCGCCCGGCGTGTCGCTTTGAGTGTCGCGCCTGGCAGCGCGGGTACGGTTCGACCGTGAGGGGATAGCCGCCGCCAGCTGAGCGGATTGCAGTAGCAATGCAGCGGTGAAGGCCGAACGTTTGCGACACGACCGTCAACGGCTTGACGAGTCGTTAGTGTGCGCCTCGTCACAATCATTCGCGGAGGAGGCTGCCTGCCGATCCGCGAGCGATTCAGACTGAGCGGCATGCGCTCAGGTTTTCCTGGCGATAAAGGCCAATGGCCGCGCTGCCTTCGGCGTAGCTCTCGGCAGGGCGCAGTACGTATCCAGGTGGAATGTCTCCGTTCCGGTGATAAGTAGTGAACAGTTGGGCAGCTTCTACGGCGTCGAAAAGCTCGGCGCGGCTCACTATTTCGGCGCTTCCAGACGAAGTGATCGGCACGTCGAGTGTCGGGGTGCCGTCGTGTGGGTGGCCGACGATGGAGCGTACCCAGATCGCACCTGACTGCTGGATGTCCGGCTGACAGATCTCGACAGCCATCTCGTCGGCGCGACCGACCGCCCGGATGTATCCCATCGGGTGGCTTGGACCGTGTTCGGCGACTGCGCCGCCGTGCGGCAGTGCGTAGAGCAGGATGAACCAGTTCTCAGCTCCGTCGAGTGAGCGCAGCGCGGCGAGGAACTGTTGCGGCCCAGCTTCGCGGCCCATGGTTTGCGCGATATCGCCGCAAAAGACCATCACGTGGGTCGGAACTCCCATGGCGCCTACTTTATGCGGACCTGTTCCGGCGTTCGGAGGGCAGTCAAAAGCGTGCGCGTTACGGGGTCCGGATCGGGGAAAGCGCTGGTACCGGTTGGATGCGTAGGAGTGAGATTCGCCTGCCGATGCGTGGCGTGCGTCATTTCCCTGCCGGTTGGATGGGCGAGCATAGCTGCCAGTCATTTCCGGCTTTTTCGAAGTTCATGGTCCGTGTCTTGGACTGTTCGGAATCGGTTCCGAAGGAGAACCGTGTGGTGACCCGGGCGCTAGCGCTGTTCCCCTCGACTTTGAGGTCATCGACTTTGACGATGTCGATGATGGTGTTCTCGCGCACGACAGTCAGGAGCGCGGTACCGAATGCTTCCTGATCTTGACGGATGACCGCATCGACGAGTTGGGTGATTGTCTGTTCTGAGGACCGGGGATAGTCGGCAGTCAGCTGCTCGCTGAGTGCGTCGGCGAAGCCGTCGGCTGCGATTTGTTCCGCTGTGGCTAGCGACTGTACGGGTGGAACCGGGACTGTGGGTTCAGACACGCTGGCGCGGTACTGGGGGCAGGTGAGATCGGCGAGCGTTTTGGTGTCTGACGCCTCTCCGGCGGTCTTCACTTGGTCGATGAGGTCTTGTATGGCGGCTTTGTCGTCTTGGGCGGGTTGGGAACCCGTCTCGGGGTGTGGTTGTCCGCAGGCCGCGAGTAGCAGTAGAGGTAATGCGGCTGCCGTGCCGATACGCGTTCGCGCTGCGCGGGACTTAATGTGCATGGTTCGGGTTACCTGGGTTAGTCGGCAGTGATGGACAGCTTGTTTTCGAGCTGGTCGATGTCGTCGGCGATGCCGTCGATTTGGGATTCGGTGGCGCGCACGGTCCATTGCACGAGGAAGTCTTTTCCGGCGCCGGCTGCGATGATATAGCGGTTGTACACGTGGAACTCGTTGCCCTCGTTGCGGTACGTGCCTTCGATGAATGAAGACGGGAAACCGGAGTAGTCATCGAGTGAGGCGCGGATTCGGTGCCATTCAGGCAGCCGTTCGGCATCGACGAATCCGTAGCTGACGACTTGTTGTGGGTCTACGGGTCCGCTGAGTTGGCCGACCATGAGGATGGCGCGGGGGATGTACTCGCCTTCCGGGACGTCTTTTTTTCCGAAGATCTGAAACGCGCCGCCGGTGTCGCCGGCCTCTTCGGGGGCGGCTTTGACCCATCCGGATGGCTCGGCCACACTCACATGAATTCCGGAGAGCGTTTCTTCGGTCTGCCAGGTGATTTGTATGCCTTGTTGTTCCAGAAACTGGAAGATGGTCATATCGGTCGGTGTTGCTGGTAGCGCTGACGTCGCTGTTGTTGTCGACGACGCGATGGTGGTGGATGGTGTCGCTGGTGTCCTGTCGTTGGCTGATGAGCACGCTGCTGCGGATGGCAGCAAGGCTGCGGCGACAGCGGCCGAGATCGCTGCGTATTTCAGGCTTTTCAACGTGGCCCCTTCAAAGTGGTTCGTGAGACGGCGTGTTTTAGGTGTCGATGAACCGCGTGGTGCGGCTGTGCATTCGCTTCGGTCCAGGTTACGGTGACAGGCCTACCGATCTCATGAAGGACGATCCGGCGTTGCTGACCGCTCCTTTGAGCGTTCCGCTGGCGACGTCGACGGCGTTGGTCGCGGCGCCTTGACCGAAAACCTGGTCAAATTTTGATCGCGCGGCATCAGCCAATACCGAGGTGGTTATCCGAATAACGTTACCGACGGTGTCCACCGTGCGTTCGACTTCGGGGGTGAAGACGTGTTTTTCCACGGCGTCAGGATCGATGGCCATCGTTTGTGATACTTTCCCGCCAAGCCCCCAGGTGCGGCCATACTTGCCCTTAATGAGGAGTTTGCCGCCTTCAAACCCGAGGTTCCATTCGCTCGCAGCGCCGGCCCCTGCCTGCACTTCGGCGGTGCCTGAATACTTGAGCACATCGTTTTCGTACTTGAGGTTGAACTCTTGGGCGGCCCCGGCGAACACGTCGGCTCCACCACCCGCGTGGTCGATGGTGACCTGGCCTTTCACCCCGACCATGCCGTTGGTGTCCACCTTCAGGTTGCTGTTTGGTGGGGCGTAGAGATCTTTGTGGGTCTTGACTGCGTATGCTTCGGCGCTCGCGTTGAGCTGGACTCCTTGGGTGCCGAGGGTGCCCTTGATCGAATAGTCGTAACCCCCGACCTTCACGCTTTTCTGTGGATTGCCAAAGGTTTTCAGTGCACTGTCTTGTCCTTTGGCAATCTCGACTGAGAACTTGGTATCGGTCTTGAACTCGTTTTTTGGAGATCCCCACGTTGATCCGCTGCTGGTGCCGCCTGACCGACTCTCCGACGGCGACGATGACGAACCTTGCGCTGTGGAGCCGGTATCGCTGCGGCGATTGTTGGCCGCATCGCGGCTGGCGTGTTCCTGCTGTCGCTGCTGGCTCTTATCGATCTCGGTCGGCTTGCGGTTAGACGAGTTGTTTGACGATTCGCTCTTCCGGTTCGCCCGCCGCTGTGCCTTCTTCTGTTGACGCTGTTGACGCTGCTTCTGTTGTTGCTTTTTCTTCTTTTTCTTTTTCTTCTTCTTGTTTTCGAGAGCGACGTATCCGCGGGAATCGCTCGCGGACCCAGAGGTAGTTCCAGACACGTTGTGGGTAGCAACCGTCGGGTGCTCGCGAGCAGCCACCGGCCGCCACGGCTGAACGTACAGCGCCGCACCAGCGACGAGCGCGACGGTAACAAGTCCAGCCACGTAGGTGACAGCAACTGCGACCCAGAAGCTTGGCCTGCGGCCGTGGCAAATATCTGAAGGCAAGCCCGTTACCTCGGCGCGCGTGTCAGCGTCCCAGCGCGCAGATTGACCAACCCCCACATCGTCCCCCTTGCCCAACATTGCTGGCGATGTTCCCAGCTTGGTTGTGTAGGAGTTATAGCAAACTGCATGCGAGCTGTCTAGCGGCCGTGTCGGGAGTGCGTACCTCGCCTACAAGTCGTGTATGAGCTGGATCTTGCTGTAGCCCACTGACCACATGGGCGAAGTCTGCGGTGAACAGAGCAAAATTATCGCAGGCGACACCACCGGCTGGCGGCGCACGAGTTGATTAACTGAGGATGGAACAGGGGCCAGGAGTGCGTGCAGCGTCAATGGCGCACGCAATGCCTATGCTGATGAGCCGACAGCAAGCTCGGTAGGGTAAGTGAAACCGAGCTGCCAGCCACCGACGACTGAGAGCCGCTACAGGTGCAGGAGTATGCGCCGTCCACGCAACCTGGGACTCCATGTGACTGACATAGCGGGACATCGGCGGACGCCAGGAAGCGGAGGCAGGGGACCGTGAACACGCATGTACTCGAATACAACGGCGGGTCAACGATCGTGTCCATCGGCAGCAACAGGGGGCGTTGGGCCTTCGACCGCCCCTTGCGCAACCGGGACGGCAAGGAGAGATGGGGGCTCATGTTGTGGGCGCTGCCACCAGGATTCGACGACAAAGTGCCGGTCAAAGATCTCCCGCTCACCGAGTTCCTCCAAGCCGGCGGCAGCGCCGAGGCAATGTCCCTGCAGATCAAGAAACCCGGCGGACAGCAATGGGGAGCTGATTACGTCAAGTACGCCGTCGGGCACCCGCATCCCGACGAGGAAAAACCAGCCGTCGACGTCGAAATTGAGCTCCCGCAAGAAACGTTGCACGTCACCACATTCGAAGTCTTCAATGCCGAAGAAGCCGCCGACCTCTTCTACGCCTACTACGCCACCGGCGACATCCCACACGACTACACCCTGCGCCCTCTAGAGGCATACACCGCCGACCGCCGCATCATCGACATACCAAGCTGAAGACTGAAAGCCGGAAATGCCTTCGCCGACTGAGCAACTCGCCACGAACCTCGCTGACGAAGCTGAACTCCTCACCGAGGAAGACCTGTCCCCGGATGAACACGCACAGGTGCCTGCGTGGTGGCTGGAGTGCAGCGGGTTAGATGAGCATGCGGCGATGGCGACCGCCCTCGACGAGTGGCACCGCGTCATTCCCGGACGCTTACCGCTGACCGAAGCACTGTTTCGGTCACGCAGCGCCGGCGTGCACCTCGCACGACTGCACCGTAGCGGGCGCCGGGGAGCGGGTGGCGCGGCCATCGTCTTGGTGTACGCGCTGCATAGCGAAACCGGCGATGGCACCGACGATCCCTACACCTGTTGGTATGGGTACCCGAACAGCCCGACGTTGTCGAACGACCGCATCGACCTCAGCAAGCTGCCGGTCGGCGTCCAGGACTTCTACACCCAACTGCACGGCCACTTTCACCTGGGCGGATCTGGATCCACTGGCATCATTCCGTGTCACGAGATCTTCACCCTTGATGGTGCTCCAGAAAAGTGGGAATTCGTCCATAGCGCCAGCGCAAAGCCCAAGCCCAGCAACATGATCCCGGTATTGCTCGACAACTCCGGCAGTGCGTGTATCGAACTGACCGACAACACCAACGACGACGATATCGACGGATGGATCTTGTACGACTCAACACTTGTGCACGGTGGACCAATGTGGGCCGTCATCGACGATCGCATCGTCAAAAAGACCGACCTGTAGCCGCAACCCGGATCTGGATCCTGCCAGGCGCGGCGATACGCTCCTTCGAAAACGTAAGTGGCAGAAGGGATTCGTTCGAGGCCTCCGTGAGCCCGACGGTCACCACTCATCGTACATTTCCCAATTTTCCAGGCCCATTCCGTCAGCTTAGGAATTCGATTCCCACCAGAGATTCGGTGTACAGTATCGCTGCAATCGAGGGGAACGAAGCCGATGCGACAAAGGAGTTGAGGTTCATGGCCGAGCGCATAGTGCGGCAACTTATTGACGATATCGACGGCAGCGAGATCCCCGAAGGCAGCGGCGAGCGGGTCGAATTCTCCTTCCGCGGCGTGGATTACCACATCGACTTATCGTCGGCGAACGTCGCCAAGTTGGAGAAGGCAATCAAACCGTACGTTGAAGCGGCCGCCAAGGTGCGCGGCTCACGGGGCCGGCGCCCGAAAACGAGCAGTGTTGCCAGCGTGCCCAGTGCCAAGGAACAACTGGCCGCGATCCGCGCTTGGGCTCGAAAGCACGGTTACGACGTGTCTGACCGGGGCCGGATCAAGGCCGAGGTTGTGGAGGCCTTCGAGGCGGCGCACTAGCCTGCGGTCGTAAGGGGATTGCGTTGCACGACAACGCCGATGCGGATTCGCCAGCCGCCGCAATTGACGAGTGGTGGCCGCTTCTACACGAAGAGATTCGGCGTTGGATGGTCAACAACTTCTGGTCGCCAGTGTCGGAATATTCGGTGGACGAGATCACCCGTCTTGGCGGGCCGGAACGGACTCATCCGTTCTGGGACCAGCGCGATGGGGAGTTCTATCTGCCTGCGGAGGCGGTGCGGTGGATTATCGGGTGTCCCGACTTCGACCGGTTGAAGCTGCCCAAAGAGCCAGACCCACGGGCCGCGTACTTCCGGCGCGGATGGCCACATCGCCGTCGGGGATACGCCTGACGATCTGCCCTATATCGCGGCCCAGACTGATCCCGAGTTGGCAGCCGAAGTCTTCCGCAAGTCCAACGAGTTCAAGATTGCCAACACCACCAGGCTGCTTGGCGCAGGTGCCGACGTCAATGCGACCGATGATGAAGGCCTAAAGCCGCTGCCTGCCGCGACAGCGTCGACGTCGTTCGACTGTTACTGGATGCCGGGGCGGACGCGAACGCGGCCGATAACAAAGGCGAAACGCCGCTCTACAAAGCGGTCAGGAATAGCACTGCTGGTGGCAATACAACGGCTTCGGAATAGTCGGTATCGCCGGCGACTGCGTGACGCCGATATACAGACTGGGTGAACGTCCTTATGTACCGGGCACACAGGGGGCACATTAACAACGAGCTAGCACACGATCTTGCGAGGGATGCCGCGACGGCGATGATGGACGGCAGACAACCCGACACGGAAAACGCCAGCTGTCTTGCGCGACGGCGTCGCTGGCACGATCTCCTAACCCATCTCACTTGTGCCATGGCCATCTCCACGGCATCCGAAGGGGATACCAACGACCTGTTGCGCGGATAATTCTCTCGGCTTCCTTTGGATTCAAGTGAGTGACCAACGCGGAGAACGTCAGCCATGCACAAAATGGCGCCACCATAGTCGCGGCAATAGTGATTGCGTAGCCCGTAGCGGTCATGGCGCAGACCGTAGACCTTTCTGGCGTACTGCGACACTCACCCTGTTAGCAATTCTGTCCACAACGCCGCTGAACGCCCATCCGCCCTGTGGATAACGAGCTTCTAGCCATCCTTGAACTGCAGCATGTCGGCTGTTTACCGAGGTCAGGCTCAAGTGTGGATAAACATCCAAGTTCGTTCGGCGTGTCGTATGGTTTGCCACTTCGGGCGTGTCGCGTCAGGCAGAAATGTGCTAGCGAATAGCGACAGTTCCCACCGGACTAGGTCTAGAGTCGCTCTCAATCTCGGATCATCCGGGTTGAGACCTTGAGCGTTGAGCGCTTCGCGTTCTTCGTCATCCATACCGAGTAGACGCTGGGGAGCGCTTGGCGGTTTCATCGAAATTCTTTGGCATGGTGGGCCATCGCCCAGTAGGTCCAGGACTGCGGACCGTCATGCGAGCGATGATCGGAACCCGTCTGTTATGGGTGATTCTTCGGTGCAGTGATTTCAAGGCCGCGCGACAGGCCCCATTGCTGAAGATTTTCCATGAGCGGGGAGCTGGCGTTCGTCAGTCGAAGCGACCCGTCCGGCCGTAAGAGCATCGGCTCGACAACGCCGAACTCACCCAGAATGTCTGCGGCGAGTGCGTGGGCAGCGATCACCGTCGCGCGTGGAGTTTGTGCTGTCAATTCATCTAGGGATGCCGAAACCGAAGCGGCATGAGTTTGTCTACCGCCCAGAACAAGTGAGCCCTCAGGTTGGAAGTAGTCGACGGAGTCTTCGAGATAGCGCTTCGGCGTGCGTTCTGGGGCCATCACACGGGTGCGCATGGGCACGTCGTGAGGACCAGTCTGCTGCGGTAGCAATTGTTGCGCCTTGATTAGGCATTCTCCCGAAGCGCCGCAGTCGATCGCGCGGTGGCTCAGGAAGAGGAGCAGTTCCAAGAGCAGGTGCTCCATATGGTCCTGACGAATCTCATCGGGGTTGTTGCTCACGCTACGGGTGTCTGGTGGCGGTGACGCGAAGAACGAGGCCGCGAACCCTCCACCGTCGTAATGCAGTTCAGCGTGGGGATGTTTAGACAGGCCGTTGTACGGTCTGGTCTGCGTTGCGATTGCGCGTCGGATACCGGGTATCAGTTTGGTTTGGTGTTCGTGAAAGCATGTCTGGGCATACGGTGGGAACTCGCGGGGCCACCGTTGGATAAAGCTTTGTTCGCTGGCGAGCGCCGCCGATCCCACACCCCGCTCACCTCTCCCTCTGGGCACGATCGACACTGCGAGCCATGGCGCCAGAAAGAGGGCGATCCGCGACACGCCTTCGGCGTGGATTGTGTCCAACCGGTCGATACTCTCTGCTGCACTTGCTTGCCGGTCCCGATAGCGTGCGGCGACCTCATACTCACTCAGGTAGTGAGTCGTGCGGCCGAGGCGGATCGGATAGTGCAACGGACCGTCGGGATGGTCTCGGACCGCGTGTGGTGCATCGGAACTGTGGGGGACGGTGATTAGCAGGTAGCCGAGCCCGTCCCCGGCCGGTATCTCGCGTATATCGACCTCATGGAGCAAGGGGCTCACTCGGTTGCCCAAAGCTTGCGAGACTCGTTCGGAGGATTTGGGTGAAACCTTGAACGGCTTGGCCTCAACGGCGCGTCCCGAACTGTTTTCGCGGACCCCGATGATGATGACTCCGCCGCGAGTGTTGGCGAGCGCTGCCACATCCTTTGCGATTTCGAAATTCTTGTCTTTGGGGTAGTCGGCTTCCTTCCAGTCGAGGTCGAGGTCCTCGACCTCTCCACGCTGGATCGCTGAATGGACCGCAGGGGCATCTAGATCGGCGATGTCGACGCCGAAGACTGAGCACAGGCGGGGAAAGCGTGGCACTGATCCAGCGTGCCAATTTGTGAACAAAGAAGTCGGTAGCGACGCCACGGTGTGATGTAGATCATATTACATCTGGGTAATGGAGTCGCAGACCGGTGGGACGCCCTTCGTGCGTGGCCGAGGCGTCTGACAACGCTCCCGTGTGGTGCCCTGCAGCACCGGGATGCCGTGAGAGTATGGGGTAGTCCAGATTAGGGGGCATGAATGGCCAGCGGCTTCAAGATAAACAAGCAGGGCATCCGGCAGATGACCCGGGAGATCGAGCGGGAGTTCGCTAAGAACCCGGTACGGGTTCCGCTGCAGGCTGATACTTCTGGAGTGCAGTTGCCGCCCGCGACGACGGTCAACAACTACAACGGTCCGGTTGTCACCGTAACTGGCGACCATGCTCAACTCGCATGGAACAACCAGGATGTCACCCAGACCCGGGCGAGCACTGAGCAGGTGGCGCCCGGGTACGAGGAATTGGCTGACCTTGTAACTCGGCTTCTGGCCAGCACGCACCGGTTTAGTCTCGAAGCTGAGGACGAGGTGGAGCTACGCGCCAACAGCGACGCAGTCCTACGCGAGGTGGTCAAAACCAACCCGGACGGAAGCTTTGTTAGACGTGGTGTCACTATGCTAAAAGGCCTACTGGCCCCCATTGCATCGGGCATCAGCAAGGCGGTCACGGAAGAGTCCGCCGGTGTGGCCCAGCAGATGATCGAGTCTTTGGGTAACGCGCTGCCGTCGTGAGGTATGCCGGGTCCGGCCGCGTGTCGCCGGGCTGGACGAAGATACTGACCGATGCGGCCTCTTTTTGTGTTTCAAGTCTTCGTGCGTTTCTGCCACGTACTAGTCCCGTCCCCTGTTATACAACGCCCATCGGTACATCTAGGCGTTCGCAACGGAGGGGGCAATGGCGGCTGTCGATCGGTACCGACCTGATGCGAATCGAATCTTTCTAAATGTTTCACCAACCCATCACGTGCGTCTATGTCATAATTAACCTACTAAGCGGAGATAACGAAGTGATAGAGGCCAATTCAACGGAGCGTGCCTTGGGGCGGGATCGCGTGTGAAAGTTCGTTACTTACATCTCGAGAATTTCCGCGGCATCCAAGAGGGTGAAGTTCACTTTCAGCAGCACACTCTTCTAGTAGGTGGAAATAATGCCGGCAAGTCGACCATTTGCGAGGCTATTGATTTAGTGCTCGGGCCCGAGCGTCTGTATCGGCGACCAGTCATTGACGAGCATGATTTTTTCCTTGGCAATTACATCGATGACGAAGGCAACCCGATCACTGTACGAATCGAGGTGGTCCTCACCGGCTTGAATGCCGAGGAGCAACGTCGGTTTGGCGATCACCACCTGCGACTCTGGGATAATGCAACTGGAGCTTTCATCGATGATGAAGCTGGCGGAGCGGAACGCGCAGAGTCAGAGACAGTCGAATGGGGCCTTCCTGTTTGCTTCATCGGACGATACGACAAGGAAGAAGACGACTTTGTCGGTGATACGTTCTTCTCGCATCCAGAACCTATCGCCGATGAGACTGATCCTGGTGATTTATCGTCGCTTGGCGGTGGTTTATCTGGCTTTCGCCGTTCACACAAGCGCCTTGTTGGCTATGTGTATCTACGCGCCCTTCGCACAGGTTCACGAGCCCTGAGCCTGCAGCGAGGATCCTTGCTCGACACCATCCTTCAGCTCGGAGGTGAAGGCTCAGCGGAAATGTGGAAGGACACTCTGAATCACTTGCAGACGCTAGACCCTGCTATTGGTGATATTCCGCAACTTCAGACGGTCCGTGACAGTATCAAAGAAAAGCTCGGCCAGTTTGTGAATCTTGCTCCGGGAGATGATTCTGCGGCTTTCTTCGCTTCGGATCTGACGCGACAACATCTACGAGAGGTTGTAAGGCTGTTTGTTGCAACTCAGCCGAGCGAGCACTTGGTTCCCTATGGCCGCCAGGGGACGGGCTCGATCAACCTGTTGGTATTCGCCCTTCTGACTATTATCGCTGATCTCAAAGGGACCCACTCGGTGATATTTGCAATGGAAGAGCCCGAGATTGCGCTGCCTCCGCATACACAGCGACGAGTGACGCGCTATGTCCTCCAGCAGATGGGCCAGGCGATCGTGACATCGCACTCGACTCCCGTCATCGAGCAGTTTGAGCCTGACAGCATTGTCATGCTGCATCGGGACGGATCCAAGCTGGCGAGTGCGCTCATCGACTCGACCAAGGTCAAGCGCAAGACGTACTTGTCGAACAGGCGTCAATTCGCAGAAGCGATACTCGCGCGCAGTGTGTTAGTGGTCGAAGGGTCGACCGAGGGTGTTGTTTTTCCGGCGGTGTCAACGGTTCTTGAGCGTGTCAGAGCGGGTTATACACATCTCGACTTCGCCGGTATATCAATGTTCACGTGTTCGGGCGATGGTGAGGTGGACCGATTTGGCCCGGTATTCAAGGCGCTTGGAAAAAAGACCTACGGTGCCTGCGATAAACCGAATGCAACCCCGTCAGCGGAGGTTGTCGCTAATCGTGCTGAGTTTGATCGGTTCTGGGAATCACCAGAATCAGGGATTGAGGATGTTCTCGTCAACGCCATACCAGTGCCGACGCTTCGGAAATTTCTTGACCTCGTATCAACGCGAGCGGACTACCCAACAAGGTTACCGTACAACCCGGCAGCGTCGGATGATGAGATAAGCAAGCTAACGTTCAAAGTTCTGAAGGCCCGAAAAGGTGAGGCATTTGCCTACGCTGCGATGTTGATTGAGCAATGCGATACTGAGGCCGAACTCCCACAAGAGCTGGTAGCCATATTAGTAGCGATCGATGAAGATCTCCGTGCAGAGCCAGAGGCCATCCCTGCTGCAGAAGAACTCCCAGCATCGCCAGAGGGCGAATGACTTTCGAGCTGGCGGGTCAAGCGCGAGAGGCCTACGACCAAGATGGCCGGGTTATGGTGCTTGGTGGCCCTGGCTCGGGAAAAACGACTCTTTCGCTGCTCAAAACGCAGCGTCTGATACCCACCCTGGAGCCTGGACAACAGATCCTCTTTCTGAGCTTTTCGCGTGCAGCCGTACGCCAGGTGATGTTGCGATGTCGCGATGTGCTTACAGCAGCAGAACGCACCCACATTTCGGTTCAGACGTACCATGCCTTCTGTATGGATATTCTTCGCGCACACGGACGGCTCTTGACGGGTAGTCCTGCACGAATCCTGTTCCCGGATCGAGAGAAGATCGCGAAAACTAACTTTCAAGGTGATGACTGGGATAACGAACGTCGCAGACTGGCCAACGAGGAAGGCGTCTACGTATTTGATCAGTTTGCGAGTGGCGCTGCTAGCTTGATCGGTGGTATACCGAAGGTTACAAAGCTAGTAGCCGATCGGTTTCCTGTCATCATCCTCGACGAGTTCCAGGACACAAGCGATGCTCAATGGGAACTTGTTCAAGCGCTCGCTCTCCGAAGCAACGTCATCATTCTGGCCGATCCTGACCAACGAATCTTCGAGTACGACGACAACGTCGACCCCGACCGACTCAACCATGTTCGCCAAATCCTTGGTCCAGCGGAGTTCGATCTCGGCGGAGAGAACCACCGAAGTCCCGACGCCGGAATACTCCAGTTCGCCGACGCCATCCTTCGCAATCGAACACTCCCTGTAACCTCAGATGTAATTGTTAGGACGGTCTATCCGCGAGCGCTCGAGTCTACAACGCACGCGGCGGTCGTCTGGCTCTTCTCGGAGCTCCGCAAGAAAGGGATTGAACGGCCCAATATTGCAGTGCTTACACGCGCGAACGCCTTGGTTTCCGATGTATCCAGCTGGCTAAGTAGCACGAGGACGTACAACGGCATACAGCTCAAACCCGTATCGCACGACGTTCTCTGGGACGCAGAAGTCACAGCAGCCGCTGCGCAGGTTGTTGCATCAATACTGGAATGGCCGCTGCGCGATTCGAAGGAAGGTGTTATGCGGACATTCTCTGCGGTTGCGAATTTCTACGAAGTCAAGAATGCGCTCAAGGTGACCGCCAGCGCTGCTGCAGCGCGTGACAGTTATCGAACCAACGCCGAACTCCTAGCCGCCGGCAAGAACGTGCGACTGAAGAGTGCCAAGCAGCTCATTGCCTTAAGAGAGAACGGGTTTGAATTGCGAGGTGATCCCGCATCCGATTGGAAACTCGCTCGGGACGTAATCGCAGCCGCAGGCGTTCAGGACATTATTCAGGCCGTTAGGTTCGTTCGACTGTTTGGCGCTACAGACGAGATCGGCGGTCGTCTCGCAGAGCAGTGGGATCGCTCAGGTGGCTACGACAATGCAGTCGAACTCGTACGTAGGACCCTCGATCAGGGCCGCATCACATCAGAGCTGCGCGAACCTCAGGGCTGCATTCTGATGAACGTTCACAAATCGAAAGGAAAGGAGTTCGACGGGGTCATCATCGTCGAGGGTCATTACAGAAGCACCTTCTACGACAGGCGCGAGGATCCACCCCACATGTCTGGTCGCCGGCTCCTTCGTGTCGCGGTGACTCGGGCTCGTCACAAGGTAGTCATCGTTCGCCCCAACAGCACTCTGCCGCTGATCAACCCGTGAATTCCAGGGTCGACCTCGGGCACCAACCCATTCATAGTTGAACCGATCCAGGGCTACCAAGTCCGGGTTCGAATCATCGGCCTGGCCGCAGTAACCGATCTATGTGCTCCCTCACGTACGGTTTCGATAGTTCTCCCATCAGGCCCACGTTTTGAAGCCCGCGTTCAGCGGGCTTTTTCATTGGGTGGACGTGGCGCCGTCTGGTCACATGCGTAACACCGGTAACGCCAGGACAAGGCGAAGTGCTTTCTCAAGTGCGATATCGCGGGTGATATCGCGACGCCGAATACCTTCCGCGGATCTGGCTGATGCTCTCAGGTTCGAGGGCCGGCTCCTACGCCGTTCGTGCCGCGGCATCCTGCACCGCAATTCGGTACCGGGCAGCGCGCTCCACGAGGTTGAGATCGGAAGCGTCGAGCGGAATCTGGTGCGTGGTGAACACATCGACGACAGCATCGAATCTCCGCATGAGGCGGTGTGCGTCGATGCCGAACCGCGCGAACGACGCGTCGTTGGCTGGTACGGAGCGCGGCGTCCGGTCGAGCACGAAGGTGAGTATTTCTCGGTCGTACCAGTCGAGGTGCATCGTCGTCTCCTTGTTCCGTGGGGGACGTATCGCCGGCGCAGACACCTGCGTCAGCATTCGACGTAGTTGACGGGAACGTTCACTGCGAGGCCGCCCGTGGAGGTCTCTTTGTATTTCGAGCTCATGTCGGCACCGGTCGTGCGCATCGTCTCGATCACCTGGTCGAGCGAGACGCGGTGGGTGCCGTCGCCGCGCAGGGCCATCCGGGCCGCGTTGATCGCCTTGCCGGCAGATATCGCATTGCGTTCGATGCAGGGGATCTGGACGAGACCTTCGATCGGGTCACATGTCAGCCCGAGACTGTGTTCCATCGCGATTTCGGCCGCGTTCTCCACCTGTTCTGGTGTGCCGCCGAGGATTTCGGCGAGGCCCGCGGCGGCCATCGAAGCCGCGGAGCCAACTTCGCCTTGGCAGCCGACCTCCGCCCCGGATATAGAGGCGCGCTCTTTGTAGAGCGAGCCGATGGCGCCGGCGGCCAACAGGAAACGAATCGCGGTGTCGTCCGGATCGTGCTGGCCCGCTGGGGTGTAGTGCACGGCGTAGTGCAGCACGGCAGGCACGATACCGGCGGCACCGTTCGTCGGGGCGGTGACAATTCGTCCGCCGGAGGCGTTTTCCTCGTTGACCGCGAGTGCGACGAGATTCACCCAGTCTTCGGCGAATTCGGGTCGCCTCTCCGGATCCTCCTGGCTGAGACGGTCGTACCAGTCCTTCGCGCGTCGCCGCACGTGCAGCGAACCGGGGAGAAGGCCGTCGCGCGCGATCCCGCGCTGTTCGCAGTCCACCATCACGTCGCGAATGTGCAGTAGCCGCTGGTGAATTTCGGTGACGGGGCGATTCTGCCGCTCGATGTGGCGCATCAACTCGCTGATGCTGCAGCTGTGCTGGTGGCAGAGCTCGAGCATCTCTTTTGCCGAGCTGAACGCGAGACCGCGGCCGGATGCGGTTGCCGCGGGCGGTGCTTGGCTCTCGGCCTCGGTGACGACGAAGCCGCCGCCGATCGAGAAGTAGGTCTCACGGTGCAATTCGGCGCCATCGGAATCCAACGCCGTCAGTGTCATGCCGTTGGGATGGAACGGCAGAATGGTCAACGGCCGCAGGGTCATGTCCTGCTCGGTGAACGCGATCTCGCGGGATCCGCCGAATGCGATTCGGCCGGTGGATCGCATGGCCTCGATGCGTTGTTCCATGACGTCGGTCTCGATCTCTTCGGGCAGATAGCCCTCGAGACCGAGTAGCACCGCGGTCATCGTGCCGTGACCGGCACCGGTTGCCGCCAATGACCCGTACAGATCGACGCTCACGTCGGCAACTTCGTCGAACGCACCCAGCGTGCGCAGATCCGCGACGAACCTGGCTGCAGCGCGCATCGGTCCGACGGTGTGTGAACTCGATGGCCCGATGCCGATGGAGAACAGCTCGAACACACTGATCGTCATAGGTTGATCCCTCCCTTCTGATCGCCCGTTGCGGAGGGCGGCAAGCCCTGATCAGCATGTGATATATAAGTCTGCAAAAAATGGTAGGTCAGGCTGTGGGCGAGGTCAACACACGCCGAGGCGCGGGCCGGTCTGCCGCACCCGCAAGGGGGACGTCCACGGCGGCCAGGTGCAGGAACGATCCGGTCACCACGATGGGCCCGTCGCCCAGGTCCATGGCGGTCGCGATGGCCGCCACGGGATCGGCGACGGCGATCGCGCGGAGGCCGCGCGCACGAGCTCGTTCGGCCAGGCACGCGGCAGGAAGGGACGGTGCGATCGGGCCCGGGCCGTCCTCGGGTATCTGCGTGGCGACGATGTGGGCTGCGACGGGTGTGACGGCAGCCAACACCGACTGGAGGTCCTTGTCGGCCTTGCCGGCCAACACCCAGGTGGCGCGCCGACCCGGATAGAGCGCGCGCACGGTGTCGACGAGCGCCATGAGTTTGACGTTGTTGTGCGCTCCGTCGAGGATCACGTCGCGGTCGTTCACGACGTGGCGCTCGAACCTGCCGGGCAGCCAGGCCCGGGCCAGGCCGGTGCGCACCGCGGACTGATCGAGCGTCCACGCATCGCGGGCCGCGAGATAACGCGCGGCCCGCAGCGCAAGGGCTGCGTTCACGCCTTGATGGCGTCCTTGCAGCCCCAGCCGAAAATCGCCCGCGTCGGTGTGCAGCACGGTGCCGTCCGGGCCCACCGCGCAGGAAACATGCTGTGGGTCAAGGAGGTCCAGGGAGCATCGGCGTACGTGTGCCGTGGCGGCGATCGTATCCCGGACGCTGGCCTGAGGATGGCGCAAGACGACTCCGTGGCCGTCGGTGGGCAAGATTCCTGCTTTGTGCGTGGCGATTTCGGCCACGGTCTCGCCCAGCAGGCGCGTGTGATCGATGCCGATCCGGGTGATCACGGCCAGCTTGTCGGGCCGCGTGATCGTATTGGTTGCATCGAGCAACCCACCGATGCCGGTTTCGATGACCGCGTAATCGAGCGATCTGGCCGCGAACGTACTGAACGCGACCGCATTGGCGGCTTCGAAGAATGTTGGTGTGCTCAACGATGTCCGGGCCACCGCGTCGACAGCCGGGACGAGGCCGCGGACAGTGGCGACGAACTCCATGGGTGGCAACGGGACCCCATCGATCTGGACCCGCTCGAGAATTGAACGCACATGCGGAGAGACATGGGTGCCGACGCGAAAGCCGTGCGCCATCAAGATGCTCGACACGAACGCGCAGACCGAGCCCTTGCCTGCGGTACCGGCCACGTGGACGGTGCGCAGGGCGTCTTGCGGTGAACCCAGTCGACGAAACAACGCGGCCGCGCGAGACAAGCCGACGCTCTTCGAGCCTCTTGGGAGCCGGTACAGGTAATCGCTCGCAGCCCCGAGCGTTGGTAGGTCGGCCGCCTCGCGGCGAAGAAACCCGGTCATGGGGCAATTCTAATATACTAGTCAATCATCAGTTGATATATTAGTCGCATGATCACCGGAGCTCAGGAGCGTCACCGATGGTCCAGACGCTGCTGATCGACAACTACGACTCGTTCACGTACAACTTGGCCGAGTTGCTGACCAAGGTGAACGGACATGCGCCGGTCGTCGTGACCAACGATGCGCCATGGAATTCTCTGGACCTTCACGCTTTCGACAACATCGTGGTATCGCCCGGCCCGGGGAGTCCGACCGTTGCCGCGGACTTCGGCATCTCCGAGCAGGTGATGAACGGGTCGGGATTGCCGGTGCTCGGGGTGTGCCTGGGGCACCAGGGACTGTGTTCGGCGTTCGGCGCTCGGATCGTGCGGGCCCCTCACCCGATGCACGGCAGGCTTTCGCGGATCCGTCACGCCGGGCGCGACCTGTTCGCGGGGCTGCCCTGCCCGATGTCGGTCGTGCGCTATCACTCACTCGTCGCCGTGGGTCTGCCCGATGAACTCGAAGTTCTGGCACGCACCGACGACGGACTCGTGATGGGTGTGCGGCATCGTGACAGGCCGCTGTGGGGTGTGCAGTTCCATCCGGAATCCATCGCCGCAGAACACGGCGAAACCCTCTTGGCCAACTTCCGTGATCTCAGTGTCGCGGCCAACGCCGCCGGCCGGCCCAAGAGGACGACTTCGGTTCCGTATGAGCAGGCACGCCAGTCGCTGCCGACGCCCACGGATTTCGTTGTCACGCACCGACGTCTCGAGTGCGAACCGGACCCGGGGCGCCTGTACCGGAAGCTGTTCGCGGGGCGCCGCGGCGCGTTCTGGCTCGACCGGAGATCCGCTGAGCCAGGCTGCCGCTACACGGTGATGGGCGACGCCACGGGCCCGCGCGCCGAATACCTCACCTACGACGTCGCGACCCGCCAGGTGAGTACCGAGTCCCGGGGTGTGACAACGGTGCGTCGAGTCTCGTCGCTGTTCGACCATCTGAAACTCACGCTGCTAGATCGTGCGGTACGTCGTGACCCGGACTTGCCGTTCGACTTCCACCTCGGCTACGTGGGCTATTTGGGTTATGAACTCAAAGCCGAGACGGGCGGCAGCCCCGCGCACCATTCGCCATATCCCGATGCTGCGCTCGTGTTCGCCGACCGGGCCGTGGTGATCGATCACGAAAACCATTGCAGCTTTCTGCTTTCGATGAGCGACGACGACGCTCAGTGGTGCGACCGGACTGCCGCGGCACTGCTCGCCGCCGGACGGCCGGCCGATCGAGGCGTCGGCACGGAGGTGATCGCCGGGAGGAAAGACACCCCGATCGCGTTGCGACTCGGCGCCGACGAGTATCGCGCCAGAATCGAAGAAAGCCTGGATCTGATCAGGGCCGGCCAAACATACGAGGTGTGCCTGACCACCACGGCGCGGTTCGACCGCGCGGTCGATCATCTGGCGGTTTTCGATCGCGTGCGCGCACTGAACCCGGTGCCGCACGCGGCCCTGCTCGAGTTTCCCGGCATCGCGGTGATCAGCGCATCGCCAGAGCGGTTCGTTCGGATTCGGCCGGATCGCAGCATCGAGTCGAAACCGATCAAAGGCACCCGGCCCAGAGGCGACACGCCCGCAGCGGATCGTGCGCTGAGCGCGGCGCTGTATGCCAGCGAGAAGGAGCGCGCCGAGAATCTGATGATCGTCGATCTGGTGCGCAACGACCTGTCTCGCGTGTGTGAGCCGGGATCGGTCGACGTCCCGCGACTGTTCGACGTGGAGACGTACGCGTCTGTCCATCAATTGGTGTCAACGGTGCGCGGCGTCCTACGCGGCGATGCTCATCCGGTCGATGCGCTTCGTGCGCTGTTTCCGGCCGGTTCGATGACCGGTGCGCCCAAGGTGCGGACGATGGAAATCCTCGATCGGCTTGAGGCGGCACCGCGCGGCGTGTACTCCGGTGCGCTCGGTTACCTGTCGCTGTCGGGCGCTGTCGACCTGTCGGTCGTGATTCGAACCATGGTGGCGAGCGCCTCTGGCGTCGAATTCGGTGTCGGCGGAGCGATCACCGCGTTGTCTGATCCCACCGAGGAGTACGCCGAGATTCTCGTGAAAGCTGTGTCCTCGCAACGTGTTCTGACAGACGAGGCGCCGTCGCGTCCATCCGGCGAGTTCGGGCCGTCGCCGCAACAGGCGCAGCCCGACTGGCACTTGACCGCCGACCGCGTGTGACATACATTACTCACATGTTGACGTGTTAGAGAGCACGACAAATATTTCAGAAGGTCAATCTGGTATGACAACGCAGCTCATCGACCCGCTCCTGCAGCCCTTTCAGCTGAAGAACATCACTCTGCGTAACCGGGTGGTGAGCACGTCGCACGAGCCGTCCTACACCGAGGACGGCATGCCCAAGCGCCGTTATCGCCTCTACCACGAGGAGAAGGCCAAGGGCGGGGTCTCGCTGACGATGATGGGCGGGTCGGCGGTGGTCGCACCCGACAGTCCAGCGGCCTTCGGCAACCTGCACGTGTACAAGGACGAGATCGTGCCGTGGCTGCGCGAGTTGGCCTACGGCGTGCATGAAAACGGCGCAGCGGTCATGTGCCAGATCACCCATCTCGGCCGTCGCACGAGCAATTACGACGGTGACTGGCTGCCGGTCATCGCGCCGTCGGCGATACGTGAACCGGCCCATCGCTCGTTTCCCAAAGTGGCCGAGGAATGGGATATGGACCGCATCGTGCGCGCCTATGCCGACGCCACCGCGCGCTGCCGGGAAGCCGGACTCGACGGCATCGAACTCGAGGCCTACACGCACCTGTTGGACGCGTTCTGGTCGCCGCTGACCAACCATCGCGACGACGAGTACGGCAGGGGTAGCCTTGAAGACCGGCTTCGCTTCCCGCTGAGGGTGATTCGCGCGGTACGCGAAGCGGCGGGGCCGGATTTCGCCGTCGGTGTCCGCATGTCGCTCGACGAGAACGAGCCCGGTGGTCTGCGCTATGACGAGGGTCTGGAGATCGCCAAGCGTGTGGTGGCCGAGGGCATCGACTTCATCAGTGTGATCAAGGGTTACATGGCCAGCGATGAAGCCCTTTCGCGGGTCATCCCGCCGATGGGCACGCCCGTTGCGCCGCATCTGGAATTCGCCGGCCAGGTCAAGCAGGCGCTGTCGATTCCGGTCATGCATGCGGCACGCATCAACGACGTCGCCACGGCGCGGCATGCCATTCGCGATGGGCTGCTCGACCTCGTCGGAATGACACGCGCCCACATCGCAGATCCGCACATCGTCGCGAAAATCCAGGCGGGCGAGGAAGACCGCATTCGCCCCTGCGTCGGTGCCAGCTACTGCCTCGACGAGATCTATCAGAACCGTGACGCGAAGTGCGTGCACAACGCGTCGACCGGGCGGGAAGACCGCATGCCGCATCACATTCCCGCGGCCACCGGACCGGCACGGACGGCGGTGGTCATCGGGGCGGGGCCGGCCGGCCTGGAAGCCGCTCGCGTACTTGGCGAACGTGGCCACCGGGTGACCGTGTTCGAGGCGGCTGATGCGCCGGGTGGCCAGATCCGCCTGGCCGCCTCCGCTCCGCGGCGGCGCGATCTCATCAGCATCATCGACTGGCGACTGGCCGAGTGCAAGCTGCTCGACGTCGACATCCGGACCAACACGTACGCCGACGTCGACGAGGTTATGGCCGAGAACCCCGATGTCGTGGTGGTCGCGACCGGAGGCCTCCCGAACGGCGAATTCCTCACCGAGGGAGCGGGTTTGGTCACCGACGCCTGGGACGTGCTGTGCGGGGCGGTGCGACCACGCGGGCAGGTGCTGTTCTATGACGACAACGGCGGGCACCCCGGTATGGATGCGGCTGAAGTGCTCGCCAACAGTGGCGCGCAGGTCGAGTTCGTCACGCCGGAGCGGATTTTGGCGCCCGATGTGGGCGGCGTGAACTATCCCGGCTACTTCAAGGTTTTCGCCGAACGCGATGTGCGGGTGACCCTCAACGAGCGCCTCACTGGCGTGCGCCGTAAAGGCGGCCGCCTAGAGGTGGATCTGCACAACGAATACGCCCACGCAACACGGCAGCGTGTTGTCGATCATGTCGTCGTCGAGCACGGGACGTTGCCGTCCGACGATCTCTATTTCTCACTGGTGGGCGGGTCGTCGAATCTCGGCGAGGTGGATCAACAGGCCCTGCTCGATCTCCGTCCGCAGGAAGTCGTCCGCAATCCAGAAGGCGGCTACCAGCTTTTCCGGATCGGTGACGCCGTCGCCAGTCGCAACATTCACGCGGCGATCTATGACGCGTTCCGGCTGTGCATCGTTCTGTGATCGTTCGCCGGTAAGGCGACAACTAATATACTAGACATTAACGGACTGATATAGCAGACTGTGCTGTATTGCCACCGAGCATGCTTTGGCGGATCCCGTCCGGGCCGCTGTCCATCACCGGTACTTGCGGCTCGAATCGCTGCACGAACAAGGAGTGTTCCCATGCCACAACAAGTTCGAGGCGTCATCGCCCGCTCGAAGGGCGCGCCCGTTGAGGTTGCCACCATCACGATTCCCGATCCCGGGCCCGGTGAAGTGGTGGTGCGGGTGCAGGCCTGCGGCGTGTGCCATACCGACCTCACCTACCGCGAAGGCGGGATCAACGACGAGTTCCCGTTCCTGCTCGGTCACGAGGCTGCCGGCGTCGTTGAAGAAGTCGGAACCGGGGTCAGCTCCGTCGCTGTCGGCGACTTCGTGATCCTCAATTGGCGCGCGGTGTGCGGTCAGTGCCGGGCCTGTAAGCGAGGCCGCCCGCAGTACTGCTTCGACACCCACAACGCCGCGCAGAAAATGACCTTGGGCGACGGCACCGAGTTGACTCCCGCTCTGGGGATCGGTGCGTTCGCTGAGAAGACCCTGGTCCATGCGGGCCAGTGCACCAAGGTCGATCCCGACGCCGACCCCGCGGTGGTGGGCCTACTGGGCTGTGGTGTGATGGCCGGGCTCGGTGCCGCGGTCAACACCGGCAACGTCTCTCGCGGCGATTCGGTCGCGGTCATCGGCTGTGGCGGCGTCGGTGACGCCGCGATCATGGGGGCTCGTCTTGCCGGTGCGGGCACGATCATCGCGATCGACCGCGACCCGCGAAAGTTGGAGTGGGCCAAGGAACTCGGTGCCACACACACCGTCAATGCGACCGAGGCCGACACGGTTGAGGCAGTCCAAGAGCTGACCGGCGGGTTCGGCGCCGACGTGGTGATCGATGCGGTGGGCCGCCCGGAAACGTGGAAACAGGCGTTCTACGCTCGCGACCTGGCCGGAACGGTGGTGCTGGTCGGCGTGCCGACCCCGGACATGACGCTGGACATGCCGTTGATCGACTTCTTTTCTCGCGGTGGGGCATTGAAGTCGTCGTGGTATGGCGACTGCCTGCCCGAACGGGATTTCCCGACCCTGGTGGATCTCTATCAACAGGGTCGGCTGCCGCTGGAGCGCTTTGTCTCCGAACGGATCAAGCTCGATGAGGTCGAAGACGCTTTCCACACGATGCACGAGGGCAAGGTGTTGCGTTCGGTGGTCGTGCTGTGAGCGGCACGCTTCGCATCGACCGCGTCGTCACCTCGGGGACCTTCAGCCTCGATGGCGGGACGTGGGATGTCGACAACAACGTCTGGGTCGTCGGCGATGACGACGAGGTCGTCATCGTCGACGCCGCGCACACCGCGGGCCAGATCGTCGAAGCCGTGGCCGGACGCAACGTCGTCGCGGTGGTGGTCACGCACGGCCATGACGATCATGTCACGGTCGCGCCGGAACTGGCGCACACCCTGCATGCGCCGATCCTTCTGCATCCCGGTGATGACATGTTGTGGAAGGCCAGCCATCCCGAGGAGAAGTACTGGAATCTTGACGCCGATCAGCGCATCGGCGTCGCCGGTACCGAGATCCAGGTAATCCACACACCGGGGCACTCACCGGGTTCTGTGTGCCTGTACCTGCCCGAGGCGGGTGAGCTGTTCTCCGGTGACACGTTGTTCAACGGTGGCCCGGGCGCGACCGGACGCTCCTACAGCGACTTTCCGACAATCATCGATTCCATCCGGTCGTCGCTGTTGACCTTGCCCGAGGACACGCGTGTGCACACCGGTCACGGTGACCACACTACGATCGGTTCCGAGGCGCCCCACTTGGCCGAGTGGATCGCGCGGGGGCACTGAGACTCTCGGCCATCGGCGCAACGGATTCGACTGTCCACCAGTCGCGTCGCGGGAACGCCGGAGCACCGCGCCCATACGACGTCAGAACATCTTGCGGATGTCGTCCTCGAACTCGCGGACGTGCGCTTCGGCCAGCGTTCGGGCGCGGGCGCCGTCGCGGTCCAGGATCGCTTGCAGAACCTCAGCTTGGCCGTGAACGTGGTGATCGAGATCGGGGAGACGTTCGTTGGCCAGGTTCCACATTCGCAGCGACAGATCGAGGGTCTGCGTGAGGGTGTCGAGAAGGTAGGGGTTGTGCGCCATGCGGTGCACGGCGCGATGTACCGCGACGTCGAGGTTGAGCAGTGCGTCCGGATCGGTGCACGCCTCCAATTCGTTGAGAAGTTCCCGTAGTTCGAGTCGTTCCTCATAGGTGGCCTCGCTCGCCGCGCGCTCGGCGGCCAGCCCTTCGAGGCGTTCCCGCATGTCGCACAGTGCCTCTAGATCCGTGGGATGCAAGTCAGCCGCAAAGCTGCCGCTGCGGGGGTAGACGACCACGAGTCTGCGGTATGCGAGCCGTTTTATCGCTTCGCGCACCGGCGTTCGCCCGACGCCGAGTTCGGCGGCGAGCTGCTCCTCTTCGATGGGGGCTCCCGGCGCGATCTCCAACGAGACGATCTTGTCCCGGATGGCGTCGTAGGCCTGGTCGGACAGCAGTGGGCTGGAGCTGGATTGCTTGGCCGGCGTGCGGGCCGAGCGTGCACCGGCCATACCGGGCCACCTCCTGCGAGATACACAGTGCGACTGAATTGAGATGTCAGAGACTACCGACGCTACATCAGTTGCGGATACTTCGGGGCGGCGGCTCGCGTTGCGTTCACCAGGCGCATGACGGCTACCGCGTCGACCGTGGCAGCCACATCGTGGACGCGCAAGATCGAGGCTCCCTGCTGCGCGGCGATCACCGCGGCCGCCACCGAGGCCGGAAGGCGGTCGGCGACATCGCGGTCGGTGATCACGCCGAGCATGCTCTTACGTGACAGGCCGGCCATGACCGGGTAGCCGAGGTCGGCGAACGAGCGCAGCGCGACGAGCAAGGACAGATTGTGTGTGAGGGTCTTGCCGAATCCGAAGCCGGGATCGATCACGATGTGTTCGGCAGCGATTCCCGCCGACCGGCACACCTCGATCCGCGCGCGCAGGAATCGGTGGACCTGCCCGACCACGTTGTAGTAACTCGGTGCGGTCTGCATGGTTTCGGGCTCACCCTGCATGCATCAGACAGACCGGTACCTGAAGGCCTGCCGCAGCTTCGAGGGCGCCCGGTCGCTGCAACGCACGGACATCGTTGATCATCACCGCTCCGGCGGCGACCGCTTCGCGCATCACTTCGGGGCGGGAGGTGTCGACGGAGATCGGCACGGAGCTCGTGCCCGCGAGAGCCTCGACGACCGGGATCACGCGATCGATCTCCTCGGCCACCGACGGCGGGCGAGATCCCGGTCGCGTGGACTCGCCTCCGATGTCGAGCATGTCGGCGCCCTCAGCGACGAGGCTGCGGGCGTAGTCGACCGCTTGCATTGGTCCGTCGAACCGCCCGCCGTCGTAGAACGAATCGGGAGTGACGTTGACGATGCCGCACACGAGCAGGTCGGCGCCGGCGAGGCGGCGGACGAGTCCGTCCCGGGTGCCGGAAAAGACTTGGGCGGCAGGTGGTGTAGGTGTCATGGCGCAGCGTCCGGTGCTTACCAGTCGACGCCGAACTCCTCGACGGCGTCGATGAGCCAGTCGGCCAAATAGCCTGCGAACGACGAACGCACGAGGATCCGATAGTCGGTTCCCTTGTCATTTAACGGGATCAAGACGACAGCTGCGAGCGCGAGCATGGTCTGGGCTGCAGAGCCCCGTCCGAATACCGTTGGATGCAGGTCCAGTGCGCAGCCCTTGGCGAGGACGTCGCGGGCATGGGCGCCGCGCAACCGCACGGAGGTGCGCTGCGCGGACACGTCGACCGATACCCCGCCGTACTCGGCGACGGCCGCGTGCAGACGCGTCTCCAGCGCTTCGCCGTCGAGGGCCGTCGATGTCACCAGCCATTCGTCCGGGCCGAACCAGATGACGGTCGAATCGGTGCCCTCGCTGCACGTCGACGGCGTGGTCGGCAATGCGGTGCCTAGCACGCGGGCTGCGGCAGATGCCCCGGCGCCGGAGGGATCCACCCACAGGTCGACCATGGTGACGAACGGTTCTTCGGTGATGGCCGCTTCGGCAGGCAGCGCGGCGAATCGGGTTGCCCACTTCTGCAACGGGCTACGGCGGGTGAGGGTGTCAGCCATCGCGGCGTGCTCCTTCGGGATCGACGAGTACGGAGCCGGTGACTTCGACGGGCACCAGGGCTCCGTCGACCACGGCGGTAAGGGTGTCCCCGAGGCGGGCATGGCCGCCCTTGACCAGTGCCAGCGCGAACGGGCGGGCCAGTTCGGCGCTGCGGTAGCTCGATGTCACGTGGCCGAGCATCGGGACCGGCGGCGGTGGTAGGACGCCACCGGACGGCGTCTCGATGATCTGGGCTCCCTCGGGCAATACCGTTTGTGCGTCGACGGGCAGTAACCCGACGAACTGCTTGCGTAACGGGTTGAGGTTCTCGCTTCGGGTGAAGGACCGCTTGCCGATGAAATCGGGCTTCTTCTTCGAGACCGCCCAACTCATGCCGAGGTCCTGCGGGGTGACGGTGCCGTCGGTGTCTTGGCCGATGATCGGATAGCCCTTCTCGGCGCGCAATACATGCATCGTCTCCGTGCCGTACGGAGTGATCGCGTATGGACCACCGGCGGCGATCAGGCGCTCCCACACCGCGGTTGCGTACCACCCCGTGACGTTGACCTCGTAGGCGAGTTCACCCGAGAAGCTGACCCGACCGATCCTGACGTGCACCCCGTCGAGGCTCGTGTCCCGCCAGGCCATGAACGGAAAGGCGTCGTTGCTCACGTCGAGGTCACCGAATACCGCACCGATCACGTCGCGGGATTTCGGGCCGACCACCGGGAAGGTGTGCCACTGTTCGGTCACCGACGTCAGGCGCACCCGCAGGTGCGGCCACTCGGTCTGCAGCCATTCCTCCATCCATTCGAGGATGTGTGCCGCACCACCGGTGGTGGTGAACACCTGATACCGGTCCTCGGCCAGCCGCATCACGGTGCCGTCGTCGATGACCATGCCGTCGACACCGCACATCACGCCGTAGCGCACCATTCCCACTTTGAGGGTGCTCATCATGTTGGTGTAGAGCAGGTCGAGGAACATCCCGGCGTCGGGGCCCTGGACGTCGATCTTGCCGAGCGTGGAGCCGTCGAGGATGCCGACTCCGTTTCGGACAGCCGCACATTCGCGCAACACGGCCGATTCCATGTCTTCGCCGGGAAGCGGGTAGTAGCGAGGGCGCTTCCATTGGCCGACGTCCTCGAATACCGCACCCTGGGCCACATGCCAATCGTGTACTGCGGTAACGCGTTCCGGATCGAACAGCCGGCCGCGGCTCCGTCCGGCGAGTGCGGCGAATGCGACCGGCGTATAGGGCGGGCGGAATGTGGTGACGCCGAGATTTTCCATCGGGACACCGAGCAGCTCAGAGGTGATCCCGGATGCGACGACACCGGACGTCTTGCCCTGATCGTGTGCGGTGCCGATTGTGGTGTAGCGCTTGATGTGTTCCATCGAGCGCATGCCCGCGCCCACTGCGCGGATCAGATCGGCCACCGTGGCATCGCGCTGGACGTCGACGAACTGGCTTGCCGCGGCATCTGGGTCGGCTACGCGCCACAGCACCAGGCTGGGCTCGGTCACCGGCACGGGATCGGACTCGCCGGCAAGGGGTTTCGCGGTGGGCGTGAAGCCGAGCTCGGCAAGTGCCCGCTCGGCGGCCTGACGCCCGTCGCGCAGGCAGCCCGGCAGGTCGAAGACCCCATTGGACGAACCCGCCACGCCGACGCCGTCGAGTTGCTCGCCCGGCACGAAAGCGCCGAGACTGTCGTCGTAGCGCAGCTTTCCGCGTACCTGGCTGAACAGATGCACGGCCGGATTCCAGCCACCGCTGACCAGCAACACATCGCAGGCCACCTCCTCGGGCGCACCGTCGGGTCCCGATACCAATGCCGCCGATACGCGAGTGTCGCCACGGGTGCCGCTCACCACCGAGCCGATCCGGATGTCGATGCCACGCGCGGCGCATGCCTCGCGCAGATGCGGCGCGACGTCCGCGCGGGCGTCGACGATCGCGCTGATCGTCACACCGGCGTCATGCAGGTCGAGCGCTGCCGCGTAAGCACTGTCGTTGGTGGTGAACACGACGGCCCGCTCGCCGACCGTGACGCCGTACCGGTGCAGGAATGTGCGGGCGCCGTTGGCCAGCATGATTCCAGGTCGGTCGTTGTCGGTGAACACGACGGGGCGTTCGTGCGCGCCGGCGGCCACCACAACGTGCCGGGCCCGGATCCGCCACACGCGTTGGCGACTGACCCCGACTGGCGCTTCGGCCCCCAAATGGTCGGTGCACCGCTGCAGCGCCAGGACGAAGCCGTCGTCGTAGTGTCCGAACGCCGTGGTGCGTTGAAGATGGACGACATCGGGATACGCGGCGAGCTCGGTCACGGCATCGGCCACCCAGTCCAGCGCGGGCCGGCCGTCGATGGTGTCGGCGCTGCCGAGCAGCGCGCCGCCCGCCTCGCTCTGTTCATCGATCAGCACCACGCGTGCCCCGGCGCGGGCCGCGGTCAAGGCAGCCGCGAGGCCGGCCGGTCCGGCACCGGCGATGAGTACGTCGGCGTGCACGTGCGTCGCGTCGTACTTGGCGGTGTCGGGGATGTCGGCGAGCCGACCTTGGCCGGGAATGCCGCGCGCGACGAGACCGTCGAACAGCTCGACCGTCGTCGCGAGCAACATGGGCTCTGGGAACGGATGCTCGATCTGGACCAGGCCACCGGTGTCCTCGGCCCAGGCCGAGGTGAAACCGCGGGGGCGCCCCAGTTTGATGCTCGTGGTGACCTGGTGGATGCCGTTGGCGAGCAGCGCTGAGGCCAGCGTGTCACCGGCGTGACCGGTCAGTTCCCGGTCGTTGAAGGTGAAGCGGTACACCGTATCCCGGTCGATACGGCCGCCGTCTGCAGTGCGGAATGGTGCGTCCATCAGATCTCCCTCGATTCCCCGGTCGCTGCGCTCTTGCCCGCCGTCGGTCTCTGCTCGTCCAGGCGGTAGACACGGTGGAATCGGTAGGTGGCGGTGTCGCGAATCGCGTTGAACCACCGGCGGCAGCCCGCGCTGTGGGCCCAGCGTTCGGCGAACATGCCTTTGGGGTTGTTGCGGAAGAACACGTAGTGCGCCCATTCCTCGTCGGAAAGCGCCTGCGGATCCTCCGGATAGACCACGTGGGCTTCGCCGCCGTAATGGAACTCGGTTTCCTCTCGCGGTCCGCACCACGGACATTCGATGAGTTGCATTGTGAATTCTCCGCTTTCAGTGCGCTACGCCGGCGGCGCCGTGCTCGTCCACCAGCGCGCCGGTGACGAATCGGTCGAGGGTGAACGGGGCGATGTACTCGTGGGCGGTGTCGTTGGCGATCGTGTCGGCCAGGCACCAGCCGAGACCGGGGGTGACCTTGAAACCGCCGGTGCCCCAGCCCGCGTTGAGATAGAGGTTCTCGTAACCGGCGCGCCCCACGATCGGCGACGCGTCGGGGCAGACGTCGACGATGCCCGCCCAGGTGCGCAGCAGATGCGCACGCGCGAACACCGGGAACAACTCCACGGCCGCGGCCATCTGGCGCTCGATGATGTGGAAAGCGCCGCGCTGGCCGTATCCGTTGTAGGAATCGACGCCGGCACCCATCACGAGTTCGCCCTTGTGCGCCTGGGAGACGTAAACGTGTACGGCGTTCGACATCACGACTGTCGGGTGCACGGGCTCGAGCAGTTCGGACACCAATGCCTGCAAGGGATGACTCTGCAACGGGGTGCGGATGCCGAGCATGTCGGTCAGCGTCGAAGTGTGGCCGGCCGCGCACAGCGCGACCTGTCCGGCCGCGATGTCGCCGCGTGTGGTGCGTACCCCGGTCACCCGATCGCCGTCGGTGGCGAACCCCGTGACCTCACAGTTCTGGATGATGTCGATACCGGCCTCGTCCGCCCGTCGGGCGAATCCCCATGCGACGTAGTCGTGTTTCGCGATACCGGCGCGGGGCTGGTACGTCGCGCCGAGGACGGGGTACCGGATGTCGTCGGAGATGTTGACGATCGGGCACAGATCCTTGACCTCTTTGGGCTCCACCCATTCGGCGTCGATCCCGTTGAGCTTGTTGGCCTCGACGCGGCGGACGCTGTCGCGCACATCCTGCAGGCTGTGTGCCAGGTTGAGTACACCGCGCTGGCTGAACAGGATCGGGTACTCGAGATCTTCCTCGAGGCCCTCCCACAGTTTCAGCGCGTGCTCGTAGATTCGGGCGCTCTCGTCCCACAGGTAGTTCGACCGGATCAGCGTGGTGTTGCGGGCCATGTTGCCGCCCGCGAGCCAACCCCGCTCGAGCACCGCCACATTCGTGATGCCGTGGTTGCGTGCGAGGTAGTGCGCGGTGGCCAGACCGTGGCCCCCGCCACCGACGATGACCACGTCGTAGGACTTCTTGGGCTCCGGTGTACGCCAGAGGAATTCGGGGTGATCCGGCAGGTGGGCCCCTGGTGCAGGGGCTGTCGGCAATGTCACAGCGAAGCCTCCGTGAGGTCCGGGTAGAGCGGAAAACGCTGAGCAAGGAGGTCGACGCGGGCACGCAGATCGTCGAGCGCGGCCTCGTCGGTGTCGGGTCGTAACGCAAGGCTGATGATGTCGGCCACCTCGCGGAAGCCATCGAGATCGAATCCCCGCGTCGCCAGTGCCGCAGTGCCGATTCGCACTCCCGAGCTGACCATCGGCGGCCGCGGATCGAACGGAACGGCATTGCGGTTCACGGTGATTCCCACCCGGTGCAGCCGATCCTCGGCCTGCTTGCCGTCGAGTTCGGAAGCGCGCAGATCGACCAGCACCAGATGGACCTCGGTACCGCCCGACACCACATTGATCCCCGCGGCCCGCGAATCGTCTTGCAGCAGACGGTCGGCCAGAATCTTGGCCCCGTCCAGCGTGCGCTGCTGCCGCTCGCGGAACTCCGGCTGGGCGGCCAGCTTGAACGAGACCGCCTTGGCGGCGATCACATGCTCGAGCGGCCCGCCCTGTTGCCCGGGGAACACCGACGAATTGATCTTCTTCGCCAGTGCCTCGTCGTTGGTCAGGATGATGCCGCCGCGCGGCCCGCCGAGGGTCTTGTGCGTCGTCGAGGTGACCACGTGCGCATGCGGCACGGGGGAGGGGTGCAGTCCGGCAGCGACCAGCCCGGCGAAATGGGCCATGTCGACCATCAGGTAGGCGCCGACTTCGTCTGCGATACGCCGGAATTCGGCGAAATTGAGCTGACGCGGATAGGCCGACCACCCGGCGAGAATCAGCTTGGGCCTGCGCTCGTGTGCCAGGCGCTCAACCTCCGCCATGTCGACCAGGTGATCGTCCTCGGACACGTGGTAGGCCGCGACGTCGTAGAGCTTGCCCGAGAAGTTCAGCTTCATGCCGTGCGTGAGATGGCCGCCGTGCGGGAGGGCCAGGCCCAGGATCGTGTCACCGGGCGACAGCAGGGCGGCCATCACCGCTTCGTTGGCCTGCGCGCCCGAATGTGGCTGCACATTGGCGTAGGCGGCGCCGAACAGACTTTTGAGCCGGTCGATCGCGAGCTGCTCGGTGACGTCGACATGCTCGCAGCCGCCGTAGTAACGCCGCCCGGGGTAACCCTCGGCGTACTTGTTCGTCATCACCGAGCCCTGCGCCTGCATCACCGCCATCGGGGCGAAGTTCTCACTCGCGATCATTTCCAGCGTGCTCTGCTGCCGGAGTAATTCGGCGGCGATGGCCTGGTGGACGTCGGGATCAAGGCTCGCCAACGCCTCGCTGAGAATCGGGTTGGCGGCCGGCGCTGCTGTTGTTCGGGCGGTGTCGACGGTCATTTTCGCCTCTCTGGCATCCAGTTGATTGGTGACTGATATATCAACTGTGGGATAGATTATGATCAGAACGCGACCACGTCAATAGGACGGGTCGAACGTGACCCGAGAGGCGGGACCGGTGATGACATTGACGGATCTGGCGTTGCCCGAAACCGATGCGCGGGCCGAGACGGCGGCAGATCGGGCGTACGAGATCGTGCGCGAGCGCATCGTCATGCTCGACATCCGACCGGGCGAACCCATCAACGACGACAATCTGGCCGCCGAACTCGGCGTGGGACGCACGCCGGTGCGCGAGGCCCTCAAACGGCTTGAGCGCGACCGCCTCGTGATCGCCTATCCGCGTCGTGGCACCTTTGCCACAGCCGTGGATATGACCGATCTCGCCGACATCTCCGAAATTCGCAAGCAGTTGGAACCGACCGCAGCGGCCAGGGCCGCCCGAACGGCCTCGGCGGAGGCTCGGGCGCGGCTTGAAGCGCTCATCGCGGGCATCGTCGAGATCGAAGACACCGACGATCCGCGCGAGGTGCTGCGACACGACGTGCGCGTGCATCGTGAGATCTACCGCTCGTCGGGCAATCCGCATCTTGAGCAGATTCTGGTGAGCCTCGACGCCCACGCCACCCGGATCTGGTGTCTGTTCCTGGATCGCCTTCCCGGTGTCGCCGACCACGTTCGTGAACATGCGCAGCTGATGGAGGCCATCGTCGCCGGCGACGAGGCCACCGCGGCATCACTGACCCTCGCGCACGTCATCGGGTTCGAACGCGCAATCCGGGCACTGCTGTAACCGTTCGCGGGGCCGTCATGGCGGCTATGTACCCGCCGCGATATCCCGCGCTCCTGATATATCATTATCCCGTCACCGCCAGGTCAGTTGCTGGACTGGCGCTTGTCTGTGTCGGGAAGGACTTCGGGCGTGAGTGTTCTAGGGATAGAGGCGTTCGACACGGTCGATCGCGAGGCGCTGTCGTTCGCCGACCAGGCCTACCTGGTGATCCGTGACAAGCTCATCATGCTCGATATCCGTCCCAACGACGCCATCGTCGAGAGCGACCTGGCCGCGGAGTTGAAGCTCGGCCGTACTCCCGTGCGGGAGGCGCTCAAACGGCTGGAGGCGGATCGGCTGGTCGTATCCTTCCCTCGCCGTGGCACATTCGCCACTGGCGTCGATGTGGCCGATCTTCGCCATATCTCGCAGATCCGGGTGAATCTCGAACCCGTCGCCGCGCGCTCGGCGGCCGAGAATGCCTCGCCCGCGGTGCGCACGCATCTTCTCGAGCTCGCTGACCGGACCGCCGCGCTCAACATCGACAACATCGATCGTGACGAACTCATGCGGTGGGATCTGGGAGTGCACCGTGCCATCTACCGCGCCACGGGGAACCCTCATCTCGAAGATGTCTTGGTGCGGTACGACAATCTCGCGACCCGAATCTTCTGCCTGTTCCTCGACCGGCTGCCCACGGTGGCCCGCCATGTGGGTGAACACACAGACCTGTTGCGCACCATCGCCGCCGGGAAAGCCGATGCCGCGGCCAAGATCGCGCTCGACCATGTGATCGGTTTCGAGCAAGCCGTACGCGCGGTTGTCTGAGGCTGCGGCGTCGCGCCGTTGCAGTGCCGCGCAGCTCAACTGAATACGACCGTGCGGTGTCCGTGCAGCAAGACCCTGTTCTCGCAATGCCAGCGAACGGCCCGCGACAACGCCAACGCCTCAGCGTCCTGACCGACAGTGGCCAGCCGGGTCGGATCGAACGAGTGGTCGATCCGGATGACTTCCTGCTCGATGATCGGACCCTCATCGAGATCTGACGTCACGTAATGCGCGGTGGCGCCGACGAGTTTCACGCCGCGGTCGAACGCCTGGTGGTAGGGCTTCGCGCCCTTGAACCCGGGCAGGAATGAATGGTGAATGTTGATCGCGCGGCCGCGCAGCGCCTGGCAGGCTTCGTCGGAGAGCACCTGCATGTAGCGTGCGAGAACCACGAGATCCGCGTCGAGTTCATCGACGAGCGCGAGCAGTCTCGCCTCAGCCTGCGGTTTGGTCGCCGGGGTGACCGGTATGTGCGTGAACGGCAGCCCTGCTGCCTCGGCCATCGGCCGCAGCGTCTCGTGATTGGACACCACCGCAACCAGCTCGCCACCCAGAGTCCCTGCACGCCAACGGAATATGAGATCGTTGAGGCAGTGTCCCATCTTCGAGACCATCACCACCACTCTGGGCTGTTCGGTATCGACGAAGCGGAAGGACATGCCGAAATCGGCGGCCACCGAAGCGAACTCTCCCGTCAACTGCGCCACGTCGACGCCGTCGCCGCAGACGAATGTCGTACGGAGGAAAAAGGCCTGGCTGCGGGTGTCATCGAACTGTTGATGCTCGGCGATGTCACAACCCCGTGCGAACAGGAACGAGCTCACGGCATGGACGATCCCTGGCCGCTGCGGGCAGCTCAAGGTGAGGGTGAAGTTCTGGGTCATGATGTCTCCTGAAGATTCATGGCGGTCACACGCTGACGGCGGAACCGATGTCCGCGCGAATGGCGTCGGTGAGATTCGTTGCCGCAGTGACAGTGTTCGCGAGGAGCAGTGCTGTGGTCACCGGTCCCACCCCGCCGGGAACCGGTGTCAACCCGCCGGCATGCCCCTCGACGGCGGCTGCGTCGACATCGCCGAGCAGGCGGCCGTCGGCGGTGGCTGTGGTCCCGACATCGATGACGATCGCACCTTCACCGATGTGATCGGTTGTGAGCAAGCCGGGAACGCCGACTGCTGCGACCACCACGTCGGCACGGCTGGTCTGGGCCGCCAGGTCTGTCGTGTGACGGTGGCAGATGGTCACCGTCGCATCGCGCTGGACGAGCATGTGCGCCACGGGGGTGCCGACGACGATCGAACGTCCCACCACCGCAGCGGTTTTCCCGCGCAGGTCGACGCTGTGATGATCGAGCAACGTGAGGACGGCTTGCGCGGTGGCGGGCGCGAACGCCCGCTGGCCGGTGAACAGCCGCCCGAGACTCACCGGGTTCGTCCCGTCGATGTCTTTGTCCGGAGCGATCGCCGAGCGCAAACCAGCCAGGTCCGTGCCGCGGGGGAGCGGTGTCTGCAGGATCACGCCGTGAACGTCGGGATCGGCGCTGAGTCCGGCGAGGACCGACCCTATTTCTGCCGTCCCTGCCGTTGGGCCGAGATCGGCGATGTCACATGCGATTCCGGTGCGTTTGGCCGCGCCGGCGATGGACCGCACGTACCAGGCTGTCGATTCGTCGTCGGTTGCGGTGACAACCGCGAGCTTTGGGACGACCCCATACTCGGCGAGAGTTGCGGCACGCGACGCCACGTCGGAACGGATGGCGGTCGCCAGATCGGACCCGCTGAGCGCTGTGGTCATGATGTCAACAACTTCCGGACATGGGCGGTTATGGTGTCTGCGCGTACGAGGAGTTCATCCACTTGGTTCATTTCCTGGGCCAACGAGGCCCGGATCGAGTGGTCGGTGATGCTCGACAGGTTGATCTCGACGTTGACGCGGGCCGTCGTCGCCGCTGCCCGAGCGGCGTCGGCCGCCGCGGCGACGTCACTGATCACGTTCGAGTTGGCCACCGGGAGTAGCTGTTCGGCCAGGCCGAGCACCTCGGCAGCCGTGCGGGCCACATCGGCAGGTACGGCCGCAGCTCGTTGCGCCGCGGCCGATATCGCCAAAAACCGTGCCTTCTGCTCTGGCTCAGTGCTTTTCGGCAACCGGTAGGCATCGATCACACTGCGGAAGGCCGCCATGTCCTCGTCGACGAGTCGAAGCGCACGGGTCCGTGCCGCGTCGGCACGCTCGCACACCGTTTTCACGAGATCCTCGTGTTCGGCATACCGAGGGCCCACGGTATAGCGGGCGACCATGGACACCAGTGCCGCTGCTTGACCGAGGTGCAACGCCGCCGTGGCACCGCCGCCGGGCGCGGGGACCTTCGCCGCGAGCGCATCGAGAAACCCGGCGATCGTGTCGGTTTGGGTCATGAGCGGATCTTTTTCATCTCGGGATCGACAAGTGGTTCGGCCACCACGGTCGCCGGAACCCGGCGATCGAAGTACTGGATCTCGACGCTCGTTCCGGGCGCCGCCGTCGCCGGTAGCCAGGCGTAGGCGATCGGCATTCCGATGGTGTGCCCGAACGCTGCGCTGGTGACGTATCCGGCGGGCACGCCGTCGACGAACACCGGCTCTGAGCCCAGCACGACGGTGCGCCCGTCGTCGACAGTCAGGCACGCCAGGCGCCGCTCGACGGTGTCGTCGGAGACCCCGGAGAGCGCGTCGCGTCCGATGAACTCGGCTTTTTGGGCTCGTACGGCGAATCCGAGCCCGGCCTCGTACGGATTGTGTTCGGTGGTCATGTCGGTACCCCATGACCGGTAACCCTTTTCGAGCCGGAGACTGTTGAACGCTGCGCGTCCTGCGGCGATGACGCCGTGGCGCTGACCTTCTGCCCACAGAGCATCCCAGAGTCGCAGCCCGTTGTCGGCGGAAGTGTAGAGCTCCCAACCTAGTTCGCCGACGTACGACAACCGCATCGCGGTGACGGGAACTCCGCCGATCCGAACCTGTTTCGCCCGGAAGTACTTGAACGCGTCGTTGGAGAAGTCGTCGCGGCTCAGCGCGGAGACCAGGTCGCGGGCGCGTGGTCCCCACAGTCCGATGCAGCAGGTGCCGCCCGTGATGTCGCGGATCGTGACACTTCCGTCGTCGGGTGCCTGCCTACGGAAGTAGTCCAGATCGAGGTTCCCGTTGGCGCCCACCTGGAAGGAGTCCGCCGTGAGGCGTGCGACCGTCAGGTCACTGCGCACGCCTCCGGAGTTGTCCAGTGCGAGTGTGTAAGTGACCGAGCCGATGGACTTGTCCATCTTGCCCGTGGTCGTACGCTCCAGAAGGTCCAGCGCTCCCGGGCCGGAGATCTCAAGCCGCTTGAGTGGTGTCATGTCATAGAGCGCCACCGCGGTGCGTGTGCGCCAGGCTTCTGCAGCGGCGATCGGCGAATGGAACATCGCGGCCCAGTGGTCGCGCGCAGGCGGCTGCCACTCCGCGGGGAGTTGGTCGACCAGCGCAGCGTTGGCTTCGAACCAATGCGGACGTTCCCAGCCGTGGCTTTCGAGGAACATCGCGCCGAGTTCTCTTTGGCGGGCATGGAACGGGCTGACCCGGATGTTGCGCGGAGACTCCTTGGGCTGCAGCGGATGCAGGATGTCGTAGATCTCGATGAAGTTCTGCTGGGCCGTCTCGCTGACATAGTCGGGGTCGAGCTGGATGTCCTCGAAGCGGTGCACATCGCAGCCGTGCAGTTCGACCTCGGACCTTCCGTCGATCAACAGCTGGGCAACCGCGCGTGCGACACCGGCGGAGTGTGTGACCCAAACGGCCTCGGCGATCCAGAACCCGGCAACATCCGGCGATTCACCGATCAACGGTCCACCGTCAGGCGTGAAGGAGAAGATGCCGTTGAAGCCGGATTCGACTTTGGCGGTCTGCAAGCAGGGCAGCAGTTTCTGGCACTGCTCCCACGCCGGCGCGAAATCCTCCTCGGTGAATGCCAGCATCGAAGGCATTGCGTCCGCGGTGATTTCCCCTTCGGGAAGCTCCATTGTGGAGACCGGCATCGGCCGATGCGCATAGGAGCCGATGCCGAGACGGTCCACATGCTCGCGGAAGTACAGATCCTGGTCCTGGTGACGCAGGATCGGGAAACCGGCCTCGGAAAGTTCGGTGTTGCGTCCGACGAGTTCGGGAATCTGGTCGGTCTTGGCGTACTGGTGTGCCAACGGAAGCAGCGGAACGTCCATACCGATCAGGGCGCCCAGGTCCGGGCCCCAGAATCCGCCGCACGACACCACGATGTCAGCGGCAACGACACCGGTCGAGGTGGCCACGCCGGTGACTCTGCCGCCGGAATGTTCGATGCCGACCACTTTCGTCGAGCCCTGGAAGACCGCCCCGCGACTCTGTGCACGTCGGGTCAGCGCCACGACGACCCGCGCCGCCTTCGCCAGCCCGTCCGTCTCCACGTACAGGCCACCGAGAATGCGGTCGGCGTCGAGGAGCGGGTGAAGCTTGGCGCACTCCTGCGGGTCGATGACCCTCCCGCTGACACCCCACGAGGTCGCCCACCCTTGCTTGCGATGCAGGTCGGCCAATCGTTGTTCGGTCGTTGCCACTTCGAGGCCGCCGACAGGGTTGAAGCACCATTGTCCGTCGACGTCGAGCGACAGGAACTTCTCCGCCGTATAGCTCGCGAACGTGGTCATCGTTTTCGACGGGCTTGTCTGGAACACGAGTCCCGGTGCGTGCGAGGTCGATCCGCCGGTCAGCGGTAGCGGGCCCTGGTCGAGCACGGTCACCCGGTCCCAACCGCGTGCGGTGAGCTCGTCGGCCAGGTTCGTGCCGACGATGCCGGCTCCGATGATCACGACGCGTGGTGATCCCATGAGCGTTGGTCTCCTAGTTCGGTTCGACGGAGATGCAGTGGAGTCGCCGCGACCGGTAGCAGGCTGTCCGACGACGAAAATTGATCATCAACTGATATATTAAGAGTAGGAGATGCGCCGCTCTGTGGCAACCCTTCGACGCGCATTGCGCAACTTGTTGCCTGCTCGGCAACGCGCGGGCATGTCTGGGTATCGTTAGGGCATGAGCAACGGGAGCTCTGAAGCCGGCAGTGGTGGCGTGCAGTCGGTCGACCGTGCTCTATACGCGTTGGAGATCCTGGCGCGCCGCGGCGAGACCGGGGTCACCGAACTCGCTGCGGACATCGGCGTGCACAAATCGACAGCGTCCCGGCTGCTCGGAGCCCTCGAAGATCGCGAACTGGTCGAACAAGCATATGAGCGCGGGAAGTACCGGCTGGGCTTCGGCATCTTGCGTCTTGCCAACGCGGTCTCGGGTCGGCTCGATGTCACTCAGCAGGGTCGTGAGATCTGCGAGCGGCTGGCCGCCGATGTGGGCGAGACGGTCAATGTCGCGGTGTTGCGCTCCCATTTCGCGGTGAATGTGGATCAGGCTCGCGGACCGTCCGCGGTCGGGACCCAGAATTGGGTGGGTGCGCTCACTCCGCTGCATGCGACGTCGAGCGGCAAGGTTCTGTTGGCGTTCATGCCGACGGAAACGCGGCGTCAATTGCTGGAGGATGCGGGGCTCACCCGGTTCACGGAGCACACGATCACCTCCTTCGAGGACCTCGACGAGCAATTGGACTCCGTTGCGCGCGATGGGTATGTCGTCGCGCTCGAAGAGCTTGAGCATGGACTCAACGCTGTTGCCGCGCCTATTCGCGACCACACGGGCGCGGTGATCGCGGCTCTCAGTGTGTCGGGGCCGGTGTATCGCCTCAGTGAAGAGCGCGCACGCGAGATTGTTCCGGCGGTGGTGGAGGCCGCTGAGACCATCGGCCACCGCATGGGTTACCAAGGCTGACGATTACGGCCGGCGAACGGTCGGAGTGGCTTCGGCATGGCACGGTCTGACGTTTGCAGCAACTCGCGGTGAACCGGCCGTAACAAATATTTTTCATGTAGCAGTCGCATATTACTGATGCGCGATCTAATATATCAGTACATGGCCGCTGAATGTCAGGCAGCTCCAGACAACGGTGGCCACGTGAGACGTGCAAGCCCGGGCGATGATGCTCGGGTCGGGCGTCCAGTATGGGAAGAGCTTTGAGCCTCTTCGCATCGGGTGGCGTCGGTGTGTGGTGTCGCGCAGAGATGGAAGATCGCCCAGCGCACGCGCATACCCTTTGATGTATGTGATCGGCAACATATTCGACACGATTAGTGGCGCAAGCCACTTTCAGATGGAGCCTCGCCCACTGGTCGCCCCACGCAGGCGGTCTGCACAGGCGTTCAGCCTCAGGAGTTTGACGTGACACGACAGAAAGACGGTTCGCTCGAAGCCGAGATCAAGGCGCGGCTTCATGAGACGTTTCCGGGGCCGGGCATCCCCATACCTGAAGGGCAGGACGACGACGAGCTCGATGTACCGCTGTGTGCTCGGCGAGCCGTCACCGACAAGGCCGTGTTCGGGGTCGCCGCCGTCCTGGTGCTCGTCATCCTCGGCTGGGGCTTGATCTGGCCGGCATCGTTCCAATCCACAATGGCCACGCTCCTGGATTGGGTGGTCGGCAACCTCGGCTGGCTGTTCATCATCACCGCGACTTGCTTTGTCCTGTTCGCGGTTTGGCTTGCGATGAGCCGGTACGGTCGCATTCCGCTCGGCGCCGATGACGAGAAGCCCGAGTTCCACACCGTCAGCTGGATCGCGATGATGTTCAGCGCCGGTATGGGTATCGGCCTGATCTTCTGGGGTGTCACCGAACCGCTGACACATTTTGTCAATCCGCCTCCCGGACTGGCGGATTCGAAGGCGGGCACCGCGCTCGCCACCTCGTTGTTCCACTGGGGATTCCACCCGTGGTCGATGTACGCGGTGGTCGGCCTGTCGATCGCCTACGGCAGCTACCGGATGGGCCGCCGGCAGCTCATCAGTTCATCGTTTGCATCGCTGCTCGGTATCAGGCGGGTCGAAGGCCCGATCGGGAAACTCATCGACATCCTCGCCATCTTCGCCACCATGTTCGGCACCGCCGCCTCACTCGGGCTCGGCGCCCTTCAGATCGGTTCGGGTATCGAGGTCGTCGGCTGGGTCGAACAAGCAGGCACGTTGCTGTTGGTGACCGTGGTCGGGTTGCTCACCTTCGCATTCGTCGCCTCTGCGGTGTCCGGCGTTTCGCGCGGCATTCAGTGGCTGTCGAACATCAACATGGTGCTCGCACTGATCCTTGCCGTGTTCGTATTCGTGTTGGGGCCAACCGTTTTCATCCTCAATCTGCTGCCCACTGCCCTCGGTGACTACGCTGCGAATCTCGCGGCAATGTCGGCTCGTTCAGCGGCCGACGGTCCTGAGACCGAGGCCTGGTTGTCGACGTGGACCATCTTCTACTGGGCGTGGTGGATCTCGTGGACACCCTTCGTGGGTATGTTCCTGGCCCGCATCAGTCGGGGCCGGACGATTCGCCAGTTCGTCGTCGGCGTGATTTTTGTGCCCACCACCGTGAGCCTGATCTGGTTCGTCATTTTCGGCGGCGCGGGCATCGGCCAGCAGCGCGACGCCATCGACGTGTACGGCACGGGCGAGCCGGAATCGACGTTGTTCGGCATGCTCGACCACCTACCGTTGGCCGGATTGTCATCGCTACTCGTCATGGCGCTCGTGGCGATCTTCTTCGTTTCCGGTGCGGACGCCGCGTCGATGGTGATGGGGACACTGTCGCAAAGCGGGTCGCTGTTCCCATCGCGGTGGGCAGTTGCCTTCTGGGGCCTGAGTACCGGCGCGGTGGCGGCCCTGATGCTGTGGGCGGGCGGCAACGACGCGCTCAACGGCCTGCAGACCATGACGATCATCGTCGCTGCGCCGTTCGTCTTCGTGATGGTCGGCATGTGTGTATCGCTCTATCTGGACGTGTCCCGCGATCCCCTGATCACCGGCGCGCGCGAAACCGTCCCCAGCGGACAAAAGTAACCCGATCGGACGTCGCGGGTACCTGCCTCGCGGTGAAAACCGGCGAGGCTGGTGCGTCGTCCTTTGCCGCATCCGCAGTCGCGCGTCGAATCCTCGGTCGGCCCGCTGACGTCGGCATTTGCCTGTTCAACATCCAACATCCGTCCTATTGACAGGGCCTGTGACTAGGCCCACACTGTTGCGTAATACGAATTCTGTTTCTCTATACGCACCAATCCGCGAGTGAGAGGCCCGCACCATGCTCGAGATCTGTCCGCTTTCGGAGTTGCCACCCGGCGAGGCGCGTCGGGTCGAAGCCGATCCGCCCATCGCGGTGTTCCACACCGAAGACGGCGAGGTGTTCGCGATCGATGACACGTGTTCGCATCAGGACGCGTCACTGGCAGACGGTTGGTTGGAAGGCTGCGAGGTTGAGTGCCCGCTGCACGCGTCGCGGTTCAACCTTCGGACCGGTGCCGTGGATGCGCCGCCGGCGAAACTACCGGTCCGCACGCATGCAGTGGTGGTCCAAGACGGGATCATTCGCGTCGAACTGAGCAACGACAAGCCGAACCTGCCACCCGACATCCGCGCGCGCCTGGCCGAAGGCAGCAACTCGTGAAGCACATCGCTATCGTCGGTGCGTCACTGGCCGGTCTGTCGGCGGCTCGCGCCCTGCGGGCCAAAGGATTTGACGGACGCGTGACTGTCGTCGGCGACGAGACGAGGCGACCGTACGACCGGCCTCCGCTGTCGAAGGAATTCCTTTCCGGGACCATGACCGAGGCGGACTTGGCGCTCGAGTCCGACGACGACGATCTCGATGCGGAATGGCGGCTCGGCGCTGCCGCGACCAAGCTTGACACCTCTTGCGGCGCTGTCGAACTCGCCGATGGAACCCGGGTGCAGGCCGATGGGGTGGTGATCGCCACCGGTTCGCGTGCGCGGCGGTGGCCCGGATGCGAAGCCATGACCGGTGTCCACGTGATCCGCACGGTCGACGACGCCGTCGCGTTGCGGGACGATCTTCGTCCCGGCGCCCGGCTGGTCGTCATCGGCGCCGGATTCATCGGCGCAGAAGTGGCGTCGACCGCGAGAAAGCTGGGACTGGACGTGACGATCGTCGAGGCCGCCCCGACGCCGTTGCAGGTCCAGCTGGGCCAGCGGCTGGGGGCCGTTGTCGCGGCCGCGCACACGGCGAACGGGACGAACCTGATCTGCGGCGTGGGCGTTGCCGGCCTTACCGGTCAGCATCGCGTCCTTCGGGGCGAGGGTGCGACGGGACGCGTCACCGGTGTCGATCTCACCGACGGGCGCCATCTGCCCGCCGACGTCGTGGTGGTCGGAATCGGCGGTATCCCCAACATCGAATGGCTCGCGGGCACCGGTCTGGAGCTCGGCAACGGCGTGCTGTGCGGATCCCACGGCCAGACAACGATTCCCAACGTCGTCGCGGTCGGGGATTGCGCGGCTTGGCTTGACGCCTCCACCGGTGCGGTGCACCGCGTCGAGCACTGGACCGGCGCGCTGGAACGACCGGCGATCGCGGTCACCACGTTGCTCTCCGGCGGACTCGACCACGGCGTGCCCGTGAAGCCGCCGTACTTCTGGTCCGACCAGTACGGCTCCCGGATTCAATTCGCCGGCATAGCCCGTCCCGACGACGAGATCACCATCGAGGAAGGCAGCTGCGACGACCACTGCTTCCTGGCTGCATACCGCCGTGACGGCCGCGTCGTCGCGGTCCTCGGCGTCGATCAGCCGCGTCTGTTCACCCGATGGCGGCGTCAGCTCGCCACCGCGCCCACAACCGTCTAGACCCAGCCCACCAACCAAGAACCAGAGGAGTCAAGTGACAACGCCAGCTACCACGTTGCCCGAGAGTCTCATCTCGACCCTGGCCGGCCACTACTACACGCACCCCGAGGTCTTCGCGCTCGAGCAGGAGAAGATCTTCGAAACGATGTGGTTCTGCGTCGTGCGGGCGTCGGATCTGGACAAACCAGGCGCCTTCAAAACGGTGCAGGTCGGCCGTGAGAGCGTTCTGGTGACCAGATCACGCAAGGGCGACGTCAACGCATTCTTCAACCTGTGCAGGCATCGGGGTGCCCGGCTGTGTACGGAAGACAGCGGCGAGGTCAAGCGTGCGTTCCAATGCCCTTACCACGCATGGACTTACGATCTCGACGGCAAGCTGGTCGCCGCGCCGAACCTGACCAAGATGCCCGACATCGACCGCGTGGAATACGGACTACGCAAGATCGCGGTCAAGGAATGGCTGGGGTATGTGTGGGTCTGCCTTGCCGACGAGCCGCCGTCGTTCGAAGACACCGTCATGCAAGAGATCGTCGACCGCCTGGGTGACGTCGAATCCATCGATCACTACACCGTTGCCGATCTGAGCGTGGGCCGCCGGATCGTCTACGACGTCAAGGCCAACTGGAAGCTCATCATCGAGAACTTCATGGAGTGTTACCACTGCGCCACGATCCATCCGGAACTGACTGAGGTTCTGCCCGAGTTCGCCGACGGCTACGCCGCGCAGTACTACGTCGGCCATGGCGCCGAATTCGGCGAGGACGTCAAGGGATTCACCGTCGACGGATCCGAAGGGCTCGACCATATCCCCGGTGTGACGGAAGAGCAGGACCGCCGCTACTACGCCATCACCGTCCGTCCGCAGGTGTTCGTCAACCTCGTGCCCGACCACGTGATCGTGCACCGGATGTTCCCCATGGCCGCCGATCGCACAATCGTGGAGTGTGACTGGCTGTACCTGCCGCACGTCGTCGAATCGGGCCGAGACGTCAGCCGGTCGGTGGAGCTGTTTCACCGGGTCAATCAGCAGGACTTCGATGCGTGTGAACGTTGCCAGCCCGCAATGGATTCGCGAGTCTATCGTGACGGCGGCGTGCTGGTGCCCAGCGAGCACCACATCGGGGCGTTCCACGACTGGTTGCGCGACAAGCTCGCCGTGTGAAGTCTGCCTGCCGGTCCGGCGATCCAGCCGGGTCTGCAGGCGGGCGGCGCTCGGCGCGGTGTCCGGCGAGTACGGCGCCTGGGGCGGAGAGGCCCGTCGGGCCGGCACACCATCAAGGAAGGCATCGGCCCCGGTGGGCAACTGGGGTCGATGCCGTTCCTCGCGCGAATCTCAGCGGAAGCGATCAGGTTGGCGCCCAAGCATTTCGGTGACGCCGGCAGATGGGTCGGCCGGGCCCGGAATGAAAATGCGACAATTTGATCCGCCATTGATCGCCACTAAATATATTAATCGGCTATGAGATCGAGCTGAGGCCGAGAGGGGTGACTGTGCTCGGCCTCACAAGTGTGAAGTGGACCCGCCGAACGCGGTGCCGGCCGGTAAGCCGAGGAGGCAACGTTGAACACAGAACCAGATCTGCTGATCGGGTCGCAGTGGCGCCACGCCGCCGACGGTGGGGTGCGAAAGATCGTCAATCCCGCGAACGGCACGGTGATCGCCACGGTCGACGAGGCCACCCATGACGACGCCCTGGCCGCGGTGGCCGCGGCGCGCACGACCTTCGACGCGGGGGAGTGGCCGGCGACGCCGGTGTCCGAGCGCGCGGCGCTGCTCGATCGGATCGCCGACCTGCTCGTGCGAGACAAGGAGTCCCTTGCCGAACTGGAGACCGCCGACACCGGCAAAACCCTGGCCGAGAGTCGGATTGACATCGACGACGTCGTCTCGGTGTTTCGATACTACGCACGGCTGGTGGCGACCCAGGCCGATCGGTTGGTGGATGTGGGCGACGCAGGTGTGATCAGTCGCGTGGTGCGCGAGCCCATCGGGGTGTGCGTGCTCATCGCGCCGTGGAACTACCCGCTGCTGCAGATCTCCTGGAAGATCGCGCCGGCGCTGGCCGCGGGATGCACCATGGTCGCCAAGCCCAGCGAGGTGACACCGCTGTCCACGATCGCGTTCGTACGGTTGGCGCAGGAGGCCGGCGTGCCCGCGGGCGTGCTCAATCTGATCCAGGGCAGCGGGGCGGCCGTGGGTGCGGCGCTCACCGACAATCCCGACGTCGACTTCATCTCGTTCACCGGCGGTCTGACCACGGGACAGTACATCGCGAGGAGTGCCGCCGACCATGTCAGCAAGGTGGCGCTCGAACTCGGCGGAAAGAATCCGCACATCGTGTTTGCCGACATCGGAACGGGAGATGCCTGGGAGGCCGCCGTGGACCAGGTGCTCACCGGGGTGTTCCTGCACTCGGGCCAGGTGTGCTCGGCGGGAACCCGGCTGATCGTCGAGGAGTCTATCGCCGACGACTTCGTCGCCGCGCTCGCCGAGCGGGCAGCGGCCATCCGGATGGGCGACGGCACCGACCCGGCGAGTGAGACCGGGCCGCTGGTTTCCAAGCAGCACCTCGAGAAGGTGGAATCCTATGTGGCCCTCGGTATTTCAGAGGGTGCGAAGCTGATCGTCGGAGGTGCCCGGCCGAGCGATCCGGCGCTGGGCGACGGTTACTTCTACCTACCGACGATTTTCGACCGGTGCGATCGCTCGATGCGGATCGTGTCGGAGGAAACCTTCGGTCCGATTCTCACGGTGGAGCGATTCACCGACGAGGCCGAGGCGATCATGCTCGGCAATGACACGCAGTACGGTCTCGCGGCGGGGGTACGGACCTCCGATCCGGCGCGGGGCGAACGTGTGGTGCGCGCACTGCGGCACGGCACGGTGTGGCTGAACGACTTCGGGTACTACACCGCCGCGGCGGAGTGGGGCGGATTCGGGAAGTCCGGCAACGGCCGTGAGCTGGGGCCCAGCGGTCTCGCGGAATACCAAGAACTCAAACACATCTGGCAGAACACCGAGCCTAAGCCTGCGGGCTGGTTCGGTGCGCGCAACGACGGCTAGAGACAGGGACATCATGACGCGCAACGTGACTGATGCGGAAAGTGACAGCGGCGGTCTCGAGGATTTCGGCTACAAGGAATCCCTGGACCGCAGCATCGGCAAATTCGCGAGTTTCGCCGCGGGAGTCAGCTATATCTCCATCCTGACCGGCACTTTCCAGCTCTTCTACGTGGGTTTCGGCAACGCCGGACCCGCATATCTGTGGTCATGGCCCATGGTGTTCATCGGGCAGATGGCCGTCGCGCTGTGCTTCATGGAGCTCTCCGCGAAATACCCGGTGGCGGGTTCGGTCTACAACTGGTCCAAGAAACTCGGCAGCCGGCTGGTCGGCTGGAGTTCCGGTTGGCTGATGCTGACCGCGTCGATCGTCACATTGTCAGCGGTCGTCCTGGCGTTGCAGCTCAATCTGCCGCGGTTGTGGAGCGGCTTCCAGATCGTCGGCGACGGCACCGGTCAATACGATTTCGCCGCCAACGCCATCATCCTCGGCGTCATCCTGATCGCGTTCACCACGACGGTCAACGCGTTCGGTGTGCGCCTCATGGCGATGATCAACAGCGCCGGCGTGTTCATCGAACTGATCGCAGCGGTGCTGATCGCCGTCATCCTCGCGTTCAACATCAAACGCGGGCCCGACGTGTTTTTCTCGACGCACGGTTACGGCGCGGATCTGCCCGGCGGCTTCATGGGTGCATTCTTGGTGGCCTCGCTCGCGTCGCTGTACGTGATGTACGGGTTCGACACCGCAAGCTCGCTGGGTGAGGAAACCGTCGAGCCGCGCCGCACCGCACCAAAGGCGATCCTGCGCGCGATCCTGGCCTCATTCGTGATCGGCGGCGCGATCCTGGTGTTCGCCGTCATGTCGGCGCCTGACCTCAATGATCCACTTCTGGGCAGCCCCGAAGGCAGCCTGCAGTACATCGTCGAACAGGTCATGTGGGGCCCGCTCGGCAAGATCTTCCTGATCTGCATCGTGGTGGCGGTGACGGTGTGCTCGCTGGCCGTGCACACCGCGGCGATCCGGCTCACGTTCGCGATGGCTCGCGACAACGCGCTGCCGTTCGGCGAGAAGCTCGCGCGCGTGCATCCGAAGACCCAGGCACCTGTTGTCCCGGCCATCGTGATCGGGGTGATCTCGGCGCTGATCCTGGTGGTCAACCTCGGCCAGCCCAAGGTGTTCACGGTGCTGACGTCCATCGCCATCATCATGATCTACCTCGCGTACCTGATGGTCACCGGGCCGATGCTCAAGAAGCGTCTGCAAGGTCAGTGGCCGCCGGCCGATCTCAAAGAGGGCAACTACTTCACCATGGGCCGTTGGGGTTTGGCGGTCAACATCTTCGCGGTTCTGTGGGGTGTCGGGATGGCGATCAACCTCGCGTGGCCCCGCGTCGCCATCTACGGCGACCCCTGGTACAACACGTGGGGCGCCTTCGTCTACATCGGCATCATTCTCGGCCTCGGCCTGCTCTGGTACTTCGTCAAGGGACGCAACCACATTGGCACGCTGGCCTCCCATGCGGCGGTGATCGGAGAATCACCGGTCAACAGTCCCGTGCCGAAGCCCGACGACAAACCCATAACGAACCAGATCGACAGCGTGCACTGACGCCAATCTTCCTTTACCAGTTCACTTTCAAGGAGTTGATCCAATCATGGTCGATACTCAGCCGGCGCCGAACTCTACCTACGACTACGTGGTGGCCGGCGGTGGCACCGCGGGTTGTATCGTCGCTGCACGACTGTCGGAGGATCCGAACGTCAGAGTGTGTCTGCTGGAGGCCGGGCCCTCGGACGTGGATGACCGCAACATCCTCGAACTGGCGGCTTGGATGCATCTGCTCGATTCGGGCTACGACTGGGACTACCCGGTCGAGCCCCAGGAAAAGGGCAACTCCTTCATGCGCCACGCCCGCGCGAAGGTGCTGGGCGGATGTTCTTCGCACAATTCCTGTATCGCATTCTGGCCGCCGGCGGAGGGTCTGGACGAGTGGGTGAAGATGGGCGCGACCGGCTGGAGTGCCGCCGAGATCCTGCCGCTGGTGGCCCGAGTCGAGAACAACGACGCCCCTGGTGATTTCCACGGTCGCTCCGGACCGGTGCGGTTGCGTGACGTACCGCCCAACGACCCGTGCGGCGCGGCCGTGCTGGAGGCGGCCGCCATGGTCGGTATGCCCACCGTGGCGTTCAACCGGGGCGAGACGGTGCGCAACGGCGCCGGCTGGTTCCAGATCAACGCGGCCGAGGACGGCACGAGGATGTCGTCCTCACACGCCTATCTGCATCCGGTCCTGGGCCAGCGGTCCAATCTCGACGTGCGTACGGGTTGCTGGGTGTCGGAGATCCTGTTCGACGACCAGAACAACGCCACCGGGGTGCGCTACCAGCGGCCCGACCTCACCGGGTACGACACCGTGTCGGCGAGCCGTGAGGTGATCGTCACTGCCGGCGCCATCGACACGCCGAAGCTTTTGATGCTCTCGGGAATCGGCCCGGCCGAACATCTTCGGGAGTTCGGGATCGCGGTACGCGCTGATTCGCGGGGCGTGGGTTCGAACCTCGACGACCACGTCGAGGGCCTGGTGTTCTGGGAGGCCTCGCAGCCCATGGTGCGTACGTCGACACAGTGGTGGGAGATCGGGCTGTTCACCACCGTCGACGAGGGCCTGCTCCAGCCGGACCTGATGATGCACTACGGCAGTGTCCCGTTCGACATGAACACGTTGCGGCATGGATACCCGACCACCGACAACGGGTTCTGTCTCACACCGAATGTCACACAGGGACATTCACGTGGCACAGTGCGGCTGCGCAGCCGCGACTTCCGGGACCGGCCGAAGGTCGACCCGCGCTACTTCACCGATCCCGACGGCTACGACGAACGGATCATGCTCGCCGGTGTCAAGCTGGCGCGCGAGATTGCCGAGCAGGCGCCACTGCGCGCATGGGTGGCCCGTGAGCTTGCGCCAGGGCCCGACGCCGTCACCGACGACGAGTTGCTCGACTACGTCCATCGCACCCACAACACGGTGTACCACCCGGCGGGTACGGCCCGCATGGGTGCGGTCGATGACCCGATGGCAGTCCTGGATCCGCAGTTGCGGGTCAAGGGAGTCTCGCGGTTGCGGGTCGTCGACGCCTCGGCGATGCCGAAGCTGCCCGCCGTGAACCCGAACATCACCGTGATGACGATGGCGGAGAAATGCGTCGATCTGCTTCGCGTGACCTGACGTCAGGCACGATGGCTGAGTGACTGCATCTTCCGGATCGGCGGGATCTCCGGGGGCGCTGGCGGCTTTCCTGGGCGCGCACCCGCCGTTCCAGACCGCCAGTGACGCCGAGCTGCGTGAACTGGCGGCGGCTTCGTCGCTGGAGCACTACGAGGCTGGTGCGCTGATCGAGGACTTCTCCCGGCGCGTCCCTGACGACATCTGGATGGTCCAGTCGGGTTCGGTCTCGCTCCGGGCGGTCGACGACGGCCAGGTGTTCGACACCATCGAGCCCGGAGGAATTTTCGGGTACGTCGCAATGCTCACCGGCGGCGGCATCGAATTCCTTGCCCGCGCAACCGAACCCACGGCCGCCATCCGGCTGCCCGGGGAACTGGTGCGCGCGCAGTTCGCCAAGCCGGCCGGACTGCGGTTCCTCGCGTCGTCTGCCACACCGCAGACGCACGCTCCGCTGGTGGTGGCGAGCGATTCGCGGCCCGTCGGGGAACTGGTGCGCGGTGACGTGCTGATCGTCGATCCCGGGGTGTCGGTGCGCGAAGCCGTCGTGCAGATGACCGAACGCCGCGTGTCCTATGCCTTGATCCGGTTACCCGACGGCGGCGTCGGCATCTTCACCGACCGCGACCTACGGTCCCGGGTGGTGGCCGCGGGACTCCCGGTCACCGTCGACATCACCGAAGTGATGAGTGCGCCCGCACAAACCGTGACGGCCGACCGGACCGCGGAGACGGTGCTGCTCGACATGCTCGAGCGTGGGCTGCGGCATATGCCGGTGACCTCGCCGCGCGGCGAGGTGGTCGGGGTGCTCGAAGACGCCGACCTGCTGGCAGCGTCGGCACGGCAGAGCTTCATACTGCGCCGGGCGATCGCGCAGGCGCCGGACGCCGCCGCACTGCAGTTGCTCGGCCCCGAGGTCACTCAGATCGCGGTGAACCTGTTTCGCAACGGGACCAAGGCTTCGGCCGCCAGCAGCATCGCGTCGATCGTGCTGGATGCGTTGGTACGCAAAGCACTTGATTTCGCGCTGGCCGAGGCGGCGCCGGGGCCTACACAGGGGCAGTTCGCGTGGCTCACGCTCGGCAGCATCGCCCGGCGCGAGGCCATGCCGTCATCGGACGTCGACAGTGCACTCAGCTGGAGCGACGCGTGCGACGCCGAATGCGCCCAGTTGCGTGCCGTCGCGGCACGCACACACGCCATTCTCGACGGCTGCGGCTTGCCCGCCGACAGCAACGGCGCGGTCGCTTCGAAAATGGCGTTCGCCAGGTCGGCCTCCGATTGGGCCCGCGCCGCCGAACGCTGGCTCGACGATCCCTTGCGCGGCAAGGGTTTGATCCTGTCCTCGCTGTTGATCGACGGGCGGGTGGTGTGGGGGAATACCGCGCTGCACACAGTGCCCAAGGTATTCCGGCGGATCCGCGACACCCACCCGAACGCGCTACGGCTGCAACTGCTCGATGCCTTGTCCGGCAAGGTACGGACGTGGTCGTTGCGTGATGTGCTATCGCGGCGTGGCGGCACCTTCGATCTGAAGACCCATGCGGTGACTCCGATCGTGAACCTGGCCCGGTGGGGTGGTCTGACAGCTGATGTGACCTCGGCGTCGACGCCGGCCCGGCTCGCTGCGGCAGCCGGCTCCGGAGCGCTGACCGGTCGCGATTCCCGCACGCTTACCGAGGTTTTCGTGATGCTGCAGCGCATCAGGATGGCCCATCAGGTCGACTTGATCGCCGACAGTCGCACGCCCAACGATGTGGTCACCATCGGTGAGCTTTCGCCGCTGAACCGCAGCCTGCTCAGTGAGGGGCTGCGGGAAATCGCCGCGGTGCAACGCCGGGCGAGACAGACCGGAACCCACTCGACCCTCAGTTGAACGGGCTGCCCGGCTATCGCGCCACCTCGTTGACCAGGCGGGCGTCGAGGTTGTCGTACCAGCGCATCGCCCAGCGAGCGTCGCCGAGCGCGGTGTGGCGGTGACTGGCACCCGGGGGCCGCACGCCGCACTGCTGAGACAGCCGGACGTGATCCGTTTCCGGAATGCGGCCGCATCTTCGGATGATGCGTGCTGCCATCGGAACGACGTCGACGACATCGGGGCACCATGCCGGGCTCAGGTGGTGGCGCGCCAGCATGGTCGTCAGACAGTACGTGTCGAAGCTCGGCACTACACCGACAATGGTCGCGTCCAGCGTCCATTCGCGAACGATCGCCGCGGCGTCACGCTCGCGGTACACCGAAGGCAGGTGGATGGATCCGTACACCACCTGGGGGTGCCGACTCGAGAATCGGCTGATGCGCAGGCCTGCGGGTTCGGCCGCGGCGAGATCGAGATCGGCCACGTCGATGTACAGCACGATCCGGGTGTCGCCCGCATCGTCACGGCGAATCAGGGCGATCTCCCATGGTTGCCGGTCTCTGTGCAGGCCGGTCGTCTCTGTATCGAGGAAGACCAGAGGACGCATCTGCGCAGCCTATCCTCAGCGGGCTGACTGTCGGCCCAGTTCTTGGAGTTCGGCGACGATGCATGCGGTCGGGGTGAATTAGCCCCCGGGTTTGGGCTCGGCGATGACGATCGGTTGGATCGGGCGACTGGCCCCCCTTTGTGGCAGCCGCAACATCCCTGAAGCTCTCGGCAAAGTCTTGGCGTGCGCAGAACGTCTTCTCAGCACACCCTCAGCGAACACGGGCACCTTGGAGGAGAGCGCGGCGCGGCCGCGCAGCTCGTCGTCGACTTTTAGAGGAAGAAGAACGTACGCCATGACGCATCGGCCAGAGTACCCGCCGTCTCCGGACAATTATGGGGCGGCTCCGGGACATCGTGCGAGAAAGCAGTATCCGAGCCCGTGGTCGCGGGAAGGCTATCGGAGGTACGGCGGTGCGCACGCCATCTCGCAGCCGCCGTTCCCGGAAGGATCCGCGGATATCGATGACACACAACGCATCCCGGTGCAATTCCCCCATGATGATCAGCCGCAGAAGCGATCCCGGAGCCGCGTCGGCGCGCTCGTCGCAGGCATGGCTGCCGTTGCGGTGACGTCTGGTGCGGTGGCGGGCATCGCGGTGGTCAACCACGAAGCTCAGCCGGCGGCAAACTCCGCGACACCGGCAGCGACCGCGCCGCAGCCGGCTGACGTCCCGCGGCTTCCCGCGGCGGCAGCGCCGAACGGTTCGGTCGAGCAGGTCTCGGCGAAGGTACTGCCGAGCGTGGTGAAGCTGCAGATCGACCTTGGCCAGGGAAGTGCCGAGGGGTCGGGCATCGTCATCAGCCCGGACGGCATGATCCTCACCAACAATCACGTGGTGGCCGCGGCCAAAGAGGCTGCCTCGCAACAAGGCTCGCTGCCCGGCTTCGGTGGGCCGATGGGCTCGGACGGCCAGGATCCGTTCGGCGGCCTGTTCGGTCCCGGATCGGACACGCCGACGGCGCGCACTGCTGCGGCTCCGCAGGCCACGGTCACCTTCTCGGATGGTCGCACCGCGCCGTTCACCGTGATCGGGACGGACCCGGCCGATGACCTGGCCGTGGTCCGCGCCGAGGGGGTTTCGGGACTCACCCCGATCGCGATCGGATCGTCGAAGGACCTCAAGGTCGGCCAGGACGTCGTGGCGATCGGCTCCCCGCTGGGACTGCAGGGCACCGTGACGACGGGCATCATCAGCGCCCTGGACCGTCCCGTGGCCACCGGTGACGAGGAGACGGGCCAGGCCTCGGTGATGAACGCGATCCAGACGGATGCCGCGATCAACCCGGGTAACTCCGGCGGTGCCCTGGTGAACATGAACGGCGAGTTGATCGGCGTCAACTCGGCAATCGCGTCCCTCGGCGGCGGACAGGGTTCCGGTGGGGCGCAAAGCGGTTCGATCGGATTGGGTTTCGCGATACCGGTGGACCAGGCCAAACGCATTGCCGACGAACTGATCTCGACGGGCACGGTCCAGCACGCGTCGCTGGGCGTGCAGCTCAGCACTGCTGGCGGTGCCAACGGCGCCGCGATCGCCGGTGTCGCCAACGGTGGCCCGGCCGCGCAGGCGGGGCTGCGCAGCGGGATGGTCATCACCAAGATCGACGACCGTCCGATCGACGGGCCGGAAGCGCTCATCGCCGCGGTCCGGTCGAAGGCCCCCGGCGACCAGGTGACGTTGACGTACGAAGATCCGTCGGGCGACTCGCAGACCACCCAGATCACGCTCGGGGCCGTGCAGGCCTGATTCGCGCGTGCCTTGGTCTCGCGCGTCACGCCAGTGTGGCTGTCGGCCTCGACAGCCACACTGGCGTGACAACGGCGAGGCGAACCTCGAAGAAACGGCGACCGGAACAATTGGGTACCGGGCCTCGTTGACTAACGGTCGCGAGCCCGCACCCACGGATGGCTATGGGAAAGAATAAGGAGGAGCAACTGCTCCGTTCCCCTTCCAACGTATAGCGGACAGGGGGGCTTGCGGCAAGGCCGGGGTGATGGCGCAAAATCGCTGGCCGGAGCCGGACGCGGACAGATGGGATAACGAGAAGCACGTGTCGAATCGAGAGTACGAAGACGAACTGCAGTCCGAGCGCAACTACGTGGCCGGGTTGTATGCGCGACTCGATGCCGATCGTGCTGACGCCAAGCGCCGGTACCAGGACGCGCTGCGGAGCCCGGTCGACGCCCAGGACGGCGGGGCGTTCGTGGGCCGCGACGCCGAGGTGCGCGCCATGGCCAAGGAGATGCAGCGACTCGACGTCGCCGACAACGGCCTGTGCTTCGGCCGGTTGGAAACCGTTGAGGGCGAACATCTCTACATCGGCCGTCTCGGCATTCTCGACCGTGACAACGACTACGAGCCGTTGCTGCTCGACTGGCGTGCGCCGCTCGCGCGCGCCTTCTACGTCGCGACGGCCGCGAGCCCCGAGAACATGCGCCGCCGTCGCCAATTCCACACGCGTGGCCGGCGGGTGATGGATTTCACCGACGAGATCCTCGGCAGGCCGACCGGGGCCGAACTCGGCGATGAGCGCGACGGCCCGGGAGATGCCGCGCTGCTGGCCGCGGTTAACGCCCCGCGCGGTGAGGGCATGCGTGACATCGTCGCGACGATCCAAGCCGAGCAGGACGAGATCATCCGGTTCGATCACTCCGGGGTGCTGGTGATCGAGGGCGGTCCCGGCACCGGCAAGACCGTGGTCGCGCTGCATCGCGTCGCCTACCTGCTCTACACCCAGCGCAAGCAGATGGAGCGGCACGGGGTGCTCGTGGTCGGGCCGAGCCCGGCGTTCCTGAACCACATCGGCCGCGTGCTGCCGTCGCTGGGTGAGTCGCAGGCCGTGTTCATGACGACAGGTGACTTCGTGCCTGGCCTTCGCGTGACGGCCGAGGACACGCCGGCTGCGGCACGGCTGAAGGGTTCGTTGAAGATCCTCGACGTGCTCGCCGCGGCGGTCGCGGACCGCCAGGAACTGCCGGAGGATCCAATCCCGATCAACCTCTCGGACGTCACGGTGCAGATCGACGCCGAGACCGCGAAGTGGGCCAGGGACGAGGCGCGTAAAACGGGCCTGCCGCACAACGAGGCCCGCGCCGAATTCGTCGACGTCGTCACGTACGTGGTCATCGAACGGGCCGTCGCCCGGATCGGCCGGGGGTGGCTGACCCGCGAGGACAAGCACGCGTGGGAGCAGATGCGCGCCGACGTGCTCAATGAGCTCGAAGACCACGAACAGTTCGCCGCCGCACTCGACAGGTTGTGGCCGGTGCTGACGCCGGAAAACGTTCTGGCAGAACTGTATACGTCACACGAGCGGCTGCGGGCCGCGGGTGCCGACGAGGCCCTGTGGCGGTCCGACGGCGAAGCGTGGACAGTGTCGGACGTACCGCTGCTCGACGAGCTCGTCGACCTGCTGGGGCGTGACAAGGCCGCGGACCTGGCCGCCGAGCGGGAACGGCGGGTCGAGGAGGCGTACGCCGCGGGCGTGCTCGAACTGATGGTCGCCCGTGAGGATCTGATGGACGACGAGGACCGCCTGCTCGCCGGCGACCTGCTCGCCGCCGAGGATCTCGCGGAGCGCTTCCAGGAACGCGACAACCGTGAACTCGACGAACGAGCCGCTGCGGACCGTGACTGGACCTACGGGCACGTCGTGGTCGACGAGGCCCAGGAACTGTCGGAGATGGACTGGCGGGTACTCATGCGCCGTTGCCCGCGCCGGTCGTTCACGATCGTCGGCGATCTCGCCCAACGCCGGTCCGCGGCGGGGGCGACGTCGTGGGATCAGATGCTGCAGCCCTACGTGCCCAATCGGTGGGTGTACCGGTCGTTGACCGTGAATTACCGCACCCCCGCGGAGATCATGGCAATCGCCGCCGCGGTGCTCGCCGAATTCGCCCCGGATGCGCAGCCGCCGGAATCGGTTCGCGCGTGCGGTGTGATGCCGTGGTCACGACAGGTTTCGGGCGATGAACTCGCCTCTGCCATAGCCGAATTCAACCAGGACGAAGCCGGGCGCGAGGGCACCTGCGTCGTGATCGGCCCACCGGGAGTGCCTGGCACGGTACCGGCCTCGGAGACCAAGGGTCTGGAGTTCGACGCCGTGTTGGTGGTCGAGCCCGAACGCATCCTCGCCGACGGGCCGCGCGGCGCGGCCGAACTCTACGTCGCGCTCACGCGGGCAACACAGCGCCTCGGCGTCCTGCACGTGGGTCCGCTGCCGCAGGCGCTGAGCGGCCTGGTCGCGATCAGTCCGGATGGCCGTACTCGTCGAACCAGTACGCAAGCTTGCCCCGTCGACTGACGGCCCGCAGCCGAGCCTCTGCGGCAGCGCGGGTTCTGCTGGTCGTGACGATCAGCAGTTCGTCGCCCACCGCGATGCGCGTGTCTGGCAGCGGGACGAACGTGTGACCGTTGCGGATGATCAGGGTGATGACCGCGGGGTCGGGCAGTCGCAGTTCGAGAATCGTGACGTTGTGTAGTCGCGATCCCGGGCGCACCGTCATGGTCAGCAGGTCCGCGTCGATCACGTCCAGCGGTGCGGCTTCCACCTGAATCTCGCGGGTGTTATCCCGGCTCACCAGGCCGAGCCCATGCGCGACGATCCGCAGGCTGGGTGCCTGCACCAGGGTGAAGATCACCACGAGGACGAAGACGATGTTGAGCAGCCGGTAACTGTCGGGGACGCCCGCGACGATCGGAAAGGTCGCGAGCACGACGGGGACGGCGCCGCGCAGCCCGGCCCAGGACAGGAAAAGCTGTTCGCGAAACGGGATTCGAAAGGCGACGAGCGACAGCATCACCGACAGCGGCCGGGCGACCAGGAGCAGGACGAGGCCGATCACGATCGCCGGGATGATGTCGGAGCCCAGATCGTGCGGGTTCACCAGCAGGCCCAGCAGCACGAAGAGTCCGATCTGTGCGAGCCAGCCGACGCCCTCGGCGAACGATCGGGTCGCCGACCGGTGTGGCAGCCCGGAGTTGGCCAGCACCACCGCGGCCAGATACGCGGCGATGAAGCCGCTGGCGTGCGCACTGCCTGCGGCCGCGAACGCGACGAGCCCCAGCCCGAACGTCGCGATCGGGTACAGACCGGAGGCCGGCAATGCGATACGACGAAGGGCCTGCGCTCCGACGAATCCGACCGCAAGACCGAGCGCGATGCCGGCGAGCAGTTCGTAGATGAGGTCGGTGACCGCGCCCTCCGGATCCAATACGAACGGCACCACGCTGAACATCAGCACGAGGATCACCGCGGGCGCGTCGTTGAACCCCGATTCGGCCTCGAGCAGCCCTGCCAGGCGGCGGGGCAGCGGCAGTACGCGCAGGACCGAGAACACCGCCGCGGCATCGGTCGACGCGACGATCGCGCCCAGCAACAACGCGAGCTGCCAGTGCATGTCCAACAGCAGATGAGCCCCGACCGCGGTGACGAGTGTGCTGATGAGGACCCCGAGGGTGGCCAGCGAGGCCGCGGGAGCCAACACCTGGCGGATGTCGGAATACCGCGTGGTCAAACCGCCTTCGACGAGGATCACCGCGAGTGCCGCAGTACAGACGTTCCTCGCCAGTTCGACGTTGTCGAAGTCCAGCCCGATACCGTCCACGCCGAGCACGACACCGACCAGAAGGAACAACAGAAGGCTCGGAAATCCGACCTTGGTTGCCACGCGCGTGCCGACGATGCTCGCGAGCAGCACAAGGCCGCCCACCAACAGGGTGAGGTACAGCTGATTCAAGCTCATTGTGCGGTCAGTTAATCACCGACCAAGCGCATCGGGTGGGCGGTGCGGATAGGTCAAAATGACTGAGTGGCGGAACGAAAGATGCGCATCGGGGTTGCGGGTGCGGGCAACGTGGGTCGTTCCGTCGCGCGCGAGTTGTTGGTTTACGGCCACAAGGTCCTGCTGATCGAACGGGAGCGGCGCAGTTTCGAGCCGCAGACCGTGCCCGCCGCCGACTGGTTGCTGGCCGACGCCTGCGAACTCTCCGCGCTGGAGGAGGCGGGCACCGAAACGTGCGACGTGCTCATCGCGGCGACCGGCGACGACAAGGCCAACCTGGTGGTCGGGCTCCTCGCCAAGTCCGAGTTCGGGGTGCCTCGCGTGGTGGCCCGCATCAACGACATCCGCAATCAGTGGCTGTTCAGCCGGCAGTGGGGCATCGATGTGGCGGTATCGACACCGGGCGCGCTGGTCGCCGGTGTCGAGGGCGCGATCGACGTCGGACACCTGGTGCGGTTGATGGGGCTGCGCGAGGGCCGGGCAGAACTGACCAAACTCACGCTGCCCGAAGACAACCCGGTGGTGGGGCAACGAGTGGACCGGTTGGATCTGCCGGCCGACACCGCACTGGTCACGGTGGTCCGGGGCAGCAAGGTCATCCTGCCGAAACCCGACGATGTGCTGGAAGCCGGCGACGAGATGTTGTTCGTGGCCAATCGCTCGTCGGAAAGCTCACTGCTGGCCGCGATCCACGGTCGCGAGTTCCTTCGTGAGGTGATCGGCGACGACGCGTGACCGCCGTTCTACCCTCGTGCCATGGATGCCACCGAGGACGCACCGCCCGCTCCGGAGAAGCGACTGGTCATCAGGGTCAATTCGAACGCCAAGATGTCCCGGGGCAAGGCCGCCGCGCACGCCGTTCACGCGGCGCTCAAGCTCTACGGCATCGAGTACGAACATCCGGTGATCGTCATCGGGGGAAAGCCGGACGAGATCCTGGCGCAGACGGTGCACATCCGTGATGCCGGACGGACCGAGCTCGAGCCCGGCACCCTGACCGCGGGCGCGAGCTGGGAGTGGCGCGACCGCGCCGAACCAGATCCCACGCAATAGCCCGTCAGTCAACATATTTCGGCACCCACGGCGTCACGCGGGGAATCCACCGGGGAACATTCTGCCGGTATGCCTCGTATTCCGCACCGAACCGGCGGAGTAGATGTGGCTCCTCGACGGTGGGGATGGCAATCGTGACGATCGTGCAGAACAGCACGAACCAACCGAACAACCACGGCGAGGCGGTCGCGACTGCGGTCCCGAGTTGGATCGAGAACACGGCCGTCATCATCGGATTACGGACGTATCGATAGGGACCACGCAGCACCAGGTGAACCGGTGAACCGATCGCCAGCGTGCCTTCACCGACACGGTCGAACAGCACGACCGTCCACACCAGAAACCAGAGCCCGAGCCCGATCAGAGTGGCCCCCGCGAGCGCGAGCAGCAGGCCTTCCGTCGTGCCCAGATCGGGTGCTTTCACCTCGGTGAGCTGGGCAATCACCGCCGGTATGAACACCGTCATCGTCGCAGGGGCGATCAGCACCGAAATCAGATGCCGCCACCACAGCCGTCGCTTCGTCATCATCGGATCCTTTCTTCAACCGTTGTTGAAGAAAAACGCTACGCCGCCGGGGTGCGAAAGGTCAACGCTTGTTGAAGTAAACTTCGGAGCATGTCGGAGACCCGGCGCAGCGGCCGGTGGCGGACCGGCCAGCAGAGCAGACAACGCGTCATCGACGCCGCGCGCGAGCGCTTCATGCGTGACGGCTACGAAAAAGCGACGGTCCGGGGCATCGCTGCCGCGGCCGGCGTGGACGTCGCGATGGTGTACTACTTCTTCGGCAACAAGGAAGGCTTGTTCACCGCGTCGGTGCTCGACACCCCCGAGCATCCGCTGCACCAGTTGGCACATCTGCTCGACGACGGTCCCGACGACATCGGTGCGCGACTCGTGCGGGACTTCATCCAACGGTGGGACGAGGGGGCGTCGTTCGACCCGCTGCTCACGGTCTGGCGGTCGGCAGCCATACAGCCGTTGGCGCGCAAGCTGTTACACGATTCCCTCGCCGGACCGGTGGCAGAGCGGGTTTCGGCTCAGTTCGGCGTGACCGACGCCGAGCTGCGCGTCGAACTGGTGACGACGCATCTGGTGGGCCTGGCGTTCGCGCGCTATCAGCTCAAGATCGAACCACTGGCTTCGGCGAGTGCCGATGAATTGGTCGAGTGGGTTGGGCCGACGATGCAGCGTTACCTGACCGAGCCAAAATAGGTGACCTCATATCTCGCGGTCCCGCAGGCAATTTCGCAGGATCGGAATGAACGGTCGCGGATCTGGTGGTCCGTCACGCCGAAAGGGCAGCGAGTCGCGGGACGCGGTGATCCAATCGGCGCGCGAGACGTCGGTCAGGCACAACCGTCGGCCGGCTCGGACGGTGATCAGGTGCAATAGCAGGGTTCCGGTGCGGCCGTTGCCGTCCCGGAACGGATGAATCTGGTTGTAGACAGCGTAAATTCGGGCGAGCCGATAAGCGAGCTCGCCGCGGTCGAGGGCGGCCGCCGCTCCGGCCAGCGACTCGATGTCGCTCTGCAGCGCCCGCAGCGCGCGTGGGATGCGTACGCACGAGCCGAACGTGCTGTCGCCGCGGCGGAGTTCGACGATACGCGGCTCGCCGGCCCACGCGTACACGTCACCGAACACGTGCTGGTGCAACCTTCGGGCGTCGAGGTCATGGTCTTCGGGTCGTAGGTGAACCTGCACAATCCGGCCCGCTGTGGCCACGAACTCGAGCCGGGTCAGCGTCGGGGCGTCATGGACGCCGAAATTGTTGCGCAGCACCGTGGTACCCGGGATGAGATAAGGCTTGCGCCGTGCAAAGAGCGGCCGCCGGTACCGGTGGATCTCGTGCGGCAGATGGCGTCCGAGATATTGCCCGAAAGTGACTGCCCCCGTGGCGAGTTCGGTGAGATCGGAAACCTCCGCAGAAGTGGGCCGCCAACCTTCGAGGCGTTCTGCGGCAAGTGTCTGTGCGAGCGCATGACGCTCGCGCGTGCTCACCACTCCGAAAACGTCGACGTCGACGCCAGATAGTCGAGTTTGCGCCGGACGCCGTTGAGTTCGCGGCCGATGCTGCGCAGCGCGGTGCGGTCCTGGGGCGAGAGCTCCGACAAGTCGGTGCGATCGTCGACAGGCCCATGCGGTGTCCAGCGGGTGGCGCGTAACCGCCAGCGGATGCTCGAGCCGATCGCGTAACACTTCTCCAGTGCCTTGGCATCGTCTTCGTCGAGGTAGCGGCTGCCTGCCGCGTCGCGAATCCGCTCGCTCGTCGGCAGTGCCGTCGAGCCGCAACTGAGTGCGGCCCAGCGTGCGATGCGCACCACCGGGTCGACGGCCGCGTACTTGACGTCCACCCCGCTCTCGCCGGTGGTCAGCACCCGCAGTCGGGACGGGACCTGGCTACGGGCATGCGTCGCATCTTGCAACATGGCCGCCAACGCGCCGGGATGCCGGCGGGCCGCGACACCGAGCCGGCCGCGCAGGTCAGGTCCATCGGTGACCGGGACGGCATCGGCGAGCAGTCCCATCATCACCACGCCGCGGTCGGCCGAAGCGTCGGCGGTCCACGTGTCGATTCCGGCGGTCCACTCGTGCGCGGAGCGGTTGAACCGGGCCCGCGCCGCGGTCGCGCCCTTCGCGTCGGCGGGAAAGCCGCACTCGGCGAGGAGGTCGTGAACTTCGATCGCATGGCCGAGGCCGGCATCCGGCGGGGCGGTGTCCGCGCGTACGAAGAGGGTGTCGAGGTCCGAACCCGGCAGCGCGTCGCCTCGTCCGATGCTGCCCGACGCGTACCAGGTTCCTGCTGCCGCAGGGGACAGGGTCCGCGCGGCGCTGGCAAGCGCCGACCGTCCGAGGGCCGACCAGGCGGCCGCGACGGTCGCTGCGCCCGTGCGGGTTTCGAGCAGGTGGCGGACCTCGTCGTGCGCTGACCGGCACGCCGTCAGCAGCGCTTGTGCACTGCCTGCCGCCGCCACCTCGCGCTGCGCGCGTTCCAGCAGACCCTCGGGCATACCGGCGATTCTGACAGGCCAGACCGCCGTGAGGTTTCGGCAACCAAATCCTTACCGGCGGCTACATGAACGAAACATCCGGGTGACGCTCACGACATGCGCAAACGGTTATCTGTCGTCTGACAGTTAAGCCCGTGGCGGCAGCGCCCCAACCCGAGAGAAACGCTTATGACCAGCAGCGCAACGGCGCCGGGATCCGACGTGTCGGACGGTCACTCCGGCGATCACCAGGACCTGGCCGAGTTTGGTTATGACCAGCAGTTGCACCGCAGGCTCGGCAAGTTCGAGTCGTTTGCGGCGGGCTTCTCGTTCGTCTCGATCCTGACGACGATCTTCCAGTTGTTCGGCCTCGGGTTCGGGTTCGGCGGGCCGGCGTTCTTCTGGACGTGGCCCGCGGTGTTCCTCGGCCAGTTCCTCGTCGCGCTCTGTTTCGCAGAACTCGCCGCGCGCTACCCGATCTCGGGGGCCATCTACCAGTGGTCGCGGCGGATGGGCGGCGAGGTGGTCGGTTGGTTCGGCGGCTGGTTCATGATCCTGGCGCAGATCGTCACCGCCTCGGCCGCCGCGATCGCGCTGCAGGTGGTGTTGCCGTCGATCTGGTCCGGGTTCCAGATCATCGGCGACGATCCGGCGCTGACCTCGCCGAGCGGCGCGGCCAACGCGGTACTGCTCGGCACGGTGCTGCTCGTGGTCACCACGACGATCAACTGCCTTGGCGTGAAATGGATGTCACGTGTCAACAGCGCGGGTGTCGTCTGCGAGATCGTCGGCGTCATCGCCGTCATCGGGGTGTTTTTCACCCACGCCCAGCGCGGACCGCAGGTGGTGTTCGACACCGGCCATGCCGGCGGGCAGCCCGGCTACATCTGGGCCTGGATCGTGTCCGGTCTGATGGCGGCGTACGTGATGGTCGGCTTCGGCTCGGCCGGTGAGCTTGCCGAGGAAACCCGCAACCCACGCCGGGTCGCACCGCGCACCATTCGTCTTGCGCTTTCGGTGTCGGCGCTCGGTGGCGGGCTGATGATTCTCGGCGCGCTGATGGCCGCGCCGAGCCTGACCGACGGCCGGCTGGCCACCGAGGGACTGCCGTACGTGCTCGACACGGTGCTCTCCTCGCCGTGGGGCACGGTCCTGCTGATCGACGTCTGCATCGCGATCATGATCTGCACGTTGGCAATTCAGACCGCCGCGTCCCGACTGATGTTCTCGATGGCCCGCGATGACCGCCTGCCGGCGTCGGCGATCCTGTCCCGCGTCAACGGGCGCACCGGTACCCCGATCTGGCCGTCGGTGCTCATCGGCGTGCTGTGCATCGCGGTGCTCCTGGTCAACATGGGCAACTCGGCGATCTTCGCGACTCTGGCCAGCGTCTGCATCATCCTGATCTACCTGGCCTATCTGCTGGTGACCGCGCCGCTGCTGTATCGCCGCCTCAAAGGCTGGCCCGCGCAGCGCAACCAGGTGGATGCCGAAGGGCTGCCGCTGTTCTCACTCGGCCGGTTCGGCCTCGTGGTGAACGTGCTCGCCGTCGCCTACGGCGCGCTGATGATCGTCAATCTGGGCTGGCCCCGCGCCGAGATCTTCAACCCGACCGGGGAACTGCCGATCCTGCAATGGGCGGGGCCGCTCAGCATCGCGGCCGCCGTGCTGCTCGGCGCGCTGTGCTTCCCACGCGGCAAGACCCACCCCAAGCCCGTCACGATTGGAGCCTGAATGTCCACCACCACAGAGACATCCACAACCGCGGGTGCGCGTGAACACGCGCGCGCTCAAGCAACAGCGATCACCGACTCGATGCCGGTGGTTCCCGCGTCGAGCTGGCCGTCGCCGCCCGACGGGATCGCCGCCGAGAAGCTGACGTGGGCCGAAACGGTTCCCGGTGGCCGCTACACCACCAAGGTGCTCGCGCGCGGAACCCGGCTGCGGCTGCGTGACCTGCACGGCACGGCGTGCGCGCACCTGCTGCTCTGGCGTGCCGACGCACCATGGGAGCGGCTCAACGTCGCCGACACCGTGAAAGTGCCCTGGCAGGCGTATCTTTCGTCCGGACACCCCCTGCTCAGCGATCAGGGCCGCGTGCTCGCGACCATCGTCTCGGACACCTCGGGCCATCATGACGCGGTCTGCGGCGCCACCACGCTGTCCGGCAACAACGCGAAATACGGTGCGGGAAGCCCGGAATCGACCAGCCCGGCCGGACGCGAACTGCTGGTGCTTGCCGCGCTCAAGAACGGCCTGACCCGGCGGGACGTGGCGCCGAGCGTGTCGTTCTTTCACGGCGTGCGGGTACAACCCGACGGGGCGTTGGTGTCGACCGGATCGGCAGGCGCGGGAACGGCCGTCGAACTGCTCCTGCACCTGCCGCTGATCGTCGCCATCGCCAATACCGCACACCCACTCGATCCGGCGCCGACCTTCGACGTGGGCTCACTTGAGGTGCTGGCGTGGTCCGCACCCGACGACCTCGCCGAGATCGGTGCCCACCTCACCGATCGGGACCCCGAATACCAACGTGCCTATCTCAATTCCGAAGATGTCTGGAGTGCCCGATGACCGCGACAATCGTTGACGAAATCGTCGCCCCTCGGGGGCCATGGTCGAAGATCGTGACGGCCGGAGACGTGTTGACCATCATCGACCTGCACGGAAACCAGGCCGTCGACACCCTGTTCTACGGTGCCGACGATCACGGTGTCCGATACAGTGCGCCCGCCACCGTCGCCGCGCAAGGCAACATCTTCCTGACCACCGGATCGGTACTGCGCGACAGTGATGGCGAGCCCATGCTCACGATCATCGACGACGAAGTCGGCAACCACGACACGCTCGGTGGCGCATGCTCGCAGGAGTCCAACACCCTGCGCTACGGCCACCACACCAAACACCAGCACGCCTGTGTGGAGAACTTCATCGGCGAGGGTGCGCGGTGGGGCCTGACGAAGGCCGACATCGTCAGCAACATCAACTTCTTCATGAATGTGCCCGTCGATCCCGACGGATCGCTTGGCATCGTGGACGGGCTGTCTGCTCCCGGCAAGAAGTTGTCGTTGCGTGCCGAGATCGACACCCTCGTGCTCGTCTCGAACTGCCCGCAGATCAACAACCCCTGCAACGGATTCGACCCGACGGCGGTGCGGATGGTTGTGACCCGCTCATGACGAGCGGTATCGAGGTCATCCGCCCCGGCATGGCCACCACGGTCCAGGACTGGCCGGGCCGCATCGGATACTGGCAGGTCGGCGTACCGCCCTCCGGACCGATGGACGACGTGTCCTTCCGGCTCGCCAACATCGCGGTGGGCAATCCAGAGGGCGCGCCGGGTCTGGAAGCCACGATGGGTGGCCCGGCACTGCGTTTCGACACCGACACGTGGGTGTGCGTAGCAGGCGCGCCGGCCCCGGTGACCGTCGATGGCCGACGGGTCCCGCAGTGGGAGCCGGTGTTGGTCGAGGCCGGTCAGGTGCTCGACGTCGGTATGGTCGACGGTCCAGGCCTGCGCATCTACCTCGCCGTGGGCGGCGGCCTCGCTGCCGACGAATACCTCGGCAGCGCAGCGACATTCACGCTGGGCCGGTTCGGTGGCCATGAAGGTCGCGTGCTGTGTGCCGGCGACAAACTGGAAACTGCCGGCACGCCGGCGGGCAGGCGCCGGCGCATTCTGTTCGACGAGCTGCCGGCCATCGGCAAGCACTGGTTCGTCGCCGTGACCGTCGGTCCGCACTCGGCTCCCGAGTTCTTCACGCGCGACGACATCGACACCCTGCTCAGCCACGACTACGAAGTGCACTTCAACTCCGACCGCACCGGTGTCCGGCTCATCGGGCCGAAGCCGGAGTGGGCCCGTCCCGACGGCGGCGAGGCCGGGCTGCATCCGTCGAACATCCACGACAACGCGTACTCGGTAGGCTCGCTCGATTTCACCGGCGACACCCCGATCCTGCTCGGCCCCGACGGACCCAGCCTGGGCGGCTTCGTCTGTCCGGTCACGGTTACGGCCGCCGACCGCTGGAAGCTGGGTCAGCTGGCCCCGGGTGCCACGGTGCGGTTCGTGCCGGTGCGGGCCGAGGCGGCGCCGCCCATCGCGACGGTCGGACGTGAGCGGCGTGCCTTCATCCCCGCCGTGTTCTCCGCGGGCGGCGACCAGGACAACGGAATTCTCGCCCGCACAACATCATCGGACGAAACCACGAACGTCACCTACCGCCGGATCGGGGACGACAACGTCCTCGTCGAGTACGGCGAGATGCGCCTCGACCTGGCGTTGCGTGCACGTGCCCATGCACTGCACGCCGCGCTGGAACAGCACCGGCCGGACGGCCTGATCGATCTCACACCCGGTGTGCGATCGCTGCAGGTCAAGGTGGATTCGGGGCGGCTCCCGTTGTCGACGCTGGTGCCGATGCTCATCGAGATCGAGGCGTCATTGCCCGCCGCGCAGGAGCTCGTCGTGCCCAGCCGAACGGTCCGGCTCCCACTGAGCTGGGACGATCCGGCCACGCGTGAAGCGATCGAACGTTACATGCACGGCGTGCGGGCCGATGCCCCGTGGTGCCCGTGGAACATCGAGTTCATCCGGCGGATGAACGGCCTGGCCTCCACTGACGACGTGCACCGGATCGTCTACGACGCCGAGTATCTCGTGCTCGGGCTCGGCGACGTCTACCTCGGCGCGCCGGTCGCCACACCGCTGGATCCGCGCCACCGCCTGGTGACCACGAAGTACAACCCGGCCCGCACGTGGACGCCCGAGAACGCGGTGGGTATCGGTGGCGCCTATCTGTGCATCTACGGCATGGAGGGGCCGGGCGGCTACCAATTCGTCGGTCGGACAACGCAGATCTGGCATCATCGGCATCCGCTCGCCGCACAGGGATTCGAACCGCAGCACCCGTGGTTGTTGCGGTTCTTCGACCGGATCCAGTGGTACCCCGTGTCAGCCGAGGAGTTGTCGGATCTGCGCGCCGACATGGCGGCAGGCCGCGGTCAGGTCGAGATCACCGACGGCGTGTTCTCGCTCGCCGAGCACGAGGAGTTCCTCGCCGCCAACGCCGACGACATCGCCGCCACCCGCGCCACGATGGAGGCCGCGCGGGCCGAGGAACGCGAACGTTGGGCGGCCGCAGGAGAATTCGTGAGAAAGGAGTCCGCATGATGCGCATCGCCGACATCTACGGCCGGATCGAGCAGAGCGGGCGCAGCGAAGTCTTCATCCATCTGCGTCCACAGGATGACGTTGAGGCCGAATATCGCGCAGCCGAGGGCCCGTTGGCCGGTCTGGTGCTGGCGGTCAAAGACAACGTCGACGTCGCCGGGGTACCGACGACGGCGGCCTGCCCCGGATTCAGTTACACCCCCGATGCCGACGCACCGGTCGTCTCCGCTCTCAAGGCGGCCGGTGCCGTCGTCATCGGCAAGACAAACCTCGACCAGTTCGCGACCGGACTCGTCGGAACCCGTAGTCCCTATGGGCCCGTGCGGGATTCACGTCGTCCCGACTACATCTCCGGCGGCTCGAGCTCCGGGTCGGCGGTGGCGGTCGCGTTGGGCTTCACCGACATCGCGATCGGCACCGACACCGCAGGATCGGGCCGGGTACCTGCCGGGCTGCAGGGCATCGTTGGGATCAAGCCGACGATCGGTGTGGTGTCCACGGCCGGTGTGGTGCCGGCATGTGCGAGCTACGACTGTGTGACGGTCTTCGCCAGAGACTTGAGCACGGCACAGCAGGCGATGGCGGTCATGAGTGCCGGTGCTCCGCAACGCCATTGGCCACCGGACACGCCCCTCGCCGCCGCATCGGCTCCGCGTGTCGCGGTACCCGAACAGCTTCCCGAACTGGATACGGACTGGCGTGCTGCGTTCGGCGCGGCGGTGCGCCAGGCGCAGGCGGCCGGATTTGAGACCGTGCCGATCGCGATGGACGCGTTCTTCGCGGCGGCCGATCTGCTGTACAACGGCGCGCTCGTCGCCGAAAGATACGATGCGGTAGGCGAATTCGTCACCACCGCAGAAGCAGGCGCTGCTCTCGACCCGACTGTGACGGCTATCGTCACGGCCGGTGGTTCCTACTCGGCGGCCGATCTGCTGCGCGACCGCCGTCGAGTAGAGCAACTGCGGCATGAGGCATTTGCACAACTGGCCGGCTGCGATGCCCTGCTCGTGCCGACGGCACCCGCACATCCGACAATCGCCGAGGTCGCCGCCGATCCCATCGCGGTGAACACCCGCATGGGGCGATACACCAACTTCTGCAACCTGTTCGACATGTGTGCCATCGCGGTTCCCGCCGGCACGGTGTCCGACGGTGCCCAGTTCGGTGTCACGCTCTTGGCGCCGGCATTCCATGACGGTGTGGTCGCTGATCTGGCGGCACGTTTCCTCGCAGAACCGGCGGGTGCGGCCTGGCCGGAATTCGCAGGGGCGCCCGTCACCGAACTCGCGGTGTTCGGCGCCCACCTGCGCGGGCAGCCCTTGGAGCATCAACTCACCGAACGTGGAGCGCGGTGGGCCGGGCCGCTCGCGACCGCACCGCGATACCGGTTGTTCGCACTCGACACGGTTCCGCCCAAGCCGGGGCTCGTGCGCGCCGACGACGGCGGTGCGGCGATCGTAGGGGAGCGGTGGGTGCTCTCAACCGCGGCGCTCGGCGAGTTCCTCGCTGAGCTCCCCGCCCCGATGCAGCTGGGCAAGGTCGAACTCGATGACGGCAGCTGGGTCACGGGCTTCGGCTGCGACCATGTCGCGCCGGCGCACGGTCGCGATATCACGGAATTCGGAGGATGGCTGGCAGCGCAAACCCGGGTCTGACTGGGTTGTGGATCGCCCGACGCTCGCGATTGTCACGCCAGCGTGACGTAGGCGCCCGATTGTCACGCCAGCGTGGTTGACGTGCGATTGTCACGCCAGCGTGACGCAGGCGCGCCAATGCCACGCCAGCGTGACATTGGCGGGCGTGGGTAGCTGCTAAGCCTCGGGCACGATCAACGCGACCATGGTCTCGAGTTGGCGGGCCATCTGCCGATAACTCATCGCTCCGGTCTGGGCCTGCAGCAACGCGCCCCAGAACACCGACTCCAGCGTCGCGAGCACTTCGGGCCATGCGCCCGCGCCGAGGGCGGTCGAGATGCGTCGCCGCACCTCGGCGACGATCCGTGACCGGACGTCGGCGACAGCGTCGTCGTCGCTGCGAACGAGGGCCTCGGTGCATGCACGCGCCAGGCGGGGTTCGTCGGCCAAGAGCAGCGTGATCGCCGAGAGCTGCTCGCTGACTCGGGTGGCGTGGTTTGCGGCGGGATCGATGACGAGCGGCAACACCGAGAGTCGGTGCAGGTAGAGCTCGGCGAACACCACCTCGACCGTCGGGAAATGGGCGCACAGGGTTGCCGGTGCCATCTTGGCGCGTGCGGCCAGCGCCGGTACCGAGACGTCGCTTTGCGTGTCGAGCAGTTGTGCGGCCGCACCGAAGACCCGCTGGTAGGTGTGCGTGCGTTGGGCATGCGCGTCGCGCAGACGAGTGACAGTGGTCACCGCTGAACTGGACATGTGTCCAGGGTATGGCGCATCTGGGCGCATGGCAATGCCTTGATCAAAGTCGCGGTCAATCACTGCTTTTCGGTGCAAGCGTAGGTCGCCGGGCCTCATAGATCCGCGACTGGGAATCGGGAGTTCCAATTCTGCATGTGCAAACCGGACAGGTGTCCAGTAAGCTTGCCGATCGTTGAGAGGGGGCCGCGTGGCTTATGTGATCACCCAGAACTGCTGCAAAGACGCCAGCTGCGTACCGGTGTGCCCGGTGGACTGCATCCGTCCGGCCGACGGATCCGGAGAGTTCAGCGGCAGCGAGATGCTCTACATCGACCCCGAGTCGTGCATCGACTGCGGGGCCTGCTTCGAAGAGTGCCCCGTCGGCGCGATCCACTACGAGGAAGACCTGCCCGACGAGCTGCGGCGGTTCAAGGACCTCAACGCCGAGTACTTCGAGCGGCATCCTCTTCAGCCCGACACGACGCCGGCGCGCGCGTCCCGACCGGGCGTCGCGGCGGGCGCGCTGCGGGTGGCGATCGTCGGTTCTGGCCCGGCGGCCTGCTACGCGGCCGCCGAACTCATCGAAGTCGACGGCGTGGAGATCAATCTCTTCGAGCGCCTGCCGACACCGTTCGGTTTGATCCGCGCCGGGGTGGCGCCGGACCATCAGCACACCAAGTCAGTGGTCGGCATCTTCGATCGGATGTTCACCAACCCTCGGTTCACGTGCCACTTCAATGTCGAGATCGGCAGAGACGTCAGCCACGACGAACTGTTGGCGCACCACCACGCCGTCATCTACGCCGTCGGCGCCGCAGACAGTCGCCGGCTCGGCATCCCGGGTGAGGAGCTGGCGGGCAATCACCCGGCCGCGGATTTCGTCGGCTGGTACAACGGCCACCCCGACCACGCCGGGCACACATTCGACTTGTCCACCGAGCGTGCGGTCATCGTGGGCAACGGCAATGTCGCCCTGGACGTCGCCCGCGTGCTGTTGATGAGTCGCGATGCGCTTGCGGCGACGGACATCGCGGAACATACGCTGGAAGCGTTGGCCGACAGTGCAATCGACGAGGTTGTCGTGATCGCCCGGCGCGGTATCCGTGACGCGGCGTTCTCGGTCGGCGAGTTCGCGGCCCTGGGGCATCTCGACGGCATCGACGTCGTGATAGATCCCGCCGACCTGCCGGACACCGACGAGGACGACGATGTCGAAACCTCGTTCAAGCTGAGAGTCGCCCGCGAATACGCACACCGCGAACACGTTGCGGGTAACAAGCGCATCGTGTTCCGATTCGACACGTCACCGGTTGCCGTCGTTGGCGAACATCGCGCAGAAGGACTGGAGGTGCGAAGCGACCGGTACGGCACAGATTTGATCGAGACGTCGCTCATCCTGCGTTCGATCGGGTACCGCGGGCAGCCGATCGACGGCCTGCCCTACGACGAGCGCACCGGGACGGTGCCCAACGATGCGGGCCGGGTCATCGACGGTGCGGCGGGAACCTACGTCACGGGGTGGATCAAACGCGGCCCCCGCGGTGTCATCGGCACCAATCGGCTGTGCGCCGAACAGACCGTCGCCCAGTTGTGGGCGGACTTCGACGCCGGCGTGCTCGCGCGGGAGATCGATGACAGCGAATCGTTGACCGCGCTGCTGACCCGCCGCGGGTGCGAGGCGGTGGGCTGGTCCGGCTGGCGCGCCATCGACGCTGCCGAACGCTCTCGTGGCGAGCAGGAGGCCCGCCCGCGGATCAAGTTCGTCACGATCGACGAACTGCTCACCGCGGGCCGGCCCGGGTAGGTTCGGCGAGCTCGGGCTCCGGTTCGCGTGGCTTGCGGGTGGCGAGTACCGATCCGGTGAGGATGAGTGCGAGGCCGGCGACGTTCCATGCGGTCAACGGCTCACCCAGCACGATGACCCCTGCGGCCAGTGCTACCGCGGGGTTGACGTAGGTGAAGACCAGCGCCCGTGCGGCGCCGACCTCCCGGATGAGCGCGAAGAACACGATGAAAGCCAGCGCCGTGCAGATGACCGCGAGCGCGGCGAGCGCGAAAAGCACGCGTTCGGACGGCATTTCGTCGGGCCACGTCAAGGCGGCCGGGGTCGCGTAGATGAGCGCGGCGACCGTCAGGCACGCGGCGGTCAAGGGAAGCGTCGGAACGTCACCCAGATAGCGGGCCGCCACCAGCGGCGCGATCGCGTAGCACGTCGCCACCAGCAGAACCTCGGCGATCGGCCAGGCGTGCCCACCGGCCAGGCCGGGCCCGGCGAGCACCGCAACGCCGGACAGCCCGACACCGAGGCCGACGATCCGCTTGGCGCCCAGCCGTTCGCCGCCGGTCACGCGATCGAGCGCCGCGGCGATGATCGGCGCAGCAGCGATGAGCAAGCCCGTCATCGAACTGCTCAGATGCCGTTCGGCGTCGGTTAACAACAGCCAGGCGGCGATGATCTCGAAGAACGCGAAAGCCAACACCGGTTTCCAATGCCGCAGAACCGGAGCCCAGGCCACGCGCGACATCGCCAATGGCAGCAGCACGGCAGCGCCGACCGCGGTGCGGGCCAGGACCAGAACCGGTACCGAAACCCCTTCGACCGCGATTTTGATCAGCAGGTACGGAATGCCCCAGATAATGCTCATCGCGCCGAACAGCAACCAGCCGCGAAAGCTCACCGTTCCACCCTACGGGCGGTGCCAAGCGGTTTTATCCAGCGACCAGGTCGAGTGCGATGTCCACGAGCATGTCCTCCTGGCCGCCGACCATCCCGCGGCGACCGGCCTCTTCGAGCAGCGAGCGGGCATCGACACCGTAGCGCTCCGCCGCAGCCTCGGCGTGGCGCAGAAAGCTCGAATACACCCCCGCGTATCCGAGGGTCAGCGTTTCGCGGTCCACCCGGACCGGCCGGTCCTGCAGGGGGCGCACGATGTCGTCGGCGGCGTCTTCGAGAGCATGCAGGTCGCAGCCGTGCCGCCAGCCCAGTTTGTCGGCAGCCGCGACGAACACCTCGAGCGGTGCGTTGCCTGCCCCGGCGCCCATGCCCGTCAGCGACGCGTCGACCCGGTTGGCGCCATGCTCGACGGCGACGATCGAGTTCGCCACGCCCAGCGACAGATTGTGATGGGCGTGAATCCCGATCTCAGTGGTGGGGGACAGGACTTCGCGGAGCGCGTCCACCCGGTCGGCGACGTCTCGCATGGTCATGGCGCCACCCGAGTCGACGACGTAAACACATGTGGCTCCGTAGCTCTCCATCAGTTCGGCCTGACCGGCCAGCTGTGCCGGCGTGGCCATGTGGCTCATCATCAGGAAGCCGATGGTGTCCATGCCGAGGTCACGCGCAGCCGCGATGTGCTGGGCCGAGATGTCGGCTTCGGTGCAATGGGTGGCGACGCGCACGACGGTGGCGCCGGCGCGGTGGGCGTCCCTGAGGTTGTGCACGCTGCCGATGCCGGGCAACAACAACGTCGCCACCCGGGCGTTGCGGACGGTCCCGGCGACGGCTTCGATCCACTCCAGGTCGGTGTGTGCCCCGAAACCGTAGATGCAGCTCGATCCGCCGAGACCGTCGCCGTGGGCGACCTCGATGGAATCCACCCCGGCGGAGTCAAGTGCGGCGGCGATGGTGGTCACCTGGTCGAGGCGGTACTGGTGGCGCACCGCATGCATGCCGTCCCGCAGCGTGACGTCGCTGACGTACAAGTCGTGAATCATGATGGTGTGATCGCGCTTTCAGAGGTGGCGATGCGTTCGGCGGTGGCTTTGGCGGCCGAGGTCATGATGTCGAGGTTGCCTGCATAGGCGGGCAGGTAATGCGCGGCACCCGTGACTTCGAGCATCACCGTCACGCGGGTCCCGGTGAACTTTCCGGTTTCCGGGATGTACAGCGGCCGCGCGGCACTGAACGTCTCGAACTGGACGCGTTGTTTGAGTCGGTATCCCGGCACGTAGCCGCCGACCCTGTCGGCCATGGCCGCGACGTCGCTCTCGATGGTGTGCTGATCGGTGTCACCGTCGACGAGGCAGTACACGGTGTTGCGCATCAGGACCGGCGGGTCGGCCGGATTGAGAATCATCACCGCCTTGCTCCGCTGCGCGCCGCCGACGATGCGCAGTGCCGCAGAGGTGGTTTCGGTGAACTCGTCGATGTTGGCGCGGGTGCCGGGACCCGCCGACCGCGACGAGATGGACGAGATGATCTCGGCGTACGACACCATGCCCGACTGTGCGACAGCGGCCACGATCGGCACGGTGGCCTGGCCGCCGCAGGTCACCATGTTGAGGTTGGGCGCGTCGAGGTGCTCCTCGATGTTCACCACCGGCACGCAGTAGGGGCCGAGGGCGGCCGGGGTGAGATCGATCATCCGGACGCCGTGCTTGGCCAGCCGGGCCCAGTTGGTGGGATGTGCGCCCGCTGACGTGGCGTCGAAAACCAGTTTGACGTCCCCGAATTCGGGCATCGCGAGCAGCCCCTCGACGCCGTCGGCTGTGGTGGGCACCCCGAGGCGGGCGGCCCGCGCCAGACCGTCGGACTGCGGATCGATACCGGCCATCGCGACCACGGCCAGCGGCCCGTCGGCGCGCAGGATCTTGATCATCAGATCCGTGCCGATGTTGCCCGAGCCGACGATGGCGACCGGATAGCGGCTCATCGGCTGTCCCGATCGTTGACCAGGCGACGGGCCGCATCGATCACATTGCGCGCGTGCAACTCGAACAATGCGATCAGATCCACCGAATCGCCGCCGATCTCCTTGGCGATGAACAGACCGTCGGCGCCGGCGATGGTGTAGGTGGCCAGGTGGTGGACCTGGGCGTCGCTCAGGTCCGGTGCCCAGTCCAGGATTGTGTCGACGAGTTGGGTGTACGCCTGAACGCGTGCCTGCAGGAACATGGCCCGGGCGCGTGGCTCGACGGGGCGGCGCTCCAGGGCGAGCATGAGCCCGAGCCGGATGAAGTCGGGGGATTCGACCAACGCCTTGGCGACGTTTGCGCCGAATGCGGTGGCTCGCTCTTCGGCGGTCCCTTCGGCCGGCACCTGCCAAGCCTCGAGCCAGGTCCCGAAGCTGCGCTCGATCACCGCCGCGATCAAGTCGTCTTTGTCCTTGAAATGCCAGTAGATCGAGCTGGCCGGCAACCCGCACTTCTTGCTGACCAACGCGATGCTGGTGCCTTCATAGCCGCGCTCGGCAGCGATTTCGGTGGCGGCGTCGAGGATCCGTTCCCGCGACTGCTCGCCATCGAGGCGACGACGGCGCGGCTTGGGCTGCTCATCAGCGGGCATCTGGACTCCCGTCACAATTCCTATTGACTCTGTAGCGATCACTACATTACCGTAGCGATCACTACAGGACAACCCTCGATGACGAGAGAGACCACCGTGACTGCAGACCTCTACGACGTGGCGGTGATCGGGTATGGGCCTACCGGCGCCACCGCGGCCAACCTGTTGGGCCGACAGGGATTGAAAGTGCTTGTCATCGAGCGTGATCCAGACGTATACGGCAGGGCCCGGGCGATCAGCACCGATGAAGAGGTGCTGCGCATCTGGCAGTCGGTCGGCCTGGCAGACCGGCTGCAGCAGGACATGCTGCCCGACCGGCCCGTGGCGTTCGTCGACGCCGACGGCGTGCCTTTCATCGAGACGACGATCTTCGCGCGCGGTTCGGGCCACCCGGCTCAGCAGTTCCTCTACCAGCCCGCGGTCGACCATGTCCTGCGCGAGGGGGTGGAGCGCTTCGACACCGTCGAGGTGCTGCTCGAACACGAATGCCTACGGGTGCTGGCCAAATCGGATCACGTCGAGCTGATGCTGGCCGACCTTCGCACCGACACCTTCAAGAGGGTTCGAGCCTCCTACGTCATCGCCGCCGACGGCGGATCCTCCCCGACACGCGGGCAGTTGGGCATCGGGTATGCGGGCAACACCTATGCCGAACGATGGGTCGTCATCGACACCAAGGTGCTCAGGGAATGGGATGCCCACGACCGGCTTCGGTTCCACTGCAATCCGGACCGTCCCACCGTCGACTGCCCGACGCCACTGGGGCACCACCGCTGGGAGTACCCGGCCCGGGCCGGTGAGGACGAGCAGAAATTGGTAAGCGAGCGCGAGATCTGGAAGGTGCTGGGGGATCAGGGCATCACGCCCGCCGACGTCGAGATCCTGCGGGCCGTGGTCTACAGCCATCATGTCCGGGTTGCCGACCGCTGGCGGGTGGGCCGCATCTTCCTCGCCGGCGACGCGGCCCACGCCATGCCGCCGTGGATCGGCCAGGGTATGTCGGCGGGTGTCCGTGACGCGGCCAACCTGTGCTGGAAACTCGCCGCGGTGCTCGCCGGCGGGGCACCCGATGCCCTCCTGGATTCCTATGAGGCCGAACGCAAACCGCACGTCGTCGAAGTCACCCGCCGCGCCTGCCTCGTCGGCCGCGTGATCACCGAGCGCAACCGGGTGATCGCCGCCATCCGCAACCACATCCTGCGCGCACTGACCAAGCTGCCCGGGGTATTGCGCGGCGGTCAGAAGCTCTATTGGATCCCGGACGCGCGCTACGACGACGGGTTCTTCGCCCGGTCCGGAAATGACGCGGCCGGTTGGCAGATCCCACAGCCGTGGGTGATCGACGACGCGGGCGCGACGGTGCGACTCGACGAGGTCGTGGCCGGGCGCTGGACGGTGCTGCACTTGGGCGTGGCCCCGGCGGGCGTGCGGGCCTGGACCGAGCTGGGCGTGCCTGCCATCGCGTTGGCCGGTCCCGAGGACGCCCCGGGGCCCGGATCGGTCCGCGACATCGACGGCACGCTCATCGCCTGGCTGCAAGGCAAGAAGATCGCAGCCGCGGTGCTGCGCCCCGACGGATTCATCTACGCCGCAGCCGAATCCGGTCGGCGGATACCCCCACCACCAGCCGGCTACGAGCTGGCACCGACCAGAACTGGAGCCCACGCATGACCACCATCGAACTTGCCGAACACACCGTGACGGTCGTCGGCCGGCCGATCTTCTATACCGAAGCGGGCACCGGTCCCGCCGTGGTGATGCTGCACGGCGGCGGGCCGGGAGCGTCCGGGGTGTCCAACTACGGCCGCAACATCGATGCTCTCGCCGCGCATTTCCGGGTCATCGTGCCGGACATGCCCGGCTACGGGCGGTCGGCCAAGGGGGTCGACAAGGCCGACCCATTCGGGTTCCTGGCCGACATGATCCGGGGCCTGCTCGACGAACTGGGTATCGAGACAGCGCATCTGATCGGCAACTCATACGGCGGCGCCGCGGCTTTACGGCTGGCACTGGACACTCCCCAGCGGGTGGACAAGCTGGTGCTCATGGGCCCCGGCGGCATCGGCACCACGCGCGCACTGCCGACCGCGGGTCTGGGCAGCCTGCTGTCCTATTACACCGGCGACGGGCCCAGTCGCGAGAAGCTGACCGCCTTCATCCGCAATTACCTGGTATACGACGGTAATTCGGTACCAGAGGATCTGATCGACCTGCGGTACCAGGCGTCCATCGATCCCGAGGTGGTGGCCGATCCGCCGTTGACCCGCCCGTCCGGACCGAAAGCGTTGCGCACACTGTGGCGGATGGACCTCACCCGCGACAGCCGACTCAAGACGCTACCGACGCCCACGCTGATCCTGTGGGGGCGCGACGACAAGGTGAACCGGCCCTCTGGCGGCCCGATGCTGCTCAACGCCATGCTCAATGCCGAATTGGTGATGACCTCGCACACCGGCCACTGGATGCAGTGGGAACGCGCCGAGTTGTTCAATGAACTCGTCACCGAATTCCTCGGCCCGGACTCAAAGCTCGCTCATGTCTAGCGTGTTCGGCAACGTCCACCTCGGCTATGTCGTCATCGAAACCGAAAAGTTCAGCGATTGGCGACGTTTCGGCCGGGACGCGATCGGTATGCACCTCGACGACGCCTTGCCCGATGTCCTCCGGTTCCGGCTCGACGACCACGAATGCCGTTTCCTGTTGCAGCGCGGACCGGCCGAGGATGTCACGGCACTCGGCTGGCAGCTAGACGACCACGCCACGTTCGATGACATCGTCGCCCGCGTGGTGAACCGCGGTGTACCGGTGACCCAGGGCAGCGCAGAGGAAACGGCTCTGCGTGGGGTCGAACGTCTGGTGCGGTTCCCTGGGCCGAATGGGTTGGCCCAGGAGATCTTCACCCGCGCCTGCCCTGCCGTCACACCACTGCGGATGACCGCGCACGGAGGATTCGTGACCGGTGCCGGCGGTATGGGTCACGTCGCTATCGCCACGAAGAAGCCGCACCAGATGCACGGTTACTACCACACCGTCTTCGACGCCCGGTTGTCCGATTACATCGACGAGACCATCAGCGGTGTCAAATTCAAGATCCGGTTTCTGCGGGTCAACGAGCGCCACCACTCGGTGGCCATCGCCGCGGTCAACCGGCTGCCGGTCAACCCGATCCGCACCCGGGTCCAGCACCTCAACATCCAGGTCGCTGAACTCGACGACATGGCCATGTCGTATCGGCGCGTCAAGGCACTCGGGTTTGGGATGGCTTTGGGAGTCGGCCAGCACACCAACGACAAGGAGCTGTCCTACTACGCGATGACGCCGTCGGGTTTTGAATGGGAGGTGGGATGGAATCCGCTGGTCGTCGACGAGGCGACCTGGGAGCCCACCACGCATCAGGGCATCAGCATCTGGGGCCATACCCCGGAAGGGCAGACGATCATCGACAAACTCGCCCAGTTCAAGACCGGCGCCCGCTCGCTGCTGCGGGCCGAGGACAGCGTCCCGGCGCTCGCCGGTGCCCGCATCACCGACCGCTAGGGAGCAAAAGTCATGAACCGAATCGATACCCATCACCACATGCTTCCGGCCGATTATCGAAAGGCCCTGCAGAAGGCAGGGATCGACGAAGCCGGCGGACGCGCCTTACCGGATTGGAGTCCGGAAGCCTCGTTGCAGACCATGGCCGAACTCGACATCGCCACGGCGGTGCTGTCGGTGTCGACCCCGGGCACCACCTTCCTGCCGAAAGCGGCCGACGCCGCGGCATTGGCCGGTGACGTCAACGACTACGGTGCCGAACTGGTGGCGTCCCGGCCGGACCGGTTCGGCTTCTTCGCCACCGTGCCGATGCCGCATGTTGACGCCGCGGTCGCCGAGGCGGTGCGAGCGCTCGACCAACTCCATGCCGACGGTGTAGTGCTGTTGGCCAACAACGCCGGAACCTATCTCGGTGAGGACGGCCAGGACGAACTGTGGGCGGCGCTCGACGCCCGGTCCGCGGTGGTGTTCGTCCACCCGGCCGAACTGCCGGGCCCAACGGTTCCCGGTATCGTTCCCTTCGCCGCCGACTTCCTGCTCGACACCACCCGTGCGGCCTACCTGTTGGTGCGCAATGGAGTACGGCGCAAATATCCGAACATCAAATTCATCCTGAGCCACGCGGGCGGGTTCGTCCCGTATGCCTCACACCGCATGGCGGTGGCCATCATGGGGGACACCGGACGCAGTCCGGCCGACATCCTCGACGACTTCGCGAGCTTCTACTTCGACACCGCGCTGTCGTCGAGCGCCGCCGCCCTGCCCACCCTGCTGGCTTTCGCCAAGCCCGGCCACATCACGTTCGGCTCGGACTGGCCCTTTGCGCCACTCCCCGCCAGCCAGCTCTTCGCCGCTGGTTTGGACACGTACGACGGTCTCGATGTGAGCACCCGCAACGCCATCAACCGCACCAACGCGCTGGCGCTGTTGCCCAGGCTCGGTACCGCGTCTGCGCCGACGCCGTCGTCGCCGCTGGATCAGATACGCCACCACGCCACGCGTGCGGTGATGCGCGGTGTGGCGCGGCTGATCAATACCAAGTAGTCAATGCTTCTATGGCCGCGTCAGCTCCGCGTATCGAGTGACGTGGTAGTCGGTCGAACCGAACTCGTATTGCATCGCCGTGAGCCGCTTGAAATAGTGGCCGATCGCGAGTTCCTCGGTCATGCCCATCCCGCCGTGCAGTTGCACCGCGTTCTGGCCGACGAAGCGGGCGGCCCGGCCCACCGTCGCCTTGGCGGCCGACACCGCTTTGGCTCGCGCGGCGGGTTCGGCGTCCAGGTTCAATACCGCCAGATAGACGGCGGCGGCGGCTTGTTCGACCTCCATGTGCATGTCCACCATGCGGTGCTGCAGCGCCTGAAAATTGCCGATCGGCTGGCCGAACTGCTGGCGCTGCTTGCAGTACTCGACGGTGTCGGCGAGGACCTTGCGCATCCCGCCGACGGCTTCCGCGCACACCGCCGCCGCACCTTCGTCGCGGGCCAGGTCCAGCGAGGGCCAGGCCCGGCCTTCTTCGCCCAACAGCGCGTCGCCCGGCAACCGGAGGCCGTCGAAGGTCAGATCCGACGCCCTGCGGTCGTCCACGGTGCGGTAGTGGTGTGCCGTGAAACCGCCGGCCGCCGCGCCCAAATCCACGAGGAACAGCGAGATCCCGTCGGCGTCGCCGCGTTCCCCCGAGGTACGCGCCGTGACCAGCAGGTGGGTCGCGAGCGGGGCGCTCACGGCCATGATCTTCGTGCCTTGGAGCACCCAGTCGTCACCATCGCGCCGAGCGGTCGTGGCGACGTCGCGCCAGTTGTCCCCGGACGCCGGCTCGGTAGCCGCGAGTGCGACGACGGCTGCCCCGGCGACCAGGCCCTCCAGGAGTGTCTGGGCGCCTTCGGTGCCCGCCCGGTGCAGCAGGCCACCCGCGACCACCACGGTGTCCACGAACGGTTCGACGACCAGCGCGTGCCCCAGCGTCTCGGCGATGACCATCGCCTCGACCGGTCCGCCGCCGATACCGCCTGCTTCCTCGGGCAGGGTCGCGCCGAGGATGCCGAGCTCGTCGGCGAATCCGCGCCAGATCTCCGGTTGCCAGCCGGCGCCCAACTTGGCCGCGGATCGGCTCGATTGCAGGTCATAGCGGCTGGACAGGAACTTGCTGAGCCCGTCGCGCAACAGTTCCTGTTCCTTGGTCAGGTTGAAGTCCATCACTGGTTCCTGTCAGAGTCCGAGTGCTGCTTTGGCGAGGATGTTTCGCTGAATCTCATTGCTGCCGGCGTAGATTGAGCCGGCCCGGTCGTTGAAGTACCGCAGCGGTGCCACGGCCTGCCATGGCTCGCCGCTGACATATCCGTCCGCCGGGGGCTCGTACTCGGCGATCGGGCCGCCCGGGCACGTCGCATGCGGTTGATAGGCGCGGCCACGCGGGCCTGCGGCCTCCATGGACAGCTCGGTCAGCGTCTGGCTCAGTTCGGTGGCCAGAACCTTGAGCATGGACGACGCGGTGCCCGGGTTGCGTCCTTCGGCCACTGCCGCGAGCACTTGGTACTCGAGGATCTCCAACACGTCGGTGCGGATCCGGGCGTCGGCGAGCTTGCGGCTGAACGCCGGATCGTCGATCAGCCTGCCGCCACTCGGACCCGGCTGATCTGCGGCCGCCCCTGCGATTTCCTCGGCGAGCACCTGCAGCGCCGGTGCGGACGCGCCGCCGCCTCGCTCGAATTCGAGTAGGTACTTCGCGACCGTCCAACCATCGTCGATCGTGCCGATCACATTGGATTTGGGCACTCGTACCTCGTCGAAGAAGACCTGGTTCTGGACTTCCTCGCCGGACGTCATGACGAGCGGCCGGATCTCGATCCCCGGTGCGGACATGTCGATCAGCACGAACGTGATGCCCTGCTGCTTCTTGCCCGTGCGGGAAGTGCGGACCAGGGCGAACATCCAGTTCGCCTCGCGCGCGTGCGTGGTCCAGATCTTGCTGCCGGTGCAGACGAGGTCATCGCCGTCGGAGATTGCGGACATGGACAGCGCGGCCAGATCCGAGCCGGCCTCGGGTTCCGAATAGCCTTGGCAGAAGAACACCTCACCGGTCAGGATGCGGGGGAGGAAGTATTCCTTCTGCGCGTCGGTGCCGAACGCGATGATCGCGTGGGCCACCATCCGAATACCCATGGGGGACAACGATGGTGCGCCGGCCAACGTCGATTCTCTGCTGAAGATGTAGTGCTGGGTCAGGCTCCAGTCGCAGCCGCCGTGCTCGACCGGCCAGGCCGGCGCGGCCCAGCCCCGCTCATGCAGGATCGCCTGCCAGGCCATGCTGGCATCGTGGTCGGCATAGACGCTCGTCATCAACCGACCGGCGCGCCGTAGTTCGGGAGTCAGCTTCTGCGCGAGAAAGTCGCGCACTTCGTCGCGGAACTCCTGGTCGGATTTCGACCACTTCAGGTCCATGCCTGCCCCTGTCTGCCGATGTCCCCACAGAGTAAACCTAGTTACCCATGTGGCGTGCACCACCCCGGCTGAGCGCGGACACTGTTGCCTGGCGAACCGAAGTCGCTGGCCACGGCTGGTAACCAGCGCAGCCGAGCGGCAATAATCGGAGGCGTGGAGCGGCGACAGAACGGTCAGGGCACAGACTCACCGATGGCACTTCTGCGGCAAATGCCTGCGCTCGTCGTTTTGGAGCGGTTTCCAGTACCGGTCCTCGCAATCGCGGCGGACGGAGCTATCCTCTTCGCCAACAGTGCTTTTGCCGAGATGGTCGGGCACAGCGCCGATGCGGTCAACGCCATGAATTTTGCTGACATCTTCCATTCGCTACCCGCGGACGAGTCGGCGGTATCGGTCGTGCGTGCACATGCCGATCTGATCGTCGAGTTGGTTCATCGGGATGGCTCGATCGTGCGCGCCAGAATGAGTAAGTCGGCATTGTTGCGTGGCGACGATCCCGTAGCGCTCGCGACGTTCCAGGACCTCACCGAGCGGTTGTGGGTGGACGAGCTGTGACGTCGTGTCCTAATCGGGGGCCGGTGGGGACCGCCGAAGGGACTCACGCGCCAGAAACTCGCGGAAGTAGCCGAGCGATTCCTCGCTGACGATCGACGGCAGCAACAACTCCCAAGTGCGCGCGACCCGCTGCCGCAGATCGAGGTCTGTCACGCCGGCGCGAGACAGCGCTTCGGCGCCGAGGACCGAACCCAGGATGACGTCGGCGACGGCCTGGACGTCCAGATCCGTCCGAAGGTCGCCTTCCGCGGCCGCCTTGCCCATCTGCTCGGTCAATTCGTCCAGCCAGCTCGTGTAGATACGTTTGGCGACCTCGTTGATCCCGGTGAACGTGCGCAGCAACTGGATACCGATCTCCGCCACCTTGTCGGTGCGGCTGAAATCGCACACCACGAACATCCCGTGGATGATGTTCTCGAGTGCGGGCGACGCCGATTCGGTGATGGAGCGAAGGGCGGCCAGCATGGTGGCCCCGCTCTCGTCGATGATGGCCTCCGCCAACGATTCCTTGGAGTCGAAGTGGTAGTAGAGGGCACCCTTCGTCATCTCGGCTCGCTCGATGATCTCACCCAATCCCGTTGCCGGGTAACCCATCTCGCTGAACACGTCGACGGCGGCGGTGATGATCTTGCGTCTGGTTATCCCGGAACGGGCTTGGCGTGGCATGTCGATGTCTCGGACGGTCCGGTCAGCCTGACCCGGTGCGGGCGGTCGTGTCGAGATCGGGTTCGTCGCGGCCGAGCGGCGAAGCCTTGCGTATCGTCAACGCGGTGCGCCGCCGGATGAACTGGCTGAGGTAGCCGAGTCGGTCGGGATTGGCGAAGCCGGGGAGGACCAGGTTCCAGTTCTGTTCGAGGTCGGTGAGAAAACGCTGCGGATCGTCGAGGTCGCTGGTCTGACGGGTGCCGAGATACATCGACACCAGCAGTCTCGCAACCGTCCGGGGATCGCTGTCGTCGACGATGTCACCTTCGTCGACGGCCCGTCGCGCGATGTCGGTGAAGCCGTGTATCCAGGCGTCCAGCACGCGCGGTCCCAGCCCGTCGGTGCGGCCGATGGACTCGACCAGATTCAGGCCCGCGCGCGCCATGGTGTCACCGATGTCTTCGGCGGCGACCAGGCACGTGATGTCGACGAGCGTCTCCAGTCCGGACAGGTTGCGCGCCAACACCTCGTCGACGGCGATGCGCGACTGCTCGGCGCGGTGGTCGACGATCGACGATGCCAACGCATGCTTGGACCGGAAGTGGAAGTAGAGCGCGCCTTTGGTCACCGCGGCGTCGGCCAAGATGTCGTCGAGGCTGACCAGGCTGTATGGCTTGCGGGCGAACTGGCCGGCCGCGGCTTGAAGGATCTGAAGCCGGGTGAGGTGTGCTCGGCGGTCGAGCTGCTCGGTCACCAACCAACCTCGAAATCCTTGCGACTGCAATGTCGGGCGAAAATGCGGATCCCGCCGGGTGCGGGGTACGGCAATTCTTTCATCTGGTCTTCCTGACGCAGACACGCCAGCGGTCGTGTCCTCATTGGCCTCGCCGTGGCCTTGAAATACTCAAAGTCACCGTGGGGCGTGCATAACATTCTAAAGGTATGTAAGGTGCGTAGCGTGATAACTCTTGGTTCGCCGTGGCTGAGCCGAGCAGCGTTGGATCGCGCCCCCGCTGCCGGCACTGCGTCGTACCGTGCAACATCGCCGTCGGCGATCGCGCAGAGTTATCCTGTGTGCGTTGCCATGGCCTGCACCGGCAATCCCCCTCGAATCCCGGTGCGGGCCGTGGCAACCTCAATCCCACGGTTTCCGATTCCATATCCGGCTGCCCCGACACGCGTGCCGGACAATGCGTCAGCCACCCAACATCCGCTGGTCAACAGCGCTGTTTCGGTGTCCCTTCTGAGACGCATGCCAGGGCTGACCGCCGGCACCGCGCTCACTCGCGATGGCTCGGGACGTCGATAGATGATGTGGGACGACGAAGTCGACGTAATTTGCTGTGGCACGGGCTTCGGTGGTCTGGCCACTGCGATCGCGGCGACCGACGCCGGCCTCGACGTGTTCGTGGCGCGGCCCGGTCAGCCAGCTGTGAACACGACGCCGGGCGCGTGGCTGGGCGAGGGGATCGACGATCCTGAAACCCGCGAATATTTCGACGGGCTCACCGAAGACTTGGGTCCGCGAGCGACCGCCGCACCCGACGCCGATGTGACGATCCGGGTCATGGATGACCTGAAACCAGCTGAGCTCAGCGTCCCCGTCGCACCGTTCTACGGTGCTCGCCTCAGGGACTGGGCGTCGCGGTGTCTGCTATCACCCTACGGTGTGCTCTACACCCGGATTCTGGACCGCGGAACCACTCCGATGAGGACTCCGACCGGCGCCGAGATCGACGTCAAAGTCATCGGTGCGATCGAACCCGACCGCGGGATCAGCGCGTCATCGGCAGTCAACGAGTGGCTGCTGGATCAGACCCGCAAGCGCGGTATTCAGATATCCGACGGCACCTCGCTGGAGCGCATCGTGTTCGAGGAAGGCGAGATCGTGGGGGCGGTGCTCACGACCGCCGACGGTCCACTAGCGCTGCGGGCCCACCATGGCTTGGCGATCGCCATGCCCAGCCGGCACATCGCCGGCCGCGCCCACAAGCTTGCCGAGCACGGGCACTCGCTGCACATCGCGCTCGTGGGCGACAGCGCGAGCAGATTCGGCCGAGTCGAACTGCTCGCCACCGACGCCGCCAAACCACAACGGTCGGGCTACTGCCGGGTCACCCGTCTACACGATGGACTGCACGATGCGGGACGCTCACATACGCGGGGCGGCCGAGAAGTGCACGGGTACCCGCCCCTTGGCTAGCAGCGTCTGCATTTCGCTGCCCAGAATCGGCTTGGACAGCAGGAAACCCTGCGCGCGATAACACCCGTGCCGCAACAGCGTGAGCGCGGCTCGTTCGGTTTCCACACCTTCGGCCACCAGCTGTAGACCGAAGGCTCCGGCCAGGGCGATCACAGCCCGCACGATCGGCAGGTCACCGGGGTTGGAGCCGAGTTCGGCCACGAAGCTGCGGTCGATCTTGAGGGTGTCGACCGGAAGCGACTTCAACAACGACAGCACGCTGTACCCGGTCCCGAAATCGTCGATGGCGACCTGCACTCCGACGTTGTGCAAGCCGGTGAGGGTCGTGCGGGTCGTCTCGATGTCCTGGACCACAACGCTTTCGGTGATCTCCAGGCACACCGACCCACGGGGCAGACCGAACTCGCTCATGATGCTCGCCACCGACTCGACGAACCCGTCCGTCACCAGCTGAACCGGCGACACGTTGATCCGCAGCACGATGTTGCGGCCCACGCCGTTGGCGCGCCAGCGGGAAAACTCGGCGCACGCCGTCCGCAACACCCAGCGGCCCAACTCGCCCGCCAGGTTGATCGATTCCGCCACGCCGATGAACGAATCCGGCGCCAGCAAGCCTCGGGTCGGATGCTGCCAGCGGACCAGCGCTTCGGCGGCCAGTACCTCGCCGGTGCGCATGTCGATCTCGGGCAGGTAGTGCAGCAGCAGCGCGCCGCCCTCGATCACGCTCTGCAGATGAAGCTCGATGTCGTTGCGGAAATCGATCTCCATCGCCATCGCGTCGGAGAACACGGTGACCTTGTTGCCGCCCGAGCTCTTGGCGGTCAGAACCGCGTGGTCGGCGCGGTTGAGCACATCCGACGTCGAGTCCCGGCCCGGGATGCCTTCGGCCAGACCGATACTGACCGTGCGGGTGAGCATCTCCCCGTCGACGGTCACCCGTTCGCGCAGCACCGACTGCAGCCGGTAGGCGAGCGCGGTCGCCGCCTCGGCCGACATCGGAGCCGCGGGAACGACGACGAACTCGTCGCCGCCGAGCCGCGCGATGAGTTTGGGCTGGTCGTCGCCGCGCTGGAGTCGCTGGGCCAGGATGCTGATGAACGCATCGCCGGCGGTGTGGCCCAGGTAGTCGTTGATCGCCTTCAACCGGTCGAGGTCGAAGAACAACACCGACACCGGGCCCGGCTGTCCCGGGGCCAACCGGGCCTCCAGATGCGCCATGAGCGCGCGGCGGTTGTGCAGCCCCGTGAGATGGTCGTGGTCGGCGAGGTAGCGCAGCCGTTCTTCGGCCTCGATACGGGCCTGCACTTGCGCGAACAGCGAGGCGATCGCCTTCAGCGCGTTGAGCTCGGCGGGCTGCCACTCGCGGTCGCCGAACTTGACGAAGCCCAGCACGCCGGTGGTGACGTCGCCCGACAGCAACGGCACACATGCCATCGACGTGCTCGGGATGTGCCGCCCCGCCTCGATGGTGCGCTGGTAGTCGTCGGTGGCCGGCTCGGGCCGGAACACCGCCGGCTCCTTGAGATGCTCGGCCATCGCGAACACCGGGTCGGCGTCGGCGAAGTGGATGACGGCGATGGGATCGGTCGGCGAGTCCAGGGGACGCGGCGGCCACTCGGCGACCAACCGTGTTGCGTGTGCGCGATGGTCGTTGTGGCGCAGAAAGCTCACGTCGACGTCGAAGAAGGACACCAGTTCGGCCAGTACCTGCTGACTGACCGGCACCGAGGTTGCCGCGTCGACCGCCATCAGCTGCGTGGCGACCGACGTGACAAGAAAGTCCAGGCTGCCTGGCACCCAACTACCTCCGGTCTTCCTCAGCCGTACTGCGGCGTCTGACCCGGCAGATGGGCCCGGCGCCGACTGCGTACGGAGGGGCGTGGTGCGAAGGACAACCTGAGCACCAACGCCTGCGATTCGTCGCGCTCGGTCGTGGTCAACCTGCGGAAAGAGTACTGCAGATCACGCAGCGTCCCGGCGTGGGCTGCGGACAACTCTTCGAGGTCACGATCGTCGTGGGCATACAGGAACACCGGCGACACCGGTTGGACGGCAAGCCCGTTCTGCTGCGCGGCCACCCACACCGACTCCACGGCCGAGCCCGCTTGCGCGTAGTCGGTCAGCCGGCGTCCCGGCACCGAAACGACCGCGAGGGCAGAACTCGACGTCACCCGCTCGTAGGTGTCGTCACCGAGCGCCGCCCCGGCGTCCCAGTCCGACAGCTTTGCCATGACGTCAGGTCGGCGCAGGATGTCGAGCAGCACCAGGTCGGCGGGATCGAGCCCGAGCGTCGTCACGTCGATACCGGAGTCCTGGGCCGGGTCGCCGGGCCAACGCAGTTCGGAGATCATCTCCCGGTGCAGCGTGGGGGTGAGATAGCGGATGCGGTCGGTTGCGGCGAGAAGACCTGCCGCCGTTTCGATATCGGCCCGGCTGTCGAGAACCGTCAGCCTGGCGCCTTCCCGAACGGCTGCCGAGCGCAGCGTCTGGAGCACCTCCGCCCCGATCGGCGCAGCGGTTCCGCGTAGCCGATTGGTCTCGCGCTGCAGCATCGGTTCATACAGCGCCGCCAACTCCGGAGCCGCGCCGGGGGCCAGTTGCATGGTGCCGTAGAGCGGCGTGCCTTCGTCACCACGCGACCACTCGATCTGGCCCGCCAGCCCGTGTGCGGCCGCCGCGACCCGGGCGTTGAACGCCGCCGCGCCCAATGCCACCGCGCTGCCCCGATAGCCCACGTCCATCGTGGTGGTGTACTTGATCGCCAACCGCAGACTGAGCCGGGTATCGCTTGAGTCGATGTGCCACGGTTGGACGTTGCCTCCCGACGGGGCACGTGCGGCGGCCATCGCGATGATCCCGGCCACGTCGGTCGGCTCATCCGCAAGCTGGTCGTCGTCGTGCTTCGGCTGCTCGGATCGCGAGGTCAGCGGGTCGTCTATCCGGTCGAGCGTGTCGGCGATGTCCACCCGCACCCGGCCGGATCGCATCGGCTCGCCCAGCCCGATACGCCGGACGGCGTCCGCCACGACGGTGGCGCCGAGGATCACCTCCGCGGCCAGTTGCGGCCAGGTCGTCAACGTTTTGCCGACCTCGACCAGCGACGCGGCCATGCGCGGCGACAGCTGCGGGGCGTCGAGTATCCGCAGTACGTGCGGCACCTTGTCCTTGCTGCTCAGACCCGCCAGCTGTGCGGTTTCGATATCGCCGAGCAGGCCGTGCAGAATCGGCCGCGTCGGGTCCAGGTCGAACCGCTCCACGTCGAGCAGGCCCCGGTCGGCGGTCGCCATCAGCACCGGCAGGTGCCGGGCCCGGGCCGCCTCGCGCACAAGGACTTTCGCGTCGAGCGAATCGCATTCCTCGACCACGACGTCCAGGCCGGCGACGAACTCGTCGATCGTCTCCGGCCGAGCACCGCCGAGGTCGACCCGAACCGGTAGATACGGGTCTATCTCGGCGATTCTGCGGGCAGTCACCACGGCCTTGTTGACGCCGAGGTCGAACACGGTTCCAGGCACCCTGTTGAGGTTGGGCAACTCCAACTCGTCGAAGTCGGTGAGCCGCAACTCCCCGCAAAGGCCTTCTGCGGCAAGGTTGTATGCGATGGCGTGGCCCACGCTGAGACCGATGACGCCGACCTTCAGCTTCGCCAGACGCTGTTGTTCGGCGGCGCTGATGAGGTTGCGGTTGCGGTCCAGGCGCAGTCGGTGAAATGCCCGCGGGCCGACGACGTGCACCACGCAGCGCCGCCACGGGTAGTACGCCCATCGCGTCGGCTCATCGAGGATGTCCGCCTCGACCGCAGGCACGAGCTCGGCGAGCGCGTCCTGTTGCTGCCCGCAGTTGTCGATGACGGTGATCCGTGGATCGGCACGCAGCTTCTCCAGGGTGCTGACACCGGCGGCGCTGTCGGTGCCGATGATGACGGCACGGTGCGACGCGTTGTCGTCGATGTCGGTGAGATCGTTGTTGTCGGTCATTGCCCTGCCGCGGTAGAAGTGTCGGTGTCGTCGCTGTCGTCCAGCCGGGGCCCCACCCGCTGGGCTTCGGTAAAGTAGGACGAAAGTTGTTTGGGGTCAGCATGATTGGCGAACGTTCGGCGATCCCACCACATCATCTTCGTCTGGTAGCGCTCATCCGGGTACGGCGTTGCCGGAATCTTGGCGGCCAACACCCCACCCGATGACAGCCAGCGCTTGAGCACATAGGCCGCCGCGGTCGCCATCGCGAACTGCGTGTTGAGCAGCGTCATGGAGTGCAGCGGCATCCGTGCCAGCGTGTCGGTGAGCGCGCGACTCTGATCCGGGTCATCGCAGACCCAGGCGGTCTTCATCTCGACGACACCGAAGGGCAGCCGGTCGGCCACCATCTTGCGCACCGCATCGAGCCCGGCCTGTCCGCTCCATTCGACGACCGCATGGCATTCTTCGGTCTTCTGGTAAGGGCCCTTGGCGCGTAGACCGCCGACGACGCGTCCCGCGTCGTTGATTCCGACGCAGAACAACGCGGTATCAGTACCGGTGTGCAGTGCCTCCATATCGAGGGCCCGCTCAACACCATGCTTACGATAGTTCCGTTCGGCGCCGCGGACGTATTCCGACCACAGTTCGCGCTCCATACCGGGCTCGGCCACCACGATCGTGCATTCGCTTCCGGGATCCCACCAGCTGGGGCTTTTTGCCAGAGTGACGGGGGAGCGGCCTGCGGCATCGAGATGAGGAGCGGTCATGTGGTGTCCATTTCGTCCGGTCAGCCGTACCCCCGACTGGTACGGCTGATTTGGTGCGCAGCACGGTTGTGCGAATACGCGACATGAGTATCCCGCCGGTAAGCGTTGTAATTCCAGCTAGCCGAGAAAGCTTGTCCAGCGGCGTGTTGAATTTCCCCGGCCCACGGCCCATTTACCCGCATGCACATGCGATTTTGGCAAATTCGAGAGTCGCGATAAATGGCGTTTACGACGCATAATCGTCGGAGATAGCAAATTTTCATATTGACGCTGGCGTCGAATGTTCTTTGTCGGCGTCCGTTTCGGCCGGTTTTGCTGTCCTCGCTCGAGCCAGCGCTTCGCGACGTTCTGGACGAACGTGAACTCGAATGGGCTCTACGCGGTCGACTGCACGGCGGATCGGTAAATGGCGATGTCTTCTTCGCGGTTTTCGGAACGCCCGGCGTACGGCCGGTTCTGCTACCCGAGCCCACGTCGGGTGAGAATCTGGTGGTGATGGCGCAGGAGTATCCGAAAGTAAACGCCCTGCCGGCCCACGACATGGGCCGGTTGCTGCTGCGGTGTGCCGACCGGCCGGGGCTGGTCGCTGCCATCAGTAGCTTCCTCACCGGGGCCGGCGCGAACATCGTGTCGTTGGACCAACATTCCACCGAGCAGTCCGGTGGCACGTTCATCCAGCGCACGATCTTTCACCTCCCCGGCCTCACCGCGGTGCGCGACGGGCTCGAACGCGATTTCCGTGAGCGGGTTGCGACTCCATTCGACATGGATTTCCGGCTGACAGAGGCGTCCAAACCCAAGCGAGTGGCGTTGATGGCGTCGCGCGAGGACCACTGCCTGTTGGATCTGCTGTGGCGTAACCGGCGGGGCGAGCTGGATATGTCGGTGGTGATGGTGATTTCGAACCATCCCGACCTCGCCGAGCAGGTCCGGGCGTTCGGAGTTCCGTTCCTCTATGTGCCGGCCACGAAAGAGAACCGGGCCGAGGCCGAACAACGACTCCTGGACCTGTTGCGGGGCAATGTCGACCTGGTGGTGCTCGCCCGGTACATGCAGATCCTCACCCCGGAGTTCCTCGACGCGGTGGGTTGTCCGTTGATCAACATCCATCATTCGTTCCTGCCTGCGTTCATCGGTGCGGCGCCGTACCGCCGGGCCAAGGAGCGCGGGGTCAAACTCGTCGGCGCGACAGCGCATTACGTCACCGAGGATCTCGACGAAGGGCCGATCATCGAGCAGGACGTGGTGCGGGTGGATCACCGCCACACGGTCGACGATCTGGTGCGGCTCGGTGCCGATGTCGAACGGCTGGTGTTGTCGCGAGCAGTGCTGTGGCACTGTGAGGACCGCGTAATCCGGTTTGGGAACCAAACGGTGGTCTTCTGACCACGGTTCGAGAGGAGTGACGGTGAAGGTCTTCAACAATCTCGATGAACTGGTCGCGGCGGCGGGCAGCGAGCTCGGGCCGACCGACTGGATGGAGATCACCCAGGATCGGGTGAATCTGTTCGCCGATGCCACCGACGACCACCAGTGGATCCATGTCGACCCCGACAAGGCCGCCGGCGGCCCCTTCGGCGGGACGATCGCGCACGGCCTGCTCACGCTGTCACTGTTGCCGCATTTCACCCATCAGCTCTATCGAGTCGACAACGTCACCATGGCGATCAACTACGGCTACAACAAGGTTCGCTTCATCACGCCCGTCCGGGTGGGTGCCAAGGTGCGGGCTCGTGCACACATCGCCGACGTCGCCAAGCTCGACGGGGCCGTGCAGGCCACGATGACCGTGACGGTCGAGATCGACGGTTCGGACAAGCCGGCCGCGGTCGCGGAGTCCATCATTCGGTTCATCGGCTGATCTCCTTCGCGAGCAGACGCCGCGGTACCCGGAAATTGGCTTTCTCGGGTACGGCCGCGTCTGCTCGCGGCGCTTCTGACAGTTGTCAGAATTCATTGACGTCCGTCAAATCGCGCTGTTAGTGTGCTGCATCACAACGTGAGGAGCACTTGTGTCGCAGCAATCGGCGCCACGGACCGCGATCATCGGGGCGGGCATCAGCGGGCTCACCGCCGGCAAGATGCTCAAGGACTACCGCGTGCCCTACACGACGTTCGAGAACTCGGACCGCATCGGCGGAAACTGGGCTTTCGGCAACCCCAACGGACACAGCAGCGCCTACCGGTCCCTGCACATCGACACGAGCAAGCATCGATTGTCGTTCAAGGACTTTCCGATGCCCGAGCACTACCCGTCGTTCCCGCACCACTCCGATATCAAGGCATATCTGGACGCCTACGCGGACGCGTTCGGCCTGCTCGACAACATCGAGTTCAACAACGGCGTCGTGCATGCGTGGCGGGCCGACGGCGGCGGGTGGGAGATCGAGGATCAGGCGGGTGCGCGGCGCCGGTTCGACCTGCTCGTCGTCGCCAACGGTCATCACTGGGATCCCCGGCTGCCGGATTTCCCCGGTACCTTCACCGGCCAGACGATCCACTCGCACCACTACATCGACCCCACGTCACCGCTTGAGCTCACCGGCAAGCGGATCCTGATCGTCGGCATCGGCAACAGTGCCGCCGACATCACCGTGGAGCTGTCCTCCAAAGCCCTGCAGAACCAGGTCACGCTGTCGACCCGGTCGAGCGCCTGGATCGTGCCGAAATACATTGCGGGACAGCCTGGCGACAAGTTCTTTCGCACGACGCCGTATCTGCCGTTGTCCTGGCAGCGCAGGGCGGCACAGCTGATCGCGCCCATGCTCGGCACGGATCCGACGGCCTACGGTCTGCCCGCCCCGAATCACAAACTGTTCGAAGCACATCCGACCCAGTCGGTGGAACTGCCGCTGCGGCTCGGATCGGGTGATGTCACGCCGAAGCCGAATGTGACCCGCCTCGACGGTGACACCGTGCACTTCGAGGACGGCACCAGCGGGGTATTCGACGCGATCGTGTACGCGACTGGATACAACATCACGTTCCCCTTCTTCGATCCTGACGTCGTCAGCGCTCCCGACAACCACATCCGGCTCTACAAACGGATGTTCAAACCGGGTGTCGAGGACTTGGTGTTCATCGGGTTCGCACAAGCGATCCCGACGCTGTTCCCCTTCGTCGAATGTCAGTCCCGACTGCTGGCGGCCTATGCGGTCGGTCGTTATGCGCTCCCGTCGGTGGCCGAGATGGAACGTGTGATCGACGCCGATCAGCAACTGCACGCAGGGCACTGCACCGATCGGCCCCGCCACACCCAGCAGGTGGACTACTTCTATTACGAGCACGATATCCAGAAACGCGAGTTGCCGGCCGGCGCGAGAAGGGCCAAGGTCGCATGAAGCCTGACGTTCTCACCTTCTACTCCGAAGGTGAGCAGTGCAGCGCATGGCATTTCCCCGGCGTCGGAGACGGTTTCGCCGGGGCGGCGGGCCGCCCGGTGGTGGTGATGGCGCATGGCTTCGGAGGTACGAAGGACTCCGGCCTCCAGCCGTTCGCGGAGCGGTTCAGCGCTGCCGGTCTGGATGTGCTGGCGTTCGACTACCGCGGCTTCGGTGCCTCGGAAGGCTTTCCGCGGCAGAGCGTTTCGGTCGATCGCCAGCTCGCCGACTACGCCGCCGCGGTCAGTGCGGCACAACGTCTGCCTGGCGTGGACGCCGCGCGCGTGGTGTTGTGGGGTTCGTCCTTCTCGGGCAGCCATGTGCTGCGTACGGCGGCGCGATGCAACGATGTCGCCGGCGTCATCGCGATGACCCCGCTGACCAGCGGGCTGGCCGCGAGCCGAGCCGCGGTGGCCCATCGCGACGTTGGTTCGGCATTGCGCTGGACGCTGGTTGGGCTCAAGAGCCGCGTGGCTGTGGCACGGGGTGGTGCTCCGGCGTTGATGCCGTTGGCCGCGCCGCCCGGCGAGCCTGGCGCACTGGCCCTCGACGGCGCGTACGAGAGCTATCTGTCGATAGCGGGCCCCACGTGGCGCAACGAGGTCGATGCCGGTATCGGCATGGAACTCATACGTATTCGCACCGCCGCGGCCGCCAAGAGCCTGAAATGCCCGGTGCTGGTGCAGATCGCCGACTTCGACCGGTTCGTCCCGGCGGACTCGGTGGTCAAGACAGCGGTGCAGGCCAGGGCTCAGGTGCACCACTATCCATGCGACCACTTCGACGTCTGGCCGGGTCACGACTGGTTCGACACCGCGGTCGAGGATCAGCTGCGGTTCCTCACCCGTTCCTTAGCCGGCGCGAGCAGACGCGTGGGTACCCAAATTGCAGCAGATGCGGGTACCTAGGTGTCTGCTCGCGAGTGGTAGAGCGAGAAACGGCCGTTCGCCGTAGCCGGCCAAACCGGCCGCGAGCGTTTCGGCGAAGTCTGCGGTCATCCGGTCAGAACTGTGTGGAGCCCAGGTCGACCGCGACCCGGCTGGCGGTGACGAACCTTGATTCATCGCTGGCCAGCCATACCGCGGCGTCGGCGATGTCCTCCGGCTCGGCGATGAAGTCCGGCAGGAACGGCGTGACCATGTTCATCAGACCGGGATTCGTCTCATTGGCCCGGTTCAGCGCAGCCATCATGTCACCGGTGCCCATCGGGGTGTTGACCGCGCCGGGATGCAGGCTGTTGACCCGGATCTTGTGCTTGCCGAGTTCGGCCGCGAACGCCCGGGCCAGGCCGGTGACCCCGTGCTTGCTGGCGGTGTAGTGAACCATGAACGGCTGCATCTTGATTCCGGCCGCTGAGCTGATGAGGATGATCGAGCCGCCGCGGCCGCCGTCGATGATGTGCTGAGCGCCCGCCATCACGGTGTTCCAGGTGCCGGTCAGGTTGATGTCGATGACATCGCGAAAAGACTGGGGCGTGGTCTCGTTCCAGGCTTCGGGGACGGTGATGCCCGCGTTGGCGACGATGATGTCGAGCCGGCCGAACTCGGCCACGCCCTTGTCGACCACTGCCCGCAGGGCGTCGACGTCGCGGGTGTCGGCGGCGGCACCCAAGATTCGCCTGCCGGTGGCTTCTACCAGGCGCACGGTTTCAGCGAGGTCCTCCGGCGTGGCCGAGTCGTAGGGCACGCTCGGCGGGAGGGGTCCGGCGATGTCGACCGCGATGATGTCGGCGCCTTCCTTGGCCATCCGCACCGCATGAGCACGGCCCTGTCCGCGGGCCGCTCCGGTGATGAAGGCGACTTTTCCGGTGAGCCGTTCGGTCATTTCTGCGCTCCTTTGACAAGGTTCGAACCGATGATGAGGCGTTGGATCTCGCTCGTGCCCTCGTAGAGGCGCAGGAGCCGAACTTCCCGATAGATCCGCTCCACCGGAACCTCGCGCATATACCCGGTGCCGCCATGGATCTGGACTGCGAGATCAGCGACATTGCCGGCCATCTCAGTGCAGAAGAGCTTGGCCGCCGAAGGCGCGATGCGTCGGTCTTCACCGGACACCCACTTCTCGGCGGCATCTCGCACCAACGCCCGCCCGGCGAGGACCCCGGTCTGCTGGTCGGCGATCATCGCCTGGACCAGCTGAAAACTGCCGATCGGTTGACCGCCCTGCGTGGCGGCCGCAGCGTATGCGACCGATTCATCGAGTGCGCGCTGCGCGGTGCCGACGGCCAAGGCGGCGATGTGCACGCGGCCGCGGGCCAGTGACGTCATGGCGGCCCGGTAACCGACATCTTCACTGCCGCCCACGAGCGCGCCTGCCGGGACACGAACGTCGGTGAAGCTGACGTCGGCGGTCCACGCGCCTTCCTGGCCCATCTTGGCGTCTTTCGTGCCGACTTCGACACCTTCGGCGTCGGCCGGTACGAGGAACACCGCGATACCGGGGCCGGCCTCGTCTGCCGGGCGCGTGCGAGCGAACACGACGAACAGATTCGCGGTGGGTGCGTTGGTGATGAAGCGCTTCTGGCCGCTGATGATCCAGTGGTCCCCATCGCGAATGGCCTTCGTGCGCAAGCCCGCCGGGTTTGACCCGGCGCCGGGCTCGGTGAGCGCGAAGGATGCGACGACGTCCCCGGACGCGATGCCCTCCAGCCACTGGGTCTTCTGCTCGTCGGTGCCGAAGCCGACCAGCACCTGACCCGCGATGCCGTTGTTGGTGCCGAACATCGAGCGCAGCGCGAGTGAGGTGTATCCGAATTCCATTGCCAGCTCGACGTCCTGGGCCAGGTTGAGCCCCAGACCGCCCCACTGCTGGGGGATGGCGTAGCCGAACAGGCCCATCTTCTTGGCCTGGTCGCGCAGATCGTCGGGGACCGCATCGGTAGCGAGGATTTCGTTCTCTCGCGGGACGACGGTAGTCCGGATGAAGCTGCGGGTCTGCGCCAGGATCTCCTGGAAATCCTCGCTGCTGACTTCGGTCACAGATTTGACTCCTTCGCTTCATCGCACCAGGGGGTCGCGGATCGCCAATATCGTATATGAAATATGATTCCGGCTTGACGGTGCCCCGGCTTCGAGAGTTAGGACAGGTGATCAGGTGTCATTGCTGACCGGTCAGACTGCGGTGGTTACAGGTGGAGCCCAGGGTCTGGGCCATGCCATCGCGAAACGCTTCATCGCCGAGGGTGCCCGAGTGGTACTCGGCGACCTCAACCTCGACGCCACCGAGGCCGCGGCCCAAGAGCTCGGCGGGGCCGAGGTCGCAACGGCCGTGCGTTGCGACGTCACGTCCGCATCCGACGTGCAGGCTCTCGTCGACGCGGCCGTACAAAGCTTCGGCGGGCTGGACATCATGGTCAACAACGCAGGTATCACCCGCGACGCGACCCTGCGCAAGATGACCGAAGAGCAGTTCGATCAGGTCATTGCCGTGCACCTCAAAGGCACCTGGAACGGCACGAAGTCGGCCGCAGCGATCATGCGCGAGAACAAGCGCGGCGCGATCGTAAACATGTCGTCGATCTCTGGCAAGGTCGGGCTGATCGGACAAACGAACTACTCGGCGGCCAAGGCCGGCATCGTCGGAATGACCAAAGCGTCGGCCAAGGAACTCGCGCATCTGGGCGTGCGGGTGAACGCGATCCAGCCCGGCCTCATCCGGTCGGCGATGACCGAGGCCATGCCACAACGTATCTGGGACCAGAAACTTGCCGAGGTGCCGATGGGGCGGGCCGGTGAGCCCGATGAGGTCGCCAAGGTCGCGCTGTTCCTCGCCAGTGACCTGTCGTCGTACATGACGGGCACCGTGCTCGAGGTGACCGGTGGGCGGTACGTATGACAACGCGCGACGCCGTCATCTGTGAACCCGTCCGGACTCCGATCGGCCGCTACGGCGGCATGTTTCAATCCCTGACCGCGGTCGAGCTCGGTGTCACCGCGCTCAAGGGCCTGCTGGCGCGCACCGGTGTCGCACCCGAACAGATACAGGATGTGATTCTCGGGCACTGCTATCCGAACAGTGAGGCACCGGCGATCGGTCGCGTCGTGGCTCTCGATGCCGGACTGCCCGTGACGGTTCCGGGCATGCAGGTGGACCGGCGATGCGGCTCGGGTCTGCAGGCCGTGATCCAAGCCTGCCTGCAGGTGCGCAGCGGCGACAACGATCTGGTGGTCGCGGGCGGCGCGGAGAGCATGAGCAACGTCGCCTTCTACTCGACCGACATGCGATGGGGCGCAGCGCGAACGGGCGTGCAGATCCACGACGGACTCGCGCGCGGACGCACGACGGCAGGAGGGCAGTTCTATCCCGTGCCCGGCGGCATGTTGGAGACCGCGGAGAACCTGCGCCGCGAATACGGGATCACCCGGACCGAGCAGGATGAGCTCGCGGTGCGATCGCACCAACGGGCGGTGGCCGCCCAGGCCGAAGGCGTGCTGGCCGAGGAGATCATCCCGGTGACGGTCCGCACCCGAAAAGGCGAGGAAACGGTCAACACCGACGAGCATCCGCGGGCCGACACCACGGTCGAGGCATTGGCCAGACTCAAACCTGTTCTCCTGAAACAAGACCCCGAGTCCACTGTGACGGCGGGCAACTCGAGCGGCCAGAACGATGCGGCCTCGATGTGCATCGTCACGACGCCGGACAAGGCTGCCGAACTCGGACTGAGACCCCTTGTGCGACTGGTGTCGTGGGGTTCGGCAGGCGTCGCCCCGAACGTGATGGGCATCGGTCCGGTTCCGGCCACCGAGGTCGCGCTGGCGAAAGCCGGCCTGCAGCTGAGTGATATCGACCTGATCGAACTCAACGAGGCCTTCGCAGCGCAGGCGCTCGCGGTGATGAAGGAATGGAAGTTCGGCGCGGCCGATCACGAGCGCACCAACGTCCGCGGATCGGGGATTTCGCTCGGGCACCCGGTGGGCGCCACCGGCGGCCGGATGCTCGCCACGCTGGCGCGCGAACTGCACCGCCGCGACGCCCGCTACGGGCTCGAGACGATGTGCATCGGCGGCGGGCAGGGGCTGGCTGCCGTTTTCGAGAGGGTGGCATCGTGACCAGGCTCGCCCAGACGCTCGGGCTCACCGAGTTCCAGACCGAGATCGTTTCGACCGTACGGCGATTCGTCGACAAAGAGATCATCCCCGCCGCCCAGGAGCTCGAGCACTCCGACACCTATCCGCAGGCCATCGTCGACCAGATGAAAGAGATGGGACTGTTCGGGTTGATGATTCCCGAGGAGTACGGCGGCCTCGGCGAATCCCTGCTGACCTATGCCCTGTGTGTCGAAGAACTCGCCCGCGGCTGGATGAGCGTGTCCGGGGTGATCAACACCCACTTCATCGTCGCCTACATGATCCGCCAGCACGGCACCGACGATCAGAAGCAGAAGTTCCTGCCGCGCATGGCCACCGGTGAGACCCGAGGTGCGTTCTCGATGTCTGAGCCCGAGCTCGGCTCGGACGTAGCCGCGATTCGCACCCGCGCCACCAAGCAGGCCGACGGCGACTACGTGATCGACGGCCAGAAGATGTGGCTGACGAACGGTGGCAGCTCGACACTGGTGGCCGCGTTGGTGCGGACCGACGAGGGTGCCGACAAACCACACCGCAACCTGACGGCGTTCCTCGTCGAAAAGCCGACAGGTTTCGGCGAAGTCGTTCCGGGACTGGTGATTCCCGGCAAGCTCGACAAGCTCGGCTACAAGGGCATCGACACCACCGAGTTGATCTTCGACGGATACCACGCCAATGCCGATGACGTTCTCGGCGGCGTGACGGGGCAGGGCTTCTTCCAGATGATGGACGGCGTCGAGGTCGGGCGGGTCAATGTGTCCGCGCGCGCATGCGGCGTCGGTATCCGGGCCTTCGAGCTCGCGGTGCGTTACGCGCAGCAGCGCCAGACCTTTGGCAAGCCCATCGCCGAACATCAGGCGGTGGCGTTCCAGTTGGCCGAGATGGCAACCAAAGTCGAGGCCGCCCATCTCATGATGGTCAACGCGGCACGGCTCAAGGACTCCGGCGAACGCAACGACGTGGCCGCGGGCATGGCGAAATATCTTGCCAGCGAGTTCTGCTCGGAGGTCACCCAGCAGAGCTTCCGGATCCACGGCGGCTACGGGTATTCCAAGGAATACGAGATCGAGCGGTTGATGCGGGACGCGCCGTTCCTGCTGATCGGCGAGGGCACCAGCGAGATCCAGAAGAACATCATCAGCAAGCGCCTGCTTGCCGACTACCGGATCTGACACATGACCGTCCCGGATTTCGCCGCCCGCCCACAGCTCGCCGAAGACGTGGCGCGTTTGATCCGTCGGCGGATATTCGACGGCACTTACCCGGCGGGTAACTACATACGGCTCGAACAGCTCGCAGCCGAGCTGGGCATCAGCGTGACGCCGGTGCGCGAAGCCCTGTTCGGGCTGCGGGCCGAAGGTCTGCTCACCCAGCAACCCCGCCGCGGATTCGTGGTGCTTCCGGTCACGCGACGCGACATCGACGACGTGGCCGGGGTGCAGGCTCACATCGGCGGGCAGCTGGCGGCCCGCGCCGCAGGGCAGATCAGCGACGGCCAACTCGATGAACTCGAGCGGATCCAGCGTGAGCTCGAAGATGCCTACACGAAAAACGATCACGAACGTGCTGTGCGCCTCAACCATGCCTTTCACCGTGGTGTCAATCTCGCCGCGGAGTCGCCGAAGCTCGCGCAGCTGATGTCCCAGATCACCCGCTACGCATTGGAATCGGTATACCCGACCGTCGAGGGCTGGCCCGAACAGTCGACGCATGACCATCGGCGCATCCTCGAGGCGCTCAAGGTGCGTGACGGGGATCAGGCACGCGAGGCCATGTCGGAGCATCTGTGTGCAGCATCGAAGCCGCTGACCGACCATCTCGCGCGGCTCGGCGTGCTGGAATAGGACTTTCGGGCTGGGGGTGAATGTGCGAGCGCAAACGGTGGTGGCCGACGACGGCACCCTGCTGCACGTCGGCGTCACCGGAGCGGGGCCGGACGTTGTGGTGCTGTCCGGTGGACCGGGGTGTGTCCACTACCTCGAAGACGACACACTCGCGCCACGCGGGATGCGAGCGTGGTTTCCCGAGCCGAGAGGTGTCGCGCGCTCTGCGGGTGGCCCGCACGACCTCGCACAGGCGGTGTCCGATCTCGAATCGGTACGGCGATCGCAACGGATCGACAGATGGGTGGTGCTCGGCCATTCGTGGGGGTCCGATCTGGCCGTGCGCTACGCGCTTGACCATCCAGACCGGGTCGCCTCGGTCGTTGGCGTCGCCGGACACGGATTGCACAAGGACCGAACCTGGTCGCAAGCATACGAGGCGGCGCGCCATCTCGAAGCCGATCTGCAAATCCCTTGGGAGCCGGCGATTCACGCCGCATTGACCGCATCGTTCGTGCAGTGGATACACGAACCGGACTTGCTCCGCCGACTGGCCGACTCCGATGTACCCATGACGTTTCTCGCCGCTCAACACGACATCCGTCCACCATGGCCCCTGCGCCAACTCGCCGCCTTGGTGCGGCATGGCCGGTTCGAGGAAATACCCGACGTCGGCCACAACCTGTGGTCAACCGATCCGGACGTGTGGGTCGACCACATCACCAGGGCTTGCCGCTGGGCGCACTGACCGACGCTGGGGTTTACGCAGCGGGCATTCCGAATGCTTGTCGGGCGGCGTCGACAGTTTGTTGTAGTAGGACCGCGATGGTGGTGGGTCCGACCCCTCCGGGTACCGGAGTGATGAGCCTGGCTCTCTCAGCGGCCGAAGCGTATTCGACGTCACCGATGTTGCCGGGGTTGTAGCCCGCGTCGATGACGACAGCGGCCGGCTTGATCCAAGTGCCCTTGATGAGTTCGGGTTGTCCGACAGCGGCGATGACGATGTCTCCGTCAGCGACAATCCGAGGCAGGTCGGTGGTTCGCGTGTGGCAGTACGTGACTGTGGCGTTTCGGGCCAGCAGCAGCATCCCGACCGGCTTGCCCAGGATGGGGCTCCGGCCGACGACGACCGCGTGCAAGCCCGTGGGATCGACGTCGTAGGCATCGAGCAAGTGGATGATGCCGGCCGGGGTGCAGGCCTGGAACCCGCGTTCACCCAAGGCCATTGCGGCGAATGACGCCATGGTCACTCCGTCGACGTCTTTGGAAGGGGTGATGGCTTCAAAGACGGCACGTTCGTCGACATGCGCAGGCATCGGGTGCTGGACCAGAATGCCGTCAACAGTGCCGTCGTCAGAAAGCCCCTTCACCACGGCGACGACGTCGTTGGTCGTCGCGGCCGCGGAAATGTGATGGCTCCGTGAGTCCAGGCCGGTGGTGCGGCAGCGGTTGGCCTTCATGCGCACATATGTGTGAGAGGCGGGGTCGTCACCGACGAGTACCGTTGCGAGGCACGGCTTTCGGCCTGACTGCTTTTCGAAGGCGGCGGCTTGTCGGCGGGTGTGGGCGAGGATCTCGGCAGCGACGTGTACGCCATCGATGATTGTGGCGGGCATGGGTGTCCTCCTCAAGGTGAGGAGCACCCAGGCGGTCGATGCTTCCGTGCTCGGCTTCCCGGTGGTGTTCCACCTGCGCCAGTCGCCAACGCGACTCTACCGCTGCCGGGCGACGCGGGACGGCCGAGGCAACGTACGGTAATACTTACAGTCGACCATTCGACGAAAGTGGGTGAGCGATGCCGGGTGTGCTCGACGGGATCCGGGTGCTCGACTACGGGCGCTTCATCGCGGCGCCGTGGTGCAGCGCGATCCTGGCGGACATGGGCGCCGACGTGCTTCGGGTCGAGAAGCGCGAAGGTGGCGAGGACCGATGGGTGCAAGCTGTCACCGAAAGCGGCGAGGGTGGGACGTTCCTGCAGTGCAACCGCAACAAGCGATCGCTGACGCTGGACTCGACGAAACCCGAAGGCGCCGAGATCACCCGGCGACTCGTGGCTCGGTCCGACATCGTGATCGCCAACATGCCTGCCGCCGGGATGCGGGCGAGTGGGCTCGACTACGACACCCTGAAGGCCGCCAAGCCGGACATCATTCTGGCGAGCGCCACCGCGTACGGCGAGGGCGGCCCGTACAGCGACCGGATCGGCTTCGACGGTGCCGGCCAGGTGATGTCGGGCGCGGTGTACCGGCAGGGTCTGCCCGAGCAGCCGATTCGAACTGTGGTGCCCTACGCGGACTTCGGTACCGCTCTCACACTGACGATCGGTGTGATGATGGCCCTCTACCACCGCGACCGAACCGGGAAGGGCCAGCATGTCGAAGGTGCGCTGCTGCCCACCGCGCTCATGTTGTCGAACGCCTTCCTGATCGAGCGCGAGTTGCTCCAGGTCGACAAACCTCGGATGGGCAATCGCGGCGCCTCGGTCGCGCCGTGCGACCTGTACCGCACCTCGGACGGCGAGTGGGTGCTGCTGCAGGTGGCCGGCCAGCCGATGTTCAAACGCTGGTGCCGGTTGGTGGGTCGCGAAGAACTTTTCAACGATCCGCGGTTCTCCGACGACGACTCACGCTGGCAGCACGGCGACTACCTCAACGACATCATGCAGTCCTGGTGCGCCGACAAGACCAAGGCCGAAGTGCTGCAGTTGCTGGAGCGGGCGAAAATGCCGGCCGCTCCGCTCCATTCGACGCAGGACGTCCTCGACGATCCACACGTACAAGCGATGGGTTATCTGCAACGGGTGCCATTTCCGGGAGCCGCCCGCGACGTACCGATCGTCGAGACCCCGTTCCGGATGTCGGCGACGCCGGGAACCATCCGCCATCGCGCTCCGCTTCTCGGCGAGCACACCGACGAGGTGCTCGATGAACTCGGCTACGGTGCCGATCAAATCGCGAAGCTGCGGGCGAACGCGATCGTGTGAATCCGTCGAGATTGCGCACAGGGTCGTGAAGTTCGTGAAACAACAGCCCTGAGCGCAGTATCAACCTCGCGTCAACATCGCGCGCAGTCGGTTGTTGTCGACCTTGCCGGTCGGCCCGCGCGGCACGGCCTCCTCGTCGGTGAGCAGTAGCCACACCGTGGGCACCTTGAACGTGCTCATGGCCTCCCGCGCGGCCGCCCGCAGGGGCTCAACTGATGAGAAGTCGGACACCACGGCCGCACCCACCCGATTGCGTTCACCATCAGGAACATTGGTGACAAATGCGGCCCGCACACCCTTGATCCCACGCAGGGCGCGCTGCACCTCGCTCGGGTATACGGTGGCGCCACGGACCTTCAACATGTCGTCGGATCTGCCGTGGTAGAACAGGAATCCGTCGGCGTCGAGATGGCCGCGGTCGCCGGTGGGGTAGTAGCCGTCCGGGGTGAACACGTCTTCGCGGCTGCGACGGCAGATGCTTCGCATGACGTGTCGGCCGCGGATCTGGATCTCGCCGACCGCACCGGCGGGCAGCGCCGAACCCGTGTCGGCATCGACGATGCGGACATCCATGCCGGCGAACGGTTTACCGCAGCTGCCCCAAGCCGACCGCGGCATGTCGGTATCGGCCGGATAGCCGCAGTACGGCCCGAACGATTCGGTCATCCCGAACAACGATGCTCGCGCACCCGGCTGCGATCGCAGGTGAGGCGGCAGCAGTGCCTCAAGACTTCCCGGCTGCAGCGCCGACAGGTCAGCACCGTCGGCATGGCGCGCCAACGCCTCAGCTTGTTCGGGCCAGCCCCGAAACAGCGTGACACGTTCTCGCTGAAGAAGTTCCAGCGTCGATTCAGGGTTTGGGATGGGCTCGGTCACCAAGGTCGCACCGGCGAGCAACACCGACAGGATTCCCGCCCCGAGGCCGCCGACCCAGAAGAACGGCATCGGCAGGTACAGCCGCGTCGCAGCTGTGATGCACCGGGCGTCCAGTCCGGACCGGACGGCGCCCAGCGCGTTCGCGTGCGAGTGCATGACGCCTTTGGGCGGTCCGCTGCTCCCGGAGGTGAACATGATGACCAACGAGTCGCTGGGGCGCACGGTTGCGGTCAGTGCGTCGACCCGGTCGGCATCGGGCCCAGCCAGCGCCAGTGCTTCGGCGTCGGTCCAGACCTCACGCAGTGCCGGGAGTTGCGCACGGTCTACCGGGTATCGGCGGCCCCGGAATTCGTCAACTGAGATCAGGAATTGCACGGACGCCATCCGCAACTGTGCGGTGAGCTCGGCTGGGGACAACAGCGTGCTCAACGGAACCAGGACCGCGCCGATCCGAGTCACGGCGATCGCGATCTGCACCCAATCTGCTCCGTTGGGCATGATCAAGCCGACCCGCGTGCCCTTGCCGATACCGGCGGCCAAGAATCCGCCCGCCAAAGCTCGTGTGTGGGAGTTCAATTCGGCATAGTTGAGTCGAGTGCTCGGGTCGATCGCCATCGTCTTGTCGGGTGTGGCGGCCGCATGGGATCGGACCAGCGCATCGATCGTGTCAACCATCGAACAACCCCGCCAACCTCGCCATGTCGACCTTGCCGCTGGACAGCACGGGCAGCTGGGCCGGGCGGATCACCGCGAAGCGTCTGGGCACCTTGTACGCCGACAGCTCGTCGCGCAACGCGGTGCGAATGGCAGCCTCATCGAACGTGGATGGATCTTCCATCACCATCACTGCCGCCACGACCTGCCCGCGCTCGGCATCCGGCAGCCCGACGACATGGACGGCGCTACAGTGCAACAGGTTGGCGAGCGCCCTCTCCACCTCGGCTGGTGGGACGTTGGCGCCCGCCGTCTTGATCATCGCGCCGGCACGGCCCAGAAAGTAATAGAACCCGTCGTCGTCGACGCGCACGAGATCGCCGGTGTGGAACCAACCATCGGCGTCGAAGCAGTCCTCGCGGTTGCGACCGTAGTAGCCCAGCATGACGTACGGCCCACGGATACACAGTTCGCCTGAGGCGAGCACCTTCGTCTCGAAACCAGGTGCGGGGCGGCCATAGGATCCGCGCCGGTGTTCGGGTTGATCGCTGTCGTCGGCGTCGACGAGTACGACGCTGCCCGCCTCGGTCATGCCGAGCATGTTGTGGCGCAGCTCGGGATCGGCGGGCCTGGCATCGGGCGCCATGATCGGGTACAGGTTGCCACGACGCATCGACGACAGATCGCGATGAGCGAAGCTCGGATGGCGGGTCAGATGGGCGATGCCCGCGGCGAAACCGTTTGTCAGCGTCGGCTTCTCGGACTCCAGGAGGTCCAGCGTCGCGCCCGCGTCGGTGGCGTTCGAACAGATCAGGGTCGCGCCGGCGACCATGGTGGCCAGCAAGCCGAACGCGAAGCCGCCGACCCAGAAGAACGGCGAATTGCAAAACAGCCGGTCCGGCGCGGAGAACCCGCGAATCGCGTTGAGGTTGCGTTGATGTGCCAGCAGCCCGTTGTGGGAGTGGACGACGCCTTTGGGCGCCCCGGTCGAGCCGGAGGTATAGATGACCGCCAACGGATCGCAGCCGTCGACGTCGGCTTCGAGACCGGCGATGTCCGGCTCGTGAGCCTCGGGCTGCTCGAACAGCACGTGTCGCAGGCACGGTGCGTAACCGACTTCAGCCAACCGCTCTCCATAATCATGATTCCGGAAGGACCGCGCCGACAGCATGATCGCGACGTCGCTGTCGAGCACTTGTGTCCGTAGCTCAGTAGACGTGAGAAACGTCGAGAACGGCACCACGACCGCGCCGATTCGCGCCGCGGCCAGCATGGCGACCACGAATTCGACACCGTTGGGATACAGCAGGCCGACATGGGTACCTTTGCCTGCACCGAGAGCCGCGAGCCCGCGGGCCAACCGCGCCGAGCGGGCCTCGGCTTCGGTATAGCTGACGCGAGTGTCGTCGCAGATCAGCAACGGGTGATCGCCCCGGCCGCGGAGACCTGCGAGCAGGTCGACGAGCGACTCAGACACCGGCCGCTAACTGGTCGCGGACGGCGCCCAGATCGGCCTTGCCAGAGGGAGTCCGGGGAATCGTCTCGACGATCGCGATCCTGGCCGGTATCTCGTACCGGGCCAGGCGGCCCCGCAGATACTCGGTCAGCTCACCCGGGGACGCGTCCGTCCGTAGCTCGACCATGGCCACCGGCGTTTCCCCCAACCGCTCGTCCGGCCACCCGATCACGGCGGCGCCACGTACCGCGGGATGGCTTTCGAGCGCCGTGCGGACATCGTCGGGCATCACCTTGAAGCCGCCGCGGATGATGGCCTGATCGGCACGCCCCAGAATCCACACGAATCCGTCGCTGTCGATGCGGGCGAGGTCGGTGGTGCGCAACCAGCCCGAGGTCGGGTCGAGCTGCGCGGGTTTGACCTCCAGCAGGCCCTGTCGGTCGGGCCCGAGTGGGTTGCCGCCGTCGTCGACGACGCGCAACTGTGCACCCGGATTGGCGCGACCGACGCTGCCCCGTTTGGCTTTCCAGTACTTCTGGTGGTCGGCGAGCGTCCAGCTGGTGACTCCGCCACCGAATTCCGTTGCCGCATAGGAGGTCAGCACCGGTATGCCGAACTTCTCGGTGAACGCGTCGGCGTCGTCGGCCGACAACGGCGCGGTGCCGGACGTGACGACGCGGATACTGGCCAGGTCGTCGCGGGTGAGATCGGAGTGCAGCACCATGCGCAGTGCCGCCGGGACCAGCGACACCGCGCGGGGCCGGTGTTCGCGCACCGCGGCGGCCCAGCGCTCGAGGTCGAACTTCGGCAGCAGCACAAACGGACGCGCCTCGGCGATGCACAGCAGGACCCGGAACACCCCGCCGACATGTACGAGCGGCGAGTTGACGATCGCGACCCCGCGCCGCAATTCGGTGGGGGTGGGCGATGTCTCGGGTTCGCGGCCCATGACGCTGCGGGCAAGCATGTCGTAGGTGAGGTCGACTCGCTTAGGCGGGCCGGTGGTGCCGCTCGTGAGCATCCACACCGCCACACCAGGCCGGCCGGCGTCAGCGACCGGTGCCGTGGCGGCGCTGACCACCGGTGGGCTGTCCAGATCGGAGATCGCGACGGTCGTCGTCGCCGGTGACGGTGTCACCAGGGTGGCGATGTCTTCGGCGAGACCCACGATGAGCGGCAGCGCCATGTCCGCGATGTCGGTGCGCGTCCGGTCGTCGCCCCGCGACGGATTGATGACGACGACGGTTGCGCCGGCGGCCAACACGCCGAGCAGGGCGGCGACGTGCGCCGGTTGGTTGCGCAGCATGATGCCGACCCGGCCCGAGCCCGCGAGCGCGCCGACGCGGCGGGCCAAACCGGCGACCTGTCCCCACGTACACCATCGCCCGTCGTATTGGACGGCCGCCGCCGCCGGATCCAGGTCGAAGACGTCATCGATGCGCTGCGAAAGCGGATGGACCATCAGCGGATCCGTGGTGCCGGCTTGGAGGGCTTGAGCTCGGCCAATTCCGCCTTGGCGATCGGATTGCCCAACCGGGTGTAGATCAAGCCCTGATCCATGGCGGCCCGGTACGGTTTGTCGAGAGATTCCCAGATCGCCTTGACGGTGCCCTGTGTGGCGGTCGGAGGTTTGGCGGCGATGGTCGCCGCGATCTCGTGTGCGCGCGCCCAGAGGTCGTCGCGAGCCACCACCTCGGTGACCAGTCCGATGCGTAGTGCGGTGCCGGCGCAAACCCGTTCGTCGTTGCCCATCAACGCGATTCGCAGCGTGTCGCCGAGGCCGACCCGTCGCATCAGCCCGACCGGCTCGAGTGCGGACACGAGGCCCGCGCTGACGTGGGAGTCGAAGAACGTGGCGTCCTGTGAGCAGATGACCACATCGGCCTCGTTGACGAAATACAGTGCGCCCGCTGTGCACATCCCCTGGACGGCGCACACCACGGGCTTCCACATCTTCTGCCACTTCGGACTGAGCAGCTCACCCGGATCCTCGTGATTCCACACGATATTCGGTTGCCCATAACTCGATTTCACATCGAGCCCGGCGCTGAACGCCCGGTCGCCTGCCGCGCGCAGCACCACGGCGTTGATGCCCTCGTCCGCCTTGATCGTCTGCCAGACATCGCGCATCTCTTCGCACATCGTGCGGTTGAACGAGTTGAGCGCCTCCGGTCGGTTGAGCGTGACGGTCGCGACGCGCGAATCGTGATCGAGGTCGAGCAGGATGGTTTCGAAAGTCATCGGCACCGCCAGTTCGGCGCACGCTTCTCCACAAACGCCAGCGGACCCTCCTGGGCGTCTTCCGTGCGGACCACCCGTTCGCGGAATGTCTCGGCCAGAATCTCGCCTTCCAGTAGTGGCAGGTCGAGCGTCTTGTGAATGGCCAGCCTGGTGCCCCGTACCGCGAGGGGCGCATTGGAGTTGACGATGTCGGCAATCTCGTGTGCCCGTTGCAGCAGCTTGTCGTGTTCGACGACCTCGGTCACCATGCCGAGTTCGTAGGCGCGTTCTGCGCTCATCCGTTCGTGCTTGCCCGTCAACGCCATTCGCAGGGCGACCGAACGCGGCAGCGCGCGGGCCAGGCGCACCATCTCGCGCGCGGCGACCAAGCCGATGCTGACGTGTGGGTCGAAGAAGGTCGCCTTGTCGGATGCGATCACGATGTCGCCGGTGGTCACCCAGTCGAGCCCGGCGCCGCAGCAGATGCCGTTGATGGCCGCCAGCACCGGTTTGGCCATCCGGCGAAACGGGGGAGTGCCCTCTTGCGGTGCCTCCCACTGGTCATAGGTGGACAGGTAGGGCCGTTCGTAGATGACCCTGCCGTCCTCCGGAATTTCTTTGACGTCGGCGCCCGTGCAAAACGCCCGGCCCGTGGCCGTGACGATCATCAGCCAGATGTTGTCGTCGTTCTCGGCTTCGTCGTACGCCGCGCGCAGTTCGTTGATCATGTGCGGGGACAACGCGTTGAGCGCCTCGGGGCGGTTCAGCGTGATGGTCGCTTTGTGCCCGTCGACCTCGTATTTGATGGTGTCGTAGGTCATGCGTTCCTTTCAACGTCCTCGGAAGTCCGGGTCGCGACGCTCCCGGAACGCCGCGAGTCCCTCTTTGAAATCACCGGTGCGGCAGGACAGTTCGAGGTTGGACAGTTCCTGGTTCATCGACTGGGTCAGGGTGGCGTGCTGGCTGTAGACGATGGCCTGTTTGGCGAGGCCGAGCGCGACGGTGGGGCCGTTCGCCAGCCGGGCCAGGAGTTCGTCGGCGGCGGCATCGAGTTCGCCTGCGGGGACGGCGTCGTGAATCAGCCCCCAGTCGGCCGCCTGTGTGCCACTCACCTTCTCGCCGAGCAGCAGCATGCGCCTGGCCCTGGTCACTCCGGCCAGCCGCGGCAACAGCCACGTCGCGCCCGAATCCGGGCTGAACCCTCGGCTCAGAAACGGCTCCCAGAACGTGGCGTCGGCGTCGGCGATCGTGAAATCCGCCGCCAAGGCGAGGTTGCAGCCGAGCCCGACGGCCCAGCCGCGCACCGTGCAGATCACCGGTAGTTGGATGGTCGCCACGAGTTCGATGACGCGGTGTGCGGTGTGGGGGACGCGCCGGACCAAGTCACCCGTGCGGGGGCGCTGCCCGCCGCTGTTGGTGGCCACCCAGTCTGCGCCGGTGCAGAAATCGCCGCCCGCGCCGGTGATCGCGATCGCACGCAGAGAATCGTCGCTCGCGGCGGCGGTGAGAACAGTGACGAGATCGTCGATCATCCGATGGCTCAAGGAATTCCGTCGATCTGGACGGTCGAGAACGACGCGCAGGACGTCGCCGTCGCGGGATGTGGAAACCGCCTCGTCGTTCACGGTCGACCCGCCTCCATATCCATACAGTTGCCCATACAGTAGACGATGCGATTACTATCCTGTACAAGTTAGCAAGGAAAAGCCGTCGGCGGAACAGTGGAGGAACGGGTGCCGGCACACCGGATACGCCAACCGCGGGTCGCCGAGGTCGTCGCGTCGAAACTGCGTGACGACATCCTGTCCGGCAGGTTGTGCGAAGGCGACATCCTGCCGACGCAGGAGAGTCTGTTTCAGCAGTTCGGTGTGAGTCCGCCTGCGCTGCGCGAGGCTATCCATCTGTTGGAGACCGACGGATTGGTCTCGGTGCGCCGCGGCAACATGGGCGGGGCGGTGATCCGGCAGCCGTCGGCCGAGCGAACCGCGCACATGATCAGCATGGTTTTGCAGTCCCGCGCCGCCACGCCGGCCGATGTCAGCGAGGCCCTGTTGCACATGGAGCCGATCTGCGCGGGTATGTGCGCGGCTCGGGCGGATCGGGCCACCGAGGTGGTGCCGTACCTACAGGCTGAAATCGACTTCCAGACCGCAGAATTCGGTGACACGTCGCGGTACGTGGCCAACGCTCGCAGGTTCCACGAGGTGCTGGTGGCGCGGTGTGGCAACGAATCCATGATTCTGCTCATCGGATCGCTGGAGTTGATCTGGTCGACGCACGAATCGTCGGTGTGGGGCGGCGAAGTCGACGCCGGGATGAACGAGAAGACGATGGGGGCCGCGTTGCGCGACCATCAACGTTTGCTCGACGCCATCGCCGACGGCGACTCCGCCCGCGCCGCCAAGCTCGCGGCTGACCACTTGACCACGGCACGCCGCACCACGCTGGCGGCCGGTACCGACAAAACCATTGAAGCGAGGCTGATTTCGAATGACCGATGACCGCGTGCTGTTCGAGGTCGACGACGATCGCCGTATCGCCACCATCACGTTCAACAACCCGAAACAGCGCAACTCCTACGATGCGGCGATGCGCGACGAAATCGCCCGATATCTGGACATCGTCGCCGAAGACGACGACATCACCGTGGTACTGCTGCGCGGCGCCGAGGGGGTGTTCAGTACCGGGGCTGACATGAACAACGCCTACGGCTGGTACGGCGATGAGCGCCATCGCCACGAACAAACGGGCGACCAGAAACAAGCCACACAGAAGAGATCCCGCCCGAGTCAGCGGCGGCGCCTCACCGTCGACCGCAAATCGTTCGGGTTCTACCACAACTTCATGGGCTTCCCGAAGGTCACGGTCGGTGAGATCAGCGGCTACGCACTCGGCGGCGGATTCGAAATGGCTTTGATGACAGACATATCCGTGATCGCAAGGGACACGAGGATCGGGATGCCGGCCACCCGGTTCCTCGGCCCGGCGCTGGGCAGCCTGCACATGTTCTTCCACCGTCTCGGGCCGGTGCTGGCGCGGCGGATGCTGCTGACCGGCGACATCATCGAGGCCGGATCGATCGAGCATCTGGGTGTCTTCACCGACACGTGCGACGCCGGCGACGTGGGTGCTCGGGCGCGGTACTGGGCGCAGAAGGCCGCCAAAATGCCCGCCGATGGCGTCGTCATCGCCAAGGAAGCGTTCCGGCTGGTCGAGCAGAGTCAGTCGTATCAGGGCGAGGAGGTCGCGAGCTACATCTTTCATGCCTACGGCACGAACCTGCAGTTCTCACCGGGGGAGTTCAACTTCGTCAAGACCCGTGCCCAGCACGGAACCAAGGAGGCGTTCCGGCTGCGCGACGAGCACTTCCACGTGCCGGAGCCGCGATGACAGACGCACTACCGGCAGGCGTACGGTAGCTGATAGGGTTTACATAAATGGCGCATAACGTAAAGGTGGAACTATGCCAACACCCGTCATAGTCGGTGCGGCTCGCACGGCCATCGGCCGGTCCTTCAAGGGCACGCTTGTCAACACACCGCCAGAAGCTCTGATCACCACGGTGCTGCCCGAGGTCGTGCGTCGTGCCGGAATCGCCCCGGAGGCGATCGATGACCTGATCTTCGCCGAATCCAATTACGGCGGCGGCGATATCGCGCGCTATGCGGCCGACGCCCTTGGCTGGCAGTCGGTCCCGGGCCAGTCCGTCAACCGGCATTGCGCGGGCAGCCTGACGTCGATCGGCAATGCCTCGGCTCAGATCGCTTCGGGCATGGAACGAGTACTGGTGGCCGGCGGTGTGCAGTCGCTGTCCTCTTCACCGCTGATGAAATGGCGCGTGCCCGGGCCGGAGTTGACGTTCATCGAGCCGTGGATGACGCCGACGCATGTAGAGACGCCCGACGCTCCGATGCGCGACATGTCGATCACGGTCGGCTGGAACACCGCGCAGGCCGTCGGAATCACCCGCGAGGAAATGGACGCCTGGGCAGCCCGGTCACATCAGCGCGCGATCGCGGCCATCGACGCGGGCAAGTTCCTCGATGAGATCGTGCCGCTCAAGGTGACCCAGCCCGACGGCTCGGTGACCGAGTTCAGCGTCGACGAGCATCCGCGTCGCGGCACCACGGCCGAGAAGCTGGCCGAGCTCAAGGTCCTGCATCCGGAGATCGAAGGATTCTCCATCACCGCGGGCAACAGCAGCGGCACCAACGATGCTGCCGCTGCTGTCGCGCTCGTCGACGCCGACTATGCCGCAGCGGAAAACCTCGGCGTGCTGGCCACGGTGAAGGCCTGGGGCGCGGTCGGAGTGGCAGCACGGGACACCGGCTTGGGCGGAGTCAACGTGATCGGCAAGGTTCTCGACCGGGCCGGCCTCAAGCCGTCCGACGTCGCGCTCTGGGAGATCAACGAGGCGTTCGCGTCAGTGCCCATCGCGGCGTGCCGCGAGTACGGCCTCGACGAGGAGCTGGTGAACTTCTCCGGAAGTGGTTGCAGCCTCGGACACCCGATCGCCGCATCGGGTGCCCGCATGGTCACCACGCTGGTCTACGAACTGCAACGCCGCGGCGGCGGTTTCGGCGTGGCCGCGATGTGCGCAGGCGGCGGTCAGGGCGGCGCGGTCGTCATCGAGGTCTAGCGTCGAGTCAGCTGGCTGCGGCCTTGCGCTTCGCGGGGGCCTTCTTGGCCTTGGCGGTGCCCGCCGCGTTCGACTCGATCAGCCGGGCGGCGTGGTCGAGGATGCACTCGAGCCCGTATTCGAAGTTCTTCTCGTCGGCCGCGCCGATGCGATGGCCCTCGCTGGTCACTTGCGCCAGCAGCGGGGTGACCTCGGGGTCGATGATCATGGTCTCTTCGTAGTCCCCGGGCGCGTTGTCGTTGGCCCGGTTCTTCTCGTAGAGGCGGTGCAGCACGACCGAACCGCGGACGTGCACCGACACCGCCGAATAGGTGTCGAACGCGTCCTCAACCGAGAGCCCGGCCTCGACCAGACCGGCGATCGCGGTTTCCATCTCCTGCACGCCGAGTCGCGCGGCCCGCGGGCTCAGCGCCGACCTGATGAGAATGAGGTCGCACAGAATGGGGTTGCCCATGAACGCTTTCCGCATGGTCCGGGCGTGGTTGGCGAGTGACTCGCGCCAGTCCTTGGCCTCGACGTACGGCGTGGCGACGACGAATTCCCGTAGCGCCCGGTCGGTCATCGCGTTGAGCAGATCGTCCTTCTTGCGGAAGTACCAGTAGATGCTGGTGACACCCACGCCGAGGTGCTTGCCGAGCAACGGCATGCTGAGGTTGTCGATCGACACCTGCTCGGCCAGTTCGAAAGCACCCTTGATTATGTCGTCGGGATTGATGGAACCGCGTTCGCGCCGTTGGCGTTTCTCAGCGGTCGGTTGCTTTGCCACTACGGGCACCTCCATCAAAATCGATACTGCTCAAGCAGTCCCGCGCCGCGGGCCGATATCACCGAATTTACCGTCGGCTACCGCCTGAACTGCGCCTATGGACGCGTGTCGTCGGGTGTTGTCACCGTCAACCTTACCGGTAGCCATCCCGTCGCTCCGCTCTACGGTTGCCCTCGGCACGTCGCTGCGGTACTGAGTGCGGGGGCTCGGGTTTGTACTGTAATCCCTATAGTAGGCTTTTCGGCGGTTATCGGACCGCGAGCGAAGGGGCAACGGTGTCGGATGTAGTTCTGCGGGAGCGTCGAGGTAGAACGCTCATTATCACGATCAATCGGCCGGAAGCGCGTAATGCCTTCAACCTGGCCGTGGCCCAGGGTCTGGCCGAGGCCATGGACGAACTCGACGCGACGCCCGAGCTCTCCGTGGGGATCATCACAGGCGCCGGCGGCAACTTCTGCGCGGGCATGGACCTCAAGGCCTTCGCGTCGGGCGAGGTGCCCCACGTACCCGGCCGTGGAATCGGGTTCACCGAACAGCCGCCGCGCAAGCCGCTCATCGCCGCCGTCGAGGGCTATGCACTGGCCGGCGGTACGGAGATCGTGTTGGCCACCGACCTCGTGGTGGCTTCCAAGGTCGCCAAGTTCGGCATACCCGAGGTCAAGCGCGGACTCGTCGCGGCAGGCGGTGGCCTGTTGCGGCTGCCGCACCGCATCCCGTACCAGAAGGCACTCGAGCTCGCGCTCACCGGCGACAACTTCACCGCCGAGGAGGCTGCCGCGTGGGGCTTCGTCAACAAACTGACCGAACCCGGTGAGGCGTTGACGGGCGCCATCGAGTTGGCCGAACGCATCACCGCGAACGGCCCGCTGGCGGTCGCGGTCACCAAGGAGATCATCGTCAAGTCCGCCGGATGGTCGGAGGACGAGATGTGGAAGAAGCAGGGCGAGTTGATCATGCCGGTGTTCTCGTCCAAGGACGCGATCGAAGGCGCGACGGCATTCGCCGAGAAACGCGCCCCTAATTGGACCGGTTCCTAGCCGGCACGCGATGGACCTCGGTTTCGAAGGCGCGGCCACTGTCGTTGTCGGCGGTGGCCGCGGAATGGGTTTCGCGACGGCGCAGTGTCTGGCCGACGACGGAGCGAAAGTGGCACTCGTCGGGCGTTCCAAGGACGTCCTCGACGCTGCTGCAGCAGATCTGGCACGGAGGGGCAGCCCGGATGCGATGGCCATCGTCGCCGATACGGGCGACCAAGCCCAGGTCGAGTGCGCGTTCGCCGAGATCGGTGAGCGATGGGACGGTGAGCTCAACGCACTCATCAACACGGTAGGGCCGGGCGCGGCGGGCAACTTCGAACAGTTGACCGACGAACAATGGCAAGAGGCGTTCGACGCCGGGTTGATGGGCATGGTGCGCTGCGTCCGGGCGGCACTGCCGTTGCTACGCAAGGCGGAATGGGCCCGGATCGTCAACTTCTCCGCCCATTCGACTCAACGGCAGAGCACCCGCCTGCCTGCCTACACGGCGGCCAAAGCCGCGGTGAACAGCGTGTCGAAGAACCTCTCGCTGCTGCTGGCCAAGGACGAGATCATGGTGAACGTGCTGTCGCCGGGCAGCATATCGTCGGAAGCGCTTCTGGGATGGGCTGATTCAGTCGGCATCGACGGCTCCGACCCGTACCGGCTGATGACTGCGATCGACGAGCATTTCGGCCATCCCGCACATTTGCCGCGCGCCGGCCTGCCCGATGAGATCGGCCCCGTGGCAGCCTTTCTCGCGTCCCGGCGCAACTCCTACATGACGGGTGCGAACGTCAACGTCGACGGCGGTTCAGACTACGTCTAGAGGGGTGCACATGGCGACAGCCGCAGAAGCTCGGGACTGGGCGCGCGTCGCCCTACGGGGTATCGGCGATTCCCTCTACACACCGTTCAGCGGGGCCCATGGCGACGACATCGACTGGGCTGCCTACCGCGCCCTGGTGCGTTATTGCGTGGCCGATCTCGGCCACGCGATGCTCTGGTGTACAAGCGGATTGGCCGAGTTCTGGGCGCTGACCCTCGCGGATCGCAAGCAACTGCTCGAAGTCGCGATCGACGAGGGTCGCCGGGCGAACCCGAATGTCGTCATCCAGGCGTGCACGGCAGCGACGTCGGCCAAGGACTGCCTCGAACTGACTCGGCACGCGCAGGAGGTCGGCGCCGACATCGTCTACATCCAGACCCCGATGATGGAAACGCACGGCGGTGAAGGGGTACTGAGGTTCTTCCGCTACATCGCCGAACGCACCGATATCGCGCTGGGCATGTTCAACTCGCCGTCGTCGGGCTACGTGCTGACACCGGCCGAGGAAGCGCGCATTGCGGAGGAGATCCCGGCGGTGTGCGCGACCAAGGAAGGTGCGTTCCGGCCTGCGGCCAGCCGGATGCTGCATGAACTCGCGCCCGAGCTCCTCGTCTGGGAATGCGATCGGACGGTCTACCGCGCGGGCTGGCTGCGCGACGGAATCGTGTGCCCGGCGCAACTGGGCACGGCGGGGTACCTCTACGAAACCCCACAGCAGCCGATCTTCAGCCAGTACTGGGACCTCGTCCTCGCCGACATGCTGATCGAGGCGATGGACTTCGCCCGCGACAGCGGGCTGGACCAGTTCGACCTCGACGTGGGGCCATGGTTCACCTGCTATCCGGGCCGCGCCGACTATTTCACGCACTGGGCGGGCGCATTCAAGTACGCCGCGTCGGTGCTGGGCCTGCCGATCGGTGACTACCCGCATTCGCGGCCTCCGCAAGCTGTGCTGCCCGACGTGGCGAAGGACCAGATCGCCGCTGCCTATCGCAGGCTCGGTCTGATCCCGCACTGACGGTCCTTTTCCCAGGTCGCGGCCTAATTGCAGATCGTGTCCGCGCTTGCGGAATGCTCTACCGATAGGTATACAGTATGTGTGCCTGAACGAGAGGTGGCCCGCGTATGACCCTCGCCGACGACGGTGTCACCACGGAGGCCGTGCTCTATGGCGTAAACGACCGTGGTGTCGCCACCATCACGCTCAACCGGCCGGACCGCTTGAACTCCTGGGGAGCCGACATCTCGGCCGGCGTGTACGCGGCATTCGACCGTGCCGAGGGAGACCCCGATGTGCGGGCCATCGTGCTGACCGGAACCGGCAGGGGGTTCTGCGCCGGTGCCTACATGGGATCGATGGCAGCGCTTGGCGAATCGATCGATGGCGACACCGACGTCAGCAAGATCGTGGGTGAACGGCATCCGCATTTCCTCACCGCGTTGCGTAAGCCCGTCATCGCCGCGATCAACGGCGCATGTGTGGGCATCGGCCTGACCCACGCGTTGATGTGCGACGTGCGATTCGCTGCCGCCGGCGCCAAGTTCGCCACCGCGTTCCCGCGTCGCGGTCTGATCGGCGAGTACGGGATCACCTGGATCCTGCCGCGACTGGCCGGCTGGGGCGCGGCGGCCGACCTGCTGTTGAGTGGCCGGACGTTCATCGCCGAAGAGGCCGCACAGCTGGGGCTCGTGAAAGAGGTTGTGCCACCAGAAGATCTGCTGGGACGGGCGTTGGAATACGCCGAAGATCTGGCCCGTAACTGTTCGCCCGCGTCGATGGCGGTGATCAAACGCCAGCTCTACGGCGACGCCAACGACGACGTGACTGACGTCAGCGCCCGCGCCGAGACGCGCATGCACGAATCCATGGTGCGGCCCGACCTGATCGAGGGCATCACCGCCTTTTTCGAGAAGCGGCCGCCGAACTTCCCGCCACTGACCGAGCTTTGAAAGGTTGATGAAATGACCGACACACCAGAGCGTTTGCCGTACCTGGCCGTCGACGTCGACAACCACTATTACGAACCGCTCGACGCCTTCACCCGGCACCTGCCCAAGGAATTCCGCAGCCGTGGCGTGCAGATGGTCCAGGACGGCAAGCGGACCCTCGCGGTGATGGGTGGGACCGTCAACCACTTCATCCCCAACCCGACCTTCGACCCCATCATCGAGCCTGGCTGCCTGGATCTCCTGTTTCGAGGTGAGATCCCCGAGGGCGTCGATCCCGCCTCGCTGATGAAGGTCGACCGCCTGTCCGACCATCCCGAGTACCAGAACCGCGATGCGCGGCTCGAGGTGCTCGACCGGCAGCGCCTCGAAACCGTGTTCATGCTCCCAACTTTCGCGTGCGGCGTGGAGGAGGGACTCAAACACGATATCGAGGCCACCATGGCCTCGGTGCACGCCTTCAACCTGTGGCTCGACGAGGACTGGGGTTTCGACCGGCCCGACGGCCGTTTCGTGTCGGCTCCCATCATCTCGCTGGCCGATCCGGTCAAGGCGGCCGAGGAAGTCGAATTCGTGCTCGGTCGCGGCGCCAAGCTCGTGTGCGTGCGCCCGGCCCCGGTGCCCGGCGAGGTCAGGCCACGGTCACTGGGCGACACGCTGCACGACCCGGTGTGGGCCAGGCTGGCCGAGGCCGGTGTCCCGGTGGTGTTCCACCTGTCGGACTCCGGGTACATGGCGGTCCCGGCATTGTGGGGCGGCAGCGGTGTCTTCAAGGGATTCGGCAAGCGGGATCCGCTCGACATGGTGATCATGGACGACCGCGCGATACACGACACGATGGCCTCGATGATCGTGCACCAGGTGTTCACCCGGCATCCCAAGCTCAAGGTGGCCAGCATCGAGAACGGCTCCTACTTCGTGTACCGCTTGATCAAGCGCCTGAAGAAAGCGGCCAACAACGCGCCGTACCACTTCAAGGAAGATCCGGTGGAGCAGCTCAGGACCAACGTGTGGATCGCGCCCTACTACGAGGACGACGTGAAGCTGCTCGCCGACACCATCGGCGTCGACAAGATTCTGTTCGGCTCGGACTGGCCGCACGGTGAGGGGCTCGCCGACCCGACGACCTTCACCGCCGATATCCCGCAGTTCCCCGAGTTCAGCCTCGAAGATACCCGAAAAGTGATGAGGGACAACGCATTACAACTGCTCGGAGATGTCACCCGCACCGCGCCCGGTGTGTCGCATCTGGTGTCGGTGTAGCAGCCACCATGGCCGAATGGACGATCGGTGCCGTCGTCGACGCGATCGCCGAAGCGGTGCCGGACCGGGAGATGACGGTGTGCGGCGCGCGCCGCACGACATTCGCGCAGGGCGCCGACCGGACGCGGCGGCTGGCCAACTTCCTGTCCGGCCACGGGCTGGGTGCGCACCGCGAACGCGGCGAACTCGATCGCTGGGAGTGCGGACAGGACCGTGTCGCACTGATCATGCACAACGACCAATACCCCGACATGGTAATCGGCTGCCTGAAAGCGCGCACCGTCCCGGTCAACGTCAATTACTACTACTCGCCGCGCGAAGTGGCCGAACTGCTCGCCTACCTTCAGCCGCGCGCGGTGATCTGTCACCGGTCGCTGGGCGCGAAGTTCGCCGACGTGCTGCCACCACCTGGCGCGCAGCTGCTCATCTCGGTCGATGACGGGCCCGGGCCCGACCTTCCGGGTGCGGTGGGCTTGGAACATGCGTTGGCTGAGTCAGGTTCGAACTGCACGCCGCAAGCGTCCCCCGATGATCTGCTGATGATCTGTACCGGTGGAACCACCGGCCGGCCCAAGGGTGTCATGTGGCGGCAGGCCGACATCTATGTGTCCTCGATGAACGGCGCCGACCACGCCGCGGTGTCGGAAATCCACGACAAGGTCGCCAACGCGGGCCCGCCGTGGTTCGCCGTGTCACCGTTGATGCATGCCGCCGGCATGTGGACGGCCTTCTCCGGACTGCTCTCCGGACAGACCGTCGTATTGCACGACACCAAACCGAAATTCGACCCGAGCGCGGTGCTGGAAACCGCCGAGCGCGAAAAAGTCGGGCTGATGACCATGGTCGGCGATGCGTACGCGGCGCCGATTGTCGAAGAACTCGGCAGGCGGTCCTACGATCTGTCCTCGCTGTTCGCCATCGGCACCGGGGGCGCGGCAACCAACCTCAAGCACCAGCGCGCGCTGCTCGACCACATCCCGCAGATCACCCTGATCAACGGGTTCGGTTCTTCGGAGACGGGCAACATGGGGTTCGGGCACAGCCGGCGCGGCACACACGCCGAGACGTTCCAGCTGCGTACCGGCGGACTGGTGCTGGCCGAAGACTATTCGCGATTCCTCCGGCCGGGCGAGGTCGCGGTGGGGTGGGTGGCGCGCAATGGTCGGATTCCCCTGGGCTACTTCAACGACCCCGATGCCACCGCGAAGACCTTTCCCGAGGTCGAGGGTCAGCGCGTGGTCATATCCGGTGACCGGGCCGCGTTGGACGCCGACGGCACATTGCGGTTGTACGGGCGCGACTCACTGGTGATCAACACCGGCGGCGAAAAGGTCTTCGTCGAAGAAGTCGAAGAGGCACTGCGGGCGCATCCGGATGTCTCCGATGCGCTCGTGGTCGGCCGGCCGAGTGAGCGGTGGGGCGAGGAGATCGTGGCGCTGGTCGCACTGCGCGGTGGTTCTGCGGTCACGGGCGATGCGCTGCGGGAACACTGTTCGTCGCGGTTGGCGCGGTTCAAGTGCCCCAAGGATGTGCTGTTCGTCGATCAAGTCCGCAGGCTCGGCAACGGCAAGGCCGATTACCGCTGGGCCAAGTCTCACGCCGCACGTGACGACGGGAAGGTTCGAGCATGACTCCCAAAGTGATTGACTGCCTGGCCAATGTGCACTTCGGCGAGACGCAGAATCAGCCGACGTTCATGAAGAAGGTGCGCGACGACTACTTCAAGGGTCCCAAGTCGATGTATGACCCGATCGACCTGTCGGAACTCCTCGACGAGATGGACACCCACGGTGTGCAGAAAGCGATCCTGATGGATTCGCTGGCCAAACCATCGGTGACGGCGCGCAAGTTCGTCGAGGCGCACCCGGAGCGGTTCGCCCTGGCGATGGGTGGAGTCAACCTGTTGCGCCCGATCCCGTCGCTGCGTGACCTCGCCGCGGCAGCCAAAGACCTACCGGTCGCCTATGCCGTTGTGGGGCCGAGCTTCTGGGCCGATGGGCAGTATCCGCCGAGCGATGCGGTGTACTACCCGCTCTACACGAAATGTGCCGAACTCGAGCTGCCGCTGTGCGTCAACACCGGGATTCCGGGACCACCGATCCCAGGCGAGGTGCAGAACCCCATCCACCTCGACCGGGTGTGCGTGCGGTTCCCCGAACTCAAGCTGTGCATGATCCACGGGGCCGACCCGTGGTGGGACATCGCGATTCGCATGTTGATCAAGTACCAGAACCTGCGGCTGATGACGTCGGCGTGGTCGCCGAAACGATTGCCGGAGAGCCTGTTGCACTTCATGCGCACCCGTGGACACACCAAGATCATCTTCGCGTCGGACTTCCCGGTGCTGCGGATGCAGCGCGTGGTGCCGGAGGCGTTGGCACTCGACCTACCGCCCGAAGTCCTCGACAACTACCTCTACAACAACGCCGCGGAGTTCTTCTTCGGCGAGGAGAAGGAGATCTGAATGGATCGTTTCGAGTTGCGCAGGCTGGATTACAGCCTGACCGAGGACCACGTCGATCTGCAGACCGCGTACAAGCAGTTCTTCAAGACCCACTGCTCGATCGACACCGTCCGCGCCGCCGAGCCAAGCGGATTCGACAAGAGCCTGTGGGAGCGGTTGTGCGCCATGGGCGCAACGACGATGGCACTGCCGGAATCGGTTGGTGGTGACGGCGCGACGCTCGTCGACCTGACATTGGTGGCGGAGGAACTCGGCCGCTCGCTGGCACCGGTGCCATGGATCGACCACGTCGTCGCGGCACGACTCCTCGCGGCGCTCGGCGGGATGGAGTCCGACGACATCCTCAACGGAACACAGCTCGTCGCTTTCGACCCGCAGCAAGTGGCGCCCGCCGGCACTCGGCTGATCCCCGCCGGATCCATCGCCGACCACATCATCGTCCGAGACGGCAGCGACGTCGTGCGGCTGACCTTCGGCACCCGCCCAGCCAAGGTCGACAACATCGGCAAACTGCCGATGGCCTGGGTGGACCCGGCGGCCGCGGACAGCCGCACCATCGTCGCAAGCGGGCCGGATGCGCTCGCCGCCTACCAGCGCGCGTTGGACGAATGGCGGCTGCTCACCGCTGCGGCGTTGGTGGGTCTGGTCGAGGAGACCATGACGATCGCCGCGGAGTTCGCCAAAACCCGCTATACGCTGGGCGTTCCGATCTCCACGCTGCAGGCGATATCGCACCCGCTGGCCAACATGGCGATCACGGTCGAGGGCGGGCGCGGACTCTCGCGTCGCGCGGCGTGGTTTCTCGACAACGAACCCGACGAGCGTCCCGAACTCGCACCATCGGCGTTCGTGTTCATGGCCGAGGAGGCCTCGAAGGCCGCCACGATGGCCGTCCACATCCAAGGCGGCCTCGGCGTCTCGGCAGAAGCCGCCGCGACCGCCTACCTCGTCCGGGCCCGAGGCTGGGCGCTCGCAGGGGGAGATCCTGCCGCCACCGCCGTTCACATCGCCGGAATCGTCGCCGCACGCGAAAGCAAGGACTAGACATGGATTTCTCACGGGTCGAGCTCTCCGCGGAGGACGCCGCGTTCCGCGACGAGGTGCGCAGCTTTCTGGCCGCCCAGGTGACCGAGGACGTCATCCGGCGGGACCGGGAAACCGGCGACAACTTCGACGAGGGCGTGCATCTGGCGCTCGGAGCGGCCGGCTACCTGGAAAAGGAGTGGAAGGCCGAGGCGGATGGTGGGTTCAGCCGGGTACGCCGCCGGATCTGGGAACTGGAGAAGCGGCGCGCCGAAGTGCCATGGGTGACATGGGGCACCACGGCGATGGTGGCCCGTTCGGTCGCCAAATTCGGATCACCCGAACTCAAGGACGAGGTCATGCCTCGAGTGTTCGACGGCACCGTACGACTCTGTCTGGGCTACACCGAACCCGAGGGTGGTTCGGACGTCGCAACGTGCAAGACGCGGGCCGTGCGCGACGGCGACGCTTGGATCATCAACGGCTCGAAGATGTTCACCACCGGCGCGCACAACTGCCAGTACGTCTTCCTGATCACCAACACCGACCCCGAAGCGCCGAAACACAAGAGCCTGACCATGTTTCTGGTTCCGCTCGACTCGCCGGGCATCGAGATCCAGGGCATCCGGACCGTGGACGGTGACCGTACCAACATCGTCTACTACAGCGATGTGCGCGTCGACGACAAGTATCGGCTGGGCGAGGTCAACGGCGGCTGGGCGGTGGTCCGCGAGCCACTCGACGCCGAACACGGCGCGGTGGCCGCGTCTGTCGACGGACTGGCCGACGTGTCGATCATGATGCACCAGGCCGGGTTCATGGCCGAGGCTGCCGACAACGTCGCCGCGTTGGTGGGGCAACCAGATGCGAACGGCCGCCGTGGTATTGACGACACCTCCGTGGCATACCGGCTGGGCCGTAGCCACGCGCGAATGGAGGTGGCGCTGTCCAGCCCGAGCATCTTCGGTCGGGTCGCAATCGCCCAAACGATGCGTGATATCGCTCCGGACCTCATGGACATCGCCGGTTCGGTATCCGCGCTGCCGATCGGGGCCGACGGGGGAGTCGACGATCGCAGCGAGTACGTGTACCGATTCGCGCCGCTGGTGGGCATCTACGGCGGCACGCTCGAGGTGTTCCGCAACATGATCGGGCAATACGTGCTCGGGCTCGGCAAGCCGAACTATTCGCCGCCGAAGGCGAAGGCGCCCTAGCGCCAGCAGACGCGTAGGTACCCGAGAACGCGCGTTCTCGGGTACCTACGTGTCTGTTCGGCAGTGAACGGCGGCTTCAGGCGTGCTCCCGGTGGCGTGAGACTTTCTCGCGGTTTCCGCAGATCTGCATGCTGCACCAACGGCGCTTGCCGCCGCGTGACGTGTCGAGGAACAGCCATTCGCAGCGAGGGCAGGAGCGTAGCCTTTCGCGAGGCAGGCTGTAAAAGCCTTCGATCGAGAGCATCGCCAGGACGGCCGCGACGGCGTCGGGGTCTCGCCAAAGAGCAAGGGCCAGTCGGGGCCTCGTGCCGTCCAGTTTGATCGCATTACCGGCAAGCCCGCGTGCGGCTGACGTGAAGAGAACACTCAACGCCTCCGCCGCGGGCGCCCTGTCCGCCGCGATCGCCCCGAAGATCGCGGCCGATGCCTCCCGCGCCGCGTGAACCTGCTGCACGAACGGTTCATCTGATATGCCGGAGACTGCCGCGGCCTCGCGAGCGCTGGCAAGCCCCGACGCTTTGAACCAGTTTCCGATGTCGCGGGCCGATTTCAGCAACTCGTTGTCGGGTTCGGGCACGCGCCGGTCGAACACGGCATTCGCGAGGTCGAGGGCGGGGTGTCCGCCGACGAAGTGCTCGGGTACCCATTTCGTCTCTGCGTCCGACACCGATGTAACCCCATTTCGCATGTTTAGCAGTTACGGCGAACGGTAACCGCTATAACGACCTTATCCGGTAGGCGGTGCGGCCGCCACGTCCGACAAGGAGAAACAGGAAATGCACAGCTCGCGCCACAAGACCCGTCACGAAACGATCGATGTCCACGGCTTGGACATCTTCCACCGGCATGCCGGAGACCCGAACATGCCGACAGTCCTCCTGCTGCACGGCTATCCGAACTCGTCTTACGCCTATCGCAACCTCATCGAGCCGTTGGCGGAATCCGCCTATGTCGTTGCGCCGGATCTGCCGGGCTCCGGATTCTCCTCCGCGCCCTCCGGAGACGCATTCGACTACACCTTCGAGAACCTCGCCGACACGGTCGACGCCTTCCTCGATGCGCTGGGTGTCGACAGGTTCTTCCTGTTCGTCACGGATTTCGGGACGCCCGTCGGCTACCACCTCGCCACGCGCCGGCCGGACCGGATCCGTGGCCTGATCGTGCAGAACGGCAATACCCACGACGAGGGGCTCGGGCCGGACTGGGACGCTCCGAAGGCATACTTCGCCGATCCCACCGAGGAGAACCGGGCAAAGCTCACCGAATGGATGAATTTCGAGACAACCCGATACCAGTACATCGGCAACCAGCCCGAGCGCGTGGCATGCCTCTATCCTCCCGAGGGCTGGCACCTGGACTGGGAGCGCCTGTCGCGGCCGGGAATCACCGACATTCAGTTCCAGATCTTCTCCGACTACGGGTCACACATCGCGCGATTCCCGACCATCAGGTCCTACCACCGCGATCACCAGCCGCCCTGCCTTCTGTTGTGGGGCAGGCACGATCCGTTCTTCGATCTCAACGAAATCATGGCCTACAACGAGGTTCTCGAGTCGCTGGAGATCCACGTCTTCGAAAGCGGCCATCAGCTGTTGGAAACCCATCCCCACGAATGTGCCGATCTCATCGCCCGTTTCATGCTCGATGTCGAGGCCGGACGGCTGTGAGGACTGCGCCGGAGATTCACTCACCCATGCTCAGCGGTGAACCAGGCGCGATTCGGAATCGCCTGCCGACAGCTGGCGGTTGAGCTGATCACCTTCGATGTCGAGATCGGGAAGGACCCGCTCAAGGCGTTTGGGCAGCCACCAGGCATGATCGCCGAGCATCGACATCACGGCCGGCACCACGGTCATCCGCACGACGAAGGCGTCGGTCAGGACACCGAAGGCCAGCGCGAAGCCGATCTGCTTGATCATCGGGTCGGCGTTGAACACGAAGCCGGCGAACACCGACATCATGATGACGGCCGCTGCGACGACGACGCGGCTCGCCTGGGCGAACCCGTGGGTTACGGCGGCGTCGCCGCGGTGCCCGTGCACATGCGCTTCCTTCATCGACGACACCAGGAACACCTCGTAATCCATTGCGAGCCCGTAGAGGACGCCGACCACGATGATCGGCAGCAGGCTCAGGATCGGCCCGGTGGCGCTGAGGCCGAACAGCTCCTGGAACCAGCCCCATTGGAACAGCGCGGTGGTGGCGCCGAATGTGGCGAGCACACTCAGCAGGAATCCGAGGGTGGCCTTGACCGGCACGGCGATCGAGCGGAACACGACCAGCAGGACCAGCAATGAGAGGCCGACCACGACACCGATGTACAGCGGCACGGCCTCGGCGAGTCGGTCTGTGGTGTCGACACCCATCGCGGTGATGCCGGTGACACCCAGGTCGACGTTGCGCAGTTCGGCCAGCGGACCGGCGTGCGCGCGGATGTCACGGACGAGCTGTGCGGTCGCGTCGTCGGTGGGGCCGTCGGCCGGGACCACCGAGAACAACGCGAATTCCTCGTCGTCACTGACCTTTTGCAGGCTCACCGATTCGACGCCGGGCAGACGCTGGAGGTCGCCGTTGGTGCTCACCAGATCGGCGGTCGACAGCTTGGTGTTGCCGGCCGCCGGCTCGGCGACCACGATCAGCGGGCCGTTGTAGCCGTCGCCGTAGTGGGTGGCGACCAGGTCGTAGCTCTCGCGCTGTGGCGTGCCCTCGTTGTAGCTGGAGCCCGCGGGCAGCCCGAGAGACATGTTCAGTGCGGGAAGGGCCAGCAGTGCGGCGACGACGACACCGCCAATCGCGACCGGCACGCGGTGGCGCAGCACGGCGCTGACCCAGGCCGTCGCGAAGCGGTGATTCGAATTGTCTTGTGAGGATTGGTTGTTGCGAGCCTTCTCGGAGCAGATCCGCTCACCGACGAGTCCGAGCAGCGCGGGCAGCAGGGTCAGTGATGCGATGACCGCGACGACCACGGTGCCTGCCGCGGCGAGCGCCATCGGCGTCAGCAGGGAGATCCCGACCACAGTCAGCGCGACGAGCGCGATGACCACCGTCGTACCCGCGAAAACCACGGCGCTGCCCGCAGTGCCGATCGCACGGCCGGCCGCCTCGGCGGCACTCAAGCCCTTGTCGAGGATCAGGCGACGCTGCCGGTTGACGATGAACATCGCGTAGTCGATGCCGACGGCGAGGCCGAGCATCAATGCCAGAACTGCGGTCATCGACTGCATGTTGACCAAATGCGAGAACAGGAACGTTGCGCCGACACCGATGGCAACCGAGCTGAGCGCGGTGGCCAGCGGCAGGCCCGCGGCGACCAGCGAGCCGAGCGTGATGATCAGCACGAGTGCGGCGACCGCCAAGCCGATGACCTCGCCTGCGCCGACGAGTTCGGGCATTTCGACCATGCTCGCCGAGGGCAGCACGTTGATGTCGGTGTGTGCCACCGCGTCACGCGCGGCGTCGACGGTGTGCTCGACCGTGCCGGTGGGCAGCTCGGCTGTTTGCTTGTCGAACTGGAACTGGTACAGCGCAGCCGCACCGTCGGCGGAAATCAGGACGCCTGGTACCGGCTGTCCGTTCATGACCAACGGCCGAGGGGCGTCTGCGGCTGCCGGCGCGGCGGTCTGCGTCTTGGCGATCGCTGCCGACGCGGCCAGCGTCGGGCTTGCCGGACCTTTGGCGAGTTCGGCCTGGGCCAGCTTGGCCGGATCGAGCACGTGGTCGGTATGCGAAACAGCGTCGACCGCACGCAGCAGTGCGGCGCGGTTGTCGCCGTCATCCATGCGCTGACCCTCGGGCGCGGCGAAGGCGATCAGGCCTTGCCCTCCGGACGATTCCGGCATGCGCTGCGCCAGGTCGTCGATCACCTCTTGAGCGGGCGTGCCGTTGATGCGCATCTCGTTGGAGATCTTCGGCGGGTTGAGTACGAGGAACCCGGCCACGACCCCGATCAGCGCCAACCAGCTGCCGATGACGAGCCATGGGCGGCCGAACGCGAAGCGTCCCAGGCGGTATAGAAAGGTCGACATATAAGTGAGAGTAGGCTCCCAATATGGGAGTCAGCTATCATTTGTTGCCAAGCCCACCACCGGCGTACGGGCATGACCTACGCCACGTCCGTTGAACTGGAGAAATGACCGCACGTACCGATCGTCGCCGTTCAGACGCATACGCCAACGAAAGTCGAATCATCGCCGCCGCGCGCGAGATCTTCGCCGCCGACGGGGCGGCCGCCACGCTGACGCAGGTGGCGGCTCGTGCCGGGGTGGGTAATGCGACGTTGTATCGCCATTTCCCGAATCGGCAGGCGCTCGCTGCGGCGGTGTATGAGGACGTTTTCGCGACCGAGATCGAGCCGGTGGTCATGGAGTTGGTCGACAGTGACGCGCCCCGCGAGGCGTTCATCGACGTCATAGAGCGCATGGCCGAGCTCATGTACGCGCAGCGTCCGTTGCTGCCGTCGTTGGACCACCTGACCGAGCTCACGTCCCGGCTGTTCGGCAGGAAGCGTGAACTTCTCGAGGCGGTGGTGCGGCGGGGCCAGGAAGTGGGTGAGCTACGCACCGATCTCACTGTCGAGGATGTGCCCACGTTCGTCGCGATGGTGACGGCGGCCTCCGTCGCACTCGAGCAGCCCCCGGCACTACGGCGCCGCTATCTGAGCCTCATGCTCGACGCGCTCAACCCGGCCGATGCCCAACCGCTGCCGCCGTTGCCCTAGGCGCCGGCCAATACGGGAGGTTTGGCGGCCTCGGGGTCGGGGTTGGCGATCGGCAGGCCCATGAACCGTCGAGCGTTGTCACCCATGAAGTCGTAGGTCCGTCGCCGATCCATGCCCTCGGCGTATTTCCAGAATCCCTTGGGCTCGGCCAGCCCCTCCGGGTGTGGGTAATCCGAGCCGAACAGCACGCGGTCCCAGCCGACCGTCTCGACCACGTCCGACACACAGCCCTCCCAGAACGGGCTGACCCAGATGTTGCGCCGAAACACGTCATGCGGGTGTTCGGGGAAGTTCTGCGGCATTTTCTTGTACAGATCGGCGAAATCGTGGAACAGCGGGAAAATCCAACTGCTGCCGTTCTCGACGCTCGCGATACGGAGTTTGGGGAATCGCGTCAGCGTGCCGTGGCAGATCAGCGCGGTGATCATGTCGGCGATTTCGCGGTGGCCCAGCACCATCCAGCGAAAGGCGCTCTGGGTCATGAAGTTCTGCGTGGACGGCGGCTCCCACTTGCCGACGTAGTCGTCGAGCGGCGGGAAGCTGGCATGTAGCACGATCGGCAGCCCGGCGGCCTCGACGTCGCGCCAGAACGGGTCGAATTCCGGAAGCGCGGGGGAGCGCCACCCGTGCAGACCGTTGACCGGGCCAGGCTTGATCAATGCGACCTTGGCGCCGTTGGCCAAGATGTATTCCAATTCTCGTTGCGCCGCATCGACTTCGGACAAGTTGATGATCGGCGTGGAGAACACCCGGTTGTCGAAGTTGTAGGTCCAGTGCTCGAGGATCCACTCGTTGAGCGCGTGGATGATCGCGAGTGTCAGCTGTGGGTCATCGGCGCTCGAGTGCTCGACGAGGCTGCCCACCGTCGGGTAGTTGAGCGCCTCGACGACGCCCTGGCGGTCGAGTTCGGCGATGCGGTCCTCGGGGTTGCGGGTGGCCGCGGGCGCCTCGATGGCCTTGCCCTGCATCTCGCGCAAGGTCAGTCCCTCGGTGTTCTCACCGGCGAAGAACTTCTCGTGCGCGCCTGGCGCGGCGACCCGCTCGAACGTCGGGTTGGGGATGAAGTCGGTGACCCGGTTGTTGATCACGACTCGGGTCTGGCGGCCGATCTGGGCGTACTGGACGGCACGCCGGTAGCGCTCGGGAAGAAACTTCGTCAGCGCATCGCCGGTCTCGTACATGTGCTGATCGGCATCGAATATCGGTGCGTCCCTGAACTGTTCAGCCACGTCCGTGGGTTCCTTTCTCCCGCGAGCAGACGCGCGGGTACCCCGGAAAACGCATTCCGAGGTACCTGCGCGTCTGCTCGGCCATCAAAGTGTCAGGACTGTTGCGCCGGCAGTGCCTGGCGCGCCGTAGAGTTGAGCGAATCCGACCTTCGGTTCACCGGGCACCTGGCGGTCGCCGGCTTCGCCGCGGAGCTGGCGCACGAGTTCGTGGATCTGGCGCAGGCCCGATGCTCCGATCGGTTCCCCGTTGGCGATGAGCCCGCCGTCGGTGTTGACCGGAAGCGATCCGCCGATCTCGGTGGCACCGTCGGCCAGCAGCTTCTCCTGGTCGCCGTCGGCGCAGAAGCCGCACTCGGCCATGTGGATGATCTCGGCGCCGGCGTCGGTGTCCTGCAATTGCACGATGTCGACGTCTTCCGGTGCGACACCGGCCTTCTCGAATGCGGCACGTGCGGCGTACACCGTCGGCGCGACATCCTCTTCGACGGGCGCGCACGTGGTGTTGACCTCGTAGGCGCCGTAGCGGCGCGTGCGGACCTCCACGGCTTTCAGATAGACCGGCTTGTCGGTGTAGCGGTGCGCGATGTCTGCCCGGCACATCACCACCGCGGCGGCGCCTTCGTCGGGTGCGCAGAACATGTATTGGGTCAGCGGGTAATTGAGCATGGTCGAGTTGAGGATGTCGTCCTCACTGATCGGCTTGCGCCGGAAGGCGTTCGGGTTCAGCGCCCCGTTGCGGAAGTTCTTGGCCGCGACCCTGGCCAAGGTGCGCTGGGAGATGTTGTGGTCGTGCAGATAGCGGTTGGCCTTCATGCCGAAGAACTGCGTGGTGAGATACTGGCCGTTCTCGGCGTACCAGCTCGGCATCCCCACCAGTGCGGGATCCTCGGTGAACGCGCCGCGCGGGTGCTTGTCGAGGCCGACGGCGATGCCGATGTCGTAGTCGCCGAGCCGAATTCCGTCGGCGCACGCCTTGGTGGCGCTGGCTGCGGTGGCGCACGCGTTGAACACATTGGTGAACGGAATCCCCGACAGGCCGACCATGCCGACGATGGCGTCCGGGTTGGCCACCGTCCAACTGCCGCCGGTGGCGGCGCCGATGTCCTTCCACTCCACGCCGGCGTCGGCGACCGCGGCGAAGATCGCGTCGACACCCATCTGCATGGCGGACTTGCCCTCGAATCGGCCGAACGGGTGGATGCCGACTCCGATGATGGCGACGTCGTTGATCATTTGTCGGTCCCTTGTGGTGTGAAGGCGAAGGTGATGATGAGCTGGGGGTTCTCCTCGGGCCAGGTGGAGATCTCCGGCGCCAAAGCCTTCTGCATACGTCGAATCCTCCCTGTTCAACCGAAACGGTGAAGCAACTGTAACTCTTACAGTAACCTAGTCCCGGTGATCGAGGGCAAGGCCGAGCACAAAGCCACGTTCTGCCGAATCTGCGAGCCGTTGTGCGGCATGATCGCCACCGTCGAGGACGGCCGGTTGACCGCATTGCGGCCGGACAAGGACCATCCGCTGTCGGCAGGCTTCGCGTGCCAGAAGGGCATCGCGTTCGCCGAGGTGGTCAACGATCCCGACCGCGTCACCACACCGTTGCGCCGGACCGATTCCGGATTCGTGCCCGTTGGCTGGGACGAAGCGCTCGACGACATCGCGGCCAGGCTCACGCGCATCCACCGCAGGCACGGTTCTGGTGCGGTGGCCTGGTACATGGGCAATCCCGCGGCGTTCAGCTACTCGCATCTGTTCGCGGCCATCGCGTTCGCCAAGGGGATCGGTCCGGACAGTCATTTCTTCAGCTCGTCGACCCAGGACACGAGCAGTCGGCTGCTGGCCAACCAATTCCTCTACGGTGCACCGTTTCCGGTGCCGATACCCGATCTGATGCGCACCGACCTGCTGGTCATGCTCGGTGCGAACCCCGTGGTGTCGCACGGGAGCTTCCTGACGGCGCCGCGCATCAAGGACCGCATGCACGACATCGTCAAGCGCGGCGGACGTGTCGTCGTCGTCGATCCAAGACGAAGCGAGACGGCCGCCCAATTCGAATGGTTCGGCATCGTTCCCGACTCCGACGCGTACCTGCTGCTGTCGCTGCTGCACGTGCTGTTCACCGAAGGCCTCGTCGATCGGCTCGCCCGCGCACAGGCCGGCGGGCTGGACTGGCTGCAGGCGCAGTGCGCGCCGTTCAGCCCGGAGGCCACGAGTCGCCGCACCGGCATCCCCGCCGACACTGTGCGAGCGTTGGCGCGTGACCTCGCGGGCACCGAACGTGCCGCCGTCTACGGGCGACTCGGCACGTGCGTCGGCCGCAGCGGCACGCTCACCACCTACCTGATCGACGCGGTCAACCTCGCCGCGGGCAACCTCGACGTCCCCGGCGGCAGTGTCTTCAGCACCCTCGGAATGCCCGGGCAGAAGTGGGGTTCGATGGCGATGGGCGCGTCGCTTCGGCGCAGCTACCGGCGCAAACGCACGCGCGTCGGCGGCTTCCGCTCGGTCATCGGCGCCGAGCCCGCCGCGCTGATGGCCAAGGAGATCTCCACGCCGGGCCGGCGACAGATCAAGGCGATGTTCATCAGCGCGGGCAACCCCGTGCTGTCGGTACCCAACGGCGACGAACTCGAGGCGGCGTTCGCCGAACTCGACCTGTCGGTGGGCTTGGATCTTTACGTCAACGAGACGACCGCGCACTGCGACTACGTGCTGCCGGTCACCTCGATGTACGAACGCGACGACTTCGCGGTGACGTTCCAGATGTTCCAGGCGACCCCGTTCCGGCAGGCGACCGATGCCGTCGTGGCGCCGCCCGGTCAGGCGCGCACCGAATGGGACATCATCGCCGACTTGATCGGCCGAACCGCCATCCGCACACCGGTTTTCACCGCGTTGCGATGGGCCGCCAAGGTCGCTGCCCGCCGGGGCAAGCGGCTGAGCCCCCGTCCGGCGATCGACGTGATGATTCGGCTGTCGGAGGGCGGAGACCGGTTCGGACTTCGCCGCGGCGGGTTGACGTTTCGCCGGCTGATCGATCGTCACCCGCACGGCGTGGTGGTCGCACCCGAGATTCGTACCGGAGTACTGGGAGCCGTGGTGGTGTACCCGAAGGGGCGGGTTCGGCTTGCCCACGAAGACATCGCCACGGAGATCTCGGCCCTCGCAACGCGGAGCCAGCCGCCCGGTTACCCGTTGCGGATGATCGGCATGCGGGAGCCGCGCTCGGAGAACTCGTGGCTGCACAACTCACCGCTGCTGATGCGGGGCAAGCGGGTTCAGTATGCGCTCATGCATGCCGATGACGCGGCCGCACGGCAGTTGTCGGACGGTGACGAGGTATGTGTGCGGTCGCCGTACGGCCAGATCGCCATTGCTGTTTCGCTGACCACCGATATCGTTCCGGGAACGGTGGCCATCCCGCACGGCTGGGGGCACAAGGGCAGCGGTGGCTGGCAGATCGCCAACCGGGCCGGCGGGGCCAATGTCAACAGACTGATGTCCAGCGACCCGGCCGATGTCGAAGCATTGGCCGGAATGTCGTGGCTGACCGGGGTGCCAGTGCAGGTGGAGCCGTCCCGTTCCTGATACCGTAAGCATTACGGTTACGAGGTGCTCTGGAGGTAGTCGTGAGTGAAGCCGTGGCCGCAGCCACGAGCGTGGACGTCGGTGTTCGTGCGGCCGGCCGCGCCGAGAAACGAATGTTGATCGACGGCGTGCTGTTGGCCGCTGCGTCGGGCGCTGAGTTCGACAACATCAGTCCCGCAACAGGTCTCGTCCTCGGTCAGACGTCGGCGGCAGGTCCAGAGGACATGGACAAGGCGATCTCGGCGGCACGCCGTGCGTTCGACGAGTCGGACTGGTCGACCAATCGCACGCTGCGACAGCGTGCGCTGCTTCAGTTGCAGGACGCACTGGAGGACGAAAAGGAAGACCTGCGTGAGGAATTGATCGCCGAGGTGGGGTGCCCGGTGATGACGACGCAGAACGCGCAGCTCGACTGGCCGCTCGCCGACGCGCTCCACTATCCGTCGAAGCTGATCGATGAGTTCGAGTGGGAACGCACCCTCGGCGACGGAGGCCTGTTCGGCGAGCGCAACGCCCGCACCGTCGTCAAGGAGCCGGTCGGCGTGGTCGCGGCCATCACGCCGTCCAATTTTCCGATCGAAGTCATCCTCAACAAGCTCGGTCCGGCGCTGGCCGCGGGTAATACCGTGGTGCTCAAACCGGATCCCAACACGCCATGGAATGCGACGCGGATCGGACGGCTCATCGCCGAGCGCACCGACATCCCACCCGGGGTCGTCAACGTGGTGCCAACGCCGTCCAACGAGGTCGCCGGATTGCTCGGCACCGATCCCCGGGTCGACATGGTGTCGTTCACGGGTTCGACGGCGGTCGGCAAGCACCTCATGCGGATGGGTGCCGACACCATGAAGCGCACTTTCCTTGAGCTGGGCGGCAAGTCGGCGATGATCGTGCTCGACGACGCCAACCCCGCGCACATCATCCCGGGTGCGGTCGGCGCGTGCGTGCACGCCGGCCAGGCGTGTGCGGCCAACACCCGCATGCTCGTGCACCGATCGCTGTTCGAAGAGGCCGTCGCCAACGTGACGATGGCGTTCGGCGGGGTTCCCGTCGGCGACCCCGCACTGCCCACCACGCTGGTCGGTCCGGTGATCAGCGCGGCGCAGAAACAGCGCGTGTTGGACGCGTGCGATCACGCTCGCCGCGACGGCGCTGAGATCGTGGTCGGCGGAGGCGCGTTCGAAGATCTGCCACCCCATCTCGCCGACGGCCACTTCGTGGCGCCCACGGTGATCGTCGGTGCCGATCCGCGCTCGGCGATCGCGCAGGACGAGGTGTTCGGACCGGTGCTCGTCATGATCCCGTTCGATGACGACGGCGACGCGGTGCGGCTGGCCAATGACAGCGCGTTCGGACTCGCGGGCGCGGTGGTCTCTGCGTCGGCGGAACGCGCCATGGGCATCGCCCGACGGATACGCACCGGAGCCATCGGTGTCAACGGCGGCATGTACTACGGGGCCGACGCACCGTTCGGCGGCTACAAGAACAGCGGCGTCGGCCGGCAGTGCGGCATCGAAGGCTTCGCGCAGTACACCGAGACCAAGACCATCGGGTGGCGGCGACCGCGAGGGCAGGGCTGATCTCCCGCGAGCAGACGCTGGTGTACCCGCAATCAAGAGTTTTCGGGTACCGCCGCGTCTGTTCGCGACAACTGTTGAGCGCGATCGAGGATGCTGTCGAGGATATGGTCGAAGTTCGCGTCGTCGGCCATGCCGATCCGATAGCCGTGGCCGGGTATCGACGAGATCAGCGGCATGGACTCGGGATCGAGGACCTGCTCCCAGTATTCGCGGGGGAGCTGAGTTTTCGTCGACTTGGTCGCGAGCCGGTGCAGGACTGCTGAGCTACGGACGAGAACCGAAATCGCGGTATAGGTCTCGAGAGCCTGGTGTGGCGTCAGGCCGGCGCGCACCAGCGCGGCCACGGGTTGCTCGATCTTCTCCAGCGCGTGTCGCGCGGCGGGGGTGCTGCCGGTGCCGCGGATCAGGATCAGATCGCACAGGATCGGGTTGCGCTGGAACGTCTCCCGCATCCGATGCGCGTGTGCGCGTAAGGATTCGCGCCATGAGCCGGCGTCGATGGACAGCACGCTGAAGTCGTATTCGGTGAGCGCACGCTCGGTCATCGCATCGAGCAGGTCGTCCTTACGGCGGAAGTACCAGTAGATGCTGGTGACGCCCACGTCGAGGTGCTTGGCGAGTTGCGGCATGCTGAGGTTGTCGACCGACACCTCATGCGCGATATCGAATGCGCCGCGCAGGATCTCGTCGACGCTGATCGAACCGCGTTCCCGCCGCGGACGTCCGCCATTTGTCGCGGGTGTGGCCATGTCAGACGTGTCTCAGGCGACCGGTTCGAATGTGACCGGTATGGCGGTGGGGGACCGGAACGGTTGGCCGAAGATGTGCGGGTCGTCGTCGGTGACGAGCCGGATGTCGGTGACTCGGTTGAGCAGGCTTTCCATCGCGACCCGGGTCTCCATCCGCGCCAGATGCAGACCCATGCAGGTGTGTTCGCCTGCGGCAAACGTGATGTGGGGAACGCGTTTACGGAAGATGTCGAATTCCTCGGCACGCTCCCAGCGTTTTTCGTCGCGGTTGGCCGATCCGATGCAGACGTCGATCACCGCACCCGCCGGGAGCTCGACACCCTCCAGTACGGTGTCCTGGTTGGCGGACCGCTGCACCGTGGTCAGCGGGGTCTCGTACCGTAGCCCTTCCTCGATCGCCTGACCGATGAGCTCATGATCGTTCTGCACGGCGGTGAATTGTTCGGGATGGGTGAGCAGCAGGTAGAGCAGATTGCCCGACGACCGATACGTGGTTTCCAGCCCGGCGGGCAGCAGCAGCCTCAGAAACGAGTAGATGGCCTCGTCGGTCAGCTTCTCGCCGTCGATCTCGGCCGTGACCAGGTCGCCGATGATGTCGTCGGTGGGCTTGGACCGGCGCCGTTCGATCTGGGTGATGAAGTAGTCCTTCAACGCGGCCGAGGCCTCGAACGCGCGCTTGTACTTGACGGTGTAGCTGATCAATTCGACCGCACGCTGACGGAACCACGGCAGGTCCTCTTCGGGCAGGCCAAGTAACTTCGAGATCACCCGGGTGGGGAACTCGAATGTGTAATCACGGACGAGATCGGCGCTGCCCGCCGAGACGAACTCGTCGACAAGCGCTTCACAGATCGGCCGCACGATCTCGGGCTCCCAGCGCTGCAACGACCTTGCCTTGAATGCCGCCGAGACCAGGTTGCGGTGATCGCGATGCGTCTTGCCTTCCATCGCGAGGATGCTCGGCCCGATGAACAACCCGATGGTGCTGTCATAGATCTTCGAATTGAAGGTTTTGCCGTCCCGGAACACTGTGTTGACGGCGTCGAACGATACTGCGGCGTACTGATGCTCGGGCAGCATCGAGGCCGGTGTCTTGGACCAGTCCATCACCGATCCGCGGAACACCCCGTGCTCGGCGCGGTGCCGGGCGAAGATCGGATACGGATCGCGCAGGAGGTTGTCCGCGGCTTCTCTGACGGATTCTTTCGGGCTGTCCTGCACTTGGCTCTCCACTGCTCACCCCGCAACTCGCAACCGACCGACTGTGCCAAGAATATTACTGTAATTCTTACAGTAAGAAAATCGAAGCGCGTTTTGCGTCCTCAGAGCGCTATCGGGACACCGCCCGTCATGGCCGCGATGAAGCCGGCGTCGACCTGGATGTCCTGGCCGTTGATCCATCGCGATTCCGGGGACGCCAAGAACGCGATCAGGGGCACGACGTCGTCGACCGTGGCATGCCTGCCGACCGTCGACCGCACCATGTCGAGGACGTCCTTGCCCATGGTCTGCTCGAAGTCGGCGAGGATGGGCGTCTCGACGGGGCCCGGGCTCACCGTGTTGACGCGCACCCCGTACTTGCTCCATGCCGGGCCCGCGATCCGCTTGGCGAACAGGATCGCGGCCTGCTTGGAGGTTGTGTACACGGGGAAATCCGGGTCCTGGCCGGCCTGCCACCGTTCCACATCCTCACCCGCGGTGAGCTCGAGCAATCCGGTCAGGATGTCGATGCGCTGCTCCCAGCCGAGTGCCGCCGTCGAGGCGACCCCGATGATGGACCCGCCCTGACGCAACAGCGGCAGCATCCCTTCGGTCATCAGCCGCATGCCCAGGTAGTTGACCCGCAGGACATCGGCTGGGGGCGCGGTGCCCGGAACGCCGGCCACATGTGCGAGGACGTCCCAGCCGCCGCCGATCTCGCCGAGGAGTGCCGTGATGCTGTGCGCGTCGCGCAGGTCGCACGTGAGGTGCTGTGACGCCGGAGTGTTGTTGGGGCGCAGGTCGACTGCGAGCACGTGGTCGCCGCGGTCGTGGAAGTGCGCCGCCGCGGCGGCGCCGATTCCGGATCCGGCTCCGACGACTACGACCCTGCGCGCGGTTTCCGACATGCCACCATTCCTCACTGAAGTTACGACAGTAGGGAAAACTGTAAACAATTCCGGTTGGGCGGACAAACATATTCGTCGTGGCTGCCCGGTGCTACCGTTAGCCTTACCGGATGGTCCTACAGACTTCGAGGAGGAGCCGCCACCGATGAGCGCGATCGAAGAACGTACGGCCGTGGGCTCTCGGCCGACCGGGCTCGGCGGCCTACTCGCGGTGCAGCGCGAAGCCTTCATCGCAGACGGTCCGCCGGATGTTGCGCTGCGCCGCAACCGGATTGACCGCTTGATGGCCATGATTCTCGACAACTGCGAGGACTTCGTCAGCGCCACCGCGTCCGACTATGGTTCACGGTCGAAGTCAGCGGCGTTCTTCGCCGAGATACTCGGCATGATCTCGGTGATCGAACACACCAGATCCAATGTGCCGCAATGGATGCGCTCCACCAGGCTGATGCGGGCAGCCCGGCTGGCGCGGTTGCGTGCCGAGGTGGTGCCGTCACCTCTCGGCGTGGTGGGAATCATCGGGCCGTGGAACTTCCCTGTGCAGCTGACAGTGCTGCCAGCGGCTGCGGCCTTCGCGGCAGGCAACCGCGTGATGATCAAGATGTCGGAGGTCACCCCGAACACCGCTGAACTGATGGCGGCCACCGCGCCGCGGTATTTCGACGAGCGTGAGCTCGCGATCGTCACGGGCGGGGCAGACGTGGCAGCCGAATTCGCCGGCTTGCCGTTCGACCACCTTTTCTTCACGGGTTCACCGGCGATCGGGGCGCTCGTGCAGCAAGCGGCGGCCCGCAACCTCGTCCCGGTCACGCTCGAACTCGGCGGCAAGAATCCGGTGGTCGTGGCGCCCGGTGCCGATATCGCTCGGGCGGCGAGCCGAATCGCCCAGGGCCGTATGGTCAACGGTGGCCAGGTGTGTGTGTGCCCGGATTACGTTTTCGTTCCCGACGCGCGCGTCGACCAGTTCGCCGACGTCGCGCGCCGGACTTTGAGTTCGATGTTCCCGACCATCGTGGACAACGGCGATTACTGCTCGTCGGTCAATCAGGCCAACTTCGACCGGATCGTCGGCCTGATCTCCGACGCCCGGGCACATGGTGCCCGCATCGATTCCGTCGTCCCCGCCGGGGAGACCCTGCCCGATCCGGTGTCGCGAAAGATCGCACCGACCATCATCCGCGACGTCGATGACCGCATGCGCATCGCCGAAGAGGAAGTGTTCGGACCCGTTCTCGCGGTACGCGGCTACTCGGCTCTCACCGACGCGATCGACTACATCAACGCGCGCCCGTCGCCGTTGGTGGCGTACTGGTTCGGACCAGACGACGACGACTTCCGCCGTTTCGTCGCGCGCACGCGCAGTGGTGGAGTCGCCCGCAACGACTTTGCCGCCCACATGATTCCGTCGTCAGCTCCGTTCGGTGGAGTCGGCCGCAGCGGAATGGGCGCCTACCACGGCAAGGCCGGGTTCGACGCGTTCAGCCACTACCGCACGGTTGTGGGCAGCGACCTGCCGTTCAGCATCACCGCGCGCGCCGCCCAGCCGTTCACCGCTTCGATGCGGGTCAGCGCCGATCTCGCGCTGCGCCGGGCCCGCAGCCGAACCAGCAGTCGTCTCAGGAAGTTTCGCTGACCGCCTGCTCGCGGGCCCATCGATAGTCGGCTTTGCCTGCTGGGCTGCGCTCGATCGACGGCCGGAACACCACGGCCTTGGGCAGTTTATAGCGGGCGATGGACTTCTCGGCGTGGCGGACGAGCTCGTCGGCATCTACCGGCGTTGCATCGTCGGCCAACGCGACGATCGCGACCACTTCCTGTCCCCACCGTTCGCTCGGGCGGCCGGCCACCACGACATCGCGAACCGCGGCATGCGATGCGATGGCCGCCTCGACCTCCTCGGCGAAGATCTTCTCGCCGCCGGAGTTGATGGTGACCGACTCCCGCCCGAGCAGCTCGATGATGCCGCTGTCGAGGTGGCGCGCCCGGTCGCCGGGAACCGCATACCGCACCTCGTCGATCACCGGGAATGTCGCGGCCGTCTTGGCGGCGTCGCCTTTGTAGCCGAGGGGGACGTAGCCTCGCTGCGCGAGCCACCCCAGGCCGTCGTGGCCGGGCGCGAGGACCGCGGTGAAATCCTCGGTGACGACACAGGTGTCGGGGCCAGGGTTGAACGTGCCGGTCGAGACTGCACCGGGTGCCGACATGTGGCTCATCTGCGCACCGGTTTCCGACGATCCCACCCCGTCCACCACGATGAGATTCGGTTTGGCATCGATGAGTTGCTGCTTCACATGCGGCGTCAGTTGGGCTCCGCCGTTGGCGACGACTGAGAGCGTCGACACGTCGGCGATCCCACTGCGGATGGCATCGACGAGAGGCCGGGCCATGGCGTCGCCCACGACCGTTGCGACCAGGACCTGCTCGCGTTCGATGGTGCGCACGACGTCATCGACGTCGAATCGGTCGACGACACTGGGGAACACCAGCGTCTGTCCGGTGGTCACCGCGGTCATCGCGGCCCATTGAGCCGCGCCGTGGATCAGCGGCGGCAGGATCATCAACTTGGTGCCCGGGTTCTCTGCTGCCCTGGTGACGATCTCATCGACCGACTGCGCTTTGTCGCCGGTCATCATGTTCCGGCCACCGAATGCGGTCATGAAGATGTCATGCTGGCGCCACAGCACGCCCTTGGGCATCCCTGTGGTGCCGCCGGTGTAGAGGACGTAGAGATCGTCGGGGGAGGGCTCGACAGGCGGAGGAGCGGCGTCGCGCGTGACGACGGACTCGTAGTCGACCGCACCGTACAGCAGGTCGTTGCCGGAGTCGTCGGCGATCTGGATGAGCACCCGCAGTGCGGGCAGCTCCGGCAGGATTTCGGCGACCCGGGGCGCGAACGTCGCATGGTAGACGAGTGCGGTGGCCCCGGAATCGTCCAGCAGATACTGCAGTTCGTTCTTGACGTAGCGATAGTTGACGTTGAACGGGGCGACCCTGGCGCGGAACGACCCGAGCATCGACTCGACGTACTCGGGCCCGTTGTGGGCGTAGATGCCGAGCAGATCCTGGCCCACCTCGTGGCCGGGCAGGGCGCCGCGCTCGGTGTGGGCGCCCAGTCCCCGGGAATGCAGGTAGGCGGCGAGCCGGTTCGATCGTTCGACGATCTGGCGGTACGTGTAGTGCCGGTTGCCCTGGGCGATGAGCGGGCGGTCCGGGATGGCGGCGGCGACGGCTTCGGCTACAGCTGGGACGGTGAACAGCACATGGTCTCCTTGAGTGGGTCAGCGCTGCCAAGCCTGCAGCAGTTCATCTGTGGTGGTGACGGTAGCCAGCAGGGCCAGGGTGTTGTCAATGACCGCATCGGCATACGCGGTGGGTATCCCGGCGACGGCATCTCGGGGAAGCACCACGCGGTACCCGGCATTGACCGCATCCATCACCAGGTTGATGATCGCGACATTCACCGAAACCCCGACGGCCACGATCGTCGTCACGCCGAGGTTGCGCAGGATCGGATCGAGATCGGTGCCACCCATGGGGCCAAGGCCGTGCCACCGCGACAACACGAGATCGGTTGGTTCCGGACCGAATTCGGGTAACAACGTGGCGCCGGGGTGCCGGGCACGATGCCGACATCGGCGCGGCCGATGGCGAAGATCTTGGCGTTGTGGTTGGAGCCGAGCCCGTCCTGGCGCCGCTGGACCAGGCAGTGCACAACGTGCGCGGACGCCGCGCGGGCTGCCGGCAACAGTCGCCCGATGTTGGGTAGTGCGACCCGTCGCGCTTCGTCGGCGAGTGCGGCGAGTCCGGCATCGGGGCCGACCACTGCTCCCTGACATTCCTGCGTGACGATCGCGGTGTGCCCGGGTGCGACGAGCGCTCTCAGGTCAGGCTTCATACGTGGACGGGTACGTCGGCCGGCGGTACCTCATAGAACTGCGTGGCCCACTTGCGCATGGCCATATAGGGTTTCGCGTCGATCTTCGCCAGTGGCGGATGCTCGACGTACTTCTGGTAACGCCAGATGTCGCAGTCCTCCCACACGGTTTTGAGAAACTGCTTTTCGACCTGTTTGCGCACCTGTTCTGGCGGGATGTCGGAAGTCTCGCCGGGGAGCTTGGGCCACCAGATCGAATAGAACATGTCCGACACCTCATCGTCGACCGGTGTGCAGGCGAAGATCAGCCGGTGATTCGACGAGCCTTCGAACGCGCTCATCGCAAAGCCGAGCCCGGAGAAGTGGCTGTGAATACGCAGTGCCATCTTGTCGGGATCGTCGCTGCGTGCATCGGGCCAGCCGGTGAGAAACCGCCATTCCTCGTCCACGTGCTCCCAATGCAGGCACACCGGCGTCACGGTGGCGCCGTGCACGTAGCGGAAATGTGAACTGTCCGGGCCGTTTTCAGCGACGATCTGCGGGTGCACCGGGATGGCGTCGGCACGGCTGGAGAACTCGGGGTAGGGCCGGTAGTAGGCATTCGGGTCGGTCTCGAACTGCGGAAACTTGTGAAAGATGTCGGGCAGCTCCCACTGCGGCGGCTTCCCGTCGGGCTGGTACCACATGAAGATGCACCCATATTGCTCCTTGACCGGGTACGACCGCAGTCGCAGGCCGCGGTTGGGACGGTCGGGCTGATAGGGAATGTAGGTGTTGTTGCCCTCCGGTCCCCACCGCCACCCGTGGAACGGGCATTCGACGCAGTCGCCGACGACCTTGCCGCCGTGCCCGATGTGGGCGCCGAGATGCTTGCAGTGCGCTTCCAACACATGCAACTCGCCGGCCTCGTCGCGATACGCCGCCAGGTCTTCGCCGAAGTACTTCAGCGCCTTGACGTCACCGACCTCGAACTCGGCTGACCAGCCGATCATGAACCAGCCGGTGACCTTCCAGGTGAACGGCACCTTCATGCCAGCTGCCTCCCGTGTTCCATTGCTCCCGCGATAGGTACGGAAGACATTACAGTATAGGTTTCCACAGGCGAAAGCATCGGGTAGCGTTCGACGCGAGAAACGCGAGGAGGCCCCATGACCGATGACATCGAGGCGATCAAGAAGCTCAAGGCGCGCTATTGCCGGTTCCTGGACACCAAGGACATCGACGCGTGGCGGGCGCTGTTCGCCGAGGATGTCGTCGTCACGCTGGACATGGCCGTCTCGACAGGCGGGGCCGACCCGCAGACCGCGCCGCCGTTGAACGGCTTCGACGAGTTCTTTCCGGTGGTCTGGGGCGGCGTCGAACACGCAGCGACCGTGCACCACTGTCACACCCCCGAGATCGACCTGACTTCTGAGACGACGGCGACGGGCATCTGGGCGATGGAGGACATGTTGTTCTTCGCCGACGGCAGCGAACTCCACGGGGCGGGCCACTATCACGAGACGTACGAAAAGCGTGACGGCACATGGCAGATCACGAGCCTGCACCTCACGCGGACTTTGTTGAAGTTCAAGAGCGCCTAGTTCGACATGTCCCGTTCCGCCGCGCTACTGTAATCATTACCGTAACATCCTTTGCCGACCGCTCGATGGGACGGAGCAGCGATGGGACGCAAGGTGCTCGTGATGGGCGCGAGTGGCAACGTGGGCGCATGCGTCACCCGCCGACTGGTCGAACGCGGAGACGACGTGCGCGTACTTCTTCGCCACACCAGCTCCACGAAGGGCATCGACGGTCTCGAAGTCGAGCGGCACTACGGCGACATCTTCGACACCGACGCCGTGGCGGCCGCGATGGAGGACCGTGAAGTCGTCTTCTACTGCGTGGTCGACACCCGGGCTCATCTGACGGATCCGGCGCCGTTGTTCGCCACGAATGTCGAGGGCCTGCGTAACGTTCTCGACGCCGCGCTGCAGGCCGACCTGCGGCGTTTCGTCTTCCTGAGCACCATCGGCACGATCGCCGTTGGGCGCAACGGTGCGACGGTCGACGAAGACACGCCGTTCAACTGGGCCGGGAAGGGCGGGCCCTACATCGAATCCCGCCGGGCAGCCGAAGATCTCGTGCTGTCCTACGCCGCCGAGCGGGGGCTGCCCGCGGTGGCGATGTGCGTGTCGAATCCGTACGGCCCACCGGATTGGCAGCCGAAACAGGGCGCCCTGATCGCGATGGCCGCGTTCGGCAAGACGCCGGTCTACATCCGAGGCGTCGGAGCCGAAGTCGTGGGTATCGACGATGCCGCCGAGGCACTCATCCTGGCCGCCGAGCACGGCCGGATCGGCGAGCGCTACATCGTCTCCGAAAGCTACATGACACAGCGGGAGATGTTCACCGCGGCGGCCGAGGCCGTGGGGGCTAAGCCGCCGAGGTTCGGCGTTCCGATGGCGTTGGTCTACGCGTTCGGCTGGCTGGCGGGCATGTCGAATCGACTGTTCGGAACCGACTTTCCGATGAACCTGACGGCCGCGAGGCTGCTCTGGATGACGTCGCCTGCCGATCACAGCAAGGCGGCCAGGGATCTGGGCTGGAAGCCTTCGCCGACGGCCGAATCCATCGCCCGTGCCGCCCAGTTCTACGTCGAGCGGAAAAATCGCCGAGAGAAGGTCATCGATCTGTGACAGCTTCCGATTACGACGTCATTGTCATCGGCGCCGGTTTCTCCGGACTGTACGCGTTGCACCTGCTCCGAGAGCTCGGTCTACGTGTGCGGGTGTTCGAGAAGGCCGATGACGTCGGCGGCACGTGGTTGTTCAACAGATATCCGGGCGCTCGATGCGATATCGAGAGCATCGAGTATTCCTACAGCTTCTCCGACGACATCCAGCAGGAGTGGGTGTGGACCGAGACCATGCCGGCCCAGCCCGAGATCGAGGCGTACCTGAACTTCGTCGCGGACCGGCTCGATCTGCGGCGCGACATCGCGTTCGACACCGAAGTCGTCGCGATGACGTTCGATGAGACCGATGCGGCATGGACGCTGGAAACCGTAGGGGGTCACTCCTTCACGGCCTCCTTCGTCGTGGCCGCCACGGGCATCCTGTCAGTGCCGTTGGAGCCTGAAATCCCGGGGATGGCGCAGTTCACCGGGACATCGCTGTTCACGAGCCGTTGGCCGCGGGATGGCTACGATCTGAGCGGTAAACGTGTCGGTGTCATCGGGACCGGATCCACCGGCGTGCAGCTCATACCCGTGGTGGCCCGAGAGGCTGCGCAGCTCACGGTGTTTCAGCGTTCGCCCGCCTATACGTTGCCCTGGCGGGTGCGGCCGTTCGAGCCGGGCGAACTCGACCAACTGAAGGCCGATTACGACCAGATTCGCGCAGCTCAGCGCGAGCATCCGGTGGGTGCCGCGCGGCTGAGCGCGTTCTCGGTTCTACTCGACATGCTCGGCAGGCCCCCGGTGAAATCGGCTTCCCGGGAGGAACGACTGCGCGCCGTCGAGGAGGGCGGCGTGATGGGAGCGTTGAACTGGGGCGACGTCTTCTTCGACATCGAGGCGAATCGGATGGCCGCTCAGCTGTACGGGGAAGCGGTGGCGCGGATCGTCGACGATCCCGACGTGGCAGCCGCGTTGACGCCGAGCCATCCGTTCGCCTGCAAGCGGCCGATCATCGATCAGGGCTACTACGAGACGTTCAACCGAGACAACGTCGCGCTCGTCGATCTCCGCAGAGGCGCGATCCGCGAGGTGACGGCTACCGGCATCGCCACTGAACAAGGGGATTACGCACTGGACGTGATCGTGTACGCCACCGGCTTCGACGCGATGACAGGTGCGCTGAGCCGGATCGACGTGCGGGGCCGGGCGGGTTTGGTCTTGGGCGACTACTGGGCCGAGGAAGGCCCGCTGTCCTACCTGGGGCTGGCGGTGGCCGGGTTTCCGAACCTGTTCACCGTGCAGGGGCCGGGCAGCCCGTCGGCCGCAACGAACTTCGTCACGGCGCTCGAGCAGCACGTTGACTGGATCGGCGACTGTATCGCCTACCTGCTCGCGAACGCGCACCGCACCATCGAGGCGACCGCCGAAGCGCAGCGCGCCTGGATCGAACACGCGACGGCCCTGGTGGCATCGACCGTGCTGGTGCATCCCAGCTGCAATTCCTGGTACAACGGCGGAAACGTCCCCGGGAAGAAACGGATGTACATGGGCTACACCGGAGGCATCCCGGAGTACCGGCGCCGCTGTGACGAGATCGCCGCGGCGGGTTACAAGGGCTTCACCCTTGCGTAGAGCGGGCCAGATCGTCTGGGAACTCGGCGGGGTGCTGCCGCGGTCGGTGGCCGCGCTGCGCAACTCGCGCGATTGGAACGCGCTGTCGTTGTGTGGCCTGCGCCAGCTCGGCGAGGTCGCGCTCGACGAACTGGTGGTTACCGGGATGACGCTGACCGGCCCGCCGCCGCAATTGCCGCGGCCGCTGGCCGACTACGGAGCCGCGGCGGATGAACTCGCCCCGCTCGGCATCGACGGCGCACATGTTTCTCCGGAACCCTTGGAGATCACCGAGATTCGGCGGGCCACGTTCGGGTCACTGAAGTTCGAGGAACTCACGTTCGAGCATGAGCCACACTTACCCGCATCGGTGCTCGCGGACGGGCACGGTGGTGTCGCGACTGCCCGGGCTCGGTTGTACCGGTCGGGCGATGACACGCGACCCTGGCTGATCTGGGTGCACGGCGCCGGGCAGGGTGATGCGATGGATCTGATGGTGGCGCGGGCACGACGCCTGCAGACCCAACTCGGCTGGAATGTCGCCCTGCCCGTTCAGCCGGGCCACGGTGTGCGGCGCCGGTCGTGGCCCGAGTACCCGGCTCGCGATCCGTTGGCGAACGTCGCGGGCATGATGCGCGCGGTGTCGGAGGTCCGTGCGCTGATCGGCTGGCTCGTACCGCAATCGACGGCGATCGCACTGGGTGGCCTGTCGCTGGGAAGTGCGGTGGCAGCACTGGTCTCCCATCTCGACGACCGGGTTGGCGCGGTCGCGGTGTACACGCCGATCCTGGGTCTCAACACCATGATCGGCATGCATCTGGGGCGCTGGGGGAGGGCGGGCCGTGAAGCGGGGGCGCTGCTGCAGTCGGACACGATCGCGGCGCTGACCTCGGTCGTCGATCCGCTTCACACCGTGCCGCAGACGGAGCGTCGGCTCATCGTCGGGGCGTGGCACGACCGGATGGCGATGCGTGATTCAGCACTGGCGTTGCATGAGCGGTGGGGCGGCGAACTGCATTGGCATGACGGCAGCCATGTGGGGCACCTGTTCTCGGCTGGTGTGTGCGCGGCGACGGAACGGTTTCTCGGCTCAAGCGCCGTAGTGTGAAACGATCCGGGTACGAACGCAATTGAGCTCGTGGTCGAGGTCATGCGCTTCGGGTAGCACCACCCACTGGAAGGCAATGCCGAACACCGAGGACGTGATGTCCTGTCGTGCCGTGTCGACGTCGATATCTGGCCGGATCGAGCCGTCCCGGATGCCGTGGTGTAAGCCGGCCTCGATCTTGACTGCTGCACCGCTGAGTTGTGTTCGGACTGCGTCGCGGAGCGGCGACGTCGTCTTGACGGCTTCGAATGCGGACACGAACATCGCCCGCATCAGCGACGGATCCTCGGCATGAATCTCCTGGATGCGGTCGAAGTGCGCGAGCACCTGTTGAAGTCCGGTGGCGCCGGGTTCGGGATCGGGGTTCAAGCGCACGACATACGTCTGCTGGAAGGCGTCGAGGATCGCGTCCTTGCTGCCGTAGCGAGCGTGCACCATGGCCCGGCTGTATCCGGCGCGCCGGCCGATCTCGGCGGCGGTCGTTGCTTCCCAGCCTTTTTCGACGATGAGCTCGGCCGCCGCCAGCAGCAGGCGGCGCGATGACAGTTCGACGCGTTCCGGTTGGGTCAGGCGGGACGGCACCCTTGCATATTAGACGCTCGACAACTAACTTATTTGTTCAGCGTCAACTTTCTTTCATCGGAGGTCGCGGATGACTTCAGCCATGGCGGCCATCCCGTCGACCATCGACGAGGTCACGCCGGCGTGGCTGACGGATGCACTGCCCGGACCGGCCGTCGTCACGGCCGTGCAAGCCGAACGGATCGCCGAGGACAGCGGCTTCTCCGCGCTGCTCTACCGCTTGCACCTGACCGGAAATCGTGCCGTCCCTTCAACTTTGATCGTCAAGCTGCCCGCCGAATCAGAAGCGCGCGGCGCGATGGAGCTGCTGGGCGGTTACCGCAAGGAATTGGAGTTCTACCGGAAGGTGGCCCCAGCCGCGCCCATCTCGACCGCACGCTGCCACGTCGCACGAATCGCCGAGGGATCGGCCGATTTCGTGCTGGTGCTGGAGGACCTGCGCGACTGGGAGAATGCAGACCACCTCGCCGGGCTGTCGGTCGAGCGGGCCCGCCTGTGTATCGGCCAACTGGCCGGCTTGCACGCCTGGTCCGTGTGCGGCGCGGACGACTCGGTGCTCGAAGCTTATCCGGTGGTGGACAACCCCATCACGCGCCAACTCTTCCTGCCGGTATTCGCGCCGGCGTGGCAGGTGTACCTCGATCACACGAGCCAGCCTGTGCCGCAAGCGGTGTCAGAATTCGCCGAGCGGTTCGCCGAGCTGGCTCCGCACGCGCTGACGGCGCTCTCCGAGCGAACCATGTTGCTGCACGGCGACATCCGTGCCGACAACATGTTCTTCCGGGAACCCGAGCTCAAGATCGTCGACTTCCAGATGGCCGTCAGGGGATGTGGCGTCGCCGACATCGCCTACCTGGTGAGTCAGGGCCTACCCGCCGAGAAGAGGAGTGGCAACGACGAGTCGTTGGTGCGTGAGTACCTCGGGCATCTGACCCGGCACGGCGTCACGGACTACTCGTTCGGTGAAGCATGGCGCCAATACCGATTCGGTGTCGCGTATCTGATGATCCTGCCGGTCATCACGCTGATCGGCTGGGATGCGTTGCCGGAACGGTCGCGCCGGCTGTGCTTGACATTGGTCGACCGCGCGGTCGCGGCCATCGATGACATCAAAGCGTTGGAGGTGTTCGAATGACGCGCACGGCGCGCGAGGTCGTCGAACTGTACAACCTGGTGGTGTGGAACCAGCAGGATTTTGCACTGGCCGATGAGCTGATGGGCGAGACTGTCATCCGCCACGACGTGGGCGAGGCGCAGACGCTCACCCACCAGCAGGCGGTGCAGCGGATCGTCGACCACTGCGACATGTTCGAGAAGATCCGCTTCGATCTCAATCTGGTGGTGGCCGGTGACGACGGCGAACATGTCGTGATCGTCTATGAATCACCGATGACCCTCGAAGACGGCACGGAAATGACCATCAGCAGCATGGAGATCTTTCGGGTGCGCGACGGGCGGATCACCGAAGTCTGGAATTGCGGCTACAAACAAGGAGTTTGGGCGTGAGCACCGACGTACTCGACGAACTGGGCTACTACCTGCTGGCCGGTGCCGGCGGTGAAGGACCTGCCACCCTGATGGACGAGGCCCGCCGTGGCGAGGAACTCGGTTTCGGCACCGCCTTCATCTCCGAGCGGTGGAACGTCAAAGAGGCGTCCTCGCTCGTCGGTGCGGCGTGCGCGGTCACCAGCCGTATGCAGATCGCCACCGCGGCAACGAATCACAACACCCGCCACCCCTTGATCACCGGATCGTGGGCCACCACGATGCACCGACTGTCCGGCGGCCGGTTCACCCTCGGCATCGGCCGGGGCATCGCCGCGATGTACAACGCATTCGGAGTACCGGCGGTCACCACCGCCCAGATGGAGGACTTCGCGAAGGTCATGCGCAGGCTCTGGCACGGCGAGGTGATCTTCAACCACGATGGTCCGATCGGCAAGTACCAGGTGCTGTTCCTCGACCCGGATTTCAACGAGGACATCCGGTTGGCGATCGTGGCCTTCGGGCCGCAGACCCTCGCGCTGGGCGGGCGCAAATTCGATGACGTCATCCTGCACACCTATTTCACCCCCGAGACGCTGCAGCGAGCCGTCAAGACCGTCAAGGAGGCCGCCGAACAGGCGGGCCGTGATCCCGACAGCGTTCGCGTGTGGTCGTGTTTCGCGACGGTCGGCGACCACCTGCCCGAGGAGCTGAGGCTCAAGAAGACCGTCGCCCGGCTGGCCACCTACCTGCAAGGTTATGGCGACCTCATGGTCAGCACCAACAACTGGGATCCTGCAGTGCTGCAACGCTTCCGCGAGGATCCGGTGGTGACTTCGATCCCGGGCGGCATCGATCACAAGGCCACGCCCGAGCAGATCGAGCACATCGCGAGCCTGATTCCCGACGAGTGGCTGGAACCGTCGGCAACCGGCTCGGCCCGGCAGTGCGTCGATCGCATCCGCAAGGAGTTCGCCTACGGCGCCGACGCGGTGATCATGCACGGCGCCACACCCGACGAACTCGAGCCGATCGTCACCGAGTACCGGGCTACTCGGGACCCAGCGGGATCGTGACCGACAGGGTGGTGCCGTCGCCGGGCGGGCTGGAAATCTCCAGCCGGCCCGATAGTGCTTCCACCCGATCCTTGAGGCCGATCAGTCCGGAGCCCGCGCCGGAGACCGCCCCACCGATTCCGTCGTCGGCGATGCATACGGTGAGTTGGTCGTCGGTTGCTGCCGCGCGCACGGTCACCTCGTCGGCGGACGCGTGCTTTGCCGCGTTCGTGAGCGCCTCGGCCACGACGTAATACGCTGCCACCTCGACCGATTCAGGTAGTCGCCGGTCCACGTCAAGATCGAGGATGACCGGTATTGACGATCGTCGTGCCAGGGTCTTCAGCGCAGGCCCCAGCCCGCCCTTCGACAAGATCGCGGGGTGAATGCCACGCGAGAGTTCCTGCAGATCGGCGTAGAGGCCCGCGAGTCCGTCGACCACATGCGACATCTGGTCGTGCAGCGCCGACTCTTCGGGGGGCAGCGACGCCTGTACGGCGCGCAGTTCGAGCCCAAGCGAGACGATCCGCTGCTGGGCTCCGTCGTGCAGATCCCGCTCGAACCCGCGTCGGGCCTGGTCGGCCGCCGCGACGATACGCGCCCGGGACGCGGTGATCTCGGCGCGGGACTCGGCATTGAAGATGGCGGTGGAAACCAGGTCGGCGAAATCGCCTATGCGGACCTCGGTTCCAGGAGGCATCGGTTGGTCTCGAGAGGTGCCCGCCATGAGGGCACCCCAGATCCGCCCGTCGACCGTTACCGGGGCACCGACGCCTGCCCGGACGCCGAATCCGCGCAGCCGGTCAGCGATCTCGCTTTCGACACCGTCATAGGAGTCGAATCGGGCCGGTTCACGACTGTGCAGAATCCGGGCGGCGAGGCTGTCGCCGTGCAGCGAAAGGCGTTCGCCGACAACCAGTCGGCTACTGGACTCGGTGTCGAGCGCGGCGACCACGACGCAGGTGTTGTCCGGCTCGTACCGGATCAGCGTCGCGTGGGTCATGCCCAGCCCGACCGACAACTCGGTGACGGCGCGAGGGTAGACATCGGCCGGCGCCGCGCCGCGCGCCACCAACGTCGCCACGCGCCGCAATGCGGTCTGCTGCTCGACGAGGGCACGTCGTTCGGTCACGTCGCGGCCCGCCCCGAACAGCAGGCCGTTGTCGGAGACGACGCTCCATTGAAACCAGCGGATCTCGCCGTCGTTGCGGACACATCGGTTCTCGAACCGGGCTTCACGCTGGTCGGTTTGCAACTCATCGAGGATGCGCCGGGTGTGATCACGGTCGTCGGGGTGGACCAGGTCGAGGAACGGCCGCGTCGTCAACTCGGTACGCGAATAACCCAACGTCCGAACGAATGCCGGGTTGATCCGGGTCAGCGTGTGATGGTCACTGATATAGAGCAATTCGGAGGCAACGGCGAAGAAACGTTCCAACTCCTGCCGGCTCGTCTCCAGTTCGGCGGTCATTCGTTCGCGGTCTCTCGCGGCAATCAGCAGTGCCTCCAAGGACGGAACCATCCGCTGCCATCGGCGTAGTGTCTCGACCCCCAGCTCGGCAGGGACCAGCAACGTGCCGATCCGGTTGCCTCCGTCGCGAAGTGGGATCGCGGTCTGGGCGCCGTCGGGCTCGACGCGCCCGAGCGCGAGCGTCACCTCGCCTACATCGAGCACTTGTGCCATGCGCCGCCCGGCGCGGTCGAGCGCGTGCGCGAGGTCGCCTGCACCCAGCATCAGCCGCGCGAGCTCGGCCGACAGGTCGGCTTCGCGACGTCGTTGCTCTGACTCCTGTGCGCGCAACCTCGCCTGACCGGCCAACACGTTGGCCAACAAGGCGAGGGGCAGAAAGACGAACACCGCGGGGGCCAGGCTGTCGGCGCCTTCGAGATGGAAATAGACGTAGACGAGAGCACTCACGAGCGATGTCGCGACCGCCAACGGAAAACTCCAGCCGGCCGAGATGACCAGAACCCCCAACAGGAAGATCGCGCCGAACGCGTTCTCCGGTGCCACGCGCTTGAGCTGGAACACCAGCAGCGTCTCGCCGATGATGAATGCGGCGGCCACCAACACGCCCCACCGCAGCGGGCGGGCGGTGGGCCGCACGACGAACGTCAGCAGCCGCTGCGGTAACGATGGCAAGCGGCTGTCCGGGCTGTCGAGGGATGCTGGCACCGGCCGATGGTAGTTCGCGCTGTTGGAAACTTCCGGCTAACGGTAGTGCCGCCGGTTTGCTGATCTGCGAAGCTCGACATATGTGTGCATGGGGAGGGCCGCAATGCGTTGTCTGATCGTCGATGACAGCGCGCAGTTTCGTGCCGCCGCGAGCGCGATGCTCGAGCGTGCGGGTATCACCGTCGACGTCGCGTCCGACGGGGCCGAAGCCGTGCGGTGCTACCGGGCGCACCCGCCGGACGTCACGCTGGTAGACGTCGACCTCGGCGTCGAGAGCGGATTCGACGTCGCCGAGCAACTGCACCGGACCGAACCCCCGGGAGCACCGGTGATCCTCATCTCAACCCACGACGAACAGGACCTCGCCGACATGATCGCGGCCAGTTGCGCAGTCGGGTTCCTGCCGAAGATCGCGTTGTCGCCCGACGCGATCCATCGCATGATCGAGGCATAAGCCTTCGGTATCAGATTGGCAGAGTGCGGTTTTCGTATCCCGCCACTTTCAACGTATAGCGCACCCCCGGTCTTGTGGCAAGCCCCCCATCGTGCTGCAGAATCTCCCAGCCGAGGCCAGAACCTGCAGGAATCGGTGTTCTGAGTGACGTGGGATTGGGGGATTCATGATCGATGTGATCATTGCCGGTGCCGGGCCGACCGGGTTGATGCTCGGCTGCGAGTTGCGGCTACACGGTGTCAACGTCGTCGTGCTGGAGCGAGACACCGAGCCGACGAAAGTGGTCCGCTCCCTGGGCCTGCATGCCCGCAGCATCGAGGTGATGGACCAGCGCGGCCTGTTGGAGCGGTTTCTCGCGGTCGGCCGGCAGCATCCGCTCGGCGGCTTCTTCGCCGCGATCCGCAAGCCCGCGCCCCAGCTGCTCGACACCGCACACGCCTATGTCCTCGGCATACCGCAGACCATCAGCGACCACCTGTTGACCGAACGAGCGGTCGAACTCGGGGTCGACATACGCCGCGGCCACGAGCTGGTCGGGCTGAGCCAGGACGAGCACGGCGTGCGCGTCGAGGTGGCCGGACCGCTGGACAGCGCCACGCTGCGCGCACGGTATCTGGTCGGCTGTGACGGCGGCCGGAGCACGGTCCGCAAACTGCTCGGCATCGGCTTTCCCGGTGAACCCGCGACGGTCGAGACCCTGATCGGGGCGGTCGAGGTCGGGGTGTCACCGGAGACGTTGGGCGCGGTGGTGGCGGAAGCCCGGAAAACCCAGATCCGGTTCGGCGCGATGCCGCTCCACGACGGCGCGTACCGAATCGTCGTCCCCGCCGACGGCCTGGCCGAAGACCGCAGCGCGGCGCCGACCCTCGACGAGTTCAAGAGGCAATTGCGGGCGACCGCGGGTACCGACCTCGGCGTGCACACGCCGCGCTGGCTGTCACGTTTCGGCGACGCCACCCGCTTGGCCGATCGGTACCGAGTAGGTCGAGTGTTGTTGGCCGGCGACGCCGCGCATGTCCATCCGCCTGCCGGCGGGCAGGGGCTCAACCTCGGTATCCAGGACGCGTTCAACCTCGGCTGGAAACTCGCTGCCGAGATCAACGGGTGGGCGCCGAGCGGTCTGCTGGACACCTACGAGGTCGAGCGCCGTCCGGTGGCGGCCGACGTGCTGGAGAACACCCGCGCTCAGATGACGTTGATGTCGCTGGACCCGGGCGCACAGGCGGTCCGCCGGTTGGTGGCCGAGCTCATGGACTTCGACGAGGTGAACCGGCACCTGACCGAGAAGATCATCGCGACCGCCATTCGTTACGACTTCGGCGACGGGCACGACCTCCTCGGTCGGCGGCTGCGTGACATCCGATTGCACCGGGGCCGCCTCTACGAACACATGCACACCGGCCGGGGGCTGCTACTCGACCAGACCGGCCGGCTTTCCGTCGCCGGCTGGGGTGATCGCGTCGATCGGGTCGCTGACGGCAGCGACGAGCTGGCCGAACCCGCGGTGCTGCTGCGGCCGGACGGGCACGTCGCGTGGGTCGGCGACGATCAGCAGGATCTACGACGGGTGCTGGCCAGGTGGTTCGGCGGGGCGTGACGCACATTCGGCGCGCGTGGTCAATGGTGGCTAGCAGGAGTCCAGGTATCCGGCCAGCGTGCGGCGGAAATGGCGGTCAGCATTGACGACTCGATACCCGTCGGCCAGCGAAGGTGATAGCACGCCGCAGCGGCGCCAACGGCTATCGCAGAGGAGACCGCGGACATGACCACGTCACTGACCCACAGCATCCACGCCGCCTCTCTACTCGACGGTGAGCTCGTCGAGGAGACCGACCACGGTTCGATCCGCCGTCTGACCGCGGACAACTTCCCGATCCTGCAAGGCCTTTCGATCAAGCGCCTGGTGCTCAACCCGGGCGCCATGCGCACGCCGCACTGGCATGCCAACGCCAACGAGCTCACGTACTGTGTGTCCGGCGCGGCGCTCGTCAGCGTGCTCGACTCCGGCAGCCAGTTCGCCAGTTTCACGATCAAGGCCGGCGAGATGTTCCACATCGATTCGGGCTCGCTGCACCACATCGAGAACATCGGACCCGACCCCGCCGAATTCATCATCACGTTCCGCCACGAGCGGCCCGAGGACTTCGGCCTCGCCGGTGCATTCGGCGCCATGACCGATGCGGTGCTCGGCAACACCTACGACCTCGATGCCGCGGACTTCACGGCGATCCGCCGAAATCTGGTCGACCGCTCGATCGTCGCGCGCACCGGTGACGCCGCGGTGCCGTCCACGGCGCACTTCAACGATCCGCACAAGTTCGGCGTCGAGGACATGACGCCGCCGGTGCAGGCCGCCGTCGGATCGGCGCGCACCGCCCGCGTCCAGTTCTGGCCCGCACTCAAAGACTTGTCGATGTATTCGCTGCGCATCCGCGAAGACGGTATGCGGGAACCGCACTGGCACCCGACGACCGCTGAGATGGGCTATGTGCAGAGCGGTTCCGCGCGCATGACGGTGATGGATCCTGACGGCACCCTGGACACGTGGTACCTCAACCAGGGCGACGTCTACTTCATCCCGCGGGCTTATCCCCACCACATCGAAGTGTTCGATGCACCCGAGTGGCATTTCCTGATCTTCTTCGATCAGCCGTTCCCGGCTGACATCGGTTACCGCACGTCGATCAGCGCCTATTCGCGTGAGGTGCTCGCGGCGACGTTCAACACACACATCGATGACTTGCCGAACTTCCCCTTCACCAAGTCCGATCCGCTGATCGTCAACCGGCACAACCCGCTGGACCGCTAGATGGCTGACGTCGAAGTCGGCCGGCCGGTGAACCGCGTCGAGGGCCGCGACAAGGTCACCGGCAAGGCGGTCTACACCGCTGACACGTCTGTCGCGGAGGTGACCTACGCGGCGCTGGTGCAGTCGGAAATCGCGTGCGGCACAGTCACCGAGGAGTCGCTGCGTCACGGCACGCGCATGGCCGCCGAAGCACCGGGCGTACTGCACGTGCTGACCCCGCTCAACTGTCCACCGCTGCATGCGCTTCCGGACGAGCTCACTGCGGATTTCCCGATGGAACGACGCCCGCCGCTGTCGGATCTATCGGTCCACTACGTGGGCCAGCACATGGCACTCGTGGTTGCCGACACCCCGGAGAATGCGGTGGCGGCCGCCGAGCGGATCAAGCTCGACTATGTCGTCGAGCCTGCCCGCATCGGCATGGCGGATGTACCGGACGACGATCGCTACCAGCCCGATCACTTCGTCAAACTGGTCGACGAGAAGCTGCAGGACCGCCGGGGCAGTGCCGACGAACCCGACGGCGGCACGAAGGTGTGCGCGTATTTCCGCACCCCGGTCAATGCGCATTACCCGATCGAACTCTCCGCGACGATCGCCGAGTGGTCGGGCGAGGACCTGACCGTCCACGACGCCACCCGCTGGATTGCGGGCGAACGCCGGGTGCTGGCTTGCTATCTCGGAATCGACGAGGACCGGATCAGGGTCCTGTCACCGTTGGTCGGTGGGGCATTCGGCTCCAAGAGCTTTCTGTGGATGCACGTCGTGCTGTGCGCCGTCGCCGCCCGGGCCGTCGGACGCCCGGTCAAACTGGTGCTCACGCGGGCCCAGATGTTCACCTCGACCGGACATCGTCCCCGCACCGAGCAGCGGGTGTCGCTCGTGGCCGACGAGCACGGGACACTGCTCAGCACCGAACAACACACCCTGACCGAGACGTCGCCGGTGGCCCATTTCTGCGAGCCCGTCGGCTTGTCGGCACGGTTCCTGTATCGCTCACCGCGGCTGGTGACCACGCATACGGTTGCCCCGATCAACGGTGCGACACCATGTTTCATGCGTGGCCCCGGCGAGGCGCCGGGCCTGTTCGCGCTCGAATCGGCGATCGACCAGCTGGCATACGCCTGCGGCGTCGATCCGCTGGCATTCCGGTTGGCCAACGACCCCGACTACGACCAGACCAACGGTAAACCGTGGTCGGGCAAGCACGTGCGGGACTGCTTCGTGGACGGCGCCGAGCGGTTCGGCTGGGCACGACGGCCGATGGCACCGCGGTCCATGAGCCGAGACGGCGTCCTGGTCGGCTGGGGCATGGCGACCGCCACCTATCCGGGGCGGCGGATGCCCGCCGGATGCGGGGTCACCACCGCCGACGGCGTGGTCCGATTCGCGTCGGCCACCCATGAGATCGGCACCGGCGTGCGGACCGTGATGACCCAGGTGGCCGCCGACGCCACCGGATTGCCTTTGAGCGCAGTCTCTTTCGCGACAGGTGATTCTGAATTTCCGTCGGCGCCCTACAGTGGGGCGTCACAGACGACCGCCACCGTCGGTTCGGCCGTGCACCGTGCCGGCACGGAATGGAAGCGACGGCTGCTGTCCTGGTTGTCGAGTCTGGACGGCGCGACGGCACTGGACGTCCGCGACGGTCTGATCGTGTGCGAGGGGCGCACCGTGGCAACGGTGGCCGACGTACTGCGCGACGGCGGTACCGCGTTGGCGGAGATGCTGACCTTCACCGTCACGAGCGACGGCGGCGCCCACGACAGCGCGGTGTCGCAATCGTTCGGCGCGCACTTCTGTGAGGTCGAAGTCGACGAGGCGATCGGCCGCGCCACCGTCACCCGCTGGGTTTCGATGCTCGACTGCGGGCGGGTGCTCAACCCCAAACTGGCCCGCAATCAGGTGATGGGCGGCGTCATCTTCGGACTGGGGATGGCACTGCTCGAGCAGGTGCCCTACGACGCGCGGACCGCCCAGTTGATCGGGGAGTACTACGTGCCGACGCACGCCGACATCCCGGAATTCGACATCGCCTTCGTCGACACCGCCGACTACGGCCTCGATCCGATCGGAGTACGCGGCATCGGCGAGATCGGCGCGTGCGGAGTGCCCGCCGCGATCGCCAACGCCATCTTCCACGCCACCGGAAAAAGGCTGCGTGACCTGCCGATCACGCTCGAAATGTTGATGGGAGAACAATGATGACCGGATTGTTGATCGAGCTGAACGTGAACGGCAAGCGCTACTCCGTGCACGCGGACGTGCGCACCACGCTGCTGGACTTGTTGCGCGAACGGCTGCATCTGACGGGCACCAAGAAAGGGTGCGACCACGGCCTGTGCGGAGCGTGCACCGTAGACGTCGACGGCGAACGGGTGCTGAGCTGCCTGACCCTCGCGGCGTCGGTTGCGGGCAGCTCGGTGGACACCGTCGAAGGTCTTGCCGATGGCGACGAACTCGCGCACATTCAACAGGCGTTCGTCGATCACGACGCATTCCAGTGCGGTTACTGCACGTCTGGCCAACTCTCGTCGGCTCAGGCGATGTTGCGCGAACACGCCCGCGGCGATCTGTCCGCCGAATCGTTTTGCACCACCGACATGACATCGCCGCCATGCCTGACGCACCGCGAGATCCGAGAGCGCATGGCAGGCAACATCTGCCGGTGCGGAGCGTACGCGAACATCGTCGCCGCGATCCAGGACGTCGCCGCGCGATGAGAACCTTCGAATTCCGCCACGCCGCGAGCGTCAACGATGCCATCGAGTCGGCGGCCTCGGGTGCCAGGTACTACGCGGGTGGGACCAATTTGCTCGACCTCATGAAGAACGGTGTGGAAAAGCCGGATTCGCTGGTCGACATCGGCAGGTTGGGCTTGCGCTCCATCTCGTCGACCCCATCCGGCGGTGTGCTCATCGAATCCGGAGCCACCAACAGTGCGGTCGCCAACCACCCGTTGATCCGCGCCCAGTATCCGGTGCTGTCGCAGGCCATCCTGTCCGGGGCCACCACGCAGCTACGCAACATGGCGACCGTCGGGGGCAATCTCATGCAGCGGACCCGCTGCCCGTACTTCATGGACACGGTGTTCGACCACTGCAACAAGCGCAAGCCGGGATCGGGCTGTGCGGCACTCGGCGGATTCAACCGCGAACATGCCTTGTTCGGGGCCAGTGCCGCGTGCGTTGCGGTGCATCCCAGCGATATGGCGGTGGCGTTGACGATGCTCGACGCGACAGTGCACGTCATGGGGCCCGACGGCCCGAGAAGCATTGCGATCGCCGACTTCTTCGTGCTGCCCGGCCACCATCCGCATCGCGAGAACACGCTTCGGCCCGCCGAGCTGATCACCGGTGTCGAGTTGCCACGATCGGTATTCGGCTCCAGCAGTTGGTATCTCAAGGTCCGTGACCGGCACAGCTACGCCTTCGCGCTGGTGTCGGTCGCGGCGGGCCTGCAGATAGAAGACGGTGTGATCCGCGCTGCTGTGATGGCACTGGGCGGGGTGGCCGCCAAGCCATGGCGCGTGCGCGAAGCCGAGCGCAGCCTGATCGGCGAACCGGCTGACGAGGAAAGTTACCGGTATGCCGCCGATCTGCTGATGACCGGTGCCGAACCGTTGAGCGAGAACGGCTTCAAGGTGCTGCTCGGCGCCAACAGCGTCGTGCGTGCGCTCACCGTGGCGGCGTCACGGCATGATCAGCGTACGTGAGACGGGCTCGGCAACCGCCTGGCGACTGAATATGCCGTGCTGCAGCGTGACCAGCAGTGCATTGCGGGTTTCCTCGGGGGAGATGAGCTCGTCGAAACCGAGGTGGCCCGCCGACCGGAAGGACGCCTCTAGCTCCATACGCTTGAGCACCTCGGAGTAGTCCTCGCCGGCATGCGTCGCGGCACTGAGCGCCGCCGCGCCCATCGCGCCCATGGTCGCACCCGGATAGGCGAACGTCGCGACCTGATCGTCGAAACCCAACAGCGACATCACCATCGAGCCAAATCCGAACGCCTTGCGGAGTGTCACATGCAGTTTGAGCGTCGTGGCCGCGGTCTGGGCGGCGAACATTCGCGCGCCGCTGCGCAGCACCCCACTGCGCTCGGACTGGCTGCCGGGGAGCATGCCCGGATTGTCGGCGAGAAACACGATGGGCAGATGAAACGAGTCGGCGACGGTGATGAAATGCGCGGCCTTGTCGGCCGCGTCGGCGTCGATCGACCCGGCCAGCACCTGCGGCTGGTTGGCCACCACGGCAACCGGATAACCACCGAGATGGGCCAGCGCGCAGATGATCGCGCGGCCGAACCTCGGCTGTACCTCGAACCAGTCTGGGCGATCGAAGATCTCGTCGAGTACCGCGCGCATGTCATAGATGTGGCGGTTGTCGCGCGAGACGATGTCGAGAATCTCGGGGGTCAGCCGCGGCTCGGCGGTGTCGTCGGCGAGCCGGGTCGGGGGATAGGACCACGCGCTCGACGGGAAATACGAGAGGTAGCGCCGGATGTCGTCGATGGCCGTTTCGTCGTCCTCGGCGTAGTTGTGGATCACGCCGCTCGGCAACGCCACGTCGGGGCCGCCCAGATCCTCTTTCGAGATGTCCTCGCCCGTCGACTCTTTGACGACCGGTGGGCCCGCCGTGAAGATCGCGCCCTGACGACTCATGATCGTGAAGTCGCACACCGGTGCGACGAGTGCGCCGTGGCCGGCCGAGGGCCCGAGGATCGCCGATACGGTGGGCACCTTGCCTGAACACTTCGCCTGGGCGATCAGATCGGTCGGCGTTCGGCCATAGTGTTCTCCGCTGGGGCGAAAACCCGCACCTTCCAACAACATCACGAGGGGAATCTTGTTGCGCAGGGCCAATTCGGCGAGGCGGTACCGCTTGGCGTTCCCGCCGGGCCCGATGCTGCCCGCCAGCGTGGTGAAGTCCTCGGCGCCCACCATCACCGGTGTTCCCTCGATGCGGCCCGAGCCTGCGACCAGTCCGTCCGCCGCGATTTCGCCACCGACGAGCGTGCCGAATTCCTGAAAAGTGCCCTCGTCCAGTAGGCGCGCGATCCGCGCGCGGGCGTCGAGCTTGCCCTTGCCGCGGTGCCTGGCGAGGCGCTCGGGACCGCCCATGCCGTACGCATGCTTGCGTCGGCGGGCGAGGTCCTCCAGCGTTTCCTTCCACTCCGGGTCGTTCGTCATGCCGCGTCCTTCGGTCGTGGTTCGCCAACGGATGTCAAGCCTACCGCCGTTGACCATACTGAATTGCTTACTGTAGCGTCTGCGGTCATGGGTGACGGTACCGCGTCCGGCCTCAAGATCGACCGGGGCGTTCCCAGTGACCTGGGGCGCGTTCCCGAAGTGGCTGCGGCACTGGAGCGCCAGGGCTACGACGGCTGCTGGACCGGCGAGCTCAGCCACGATCCTTTTCTCCCGCTGTTGCTGGCCGCCGAACACACACGGCGGCTGAGATCGGCACGAGCATCGCCGTCGCGTTCGCCCGCAGTCCGATGACTGTTGCCAACCTCGGCTGGGATCTGCAGGCCTATTCGCAGGGTCGCTTCATTCTCGGCCTGGGGTCGCAGATCCAGCCGCACATCGAGAAGCGGTTCAGCATGCCCTGGAGCCATCCGGTGCGCCGTATGCGTGAGTACATCCTGGCGCTGCATGCGATCTGGGACTGCTGGCACGACGGTACGCCCTTGAGGTTTGCCGGCGAGTTCTACACGCACACGTTGATGACCCCGATGTTCACCCCGGAGGTCCACCCGCACGGCGTGCCCAAGGTGTTCGTCGCCGCGGTCGGTGAAGCCATGACCGAGATGTGCGGCGAGGTTGCCGACGGCGTGCTGGCCCACGCCTTCACCACAAGGCGCCATCTCGACGAGGTCACCATCCCGGCGCTGGAGCGTGGCATCAAGAACGCGGGCCGCGCACGTGACGACATCGCGGTGTCGTGTCCGGTGTTCGTGGTGACCGGCGAGGACGAGTCCCAGATGCGGGCCGCGGCGGAGCCGGTACGCAAACAGCTCGCCTTCTACGCGTCGACGCCGGCCTATCGGAAGGTGCTCGAACTGCATGGTTGGGGTGAGCTTCAGACCGAGTTGCACAGGCTGTCGAAAGCCGGTGAGTGGGATGTGATGGGAACACTGATCGATGACGACGTGCTCGAGGCGTTTGCCGTCGTCGCACCTCTCGACACCTTGGCGGCAGCGTTGCACCGCCGCTGTGCGGGCGCTATCGACCGCGTCCTGCCGAGCTTTCCCGCCGCCGTCCCGCAGTCCACGGTGACGGCCGTTCTACAGGAACTGAGGAGTTGTCCGTGAGCACACGCGTTATCGACGAGGCCGCACAGGCATTCGCCACGCCGTCGGCCTACGCCGACGAAGCGAAATTCCATGCGGCCCTGACCCATCTGCGGGCCAACGCGCCGGTGTCATGGGTCGAGGTACCGACGTACAAGCCCTTCTGGGCGATCACCAAGCACGCCGACATCATGGCGATCGAACGGGCCAACGACGTCTTCACCAACTCGCCCCGGCCCGTGTTGATGACGAGCGAGAACGATGACAACCAAGCCGCCGTCGGAGTGCGCACCCTGATCCACATGGACGATCCCGAGCACCGTGTCATGCGGGCGATCGGCGCGGACTGGTTCCGTCCGAAAGCCATGCGCGCGTTGAAGGTCCGCGTCGACGAACTGGCCAGAATTCACGTCGACAAGATGGCGGAGGCGGGTGGCGAGTGCGACTTCGCGCAAGAGGTCGCGGTCAACTATCCGCTGTATGTGATCATGTCGCTGCTCGGGGTGCCCGAGGCCGATTTCCCGTTGATGCTCAAGCTCACCCAGGAACTGTTCGGCAGCGACGACGACGAATACCAGCGCGACTCAGGGGATTCCATGACCGCGCTGATCGAGATGTTCCAGTACTTCACCGCGCTGACCGCATCGCGACGCGACAACCCGACCGACGACCTCGCGTCGGCGATCGCGAATGCCCGCGTCGACGGTGAGCCACTCAACGACATCGAGACGGTGTCCTACTATGCGATCGTGGCGGCCGCCGGGCACGACACCACAAGCGCGACCATATCCGGTGGCATGCTCGCGCTGCTTCAAAACCCCGACGAGATGGCACGGTTGAAGGCAGAACCGGGATTGATGGCGTCGGCGACCGAGGAGATGATCCGCTGGGTGACGCCGGTGAAGGCGTTCATGCGCACCGCCGCCGTCGACACCGTGGTGCGCGACGTGCCGATTGCGGCGGGGGAGTCGGTATTGCTGTCGTACCCGTCGGGCAACCGCGACGAGGAGGTCTTCGATGACCCGTTCCGGTTCGACGTCGGGCGGGAACCCAACAAACATGTGGCGTTCGGCTACGGCGTGCACTTCTGCCTCGGCGCTGCGCTCGCCCGCATGGAGATCAACAGCTTCTTCAGTGAGCTGATGCCGCGGCTGGATTCGATCGAATTGACCGGGCCGGCTCAGCACACCGCGACGACGTTCGTGGGCGGGCTCAAGCACCTTCCGGTGCGCTACACATTGCGCTAGAGGTCACCGAAACCGACGCTGTGGTCGAGGTTTTCACAAAACTTCGACCACAGCGTCGGCTTCGGCATGGTGCCGCTACTCGCTACCCGAGTTACCGCGCGCCGCGGCGTGCAGTGCGTCGCCGCGGGTGCCCTTCTCGTGATGGCTCAACGCCCGGATCGACACGTCGTGGCCTTCGGCGGCCTCGCGCAGCGCGCCGACGGTGGCCTGTTCCCGCGAGATGTGGCTGAACGGATCGAATGAGTACCACCGCATGGCATTCTCGTACGTCATCTTGTTGATCTCGTCGTCGGGCACGTTGTTCTCGGTCAGCACCTCCCACAGCTCCTCGGGCGCGCCGGGCCACATCGAGTCGCTGTGCGGGTAATCGGCTTCCCAGCAGATGTTGTCGATGCCGATCTTGTTGCGCAGCGCCACGCCCACCGGATCGGAGATGAAGCACGTCAGGAAGTGGTCACGGAACACCTCACTGGGCAACTTGCCGCCGAAGTTCTGATGCGTCCAGGTCGAGTGCATCTCGTAGGTGCGATCGACACGCTCGAGGAAGTACGGAATCCATCCGGTGCCACCCTCGCTGAGCCCGATCTTGAGATCCGGATAGTCCTTGATGGGCTTGGACCACAACAGATCTGCCGCCGCCTGCACGATGTTCATCGGCTGGAGCGTGATCATCACGTCCAGTGGCGCGTCCGGGGCGGTGATCGCGAGCTTGCCCGAGGACCCGATGTGCACGTTGAGCACGGTGTTGGTGTCGCACAATGCTTTCCACAGGGGCGTCCAGTAATCGTCGTGGAAACTCGGATATCCCATGGCCGCTGGGTTCTCGGTGAACGTGAGCGCGTGCACGCCTTTCTTCGACACCCGCCGCACCTCGTCGGCGCAGGCCTCGGCATCCCAGATCACCGGAAGCGCCATCGGGATGAAGCGGGCCGGGTAGGCGCCGCACCATTCGTCGATGTGCCAGTCGTTGTAGGCCTGCACGAGTGCGAGCGAGAACTCGGGATCCTCGGTGGCGAACAGGCGCCCGGCGAAGCCGGGGAAGGACGGGAAGCAGATCGAGCCGAGGATGCCGCCGGCGTTCATGTCCTTGACCCGCTCGTCGACGTTGTAACAGCCCTTACGGATCTCGTCGAGGCCCTGGGGCTCGAGGCCGTATTCCTCCTTGGGCCGGCCCGCCACCGCGTTGAGTGCCACGTTGGGGATGACGATGTCGCGGAACTGCCATGTATCCGAGCCATCGGGGTTGTGAACGAGACGTGGCGCCTCGTCGACGTACTTCTTCGGCAGGTGATTCTTGAACATGTCAGGCGGTTCGACGATGTGATCGTCAACGCTGATCAGGATCATGTCGTCTTTGTTCACGGGCGCGCTCCATTCACGACGGCCTTACCGTATGGGCGACAGTTTAGCGGAATGTCGTCCTGGCAGGACAGGTGATCGCGCAGATTCGACCCGTCAGCAGCAGCGTGCCGACGGGTTCGCATCCGTGTTGCGGTGGCGCATCTTCCAGTAGTCGCGCTCGGAGAGCACCGGCTCACCGGGATGGGTGCGGGCCCGGTGCTCGACGTACCGCCGATAGTGGTTGTCACCCATCAATGTGCCCCAGTACCAGCCGATTTGGCGTGCGGCCGCGCGTGCGCGCCCGGCAATGCGTCCCACTGTTTACCCACCTCCTTTTCCGCCGAAGTCGGGATCAGGCCGGATGGTGCGAAGATGCGCGATGGCACGGGCTCGTCCTCGGTCATCGGTTTACCGGTGCCTTGAATCGCTCTGAGGGCCACGATGACACCGGCCACGAACACGATGATCACGAGCAGCGCGAACACGATTGACAGGGTGCCCTGGATGAACGTGTTGCGGATGACGTCGCTGATCTCATCGGGATTCTTCGCCGCCCCGAACGTCGTCGCACCCGCGTCCTGCGCCTCGCGATAACGGAAATGCTGCGTCCAGTACCCCACCCGGGGATCGCCGGAGAAGATCTTCTGCCAGGACGCCGTCAGCGTGACGATGAGATCCCACACCAGCGGAATCGCGGGAATCCACGCCCATTTCAGCAAGCCCTTCTTGATGACCACCACGGTGACCACGGTCAGCGCGATCGCGGCCAGAAGCTGGTTCGCGATGCCGAACAACGGGAAAAGGGTATTGATGCCGCCGAGCGGATCGGTGACACCCATCAGCAAGATGCTGCCCCAGCCTGCGACCACCAGCACGCTGCAGATCCAGGCGCCGACGCGCCAGCTCGGATCCTTGAGCTTGCGCAGCGGCCCCCCGAGGTTGCTCAGGCCGTCCGACAACATGAACCGGGCCACCCGGGTGCCGGCGTCGACGGTGGTGAGAATGAACAGCGCTTCGAACATGATCGCGAAGTGATACCAGAAGGCCTTGAGCCCTTCGCCGCCGAAGACCTGATGGAGCACCTCGGATATGCCGATCGCCAGTGTCGGGGCGCCGCCGGTGCGCGACACGATCGACTCCTCGCCGACGTCTTCGGCGGCCTGGGTGATCTGCTCGGGCGTGATGTCGGGCCCGGACAATCCGAGGCTGTTGGCATAGGCGGCTGCGGTTTCCGCCGTGCCACCGGTCTGGGCCGTCGGTGCGTTGAGGGTGAAGTACAGATGCTGGTTGAGGATCGCCGCGGTGATCAGTGCCATGATCGCGACGAACGACTCGGTGAGCATGCCGCCGTAGCCGATGAGCCGCATCTGGCTTTCCTTCTCCACCAACTTCGGTGTGGTGCCCGACGAGATCAGGGCATGGAAGCCCGACAGGGCACCGCAGGCAATGGTGATGAACAGGAAGGGGAACAGCGAACCTGCGAACACCGGGCCGTCGCCGCGTGTGGCGAAGTCGGAGATCGCGGGGGCCTGCATGACGGGTTGGGCGATGAGGATGCCGATCGCGAGCAGCGCGATGGTGCCCACCTTCATGAACGTGGACAGGTAGTCGCGGGGCGCCAGCAGCAGCCAGACCGGCAGCACCGAGGCGGCGAAGCCGTAGATGATGAGGCACCAAGACAGCGTCACCTTCGACAGGGTGAACCAGTCTGCACCCCAGTCTGTTTCGGCAACCCAGCCGCCGGCGACGACTGCGAGCAGCAGCAGGGCGACACCGATGAGCGACACCTCAGACACCCGGCCGGGGCGCAGGAAGCGCAGGTACACACCCATGAACAGCGCGATGGGGATCGTCATCGCAATCGAGAAGACGCCCCACGGGCTCTCGGCGAGCGCGCCGACCACCACCAGCGCCAGCACCGCGAGCAGAATCACCATGATGGCCAGGACGCCGACGATCGCGGCCACGCCACCGACGGCGCCGAGTTCGTCGCGGGCCATCTGACCCAGCGACCGGCCACGGCGGCGGGTCGAGATCGACAGCACGAGATAGTCCTGCACACAACCGGCCAGCACCGCACCGATGATGATCCAGATCGTGCCGGGCAGATAACCCATCTGCATCGCCAGGACCGGGCCGACGAGCGGGCCTGCGCCGGCGATCGCGGCGAAGTGATGACCGAACAGCACCCGGCGGTCGGTCGGCATGTAATCGGTGCCGTTCTCGAAAAGCTCGGCCGGAGTGGCGTTGTCGTCACGGGGCTTGACGATCTTCATCTCGATCAGCCGCGCGTAGAACCGGAATCCGATGACGTAGGTACAGATCGCGGCGATCACGAACCAGACCGCGTTGACCGTTTCCCCGCGGAAGAACGCGATGACGGCCCAGGCCACCGCACCCACCAGTGCGATGATCGCGAAGATGATCTTGTGCTTGGTGGTGATCGGCGAGCGGTCGATGATCGCCACCGGCGGCAGATCTTTGTCCGTGCGGATATAGGTGATGTCGCCGTCGTGCTCCTCGATGCGATCCGCCGTTGGGGCATCAGGTGTAGCCACGGTCTCTCCTCGCTGGCCCGGTGTCGTGTGCGTATCGATTCCGATCCTTGCATCGCACGAAACGATGCGGCTGTAATTCCCGGTATCGAGTGTTATCCGCCGCGTTCGTAGAATGCGCGGACGGTGTCGACCGTATCGGCCTCGGCCGGCGCCTTGTCGTCGCGGTATCGCAGGACCCGCGCGAATCGCAATGCCATCCCGCCCGGATACCGCGTGGATTTCTGCACACCGTCGAATGCGATCTCGACGACCTGCTCGGGCCGCACCTTGACGACGTAGCCGTCGGTCGGGCCGTCGGCCAGCTCGGTGAAGCGGGTCGTCTGCCAATCGAGCATGGCGTCGGTCATGCCCTTGAACGTCTTGCCCAACATGACGAAACCGCCGGTGGCCGGATCCCGGGCGCCCAGATGGATATTCGACAGTTTGCCGGTGCGTCGACCCGAGCCCCACTCGACGGCGAGGACCACCAGATCCAGAGTGTGCACAGGCTTGACCTTCAGCCAGCCCGCACCCCGCCGGCCGGCTTCGTACGGTGCCGTCGGCGACTTCGCCATCACGCCTTCGTGCCCGGCAGCCAAGGTGCGGTCGAGGAATTCTTGTGCCGCGCCGGCTTCCGTCGTCACCAGGCGGTCGACGCGCTGCGCATCCGGCACGATCGCGTCGAGTGCCGCGAGCCGCTCGTGGGTGGGCAGGTCGAGCAGATCCCGACCGTCGACATGCAACAGGTCGAAGAAGAACACCGACAGCGGCTCGAGATCGCGCGGGTTCTTGCTGCCGAACCTGGCTGCGGTGACCTGAAATCGGTGCGGGCGACCGTCCGGGCGCAACGCGATGGCTTCGGCGTCGGCGATCAGCTCGTTGGCCGGAAGTGCCCGCGTCGCCTCGACCACCTCGGGCAGGCGCGAGGTTACGTCGTCGAGGCTGCGGGTGTAGACCGACACCTCGGCGCCCTTGCGGTGGATCTGTACCCGTGCGCCGTCGAGCTTCGCCTCCAGAACGGCTTTGCCGCCAAGCCGTTCCAGCGCATCAGCGACGCCGGTCGCGGTCTGCGCGAGCATCGGCCCGACCGGGCGGCCGACCTGCAAACGGAACTCCTCAAGGGCGGCGCTGCCTCCCGTGAGCGCCGCGGCGGCGACCGCGGGCAGGTCACCGGCCAGCATGGCCGCGCGCCGGACCTCGGGCGCGGGGATGCCCGAGGCCTTGGCGACGGCATCGGCCATGACCCCGGCCAGCGCGCCCTGGCGCAACTCGCCGCCGAGCAACCGGCGCAGGAACGTCTGCTCGGTGTCGGTGGCCGTGCTGAACAGATCGCGTACGAGTTCGGCCCGCCGGGCCTGCGAACCCTTGCCGGAGACGCCACCGATCTCGCTGAAGCAGGCATCGACGTCGACGACGGTCAGCGTGGCTGTCGCCGCGGGCGCGGGCAGCGAACGCAACGCCGCCCAACCGACCCCGATCTGGCGCTGCGGCAGTTCGCCGGACAGCCACGACACGGTGACCGCCACGGCCCGGGCATCGCCGTCGCCGGCGACGTGGGTCAGCAGTGTGGCGATGCGGCCGATCTTCGCCAGCCGCGCCGAAGCCGCCGCGACGTCGGTGGAGGCGGCAGCGACTTCGGCGAGCAACATCCCCTCAGCGTGCCACGGTGCTCAGACATCGCCGAGGGCTTCGGCGAGCACCTCGGCCTGTGAGCGCAGATCGGCTGCTTGGGTGTGGTGACCGCCTGCGGTGTATTGCTCTGCGGCGGCGAGGCGTTCGTCGATCTCGGCCTGAATCAGGTCGCGGATCTCGCCGTCGGTGAGTTCGCGTCGGGCGACCTCTCCCGCGCCGAGGCCCGACAGTGCGCCTGCGACGGGCCCGTCCATGTTCGCGTCGAGCGTGACGGCGTCGGGCGTCTCGGCGTTGTCGATCGCGCTCAGCGCCGAGCGGATCGCCGCGACGCGTGCGGTGTCACGCGCCTTGCGCGCTGACAGCAGGGACTGACGGAGCGTGTCGCGCCATTGCTGTGCCGGTGTCATGGCACGCCAACCTATGCGATGTGTTGCGCCGTGAGCGACCGCTTTTGCACGGCGAAATGCGGCGTGGCGCCGTACAGACACGGTCGCTCGCGGTGCGGGGTGATCAGAGGGGTGATCAGGCCACGTCGAAGGTGACGGTGTGCCAGCCGGTCGCGCCGTCGGGGACGGGGTCGGCGCGATCCGGGGTCTGCACCGCGCCGGTGTTGTCGGTGGCGCGCACCGTGATTGTGTGCGCACCGGTTTCGGTGGCCGTCCAGTCGAAGCTCCACAACCGCCAGGTGTCAGCGGAGTAGGCAGCGCCCAACTCGGCCGCCGCCCAGTCGCCTTGCCGGTTCGGGCCGTCGATCTTGACCTCGACGGTGCGCACGCCGCGATTCTGGGCCCACGCGACGCCACCGAAGCGGACCGGCTCGCGGCTGACCTCCTGGCCGTCGCGGGGGACGTCGATGCGCGACTCGGTCTTGATCGGGCCGTGCGCGGCCCAGCCGAGCTTGGTCCAGTACGCCTCGGCGCGGTCGAATCGGGTCAGCTCCAGATCGACCACCCACTTGGTCGCCGACACGTAGCCGTACAGCCCGGGCACCACGAGCCTGGCCGGATAACCGTGCTTGGGCGGCAGTGGCTCGCCGTTCATGCCGATCACCAGCAGCGCGTCGCGGTCGTCGGTGAGTGCTTGCACCGGTGTGCCCGCGGTGAATCCGTCGATCGACGTCGAGAGCACCATGTCGGCATCCGGCGACACGCCGGCCTCGGCGAGTAGATCGCGGACGCGGTAGCCGGTCCAGCGGGCGGTCGAGATCAAGTCGCCGCCAACGACGTTGGACACGCACGTGAGGGTGACGACCTTTTCGACGACCTCGAACCGCTCCAGGTCGGCGAACCGGTAGACGACTTCGCGGTCGGTCATGCCGTGGATGCGCAGTGCCCAGTCGGCGCGGCTGAGCTGCGGCACGCTCAACGCGGTGTCGATCCGGTAGAACTGCGGCGTCGGGGTGATGAACGACGGCAGCGCCACATCCGCCGGTTGCACGGTCGGCGGTACGGGCGGTGCGGGAACCGCCGCGCGCGGCAGCGCGAACGCGTTGCGGTCGTCGGCCACCGATGCGGCGAGCCGCGACAGCACGGCGCCCGCCACACCCGTCACCGCGCCCGCGGTCAGAAACCCGAGGGTGATGAGTGAGAGCCGCCGGCCCGGGTCGAACCCGTCGTCGGGTTCGGAGTTCGCGGGCGGATCGCCGAATCGGCCCGACGTGAGCAGGCGCAGCACCGCGATACCGCACACCGCTCCGACGAGGGTCGGCACGATCGCCCACCCCGACGCGCCAGGGCGCGACAGCACGGCCGCGCAGCCGAGCACACCGCCGAGGCCGATCGCGATGCTGCCCACCGGCACCCTGCGGGTTTCCCACGGGGCGGTGAGCGCGGCGATCACCGCGATGACCGCGAGCACGAGCAGCGTCAGCACCAGTTTGTCCGCAGTGCCGAATGTCGTGATGGCCCATTCCTTCACCGGGCCCGGTGTCAGGTCGATGACGGCCGAGCCGACCGCCGTGCGCGCGTCGGCGGCGGGTCCGAACGGCACGGCGACGATCTCGGCGACGCCGAGTGCGACGGCCGCGGCGGCGACGCCGGCCATCGGTGCCGCGGGACGGGTGCGATCCGGGGCCGGAGTGCTGAGCCCGCGATCTGCCATGGTCAAAACCTACCGCCGCGGCCGGCGTGCAGACCTTACGAAGTCGTGACATGTGCGTTTGCGCGCGGCTAGAACCCGAAAGCCTTACCGGAAGCCTTCATGGGTTAAGTTACTTTACGATTTCGGTCATTTTTGGAAAGGGAGCTAGATGGAGATCGAAGGCAAGAAGGCTGTCGTTGTCGGCGGCGCGTCGGGCTTCGGCCGGGCCACCGCGGAGGCGCTGGCCAAGCGTGGTGCCAGCGTCGCGGTGCTGGACCGGCCGCAGTCGAAGGGTCAGGAAGTGGCCGATCAGATCGGTGGCTCGTTCTTCGAGGTCGACGTCACCGACTTCGCGGGCACCGAAGAGACTCTGCAGCGCGCAGTCGACGCATTGGGCGGCCTGCACATCGCGGTGACGACGGCGGGCGGTGGCATCGGCGAACGCACGATCAAGAAGGACGGCCCGCACAGCCTCGATTCGTTCCGGGCGAGCATCGACCTCAACCTCATCGGCACGTTCAACATCAGCCGGCTCGCGGCGTGGCACATGAGCAAGAACGAACCGGTCGACGCCGAGGCCGAGGAACGCGGCGTCATCATCAACACCGCCTCGATCGCGGCGTTCGAGGGCCAGATCGGTCAGGTCGCCTATACCGCGTCCAAGGCCGCGATCGCCGGTATGTGCCTGACCATGGCACGTGACCTCGGAAGCTTGGGCATTCGCGCGCTGGCGATCGCGCCGAGCCTGTTCGCGACGGGCCTCACCGAGGGCATCCCGGACGAGTTCGCCAACGTGCTGACCAAGGACGCCGCGTTCCCCAAGCGGCTGGGCCGGCCCGAGGAGTACGCCAAACTCGCGGTGGCGATCGTGGAGAACGCGATGCTCAACGGCCAGTGCATCCGCTTGGACGCCGGCCAGCGCTTCGCCCCCAAGTAGGGGCGGCCGCGCTACGCTTCGGCCATGGCGACTGTCGCTGATCACGTCATCTCTGCGCTCAAGATCAGCGGCGTCCGCCGGGTCTACGGGCTTCCCGGCGACAGCCTCAACGGATTCACCGACGCCATTCGCCGCAGCGGTGACATCTCGTGGGAACACGTTCGCCACGAGGAGTCGGCGGCGTTCGCTGCCGCCGCCGACGCCGGCCTGACCGGGCAACTGGCGGTGTGTGCGGGCAGTTGCGGTCCGGGCAATCTGCATCTGATCAACGGCCTGTTCGACGCGCACCGCAGCCGCGTACCGGTGCTGGCGATCGCCGCGCACATTCCGCGCACCGAGATCGGGTCGGAGTATTTCCAGGAGACCCACCCGCAGGACCTGTTCCGCGAGTGCAGCGTCTATTGCGAACTCGTCAGCACCCCGGAGATGGCGCCGCGCATCCTGCAGATGGCCATGCGCGCCGCGGTAGAGGAGAACGGCGTCGCCGTCGTCGTCATCCCCGGTGAGATCTTCTTGCAGCGAGCCGCCGAGACCGAGTGGGCACTGCGGCCGGTGCTGCCGACCCGCTCGGTGATGCGCCCCGACGACGAGTCGCTGCGCCGGGCCGCCGACATCCTCAACGCCGCCAGGCACGTCACCATCCTCGGCGGGGCGGGCGTGGCCGGATCGCATGACGCGCTGATCCAACTCGCCACGATGCTGGAGGCGCCCATCGTGCATGCGTTGCGCGGCAAGGAGTTCATCGAATACGACAACCCGTTCGACGTCGGGATGACCGGGCTGCTCGGGTTCGCCTCCGGCTACAAGGCCATCAAGGAGGCCGACACACTGCTGATGCTCGGCACCGACTTCCCGTATCAGCAGTTCTATCCCGAGGGCGCCAAAATCATCCAGGTCGACATCCGCGGCCGCAACCTCGGCAGGCGAACCCCGATCGACCTCGGCCTGCGCGGAACCGTCAAAGACACACTGGCCGCGCTCATGCCGCTGCTGCGACCCAAACAGGACCGCGAACACCTCGAGCGGGCGCTGTCGCACTACCGCAAGACCCGCAAATCGCTCGACGCCCTTGCGGTCAACGACCGCGACCGCACCCCGATCCGGCCCGAATACGTTGCGGGCCTTGCCAACCGGCTCGCGGCCGACGACGCCGTGTTCACCTGCGACGTCGGATCGCCGGTGGTGTGGGCGGCGCGATACCTGACGATGAACGGCAGGCGCCGCCTCATCGGCTCGTTCAACCACGGCACGATGGCGAACGCCCTGCCGCACGCCATCGGTGCGCAGACCGCGTTCCCCAACCGGCAGGTGGTTGCGCTGGCCGGTGACGGTGGCTTGACGATGCTGTTCGGCGAACTCGTCACGCTCATCCAGAACCGCCTGCCGGTCAAGCTGATCGTCTTCAACAACTCGTCGCTGAACTTCGTCGAACTGGAGATGAAGGCGGCAGGCATCGTCACGTTCGGTACCGATCTGGTGAACCCGGACTTCGCGGCGGTCGCGCAGTCGATGGGTGTCTTCGGCAGGCGGGTGACCGAACCGGGCCACCTCGAAACAGCGCTGCGCGACGCGTTCGCCCACGACGGGCCGGCCGTCGTCGACGTCGTCACCGCACGCCAAGAGCTCTCGATACCCCCGGCGATCACCGCCGAACAGGCCAAAGGCTTTTCGTTGTACGCGATCCGCACCATCCTGGCCGGCCGCGCCGACGAACTACTCGATCTCGTCAGTACCAACGTCGCGCGCCGGCTGCTGGACTGAGCGCTCAGGCCGGTCTCGGGATCGCCGCCGACAGGCTCTGTCCGAGCCACTTCGGGATGGCGCGACGGACTTCGGCGGGCCCCGAGAGTGCGACGGTTCCGTCGAGCACCGCATGCGACCAGCCGACATCGCCCCGCCAGATGCGGGTGAGCGTGGCGAGGGTGGTTTCGACCGTGCCGGTGACGTCATAGCCGGGATCGAAGTCGCACACATCGGCCTGCCCGTCGGCGACCACCAACCACCAACGCGACGCCTTCGGTGCCACACCGTCGAGAATGAACGCGACGGTGGTGCGTGTGCGTGGCCAGTCGTCGATGGGAATCGTGCGGCGCATGTCCCAGAAGAGCAGGTGCGGGTCGAGGTCTTCCTCGCCGAGGTCGCCGATCCACCGCACCCCCCAGGCGCCGAGCGCATCGACGACACCGGCCAGCTCCCGCCCGCACGGCGTGAGGGAATACGTTGCCCGGCCGTCGATCTCGCTGCGTTCGATGACGCCGGCGCGGGTGAGCGACTTGAGTCGCTTCGACAACAGGGCAGGCGACATCTTCGGCACGCCCCGGCGCAGATCGTTGAAATGGGTGCTGCCCAGCAGCAGCTCACGGACCACGAGCAGGGTCCAACGCTCATCGAGAAGTTCCATGGCCTTGGCCACGGGGCAGAACTGACCGTAGGTCGACATCGGCGACACCTCCAGGAGACCCTGCGCATAAGTACACCGCTGATAGCCGCCGAAGCCAATACAGATTTTGAACCACCCCTGGTACAGATCTGGTACTGGACCGCGTGGGCCGCCGGCGTGACGATGGTCGCAACCGTCTGAGAGGAGCCCTCCCGTGAACTCCGTGATATCCGATCGTGAGATAGCGGCCAAACATCGCGCCATGTGGGCGTCCGGCGACTATCCGAAACTCGCGGCCGAACTCGTATCGCCACTCGGCCCCGTCCTTGTGAAAGCCTGCGGCATCGGCCCGGGCGACCGGGTGCTCGACGTGGCCGCCGGGACCGGGAACGCGGCGATCCCCGCCGCGCAGACCGGCGCCAGCGTCATCGCCAGTGACCTGTGTCCGGAGCTACTCGAGCATGGCCGCGCGCTGGCTGCCGAGCGCGGCGTCGAACTCGAATGGCGGGAGGCCAACGCACATCAATTGCCGTTCGGGGACGACGAATTCGATGTCGTCATGTCGTGCATCGGCGTCATGTTCGCGCCGTTCCACCAGCAGGCCGCCGACGAATTGATCCGGGTGTGCAAACCGGGCGGCAGGCTGGGGGTGCTCAGCTGGACCCCCGAGGGGCACATCGGGCGGCTGTTCGCGACGATGAAAGCCTATGTGCCCGCGCCGCCGCCCGGCGCGCAGCCGCCTCCGCTGTGGGGCCAAGAGGACCATGTGCGTGGGCTGCTCGGCGACCGGGTCGGCGATGTCGTCACCGAACGGCGCACGCTGACCGTCGACCACTTCGCCGACGGCGCCGCCTTCCGCGATTACTTCAAGTCCGTGTACGGGCCCACGATCGCGGCGTACCGCAACATCGAGGGAAATGAGGACCGCGTCGCGGCGCTCGACGCCGACATCGCGCGGATCGGCGATGATTTCCTCCAGGGTGGCTCGACGATGGAGTGGGAGTACTTGTTGGTGACCGCCCGCAAGAACTGAAGGACTGCTGGCACGATGTCTGCATGCCCGGTGATGTGCAGCAGCTGCCAACGTTGAGCGATACCGATCAGGCCGCGCTTCAGCGGTGGGTTCGGGCGCAGGGAATCGGGTCCCGGGTGACCGATGTGGCGCCGCTGACCGGGGGAACGCAGAACATCGTCGTGCGGCTGCACCTGGACGGACGGCCGATGGTGCTGCGCCGCCCACCCGTGCATCCCCGCCCCACGAGCGACAAGACGATGATGCGTGAGATCGCCGTGCTGCGCACCCTGGCCGGGTCGGGCGTTCCCCATCCCGGCTTCATCGCCGGCTGCACCGACCTCGACGTGCTCGGCGTGGTGTTCTACCTGATGGAAGAGGTTGACGGCTTCAACCCCGGGAACGAAGTGGCGCCGGCGTACCAGGATGCGGGTATGCGCCACCGCGTCGGCCTGTCATACGCGGGCAGTTTGGCGCAGCTCGGGAACGTGGCGTGGGAGAACAGCGAGCTTGCGGCGATCCGGCGGCCGGGATCCTTTCTGGCACGCCAGGTTCCGCAGTTTCTGAAGCTGCTGGAGAGCTACCGCCACGACGACTACCAGCCCGAATCGCTGACGGACGTGGGCGAGCTGGCTCGGTGGTTGGAAGACAACCGGCCACCGGACGGTGAGCCGGGCATCATGCACGGCGACGCGCACCTCAACAATGTGCTGCTGCGGCGTGAGGTGCCCGAGCTCGCCGCGTTCATCGACTGGGAGATGTGCACGGTCGGTGATCCACTGCTCGATCTGGGCTGGATGCTGGTGTGCTGGCCCCACGACCCCAATCCGATAAACGCCGGGGCTGCGCTTGCGGCACTGGGCGATCTGGCGGGCCGCGGTGAGCTGCTCGATGCGTACCGCGATGCCGGGGGACGCGAAACCTCAAGGCTCGACTGGTATGTGGCGCTGGCGTGCTTCAAGCTCGGCATCGTCATCGAGGGCACCTGGTCGCGTTACCTGGCCGGGCAGGCCAGCCGCGAAGCCGGTGAGCAGTTGCATGCGTCGGCCGAGAACCTCATCGCGCTCGGCACGCGGGTGACCAAGGGCGACAGTCCCTTCAGCTGACTTTTCTCCCGCGAGCAGACGCTGCCGTACCCAGGAAGGCGCTTTCCCGGGTACCGGAGTGTCTGCTCGCGCGGGAGTCAGTAGGCGTCGAGGGCGAGTTTGACCGCCAGCGTCACCCCAGCCGCGCCAATGAGCACCCGCAGCGGCGTCGCGGGAGCATGCCGCACGACGATCGGACCGAGCCGGCTGCCGATCAGGCATCCGACACCCAGCGGCGCCACCGCAGCCCAGTGCACCGGCGCGAATACCGCGAACGCGAGCGCTGCGACCGAGTTCGCGACCCCGAGGAGGACGTTCTTGCCCGCGTTGGCATGCGGTAGCGTCGCACCGCCCGCCCGCAACAACAGGGCCAACAACAGCACACCGGCCGCAGCGCCGAAATAGCCGCCGTAGATGGTGATCAAGAAGATCGCGCCGGCCTCGACCAGAACCTTGATCATGTGATCGCGATGGCTGGCGACCCGGGCTTCGCGATGTTCCTTGCGCGGCAGCAAGATTGCCACCGACGCGAACGCGAGTAGGAACGGCACCACCTTCTCGAAGCCCTCGGCCGGGGTACACAGCAGTAGCGCCGCACCGGCCGCGCCCCCGATTGCGGCAATCGGAATGACGCGTTTGAGCCACGCACCCTGGCCCGCCAGTTCGGGCCGCGATCCCCACACCGAGCCGATGCCGTTGAACACCATCGCCACGGTGTTGGTCACATTCGCCGTCACCGGTGGCAAGCCGACCAACAGCAAGGCGGGATAGGTGGCCACCGACGCCAGCCCGGCGATGCTGCCGGCCAGTCCACCGGCGATCCCGGCGACGAACAGCAGCGCGATGTCCGCGAAGGTCATGCGCTGGTCTGAGCGATGCGGATGCGGGGGAGCATCCCCGATACGCTACTGGCCTGACACAGGCCGCCTGACGGCCGGTCCGGCTACTTGGCGAAGTTCGCTGTGATGCGTTGTTGCAGGTAGTCTTTCGCGCTGATCGGTGGATACTTCCGGTGCGGGCCCGCGATCATGACCTCGCTGTTGGCCTGAGCGAAGAATGCGATGCTGTAGCGCGCTCCGCGGTGCTCATCAGGTCCGGGGCTGCGCACACGGTGAAAGTTCGACGGCAGCGCATCGTCACTCCACCGCATCAGCATGTCGCCGATATTGCAGGTGATCACGTCGTCGTACGGTTCGATCGGCGTCCACTCCTGCTCGGCGGACTCTTTGCCCGGGCACACCTGCAAGCCGCCCTGGCCGGCGCGCTGGAACAGCAGTGTGAGGCAGTCGAAGTCGGTGTGGGCCCCCGCCCGCCACATTCCGTCGAGGTCGGCGTCGGCCGGCACGGCGAAGTAGTGCAACAGTCGGAGCGTGCTCTGGTAGGTCGCGGACGAAGGATCGTGGGCGCGCGTGAAGAAGTCACGGTCGAAGCCCAGCTTGTCGGCGAAGAGCGAGAGCAGCTCCATCGCCAATGCCCAGCACTTGTGCTCGAAGTCCAGCATCGTCTCCCGGAACCCGGCCAGTTCCTCGGCAGTCGGCCACAGCCCGTCCATGTCGGACAGGCTGACCTGGTAGGACTCCTTCTGGTCGGGTGTTCCGACCGAGGGGCGGATCTGCGTCAGGCTCTCCCAGCCGGAGTTGAACCGCTTCGGCCGGCGTGCCTTGACCTCGTCGGGCAGTGCGAAGAACGCCTCGGCCATCGCGAACGCGCGCCCCACGTCGTCCAGGTCGATACCGTGGTCGACGACCTGGAAGAAACCGATATCGGTAGCTGCCGACCACAATTCGTCGGCAATGTCGGCGCGCCGGGTATCGAGGCCGGCCAGGGAGATGCGCCGGACCTCGCGGGCTCGTTCGGTGCCCAGCCCGCCCATACCGCGCTCACGCTGCAGTTCGGTCATGTCAGATGTCATCGAAAGATGCCTCTCAAGTTGTCGTGGCGCCGTCAGCCGATGGAGATGGACTTGTCGGTGAACTGGTTGGTGAAAAGGTCTGCGGCGGAGGTGGTGTCGGGGACGTCGTTGCCGGTGGCCGCGAGCACCGGTCGGAGGTCATCGACGTTGCGCTGCACGCGGGCCTCGTTGTAGACGCCGAACGCACCGCTGTCCTCGTTGGCCATCAGCCCCTTGTCCGTGAGCAGCTTCGCGCTGTAGGCCGCCTCGGCCTCGGTGTAGGGGGAGTACGTGGGATCCTGCCCGACCACGTCGACGATGACCTTGTTGGTTTCCTCCGGCGCGGCGACGTAGTCGACGCCGGATTGTTGGATGATGGGAACGAGCTTCTGCAGGCACGGTGCGAACTGCTGTAGGCGGTCGGCGCGGACGACGACGTTGGATGCGTAGATGTCATAGCCGACGTCTTTGATGAGCCCGTAGGCGACCGGCCGGCTCCAGGCCGGGGTGTCGAACTCATAGGTGTAGGGCTCCGAATTCGCAAAACCTTGCTGTGCGAACGTCGGGTCGCCGACGAAGCGCGACGGCGCCCCGTCATAACTGGTGTCGATCTGCGATTGCTTCAGCAGGCCCTTGCTCACCATCCACTGCGGGAAGATCTGGTCCTTGGACACCACGACGGTGGTGTCTGTTTTGCCGATGTCGGCCACCGACGACCACTGCGGGTGGCTCTGCGGATCCCACATCAGGATGGCGGGACTGTACTTCAGCAGCGGCGTCACGCCGACGACCGGCTGTTTGGCGGCGGCGGCGATCAACTGATCGCCGTGCACGATGCCCAGCATCGCCGAATCATCCACGTACATCTGGGATGTCACGGACTGAAAGCCGATGGCGGGGCCACCGGACTTCAGTGTCAACTCCACGCCGGTGTCCAAGCCGCCGGCCACCAGCGGACCGGTCACCGACTTGCCGTCAGTGTCGACGCGGTAGCCCGGGCCCAGCATCGCGAACACCGCGCCCATGTCGGACTGTGGCTGCCACTGCAGTTGGATTCCGATGTTCTCCGGACAGACATCGGCGAGATTCGGGCCGCCGGCCGTCGGCGCGGATTGTGGTGCCTCGCCGGCATTCTCGGATGTGTAGGCGCATGCCGACGTGACGAGAGCGGCAACGGCAAGAGTAATGGCACCGGCGCGGCGGGTGGACTTCGGCACGGGCTCTCCTCGGGATTGGTTTGGGGATGCGGTCACGCTCGCAACCGTGGATTACATGCAGTCACCTCTTTCGTTTCATTCGTGTTACCGATCGCCCCGGCAGTTGCGGACGCCTGGAATGCCTTGAAAAGCCCAGTATCTCGGCCACTTGCTTACGTGTCTGTAACGCAGGGCAACGCGGACGTCATGCATGTAATCAATTCTGGGCCTACGCAGACGACAACGTGTTGCATGCAGATCGGAGAGTTCCGAAGTGCCCCTTGCCCCGTTCAAGCGCCCCGTCCGACAGTTGGCCGACCCGATGCATGAGGGCGACGCGAGCCGGCTCACCCGCAATCTGCGCGTTCTCTTCGCCGATGTGACCAAGCGCTTTTCCACCGGCACCGTCGCCATCGACCGCGTCGATCTGGAGATCGAACGTGGATCCTTCGTCGCAGTGGTCGGGCCCTCGGGCTGCGGCAAGTCCACGTTGTTGCGGATGGCGGCGGGACTGGAACGGCCCACCACCGGCTCGGTCGCCCTCGATACCGATTCGGTGGGATTCATCTTCCAGGAACCGACCCTGCTGCCGTGGCGTACGGTGCGCGCCAATGTCGAGTTGTCCGCAGAGCTCGGCAAAATACCCCGATCGGACACCAAACGACGTGCCGCCGAGGCGATTTCGACAGTCGGCCTGCAACAGTTCGCCGACCAGTTGCCGAACTCCCTGTCCGGCGGCATGAAGATGCGGGTTTCGCTCGCCCGAGCCCTGACCCTCTCACCTCAGCTGATGCTGCTCGACGAGCCGTTCGGTGCCCTCGACGAGATGACGCGGCTGGACATGCAGGTGGAACTGCAACGCCTCTACACCCAACAGCAATTCACGGCCATGTTCGTCACGCACTCGGTCGCCGAGGCGGTGTACCTGGCCAACCGGGTGGTCGTGATGACCCCGCGACCCGGCCGCATCGCCGGCGTCATCGACATCGACTTCCCCTATCCGCGTACGCCCGACCTGCGCTTCGACGCGCGCTTCACCGGATACGTGGAACAGGTTTCGGGCATGCTGCATGGGAGGGAACGATGACCGCGATCGGAACCCTGCTCGGCGCGTCGGTGCGGCCCCGCAGCCTCACCTTGGCCCCATCCCGGACCGGTCGAAAAGGCCGGCGAATGGTGATCGCGGTGGGTTACCCGCTGCTGTCCCTTCTCGGCGCCCTGGCGGCGTGGTCGGCGGTCAGCTACGGGATCCTCTCGCCGCAACGGCGTTTCCTGCTGCCGCCGCCCATCGATGTGCTGCGTGATTCGCTGCTCAACCCGGTTGCGCTGCGGCCGATGCTGGCCGCGTTGTCGGTCACCGCCCAAGTGACCGCGGTCGGATTCCTCGTCGCGGTCGTGGTCGGCGTCGGCACCGGAATACTCATGAGCCAGGCCCGCTGGATCGAACGGATCATCTACCCGTATGCGGTGGTGATCCAGGTGATTCCGATCCTGGCGATCGTCCCGCTGATCGGCCTGTGGTTCGGCTACGGCATGGCGGCGCGCACCCTGGTGTGCGTGCTGATCGCGGTGTTCCCGATCATCACCAACACCCATTTCGGGATCCGGTCGGTGAACCGGGGCCTGCACGAACTGTTCACCCTGTCGGGCGCGTCGCGCTGGGACCGGCTGGTGAAACTCGAACTGCGCGCGGCACTCCCGACGATCCTGACCGGTATCACCACCGCCTCCGGCCTCGTGGTGGTGGGCGCCATCATCGGCGACATGTTCTTCGCGAAAGGCCAGCCCGGCATCGGCACGCTTCTCGACGTGTACCGCGGCCGTCTGCAATCCGACGATCTCATCGCCGCGATCGTGCTCGCCTCCGTGTTCGGTGTGCTGGTTTTCGGCGCGATGCGCGTCTTCACCCGGTGGGCCGTGGGCAGCTGGCACGAATCCGCACAACGTCTCTGACCGACCTACGAGCAAAGGAACCACCATGACCACGCGCGAATTCGCGGTGCCCGTGATCGACATCGCCCCCTACCTTCGCGGCGGCGACGCCACGTCGGACGCCGAATGCGCCCGGGTGGCACGAGAATTCGACGCCGCGTGCCGCGAGCCCGGATTCATGCAGATCTTCGGGCACGGACTGGACCCCGAAACGGTCACCGGACTGACGGCGGCGCTCGACGAGTTCTTCGCGCTGCCACTCGATGTCAAGAAGCGGTATCGCCGCGATCCGGCCGCCAACCGCGGTTATTCCCCGCCGAAGAGCGAATCGTTGAGCATGAGCCTGGGCATCGCGGCGGCCAACAAGATGAACGACTACTACGAGGCCTACACCGTCGGCACCGAAGCGTCGTCGTTTCCGGATCACGACCTGCCCGAGAACGGCTATGCCGCCAACAACTGGCCGGAGGCAGCACCGGGATTCCAGCCCGGGGTGATGCAGTACTTCACCCGAGCGCAGGACCTCGCGCGGATTCTCATGCGGGTGGTCACCGACGCGCTCGGCTTGTCGAATGGCTATTTCGACCCGATGATCGACCATTCGATCGAGGTGTTGAAGATGAACAATTTCGCTCTGCCAGAAGGGGATACCGAGTTCGCCGGTGACCTCACCGGCATGGGTGCACACTCGGATTTCGGCATCCTGACGATCCTGTGGGCCGATCAGGTGCCGGGGCTGCAGGTGCTCGACCGCGACGGTGGGTGGCACGATGTGATGCCCATCGACGGCGCGCTGTTGATCAACCTCGGCGACGCCATGGCGCGTTGGACGAACGACCGGTGGATGTCGACGATCCATCGGGTCGACCCGCCGGTGCGTGACGGGCGTATCCAGCGCCGCCGGTCTGCCGCGTTCTTCTTCGACGGCAACTACGACGCGGTGCTCGAAGCGCTGCCGGGCACGTTGGCACCGGGTGAGGTTGGGTATGAGCCGATCACCGTGGCCGAGAACATCGCGATGAAGGTGGCTGGTCTGCGTACCGGTGTGGCGCCGGAGGCGTCCCTGCGGGAGGCGGCGCGGGTCGCGGCTGCGAGTGATCGGCGGTGACGGACCCTGATCGGACCCTGCTCAACGACTCGGTCCACGATGCCTTGCAGGAGCTGATCTTCAGCGGTGAGCTGCCGCCGGGCAGCCCGCTGAGCGTGCCGGCCCTGGCGGCGCGGCTCAACGTGAGCCGCACCCCGGTCCGGGAAGCCGTGCAGCAGTTGATCTATGAGGGGCTGGCCACCCACACCCGCAACGCCGGGGCCAGGGTTGCCTCGCTGGACGCCGCCGCTGTCAAAGGGGTCTTCGAAGTCCGCGAGGTTCTCGACGGCCTTGCGGCGCACAGTGCCACACTGATGGCCGGCCGCGCCACCGTCGAGCAGCTGACGAAAATGGTGCAGGTACAACGAGATCTGCTCGACGAGCCGCCGGACCAACGTCGCGACGCGGCCCTGGACCTGCAGTTCCACACACTGATCCGCGAGACGTCGGCCAACCGTTCGCTGTGTGACGCGCTGGCGCGGCTCGACGGTCAGGCGCATCTGTACCGCTCCGACATGTGGGTCACCGAACTCAACCGGCGCCTGGCGGTCGCCGAGCACGAGCGCATCGTCACGGCGATCGAGGCCGGCGACGCCGAAGGCGCCCGCGCGGCCGCCAGCGCCCATGTCGCCGGACTGTACGTGCGCACCCGCAGGTCATGAGGATGATGAAAGAGCAATCACCCAAACAGGTTTCACTACTGGCCGGGGCGACCCTCATCGACGGATCGGTGGTCGACGTCGAACTCGGACGCGACGGTGACCACGCCGTCGTCACCCGGGTGACACCCGCCGCCGCCGACCGAGATGACGAGGCGACCGTCGACTTGCGCGGCTATCTGCTGATGACCGCGCCGGCCGAACCGCATGCCCATTTGGACAAGGCGCTGTCCTGGGACACGTTGCGCCCGCAACTCACCGATCTGCACGGCGCGATCGCCAGCTGGCGGCAGGGCTCGGCGGCCTTCGGCGAGGAGTCGTTCCGCGACCGTGCGGCGACCGCGGCACTTGCCTTGGTGCGCAACGGAACCACCGCGGTGCGCACCCACGTCGACATTCTTCCCACCGGCGATCCGCTGCGCGGTGTGCGCGCGGTCGCGGCGGTGCGCGAGCAACTACGCCACCTGATCGACATCGAGATCGTGGCCCTGCTCAAGGACTACTCCGGCGCCGACCTGCTGCACGCCGCCCTCGACGCCGGCGCCGACCTCGTCGGTGGATCACCGCACAGCACCGCCGACCCCCACGCCGAGTTGGGCCGCCTGCTCGACGTCGCCGAACAACGCGGGGTGGGCGCCGACCTGCACACCGACGAATTCCTGGTTGGCGATCACCACACCATCGCGCAGTACGCGCAGCGGGCGCGCTGCTGGCCCGCCGACCGGATCCGCACCGCCAGTCACTGCACCCGGCTGGGCACCATGACCGCCGACGAGTTGGCCGGGCTTCTGCCGCGCGTGGCCGAGTCCGGCATCGGCGTGGTCGCCAACCCCATCACGAACCTGTACCTGCAGGGGCGCGACCACCCGGTCGCGACACCGCGGGGACTCACCGCGATCGCGGCGCTGCGGGAGGCCGGGGTGCCCGTCGCGGCGGGCGCCGACAATGTGCGCGACCCGTTCAACCCGCTGGGGCGCAGCGACGCGCTGGAGACCGCGGCGCTGGCCGTGATCGCCGGCCACGTTCATCCGGAGGTCGCCATCGCGATGGTGACCGACGACGCGCGGCGCGTGATGGGGCTGCCCGCCGCCGGACCCCGGCCGGGTGCGCGCGCGGAACTGCTGGCCGTGCGGGGCGCGGGATTGCTCGAGGTGTTGGCGACGGCCCCCGCCGACCGCGTGGTGATCCATGACGGCGCGGTGGTGTCGGTCAGCGAGACCAGAACGTGGACCGCCTGTACGGCGTGAAAATGTTTGCGTCACTGCTGGAGCGGCGCCTAAGATCGCCAACGTGCCGAGGCGACTCGTAGTAGCAACCCGCAGCGGGGTCTGATCTGACCGACCCCTCGCTGTGGGTCGTCGCTACTCGTCGGTCATCCTCTGAGCAGAGAAGACCGGCACATGTTTCCTTCTTCAACACCCCAGGCCCCGTCGTTCGCGGCCAACTTCACCGCCCCGCTGCCACGTGATCTGCGCTCCCTGGGCGACACCATCTGCTGGGACGCGTTCCTGGCAGAATTCGCTCCCAGCGCGGGACCACTGCGGTTGGGCCATTGGACCTGCACCGACAATGCCGACCGGTTGGGACCGCAGGCCCGCAGATATCGGGCCACTCTGGCCATCGGCGACACCATCAGCACCTCGACCGCAGCCGCCAGCGGACCGGTGGCGGCGTTGACCGAGATGCTGTATCAGCGCGGCATCGCCGTCGAGACCACGTCGTTTCACCAATTGCCGACCGGCGGGCAGACCGCCACGTTCATCAAGGGCAGCGACGGCGTGCACACCCAGTGGGCGATGGGTCTGGCCGACGATCCGGAGCAGTCGGCACTGCGTGCCGTGATCGCCTGCGCCAACCGGTTGTTGGCCGCAACCTGATTGCCCGCTTGGCCGCGGAGACCTACTGCAGTGGTCGCAGCACGATCGGCATGCCGTCGATCGGCACGGGCATGCCGCCGTAGTCGTAGCGCGGCTTGTAGCCGGGGTGTGCGAGCTCCAACCGGTACCGGCGCAGCAGCCGGTGCATGACGGTCTTGATCTCCAACTGGCCGAACACCATGCCGATGCACTTGTGCGCGCCGCCGCCGAACGGCGCGAACGCATAGCGGTGCTTCTTGTGCTCGTTGCGTGGCTCGGCGAAGCGCTCCGGGTCGAATCGTTCGGGATCGGTCCACAACTCCGGCAGCCGATGGTTGATCGACGGCCAGGTGACAACGCTCGTGCCGGCCGGGATGAAGTAGCCCAGCAGATCGGTATCGCGCACGGCCTGACGGAAGTTGAACGGCAGCGGCGTCATCATCCGCAGTGCCTCGTTGACCACGAGGTCGTACATCTCCAGCTTGTCGAGCGCCTCGATGTCCAGCGGACCGTCGCCGATGCGCTCGGATTCCTCCCGCAGCCGGTCCTGCCACTCGGGGTTGGCGGCCAGGTGGTAGGCCATCGTCGTCATCGTGGACGTGGAGGTGTCGTGCGCGGCCATCATGAGGAAGATCATGTGGCTGACGATCTGATCGTCGGTGAAGCTCTGGCCGTCCTCGTCGGCCGCGTGGCACAGCACGCTGAACATGTCGGTGCTCTCCGATCGCCGCTTCTCGGTGATGCGGCTGGAGAAGTAATCCTCGAGAGTCTTGCGTGCCTTGAGCCCGCGCCACCAGGTCAGCGGCGGTACCGGCTTGCGCACGATCGCGTTGCCGGCGCGCGTGGTGGTGGTGAACGCGTGGTTGACCGTGGTGACCAGGGCGCGGTCGGTGCCCGCGGGAACGCCCATGAACACCTCGGACGCGATGTCGAGCGTGAGCTCCTTGATCGCCGGGTGGAACAGGAACCGCGGGTCGTTGGCCACCCAGTCGTCGGCCAGCACGGCCGAGGCCACCGAGTCGATGTGGGAGACGTAGCCGGTGAGCCGGGTGCGCGTGAACGCCTCCTGCATGATCCGGCGATGGAACATGTGCTCGTCGAAGTCGAGCAGCATCAGCCCGCCTTCGAAGAACGGCCCGATGACCGGATCCCACGCGCGCTGCGAGAAGTCCTTGTTGCGGTTGGAGAACACGGCCTGCGTGGCATCGGGGCCCAGCGCCATGACCGATGACAGCGCGGGCGACTGCGCGTAGTAGATCGGCCCGTACTTGCGGTACAGCTCCAAGATGAAGTCGGGGCCGCCGCGGAAGATCTCGATCATGTGGCCGATGATCGGCAAACCGGCGTCGCCGACGATCGGTTTGAGGCCGCTGCCTGCCGGCGGCTCGGCGAACACGAACTGCTCCCACTCCTTGGCCTTGAGCCGCTTCTCGACCGCACCCATGCCGGGCATGGTGTTCGGCGTCGGGGTGAACCGGCGCTTCGCCTGGTCGAGAAGATAGTGCGGGGTGCTGATCGTGGCCATATACCGCTCCTGACGTTGCTGACGCTGCAAGTCTGTGGTGGAAGTCACCTGTGACCCCCATCCTGAATGCCACACTTGACGCATGTCAAGTTTTGTTCTGGCGTGCCGCGGTGCAAAGGTTTAATGCCATGACCGCCGAATCTCTACCCGAGGGCAGCAACGGCCCCGTCGGCGCACCCGCGTCCCCGCAGGCCCGCCGAAGCCGGGGCGACCGGCAACGCGACGCGATCGTCAAAGCCGTACGGGAACTGCTGGAGAAGGAGTCGTTCGCCGACCTGTCGGTCAGCACCATCAGCGAGCGCGCGGGCGTGGCGCGGTCGGGGTTCTATTTCTACTTCGACTCGAAGTACGCGGTGCTCGCGGTGATCCTTGCTGATGCGATGGAAGAACTTGCCGCGCTGACCCACGACTACGCACCGCGCGAACCGGGGGAGACACCCGCGGCGTTCGCGAAGCGCATGGTCGGCAGCGCGGCCGCGGTGTTCGCGACCAACGACCCGATCATGTCGGCCTGCACGGTCGCGCAGAACACCGATGCCCAGATCCGGGAGTTGATGAACGACTTCGAAGACGTCGTCATCGGCAAGATCGTGGGCCTCATCGAACAGGACGAGGGCGCGCGCCCCATCTCCGACGACCTGCCTGCGCTCGTTCGCACCCTGACCGCGACGACCGCGATGACGCTCTCGCACGACTCGGCCTTCGTCGGGCGGGATACCGATCCCGGCCGCGCCCTCGAGATCGTCGAGCGGCTGTGGCTCAACGCACTGTGGGGTGGCCTGCCCGAATAACGCCGCGGGTAAGGTCACCGCTATGGCGCAGGGGAGCGACGTCCGGGAGCACTTTCGCGGGAAACGGTGCTTCGTCACCGGTGCGGCGAGCGGAATTGGACGCGCCACCGCACTCGCGCTCGCCGCCCAGGGTGCCGAGCTGTACCTGACCGACCGCGACGACGAAGGGCTCGCACAGACGGTCGCCGATGCCCGCGCGCTCGGCGCGCAGGTGCCCGAGCACCGGGTACTCGACATCTCCGATTACGACGAGGTGGCGGCGTTCGCCAAAGACATCCATGCCGCGCATGCGCCCATGGACGTGGTGATGAACATCGCCGGGGTATCGGCATGGGGCACGGTCGACCGGCTCAGCCACGAGCAGTGGCGCTCGATGATCGACATCAACCTGATGGGCCCGATCCATGTGATCGAGACGTTCCTGCCGCCGATGGTCGAGGCTCGCCGGGGCGGACATCTCGTCAACGTGTCCTCGGCGGCCGGGCTCGTCGCGCTGCCGTGGCACAGTGCCTACAGCGCCAGCAAGTATGGGCTGCGCGGGCTGAGTGAAGTGCTGCGCTTCGATCTGGCACGCCATCGCATCGGGGTGTCGGTGGTGGTGCCCGGAGCTGTGAAAACCGGTCTGGTGCAGACGGTGCAGATCGCCGGGGTCGACCGGGAAGACCCGAACGTCCAGAAGTGGGTGGACCGGTTCGCCGGCCATGCCATCTCACCGGAGAAGGCCGCCGCCAAGATTCTGGCGGGCGTGCGCCGCAACCGGTTCTTGATCTACACCTCGTCCGACATCCGGGCGCTGTACACGTTCAAGCGGGTCGCGTGGTGGCCCTACAGCGTCGCGATGCGTCAAGTAAATGTCTTGTTCAGCCGCGCGCTGCGGCCAAAACCTGTGCAGCGCTAGCGTTTACCCCAATGCCACGAGGGAGTGGTCAACATGCCCAGCCCACTGACCTTCGTCTCGCCCCACTGTTTGTAGAGCTCGATCTCCACCGCTGTGCCGCGGTCCTCGTCGGCGACCGGTGTGGTGCCGAGGAATTCCAGCAGTGCGCGGGAGTGGGTGACCACCACGACCTGCGTCTGGGTTGCGGCGGTGCTGATCAGCGTGGCCAGTGGCCGCACGAGATCGGGGTGCAGCGAGGTCTCGGGTTCGTTGAGGACCATGAGCGACGGTGGCCTGCGGCTCAGCAGCGCAGCTGCCCACAGCAGGAAACGCAGTGTGCCGTCGGACAATTCGGCAGCGCGCAGCGGCCGTAGCATCCCGCGCTGCCGTAGCTGCAGGTCGAACAACCCGTCGGTGACCGCGACCGAGATCTCGGCGCCGTCGAAGGCCTCGGCCACGGCGCGCTCCAGATCGCCGAGCTCGGCCTCGATGATGGTCTGCACGGCGGCGGCGAGATCCGAGCCGTCGTCGGCGAGCACCGGCGTGCGGGTGCCGACGTGCGGCCTGCGCGCGGGTGCGCCCGCGTCGACCCGAAAGCCGTCGTAGAATCGCCAGTCGCGCAAGCGGTCGGAGACCGCCGACAGCTCCGGAAGGGCGTGCGGGTGCGCGTACTCGGCGAGCACGCTGCGATAGGCCGGCAGGGACCGGCTCAGCTCGTCGAACCCGCGTCCCGACTGTGCGGCCGCCTCGGCGAACTCACGCGTGCGGCGCACCAATGTCGAACTCGGCCGCAGCACCGGCCCGGCGAACACGACCTCACGCTTGATCTCGGGGTCGAGCGCAAATGCCGACGGCCTGCCTCCCGATCCGGCCATCTGCGGCAGGCCCAGGTCTACGAGATAGCCGAAATCATCTGCGGCGAAACCCAATTCGAGTGAAACCGGCCGGGTCCTTGTGGTGCCCTGGGCCTCCTCGGCCGGTTGCTCGGGGCCGGCCCACAACACCGATTGCAGCCCGCCCTCGCGCGCGAGCGATCCGATCACCTGCCCGCGACCGCAGTCCGCCAGTAGTCGCAGCGCACGGTAGATCGAGGACTTCCCGGTGCCGTTCGCGCCCGTGATCACCGTGAGATCCGTGAGCGGCAGGATCACCTCACGCAGTGAGCGGTAGCCCCGAACGGCGATGGTCTGCAGCATGAGTCGAGGTTATTGGCCGTCACCGACAACTGGTTCGGTGGTCTGCTCCATGGCCAGCTCGAGCCGGACCCCAAGCAGCCGGATCGGCCGGTCGAGCTCGAACTGGTCGAGCACCGCCAGCGCGGTGTCGGTGATCACGCCGCGGTCCGTGGTCGGTGCGGGCAGCTTGCGGATCTTGGTCCGGGTGTAGAAGGTCTTGGTTCGAACGGTCACCGCCACCCGGGTGACGATGCGGTGCTGTTCGACCACCTCGGCCAGCGTGCGGTGCGCCAGTTCCACGACGGCAGCATCGATCTCACTGCGATCGGTCAGATCTTGGGCGAACGTCACGACATGACTTCGCGAACGTGGCACCCATGGTTCGGAGCTGACCTCGGTATCGCCGCCGCCCTTGGCGAGTAACAGAATCCACAAACCCGTGCTGGGCCCGAATGCCGCCGTCAGCACCGCGGCATCGGTCGCGGCCAGGTCGGCGACCGTGCTGATGCCCATGGTGGCAAGCTTTTTCGTGGTCTTGGGCCCCACGCCCCACAAAGCGTCGGGCGGGCGGTCACCCATCACCGCCATCCAGTTGTCTTCGGTGAGCACGTATACGCCTGCCGGTTTGGCCAAGCCGGTCGCCACCTTGGCGCGTTGCTTGTTGTCGCTGATGCCCACCGAGCAGGACAGTCCCGTCTCGGCGGCGATCACGGTGCGTATCCGCTCGGCCAGCTCGACCGGATCGGTGACATCCGCGCCGAGGTAGGCCTCGTCCCAGCCCCACACCTCCAGCGGGTGGCCGAGGTCGCGCAGCAGGCCCATGACCTGTTCGGAGGCTTCGTCATAAGCGGCCGGGTCCGAAGGGAGGAAGGTGGCATCCGGGCACCGCCGCGCCGCGGTACGCAGCGGCATGCCGGCGTGGACGCCGTACTCCCTGGCCTGATACGACGCGCAGGTCACCACCTTGCGCGGTTCGGTGGGGTCACCGCTGCCGCCGACGATGACCGGCAGGCCTTCCAACTCCGGGTGGCGACGCAGCTCCACCGACGCCAGGAACTGGTCCAGGTCGACGTGAAGCACCCAGCTGGTCATCGCGCTAGTGGCCACACAACTTACGGGCGGTGTCCTCCCAGGCCGCCGCCAGTTCATCGAGGGTTCGGCCGCGATCGGCCGTCTGATGCGCCACGTAGTCGGCGTCCAGCAGGGCGATCAAGGCATCGGTCTGTGCATCCAGGTCGCCCGTGGTGCCTGCCGCTTCGAGCAGCATCCGCACGTGCGACCGGTGCAACATGAACGGGCCCGCGAACCGCATCTGCGGGTCCCGCACCGCATCGGACAGCAGGGCCTGGTGACACTGCACGAATCTCAGGCGCTCGCGGCCGTAGGCCAGCAGTCGGTCGAGAGGCGGCGCGCCGGGGCCAAGCGGCGGAGGGCCGAACATGAACGCTTCCTGCTGGGCCGTCTCGTCCTCGTCCAGGAGCACCATCATCAGGCCGGCTCGACTGCCGAAACGGCGAAACAGCGTGCCCTTCCCGACACCGGCGGCCACCGCGATATCGTCGGTGCTCACCGCGTCCGGTCCACGTTCGGCGATCAGCTTGCGTGCGGCGTCGAGCAGGAGGGCCCGGTTGCGGGCGGCGTCACCACGTTCGTGTGGCATCGCGTCGGTGACCGCGAGCTTGGTCGGGCGGTCGGAGGCTGCCACCCTTGCACTTTAACTCAGGGGGAATTAATCGGACCACGGTCCGGTTGATGGGTGGGGCGATCGGAAAGACCGGCTCAGAGGAAAGGGAACGCGAACATGGCCGATATCAAGGTGCTGGTGCTGGTGGGGAGCCTGCGCGCGGCGTCGATCAACCGACAGCTCGCCGAACTCGCCGTCGAGACGGCGCCCGACGGCGTGGATCTGCGGATTTTCGACCGGTTGGCGGAGCTGCCGTTCTACAACGAGGACATCGACACGCAGGACGTCGCCGAACCCGTCGCCGCGCTGCGGGAAGCGGCGGCCGGCGCTGACGCCGCGCTCGTCGTGACGCCCGAATACAACGGCACCATCCCGGCCGTGCTGAAGAACGCGATCGACTGGCTGTCGCGGCCGTACGGCAACGGCGCACTCAAGGAGAAGCCGGTGGCCGTGATCGGCGCCGCCCTCGGCCAGTACGGCGGGGTGTGGGCGCACGATGAGACGCGCAAGTCGTTGGGTATCGCGGGCCCGCGGGTGGTCGAGGACCTCAAGCTCTCCATCCCGGCCAAGGTGTTCGACGGCAAGCATCCGCGCGAGAACGCCGAGGTTGCCGCGAACCTGCGTGATGTCGTCGGCAAGCTGGCCGCCGAGGTCGGCTGAGCCGACGATCTGACCGGCGTCGGCTGAGCCTGCTCATTCAGGCCGTGCGCAGGCTGCCGCCGTCGATCACGTATTCGGCGCCGGTGATGTAGGCGGCGCGATCCGAGACCAGGAATCCGACGAGTTCGGCGACGTCGCGCGGGCGTCCGGGTGCGCCAAGTGGGATGCCGCCGATCGAATCCATGATCGCGCGGCGCGCGGCGGGCAGGTCGACGCCGTTCAGCTCTGCCAGGGTTGCCGCCATCGCGTGGGCGGATTCTGTCTCGATGTAGCCCGGTGACACCGCGATGACGCGAATGCCGCTGGGCGCCAACTCGTTCGACAACGCCTTGCTGTAATTGGCGAGTGCGGCCTTGGCGGCTGCGTACGGCACGGTGGTCGGCAGTGGCGAGTGGCGCTGGATCGAGGTCACGTGCACGATCACGCCGCTGCCCCGGTCGACCATGCCGGGGACCAGGAGCCGATCGAGCCGGACGGCGCCGAAGAAATTCTGGTTGAACGTCGACAGCCAGTCGTCGTCGGTGAGGGTCGCGGTCGGACCGTCGTGCTGACCCGACCCGCCGGCGTTGTGCACGACGATGTCCGCCCCGCCCCACCGTGTGACGACTTCGGCCGCTGCCGTCGCGACGCCCTGTGGGGTCGCGATGTCGGCCACCACCAGTTCGTCGGCGGGGTGGTCGTCGGATGCGGTCCGCGCCACCGCGACGACAGTCGCTCCGGCCTCGCGGAGGCGTTCGACGATGGCGCGGCCGATGCCGCGGGTGCCGCCGGTCACCACGGCTCGCTTGCCGTGCAGATCTTGCGGGGTGGACACGTGTGTTGGCATGTCGTTCGCCTCGGGTTGTAGCGGCGCTATAGAGTTACTATAGCGATGTGAAAGGCAACGCGAAGGACCGGCTGTTGCGGGCGGCCGCCGAACTGCTCGATGCCGCCCCCGGTGAACCGGTGTCCACTCGGGCGGTGTGCGAGCGGGCCGGCGTGGCGGCGCCGACGCTGTATCACCACTTCGGCAGCAAGCAGGGCCTGTTGGATGCGGTCGTCGAGTTCGGGCTCGGCCAGTACGCCGCGCAGGGCGATGCCGACGACGATCCGGTCTCCGACTTGAGGCGCGGCTGGGACCAGCACGTCCAGTACGGATTGGACCATCCCGCGTTCTATGTCCTGTTGTACGGCGGGATCGCGCCCGGCCGGCCGTGCAAGGTCACCGCTGTCGCCCAGGTGCAGCTGACCCGGCTGCTCGAGCGGGCCGAGCGGCGGGGCCTGCTGCGGGTGCCGGTGGACGAGGCCGCCGAACAGATCGTCGCGGCCAATGTCGGCGTGACGTTGCAGTTGATCGCCGAGCCGGCCGGCGCTGCCGATCTGGGGCTGTCGGTGGCGCTGCGAGAGAACGTCCTCGCCGGCCTGCTCGTCACCTCCGCGCCGGAACGCGGGCCGGTGTCGGAGGTCGCACAGGCCGCTGCCGCGCTCGCTGACGCGCTCGCCGGGCCCGGCGGCGGTGGGCCGTCGTTGAGCGATGGCGAACGGGTGCTTCTCGGCGAGTGGTTGTCAAGGCTGTCGCGGACTTGACAACCGCACGGACGCTTTGCTGCGTGCCGGTTTCGGCCCGATGGTTGTCGGTGCCTGGTGGTAGACACCTCTATATAGGGCGACACGGCCTTGCGCCCGGTGTGCGACACGCCGGGGGCGAGGCGGCCGGCAAGCTTACGACCTGGGAATTTCAAAAATGTTATTCAGAACATGTTGTATGGCTTCGGATGGCGGGCCACTAGGTGTAGTGTCTGTGAGACCGACAGGCCACCACAGTTCGGGAGCCCGCCGGAGCGCAGCGAATCCGGCGGAGTCGGTTTCAGAACCGGCCGGAGAGCGGCCTCGGGCAGCAGGAATTTTGGCGGCCCGGCGGTCGCTGATGTATAGCGAGATGCAGTACCTGACCAGTTGCCAGTCACTGTCTAGATTTCTTCACTTACCGCAAGAGGAGCCGTACCGAAGATGACCGTCACCGTGTACACCAAGCCCGCATGCGTGCAGTGCAACGCCACCTACAAGGCGCTGGACAAGCAGGGCATCGCCTACGAGAAGGTCGACATCACCCTCGACAGCGAGGCCCGCGACTACGTCATGGCGCTGGGCTACCTGCAGGCGCCTGTCGTGGTGGCCGGCAACGAACACTGGTCGGGCTTCCGTCCGGACCGCATCAAGGCGCTCAGCTCCGCAGCGGTCAGCGCATAGACATAAGGCAGTAACAACCGGGGGAGAGGATGAGGACAGATGGCCAATCTCGTCTACTTCTCCAGCGTCTCGGAGAACACCCATCGTTTCGTCGAGAAGCTGGGCCTCCCCGCCATCCGGATCCCGCTGCACGGCCGCATCGAGGTGGACGAACCCTACGTCCTGATCCTGCCGACCTACGGCGGTGGCCGTGCGACCCCGGACATCAATGACGGTGGCTACGTTCCCAAACAGGTCATCGCGTTCCTCAACAACGAACACAATCGGTCGTTGATCCGCGGCGTCATCGCCGCGGGCAACAACAACTTCGGTGCGGAGTTCGCCTACGCGGGCAATGTGGTCTCGCGCAAGTGCGGTGTGCCGTACCTCTATCGCTTCGAACTCATGGGAACCCCGGACGACGTGGCTGCCGTCCGCGCGGGCTTGGAAGACTTTTGGAAGGACCAGACGTGCCACCAACCGTCACAGCTGCAGAGCCTGTAAGCGACAGCACGCACGCGCTCCCCGGGGAGACCGACTACCACGCCCTGAACGCGATGCTGAATCTGTACGACAAAGACGGCAAGATTCAGTTCGACAAAGACAAGCAGGCCGCGCGCGAGTACTTCCTGCAGCACGTCAACCAGAACACGGTCTTCTTCCACAGCCAGGACGAGAAGCTCGACTACCTGATCGAGAAGAACTACTACGAGCGCGAGGTGCTCGACCAGTACAGCCGCAACTTCGTCAAGGGGCTGCTGGATCGCGCCTACGCCAAGAAGTTCCGGTTCCCGACGTTCCTCGGTGCCTTCAAGTACTACACGAGCTACACGCTCAAGACCTTCGACGGCAAGCGTTACCTGGAGCGGTTCGAGGACCGCGTCGTCATGGTCGCGCTGACGCTCGCCGCCGGTGACACCGAACTGGCCGAGAAGCTGGTCGACGAGATCATCGACGGACGGTTCCAGCCGGCGACGCCGACGTTCCTCAACTCGGGCAAGAAGCAGCGCGGCGAGCCGGTGTCGTGCTTCCTGCTGCGCATCGAGGACAACATGGAGTCCATCGGGCGCTCGATCAACTCGGCACTGCAGTTGTCCAAGCGCGGTGGCGGAGTTGCCTTGCTGCTCACCAACATTCGTGAGCACGGCGCGCCGATCAAGAACATCGAGAACCAGAGCTCGGGCGTCATCCCGATCATGAAGCTGCTGGAGGACTCGTTCTCCTACGCCAATCAGCTCGGGGCGCGTCAGGGCGCCGGCGCGGTGTACCTGCACGCGCATCATCCCGACATCTACCGGTTTCTCGACACCAAGCGCGAGAACGCCGACGAGAAGATCCGGATCAAGACGCTCTCGCTGGGCGTGGTGATCCCGGACATCACGTTCGAGTTGGCCAAGAAGAACGAGGACATGTACCTCTTCTCGCCGTACGACGTCGAACGCGTCTACGGCGTCCCGTTCGCCGACATCTCGGTCACCGAGAAGTACTACGAGATGGTCGACAACGCACAGATCCGCAAGACCAAGATCAAGGCGCGCGAGTTCTTCCAGACGCTGGCCGAGCTGCAGTTCGAGTCGGGTTACCCCTACATCATGTTCGAGGACACGGTGAACCGGGCCAACCCGATCGACGGCAAGATCACCCACAGCAACCTGTGCTCGGAGATCCTGCAGGTGTCGACGCCGTCGGTGTTCAACGACGATCTGTCCTACGCCAAGGTGGGCAAGGACATCTCGTGCAACCTCGGCTCGCTCAACATCGCCAAGGCCATGGATTCGCCGGACTTCGCGCAGACCATCGAGGTCGCGATCCGGGCGCTGACGGCAGTGAGCGATCAGACCCACATCTGGTCGGTGCCGTCGATCGAGCAGGGCAACAACAGCTCGCACGCGATCGGGCTCGGGCAGATGAACCTGCACGGGTACCTCGCCCGCGAGCGGATCTTCTACGGGTCCGAAGAGGGCATCGACTTCACCAACATCTACTTCTACACCGTGCTGTTCCATGCCCTGAGGGCATCGAATCTCATTGCCATCGAACGTGATACGCGTTTCGGCGGCTTCGAGAAGTCCAAGTACGCCTCAGGTGAGTTCTTCGACAAGTACACCGAGCAGGTGTGGGAGCCGAAGACCGACAAGGTGCGGCAGCTCTTCGCCGACGCCGGGATCCACATCCCGACGCAGGATGATTGGAAGCAGCTGAAGGAGTCGGTGCAGAAGCACGGCATCTACAACCAGAACCTGCAGGCGGTTCCGCCGACCGGGTCGATCTCCTACATCAACCACTCGACGTCGTCGATCCACCCGGTCGCATCGAAGATCGAGATCCGCAAGGAAGGCAAGATCGGTCGCGTCTACTATCCGGCGCCGTACCTGACGAACGACAACCTGGAGTATTACCAGGACGCGTACGAGATCGGGTACGAGAAGATCATCGACACCTATGCGGCGGCCACCCAACACGTGGATCAGGGGCTCAGCCTGACGCTGTTCTTCAAAGACACCGCCAACACGCGCGACGTCAACAAGGCGCAGATCTACGCCTGGCGCAAGGGAATCAAGACGCTCTACTACATCCGCCTACGCCAGATGGCTTTGGAAGGCACCGAGGTCGAAAACTGCGTCAGTTGCATGTTGTGATCTGAGCTGGCGTGCTGCGCGAGCGTGGGCACTATGCACGCGTTAGCTCGAATTGGCGTGCACAAGGCCCACGCTCGACGTGTCTGTTAGTCGCGAGCCTGCTCCGCACGCACGGCCTTCAGGCGGCGTTCTTCGCTCAGCACATTCTGGTAGCTCTCCCGTTCGGCGACCAGCCAGTCCGGCTTCTCCTCGAGCAGCTGATTGATCTGCTCGGTGGTGAGTGCCTCGGTAACCCCGCCGCGCGCGAGACCCGCGATCGAGACACCGAGCTTGGCCGCCACCAGATTCTTGGGGTGCGGCCCGTTCTTGCGGAGATCCTTGAGCCACTGCGGCGGATCGGCTTGCAGCGCCGCGAGCTCGGCGCGCGTGATCGCATTCTCCTGGAACTCGGCTGGCGTCGCCGGCAAGTACACGTCCAGCTTCTTCGCCGCCGTGGCGGGTTTCATGGACTGCGCATTCGGCCTGCTCATGCTGGTCCCTCGCAAGCGTCGCTCATGGCCTCAGCCTATCGGTAGCCTGAGGCGGTGACCCAGTCGTCGCTCACCCTCGGGTACGTCCCGGGCGGGACGCCCGCGAAGTGGGCCCGGATCTGGGCGGAGCGCCATCCCAACGTTCCCCTGCAGTTGTGCGCCGTGGATGCGGCCGATGCGGCAGACGCGGTGCGGGCCGGCACCGTCGACGTGGCGTTGTTGCGGCTGCCCGCCGACACATCGGGGCTTGCAGTCATCCCGCTGTATGAGGAGACGACGGTGGCCGTGGTGCCGACCGATCACCTTCTCACTGCCGATGATGAGATCACCGCCGCGGACCTCGACGGTGAGTCGACGTTGCTTCCGCTCGACAACGTCGTCACCTGGTCGGCCCCGGGTTCCCCGCTTGAGCACCGACCCGACACCACGAAGGACGCAATAGAACTCGTTGCCGCTGGAATGGGCGTGGTCGTCGTTCCGCAGTCGCTGGCGCGGCTGTATCACCGCAAAGACCTCACATACCGCCCGATCACCGACGCGCCCGCGTGCCCCGTCGCGCTGGCTTTCCCGGAGGGCCCGCAGTCGCCGCTCGTCGAGGAGTTCATCGGTGTTGTGCGTGGCCGCAAACCGAGTTCGTCGCGGGGGCAGGCCGAGCCCGCTCCGAAACGCACCGCACGGGAGAAGACGCTGGCGAAGCAGGCTGCCCGCGCCGCGGCGGGAAAGGTCGCCCGTAAGCCGAGTCGAACTCAACGCGGTCGACGCTGATCAGCCAGATGGCTTCCGAGGGAAGCGAAGTGGCGGGTTTGCACAGGTCATGACCGCTTGCGTTGGCAATTTTCGTGAAACGTTTCAAAACCGGCGGGCTTTCGCTAAGGTCCGTCGAGGAATCGCTTCATGTGTCCCCGACCACAGCCGTGGCGGGTGTGGCGCTCGCGGTGGCAGCACGGGCGTCGTCAGGCAACGAAAGGCCAAAGATGACAGTGTCCACCGCACCGACCACGGCGCCCTTCTTCAGCCGCGAGCGCATCATCGCGCCGCCGGGCTGGAGTCGATGGCTGGTGCCGCCGGCGGCATTGTCGATCCATCTGTCCGTCGGCGCGGCTTATTCGTGGAGCGTGTTCAAGAAGCCGCTCGAGGGAGCGCTCGGCATCTCCGGCACGCTGAGCGCCCTGCCGTTCACGATCGGGATCGTCATGCTCGGGCTGTCGGCCGCGGTCTTCGGCACCTGGGTCGACCGCAACGGGCCGCGGATGGCCATGTTCGCGGCGATGTGCTGCTTCTGCGGTGGATGGCTCGTCGGTGCCGCCGGGCTTGCCCTGGGCCAGTACTGGCTGGTGCTGCTGGGCTACGGCGTGCTGGGCGGGATCGGTTGGGGCATCGGTTACATCTCGCCGGTTTCCACGCTGATCAAGTGGTTCCCGGACAAGCCGGGAATGGCGACCGGGCTGGCGATCATGGGCTTCGGCGGCGGCGCGCTCATCGCGTCACCGTGGTCGACGGCGATGCTGGGCGCGTTCGGCACCGACACCGCCGGGATCGCGAAAACCTTTGTCGTACACGGATTGGCCTATGCGGTCTTCATGTCGTTGGGCTGGCTTCTCGTGCGGGTGCCCCGGCCGGATTGGCGGCCGACGGGCTGGACGCCACCGCCGGTGCAGGCGGGGTCGATCGTGACCGGCGGGCAGGTATCGGCAGGCAACGCGGTCAAGACCCCACAGTTCTGGCTGCTGTGGGTGGTCTTGTGCTTCAACGTGACTGCCGGCATCGGCATCCTGGAGAAGGCTTCGCCGATCTACCAGGACTACTTCCCGATGGCGGGCGCGGCGGCGGGTGCGTTGGCTGCCGCGGCGGCCGGATATGTGGCGATGCTGTCGCTGGGCAACATGCTCGGCCGTATCGGCTGGTCGAGCCTGTCGGATGTGATCGGCCGCAAGAACGCCTACCGGCTCTACCTGGGTGTGGGTGCGCTGCTCTACCTGACGATCACGGTGATGGAGAACTCCAACAAGCTGATCTTCCTGATCGCCACCATCCTGATCCTGTCGTTCTATGGTGCGGGTTTCGCCACCGTCCCCGCGTATCTGCGGGATCTGTTCGGCACGTTCCAGGTCGGCGCGATCCACGGCCGGCTGCTCACCGCGTGGTCGGCAGCGGGAATTCTCGGACCGATCATCGTGAACTCGGTCGCCGACAGTCAGGCCGCGGCGGGCAAAGACGGCCCGGCGCTCTACACCGTGTCATTCTCGATCATGATCGGGCTGCTCGTGATCGCGCTGGTGTGCAATGAGCTGATCCGCCCGGTGTCCTCGAAATGGCATGAACCGGAAGGCAATCCGGCGAAGTCCGTCGCGAAGGAGGTGGCCCGGTGAACGAGCCTGCTGTCGAGTATCACGAGTACACACCGACGGTCCCCAAGGCCTACATCGCACTCGCATGGCTGTGGGTCGTGGTGCCGTTCGGATACGGCGCCTACCAACTGCTGCTCAAAGTCGGGCAGTTGTTCGGCTGACACCGAGGACTTGCCGGCGAAAATCACTGGAGACCCACGCCGCGAGTTGTCACGCTCGAGTGCATGATCGCCCATCTGCATTCGTCACCGAGCGACTTCGGCGCGGTAACGGGTGCGCTGTACGGCGCGGACCCGGTGCTGTTCACCTCCGAGCTGACGACGCTGCGCACCGAGCCATGGCCGGCAGATCAAGTCCTGCTCTCGGTGTCGAACGGTGGCACCGTCGCCGGTGCGGCCGTGCAGATACGCGAGTCGGTGCTGTTGGTCAGTGGTCTGCCTCCGGACGCCTCGCGGTCGGCGGCCGATGCACTCGCATCAGCGAATGCTCAGCTGTTGGGTGTGCGCGGAACCCCCGCTAACGCAACGGCTTTCACTCGGGCTTGGCGTGCGGTCACCGGGGTTGCGGCCCGCAGATCGTCGGAAGACGTGCTGTATCGCCTGGGTGTACTCACGCCGCCGACCGGGGTCCCCGGCAACTGGCGGCTCGCGGCAGATCCCGACGCCGAGCTCTTCGAACGTTGGCTCGACGCGTTCTATGTCGATGCGTTCGGCGCCGAGCCGAACATCGAGGCGAACCGCGGCATGCTCGCGTCGGTTCGCGCTGCCGGTGGCCACGTCCTGTTGTGGTCTGTCGGAGATGTGCCGGTCAGCATGGCGCGGCTGCATCCGGCTGTGCTCGGCACGTCGCGCATCGGTCCGGTCTACACGCCCAGCGAGCACCGCGGCCACGGCTATGCCGCCGCGGTCACCTCCGCGGCAGCGCAGTTCGCGCGTGACCGCGGGGTGAGCGATGTCGTGCTGTTCGCCGATGCCGCAAACGCCGTGTCCAACGGCGTCTACAAACGCATCGGCTTTGTGCCCGTCGCCGAGAACGTCCGGTATGCGCTCAGCCCCGATCGCCGCCGCTGACTTCCAGGACGGTGCCGGTGATGTAGCTGGCGTCGTCGGATGCCATGAAAAGGATTGGCGCCACCTGCTCTTCGATGCTGCTGTACCGCTTGAGGAACGTGCTCTGGGTGCTTTGCACGACGGTTTCCTCATGCCACCGAATCTCGTCGTCGGTCAGCGGATCGGGATTGCGGGGAATGCCTCCGGGCGGTGCCGCGGTTCCGCCGGGGGCGGTGGCGACGACGCGAATGCCCTTGCTCGCCGCTTCGAACGCGAGCGACGCGGTGAGCGCGTTGACGCCGCCCTTTGCGGCCGCATACGGCACGCGGTTGATGCTGCGGGTGGCGTTCGACGACACGTTGACGATGACTCCGTGGCCACGTTCGATCATGGACGGCAGGGCCGCGCGCGCACACCACAGCGTCGGCAACAGCGAGCGATGCAGTTCGGCGAGGATCTGTTGCTCCTCGTAGAACTCGTACGGTTTTCGCCAGATGGTCCCGCCGACATTGTTGACCAGAATGTCGATCCGGCCGAACTCGGCGATCGCGGACTGCATCAGATCGCATGCGCCGCTGTAGGTTTCGAGATCACACACGAAACCGCGCGCTGCGCTGCCCGCCGATGAGATCTCGTCACTGGCGCCGTGGACGCGGTCGGATCTGTCGGCGAGCACGACGGCTCCGCCCTCCGCGGCGATACCGCACGCGACGCCTTTGCCGATACCCTGCGCCGCACCCGTGACAACGGCAACCTTGCCCGTGAAGCGCATCACCGGCTCTCCACCGCGACCGCGGACTCACCGGTTGCCTCGGGCGAGGACAAGCCGGGGTGCTGCGGGCGCAGCATCAACGTCGCGAGCGCGGCGATGGCCAGCGGAACGGCGATCAAGCCGAAGTAGCCGCCCACCCCGAAGCTGCCCAGCAGCCAGCCGCCGAGTGCTGAACCGATGATCGAACCGGTGCGGCCCACGCCGATGGAGAAGCCGGTTGCGGTGCCGCGCAGCTGAGTCGGATACGTCTCGGCGATCAGGTAGTTCAGCACCAGCTGTTGACCGCCGATGCCGAGCCCGGCCACCGCGATCAAGGCGAACGTCAACGTCCAGTTCGAGCCACTCACCGCGAGGCCCAGCGCCACCGCGATCCCGAGGCCGAACATGCCGAGCAGCAGCCGGCGGATCGGCACACGGGACAGCAATGCGGTTACCAGGAACGAGAAGACGATGAACGCGCCGTTGACCACGATGGTGCCCGATGCGGCCTGTTCTTTCGACAGCCCGGCCTGGTGCAGGGCCGTCGGGGTCCACTGCAGCAACAGGAACCACGCGATCCAGTTCGCGAGATAGATCGCGCAGATCGTGATGGTCGAGGTGCGGTAGTCCGAGGCGAACAGCGCGCGGACCGAGCCGGCATTCTGCTCGCGCTGCTCGGCCGCGAGGATCGCGTCGTCGGGGATGGACGCCCCGGTGATCCGGCGCAGCAGCTCCCGGGCTTTGTCCTGGCTCGCGGCGTCATCGCGGGTCGCGAGATAACTCGGGGACTCGGGCAGGAAGACGACGACGATGGCCAGCAGAAGCAGCGGCAGCAGGCCGCCGAGGAGGAAGATGCCGCGCCAGCCGAGGGCCGGAAGCCAGGCCGCCGCCACCACGCCGCCGAGCATCGCGCCGCCGGGCAGGCCCAACAAGACCAGCGTCATCGACAGTTTCCGGGACCGCTCGGGGCTGTATTCCGCCGCGAGAGCCAGCAGTGACGGCGTCGCACCACCCATGCCCAGGCCGATGAGGAACCGCAGCAGCACGATCTGCCACGGGGCCTGCGCGAACGCGCCGAGCAGCGAGAAGAAGCCGAAGATGGAGAGCGCCAACAGGATTGCCCGCTTGCGGCCGATGCGGTCACCGATCGATCCCAGCGTGATGGCGCCCAGAGCCATGCCGACCGTGCTCGCGGTGATCACCGCGGTCATCTCGGCGGTCGCCATGGAGAATTCCTCGGCGATCGACGATCCGATGAACGCGATCGACTGGGTGTCGAAGCCGTCGAGGAGGGCGATGGCGAAACACAAGCCGACGACACCCCAGCGCTTGAGATTCATGGGGGTGTCGTCGATGACCGATTGCACGCGAATCAGTGACGACGGCATGGCGTGGCCTTTCTGAAACAAGAGCCTGTGAACAAGGCCTCAAGTAGGGCACAGAGTGAGGCGCCGTCTCTATAGTGAGCGCTGGAAGTCTCGCGATACGGGACTAATAAGTGCCATCGCCCGATTGAGACGCTATTTTGTTCCTGATCCCGGGACAAGTGAGGAGCTGAGCATCGACGTCGAACCCATCGGCGAGCATCTGTCCTCGCTGGACTCCGGCCTGCGGGTGATGACGATGTTCGTCAACTCCGACAGCATCAACGTCACGTCGGTGGCGCGGGAACTGTCGTGCTCGCGCTCGAGCGCGTACCGCATCCTCAACACCCTGCGCAACAGGGGCATCGTGATCCTTGGGCCGACGGGCCGCGGGTATTTTCCCGGACCGGTGCTGCTCGACCTGGCTCGCCCGCGTGGACTCGACCTCGATGACCGCACGCGCCTGCTGCCCGTGCTGCGGCGTGCCGTCGACCTCACCGGCGAGACCGTCCATGTCGCGACCCTGGTGGGTACCCAGGTGTTGTTCTTCGACGGGATAGAGCCCGACCGGCCCGTGCGCGCGACGCTGCAACAGGGGTATTTGCGTCCGGCACATGCCATTTCGGCGGGCAAGTTGTTGCTGTCCCAGCTCACCGACGATCAGGTGCGCGCCCTGTACCCGGCGCAGCAACTCGCCAAGGTCACCCCGTGGACCATCGACACGGTGACAGGTCTGCTCGACGAGTTGGCCACCATTCGCCGTACCGGCCAAGCCTTCAGCAGGCAGGAAGCGGCGGTCGGGTTGTGCGGGACAGCCGTGGCGCTGCCGGGCCGATCGTGGCGCGAGCGAGTCGCGCTGTGTGCCACCGTCCCGCACGATCGTGGCGACGACGCCGGCCTGCTGGCGACGCAGGCAGGCCTGCTCGAGGCGGCCGCAGGGCTGACATAGACGAATGGCCAGTCATGACACGCAGAAAGCGAAAAAGCGTGTCACAACTGGCCATTCGGCACAGACGGCTACTTGATGGTGTGCTGTGGGCCCTGGGCCTTCTTGTAGAGAGCCTTGAGCATCCGGTCGCGGAACGCGGCGTTGTCGATCAGCTTGACGCCTGCATCGGCCAGCTTCGGGTAGCCGATCAGCTTGTGCATGTAGCGGCCACGCCGGTACTCCCGACCCCACGCGGCTTCCATGCGCTGCGCGTAGTTCGTGAAGTCGTCGGGCCCGCCGTTCTGCAGCGCCGCGATCGCGCACTCACCGGCGGCCAGCCCGGACTCGAGCGCCTTGGAGATGCCCGCGCCCGAGGCCGGCTTGCCCGCACCCAGCGAGTCGCCGGTGAACAGCACACCCGGACGCCATGGCGGCCATGCCGTGAAGCCCATCGGCAATCGCCACGCCCGCACGCTCTTGTTCTTCTTGAGCTCTTCGATCGGCGGCAGCTCCCACTCGGCGGGCAGGGTCCGCAGGAACTCGCCGAGGAACTGGGTGGCGTTGATCGACTGCCAGTTCTTGTAGGAGTTCACATAGCCGAGGCCGATGTTGAAGATGCCGTTGCCCATCGGGAACACCCAGCCGTAGCCGGGCAGCTGGTCGCCCTGGAACATCAGCTTGAGGTAGATGTCGAGGCTGTCCGAATCGGCACGGTTGGCGTGCATCTCCGAGCGGATCGCGATCGCGGAGTAGCCGTTGTACTCCGAGTCGATCTTGAGTGCGCGCTTGATCGGGGAGTAGGCGCCGTCGGCGGCGATGACGGCGTCGCCGAACACCTTCTCGCCGCTCTTGAGCACCACGCCGACGACGCGGCCGTCGGCGTCGAACTCGGGCCCGGCCACCTCGGCGCCCTGCCGCACCTCGGCGCCAGCCGATTCGGCGTGCTTGAGCAGCACCGTGTCCAGATGGGTCCGGCTGACGGTATGGCCGTGATCGGGCATCCCGGGGCGCCGCGGGAACGACAGCTCCCACGCGCTCGGGCTGAACACCGTCACCCGGTTGACCCGGTGATAGGTGGCGACCTCGTCGGCCAGTCCCATCTTCTGCAGATAGCTCACCGCGCGTGCGGTCAGTCCGTCGCCGCACGGCTTGTCGCGGGGAAACTCCGCTTTGTCCAGGACGACCACCTTGGCGCCGGTCTGAGCGGCCTGCCATGCGGCGGCCGACCCCGATGGGCCACCTCCGGCGATGACCAGGTCGTATCGCTGCGTCATGAGCCTCGTCTCGTTCGTTGAGTGTCGCAGAGATAGTACCCAAGCAAGATGTACCCAGCTTGCCGGGAGAAATCCCCGGGTCAGCGGCACCGTCAGGCGTGTTACTGCGCGGTCTGAGCAGGTCAGCGCCACCAGGCGAGTACAGTGATCGCGTGCGACGAGGGTCGAGGACACATTCCAGCAGCGAGGCGGGCGTCAAGGTCGACGCCCGCAGCGAGCGCTGGCGTGAACACCGCAAGAAGGTGCGGTCCGAGATCGTCGACGCCGCGTTCCGGGCGATCGACCGCCTCGGCCCCGAGCTGAGCCTGAGGGAAATCGCCGAAGAAGCCGGGACTGCGAAACCGAAGATCTACCGCCACTTCGCCGACAAATCCGACCTGTTCCAGGCGATCGGGGAGCGGCTGCGCGACATGCTGTGGTCGGCGATCTTCCCGTCGATCAACCTGGCCGCCGACCCGGCCCGCGAGGTCATCCGGCGCAGCGTCGAGCAGTACGTGCAGCTTGTCGACCAGCACCCCAACGTGCTGCGGTTCCTGATCCAGGGCCGATTTGCCGAGCAGAGCGAATCGACCATGCGGGCGCTCAACGAGGGGCGGGGCATCACGCTGGCGATGGCCGACATGTTCTCCAACGAGCTCCGGGAGATGGAACTCGACGGGGCGGCGATCGAGCTGGCCGCGTTCGCGACGTTCGGCGCCGCGGCGTCGGCCACCGACTGGTGGCTGGGCACCAAAGAGGACAGCCCGCGGCGGATGCCGATCGACGAATTCGTCGCGCACCTGACCACGATCATGGTCGGCTCGATCAACGGCACCTGCGAGCTGCTCGGCATCTGGATCGACCCCGATCTTCCGCTCCACGAAGGTGTGCAGCGCCGCGAACACGTGGGCTGATCGACCACCTCACCGGCGCGTTGACAGCCGAGCACTGGGGCCGGAAACTGGCAAATAGCCGGTACCGGCGTTCCCGGGAAAGGATCTGACTATGACGGCTGCCGAACAGGCCGCTGCCAGCCAGCAACCCGTGCAGACCCGCGCGCTGATCATCGGCAGCGGCTTCTCCGGGCTGGGCATGGCCATCGAGCTGCAACAGCGCGGCGTTGACTTCCTGATTCTGGAGAAGGCCGACGAGATCGGCGGCACCTGGCGCGACAACACCTATCCGGGCTGCGCGTGTGACATCCCGTCGCACATGTACTCGTTCTCGTTCGAGCCGAAGGCCGACTGGAGCTACATGTGGTCCTTCCAGCCCGAGATCCAGGATTACCTGCTGGGCGTGACGGCGAAGTACGGGCTGCGCCGCTACATCACCTTCGGCGCGCACGTCGACCGCGCGCACTGGGACGACGACGAGTTGCGCTGGCACGTGTTCACCAAGGACGGGCGCGAGTACGTCGCACAGTTCCTCGTCTCGGGCGCCGGTGGCCTGCACATCCCGCAGATCCCGGACATCGAGGGTCGCGACCAATTCGCCGGTGCCGCATTCCATTCCGCGGAATGGGATCACAGTGTCGACATCCGCGGTAAGCGGGTGGCGGTCGTTGGCACCGGTGCGAGCGCCATCCAGATCGTGCCGGAGATCGTCAAGGACGTCGCCGAGTTGCATCTCTACCAGCGGACTCCGGCGTGGGTGATGCCGCGGGTCAACAACAGGTTCCCGCTGTGGCTGCGCCGCGTGTTCAGCTACGTGCCGGGCACCCGCGCGCTGCTGCGCGCGGGGATCTACTGGATCCACGAGGGCGTCGGCTTCGCCATGACCAAGCAGCCCCGGCTGCTCAAGATCGGCGAGATGATGGGCCGCTACAACATCAACCGCAGCATCAAAGACCCCGAGCTGCGCCGCAAGCTCACCCCGGACTACCGCGCGGGCTGCAAGCGCATCCTCAACTCCGACACCTACTATCGCGGCATCGCGAACCCGAAGACGCAGGTGATCACCGAGCGCATCGCCCGGATGACCCCGACCGGCATCGTCACCGCCGACGGCGTCGAGCACCCCGTCGACGTCGTGGTGTGGGCGACCGGATTCCACGTGACCGACTCCTACACCTACGTCGACATCAAGGGGGCAGGCGGCGAGGACCTCGTCGACCGCTGGAACCGGGAGGGCATCCAGGCGCACCGCGGCATCGCCGTCGCCGGCATGCCCAACCTGTTCTTCCTGCTCGGGCCGAACACCGCGCTCGGGCACAACTCGGTGGTCTTCATGATCGAGTCGCAGATCCGCTACGTCGGCCAGGCGATCGCGGCCGTCGACAAGGCCGGCGCCGCCGCGCTCGCGCCGAGCCGCCGCGCGCAGGACGAGTTCAACGCCGGACTGCAGCACGATCTCACCGGCACGGTGTGGAGCACCGGAGGTTGCCGGAGCTGGTACCTCGACGAGCACGGCGTCAACCGCACGCTCTGGAGCGGCATGACCTGGCAGTACTGGCTGGCAACGCGCTCGCTGGACCCGTCGGAGTTCGATTTCTACGACACGGAGCGCGACACGAAAACACAAGGTGTTGCGGTCACGACCGGTGGCTGACCCCAGGGGTAGTGTCGGTGGTGCCGTCCGGCAAACACAACGACCTGGTGGAATGGGGTTCTGGTGAGCGAAGGCATGAAGCTGATCGACCGCGTCTCAGCGATCAACTGGAACCGGCTCCAGGACGAAAAGGACGCCGAGGTCTGGGATCGGCTGACCGGTAACTTCTGGTTGCCGGAGAAGGTCCCGGTGTCCAACGACATCCCGTCGTGGGGGACTCTCACCGAACACGAGAAGCAGCTGACGATGCGGGTGTTCACGGGCCTCACGCTGCTCGACACCATCCAAGGCACCGTCGGCGCCGTGAGCCTCATCCCGGATGCGCTCACGCCCCATGAGGAAGCCGTCTACACCAACATCGCGTTCATGGAGTCCGTGCACGCCCGCAGCTACAGCAACATCTTCTCGACGCTGTGCTCGACCGCCGAGATCGACGACGCGTTCCGCTGGTCGGAGGAGAACCCGAACCTGCAGCGCAAGGCCGAGATCGTCATGCAGTACTACAAGGGCGACGAGCCGCTCAAGCGCAAGGTGGCCTCCACGCTCCTGGAGAGCTTCCTGTTCTACTCGGGCTTCTACCTGCCGATGTACTGGTCGAGCCGGGCCAAGCTGACCAACACCGCCGACATGATCCGGCTGATCATCCGCGACGAGGCCGTGCACGGCTACTACATCGGCTACAAGTTCCAGCGCGGATTGGCCCTCGTCGACGACGCCAAGCGCCAGGAACTCAAGGACTACACGTACGAGCTGCTGTTCGAGCTCTACGACAACGAGGTCGAGTACACGCAGGACCTCTACGACGGCGTCGGGCTCACCGAAGACGTCAAGAAGTTCCTGCGCTACAACGCCAACAAGGCGTTGATGAACCTCGGCTACGAGGCGCTGTTCCCGCGTGACGAGACCGACGTGAACCCGGCGATCCTGTCGGCGCTGAGCCCCAACGCCGACGAGAACCACGACTTCTTCTCGGGTTCCGGTTCTTCGTATGTGATCGGTAAGGCCGTCAACACCGAAGACGAGGACTGGGACTTCTAGTTCCAGCGCGACCAGACGCGTAGGTACCCGAAATCAACGATTTTCGGGTACCCACGCGTCTGCTCGGCGGTGCTCAGCGGCCCCGCGCCGGCTGAGCGGCCGTCGACGCCGATGACGACGGCACCGTCGACGGCCGCTCGATGATCGTCGAATTGCGGCCGCCCACACGGTAACTCGCCCCGCGGTGTTCGTCGGCGAGCCGGTCGCCGTGGCCCAGCAGCTTGTTGCGCAGGCTGCCCGGCGCATAGCTGGACTGGTAGGCGCCCCGCGCGGTCAGCACCGGGACCACGTGGGAGATGAAGTCGGCGAATGAGCCGGGCGTGATGGCGTAGGCGAGATTGAAGCCGTCGACGTCGGTTTCGTCGACCCACTCCTGCAGGGTATCGGCCACCCGGACGCCGGAGCCGACGATGCGCGGACCCATGCCGCCGATCTCGCCCCATTCGGCGATGTCGCGCACGTTCCACTCGCCACCCTTGTCCGAAGCGGACTGAAAAGCCTTGACCGCGGACAGGATTGCGTTCGAATCGACGTTGCCGATCGGCTCGTCGAGGCCGTAGCGGGCGAGGTCCACGCCCATCCAGCCGGACATGAACACCAGTGCGCCCTCCGGATCCCCGTAGGAGAGGTACTCGGCGTGCTTGGCGTGGGCTTCCTCGTCGGTCTCGCCGGTGATGACCGTGGTGAGATTGAAGATCTTGGCCGAGTAGGGATCGCGGCCGGCCAGCTCGAGCTCGGAGCGGATCGTCGAAACCGTCTCGCGCAGAATGGCTTTGGTCGGCGCGGCGGTGAAGATCGCCTCGGCGTTCTCGGCGGCGAACCGGACTCCGCGTGGCGACGAGCCGGCCTGATAGATCACCGGGGTGCGCTGCGGTGACGGTTCGGCGAGATGAACGCCCGGAACGCTGAAATGTTCACCGGCATGGCCGATGTGGTGCACCTTGGCCGGGTCGGTGAACACGCCGCGCTCGGCGTCGCGCACGACGGCGTCGTCCTCCCACGAGCCTTCCCACAGCTTGTAGAGCACTTCGAGATACTCGTCGGCGTGGTCGTAGCGCGCGTCGTGCGCGGGCTGGTCGGTCTGGCCCATGTTGCGGGCCGCGGCAGGCAGATACCCAGTGACGATGTTCCAGCCGATGCGGCCGTTGGTGAGGTGGTCGAGCGTCGACATGCGCCGCGCGAACGGATACGGATGCTCGAAGCCGGTGCCGGTGGTGATGCCGAAGCCCAGATTCTCGGTCACCAGCGCCATGGCCGAGACCAGCAGCATCGGATCGCCCACCGGGATCTGTGCCGCCTGGCGGATGGCGGCCTCGTCGCTGGCGCCGTAGACGTCGTAGGTGCCGAGCACGTCGGCGATGAACAACCCGTCAAATCGGCCGCGCTCCAACAACTTCGCGAGCTCGGTCCAGTAGGTGATGTCCTTGTAGCGCCAGGACTGGTCGTCGGGATGTCGCCACAGCCCGGGGGATTGGTGGGCGACGCAGTTCATGTCGAAGGCGTTGAAACGGATCACGCGGGTCACCGCGCCGAGGATGCCGGGTGACCGCGGTGATTTCACCGGTTGTGTTCAGCGGGATTGTTTCTCGCGGTGAACGACGGGTGAAGGGGCGACCAACTGTCGGCCCTCGAGTGGTGCGCTCACCGCCCACCCACCAAACTGGCGCAGTGACCACACAGTCGCTGGTGATCTCGATCCTGAACTGGTTGCGTGCCGGATATCCCGAGGGTGTCCCCGGCGACGACCGCGTGCCGCTGTTGGCGTTGCTGCGCGCCACCCCGTTGACCGATGAACAGGTCAAAGAGGTGGTGCGGAATCTCACCGCCGACGGTTCGACAGCGCTCGTCGACGGCTCGATCGATCATGACGAGATCGCGGCCTTCATCGCCGAGGTGTCGCACCACGACGCCGGCCCGGAGAACATCAACCGGGTAGCGGCCAAACTGGCCGCCGCGGGTTGGCCCCTGGCCGGCGTCGAGCGCGAAACCGTCTGAGTACTAACCCCGCAGCGATGCGGTGTCGATGACGAACCGGTAGCGCACGTCACTGGCGAGCACGCGCTCGTAGGCCTCGTTGATGTAGTCGGGCGCGATGACCTCGATCTCGGGCAGCGCGTCGTGCTCGGCGCAGAAATCGAGCATCTCCTGGGTCTCGGCGATGCCGCCGATCATCGACCCGGACAGGCTGCGTCGCATACCGGCCAGCGGGAACGGCGGCACCTCCATGGCGTGCTCGGGCATACCGAGTTCGACGAGCGTGCCGTCGACCTTGAGCAGGCCGAGGTAGGCGCCGAGGTCGAGGTTGGCCGACACGGTGTTGAGGATCAGGTCGAACGATCCGCGCAGCTTCTTGAAGGTGTCCGGATCGGCGGTCGCGTAGTAGTGGCTGGCGCCCAGACGCAGGCCGTCTTCCATCTTCTTGAGTGACTGGCTCAGCACGGTGACCTCCGCGCCCATCGCCTTGGCCAGCTTGACGGCCATGTGGCCGAGCCCGCCGAGACCGATCACGGCGACCGACTTGCCGGGGCCGGCATTCCAGTGCCGCAGCGGGGAGTAGGTGGTGATGCCTGCGCACAGCAGCGGAGCGGCCGCGTCGAGCGGGATGCTGTCGGGGATGCGCAGCACGTAGTTCTCGTCGACGACGGTGGCGCCGCTGTAGCCGCCGAACGTCGGGGTGCCGTCGCGCTCGGTCGAGTTGTAGGTGGCGATCATGCCGGTTCCGGTGCAGTACTGCTCCAGGCCGGCCTTGCAGTTGTCGCATTCACGACAGGAGTCGACGAAACAGCCGACGCCGACGTGATCGCCGACTTTGTACTTGGTGACCTCGGAACCCACCTCGGTCACCACACCGGCGATCTCGTGGCCGGGGACAACGGGGTAGTTGGGCGTGCCCCACTCACCCTTGACGGTGTGGATGTCGGAATGGCAGATCCCGGCGAAATGGATGTCGAAAGCTACGTCGTGCGGGCCGACCTCGCGGCGCTTGATCGTGGTCTTGGTCAGTGGCTCGGTCGCCGAGTTCGCGGCGTAGGCGGAAACAGTGCTCATCAAAGCCCTCTTTTATCGTCGTCAGTGCATACTTCTGGGGACATTAGCCCAGTTAACTGGCGCCTGCTGAACACAGCAGAGCCCGTATGAGAAACGACGAGGCGCGTAGCGCTAATCCCGGCTTTCGCTGTGACCTTGGTCCCGGCTACCTGGCTACAGGCTGGGCGCGCGGAACGATCCGTTGAACGACACGCGCTCGACGCTGACCAGGCCGGCCAACGTGTAGGGGTCGCGGTCGATGATGCTCTGGGCTTCCTCGGCGCTGATGTCGCCGGTGATCAGGACGGCACCGGTCGGTGTTTCCTGACGGCCGGCCAACAGGATGCGCCCCGCGGCCACTTCCTCCTCGAGCCAGGCGATATGGGCGGGCCGGGTCTGCTCGACGACGTCGAGCGGCTTCAGGTATGTCGTGGTGAGTACGTGGAACACGCTGCGAGATTAGTTGATCGGTGCGTTGACCCAGCGCAGGTCGTCGAGGATCCCGCGTGCGGCCACGATGTTCTGCCCGGTCTGCCACACCTCGTTGTTGACCACGAACACCCGGTTGTCGCGCGCGGCCGACAGCGCACGCCATGCGTCGCTGTCGAGGATCGCGGTGGCGTTGTCCCTGGCCGCCGCAGACGCGAACGAGACGTAGACGATGTCGGCGTCGGCGATCGAGTAGTCGGCGTCCGACGTGCTCAGCTCCTCGTACGGCTTGTCGGTGAACCGTTGGGCCGCAGGGCGATCCAGGCCGACCGCGGCCAGCACGCTGCCGGGGAAGTTTTCGGCGCCGTACACGCGCACGGTGTTCTCGGTCAGCTGCACCACCGATGCCTGGAAGTGGGCGGCGTCGTTGTCGGCACCGGTCTTGCGGGCCGCATCGTCGAACTTCTCGATCAGGTCGTCGGCAGCACCGGCGCGTCCGGTCGATGCCCCCACCGCGCGCAGGGTGTCGCGCCAGTCGGCGCCGGGCGTGCCGGTGAACACGGTCGGCGCGATCGCCGCCAGCGCCCCGAACGACGACGGCGTCAGCGCCTGCGACCCCAGGATCAGGTCGGGTTTCGCCGCCTCGATCGCGGCGAGGTCGGGGGCGCCGCGGGTACCTGCCGGTGCCACCTCGTGGACGACGGTGCCCAGGTATGAGGGCTGGGTGGTCGAACCGTCCGGAAGCGCCGCCGCGACGATGCGCGCTTGCAGGCCGAGCGCGCACAGGGCATCGAGCTGGTCGCCGGACAACACCACGATGCGCTGCGGATCGCCGCGCAGCTCGGTCGTCTCGGGGATGTCGGCGCCTCTCGCGTTGCGGACCTCGCGGGGCGCCGGATCGGCGGGCGCCGGGTCCGGTGCACAGGATTCGTCGGGCCTGCGCTGGTTGCCGAGCACGCCGGCGTCGGCGATCTTGGTCACACTGGTGCTCATCGACGGCTGGCTCGCCGGCGTGGCGTCTTCCGAACCGCACCCGCTGCCCAGCGTCACGGCTGCGACAGTCAACAGGGCGCTTGCCAGTGCGCGGTTCCTCAGCACGGGGCGACGTTAACACTCGGCCGCTTGCGGCTGGTCAGGGCTTCGTCCGGGGCAGGTGCCCGGCCAGTACGACACTTTGTAGGACCCACGGGCACGCATGTCGCGGGGAGAGTTAGGATTCAGTTCGATAAGCGGGATTTCCCGACGAATCTTTGGAGGACCTCTTGGTAGCCGAAGCGCCCCCAATCGGAGAACTCGAGGCACGTCGTCCGTTTCCGGAACGTATGGGCCCCAAGGGGAACTTGATCTACAACCTGATCACCACCACCGATCACAAGCTGATCGGCATCATGTACTGCGTTGCGTGCTTCGCGTTCTTCGCGATCGGTGGCCTGATGGCGCTGTTCATGCGTACCGAGCTGGCGATGCCGGGTCTGCAGTTCCTGTCCAACGAGCAGTTCAACCAGCTGTTCACCATGCACGGCACGGTGATGCTGCTGTTCTACGCGACGCCCATCGTGTTCGGCTTCGCCAACCTGGTGCTGCCGCTGCAGATCGGTGCGCCCGACGTGGCGTTCCCGCGCCTCAACGCGTTTTCGTTCTGGCTGTTCCTGTTCGGCGCGCTGATCGCGATCGCCGGCTTCATCACCCCTGGCGGTGCCGCTGACTTCGGCTGGACGGCGTACTCACCGCTGACCGACGCGATCCACTCGCCCGGTGCCGGTGGCGACCTGTGGATCATGGGTCTGGCCGTCGGTGGCCTCGGCACGATCCTCGGTGGCGTCAACATGGTCACCACCGTGGTGTGCATGCGCGCACCCGGCATGACGATGTTCCGCATGCCGGTGTTCACCTGGAACATCCTGGTGACCTCGATCCTGGTGCTGCTGGCCTTTCCGCTGCTGACCGCCGCGCTGTTCGGCCTGGCCGCCGACCGCCACCTGGGTGCCCACATCTACGACCCGGCCAACGGCGGTGTGCTGTTGTGGCAGCACCTGTTCTGGTTCTTCGGCCACCCCGAGGTGTACATCATCGCGTTGCCGTTCTTCGGCATCGTCTCCGAGATCTTCCCGGTGTTCAGCCGCAAGCCCATCTTCGGTTACACCACCCTGATCTACGCCACCATCAGCATCGCGGCGCTGTCGGTCGCGGTGTGGGCGCACCACATGTATGCCACCGGCGCGGTGCTGCTGCCGTTCTTCTCGTTCATGACGTTCCTGATCGCGGTCCCGACCGGCATCAAGTTCTTCAACTGGATCGGCACGATGTGGAAGGGCCAGTTGACGTTCGAGACACCGATGCTGTTCTCGGTCGGCTTCCTCATCACGTTCCTGCTGGGTGGCCTGTCCGGCGTGCTGCTGGCCAGCCCGCCGCTGGACTTCCACGTCACCGACAGCTACTTCGTCATCGCGCACTTCCACTACGTGCTCTTCGGCACCATCGTGTTCGCCACCTACGCGGGCATCTACTTCTGGTTCCCGAAGATGACGGGCCGCCTGCTCGACGAGCGGCTGGGCAAGCTGCACTTCTGGCTGACGTTCATCGGCTTCCACACCACGTTCCTGGTGCAGCACTGGGTGGGTGACGAGGGCATGCCGCGTCGCTACGCCGACTACCTGCCCAGCGACGGGTTCACGACGCTCAACGTCATCTCGACCATCGGCGCGTTCATCCTCGGTGTGTCGGTGCTGCCGTTCGCCTGGAACGTCTTCAAGAGCTGGCGCTACGGCGAGCCGGTCACGGTCGACGATCCGTGGGGCTACGGCAACTCGTTGGAGTGGGCGACCTCCTGCCCGCCGCCGCGGCACAACTTCACCGAGCTGCCGCGCATCCGGTCGGAGCGTCCGGCGTTCGAGCTGCACTACCCGCACATGGTCGAGCGGATGCGTGCCGAGGCCCACGTGGGCCGGTCGCATCACCCCGAGCTCGAAACCGCGGACAAGTCCAGTTGACGGTAGGCGGCATCCGGGGGAGGTGAGTCGGAAGGTGCCTTCGCCTATCGGTCCTTCGCGCGAGCGCTCATCGGTTCTGATCACCGTCACCGGCGTCGATCAACCAGGCGTCACCTCGGCCCTGTTCGAGGTGCTGTCCCGCCACAAGGTGGAACTGCGCAACGTCGAACAGGTCGTCATCCGCGGCCGGCTCACCTTGGGTGTGCTGGTCGCGGTGCCTGCTGACATCGCTGACGGAGACGGCCTGCGCAGCGACGTCGAGGCCGCCATACACGGCGTCGGTCTCGACGTCGTGATCGAGCGCAGCGACGACCTTCCGGTGATGCGGGAGCCGTCCACGCACACGATCGTGGTGCTGGGCCGCCCCATCACGGCGGGTGCGTTCAGTGTGGTGGCCCGGGCAGTAGCCGAACTGGGCGTCAACATCGACTTCATCCGCGGAGTCTCGGACTATCCGGTGACCGGCCTTGAGCTTCGCGTCTCCGTGCCGTCAGGAGCCGCGTACGGGCAGCTGCAGACCGCGCTCGCGAAGGTCGCGGTCGACGAGGGTGTCGACATCGCGCTGGAGGATTACAGCCTGTCGCGCCGGGCCAAGCGGCTCATCGTCTTCGACGTCGACTCCACGCTGATCCAGGGCGAGGTGATCGAGATGCTCGCCGCGCGGGTGGGCGCGGAGGCTGCGGTCGCCGAGGTCACCGAGGCGGCCATGCGCGGCGAACTGGACTTCGCCGAGTCGTTGCACCGCCGAGTCGCGACGCTGGCCGGGTTGCCTGCCGAGGTACTCGACGACGTGGCCGAGCAGCTCGAGCTGACGCCCGGCGCACGCACGACCATCCGAACCCTGCGGCGGCTGGGCTTTCACTGCGGCGTGGTGTCCGGCGGTTTCCGCCAGGTGATCGAGCCACTCGCGCACGAGTTGATGCTCGACTACGTCGCGGCCAACGAGCTCGAGATCGTCGACGGCAAGCTCACCGGACGCGTGATCGGATCCGTCATCGACCGGCCGGGTAAAGCCAAGGCGCTGCGCGACTTCGCCCAACAGGTCGGTGTGCCGATGGAGCAGACCGTGGCCGTCGGTGACGGCGCCAACGACATCGACATGCTGGCGGCAGCCGGGCTGGGTGTCGCGTTCAACGCCAAGCCCGCACTGCGCGAGGTCGCCGACGCATCGCTGAGCCACCCCTACCTCGACACCGTGTTGTTCATCCTCGGCATCACGCGCGGTGAGATCGAGGCGGCCGACGCCGTCGACGGTGTGGTGCGACGCGTCGACATCCCGGACGACTGACGTAGGCTTAGCCCGTGATGACGGTCAAGCACGCGATTCTGGTTGGTGGTTTCGCAGTCGCAGCGGTCCTCGGACTGGTGGCAGTCGCGGCACCGGCCGAGGCCAAGCGTTGCCCGTCGGGCACCGTTCAGTCGAAGTTCGAAGGCGTATGCGTCAAGGGTGCGTCGGGCGGCGGGCTCGTGCCCGTGCTGCCGCCGAGCGGCGGGGGCCCCGTGATCGGCGGGCAGCCCGGTGGTCTGGCGACCGTGAACGGCATCCCGTGCACCAAGGAGCACTACGGCACCTGCCTGGCGATGACCCAGCAGCCGTAGCGGCCCGCTACACGACCAAAGCCTGCTGCTGCGGTTCGACCGTGCCGGTGATGCTGTGCCAGGCCCGGACCAGGAGTTCGACGGCTTCTTCGAGTTGCGGTTCGGGTAACGCGTAGGGCAATCGGACGAAGCGCTCCAGCGTGCCGTCCACACCGAACCGGGGGCCCGCAGGCAGATCGACACCCATGCGCGAGGCCGCGGCCGCCAACGCGGTGCTCATCGGGGCGGGCAGCTTGATCCACAGCGACATACCGCCGCGGCCGGGACCCGGCTGCCAATCCGGCAGTTCGCGCGCCAGCAGCGAGACCAGGAACTGCCTGCGAGCGCGGATCAGCTCCCGGCGTTCCGGCAGCACCTCGTCCCGCGTGGCGAGCAGCCTTGCCGCCGCGAGTTGTTCGAGGATCGACGTTCCGAGGTCAACGGAGGGCCGGATGGCGGCTATGGTCGCCAGCGTGGCGCGCTCGGCGCGGATCCAGCCGACCCGCAAGCCGCCCCAGAACGACTTCGACATCGAGCCGACCGTGAGCACCAGGTCATGGCGTCCCACCGCCGCGGCGAGCGGCTCGGGCGGTGCCTCGTCCATCCACATGTCGATGATCGATTCGTCGACGATGGTTCGGGTGCGCGTGTCGGAGATGATCTGCCCCAACCGTTTCCGATCCTCGGCGGGCATGATGAAGCCGGTCGGATTGTGGTTGTCGGGAATGAGGTAGGCCAGGCTCGGTGCAAGCTGGCGCAGGGCAGCATGCACGGCATCCAACTCCCACCCGTCCTCGGTGAGTGCGACCGGCACGGCGCGGGCGCCGGCAGTTGAGATCGCCGACAGCGCACCGTGATAGGTGGGTTGCTCGACCAGCACCCGATCGCCCGGCTGGGTGTGCGTCGCGAGGATCAGGCCGATCGCGTGTTGCGCGCCGCTGGTCACCATGATCTGGCTGGGGTCGGTGGGAAGGCCACGTGCGCAATATCTTTCGGCGATCGCCGCGCGGAGTGCGCTGACGCCCATCAACTCGTGGCCGGGCTCCTGCAGATAGGGCGGAATGTCCTTCGCGGCCTCGGCGAACGCCTCGAGGACCGGGGTGCTCGGTGCGGCGAGCGCTGCTGCGGCGAGGTTCACGGTCGGGGTGCCCGCCTCGGCGGGCACCTGGGGGCGGACCGGCAACGCCGTGGTGCTGCGGGCGCCGCGGCGGGCGTTGAGGTAGCCGTCCTCACGCAGCTGGGCGAACGCCGCGGTGACCGTGGTGCGCGATACCCGCAGGGCCTCGGCCAGGGCTCGCTCGCTGGGCAGGCGCGAACCGACCGGAACCCGGCCGTCGACGATGAGCAACCGGATCGCGTCCGCGAGGCCGAGATACGCCGGTCCACTCATACTGGACGTGCGCCAGTTTCCGAGTTCGCGGGCCAAAAGGTCCACATCGAGCGCTCTGGCAGCCATGTCTGGACTCATAATGATGCCAGTATCCGCCAACTGGCTATTGATGAGCAAGCCAGATCGCCAGATTATCGGGATATGCGAACAAATTGGCTTTCTCGACTGGCCGAATCCCTGGCGAATACGTTCAGGTGGCCCGGCCTCAACGGCAGCTTCGACTATGCGGACCGCGACGAAGAGCGCATGCGCCGCGAGCTGGAGCTGATCCGGCTGCGTTTCCAGCACCATTCATGAGGGCCGCGGTCACTCGCGGGACGCTGCTGATAACTGGCCTGATCGGGTACGGCTTCTCGATGGGCATGATGGTCCGCGCCGGGCTCGGCCTGGACCCGTGGGATGTCTTCCATCAGGGCCTGACCCGCCACACCCCGATGACCATCGGCATCGCTTCGGCGGTCGTCGGGGTGGTCGTGTTGTTGGCGTGGATCCCGCTGCGTAACCGGCCGGGGATCGGCACCGTCGCCAACGTCATCGTCATCGCCGTCACGGTCGATGCGACGCTCGCACTGCTGCCGGCGCCGTCGGCCATGCCGGCGCGCATCGCGATGATGGTGGGTGCCGTGGTGCTCAATGCCGTCGCCACGGTCCTCTACATCGGCGCAGGCCTCGGACCCGGTCCGCGCGACGGTCTGATGACCGGCCTCGTCGCGCGTACCGGTTTGTCGGTTCGGTTGGTTCGCACCGCCATCGAGGCGACCGTGCTGGTGATCGGCTGGCTTTTGGGCGGCACCGTCGGCGTCGGGACGGTCGTCTACGCGTTCGGCATCGGACCGCTCGTGCAGCTGTTTCTGCGACTTATGCCACGTCGCATACTTTTCCACGACTTCAGCGGTGGCGACCGAGCCCGTCGGGAACGCGTCACTACGATGAGCGAGTGCCCACAACCGGAGAAGACGCAGCCGACGGTTTCCACGACGAAGACCTGCTGATCGACTTCGCCAGGGTGACGCTGCGCCGGGGCGGCAACACCCTGGTGGGGCCCGTCACCTGGGCGGTTGAACTCGACGAACGCTGGGTGGTCATCGGGCCGAACGGCGCGGGCAAGACCTCACTGCTGCGCATCGCCGCAGCGCAGGAACATCCCTCTTCTGGTACCGCCTATGTGCTCGGTGAACGGCTCGGCCGCACCGACATGTCCGAGCTGCGTTCCCGCGTCGGCTTGAGCAGTTCCGCACTGTCCCAACGGATTCCCGACGGCGAGATCGTGCGCGACCTCGTGGTGTCGGCCGGATACGCGGTGCTCGGCCGGTGGCGCGAGAGCTATGAAGAGGTCGACTACGCGCAGGCCGTCGACATGCTCGAAAGCGTGGGCGCCGAGCATCTCGCCGAGCGCGCCTACGGCACGTTGTCCGAAGGCGAGCGCAAGCGAGTGCTGATCGCTCGGTCGTTGATGACCGATCCGGAGCTGCTGCTGCTCGACGAACCCGCGGCCGGGCTCGACCTCGGCGGGCGCGAGGAACTCGTGGCGAGATTGACCGATCTGGCCGCCGACGCGGACGCGCCGGCCATGGTGTTGGTCACCCACCATGTCGAGGAGATCCCACTAGGGTTCACCCACGGCCTGATTCTGTCCGAAGGCAAGGTCGTTGCGTCGGGTCTGTTGACCGACGTGTTGACTGCAGAGAATCTGTCCAAGGCGTTCGGCCAGTCGATCGCGCTGGATGTGATCGACGGACGGTACTTTGCGCGTCGGGTCAGGAGCCGCGCAGCGCACAGGAGGCGAGATTGACCAGTAACGATGAGCGCTTGCGCGAGGACCCGGCCGGTACGGATCCACTGGTGCCGCGGCCTGCGGCGACGGTGATGTTGGTCCGTGACACGGCCGAGGGAATCAAAGTTTTCTTGATGCGCAGGCATGCGGCGATGGATTTCGTCGCCGGTGTCATGGTGTTCCCGGGCGGTGGCGTCGACGATCGCGATCGCAACGCCGACATCGCCTGGTTCGGTCCGGAGCCGGCGTGGTGGGCTCAGCGGCTCGGCGTCGACATCGGCCTGGCCGAAGCGCTCGTGTGTGCGGCCGCCCGGGAAACGTTCGAGGAGTCGGGCGTGCTGTTCGCGGGCCCGGCCGACGATCCCGACGGAATCGTCCGCGACGCCTCGGTGTACGGCGACGCGCGGGCCGCCCTGGCCAACCATTCGTTGTCGTTCGCGGACTTCCTGCGCGACGAGAAGCTCGTCCTACGGGCCGATCTGCTGCGGCCGTGGGCCAACTGGGTGACGCCCAAAGAGGAACGCACACGTCGCTACGACACCTACTTCTTCGTCGGCGCCCTGCCGGAGGGGCAGCGGGCCGACGGCGAGAACACCGAGAGCGACCAGGCGTTCTGGAGCACTCCGCAAGCGGGGCTCGACGACTTCGAAGCAGGCCGCAGCTTCCTGTTGCCGCCGACCTGGACCCAGTTGGACTCGCTGAACGGCCGTACGGTCGCAGAGGTCCTCGCGGTCGAGCGCAAGATCGTGGCGATTGAGCCCAGCCTGGCGGTCGGCGGCGGGAACTGGGAGATCGAGTTCTTCGACAGTGAGCGGTACAACGCCGCGCGGAATCACCGGTCGCCATGAATGAATTTGTCAGCGTCGTGATCGGGGCCGTGCCGGAGCAGTCCGGGGTGGCGACCTTGCTGCTGTCGCGGCCGCCGACCAACGCCCTCACGCGGCAGATCTACCGCGAGATCTCGTCGGCCGCCGCCGAGCTCGCCGAACGCGCCGATGTGGCCGCCGTGATCCTGTTCGGCGGCCATGAGATCTTCTGCGCCGGCGACGACGTGCCCGAACTGCGCACCCTCGACGTCGAGGAGGAGGCCGCGGCCGACCACGCGCTGCAACGCTGCATCGAGGCCGTGGCCGCCATCCCCAAACCCACCGTGGCGGCTATCACCGGCTATGCCCTGGGCAGTGGGCTGACGTTGGCGCTCGCCGCGGATTGGCGCGTGAGCGGTGACAACGTCAAGTTCGGCTCGACCGAGATTCTGGCCGGCCTCGCGCCCCGGGGTGGGGGCGGCACGCGGCTGGCGGGTGCCATCGGGCCCAGCAAAGCCAAAGAGCTGGTGTTCAGCGGACGCTTCGTCGGTGCCGAGGAAGCACTGGGGTTGGGCCTGATCGACGAGATGGTGGCGCCCGACCACGTCTTCGACGCCGCCCTGGCGTGGGCGCGACGCTTCGTCGACCATCCGGTCGATGTGCTGGCCGCGGCAAAGGCCGCCGTCGACCGGGTCGTGGACCGGCCCTGACGCGCATTGGACAACGGCCGTTAGGCTGCCCTTCATGACGGAAACGAAGGAACCCGGCACCGACTTCGATGCGCCGGTCGATGCGGCTGGCATGCCGGCTCCTAACCCCCACGCGACGGCCGAACAGGTCGAGGCCGCGATGCATGACAGCAAGCTCGCCCAGGTCCTCTACCACGACTGGGAGGCCGAGACTTACGACGAGAAATGGTCGATCTCCTATGACCAGCGCTGCATCGACTACGCCCGCGGCCGGTTCGACGCGATCGTTCCCGAGGAGGAGCAGCGCAATCTGCCCTACGACAGGGCGCTGGAGCTGGGCTGCGGCACCGGGTTCTTTCTGCTCAACCTCATCCAGTCCGGGGTCGCGCGGCGCGGTTCGGTGACCGATCTGTCGCCGGGCATGGTCAAGGTCGCCACGCGCAACGGGCAGTCGCTTGGCCTGGACATCGACGGCCGCGTCGCCGACGCCGAGGGCATCCCGTACGAGGACAACACGTTCGATCTCGTCGTCGGCCATGCCGTGCTGCACCACATCCCCGACGTCGAGCTGTCGCTGCGCGAGGTCGTCCGCATCCTCAAACCGGGCGGTCGTTTCGTATTCGCCGGCGAGCCGACGACCGTCGGCAACCGCTACGCGCGTGAACTGTCCACGCTGACGTGGCACGCCACCACGAATCTCACCAAGCTGCCTTGGCTGAACGGTTGGCGCCGCCCGCAGGCTGAGCTCGACGAGTCGTCGCGGGCCGCCGCGCTCGAGGCCGTCGTCGACCTGCACACGTTCGATCCCGCCGATCTGGAGCGCATGGCCACCAACGCCGGTGCGGTCGAGGTACGCACGGCGAGTGAGGAATTCACCGCCGCCATGCTGGGCTGGCCCGTTCGCACGTTCGAGGCGGCCGTGCCACCCGGACGACTGGGCTGGGGCTGGGCGAAGTTCGCGTTCAACAGTTGGACCACGCTCAGTTGGGTGGATGCCAACGTGTGGCGCCGCGTGGTTCCCAAGGGCTGGTTCTACAACGTGATGGTCACCGGAGTCAAGCCGTCGTAGCGTTCGACAGCGACGCGGTCGCGTTCCTGCGTTCGGAGGCGGGTAGACACGCGTTGCGGCAGGTCGCCGGCCACCCGCTGACCGGGGCCACGTTGGTGAGCGACATCGCCTCGCTGCGAACACAATTCGGTGACCGCGCCGCGGTGCTCGTCGAGACCGTCCAGCTGCGCCGACGCGCGGCGGCCAAGTTCGACGACCCGTCGGACTGGTTGTTCACCGACGAGGCTCTGCAGCAGGCCACCGCGGCGCCGGTGGCCGCCCACCGGGCTGCCCGGCTGCGTGGTGCACGTGTGCACGACGCGACGTGTTCGATCGGCAGTGAGCTTGTGGCGCTGAGGGATACGGCCGAGCAACTGGTGGGCAGCGACATCGATCCGGTGCGCCTGGCGATGGCTGCCAACAACGTCGGTGGCGTGGACCTGTGCCGCGCCGACGCATTGCGGCCCATCACCCGCGACGCGGTCGTGATACTCGACCCCGCCCGACGCCAGGGTGGGCGGCGCCGGTTCGACCCACGTGCCTACACCCCGGCCCTCGACGCCGTCCTCGAGACGTACCGAGATCGAGACATGGTTGTAAAGTGCGCTCCCGGAATCGATTTCGATCAAGTCGAGCAATTGGGTTTCGCCGGTGAGATTGAAGTGACCTCCTCGGGAGGGGGAGTGCGCGAAGCGTGCCTGTGGTCTTCGGGGCTCACCGAATCCGGCGTACGGCGACGGGCCACCGTGCTCGACCGTGGCGAGCACATCACCGACGTCGAACCCGATGACTGTCCGGTCGCCCCCGCCGGTCGCTGGATCGTCGATCCCGACGGAGCGGTCGTGCGGGCCGGACTCGTGCGGCACTACGCGGCACGGCACGGGTTGTGGCAACTCGATCCCGACATCGCCTACCTGTCCGGTGACCGGCTGCCGGACGGGGTGCGCGGGTTCGAGGTGCTCGAACAGCTCGCCTACCACGAGCGGCGGCTGCGGACGGCGCTCGCAGCCCGGTCGGTGGGCGCGGTCGAGATCCTGGTCCGCGGGGTCGACGTCGACCCCGACGCGCTGAGGGCGCGGCTGCGGCTGCGGGGTCAAGAGCGCCTCGCGGTCGTCATCGCCCGGCTGGGATCCGGGGCGGCCAGTCGGGCAACGGCATTCATTTGTCGGCCGTCCTGGTGACCCGCCAGTAGGCTTGAATCCGATGCGCCGGTGTCCGGCGTGACCTGACCCCTTACGAGGACGACTGAGGATGCGAATTCCCCCTGTGCTGGCGCTGATCGCGGCCGGTCTGCTCGGAGGCTGGGGCGGCTTGCCGACGGCGGCCGCCCAGACCGCATGCGCCGAACTCGGCGGCACGGTTGACCAGGATCAGGTGTGCCAGGTGCATACCGCCAACGCCGCCTACACGCTGGACTACACGTTCCCCGAGGGCTACCCCGATCAGCAGGCCATCACCGGCTACCTGATCCAGACCCGCGATGGCTTCGTGAACGTCTCGGACATGCCCGGTTCCCGTGACCAGCCGTACGTGTTGGACGCCAGGGGAACTGCCTACACGTCCGGCGCCCCCGGACTGCCGCCGCGCACCCAGAGCCTGGTGTTCGAGGTGTATCAGAACGTCGGCGGCGCTCACCCTCAGACCTGGTACAAGGCGTTCAACTACGACCTGCTGACCCGCGCGCCGATCACGTTCGACCGGCTGTTCAAGCCCGGCACCAGGCCGCTCGACGTCATCTTCCCGATCGTGCAGCGCGAACTGCAGAAGCAGTCAGGCGTCGAACAGGCGATACCGCAGTCCGTCGGGTTGGACCCCACGCACTATCAGAACTTCGCGATCACCGATGACTCGGTGATCTTCTTCTTCGGTCAGGGCGAACTGCTCTCCGAAGCGGCCGGAGCGACCCAGGCATCGGTGCCACGCTCCGCGCTGGCGCCGATGCTCGCTTAGGCGGGTGCCGGCGGCTCACACCGTCGTCGAAGCACGCTTCTTGTCGCCAGTGGGATCGTAGGACTCCCAGAACGCAGCGCCGGTGATCCCGAGTTTGAGCGGGTCGAAAACAGGGTCCAGGCCGGCCTTCTGCTGTTTCTCGTAGTCCCACAACGCGGCTAATGCCGGCTGCTGCAGGATGATGATGCCGATGATGTTCAGCCACGCCATCAATCCGACGCCGATGTCACCGAGTGTCCAGGCCTCTGTGGCGGTCGAGGTCGCCCCGATCACCACCGACACCAGGATGAGCGCCTGCAGCAACATTGTGGCGTTCGATCCCACGGTGCCGCGGATAACCGGGACCGGTATCGAATTGGCCTTGCCGAGAATGAACCGCAGGTTCGTCTCGGCCATGTAGTAGTAGGCGACCAACGTGGTGAAGCAGAAGAACGCCAACGAGATCGCGATGAACGAGGCACCGGCACCGCTCCACAGAGAATCGAAGCCGACCTGTGCGAAGGCAGGTCCCACCGCGGCATCGGACGGCAGTAGACCACCGTCTGCGAGCACTGCACCCGTCTCGCTCTCGCCTTCGAAGACACGGTAGGCGCCTGTCGAGAGGATCAGAAAACCCGTGGCCGAGCAGATGAAGAGCGTGTCGACGTAAACCGCGAACGCTTGAACCAGACCCTGCTTGGCCGGGTGGGACACCTCGGCGGCAGCGGCCGCGTGCGGTCCGGTGCCCTGGCCGGCCTCGTTCGAGTAGATCCCGCGTTTGACACCCCACATCACGGCAGACCCGATGATGGCGCCGAAGGCCGAGTCCAGGCCGAATGCGCTGGCGAAGATCATCCGCAGTACCTCGGGGATCTCACTCGCGTTGACCGCGACGATGACGAGGGCGAGGGCGATGTAGACCACCGCCATGAACGGCACGACGATCGACGCGAATGCCGCGATGCGTTTGACGCCGCCGATGATGACGAAGGCCAGCACGATCACCGTGCCGACGCCGACCCACCAGGTCGAGAACCCCCATGCCGAATTCATCGCCACCGCCATCGAATTCGACTGAACACTGGGCAGGAGTAGCCCACAGGCCAGCACAGTGACAGCAGCGAAAACCATCCCGTAGACCTTGAAGAACCCCGCGCCACGCGTATGCGCCAGTGCGCGACTGAGGTAGTAAGCAGGTCCGCCCCGGTACTCACCCGTCAACCGGTCGCGAGTTTTGTAGATCTGGCCAAGCGTGCATTCGATGAACGATGTCGACGCGCCCAGGAAGGCCACTGCCCACATCCAGAACAGCGCGCCAGGACCGCCGAACGCGATCGCGGTGGCGACTCCCGCGATGTTGCCGGTGCCGACCCGACCGGCGAGCGACATGGTGAGCGCCTGAAACGACGACACCCCGGATGGCGACTTCTCGCCTTTGAGCATCAGCCGGATCATCTCCGGCACTTGGCGGACCTGCAGGAACCGCGTCCGAATCGAGAAGTACACGCCCGCGGCCAGGCACAGATACACCAGTGCGCTGCTCCAGACGTAGCCGTTCACGTTGTCCAGGAATTCCGACACAGGTCGGATCCTGGCATGTATCTGACGGTTGACTGTTAAGAATCTGTCAACTCAAAGTTAGATCTTCTGCTCAGGCTGGCGCGAAGCCGTACACCTGGCCGTCGCTCGTGGCGGTGACGACGCGGCGGTCGTGGCCGATCGAGACGCCGACCGGCCAGCCCGTGGCCTCGGGCAGGGGATAGGTGTTGATCGTGCGTCCATCGGCACTGTCGAACACCAGCAATGCCTGGCCGTGTCCGCCCTCGCGGGCCACGGTGTATCCGACGCCGCCCGCGCGGCTCGACGTGGACAGCGGTGTGACGTCGTCGCGCGTCCACACGACTTCGCCGCGGTCGCCCTCGTCTCGCACGGCCAGGAGTTTCGCGTCCGGTCCGCCGCCCGCCACGATCAATCCGTCGGGAGACACGGACGGCGGAGTTTGAGCCAGATAGTCCAGGGGCACCGACCATTTCGCCGAACCGTCGGCGGTGTTGATCGCCCACAACCGTTCGTCACGTCCGTTGACGTAGGCCGTCGCGCCATCCGCGGAAAGCACCGGGCTGGCGAACGGACCCCGGCCCACGGCATCGCTGGTCCACTCGCGCGCCAGCAGCGGCGTCTGACCGGGCCGGTACTTCAGCCCGACCAAAACGGGCGCCTCCGCTCCTGGTTCCCACAACGTGAGCACGATGGTGCTGCTCGCGGCGGAGAACGCCGGTGCGGCCGCCACCGGGCAACGGGACCGCGCCAGCTGGCAGTCGCCAAGGCCGCGCTGCGGATCGGTCGGGTCGACGCCCGACACAAGGTCCAGCGGTGTGCCCTCGACCGTTCCGCGATGCGCGTCGAACACCAGGACCTGACCGAGATGGGTGATCACCAACAGTTGGCCGTCGGTGAGAATCCTCGGCGTCGTCGGCATGCCGATCACCGGCTGGCGCCACCGGATCCACTGGGTGGGCGGGAATGACAGCATCGCGCCCGGCTGGCCGACGTACACGTTGTCGAAGCCGTCGAAAAGCGGGCTCGACCAACCGCCGCCCTGTACCAGACGTGTGCACCAGCGTTGCCGGGCGTTGTTGTCGGCTTCCCAGACCATCAGCGAGCAACCGCCCGCACTCTGCGCGTTGACCGCCAGGTACTGGCCGGAGCCGAGTGCCACCTGCGCGGCCATGTCACCCTTTGCCGACCGGCTCCACTCGAGCCGCAGATTGTCGGCGCCCGGAGTCGTCGTGAAGCTGCTGTTGGCGGCGTCTCCGTACTGCGCCGCCCATCCTGAAGCGGCGTGCGCCTCGACCCAGGAATCGGTGTTCTCACAACCGGCGAGCAGGCCCGTGAGCAGCGCAGCTACCGCCAGCGCAAGGTATCGCCGGATCACGGTGTCCTTTCGTCGGGAAGCCGGACTGGGCCGCATGGATCGACCACGTGAGGGTAACCCGGCGGCCCGGGTGCGCTCGCGTAGGCTTTCCGGCCATGACGACGATGTGGGGCGCACCGATTCACAAACGGTGGCGTGGGTCCCGGCTGCGCGACCCGCGCCAGGCCGACTTTCTCACGATGGCATCGCTGAAGTGGGTCATCGCCAACCGCGCGTTCACCCCGTGGTACCTGGTGCGGTATTGGCGGTTGCTGAAATTCAAGCTGGCCAACCCGCACATCATCACCCGCGGCATGGTGTTCCTCGGTAAAGGCGTGGAGATTCAGTGCACACCGGAGCTGGCTCAGATGGAGATCGGCCGCTGGGTGCACATCGGCGACAAGAACACCATCCGCTGCCACGAGGGTTCGCTGCGGATCGGCGACAAGGTGGTGCTCGGCCGCGACAATGTCATCAACACCTACCTCGACATCGAGCTCGGTGACTCGGCGCTGATGGCCGACTGGTGCTACGTCTGCGACTTCGACCACAAGATGGACGACATCAACGTTCCGATCAAAGACCAAGGCATCGTCAAGAGCCCGGTGCGCATCGGCCCGGACACCTGGATCGCCGCCAAGGTGACGGTGCTGCGGGGCACGACGGTCGGGCGAGGCTGCGTGCTCGGTGCGCACGCGGTGGTCAAGGGCGACATCCCCGATCACTCGATCGCGGTCGGATCGCCCGCCAAGGTCGTCAAGAACCGCAAGCTGGCGTGGGAGACGTCGGCGGCGCAGCGCGCCGAACTCGCTGCGGCGCTGGCCGACATCGAACGCAAGAAGGCGGCGAGCAACTAAGCTCACAGCGGTGCAGCAGTCCGGCCAGACCCCAGAGCCCGACGACGAGCCGGACTACCGCTTCACGCTCGCCAACGAGCGGACATTCCTGGCCTGGCAGCGCACTTCGCTGGGACTGCTCGCGGCCGCGGTGGCGGTCATCCAGTTCGTTCCGGACCTGGGCCTGCCCGGCGCCCGCCACATTCTGGGGTTGGTGCTGACAATGCTGGCGACGGCGACCGCCGCGGTCGGGCTGTGGCGCTGGCGCCAGGTCGATCGCGCGATGCGGGCCGGCACTGCGCTGCCACGCCATCCCACTCCGAGCTATCTCGCGGTGGGATTGTGTGTGATCGGCCTGCTGGTCCTGATCGCCGCGGTGGTGAGGCTGGTCACGAGTTGAGGACTTTCGAGCAGACCGTGCCCGCACAGCGGACGGCGTTGTCCTGGACGCGGACGTCGTTCGCCGTGCTCGGCACCGGGGCCGTGCACATGCTGCACGACATCCAGGACCATCGGGCCGGCTTCGGGTTGGTAGCGGCGGGCGTGGCCGTGGTGATCTCGCTGCTCACCTATCTGATCGGGGTCCGCAGGCAGCGCCTGCTTGGCCGTGACCCGCTGCCGAAACGACTGGCGGCCACCGTTGAGGTGCACGCGGTGACGGCGGCAGTGCTGATTCTCATTGCCGTATCGGTGCTTTCGTTGCCGCTGTAGTCAGCACTCGACACCAAAGGTTTCGCGAAAGGCGGTGCGCCCCGCGTCGGTGACCGTCAGAGCGCGGCCGCGCGGTGCGCGCCTGAGCCAACCGGCCGACAGGCTTCGGTCGAGCACGGCCCGGCCGAGCCGGCCCGACAGGTGATGGCGTTGTTCGGTCCAGTCCACGCAGTAGCGGACGAGTGGTCTTCGGCCCGAAGGCAATTCGATGCCGATGTCGGTGAGAAAGTCCCGTCCGGTCGCGGTGAGGGCGTACTCGACGTCGTGGCCGGGGCTGCTGAGCGCGTCGTGCATATCGCGGTCGGGGTGGTAGTGCCCGTCGCCGCCGACGAGGACCTCCCGGTCGATCAGGCTGCCCATGATCTGCACCCCCAGCCGTCCCGCTATGTGGTCGTAACAGGTTCGCGCGCTGCGCAACCGCGCCGCCCTGGTGCCTTCGCGCAATGAGGTCACCGGACGTGCCGGGGCGAGTCTGCCGAGTTGCTCGAGCAGCGCGCCGACCTCTGGACCGGCCAGCCGGTAGTAACGGTGGCGGCCGTGGGTCTGGACCGAGAGCAGACCGGCATCGGTGAGTTTGTGCAGGTGACTGCTTGCGGTGGGGCGGCTGACGCCTGCCTCGTCGGCGAGGACGCTCGCGGGCAGGGCACGACCGTCGTCAAGGGCAAGCAGCACTTTGCATCTGGCTGGGTCGGCCAGCAGCGCGGCCACTGCCGCGATGTCGATGTCGGCCGCCGACGGTAGTTCGTGCGCCTCATGCACGGCATGCCTCCGTTTCGCGTGTGCGGACCATCGCCGTCACCGCGATCGCGGCAGCCAGCTGGCACAGCCCGCCGAGCAGCAACGCAGCGCGCACGCCTGCGTCGCCGCCGATCGCCGCCATGGTGCTACCCAACACCGCCACACCGACAGTGATACCCAGCAGCCGGGCAAGATTCACCACGCTCGCTGCCATCCCGGACTGCCGCACCGGCGTCGCCTCCATCGCGAGCGCGACGGCCGGACCGGTGGTCAGTGCCAAACCTGCCCCGGCAAGGACGAACGACGTTTCCAGCAGCCAGATCGGCGATGTGGCGCCTGCCGCGGCGTAGAGCAACAGACCGCAGGCCATCAGCACCAAACCCGCAGTCATCGTGGTGCGCGAGCTGGTCCTTCTGGTCAGGCTGGTCGCCGCCGGGATCAGCAGCAGGTAGGTCACCGGCATCGGAAGGAACCAGACCGCGGTCGCCAGCGCACTGAGCCATCGAAGTTGTTGGAAGGCAAAGGTGTTGACGAGCAGCAGCCCGTAGATACCGAACGTCATGACGAATGTCGCGAGCAACGCGGCAACGAGTCGGCGGCTGCCGAACATGTCCAGCGGCAGCATCGGGTTTCGGCTACGGCGTTGGCGCAGGAAGAACCCCGCGACCGCGAGCACCGCCACGATCGCGACCGCAGCGATCCGGTCCGGCGGCCACGCACGTCCTTCGATGAGAGCGACGGTCAGCGAGCCGAGGGCCAGCACCGCGAGCAGTTGTCCCGCCGGGTCGATGTGAGCGGCGGCCGGATCTCGGGATTCCGGCAGGTGACGGTAGCTCAGCAGCAACGCGAGCACGCCGACCGGTGCGTTGAGCCAGAAGATCCAGCGCCAGCCGGCGGTGTCGGCGAGGACACCGCCGAGCAGCGGTCCGATCGCGGTGCTGCTCGCGGCGGCCATCGCCCATGCTGCGGTCGACCTGGCCCGGTCCGCGGGATCAGGGAACGCGGCCGCCGTGATGGCCAAACCCTGCGGCAGCATCATCGCGGCCCCGACGCCCTGAACGGCTCTGGCGGCCAGGAGGAATGGCGTCGTCGCGGCAAGCGCGCACGCCAGGGATGCGGCGACGAAGGTCACCAGGCCGATACGCAGCAGCCGGCGCCTGCCGAATCGGTCACCGAGCGAACCCGCGGCGAGCAACAGTGCGGCGAACGTCACGTTGTAGGCGTCGATCGTCCATTGCGCAGCGGATACCCCGCCGCCGAGCTCGGTCCCGATCGCGGGCAGTGCCAGGTTGACCGCGTTCGCGTCGACGAGGCCGACGAAAAGCCCGAGGTAGGCCGCGATCAGAGTGAGTCTCTGGGAACGCGTGAGTGCCATACCCGCACGCTAGGCGCGGAACGATTCGACGCCGGTCGAAGTGTTTCAGCGGTCGGGCAGTGCGTGCTCGACGATCGGACGACGGGGATGCGGTTCGCGTTCGCGGCGCTTGGCCGCCAGGTACACCTGCGAGGTCTCGGCTGCGACGGTGTGCCAGTCGAAGTCTGCGGTGAGCCGTTCCCGTGCCGCCACCGCGCGCCGTTGTGCCGCGTCGGGGTCGTCGAGAACCGCGCGCACGGCAGCGGCCAATCCGGCCACATCCCGTGGTGCGAACGACATCCCGGTCTGGCCGTCGATCACCGCCTCGCCGAGCCCGCCGACGTTGGAGGTGACGAGCGGGGTTCCGGTCGCCGCTGCCTCGAGTGCGACGATGCCGAACGGCTCGTAGTGACTGGGGAGGACGGCCGCGTCGGCCTCCTGCAGCGCCCGTACCAAATCGTCGTGGCCGAGACGCCCGACGAAGCGAGTAGCCTTGAGCACCTTGTGTTTTCGGGCCTGCTCGATGAGCCACTGCTGCTGTGTGCCGTCGCCGGCGATGGTCAGCGTGGTACCGGGGTGGGCGCGGCGGATCCGGGGAAGCGCCGCGATCGCGTCGTGCACGCCCTTTTCGTACTCCAGCCGACCGACGTAGAGCAGCTGGGCCGGGCCCTGACGGGGTTTCCGTCGCGCGAACGGCCAGAGCTCGGCGTCGATCCCGTTGCGGATCACGCGGATATCGGCGAGGTCGGGGCCGAAGAGCTCGGTGATCTCGTCGTTCATCGAGGCCGAACAGGTTATGAGGGAATCGGATTCACGCACCAGCCACGACTCGACGGCATGCACCTGACGGCTGATCGGGCCGGAGACCCAGCCGGAGTGTCGGCCGGCCTCGGTGGCATGGATCGTGGAAACCAGTGGTACATCGAAGAATTCGGCCAACGCGATGGCGGGGTGGGCGACGAGCCAGTCGTGGGCGTGCACGACATCGGGCAGCCATGGGTTGCCCGAACGGTCCCTGACCGCCAGCCCGGTGCGCACCATGGCGTGGCCCATCGCGAGCGTCCAGGCCATCATGTCGGTGCCGAATTCGAACTCGTGCGGATCCTGCGCGGCCGCGACGACGCGGACGCCCTCGCTGACCACGTCGGTCGACGGGTGGGTGCTCGGGTCTGTGCCGGAGGGGCGGCGGCTGAGCACGACGACCTCATGGCCGTCGGCCGCGAGCGCGGTCGCCAGGTGATGCACGTGACGGCCGAGGCCGCCGACCACAACGGGCGGGTACTCCCATGACACCATCAGGATTTTCACAGTTGCGTGCCTTTGAGCCGGTGCGAGCGACCGCAGAATGCCGGGATTTTGCGGCGTGTCGGTGTACAGACACGGTCGCTCGCGGAGCGGGGGTGGGGAGAGGTGGTCATTATCTCGGCAGCCGCCGGGCGTCGAGGGCGCCGAACAGGCCGTCGGCTTTGTTCCAGCCGTCGGCGAGGCGCTCGGCGTGCTCGCGGCGGCCGGCCGCGAGCGCGTCGGAAATCTCGCGGGTGGCGTGGGCGTGCAGGTGCGCGCGGTAGCGCGCGTAGTCGGCCGCCGAATCCTTGCTGACCATGAACGGCCAGTCGCTGGAAACGGTCAGCAGTGTTTCGCGCAGGATCTGGTCGGCGACGCGGTCACGCGGGGTGGGCGACCCGATCGCGGCGTGCTGCGTCAGGGCTTTGTCGACGGTGCTGAGCGCGCTGTCGACGACTTCGTTGTTGAGTTGCACGAGATCGCTCACCGGCTCGCCGTTCCAGACCTGCCAGTCTTTGCCCGAACCCCATGAGCTGGGCGGCAATTCGACTGGGGCGCCAACGAATCCGTCATCGATGGCATCCGACAGCGTGCCGACCCGCACCCCGGCCTCGGGCAGCGCTCGCAGCACGCGCTCCAGCCAGACCGGGCCCTCGTACCACCAATGGCCGAACAGCTCGGTGTCGAATGCGGCGACCACGTGGGCGGGCCTTCCGATCCGTTCGCTTTCCGCCGTGAGCCGCCTGCGCACGACCTCGACGAAATCGGCGACGTGGTCGTCGACGGCGCGGTCGGCGCGTTGCGGGTCGTAGGGTGCCTTCTCCTCGGAGGGCACATTGCGTCCCGTGACACGTGCGGGTTTGAGCCCCGTCGTGTGGTCGTAGGTGTGGAAATCACGGTAGGCGGCATGGCCCGGATACCCCGACTTCGGTGACCACACGCGATAGCTGACCTGCAGGTCACGGCCGAACGCGATGACATCGGAATCACCGACCGGGCGCCCAAGCGCCGTATCGCCGTGCAGTGACGGACCGTCCACCATGAAATGGCCGACACCCGCTGCGGTATAACCGGTTTCCATGCCCGGCGCATACGCACACTCGGGCGCCCAGATGCCCGTGGGGGTGTGCGCGAAACGCTGCCGGGCGTCGGCCAGCCCCTCTCGCAGTGCGAACTCACGAAGCCGCGGATTGAGCAGCGGCTGGAACGGGTGAGACAACGGGCCGCCGAGGAGTTCGATGGTCTCGGCGTCGATGAGCTCGCGCAGCAGCGGGCTGGCGCCGTGCCGCCAGCGGCCGGTGAAATCCTCGAGTGCGGAACCGGCCTCGTCGTATTCGCGAGCGCCGAACTCCCGCAACGCTTTCGGGTCGCGCAGCGTGGTGGCCTCGAGTGCCCGCAGCTGCCAGTTGGCCAGCCAGTGATGCATGCCGGTCAGGCAGTACGGGTCGTCGAGCTGTGCGGTCACGACCGGCGTCATGCCCAGCGTGATCAAGTGCCTGCGATTCTCGGCGGCCAGCGTGCGCAACACCCGCAGCAGCGGCAGGTAGGCCGCCGCCCATGACTGGTAGAGCCATTCTTCCCCGACCGGCCAGCGGCCGTGATGGGCCAGCCACGGCAGATGCGTGTGTAGTACGAGCGTGAATAATCCGGGGACCGGATCGGGGTTCGACGGCTCGGTCACGGGCGCACCGCGATCGCGACGAGGTCGAGACTGTCGTCGATGTTCCGCTCACCGGCGGGCGTGAGGTCGAAGTCGTCGGTACGCACCGCGGCGACGTCGGCGAGCAGCTGGTCGGGCCACGGCGCATCGGCCACCGCGCGCTGCACCTGTGCCTCGATGATCGAACCGCCGTGGCGCTCGTCCATCACGGTCAGGCCGGCACCGTGAAAGACACCGAGCATCGATTCGAGCGTGAACCCGGCCGTCACCAGCAGTTCGGTCAGCTCGGCGGCGTTGAGTTCGCGCGTGTGGAACGGGTTGAGCGGCGTGTCGCGGCCGGGGGAGAAGGTGATGCGGTTGGGCGTTGAGACCAGGAACACGCCGCCCGGCCGAAGCACGCGGTAGCACTCGGCAACGAATTGCGCTTGGTCCCAAAGGTGTTCGATGACCTGGAAGTTCACCACCACGTCGACCGAGTTGTCGGCGAGCGGCAGCTCGGCGAGGTTTCCGTGGCGGATGTCGACCCGCGGATAGCGGGCCCGGACATGGGCGACCGTTGCCTCGTCGTAGTCGAGACCGATGACATTTCGGGCCACATCGGCGATCAGGTCGGCCCCGTATCCCTCGCCGCATCCCGCTTCCAGGACATCCCGGTCGATGCAGCGGTCAGCCAGCCGTTGGTAGACCACTTCGTGACGACGGAACCAGTAGTTCTCCTCGGCCAGGCCGGGGATGGTTCGCTCGCCGGTCAGGGGTAGGGCGTTCCCCGGGTCGCCCACGAATGCGCTCATTGGAAGGCAGGCTAACCCAGGCTTACCCAAGGTGAAGGTGTTGGTGGCGGATCCACCAACACTTGCCCGTTGTGGCGGTGTGATAGGGGCGCCCGGAATACGAACTTCGACCAGCTATGGTGTTCCTGCGAACCACCAAAAGTTACCGACGGGTAACATGGTGCTAGTAGCTTAGAACGTGATATGGGCCGGTTACCGGCCTCATCGAGGAGGACGAACCAGAGTCATGACGAACATCGTGGTCCTGATCAAACAGGTCCCAGACACTTGGTCGGAGCGCAAGCTTTCCGACGGCGATTTCACCCTCGACCGTGAGGCTGCGGACGCCGTGCTCGACGAGATCAACGAACGTGCCGTTGAAGAGGCACTGTTGATCAAGGAGCGTGAGGGCGGCGACAGCACCGTGACCGTGCTGACCGCCGGTCCGGAGCGTGCCACCGAGGCGATCCGTAAGGCCCTGTCGATGGGTGCCGACAAGGCGGTGCACCTCAAGGACGACGGCCTGCACGGTTCCGATGTCATCCAGACCGCATGGGCGCTGGCCCGCGCGCTGGGCACCATCGAGGGCACCGAGCTGGTCATCGCCGGTAACGAGGCCACCGACGGTGTCGGCGGCGCGGTTCCCGCGGTCATCGCCGAGTACCTGGGCCTGCCCCAGCTCACGCACGTGCGCAAGTTGAACGTCGAGGGCGGCAAGGTCACCGCCGAGCGCGAGACCGACGAGGGTGTGTTCACCCTCGAGGCGTCGCTGCCGGCCGTGGTCAGCGTCAACGAGAAGATCAACGAGCCCCGCTTCCCGTCCTTCAAGGGCATCATGGCCGCCAAGAAGAAGGAAGTCACCGTGCTCACGCTTGCTGAGATCGGCGTGGAGGCCGACGAGGTCGGCGTCGCCAACGCCGGGTCGAAGGTGCTGTCCTCGACCCCGAAGCCGCCCAAGACGGCTGGCGAGAAGGTGACCGACGAAGGCGACGGCGGCACCAAGATCGCCGACTACCTGGTCGCTCAAAAGCTCATCTAGCCCATTCACGAGACGCGAAAGACATAACGAGAACCCATGGCTGAAGTACTTGTGCTCGTCGAGCACGCCGATGGCGCACTGAAAAAGGTCAGCGCCGAACTGCTTACCGCCGCCCGGGTGCTGGGTGAGCCTGCCGCTGTTGTGGTGGGCAAGCCGGGCTCGGCGGCGTCCCTCACCGACGGACTGAAGGCCGCCGGCGCGGCCAAGATCTACGTCGCCGAGTCCGATGACGTCGAGAACTACCTGATCACTCCCGTGGTGGACGTGCTGGCCGGGCTGGCCGAGTCGGCCGCGCCTGCCGGCGTGCTGATCGCCGCCAGCGCGGACGGCAAGGAGATCGCCGGGCGTCTGGCCGCCCGCATCGGTTCGGGCCTGCTGGTCGACGTCGTCGAGGTCAAGGAGGGTGCGGTGGGTGTCCACAGCATCTTCGGTGGCGCGTTCACCGTCGAGGCGCAGGTCACCAGCGACACCCCGGTGATCACCGTGCGTCCGGGCTCGGTTGAGGCCGTCCCGGCCGACGGGGCCGGTGAGGTCGTCAACGTCGAGGTCCCGGCCCAGGCCGAGACGGCGACCAAGATCACCAAGCGCGAGCCCGCCGTGGCCGGCGACCGCCCGGAGCTCACCGAGGCCACGGTCGTGGTCGCCGGTGGCCGCGGTGTCGGCAGCGCCGACAACTTCTCGGTCGTCGAGGAGCTGGCCGACTCGCTCGGTGGTGCCGTCGGTGCCTCGCGCGCCGCGGTTGACTCGGGCTACTACCCGGGCCAGTTCCAGGTCGGCCAGACCGGCAAGACCGTCTCGCCGCAGCTGTACATCGCGTTGGGTATCTCCGGTGCGATCCAGCACCGCGCCGGTATGCAGACGTCGAAGACGATCATCGCGGTGAACAAGGACGAAGAGGCGCCGATCTTCGAGATCGCCGACCTCGGCATCGTCGGTGACCTGTTCAAGGTCACCCCGCAGCTGACCGAGGCCGTCAAGGCTCGCAAGGGCTGACGCGTCACAGCAGTTCGACAAGACCCCGGTGCACCTGGTGCGCCGGGGTTTTGCGTTGTGGCCAACCCTTGGTTTTCGTCGGAAACTACGGACTTTCCGGGGTTCGGCACTCCACCCTCGAGTGCGAGTGTGGTTTCAGGCAACAAACACACCGAGGAAGGCATCCGCACATGAAGATCACAGTTTTCGGCGCTACCGGTCAGATCGGTTCGAAGGTGGTGGAGCTGCTCACCGAGTCCGGCTATGACGTCGTCGCCGCATCGCGGCAATCGGGGGCCGATGTCCTGACCGGTGACGGGCTCAAGGAAGCGCTCGACGGGGCCGAGGTAATCGTCGACGTGGTCAATTCGCCGTCGTTCGCCGACGACCCGGTGATGGACTTCTTCACGACGTCGACCCGCAACCTCGTCGAGGCGGCCAAGGCCACCGGGGTCGGACACTATGTGGCGCTGTCCATCGTGAACGCCGACGAACTGCCCGCGAGCGGCTATATGCGCGCCAAGGTTGCCCAGGAGAAGGCCATCGTCGCCTCGGGGCTGCCCTACACGATCGTGCGGGCCACGCAGTTCCATGAATTCGCCGAAGCGATCACGGGATCGCTCGTCGTCGGCGACGAGGTGCGGGTTCCCGACGCGCGGATCCAGCTCATCGCCGCACCCGAGGTCGCTGCCGAGGTGGCCAGGGCCGCACAGACCGCTGCGATCAACGGCGTGGTGAACATCGGTGGGCCGGAGAAGCTTTCGTTCGCCGAGATGGCTCAGACGGTCCTGGAAAAGCAGGGCGACGACAAGCCCGTCGTCGTGGACCCGAACGCCACCTATTTCGGCACGTCCGTCGACGACAACAGCCTCGTCACCGGTGACGACGGCAAGCTTGCCGGCATTCGCTTCGCGGACTGGATCGCCGCGCGGTGACATGGAGCTCGGCGAGGTAGTCCGCGCGCGCCGGTCGATCCGGAGATTTCTCCCGGACCGGCCGGTGCCGCGCGAGCTGGTCGAGGAGGCGCTCGCGCTCGCGATGCGGGCGCCGTCCAACTCCAATGTGCAGCCTTGGCGGGTGTTCTTCGCGGCAGGGGCTCGGCGGGACCGCCTGGTCAAGGCGCTGTCGGCCGAGGTGCGGGCACGGCGCCCGCAGTCGCTGGGGTTGCCTGCCAGTTTCAACCACCTGCGTGCGGAGCTTGGCGCGCTCGTCTATGGGTCGATGGGTATCGCGCGTGCCGACGCCGCCGCACGCTGGCAGGCACAGCTACGAAACTGGGAATTCTTCGGGGCTCCACTGGCCGGGGCGGTGTGCATGCACCGCGATCTGGGCCCTGCCGACGCGATCGGCGTCGGCATGTTCCTCCAGACGTTTCTGTTGGCGCTGACCGAGCGCGGTATCGGCAGCTGCGTGCAGGTCTCGATTGCGATGTGCCCTGACGTGCTGCACGACGTACTGGAGATTCCCGACGAGTTGACCGTGCTGTGCGGGGTGTCGATCGGCTATCCCGACCCGGACTTCGCCACCAACCACCTCGACATCCCCCGAAATCTGGTTGAGGCGAACGTGGTGTTCCACGACAACTGAGGGTGACGAACCTCACACCGAACAATTCGTCACCTGCCGCTCACAGACACGTCACGCGCGCGATGCCGTCCAGAGACCCGGCTGGGCGACCGTGCTGGCTATGAGCGCTGCATCCGTACTCATCGCCGCTGATCATGCCGACGGCGCGGCGCCCGACGCGCCGCGCTACACCTTGCTGCTGTCCACCGACACCGAGCTCATCGAGGCAGCCCAGCGGCTGCGCCACGACGTCTTCACGTCCGAGCCCGGATTCGCCCTCAGCGGGGCGGTCGACGGCCGGGACGCCGATCGGTTCGACGAGCACTGCGATCACCTGCTGGTGCGCGAAGACAGGACCGGTGAGCTGGTGGGCTGCTACCGCATGTTGCCACCGCCGGGTGCCATCGCCGCAGGCGGTCTGTACACGGCCACCGAGTTCGACGTCCGCGGGCTCGATGCGCTGCGCCCGTCGTTGGTCGAGATGGGCCGCGCGGTCGTACGTGCCGATCACCGAAACGGCGGTGTCGTGCTGTTGATGTGGGCGGGCATCCTGGCCTACCTGGACCGCTCCGGATACGACTATGTGACGGGCTGCGTTTCGGTTCCGGTCGCAGGCAACGCGGACGGACCGCCCGGCACCCAGATCCGCGGGGTTCGTGACTTCGTCCGGCGCAGGCACGCCGCACCGGACGAGTACACGGTGTACCCCTATCGGCCGGTGGTGCTGGACGGAAAGGGGCTCGACGACATCGACCCGCCGTCCCGGACGACGGTGCCCCCACTGATGCGCGGATACCTTCGGCTCGGTGCCCAGGTGTGCGGGGAACCGGCCCACGACCCGGACTTCGGCGTTGGCGACTTCCCGGCCCTGCTGGACAAGCGCAAGGCCGACGTCCGCTACCTCAAGCGCCTGCGTTCGGTCTCGGCGGCAGCCGACATGGCCGACGGCATGACCGGGGAATCGCGATGACCACCGCCGGGTGCGAACACTCGTGGCTGCCCAGGGCCTCGTGTGACGCGAGTTGCGTGCACGCAGGCAGCGCGGACGCCGGCCGCCGGCCGGTGGTGTGGGTCCGTACGACGGTCCGGGTCGCGATGGCGATCCTGCTGGCGCCCGGCGTGCCGCTGCTTGCGGTGCCGATGCCGGGCCGTTCCCACATCCAGCGGTTCTACTGCCGGCTGATGCTGCGCTGCTTCGGCGTGCGAATCTCGGTGTCGGGCGGGCCCATTCGCAATCTTCAAGGCGTGCTCGTGGTCAGCGGGCACGTGTCGTGGCTGGACATCTTCACGATCGGTGCCGTGCTGCCCGGCTCGTTCGTCGCACGCGCCGACCTGGTCGAGTGGCCAGCGGTGGGCCGCCTCGCCCGCATCATGAAGGTGATCCCGATCGACCGCGGCAGCCTGCGCCGGCTGCCCGCCGTGGTGCACACGGTGGCCGAACGCCTGCGGGCCGGCCACACCGTGGTCGCCTTCCCCGAGGGCACCACGTGGTGCGGGCTCGCCTACGGACCGTTCCGGCCGGCGATGTTCCAGGCCGCGATCGACGCCGCCCGCCCGGTGCAGCCGCTGCGACTGAACTATCGGCACCGCGACGGCAGGCCGTCGACCACGCCGGCGTTCGTCGGTGAGGACACCTTGCTTCAATCGATCAAACGCGTCATCACCGCACGTCGCACCGTGTGTCACATCCATGTGGGGTCGCTGCAGCTGCCCGGTGACGACCGGCGGGCACTGGCGGCGCGTTGTGAGGCGGCGGTGCGCAGCGAGCAGTTGCTGCCCAGCGCCCCGGCGCACGTGTTGGCGGCCTGACCCGGCGATCGGGGACGGCCGCAAAACGGCGGCTATTCTGGAGAGGTTATGACCTCTACCTCGACCGCGTCCTCTGGCCGGCAGGTCTACCTCGATCATGCCGCGACGACGCCGATGCACCCAGCCGCCATCGAGGCGATGACGGCTGTCCTGGCGAGCGTCGGCAACGCCTCGTCGCTGCACGGATCGGGCCGGTTGGCCCGCCGCAGGATGGAGGAAGCGCGCGAGGCCCTGGCGCAGCTTCTCGGTGCCCGGCCGTCGGAGGTGATCTTCACCGCAGGCGGTACCGAGAGCGACAACCTCGCGGTCAAGGGCATCTACTGGGCGCGGCGTGACGCCGAACCGGCGCGGCGCCGGATCGTCACGACGTCGGTCGAGCATCACGCCGTGCTCGACGCCGTCCAGTGGCTCGTCGACCACGAGGATGCGGAGGTGACGTGGCTGCCCGTCGATGCCGAAGGAGCCGTCTCGCCTGCCGCCCTGCGTGAGGCGCTTGCCGGTGACGATGTCGCCCTGGTCTCGATCATGTGGGCCAACAACGAGGTCGGCACCATCATGCCCATCGCCGAACTCGCGGCCGTCGCCGCTGAATTCGACGTTCCGATGCACAGCGACGCGATCCAGGCGGTCGGGCAGATCCCGGTTGACTTCGCCGCAAGCGGGCTTGCGGCGATGAGTATCGCCGCGCACAAGTTCGGCGGCCCGATGGGCGTCGGTGCGTTGTTGCTGCGCCGTGACACCGCATGTGTGCCGCTGCTGCACGGTGGTGGCCAGGAACGTGACGTGCGTTCGGGCACACCGGATGTGGCCGGTGCGGTGGCGATGGCCACGGCGGCCAAAGTCGCGATCGCGGGCCTTGCCGACAACAGTGCCCGCATCCAGGCTTTGCGCGATCGCCTGATCGAGGGCGTGTTGTCGACCATCGACGACGCCTACCTCAACGGTGCCCGTGGCGCCGACCGGCTGCCGGGCAACACACACTTCACTTTCCGTGGCTGCGAAGGGGATTCGCTGCTGATGCTGCTCGACGCGAAGGGTGTCGAGTGCTCGACCGGCTCGGCCTGCACCGCCGGGGTGGCGCAGCCGTCGCACGTGCTGATCGCCATGGGCGCCGATGCGGCAAATGCCCGCGGGTCGCTGCGACTGTCGTTGGGGCACACCACTACCGACGCCGACGTCGAGGCCGCGCTGGAAGTGCTGCCCGCGGCGGTCGAGCGGGCCAGGCAGGCGGCGCTCGCGAGTGCGGGAACGGTGAGCTGATGCGGGTTTTGGTCGCGATGAGCGGCGGGGTCGATTCGTCGGTGGCCGCCGCCCGGATGGTCGACGCCGGCCATGAGGTGGTCGGCGTGCACTTGGCGCTGTCGTCGGCGCCCGGCACGCTGCGCACCGGGTCACGAGGCTGCTGCTCGAAGGAGGATGCGGGTGATGCCCGCCGCGTCGCCGACATCCTCGAAATCCCCTTCTATGTCTGGGATTTCGCCGACCGTTTCAAGGACGACGTGATCGACGACTTCATCGAGTCCTATGCGCGCGGTGAGACCCCGAACCCGTGCGTGCGGTGCAACGAGAAGATCAAGTTCTCCGCGCTGGCGGCCAGGGCGCTCGCGCTGGGCTTCGACGCCGTCGCCACCGGACACTACGCACGGCTCTCGGAGGGTCGGCTGCGCCGGGCCGTCGACGCCGACAAGGACCAGTCCTATGTGCTCGGCGTCCTGACCGCCGAGCAGCTGCGGCACGCGCTGTTCCCGATCGGCGACACCCCCAAGCCGCAGATCCGGGCCGAGGCTGCCCGCCGCGGCCTGGCCGTTGCGGAGAAGCCCGACAGTCACGACATCTGCTTCATCCCGTCCGGCGACACCCAGGCGTTCCTCGGCGCGCGAATCGGCGTCCGCCGCGGCTCGGTTGTCGACACGAGTGGGACGGTGCTCGCCGAGCACGACGGTGTCCACGGTTTCACGATCGGCCAGCGCAAGGGTCTCGGAATCGCCGGGCCGGGCGCCGACGGCAGGCCCCGCTATGTCACATCGATCGACGCGGAGAGCGGCACGGTGCGCGTGGGATCCGTCGAGGACCTCGAGGTGCGGGAGCTCGTCGGCGACAAGCCCGTTTTCACCAGCGGGACGCCGTTCACCGGCCCGGTCGAAGGCCAGATCCAGGTGCGCGCGCACGGCGGTATCACCGATGCCGTGGCCGAACTGCGGGACGGCCGGCTCGTGGTCAGCCTGCGCGTGCCGCTGCGCGGTGTGGCGCCCGGGCAGACCATGGTGCTCTACCGGCCGGACCCGGCCGGTGACGAGGTCATCGCCAGCGCGACCATCGCGCGGTGAGCGCGTGAGCATTTTCGCGGCAGCGACCGGAGTCGGGTCCTGGCCGGGCACCACGGCTCGGCAAGCGGCCGAAGTCGTTGTCGGAGAGTTGCATACGCTGTCACATCTGGTGGAGCTTCCGGCTCGCGGGCTCGGCGCGGATCTGATCGGCCGAGCCGGAGCCCTGCTGGTCGACATCGGCATCGACACCGTGCCGCGCGGCTACCGCATCGCGTCGGGCCGCAGCACTGCGCTGCGCCGCGCGGTCAGTCTGCTCGGCGAGGACATCGACGCGTTGGAAGAGGCGTGGGAGCGGGCGGGGCTGCGGGGTAGCGGACGCGCGGTCAAGGTGCAGGCGCCCGGCCCGATCACCCTCGCCGCCCAATTGGAGCTGAGCGGGGGACATCGCGCCATCACCGACCGTGGCGCGTTGCGCGATCTGGCGGCCTCGCTGGCGGAGGGGGTCGCCCTGCACCGGGCCGAGGTGGCCCGCCGGCTCGATACACCGGTCGTGGTGCAGTTCGACGAACCCTCGCTGCCCGCCGCGCTGCAGGGCAGGCTGACCGGCGTCACCAGCCTGACACCGGTGCATCCGGTCGACGAGCCGCTGGCCATGAGCCTGCTCGACGCGTGCGTCGCCGCGGCGGGAGCAGACGTCGCATTGCACAGCTGTGCGGCCGAGCTGCCATGGAAAGCGTTGCTGCGCAGCAGCATTCACGCCATATCCGTCGAGGTGTCGACGCTGGCACCCGGCGATCTCGACGGCGTCGGCGAATTCGTGGACTCGGGCCGCACGGTGTTGCTTGGTGTCGTGCCGGGCAGCGCACCCGAACGTAAGCCGTCGTCGGAGGAGGTCGCGAAGGCAGCGGTGGCGCTGACGGACCGCCTCGGGTTCTCCCGCGCCGTGCTGCGCGACCGGATCGGCATCACGCCGGCATGCGGACTGGCAGGCGCCACCCCGCAGTGGGCACGCACGGCGATCGAGCTCGCGCAGAAGGCCGCTGACGCATTCGCCGAGGATCCCGACGCGATCTGATCCAGAAGCAACCGAAAGGTTGCGCTTCGCGCGGTTCGGTCTTACGCTGAGAAGCAACTGAAAGGTTGCATATGAGTACTGATCGTATCGAGAAGGAAGTCCTGCTGCGTGCGCCCCTGGATCGCGTGTGGCGGGCCATCAGCGACGCCGATGAGTTCGGGCGGTGGTTCGGAGTCCGCTTCGACGGCCCGTTCGTCGCGGGCACATCGGTCACCGGGGTGATCACTCCCACCGAGGTGGACGAGGAGGTCGCCGCCATGCAGGAGCCCTACACCGGCCAGGCCGACACCTGGCAGATCGTCGCCGTCGAGGCACCGCACCGGCTCGCGTTCCGCTGGCATCCCTATGCCGTCGACCAGGATTCCGACTATTCGGCCGAGCCCACCACACTCGTCGAGTTCAGCCTGTCCGAGGCCGCCGACGGGGTGTTGCTGCGCATCGTCGAATCGGGATTTGACGCAATTCCGGCCGAACGCCGGGCCTCTGCCTTCGAAGCCAACAGCGACGGTTGGGCACACCAGACCGAACTGGTGCGCAAGTATCTGGCATTGCACGAGTCGGTGTGACCGCCGTCGACGAACACGCGCCACTCTTTGACGCGCTGGGCGATCCCAACCGATTGCGGATCGTCACCCGACTCTGCGACGGCGGCCCATGCTCGACCGCGCAACTGACCGAGGTCATCGCCGTCTCACGGCAGGCCGCGACCAAGCACCTGCTGTTGATGGAGGCAGTCGGTCTGGTGAGCAGCCATCGTCAAGGCAGAGAACGGATCTGGGAGATCCGGCCCGAACCACTCGCCGAGGCCAGCGACTACCTGACCGCACTGTCCCGCCGCTGGGACCGCGCGATCGACCGGTTGCGTGCCTACGTCGAGGACTAGCGGGGCGCTGTTTGGGTGCGTGCGCGTTTGCGTGCGTGTTGTGAGTGCCCGTTTGTCACGCTGGCGTGGCTGTGGGCGTCGGCCGTCACTCTGGCGTGACATTGGCGGGCGGGCCTTCTCGTGTGCGGGCGTGTTTGTCACGCTAGCGTGGCTGTGGGGTTGGGCCGTCGCTCTGGTGTGACATTGGCGGGTGGGCCGTCTCGTGTGCTGGTGTGTTTGTCACGCTAGCGTGGCTGTGGGCGTCGGCTGTCACTCTGGCGTGACAATCGCGGGCACACCCAGGCAATCGCGGACAGGCAATCGCGGGCCGGCCGCGTTGGACGCTCACCCGGCCATGAACCAGAGCCCCCGCGAAACTACTTGCCGCGCAATTGCCGACGGAGGATCTTGCCCGCCGCCGATTTCGGCACGGCATCGATGAACTCGACTTGCCGCACCTTCTTGTACGGGGCGACCTGGTCGGCGACGAACGCGATCACTTCGTCGCCGGTCAGGTCGGCGTCAGGTTGTTTGACCACAAAGGCTTTCGGCACTTCCTCGCCGGATTCGCTGTCGTGCACGCCGATGACGGCGGCATCGGCGATGCGCGGATGGGTCAGCAGAACCGCTTCGAGTTCGGCGGGCGGCACCTGATAGCCCTTGTACTTGATGAGCTCTTTGAGCCGGTCGACGATGTAGACGCAGCCGGTGGCATCGACTTTGGCGAGATCGCCGGTGTGCAGAAAACCGTCGGCATCGATGGTTTGGCGGGTCGCCTCTTCATTGCCGAGGTAACCGGCCATCACGTTGGGGCCCTTGAACCACAGTTCGCCGGTCTCGCTCAAACCTTCTGCCGGAACGCCGATCTCGGCACCGGTATCCGGATCGACGAGCTTGCTCTCGGCATTGGGCACGGTCCATCCGCATGAGTCGAGTGGTGCCACCGTGCCGATCGTGGCGAGTCCGCCGTCGTGCGGGGTGATGTGGCTGACGGGGCTGAGCTCGCTCATGCCGTAGCCCTGTACGACGTTGCACCCCAATCGTTTTGCCACGGCGTGGCCGAGTTCGGCGTCGAGCGATGCCGCACCTGACATGATGCCCCGCAGGGACGAGAGATCGTACGAGTCGACGAGCGGATGCTTGGCCAATGCGACGGCCACCGGGGGAGCGATGTAGGCGTACGTGCACTTGTGGCCGGCGATGTTGCCGAGGAATTCGGCGAGATCGAACGACGGCATGATGATCAGCCGGGCCCGCGCATGCAGTGCGGCGTTGAGCAGCACGGTCATCCCGTAGATGTGGAAGAACGGCAGCACGGCCAGCAGGCGGTCGTCGGCCTGCATGCCCTGCAGCGGCCGGATCTGGGCCACGTTGGCGGTCAGGTTTCCGTGAGTGAGCATGACGCCCTTGGGATTTGCCGTCGTGCCCGAGCTGTAGGGCAGCACGGCCAGATGTGTCGCCGGGTCGAAACTCACGTCGGGCGCGCGATGTCCGTCGGGCAGGCCCGCGCCGTCGAGGACCACCACCTGGTCCCCGCTCAGACCGGCTCCGCTCGCACCTTCGACGGCCTGCGGCAGCAGCGCGTTGACCGTGATGAGCATTTTCGCCTTGGCATCGGTCAGCTGCTTGGCGATGTCCTTGGCGGTGAACAAGGCGTTCACCGTGGTCGCGGTGGCGCCCGAGCGCAGGATGCCGTGGAAGGCGATCGCGAACGCCGAGCTGTTCGGTGACAGCAGGGCGACCACGTCACCGGGTCCGATGCCGCGCGCCGCGAGCGCACCGGCGAACGCATCGATGCGCTTCACCAGCTCGCCGTACGTGGTCTCGGCGCCGGTCCTGGCGTCGACGAGGGCGATCCGGTCGGCGTCGGCCGCGGTGAGGTCGGCGAATAGATATTCGTAGACGCTCACCGTGGGGATCTGGACATCGGGAAAGGGGCTGGCGAAACTCAAGGGTGCCTCCGGTCAGCGTTCGTCGAGTTGTTTGATGAGCTTCTTCGGTGCGACCAAGCGGAACGAGGCGTCGACGAGTTCACGCACTTCGGCCCAATCGACCTTCGCCGCAGTGAAATCCAGGCCCAGCCACCCGAACGGCCCCATATAGGCGGGGAAGTAGAAGCGGCGGTCCTGTTCGAGCGCTTTGCGGTCGCTGTCGTCGACCTTGACCAGCACTGAGTGCGGGTAGGCAACCATCTCGCCCGGGGTCTCGGTCTTGGCATTACCGCCGTACATGGCGAACATCTTCGGCGCACAGAACACCGGCCGCCCCCACGACACCTTCTCGAACGCCTCCGGGAAAGCCAACGTGATGGCACGCAGCTCAGGCAGCCCGGGATCGTCGTCGCTGAACATGATCGGGTGCGGCATGTCGTCAGAGTAGCGGCATGAAGCAATACCGCAGGTACTAAATTAGGGTAGCCTTACCTCATCACGACTCTGGAGGTGCTCGATGCCCACTACCTGGTTGGATGGCCTGGCCCGGCAAACGCGCCGCGCGACAGGCACCTTTCCCTACCCTCATCAGGCCGCTTTCTTTCTGAACAACCCACTGCGGCGTCTGACCGGCAGTCACGACCGGGCGGCGAGAAGTCTTGAGCTCACCGGGTCGGAGCGGGTCCTGGAACTGGGCCCCGGCCCCGGATACTTCAGCGTGGCGATCGCCCGCAGGCTCACCACCGGCCGCCTTGACTTGTTCGACATCCAACCCGAGATGCTCGACAAGGCCAGACACGCGCTCGACCGCGCCGGCTGCTACAACAACGGGTTCCACGTCGGCGAGGCCGATGCCGGGCTGCCGTTCGACGACGACACCTTCGACGTGGCGTTCCTGGCCGCGGTGATCGGTGAAGTACCCGACAAGCCGGCGTGCCTGCGATCGCTGCATCGCGTCATCAAGCCAGGCGGCCTGTTGGTGTTCCGGGAGGGATTCCCGGACCCAGACCGGCTCAGCGTCAACGAGTTACGCGATCTCGCCGAATCCGAGGATTTCGTCTTCCAGGATGCCGGCGGTGATCGCTGGCATGACATCGTGCGGTTTCGGCGCCTGCCGTTGGCCTGACCCGTCCCGGCCTGTCGCAGGGCTCGGATAGCCTGCCAGAGTGAGCGCGAAGCAAACCGGAGATCCCGAGACGGTGCTGCCCGAACAGCCCGACGCCGATGTGCGGCGACGCTGGCAGGAACTGGCCGACGAGGTGCGTGAGCACCAGTTCCGGTACTACGTCAGAGACGCGCCGATCATCTCCGACGCCGAGTTCGACAAGCTGCTGCGTGAACTGCAGGCCCTCGAGGATTCACATCCCGAGCTGCGCACCCCGGATTCGCCCACGCAGCTCGTGGGTGGCGCCGGGTTCGCCACCGACTTCGCCCCTGCCGAGCATCTGGAGCGAATGTTGTCGCTGGACAACGTCTTCGATTCCGATGAACTGACTGCCTGGGCCGCCCGTATCAGCGGCGAGACCGGGGATGCCGCCCACTACCTGTGCGAGCTGAAGATCGACGGCGTCGCGTTGGCGCTCGTCTACCGGAACGGTCGGCTCGTGCGGGCGGCCACCCGTGGTGACGGCCGCACCGGTGAGGACGTCACCCTCAACGCCCGCACGATCGACGACATCCCCGAGCAGCTCACCGCATCCGACGAGTTCCCGGTGCCGGACGTCCTAGAGGTGCGCGGTGAGGTCTTCTTCCGGGTGTCCGACTTCGAAGACCTCAATGCGGGACTCGTCGCCGAGGGCAAACCACCGTTCGCGAACCCGCGCAACAGTGCCGCCGGCTCACTGCGGCAGAAAAACCCGGCGGTCACCGCGCGGCGCAAGCTGCGGATGATCTGTCACGGGCTCGGCCGTGTGGAGGGCCCCCCGGGGTTTACGTTCAAAACCCTGCACGACGCCTATCTAGCGCTCGGCGCGTGGGGGCTACCGGTCTCCGAGCACACCGTCCGGGTGTCCGGCGTCGCCGAGGTCGCCGAACGGATCGCGTACTGGGGCGAACACCGCCACGACGTCGAACACGAAATCGACGGCCTCGTCGTCAAAGTCGACGAGGTCGCGCTGCAGCGCCGGCTGGGCTCGACCTCGCGGGCGCCCCGCTGGGCCGTGGCCTACAAGTACCCGCCCGAGGAAGCCACCACCAAGCTGCTCGACATCCGGGTCAGCGTGGGGCGCACCGGCCGCGTCACGCCGTTCGCCTACATGGAGCCGGTCAAGGTCGCCGGCTCGACGGTCGGACTCGCCACTCTGCACAACGCCACCGAGGTCAAACGCAAAGGCGTGCTGATCGGGGACACCGTGGTGATCCGCAAAGCCGGCGATGTGATCCCCGAGGTGCTCGGGCCGGTCGTGGACCTGCGCGACGGTTCCGAACACGAGTTCGTCATGCCCACAACGTGTCCCGAGTGCGGGACGGTGCTGGCGCCGGCCAAGGAGGGCGACGCCGACATCCGCTGTCCGAACACGCGCAGCTGCCCGGCACAGTTGCGGGAGCGGGTTTTCCACGTCGCCGGGCGCGGTGCGTTCGATATCGAAGGCCTGGGCTACGAAGCCGCGACCGCGTTGCTGCAGGCCGGTGTCATCGCCGACGAAGGGGACCTGTTCACCCTCACCGCCGACGAACTGCTGCGCACCGAGCTGTTCACCACCAAGGCCGGCGAGTTGTCCGCCAACGGCAAGCGCCTGCTGGCCAATCTCGACAAGGCTAAGGCGCAGCCGCTGTGGCGCGTCCTCGTGGCCCTGTCCATCCGCCACGTCGGACCGACCGCGGCGCGCGCGCTGGCGACCGAGTTCGCGAGCCTGGACGCGATCGTCGAAGCCTCGGAGGAAAGGTTGGCCGGCGTCGAGGGCGTCGGGCCGACGATCGCGGCGGCCGTCGTCGATTGGTTCACCGTCGACTGGCACCGGGCGATCGTCGACAAGTGGCGCGCGGCCGGCGTGCGGATGGCCGACGAGCGCGACGCCAGCGTGGAGCGCACGCTCGAAGGCCTGTCGATCGTGGTCACCGGTTCGTTGCCGGGCTTTTCGCGCGACGAGGCCAAGGAAGCGATCATCAGCCGCGGCGGCAAGGCCGCCAGTTCGGTCTCGAAGAAGACGGCCTACGTGGTCGCCGGGGATGCTCCCGGATCGAAATACGACAAAGCCGTCGAACTCGGCGTGCCGATTCTCGATGAGGACGGATTCCGGCAACTCCTGGCCGAGGGTCCGCCGCCAGCTTCGGAATAGGCCGGGAGTTTCTGTTCTCGCACCGACGGTCGCCGACCCCGCGGCAAAGTTGCTGAAATCGGCGGACGGCGATTGTTCACCGTACCGCCGGTCCGGAAAATTGATGTCGGCGCGCCCAGCAATGGCTGGTTACAATGCCTCCGAGCGATGGAAAGTTCCGGGCTTGTTTGTGCGCAGTGATCAAGTTGCGAGAAGTGGGGTTTGCCGGTGAGGCGCTGGCCACGGTTGGGGGTTCTGCTGTGACGAATTGGCCAGGAGGACAGGGCTACGGAGGCCCCAGCCCGATCGGCGGTTCGGGTGGTCAGGGGGGTGGCAACCCGCCCGGCGGATGGGGTGCCCAGCCGCCGGTCCCGCCGCCCGTGCCGCCGCAGCAACCGCCGCCCCAGCAGTGGTCACCGCAGCAGCCGCCGGCCTGGGGTCAGCCCGGCCAGCAGGGCTGGCCCGGTGGGCCCCAGCAACAGCCGGGACCCCAGTTCGGTTCGCAGTTCGGCGGCTTCGAGCCCGCGCCGGGCGGTCCGCGACGAAACCGCAAGGCCCTCCTGGTCACCATCGGCGCGGGTGTGGCGGTGTTGCTGGTGATCGTGGTGGTCGGCGTGATCGCGTTGACCGGCGGCGGGGGAAGCGGCGGGTCCAGCGACTCCGCAGGCGCGACAGTGCAGGGCTACCTTGAGGCGCTGGCCAAGGGCGACGCGGAAGCGGCGCTGAGTTTCGGGCGCGACCAACCCGCGTCCAAGGAACTGTTGACCGATGAGATCCTCAAGCAGCAGATCGAGAAGATGCCGATTTCGAACATCCGGATCCTGGGTGACGATTCGAAGAGCAGCGATATCGGTTATGCCCAGGTGCACGTGACGGCGAATTTCGGCGACCAGGTCTCCGACTCCACGTTCTCGATGAGAAAAATGGGCGGCAAGTGGAAGCTCGATTCCGCGGCGGCGCGGCTCGACTTTTCGAGCCAGGCGTCAAGCAAAGCAGCGAGCAGCCTGACGGCGTTCGGTAAACCGGTCGGCACATCGGTCGTTTATGTGTTCCCCGGTTACGTCGAATGGGGCTCGAACAACAAGAATCTCGCCGTGGAGGGCAAACCACTGCTGCTGGATTCCTTGACGGGCTACGCCGGCGGCACCTTTCCCACCTTCAAGTTGAGCGATTCGGCGCATCAAGAAATCGTCTCCAGCATCAAGGGTCTGCTGGACGGGTGCGCGCGCTCCCGGCAGCTGTCGCCGCCGGACTGCCCGCAGAGTCTGTACGAGTACGGAGCGGTCGACGGCACGGTGGAGTGGCAGGCGCCGAGCGCCGACGACGCCCAGATTTCGTTCTCCGAGTATTCGATGTCGGCCAGCATCTCGATGTCGGGCAGCTTCGGCTATTCGGTGCAGGGTCGCGACGGCGCCCGGTTGACCGGCACGGAGACCTTCTCGATCTACGGGGACGCCGACCTCAGCCAAACCCCGCCAACAGTCAAGTTGAACTGAGCGTCAGTCAGCGCCATTCGGCGGTCCGACCATGCACCGAAAGTGAACAGATGACGACAGCCGCGCGTGTTCAACCCAACCAGCACGAGATGGCGAACGCCCATCGCATAGTCAACGCGATCGCCCAGGTGTTCTCCAGCAAAGTCGTCGGGCAGGAGAATCTGCGCGAGTCGCTCCTGATCGGCGTGCTCACCGGCGGTCACATTCTGTTGGAAAGCGTTCCGGGGCTCGCCAAGACAACGGCCGCCCGGGTGGTGGCCGATTCGATATCCGGTGGGTTTCAACGTATTCAGTGCACTCCCGACTTGCTGCCGAGCGACATCATCGGGACGCAGATCTACGACTCGTCCTCGGGCCAGTTCGTCACCCAACTCGGCCCGGTGCACACCAACATCGTCCTGCTCGACGAGATCAACCGCTCCAGCGCCAAGACGCAGAGCGCCATGCTCGAGGCGATGGAGGAACGGCAGACGACGATCGCAGGCAAGCTGTACCCGATACCCGAGCCGTTCGTGGTCATCGCCACCCAGAACCCGGTCGACCAGGAGGGCACCTATCCGCTCTCTGAGGCGCAGACCGACCGGTTCATGCTGAAAGAGGTACTGCGGTATCCGACGCCGCAGGAGGAGGCCGAGGTCATCTTCCGTATCGACGCCGGTGTCTACGATCGCGGCGAGAAGCCGAGACCGGTTGTGGGCCTTGAGGATATGCGGCGTCTGCAGAACGTGGTGCGCAGCGTCCACCTGGACCCGGTGCTGGTGCACTACATCACCCAGCTCATCAACGTCACCCGCAACCCGCAGCAGTTCCTGCCACCGCAGATGGCGAAGCTCGTGCAGTACGGCGCGAGTCCGCGGGCCAGCATCGCGTTCAGCCGGGCAGCGCGCGCGCTGGCGGTTCTGCAGGGCCGCAATCATGTTCTCCCGGACGACATCCAGAAGTTGGCCCACCGCGTGCTGCGGCACCGGCTGATCCTCGGTTTCGAAGCCGCGCGGCTCAACGTCACATCCGAGACGATCATCGACGCGGTGTTGCAGTCGGTCCGAGTGCCCTGACCGGACATGGGCAAGTACCTCAATCGTGCCAAGCAGTACTTCGGTACGGACGCCCGGGGCCTGCTGGAGGGCGGTCGGTACGCGCTACTGCACACCAGGACACTGGAACTCGACGACCTGCGGCCCTATGTGGCCGGTGATGACGTCCGCGACATCGACTGGAAGGCATCCGCCCGCGCGGGCTCGGTGCTGATCAAGCGGTTCGTCTCCGAACGCCATCACAAGATCCTGCTCGTCGCCGACGCCGGGCGCAACATGTCGGCCTTGACCCCCGCCGGCGAGGTGAAACGCGAGGTCGCGACCAACGTGATGGGCGCCATCGGCCTGATCGCGACGGGACGCAGCGACGAAGTCGGCATGGTCTACGGGGATTCCAGGGGCTCGGCCAACATCCGTAACCGGCGCGGGGAAACCCATATCGAGAGCATGCTCGAGCATTACTACGGCCACAGTTTCGGCGACGTCGGCCCCACCGACATCGTCAGCCAGCTCGAGTTCGTGGCCCGCGCGCACCGGCGCCGGTTGTTGCTGATCGTCGTCTCCGACGAACCCGATATCAGTCCCCGGCTCGATGAAGTACTCAAACAGCTTGTCGGACAACACGAAATGATCTGGTTGATGGTCACCGACATGCCGGCGGTCGGAGCCGACGACGGCGAGCACGATGGGTTCGACGTGGCCACCGGGCGGTTCGTGCTCAACGGAGCCACCCTCGGGCCGCGCGTCGTTGCCGCCTACCGGGCCGCTGAACAGGCCCGGGTCGCGCAGCTCGACGATTTCCTCGCCTCGCACGAGATCTCGTTCGCGCGAATCGGAAGCAGCGTGGAGATCCGCGACCGGATCGTCGAGATGAACGAGGTGTTCAGCAATGCCGTCCGATGACCTGTTGCGGTTCGTCGGCGGGCCGCTGCCGTTCTCGTTGTGGTGGTTGTGGTTCGGGCTCCTGCTGATCGCACTCGTGATCGCCTGGTGTGTGGGTGTTTACGTGTGGACGATGTCTCCGGCGCGGCTGCGGACCATCCCCGTGATCGGCAGCCTGCACGGCAAGCTGGTGCGGCAGCGATTCGCCCGAACCGTGCGACGCACGAACGAGCAGTTCTTGGCCGGCGGCCTTTCGCCGCAACAGGCCGGCGCCAACGTCAGCCGCACAGTGCGCAGCTTTCTCTTCGTCGCGACCGGAGTGCGCGCCCAGTATCTGCACGCCGGCGACATCGCGACAGGTGAACTCGCTGCCGCAGGCCCACTGTTGCACGCGCTCAACGATGTTCAGTTCAACCGCGGTGCGCGGGCCGACATGGTCGCACTCGGCCGGTCCGCCGAGGAGTTGATCCGGTCATGGACCTGAAATGGTGGCCGGTGATCATCGCCGGCGTGGTGTGCCTGCTGGCCGCCGTCGCCGCCGCCGCATTGCTGCCGATGGCGAAGGTCGAGCGGGTGCTGCGACCGTTGGCGCACGTCGACCGGCTCACACGGCTGCCCGAGTACGCACGGGTGTACCGCATCTACTTCCTGTCGATGATCATCACCGGGGTGCTGTTGTTGGCCACGTTCGCCGCGGCTCTCACCGCGAGCGCCCGTCCGGTCGGCGCGTCGACCACGACGAAGGAATTCGACACCGAGCATCCCGAAGACATCATGCTGTGCGTGGGTGAGCCGGTTACCGACCCGACCACCGCCAACTTCCTCAACTACTACGCGCAGCAGGCGAAGTCATTCGACACCCAGCGGATCGGGCTGACGTCGTCGAGCCTGCGGGTCGTGCCGCTGACCCGCGATCACGAGTATGCCGCCCAGCGGTTCGAGTACTTCGCGAAAATGGCGCGGATCCAACAGGATCTGGACACGAACCGCGACGTATCGGATGCTGATCGCGCCGAATTGCAGACGGGGATCGAGAAGTTCGCCCAGTCGATCACCTACGTGGACTATGCCCGCAGCGTCGAGGACATCCTGGCCTTGTGTCTGACCGGTTTCCCGTCGTTCGAAGGCAAGAGCCAGCACCGCAGATCACTGGTGTACATCGGGTACAGCGCATTCCGGTCGCCCGACGAGCAGCGGGCCCAGCTCTACACCGAGCAGGCGATCAAGGACATGGCGACGAAAGCCGGTGTCCAGATTAACGTCATCTCGCGATCGGATGTGGCCGAGAGTTCACCCGAGGCCAACAATCGGCTGCAGTCCATCTCCGAAGCGACGGGTGGAAAGTTCTCGCTCTACAACCCGGCCGGTACCGCACAGACCGAGGCAGGGGAGGACGCCACCCTGACGCGGCTGCTCGACGAGATCCGCGACAACCCACCGGAAGTCGTGTTGTCCAGCGGGCGAGTGGTGACGAGCGAGTCGTGGGACGCGCCGCGCGATGCGCTTCTCGCCGCGGTGGTGGCAGCGGTGCTGCTCTGCGTGTCGTTGGCGGTGCTGCGTCGATGACCTTCGATCCGATCCTGTCCCCGATGCTGCTGTTCGTCGTCGGCATCGTGTTGATCGTCATCCGGATGTTCGCGTTGTACCGCGTCCTCGTCCGCACCGGGACCGGTCAGTACCGGCGTGTCGTGCTGCGATGGTGCGGGCTCACCCTTGCGGTGCTGATGCTCGTCTTCGCCGCTGCGCGGCCGGGATTCGATCTCGACGACGGCGAACAGCCCGAACAACCGCAGGGCACGTTGGCGGTGGATCCGAACCTCAACGTCTTTTTTCTGGTGGACCGTTCGGTCAACTCTCGGGTGGAGGACTTCGGTGACCGCGAAACTCGGATGACCGGCATCCGCGCCGACATCGAGTCGCTGATCAACGAGTACCCGCGCGCGCGATTCGGCGTGATCTCCTTCGCGTCGAAGGCGGTGCTCGACTGGCCGCTGTCCGACGACTCGTGGAGCCTGAACTCGATGGTGCACGGGATGTCGCCGTACACGTTGGTGGCACCGGACGCAATGTACCAAACCGACCCGACCGCCGCCAGAGACGTTCTGAAACAACAGCTCGAGGCGGCCGCGACCCGCTTCCCGGATTCCAAGAGCCTGGTGTTCTATTTCGGGGAGGGTGGCGGCGGAAGCCGCGTGGACGACGCACCGTTCGACCTGCCCGACGGCGCCGTCACCGGTGGGGCCGTTCTGGGCTACGGCACCCCGGCGGGCGGGCCGATACCGCAGGGCTGGGTCGACGGCACCAAGGTGTACCAGAGTGATCCGGGCACCGGCGCGCCGCTGAACTCCGTTCTCGACGAATCGAAGCTCAAGGAGATCGCCGAGGAGCTCGGGGTTCCGTATTTCCATCGCGAAGCCGGGCAGCCGATCACCGCGGTACTGCCTGCGGTGGATCTGTCCACGTCGTCGGCTGACGACGAAAACGCGGTCAAGGCATCGAAGTTCGTCGAGCGGCGCGAACTGTTCTGGGTGTTCACGATGCTCGCGGCCATCTTGGTGCTCGTCGAGATCGCCTTGACCATCCGCGAGTTCAGGCGGAACCGGATGTCGCGCAAGGACGTAACCGCATGATGCTGAAGCAGGCCCCCGCGGCAGTGGTGAACGAGGCGTTCCGGCGGATCCGCACCGCATTCCGGTCCGGGCCGTCGCGGCTGCGGCTACGGCGGCGGCTGTACCTCTATGCGGCCCCGGTGCTCATCGTGCTGCTCGTGGTCGCCGCGAAGATGATCAGCGTGGTGATCGCGGGCAATTCTGCGATATCGGATTTCGACCGCCACGACATCGACGCGTTGCGTGGGGACATCTCGATCCTGGAGTTCGTCGACGTCATCGACCCGGCCAAGACGTCGTTCGCGACGGGCGACCTCATGGTGCTGGAGGGCAGGCTGGCCGACGCCGAGGCACGGTTTCAAGAATCGCTGTCGCGGACCGACGCCGCGGCGTCGTGCCCGGTGCGGGTGAACCTGGAGTTGGTACAGGAAACGTTGGGCGACATAGCCACCCGCAGCAACGACAGGGCGGCGGCCGAAAAGTGGTACAACACCGCGATCTCGGTCGTGAAGGAAGCCCCGGCACAGTGTTTCGAAGGCAACGACGACGCCAACGAAGATCGGCGCGCCATCCGGGCCGAAGCGCTGCCGCGCCTCGAGCAGAAGCTGAAGAACCTGGACCGGCCACCCCCACCGCCGCCGTCTCCACCGGAGACCATCACGCCGCCACCACCTCCGACCTCGCTGATCCCGACCTCGGCGCCGCCCCTGCCGGGTCTGGGTGGCGGTGGATCTCCGTCGCCGTCGCCCGGGGCGCCACCGTCGCAAGGTGAATCCCCCGGGGGGTCGCCATCGCAGGGTGAAACGCCGGGTGCCCAACCGTCACAAGGGCAGGCACCCGGTGGTCCACCGTCGGCCGGTCAATCACCTGACGGCGCACCGTCGCCGGGACAAGCGCCCGACGGCGCCGGCCAGACCCCCGGGGCAGCGCCACCTCCGGGCCCCGGGCCGAACATGCCGTCCCCGCAGGCGCCCGAGCCCACGATGACGCCCGGTCCCGGACCGAACATGCCGACGCCGCCGACCGCGGCCGGTGGCGATGCCCCGGTCGTCGGTCCTGAAGGGGGTGGCCCGGACGTGCTCAACCCGGTCAGCCCCGACCGGTTGCCGAGTGTCGGGGGTGGCAGCGCACCGGGCCAAAGGCTAGGTGTCGGACGGGGAGAGCCGCTCGACCAGCTGAAGGATCTGCTCGACAACGCCAACGCGCACGGCGAGAACCGGGAGTGATCGGCGCTCAGCGCAGGATGGTCGCCACGATGCCGGCGAGGTAGCCCAACCGCGCGACCTCCGAGGGCCGGAAACCGGGGCCACCGGGCCTGCCGAGCATCACCGCGGTGTCGTGATCGCCCAGCGGTGCGGCGGCCAGTGTGGTGTCCATGTCGCGCCACACCTGCGGCACCCAGTCCGCGGTGGCGTCGAGTGCGGCCGCTGTCCGTAACGGCAGCCACGGTGCGGATTCCGCCTGGGTTTCGGGCGCGCTGTGACTGGCGGCGACGCGCGCCACCCCGTTGCCCGACGAGTGGACGACCGTGCACCAGCCGACGCGCAGGACGCGGGGCGCTTCCTCGGCGAGGACCTGAAGCCGTGCGGGCTTGGTGTGCGCGGCGGCGATGTGGTCGATCAGCTCGAGTTCGCGGTGCGCCTCCAGTAGCCCCGTGTGTGGCCGGATGCTGTCGACGTAGACGCCGGACAGGTTCTCGGCCGCCGTGATGAGGGTGTCGGGCATCGCGCCGGCAGGCAGTTCGACCACCAGATCGTCGATGGCATAACCCGCACCGCGTTCGACGACGTCGAGCGAGAGAATGTCGGCGCCTACCGAGCCGAGCGCGACTGCGAGGGAGCCGAGGCTGCCCGGCCGATCCTCCAGTTGCACGCGCAGCAGATACGAAGGCACGCGCAACACTGTCGCACAGGGCAGGCGCCCGGGCATGACGGGCACCTGCCGCCCGATCCCGGTCTTCACGGCTTGACTAGGCTGCTTTGTCGTGTCGCAGATCTCCCGAGACGAGGTTGCCCACCTCGCGCGCCTGGCCCGGCTGGCGCTGACCGACGACGAGCTGGACAGTTTCGCCGGCCAGTTGGACGCCATCCTGGGCCACGTCAGCCAGATCCAGTCCGTCGATGTCACCGGCGTCGAACCCACCGACAACCCGCTGAAAGACGTCAACGTGAGCCGGCCGGACACCGTCGAGCCGTGCCTGTCGCAGGACGAAGCCCTGGCAGCAGCACCGAATGCGGTCGACGGGCGCTTCGCGGTGCCGCGGATCCTGGGAGAGGCAGAATGACCGAGCTGATTCGTCGCGACGCAGCCACCCTGGCCGCACAGATCGCGACCAAGGAAGTGTCGTCCACGGAAGTCACCCAGGCTCACCTGGATCAGATTTCGGCCACCGACGATCGGTTCAACGCGTTCCTGCACGTGGCCGCCGACGAGGCGCTCGCCGAGGCGGGCCGCATCGACGCCGCTGTCGCGGCCGGCGAACAGCTGCCGTCGCCGCTCGCCGGCGTGCCGTTGGCTCTCAAGGACGTTTTCACCACCACGGACATGCCGACCACGTGTGGGTCGAAGATCCTCGAAGGCTGGCGTTCGCCCTACGACGCCACGGTGACCGCAAAGTTGCGCGCAGCGGGCATCCCGATCCTCGGCAAGACCAACATGGACGAGTTCGCGATGGGCTCGTCGACGGAGAACTCGGCGTACGGCCCGACTCGTAACCCGTGGAACACCGAGCGGGTGCCCGGTGGGTCGGGCGGCGGCAGTGCCGCCGCGCTGGCGGCCTACCAGGCGCCGCTGGCGATCGGCTCCGACACCGGCGGGTCCATCCGCCAACCCGCCGCGCTCACCGCGACCGTCGGCGTCAAGCCGACCTACGGCACGGTGTCGCGCTACGGGTTGATCGCGTGTGCGTCGTCGCTCGATCAGGGCGGACCGTGTGCGCGCACGGTGCTCGACACCGCGCTGCTGCACGCCGTGATCGCCGGCCACGACCCGCGGGATTCCACGTCCGTCGACGCCGCGGTTCCCGATGTGGTCGCGGCGGCCAAGGCCGGCGCCGCGGGCGACCTGAAGGGTGTCCGGGTCGGCGTCGTCAAGCAGTTGCGCGGCGAGGGCTACCAGCCGGGCGTGTTGGAGTCGTTCAACGCCGCCGTCGAGCAGCTCACCGCGCTGGGTGCCGAGGTCACCGAGGTCGATTGCCCGCACTTCGATCACGCGATGGCGGCCTACTACCTGATCCTGCCGTCCGAGGTGTCGAGCAACCTCGCCCGCTTCGACGCCATGCGCTTCGGCCTGCGCGTCGGCGACGACGGCACGCACAGCGCCGAAGAGGTCATGGCGTTGACACGGGCAGCCGGATTCGGTCCGGAAGTCAAGCGCCGCATCATGATTGGCACATACGCGTTGTCGGCCGGCTATTACGACGCCTACTACAACCAGGCGCAGAAGGTGCGCACACTCATCGCGCGCGATCTGGACCGTGCCTACGAGAACGTCGACGTGCTGGTGTCGCCGGCGACACCCACCACGGCATTCGGGCTGGGGGAGAAGGTCGACGATCCGTTGGCCATGTATCTGTTCGACCTGTGCACGCTGCCGCTCAACCTGGCCGGGCACTGTGGCATGTCGGTCCCGTCGGGTCTCTCGCCCGACGACGGCCTGCCGGTCGGATTGCAGATCATGGCACCGGCACTGGCCGACGACCGCCTGTACCGCGTCGGGGCGGCATACGAAGCGGCGCGAGGCCCGCTGCCCAGCGCGCTGTGACCCGTTGACATCTTGACCGCCCCTCCGTGCGGCGTGGCTGCTCCAGTGCGGGCAAGATAGAGCTCATGCGGATAGGAGTTCTCACCGGCGGTGGCGACTGTCCTGGCCTGAACGCGGTGATCCGGGCGGTGGTGCGCACGTGCGACCAGCGGTACGGATCGTCCGTCGTCGGGTTCCTCGACGGTTGGCGCGGTCTCTTGGAGGACCGCCGGATCCAGCTGGCCAACGACGACCGCAACGACCGGCTGCTCGCCAAGGGCGGCACGGTGCTCGGCACCGCCCGGGTGAACCCCGACAAGCTGCGGGCCGGGCTGGACCAGATCAAGCAGACGCTGGAGGACAACGGCATCGACGTCCTCATCCCGATCGGGGGTGAGGGCACGCTCACGGCGGCCCATTGGCTGTCGGAAGAGAACGTTCCGGTGGTCGGCGTGCCGAAGACCATCGACAACGACATCGATTGCACCGACGTGACATTCGGCCACGACACGGCGTTGCAGATCGCCACCGAGGCCATCGACCGATTGCACAGCACCGCCGAGTCGCACCAGCGCGTGATGCTCGTCGAGGTGATGGGCAGGCACGCCGGCTGGATCGCGCTGAACGCCGGTTTGGCGTCCGGCGCGCACATGACGCTCATCCCCGAGCAGCCCTTCGACGTCGAAGAGGTGTGCCGGCTGGTCAAGAAGCGGTTCCAGCACGGTTCGTCACATTTCATCTGCGTGGTCGCCGAAGGTGCCAAGCCTGCCGAGGGCACCATGCAGTTGCGGCAGGGCGGTATGGACGAGTTCGGGCACGAGAAGTTCACCGGCGTCGCACAGCAATTGGCGCTCGAAGTCGAGAAGCGGATCAAAAAGGACGTCCGGGTCACGGTGCTCGGCCACGTCCAGCGCGGTGGCACGCCGACGGCCTACGACCGTGTGCTGGCCACCCGGTTCGGCGTGAACGCCGCCGATGCCGCGCACGCCGGCGAGTACGGGATGATGGTGGCTCTGCGCGGGCAGGACATCGGGCGGGTGTCGCTCGCCGATGCGACCCGCCAACTCAAGCTCGTGCCGCAGAGCCGCTATGACGATGCCGTGGAGTTCTTCGGCTGAATTATCTTGCGCGAGCAGACATGAACTCGCATGAATTGGTGTCAGTAAGTGCGATTCTGTGTCTGCTCGCCGGGATTCACAACGCCTTGAGGTAATTGATCGTCTGGCGCACGCCGATGACATCGGCGTACTTCATGTGCATGTCGAACAGGTTCACTTTGTGCGAGATCTGGCTGCGGTCGGCCGTGCACTCGTGCGGCACGATCACGTGGAAGTTGTACTGGAACGCATCGAGGACCGTGGCGCGTACGCAGCCGCTCGTGGTCATGCCCGTCACGATCGTCGTGTCGCAGCCGGCGTGAATGAGGTAGGACGCCAACGGGGTTCCGAAGAATCCACTCGGTTTGCCGCCCTTGTTGATCACTATCTCGTCAGGCTGTGGGGCGAGTTTGTCGGCGATCACGTCACCGGGCGGTGTTCCCTCGGGTAGCGCGGCCGGCGCGGCGTTGAGTTTCCAGCGGCCACGTTCGGCCGGGAGGGGTTGATGATCTGCCTCCGGATAGGCCTTGGTGAAGAAGATCGGCGCGCCTGCTGCGCGCGCTGCCGTCAACAGCTCGGCAGTGGCATCGACCGCCGGATAGCCGGTTTCACTCCAACCGGTCGAATAGGTCGAGTCGACGAACGCCCGCGTCATATCGATCACCAGCACGGCGGGCCGAGTGCCTGCTGACAGCGGTCGGTCCTCCTTGTCGAACTCGCGCGCGAAACTGGCCAGATCTTCGGCGGGTATCACGCCTTCCCAAGGTTTGGTCTCTGAGTCCATCCCGCGGGTCATTCGTCGCCTCCTGTTGTCTGAACGGCCCGCCCGCGAGTTTGCCGGTGGAAGGCGGCGTGCTTCGTACTGGCGACGCTACTTCATCGGGCGGGTGGTGATGTGACGATATCGGATATGTCGAACATTAACGCCGAGTTGTGCTACTGGTCAATGGCTGGCATGGGCTCTGGTCGCACTATCTGGGAAACGCGTGGAAGTTCTCAGAATTTTGCAGGTAGATCGACTACCAGTTCTCATCATCTGGAAACATAACTGACGGGTCGGCATTTGATTGTTATTGTCCAACAAATAACAACGAAGGGGTGCATCATGGATCTCCGGCTGGCTGACCGAGTGTTTCTGGTAACCGGCGGAACACGCGGTATTGGTCTCGCGACGACTCGACTGTTGCTGGACGAAGGGGCGAGTGTCATGGTCGCTGCCCGCACTCCGGCCTCGATAGCCAAGGCGTCGGCCGATCTCGGAGAACAGACGCGCCTGGGATTCGTTCAGGCCGACCTGCGCGAGGCGAACTCGGGCCGAGTGGTCGTGAAGGCCGCGGTAGACCGGTTCGGGCGGCTCGACGGAGTCGTCAACAACGCGTCAGCGTTCTCGATCGACCACGGCCACCCACAGCGCGCGGATTGGGCTGACCTGTTCGAGTTGAAGCTGCTCGGTTACGAGACCGTGGTGCAGGCCGCGCTGGACAGTTTCGGAGGCGACGGCAGCGTGGTGAACATCTCGGGGATTGCGTCGAAGCGGTACTGGCCCGAATCGCCGCATGTGAGCGCGGTGAACTCGGCTGTCGAGGCGCTGACCCGACACTACGCCGCGGCGCTGGCGGGACGGCGTATCCGCGTCAACACCGTGGTGCCGGGCACGACTGCGACTGATCGATACCGTGGTCGCGTCCATCGGCTGCAACAACGGGACGGGTTGGATGCTGCAGAGGCGAAGCGCGTCGTCGATGCATCAGTACCGCTGGGGCGGCCGGTAGAGCCCGAGGAAATCGCAGCGGCTGTGGTGTTCCTGCTCTCGGAAGTGTCGGCGAGCACGACCGGAGCCACTCTTGTCGTCGATGGTGGGGCCGTGGTCACGCCGTGATGGCTCACCGCCGCGCGTCGAACCATGCCACGGATCGACGCGCGGCCGACGTGTTCAACCCGCGCGCCAAATCTCCAGCAGCTTGTCGAGACTGTTCTCAGCCGAGATGCGGTACGCCGCGTCGCAGAGTTCTGGGCTGCCTGATGTCGCGATGCAATGCACACGAAAGTCGGTGGCATCCCATTCCCGGGTATCACCATTGCCCCCGGCGGTGTATTCCGTGCCGTCTGCCAATTCGACACCGATTCGCGCAGACAGCGGATCGATATGGGGGTCGGGGATGACCACCAATTGTCCGGTGTCTTCGAGCAGACGAATATCGAGATCCGGATGAAACTCGCGTAGGGCTTGCAATGCGATGCCCGGAACGCTCGAAATCGACGTTATGGAGGCTTCATTCTGGGAGCCGTACCGTGCTGCGAATGGTGCGACGGTGATTGTCGACCGGGTTGCCTGACCGGTCAGCGTCGGAAGCTTGCCGAACGCGTCGAATATCGATTGCCCGTACATTGCCACGGGATATCGCTTGAATGTGACCGCGTGTACCGCAGGTGCTCCGGGTTGGCGGGTGATCGGCATCGCAGCACCGAACAGCTCGTAATAGCCGTGCCTTGCAGCCAGGTAGTCGGCGCCGATGCGTAGTCCGGCCTGTGCGGCAAGCGCCGCCGACACACCGGCCTGTACGGCAAGTGCCGGCTGTAATCTCCAGCCGTCTCCGGAAGTCGATACCACCGCGAGCGGCCCACCGGCTGTGGTTGCCGCGAGAGCTATTGCATCGCAAGCGGTCTCGCTGGGCAAGTCGAGCATCAGCGCCAATGTGGCGGCCGCGCTGAGTGGGGCGATGACAGAGGTCACGCGCCATCCCCTGCTCGAAACCTGGGGGAGTAACCGTTCGGCGAGCCGGCAGGCGATCTCGTATCCGCCGACAACGGCCCGGAGCACGGCTTGGCCGGTTGGCATGATGCCGGTGACGTCTGCGGCATGCTCGGCCGCGGCGAGTGCCACCGGCACGACAGTCAGTCCCGGATGGGCGGCGACTTCGAAAGAGTCATCAGTCAGACGGGCGTGCATGAGGTAGGCGTTCGCCGCCACAGCGTTCGGAAGGCAGGCGCCCCTTGGCGATCCGGTGACGGTGCACGGCCCATCTCCGGCGGCCAGCGCCGATGCGACCGCGCGGTGCCTGGGCGTTCTGCTCGACACGAGCATGTCGGTGAGCGCGACCGCGAGACAACCCGCCGCGCGTTCGAGCGTCTCGGGATGTGCGGATTGCGCGACCGTGGACGCCGCATCCCACAACGAGTTCGCCGTATCGGGCTCCATCGGTTCGGTCATCCCTGCGCCTCTGGGCTGAGTTGCGCAGCCCGCTCGTACACGGTGACGATGTGGGTGCAGTCATCTTCGCCGTACCCGGCCGCGACGGCGTGCTGCCAACAATCCTGCACGGCGTCACCCAGTGGGGCGACGGCGCCGAGCTCATGAGCCAGCTCGGTATAGAGCGACACATCTTTGAGCGCGCCGGCGGTCGGAAAGCCGAAATCGTAACGCCCGCTGAGGATATGTCTCGGGAACTTCACCGCGGTGGCGGAATTGCGTCCGGAGCTGGCATTCAGCACGTCGAGCGCGACATCGAGCGGAATCCCGGCCTTGCGCGTGATCACCGTCGCTTCTGCTGTCGCGGCCAGGGCTCCCAGCGACAGCACGTTGTTCGCCACCTTCATCGCCTGCGCCTGGCCCGGCTCGGTACCCACCGTGAAGACCTGTTCACCGATCACGGCGAAAACCTCAGCGCATCGGTCAACGGATTCGGGATCGCCGGAGGCGATCACGGTCAGCCGGCCGTGCTCGGCGCCGGCCGCCCCGCCGCTCACCGGAGCATCGACGAACCGGTAGCCGGCCGCCGAAACGATCTCGGCGGCCCGTCGAGCCGCCGACAGTCCGACCGTGGAGGTGTTGATCACGACAGCGCGGTCCACGGCAGGCGTCGCCGCCAGCGCCTGGACGACTGTGTCGAGAACACTCGCCGACGGAAGGCTCAGAACGACGAACGAAGTGGCTTTCGGGAGTGACTCGACATCGTCGTACACGGTGGCGAATCGATGGCTCTCGAACGGAGCGGTGCGATCCGGCACGGGGTCGGTCAAACAGACCCGCCAACCACGGTCGAGGAAACGCCGTGCCATCGGGGTGGCCATTGTCCCTACTCCGATGAATGCGATGTCGTTCATGTGGGCTCTGCTCTTTCGTCGATCCCGTCAATCGGGTGAGATATGGACGTCCCTCGCGGAATGAGTGCTCACCGAGCCGCGGCACGCCCGCTGTCGAGGAGCCGCTGTGGTTTAGACAATAACGCAGATGTTCGACATTTGATCTTCGTTCGGGCGACTTGGCCCGATCTTGTGTCTTGTCGCAGTCAAAGGATGTCATGACGTCGAAAAACGCTGCAGCTATTGGTACATGCGAACCAATTGTCATTCCACGATATGAGATGCGACATGCAGTGGAATCGGCCGCTCAACGTTGGTTCCCATAGCGTGGGATTGGATCCATTCTCACTAAATGAGATGAAATCCGTCCGAATAGTGAGACAGTCGTTGAAGTGTCCATCAATTAAAAGTTGGACCTTGAACACATTGGCTTGTTGACCTACTGTTGCGTCACAATCCAACCCAGGGCACTGTCGCCCCATAGAAAGGTGTCACCCATGGTCGATGCCACACCCGGTCAAACGGTGTCAGTTCCGAAGGTCGCCTTTGCGAGCTTCATCGGTACGTTGATCGAGTTCTTCGACATGTTCATCTTCAGTACCGCATCGGCACTGGTGTTCAACCATTTGTTCTTTCCCTCGCTGGATCCCCTCTCCGGCACATTGGCCTCATTCGCAGCTTTCGGTGTCGCATTTGTGGTGCGGCCGCTGGGCGGGGTGGTATTCGGTCATTTCGGCGACCGGCTTGGGCGCAAAACCATGTTGGTCACCAGCTTGGTCCTGATGGGCGTCGGGACCGCGACGGTGGGCCTGCTGCCGACGTACGCGCAGATCGGGATATGGGCGCCGGTCCTACTCGTCGGCACGCGGCTGCTCCAAGGGCTGGCGATCGGTGGTGAGTGGAGTGGTGCAGTGCTCATGGCCGTCGAGCATGCGCCGAAAGGGCGGCGCGCTTTCTACGGGAGTTGGCCGCTGTGTGGTGTTCCCGCGGGGTTGGTGCTCGCCGCCGTGGCTTTCTTTCTCGTCGAACTACTGCCGGAGGATGCGATGCTGGCGTGGGGCTGGCGCATTCCGTTCCTGGCGAGTGCCGTTCTGTTGTTGATCGGCCTTTACATTCGAATCCGGATATCGGAATCGCCTGCGTTCCGCGCTGTTCAAGAGGAGCGCCGCGAAGCGCGTTATCCCGCAGTCGAGGTGGTCACCAAAGCCCATCGCGGGATCATCACGGCGATCTTCGCGATGGCCGCCAACAGTGTCGTGTTCTACATGGCGACGGTATTCGCGTTGAGCTACGGCGCCAAACAAGGTTTGTCGCGCGGTGAGATGCTCGTCGCCGTCATGATCGCGGCCCTGGTTCAGATCGTGACGCTGCCCATCGCGGCTGTCTTCGCCGACCGGCTCGGCAGAAGGCCGGTGATGTTGGCCGGTTGCCTGATCGCGATTGCGATGGCGTTCCCATTCTTCTGGTTGCTCGACACGGGGTACTTCGGCGCTGCGGTGATCGCGATGATCATTGCGGTTCCGGTGATTCATTCGATGACGTATGCGCCGATGGCAAGCTTCATATCCGAGCTGTTCGAGACGCGTCTGCGATACAGCGGATCGGCGATCGGTTACCAATTCGGCAGCATGACATGGAGCGCGCCGGTGCCGTTCATCGCGGCTGCGCTGTTCGCCTGGGCCGGTTCGAGCTGGCCGCTCTCCGTCTACATCGTCATCGGCGGCTTGGTGTCGTTCGTCGCGATATATGGCGCACGCGAGTCCTACCGGGACGACATCGTCGATGTCGAGGCGGCAACGCCGACCGGGCATCCGCAAGCTGAATCGGCCGAAGCGTTGTAGGCAGGCCGTTGGCTGCTCAGAACCGGCCGAGCAGGGGACACTAAAATCACGGTCATGACCGTTGCCTCCACCGCTGAACTCGTTGACTACGACGATGTGATCGCGCGCTACGAACCCGTGATGGGCATGGAGGTGCATGTCGAGCTGTCGACGGCCACCAAGATGTTCTGCGGTTGTGCCAACAGGTTCGGCGCCGAGCCCAACACGCTCGTCTGCCCGGTGTGCCTCGGTCTGCCGGGATCGTTGCCGGTGCTCAATCAGGCGGCCGTGGAGTCGGCGATCCGGATCGGCCTGGCGCTGAACTGCCAGATCGCGCCGTGGGGCCGGTTCGCCCGCAAGAACTACTTCTATCCGGACCAGCCCAAGAATTATCAGATCTCGCAGTACGACGAGCCCATCGCGATCAACGGATACCTCGACGTCCCGCTCGACGACGGCACCACGTGGCGCGTCGAGATCGAACGCGCCCACATGGAAGAGGACACCGGCAAGCTGACCCACCTCGGCAGCGACACCGGCCGCATCGCCGGCGCGACGACATCGCTCGCGGACTACAACCGCGCCGGTGTGCCGCTCATCGAGATCGTCACCAAGCCCATCGAGGGGACGGGCGCGCGGGCGCCCGAGATCGCCCGCGCCTACGTGACCGCGTTGCGGGATCTCTTGCGCGCGTTGGGAGTGTCCGACGTCCGCATGGATCAGGGTTCGATGCGTTGCGATTCCAACCTCTCGCTCAAGCCGGTCGGCGCGGCAGAGTTCGGCACCCGCACCGAGACAAAGAACGTCAACTCGCTGCGCAGCGTCGAGGTCGCTGTCCGGTACGAGATGCGCCGTCAGGCAGCGGTTCTCGATGCCGGCGGCAAGGTCACGCAGGAGACGCGGCACTTCCACGAGGACGGCTACACCTCGCCCGGCCGGAGCAAAGAGACCGCCCAGGACTACCGGTACTTCCCCGAGCCCGACCTTGAGCCCGTCGCACCCAGCGCCGAACTCGTCGAGCAGCTGCGTGAGACGATCCCTGAGCTTCCCTGGTTGTCGCGCAAGCGGATTCAGGACGAGTGGGGTATCTCCGACGAGGTGATGCGCGACCTGGTCAACAACGGTGCCATCGACCTCGTCGCGGCGACCGTCGCCCACGGTGCCTCCAGCGAGCAGGCCCGCGCGTGGTGGGGCAACTTCCTGGTGCAGAAGGCCAACGAGGCGGGCGTTGAGCTCGAGGCGCTGGCGATCACGCCGGCTCAGGTGGCGGCGGTGGTCAAGCTCGTCGACGAGGGCAAGCTGTCGAACAAGCTGGCCCGCCAGGTCGTCGAAGGTGTACTGGCCGGCGAGGGTGAGCCCGAGCAGGTGATGACCGATCGGGGCTTGGCGCTCGTGCGCGACGATTCGGTGATCCAGGCCGCCGTCGACGAGGCGCTTGCGGCCAATCCCGATGTGGCCGAGAAGATTCGGGGCGGCAAGGTCCAGGCGGCCGGTGCGATCGTCGGCGCGGTCATGAAAGCCACCAAGGGTTCGGCCGACGCCGCGCGGGTCCGTGAATTGGTGTTGGCCGCCTGCGGCCAGGGCGGGTAACGCCGGTCAGCGGCTCTGGCCGGCGAACATCGTCATCGCGACGACGGCGTACTGCTCGAGCCGCTCGCGCGGGTAGCGCTCCGGGTCGTTGACGGCGAGCCGGCCGAGCATCTCGGCGAACGACAGCATGGTGTGGCCGAGCAGCACGGGATCAAGCTCGGCCAGCCGCGGATCGAGCGCTGAACCGGCTTTCGCGAATTCCTCGGCCTGGGCGATGACCCGGGAGCGGGCATTACGCACGGCGGCGCGGTAGTCACGCGGCGCGTTGTCGGGAACCGTCAGGATCAACCGCCACCGGGTCGGGTTCTCCAGAACCGACCGAAGGAACGCCGAAACCGTCGCGGTGTAGGCGCCGGTGGGTCCGGCTATCGACAGATCCTCGGGTAACGCGGCGCGTACCTGCTCGATTCCGTGCCGGTGCTCGCGGGTCAGCAGCGCCGTGACGAGCTCGGCCCTCGTCCGAAAAGCGGTGTACAGGACTGGTTTGCCGACGCCGGCCGCCTCGGCGACCGCCTCCATGCTCAACTCGTGCAAGGGGCAATCGTCGAGGACTGTCAACGCCGCATCGAGCAGTTGCTGGCGCCGTTGCTCACGCGGTAGCCGCGGCGCATATCTGCGGCGTTGGCGGTCAGGCACCCGGGTAATAGTACGTCATGTCAATTTCGGCCCGCGGGACGATCGTGACACTCTGCATCCAACCTGTCACGACGCGTCCGGCGCGGCCGGTCGCGCGCGGGCCACCGCGGTGAGCTGAAATGTGTTGTGTATCAGGTCTTGTCGGCGTTGGTGCGCGGGAAGCCGCCGCCCTGCGGGAAGAGCGGGAACACGACGTCGTCGAGTTTCTCGGCATCGCCGGCCGTGCGGTTCACCGTCGCGCCCCAGACGTTGCCGTCGGGAGACAGCTGCAATGCCCAGGCATGCCCGCGCACGTTTTCGCGCAGCACCTCGGGATCACCCGTCACCGCACCGGTGTCGGGCGCCAGGCGCACCGCGACGGTTTTCTTGGTGTTGACGAGGTTGACCAGAACGGTGCCGTCGAGCGCTGCGCAGCCGGCGACGCCGGGACGGTCCGGCCACGTCCAGACCGTCGTCACCTTCGAATCCTTGGTCATTCGCTGCAGACGGTCGGCGGTCGGCGTGCGGTCGGTGATGTAGAGCGACCCGTCGGAGGGATCGATGCACATACCGCCACCGGCTCCCATGCCGCTCAGCGCGGTGGTGATCGGTGCCTGATTGACCGTGGTGGGCTGCTCGATGCGCAACACCTTGCCCGCCATCGAGGCGGGATCGCCTGCCTGTGCCGGATTGCCCGCATCGCCGGTCTGCACCAACAGCGTCGTGGGGCTCGTGAAGATCAGTGAGCCGGTGTTGCCGGTCGCGCCCTTCGGAATCCCGGTCAGAATCGGTTTGGGCACGTCGCCGTCGGCGATGCGGACCACGCGGTTGTCGGTGGGGGTGCTGACGTAGGCGTACATCAGCCGGTCCTGTGAGTAGGTCGGTGACAGCACGATGTCCATCAACCCGCCGTCACCCGATGGATCGACCGGGATCACGGTCTTGACCTTCGGTTCGGCGCGCACCGAAACCTCTTTCACCGCACCCGTCAGCCGCTCGGCGACCAGCGCGGACTGGCTGTCGGGCCCCATGATCAAACCGCTCGTGCTGTCCAGGCAGCCCTGCATGACGCCGGGGGCCGGGCATTCCTTGGGGAACGGCTTGGCGGGCAGCGGCGGCGGGGGCGGCGGTGTCGACGTCGGCCCCGGCTGCATCTCGGGTTCGGTGGTGAACGGCTCGGACTGCGCGGCGTCGAACCGGGCGCATCCCACCCCGACCAGCATCGCGGCGCACAGAATGGCGGCCACCCTCGTCATCCGCCGGCGCGATTTCATGTTCGCCAGATTACGGATTGCCCAGCGGTGCGCGCCACGCTGGGACTCGGTGCCGTGGCGGTAGCCGTCCAATACCAGGCGGAAGCGCCGCGGTAAATACCCGGATACCGACGAACTTGCACTTACCCTGGCAGCGTGACCAGTCACTCACAAGACCCGCTAGCTTGGCAGAGACCTGATCATTCAGGGCCAAACGATTCCGCCAGGCCCGCTGCGGCGAGCCTGGTCGACCCCGAAGACGACCTGCCGTCGTCGACGTACGGCGGCGACTTCGAGACCACCGCGATACCGCGCTACGACTCGGCCAAAACCCCGGACCAACCGGCATTCAGCATGGTGGGCGATCCCGAGCCGCTGCCATACATCCAGCCCGGCGGCCGGGCCCCGCTCGGGCCGTTCGCGGCCGAGCCGACCGAGATCGAACCTGACGAGGTCATCGACGACCGCGTCCGAGCCGCCGGACGGCGCGGAACGCAGGACCTCGGCCTGCTGATCCTGCGACTCGCGGTCGGCGGACTGCTTCTCCTGCACGGCCTGCAGAAGGCGTTCGGGTGGTGGGGCGGTCCAGGACTCGACGGGTTCAACACCTCGCTCGACGAGATGGGTTTCAAGTACGCCGACATCGTGACCTATGTGGCGACGGGCGGGCAGATCGCGGCAGGCGTGCTGCTGATCTTGGGCCTGTTCACGCCGGTCGCCGCGGCCGGTGCCCTGGCCTATCTGATCAACGGGGTGCTGGCCGAGGCGATGGCCGCCCACGAGCAAGCCAGACTTTCCGAGTTCCTCACCGACGGACACGAGTACCGACTCATCGTGGTCGTCGCGACGGCCGCGATCATCCTGACCGGCCCGGGACGCTACGGATTCGACGCCGGGCGCGGTTGGGCGCGGCGCCCCTTCGTCGGTTCGTTCGTGGCGCTGCTGCTCGGAATCGGTGCAGGCATCGGCATCTGGGTGCTGCTCAACGGCGGCAACCCGCTGGGCTGACGCCTTCGGTAGTTCAGGCGTACGGGTTCGGCACCCGCCCGCCGCTGACCTCGGCCAGCAGCGGGAGCGTGGCGAACGTGACGCCGGGTAACCGCAGGTCCGATCCGTTCGTCCGATGGGCGATCGCCCATGACGCCCGGTCGAACCGCAGACCCTCGATATCGCTCCATGGCACCGTCTCACTGCCGAGCAGCGACCGCGCGGTCACGGTGTCCGCGTCGGCCACCGTGCGATAGCGAACGATCGCAACAGAGAGCGCGATCGGGATGACCAGCGACGGCGCGAACCACTCGGGCTCGGTGAACACCAGTGCCAACAGGCCGAGTGCGAAAAATCCGACCGCAAAGTGCGCCATGGGGGATATCCGGATGACGACGGGGGCGGTGGCGGATCGTGCACTCACGTTGTCCATCTTTGCACTGGTCGGCTGACGCTTCTGCAGCCCGCCCCGCCGGCCTGGGTGAATTTGACCGCCCCGACGGTGCCGGGAATTTGACCGCCCCGGCGGTGCCGGGAATTTGACCAGTGACCAGTACGGCAGCTACCGTCAACGATTATGCAGACCCCGGGATTGCTCGTAGTAATTGGTTGGCGCGTTGATGCCGCGCTGGCCCTCTGCCGGGCATAGCCAACAGCATCGACGCGCCACCCTCGTACAGCAGCCTGCTGACGGGGGTTTTTTGTTGCCCACAGCGCGCCAGCCATCATTACAACCATCGAAAATTCCGCGAAGAGGACAAAAGAGGACACAGTGAGCGCACCGACAACGCGACCGCCGCAACGGCCGGCCACTGCGCCGGCGAACGGCGCCGCCGCAGCCAAGTCCCCAGCAGGTTCCGACCAGGCCGAGCCCAAGCGGGTCGCACCGCAGCAGCTCACCGGGGCGCAAGCCGTCATCCGGTCGCTGGAAGAACTCGGCGTCGACGTCATCTTCGGCATCCCCGGCGGTGCCGTCCTGCCGGTCTACGACCCGCTGTTCGACTCGCAGAAACTGCGGCACGTGTTGGTGCGCCACGAACAGGGCGCGGGCCACGCCGCGAGCGGATACGCCCACGCCACCGGCAAGGTCGGCGTCATGATGGCGACCTCGGGGCCCGGTGCCACCAATCTGGTGACCCCGCTGGCCGACGCGCAGATGGACTCGATCCCGGTCGTGGCGATCACCGGGCAGGTCGGTCGCGGGCTGATCGGCACCGACGCCTTCCAGGAAGCCGACATCTCCGGCATCACCATGCCGATCACCAAGCACAACTTCCTGGTTCGCGACGGTGACGACATCCCGCAGGTGCTCGCCGAGGCGTTCCACATCGCCCGCAGCGGCAGGCCGGGCGCGGTTCTCGTCGACATCCCGAAGGACATCCTGCAGGGCCAGTGCACGTTCAGTTGGCCGCCGCGGATCGATCTGCCCGGTTACAAGCCGAACACCAAGCCGCACAACCGCCAGATCCGCGAGGCCGCCAAGCTCATCGAACAGGCCCGCAAGCCGGTGCTCTACGTCGGTGGCGGCGTGATCCGCGGCGAGGCCAGCGCAGAGCTGCTGGACCTGGCCGAACTGACCGGCATCCCGGTGGTGACCACGTTGATGGCGCGCGGCGCCTTCCCGGACAGCCATCCGCAGAATCTCGGCATGCCCGGGATGCACGGCACGGTCGCCGCCGTGGCCGCGCTGCAGCGCAGCGACCTGCTGATCGCTTTGGGCACGCGGTTCGACGACCGCGTGACCGGCAAACTCGACTCCTTCGCGCCCGGCGCCAAGGTGATCCATGCCGACATCGATCCCGCCGAGATCGGCAAGAACCGCCATGCCGACGTGCCGATCGTGGGCGATGTCAAGGCCGTCATCTCGGACCTGATCGATTCCCTGCGCAAGACCGGGATCAACGCCGACACACTGAAGCTCGACACCTGGTGGGAGTACCTGTCGGGCATCAAGGCGACCTACCCACTCAGCTACGGTCCGCAGAGCGACGGCAGCCTGTCGCCGGAGTACGTGATCGAGAAGCTGGGCCAGATCGCCGGTCCGGAGGCCGTCTACGTCGCCGGTGTGGGTCAGCACCAGATGTGGGCCGCGCAGTTCATCTCCTACGAGAACCCGAAGACCTGGCTCAACTCGGGCGGCCTTGGCACCATGGGCTTCGCCGTGCCGGCGGCCATGGGCGCGAAGTTCGCGCGGCCCGAGGCCGAGGTCTGGGCGATCGACGGCGACGGCTGCTTCCAGATGACCAATCAGGAACTGGCCACGTGCGCCGTCGAGGGCGCACCCATCAAGGTTGCCCTGATCAACAACGGCAACCTTGGCATGGTGCGGCAATGGCAGACGCTGTTCTACGACGAGCGTTACAGCCAAACCGATCTGGCCACGCACTCGCGGCGGATCCCGGACTTCGTCAAGCTCGCCGAGGCCCTCGGTTGCGTCGGATTGCGTTGCGAGCGAGCCGAAGACGTCGAGGACGTGATCAACCAGGCTCGTGCCATCAACGACCGCCCGGTGGTGATCGACTTCATCGTGGGTGCCGACGCCCAGGTGTGGCCGATGGTCGCGGCGGGCACCAGCAACGACGAGATCATGGCGGCCCGCGACATCCGGCCGCTGTTCGACGATGAAGATGGCGAGGGGCACGCCTGATGAGCGCTCGCGCGAAGAAGAGAGAGTCCTGACATGAGCAACGCAACCCCCACGCACACGTTGTCGGTGCTCGTCGAGGACAAGCCCGGTGTCCTGGCCCGCGTCGCATCACTGTTCTCGCGGCGCGGCTACAACATCCAGTCCCTGGCGGTCGGCGCGACCGAGCAGAAGGACATGTCGCGCATGACGATCGTGGTCAGCGTCGAGGAATCGCCGTTGGAGCAGATCACCAAGCAGCTCAACAAGCTGATCAACGTGATCAAGATCGTCGAGCAAGAGGAAGACAACTCGGTTGCCCGCGAACTCGCGCTGATCAAGGTGCGCGCCGACGCGGGGACCCGGGGGCAGGTCATCGAAGCGGTGAACCTGTTCCGCGCCAAAGTCGTTGATGTTTCGACCGAGTCGCTGACGGTCGAGGCAACGGGCACGCCGGAGAAGCTCGAAGCGCTGCTGAGGGTCCTGGAGCCCTACGGCATCCGGGAGCTCGCGCAGTCCGGTGTGGTGTCGGTGTCCCGCGGTCCGCGCGGCATCGGCACCGTGAAGTAGCGTCAAATGGCTGTATAGCTAGAAAGAAGGAAATTCACGCAATGGCAGTTGAGATGTTCTACGACGACGACGCGGACCTGTCGATCATCCAGGGCCGCAAGGTCGCCGTCATCGGCTATGGCAGCCAGGGGCACGCGCATTCGCTTTCGCTGCGCGACTCGGGCGTCCAGGTGAAGGTCGGTCTCAAAGAGGGGTCGAAGTCCCGCGAGAAGGTCGCCGAGCAGGGCCTGGAGGTCGACACTCCGGCCGAGGTCGCCAAGTGGGCCGATGTGATCATGCTGCTCGCGCCCGACACCGCGCAGGCCGAGATCTTCAAGAACGACATCGAGCCCAACCTGGAGGACGGCAATGCGCTGTTCTTCGGCCACGGCCTCAACATCCACTTCGGCCTGATCAAGGCGCCGGCCAACGTCACCGTCGGCATGGTGGCCCCCAAGGGCCCCGGCCACCTGGTGCGCCGTCAGTTCGTCGACGGCAAGGGCGTGCCGTGCCTGATCGCCATCGACCAGGATCCCAAGGGCGAGGGGCAGGCCCTGGCGCTGTCGTACGCCGCGGCGATCGGTGGCGCGCGCGCAGGCGTCATCAAGACGACGTTCAAGGAAGAGACCGAGACCGACCTGTTCGGTGAGCAGGCCGTCCTGTGCGGTGGCACCGAGGAACTGGTCAAGACCGGTTTCGAGGTCATGGTCGAGGCGGGCTACGCCCCGGAGATGGCCTACTTCGAGGTGCTGCACGAGCTCAAGCTCATCGTCGACCTGATGTACGAGGGTGGCATCGCCCGGATGAACTACTCGGTGTCCGACACCGCGGAGTTCGGCGGCTACCTGTCGGGTCCGCGCGTCATCGACGCCGGTACCAAGGAGCGCATGCGCGACATCCTCAAGGACATCCAGGACGGCACGTTCGTCAAGCGCCTGGTCGCCAACGTCGAGGGCGGCAACAAGGAACTCGAGGACCTGCGCAAGAAGAACGCCGAGCACCCGATCGAGGTCACCGGCAAGAAGCTGCGCGATCTGATGAGCTGGGTCGACCGGCCGATCACCGAAACGGCCTGATCCTCTTACGCCGACTGGCCAGTTATTGCACGCCAAGCTCGAAACAGCGTGCGATAACTGGCCTTTCGCGTTTCAGGAGCTCTCTCGGCGCCGGCTCCTTGTGAGCTGCACGGGGTCGAGGTCGGGGCTCGACCATGTGGCCGCCATGGCCAGACTGTCGGCACGGCCCGAGTGCACGTGGTGGAACGCCGACGCGGCCGCCCGATCGGGGTCATGATCGGCGATTGCCGCCAACAGTTCTTCGTGCTCGCGACACTGCACCCCCGGGTCGCGGTCCTTGGTGAGGTGAAAGAGCCACTGCGTGCGTGCCTCGAGCGGGCGCAACATCGTCTCGAGCAGGGGATTGGCGGCGAGTTCGACGATGACGCCGTGGAACCGGGCGTTGGCGGCCGCGATCGCCGACTTGTCCTTTCGCTTGGTGGCCCGGCGCGCGATATCCAGCTGTACGGCGAGCTTGTCGAGCCCGTGCTGGTCCGCGCGTTCGGCCGCCAACCGGGCGGCCAGCACCTCGAGGCTCTCCCGGACGTCGAAGAGGTCGCGCACGTCGTCGGCGGTGAACGGCGAGACGATGGTGCCCTGGTGTGGCACCGTCACCACCAACCCGTCCTGCTGAAGGCGCTGCAGTGCCTCACGCAACGGAATCCGGGATACCGCGAGCTCGTCGGCAAGGTCACGCTCGATCAGCCGAGTCCCCGGGGCCAGCTCCAATCCCACGATGCGCGCACGGAGTTCGTCATAGGCCCGCTCGCGCAAAGGTTTCCGGCTCGCCTCGGTCGCTGCGACAGTCACCCATCGGCCCTTTCTCTCTACGGCTGTTTTCAGCATAGCCGCGTCCGAGTTAGCGGTATACCAGTAACGCGAAGCTAACGCGGCCGCAATTTCGGGGAAATGGCTCGCCCGCACACTTCTCGTAACGGTATACCGCTATATCGGTAGGCCCTGAACGTAGGAGAAGTTCCATGAAGGTCACCAAACCACCCAGAGTTCTGGCTGTCGCGGCGGCAAGTCTGCTCGCGCTGAGTGCGGCCGCTTGCGGCGCACCGGATTCCGGCTCAGGCAACGACGAGGCATTGTCCGTCGGAGTTTTCCTGCCGGGCTCGATCAACGACACCGGTTTCATGCAGTCGGGCTTTCTGGGTTTCCAGCGCGTACAGGAGAAGTACGGTGATCGTGTCGACGCCAGCTACGTCGAACAGGTCGCGGCCGCTGACTATCAGCAGGCATTGCAGCGCTTCGCATCCCAGAACGACCTGGTGATCTCGGTGGGCGGGCAGACCGACGCGGACGTCCGCAAGGTCGCTCCTCAGTTCCCCGACGTCAAGTTCGTCGAGATCGGCGGTCCTTCGGATGCCGAGCCGATGCCCAACCTCGCCTACTACGACCCCCAGCAGGCCGAGGCCGAGTTCGTGTCCGGCGCGGCGGCTGCCGCATCGTCGAAGAAAGGAACCGTCGGATTCGTCGGAGGCGTTGAGCTGCCCGCGATCGTGAACGCCGCAAACGCGTTCGGCAACGGGGCGAAGTTCGCGCGGCCGGACGTCAAAGTGCTTGCGCCACAGTACGTCGGTGACTTCAACGATCCGGCCAAAGCCAAGCAGGCCGCCGCGACTGCATATGCTGCCGGTGCCGACGTGCTCAGCCAGATCGTCAATCTCGGCAAGCAGGGCATGGAGCAGGCGGCCAAGGAGTCTGGGAACCGGATGAGTGGCGGCCCGATCCCCGGGGACTGCGCGAACTCCACCTACACCGGCTTCGTCCGCACCGACATCGGCACCGAGATCGAATATGCCGTGTCCTCGGTACTCGACGGCACGTGGAAGGCCGAACAGGTTCCCTTCGGGCTCACCTCCGACAAGGGCGGCACCGACTACATCGTGTGCACGGACGAACCCGCCGTTGCCACCGCGGTTTCCGACGCGAAGACGGCCATCGTCTCCGGCTCGGCAAAACCCTACTGACGGCAGGTGTGCTCCGATGACCACCGCCGCAGAGACGACGGCACCAGGTACCACCCCGATGCTCACCATGACCGGTATCGGGAAATCATTCGGCCCGGTACGGGCACTCGACGGTGTCACGCTCACCGTCGAACCGAGCTCCGTGCACTGCATCCTCGGTGAGAACGGCGCGGGCAAATCGACACTGTGCAACAGCATCTACGGCACGGTGTCGCCCGACTCGGGCAACATGACACTCGCCGGCGCAGACTATCGGCCGCGTAATCCGGCTGAGGCGCTTTCGGCCGGCGTCGCCATGGTGCACCAGCACTTTTCGCTGATTCCGACGATGACGGTGGCCGACAATCTGCTTCTCGGCCGTGACGGATTCCGCCCGCCCCGAGGTCGATTGTCGGCCGATCTCAGCCGAATCTCCGACAAATACGGGCTGCGTGTCGACGAGAAGGCCGTCGTCGGCGAGCTGACAGTCGGCGCACGGCAGCGGGTCGAGATCGTCAAAGCCTTGTTGCGCGACCCTCGGTTGATCCTGCTCGACGAGCCGACTGCGGTACTCGATCCCGCCGAGATCGATGCACTCATCGACACGTGCGCGGCACTGACCGCCGATGATAAGTCGGTTGTGCTCATCACTCACAAACTCGGTGAAGTGGCACGCGCCGCCGATGAGGCCACGGTCTTGCGCGCGGGTGCCGTGGTCGGCGGCGGTCGGCTCTCCCAGGTGTCGCTGTCGACTTTGACGGAGCTCATGCTCGGCGATTCGGCACATCTGCAACCCACCCCGCGAGCGAGGACCATCACCGCCGGTGCGGGCGGGGGTCTTTCGGTTCGCGGGCTCAACCTCGACCGTCCCGACGGCAGTGCCGCACTGGCGAACCTCAACCTGACAGTCGAGCGCGGTGAGATCGTCGGAATCGCAGGGGTCGATGGCAACGGTCAATCCGAATTGACTGCCGTGCTGTCGGGTTCGCTCAAGCCCGACAGTGGGCAGGTGCTCGTCGACGGCGAGGACCTCTCGGCTGCCCCGCCGGCCCGCCGAACCCAATCGGGGATGGCGGTGATACCCGAGGACCGGCACGCCGAAGGAATCATCGGCGAACTCACCATCGCCGAGAACATCGCCATGCCCCGGCTCTCGAAGTACCGGAGATGGGGTCTGCTCGACCGGACGCGGATGCGTGCAGACGCTTCCGCTGCCATCGCCGACTACTCGATAAGAGCGTCGGGCCCGGACGCGCAACTGCGCTCACTGTCGGGCGGTAACCAGCAGAAAGTTGTGCTCGCGCGGGAACTGTCGACCGACGGGCTTCGCGTCGTCGTCGCTGCCCAGCCGACCCGCGGGCTCGACGCGGGCGCCGTCGCATTCGTCCTGGACCGCCTCCGTACTGCTGCCGACGACGGCGCCGCAGTACTGATCACCTCAACCGAGATCGACGAACTCCTCGCGGTGTGCGACCGGATCGTCGTGGCCTACCGCGGGTCCCTACACGGCTCGGTGAAAGCCGATTCACCAACCGCAACAAGGGATATCGGTGTTCTCATGATGGGAGTGTCAGCATGACCGTGATGGCCCTCAATCCCCGCCATCCGCTGGTGGTGGCAGTCGCTGCTCTCATTGCCTCCGCGCTCGTCGGGCTTGCTCTCTCGGCAGCTGCGGGAGCCAACCCGTTCGACGTCATCGCCGCGCTGGCCGAAGGCACGCTGGGATCGCCGTTCGCGATCGGGACGTCGCTGAACAACGCCGCTGTCCTGATGCTGGTAGCGGCGGGTTTCACCATCGCCTACCGGGCCGGTCTGGTCAACGTCGGTGGCGAAGGCCAACTCTGCCTCGGCGGAATCGCGGCAACAGCGGTCGGTGTCTCGTTGTCCGATGACATGCCGCTGCCCATCGGATTGACGCTCGCCCTTGGGGCCGCGGTACTCGCGGGCGCAGGCTGGGCCGCGATCCCCGCCTGGTTGCGGATCCGGCGGGGGACGAGCGAGATCATCACGACACTGCTGCTCAACTTCGTCGGCCTGGCATTGGTGGTCCTGATGGTTCAAGAGCCGCAACTGCTGCGGCAACCGATGACTTCATCCGAAACCCTTCCGCAATCGGAGCCGCTGGCGCTGTCCACGCATCTGCCGCTACTGGGCCTGCCCAAGAACCCGGCGACCATCGCGATCGTGCTCGCCGTGATACTGGTGGCCACCGTGGCAATCACGCTGCGGCACAGCGCGGTCGGGCTTCGCATTCGGGCGGTTGGCCTGTCCGGTGGCGCGTCGCTGCGGCTCGGCGTGCCCGTGGACCGCACGGCATTTCTCGGGCTGACCACCGCTGGTGGATTCTCCGGTTTGGCCGGTGGTCTGTTGGTGGCCACAGCGCCGTTCATCCTCGCCGAGGGGTTCTCGTCAGGGTTCGGTTTCAGCGGGCTTGTCGTCGGACTGCTGGCACGTGGGTCCATGGCGGCTGTCGCGGCGGTCTCGTTGCTGTTCGGATTTCTCGTCGCCGGCGGTATCAATCTCCAGCTTGCCGCCGGGGTGCCCGCGTCGACCATGACCGTCGTACAGGCCGTACTCATCATCCTCATCGCCGGTGCTGCGTGGTGGACGACCACGGCGCGCTCCGCACCCCGTCACACCCGCGTTGAACCCGCAATGCCGCGTACCGAGGAGGTGCCGGCATGAACACTTCGATGATCACCGAAATACTCTCCAGCGGAGTGGCATTCGCGATACCGCTGTTGCTTGCCGCGGCCGGTGAGTCGATCAGCGAACGCGCCGGTGTGCTCAATCTGAGCATGGAGGGGATGATGCTGACGGGTGCATTCGCCGGCGTGCTCGCGGCGGTCAGCACCGGCTCGGCGATACTCGGCGCGATCGCAGGCATCGTGGCCGGGCTGATCTTCGGACTCGCCCAGGCGTTGTGGAGTGTCCGGTTTCGTGCCGACCAGATCGTCGTCGGCATCGCGGCCAACGCGCTGGCGCTGGGGCTGACCGCATTCGGGGCCAGGACTCTGCTGGGCGACGGAAAAGGGCACGACGTACCCGCATTCAGCGACGTGCACATCCCCGTGTTGAGCGATCTGCCCGTGATCGGCCCCGCACTGTTCGGCCAAACGTTGCTCGGATACTTCTGTGTCGCTGCGATTGTCGCGCTGACCGTGCTGTTCTCCAACCGCACCATGACGGGCATGCGCATCGACGCGGTGGGGGAGGACGCGGTATCGGCGGGCTGGACGGGCCTGCCGGTCAACCGGATCCGCGTGGTCGGCGTGCTCGTCGCCTCGGGTGCCGGGGGCCTGGCCGGAGCGCAGCTGGCATTGTCCGAGGTCCGTGCGTTCAGCGAGAACATGACCGCGGGCATGGGTTATCTCGCCGTGGTCGCGGTGATCGCCGGCCACTGGCGGGTCATCGGAATCCTCTGGGCAGCCCTGTTCTTCGGCGTGGCCAGGGCGCTGCAGTTCGCGTTGCCCGCGGTAGGCGTGCACATACCGTACGCCGTGTTGGTGATGCTGCCCTACGTCATCGCGATCGTCGCGATCAGCGGTTTCGTCGGCGGTCGCAAGGCGCCGTCGTGCTTGACAGTTCCCTACGTCGGCCGTGTCTGACCCAATCCGAGAGGCAACAGTCCAATGACCATCGTGCTCACGCACTCCGACGTCGCGGCACTCATCGACCGGTCCGTGGTCTACGACGTGGTCGAGCGAGCCCACGCGGACCTGTCGACCGGCATCGCCACAAACCCCGCACCGCCGGTACTGCCCGTGGGGCACGGAGCAGCCGTGCTGCCGATGGTCGCGGCGGCGGGCCGCCAGCAGGCAAGTGCTGTGAAGATGCTCTCGGACATGCCGTCCAACCGGGCGGCCGGATTGCCCACCCAGCGCTCGACGATTCTGCTGATGTCGGCATCGACCGGGGAATGCGAAGCCGTCCTCGACGGCAGGCTCATCACTGCGATCCGCACCGCGGCGGCCAGCGCGGTCGCCACCGCCCACCTGTCGCGGACATCGAGCACTTCGCTCGGCCTGGTCGGCGCAGGCACCCTCGCGGTCGAGCATGCCCGCGCGATCGCCCGGATCCGGCCGATCGAAAAGGTGCTCGTGTGGTCCCGCAGCAGGGCGACAGTCGACGAGTTCTGCCACCGCATCGCAGACCTCGACCTTGTCGTCGAACCCGCCGAGACAGTCAGCCATGTGGTCTCGGCAGCCGACATCGTGTGCACGCTCACGCCGTCCCGCGATCCGATCGTCAAAGGCGGCTGGTTTCTTCCCGGTTTGCACGTCAACGCCGTCGGCGCACCACCGCGCGCCGACCACCGCGAAATCGACGGTGCCGGTATGGCCGTCGCGAGGCTCATAGTCGACAGCAGACCCACCGCGTTGGCCAAGTCGGGGGACGTGCTGCTGGCGATCAGCGAAGGCCACCTCACCGAGGCCGATGTCGCAACCGAACTCGGCGACGTCATCGTCGATCCTGCGTTGGGGCGCGCCGGCGAGGACGACATCACGTTGTTCAACTCGGTGGGTATCGGCCTGCAGGATCTTGTCACCGCCCGATCCCTCGTCGATACCGCCGTCGAACGCGGCGTCGGAATGCGCGTGGACATGAGCGCGTGAGACCGGATCGGTTACTTGTGACCGCCCAATCGGCCGGTGATAGCGACCACCCGACGCGCGAGGTGGTCGAGCGCGTCGTTGGTGGTGTCGTCGAACTCCGCGATGTTCTCGCGGTTGGCCACCAACCCGACCCCGTAGGGATTGCCGTCGTTGAATTTGACGGGGTCGGTGTAGCCGGGCGGCACGATGATTCCCCCGAAGTGCATCAGCGACACATACAGGTTGAGCAGCGTGGACTCCTGGCCACCATGGGCGGTCTGGGTTGACGTGAACGCCGCGTAGACCTTGTCGGCCAGCTTCCCTCGTGCCCACAAGCCGCCGAGTGAGTCGATGAACGCGCGGAACTGCGCTGTCGGCGAACCGAATCGGGTGGGGGACCCGAAGATCACCGCGTCGGCCCACACGATGTCGTCGCCGGTGGCGGCCGGGTCGTCTTTGGTGGCTTCGTAATTGGCGGTCCAGGCCGGATTCTGGGCGAACGTCTCGGGAGCCAACGTTTCGGCGATGTGGCGCAACCGTACTTCGGCACCGGCTGATTCCGCTGTGCGGGCGATGCGCTTCGCCATGTTGGTGCCGTGGCCGGTGGCCGAGTAATAGATGACTGCGAGTTTGGTCACCGGTTCAGTGTAGGAAGACCCCGTGCTTTCGAGCGGGTTGATGCATCGATCGGTCGTCTGCGGGGTAACCAGGGGAGATGGCGGTTTCTACAACGGACGAGCTGGTGGTCCTGCTGGACGAAGAAGGAGCCGCGATCGGGTGCGCGCAGAAAGCCACGGTCCATCACCGCGACACCCCATTACATCTCGGCTTCTCCTGCTACCTCTTCGATGACGACGGGCGGGTTCTGCTCACCCGTCGCGCCTTGGGCAAGCGCACGTGGCCGGGCGTGTGGACGAACTCGTTCTGCGGGCATCCCGCGCCGGACGAAGAGCTGTCGCATGCCGTGGCCCGGCGCGCCCGCCAGGAACTCGGCGTGGCGATCGATTCGCCCACGTGCGTTCTGCCCGACTTCCGGTATCGCGCTGTCGCGCCCGACGGCACCGTGGAAAACGAGATCTGCCCGGTGTTCTGGGCGCGGGTCGACGGAACCGTCGCGCCCGCGGCGGACGAGACCATGGACATGCGCTGGGTGTCCTGGCAGGACCTGCGCACGGCGGCCGCCCTGGCGTGGGCGATCAGCCCGTGGGCGGCCGAACAGGTTCCGTTGCTTGAGCGGGCAGGCCTTGTCGACCAGGTGAGCTGAGCGTGCGGCGCCGACGGATCTCGAACAACCGCTCGGCGTAGGCGAGGTCATCGCGCCACAGCCGCGCTGCCGTGTAACGCATGAACGGCGCGAGCATCGGTGCGGCGCGCGTCGCGTAACGGAACCCGTTGCGGTCGGAATGCGCGATGACCGCTTCGATGACAGCGGTGCGGGGCAGCCCGTCGGGACCCAAACCCAGGGGAGTGGCGTGGGTTTCGACGACGCTGCCCCGGCCCTCGCCGTCGCTGATGCGCATCAGGATCGTGCGTGGCTCGGGACTGACGAACTCGGCGATCACCGGCACGCCGAGCCTGCCCATCCGGAAGGTGACGGCCACCGTCAGACGATCGTGTTCGTCGGGCAGGTCCCCGGCCGCCGGCGACGAGTGCAGAACGTCGAGCTTGGTGAACGAGTATGGGTGAAACCACGATCCGTGCCACGGGTCGAGCCGGTTCGCGATGACGTCGGCGGGCTCGCACGTACCCGTGAGACGTGCGACGGCCGCTACGGTCGGCTTGTCCGGCCGATGCACGATCACGGGCTCGTCGGTGGGCGCTTCGCCCCCGGCGTGGTCGAGCCGGACCCACACCAGCACACCGTCGTCGAAGCTCGGATAGGGCTTCCACCCGGCTTGGCGGCGGCCGGTCAGGCGCAGGCCGTGCCACGGGCAGATCAGTGTGCCGCATTCGACTCGTCCGGTCGACAGATCGGCACCGAGATGCGGGCATTCGGCCGGACCGACGTGCAGCGTCTCGTCGTCGTCGCGCCACGCCACCAATTCCGTTCCGGCGACGTTGGTGCCGAACGGCTTTCGCGTCACGTCCGTACTGGCGCCGAACACGTACCAGTTACCGCTCGGTCGGCGTTGCGAACGAGCGAGTGCGGCTTGGATGACGGCCGGCGACGCGTCGGCATGGGTGGGCCGCTGGGCGGCCCACTGCAGTCGTGGAAGCACCTCGAACGGCCAGGCTTTCGCCAGCCGCGAGCGCAGATCCCTGACAGTCGTCATGCGGAAAGACTCCTCCGTTGTCCGGCAAGTCGACGCAGCACCGCGGACCGGCCCTCGCCGGGCACGGTGTGCAACTCGTGGCCCCGCACACCGAACGGCGCCAGGATCGCGTTCGCCGCCGCCCATCCGGTGGTGGCGGCGCGCTCCATGAGCGCGACGGGAAGGTCGATGCGAATGCCGTCGCCGGCAAGAACCACATTCGCGTGCGGGGTGGTGATCGTCGGCCTCGACGCGAAGTCGCCCGGGGCGAATCGCGGGCAGTCCTGCCGGTACAGCACCCGCTCGTCGACGACGGCGGCCGAAGCGGTCTCCGGATAGATCTCGTGGAGGCGGCCCAGCAGGCGTTCGCGCAGCCCCTTGTCGCCGCTATCCGCCGCGTACGCGTGCAGTTCGAGTACCGAACCGCCAGTGCGGCGGCACCACTCGGCGGCCTCGTGCTCGTAGCGGCCCAGCACGCTGATGTTGTCGAGTGGCGGCCGGCCACCGGTGCCGAGGAAGGCAGGACGGTCGTTGCGCACGGGGCGGTTCAACCACAACCGGTGGACGACGAACGGCGGTGCGGTACCGAGCTTTTCGATCGACGCGCGCCATGCGCTGTCGCCCAGCGCGGGCGACGCCCCGACGATGCGCTGAAGCCCGGTCACGTCGGTCGCGAGTACGACTGCGTCGGCCGCCACCTCGGCGGTGACGCCTGCGGTTTCCACGGTTACCCGGCCTGCCGGATCGACCGCTGCCACCGATGCTCCCGTGCGGAACTCCACGCCGAGCGACTCAAGGTAGGCCTGCAACGGCTTCCACAGGGCGACGTCGAAATTGGCGTTCGCCACATCGAACACCAGGCCCTCACTCGAACCGAGGAAGTAGATGTGGAACATCGTCGCGAGTTCGGCGGCCGACAGCTCGGCGGGCTTGGCGAAGAAGCTGCGCGAGAACACCTCGAAGGCGAGGTGGCGCGCCGCCTCTGGAAAGTTTATGTCGCACAAGAACTCTTCGGCGTTGCGGTGATCGAGGCGATCGTAGGTCGCGGGCACCGACACATCGGCCAACGGTGCGGCGGCGCGGGCGTTGAGCCGGACGAGGTCGCGCAGCCGAAAGGTGGGGCTGCGCAGCGCGAACGCCAACGCATTCAACGGCGGCACGGTTGGCAGCCCACGGAAGGTGTCTTGCCTGCCCTGCGCATCGACCAGCGGGTAGTCCTCGACGGGTACGAGCATGGAGAGGTCGTCGTCGACCCGTCGAAGCAATGCGCGCAGGTTGTAATACTGGCGGAAGAAGGCGTGAAAACCACGGTTCATCGCCGCCTCGGAACCGTCGCGGAGTGGCTCGTTCCAGCCCGCGACGCGACCTCCGAGATACGGTTCGCGTTCGACGACCGTGACGTCGATACCCCGCTCGGCGAGGCCGGTGGCGGCGGCGAGCCCGGCGATACCCGCCCCGACCACGACGACGCGGGGCCGGGCCGTCAGGGCGTCCGCGTGTGACGCGCCGGGCGGTGCGGGATGGGTGACACGCCGGCTGTCGGTCATCGCGGCGACTCCGCGAGGAAGGTGTGAACCACGCCGCGCTGCCAGCCTGACACGGTCGCGCTGCGGGTGTTGGCAAATCCGTTGTCGTGCAACCTCTTCAGGAATCGCGACACCCCGTCGAAGTTGTTCACGCTGTCGCGCAGGTAGCGGTACAGCGCGGCGTCGCCGGTGCGGATCCGTCCCATCGGGATGATGATCGCGGTGCTGACGAGGTTCCACATCATCCTGGCCGATCGGGAGTCTCGCACCGAGTATTCATGCACGGCAAGTGTCGAGCCGGGCCTCAACAAATCCCGGAATGTGCGAAGCACGGTGTCCGGGTCGGCGAGATTACGCACCAGGTATGCCGCGAAGATGCCGTCGAACGGTCCGTGGACGCCGTTCGCGGCCAACTGCTCGACGTAGGACTGGATGAAGGACACCGATTTGGGCCAGTTCTTGGCGCGCGCCTGCGCCAGCATGCCCGCCGACCCGTCGACGGCGACGATCTCGGCGTGCGGCGCCGCGGCGAGCAGGGCGGCGGTCGAAGCGCCGGTGCCGCAACCGGCGTCGAGTAGGCGCATGCCGCGGCCGCCGTCCGGCAACGCCATTCGTCGCGCCGAGAGGCGCAGATGGTCGTGATAGCCGGGATTGGCGTGCACCAGCCCGTCATAGGCCGCCGCGCCCGCATCGAAGGCCGCGGGCACGTCATGACGAATGTTCACGGTCGGCCTCCTTCGCGTACCGCTTGCGTTGGTACTGCCAGAGAATCAGGACGGCGGTCACCATCGCCCAGCCGAACAGAAAATCCTCCACCGGGATGTCCCACGGGAAGCGGATGCCCGTGGTGTGCCGGTCGTCGTAGAGGACGATCGGAGCGCTGAGTTTCGTCAACCAGCCGTCAACGGGAATCTGGAAGGCCAGGACGATCGCCATCGAGATCCAGTAGGTCGCCGTGCGGAAGATGCCGGTGCGAAACACCTTGAGCTCCAACGCGATGACCACGCCAACGGCGATCACCGCGGGCAATGTGTACCCGAGCCCGCTCACGTCCGCACCTCGCGGCGCTGCGACCACAGCCGCAGCCCCTTGTGCAGCAGATTGTCAACCGCGGTGAACGTGAGGAGCCCGCACAGCGGGATCACGATGAAGAACAGCAGCTCCTCCAGGGGCATCACGCCGAAGAGGTGTATGCCGCTGATGTAGCGCGGATTGTAGGTCCACACGTCGGCACCGATCGCGAGCGCATCCCAGACCACGAACACCGCGGCCACGGGCAGCACGGCGCGTGCTGTGCGCGCCGGTCGTCGGTAGACACCGGTGCCGAGGAACTCCAGCGGAAGGGTGATCAGCAGACACGCCCCGAGTACGAGCAGGTAATGCCAGCGGTCCACTGTCACGGCCTCCGATCGAACAGGCGCGCCCGCCACGCGCCGGCCAGACCGCTCGTGGCAACGGCCAGGCGGCGACCGGTTCCGACGGTGGCGCGCTGACTGAAGACCGCGAACTCGATGGCCTCGATGCGGTCGAGTATTTCGGAGTAGAGGGTCAGCGCGGCAGTGATGCAGGGCCGCGACCGTGGCTCGAGCATGCCGATTCCGCGTTGGGCGTACGCGTACACCCGGCGGGTGATCGCGTGTTGTTCGACGAGCGCGCGCCGGACCCGCTGATCGGTGCGGCGATTGGTGTGACACCACTCGAGCACGTCGCGATCGACGTCGTAAGCCGACAGTTCATCGGCGGGAAGATAGACCCGGCCGAGTTCGAGGTCCTCATCGATGTCGCGCAGGAAGTTGGTGAGCTGGAACGCCTTTCCGAGACCGGCGGCATACGGCGCGGCCTCCGCACGGGGGCCCACGGTGCCGAGCACCGGCAGCATCTGCAGACCGATCACCTCCGCCGATCCGTACATGTACCGGTTCAGCGCGGCGCGGTCGGCGTAGTCGGTCACCGTCAGGTCCATCCGCATGGACCGCAGGAAGTCATCGAACAGGTGCCAGTCGATCCCGTAGCTTCGTGCTGCGTGCACCACGGCGGCCAGGGTTGGATCGTCGCCCGAGCACTCATTTTTGACGAGACGCTGGAACAGGTCGGTCCCGAGATCCTCGAGCCTGCGCGCACGATCCTCGGTGCTCGTGCCGTCGAAGTCGTCGAGAATGTCATCGGCATGCCTGGCGAAGCCATACAACGCGTGCACGGCGGGTCGCTGATCGGGCGCCAGCAGCCGGGTTGCCAGGAAGAAGGTACGGCCATGCTGGGCGTTGATCGCCCGGCAACGTCCATACGCCTCGCGCAACTCGGGATCGCGCACGCCCGCCGCGTTCAGTTCTGATGAAATCACGTCACCACCGCCCGAGTTCGCTTGTCCAACAATGGAACACCGGTCACCCGGTCGGCCGCCAGCCGTCCGGAGATGACGGCGGTGGGCACCCCAACACCTGGGATCGTCGACGATCCGGCCAACACCACGTTGTCGATGCCGCGCACGGTGTTGGCGGGTCGGAACGGTCCGGTCTGGCTGAAGGTGTGTGCGAGCGCGAACGGTGTCCCGGCGGCCATCCCTTGCCGTTCCCAGTCCGCTGGGTCGACGACGTGCAGCAGCTCGGGGTCTTCGCCGACGCCGGGCAGCCGTTCGCGGACCGTATCGAGCATGTGCTGCACGTAATCGGCACGCTTCGCTGCCCAATCGATCGTGCCCACGGCGGTGTTCGGCGCGGGTGCAAGGACGTAGAGCAGGTCCCGCCCGCTCGGTGCCAGCGTGGGATCGCTTGCGGTGGGGCGGGTCACCAGCAGCGAAGGATCGCCCATCACCCGGCCGTCGTCGATGATGTCGGCGAACGTCTGCTGCCACGCGGATCCGAACAAGATGTTGTGGTGTCCGGCCTGCTGCTCGGTCACCGCGCGGCAACCGACGTGTGCGACAACCGCCGACGGGGCCGGGCGCAACCGCGTCGGCCGCCGCGGGGTACGGCCCAGCAGGCGGTAGGTGTCGGGCAGTTCGGTGGTCAACACCACCGCGTCGGCCTCGAACCGTTCACCGGTGTCGGTGACGACCGCGCGCACCCGGCCACCGGACCGTTCGAGGTTCGATACCGTTGCGCCGTAGTGGAATTGGACCCCGGCGTCCGCGGCGGCCGCCGCCATCGCGTCGGGCAGTGCGCGGACTCCGCCGATGGGAAAGTGGACGCCGGAAACGGTGTCCATGTAGGCGATGATCGCGTATACGGCCAGCGCGCGCTGCGGCGGAACCCCGACATAGAGCGCCTGGAAGGTGAACAGACGCTTGAGGCGCTCGTCGGTGATGAATTTGTTGACCACGGTGTCCCAGCGCCGGAACCCGCCCAGGGCGATCACCCGGGCGAGCTGCGGTGTGACCAGCGACAGCGGCGAGTCGAAGTTCGCGTTGATGAACCCGTCGAATTCGACCTGATACAGCCGGGACAGCCACCGGCGCAGTTCCAGGTAGCCGTCGGCCTGGCGGCGGTCGGTCAATCTCTCGATCTCGGCTGCCATCGCGTCCGGGCTACTGTGCACGTCGATGCGGCTGCCGTCGGCGAACGCCGCGCGGTACGCCGGCTCGACCGGACGCAGTTCCATTCTCGACGACAGGGATTCGCCGACGGCGTCGAAAGCCGCGTCGAGAATGTCGGGCATGGTGAGCACGGTCGGCCCGGTGTCGATCCGGTATCCGTTGACGTCGCAGCGGCCCACGCGACCACCGGGGTGCGTACCGCGCTCGACGACCGTCACGATGCGGCCCCGGCCCGCCAGGTGCATTGCGGCCGAAAGGCCGGCCAGCCCGGCGCCGACGACCACCACCTTCTCGGTGGATCCCCCGACGGTCCGCATCACGCGACCCGGTCGGCGCAGCTGGCGACGGCCGACGCCGTCAGGTCGGTGCTCATCACGCAGACGATGTACCCCGCCTGCGCAAAGTCGAACCGTCGAATCGTGGCCCGATCGAGCGCTACGGTGTTGCCTCGTGCCCGTCGCGGTCCTGAGACCGTCGCCGCTCCTTCATCTCCGCCTCGTACACATGGCGTTTGCCGTTCATCAGATCGTCGCGAACCCGCTTCTCATGCGCGCGGAACCGCGACCAGTACCCGTCGTCGAATTCCTCGACCACCTGAAAGGTCCAACGGCCGTTGATCACGTTGCGGCCGACGAGATCTTCGGTCAACCGATCGGCGATCTCTCCGTGTCCGGCTTCGCGCAACTTGTCGCACGCTTCGCCGAGCAGCAGGTCCGCATGGCCCATCACTTGGTGAAACGAGTACAGATGACCGCGCGCGCGTTCGACGTGTTCGAGTGCCTCTGACACCACACCAACGGCCTCGACGGTCGCGTCGTCCACGCCGGACGGTCTGATGTGGGCATCTTCCTGCGCGGTCATGACGAGTGCCGCTTGAGTGCGTCGGGTTTGTGCACCGCATCGCGGCCGGTCTTGTCGCTGCGCACCCGGTACTGCGGCTCGTCCGCAGTCGCCCGGACCTGACGACCGGCCGTATTGGTATCGGTCGTGATCTTCTCGACCACCGTGCCGGGCACCGTGGCGCCATGGCTTTGCCACGACACCTTGTCGCCTTTCCGGAATCCTTCGCTCACACGGGTGCTATACCCACTTTTCCGGTGAGGTCACGGCCGCCAGATGCGGCAGATTCCCGATCCCGAATTCGCGTTTCAAGACCGTGCGGGCGGCATAGAAGCCCGACATGCCGTGCACCCCGCCGCCGGGCGGCGTGGCCGACGAACACAGATACGCCTTGGGAATCGGCGTGGACCACGGGTTGACTCGCAGTGCCGGCCCGGTCAGCGCACTGACCATGTTGTTGCCACCGACTCCGATATCGCCGCCCACCAGGTTCGCGTTGTGTGCGGTCATGTTCGACGCGGGCACGCTGCGTACCGCGACCACGACGTCACGAAAGCCCGGGGCGAACCGCTCGAAGATCGTCGTCACCGTCTCGGCCATGTCCGCCGTCGAGCCGTTGGGTACGTGGACGTAGGTCCACAGTGGCCGCCGGCCCTGCGAATCGATGCGCCCCGGGTCGGCGGTATGGGGGAGCGCGGCAAGCACCATCGGCCATTCGGCGTGGCGACCCGCGGCGATCTCGGACTCGGCCAGCGCCATCTGTGCGCGGCTGCCGCCCAGATGCAGCGTCGGAGCATGCGCCAGACGCGGGTCTTCCCAAGGGATTTCGCCGGAAAGCACGAAATCGACCTTGGCGACGCCCGGCCCGTAGGTGTAGCGCCGCAACGACTTCGCGTAGCGATCCGGCATCCGATCGCCGTATATCGACAGCAGCGCCGTCGGCGCGATGTCGTAGATGACCACGCCTGGCGGCGGTTCGGTGACCTCCTGCTCGAGCACCAGTTCGCCGCCGTGCGCCTTGAGGTCGGCGATCAGCGCGTCCGGTATCGCCTGTGACCCGCCGACCGGGATCGGCCAGCCGACCGCGTGGCCCAGGGTGGCGAGCATGAGCCCGGCCCCCGAGGAGACCAACGACGGCATCCGCGAGATCGTATGCGCGGCAACACCACTGAACAACGCGCGGGCGTCTTCGCCTTTCAGTGACCGCCACAACGGGGTGCCCTGGACCAGGAGGCGGGGCGCGACCCGCAGCGCCGCCGGGAGTGAGGGCGGGACCGACCGTTTGTCGCCGAGCAGGAGCCCGACCACGCCGTCGCAATCGTCGGCGAGCGGGCCGAGCAGGCGCCGCCATGAGTCCCCGTCCTCGAGTTCTTCGCACGTGCGGTCGATGTCGCGGTAGCCGATGACCGCGGGGCGGCCGGGCAGCGGGCTGGCGTAGGAGATCTCCGGAACCGACAGCCGCACCCCGCGTGCGGTCAGGTCGTACGCCGCGAAGAACGGCGACGCCAAGGCCAGCGGGTGCACCGCCGAGCAGATGTCATGGCTGACCCCGGGAAACTCGGGGTCAGGCAGCGTGCGGGCGCCGCCGCCCGGTGTCGACTGGGCTTCGATGACCCGCACGGACAATCCGGCCCGAGCGCAGATGACCGCCGCCGTCAACCCGTTGGGACCGCTGCCGACCACTGTGACGTCCACAACTCAAGTAGAACGCATGCGCGGCGGGTGTGACGGATCTCCGGTAGCGGGCGTCCCGGTGCAAATCCGCACACACTAGGCTGACCGCGTGAGTCTTCCCGTTGTACTGATTGCCGACAAGCTCGCGGAATCGACCGTTGCCGCCCTCGGTGACCAGGTAGAGGTCAGATGGGTCGACGGTCCGGACCGCGAGAAGCTGCTCGCCGCCGTTCCCGAGGCCGACGCATTGCTGGTGCGGTCGGCCACCACGGTGGACGCCGAGGTCATCGCCGCGGCGCCCAAGCTCAAGATCGTCGCCCGCGCCGGCGTGGGGCTGGACAACGTCGACGTCGACGCCGCCACCGCCCGCGGTGTGCTGGTGGTCAACGCGCCGACCTCCAACATCCACAGCGCAGCCGAACACGCGCTCGCGCTGCTGCTGTCGGCGGCCCGCCAAATTCCGGCCGCCGACGCGACGCTGCGCGAGCACACCTGGAAGCGGTCGTCGTTCTCGGGCACCGAGATCTTCGGCAAGACCGTCGGGGTGGTGGGCCTCGGCCGGATCGGTCAGCTCGTCGCGCAGCGGCTCGCGGCCTTCGGCGCGCACATCGTCGCCTATGACCCCTACGTGTCGCAGGCGCGTGCCGCACAACTCGGTATCGAATTGCTCACGCTCGACGAGCTGCTCGGGCACGCCGACTTCATCTCGGTGCACTTGCCCAAGACCAAGGAGACCGCCGGCCTGATCGGCAAAGAGGCGCTGGCCAAGACCAAGCCGGGCGTGATCATCGTCAATGCCGCACGCGGCGGCCTGATCGACGAGCAGGCGCTGGCCGACGCGATCACCAGCGGCCATGTCCGCGGCGCCGGACTCGACGTGTTCGCCACCGAGCCGTGCACCGACAGCCCGCTGTTCGAGCTGCCGCAGGTCGTGGTCACCCCGCACCTCGGCGCATCGACCGCCGAAGCCCAGGACCGGGCCGGCACCGACGTCGCGGCGAGCGTGAAGCTCGCGCTCGCAGGTGAGTTCGTGCCCGACGCGGTCAACGTGGGCGGCGGCGTCGTCGGCGAGGAAGTCGCGCCGTGGCTGGATCTGGTCCGCAAGCTGGGCCTGCTGGTCGGCGCGCTGTCGGATGCGCCTCCGGTGTCACTGTCGGTGCAGGTGCGCGGCGAGCTCGCGTCCGAAGATGTCGAGATCCTGCGGTTGTCGGCACTGCGCGGCCTGTTCTCTGCCGTGGTCGACGAGCAGGTCACGTTCGTCAACGCCCCGGCGCTGGCCGCCGACCGTGGCGTGGCCGCCGAGATCAGCACCGCGACCGAGAGCCCCAACCACCGCAGCGTGGTCGACGTGCGCGCGGTGCACGCCGACGGCTCGTCGATCAACGTCGCGGGTACGTTGTCCGGTCCGCAGCTGGTCGAGAAGATCGTGCAGATCAATGGCCGCAACTTCGATCTGCGCGCCGAGGGCTACAACCTGATCGTCAACTACAGCGACAAGCCGGGTGCGCTCGGCAAGATCGGCACGCTGCTCGGTGGTGCCGAGGTCAACATCCTGGCCGCACAGATGAGCCAGGACGCGACCGGCGACAGCGCCACCGTGATGCTGCGCCTGGATACCGATGTTCCCGAGGATGTGCGTGCCGCGATCGCCACCGCGGTCGGCGCCAGCACGCTGGAAGTGGTTGACCTGTCATGAGACTCGCTGTCATCGCCGGCGACGGCATCGGACCGGAAGTCATCGACGAGGCCGTCAAGGTGGTCGACACGGTGCTGCCCGGGGTCGAGAAGACCGAATACGACCTGGGTGCCCGCCGCTACCACGCGACCGGTGAACTGTTGACCGACAACACCATCGAGGAACTGCGTGGCCATGACGCGATCCTGCTCGGTGCGATCGGTGATCCCTCGGTGCCGAGCGGCGTGCTCGAGCGCGGGCTGCTGCTCAAGCTGAGGTTCGCGCTCGACCATCACGTGAACCTGCGGCCGGGCCGTCTCTACCCGGGTGTCACCGGTCCGCTCGTGGGCAATCCGCCCATCGATTTCGTGGTGGTGCGCGAGGGCACCGAGGGGCCGTACACCGGTAACGGTGGGGCGCTGCGCGTCGGCACCCCGCACGAGGTGGCGACCGAGGTCAGCGTCAACACCGCGTTCGGTGTCGAGCGTGTCGTCCGGGACGCGTTCGCCCGGGCCCAGAACCGCCGCAAGCACCTGACATTGGTGCACAAGACCAACGTGCTGGCGTTCGCCGGCAGCCTGTGGTCGCGGGTGGTGTCCGAGGTGGGCGCGGAGTTCCCCGACGTCGAGGTCGCCTATCAGCACATCGACGCGGCGACCATCCACATGGTCACCGACCCGGGCCGGTTCGACGTGATCGTCACCGACAACCTGTTCGGCGACATCATCACCGACCTGGCCGCGGCCGTGTGCGGTGGCATCGGTCTGGCCGCCAGCGGCAACATCGATGCGACGCGCACCAATCCGTCGATGTTCGAGCCCGTGCACGGCAGTGCACCCGACATCGCGGGGCAGGGGATCGCCGATCCCACCGCCGCGGTGATGAGCGTTGCGCTGCTGCTGGCCCATGTCGGCGAGACCGACGCGGCAGCCCGGGTCGACAAGGCGGTCGGCGAGCACCTGGCCACGCGCGGTGACGAGAAGTTGTCCACCAGCGAGGTCGGCGAGCGGATCCGGGCGCTGCTCTGACTTCGTTGATCCTGCGTTGAGGGCGTTGGTCTCTCGTTGTTTTGCGTCCTCAACGCAGAGTCGATCCGGTGCTAGTCGACTGCTCAGCGAGGTCGGGGAGTGACTGACCAGTTCGCGACGCTCACCCGGCAGTGCCGGCTGTTCGTCATCGGTTCGTCGTTCTTCGCGGTCGCCACGGCGCCGGGCTTTCCGGCGCTGGCGGGCGCCGGTGCGACGAACGTGTTGTGTTTCATCGGCTCATGGTTTTTCACGACTGCCGCGTGGATGCAACTGGCACTCGCAGATCGGACGCGCGGTACCGAATGGTGGTCGGCGCTCACACAATTCGTGGGCACGCTGATGTTCAACGTCAGCACCGGCACCTCGGTGTGGGTGCACGCGGTGCTGGCCGAACGTCGCTTCGTGTGGGCGCCGGACGCCACCGGGTCGTCGGCCTTCCTCGTCAGCGGTGTGCTGGCAATCTTCGCCGTCGGCATGTGGGCTCCGAAATCCGTTGACTGGCACGCCGCCTGGATCAACCTGGCCGGCTGTGTGGCGTTCGGGGTGTCCGCCCTGGCGGCGTTCGTCCGGAAGACCGGGGTCACCGTGGACGAACGGCTCGCCAACTTCGGCACGTTCCTCGGTGCGCTGTGCTTCCTGACGGCTGCGCTGCTGCTGCGCCCGCGCGGGAGTTGAGCGGTTGGCGTTCAGCGTTCGTCGCGCAGACCTTCGTCGGGGGGAACCAGGGGAACCGCCAACAACGGCAACAACGCGCACACCGCGAAGGCCGCCGGATATCCGGACACGCCGATGAGCGCGCCGAAGAGCGGTGAGGAACTCGCGGTGGCCAGATGTTGCGTCGTGTTCTGCGTCCCCAACGCGCGGCCACTCCAGAACGGCCCGGCGATCTCGGCGATCGCCGTGAACGCCAGACCGTTGTCGGAGACCGTGATCACCGAGGCGATGACGATCAGCGCGATACTGATCGGGGAGTCCAGCCAGTCGGTGAAAGCCAGCAGCGCCATCGTCGCCGCCGCCCCGAGGGCGATCGTGCGGATGGGCCGCAACCGCTGACCGACCACGTCCGACCATCGTCCGGCCGCGATCCGTCCGGCGGCGCCCAACAGCTGGGCCACCGTCACCAGGGCACCCGCCGACGAGGCCGACCAGCCGCGGTCGCTCATGAGCCACACCAGGGTGAAGGTCCACACCATGCCCTGCGGAATCACCAGCAGCACCGACACGGCATGGATGCGCCACAACACACTTGAGCCGCGGTACGGATTGGCCAGATGTTCGCGAGGTGCCTCGTGGCGAGGCGGTCGCGGTGGGTCGAGCACGCCGATGGCGCACACCACGGCTGACAACACACAGACGACGGCGGGGAACAGCAGTGCGGTCGACGCACCGTGACTCTCGGCGACCCGAGGGATGACCAGCGCGCCGAGGCCCACGCCCAGCGGGGTGGCGGTCTGCCGGATACCCATTGCCAGGCCACGCTGTTCGGGCGGGAACCAGCCGACGACCACACGGCCGCTGGCCGAATTGCTGCTCGCCGCGGCCATCCCACCCAGCAGCAGGAACACGCCGACGGCCACCAGTGACTCTGCGGAGGCCGCTGCGAAGGCGGCCGCGGCGGTCAGTGCCGAACCCACCGTCAGCACGATGCGTTCGCCGACCCGGTCCACGAGATATCCCCACGCGATGAGCGTGATGACCAGGCCGAAGCTCGGCATCGCCGACAGCAGACCGGCCTTCGCCAAATCCAGACCGCGCTCGCTGTGCAGCGTGGGAATGAGGAATGCCGCGCCGTTGATGAACACATTGGCGCAGGTGGTCGCGGTCAGTGCGATGCCGAGCATCGACCAGCGGCGAATCGTGCTGATCGATGAGACGGACATATCTGGATCGTGCCACATGGATCTCAATATGCTGAATCAGTATCTCAATATTCGAGATAGACGCTCGGTGTGTTCCGCGTCACGGGAGTCGTTCGGGTTTCCGGTGTTTCGCGATCGTGGCACCGAATGATCTGGTGTCCGAACATGCCTCGAACAGACCGGTGCTCGCGGTCGCCTAGCCTGGGCTCGTGAAATGGTTGACGGTGATCGCTCTGGTGCTCCTCGCGTTCATTGCCGGTCCGGTGCCGACGGCGGCCGCGGCGGCACCGAACTGGTCCGGTTTGGACGCGCGCCATTTCGACGGCCCGATTCCCGCTCCTGGCACGCTCATCGAGTCGGTGCCGCTGGATCCGGCGCTGTCGCTGCCGGGTGCGGGGGCCGCGTACCGGATCCTGTATTCGACGATCGACCAACATGACTCACCCGCTGTCAGCACCGCGGCGGTGTTCCTGCCGCACGGCGAGGCGCCCGACGGCGGCTGGCCCGTGATCGCGTGGGCGCACGGCACCGTGGGGCTCGGTGATGACTGTGCACCGTCGGCGCAGCCGCGCAGTGAACGCGACAGCGAGTATCTGACGCACTGGCTCGACCAGGGTTACGCGATCGTGGGCTCGGACTACGCGGGCCTTGGCACACCGGGTTTGATGAGCTACCTCAACAGCGTCGCGACCGCGCACAGCGTCGTCGATTCGGTGATCGCCATGCACCACATGGACCTGCCGTTGTCGCCGAAGTGGGCGCTCGTCGGCCAGTCTCAGGGCGGCGGTGCCGCCGTCAACAGCGCGCGCTGGGCCACCGAATTCAGCCGCGGAAGCGGACTGGACTATCGCGGTGTCGTGGCGACCGGGACGCCGTTCAACGTCGAGAGCATCGTCAAGCAGGCCGGCCCGGACATGGCGCTGCCGCCGAATCTCGGACCGGCAGCCAACAGCTACACCGGCTACATCCTCGCGGGCTTTCGCGAGGCCCGCCCCGACATCGACGTCAACAGCGTGCTGACCCCCGCCGGGGTGGCCGCCGTCGACAAGGCCGAGACGCTGTGCAAGTCCGAACTCGACGCGGCGCTTGCCGGCATGACCCCGACCGGGTTCTTCCGCGCCCCGCTGAGCACCCTGCCCGGCGTATCGGATGCGCTCGACGCCCACCTCGGTACCCCGACCAGTGGCTATGACCGCCCGATCTTCCTCGGCGTCGGCCTGCTCGACCACGATGTCCCACCGAACATGTCGATGCAGCTCAACGATCAGCTCCGGGCCAACGGACAAGACGTCACACTCAAGATCTACCCGGACGAAGATCACTCCGGGACTGTCCTCGCCTCGCTGCCGGACTCCACGCCGTTCCTGCGCGCGATGTTCGACGGGAGCTGACGCAGGGCGTCTCGACCGAGCGCCACACCCTGAGCACTACGCTGACAAAAATGCGCTTAGGTCGAATCGCCAGTCCCGACGGCGTCGCGTTCGTCAGCATCGAAGGCGACGGGGCAGATGCCGTCTGCAAAGAGATCGCCGAGCATCCGTTCGGTAATCCGAACTTCACCGGGCGCACCTGGCCGCTGGCCGACGTGCGGCTGCTCGCGCCGATTCTCGCCAGCAAGGTGATCTGCATGGGCAAGAACTACGCCGCACATGCCGAGGAGATGGGCGGTGTGGCGCCGGAAGATCCAGTGATCTTCCTCAAGCCCAACACCGCGATCATCGGGCCGAACGTGCCGATCCAACTGCCGGCCGACGCGTTCCCCGTCCACCACGAAGGCGAGCTGGCCGCCGTCATCGGCAGGCCCTGCAAGGACGTGCCCGCCGCACGCGCGGCCGAGAACATCCTCGGCTACACCATCGCCAACGATGTTTCGGCGCGCGATCAGCAGCAGAAGGACGGTCAGTGGATGCGGGCCAAGGGCCACGACACCTTCTGCCCGGTCGGGCCGTGGATCGTCACCGACCTCGACCCGTCGGACCTCGAGCTGCGCACCGAGGTGAACGGCGAAGTCCGCCAGCGCAGCCGGACCTCGCTGATGATTCACGACATCGGCGCGATCGTGGAGTGGGCTTCGGCCGTCATGACACTGCTGCCGGGCGATCTCATCCTGACCGGCACCCCAGAAGGCGTCGGCCCCATCGAGCACGGTGACACCGTCAGCATCACCGTCGAAGGCATCGGGACTCTGACGAATCCCGTTGTGCGTAAAGGAAAGTAATGAGTAACGACACCGTCCGCGTGCGGTTCTGCCCGTCACCCACCGGCACCCCGCACGTCGGCCTCGTGCGCACCGCGCTGTTCAACTGGGCCTACGCCCGCCACACCGGAGGGACTTTCGTCTTCCGCATCGAGGACACCGACGCCGCGCGGGACAGCGACGAAAGCTACGCCGCGATCCTCGACGCGCTGCGCTGGCTGGGGCTGGACTGGGACGAGGGTCCGGAGGTCGGCGGTCCCTACGAGCCGTACCGGCAGTCGCAGCGCAGTGAGATCTATCGTGACGTGATCGCGCGCCTGCTCGAAGCCGGCGAGGTGTACGAGGCGTATTCGACGCCCGAAGAGGTCGAGGCCCGTCACCACGCGGCAGGTCGCAACCCCAAACTGGGCTACGACAATTTCGATCGCACCCTGACCGATGAGCAGCGCAAGGTTTTCGCCGACGAGGGCCGTAAGCCGGTGCTGCGCCTGCGCATGCCCGACGAGGACTTGTCGTGGAACGACCTGGTGCGCGGCCAGACGACGTTCCCCGCGGGGTCCGTTCCGGATTTCGCGATCACCCGCGCGAGCGGTGATCCGTTGTACACCTTGGTCAACCCGGTCGACGACGCGATGATGAAAATCACACATGTGCTCCGCGGCGAGGACATCATGCCGTCGACCCCACGCCAGATCGCGCTGTACCGGGCGCTCATGCGTATCGGTGTGGCCGAGCGGGTGCCCGAATTCGCGCACCTGCCAAGTGTTCTCGGCGAGGGCAACAAGAAGCTGTCCAAGCGCGACCCGCAGTCGAACCTGTTCCTGCATCGCGATCGCGGGTTCCTTCCGGAGGGTCTGCTGAACTATCTGGCCCTGCTCGGCTGGGGCATCGCCGACGATCACGACGTGTTCAGCCTCGACGAGATGGTCGCCGCGTTCGACGTCGTGAACGTCAACTCGAACCCGGCCCGTTTCGACCAGAAGAAGGCCGACGCCATCAACGCCGAGCACATCCGGTTGCTCACCCCAGAGGATTTCACCGCGCGGCTGCGTGAGTACTTCGTCACACATGGATACGACACCGGGCTCGACGACGCCGGGTTCGCCGAAGCCGCCGCGCTCGTGCAGACGCGCATCGTGGTGCTGGGCGACGCGTGGGGCCTGCTGAAGTTCTTCAACGACCACGCCTACGAGATCGACGAGAAGTCGGCGGCCAAGGAGCTCAAGCCTGAGTCCGCACCGGTGCTCGACGCGGCGCTGAGCGCGTTGGAGCCGGTCGGGGAGTGGACGACGGCCAACATCGAGGCCGCGCTCAAGACGGCTCTGCTGGACGGGCTGGAGCTCAAGCCGCGTAGGGCGTTCGGCCCGATCCGCGTCGCGGTCACCGGAGCGACCGTCAGCCCGCCGCTGTTCGAGTCGATGGAACTGCTCGGCGCCGACCGCAGTTTGGCGCGGCTGCGCGCCGCGAGGGACCGCGTGTAAAAAGTAGGTGCAAATCTTTGGTAGTCTGCTCGTCGGCCCGGAAAGCGGAGCGGGGAAGCCCCCGATACGCGATTCGGACCGAAAAATGCCCGTGACCTGCGGTGATGGGCAGCCAATGGGGTATGGTGTAATTGGCAACACAGCTGATTCTGGTTCAGCCATTCTAGGTTCGAGTCCTGGTACCCCAGCTGCTATGAGCGCTCTTCCGAAGAGCGTTCGAGCACAGCGGAGCGATTAGGTCAGGCTGATCACCTGAGCTATGCTTTTCCTCCGGAAGTTCTGGCCCCCGTCGTCTAGCGGCCTAGGACGCCGCCCTCTCACGGCGGTAGCGTGGGTTCGAATCCCATCGGGGGTACAACGCGAAACACCCAGTTCAGTCGAACTGGGTGTTTTGTCGTTTCGGGGGTGTGTTCTGCGTGCTCGGCCCGCGATTGTCACGCTGGCGTGGCTGTGGGTGTCGAACGTCACTCTGGCGTGACAATCGGCGTCGTCGGCGCGTGCGGTGACGCGTGCTCGCCCGCCATTGTCACGCTGGCGTGGCTCCGGGCGTCGAGCGTCACTCTGGCGTGACAATCGCGGGGACGGCGGAGCGGGGAGCAGGCGCGCGACGCGCCTCACAGCCGGCGCGTGAGGGCGTCGGCCGCGGCGAGCAGATCGGCGGCCCAGCGTGCCCCCGGCCGACGGCCCATGCGGTCGATGGGGCCGGATACGGACACCGCGGCGATCACCTCGCCGCGGCTGTCGCGTACCGGAGCCGAGACGCTCGCCACACCGGGCTCACGCTCGGCGGCACTCTGCGCCCATCCGCGCTTGCGGACTTCGGCCAGTGTGCGGTCGGTGAACTTGGCGGTGGGCAGGACGGCCTGCTGCGTGGCCGCGTCGGCGTATGCGAGCAGAACCTTCGCGCCCGAGCCCGCGGTCATCGGCAGCTGAGTTCCGACGGGCACGGTGTCGCGGAGTCCGGCCGGCGGTTCCAGTGCCACGACGCACACTCGCGACAGGCCCTCACGCCGGTACAGCTGCACGCTCTCGCCGGTGATCTCGCGCAGCCGGGGGAGTACCGCGGCCCCTGCCGCCAGCAGCGGATCGTTGACGTGGGCAGCCAATTCGGTCAATGCCGGGCCGAGCCGCCAGCGGCCGTCGCCGTCGCGTGCCAGTAGCCGGTGGGTCTCAAGGCCGGCGGCCAAGCGGTGCGCGGTCGCCCGCGGGAGCCCGGTCCGCTCGCAGAGTTCGGCCAGACCGCAAGGTGACTCGGCCACGGTGTGGAGCACACCCACCGCTTTGTCGAGCACGCCGATGCCGCTATCATTTCTCACAGAGAGATACTAACGTCTCGAATGCTGAGATGGCAGGTGAGACGGCAACAGGATCTCCCAGCCCCTTACTGCAGCCCGCAGCGCACTGAACCGAATCGAGTACTGGCGATGGATCAACCGACAAAGACATCTGCGAAACCGCGCACCCTTGCCGAGAAGGTCTGGGACGACCACGTCGTAGCGCTCGGCGAGGGTGAGGGCGCCTCGAAAGAGCCCGACCTGATCTACATCGATCTGCATCTCGTGCACGAGGTCACCAGCCCGCAGGCGTTCGACGGACTGCGCTTGGCGGGCCGGCCGGTGCGGCGGCCCGATCTGACGATCGCCACCGAAGACCACAACGTGCCCACGGTCGACATCGACAAGCCGATCGCCGATCCGGTGTCGCGCACGCAGGTCGAGACATTGCGGCGCAACTGCGAAGAATTCGGCATCCGGCTGCACCCGATGGGCGATACCGAACAGGGCATCGTGCACATCATCGGGCCGCAGCTCGGCCTGACCCAGCCCGGCATGACGATCGTGTGCGGTGACAGTCACACCTCGACGCACGGTGCGTTCGGCTCCATCGCGATGGGTATCGGCACATCGGAGGTCGAGCATGTGATGGCGACGCAGACGCTGCCGCTCAAGCCTTTCAAGACCATGGCGGTCAACGTCGACGGCGTGCTGCCGCCCGGGGTCAGTGCCAAGGACATCATTCTCGCCGTCATCGCGAAGATCGGAACCGGTGGCGGACAGGGCCATGTCATCGAATACCGGGGCAGCGCGATCGAAGCGCTGTCGATGGAGGGCCGGATGACGGTCTGCAACATGAGCATCGAAGCGGGCGCGCGCGCCGGCATGGTCGCCCCCGACGAGACCACATTCGAATTCCTCAAGGGCCGTCCGCACGCCCCGAAGGGCGCCGACTGGGACGCGGCAGTCGAAGCGTGGAGTCAGTTGCGCACCGACGAGGGGGCCGAGTTCGACACCGAGATCTACCTCGACGCCGCCGAACTCACCCCGTTTGTGACGTGGGGCACGAACCCGGGTCAGGGTGTTCCGCTGTCGGCCTCGGTTCCCGATCCCGAACTCATGGGCGACGACGCCGCGCGGCAGGCCGCCGAAAAGGCTTTGACCTACATGGATCTTCGCCCCGGTACCGCCATGCGGGACATCGCGGTGGACACCGTGTTCGTGGGCTCGTGCACCAATGGCCGCATCGAGGATCTGCGCGTGGTGGCCGATGTGCTGAAGGGCCGCACGGTCGCCGACGGCGTGCGGATGCTCGTGGTGCCGGGTTCGATGCGCGTCCGTGCGCAGGCCGAATCGGAAGGCCTCGACCGGATATTCATCGATGCCGGAGCCGAGTGGCGCCAGGCCGGCTGCTCGATGTGCCTGGGCATGAACCCCGATCAGCTGTCGCCGGGGCAGCGTTGCGCCTCGACGTCCAACCGAAATTTCGAGGGCCGCCAGGGCAAGGGCGGCCGTACCCACCTGGTGTCACCGGCCGTCGCAGCCGCCACCGCCGTGCGCGGAAAGTTGGCGTCGCCAGCCGATCTGCCTGCCGCAACCCGCTAGAGGAGCCCGAAAAATGGAAGCATTCAACACTCACACCGGCATCGGCGTCCCGCTGCGGCGGTCCAATGTCGACACCGACCAGATCATTCCGGCCGTCTATCTGAAGCGGGTGACCCGAACGGGTTTCGAGGACGGACTTTTCGCCGCGTGGCGTAATGACCCGTCGTTCATATTGAACCTGCCGCCGTTCGACAAGGGCTCCGTGTTGGTCGCCGGGCCCGATTTCGGCACCGGATCGTCGCGCGAACATGCCGTCTGGGCGCTCATGGACTACGGCTTCCGAGTGGTTATCTCCTCCCGCTTCGCCGACATTTTTCGGGGCAACGCGGGCAAAGCGGGGCTATTGGCGGCAGAAGTCGCCCAAGATGATGTCGAGCTGCTCTGGAAGCTCATCGAGCAGAATCCAGGCCTGGAAATCACTGTGAATCTTCAAGATCGAAATGTGTCCGCAGGAACGGTCGTGGTGCCGTTCAGGATTGACGATTACACGGCATGGCGGCTGCTCGAAGGACTCGACGATATAGGCCTTACGCTGCGGAAACTCGATCAGATCGAGGCCTATGAGCAGCGCAGGCCGGGGTGGAAGCCGCGCACCCTGCCGGCCTGATTCAGGGCCCTCGGCGACCCCAATTCGCCGCCTTCCGAACCGGTTCTGAACCCCCCGGGCAGGAGTCCAAGTGGGGCAACCAGATTGCCGGAAAGTTCGCCAGCTACGCCTGAAATTGCGCGTGGCTCTTGGAAATCAGTGGTCAGAGGGTTTACCGTGTCCTCTAGTCGGTCCAAGGTGGACCACTGGTTTCGGAGGTTTTGAATGAACAAAGCGGAGCTCATCGACGTACTCACAACCAAACTGGGCACCGATCGTCGGCAGGCTACCGCCGCGGTGGAGAACGTTGTCGACACCATCGTGCGCGCGGTGCATAAGGGCGACAGCGTGACGATTACCGGTTTCGGTGTTTTCGAGCAGCGCCGTCGCGCTGCCCGGGTCGCGCGTAACCCACGTACCGGCGAGACCGTGAAGGTCAAGCCCACCTCGGTGCCGGCCTTTCGGCCCGGCGCACAGTTCAAAGCCGTTGTCTCTGGCGCACAGCGTCTCCCGGCAGAAGGTCCGGCGGTCAAGCGCGGTGTGACCGCGGGCCCCGCCAAGCGGACTGCCGCCAAGAAGACTGCTGCCAAGGCTCCGGCCAAGAAGGCTGCCACGAAGGCTCCGGCCAAGAAGGCTGCTACCAAGGCTCCGGCCAAGAAGGCTGCCACGAAGGCTCCGGCCAAGAAGGCTGCTGCCAAGAAGGCCCCGGCCAAGAAGGGCCGCAAGTAGATTCCCCTCAGGCACGCCGTGGGCCCACAAGCCCACGGCGTGTCTTTGCGTGTGGGGCTATTTCTGTTTCGGCAGGGCGCTGCACATGTAGTCGGCGGCCACGAGCTCGCCACCGGACAATGACAGCACCCAGGTGCTGCCCTTGCGGTTACCGCTGGTTTCCGGGCGCACGTTCGCGCGCTCGCACCACCACGCGATGAGGTCTGGAATCACCTTGCCCTGCGTACAGATCACCGGGGTACCGGCGCGGGCGGCGATGTCGAGCACGCGGCCGCGGGCAGCCTTCTTATCCGAGGTATACGCTTCCTCGGTCAGCAGCGGTTCGTTGTGGACCTCGACGCCGAGTTCTTGGGCCAACGGCTCGACGGTCTGGTGACAGCGCACCCGATCGGCGGCGTACAGCGTTGTGGCACCGAATGCCAACAGCTGGTCGACCAGAGACTCGGCCTGCGCCCGGCCCTGCTTGTCCAGCGGGCGTTTACGGTCGTCACCCTTGTAGCTGGCCTTGCTGCCCGCGGTGCCATGCCGGACGATCATCACGGTCTTCGTTTCCGGTGGATGAGATACGAACCGCTGCAACACTTTTCGATCATAGGGATATTGCAGCTGCTCCAGCGCGGCGTCGATCGGAAGCCAGACAAGTTTGTCTACTTCACCATTGGGGGTGAAATCACCACCGGTGGCCTTGGCCGCCCAGTACCAAACCCGTTTGGTGCCCTGCTGGATCGGGTACGTGACTGCACCGAGGCGGCGACCGAGTTGCGCGGTATACCCCGTCTCCTCGGCGACCTCGCGCAGGGCGGTGAGCGGTTCGGTCTCGCCGGATTCCAGCTTGCCTTTGGGCAGTGACCAATCGTCGTACCGGGGACGGTGGATGACGGCCACTTCGATCGGCGCCGGCGCATCACCGACCGGCTCACCGCTTCGTCGCCACAGCACCGCGCCCGCCGCGGGTACCGTTTTCTTCACCGCCTTCGCGGCTGCTGTGCTGTCGTTCGACACCTCTACTCCTGCAGGTCAATCGCCGGCATCTGCCACCGGCCCGCTCGGACCCGGTTCAGGGATGCCGGTGCCGTTCCATCAGTGACACCTGGTGGTCTCTGACCGTCTGGCCTTCTTGCGGCAGTGCCGTCCAGTGGCTGTCGTGGCGCAGTTCCCAACACCGGGTGGCCGGATCCATCGCGGACTCGAACACATCGTTGAGCTGTGCGGTCAGCCTCGGGTCCTTGACCTGAGCCATGACCTCGACACGTCGGTCGAGATTACGATGCATCATGTCGGCGCTGCCAATCCAGAACTCGTCGATGGCGCGGAAGTGAATAATCCGTGAGTGCTCCAGGAAGCGGCCGAGGATCGACCGCACGGTGATGTTGTCGGAATACCCCGGCACGCCGGGGCGTAACGCGCAGATGCCCCTGACCACGACCTCGACTGGGATTCCGGCCTGAGAGGCCCGGTACAGCGCGTCAATCACCTGCTCGTCGACGAGCGCGTTGGCCTTCAATCGGATTCCGGTTTGAGCACCGTCACGCTGGGCCGCGATCTCGCGGTCGATGCGCTCGATGATGCCCTTGCGCACGCCGCGCGGTGCTACCAGCAGATTGCGGTAGGAATCCTTGCGGGAGTATCCCGTCAAGGAGTTGAACAGGTCGGTGAGATCGGCGCCGATGTCCGGGTCGGCCGTGAGCAGGCCCACATCCTCATAGAGGCGTGCGGTTTTCGGGTTGTAGTTGCCGGTTCCGATGTGGCAGTAACGCCGGATGGTCGAGCCCTCGCGCCGCACCACCAGACACGTCTTGCAGTGCGTCTTGAGACCGATCAACCCGTAGACCACATGCACGCCGGCCTGCTCCAGTGTGCGTGCCCATTTGATGTTGGCCTGTTCGTCGAATCGGGCTTTGATCTCGACGAGCGCGACGACCTGCTTGCCGGCCTCGGCGGCGTCGATCAGCGCGTTCACGATCGGTGAGTCACCGGAGGTGCGGTAGAGCGTCTGCTTGATCGCGAGCACGTTGGGATCGGCGGCGGCCTGTTCGATGAAGCGCTGCACGGTGGTTGAGAACGAATCGTAGGGATGGTGCACCAGCACGTCCCCGTCGCGCAGCGTCGAGAAGATACTCTTCGGGGTTTCTCGTTCGCCGAACGCCGGTGGGGTGGCCGGGACGAACGGCCGGTCCTTGAGGTCGGGCCGATCCACGCTGTAGATCTGCCACAGCGCGGACAGGTCGAGCAATCCGGGCACCTCGATGACATCGCCTGGGGCCACGTCGAGTTCGCGCAGCAACAGCTCGAGCATGCTCTCGGTCATGTCGTCGGAGACTTCCAACCGGACCGGCGAGCCGAATCGCCTGCGGGCCAATTCGCGTTCGAGGGCCTGCAGCAGATCCTCGTCCCGGTCTTCCTCGACCTCGAAGTCGGCGTTGCGGGTGATCCGGAAGGCGTGGTGTTCCACAACTTCCAGACCGGGGAACAGCACCGGCAGGAACGCTGCGATGAGTTCCTCCATCGGCAGGAACCGTGCCACCGCGGAACCGTCCGGCGAACCGAGCTCGACGAACCGGTCGACGTTGTCGGGCACCTTGATTCTCGCGAAGTGCTGCCCGCCGTCGTCGGGATGTTTGACGGTGATCGCCAGATTCAGACTCAGGCCGCTGACGAAGGGGAACGGGTGGGCCGGATCGACCGCGAGCGGTGTCAGGACCGGGAACACCTGTTCGTGGAAGTACCGCGACAGTTTTTCTCGTTCGGAATCGTCGAGTTCGGCCCACGTGACGATGAAGATGCCCTCTTCGGCCAGCGCCGGGCGCACCGCGTTGAGAAACACCCCGGCATGGCGGCTCGCAATCTGCTGCGTCCGTTCACTGATTCGGCGCAACTGTTCGCGCGGCGACAGTCCGTCGGCCGACCGCACCGACAGGCCCATCTCGTCGCGTCGCTTCAACCCGGCGACGCGCACCATGTAGAACTCGTCGAGATTCGAGGCGAAGATCGCCAGGAACTTGGCTCGTTCGAGCAAGGGCAGCGACGGGTCGGCGGCCAACGCGAGCACGCGCGCGTTGAAGTCCAGCCAGCTGAGCTCGCGGTTGAGGTAGCGATCTTCCGGCAGTGCGTCGTCCACCGCCGGTGAGGTTGCCGCGGGCGGCGCTTCCGGTGTAGCGACGGTTTCCACCGCCTGCTGCGATCGCGCTGAACCGTCGCCCAGTTGGGTTTCGTCGGTGCGGGTGTCAGGCTCCGCTTCGGTGGCTTCGCTCACCTGTCCGATCATTCCCTATGTGCGCGCTCCGCGGCTACCCGCTAGCGATGCCGGGCGACCGCCTGGGAAGTGGCGGCCCCGACCCCGAGGCGCCGTGCCGTCTGGAGGTCGTCGGGTGTGTCGATGTCGCATCGCAGCCCCGGCCACGCACCGGTCAATTCGATTGCTCCGGAGTGCCGGTGGTGCGCGGCCGAATCGGCGCCGAACAGCGGTTGGAGCGGAACTCCGAACGCGAACAACGCCGAGGTGCCGGTGCCGTGCCGGTCGCCGACGAAACTGCGCTGATAGCCACGCGCCGAGGCGAGTGCCTCGGCGAGTTCCTGCGGCTGCAGAGCCGGAAGATCGCCTTGCAGGACAACGATGTTCGGTGTGCCGGCCCGCAGCTCGGATTCGGCCGCCGTGATCGCGTTGTTCAGCGGGTCGTGGTGACCCTGCGGAGTCGGGTCGGCCAGTACGCCGGCGCCCAGCTGACGGGCGGCATCCGCGGCGACGTCGTCGGGCGTCACCACTGTGACCGGTGCGACGCTGGAAGCCGCGGTGATGGTGTCGACGAGCATGGCCAACACGACGGCCTCGCGGGTTGGTGCCGAAAATATGGGTGCCAGCCGAGTCTTGGCCGCGGCGAGCCGTTTGACCGCGATGATCAACGCCACGTCAGCGCCCGATGTAGCTGCTGCGGCGCTGGCTGTTCTCGTGCCGCTCATGGTGCCATCCTGCCAGCCGCGCCGGTGCCGTCGCCCGCGGCGGTGTGAGGGTTAGGGTGAACGCGTGGTGGAGGCTGCGGTCATGGGGGCCGGCGCGTGGGGAACGGCGCTGGCCAAGGTCTTGGCGGATGCTGGCAATCCGGTGACGATGTGGTCCCGGCGGCCCGAAGTCGCCGACGAGATCAACAGTGAGCATCGCAACGCCGAATATCTCGGTGACGTGAAGTTGCCGTCGGCGATCCGGGCGACGAGTGACCCCGCGGAGGCGCTGGCCGGTGCATGCACGGTGCTGCTCGCGGTTCCGGCGCAACAGCTGCGCGCCAACCTCGAGGGCTGGAAGCACTTGATCGGCGACGACGTCACCCTTGTGAGCCTGGCCAAGGGAATTGAGCTCGGCACGCTGATGCGCATGAGTCAGGTCATCGTCCAGGTCACCGGGGTGGATCCGGCTCGCGTCGGTGTGGTGACCGGGCCGAACCTGGCCAGTGAGATCGCCGACGAGCAGCCCGCCGCGACCGTCGTCGCCTGCAGCGACTCCGGGCGGGCGGTCACGTTGCAACGCGCGCTGGCCACCGGGTACTTCCGTCCGTACACCAATGCCGATGTGGTGGGTGCCGAGATCGGCGGTGCGTGCAAGAACGTCATCGCGCTGGCCTGCGGGATGGCCGTCGGTGTCGGCCTGGGGGAGAACACCGTCGCGGCCATCATCACGCGCGGTCTGGCCGAGATCATGCGGCTGGGCATCGCTTTGGGCGCAACGCCCGCCACGCTCGCCGGGCTGGCCGGGGTCGGTGACCTCGTCGCGACCTGTACGTCGCCTCATTCGCGCAACCGCACCTTCGGCGAGCGGCTCGGCAAGGGCGGAACCATGGAGTCGGCGCTCGCCGCCGCCGGCGGGCACGTGGCCGAAGGGGTGGCCTCATGCGAGTCGGTGCTCGCGCTGGCCTCCAGCTACGGGGTCGAGATGCCGTTGACCGATGCCGTACACCGGGTCTGCCACAAGGGTTTATCGGTTCACGAGGCGGTCGCGCTACTGCTGGGCCGCAGCACCAAACCGGAGTAGGTTCACCCCCGGACGCGAGGACAACACGGTATGGATGGCACGTACGGCGACTCCACTCGTAGCGTCAAAGCCGTTGGGATAGAGGCAGTCCCAGGGAATCCCGTCGCGCCGATGCCGGTACCCGCGTCCACCTTCCACCTCTCGCCCGACGAAACCGAGCAGCTCGACAGTTACGGCCGGACCTCGAACCCGTCATGGCGCCAGCTCGAAACCGCGCTCGCCGAGCTCGAGGGCGCCGCGGCAGCGCTCACGTTCGGCTCGGGGATGGCGGCGATCACCTCGGTGCTGCGGGTCCTGACCAGATCGGGTTCGACCCTGTTGGTCCCGGCCGACGGCTACTATCAGGTTCGCCGATATGCCGCGGAATATCTTGCGGCACAAGGTGTTACGGTGATCGAGGCGCACACTGCCGAGATGTGTGAGGCCGCGTCGGCCGCGGATGTGGTGCTGGCGGAAACGCCTGCCAATCCCGGTCTCGACGTCGTCGACCTGCACCGGCTGGCGATGACCTGCCGTCGGCGCGGTGCGACTCTGGTGGTCGACAACACCACCGCGACTCCGCTCGGGCAGCAGCCGCTGTCGCTGGGGGCCGACCTGGTGGTCGCGAGCGCCACCAAATCCCTGTCCGGACACAGTGATCTGGTCGCCGGTTACGTCGCGGGCAGTCAACCGGATCTGATGGCCGCGGTCGAACGTGACCGACTGCTGGCCGGGCCGATACTCGGCGCGTTCGAGGCTTGGCTGGTGTTGCGGAGTTTGGGCAGCGCCGGGCTGCGGTTCGAGCGGCAGTGCCAGAATGCGCGGGCCCTCGCGGTGATGTTGCGCAGTCACCCCGCGGTGGTCTCGGTGCGGTATCCCGGACTGCCCGACGATCCGGCGCACGAGTTGGCGGCGGCCCAGATGAAGCGGTTCGGCGGACTCGTCGCCGTCGAGCTCGCCGACGCCGCCGCCGTGCACGCGCTCGTCGAACACAGCGAACTGCTGATCGCGTCGACCAGCTTCGGCGGCATCCACACCTCGGTCGATCGGCGGGCCCGGTGGGGTGACCCGGTCCCGCCCGGGTTCGCGCGCATCTCGGCGGGCATCGAGGACACCGACGATTTGCTCGGCGACGTCGAAGCGGCGTTGTCGGCCGTCGCCGACAGCTGATTCGAGCTGTCTCGCGGGCCTGCGACGAAGGCTGCGGGCCGGATGTGCCCACGTGCGCGGTCGGCCCGGGACGGTAGCCTCTCTAGGTTGTGACTGCCCGCAACCAGCCTCCAGGACGCATCCGCGTCGCCGTCGTGTACGGCGGGCGTAGCTCCGAGCACGCGATCTCGTGCGTGTCTGCAGGCAGCATCCTGCGCAACCTCGATCCGCAGCGCTTCGAGGTGGTCGCCGTCGGTATCACCCCGGACGGGTCATGGATGCTCACCGACGGTCGGCCCGAGACGCTGGCGATCACCGACGGTCAACTGCCCGCGGTGACCGAGGACTCCGGCACCGAGCTCGCGTTGCCCGCCGCGCCCAACCGCAGGGGGCAGTTGTTGTCCCTGACCAGCGGCCCCAGCGAGGTGCTCGCGGCCGTCGACGTGGTGTTTCCCGTGTTGCACGGCCCCTACGGCGAGGACGGCACCATCCAGGGCCTGCTCGAGTTGGCCGGGGTGCCCTACGTCGGTTCGGGTGTGCTGTCCAGCGCCGCGGGCATGGACAAGGAGTTCACCAAGAAACTGCTGGCCGCGGAAGGATTGCCGATCGGCGATCAGGTGGTCCTACGTCCGAAGGACGCCACGCTCGGCCTGGACGATCGGGAGCGGCTCGGCCTGCCGGTGTTCGTCAAACCGGCCCGCGGCGGCTCGTCGATCGGCGTCAGCCGCGTATCCGCCTGGGACGAGCTTCCCGCGGCGATCGAGCTCGCCCGCCGTCACGACCCGAAGGTCATCGTGGAGGCGGCGGTTCCGGGACGCGAACTGGAATGCGGCGTCCTCGAATTTCCGGACGGCCGGGTCGAAGCCAGCACGGTCGGCGAGATCCGGGTGGCCGGGGTGCGGGGTCGTGAAGACGGCTTCTATGACTTCGCCACCAAATATCTGGTCGACGCCGCCGAGCTCGACGTGCCTGCCAAGGTCGACGACGACGTCGCCGATGAGGTTCGCCGGCTCGCGGTGCGCGCGTTCACCGCGATCGACTGCCAGGGCCTGGCCCGCGTCGACTTCTTCCTGACCGACGACGGTCCGGTCATCAACGAGATCAACACCATGCCCGGCTTCACCACCATCTCGATGTTCCCGAGGATGTGGGCGGCCAGCGGCGTGGATTACCCGACGCTGCTGGCTGCGATGGTCGAGACCGCGCTGGCCCGCGGTACCGGCCTGCGCTGAGATCCTGCGCTGAGGTCAGCGCGCCGGGGCCGGATCGATCGGCCGGGCCGCCATGGTGCGGGTGATCTGTCCGGAGATCAGCTGAATCGGGGTCGGGCCCGAGCCGGCGGGCAGGGTGAGCGCGACGTACACCGGCCGGTCCACCGCGTACCACGTGCTCCTGGTGTCCTCGGACGCTTCGGCACCGGCGCCGGGATCGCGGACCTGGAACCACTGCACGGCATCGACCAGTTGCAGCGGCGCGCCCACCACGAAGTCGCCGGGCCGCTCAAGACCGCACCGCAGGATGACGGGCTCGGTGTCGGCTCCCGCGCGCCACGCGGCCGCGCCCGGCGGAGTCGGATCGACGGTGGGGGCACGACGGAAATCGCCGAGCTGCTCGGGCAGTGCTCCCAGCAGCGCATGGCATTCGGCGGTGTCGGCCTGTGGGGCGGGCACCGAGGAAATGACGACAGGTTGCTGGTCGGGCGACTGCTGGCGGGACGCCGCAATCCCCAGCACGGTGATCAATGCCGACACCGCAACGACGACCGCCGCAATCAAGAGAGCGCGGGGTGGTCCATCGGTGGTCTGCGGATCGGTCACACCACCAACTCTATGGCTGCGCTCCGTTGGCGATCGGGCAGGTCAGGGTCCGGGTGATGCCGGTGACCTGCTGCACGCTCGGCATGACATCGCTCTGCAGGGCGGTCAGCGTGTCGGCGCTGATGCGGAGCACCACGTCGTACGGCCCTGTGACGTACTCCGCCGAGATCACGCCCGGCAATGCGGCGAGCTGTTTGGCGACGACCTCGGCGCGGCCCACCTCGGTCTGGATCAGCACGTAAGCCTGCACCACCCGCCGTCTCCTCCGTCTCGCTGCATAGACTCCTCGCCGCAGGCACCAAACGTACCGCAGGTGTGGCCAGTGTTCATGGCGCAGCCACGAAGGGCAGAAGGGCATATGGCCGACCGAGACCCAGCCACCGACATCCACGACAGTCTCGCGGCGGTCGGCGAGTTCGCGGTCATCGACCGGTTGCTGGCCGGGCGAGCACAGCCGGAATCCGTCACGCTGGGACCAGGTGACGACGCCGCCGTGGTGGCGATCCGTGACGGCCGGACGGCCGTTTCCACCGACATGCTGGTGCAGGACCGGCATTTCCGGCTGGACTGGTCGCGGCCCCACGACGTCGGACGCAAGGCGATAGCGCAGAACGCCGCCGACATCGAGGCCATGGGCGGCCGGGCCACGGCGTTCTTCGTGTCGTTCGGTGCGCCGGCCGACACGGCGACGGCGGACGCGGTCGAACTCGCCGACGGAATGTGGCATGAGGCCCGGAAACTGGGGGCGGGCATCGCCGGTGGTGACCTCGTGCGCGCACCGCTTTGGGTGGTCTCGGTAACCGTGCTCGGTGATCTCGGCGGCCGTGCACCGGTCCGGCGTAGCGGGGCGCGCGGCGGCGATGTCGTCGCGGTGATCGGCGATCTCGGCCGGTCGGCTGCCGGTTACGCGTTGTGGGACAACGAAATCGATGGCTACCCCGAGTTGCGGGACCGACACCTCGCGCCGGCGCCTCCGTACGGTCAGGGCGCGGTGGCAGCCGCGGCCGGTGCGACGGCGATGACCGATGTCTCCGACGGGCTGCTCGCCGATCTGGGTCACATCGCCACGGCGTCCGCCGTCGGCATCGACGTGTTGACCGATGGCGTTGCCGGCGATCGGGCCGCGGTTGCCGCGGCTGCCGCGGCCGTCAATACCGACCCGTTGCAGTGGGTCCTGGGCGGCGGTGAGGATCACGCGCTGGTAGCGACGTTTTGCGGGGCTCCGCCCGACGGTTGGCGGGTGATCGGCCGAGTGATCGACGGGCCGGCCCGGGTTCTCGTCGACGGCGCGCCGTGGCCGGGAAGCCCGGGATGGCAGTCGTTCGGTTAACGGCTCCCGCTAAGTTGGCTTTTCGTGACTGCGGACGCGACTAGCAATTCAACCGGTGCCCGGCCCCTCAACGAACTCGTCGAAGACGGCTGGGCCCGCGCGCTTGAACCCGTCGCGGCCCAGGTGGCACAGATGGGGGAGTTCCTGCGCGAGGAGCTGACCGCGGGCAGGCGTTATCTTCCGGCCGGCCAGAACATCCTGCGGGCCTTCACCTTTCCCTTCGATCAGGTGCGCGTCCTCATCGTCGGACAAGATCCCTATCCCACGCCGGGACATGCCGTCGGGCTGAGTTTCTCGGTCGCATCCGACGTTCGACCGCTGCCGCGCAGCCTGTCCAACATCTTCACCGAGTACGCCGATGACTTGGGGTACCCGCCGCCCAGCACCGGTGACCTCACGCCGTGGGCAGAACGCGGCGTCCTGCTGCTCAACAGGGTCCTGACGGTGCGCCCCGGCACTCCGGCGTCACATCGCGGGAAAGGCTGGGAACCGGTCACCGAGTGCGCGATCCGCGCATTGGTGGCGCGCCGCAAGCCCATGGTGGCCGTGCTGTGGGGACGCGACGCGTCGACGCTCAAGCCGATGCTCGCCGAAGGTGACTGCGCCACGATCGAATCCCCGCACCCGTCACCGCTGTCGGCCTCGCGCGGATTCTTCGGATCGCGGCCGTTCAGCCGTGCCAACGAACTTCTGCAACAGCGTGGCGCGGAGCCGATCGACTGGCGACTGCCCTGACTACCCCGGCATCGGGATGGGCGGCGGCGACGGAATCGGCGGGGGTGAGGGAATGGCCGGCGGCGATGGGATCGCCGGCGGGGACGGGATCTCGATCGTCGCGTCCCCGTCACCCTCGGTGGTCACCGTCGGAGGCGACGCGGGAGACGTCGGCGCCGGAGACAACGTGGTCTCTTCGATCGGAGACTCCGTCGTCTCGATGACCGTCGTCTCGGTGGTCGTGGTCTCCGTCGTGGTTTCGTCACCGGAGTCGCCGCCACCGCATGCGGTCAGCAACGCACCTACGGCAAATCCGGAGGCGACAGCGTAAAGCGCTGAGTGTGATACGCGAGAGGTCATGACGACAGGAGCTACCCCGCCGACCTCTCGGTTAAACCAAGGCGACCGCGCGCAAGCGCTCAGCCGTGCTGGTCTTCGTCTTCGCGCAAGCGCTCAGCCGCGCGCGACCTTGCCGGCCTTGATGCAAGAAGTGCAGACATTCACGCGCTGCTTGTTGCCACCCGGGCGCGTCACGGCGCGCACCGACTGGATGTTCGGATCCCAGCGCCGGCTGGTCCGCCGATGCGAATGCGACACCGACTTGCCGAAGCCCGGCGCCTTCCCGCAGATATCGCACACGGCAGCCATATCAACAACTCCTCGAAATCAGTACTTGGGGGCCAACGACCACAGGCGGGGTGACCCGACAACCTGATCAGAATACCGGCCAGGCTGGCTATCGCCAAAATCGGCCGTGAGCACCGCCTCAGGTTATCCACAGGCGACGGTGGTCTCATCGGGTTTGTCGCCGTCACTGGCTAGGCTGGCGCCCACCATGGGTGGTGTGACCGGCACCCACACCGCACCGGGGATTCGGCTGAAACTGGGAGGTCCGATGTCTGCTCGGCGGCTCGATGCCACCGCCTTGCGGGATTGGGCACATACCGCCGTCGGCGACCTGATCACCCATACCGACGAGATCAACCGGCTCAACGTCTTCCCGGTCGCCGACGCCGACACCGGCACGAACATGCTGTTCACCATGCGGTCGGCGTGGGCGCAGATCGATGGCGCGCCGGCCGGCGGCGACGTCGCCCAGGTGGCGAGCGCGCTGGCCGCGGGCGCGCTGCAGGGCGCCCGCGGCAACTCCGGGGTGATCTTGTCGCAAATCCTGCTCGGGGTGGCCGAAGTCATCACGTCGGCTGCGGCCCAGCGCGACGGCGACCTCACCGATGTCGACGGCGCATTGTTCGGGGCGGCGTTGCGGCACGCCGTCGGGTTGGTCAACACGTCGATGGGCGAACCGGTGCCGGGCACCATCGTCTCGGTGCTGCAGGCCGCGGCAGGCGCCGCCGAAGACCGTGCCGCCGATGGCGCCGAGCTAGGTGAGGTTGTCGCGGCGGCGGCCGAGGCCGCGGCCGCCGCGCTCGACCACACCCCACAGCAGCTCGACGTGCTCGCCGAAGCCGGCGTCGTCGACTCCGGCGGTCGGGGCCTGCTCGTGCTGCTCGACGCGATGACCGCGACGATCGTCGGCCAGGCCCCCCGCAGGGCCACCTATACGCCCGAGCCACCACAGGATGCGCCGACCGCGCTCACACAGACACCGACCACCGCTCCGCCACAGTTCGAGGTCATGTATCTACTGAGCGGTTGCGGAGCCGACGCGGTCGAACAGTTGCGAGCCGGTCTTGAGGAATTGGGCGAGTCGGTTGCGATCGCGGCCTCGGGCAGTGACCAATACTCCGTCCACGTCCATGTCGACGATGCGGGCGCGGCAGTCGAGGCGGGGCTGACGATCGGCACCCTGACGCGTATCCAGATCACCGCGCTCATCGGAGCAGGCGGAGCCCGCCCCGTCGGCGGGTGGGAACGCGAGCGCGCGGTACTGGCCATCGTCGACGGTGATGGCGGCGCCGAGCTGTTCGGCGGCGAGGGTGCGCATGTACTGCGTCCGGATGCCGGCGAGCCGGTCAGTGCCAAACAACTGTTGCGCGCGCTCGTCGACGTGGGCGCCGCGCAGGTCATGGTGTTGCCCAACGGTTATGTGGCCGCCGAAGAACTCGTGGCCGGGTGTACCGCGGCGATCGGTTGGGGTATCGACGTGGTTCCGGTCCCGGCGGGTTCGATGGTGCAGGGACTGGCTGCGCTCGCCGTGCACGACGCAGGCAGGCAGGCGGTCGACGACGGCTACACCATGGCGCGCGCCGCGGCGGGTGCGCGGCACGGTGCCGTGCGGATGGCCACCGAGGAGGCGCTGACCTGGGCCGGTGCCTGCAAACCTGGCGACGGCCTCGGCATCGCCGGAGATGAGGTGCTGATCGTCGGGCCCGACATCACCGCCGCGGCGGCCGGGCTGATCGATCTGTTCCTGGTGGCGGGTGGCGAGCTGATCACCGTGTTGACCGGCGACGGCGTCGACCCCGCGGTGGGTGAGGCACTGCAGGCGCACGTCCACAAGGAACACCTCGGGGCGGAGTTGGTGACGTACCACACCGGCCATCGCGGTGATGCGCTACTGATCGGGGTGGAGTAGTGGTAAACCTCGGCGACCGGCTCGACATGGTGATCGGCACGAAGGCCGCCGGTCCGCTCGAAGAGCACTTCGGCATCCGCACCGTCAACGATCTCCTGCGCCACTACCCCCGCAAGTACAGCGACGGCATGACGGTACGCGGCGAGGGCGAGGCGCTCGACCTCGAAGAGGGCGAACACGTCACGTTCATCGATGTGATCACCAAGGCCGAGGCGAAGCCCATGCGCAGCCAGCCCGGCAAACGCCCACGCAGGTATCTGCGGGTGACCCTCGGCAAGCACCGGCCCGAGGTGACGGCAACCTTTTTCAACGCCGACTGGTTGATCGACAAGCTTGAGGTCGACACCCGGCTGATGCTCTCGGGCGAGGTCAAGTATTTCCGCAACACCCTGCAGCTGAACCATCCGGCGTTCCTGGTTCTCAATCCGCCCGCAGGCAAGCAGATCGGGACCAAGTCGCTCAAGTCCATCGCGACCGCGTCCGGCGCCAGCGGTGAAGACATGTTGGCCGAGTTCGAGAAAGAGTTCTTCCCGATCTACCCCGCGTCGGCGAAAGTGCAGAGCTGGGACATCTACCGATGCGTGCGCCAGGTGCTCGACGTGCTCGACCCCATCGTGGATCCGCTGCCGGAATCGTTTGTCCGCCAGCGGAATCTGATGTCGGAGGACGAGGCGTTGCGGGCCGTGCACCTGGCCGAGACCGCGGCGCAGCGGGACCGGGCCGCCGAGCGGCTGACCTACGACGAAGCCGTCGGCCTGCAATGGGGTTTGGTGGCACGACGCTACGGCGAGCTCAGCGAGTCGGGTCCGGCGGCGCCTCGAACCGATGACGGGTTGGCCGCCGCGATGCAGAGCCGGCTTCCGTTCGAGTTGACGGTGGGCCAGCGCGAGGTGCTCGACGTGATCTCCGATGAGCTCGCATCGACGCGTCCGATGAACCGCATGCTTCAGGGCGAGGTCGGATCGGGCAAGACGATCGTCTCGGTGCTCGCGATGTTGCAGATGGTCGACGCGGGATACCAGTGCGCGTTGTTGGCGCCGACGGAAGTGCTTGCCGCTCAACATGCCCGGTCGGTGCGTGACGTCCTCGGGCCGCTGGCCATGGCCGGACAACTCGGCGGAGACGACGACGCCACCCGGATCGCGTTGCTGACGGGCTCGATGTCGCCCCAGCAGAAGCGCCAGGTGCGAAGCGAGGTGGCCTCGGGTGAGGCAGGCATCGTGATCGGCACACACGCGCTGCTGCAAGAGGCGGTTGAGTTCCACAACCTCGGCATGGTCGTGGTCGACGAGCAACATCGGTTCGGCGTAGAGCAACGTGACGCCTTGCGCGCCAAGGCTCGTGACGGTCTGACCCCGCATCTGCTGGTGATGACGGCGACGCCGATCCCGCGAACGGTCGCGCTCACGGTCTACGGCGATCTCGAGACCTCCACGCTGCGCGAGCTTCCGCGGGGGCGTCAACCGATCACCACCAACACGATCTTCATCACGCAGAAGCCGGCTTGGCTCGACCGGGCGTGGGCCCGGATACGCGAGGAGGTGGCCGCGGGCCGCCAGGCGTACGTGGTGGCTTCCCGTATCGACGAGAACGACAAGAACGGCAATGACAAAGGCGGCCAGGGCGGGCCGCCGCCGATCACCGTCGTCGAGCTGTTCGACCGCCTCAAGTCCGGGCCGTTGTCCGGTCTGCGGCTCGGCCTGATGCACGGCCGGCTGTCCGGTGACGAGAAGGACGCCGTCATGTCGGCATTCCGGGCCGGTGAGATCGACGTATTGGTATGCACGACGGTCATCGAGGTCGGTGTCGATGTGCCGAATTCCACCGTGATGGTGGTGATGGACGCCGACCGGTTCGGCATCAGCCAGCTCCACCAGTTGCGGGGCCGGATCGGTCGCGGCCAACACCCGAGCCTGTGCCTGTTGGCGACGCGGCTGCCCGAGGGCTCCAAGGCGGGGGAGCGGATCAAAGCGGTCGCAGGCACGCTGGACGGTTTCGCCCTTGCCGACCTGGATCTCGACGAGCGCCGCGAAGGGGATGTGCTCGGGCTCAACCAGTCGGGCCGGACCATCAATCTGCGCTTCCTGTCATTGCGTGAACATCTGGAAGTGATCACCGACGCGCGCACGTTCTGTGAGGCGATGTACGAACAGAATCCGCAGGATCCTGGAATGGCCTTGCTAGCAGCGCAATTCGTCGAAACCGAGCGCGTCGAGTATCTGGAAAAGGCATGACCCTGCGCCGGGTGGGGTGGCTGGCCGCAGCCGTCGCACTCGCGGTTGTGGTGGCCATTCAGGTGATGGTGTCCGACCAGCGCAGCGCGCGGTTCGTCGCGCAGGCGCAGACCCCTACCGTGGCCGCGGGCATCGATCCGCTGGCCGGGCTGGCGGAGATCCCGATTCGCGTGCGCGGCAACGACTATCGGCGCGCTGCATTCGGCGAGGCCTGGGACGACGAGAACAGCGCGCCCGGTGGCCGAAACGGCTGCGACACCCGTTTCCTTGGGGGGTTTGGCATGTTGCGTGAGACGTTACAAGAAGTCGGTTTCAAGCAGGGAACCCTCCGATGAGCCGGACGAGGCTGGCGTGGTCGGGTGCAGCTGCCGTTCTGGCGGTTGTGGTGGCCGTCCAAACGGTGATCTCGTCGACAGGGCCATCGACGTTGATTGCCGGGGCGGATCTACCGACGGTGACCGCTGGCGTCGATGTTCTGGCTGGAGTTCCGGTGGTGCCGGTCCGCGTCCGTCATGGGGACTATCGCCGCGCGGCGTTCGGAGAGGCGTGGACTGATGACACCGATGCGCCTGGCGGACATAACCTGTGCGATACGAGGAACGACATCCTCGACCGCGATTTGATCGACAAGACGTATGTGGCGATCAGTCGCTGCCCGCGTGCGGTAGCCACGGGTGTTCTGCACGATCCCTATACGAGTACGACGGTAAACTTTCAGCGCGGCAACAAGACTGGTGCAGCCATACAGATCGAGCACATCGTGCCGCTGGCCTATTCATGGGATCAGGGTGCGTGGGCATGGCCGGAATCGTTGCGTGTCCGGTTCGCCAACGATCCGGCGAATCTCCTTGCGGTGCAGGGGCAGGCGAATCAGGACAAGGGCGATAAAGAGCCGGCGTCGTGGATGCCGCCCAATGCCGCGTTTCATTGCCAATACGCGATGCAGTTCATCGCGGTGATGCGGGGCTACGGGTTGGCGGTTGATGAACCGTCGGTGCCAGTGTTGCGTGACGCCGCAGCAACATGTCCGAGTGGCCGGTGAGGAAGGGGTTGGGCTTGACCGGCCGCCACGTGGTCCTGCGTCGACGGCGCTCCTGGCATTTTGAAGCCCGTGCCACTGGCGGTGGCCGCGGTATCGCGGTCGGGTATCGGTCGTAGACGTCGGCAGCCAGACTGAATACCTCGGCCCGTTGCAACCTTGAGTGCCGATACCCCGCTGCCGAGATGCAACGAAGATCGACAAGACACGCCGCGTTGCTTTGACGAGATTCGGGCGTGTCGCGAGGGGGGCTTACTAATCTTCGCTGCAGAAATTCAGGTCAGGTTGGTGGTTGTTCACTTCGGATGATGATTGAGAATTTCCTTCGAGCGGGTGAGTGTGACTTACCAGGCCCGCAGCGTTACCAGCCGGATGTTGATTGCCGTCGAGAAGCTGTCAACGTACTTCTCCGGTGTGGATTCTAGATTCTCCCGGATTCGGCGTTCGTACTTGGCTAGATACTGCGCCAGCCGCTGCGGGTCGTCCGCGCCGGCCGACAGCGCGGCTAAACCGTCGATGGTCACGACACCATCACCGAGTGTTCCGTCACCGTCGAGATGGAACGAAACCCGTTTGTTTCCAGTAATATTGCGAATCTTGCCCGAGGTGGGCTCGCTGATCACGAACAGGTCGTCGCCGTTGAAATGGAACCACACGTAGGAGCTTTGTGGTTGCCCATCGTGACGGACGGTGGTGATCCAGCCGAAGTCCGCGTTCTCCAGGCGGGCGGCCGATGACGAATCGATCACGTGTGCCTCCTACCGGTAGGCGGAGTGCTTACCGGGTGCCACCGCCGTCCCCCGAAGCGGTGACACCCGGCGCCACTCGCCTACGCCGAGATCATTCCGTGCGGGTCGATGATGAACTTGTTCGATGAGCCCTGGTCGAAGGTTGAATACGCGTCCGGTGCCTCGTCGAGGCTGATGACCTTGTTGTTGAGCATGGGGCTCAGGTAGGGCATGCGGTCCCACAGGATCGCCATCATCAGTTCGCGGTGGTAGTGCATGATCGGCGCCTGCCCCGCCGATACGCGCGGCGACTTGATCCACGCCTTGCCGAAGTCCAGCGGGAAGGTGCCCTGTTGCTCCGCCTTTGTCGGTGCCAGGGGGTCGGGTCCGTAGACGCCGATGACGCCGGTGGCGCCGCCGGCGCGGGTGGCCTCCATCACCTGATTGATCGCGGCCGCCGGCAGCGCCTCGTTGGCCTCCGCACCGACGCCGTGGGCTTCGGAACCGACGTAGTCGACGGCGCAGTCGACTTCGGGCTCGCCCAGGATGGCCTCGATCTGGTCGGGCAACGGAATGTCCTTGCTCAGGTCGATCGTCTCGCACCCGTTGTTCTTCACCAGGTCGAGCCGGTCCTGGTAGTAGTCGCCGACGATGATGCAGGAGGCACCCAGCAGCCGTGCAGCCGCCGCACCGCAGCGGCCGACCGGACCGGCACCGGCGATGTAGACCGTCGAGCCGGGTTTGGCGCCCGCCTCCATCAGACCGTGGAACGCGGTGGGCAGGATGTCCGAGAGCAGGGCGAGATCGAGGATCTTCTCCATGGCCTGGTCTTTGTCGGGGAACCGTAGCAATTGGAAGTCGGCGTACGGGACGAACAGGTACTCGGCCTGACCGCCCTGCCAGTCGCCGAGGTTGAAGCCGTACGCGCCACACGCGACGTCGGCATTGGTGGTTTCGCAGACATCGGTCCGGCGCGCTTTACAGTTGCGACACCGTCCGCAGGCCACGTTGAACGGGACGGAGACCAGATCGCCTTCTTTGAGGAACTCGACGTCGGGGCCCACTTCGACGACCTCACCGGTCATCTCGTGGCCCATCACCATCCCCTCGGGCACGGGGAAGGAGCCTCGGAAGATGTGCAGGTCGCTGCCGCAGATATTGGTGGCGACCATTTTCAGGATCGCGCCGTGGGGAGCCTTCTTCCCGTTGGGCATGACCAGTTTCGGATACTCCAGCGAATCGACCCGCATGTCCCCCGGATTGTGGAAGACGACTGCGCGGTTACCTTCAGCCATGGTGGTGAACCTCCTTGCAGCACAATTGATGTGCTGATGTGACGGTCAGTCGGCCTGGTGGCGAACTGTCCTATCAACGTATGCGCGACCATGCATCGTGTCGGTGACCGCGCGCGCCACCGTTGTGACAATTCGTGCCAGCGGGTTCGTCACTGAGCGAATTCGGCGGCCAGGTAGGGGGCGGTGGCGCTGTCCGCGCTGGTCGTCACCTCGGCGGGGGTGCCGGCGACGACGATGCGGCCACCGGCGCCGCCGGCGCCAGGTCCCATGTCGATGACGTAATCGGCTTGGGCGACCACGCGCATGTCGAGTTCGGCGGCGACCACGGTGTTGCCGGCATCGACAAGCCGATGCAGGTGCGCCAGCAGCCGGTCGGTGTCGGCGGGGTGCAGTCCCGCGGTGGGCTCGTCGAGCAGATAGAGCGTGTCGCCGCGGTGGGCGCGTTGCAACTCACCGGCGAGCTTGACGCGCTGCGCTTCGCCACCAGACAGTTCGGTGGCCGGCTGCCCGAGCCGCAGATAGCCCAGACCGACATCGCACAGCGCCCGCAGAGCTTGCAGCACCGCGGGTTCGCCGTCGAAGAATTCCCGCGCCACCGACGCGCTGAGCTCGAGCACCTCGGCGATGTTCTTGTCGTGCCAGCGGATCGCGAGAGTTGCCGGGTTGTAGCGGGTTCCGTGGCAGTCGGGGCAAGGGCTGTAGACGCTGGGCAGGAACAACAGTTCCACCATCACCCAGCCCTCGCCTTCGCAGGTCGGGCATCGTCCGCCAGCGACGTTGAATGAGAATCGTCCGGGTTTGTAGCCGCGCTTCTTGGCCTTGGGGGTGGCGGCGAAGAGCCGGCGCACGTGGTCGAACAGCCCGGTGTAGGTGGCGATGTTGGATCGCGGGGTGCGGCCGATCGGCTTCTGATCGATGCACACCACCCGGCGGATACCGGCGGTTTCGCCGACCACGTCACCGGAGGCGACCTGCGTGGTCTCGGCGAGCAGGTCGTCGTCGCGGGCGTCGTCGAACCGCACCGGGCGGCCGAGGTGCTCACCGACGATCTCGGGGAGGGCCTGGGCGACGAGGCTCGACTTGCCCGACCCGGACACGCCAGTGACCGCGGTAAGGCAGCGTAACGGCACCGATACCGACAGATTGTGCAGATTGTTGCGTTGTACACCAGCGAGTTGCAGCCACTCGCTACGCTCTCGCGGTGTGCGCGGGGCGATGCGGGTCTCGTCGCCGAACAGATAACGACGGGTGACCGAGTCGGTGACGTCGGCCAGCCCGGCCGGTGGCCCGCTGTAGAGGATCTGGCCGCCGTCCAGCCCGGCACCGGGCCCGATATCGACCAGCCAGTCCGCGGCGGCGATGACATCCAGCGAGTGCTCGACGACGAAGAGGCTGTTACCGCTGCGCTTGAGGCCGGCCAAGATGTCGAGCAACGCGTCCCTGTCGCGGGGATGCAGACCAGCCGACGGCTCATCGAGGACATAGACCACCCCGAACAGCTGCGACGATAACTGCGTGGCAAGCCGCACGCGCTGCAGCTCGCCGCCGGAAAGGGTTGGCGTGCTGCGCGCCAGGGCAAGGTACCCGAGTCCGAGATCCACCAGGGGCCTAAGCCGCTCCTGCAGTTCGGCGACCAATCGCTGTGCGGCAGCGCGTTTCTCGTCCGACATGTTGGGCGTCTGGCGGACATCCGGTGCCGCGGCGTGCGAGGAACCGCCGGCCGCCACCCGTCCGTCGACCGCCGCGCGTCGTGCCGTCTGCTCCAGGGCAGTGCCGGAGGCGGCCGGTTTCCACCGCGGGCTGAGCACCGTGGCGCACAGCGCGGCGAGCTGGTCCAGCGTGAGCCGCGACAGCTCGGCGATATCCAGACCTTCGAACGTCACCGACAGCGCTTCGGGCTTGAGCCGCTTTCCATGACACGCCGGGCACTGGCCGCTTCCAACGAACTGGGAGACCCGTTTCTTGACGCCAGCGCTCTTGGTGTTGGCGAACGTGTCGAGGACGTAGCGGCGCGCGCCGATGAAGGTGCCCTGATAGCTGGGCTCCATCCCGGCCTTGACCGCACGCCGGGTTTCGGCTGGGGTGAAACCGGCGTAGACCGGCACCGTCGGCCGGTCCTCGGTCACCAGGATTGCCATGGCGGGCCGCCGCGCTGTTAGACAGCGCAATCCGGTGGCGGCCGCCCATTGACCCGCCGCCTTGGCGATGACATCGCTGCCGATCCCGTCCTTCCACGACAGCACTGCCACGCTGTGCGGTAAACGCAAGTCCTGGCCGAGCGCCTCGCCGCGTGCGTACGCACTTGCGTCGTCCGCTCCTGCCAGCAGGTCCTCCACGAGATCCCGTCGCACCCGCAGGTCAGCCTCGGCGAGGGCGCGCTGATGCGACAACTCCATGGCGAGCACCGTGGTCGCGTACTCCAAAGCGAAGATGTCCAGTTCGTCGGCGCGACGTTTCGGGTCGAGCAGGAGCAGCACACCGAGAATGTCGGTCTGCGGCCGGACCACGCAGAACAGCCGGTCCCCGTCTCGTTGTGGTTTCCCGTTCGCCGCCGCGTGCCGAAGAACGTCTTCACGGTTGGCACCGCCGATTCGGCGGTGCCTGGTCGGTTGGGCACCGCCGGACCAGGCTCGCAGGTGGCCGAATACGTCCTCGACCCCGACCGTCATGGCGGTCAGCTCGTGCAGCGCGCGGGCGATCCCCGCCTCGCGGCCACCGGCGGGCGACGTTGTGGTCAGGGCGTCGTGGATCTGTTCGTGGAGCTTGAGTTCGGTCACGGTGCGAGAAAGTCGTTCGATCGTTCGCGCGCGCTCCTCGGTGAGCTCGATCAGTTGGCGGCGTTGTTCGCGTTCCCGTTCGATGAGCGCGGCGATGGTCATCGCGGCTGCCGTCTGTTGACCGAGCACCTTGAGCAGGAAGAGCTCGTCGGCGGGCGCGGCACGCGCCGCGCTCACCACGATCACACCGGTGATGCCCTCCATCCCGCGAAGCGTGAGTGCGAATCTCCACAGCCCATCCGATAGGTGGATCTCCTGGTCCACGCCCAGCGTCGCCGAGACGGCCGCGTCGAGCTCGCTGTCCAGCCGACGCCCAATGTCGAGTCCGTCGACCAACGACCCGTTCATGACCTGATAGGTCGAATCGGTGTGGCATCCACCCAGTGATGGCACCGAGTCTGCGGCCAGCCGAAGTACCGCGCCCGAGCTGCGACCGTCGAACATTAACGACGAAAGCGTGAAAACCCCGTACAGATTCGACAGCTGGGACCTGCCCGAGCTGTCCACCTTCAGCGCGTCATTTCGGCCTACCGGGTTCGTGGTCGACGCCCCCGTTCAGCCTGCCGGACAAATGCCAGCCGATGCCAGGCCCGCTCGACCCGCGTGGAGATGATCGTACGCGCGCCGATTGCCGGCCAGTGGGGCCCAGTGATCCCGGTTCATCGTTCCCCGAGGTCTACTCCACGAAGAATGTTTGGACTGCCGGGACGACGCTGCGACCTCCAGCCAGTGGGTACAATGATTACCGAGAAGTGGAGGGACACTCCGCCGCTGCGGCAAGGTTCTCTGCCCTTCCGGTCATCTACCGCAGATTAGGGAGACCAACCATGGCTACAAAGGCATTGCTGGTACGGCTCGAGGCCAAGCCCGGCAAAGAAGGCGCCGTCGAGGAATTTCTTCTTTCGGCGCTGCCGCTCGTCGAGCAGGAACCCGGGACGAAACCGTGGTTCGCGGTTCGGTTCGGTCCTTCGACGTTCGGCATTATCGACGCGTTCCCGGACGAGGCGGCGCGGGAGACGCATCTTGGCGGCCCAGTTGGAAAGGCCCTCGCGGAGAAAGCCGACGAGCTCTTCGCCTCACCACCCGACATCAGCAAACTCGACGTTCTCGCCAACAAACTCTGAAACCTCCCCGAGGGGAAGCGTCACAGGCTTGAGCGTGCGCAATTGATTGATGTTCCCCAGGGAGTGGTGGGCATCGGAGATAGGGGGTCCTGCTGGACGGATGTTGATGAGGCCACAGCCGCCTGACCCTGTGTCTACCAAACGGGGGTCAAGCCCATCATTTCTGTCGTAGAACACCTGCAGATAACGTAGCCACGACAGTCGACCGGAAGAGGCGAGACAGGTCGTGGTGGACGTCGCGGAAACCCTTGTGAGTCCTAGAGATATCGATCAGACGCCGCGCATACGGCGCCACCGACTCCAGGTACCGTCGCTGAGACTCCGCGAACAGCGTGCCGAAGGCCAGCGATGACTTGCCCGAACCCGACACCCCGGTGAACGCGACGAGCGCATCACGCGGCACCTCCACAACGACATCGCACAGATTGTGCTCGCGGGCACCGCGCACCCGAACTCTATTGTCTGGCTCCATCACTCATCTCCTCGTCCGGCGACGTTATCTGTGGATGCACGGCGTCTCACTGACGATTCGTGCCACAGCCCTGACGTCCCGTGCCAGGTCGGCGATAGGGCGTGGCCCGCTGCACATTTCCCTCCGAGACGCTGCGAGGCCTTCACGCGATCAACGCCCGCCGAAGCACTGCGCTCGGTGGTGCTGCGCTGACGGAGCTACGGCGACGGATCGAGCCGGTCCCGCAGATTCACGGCGCCCTCCCGGGCCAGGTGGCGGAACTCCCCGGGAGTGATCCCTGTGACCGCCCGAAACGACCGATAGAAGTGCGTATCGTTGGAAAACCCCACCTCGCGGGCGATCGATTCGATGGGCAGATCCGTCTGGTTCGTCAGTAGCCGCTGGGCGGCGGCGATCCGCAGGGTGCGCAGATGCGCGGTCACGGTTTGTCCGGTGCCCTCGAATAATCGGTGCAGGGTGCGGCGGGACACGTGGCAGCCGACGGCGATCCGGTCCACATCGAGGTCTGGGTCGCCGAGGTGGTGACGCAGGTAAGTCAGGACGCGCTCGCGCTGCAGCAGCAGCGGAAGATCCAGCGCGCCCTGAGTTCGCGCCGCGTAGGCAAGCAAGGAACCGGCCAGGCTCGCCGCGTGTGGAGCCAGCAGACCGGCGCCCACCGGGTCGACGGCCTGCGTGGCAGCCAGACTCCGGAAGAAAGCGGACACCGACAAGAGCGCCCCCTCGACGGGAATCTCTACTGCCAGCAGATCCGTGCTGGGCCGCAAGCCCGCATCGGCGAATGCACGCTCGGCCGGTATATGCACGACGACCTGCTCGTAAGGATCGCGGTAATCCAGCGAGAACGGCTGCGCGCTGGCGTAAATCACCACCCGGCCGGGCCTAACCTCTGCGGTATGGCCCGCCTGAGTAATGACTCCCGTGCCACGGCTCTGAAACAGCGCGTACAGGTACTCCCTATCCTCGGCACCACGGGATATCAGGGCGCGGCTTCGACTAACCTTTTCGCCGCTGGCCCGCTTGACCGACAGCGCAAAGTCGCCGTAGTCGGCATAGTTGATCTCACCGGCGAAATTCGGATCATAGGGAGTCGGCGCAACGTCGACGTACGCCTTGTGCCGCGCGGTGCGCCAGTAATCAATCGCGGCGTCAGGGTCCACCGCCTGGGTGGACCACGTCGCGGTATCAGACGCGGTCGCCGCATCGTGCTCCGACATTCCTCACCTCCCTCAATCACTGAATCTAAGCGATCGCCGCGCCGTCGGGTTCAGGATTGCGTCGGAGCTACGTCCGGGTGCCCGTCGGCTGTGCGCGAGGCCTCTGACCAGGGTGCGAGTGTTGTCGCCGCCACGAGCGTAACCCATCCGCGCAGAACCGCTCGGCGTTTCCCTGGGTGTCGGTCGCAAACGCGATGACTTGGGGCCCACAGCACCCGACGGTGTAGCCGGGTTTCTTCGTCTCGGGCGGGCGATGCCCGCAGCCGCCTACGGACGTCGTCGACGATGCCGACGGTGTCCCCGCGTCCACGGCACGCAAGATGGTGCGGTGCCACGTGGTTCGGCGTTCGCGGGCGAGCTGATCAGCCATGCCCACACGAAGAGGACCAGCGGCGACGGCGGCGGCTCGGGGGTCTCAACGAGGCCGGTGTTGCGCAGGGCAGCGACACCTGGCGGCGAGTCGGGGGCGGCAGGCGGATTCGACTGACCGGTCACCCTCACGATGCGGGGTTGGGGAGCGCCGAGATGGTGGTGACGCGGGCACCGGCCGGTTGGTTCTGCCGCAGCCGGTCGTTCTCCAGAGTGAGAACCTGGATGGCGCGGGCGAACGTCTCCGCGGTGGCCTTCCACTTGCGGCGTTGGTCGTTAGCGTCGCCGAGTCGGCGCCGAAGATCCTCGATGTCCGATTTCAGCTGTGCAGCATCGGTTTTGACGGGGTTGTGATGATGGTCGCGTAGCTGGTAGAAGAGGTCCTTCAACTCGGGGTGCTTGTGTGTCAGGTAGTGGCGTTTGAGCCCCGACTCGACGGCCACCGCGGTGATGGTGAGATCACCGGCCCGAGCCGTGGACGGCCGTCCCGACAGGACCCGCACCATGGCGGCCAGCAGCTGCGCCGTCACGTCGCCGGGGGGTGTGATCGCGGTCGGGTCGGGTTGGGTCATGAGGCGGGCTCCCCGAGTGCGGTGGGTTCGGTCGCGCGAAGCGTTACCTCGGCGGAGGTCGCGTCGTGGTGGGCGGCTGCCGCGGCAAATGTGTCGGCGCGGTGCAGCATCCGCTGCGCCAACGGCTCTGGGGTTGCCGGGCTCGCGGCTTCCCGCCGTAACCGCGTAACCTCCCGCTGCATGTCTGCGACCTGGCGGTCGGTACGGGCGATGTTCGCACAGTGCCCCGCGCAGTGATCGAGCCGCGGTTCGGTCGATCTGCTGGTGCGCTCATGGAGGCAGGCCGCTCGGTTCGGATCGAACAGGCAGGTCAGGAACTGCTTGGGGTTGTCGTATACGCGCAGTTGCGTATCGCGCTTGACGCGGTTGAGGTCTGCGGTGCTGAGGAACGTTCCGCTGAACCGGGGCGCGGCGTCCAGGACGGAGACCAACCGCTGCCCTGCCGCCCCTGAGATGCGCGCGCCGGACGCGACGTCGCCGCGAGTACGTTCGATCGTGTCGACAATGGCGGTGAGCTCCTCGCGTTCCATAAGGGCGGCGAAGCCGTCGTTCTTGAGGCCGGCGTACCCCTCGCCTTCGCGCACGGTGAGATGTCCGTATTGGACGGCCAGCGCGATCTTCCCCTGGGGCAGTCGGCGGATGTGCCAGGCCAACGTTCGACGGAAGCGCCGGAGCGTGACCGCGCCCGCCGGATCGGGTGGGATGGCGTAGGCCTGTGGGAGGTGGCGATCGTCGCGCAGCCGATTGGCGGTGTCGATCAGCGCGGTGATCCTCTTGGAGGCGTTCACCGGGTCGAGGATGATGTTGCTGTCGCGCATCATCGGGAACAGGGTGTCCTCGTCGGGGTAGACCCGTTCCAGGGTGGCGATCGCGGTGGCGACCGGCTTGATCGTCGCCCATGTGCGTTGCGCGCCTTCGGGATCGGTGCGTCCGTCGCGTCGTACCCGTTTGTGTTTGCGTCCGCTGACGGTGTACCGCACGGTGCCGTCGACACGTTCGACGCGGCAGCATCCGGGTTTGAGCGCCAGTGCTTCGTGTGGTCGCATTCCGGTTAGGTAGGTGATGATCACCAGGCAGGCCGCGGACAGGGATTTGTGCAATGTGGGTAGGTCGGCGTAGTCGATGTGGTCACACCACGGTCTGCCGTCGATGGTGGCGATGATCGGACTGTCGATCGGTTTGGCGGCGTCTAGGTCCAGTGCGAAGTCGCGCCCGGATGCCTTCAGGGCGTTGGAGATGTCGGAGGGATGGACGTCGCCGTGCATCGCGGCGAGGTATTGGACGTCCCAACAGGGCTGTCCGTGTTGTAGTCGGGCCGGCAGGGACGTGACGCCGTCGCGGAGCCAATCCTGTACTAGAGGAGAAGCTTTCGCGAACCCGGCACGGGTTTCGCATCGGGGTATCCGAGCAAGTCGGGTGTTCCACCGCGCGGTGGCTGCGGCGATGTCGTCGGCGAAGTCGAGGAATCGCTGCGCCCACAACAGCAGGGGTGCCATCGTCGCGGGATGGATGATCCGTGTGGTGTTCTCCCCGCGTCGCTCGCCCCGGCCCAGCAGGTCGGAGATCGGTTCGTCTTCCCAGGGCGGCATGGGTAGCGCGTCACCAGGTGGTAGGTGGGGTGCGTGCGCCCACAGCCGTGTGAGACCGCGTAACGTCCGCGCGGCCGTGCCCCGGCTGACGCACTTCTCGCCGAGATGCCGGACAAACAGTTCCAGGTCGTCGCGGGTCAGATCGCTCAGTCGCCCGATGCCCCGTTCGTCGACCCAGTGGGCGAACGTCAGCCAGTCGTACATCACGGTGGTGCGAATAGTGCTGGCGCTGAACCATTCCACGCCGCTTGAGCCGCTCTTGTCGAGGGTGACTTCCGGCGCCTCGGTGTTGATCAGCAGCCATGCGGCCCGTCGAAACGACTCCCGCAATTGCTCGGGAAAGCGCTCCCAGGTCAGCAGGCCCGGTTTGACGGCGGCCGGTGCTCCCAGGGGTGCCAGCGGCCAGCGCGAGTCGGCGAAATCCGCCACGGCGGCCTCGGATGTGTGGACCCGCTGCGCGATGATCGACGGGTCGCCCGGCGACGGCAGCCGATACGGGGTGGCGGCGAATTCGGGTTGTGCGGACGACGTCATGCCGACAGCTCACCGTCGAGAAGTCGACCGACCAGTTCGCGTTCCGCGTCGGTGGTGGCGGCCATGGCGTGGGCGCGTTCGGCGTCGGTGCTGTGGTGGTCGAGCACGTCGCAGAGACGCTGGTGATGAAGCTGCCACCGCTGTCGCCACTCCGTCTCGGACAACGCGCTGCGTAGTTCCTCAAGGGCGGCGTGCAGGACGACCAGTCGGCCCAGGTGTCGCGGCGTCGCCACGGCGTTGGCGCATCCCAGGCAGGCGAGGAACGAGTCGGTGCACAGCGCATCGGTGCCGGGATGGTGCTGGAAATCGGTGCAGGCCGCGATGACGGTGTCGGCGCTCCCCGAGCGAATGCGCTCGTCCACCGCGTTCTCGGCGACGATGCGCAGCTGCACGTAGTTCTCGGCGGTGCTCAGCGCGTTGGTCAGACCCGTCTCGATGACGGGGCGGGATTCGTCGCGGGTCGCGGAGTCGTTGAGGACATAGGCGTCGTCGTGGACGTCGCGGCTGTTCTGGGTGGGAGTGCGATCGAAGAGGACCTGGCGGGTGCGGCGCAGTCGTTGCAGCGAGATGGGACCACACGGCGCCCACGTCGAGAGCCGCCGGACGGTGCCGTTGGGGGTGCCAAACGCGAATCGGTCGTCGGCGGTGTATCCCTTGTGGCGGGCGTAGATGAGAAGACGGTCTGTTGGCTCGTCGATGGATGCCAGGACGTCGCGAGCCGGTTCGGTGGCGGCGATGACCCACTTGAGTGCTCGTCCGGTCTCGCCGCCCGGTTCGACGACCTCCGTGGTGGTGCTGTGGCGGTAGCGTCCACGTCGAGGCTTGTCGATCCTGATGGTGAACACGTCCACCCCGTCGGCGACGCCGGCGACGTTGTCGGGCACCGCGAGTTCATCGACGACGGACGGATTCCATCCCGCCTCGGCGGTGAGCAGGACCGCGCACGCCCAGGCCTCGTGCGGTGTCAGGAAGAGGTGATCCTGCGCGGCCCGCGCGGACACCCCCGTGGTCGACACGCCCCGAGGTCGCGGCAGGCCGGCTCCGACACCCGCATGCCGAGATCGGCGACCTGGGCGAGGGCATGGGCGATGCGCGTCTGGGGAGCAGTGAGTTCCTGTTCGGCGCGGTAGCTGGCGAGAAGCTCGTTATTGGCGCCGATTCTTCGTGCCGCGCGGTGCACGACTTGTCGCGCCGCTCGTCGGATCTGGCGGAACTCCTCGTGCGTGTAGGAGATCTGCAAGCGTGGTTCGGGTTTCCCGGTGCGTCGCGACAACGCCGCGGTCAGGGATGTCGACAGGTTCCCGGCGGCGCGGAGTACGTTGCGCACGTTGCGGATCCGGGCGGCACCGGCACTGGTGGTCGCTCCGCCGTTGTGCAGAATCCATCGGTTCCACACTCCGCCGTCGATGGCTGCCACCGTGTCCGGTCGCGGCTCTTCGCTTTCCAGCCAGCGGAGAAAGGATGCGATCGTGTCGTAGTGGGCCAGGGCGGTTTCCGCTGATCGCCATCGGCCGCGTGGACCGTTCAAGTAAGCCATGGCGGTGATGAGTTCCAGGCGCAGCTGGTGTGTGCCGGGTAGCTTGGCCAGGCTGACCAGTGCCTGTCGCGTGCCCGACTCGTTGGACGCCACGAACGACAGGTGTTCCGTGTCGACGGTGCTGGTGCTGTCGAAGTCGCTGGGTGGTAACAGTTCACCTCGTGTGAGCCGCCTAGCCATTGCCGGCCTGTGCGACGTCGAGCACGCGCGGGTCGAGTCCAGCCAGTCCGGAAAGGGCCCGTTGCAGATCGCCGCGGCCGATCAGCGAACGGAGCCGCACACCGTTCAACGGTGCGAGATAGCGCTCCCTGGTCGTGGTTTCGTGACGATGGCCTAGCAGGTCGCGTACGGTTTCCCAGGCCATCCGGTAGCGCTCTTCGTGGTATCCGGTGCTGCCCGTGCTGCCGTTCTGCACGTCGATGGCGCGATGCAGCGCAATGAGCATGTAGAGGGCGAACGAATGTCGCAGGCTGTGCGGGCTCAGACGCGGAGCCCGCGATCCCGGTTTCACGACGCCGCCGGGGCGAATCTCTTTGAACGCATCAAACACTCGATCATTGGCATCGCTCATGACGTCGGTCCACGCCGACACCGGCAGGGGCATGCCGGCTTCCGATAGCCACAACCACAAGGGCTCCGGCCCGTCGCCGGTGTCGAGGAGCAATCTCCGACGGTCGGCGATGTCGATGTCGTCGGGGCGCCGCCATCGGCCCGAATACTTCAGTTTCATGCCGTCGGCGGTCAGACGGGTGTCCGTGACCAGGATCCGGTCGGCGTTCTCGTAGCGCTTGTGGCGTTTCGCTCGGTCGACGGACACTCGTCTCGTCGTCGTCATGTAGCTGTTGACGATGGCCAACGCGTCGTTGAAGAGATACCAGGTGCGTGGGTGGCGGCCCTTGGCGATCGCGGCGGCTAGACGGGCCTCGTTCAGGCCGACGGCGTGTCGGTCGCAGGATGGGAGTTCGAGTGTCAAGAGTGAGGCACCTTCGGTGATCCGCAGCCCGGACGAGAACAGCATCTCCATCATCGCTTTGTTGCGCAGCGCATTTCGTCCCTTGAACGAGGTACCTCGTAGGTCGTCGAGTGTGTAGCCTTCGATACCGACTTTGCGCCAGAGGCGAAATGTTCGCGGCGTAACCCACTTGACCCGCTCGGCGACGACGTTGCGGGACCGCACCGGCACGCCGTTTCGGTGGCCCGATCCCGACCGGGCGGGACCGAGCGATTCACGCTCGACGGGATTGAACTCGATGTGCCCTCTGGTGCGGTGCGACGCCCATCGATAGAGCAGGGAGATGGCGGCCAGTTCGCGGTTGGCCTTCGACCCGCTGACGGAATGCTCGTTGAGGTCGCTCCGTGAGCGCCACAACCAGTACGTGTTGACGTCTTGAGGAGACGCCTCTGACCAGCTTTTCCCGCGAGTGTCTAGATATTCCAGCCACATTCGCAGATCGGCTGCATACGATTTCTTCGTCGACGAGCTCAGTCGTGCGAAGTGGGGAGACGCGAGGAACTCGCAAAGGCGTGGATCGCAACTGCCGTCCGAAGCTATCAATACCGGCGCATCCCGACCGATACCGAGTGCACGCTCTCTCTCGCCGAGGTCATCGAGCTCTGCCAGTACTGGGTGAAAGGCCGGGTCCGGGAGAGCGGACCCCGACCACGTCAGCAACCACTCCCTCGCATCAGCCTCGGGTCGTTGCACGGATCAAACACTATGGGTAGTGCGCAACAAAACAGCGCTACAACACGCCAAAATCCTGAGGAAACTCGCAACGACATCCTCAACCGCGATCTCGCCGACAAGACTTTCGTGTCGATCAAGCGGTGCCCCAACGCGGTCGCCACCGGCACGCTGCACGATCCCTACACCAACGTTGTCGTCGCGTTCGTCCGCGGCAACCAGACGGGCGCGGCGGTGCAGATCGATCACATCGTTCCACTGGCATTGGCATGGGATCTGGGCGCACGCGATTGGCCGGACGATCTTCGTCTCCGGTTCGCCAACGATCCGGCGAATCTGATCGCGGTCGCCGGGGAAGCCAATCAGGACAAGGGCGATCAGGAACCGGCGCATTGGATGCCGCCCAATCGTGCGTTCTGGTGTCAATACGCCGTGCAGTTCGTCGAGGTGTTACGCGGTTACCGCCTGCCGGTCGACGCGCCGTCGGCGGTCGTGCTGCGTGAAGCCGCCGGGACGTGCCCGACGAGCTGAATCGTCTGCTCGCCAGACTTCAGAGGTCGAGCAACCAGTTCTGGCCGTTGAGGTCGTGGCCGAAACTGTGGTGACGTTCCTCGTCGACAAGCCGGAAACCGAACGCCTCGTAGATCTTTCGAGCGGCGACCAGCACGTCGTTGGTCCACAGCGTCACGCGTTGATAGCCCGTGTCGCGCGCGAACTGCAGGCACTGTTCGACGAGCCGGGTGCCGAGTCCGAGGCCGCGAGCGTCCGGGGTCACCAACAGGATCCGCAGCTTCGCCACCTGGGGTTCATCGCCGGCGACGCAGAAGATGCAGCCCGCCCGCACGCCGTCGACTTCGGCAATCCAGCCTGCTTCGCGTGCGGGATCGTGGTTCGCGGCGAAGTCGGCGACGATCGCCGCCACCAATTTCTCGAAGTCGGTGTTCCAGCCGAACTGCCGGTTGTAGACCTCGCCGTGGGCCATCACGACCCACCCCAGATCGCCGGGGCGGTCGGCCCGGCGCACGAGAACCTGTCTCTGATCGACGGCCTGCGACATCGAAGAACCTCCAGAACACTGAAACACTCGTTTCAGTAGCGGTAGGCTACCAACGTGCCCACCGCCGCGACAAGCCCCTCGGCCCGGCAGACCGAACTGTTGGAAGCCGCCTACCGGTACGCCCTCACCCACGGCTTGGGCGACATGTCGTTACGTCCCTTGGCCGCGGCGATCGGATCGAGTCCACGCGTGCTGCTGTTCCTGTTCGGCAGCAAGGACGGGCTGGTGCGGGCCCTGCTCGCGCGGGCACGCAGCGACGAACTGGCGCTGCTCGACCAGTTGCGGGACACCGGTGACACCGAACCCATCGGGCTTGGCGCCGCCGTCGAGGAGACCTGGAAGTGGCTTGCCGCAGACGAACATCGGCCATTGCTGAAACTCTGGGCCGAGGCGTACGCGCGATCGCTCTCAGAACCGGATGGGCCATGGAGCGGCTTTGCCCGCGCCACGGTGGAGGACTGGCTCGATGTCCTCGCGAATTGCCAACCGACGCAAGACAAAACCAGTGCCGACGGGATCGCGCGTCGCACCCTGGCGCTCGCAGTCCTGCGCGGGGGACTGCTCGACCTGCTGGCCACCGGCGACCGGGACCGGGTCACGAGCGCCGTGCGCGCGCAAACGGCTCAGTTTCGCGTGTGACGAGCAGGCGAAAAGCACCCCAAACCTGTTGATCTAGGGTGCTTTGCGTCAGCTCGCGGTTTAGGTGCCGGTGTAGGTGGCCGGGTCCGGCCGGAACCGGGTGCCCTCGTCGAGGCCGTTGAGGGACGCCATCTCGTCCTCGGTCAGCTCGAAGTCGAACACGTTCAGGTTCGACGCGATGCGGTCCGGATTCGCCGATCGCGGGATCACGATGTTGCCCAGTTGCACACTCCAGCGAATGAGCACCTGCGCCGGGGTCTTGCCGTGCGCCTCGGCGACGGCCGTGACGGCGGGGTTGTCGAGCAGGCGGCCGACGCCGAGCGGCCCGTACGCCTCGGTGGCGATGTTGTGTTCGGCGTTGGCCGCGCGCAGCTCGGCCTGGTTGAGCAGCGGGTGCAACTCGATCTGGTTGACCGCGGGAGTGAAGAACGTCAGATGGACGATCGTCGAGAGGTCGTCGGCGCTGAAGTTGCTGACGCCGATCGAGCGGGCGACGCCGTCCTCCTTGGCCCGCATCAGGCCGCCCCAGCTGTCGACGTACTTGCTGGTGTCACCGCCGGGCCAGTGGATGAGGTACAGGTCGACGTAATCGAGGCCGAGACGTTCGAGGCTCGCGCGGGCCGCGTCCTGCGACGACTGGAAGCCCTGGTCGCTCGTGGCGAGCTTCGTGGTCACGAAGATCTCGTCCCGGGGGAGGCCCGACGCGGCGATCGCGCGCCCGACGCCTGCCTCGTTGCCGTAGGCGGCGGCCGTGTCGATCAGCCGGTAGCCGGCCTCCAGCGCGGCCGAGACCGAGCGCTCGGCCTCTGCGTCGGACAGTTCGCCGACACCGAGGCCGACGACCGGCATCGTGTTGTCGTCGTTGAGCGTGACGGTGGGAATTGCTGCCGCCTGCCCATGGGACGAGGTCATGTCACCTACCCTGTGAAATTGAAGGTTCGTGGATCGGGACCCAAACGTGTTCCGTTTTCCAGCGACGCGATGGACGTCATGTCCTCTTCGCTGAGATCGAAATCGAACACGTCGAAATTGCTCACAATCCGTTCTGGGTTCACCGACTTGGGGATGACGATATTACCCAGGTGTATATGCCACCGAATCAGCACCTGGGCGGGCGTTTTCCCGTGCCGATCGGCGATGCCCGTGATCACGGGGTCGGACAGCAACGATCCCTGCCCGAGCGGACTCCACGCCTCGGTCGCGATGCCCAATTTGGCGTGCACGTCCCGCAGTTCCTGCTGAGGCATTAGCGGGTGGAGTTCGATCTGGTTCACCGCGGGAACGATGCCCGTCGCGTCGATCAATATGTTCAGGTGTTCGGGCTCGAAGTTGCTGACGCCGATCGAACGAACACGTTGCTGGTCGTGTAGATGTGCGAATGCCTTGAACGTGTCGATGAAGGTGTTTTTCGCAGGCATCGGCCAATGGATGAGGTAAAGGTCGAGGTAGTCGACTCCGAGCCGCTCCAGGCTCGCGTCGAAGGCCGCGAGCGTGGAGTCGTACCCCTGGTCGCTGTTCCAGAGCTTGGTCACGAGGAAGATGTCCTCGCGCGGCACACCTGAGTTGGCGATCGCGCGGCCGGTTTCGGTCTCGTTCTGATACGCCGCCGCGGTGTCGATGTGTCGGTAGCCCGCCTGCAAGGCCGCGGTGACGGCGCGTTCGGTGTCTTCGGCAGGCGTCTGCCAAACTCCCAACCCGACCTGCGGTATCGAATTACCGTCGTTGAGCGTGACGCGAGGATTCACAGAGGAAGCTGCCATGACCAGAAGTCTGCCAGGCGAGGACGTCGCTGTCGGAAGTCCAGGTGAACGGACCGGAACCGTCCGAGACATGCTGCTGGGCCGCGCCACCAAGTTCACGCTCAACGCCATCCCGAACATCTCGGACCGGCGTAAACGCCTGCTGCTCGGCGGGCGCACCGTAACCATCGACGGCAACACGCTGGACACCACACTGCAGTTCATGCTGGCCGCCCAGCAGTCCGCCGGTTTGGCCGGCCTCGTGGCGGATTTCACCCCGGTTTCCGGGGTGGCCGTATCGCGAGCCCAGTTGCGCACGACCGCGGCCATGATGCCGGGCAGCATTCACGTGGACGTGAGCGACATGTCCATCCCTGGCCCCGCCGGGCCGATGGCGGCGCGGCGTTACATGCCGGTCGACGCCGGGAAAGTCACCGCACTCCTGCTCTTCTTCCACGGGGGCGGCTTCGTGATCGGCGACATGGACACCCACGACGGCTTGTGCCGGCTCATCTGCCGTGACGGCGGTATCCAGGTGGTTTCGGTCGACTACCGCCTCGCGCCGGAACACAAGGCTCCGGCGGCGGCGGAAGATGCCTATGCCGCCTACCAGTGGGCGCTCGACCATGCCGCCGGACTGGGCGCGACACACATCGTGGTGGGCGGCGACAGCGCCGGCGGCAATCTCGCCGCGGTCGTGTCCCAGTGGGCGCGTGACGACGAACTGCCGCTGCCGGCACTGCAGCTGCTGCTGTACCCGGTCACCGACTTCTCCAGCGAGACGCGTTCGCGGACGCTGTTCTCCGACGGCTATTTCCTGACCAAACGCGATATGGACTGGTTCAGGGACCACTATCTGGATGGCGCGGACGTCACGGCCGAGGATCCGGCGGTATCGCCCCTGTTGGCCGAGGACCTCTCCGGGCTTCCGCCCGCGCTTGTGATCACGGCCGGGTTCGATCCGCTGCGTGACGAAGGCAACCGTTACGCGCATGCCATGCGAGATGCCGGGGTGCTGGTTGACCTGCGAGAAGAGCGCTCGCTGATCCATGCCTTCGCCAACTTCTTCCCACTCGGCGGCGGCAGCGCAAAAGCGACCGCGGCCATGATCTCGGCGCTGCGGGCTCATCTGAGCCACGCCTGAGGTGGCGGTCGTCGTCGCCGGTACGCTTGATCCGTGGCCAAACCGAAGAAGACCGCCAAGTACGACCTCAAGGCAGCCGACCGCAAGCGCAACCTGTGGGTGCAAATCGGGCTGACCTCGGTCGTCGTGCTGTTCGCCGTCGCACTGGTGCTCTACATCGTGATGACCGGTGAAAAGCGGCCCGACGCGAATGCGGGCAAAGCCGTCCGGGTGGCGTCGAGCAACGTGATCACAAACGAAGGCTCGAGCGATCCGAAGGCCGTGATCGGCCTCTACGAGGACTTCCTGTGCCCCGCGTGCGGCAACTTCGAGCGTCAGTTCGGTCCGACCATTCGCAAGCTCATCGACACCGGCGCGGTGGCCGCCGACTACTACATGGTCGGCATCCTCGACCGCGCCGGCAACGGCTACTCGTCGCGGGCCGGTGGTGCGGCCTACTGCGTCGCCGACGAGTCGAACGACGCATTCCGTCGCTTCCATGAGGCGCTCTACACCAAAGAGCTTCAGCCACAGGAGAACAGCGGCATCTACCCGGACAACGCCCGGCTGATCGAACTCGCCCGGCAGGCCGGCGCCGCCGGCGGCGTGGCCGACTGCATCAACAACGGGCGCTACGTCGAGATGGTCCAGGGCATGGCCGGCGCGACGGGCATCAACGCCACCCCGACCATCCGGATCAACGGTGAGGACTACGAGCCGTCCACGCCGCAGGCCCTGGTGGACAAGATCAAGGAGATCGTCGGCGACGTGCCGGGTCTCGAAGCCGTGGCACCGGCACCGCAATGACCGTCACCGCACGGCCGGCAGCTGACTCCGAGCACACTCCCGACGACCGCCCGTCGGGGGTGCCGGTCGCGCGGGCCAGCGCGGTGTGGGTGCTGATCGCCGGCGTGATCGGCCTGGCGGCATCGTTGACGCTCACGGTCGAGAAGATCGAAATCCTGATCAACCCGGCGTACGTGCCGTCCTGCAGCATCAATCCGGTGCTGTCGTGCGGTTCGGTGATGGTCACCCCGCAGGCGTCGGCGTTCGGGTTCCCCAACCCGCTCATCGGCATCGTCGCGTTCACGCTCGTCACGGTGACGGGCGTGCTGGCGGTCGCCGGCATGCGGCTGCCACGCTGGTACTGGGGCGGGCTGGCCGCAGGGACGCTGCTGGGTGCCGCGTTCGTGCACTGGCTGATCTTCCAGAGCCTCTATCGCATCGGTGCGCTGTGCCCGTATTGCATGGGTGTCTGGGCGGTGACGATCCCGCTGCTCGTCGTGGTGAGCTCGATCGCGCTGCGTCCCCTGGCAGGCAACGCGGTCGCGCGGGGCATCTACCAGTGGCGATGGTCGCTCGTGGCGCTGTGGTTCACGGGCCTGATACTGCTGATCCTGGTCCGGTTCTGGGATTACTGGTCAACACTGTTGTAACACTGCGGAAACATCTGGGCGGTTAGGGTTACGCGTGATCTCCAAGGTGCTGGTAGCCAATCGTGGCGAGATAGCGATCCGTGCGTTCCGTGCTGCATACGAGATGGGCATCGCCACGGTGGCGGTGTATCCGTATGAGGATCGGAATTCACTGCATCGCCTGAAGGCAGACGAGTCGTACCAGATCGGCGACGTCGGTCATCCGGTGCGGGCCTATCTGTCGGTGGACGAGATCATTCGGGTGGCCAAGCATGCCGGCGCCGATGCGGTGTATCCCGGCTACGGCTTCCTGTCGGAGAACCCCGAGCTCGCCGCGGCATGCGCCGAGGCGGGCATCACGTTCGTCGGCCCGTCGGCCGAGGTGCTTGAGCTGACGGGCAACAAGTCGCGTGCGATCGCTGCGGCGCGGGCGGCGGGCCTGCCGGTGTTGGCGTCGTCCGAGCCGTCGTCGTCGGTCGAGGATTTGGTGGCGGCCTCGGCCGGCATGGAGTTCCCGCTGTTCGTCAAGGCGGTATCGGGTGGCGGCGGGCGCGGCATGCGCCGGGTCACCGACCGCGAGGCGTTGGCGGAGGCGATCGAGGCGGCTTCGCGCGAGGCCGAGTCGGCGTTCGGCGACGCGTCGGTGTATCTGGAGCAGGCGGTGCTCAATCCCCGCCACATCGAGGTACAGATCCTGGCCGACGGGCAGGGCAATGTGATGCACCTGTTCGAGCGCGACTGCAGTGTGCAGCGGCGCCATCAAAAGGTCATCGAGCTCGCGCCCGCACCCAACCTGCCCGAGGAACTGCGCGCCAAGATCTGTGCCGACGCGGTGGCGTTCGCGCGCCAGATCGGTTACTCGTGTGCGGGCACCGTCGAGTTCCTGCTCGACGAGCGCGGCCATCACGTCTTCATCGAATGCAACCCGCGCATCCAGGTCGAACACACGGTGACCGAGGAGATCACCGACGTCGATCTGGTGGGTTCGCAGTTGCGTATCGCGGCCGGCGAGACGCTGGCCGACCTCGGCCTGAGCCAGGAGCGGTTGGTGTTGCGTGGCGCGGCGATGCAGTGCCGCATCACCACCGAGGACCCCGCGAACGGTTTCCGCCCGGACACCGGCCGCATCACGGCATACCGGTCGCCGGGCGGGGCGGGCATCCGGCTCGACGGTGGGTCGAACCTGGGCGCCGAGATCAGCGCGCATTTCGATTCGATGCTGGTGAAGCTGACGTGCCGGGGCCGGGACTTCTCGGCGGCGGCATCGCGGGCGCGCCGGGCGTTGGCCGAGTTCCGTATTCGCGGTGTGTCGACGAACATCCCGTTCCTGCAGGCCGTGATCGACGATCCGGATTTCCGGGCGGGTCGGGTCACGACGTCGTTCATCGACGACCGGCCGCACCTGCTGACCTCGCGCGAGCCCGCCGATCGCGGCACCAAGATCTTGAACTATCTGGCCGATGTCACGGTGAACAAGCCGAACGGGGAGCGGCCCTCGGCGGTGTATCCGCAAGACAAGCTGCCGGTCATCGATCTGGAGGCGCCGCCCGCGGCGGGCTCCAAGCAGCGCCTGGTCGAGCTGGGGCCGGAGGGGTTCGCTCGCTGGATGCGTGACAACCCGGCGGTGGGGGTCACCGACACGACGTTCCGCGACGCCCATCAGTCGTTGCTGGCGACGCGGTTGCGGTCGACGGGTCTGCTCAAGGTGGCGCCGTACGTTTCGCGGATGATGCCGGAGTTGCTGTCGATCGAGTGCTGGGGCGGGGCGACTTACGATGTGGCGCTTCGCTTTTTGAAGGAAGACCCGTGGGAGCGGCTGGCCGCGCTGCGCGAGGCGGTGCCCAACATCTGTCTGCAGATGCTGCTGCGGGGCCGCAACACCGTCGGCTACACGCCTTACCCGGAGATCGTGACGTCGGCATTCGTCGAGGAGGCGACGGCCACGGGCATCGACATCTTCCGGATCTTCGATGCGCTCAACAACGTGGATTCGATGCGTCCGGCGATCGATGCGGTGCGCAACACCGGCACCGCGATCGCCGAGGTCGCGATGTCCTACACCGGTGATCTGAGCAACCCGGCCGAAAACCTCTACACCCTGGACTACTACCTGCGGCTTGCCGATCAGATCGTGGAGGCGGGCGCGCATGTGCTCGCGATCAAGGACATGGCCGGGCTGTTGCGGCCGCACGCCGCCCACACGTTGGTGAGCGCGCTGCGCAGCCGGTTCGATCTGCCGGTGCACGTGCACACCCATGACACGCCGGGCGGGCAGTTGGCCACGTATCTGGCGGCCTGGCAGGCCGGGGCGTCGGCGGTCGACGGCGCGGCGGCGCCGTTGGCGGGCACCACGAGCCAGCCGGCGTTGTCCTCGATCGTGGCGGCTGCGGCGCACACCGACCGTGACACCGGGCTGGACCTGGGTGCCGTGTGCGAGCTCGAGCCGTATTGGGAGGCGCTACGAAAGGTGTACGCGCCGTTCGAGTCTGGGCTGCCCGCCCCGACCGGCCGGGTGTACTCCCATGAGATCCCGGGCGGTCAGCTGAGCAATCTGCGCCAGCAGGCGATCGCCCTCGGGTTGGGGGACCGGTTCGAAGACATCGAGAACGCGTACGCCGCGGCCGACCGGATCCTGGGCCGGCTGGTCAAGGTCACGCCGTCGAGCAAGGTGGTCGGCGACCTCGCGCTGTCGTTGGTGGGCGCGGGGATCAGCGCCGAGGAGTTCGCCGCCGACCCGGCGCGCTTCGACATCCCCGACAGCGTCATCGGCTTCCTGCGTGGCGAGTTGGGTGATCCGCCGGGCGGCTGGCCGGAACCGTTGCGCACCAAGGCTCTTGAGGGCCGCGGCCCGGCGAAGCCGACCGAGGAGCTGTCGGCCGAGGACGAGGCGCTGCTGGCGGCGCCCGGGGTCAAGCGGCAGGCCGCGCTCAACCGGCTGCTGTTCCCCGGCCCGACCAAGGAGTTCGAGGCACACCGCGAAACCTACGGCGACACTTCGTCGTTGAGCGCCAACCAGTTCTTCTACGGGCTGCGCCACGGTGAGGAACACCGTGTCGCGCTGGAACGCGGTGTGGAGCTGCTGATCGGTCTGGAAGCCATCTCGGATGCCGACGAGCGCGGCATGCGCACGGTGATGTGCATCCTCAACGGCCAATTGAGGCCGGTGCTGGTGCGCGACCGCGGCATCGCCAGTGAGATCCCGGCCGCCGAGAAGGCCGACCGGAACAATCCTGACCACGTCGCGGCACCGTTCGCCGGGGTCGTCACGGTCAACGTGGCCGCCGGTGACACCGTCGAGGCGGGCGCGACGATCGCCACGATCGAGGCCATGAAGATGGAAGCCGCGATCACCGCGCCCAAGGCAGGCACCGTCGACCGTGTCGCCGTGTCAGCGACCGCACAGGTCGAGGGCGGAGACCTCCTGGTGGTCGTGCGCTGACCCGGATCATCGCCGGGGCCCTCGGTGGTCGCCGAATCGCGGTGCCGCGCAGCGGGACACGGCCCACGTCGGATCGTGTGCGCGAGGCCGTGTTCAACGCGCTGACGGCGCGCGTGGATTTCACTGGGCTGGCAGTGCTCGACCTGTACGCGGGCTCGGGAGCGCTTGGCCTGGAAGCGCTTTCGCGTGGCGCGGCCTCGGCACTGTTCGTCGAGGCCGATCAGCGGGCGGCGGCCGTCATCGCCAAGAACATCGCGGCATTGGGCGTGACTGGTGCGACGGTGCGGCGGGGGACCGTCGCGTCGCTGCTCGCGGCCGGTACCGATCGGCCCGTCGACCTGGTGCTGGCCGATCCGCCGTATGACGTCGAGGCCGCTGCCGTCGATGCGATGGTCACCGCACTGGCCGACGGTGGATGGGTCGGCGAGGGAGCGGTGGTGATGGTCGAACGGCGTGCGACAAGTGATCCGGTCGCCTGGCCGGACGGCTGGACCGCGCTGAGCGCACGTCGATACGGCGACACCCGTGTCGAGCTCGCCGAGGTGGGGTAGCCCCCGCCGCGTGGCGACCCTGTACCGTCGTCACCCATGAGCGGCGCGGTGTGCCCAGGATCCTTCGACCCGGTGACCCTCGGGCATATCGACATTTTCGAACGCGCGGCCGCGCAATTCGACGAGGTCGTGGTGGCGGTTCTGGTGAACCCCAACAAGAAAGGCATGTTCGACCTCGACGAGCGGATGGCGATGATCGTCGAGTCGACGGCCCACCTGCCGAACCTCCGGGTGGAGTCCGGTCAGGGTCTGGTGGTCGACTTCGTGAAGTCGCGCGGACTCACCGCGATCGTCAAGGGCCTGCGCACGGGTACCGACTTCGAATACGAGCTGCAGATGGCTCAGATGAACAAGCATGTGGCAGGCGTGGACACGTTCTTCGTCGCCACCACACCGCAGTATTCGTTCGTGTCGTCCTCGCTCGCCAAGGAGGTCGCCTCGCTCGGCGGCGACGTTTCGGCACTGCTACCCGAGCCCGTCAACGTCCGGCTCCGGGCAAAACTGAACGGTTAGCGCACACCGGTAAGCGGGTAATCAGCGAGCGGCGCACAGCCCATGGCGCCCACTCGTCCAAGCCCGATTCCCGGAGGTGGCCACCGTGTCCAACACATTCGTCCAATCCACCGACGACGTCGTCAAGTTTCTCCGCGACCAGCACAACCTGATCAAGGATCTGTTCGAAGAGGTGTTCTCCGCCTCGACCGACGAGGCGCGCGAGAAGGCCTTCATCGAATTGCGTCAGCTACTGGCGGTCCACGAGACCGCCGAGGAGATGGTGGTGCACCCGCGGGTCCGGCGTGAGGTTGCCGACGGCGAAGAGATCGTCGAGGCCCGGCTCCACGAGGAGCACGCCGCCAAGGAGCAGTTGTCCAAGCTCGAGAGCATGGACATCGGCTCCGAGGAGTTCATCACCGAGCTCACGAAATTCCGTGAGGCCGTCATCGATCACGCGGACCACGAGGAGCAGGAAGAGTTCAACAAGCTCCAGCGCAAGCTCGACGCCGACGACCTGGAGCGCATGGCCAAGGCTGTGCAAGCGGCCGAGGCCATCGCACCGACGCGGCCGCACGCCGGTGTCGAGTCGGCTACCGCGAACTTCGCCATCGGTCCGTTCGCGTCGATGCTCGACCGCGCTCGCGACCTGATCGGTGCCGCGCTGCGGTAACTCATAGCTGTTCGGCGCCCCGGCGGTCACCCGGCGGGGCGCCGACGCATGTGTCCCATTGCCATAATGGCGTCGAGGCGAATGTGCTGGGTGTGGCCGTGCGAGCGACACACCGCCAGTGCTCCACAGTCACAGGCGTAACACCAGGCACACTAGTCACTAACAACGACGCCTGGAGGGTTTTGCCGTGTACCGAGTTTTTGAAGCGCTCGACGAGCTCGGCGCGATCGTCGAAGAAGCGCGCGGTGTGCCGATGACCGCGGGTTGTGTGGTGCCCCGCGGTGACGTGCTCGAGCTCATCGACGACATCAAGGACGCCATCCCCGGCGAACTCGACGACGCGCAGGATGTCCTCGACGCGCGCGATTCGCTGCTTCGGGAAGCCAAGGAGCATTCCGAGTCGGTGATGTCCAAGGTCAACGCCGATGCCGACGGCATGATCAACCACGCCAGGGCCGAAGCCGATCGGTTGCTGGCCGATGCGAAAGCACAGGCTGACCGGATGGTTGCCGAGGCGCGCCAGCACAGCGAGCGCATGGTGGTCGAGGCGCGTGAGGAAGCTGCCCGGATGTCGGCGGCAGCAAAGCGCGAATATGAGGCGAGCACCGGCCGGGCCAAGGCCGAGGCCGACCGTCTCATCGAGAACGGCAACATCTCCTATGAGAAGGCCATCCAAGAGGGCATCAAGGAGCAGCAGCGCTTGGTGTCCCAAACGGAGATCGTCGCGACCGCCAATGCCGAGGCCACCCGCGTCATCGACGCCGCGCACGCCGAAGCGGACCGGCTGCGCGGTGAATGCGACATCTATGTCGACAGCAAACTTGCCGAGTTCGAGGAGTTCCTCAACGGAACGCTGCGCTCGGTGGGCCGAGGCCGTCATCAGCTACGCACCGCCGCGGGTACGCACGACTACGCGACTCGCTGACGGCCCCGTCAGCCATAACGCGTCGTCGTTCGCTGAAGCGTCGCCGTAGGATTGCTGCATGGCGACGCATGCGAGCGCGGGAAGGCACCGCGAGTCACGATCGCCGCTGGTGATCAGTGTTTCCCGACTGGGCCGGCGGCCGGGATCGATGCTGACTCACCGCGAGACGGTGCCAAGCCCCGCACGAATCGGTCTGGAACTGGTCGGAATCGAGGCCGGTGCCCCGCTCGATCTCGACCTTCGGCTGGAGTCGGTGTCGGAGGGCGTGCTGGTCACCGGAACGGTGTCGGCGCCGACGGTCGGGGAATGTTCGCGCTGCCTGACCCCGATCACCGGTGACGTCGAGATCGATCTCACCGAGCTCTTCGCCTACCCCGACAGTGCGACCGATGAGACGACTGAGTCCGACGAGGTCGGGCGGGTCGTCGATGACACCGTCGACCTGGAGCAGGCGATCGTCGACGCGGTGGGATTGGCGTTGCCGTTCGCGCCGCTGTGCCGGCCGGATTGCGCCGGGCTGTGCTCGGAGTGCGGCATCGCGCTGGCCGACGCCGAACCCGGGCATCACCACGAACGGATCGATCCGCGCTGGGCCAAGCTCGCGGCGATGCGGCCGGCCGACGAGGATCCCAGCGGGAGCGGCGAGTGACGGATTCGCACGCGGCGCTGCTCGCGGCGCTGGGGGTCGCGCTGCCCGAAGAGCTGCTGACCATCGCGCTCACCCATCGCAGCTATTCCTACGAGAACGGTGGTCTACCCACCAACGAGCGCCTGGAGTTCCTCGGCGACGCGGTCCTCGGGCTCACCATCACCGAGGAGCTCTACCACCGCCACCCCGACCGATCCGAAGGCGATCTGGCCAAGCTGCGCGCGAGCATCGTCAACACCCAGGCGCTCGCCGATGTCGGCCGCGGGCTCAGCGACGGTGGGCTCGGTGCGCACCTGTTCCTGGGCAAAGGCGAGGAGAACTCGGGTGGCGCCGACAAGTCGAGCATCCTTGCCGACGGTGTCGAATCTCTGCTCGGCGCAATCTATCTGGAGCACGGTCTGGAGGTCGCCCGCGAGGTCATCCTCCGGCTCTTCGGTGAGCTGCTGGACACGGCGCCGACGCTCGGGGCCGGGCTGGACTGGAAGAGCAGCCTGCAGGAGCTGACCGCGGCCCGCGGGCTCGGCGCGCCGTCCTATGTGGTGACGTCGACCGGCCCGGACCACGACAAGGAGTTCTCGGCGACGGTGGTGGTCGGTTCGGTCGAATACGGCAGGGGCGTCGGGCGGACGAAGAAGGAAGCCGAACTCAAGGCGGCCGCCAACGCCTGGCACGCGCTCGACGATGCCTGAGCTGCCCGAGGTAGAGGTCGTCCGGCGGGGGCTGCAGGAGCACGTCGCCGGCCGATCGATAACCGCTGTGCGAGTGCATCATCCACGCGCCGTTCGTCGCCACGATGCCGGGCCCGCCGACCTGACCGCACGGCTGTTGGATGCTCGCATCACCGGAACCGGTCGCCGGGGCAAGTACCTGTGGTTGACGCTCGACGAGACCGAAGCGCTTGTGGTGCATCTCGGGATGAGCGGCCAGATGCTGCTCGGCCCCATCCGCGACGACCGGCATCTTCGCATCGCCGCGGTACTCGACGACGGCACCGCACTGAGTTTCGTCGACCAGCGCACGTTCGGCGGCTGGCAACTGGCCGACATGGTCACCGTCGACGGCACCGATGTACCGCAACCGGTGGCGCACCTGGCCCGGGATCCGCTCGATCCGCTGTTCGACCGGGAACGTGTCGTCACGGTGTTGCGCCACAAGCATTCTGAGATCAAGCGGCAACTGCTCGACCAGACCGTGGTGTCGGGCATCGGCAACATCTACGCCGACGAGGCGCTATGGCGGTCGAAGATCAACGGCGCCAAGATCGCCGCGTCTCTGCCGCGCCGCCGCCTCGGCGAGCTGCTCGACGCGTCGGCCGAGGTGATGCGGGAAGCCCTCGGTCAGGGCGGCACGTCGTTCGATTCGCTCTACGTCAACGTCAACGGCGAATCCGGCTACTTCGAGCGGTCATTGGACGCCTACGGCCGCGAAGGCGAACCGTGCCGGCGGTGCGGCGCGGTGATGCGCCGCGAGAAGTTCATGAACCGGTCGTCGTTCTACTGCCCGAAATGCCAGCCCCGCCCGCGGGTGGTGACGCGGTAGTCGGTCAGGGCAATCCCGCGATGTCGGCCAGATTGGGCGAATCCGTCATGCAGATCTTCCAATCGCCGCTCTCTTTGCGGAAATGCATTGTGCCCGAGCCGCTGTCGCTTTCGACCTTGGCCGTGGCGGTATCGCCGTCGACCTTGATGTCGCCGATGGTCGCGGACTCGTCCGGCTTCTCCATCGGAAGACTGTTGATGTCCGGCGGTTCGATGCCGAGGTCTTCGAGAACGGAGAAGTTGAACAGCTCCTGATCGCCCGAGCAGAAGTACTGGTCGAGTGCGGCCGAGAAGTCCTCGGTCGAGCCGACGTCCTTCAGCAGCTGCCCGATGGCCCGTTCGTCGCTGGACGGCATCACCATCGCGATCACGACGCCGACGATCACCACGAGCGCCACGACCGCCGCCACCACACCGCCGATGATCAGGCCCTTGCGATTGCCGCCCGACGGCTGTGGCTGCGGATACGGATAACCCGGCTGCGGCGCGCCGTAACCATACGGCTGTTGCGGTGCGCCATATGGCTGCTGCGGCGCGCCGTACTGCTGCCCGTACGGCTGCTGCGGCGCGCCGTACTGCGGCTGCTGCCCGTAAGGCTGGCCGGGCGCCCCGTACTGCGGTGCACCGTATGGCGGCTGCGCCCCGTACTCAGGCGCACCGTATTGCTGCTCACCGTACGGCGATGGTTGCTGCGGCGGCTGCCACGGGCCATCGGGGCCGGGCGGCGGCGAGGCGGGCGGGTTGTTCGGGGGGTAAGTCACTGTGCTCCTTGACGGATGGCGGTACGCCAGTCTATCCCCAGCACGTGGGCCGGGGGTGGCCGAGAAACCGCGCGCCGGAGCCGTGATGTGGGGACCTTGCTGGGGGAATACCGGTTCGCCGCGGAGTGTAGAAATACCCCATGACCGAACTTTGGGTTGAGCGCACCGGCGTGCGCCGCTATACCGGGCACAGCTCGCGGGGTGCTGAGGTGCTCGTCGGCAGTGAGGACGTTGACGGCGTGTTCACGCCGGGCGAGCTCATGAAGATCGCGCTTGCGGCCTGCAGCGGGATGTCAAGCGACCAGCCGCTGCGCCGGCGCCTCGGCGACGACTATCCGGCGACGATCCGTGTGTCCGGTCCGGCCGACCGCGAACAGGAGCGTTATCCGCTGCTGGAGGAAAAGCTCGAGATCGATCTGTCGGGCCTGTCCGAGGCCGATGTGGCCCGGCTGCTCACGGTCGTCGAACGTGCCATCGACCAGGTGTGCACGGTGGGACGCACGCTCAAGTCGGGCACCGAGGTCAAGTTCGAGGTCACGCCCACATGACCGGTCCGGAACCCGCAAACCCCGAGGTGCGGCTGAGCGCCTGGGTGCATGGACATGTCCAGGGCGTCGGGTTCCGGTGGTGGACGAGATCACGGGCGCTGGAACTCGGGCTCACCGGGTTTGCCTCGAACCGGCCGGACGGCCGGGTGCATGTGGTGGCCCAGGGTCCGCGCGACGCGTGCGAGCGTCTGCTTGACCTGCTGCAGAGTGGGGAAACCCCAGGTGCGGTGGACAAGGTCGTCGCCGATTGGTCCGAACCCGACGCCCCGATGGCGGGGTTTGGCGAACGGTAGCCGGCTCGGCGGTAGGGTTTGACCCCGTGCACCTCAAGAGTCTGACGCTGAAGGGCTTCAAGTCCTTCGCCTCGCCGACGACTCTGCGTTTCGAGCCCGGCATCACCTGCGTCGTCGGCCCCAACGGGTCGGGTAAATCCAACGTCGTCGACGCCCTGACCTGGGTGATGGGTGAGCAGGGCGCCAAGACGCTGCGCGGCGGAAAAATGGAGGACGTGATCTTCGCCGGGACCTCGTCCCGGGCGCCGTTGGGCCGCGCCGAGGTCACGCTGACCATCGACAACTCGGACAACGCACTGCCCATCGAGTACTCCGAGGTGTCGATCACCCGCCGGATGTTCCGTGACGGGGCAGGCGAATACGAGATCAACGGCAGCAGCTGCCGGTTGATGGACGTGCAGGAGCTGCTGAGCGACTCGGGCATCGGCCGGGAAATGCATGTCATCGTCGGGCAGGGCAAGCTCGCCGAGATCCTGGAGTCGCGCCCCGAGGACCGGCGGGCGTTCATCGAAGAGGCCGCCGGGGTGCTCAAGCACCGCAAACGCAAGGAAAAGGCGGTCCGCAAGCTCGACTCGATGGCGGCCAACCTCGCCCGGCTCACCGACCTGACCACCGAACTGCGGCGCCAGCTCAAACCGCTGGGCCGACAAGCCGAGATGGCCCGCCGGGCCCAGACCATCCAGGCCGATCTGCGCGACGCGCGTCTGCGCCTGGCCGCCGACGATCTGGTGCGAAGACAGGTCGAGTTCCACAACACCAATCAGGCCGAGACGATGCTGCGGCGCGAGCACGAAGAGGTCGCTGCGCGCCTGCAGACCGCGACGGCCGAGCTCGAAGCCCACGAGAGTGCGGTGGCCGAGCTGACGGCACGCGCCGAAGCCGCACAGCAGACCTGGTTCCGAGCGTCGGCACTCGCCGAACGCGTCAGCGCGACGGTGCGCATCGCCACCGACCGGGCGCAGCTGCTCGATTCCGAACCCGAGGCGTCGAGCGGGCGCGATCCCGACGCCTTGGAGGCCGAGGCCGACGAGGTCGCCGAGCTCGAGATGGAACTGCTCGGTGAACTGGAGGAGTCACGCATCGCGCTGGAGACCGCCCGCGCCGAATTGGCCGAGCGGGAACGGGTCGCGGCCGAGGCCGAGCGGGCACATCTTGCCGCCGCGCGCGCGGAGGCTGACCGACGCGAGGGCCTGGCCCGGCTTGCCGGCCAGGTCGACACCATGCGCACGCGCGTGGAGTCCATCGACGAGGGTGTGCTGCGGCTGTCGGTCAGCATCGAGGAAGCCGCCGCGAAATCCCAACAGGCCCAAGCGGAATTCGAGACGGTGGAAAGCCGGGTCGGTGAACTCGACGCCGGTGAGGTAGGTCTCGACGAGCACCATGACCGCTCGGTGGCCGCGTTGCGGCTCGCCGACGAACGGGTCGCCGAACTCCAGGCGGCCGAGCGCGCCGCCGAGCGTCAGGTCGCGTCGTTGCGGGCCCGTATCGAGGCACTGTCGGTAAGCCTGGACCGCCGGGACGGCGCCGCGTGGCTGCAAAAAAACCACACGGGCGCAGGGCTTTTCGGCACCATCGGCGATTTCTTGAAGGTGCGCCCCGGCTACGAAGTGGCGGTAGCCGCGGTGCTCGGTGCGGCCGCCGACGCGCTGGCCGCAGAGAACTTCGGGGCCGCGGCCTCGGCTGTCGCCGCACTCAAGGAATCCGACGGTGGCCGCGCGGCCATCGTCCTTGGTGACTGGCGTACCGACGGATCGTCGTCGCCCGCGGTCCCGCTGCCGGACGGCGCGATCTGGGCCACCGAGCTCGTCTCGGTTCCGGATCGGTTGCGCGGTGCGGTCACCGCGATGCTGGCCGGGGTCGCGGTGGTGCGCGACATGCCCGCGGGGCTGCACCTGGTGTCCACGCGGCCCGAGCTGCGCGCGGTGACCACCGAAGGCGATCTGGTGGGCCCCGGCTGGGTCAGCGGTGGTTCCGACCGCAAGCCCAGCACACTGGAGATCGCCTCCGAGATCGACAAGGCCCGTGCCGAACTCGAAGCCGCCGAGAAGCAGACCGACGAGCTGGGTGCGGCGTTGGCGGGCGCGCTGGCCGAACAATCGGCCCGACAGGATGCCGCCGAGCAAGCGCTGGCCGCGCTCAACGAATCCGATGCCGCGATCTCGGCGATCTACGAACAACTGGGCCGGCTCGGCCATGAGGCGCGCGGCGCCGAGAACGAATGGCAGCGCCTGATCAAGCAGCGCGACGAGCTCGAGGTCGGCCGCACCAAGACCGTCGAGGAACTCGTCGAACTCGAGAACCGGCTGCGAAATGCCGAGCAGGCGCCGCTCTTCGAAGCCGAGCCGGTCGACCGGCAGGAGTCGGTGGCCGCAGCCGAGGCGGCCCGCTCGGTCGAGGTGGAGGCCCGCTTGGCCGTCCGTACCGCCGAGGAGCGGGCGAATGCCGTTCGGGGACGGGCGGATTCGTTGCGGCGGGCGGCGGCCTCCGAACGGGAGGCGCGCCTGCGGGCACAGCGTGCGCGCGAGGCGCGCGAGCACGCCGCGCGGGTGGGTGCTGCCGTCGCAGAATCGGGACGCGTTGTGGCGCAACGGCTGAGCGCCGTCGTTGCGGTGGCGGCCCGTACCCGTGACGAACTCGCCACCGAACGCCAGGTCCGGGTCGCAGCGCTGGCCAAGGCGCGCGAGGAGACGACGGAACTCGGCTCCCGCATCAATGCCCTGACCGATGCGCTGCACCGCGACGAGATGGCCAAAGCCCAAGCGTCGCTGCGTATCGAGCAGTTGGAAGCCCAGGTGCTCGAGCAGTTCGGGATGCCCGCCGCGGACCTGATCGCCGAGTACGGGCCGCAGGTGCCGCTGCCGCCAACCGAACTCGAGATGGCCGAGTACGAACAGGCACGGGAGCGCGGCGAGCAGGTCACCGCACCCGCGCCGATGCCGTTCGACCGGCCGACGCAGGAGCGGCGCGCCAAGCGGGCCGAACGGGAACTCGCCGAGCTCGGCCGGGTCAATCCGCTCGCGCTCGAAGAGTTCGCCGCATTGGAGGAGCGGTACAACTTCCTGTCGACCCAGCTCGAGGACGTCAAGGCCGCCCGGACCGACCTGCTCGATGTGATCGCCGAAGTCGACGCCCGCATCCTGCAGGTGTTCGCCGAGGCGTACGCCGATGTGGAGCGCGAGTTCGAGCAGGTCTTCTCGACGCTGTTCCCCGGCGGCGAAGGCCGGCTGCTGCTGACCGATCCCAGCGACATGCTCACCACCGGCATCGAGGTCGAGGCCCGGCCGCCGGGCAAGAAGATCAAGCGGCTCTCGCTGCTGTCCGGTGGCGAGAAGTCGCTGACCGCGGTGGCGATGCTCGTCGCGATCTTCCGCGCCCGCCCGTCGCCGTTCTACGTCATGGACGAGGTCGAGGCGGCCCTCGACGACGTCAACCTGCGCCGTCTCATCAGCCTGTTCGAACAGTTGCGGGAGCGGTCACAGCTGATCGTCATCACCCACCAGAAGCCGACGATGGAAGTCGCCGACGCGCTCTACGGCGTGACCATGCGCGGCGACGGCATCACGACGGTGATCTCACAGCGCATGCGCGGCCAGGAACTGGTCTCCAACCCGGGCTGAGGCCGCGCGTGAGGGCGTGCCGTCGCCGATCAACGGCCCTGAGACAATGGCAGCGTGACTGATGGTGCGTTGATAGGTCTGTGGATCGCGATCGCGGTCGTCGCTGTGCTGCTGATCGTTGCCCTGGTCGTCGGCCTGGTGCGTTATCGGCGGCGGCGGGTCAGCCTGTCCGAACCCGACAAACCGGCCTCCATCGACCGCTCAGGCGGCTATACGGCGTCGTCGGGCATCACCTTCAGTCAGTCGACGACCCCGACCGTCGAACGCATCGACACGAGCGGGCTACCCGCCGTCGGCGACGACGCGACCATCCCTCGTGACGCGCCCAAGCGGCCGATCGCCGACGTCCAGCTGCCTGACGCTCCGGTAGCGCCGCCCGCCGAACCGCAGGCCCCTCCGGCGCCCGCCGAGCCGACCGCTCCTGCTGAGCCGCAAGCACCTGCCGAACCCGCGCCAACCGAGGCGCCGGTCGACGAGGCCGCCCCGTCCGTCATCGAGGACATCGCGCCGCCCGAGGGCCGGCTCGACCGGCTGCGCGGCAGGCTCTCCAAATCCCAGAACGCGCTCGGCCGCAGCATGCTCGGCCTGCTCGGCGGCGGCGACCTCGACGAGGACTCGTGGGAAGCGGTCGAGGACACCCTGCTGATCGCCGATCTCGGACCGGTGGTGACGCAGTCCGTCGTGGCTTCGCTGCGGGCCAAGATGGCCAGCAAGGGCGTACGGAATGAGGCCGATGCCCGCGCGGTGCTGCGCGAAGTGCTCATGTCGGAGCTGCGGCCCGAGCTGGACCGCTCGATCAAGGCCCTGCCGCATGCCGACAAACCGTCGGTGCTGTTGGTGGTCGGCGTCAACGGAACCGGCAAGACGACGACCGTCGGGAAACTCGCCCGCGTCCTGGTCGCCGATGGCAGGCGGGTGGTGCTCGGCGCCGCCGACACCTTCCGCGCAGCCGCGGCCGACCAACTCCAGACCTGGGCGGCCAGGGTCGGCGCGGACGTGGTGCGCGGTCCCGAGGGCGCCGACCCCGCGTCCGTCGCGTTCGACGCCGTCGACGAAGGCATCTCCGAAGGTGCCGATGTCGTCGTCATCGACACCGCGGGCCGGTTGCACACCAAGACCGGCCTGATGGACGAACTCGGCAAGGTCAAGCGGGTGGTCGAGAAGCGTGCCGCCGTCGACGAGGTGCTGCTGGTGCTCGACGCGACGATCGGTCAGAACAGCCTGCCGCAGGCCAAGGTTTTCGCCGAGGTCGTCGACATCACCGGCGTGGTGCTGACCAAGCTCGACGGCACGGCCAAGGGCGGCATCGTATTCCGCGTGCAACAGGAACTCGGTGTGCCCGTCAAGCTCGTGGGCCTCGGCGAAGGACCCGACGATCTGGCGCCGTTCGAGCCGGGGGCATTCGTCGACGCGCTCCTCGGATAGCTGCTCGAAACTGCGGTTTACACCTGCGGGTTTCGGTGCATCGGGCGTGGTGAGCGACCGGGAAACATGAGCGTAACAGTGATCCGGACTGCGTTCACTTTCCGGAAACGCAACTGCATCACCGATGAAACGCCAGCAATCGAATCTCATCGGGAGGCCGATCCGTCGGCGCACTTCCCAAGGAGGTTCACACAAAGTGGTCTTAGCCCTACCTGACGAATCGTTCGCCGCGTTCGACAGCGGCGATACGGCGTGGGTGCTCGCAAGCGCCGCGCTGGTGTTGCTGATGACGCCGGCCCTGGCGTTCTTCTATGGCGGACTCTCCCGGCAGAAATCCGTACTGAACATGATGATGATGTCCTTCGGAGCCCTGGGTGTCGTCAGCGTCATCTACGTGCTGTGGGGCTACTCGATGTCCTTCGCGTCGGCGCACACCAAAGAGTCCGACATCCTGGGCATCTTCGACAATCCGTTCTCGTTGTTCGGCGTCAGCCAACTGCTGGAAACCCGCGAGATCGGCGGTGAGGAACTACACGTGATCGGCGGATTCGGATCCGTACCGGCCATCGTGTGGGTCGCCTTCCAGCTGACCTTCGCGGTGATCACCGTCGCGCTGATCAGCGGTGCGCTCGCCGAGCGCGTCAAGTTCGGCACCTGGCTGGTGTTCTCCGGCGTGTGGGTCACCTTGGTGTATTTCCCGCTCGCACACATGGTTTGGGGCGGCGGCCTGCTGTCCAACAATGAGCGTGGCTTCGCGTCATGGTTGTTCGGCACCACGGTCGGGGACGACGGGACCGCGACCGCGACGGTCGCGCCGATCGACTTCGCCGGCGGCACGGTGGTGCACATCAACGCCGGTATGGCCGCGCTGGTGCTGGCGATCCTGGTGGGCCGGCGTCGCGGCTTCGGCAAGACGGCGTTCCGTCCGCACAACATCCCGTGGGTCATGCTCGGTGCGGCGCTGCTGTGGTTCGGCTGGTTCGGGTTCAACGTCGGTTCGGAAGGCGCGGCCGACGCGGTCGCCGGCTTGGTGTGGGTTAACACCACGGCCGCCACCGCCGCCGCGATGCTCGGCTGGTTGCTGGTGGAGCGGATCCGCGACGGTCATCCGACCAGCGTCGGTGCGGCCTCGGGCATCGTCGCCGGCCTTGTCGCCATCACGCCGGCGTGCGGTGCGCTCAGCCCCGTCGGGTCGCTGTTCCTCGGCGCGATCGCCGGTGCGCTCTCGGCACTCGCCATCGGCCTGAAATACAAGTTCGGCTACGACGATTCGCTCGACGTCGTGGGTGTTCACCTCGTCGCGGGCCTGTGGGGCACCGTCGCGATCGGCTTGTTCGCCACCGAGACCGGCCTGTTCTACGGCGGCGGAATCCAGCAGTTGGTCGTGCAAATCGTGATCGCCGTCGTGGCAACCGCATTCACCGCGGTGATGACTGCCATCATTGCGTTGGCCCTCAAACCACTGGGCTGGCGTGTCACAGATGAAGATGAGGCCACCGGTATTGATGAGACCGAGCATGCGGAAACCGCTTACGAGCTCGCCTGATCGGGAACAATTGCCCTGGAAGGGATGGAATTTATGAAGCTGATCACTGCGATCGTCAAGCCGTTCACGCTGGAGGATGTCAAGACCGGCCTTGAGCAGACGGGCATTCTCGGGATGACCGTCAGCGAGGTGCAAGGCTACGGTCGCCAGAAGGGCCACACCGAGGTGTACCGAGGCGCCGAGTACTCGGTCGACTTCGTGCCCAAGGTCCGGGTCGAGGTCGTCGTCGACGACTCCGCGGTCGACAAGGTCGTGGATGTCATCGTGCAGGCCGCCCGCACCGGCAAGATCGGTGACGGGAAGGTGTGGGTCAGTCCCGTTGACACTGTCGTCCGCGTCCGCACGGGGGAGCGCGGCGCCGACGCCCTGTAGTCGCGGAGCGGTCCGGACTCCGTGCCGGAGTGATCGACCGCGTCTCCCGGCCAAGGGCAGTGTCAGTGGTAGTTGGTGATTGGCCGGGGGAGGATGCGAAATGACAGAGCACAAACCAGAATCCGCCGGAGCCTCACATGAGGCTCCGGCGGGCTCGTTACGGCCCGCGACCGATCTGGCCGCGGCATCCGAACAATTGATTTCCGGTGCCCGCCAACTTGATTCGGCGGCGCTGCGCGACGCACTTCTCGATCTGCACGAATTCTGGCTCACTACAAAGGCGACCGAGATCGGCATCACGCCGACGAGTGGGTTCGCGATCGTCGCCACCGGAGGTCTCGGCCGCGGTGAGATGTTGCCGTACTCCGACCTGGATTTGATGCTGCTGCACGACAACATGCCGACGGACGTCGTCAGCGAGATCGCCGAGAAGCTGTGGTACCCGTTGTGGGATGCCAACATCCGCATCGATCACAGCGTGCGCACGGTTCCCGAAGCGCTGCAGGTGGCCGGTGACGACATCTCGGTGGGGTTGGCGATGCTCGATGTCCGGCACATCGCCGGCGATGCCGACCTGTCATCGCTACTGGTCGGTGGCGCCCGGCGGCAGTGGCGCATCGGAATCGCCTCGCGTTTCGACGAACTGGTCGAACACGCGCAGGCTCGCTGGCAACGCAGCGGTCAGATCGCGCACCGGGCCGAGCCGGACCTGAAGTCGGGGCGTGGCGGTCTGCGCGACGTTCAGCTTCTCAACGCGCTGGCGATCGCACAGCTCGCCGACGTCTATCCGAGCCGGGCGCTGGCATCGCCGACCGGCACGTTGGGCGGCGCGCACCTGGCGCTACTGAACGTGCGCACCGAACTGCACCGGGTGTCCGGGCGCGGCCGCGAGCTGCTGCTGGCCCAGCACGCCGACGAGATCGGCGCGGCGCTGCGGATCGGCGACCGGTTCGATCTGGCGCGCATGCTCTCCGATGCCGCCCGCACGGTGAGCTACTACGTCGACTCGGGCATCCGTACTGCCGCAAACGCGTTACCGCGACGCGGGTTCGCCGCGCTACGGCGCCCGGTGCGCCGCCCGCTCGACGAAGGCGTCATCGAGTACGCCGGCGAGGTGATCCTCGCGCGCGACGCCCGGCCCGAGCGGGATCCCGGCCTGATCCTGCGGGTCGCGGCGGCCTCGGCGTCCACGGGTCTGCCGATGGCGGTGTCGACTCTCAGTAGGCTCGCCGAGACGGCACCCGAACTGCGTACGCCGTGGCCGCGGCAGGCGCTCAAAGATCTGCTGGTGCTGCTGGCGGCGGGCCCGGCCGCGGTCGCGACCATCGAGGCGCTGGACCGGACCGGCTTGTGGGGCCGGCTGTTCCCGGAATGGGGCGCGGTGCGCGACCTTCCGCCCCGCGACGTCGTCCACATCTGGACGGTGGATCGCCACCTGGTCGAAACCGTATCGCGGGCAAGCGCATTCACCACGCGGGTGTCGCGGCCCGACCTGCTTTTGCTCGGTGCGCTGTGCCACGACATCGGCAAGGGCCGCGGCGGTGACCACAGCGTCATCGGTGCGGAACTGGCCACCCAGATCGGCACCAGGCTGGGCCTGTGGCCGTCGGACATCGACGTGCTGTCCAAGATGGTGCGCTACCACTTGCTGTTGCCCGAGACCGCGACACGGCGGGATCTGCAGGACCCCAAGACGATCGACGGTGTCGTCGCGGCGCTCGGCGGCGACATGGTCCTCCTTGAGTTGCTCGACGTGCTCGCCGAAGCCGATTCGCTGGCCACCGGGCCGGGCGTGTGGGGTGACTGGAAGGCATCCCTGATCGGCGACCTGGTGCGGCGTTGCCGGCTGGTGATGGCCGGTGAGCCGTTGCCGCAGCCGGATCCCGTCGACCCTCGTTTCCTGGAACTGGCGGCCCAGGTCGGTGTTCACGTCGAGCTGACCCAGGGCGACGGTCCGCACATCTACAACGTCACGATGATCGCCCCGGACCGGCGCGGGCTGCTGTCCAAGGCGGCCGGGGTGCTGGCGCTGAACTCGCTTCGGGTGCACTCGGCGTCGGTGAACAGCCACGAGGGTTCGGCGATCAATACGTATGTGGTGTCACCGCATTTCGGTGCGCCGCCGGCCGCCGAGCTACTACGTCAGCAGTTCATCCTCGCGCTCGACGGCGAGCTCGACGTGATCGCCTCGCTGGAGAAGCGCGAACGCGACGCGGCTCAGTATCCGACAACGCGCGCGGGGGAGATTCTCGCCGCGGTACCCGCCAACCACGTTCCGGCGCGTCCACGGATCCTGTGGTCGGAGGGCAGTGTGCCGGGCGAGCTCATCGTGCAGATCCGCACGATCGACCGGGCCGGTCTGCTGGCCCGCCTCACCGCGGTATTCGAGCGCGACGGCGTCGACATCGCCTGGGCGAAGGTCACGACGCTGGGATCCTCGGTGGTCGACGCGTTCGGTATCACGACCACCGGCAGTCTGGCGCGCGACGACCTCGAACGCGATCTGTACGCGGTCCTGCCCACACCCGCGCCTGCCAAACCGGCCGAACAGGCGAGCTGACGGCGGTTCAGCGGGCGGCGACCGCGACCCAGGTGTTGTTGACCGCGGCCGTGCCGGTGAAGGAGTCCACTCGATCCGGGTCGTGCAGCAGGTTCACATTGGCGCCCGGCAGCGTGCGGGCATGGCGCCAACCGCTGCGTTGATGTCCCCAGCCGTGCGGAACGGCAACGGTACCGGGCCGGATGTCGTCGCTGACGTCGAGCGGCAGTTCGATGGCCCCGACGGCCGAGGCGACGGTCACGGTGTCGCCCTGTGCGAGGCCACGTGCGGCGGCGTCGTCGGGGTGCATGAGCACCGTGCAGGTGTTGTTGCCGCCGGTCATGGTCGGCACGTTGTGCAGCCAGGAGTTGTTGCTGCGCAGTTGCCGTCGCCCGATCAGCTGGAGGTCGTAGCGCTGACCTGGACCGCGTGCCGCCTTGTCGAGCAGGGCGCTCGCGGCGTCGACGAACTCCTTTGGGGCCAGATGGATCTTCCGGTCGCCCGTCGCGATCACTTTCCTCAAGCGGGGTCGCAGCGGCCCGAGGTCGATACCACCGGCGCTGTTCTTGAGATCGCTCATCGTGACTGCGTTGCGGCGGCGACGGATCCGGCCATACGGGCCGGTGGCGATGGCCAACGACGCCAGCCGCAACGGATCGATCGACCTGATCAAGCGGTCGCGCAGCGGCTTGGTCAACTGCCGGACGGGGGAGGGGAGCAGCTCCATCGCCAGCCGGGTCAGTATCTCCCAGTCCTCCTTGGCGCCGGCCGGCGGCTCGAACGCGCGGTGTTGATAGCGAATGTTGTTGTGCACACTGAAGATCGGGATGAGAAGTCCGACGTCCTCGCGTTCCAGCGGGGACACCGGCGGCAAGATGAAGTCGGCGTGGCGGGTCGTCTCGGTGACGTACATGTCGACGGCCACGTACAGCTCCAGTTGCGACAGCGCTTCGTCGAGGCGGCCCTTCTGCGGGATCGACGACACCGGGTTGCCCGCGTAGGTGATCATCGCGCGAATCTGCCCCTTGCCGGGGTTGAGAATCTCGTCGGCCATGATGATGGCGGGCAGTTCGGCGCGGAAAGCCTTGTGCCGACCGGACCGGTCCGTCCACAATCCGTGTCCCACGGGGATGTAGCGCGCGAGCCTCGGCACATCGACGACGGGCGTGGAGAACATCGTGCCGCCGGCCCGGTCGACATTGCCGGTGACGGCGTTGATGACCATCACCAGCCAGCTGACCAGGGTCCCGGTCTCCTGTTGACAGATGCCGATTCTCGCGTAGATCGCCGCCGATTCGGCCGCCGCGTGCTCGCGGGCCAGGGCGCGGATGTCCTCGGCGCTGACACCGGCCCGCTCCGCCACTGCCTCCGGTGTGGCGTCGGCCACCAGGGCGGAAAGTTCGGAGAATCCGGCCGCGTTCTCGACCGCGTATGCGTCACAGAGCTTTTCGTCGATCAGCACGTGCAGCATGCCGAGCAACAGGTACGCATCGCCACCGGGCCGGACCGCCACGTGCTGATCGGCCATCCGGGCGGTCTCGGTTCGCCGCGGGTCGATCACGACGACCTTGCCCCCGCGGTCCCGGATCGCCTTGATGCGGCGTTTGGCCCCGGGCATGATCGACAGCGACCCGTTGGACACCGCCGGGTTGGCACCCAGAATCACCAGTCGCTGGGTGCGGTCGATATCGGTGATCGGCACCAGGACGTTGGAGCCGAAGACCTTCCACGCGGCGTACTCGTGCGGCATCTGGTCGATCGAGGATGCGGTGAAGAAGTTCGGGGTCAGCAGCGCGGTGCGCAGCAGGAATCCGTACAGCGCACCCGAGCTGTGCGCGGCCGGATTGTCGAGATACATTCCGAGCGAACGGAATCCGTGCTTCCTGCGGATCCGCCGGAGGCGGGCGCCGATTTCGGCCAGTGCGTCGTCCCAGCTGACCGGTTCGAACGCGTCGCCGACCCGCCGCATCGGGGTGCGCAACCGGTCCGGGTCATGGTGCAGGCCGCCCATCGCCGTGGCCTTGGGGCAGATGTATCCCTTGGAGAAGACGTCGTCGGGGTTGCCCGCGATGCGGGTGACCGTTCCGTCGGTCACGGTGACGTGAAGGCCGCAGTGCGCCTCGCAGAGCGTGCACTGACTGACGACCGTCGTACTCGAGGCGTCGCGGAGGGCGCCGCGTTCGTCGTGGAGGGGGACGTCGATTGCGGTCATGCGAGCCTCTCGGCCGATCTGTCATCGAGCGTTGATAGATGTGACGAGGCTAACAATCTGTCTACGCGTGTGTCAAGATTGGGTGTGGGCGGAGCGCGACGGTACGGCGGTGCCACCGGTGAAGAGCGGATTGCCGAGCGGCGCAATCGTTTTCTCGACGCCGGCCTGCAATTGATGGGCACCAGGGGCATCGCCGCGACCACGGTGCGCGGGGTCTCCGACGCCGCCGGCCTGGCGCCGCGTTATCTCGCCGAATCGTTCCCGACGATCGAGGATCTACATATCGCGGTCTTCGAGCGCATCGCCGATGAGATCGAGACGGCGTGCCTGGCCGCGATCGCGCAGGCACCGGACAACCCGCGGGCCCGGACCTGGGCCGCGCTCGCGGCACTGACCGACCTGATGCTCGGTGACCCGCGCAAGGGACGGGTCATGCTCACCGAATCCGCGTCCTCACCTGCGCTCGGCCCGCATCGCCGCGCCGGGGCGCAGCGGTTCGCTGCCATCCTGGCCGATCTCGCGCGCGGTGGTCCCGGCGACCGTGAGTTGCTCGAAGACCGGCTCGCCGCGCACTTCATCATCGGCGGGGTATCGGAGGCCCTGGCCGCGGTGTTGGCCGGGGAAATCGACATCGACCGCAGTCACCTCATCGATCGGCTCACCGCGCTGCTCTTCGGTGTGACGGTCGGCAGCCGGTCCCCTCAGCGTCTCGGTTGAGTGGGCGGACGTCCGCTCGACCCGCCGACCGTTAGGCTGGTCACGTGTTTGAAAGCCTGTCTGACCGGTTGACCGGAGCCCTGCAGGGCCTGCGTGGCAAGGGGCGGTTGACCGACGCCGATATCGATGCCACGACCCGCGAGATCCGGTTGGCGCTGTTGGAGGCCGACGTCTCGCTGCCCGTGGTGCGCGCGTTCGTCGCGCGCATCAAGGACCGTGCGAAGGGTGCCGAGGTATCGGCGGCGCTGAATCCCGCTCAGCAGGTCGTCAAGATCGTCAACGAGGAGCTCATCGGCATCCTCGGCGGCGAGACCCGCCAGGTGGCGTTCGCCAAGACCCCGCCGACCGTGATCATGCTGGCAGGCCTGCAAGGCGCCGGTAAGACCACGCTGGCCGGCAAGCTCGCGAAATGGCTTAAGGGACAAGGACACACACCGCTCCTGGTGGCGTGTGACCTGCAGCGCCCCGGCGCCGTCCACCAGCTGCAGATCGTCGGTGAGCGGGCCGGTGTCTCGGTTTTCGCGCCGCACCCAGGCACGTCTCCCGAAGGGCTCGAGAACGCCGGGCACGGCGACCCCGTCGCGGTGGCGGCGGGCGGTCTGGCCGAGGCCAAGGCCAAGCACTTCGACGTCGTCATCGTCGACACCGCGGGCCGGCTGGGCATCGACGAGGAGCTGATGGGCCAGGCCGCCGCGATCCGCCAGGCCGTCGACCCCGACGAAGTGCTGTTCGTCCTCGACGCGATGATCGGTCAGGACGCGGTCGCCACGGCCGAGGCGTTCCGCGAGGGCGTCGGCTTCACCGGCGTCGTGCTGACCAAACTCGACGGCGACGCCCGCGGTGGTGCGGCGCTGTCGGTCCGCGAGGTCACCGGCGTACCGATCCTGTTCGCCTCCGCGGGCGAGAAGCTCGACGACTTCGACGTCTTCCACCCAGACCGCATGGCCAGCCGCATCCTGGGCATGGGCGATGTGCTCACCCTGATCGAGCAGGCCGAGCAGGTCTTCGATCAGCAGAAAGCCGAGGAGGCCGCGGCCAAGATCGGCTCGGGCGAGCTGACGCTGGAGGACTTCCTCGAGCAGATGCTGGCGATCCGCAAGATGGGCCCGATCGGCAACCTGCTCGGCATGCTGCCCGGCGCGGGCCAGATGAAAGATGCGCTGGCGGCCGTCGACGACAAGCAGCTGGACCGCGTGCAGGCCATCATCCGCGGTATGACGCCCGCCGAGCGCGCCGACCCGAAGATCATCAACGCCTCACGGCGCCTGCGCATCGCCAACGGCTCCGGCGTCACGGTGTCCGAGGTCAACCAGCTCGTGGACCGGTTCTTCGAGGCCCGCAAGATGATGTCGTCGATGGCCGGGCAGATGGGCATGGGCTTCGGGCGCAAGAGTGCGACCCGCAAGGCGGCCAAGGGCAAGAACAAGCAGGCAGGCAAGAAGGGCCGCAAGTCGGGGAAGGGGCCGACCCCGCCGAAGGCGCGCAACCCGCTGGGTATGCCCGGCGGATTCCCCGACCTGTCGAACATGCCGAAGGGGCTCGATGAGCTGCCGCCCGGCCTTGCCGACTTCGATCTGTCCAAGCTGAAGTTCCCCAAGAACTAGTGCTCCACGTCAGGGGACGCGGCCTGCCCGATGGCGAACCCGTCGAGTGGTGGGTGGCGCACGGGCTGCTGTCGGCCGAGCCAATTGCCAACGCCGAGACGGTTTTCGGGGCCGATGGGGATGGCGGCTGGATCATCCCGGGGCTGGTCGACGCGCACTGCCACGTCGGCCTGGGTCCGGGTGGCCCGGTGTCGACGGACGAGGCCGTCGTACAGGCCGAGACCGAGCGCGACGCCGGTGCGCTGCTGTTGCGCGACGCGGGATCTCCGGTCGACACCCGCAGCTTCGACGATCGTGACGACCTGCCGCGCATCATCCGCGCGGGACGGCATCTGGCCCGGCCCAAGCGCTACATGCCGGGATTGCCGATCGACATCGAGGACGAGTCGCAGCTGCCCGAGGCCGTGGCCGAGCAGGCCCGGTGGGGTGACGGGTGGGTGAAACTCGTCGGCGACTGGATCGACCGGGGGATCGGCGATCTCGCGCCACTGTGGTCCGACGACGTCCTCAAGGCCGCCATCGACGCCGCGCACGCCGAGGGCGCCCGGGTCACCGCCCACGTGTTCGGCGAGGACGCCCTGCCCGGCCTGATCAACGCGGGCATCGACTGCATCGAGCACGGCACCGGCATCACCGACGACATCATCGAGCTGATGCTGGCGCAGGGCACCGCGCTGGTGCCGACGTTGATCAACATCGAGAACTTTCCGGGCATCGCCGACAAGGCCGCCAAATATCCCACGTACGCCAAGCACATGCGCGATCTGTACGCGTCGTGCCATCAACGCGTCGGCGCGGCGCACGAGGCCGGGGTGCCGATCTTCGCCGGAACCGATGCCGGCGGGATGATCGCCCACGGCCGGATCGGCGACGAGATCAAGGCGCTCGGCAAGGTGGGCCTGAGTCCCACCGATGCGCTTGGCGCGGCGTGCTGGGATGCGCGGGCCTGGCTCGGCCGGCCGGCGCTGGAGCACGGCGCGTCGGCCGACCTGCTGTGTTTTGCCGACGATCCCCGTGTGGTCGGCGTCGACCGTCCCGATCTGGTGATCCTGCGCGGCCGCGTGTTCTGACCCGGTGATTTGTGCACCTGCCGTAACGCCCACCGTTACCGCAGGTGCACAAGTCGCCTGACTAGTACACGTCGCGGACGTATCGGTGCGTCTTGATGAGGTCGTTGACGTAGGCGTGCGCGGCGTCGGCGTCCATCCCGCCGCATCGCGCGACGATGGCGTGCAGTGTCGCATCGACGTCTTTGGCCATGCGGTCGGCGTCGCCGCACACATAGACGTGGGCGCCGTCCTGCAGCCAGGCGAACAGTTCGTTCGCGTTCTCCGACATGCGTTGCTGGACATACACTTTCGTGTCCTGGTCACGCGAGAACGCCAGATCCAGTCGGGTCAGGGTGCCGGACTCGACGAAGCCCTCCAACTCGTCGCCGTAGAGGAAGTCGGTGGCGCGGCGGCGGTCGCCGAAGAACAGCCAGGACCGGCCAGGAGCCTGCGTGGCCCGGCGCTCCTGGAGGAATGCGCGGAACGGTGCGATACCGGTGCCCGGGCCGATCATGATGATCGGTACGTCGTCCGCGGGCAGGCGGAAGTTGTGGTTCGGGCGCAGGTGTACCCGCAGCGCCTGGCACCGCTCGGCCAGGAATGTCGAGGCCACGCCGCCGTGGTGACGATCTTCGTTGGTGTAGCGCACGGTGGCCACGGTCAGGTGCACGCGGTCGGGGTGGACAAGCGGACTCGACGCGATCGAGTAATCGCGGAACTGCAGTGGACGCAAGGTGTCGACGAACTCGTCGACCGACAGTGCGGCCAGCCGGATCAGATCGAGCACGTCCTTGCCGTACAACCACGAACCTTCGCCGGTAGTGGCGTCGGCGCCGAGTGCAGCAGCCACGCGCGGGTTGCGGGTGCGCGACGCCACCAACGCCTGCAGCGCCCGCGAGGGGGTTCGGATCTCCAGCTGCTCGGTGAGCAGGATCCCGAGAGGCTCGTCGTGGTCGGCGACAGCGTGGTCCGGCCCGACGCCGAGTTCGGCCAGGATCTCCGCGACGAGGGCGGGATCGTTGGTGGCGTGCACGGCGATCGAATCGCCTGCGTGATAGGTGAACCCGCCGGGGAGATCCACCTCGTAGTGGCGGACCTCCTTGTCGGACGCCGATGCGGTGAGTAGCCGGTTGACGCTCAGCCGGGCATCGACGGGTTCATGATGGCGATCGCGGCTCGGCTGTTCGGTGCGCTCGGGTGTGCTCGCGACCATTGCGCCCGCGGCCGGGGCGGCGTGTTCGGCGGCCAGCAGTTTGACGAGGTCGGTCGTCCACGCCTTGGCCGGCTGTTCGTAGAAGCCGTCGACGTCGATGCGCTCCAGCATCCTTGTGGCGCCCAGCGTCTCGAGCCGCTCGTCGAGCAATTTGCCTGCGTTGCAGAACAATTCGTATGAGCTGTCGCCGAGTGCGAGCACCGCGAAGCTCATGTGCTCAAGGCGGTCGGTGTCGGCGCTGATCGCCTCCCAGAACAAGGTGGCGTTGTCGGGGAATTCGCCGTCACCGAAAGTGGAGGTGACCACGACGAAGTGCGTGGCCTGCTGCAGTTCCGCCACTTCGATCTGGTTGAGTTCGCGCGCCTCGGATTCGATGCCGAGCGTATCGGCTGCGGCCTCGCAGAAGGTCATGGCGGCATCTTCGGCATTGCCCATATCGGTGCCGAAGGCGACGATCAGCGAGAAGTCGCGTCGGTCGGTCACATGGCTCCCCTCAATCGCGCGCCGCGGATGGACGGGCGCTAAATTTAGGGTGACCTTACTTTGGCGAGGCCGGTTGCGGGGCTCTCCCTTCGGCGGCTGGGACTACTGACCGAATCCGTAGTCGAACAAGTTGATCGCCTGGCCGTACAGGTCGCCGGTGCCGTACATCTGGACGACGACCAGGCGGCGGTTACCTCGTTGTGCAGCACCGACATAGGTCTTGCGCGCCAAGTTCGTGTAGCCGGTCTTGCCGCCGATGTCGCCGGGATAACGCGTCAGGAGCTCGTTCTGGTTGGTGATCGTCTTGCCGGGAAACTGCGCCGACGGCTGGCGCATGATGTGGGCGATCAGCGGATACTTCAACGCCGCGCGGAAGATCACCGCGAGGTCGTGCGGCGTGGTGATCGACTCCCATCCGGGTCCGTCGAGACCCGAAGGGGAGGAGGCGCGCGTGTTGCGGGCGCCGACGGCGGCGGCCTTGCGGTTCATCGCCGCGACGGTGGCGCGTTGCCCGCCCAGCATGTCGGCAAGCATGTTCGCCGCGTCGTTGCCCGACACCATGAGCAGCGCCTCGAGCAGTTGGCGCGTCGTGTACGGGCGGCCGGGCTCGAGTCCGACACATGAGCACTCGACTTTGGTGTGAGATGCGTTGGCGCGCGCGAAGTTATCGGGCCTGAGGTGGTCGAGCACGACCATCGCGAGCAACGGTTTGATCGTGCTCGCGGGTGCGTAGGAACCGTACGGGTCTTTCGATGCGAGGACGCGGCCGGTGTCGAGGTCGGCAACGAGCCACGCCTTCGCCGGCCCGTCCGCGATCGCTTGTGCGCCCGCGGGTTCCACGGCCGGCTGCGCTGCCACGGCGGGCGCCGAAACGATCGCGCCGAGGGCGAGCGCGGCCGCCGCGAACAGTCTTCGCACGAGCGCCGAGGCTACGGAACCCAGGACTCGTTCAGCGCGCGATCAGGTTTCCGTACGGTCTCGACGGCAGACCCGGTTCGCTACGGCGTGGTGTTACAGGGCCCCGACGCTTGCCGACCGGTCCTGCGCGAACCCCCAGTCCAGCAGCGCGGCGGCCTGGTCCCAATACGTCGGACCGCCCTCCTTGACCAGCCCGAACATCAGCGCGACGACCAGACGCCGCCCGTCACGCTGGGCCGCGCCGACGAACGTCTTGCGGGCGATGTCGGTGAATCCGGTCTTGCCGCCGATGGCGCCCGGGTAGCGGTGCAGCAGCTCGTCTTGGTTGACGAGCACCCGGTCGCCGGTCTTCGTCGGAAACACCGTCGAGGGCATGGCGGTGATCTGCGCGAACACCGGATTGGCCATCGCGGCTCGGAAGATCACCGCGAGGTCGTGGGGTGTGGACCAGAACGGCATGCCGGGCCCGTCCAGTCCGGACGGCGTCACGACGTTCGTGCCGTGCGCGCCCAGCGCCGCGGCCTTGGCGTTCATCTTCGCGACCGCGGCTTCCTGGCCGCCCAGCATGCGCGCCAGCGTGTTGGCCGCATCGTTGCCCGAGGCCAGGAGCGCGGCCTCCAGGAGCTGGCGCGCCGTATACGTGTGACCGGGCGCGACGCCCGCGCAGTTGCACTCGACGTGGGTGTCGGCCTCGTCAGCGACGATCGTGGCGTCGAGCGGTACCTCGTCGAGCACCACCTGGGCCAGCAGCGTCTTGATCGTGCTCGCGGGCGCGTAGCGGACGTTCTCGTTGCGTCCGGCCAGTACCTGCCCGGTGTCCATGTCGGCGACGATCCACGCCTGCGCGGGCCCGTCCGGAATGGGCACCGAGCCCACCTGCTGTACGTCGATGTCGGCACCGGCCAGCGGCGCCGAGACAGTCGTCAGAGCGGTGAACACGGCGGTGACGGACACGATGAGCGCGCAGACGATCCTCCCCATGGCGGGACAGCGTAATCGTGTTGAATCGAGACATGTTGAGCCTGGCGGAGATTTCGGATCGACTGGAGATTCAGCAACTTCTCGTGGCCTACTCCACGGCGATCGACCGGCGGCAGTTCGATGACCTGGACTCCGTGTTCACCCCGGACGCCTACATCGACTACCGCGCCATGGGCGGCATCGACGGCCACTATCCGGAGGTGAAGGCGTGGCTGGCCGAGGTACTGCCGAACTTCCCGGCCTACGCCCACATGCTCGGCAACTTCGATGTGCGGATCGACGGTGACACTGCGTCGTCGCGCACCATCTGTTTCAACCCGATGGTGCTGGGCGGTGACGACCAGCAGGTGCTGTTCTGCGGGCTCTGGTACGAGGACGAATTCATCCGCACCGCCGACGGCTGGCGCATGAGCCGGCGCGTCGAGACCAAGTGCTTCGACCGCGTGATCTGACGATTGCGCCGAACAGCGGCGATTTTGGGCTGCACTGCCTGCTCTGGCACAATGAACGGCTGTCTGTCGTGCGACCCGTTAAATGTGCTGCACGGCGGTCATACACGTAAGGCAAAACCGGATCGGGCAATTCCGCCCGCATCGCCGAATTGCAGCGTGACACCACAGGAGAAACGCTTAACCATGGCTGTCAAGATCAAGCTCACCCGGCTTGGCAAGATCCGCAATCCCCAGTACCGCATCGCCGTCGCCGACTCGCGCACCCGCCGCGACGGCCGCGCCATCGAGGTCATCGGCCGCTACCACCCCAAGGAAGAGCCGAGCCTGATCGAGATCGATTCGGAGCGCGCGCAGTACTGGCTGGGCGTCGGTGCTCAGCCCACCGAGCCGGTTCTGGCCCTGCTGAAGATCACCGGTGACTGGCAGAAGTTCAAGGGTCTGCCTGGCGCCGAGGGCACGCTGAAGGTCAAGGAGCCCAAGCCGTCGAAGCTCGATCTCTTCAACGCGGCTCTCGCCGAGGCGGAGAGCGGTGGCACCACCGAGGCCACCACGCCGAAGAAGAAGAAGGCTCCGAAGAAGGACGAGGCGCCCGCCGAGGCTCCTGAGGCCAAGGCCGACGAGCCTGCTGCCGAAGCAGCAAGCGAGAGCTGAGCAGCCCGGTGAGTTCTGTCGTGGTCGACGCGGTCGAGCACCTCGTCCGCGGAATCGTGGACAACCCCGACGACGTGCGTGTGGACATGGTGACCAGCCGTCGCGGCCGGACCGTCGAGGTGCATGTGCATCCCGATGATCTCGGCAAGGTCATCGGCCGCGGTGGCCGCACCGCCACCGCGCTGCGCACCCTGGTCGCGGGCATCGGTGGGCGCGGTATCCGCGTCGACGTGGTGGACACCGACCAGTAGTAGAAGTCGTATGGACCTCGTTGTCGGGCGGGTCGTCAAAGCTCACGGGATCTCCGGTGAGGTCGTCGTCGAGGTCCGCACCGACGATCCGGACGCCCGTTTCGCGCCGGGCGGCGTGCTGCGCGGCCGGGCCAAGGGCGGTGCCGAGCGTTCGTTCACGGTCGAATCGGTCCGTGAGCACGGCGGCCGGTTGCTGATCCGGCTCGCCGGGGTCGCCGACCGCAACGCGGCCGACGAGCTCCGGGGAACCGTGTTCCTGGTCGACACCGCCGAGTTGCCTGCGATCGACGATCCCGACGAGTTCTACGACCACGAACTCGAAGGGTTGCGCGTCGTGACGGTCGACGGCGCACCGGTGGGCTCGGTCACCGAGGTACTGCACACCGCGGCGGGGGAGCTGCTCGCGGTGAAGGCCGACGGTGACGGGCGCGAGGTGCTGGTGCCGTTCGTCGGCGCCATCGTCACATCCGTCTCCCGGGAGACCGGAACGATCGTCATCGACCCGCCCGAGGGTCTGCTGGAACTGGGCTGAGGATGGCCGACCGTGCGTATTGATGTCGTCACGATCTTCCCGGCCTATCTCGATCCCATTCGGCAGTCGTTGCCGGGCAAGGCAATCGATGCCGGGATCCTCACGCTGAACGTGCACGATCTGCGGTCCTGGACCCACGACGTGCATCGCTCGGTCGACGACTCTCCGTACGGCGGGGGACCCGGAATGGTGATGAAGGCCCCGGTCTGGGGTGCGGCGCTCGACGAAATATGCACCGAGGACACGCTTCTGGTGGTTCCGACACCGGCGGGCCGGCTGTTCACGCAGGAGATGGCCCAGCAGTGGAGCGGTGAGCGGCACCTGGTGTTCGCGTGTGGCCGGTACGAGGGCATCGACCAGCGCGTCGTCGACGATGCCGCCCGGCGCATGCGGGTCGAAGAGGTGTCGATCGGCGACTACGTGTTGACCGGTGGCGAATCGGCTGCGCTCGTGATGATCGAGGCGGTGGTCCGGCTGATGCCCGACGTACTGGGCAATCCCGCGTCACACCAACAGGATTCGCATTCCGACGGGCTGCTGGAAGGGCCCAGTTACACCCGGCCGCCGAGTTGGCGCGGCCTCGATGTCCCGCCGGTCCTGCTGTCGGGCGACCACGCCAAGGTCGCGGCCTGGCGGCATGAGCAGTCGCTGCAACGGACCCGGGAACGACGGCCCGATCTGCTGGACTGACCGGCCAGAGCTCAGATGTGCCCGTCGGGGAACATCGTCTTGACCGCGTCGGTGATGGTCCTGCGGGCGGTGGACGAGTCGGTCGGCTGTAGCGCGCCGATCACCATGACGAAGCGGCGGTCGGGGCCGATCACGCCCGTGGACAGGTGCATCCAGTCCGAGCCGATGCAGCACATCCAGCCTTGCTTGACCGCGACGGGCTCGCCGTAGAGACCGTCGGGGATGCCGAACCGTTGGGGGTAGATGCCCCCGGGCTGGGTGCCGTCGATCGCATTCGGAGTCGACTGCGCGAGGTTGGACAGGATGACGTTGGCCTGTTCGGCGGGCAGCCCGCCGCTGCCGTTCATCAGCATGTCGTAGTAACGCACCAGGTCGGCCGCGGTGCTGATGGTGTTCCACCACCGGCCGTCATTGGGCGGTCGGGTCGAGCCCAGGCCGTAGCGCGCAGCCACCCGGGTGACGATCGAGTCGCCGCCACTGCGGTTCCAGAAGACCTCGGCCGCGCTGTCGTCGGACGACCGCAGCATGACGTCGAGTTGCTTGCGGTCCTCCGGGCTGATGACCGTCTCGCCGTTGGCCTCCTGCAGCAGCAGGTCGTCGGCGATGAACAACTTCACGACCGATGCGATCGCGATGGTGGTCCCGTTGCCGTTGGAGACGAGTTGACCGGTGTTGCGGTCGAGCACCAGAACGGTGATGTCGGCTCCGGCGTCCGACGCGACCGCCGTCGCCTGCTGGGCGCGGTCCTGAAGGCCCTGAAAGCTCATGGGGGGCTCGTCGAGCGCGGCTTCGGGGAGCGGCGCCATGCCGCCCTGCGGGACAACGACGGTGAGCTGTGGCGCGTCCGGGGTATCCGACGGTGTGCCGTACACCCGGGCTTCGCATCCGGTTACGACCAGCAACGCAGCCGCGCTGAGCGCTGCCGCCGACTTGCGTATCGACGGCCGCCGTTCCATCGCCCTCCCTCGAACCTCGCTGGAACTTCGTGCAGCCTAACCGCTGGCGGGCAGCCTCGCGTAGTTAGGCGTACTCATTGTTGGCGGTAGTGATGTTGCCGGTGGTGATGAGGCGTAAACGATCGAGGCTGTCACCGGATTTCACTGGACGGGGTCCCATCTGGCACAATTGAGCAGTTGTCTGTGCAGGACTGGGACGGGTCAACCTCCCGCCCGCTGCGAGATGCACCCCGATACACCCGAAAAGATAGCTCTGGCTGCGCGACTGCGCGCACTCGACCGGAGCCGCGAACAACAAGGAAGTGTCACCGATGAACACGCTGGACTTCGTCGATCAGACGTCGCTGCGCGACGACATCCCGACCTTCAGCCCCGGCGACACCGTCAACGTGCACGTGAAGGTGATCGAGGGCTCCAAGGAGCGCATCCAGGTCTTCAAGGGCGTCGTGATCCGCCGCCAGGGCGGCGGCATCCGCGAGACCTTCACCGTGCGCAAGGAGAGCTACGGCGTCGGCGTCGAGCGGACCTTCCCCGTCCACTCGCCGAACATCGACCACATCGACGTCGTCACCCGCGGTGACGTGCGCCGGGCCAAGCTGTACTACCTGCGCGAACTTCGCGGCAAGAAAGCGAAGATCAAGGAAAAGCGCTGAGCGACGCGTCGCGCATGGCGCAGCTGTCGTCACAGAGCCTGATACGACGCTCGCTACTGTGGACCCCGTGACCGGATCCACCGACTCAACCGACGCGTCGTCGGAGGACGAACTCGACACCGATCCCGATACGTCCCACTCGGTGGCCGAAGAGGACAAGCCCCAGAAGCGCAAGCACTCCGCGTTGCGCGAAGGGGCCATCCTCGTCACCATCGCGCTCGTCCTGTACTACGTGATGCTGACGTTCGTCGCCCGTCCGTACCTGATTCCCTCGGAATCCATGGAGCCGACTCTGCACGGCTGCCCGGGCTGTGTCGGCGACCGGATCATGGTCGACAAGCTCACCTATCGGTTCTCCGAGCCGGAACCCGGCGACGTCGTGGTGTTCAAGGGCCCGCCGTCGTGGAACATCGGCTACAAGTCGATCCGCTCCGACAACACCGCGATCCGGTGGGTGCAGAACGCGTTGTCCTTCGTGGGATTCGTCCCGCCGGACGAGAACGACCTCGTCAAGCGAGTCATCGCGGTGGGCGGACAGACCGTGGAGTGCCGTGCGGCCACCGGTCTGACGGTCAACGGCAAGCCCTTGAACGAGCCGTACCTGAATCCGACCACGATGATGGCCGATCCGAACATCTACCCGTGTCTCGGCAACGAATTCGGTCCGGTGACCGTGCCGAAGGACCGTATCTGGGTGATGGGCGACAACCGCACCCACTCCGCGGATTCGCGGGTGCACTGCACGAATCTGCCCGCGGACGCGCAGAAGGGTCTGCTGTGCACGGGTGACCCGATGGCCGGCACCGTCCCGGTGGAGAATGTGATCGGTAAGGCACGATTCATCGCATGGCCGCCCTCCCGGTGGGGTGGGATCAGCAGCGTGAATCCGCAGACCAACTCTTAGGAGCAGCCTCGTGCCCTCCGAGGTGAAGATGTCGTGGCCGCCTCGAACGGTGATCCGGAAGTCCTCGGGTCTGCGCACGCTGGAGTCTGCGCTCTATCGCAACGGCCTCGGTCCGGTTGCCGGGGTCGACGAAGTGGGCCGGGGTGCCTGTGCCGGGCCGCTTGTGGTCGCGGCGTGCGTGCTGGGGCCGAACCGGTTGGAGAGCCTGGCCGCGCTCGACGATTCGAAGAAATTGGGCGAGAAGGAACGCGAACGGCTGTTCCCCCTGATCCGCCGCTACGCACTGGCGTACCACGTGGTGTTCATCCCGTCTGTCGAGGTCGACCGCCGGGGAGTGCATGTGGCCAACATCGAGGGCATGCGCCGCGCCGTGGCGGGTTTGGCGGTGCGGCCCGGCTACGTGTTGTCCGACGGTTTCCGGGTGCCCGGCCTTTCGGTGCCGTCGCTGCCGGTCATCGGTGGCGACGCCGCGGCAGCGTGCATCGCCGCGGCGAGCGTGCTCGCCAAGGTCAGCCGCGACCGCCTGATGGTCGAGATGGAGCGGGACCACCCTGGTTACGGGTTCGCCGAGCACAAGGGGTACAGCACGCCCGCCCACACCGCGGCGTTGGCCGAGTTGGGTCCGTGTGTGGAGCACCGCTACTCGTATGTGAACGTGCGGCGGGCCGCAGCGACGACGAACGTGGGGCGGGCCGCCAAGACGGGCGCACCGATGCGCAGTGGCGATGGGACGTACGCAAAGATGGGCAACGAATGCCTGAGCGAAGAGCAGACTACTGGGTGAGCGCTTGGGCGAAGAGCGGACAATGTGACTGAGGCCGTGGATCTACGAGAAGGACAGCAGAGCAGATGAGCGCCGAGGATCTCGAGAAGTACGAAACCGAGATGGAGCTCTCGCTGTACCGCGAATACAAGGACATCGTCGGTCAGTTCAGCTACGTGGTGGAAACCGAGCGACGGTTCTACCTGGCGAACAGCGTGGAGTTGATTCCGCGTAACTCCGACGGCGAGGTGTATTTCGAACTGCGCTTGGCCGACGCCTGGGTGTGGGACATGTACCGCCCGGCGCGCTTCGTCAAGCAGGTCCGCGTGATCACGTTCAAAGACGTCAACATCGAAGAAGTCGAAAAGCCCGAGCTGCGGCTCCCGGAGTAGCCGGGATGGGCAACCGGGTCGATGCGGTGCTGGCGGGCTTGCCCGACGTGCGTGCCTGGCAGGAGCCGTTGTACCGGGACCTGCATCAGCACCCGGAACTGTCGCATCAGGAGCATCGCACGGCCGGTCTGGTGGCCACGCGGTTGGCCGATGCGGGTGTGGACGTCCATACCGGTATCGGTGGCACCGGGGTCGTCGGCGTCCTGCGCAACGGGGACGGGCCGCGGGTCCTGCTGCGTGCCGACATGGATGCGCTTCCGGTGACCGAAGCGACCGGGCTGCCCTACGCGAGCGCCGAACCCGGCGTCATGCACGCATGTGGCCACGACGTCCACGTGACGTGCTTGCTGGGTGCGACTGAATTGCTTGCCCGCGCAACGCAACACTGGAGCGGTACGCTCGTCGCCTTGTTTCAGCACGCCGAGGAGGTCGGTGACGGCGCACGAGGCATGGTCGATGACGGCCTGGCCGATCTGGTGGGTCCGGTCGACGTGGCGCTGGCCCAGCATGTGGGGCCCGCGCCGGCCGGCATGCTCGGTGTGCACAGCGGGCCGTTCCTGTCGGCCGCCGACAGCATGCGCATCACGGTGTACGGCCGCGGCGGCCACGGCTCCATGCCGCAGGCGACCGTCGATCCGGTCGTGTTGGCGGCGATGATCGTCATCCGGTTGCAGACGATCGTGTCCCGCGAGATCGCACCCACCGAGACGGTCGTGCTGACCGTGGGGAGCATCCGGTCGGGCATGAAGAGCAATGTGATCGGCGACCATGCGGTGCTCGAACTCAACCTGCGGACCTACGATGCCGCGGTGCGGACGGCGGTGCTCGATGCGATCCGGCGCATCGTTGTCGCCGAATGCCAGGCCTCGGATTCGCCGCCGAAGGACCCCGAATTCGAGCTGTACGACAGCTTTCCGCTCACCGTCAACGACGACGACGTCACCGCCCGGGTGCACCAGGCGTTCACCGAGTTCTTCGGCGCGCGGGTGCAGACGATCGGTCAGGCAACTGCAAGCGAGGATTTCAGCGACATCCCCGCCGCGTTCGGTGCGCCCTACACGTACTGGGCGATCGGTGGTATCGACCCGCAGAAGTACCGGACCGCCGCCGAGGCGGATCGTGTGAGCATCGACATTCCGGTGAACCACTCACCCGGGTTCGCGCCCGAGATTCAGCCGACGCTCGATGTCGGCACGCAGGCCCTCGTGGTGGCTGCGCTCAGCTGGCTTTAGGCCGCAGGTGCTGTCCGAAGAACGCGAACACGCGTGACCAGGCGTCGGCGGTGGCCGCTTCGTCGTAACCGAAACCGGTGATGCGCATCAGGGGCTGCGCCGGCAGTTGGTTGGCGAAGCTGTGGCCGGCCTGCGGGTACACCTTGATGTCGGCGGGGATGTTGTTGGCCTGGACGACCTTGCGCAGCTTCGCCGGTGCGCCGATGCCCATCGGGTCGCGGCGGCCGAAGCTCGCCACGATGGGGCAGGACGCGTCGAGCGTCTCGTCGAGACGACGGGGGAGCGGCGTGCCGTAGAACGGCGCCGATGCGGCGAAACCCTTGGGCCCCATGATGAGTGCGAACTGTCCGCCCATGCAGAAGCCGACGATGCCGACGGTTCCGGTGCACTGCGGATGTGCGAGCAGGTGATCGCGTGCGGCCAGGATGTCGTCGAGTGCGCGGCCCCGCTGGGTCAGCAGTTCGCGGAACACCCGCGTGATGCAACGCGCGCGGCCGCCGCGCGAGTACAGGTTGGGGGTGATCGCCAGGTAACCGGCGGCCGCGATGCGCGTGGAGATCGACTCGTTGTCGGGCCCGTAGCCGATCGCGTCGTGGATGACCACGACACCGGGCCACGGCCCCGCGTCTTCCGGAGTGCCCAGCAGGGCGTCGATCGGACCGTCGGGGGTGGTGATCGAGATCGTCGTCACGCCACCGAATGTAGCGGCTCGGCGGCCGCGGGTCACCGGCGATCAGGTTCCGCAGAACGTGCGGTAGGCGCCGAAGTCCTGCGGGGCGGGCGCGGCATACCGGTCCAGGCCCGCGCGTTCCCGGTACGGAGCGGCAAGAACTTCCAAGAGCCGGTGCACCGGTTCCAGGTCGCCCGCCGTCGCCGCGCCCAGCGCCTCCTCGACGATGTGGTTGCGCGGTATGTAGATCGGGTTGACCTCGTCCATCGTGTCGGCGGATGGGCCGAGTGTGCGCCAGCGCCCGAGCCATTCGTCGAGTGTTGACGGCACGGCGAACAGATCGCGGACAACCGAGGTGTCACCGCGCGCGGCGCGGCCGAGGGCTCGGAAGAACGATGTGTAGTCGATCTGATTCTGCTGCAACAGCACCAGCAGTTCGTCGATCAGTGCCCGGGCCGCCACGTCGTCGGCCTCGGCGGGAAGTCCCAGCTTGGCGCGCATGCCCGTCGACCACGCGTGATCGAACTTCGCGCGGAACCCGCTGAGCGACTCGGTCAGGATCGCGACCGCCTGCTCGCCGTCGTCGGCGATCAGCGGCAGGAGGGTTTCGGCGAACCGGGCGAGGTTCCACTGGGCGATCGCGGGCTGGTTGCCGTAGGCGTAACGGCCACCTTGGTCGATCGAGCTGAAGACGGTGTCCGGGTCGAACGCCTCCATGAAGGCGCATGGCCCGTAGTCGATCGTCTCACCCGAGATCGTCATGTTGTCGGTGTTCATCACGCCGTGCACGAACCCGACGAGCAACCATTGCGCCACCAGGCTCGCCTGGACCGACACCACGGCGTCGAACAACGCGAGACAGCGGTTCTCGGCTTCGGCGGCTTGGGGGTGGTGGCGGGCGATCGCGTGGTCGGCCAGACGCCGCAGCAACTCGAGATCCCGTGCGGCATTGCAATATTGGATGGCGTACTGGAAACTGCCGACGCGCAGATGGCTGCTCGCGGTGCGGGCCAGCACCGCGCCGGGCAACTGGGTTTCGCGCCACACGTCGCGCCCGGTCGCCACGACGGCAAGCGATCGCGTGGTCGGAATGCCCATGGCGTGCATCGCCTCGCTGACGATGTACTCGCGCAGCATCGGGCCGACGGCGGCCAGTCCGTCGCCGCCGCGCGCGAACGGGGTGCGGCCCGACCCTTTGAGATGCAGATCCCGCGGACACCCGTCGCGGTCGGTCAATTCGCCGAGCAGCAGCGCCCGGCCGTCGCCCAGCCGTGGCACGAAACCGCCGAACTGGTGGCCCGAGTACGCCTGTGCGACGGGCGTGGCGCCACTGGGAACAGCGGTGCCCAGCAACAGGCCGAGCCCCTCGGGTCCGCGCAGCCAATCCGGATCGAGTCCGAGGGCGGCGGCCAGCCGTTCGTTGAGCACGAGCAGCCGCGGGTCCGGCGCCGCTTCGGCCTGCCAGGGCACGGCCATCTCCGGCAGTTCGCGCGCGAAGCGGTTGTCCAGGACCACCGCCGTCTCCGGTGTCGCACTCACTCCCCGAGCCTACGGAGAATTCCGGCCGGGTCACACCGATGAATTCTCGGCGCAGTGCTTGTCTGCATACCTGAGCACCAGAAGCGGGAAGGCGGAAATGGTCATGAAGACACCTCCGATCGTGTCGCACGCCGAGTGGGAGCGCGCGCGGCAGGAGCTGCTGGTGAAGGAAAAACAGTTGACCCGGGCCCGCGACGAGGTGGTCGCGCAGCGCAGGCGCATGCCGTGGCTGGAGATCGAGCGGGACTACCGGTTCGACGGTCCGGACGGGCAGGCGAGCCTGCTGGATCTGTTCCACGGACGCCGGCAGTTGATCGTCTATCGGGCGTTCTTCGAACCCGGCGTGCACGGCTGGCCCGACCACGCCTGCCCCGGCTGCTCGATGCTCGCCGATCAGGTCGCGCATCTCGCGCATCTCAACGCCCGCGACACCACCCTTGTATTCGCCTCGCGCGGAACGCAATCCGATATCGCACGGTTGAAGGACCGGATGGGATGGGTGATGCCGTGGTACACGATCACCGACACCTTCGATGTCGATTTCGATGTCGACGAATGGCATGGCACAAATGCGTTCATCCGTGACGGCGACCGGGTCTTCCGCACCTACTTCGTCAACAACCGCGGCGACGAGGCGATGGGCAGCACGTGGAGCTACCTCGACATCACCGCGCTCGGACGTCAGGAGACGTGGGAGGATTCACCGTCGGGCTATCCGCAGACGCCGCCGTATGACTGGTGGCGCTGGCACGACGACTACCCGCAATAGGCGTCGGCGGTTCAGATGTCGGCGAGGTCGTCGGGCACGTCGACCGCGTACTGCGAGAGCACCTCGAGTGGCACCACATCCATCGTGCGCTCGTGAGTGGCCGCGAGCACGACCGGTGCGGCGTGTCCGTCCTCGTGTGCCCGCAGCCAGTTCGCCGCGGTGACGCACCAGCGGTCGCCGGGCACCAGGCCGGGGAACCGGAAATGCGGTGCAGGCGTGGACAAGTCGTTCCCGATGGATCGCTGGTGTTCGAGAAACTCGGCGGTCACGACGGCGCAGATGGTGTGTCGGCCGAGGTCGGCGTCGCCCGTCGAGCAGCAGCCGTCGCGGTAGAACCCGGTCAACGGGTCGGTGCCGCATTCCTCCAGCGGGCCGCCCAGCACATTGCGATCAGCCATGACACCAGTATCGCGCGGCGTTGCTCAATCAGCCGCCACATCCCAGGCGACCGTGAGTTCGTCGCGTGTACAGCTCCGAGTGTGCATCCTCGGCGCCGAGCGTGCGCCAGGGGCGGCCGCACAGCCGATTGACCGCCCTCAGCGCACACTGGTCGCGCACGGGTTCACCGCAACGATTCAGGGCTCGCGCTGCGCTGAGCGTCGAGTATCAGCAGCGCCACGTGCAACGACGTCATCGACTCACCGTCGTCGAGGTCGACGCCGAGGCGGCGCTGGATCGAGTCCAGCCGGCTGTAGAGCGCCGGTCTGCTCATGTGCAGCCGCTTGGCCAGTGCCGATTTGTTGCCGGCCAGCTCCAGGTAGCCCCGCAGGATGGCCATGTCGTTCTCACCGTGGTCGGCGTCGTGGATCAGCAGTGTCTTGAGTTCGGTTTCGGCGAACGTCTGCACGCGCGGATCGTCATGGAGCAGCGTGATGAGCCCGCGCAGGCGCACATCGGAGGCCCGCACGAACGGACGTTGCAGCCCTGTCATCGACATCGCCACCTCCGCGACGTGCGCGGCCTCGCGCAGCCCCGGCACGGCCTCGGCGAACGCAGATGCGCTGCTGCCGACGGCGACCGTGATCCTCGGGCTGGCCTTAGGTCCCGCCTTCGTGCCGACCCGGTCTGCTTCGCCGCCGCGGCCGATCGCTTCGCGCAGACCTTCGGCGAGGCGGGCGAGCGCCGCGTCCTGACTCATGCCGCGCCGCGTCGACACCGCCAGCACGAGGCCGACCTCGCCGTCTTGGCGGGTCGAGCAGATTGCGGTGTGCCCCTGGGATTTGACGCTGTGGGTGACCGCGTCGAGGATGCGGATGTTGCGTCGTTGCACGGCAACCGGATCGAGCCGGTCGGCCGGTGCGGCCACGCGCACCGTGACCGGGAGGTAAGGACCGGTGGCACGGAGTCCGAGCGCGACGGCGCGGGCGTCGGCCTCACGGTCGTCGGCGATCCGCCCGCCGAGCACGTCGTCGATCAGGCCGCTCTGCGCCTGGTTCTCCAGTCCGGAACGGCCCCGCTCGGCCATGCGGTGCAAGGCGAGGGCCTGCGCCGCGCGCTCCAGGACCATCTTGGCCTTCGCCGGCGCGGCCGGGGTGTGCGGAATGATGAGCCGCCCCCACTCCTCGGTGCGGGGACCGACCGTGGTCGTCGACCAATCCTCGGTCATCGCCCTCGAGCGTCGCTGCCAATCGGTCAGTACCGCGGTGGCCGGTTCGCCCCGTGGCGATATCGCCAGCACCTGGTGAGACAGATCTTCGAGCACGACCGATTCGTCGACCATGTCGGCGGCCGCCCGCACGATGTCGGCGAGCGAAGCGCGCTTCATGCTCAGATCGGTGAAGGTCTGATGCGTGCGGTGGGCGAAAGCCAGCTCCTCGTACTGGTCGGCGACGATCATCCGGTGCACCGCCTCGGTGACCTCGACGAACTTCGTCTCCCGGTGCAGCAGCACGAGCGCGAGACCGAGCGACTGGGCGATGCGCCCCACCGAGGCGGGCAGGGATTTGATGCGGGTGCCCAGTTCCACGACCACGCCGACCGCACCTGCGGCGCGCATGCGCTCGAGGTAGTCGCGAGGCGCGTCGCGCAGCGCCGAGCCGGTGGTCAGCACGAGTTCGCCGCCCTGCAGCAGGCCGGAGAGGTCGGGCATGTCGCTCACGTGCACCCATCGCACCGGTCTGTCGAGGTGCTCGGAGCTGACGACCTCGGGTACACCGGCTTGCACGACAGGCAGCTCGATGACGTCGCGCACGGTCGGGATCATTTACAGAGTGTAATCAACGGCTTCTCATCGAATACAGATTGACGCTCGATGACAGGTAGTCGGTGCCCCAAAGTGGTGCAGGAAAGAGCAGTGAACCATCGCCATAGAGAGGTTTCGATACATGAGCACAGTCATCCAGCATTGGCGCGACGGCAAGGTGTTTGCCGGCAGTTCGACGGCCACGGCGCCGGTGACGAATCCGGCGACGGGTGCGGTGACCGGTGAGGTCGCGTTGGCCAGTGTGGAGGATGCGCGTGCGGTGATCGATGCGGCGGTGGCGGCGTTTCCGGCCTGGCGGGACACGTCACTGGCCAAGCGGACGTCGGTGCTGTTCGCCTTCCGGGAGTTGCTCAACGCCCGCAAGGACGAGCTGGCCGCGCTCATCACCGCCGAGCACGGCAAGGTGCTCTCCGATGCCCTCGGTGAGGTGAGCCGTGGCCTGGAGGTCGTCGAGTTCGCCTGCGGCATCCCGAGTCTGCTCAAGGGCGGGTTCACCGAGAACGCCTCGACCAATGTCGATGTGCATTCGGTGCTGCAGCCGCTGGGCCCGGTCGGCATCATCTCGCCGTTCAACTTCCCGGCCATGGTGCCGATGTGGTTTTTCCCGATCGCGATCGCGGCGGGCAACACCGTGGTGCTCAAGCCCTCGGAGAAGGACCCGTCGGCGTCGCTGTGGATGGCGCGGTTGTGGGCCGAGGCCGGTCTGCCCGACGGCGTGTTCAACGTGCTGCAGGGCGACAAGACCGCGGTCGACGAGCTGCTGACCAACCCGAAGATCAAGGCGATCAGCTTCGTCGGGTCCACCCCGATCGCCCAGTACGTCTACGCCACCGCGACCGCGACCGGCAAGCGGGTGCAGGCACTGGGCGGGGCCAAGAACCACGCGGTGATCTTGCCGGACGCCGATCTGGACCTGGCCGCCGATGCGATGGTCAACGCCGGCTTCGGGTCGGCCGGGGAGCGGTGCATGGCCATCAGTGCGGCGGTGGCGGTCGGCCCGATCGCCGATGATCTGGTCGCCAAGATCGCCGAGCGCGCCGCCACGATCAAGACCGGGGACGGCACCAAGGATTCGGACATGGGTCCGCTGGTGACCAAGGTTCACCGCGACAAGGTGGCCTCCTACATCGATGCCGGTGAGGCCGCGGGCGCCAAGGTGGTGCTCGATGGGCGCACGGTGCTGGGCGAGGACGGTCAAAGAGATCCAGCCGGGTTCTGGCTGGGGCCGACGCTGCTGGACAACGTCACCCCGGAGATGAGTGTCTACACCGACGAGATTTTCGGGCCGGTGTTGTCGGTGCTGCGGGTCGACACTTACGACGAGGCCCTTGAGTTGATCAACAGCAACCCGTACGGCAACGGTACGGCGATCTTCACCAATGACGGTGGGGCGGCGCGGCGGTTCCAGAACGAGGTCGAGGTGGGCATGGTCGGGATCAACGTGCCGATCCCGGTTCCCATGGCCTACTTCAGCTTTGGTGGGTGGAAGGCCTCGCTGTTCGGTGACAGTCACGCCCACGGTGCCGAAGGCGTGCACTTCTTCACCCGCACCAAGGCCATCACCACCCGCTGGCTCGACCCCTCCCACGGCGGCATCAACCTCGGTTTCCCCGAAAACAAGTGAGAGACTGGAATTCATGACTGTGACTCAAGAGTCCGCCGTGCTTCCCAACGGTCTGAGCATCGAGGAAGCCAAGGCGGAGGCTGCGCGCGCCTACGAACTGGACCGCGCACACGTGTTCCACTCCTGGTCGGCGCAAGAGGAACTGTCGCCGATGACGATCACCGCGGCGCAGGGGTCCTATGTGTGGGACGGCCACGGGAACCGGCTGCTCGATTTCTCGTGTCAGCTCGTCAACACCAACATCGGACATCAGCACCCGAAAGTGGTTGGCGCCATTGCCGAACAGGCGGCCAAGCTGTGCACGGTCGCGCCGCAGTATGCCAACGCAGCGCGCTCCGAGGCGGCCCGGCTGATCGCCGAGCGCACCCCCGGTGAGTTGAACAAGGTGTTCTTCACCAACGGTGGCGCCGATGCCGTCGAGCACGCGGTCCGCATGGCCCGCCTGCACACCGGCCGGTACAAGGTGCTCTCGCGGTACCGCGCCTATCACGGCGGCACCGAGACGGCGATCAACCTGACCGGTGATCCGCGCCGCTGGCCCAACGATCACGGCAACGCCGGCGTGGTGCACTTCTTCGGCCCGTTCCTGTACCGGTCGCAGTTCCACGCGACCACGGAGGCCGAGGAGACCGAGCGGGCGCTGGCCTACCTCGACCAGCTGATCCGGCTCGAGGGTCCGTCGACCATCGCGGCCATCATCCTGGAGTCGATCCCCGGCACCGCGGGCATCATGGTTCCGCCGCCGGGATACATGGCAGGCGTGCGGGAGATCTGTGACCGCTACGGCATCGTCTTCATCGCCGACGAAGTGATGGCTGGGTTCGGCCGCAGCGGAAAGTGGTTCTCCATCGACCACTTCGACGTCGTGCCGGATCTGCTGACGTTCGCCAAGGGCGTCAACTCCGGTTACGTGCCGCTGGGTGGTGTGGCGATCAGCCCCGCCATCTACGAAACCTTCGCGCACCGCGCATATCCGGGCGGCCTGACGTACTCGGGCCATCCGCTGGCGACCGCCGCGGCCGTGGCCACCATCAATGCGATGGAAGAAGAAGGCATGGTCGACAACGCCGCCAAGATCGGGGCCGAGGTCATCGGGCCCGGCCTGGCCGAGCTGGCGGCCAAGCATCGCAGCGTCGGCGAGGTCCGCGGTGCCGGTGTGTTCTGGGCCGTCGAACTCGTCGCCAATCAGGAAACGCGGGAACCGTTGGCGCCCTACGGCGGATCCAGCCCGGCGATGAACGCCGTCATCGCGGCGTGCAAGGCAGGCGGCCTGCTGCCGTTCGCCAACTTCAACCGCATCCACGTCGTGCCACCGTGCAACGTGTCGGCGGACGAGGTGCGCGAGGGCCTGGCAATCCTCGACAAGGCGCTCGACGTCGCCGACGAACACGCGAGCTGACGCTCCGCGTCTTCATTCAACGGGACTGCGCTCAGGGACAGAAATCGCGAGAGATCTGTCCCTGAGTCAGTTTCGGTGGGCGGCGTTGGCGTCCGGTTAGCCCGTGAACTGCCGCCCGACTTGAGACACTGGGACTCGTGCGTTCACATGCCCAGTGCTGGCTGACCGATATGGATGGTGTCCTGGTTCGCGAAGAACACGCGTTACCGGGTGCCGCGGAGTTTCTGCAGACGTTGGCGGACAAGGAACGGCCGTTCCTGGTGTTGACCAACAATTCGATCTTCACGCCGCGCGATCTGGCCGCGCGGCTCACGCGTTCGGGCCTCACGGTGCCCGAGGCGTCGATCTGGACCTCGGCGCTCGCGACCGCGACATTCCTCGACGATCAGCTCCCCGGCGGGTCGGCGTATGTCATCGGCGAAGCCGGGCTGACCACCGCACTGCATGAGGTCGGCTACACCCTGACCGATACCGAGCCCGATTTCGTGGTCCTCGGCGAGACCCGCACCTACTCGTTCGAGGCGATCACCAAGGCCATCCGCCTGATCCTCGGCGGTGCCCGGTTCATCGCCACCAATCCCGACGTGACCGGTCCGTCGGCGGAGGGACCGCTGCCCGCAACCGGGTCGGTGGCCGCGATGATCACGAGGGCCACCGGCCGTGATCCGTATTTCGTCGGCAAGCCCAACCCGATGATGTTCCGCAGCGCGCTCAACCGGATCGAGGCCCATTCGGAGAACACCGTCATGGTGGGGGACCGCATGGACACCGACGTGGTGGCGGGCATCGAGGCGGGTCTCGACACCATCTTGGTGCTCACGGGTTCGACATCCGTCGACGACATCGAGCGCTATCCGTTCCGGCCGAGCCGCGTGCTGCCGTCCATCGCCGAGGCGATCGACCTCATCTGACCGCGCCATGGGCGGCAACGTGGAGGTTTACCGGCCCGAAACGCGCGGAGGACATGGCACCGGGACCGGTTGATCGCATAGAGTATCCAATATCAGCGAAAGCGAGACCCCGATGCCACCGCGAACAGCCAACCGACGCACTGCCCCTCAGTCTGCCTCCGGCAACGGCAAGTCGGACTTCGTCAGGCCCAAAACCGCGCAGCAAGCAGTGGCCGAGGCGCTGCGCCGGGACATCACGAGCGGCAAGCTCGCGCCGGGCAGCTGGATCGTGCAGGAGAGCCTCGCCGAGCATTTCGGCATGTCTCGGATCCCGATTCGCGAGGCGCTGAAAACGCTTGAGGCCGAGGAATACATCACCTATGTGCCGCACAGCGGATACCGCGTGGCCAAGCTGGGCCTCGAGGAGCTCCTCGAGGTGTTCCGGCTGCGCGACATCCTCGAGGCCGAGCTCATCCGCGACGCCATGCCCGAGGTCACCGACGAGGTGATCGAGCGGATGCGCGACCAGATGGCGGAGATGGATCGTGCCGCCGCCGCGGGGGATCTCATCGGGGTCGGCCTGGCCAACCGGGAATTCCACTTCCTCACATTCGAGGCGAGCCGGATGGCGCGGACCAAGCGGATCGTCAACCAGCTGTGGAACACCGCGGACGCGTACCGGCCGCTGTACGCCCATCTGATGGACCTCGACAAGGTGAACAGTGAGCACGTTCTGCTGGTCGAGGCGATGGCGGCGCGCGATGTGGAGCGGGTGGTGGCGCTCAACCACGAGCACCGCATGCACGCGATCGATCATCTGCACATCGTGTTCGGTCGCGAGGATGCTGAAGCCGACTCGTGACGCCACGGGATCGTTTGGCGGCGTTGGGATTTGAGGTTCCCGCTCCGGCTGGGCCCAAGGGCGCCTATTTTCCGAGCCGGCGGTTCGGCGACCAGCTCTGGATATCGGGGACGACGGCGCGTCGCCCGGCGGATCCCGGTGCCGTTGGCGTCGTGGGCGCCGACGTCACTGTCGAGCAGGCGCGTACCCAGGCGCGCCATGCGGCGCTGAACCTCGTGGCGGCGATCGATGCGGCCGTGGGACTCGACGCAGTGACGGCGCTGGTGCACCTGCGGGGCTACGTGCGCGCGACGTCGGACTTCGACGCACATCCGGCGGTGATCGACGGCGCCTCGACGCTTCTGCTCGACGCCTTCGGCGCGCAGTGCGGCGCGCACGCGCGCACGGCCGTCGGCGTGGCGTCGCTTCCGGGTGGAGCCTGCGTCGAACTCGAACTCGTCGCCACCGTGCGCGGCTGAGTCAGGCGAGCCGCTCGGCGGTACGCCCGATCGCCAGGCCGAGCGCGACGCCGGCGAGTGCGGTCAGTGCTATTGCCACCCAATCGTTTTCGCGCACATGCGGTCGCGGTGCGGCAGCGCCGGTCGCGGGAGCCGGTTCGGCGCCGGGCGATGCGATGAGGGCGTCGAGCCTGCGCACGAACTGCCCGATGATCCGGTTACTCACCTGTTTGATGACGCCACTGCCGAACTGGGCGATGCGGCCACCCAGTTCGAGGTCGGTGCGTACCGTCACCTCGGTGCGTCCACCGGTGTCGCGGGCAGCCATCGTCACGGTGGCCTCCGCCGTCCCGTTGCCCTTGCCGTCCCGGGCCCGCCCGCGCACCACCATCTGGTGTCCGGCGTCGTCTCGGCTGACGACGGTCGCGGTGCCGGAAAGCGTGAGCCCGACGGGGCCGACCTTGACCGCGACCTTCGCTCGGTAGTCGTCGCCGTCGTGGCCCTCGAGTTCGGCGCCGGGGATGCACGCCACCACGCGGGGGATGTCGGTGAGCGTCGCCCAGGCGACGTCGAGCGGCGCGGCAACGCAGAACTCATTGACTAGTTGCATGACGTTTTCTGGCCTCTCAATCGCCGTTTCCAGTTGTGCGACCTGAATCACCCGCTTACGATTGGATACGATATCCAACGTCGCCCAGGAGGTCGATAGTGCTGAGTAAAGGTGTTGGTCTGTTTCCGACCGAACCGGTGGGCACGATGTGTGAATACGTCCGGCTGAGTGAATCGCTCGGTTATGACAACGTGTGGTTCGGGGATTCGCAGAACATCTGGCGGGAGTCGTCGACCGTGATGGGCGCGGCGGCCGTCGGCACCGAACGCATCATCTTCGGCACCGGGGTGACCAATGCCGTGACGCGGCATCAATCGCTTCTCGCGTCGACATGGGCGACGCTCGCCGAGTTCACCGGAGGCCGCGTCGCCCTCGGGATCGGCACCGGTGACTCCTCGCTGCGCACCATGGGCCTCAAGCCGCAGAAGCTCGCCGAACTCGAACAGTCGATCCAAGAGCTCCGCACCCTGTTCAAAGGTGAGAAGGTGGTGGAGCCGACCAGCGGCGCCGAATACCACCTCAACTATCTGACTGAACCGATGGACATCCCGATCTACATCGCTGCCTCCGCACCGAAGATCCTGCGGATGTCGGGCCGTATCGCAGATGGCGTCATCGTGCTCGTCGGCACCGCACCGCATTTCATCGAAGCGGCGCTCAAGACGATCGAAGCGGGTGCGGCCGAGAGTGGCCGCACGCTCGACGACATCCATATCGTGCTGTGGACGCCCACGGCCATCGACGAGGATCGCACGACGGCCCGCGACCTCGTCCGCGCACACGTGTCGCGGGTGGCGATCCGGCCGCTGCCGGCCAAGGTGGAACCGTCGCTGGAGAAGGCGATCGACCGTATCCGCGATTCCTACGACTACTACCAGCACATGAACACCGAGGCGTCGCACGCCGACCTGGTGCCCGACGAGCTCGTCGATCTGTTCGCACTCGCAGGCACCCCGGACGAGTGCGGGCAACGGCTCAAGGAGATCGAGGCCCTCGGTGTCGACCAGGTGTCGATCGTTCCGTTCGTCCGGCCGGGGGAGAGCCGGGCGCCGACGATTCGGACGTTCGCCGAGATCGTCGGCGGGCATGGCTGACACCGGGTCTTCGGCACGGCAGTTTCCCGCCCCGGGAAGTGCCGTGCCGGGTGCGCCGCCTCCGTTGAAGCGTGTCCTCACGCCGGCCGACGGGGTGCGCGTGGCGATCCCACGGGAACCGGCAAGCTTGGCTTCGGTGCCCGATGCCACGACGACAGTTGGCGGCACGCGTTTCACGGCGGCAGCGGCACTCCTCGGTGTCGCGGTGGGGCTCGAACTCGCCGGGGTGCTCTCGCGCGCGTTCGCCGCATCACGAGCGCGCAAAATGTTGACCTAGATCACAGTAATTCGTATAGTGTATCCAATATTCACGACCCGGAGGTTGCCCCGAATGTCCTGGTTCCCCAAAGCCTTTGCCGCGGCGTGTACCGCGGTCGCCCTCATCGCGGGAGCGACGGCGTGCGCCGACGAATCCGCGGGTCCGGACACCGAGGGCACCGATGCGTTGAGCATCTCGGCCACCGGGGTCGACAGCTTGCCGTTCATGGCCATCCTGCAGGTCGGCATCGACAAGGGCTGGTTCTCCGAGCAGGGGCTCAACGTCGATCTCTACTCCGGCGGCGGTGGTGGAAATACCCTGCGGGTGGTCACCAGCGGGGACGCCGACATGGCCATCGCCGGGAACAGCTCCGTGATTCTCGCTGCGCAGCAACCGAATTCGAACCTGAAGGTGGTTGCCCCGTGGTTCCAGATCAACGACTTCTCCTGGATCTCCCCGCCGGGACGCAAGCTGGAGAATGCGACCCTCGGGTTCAGCTCCGCAGGCTCGTCCACCGAACTCATCGTCAAGGGGCTCGAGCGCAAGCTCGGCGTCAAGTCGCAGGCCGTCGGGCCGATGGGTGACAACTGGACCGCGGCCAAGGCGGGCCAGATCACCGCCGGCTGGGCCATGCAGCCGTTCATCGCCGACAAGCAGGCATCCGAGCGTGCCGAGGTGCTCGTCGACTCGCGCGACGTCGTGGGCGATCTGCCTGCCGACCTCGTCGCGGTCAACACCGAATACGCCGAACAGAACCCCGACAACATCCGCAACTTCTTCCTGGTCGCCAACCGGCTCAACGAATGGCTCGTGGCCAACCCGGACGAAGCCGCGGCCGAGATCGCACCGCTTGTCGGCGTCACGCCCGAGGTGATGAAGTCTGCCTTCGCCAACAATCCCGACCTCGCGAAGGGATACTCGTTGAAGGTCGACACCGCGGGGTTGACCAATCTCTCGGAGCTGATGGTGGGTGCGGGCCAGATCTCCGAGCCGATCGACTGGGCCACCATGCTCGACCAGCAGTATCTGCCCGACGACGCACGGGCGGACTTCTGAGCCAGCACACCCACTAACTCCGAGAGGCATACCCATGGATCGCGACGGCATCCAGATCGACGACGTGTCGGTCGTGTTCGACGCCCCGGCAGGCAAGGTGACGGCCGTAACCGGTATCACCCAGCATGTGCCGCACTCCAGCTTCGTGTCCATCGTCGGGCCGAGTGGATGCGGGAAATCGACCCTGCTGGCGGTGATCTCGGGACTGCAGAAGGCGTCGACCGGGCAGGTCCGCGTCGCCGGAAAGCCCGTGACGGGCCCGGACCCCTCGATCGGTGTGGTGTTCCAGGAGGATTCGACCCTGCCGTGGCGCACGGTCGAGGAGAACGTCGCGTTCGCCATGGAGATGATCGGTGTCGACAAGGCCTCGCGCCGTCAGCGGGCCAAGGACGCGATCGAGCTCGTCGGTCTCGACGGGTTCGAGAAGTCCTACCCGTCCATGCTTTCCGGCGGTATGCGCCAACGCGTCGCGCTGGCGCGCACGCTCGCGGTGCAGCCCGAGGTCGTGCTGATGGACGAACCGTTCGCGGCACTCGACCAGCAGACCCGGCTGTTCCTCGGCGCCGAGGTGCGGCAGATCTGGGCGCGCACCCACCAGACCATCGTGTTCGTCACGCACGACATCTCCGAGGCGATCCTGCTGTCGCAACAGGTTTGGGTGATGTCGTATCGGCCCGGTTCGATCATCGACGTCGTCGACATCGACCTGCCCGACGAGCGAGACGCGAGCATGGTCTCCACGCCTCAGTTCAACGAGCTGCAGAACCGCATCTGGACGTCGCTGCAGGCCGAATCCATGCGCGGGTTCAAGCAGCAGGAGGCTGCCAGCACGTGACGACTTCGTATGTGGCACAAGACGACTTGCCCACCGAAACCATGTCGCCCAACAATGGCCCGGCGCAGCCCGTCCGCCGCAAGCGCAAGGTCAGCAACTTCGCGCTTAGTGGCATCTCGACTGTTGTGCTGATCGTCGCGTTCCTGGTGTTCGCCGAGATCGGGGCCCGCGCCGGGTTGTGGAGCGACCGGGTCCTGCCCGCGCCATCGGTCATCCTGGCCGAACTGGGCCGGCTGCTGGGCCAGCCGCAGTTCTGGGACGACGCCGCACGCACCGGCATCGAGGTTGCGTTCTCGATCGTGTTCGGCAGCCTCTTCGGTTTCGCGGCCGGGCTGATCTTCTGGAAGTTGCCCGCCGTGGGGCGGATCTTCGAGCCGTATCTGGTCTCGTTCTACGCCGTGCCGCTGGTGCTGTTCTATCCGGTGATGATCGTGCTCGTCGGGATCAACGCCATGTCGGTGATCATCCTCGCGACCATCATGGCCGCGATCCCGATGGCGCTCAACACCGCGGTCGGGCTCAACTCGATGCCGCCGGTGTACATGAAGCTGGCCCGCTCACTCAAGGCGTCCCCGCGCCAGACCCTGTTCGCGATCGCGATCCCCGCGGCAGGTCCGTTCATCGTCGCGGGTCTGCGGCTCGCCGTGGTCTACGCGTTGATCGGCACCATCGCGATGGAGTTCACCACCGCGCAGGCCGGCCTGGGGTACCGCATCCGGTACCTCTACGAAATCTTCAACAACAACGAGATGTTCGCCTACATCGCCGTGGTGCTCGTACTCTCGTGCATTCTCACGGTGCTGCTGGCACTCGTGGAACGTGTCTTGCTGCGCGGGAGGAATCGATGACTTCGACCGAGAGCGAGCCCGTGGCGCCACCGCGGGCCGCGGCGCCATCGACGTCGCAGCGGCTGCGCGCGCTGCTCGGCAACCAGGCGGTCGGTGCGACGCTGCTGGCCGTCCTGGTGGTGCTCGTATGGGAGGTCTTCTCCGACCTGACCTTCGTGATCCCCTCGCCGGTCCAGACGATCGGCGTGCTTATCGAGAACCTGTCCGACCCGGCCTATCTGTTCGATCTGCGGGTCACCGCGCAGTCGGTGTTCCTGGCCTTCGTGATCGGAACCGCGATCGGCGGCGGGCTCGGGCTGCTGCTCGGCCTGTCCGAGCGCTTGCGGCTGATCTTCGAGCCGATCCTGATCATGCTCAACGGCATTCCCAAGATCGTGCTGTACCCGGTGTTGCTGCCGATCTTCAGCCTGACGGGTTCGAAGGTCGTGATGGGTGTGCTGTTCGCACTGTTCCCGGTGCTGATCAACGTATCCACCGGCGTGCAGGAGATCCCGCGGGTCTACTGGAAGCTCGCCCGTTCGGTCCGCGCGAACGCGTGGCAGATGCTGGTTCACATCATCATTCCCGCGATCCGGCGCCCGCTGCTGACCGGTATCCGGCTGGCGGTGAGCCTTGCGGTGGTCGGTGTGGTGCTCTCCGAGTTCTTCGCCACCAGAAGGGGTTTGGGCCGGGTCGTGCTGCAGTCCTACAGTCACGGCGACTACCCGTCGATGGTCGCCACGATCATGCTGCTGATCACCATCTCGTTCGCGATCTCGATCGCCTTGTGGCAATGGGAAAAACGACTTCATTGACCGGCTACATCGGCAGTTCGGTGCGACGTCGCGAAGACGAACGGCTGCTCGACGGGCGGGGGCAGTTCGTGGCGGACTGCGCCGCGGGTGCACACCATGTCGTCTTCGTACGATCGACCGAACCGCACGCCGCGATCAAGCGGATCGACGTGTCGGCCGCCGAGCACATGCCCGGCGTGGTCGGTGTTTTCACCGCAAGCGATCTCGGCATCTGCGGCGTGCCCATCCCGACGCTCACGACCCCTGATCCGCAGTTCACCGCGGCGACCTCCTGCGTGCTCGCCGAACAGCGACTCCCGATCCTGGCTTCCGATCGCGTGCACTACGCCGGCCAGCCGATCGCCGTTGTCATCGCCGAAGACCGGTACCGCGCCGAGGATGCCCTGGAAGCGATCGAGGTCGTCTACGAGCCCAGGCCCGCGGTCACCGATCCGTTCGAGGCGCTCGAGCCCGACTGCCCGGTGCTGTTCGATCACCTCGACGGGAACGAGGCAGCGCGGCTGAACTACTCGTTCGGTGACCCCGACGCCGCATTCGCCGCCGCCGCGACCGTCGTCACCGGCACCTACCGCATGAACCGGCACGGGGCCGTACCGCTCGAGTGCCGCGGTGTGCTCGCACAGTTCGACGCGAGGCGCGCGCGAGTCGAGGTGACCACGTCGACGCAGGTTCCGCACATGGTGCGCAACGCGATCTGCGCGGTGACCGGTTGGTCACGCCAGGAGATCAAGGTGTCGGTGCCCGATGTGGGCGGCGGATTCGGCACCAAGGCCAACGTGTACGCCGAGGAGATCCTGCTCGCGCTTCTGTCGCGGCAGACCGGACACCGGTTGATCTGGGTGGAGGATCGCCAAGAGCATCTGGTGGCCAGCGCACAGGGACGCGATCAGCTGCACCGCACCCGGCTCGCGCTGGACGGCGAAGGCCACATCCTGGCCTGGGCCGATGATTTCGTCGTCGACATCGGCGCCGGAAGCCTGTGGGTCGCAGGCATCATCGCCAACACCGCGATCCATCTGCTCGGCCCGTACCGCATCCCGGCCGCCGACATCGCCGGGCGGGCGGCGCTGACCAACAAGACCCTGGTCGCGCAATACCGCGGCGCGGGCCGGCCGGAAGCCACGTTCGCGCTCGAACGCAGCCTGGACGCCGCGGCTCGCGAGCTCGGCCTGACCGGTGAGGAGATCCGGCGGCGCAACCTGCTCACCGATGCCGACATGCCGTATCCGCGGCCCATCCCGTACCGCGACGGGGTCCCGATCTCCTACGACGGCCGCGACTACCGGGCCTGTCTCGAGTCGGTGCTCGACGCGTTGCCGCGCGACGAGGTGACGCGTTGTGCGGCAAGGTATCCGCAGTACCGCATCGGCTACGGCCTGGCGTCGTACCTTGAGGCCACTGGCCGCGGACCGCACGAGACCGCCCGGATGCGGCTGCTGCCGGGCGGCCGGTTCGAGGTGACCGCGGGGGCGGCATCGGCCGGCCAGGGACACGAGACGGTGTTCGCTCAGGTGGCTGCCGAGGCGTTGGGCGTGCCCATGGCCCATATCGCCTATGTCGCCGGCGACACCGAGCGATTGCCCGACGGGGTCGGGACTTTCGCGAGCAGATCGGCCATCCTGGCGGGGTCGGCCGTGCACACGGCCGCGGGCCAACTCGTCGACCTCGCGATCGATCGCGTCGCCCGCCTGTCGGGTGCCGAGCACTGCGACATCCAATATGCCGACGGGCGTTTTCATGTCGCCGCCGGTCACGCCGTCAGCTGGGAGGAGTTGGCGCGTGCCATCGCGGTGGGCGGTGACCAGGAGGGCGGTGGGGCACTGGATGTCACCGCGGTCTACCGGGTACCGACCGTGACGTGGACGATGGGCGTGCACGCGGCGGTAGTCGGTGTGCACCGCCGGACGGGCATCGTCAAGGTGTTGCGCTACGCGGTTTCTCACGAGGGCGGACGCGAGATCAACCCCAAGATCGTCGAGGGACAGATCATCGGCGGCGTGGCCCAGGGCGTCGGCGGGGCCCTGTTCGAGCACTGGGAATACTCCGATTCCGGCCAGCCCCAGTCGACCACGTTCGCCGCGTATCACCTGCCGTTGTCGACCGACGTGCCGCGGGTCCGGGTGCGGCACCTGCATGTCGACACCCCGGTGAACCCGATCGGGGTCCGCGGTGCGGGGGAGAGCGGCACCATCGCCGTCTACGCTGCGCTCGCCGGTGCCGTCGACGATGCACTCGGCGGCCGGATTCACGTGGACAGCACACCGATCTCCACCGGCGAGCTGTGTCGCGCCCTGGCGAGGACGGCCTCGTGAAACCCGCGCCGTTCCACTACCTTCGCCCCGAATCGGTCGGCGAAGCACTCGAGCAACTGGCGGCATACCCGGATGCCAAGTTGATGGCGGGTGGGCAATCGCTGCTGGCGCTGATGAATCTGCGGTTGGCGCGCCCGAGCGTCATCATCGACATCGGCCGCCTCGACGAGCTCAAGCGAATCTTCGACGACACCGATGACCTGATCCTCGGTGCGCTGGTGACCCACCGCACCGTCGAGGTCGATCCGCTGATCTCGGCGCGCACCCCGCTGCTCGCCGATGCCGCGCGATACATCGGCCACATCGGCATCCGCAACCGCGGCACCATCGGCGGATCGGTGGCTCATGCCGACCCCGCCGCCGAAATGCCCTTGGCGACATTGGTTCTCGGTGCGACATTCCATGTCGAATCGGCGAGCAAGGGGCGACGTGAGATAGGCGCCGACGAGATGTTCGTGTCCTTCTACACCAATGCCCTGGAGCCCGACGAAATCCTGACCTGGATATCGGTCCCCGCCATCCGCGCCGGACAGGGCTGGGGCTTCGTCGAATATGCCCATCAGCACGGCGATTACGGCCTGGCCGGCGCGGGCTGCCTACTCGAGGTCGGCACCGACGGACGGATCGAATCGGTGCGGTGTGCGGTGCTCAGCGCCGCGGACCGGCCGTTGCTGTTCGTCGGTGACGACGTGGTCGGGCAGGCTCCGTCGGTCGCACTGTGGGAGGAGTTGGCTTCGCGGTGGGCCGACGCGACCGAACCGTCCTCGGCTGACCCGGATTACTCGCGCCGACTGTGCGAGACGGCGCTGATCCAGGCGCTCACCGCGGCCCAGCAGCGGATCGGCGAAGATCAGGAGCGAATCCATGCAGGCAACTGAGCTGTCCGAACACGCGGCAGGGGTGGCGATATCGGTCATCGTCAACGGAAGGCTCGTGCAACGCACGGTGCCGCCCCGGCTCATGCTGGCGGACTTCCTTCGCGACGAACTCGGTTTGACGGGTACACATCTCGGTTGTGAGCACGGTGTGTGCGGTGCGTGTTCGGTGTTCATCGACGGGCGCAGCATGCGGACGTGCCTGATGCTGGCGGTGCAGGTCGACGGGCTGCGGGTGACCACCGTCGAGGGCCTCGACGAGTTCGAGGAGACCCGGCGGCTGCGGCAGGCGTTCTCCGAACGAGGCGGCCTGCAGTGCGGTTTCTGCACGCCGGGATTCCTGGTGACCGCCGTCGAATTGCTGCGGGATCCCAACACCGACAAGCCCTTGACTGAAGACACGGTGCGGGAAGCGTTGTCGGGCAACATCTGCCGCTGTACCGGCTACCAGGGCATCGTGCAGGCCGTGCTGGACGCGGCTGACTGTTCTGACTGATGCCGGTCCAGCTCCGCACGCCCGAGCTGCTGCGGCCGACCGGTAACAGCCGCTGGGGTATGGCGGCCGCGCTCGCGTTGTCGCTCGGCGCCATCCTGGTCGTCACCGCGCTCGCCGGCCACGCCGAGCTCGGATCGGCCGTGGGGCTCGGTTTCGTGCTGACCGCGGTACCCGAACTGCCGACCGCGTGGCGGCCTGGGCTTTCGGCCCTGTGCGTGCGGACGCTCACCGTGGTGGTCTGCGCCGGGATCGTCGTCCTATGCGCGCCGTACGAACACCTTCTCGGTGCCGTCACGGTCCTGGCGGCCGTGTTCGGTGCGTTGGTTCCGCGGGTGGGGGCGACGGCGGGGCTCGCGGTGGTACTCATCGCCATCGATCTCGATGTCGGCGATCTTGCGGGCACCGGACGTCTGATCGCGCTGGTCCCGTATGTGATTGGCACGGTGGTGGTGTCGGCCGCGTGGTTGGCGTGGTTCGGGGCGGCCCGGCTCAGCGGCGTTGCGCCGGATGAGGAGCCGGAACCGCGTCGGCCCGATCTCGGCCACGCGGCGCGCGTCGGTGTCGCCGTCGGATGCGCGGTCGGGGTGGCGGCGCTGCTGCCTGCCGACATGGTGGGCGGGCACTGGCTGGTGACGAGCGTGCTGCTGACGATCCAGCCCAGTCAGGGGCAGACCGGTATGCGCTTGGCGCAACGGCTTTCGGGCAACACCGTCGGTGCGGTGATCGCCGCGGTGCTGCTCGGTGCGCAGCCGCCCGCGCCGGTGACGATCGCGCTCACGGTCGGCCTGTTCCTGCTGGCGATGGCCCTGCGTCCGGTCAACTACACCTGGTGGGCCATCACCGGGCCGCCCGTGCTGTTGGTGATCAGCGAATATCCGGAGCTCTTTCCCTGGTACGAGGGTGGGGTGCGGCTCGCGATGAACATCGGCGGTGCGCTCATCGTCGTGCTGGTCGTGTTCGCCGTGCCGCTGCTGACCCTGACGCTTGTGCGGTTACGTGGGCGCCGGTGAGTGCGCGGCAGAAGGAGTCATCGCACTATGCCGCACGCGAATTATCGGATAGTGTATACAAAATCCAACTGACTCAGGGGGGTATGTGACCACACTGCTCGTGGAGGACATCGGTCTCCTCGTGCACGGCGACGCGACGATCGCACCGGTGCGCGACACCACGCTGCTCATCGAGGACGGTCGCGTCGCGGGTATCGGCGTGGAGCACCCGAACCCCGATCGGGTGCTGTCGGCAGCCGGGTTGACCGTGATGCCCGGCCTCGTGGACGGCCATGTGCACCCCACCTTCGGTGAATGGACGCCGGCCCAGAACTCGATCGGGTGGATCGGCAACTACCTGCACGGCGGGACCACGTCGATGGTGTCGGCGGGCGAACTGCACATCCCTGGGCTCGACTTCGGCTCGCTGACACCCGAACTCGTGCTCAGCATCGCGATCACGTCGAAGCACACGACCGGCCGCTCGCGGCCGTCGGGCGTCAAGGTCAACGCCGGAACGGTGCTGCTCGTGCCTGGCATGACCGAAGAGCACTTCGACCGTGCGCACCGCGAAGGTATCGAGCACCTGAAATTCATCTTCTACGACTGGAACCGGTTGGGGGACGGCGAGGCTCAGCGCTACGTCGACTGGGCGCACGACCGTGGCATGACCGTCAAGATGCATTCGGGCGGGGTGTCTCGCTCGGGATCGAGCCGGGTCGCCGGCCGCGACGTCGCGGTCGCGGTACGCCCCGACGTCATCGGGCACATCTCCGGCGGCCCCATCCCGTCACCCGACGAGGACATCATCGGCATCATCGCCGATCTGCCGTCGGCCGCCATCGAGGTGTGCAGCTCGATGAACTACCGGGCCACGAAACTGGTGGCCGAGCAGCTCTCGGCGCGTGGTGAACTCAGCCGGCTGACCCTCGGGACCGACACGCCTGGCGGCACCGGCGTCATCCCGCGCGGGATGTTGCGCAACATCTGCTTCCTGTCCTCGATCTGCGGTGTCGACCCGGTGGCCGCAGTCGCTGCCGCCACCGGCCAGACCGCCAAGGCACACGGCCTCGACACCGGTGTGCTGACCGAAGGAGCGCCTGCCGACCTGCTGGTCCTCGGACCGATCACCGGATCGACCGCAGGTGACGGGTTGGAGTGCTTTGCCCTGGGCGACCTGCCTGGCATCGCAGCCGTGCTCGTCGACGGCGTTCCCCTGGTCAAGACCCGAAGCGAACAGACCCCACCGCCCAGCCGTGCGGTGAGCTGGCGCGGTGAATCCGTGCCGTCGGCGGCTCCGGCGCCGCGCACTGGCTGCTGCTGAACCCGAACCACGACGAGAAAGATGACAGATATGACTGCGTCCCAGCGTGTTTCCGAGCCCGTGACCGCCGATACGCTGATCGGAACCGAGGCGTTGCTCAGTGCCGAGGAACGCGAGATCCGCGACACCGTGCGATCTGTCGTCGACCGCCGGATCCGCCCGGACATCGCGACCTGGTACGAGGACGGCGAGCTACCGGCGCGCGAACTGGCCGTCGAACTCGGCAAACTGGGCCTGCTCGGCATGCACCTCAAGGGCTACGGGTGTGCCGGGACTTCGGCCGTGGCTTACGGTCTGGCCTGCCTTGAGCTCGAGGCGGGCGACTCCGGCATCCGCTCGCTGGTGAGCGTTCAGGGTTCACTGGCCATGTACGCGATCTACGCGTTCGGCAGCGACGAGCAGAAGAACCACTGGCTGCCCGACATGGCCACCGGTCACCGGATCGGCTGCTTCGGTCTCACCGAACCCGACCACGGGTCCAATCCGGCCGGGATGCGCACCCGTGCAACGCGTTCGGGTGACGACTGGATCCTCACCGGAACCAAGATGTGGATCACCAACGGTTCGGTCGCCGACGTCGCGGTGATCTGGGCGCGCACCGACGACGGCGTCCGCGGCTTCGTCGTCCCCACCGACACCCCGGGTTTCACGGCCAACACCATCAAATCCAAGATGTCCCTGCGGGCTTCGGTCACCAGCGAGCTCGTGCTCGACGGCGTGCGGCTGCCCGACAGCGCGCGGTTGCCCGGCGCGACGAGCCTCGGCGCGCCGCTGCGCTGCCTCAACGAAGCCCGGTTCGGCATCGTGTTCGGCGCCCTCGGAGCCGCCAGGGACTGTCTGGAAACCGCGCTCGACTACGCCAGATCACGCGAGCAGTTCGGCCGTCCGATCGGCGGCTTTCAGCTCACCCAACAGAAGCTCGCGGACATGACGCTCGAATACGGCAAAGGCTTCCTGCTGGCGCTGCACCTCGGCAGGCGCAAGGATGCCGGCGAGCTGATTCCCGACCAGGTCAGCCTCGGCAAGCTCAACAACGTCCGGGAGGCGATCGGCATCGCCCGCACGGCCCGCACGATCCTCGGTGCGAGCGGCATCACCGCCGAATACCCGGTGATGCGCCACGCCAACAACCTCGAATCGGTATTGACCTACGAAGGCACCAGCGAGATGCATAGTCTGATCATCGGGCAGGCACTCACCGGAATCGGCGCGTTCCGCTGACGGCACAGCGACCGCATCGTTCAAACCAGCCGCGAGCTCAGGAGGCCAGGTGGCTCGTCCTCATCGAGAGTCGATCGACGAATACTTCACCACGACCGTCTCAGCGCTGCCGGCAGGCACCGAGCCCTGGCCGGCCGGATCGGCGCTGACCGACGAGAAGGCGTTGGCACTGTTCGACGCCCAACTGGCCAGCCGCCACCTCGACCTCGCGGCCCGCTGGCTGCGTTCGCAAGGCAAGGGTTTCTACACGATCGGGTCATCCGGGCACGAAGGCAACGCCGCGGTGGCCGCGGCCCTGCGCCCGACCGATCCGGCACTGCTGCACTACCGGTCCGGCGGCTTCTACCTCGCCCGCGCCGCCCAGGTCCATGGCTCCGACCCGGTGCGCGACGTGCTACTCGGCATCGTCGCGGCGACCACCGAACCGATCTCGGGCGGGCGGCACAAGGTGTTCGGGCGTCACGACCTCAGCATCATCCCGCAGACCTCCACGATCGCCTCCCACCTGCCGCGTGCGCTCGGCGTGGCCTTTTCGATCGCGCGGGCCCGCAAGCTCGACGTGACATGTGCCTGGCCCGATGACGCGGTGACGGTGTGCAGCTTCGGCGACGCGTCGGCCAACCACTCGACCGCCGTCGGCGCCATCAACGCCGCCCTGCACGCCGCCTACCAAGGGCTGCCCATGCCGCTGCTGTTCGTCTGCGAGGACAACGGCATCGGCATCAGCACCAAAACGCCGCGCGGTTGGGTCGCGCGCACCTACGCCCACCGCGAGGGGCTGGAGTACTTCGCCGCCGACGGGTGCGACGTGACCGACGCCTTCGACACCGCACAGGCCGCCGCGAACTGGGTGCGCAGCCACCGCAAGCCCGCGTTCCTGCACCTGCGGACCGTGCGGCTGATGGGTCACGCCGGATCCGACTATGAACCGGCATACCGCAGGCCCGACGAGATCATCGCCGACTACGACCGCGACCCCGTCGTGAACACCGCCAAAACGCTGATCGCGCATGGCATCCTGACACCGGCCGAGGCCATCGAACGCTACGAGGCCAAACGCGCCGAGGTGATCGGCGTGGCCCGTGAGGTGAGCGATCTGCCGCAACTCGACAGCGCGCCCGCCGTGACCAGACCACTGCGCGACACCCTCGACGAGGCCAGAGCCGTCACGGTCACCCCCGGCGGCCCGGACGGCGACGCGCTGACCCTGGCGCTGTCGATCAACCGGGCACTCAAGGACATCCTGGCCGAGCATCCGGAGGCCATCGTCTTCGGCGAAGACGTCGCACGTAAAGGCGGCGTCTACGGCGTCACGCGCGGCCTGCAGAACACCGCGGGCCCGGCGCGCGTGTTCGACACGCTGCTCGACGAGCAGACCATCCTCGGCCTTGCGCTGGGCGCCGGGGTTTCCGGGTTACTGCCGATCCCCGAGATCCAGTACCTGGCCTACCTGCACAACGCCGCCGACCAGATCCGCGGCGAAGGCGCCACCCTGCAGTTCTTCTCCAATCGCCAGTACCGCAACCCCATGGTGGTGCGGATCGCGGGCTACGGATATCAGAAGGGCTTCGGCGGCCACTTCCACAACGACAACTCGATCGCCGCGATCCGCGACATCCCCGGAGTGGTGATCGCATCCCCCGCGCGACCCGACGACGCCGCAGCCATGCTGCACACGTGCGCCGCTGCGGCGAAAAGCGCTGGGGCGGTGTGCGTTTACCTCGAACCCATCGCGCTCTATCACACCAAGGACCTGTATGAGGACGGCGATTCGGAATGGCTGGCGCCCTATCCTCAGCGGCCGGTCCAGATCGGGCGGGCCCGGACGTACGGCGACGGTACCGACCTGACGATCCTGACGTTCGGCAACGGGGTGTGGATGAGCCTGCGCGTCGCGCGCCGACTGGAGCGGTCGGACATCTCGGCACGGGTGGTGGACCTGCGCTGGCTGGCGCCGCTCCCGGTCGACGACATGATTCGCGAAGCCAACGCCACCGGGCGCGTGCTCATCGTCGACGAAACCCGCGAGACGGGCGGTGTCGGTGAGGGGGTGCTCGCCGAGCTGCTTTCGCACGGATATACCGGCCGGGTGGACCGCGTCGCCAGCAGCGACAGCTTCATCCCGCTCGGGGACGCGGCGCTGCAGGTGCTGCTGTCCGAGGACACCATCGAGGCCGCCGCGGTGAAGCTTGCAACCGAACGGGCTTGATAGCTTGGCCGGATGGCCGAACCTGTAACGCCGCCGGATTCCACCCGTCCGCTGGCCGGCGTGCGGATCATCGAGATCTCCAGCTTCGTCGCGGTGCCGCTGGCGGGCATGACCCTGGCTCAGCTCGGGGCTGAGGTGATCCGCGTCGACCCCATCGGCGGTGCCGCCGACTACCGGCGCTGGCCGGTGACCGAGCACGGCGACAGCATCTACTGGGCCGGGCTGAACAAGGGCAAGCGGTCGGTGGCCGCCGATCTGCGGTCCCCCGAGGGGCAGCAGCTGGTGTCACGCCTGATCGCCGAGAGCGGTGTGCTGATCACCAATGTCGCCGGGCGGCAATGGCATTCGTACGACACACTGAGCGCGCTGCGCGCGGACCTGATCCACGTCGAGGTGTCCGGCCGGGCTGACGGCGGTACCGGCGTGGATTACACGGTCAACGCGGGGCTGGGTTTCCCGCTCGTCACCGGGCCTCCACAGCTGTCCACTCCGGTCAACCACGTGCTGCCGGCCTGGGATGTCAGCTGCGGACTGTACGTCGCGCTCGCGGTGAGTGCCGCGCTGCGCCACCGCGACGCCAGCGGTGAGGGCGCACGGATCAGCATCCCGCTGGAGAACGTCGCGCTTGCGACCGCGGGCAATCTGGGCTTCCTCACCGAGGTGATGGTCAACGGAACCTCGCGCGAACGCCTGGGCAACACCCTGTTCGGCACATACGGTCAGAACTTCACGAGCAGCGACGGCGTCGGCTTCATGCTCGTCGCGCTCACCGGCCGTCACTTCCGTGACCTCACCGAGGTCACCGGAACCACCAAAGCCGTTGCGGCACTTGCCGAGGCGCTCGGCGCGGATTTCGGGGACGAGGGCCAGCGCTACCTCCACCGCGACGCGCTGACCGGGCTGTTCACGCTGTGGTTCAGTGAGCACACCGGCGCCGAGATCACCGCCGCCCTGTCGGGAACCTCGGTGCTGTGGGAACGCTACCGCAGCTTCGCCGAGGTCGCAGACGACGAGAGGGTCACGGCCAACCCGTTGTTCCGCGAGCTGGACCAGCCGCGCATCGGGCGCTACCTCGCGCCGGGCCTGCCGGTTCAGATCGGCGGTGCCTACCCGCCGGCCGTCGCCGCGCCCGCGCTCGGAGACGACACCGCAGCCGTGCTCGCCGAACACCTGGGGCTGGACCCCGCCGAGATCGCCGCACTGACCGAATCCGGCACGGTGGCAACAGGTTCCGCAGAGAAGTGAACACACTGCTGCAACTGCTCGACGTCGCGGGCGATGGCGATGTCTGGACCGGACGCGCCAGCGGACCGGCAGGCAAGCGAGCCTACGGCGGGCTGCTCGCAGCGCAGAGCCTGGCGGCGGCGTGCCGGACGGTGGACGGCGACCGGTCGCCGACCAACATGCACATGCAGTTCCTGCGCGGCGGCGACGCGGGAGAGCCCGCCGAATACCGCGTGCACCGCACCTATGACGGCCGCACCGCATCGGCGCGGCGTGTCGAAGCCTTCGAGCACGGAAGGATGCTGACGACGGCCACGGTGTCGTTCGCGACGCCACTGCCCGGCCCGGCGCACGGCCACCGTGCCGACCTGCCGCACGATCCCGAATCGCTGCCGCGCACCGGGCCGCCCGGCCCTGCGCCGTCACTTCCGCTGGACGAACTCGACATCCGGATCGCCGACGACGGTTCGAGTGGCGAGTTCGTGCGGCGGTTCTGGTGGCGGGTCACGACCGCCCTGCCCGATGACCCGACGCTGCACAGGTTGGCGGCGGTGTATGTCACCGACCTGTACGGGATCGATCCGGCGCTGGCCGTGCACGGCCACAGCATGCGGTCGCGCAGCCACCGCAGCGGGACCACCGATTCGTCGATCTGGTTTCACCGCCCGGTGCGGGCCGACGCGTGGAACCTGTTGGAGCAAACCTCACCGGCGGCCGCGCGTGGTCGCGGGATCATCACCTCGAGCCTGATCGGCGTCGACGGCACCATCGCCGCCACGCTGGTGCAGGAGGGGCTCGTGGCCGATCGCACGCCGGACTGACCGGCCCGCCCACCACTTCCGTGCCGAGGTCACGAGATAGGTGAGGGCACACCCGACGATCAGCGACGCCAGCACTCCGACCGCGGGGTGCCCGTCGAACAGCGGGTACACCTGGTAGTGCGTGAGGTAGATGTAGAGCGAAGCCTCCGCCAGCACCCCGCACGCGGCCGTCACCACCGGCGGGCAGCGCAATGCCGGCAACCAGATCAGGAGCGCAAAACCGGCCAGCACCAGCGCCTCCCGATGACTGTTGCCGAAATAGCCGTGCAAACCGACCGCCACTGCCACCGTGACCACCGCGCGCTGCCAGGTGTTGACGGCCTTGGCGGCCGCCCAGCCCACTGCGAAGAACCAGAAGGCCAATACCGTGAACCACGCCTCACGCCCCAGGCCGAACCCGGCCAGGTCGTAACGCAGCGCGAGCCCGAACACCAGGAACGCCGCCGCGAATGCGAAGGGCCGGTGCCGTTCCCAACGGTCGACGCCCGGTAGCCAGCACACCACGGCCAGTCCCACGAGGATCCAGACCAGCACCTCCACGAACCACAGCCGACCCGCGGTCATGCTGTCGGGCGGCCCGAGGAACTTGTTGGCCAGCAACAGATTCGACAGGTGGTAGTCATCGGTGATCACCAGGGCGATGGCGACCCACACGATCGACGGCACCGCAACCCACGCGATCGTGCTGCGCAGGTGCCGCAGACGCTGAGTGCGCGACACCGGCGTCAAGCAGAAACGCCCGAAGTTGAAACCGGCGACACCGAGCAGCAGATGGGCGCCGCCCCACAACTTGAACAGGTCGGCGTGCGAACCGACGATCAGGATGATCGCTGCCGCGCGCAGCGCGATGCTGGTCTCGACCGTCGAGGTCCAGCGGCGCCGCGGTGCGGAGAGCCGTTCGAGTTCGGCGAGCGTCATGCGATGCCAGTTCGCCGGGAGTCGGCCGAGCGCGCGCTCCAGCCGCACCGACATCGCCACATAGGACAGCGAGTTTCCGCCGAGGTCGACGAAACTGGCGTGCGGGTCGATGGCGGCGCGGTCGGTCTGCAACACCTCGGCGAACAGCGCGCGAAGGTCGGTGCCGTCGGTGCTGGTTGTCGCGCGGCCGACGAGCTTGCGCACCGCGGGGTAATCCGGTTTGCCCGAGGGCAGCGTCGGCAGGTCGGCGACCACTGCCGCGCGCACGGCCGCCGCGGGAACGGCAGCCGCCGTCGCGGCGAGCTGCTGCACGTGCCGGATGTCGTGATGGCCTGCCGCGGCGACGGCGATGGCGTCGTCGTCGCCGGTGCACAGTGCTGTCACACCGTGTTCGGACAACGCGGTCTCCACCCGCTGCAGATCGATCCGCAGACCGTACAGTTTCACGAAACGGCTTTTCCTGCCGACGATCTCGTACAGTCCGTCCGGCCCGCGGCGTGCGATGTCGCCGGTACGCAGTTCGTCGACGGTGCGGCCGAGCGCGAGGTCGTCGAGTCGTTGTGCGTAGCCGAGCATCACGTTCGGCCCGCGATAGACCAGCTCGCCGGTGCCGTCGGGCCACCCGTCGAGCGGGTCGATGCGGAACTCGCCGCCCGGTATCGGCCTGCCGATCGCCTCCGGCCGTGAGTGCGCGAATTCCGGTGGCAGATAAGCCATCCTGGCTGTCGCCTCGGTGGCGCCGTACATCACGAAGACCTGCCAGCCACGCTGCTCCCCGAGGGTCGCGAGGTCGCGGACCAGTTCGGGTGCGAGCCGTCCGCCCGCCTGGGTGACATAGCGCAGATGGGGGAGTGGCATCGCGTCGAAGCCGATGCGGTCGAGCAGGTCGAACGTGTGCGGTACACCGGCGAAGCTCGTGCCGCGATGGTCGGCGAACAGCTGCCAGAACTCATCGTCGACCACCGATCGGTCGGTGAGGATCAGAGTCGCCCCCGACAGCAGGTGGCTGTTGACGACCGAGAGGCCGTAGCAGTAGTGCATGGGCAATGTCGTTGCGGCCCGGTCGGTCTCGCGGATATCGAGGTAGTCGGCGATCGCGGCGGCATTGCTCAGCAGGTTCGTGTGCGACAAGCGCACGAGCTTCGGTGACCCGGTGCTGCCCGAGGTCGACATCAGCAGCGCGAGGTCGTCGTGCATCCGGTGCGCGCTCGTGCGCCGTCGATGGTGAACTCCGGCCGCGTCGACCACGGTGTCGGGTGAGTAGGTCTGGGTGATCGCCGAGTGGTCGCCGCCGGCCGGCACGGGCAATGCCACGTGTCCGCCGTCGAGCGCGCCGAGGTAGTGGACCAGGGTGGTGAGATCGTTGCGTGTCTCGAGCAGCACGAGCCGTCGCCCTGGCCCGATGGCGGCGACGGCCGCCGATACCCGATCGGCGAGCTCCCGATAGGTAACGCGCTCGAACTCGGTGAACACCGCAATCCGGTCACCGTGCCGGCGCAGCGCGTCGGAAAGGGAGTTCGAGGCCGACTGCATCACATCCGGCAAACCCTTCCGTGTCGCGCGTATCTATCGACTTTACCGGCGCCGCCGATACCCGGAGACGTCATGCGGGAAGCCGCTGCGACCGGATGTCCGTACGGTAGTAAGCGCGGCTAGCTAACCCGTCCAGCGCTCGAGGAGGCACATGGTGGAATTCGACGGCACGGTCTGCGAGGACATCAGGGACTCGGTGCCCGACTGGGCGCCCTACCGGGGTGCCACCGCACCCGCGGGCGCGCCGAACGTCCTGTATCTGCTGTGGGACGACACGGGCATCGCGACCTGGGATTGCTACGGCGGCCTCGTCGAGATGCCCAACATGTCGCGCATCGCCGACCGCGGAATCCGGTTGACGCAGTTCCACACCACCGCGTTGTGTTCGCCGACCCGCGCCTCGCTTCTCACCGGGCGTAACCCGACCTCGGTCGGGGTGGCTTCCGTACTGAATCTGGCCGACGGATATCCCGGGCACAACGGGCGCATCCCCGCCGAGACCGCGCTGATGTCGGAAGTGCTGGCCGAACGGGGATGGTCGACATATGCCGTCGGAAAGTGGCACCTCACACCGCTCGAGGATTGCCACGCCGCGGGGTCACGCCGCTACTGGCCGTTGAACCGCGGATTCGACCGGTTCTACGGATTCCTCGACGGTATGACCGACCAGTGGTACCCGAGCCTCGTCCGGGACAACCAGCCGATCGACCCACCGTCCACCCCGGAGCAGGGCTATCACCTGTCGAAGGATCTCGCCGACAACGCCATCGGCTTTCTGCGCGACCACCGCGCGGCCGCGCCGGACAAGCCCTGGTTCATGTACCTGTGTCCGGGCGCCGGGCACTCGCCGCACCAGGTCTTTCCCGAATGGGCCGACAAATACCGCGGCCGTTTCGACATGGGCTACGAGCAGTACCGCGAGCTCGCACTGGCCAATCAGAAGAAGCTCGGCCTGGTGCCGCCCGAAACCGAACTGTCCCCGATGAATCCGTACGCCGGAGCCACCAGCCCGGACGGCATACCGTGGCCCGAGCACGAGAACGTCCGGCCGTGGGACTCGCTGTCGGACGATGACAAACGCGTATCCTGCCGGATGGCCGAGGTGTTCGCCGGATTCCTCAGCTATACCGATGCGCAGATCGGACGGGTGCTCGACTACCTGGAAGACACCGGGCAGCTGGACAACACGATCGTCGTCATCATGTCCGACAACGGGGCCAGCGGCGAGGGCGGCCCGATGGGAGCCATCGACGAATCCGTACCCATGTTCGGCAGCGCCGACACGACCCGGGAAGGGCTGCGGCTCTACGACGAACTCGGCGGACCGGCAACGCAGCTCAACTACTCGAACGGTTGGGCGATGGCGTTCAACACGCCGTACAAGCTGTTCAAGCGCTACGCCTCGCACGAGGGCGGGATCGCGGATCCGTGCGTGATCTCCTGGCCGGCCGGGCTGTCACCGCGGGGCGCGGTGCGCGATCACTATGCCCACGTCAGTGACGTGACGCCGACGGTCTACGACCTGCTGGGCATCACCGATGTGGGCGAAGTCAAGGGCATCGCGCAGCGGCCGCTGGAGGGCGTCAGTTTCGCTGCGGCCCTGCACGATCCGGCCGGTGGGACGGTCAAGGACACGCAGTTCTATTCGATGATGGGCACCCGCGGAATCTGGCACGACGGGTGGTTCGCCAACACCGTGCACCCGCCGACGTGTGCGGGTCCGCGGGGCTGGTCGCAGTTCGATCAGGATCGCTGGGAACTGTTCCGGATCGAAGCCGATCGCAGCCAGATCCACGATCTCGCGGCCGAGCATCCCGACAAGCTGGCCGAGCTCAAGGCGTTGTGGCACGAGAAAGCTGTTGAATACCAGGCGTTTCCGCTCAGCGATCTGAGCACCGGGGAACTCATCGGCCGGGGTGCGGCCACCGCCGCGGCGCCGTCGCCGCGCGTGGTTTATTACGCAGGCACGCCGGCGGGGCACACGTCGTTTCGCGGGCTGGTCCGGGGCCGGTCATTCGTGGTGACCGCGGTGGTCACGGTCGAAAGTGACGCCGCAGCGGGAGTGTTGTTCTCGCAAGGCAACCGGTCGGGCGGCCAGGTGCTGTTCCTCCAGGGCACGCGCCTCCGATACGTCTGCAATGTCGGCGGCGTCGAGCGCGCCGTCACATCCGATGAGCCGATTACGGTGGGGCGGCATGTTTTCCGTGCGGAATTCACGCGGACCGGATCGATCGACGGAACCTTCGGCATGATCGGGGACGTCGTGCTGTCGGTCGACGACCGTGTCGTCGGCGCGGCCGAGGGCGTCGCGATCAACGGTCTCGACATCATGCAGACCGTGTCGGCGGGCCGCAGTGTCGTGTACTCGGTGTCGTCGGTATTCGACTCGCCGTATCCGCTCACGGGCGGCGTGCTGGACCACGTCACCGTCGACTTCGCCGGGGACGCCGCGGGCGCGGGCGGAGTGCTCGACGTGGCGTTTCAGCGCGACTGACGGCGAGGTGCCGATGTCCGACCCGCGAACCCTGTGGATGAAGTCAAGGTTGGGGATAACCCGGTGAGTTGAGCCCGTTTCGGGCCGGATCTGTCGGACCGTGGCCGCACGGTGTCGACATGACTTCTTTGACACGGGCCGAGATCGGCGCTCTCGGCGAACAGCTGGCGGTCGACCATCTGACGGCCGCCGGGTTGCGGACGTTGGTCCGCAATTGGCGGTGCCGGTACGGCGAACTCGACGTGATCGCGGAAGACCCGGATGCGCGCACCGTGGTCTTCGTCGAGGTGAAGACCCGCACCGGCGACGGCTTCGGGGGCATCGCCGAGGCCGTGACGGCCCAGAAGGTGCGCACCATCCGCCGGTTGGCCGCGCTGTGGCTGGCCGAGCAGGACACGCGGTGGGCCGAGGTGCGGATCGATGTGATCGGCATCCGGATCGGCCGGCGCCGTGAACCCGAGCTCACCCACCTGAAAGGGGTGGGTTGAGATGGGTTTGGGCAGGGCGTATTCGGTTGCGGTACGCGGGCTCGACGGGGTGATTGTCGAGATCGAGGCCGACATCACGTCGGGATTGCCGGGCGTGCATCTCGTCGGATTGCCCGACGCCGCGCTGCAGGAGTCACGCGACCGCGTGCGTGCGGCGATCACGAATTGCGGCAACAGCTGGCCGATGTCGCGGCTGACGCTGGCGTTGTCGCCTGCGACGTTGCGCAAGGTGGGATCGGTTTACGATCTCGCCCTGGCGAGTTCGGTGCTGTCGGCCCACACCAAGACGGCGTGGCCGCGGTTGGAGAAGACGGTGTTGCTCGGCGAGCTGGCCCTCGACGGGCGGGTACGTCCGGTCAACGGCGTCCTGCCCGCGGTGCTCGCCGCCAAGCACGAGGGCTGGCCGTCGGTCGTCGTGCCCGCCGACAATCTGGCCGAGGCCAGCCTGGTCGACGGCATCGAAGTGCTCGGCGTGCAAAGCCTCGGTCAGTTGAAGGCCTGGTTCGAGGGCAAAGCCGAGTTGCCCGGCCGGGTCGCCGCACCGGGGCGAGCGCCCGAGCCGACCGCCGACCTCGCCGACGTCGTCGGGCAGGGGCAGGCGCGGTTCGCCGTCGAGGTCGCGGCCGCCGGCGCCCATCACCTGATGCTCACCGGCCCGCCGGGTATCGGCAAAACGATGTTGGCGCAACGGCTTCCCGGCTTGCTGCCGCCGTTGTCGTATGCCGAGTCGCTGGAAGTGACGGCGGTTCATTCGGTGGCGGGCCTGCTGTCGGACGACACGCCGCTGATCACCCGGCCGCCGTTCGTCGCGCCGCACCACACCTGCAGTGTCGCGGCCCTGGTCGGTGGGGGCAGCGGGATGGCCCGGCCGGGTGCGGTCAGCCAGGCCCATCGCGGAGTGCTGTTCCTCGACGAGTTCGCCGAGATCGGCGTCAGTTCCCTGGAAGCACTGCGAACACCCTTGGAGGACGGGGAGATCAGGCTTGCCCGCCGCGACGGGGTGGCGTGCTATCCGGCCCGGTTCCAATTGGTGCTCGCCGCCAATCCGTGTCCGTGCGCACCGCCGAACCCCGTCGATTGCATCTGTTCGTCACAGGCCAGGCGACGCTACATGGGCAAGCTGTCCGGCCCGTTGGTGGACCGCGTGGACTTGCGCGTCGAACTACACCCGATGAGCGCGGGCGCGTTCGCGCCGGACGCGGGGGAGTCCAGTGCCACGGTCCGCGAGCGGGTCGCGTTCGCGCGACTCGCGGCCGAGGAGCGGTGGCGGCCATACGGTATCCGCACCAATGCCGAAGTGAGCGGTCCGCTGTTGCGGCGAAAGTTCAGGCTGCCCAAGGCGACGATGGAGCCGTTGCGCACCGCGCTGGAACGCGGCGTGATCAGTATCCGCGGTGCGGATCGTTGTCTGAGAGTGTCGTGGACGTTGGCCGATCTGGCGGGGCGCAGTATGCCCGCGTTGGAAGATGTGACGGCCGCGTTGAGTTTCCGTCAGGCCGGGAGGGTGTGATGGCCGACGAGACGCGGCTCGCGTGGGCGTATCTGTCGAGGGTGGCCGAACCGCCGTGCCCACAGCTGGCGGCCCTGGTCGAGGCGGTGGGCCCGGTCGAGGCGGCAGCGCGAGTGAAGGCAGGTGACGTCGATCCGAGCCTCGCCGAGCGTGTCCAGGCACGGCGTGAGCTGGATTGTGCGGGAAGGGATCTCGATATCCTGGATCGGCTCGGCGGCCGGTTGATCACCCCGCACGACGACGAATGGCCGCTGCTGGCGTTGCGGGCGTTCGACAGCGTGGACAAGTCGAATGCCCACCCACCGTTGGTGTTGTGGGCGGTCGGACCGGAACGTCTCGACGACGTCTCCTACCGGGCAGCCGCGATCGTCGGCACCCGCGCTGCCACCGCGTACGGCGAGCATGTCGCGGCCGAACTCGCCGCGGGTCTGGCCGAGCGCGATGTGACGGTGATATCCGGTGGCGCCTACGGGATCGATGGCGTGGCGCACCGCGCCACGCTGGCATGTGAGGGCACCACGGTCGCCGTCGTGGCCGGCGGCGTCGACAATCCTTACCCGGCCGGGCACAGCGCCTTGTTCCGTCGTATTCGCGAACAGTGCTTGCTCATCAGTGAATACCCGCCGGGTGTCGCGCCCGGGCGGTTGCGGTTCCTCACCCGCAATCGACTGGTGGCCGCGCTGTCCGGCGCGACGGTGGTCGTGGAGGCCGGGCTACGCAGCGGTGCGGCGAACACCGCGGCGTGGGCCAAGGCGATCGGCAGGCCCGTGTGCGCGGTACCGGGTCCGGTGACATCGGCTGCGTCGGCGGGCTGTCACGCATTGTTGCGCGGCGGTGCCACTCTGGTCGGCCGGGCCGCCGAGGTGGTCGAACTGGTGGGCCACATCGGTGAATTGGCCCCCGAACAACAGCACCCGGCCGGTCCGCTGGATGAGCTCGGCACGAACGAGAAACGGATCTATGACGCCTTGCCCGCCCGTGGTTCGTGCACCGTGGACGAGATCGCCGTGTCCGCGGGCGTCCCGCCACACCAGGTACTGGGCCCCCTGACGATGCTGGAGATCGCGGGCCTGGTGGTCGCTGAATCGGGCTGCTGGCGGCTGAGCAAGCGGCGGTAGCCCGTTGGTGCGTTCCCGCGAATTGGCCATCGGTCGGCGAGCCCCCGCCCTGGATCGTGCCATCTCGAGCGAACGATACGCGCATATCTCAACGTCGCCGGCCAAGACGGTGACCTCGCGCGGCTAATCTATGTCTGGGATCGAGATCTGGCGACCGCGGTCTTTGCCGACCTTGCGACTGTTGAGGTCGTTGCGAGACGCAACACACATCGCACACATCGCGCTGACATGCCATCAAGGACTGGGGCAAAGAGAACTTCACTGCTGTCACCGTCGACAGGGTGAAACTTTACGACCTCACCAAACCGTCGGCCGCGGGGTGACTCTGCGAGAACCAGTTCACAACGGCAGGAGCCCGGCACAGCAGCCGCTGTGCCGGGCTCCTGACTCGGCCCTCGTTTAGCAGGGCGTGAACGGCAGGCATGGTCCGCGCCCCGGCCCCGGTGGCGGCAGGCCCGGTCCGGGCGGAGGCATTATGCCGGGTCCACCCGGACCCGGCCCGAATCCTGGGCCTCCCGGCCCGGGCGGCCCGCAAGGCACCCCGGGCGGACACGGTGGCGGGGGAGCCGCTACGGCGACAGCCATTCCGATGGTAGCGCCGGCACTCAGTACGGACACGGCTGCCAGGGCCGATCCGAGCGCCGCCCGACGATTCGTCTTGGGCATAGTCCACATCCTTCTTTCTCAACATCTCCTCGAGGCCAGCGCCGTGGGTATGACATGACGGTGGCAACTCTCATCGTGTCCAGGCCGGCTTGGGGCGAGCTATGTCTTTGCTATCACCAGCCTATGGATAGAGATGGCTGGACAGCCGAATGGCAGAGCTTGAACTCTATGTTGCGAAAGCGAAAAAAGATGTGCCGCAACGTTATCAGTTCGAATCGGCGGTCAATCGCCGGTGTTGGCGACGAATCACGTGGTACATAGCTCGGTCACATCTTCGTCGTGCACGATTGTCGGGCGGTAAGCGCGGCCCCCGCAATCCCGTTTGACCTGTCGTGCAATCGAGACACAGTTATGGTGGTATCCCCCGTTGATCCTCAAGAAATTCATCAGTGCGTCGGCGGCCAGTGTCGGGCTTCTCCTCTTTGCTACTGGTGTTTCGCGGGCGGAGTCGATTCCCGTCCCCGACATCAACCGTTCGATTGACACGGTCGATGGCTGGCGGATGACGTTGGCGCTCACTGGAGTTCGCGTCAACGCGGTGCCCAATATGGCAGCCGCACCATTGACCAGAGAGGGCTATCTCAGCGGGCGTGTGACAGTCACCGTCGATGGTGACGGGGCTGTGCCAGTGACTACCGGGCAATTGGTGGTCGGCGCCCAACTCGGGTGCCAGGCCGACCTGAGCGAGGGGCTCGATCTCGGAATAGATTTCGACACTGACCTATTCGACGATGCTCCGCTCATCGGGGTCGGGCCGGATATCGGGTCGACACTGCACTCGGGAGGGATCACGACCGTGGGTCTCGGGGCCAAGTCGGTGAAAGGCCGAATGGCAACGATCTCGGTCATGGATGCTCACGTTGCGGTCGACGAGTGTGGCGGCGCGGTGACCGTGCGTCTGTTCGCATCGGCGCAGATGAGCACCGATACTTCCGATGACAGTGTCAACGTCTACAGCGCCGTGCTTCCGCTGTGATGCGTGCAAAGAGATTCGCCGTTGCGCTACTGACCATGGCGTCGATCTCATTGGGGTTGGCCGGCAACGCATATGCCGACGACGATGACGACGATGACGACGACAGTGCGAGCCGGTCCTCCAGCTCAGTCGAATCCTGGCCGCCGACAGCCGTCCAGTGGCCACCGTTGGTTCCGGAAAACACGTCCAATTCTGATGAACCGCCGGTGATTCCGATTCCCTAACAGATAGCTGCCCACTATCCGACACTCACGCCGCGCATAGCTTCGCACGCTTAGGTAGGTAAACAGCATGCGAACGTCACTGAAAGGCAGGGAACTTCATGGGTGTGTTCAACTGGTTCGTGAAGACCGCGACGGACCAGCGTGACCGCAGGCATGAGGACGTCCCCACTGAGCCCACCGGCTATCAACAGACGGCAAGCCGGCTGCATTCCTTCAACCGGTACGAGATCAAGTACCTGCTGGACGAATTCAAGGTTCCCGCGCTGCGCGCACAACTTGCCGAGCACATGAGCTCTGACCCATATTCGCCGCACGGTGGGTACCCGGTGACATCGCTGTACTATGACACCCCGGACCTGCGTTTCTACTGGGAGAAGATCGAGGGCCTGCGGTTCCGGCGCAAACTGCGCATGCGACTCTACGGGCAGCCCACAGCCTGCACCGACGACACGTCGGTGCAGGTCGAGATCAAGCAGCGGGTGAACCGGGTGACACAGAAGCGCAGGATTGCCCTGCCCTACGGTGTGGCACGCCAATGGCTCGATGCGCGCCAACAGATCCCGTGCGATCCAGTGCAGCGTCCGTTTGTCGAGGAAGTCACCACGCTTATCGGCAACCTCGACCTGCGCCCCATCGTCACAACCGGTTATCTGCGTGAGGCATTCGTTGGCCGTGACGCTGACCTCGGCCTGCGGGTGACCATCGACCACAAGGTGCACGGGCGCGACCGTGACTTCCACTTTGCCTCAGGGGCACAGAACCGCTACATCATCCCACCCAAACTGGCCATCGTGGAGATCAAGGCCAACGAACGTGTGCCCTATTGGGTTACCGATCTAGCTGCCCGAATCGACATGTCGGTGGTTCGGATCTCCAAGTACTGCCAGTCGGTGCAGGCCTTCGGGCATACGCCGCGGTCGAGATTCGGCGCGCCTGAGGTGGTCGACTACGTGCCGCGACCGGCCCCCACCGAGCTCTTCGGGGAATTGTCCACTCCCAGGGTCTGATTCACCCCCAGAACCGCATCCACCAATCGACAAAGAAAGCCCATCGTGACCATCAACCTGCAGGATCTCAGCGGCACGTTCACCGTCTTCGACGTGATCGCTTCATTGACGTTATCGTTCGTGCTCGCAACGATCATCGGATGGGTCTACCGCTACACCCATAAGAACGTCTCCTACAGCCAGTCCTATGTGCAGACCTTGGTGATGGTCTGCATGGTGATCTCAGTGATCATGCTCGTCGTGGGATCCAACATCGCCCGGGCCTTCGCACTCGTCGGCGCCTTGTCGGTGATTCGATTCCGTAATGCCATCAAGGAAACCCGAGATGTTGGCTTCATCTTTCTAGCGATGGCGATCGGCATGACCACCGGCACGCGGTTCTACGTCCTGGCGATCGCCGCGACGGTCGTCATCTGCCTGGTGCTGCTGATCATGTACCGGTTCAACTGGTTCAAGCTGGACGTACAGCGCCAGGTCGTCAAGGTTCAGGTGCCACCGGAACCCGAGTACACCGCGCGCGTTGAAGACGTACTGATCGAGCACTGCACCGAGTTCGAGCTGGTGTCAACGGAATCTGCTCGATCGGGGGCACTCAACGAGCTCTACTACACGGCACAGTTGAAGAAGGGCCGCAAGGCCGGTGAGTTGATCGCCGCGCTGGGAGCCGTCAATACCGGCCAACGAGTGACAGTGCTGACCGGCTACGACCAGACCGACATCTGATGGACGAAGCCGATCGAGATGTCGAGGGTGTGCAAACGAAACGACGTGTCGTCCACCGGCTACCGGTACGGCTACGTCAGCACTGGAAACTGCTCGCATTACTGGTAGCAGTTGCTCTGGGCCTGACCGTGGCTTTCGGACAGACCACGATCCGTCCCTACATCAGCGGCGACACAACGATATTGACATCGGATATCACCGAAAACATCACCGGCACCGTCGATTTCTTCGACCCCGATGTGGCACACACTCTGACCGTCAACATCACCCCGGCCGAGTACAACGACATGATGTCGGCCTACCAGAATGATGGCGAGAAAAAGTGGGTGACAGCCGATATCACCATCGACGATACGTTCATCAGCGATGTCTCCGTGCGGCTGAAGGGGAATTCGACTCTGGCGTCGATGCGTAGCGGCAAGGACCGACCGCGCGATGCGCCGACGTCGAACGACGCCATGAACATGGTGAGTGCGTCCGCCGACGACCCGACGTCACTCCCGCTGCTGATCAGTTTCGACAGGAATGCCGAAGGACGCGGGTATCAGGGAGTCACCGAATTGTCAGTTCGGCCAGGAACTCCCATAATCAACGAGGCGCTGGCTCTGTCACTCACCGCCGAAACCGGTCAGCCGACTCAGCGCTACGCCTACGCCACTTACACCATCAACGGCCAGACCACCACACGCCTCATCCTCGAGCACCCCGACGAGACGTATGCGAACGCGCTGTTCGAGTCCGATGGTTATCTGTACAAGGCCGATGCAGGGTCCCGCATGGAGTTCGTCGGTACCGACCAGTCCGAGTACGCCAACCAGTTCAAGCAGATCAACAGCGCCGACAACGGGAACCTTCAGCCGATCGTCAAGTTCCTCAAATGGCTGGACGGCGCCGACCAGGACGAGTTCGACACCCATCTGTCCGATTGGTTCGATGTCCAATCCCTGGCGCGTTACCTGGCGACTCAGCATTTACTGGCCAACGGCGATGATATGGGCGGGCCCGGTCAGAATTACTACCTCTGGTACGACCTGGAGACCGAGAAGCTCTCGGTGGTCTCGTGGGATCTCAACCTCGCGATGTATGGGGACGCCACGGTAGGACCCAATGAGGAGCTCAAGATCGGTCCCCCGCCCGGCGACAAAGAGGCAGGCATTCCTCCTGAAGAGTTTCAGGCACTCGGTGGCAGGCGCGGCCCGGCGCACGGCAACCCGCTGAAGACGCGCTTCCTCGAATCGGCGAAGTGGGTGCAGGCGTACAACGACGCGTATTGGGACATCTATGACGAGATGTACGGCGACGGGAAGGCGCATACCGTCCTCGACGGGATCGCTGCGACCATCCCGGTTACCGCCGGGCTCAGTGAGCAAGATCTCGCCGCCGTGGTGGATTCCATGCATCAGTGGATCGACGACCGGATGGCAGCCCTCGACGACGCACGCGCGGAATGATCAGTGCTGCAACGGAACTCACTGAGCAGCAGTATCAATTCCACATCTGGGACATAGCTTCTTGACAATTTCCGCCCACGATCGACCTCTAGATTCTTTGGTGCAACGAGAAATACGACCGAGAGGAGTTCGAGTTGCCAGCACAGAAGAAGCGCCGTCTCAGCTGGATCGCCACTGCCGCCGTTTCCGGGGGGCTTGCTCTGGCTACTGCGGGCATCGGGGCAGGGGTAGCCAACGCAGCCCCGCCGCCGCCCCCGCCGCCATGCGGCCCCGGTGCGCCATGCCCGCCACCGCCCCGCTGATCCTGCGGAAATGAAGCCGATCGCTTGATGGGTAGGACGTGCGGCACGTGCCCCCGAAATACACGTGCCGCACGTCCATTTCTGATGGTGTCGCCGGCAATTACATAGCTGCGCCATAGAATCAACACAGTCGGCGCCTAGAACGGATTATGAGAATTTGACAGTGCCGAATTCTGATGAACGCACGGCTACCTTGCCGGAACAGGCTGCCGGGGCAGCTGCCACACGGGCGACCATGACTCGCGCCGACGGCAGTCCAATCCAGGTCCTTGTGGTGGACGATGAGCCCGGACTGGCCGAATTGGTGTCGATGGCATTGCGCTATGAGGGATGGCAAGTCTCGACCGCTGGGGACGGTGCCTCGGCAATCCGCCAAGCCCAACAATCCCCTCCTGATGTCGTGGTTCTGGACGTGATGCTGCCTGATATGAGTGGCCTTGACGTCTTGAGGAAGTTACGCGAAGCGCAGCCCGGATTGCCGCTACTTCTCCTGACCGCCAAAGAGTCGCTCGAAGATCGAATCGCCGGACTCACTGCAGGTGGCGACGACTACGTGACGAAGCCGTTCAGCGTCGAAGAGTTGGTGCTGCGGCTCCGTGCACTCATGCGGCGGACCGGGGTGTCGGAGGACACCGGGATGGCGAAACTAGTCGTGGGCGATCTCATACTCGACGAGGACAGTCATGAGGTAACCCGGGGCGGAGATGAAATCCGCTTGACAGCAACAGAGTTCGAGCTACTCAGGTACATGATGCGCAATGCGCGAAAGGTGCTGACGAAAGCCCAGATCCTCGACCGGGTGTGGCACTACGACTTTGACGGACGCTCAAACGTCATCGAGCTGTACATCTCCTATTTGCGTCGCAAGATCGATGCCGGGCGCACGCCAATGATCCATACGCTCCGCGGATCCGGATATGTTCTCAAACCACCTCGCTGAAGTTTTCCGGCGCATTCGGCTGAGACGACCGCGCACGTGGGCACTGCAGACGCGGCTGCTCGCGGTGGTCGTGACACTTCTCATCGTCGTCTGCGCCGGTATCGGTGCCGGAACACTGCTGGCGATGAATCGCTTTCTGCTCCAGCAGCTCGACCGCCAAGTGATCGACGCAGGACTCCGGTCGACAGGGTTCTACGATTTCGGACCACCGCCATTCGAGCGGTACGCTGGCCCCGGTCCGCTGTTTCTCGACGGTCCTGGCCAGTCGGTGGACACTGTCGGTGCGGTGATCGTCAACGGCCGGGTCACCGAAGCAGCCGTGGTCGCTGCCGACGGTAATCGGAGCCAGCTGTCGCCGACCGCATTCCGCCAGCTCGCAGACATCAAGGTAGGCGACCCGGTCCGTATCAACCTGGACGGCCTTGGCCACTATGAACTGGTCGGCGTTGCCGCCAGCAACGGAAACACCGTAGTCGCCGGCCTCCCTCTGGCTGGTGTCAACAACACCCTGCTGACGATCTTCGGGTTCTTCAGTGCGGTGGCTGCGGTCGCTCTGATACTGGCAGCCGCGGTGGGAATCTGGATCATCCGCCGCCAGTTCGCCCCGCTGTCCCAGGTCGTGCACGCGGCCCATCAAGTCGCCCAGCTCGATCTCGTACGCGGTGAGGTGAACCTGCCCACACCTTTGGTTCACGTGGACCCTGACACCACTCACACCGAGGTGGGGCAGCTCGCCGCGGCGTTCAATCGGATGCTCAATCGCATCGCCGAGGCACTAGCGGTGCGCCATGCGAGCGAGACAAGGGTGCGCCAGTTCGTCGCCGATGCCAGCCACGAGCTGCGCACGCCGCTGGCATCCATCCGGGGCTACACCGAGCTGGCCCGCCGCCGACTGTCCTCCAGCCCAACTGATCTCGCACACGCGATCGACCGTGTTGACGTCGAGTCCAAGCGTATGAGCCAGTTGGTGGAGGAGATGCTCCTGCTCGCCCGCATGGACGCCGGCCGGCCACTTGACCACGAGCAAGTAGATCTCTGCCAACTCGCCGTCGACACGGTCAGTGACGCTTACGTCGCGGGACCAGAGCACCGTTGGTCGGTCAACGTGCCCGACGAACCTGTGATGGTCATCGGGGATCGAGTGCGATTACACCAAGTGCTGGCCAACCTGATGTCGAATGCTCGCGTGCATACTCCACCGGGAACCCGCGTGAACATATCGCTAACCCACTCGGGCGACGGGCGAGTTGTGTTGACTGTGACCGATAACGGGCCTGGCATCCCTGAACACCAACAACCCGAGATCTTCGAGCGCTTCGCCCGCGGTGATTCATCCCGATCCCGCCGCGCAGGCAGCACGGGGCTCGGTCTGGCCATCGTCGCGGCGCTGGTGAAGGCCCACAATGGCACGGTCGAGGTCCGAAGCGTGCCTGGTGAAACAGTCTTTGTTGTAACACTTCCCGCGATCCCGCTGACCCACCCGCGGCAGGATCTTGTTCAGGCGCATTGACCCGATGTTGTCCAGGCGGGCAGTACTTCCTCCACCGAGAAGGCGGCATCGATAGAAGAAACGGACGCTTCCACGATGACGCCGGAACTCGGTGAAGACGCTGTGGGAGAGGATGAGCCGGCTGCATCGGTTGGAGCATCGACTGAGGCGACCGACAGTCGACTAACTGCCGATGTTGAAACCGCCGCGTCCTCGGACACCAACGAGATCGACGCGACGACCGCCGACGGAACAGCCAGCTTCAAGACCGGAAACAAAGCGGAGCCGGCCGCAACGGGTGATACGTCCGCGAAGGGTGCGGGGAACGCTCGCGGATTCAGCAGGGCCAGCGGTATCGGCGGCAATACCGCCGGCGGGCACAAGGCCGACCGGAACAAGAGTAGCGCGGGCGAGTAAAGCAGGCTTCGTCGGTATCTGGCCCCGCGCATGCGGGGCCAGATGCGTGCCCGTCGATGAACGCACTACTTTGATTACATCCGCAACTCAGGGATGCTGTTTCCTATGAACATGATTCGCGAAGTCCCGCAAAGATGCTGCACTGCAAGAAGTTAACGCGATGACTGGGCGTTGCACGTCGAGGCGTTTCGAGCTGACGACCCTTCAAATCAATTGCACAGCAATAATATAACCGATTCATAGCCGGGAGTTCGTGTCCTCTTCGTGTTACGAATGTGACCGACGTGCTTCAGGGTTTTACTGGCGGAGCGGCTCACGCTCCGGACAGAAAGGAAAATCCCATGCACGTCATCTCACAGCGATTCATCGGGGCAATGGCATTGTCGGGCGGACTGGCTTTTGCCGCCATAGGGTTCGGCGGTGCGCTCGCCTCGGCCCAGCCGCCTCCTCCGCCTGGACCCGGACCGGGGCCCAGCGTGTGCCGACCGTTTCAGCCGTGCCCGCCTGGGCCGCCGGCACCGCCACCGCCTCCGGGTCCGGGAGTTCCTTGGCGCTGAACCGACTGCCATACCCATACCTGGCCTCAACGCAGGGGGTGCGATGCGCGGGTCGCGTCGCACCCCTTGTTGCTACGCCAGTCCCGCCGGATGCGATTCGAGACGGTCGGGTGCTTGCTCGCAGAGCTGTGAAGTCAGATGACGAGGTAAGGACGTGCAGCACAGTAGGATCGCTCGGGGTTGTGTGCCGCACGTCCCGCCCTCATCTACTGCAGGATCCGCCTGGGGGATATCGCCGCTGGTCGGGCGTCGAGCAGGCGGACAACGCACCGAGCGTCGGGCAGCCCGAAATATACCGAGGACATGTCGGTCTCGACCAAGCTGCGGCGCTGCTCTGCGGAGGGCAACCCGACCTCCTTTCTATTGAGCTGACCGTACGCGGAGTGAGACTAGAGACGAACGATTGGTGCCGACTGGCAGGAACATATGAGGTCGATATGGAAATGCCGGGAAGGCGCCTCGCGGCCGCCGAACTCGGATCCAGGAAGGTCCCATGCAATCGCGCGCGAGGGCCGTCTTGCCGAATCTGAGTTCTGGCCAAAGACGGCCCCCGCAGGGCGAGTGGTCAGGGAAGGAATGGCCCCAGTAGAGGTGCCACTGGTCCAAGCAAGCCGACCCCGGGGCCGAACAACGCCGGCCCGGGTCCGAGCGGCCCGGGCCCGATCGGACCTGGCCCGGGCCCCGGTAGGCCGGGCACACCAGGCGCGAACGGGGGTGGTTCAGCGGCCGCGATGCCAGCGCCTAGCACAAGCGTCGCCAACCCGAGACCACCGGTGATCGCAACACCAGCCGCAATTCGTTTCACATTCATTCGAAGCTCCTTCTGCTCGTAGGACGAACTGAACTGCACATGAAATGACGCTATCGATGGTGGGTTGGTGTGGCCTTTGCGCCGCATATCAAGTGGTTAGGTTTCATCGCCGGCAATCCGGTGAAAAGAGCGATGGACCAGCATGATCGATAAACCAAGTGTTGAAAAATGCTGCTGTGGTATCTAATTCGACATTGGCGGTGTGAATCGACTACGCGACACACTCGCCAATCGCATTGCCCCGAGACTGCGCCGCCGCGATCTCTCGCCGTTGTTGTGGTCAGCCGAGCAAGCATCGGTAGCCGCCTCCTGCACCATCCTTTTCCGTATAGTCGATGAGGTCGGCTAATGAACGACCGGCGGATGAGTTTTGGAGGCGGTATGGCGGGACGACCCATACACACGTTCGAGGTGGTGCGGCGCGAGCAGGTGACGCCCCACATGGTGCGAGTGGTGCTCGGGGGAAACGGCGGTGGCGACGGCAACGCGTTCGGCACCTTCAAGCCCAGTGAATACACCGACTCCTACGTCAAACTCGTCATCGTCCCCGACGGCGTCGACGTGGCCGCCCTACCACAGCCGCTCACGTTGGACAGCTTCGGCGAACTGCCTGCCGAGCAGCGGCCGACCGTGCGGACCTACACGGTCCGCCGGGTCGATGAAGAGCGCGGCGAGATCACCATCGATTTCGTCGTACACGGAGATCACGGTGTCGCCGGGCCGTGGGCGGCCGCGGCCACCCCGGGCCAGCCGGCCTATCTCATGGGACCCGCCGGTGCCTATTCGCCCGATCCGGCCGCGGACTGGCATCTGCTCGCCGGTGACGAAGCCGCGCTGCCCGCCATCAGCACCGCGCTGGAAGCCTTGCCCGCCAACGCCATTGGCCGGGTGTTCATCGAAGTCGCCGGGCCTGACGACGAGATCGAGCTGAACGCACCCGCAGGCGTCGAGGTGCGCTGGATCTACAGGGGCGGCCGCGCCGACCTGGTGGGTGACGAGCGGGCCGGCGACAACGCACCGCTGATCGCCGCGGTCAAGGAGTCCCCGTGGTTGCCCGGCCAGGTGCAGGTGTTCATTCACGGCGAGGCTCAGGCCGTCATGCACAACCTGCGGCCCTACATCCGCAAGGAACGCGGCGTCGACGCGAAATGGGCCGGGTCGATCTCGGGCTACTGGCGGCGCGGGCGCACCGAGGAGACCTTCCGCGAATGGAAGGCCGAGCTGGCGAAAGCCGAGGCCGGCACCGCAAGCTGAGCGAAGGCTGGCAAGGTAACCGTCATGGCATACGGCGATTACCAGCTTGAGATCTACCTCCAGGGCCTGTCGGGTGTACTGCCGACGCTGCCCATGGATTACGCGAACCTCGAGGCCAAAGCTCAGGCCGCGATGCCGCCGTCGGTGTGGTCCTACGTCGCCGGGGGAGCAGGCGACGAGCGCACGCAGCGGGTCAACCGCACGGCGTTCGACCGCTGGGGCCTGATACCGCGGATGTTCAACGCCCAACGCGAACGCGACCTGTCCGTCGACCTGTTCGGGCTCAAGCTGCCCTCGCCGTTGTTCATGGCACCGATCGGCGTGCTCGGCATCTGCGGTCAAGACGGCCACGGCGACCTGGCCGGCGCACGGGCGGCCGCGAAGACCGGCGTCCCGCTGGTGCTCTCGACCCTCACTGAGGATCCGCTGGAGGATGTCGCAGCCGAATTCGGCGACACCCCAGGGTTTTTCCAGCTGTACACGCCGACCGACCGCGAGTTGGCGGCCAGCCTCGTGCAGCGTGCCGAGGCAGCCGGATTCAAGGGCATCGTCGTCACCCTCGACACCTGGGTGCCGGGCTGGCGGCCCCGCGACCTGTCCACGTCCAACTTCCCGCAGCTGCGCGGCAAGTGCCTGGCCAACTACACGAGCGACCCCGTGTTCCGCGCCGGGCTGCCGCAGCCGCCGGAGGAGAACCCGCAGGCGACCGTGCTGCGGTGGGTGAGCCTGTTCGGCAATCCGCTGACCTGGGACGACCTGCCGTGGCTGCGATCGCTGACGAAGCTTCCGCTGATCCTCAAGGGAATCTGTCATCCCGACGATGTCCGGCGGGCCAAGGACGGCGGCGTCGACGGCATCTACTGCTCGAATCACGGTGGGCGGCAGGCCAATGGTGGTCTGCCCGCCATCGATTGCCTGCCCGGGGTGGTCGAGGCCGCCGACGGATTGCCGGTGTTGTTCGACTCCGGCATCCGCAGCGGCGCCGACATCGTCAAGGCCCTGGCCCTCGGCGCCACTGCCGTGGGCGTGGGCCGCCCGTACACGTTCGGGTTGGCGTTGGGCGGCGTCGACGGCATCGTGCACGTGCTGCGGTCGCTGCTGGCTGAGGCCGATCTGATCATGGCCGTCGACGGTTATCCGACACTCGCCGACCTGACCCCCGCCACACTGCGCCGGGTCGACTGACCGGAATTGGGGTAGTCGACTACCCGTGTCAGGAGCGTGCTGAGCAGCCGAGCATGAAATCCGACAACGACGTCAGACACCGTCGATGCGGAAGCCTGAGCTGTGGGGTATGCGATGAATGCCGGAACCGCGATCGTGTTGATCGCACTTGTGGGTCCTCTCCTGACCGTTTCCGTGACAGCGGTCGGTCTCGCCGTGGAATGGTGGCGGACCGAGCGTGACATCGAGCCGCCCCATCCGGGTGATCTGGCGCCGGAGAACTGATGGCCCAGCATCCGCCCCTCACGCCGTTGCCGTCCGCGACGACGCTCGATGAGGTCGTCGACAGGATCGATTCGGTGATCCAGTGGTCGATCGAATCATCAAGCCGGCTGGGCTATTTCGCAGCGCTGTACAAACGCATCACCATCGCGGTGCGGACTGCCGTCGCCGACGGCGTGTTCGAAGACGGTCCGCGGTTGCAACGACTGGACGTGGCGTTCGCCAACCGCTACTTCGACGCGTTGAACGGCCACTTTCACCCCGGCAGCTACGCCAAGCCGCCCCGGTCCTGGCAGGTGACGTTCGACGCCGCTACCCGGGCAGAGCCGATCATCCTGCAACACATGCTGGCCGGGATCAACGCCCACATCGGCCTCGACCTCGGAATCGCGACTCAGGAATTGGTTCCGGCTGTTCGATTGTGGCAGCTGAAAACCGATTTCGACCGCATCAACGCGGTGCTCGCGAGCCAGGTCACCGGCATCGTCGTCGACATCAACGAACTGTCGCCCGCCTTGGCCGACATCTACGCCGTTCTGATGGACAACCAGATACTCCTGATCAACGAAGCGGTACGCGGTTTTCGCGACGACGCATGGCGGTTCGCGACTGTCCTTTCGGTGCAGCCGCGTTTCACGCGTCCGGTCACGATCCGGTTGCGGGACGTGCGGGTTGCCCGGCAAGGCGAACTGATCTACGACCCGCCCGGCGTGGTCGGTCTCATCCAGTGGGCGGTCACGGCTGTCGCGGCCAGGGAGAGCCGCGACATCGTGAAGAACATCCGGGTCCTCGACGAGATCGCGAACTCGCCGGCACCCATCGCCACCGCGTTGTGACGGGGCCGTAAGGTCACGCCCCGATCGCGCACCGGCGCGTTGGATGGACACCGGTGCGACATCTGACACGGTGGGGGAGTGCAGGCTCTTCTCGATGAGTTCGACGAGTATCTCGCGCTGCAGCGTGGCCGCTCCGAGCACACCCGCCGCGCCTACCTCGGCGACCTCCGGTCGCTGTTCGAGTACACGAACGGCGGGTTGGAAACCCTGACGCTGCCTCGGTTGCGGTCGTGGCTCGCGGCGCAGGCGGCCGCGGGCGCGGCGCGCACCACACTGGCGCGCCGCACTTCGGCGGTCAAGACGTTTTGCGCGTGGGCCGTACGGCGGGGCCTGCTGGCCACCGACCCCGCGGTTCGGTTGCAGACCCCCAAGGCGCGCCGCACGCTGCCTTCGGTGCTACGCCGCGATCAGGCAGTCGAAGCGATGGAGGCGATCAATGCCGCCGCGCAGGAAGGGGATCCGCTTGCTCTGCGGGACCGGTTGATCGTCGAGATGCTCTACGCCACCGGGATCCGCGTCAGCGAACTGTGTGGGCTCGACGTCGACGACATCGACACCTCGCGCCGCGTTCTCCGGGTGCTGGGCAAGGGCAACAAACAACGCACCGTGCCGTTCGGCGACCCGGCATATCGGGCCTTGGCCTCATGGCTGTCCGACGGCAGGCCTGCCCTGGCGACACCGGATTCCGGGGCCGCGTTGCTGCTCGGGGCGCGCGGCCGCCGGCTCGACCCGCGACAGGCGCGCACGGTCGTGCATCAGACCGTGTCCGCGGTGGACGGGGCACCCGACATCGGGCCACACGGCTTGCGCCACAGTGCGGCCACGCATCTGCTGGAGGGCGGTGCCGATCTGCGCATCGTGCAGGAACTGCTCGGGCACACCACGCTGGCCACCACTCAGCTCTACACGCACGTCACGGTCGCACGGCTGCGCGCCGTCCACGACCAGGCCCACCCGCGAGCCTGATACGTGGTGACCCGGTCAAGCATCGATCTACCGTCGGGCACGGTTTCCTACCTCACCTGGGAGCCAGATGACCCGACATTGTCGGTCGTCCTGTTACACGGCGGGGGCGTGGACAATGCGTCATTGTCGTGGGGCAGCACCGCGCCGCGACTCGCCGAAGCCGGATATCGGGTGATTGCCCCGGACCACCCGGGTTTCGGGCACAGCCCTCCCGCGCGGCTGCCGGTCACTCAGGAGCGCCTGGTCACCTACGTGGCAGAGCTGACCGAAGCCCTCGAACTCGACCGGTATGCGATCGGTGGACTGTCCTTGGGTGGGGGAATGGCCATCGGCCACGTACTGGATCGCCCTGATCGCGTGACCGGCGCCATGCTACTGGGCAGTTACGGCATCATGCCGCGGCTGTCCGACGGTCGGTGGTCGGCGCTGCGGCAACTGGTCACCTGGGTCGCACTTCGTAGCGGCCTGCTCGGCGCGACCACGCGGTGGGTGGGCGGCAACCGGGCAGCGATGATGCGCAGCATGCAAGCCCTGATCAAAGATCCGGCGCAACTCACCGGGGAGCTGATGGACGAGATCATGGCCGCCGCACGCCAGCCGGGTGGTTTCGAGGCTTTCGAGCAGTGGCAGCGCGACCAGGTCAGGTGGAACCGGCAGCGCACCGACTACACCTTGCAACTGGCGTCGTTCCCGTGCCCCGCGCTCATCATTCACGGTGAACGCGACGCCGGAGTTCCGGTCACGCACGCTCGCACCGCCGCTCGGCTCATTCCGAATGCGCATCTGAAAATCGTTGCCGGTGCGGGGCATTGGGTGCAGCGAGATCAGCCCGACATCGTTGCAGAGGCGATGATCGGATTTCTCGACGCACGCTAGCGCAGCAGCTTGATCACCTCGGCGATGTCGGGCATGGCCGACTCCCGTCCTGGCCAGGCGTCGAACACGGTCCAGTAGCTGATCCCGAAGCGGCGTTGCCGTTCGGACAGCGCCTCGGCCATCTGCTCGTATGTCCCCAGCAGTACGAACGGGGATTCGAGCACGAGCTCGGGATCGGCGCCGAGCGGCGCGGCGAATGCCTCGGCCGCGGCGGCCCGGTCATCGGTTCGAATCACGACCTGGATCAGGCCGTTGAGTTCGATCGCGTCGAAGCGATCACCGGCGGCGTCGTGCACGACCGCGATCCGGTCCAGCAGGCCCGCGGGGCCGAAGTGGGTCAGCCGCACCTCGGTCGCGTCGCGGTTGTGGCTGAAACCCGCCAGCCCGGCGATGTCGGCGACGCGACCCGCCAACTGCAGGACCCTGGTGCCGTTGCCGCCGATCAGGAGCGGCACCGCGACGCCGGGCGCCGCGACGAGCTCGCCGGCACCGGCCCGCACACAGTAGTGCGCACCGTCCACGTCGACGGCCGTACCGGCCAGCAGTGGCCGGATCACCTCGACGGCCTCGATCAGCCGGTCCACGCGGACACCGCCACGGTCGAACTTGAGGCCGGCCGCGTCGTACTCGGATTTCATGTGCCCGGCGCCGAGCCCGAGCTCGAACCGGCCGCCAGAGAGCATCGCCACACTGGCCGACTCACGCGCCGTCTCCACCGGATGCCGCAGATCGTTGTTGAGCACGAGCGTGCCCGTGTGCAGCCGCGTGGTGTGCGCGCATGCGGTCGCCGCGCCCGCGAATGGGGACAGCGACGCAACGAGATGGTCGGGGATGGTCAGGACGTCGAACCCGGAACTTTCGACCTCGGCCGCGAATTCGGCGAAATCGGTGGCCCGTGGCAGTGCGGTGTGCAGGCCGAAGCGCATGGTTCTGTCGCGATGGGCCTTCGCGGCCGCCGGGGTGGTCACCTCTTCGAGGGTATTAGCCCGGCACTGGTTTGAGCCGGATCGGCGTCTCGACCAGCAGGCCGAGCGGATCGACATAGTCGGCTCGCGAGGCCGGGCCCCACATTGCGCCCCAGTGCAGACACGCCGCCACCGGACAGCCGGGATGGCCCGCCATGAGTTCGCCAACAACTGAACCGGACGCGACGAGCTGGCCCGTCGTCACCGCAGCCCGCACCGGTTCGTAACTGGTGCGAAGGCCGCCGGGGTGGGCGATGGACACCACCGGTCGGCCGGCGAGGACGCCGGCGAACACCACGGTGCCTGCCGCGGCGGCGTACACCGGTTGTCCCGGTGCGGCGGCCAGATCGACACCGCGATGCCCGCGCTGCCAGTTGGGGGTAGGGGCGTCGAAGCCGCGGGTGACAGAAGGTCGGGGCGCAACCGGCCACTTCAGCCGGTCACCGTCGGCGTATGCCGGCGCCGCCCATACCAGAGCGAGGGCCCACAGCGCCATCGACAGCAGAACAGCCAGGTATTTCACCCGTTCAGTCCACCGAAACCCGCGGCGTCGCAGTAGTCCGAATCGCGCCGGTTGTGGATAAGTACCGAAAACCGGGGGGCAGGCAAACGGGTGTACATTGCTGGGCGATGGGGTGTGGGCGGTCGCAGCTATGTATCCCGGTGCCCGTATCGCCGTTTCAGCGTCAAGCGCCGCTGTGGCCGGATTGTGGCGGTTAGCCTCGCAAACCGCGTGCCGCGGAGGTAGGGGTCGACAGCGACCGCCGCTACTCGTACAGTGGCCGCAGCAACATGGCAAACAAGAGTGGAGCCGGGGGAGGCTCTGGATTGTTGTGAGGTAGCGAATTCTCACCGGGTGTCTGGTGGCCCGGTGACCGGCGGCTTGTTCGGTGAACGGGGAGGATGACTGTGACATTGCGGGTTTTGCCTGAAGGTTTGTCCGCTGCCGGTACGGCGGTGGAGGCGTTGACGGCGCGGTTGGCGGCCGCGCATGCGGCGGCGGCGCCGGTGGTGTCGACGGTGGTTCCGCCTGCCGCTGACGCGGTTTCGTTGCAGACGGCCACGGGATTCAGTGCGCACGGTGCGCAGCATTCGGCGCTGGCCGCCCATGGTGTGGAGGAGCTGGGCCGGTCCGGCCTCGGCGTCGGCGAGTCGGGCGCGAGCTATGCGACCGGTGATGTGATGGCGGCGTCGTCGTACCTGATCGCGCGCGGCGTCTGAGATGACCGCGCCGATCTGGATGGCCCTGCCGCCGGAGGTGCATTCGGCGCTGCTGTCCAGCGGGCCGGGCCCGGGGTCGTTGTTGGCCGCGGCGGGGGCTTGGCAGTCGCTGAGCGCTGAATATGCCTCGGCGGCAGCCGAATTGACGACGGTGCTGGGCGGGGTGCAGGCCGGGGCGTGGGAGGGGCCGAGCGCGGAGCAGTACGTGGCGGCCCACGGCCCGTACCTGACCTGGCTGGCGCAGCAGGCGGCGAACAGTGCTGCGGTGGGGGTTCAGCACGAGACGGCGGCGGCAGCGTATTCGACGGCGTTGGCGGCCATGCCGACGCTGCCGGAACTGGCGCTCAACCATGTGGTGCACGGCGTGCTCGTGGCGACGAACTTCTTCGGTATCAACACGATTCCGATCGCGCTCAACGAGGCCGATTATGTGCGGATGTGGGTTCAGGCCGCGACGACGATGAGTACGTATCAGGCGGTGTCGGGTGCGGCGGTCGCCGCGACACCGACGACCTTGCCGGCGCCCTTCGTCCTCAAGCCGGGTGTGGGCGAGGCGGGCACCGCATCGGCGAATGCGCAGCAGATGGCCGCACAGGGGCAGGCTACGGATTCCGGTACCGCGCTGCAGAATTCGAACATCATCAGCGATCTGCTTGAGCAGTATCTGCAGAATGTCCCGGGCGGACAGGAGATCATCGACTTCCTGAAGGACCCGATCGGCAATCTCGGCAAGCTCATCGACGACTTCATGACCAACCCGTCGGCTGCGCTCGTCACGTGGGGGCCCTTGCTGTTCGCGGTCGCCTATCAGGTGTTCTTCAACCTCGTGGGCTGGCCGACATGGGCCATGATCTTGGCGTCGCCGTTCCTGATCCCGGCTTTGGTCGCGCTCGGCATCACCGGTCTGGTGCTGCTCATCGATCACCTCACGCAGCCGCCCGCCGACATTGCGCCCGAAGACAATCCCGCGGCCGTGACCCCGCGTGCCGAGCAACAGAACCAGTACCCGCTGGCCGGGCTGCCCGCTCCCGGTGGTGGAGCGGTTGGCACCGTGGGCGCACCCGGTGGCGGCGCGTCAGCGGCGACGGCCCCTGGCGCACCGGCCGCGCCGGCCGCTCCGTTGCCCATGTATGCGGTCGCGGGCCGCGATCCGGGTGAGGGGTTCACGCCGACGTTGCGAGACAAGTCGAGTGTGCAGGCTCCGGCGTCGGGGGTTCCGGCGGCGGCTTCTGGGGTGGCGGCGTCGTTGGCGGCGCGGCGTAAGCGGCGGCGTAAGCGTGGTGCTGAGGTCGAGGAGCATGCGTATGCCGATGCCTATATGGACTATGAGGGTCCGGGTGCTGATCCGGCGCCGGAGCCGCGGACGGGGGTGCGGGCTTCGGAGCGGGGTGCGGGGGCGATGGGGTTCAGTGGTACGGCGGCGCGGTCGGATGCGGCTGCGGCGGGGTTGACGACGTTGTCGGGTGACAGTTTCGACGATCGGCCGGTCAGTCCGATGCTGCCGGGCACCTGGGACCCCGACGCGCCCAACGTGATTCCGCCCGATCCGGGAGGGGGTTCGCGCAACTGACCGGACCGCTTCTGCACTTTCGCATGCACCACATACCGCTATCGATTCGAAAGGAACATCCATGAGCATGTTGGACGCTCACATTCCCCAGCTGGTTGCCTCTGAGGCGGCGTTCGGGGCCAAGGCTGCGTTGATGCGCAGCACGATCGCGCAGGCCGAGCAGGCGGCGATGTCGTCGCAGGCGTTTCACATGGGTGAGGCGTCGGCGGCGTTTCAGGCTGCTCATGCCCGGTTTGTCGAGGTGTCGGCGAAGGTCAATGCGCTGCTGGATATCGCTCAGCTGAACTTGGGTGATGCGGCCGGTACGTATGTGGCCCAGGATGCCGCCGCGGCCAGCACCTACACCGTTATCTGACCGGATCTCGAACGGATATAGGAGTTTTCATGTCTCAGATCATGTACAACTACCCGGCGATGCTGGCGCATGCTGCCGAGATGAACACCTATTCGGGTGCGTTGCATGCGGTGGGTGCCGATATCGCTGCCGAGCAGGCGGCGTTGGGCAGTGCTTGGCAGGGTGACACCGGGATGACCTATCAGGCGTGGCAGGCGCAGTGGAACCAGGCCATGGAGGAGCTGGTGCGTGCCTACCGGTCGATGGCGGCCACCCATGAGACCAACACCATCTCGATGAACGCCCGGGACCAGGCCGAGGGAGCCAAGTGGGGCTGATGTTCGGTCTTTCAGATAGGACATAGTGGGAGCCAACGCAGTCGAGCTGACCACCGAGCAGGCCTGGTACATCGCAGATGTGCTCGGGGCCGGGGCGTTTCCGTGGGTGCTGGCGATCACGCCGCCCTACAGCGAACCGGCTCAGCGGTCCGGCTTTGTCGCCGAACAGACCGCAGAACTGACTCGGATGGGTGTGCTCAATTCCGGTGGCGAGGTCAATCCTCTTGTCGCCCAGTGGGTCAGGCTGACCTGCCGGGCGGCGCAGTGGCTTGACCTGCGCTTCGTCTCGGGGCCTGGTGATCTGTTGCGCGGCATTGTGGGGCGCCGCGACGGTCGTACCGTCGTCGCGTTGCGCAACGCGCAGCTGGTCACGTTCACCGAGATGGACATCAGCCATCCGCACGCCCTGGTACCGGTGCTCACGGCGGGTCTGTCGCAGCGCCGGCCGGCGCGGTTCGAGGAGTTCGCGCTCCCGGCCGCCGCAGGCGCCCGCGCCGACGAGCAGATCCGCAACGGCACCCCGCTGGCTGAAGTGCTGGGATTCCTCGGAGTCCCGGCATCGGCCCGCCCCGTGGTGGAATCGGTGTTCGAAGGCCGGCGCACCTACGTCGAGATCGTTGCCGGAGAGCACCGTGACGGTCACCGTGTCACTACCCAAGTGGGCGTCAGCGTGGTTGACACCCCACAGGGCCGGATCCTGGTCTCACCGTCGAAAGCCTTTGACGGGGAATGGATCTCGACCTTTACGGCGGGCAGTGCCGATGCGATCGCCGCGGCGATCGAGCGGCTGACCGCATCCCTGCCCAGCGGCTCGTGGTTCCCCGACCATCCGCTCACCCGCGACTTCGACGAAGCCGCGGCACCTCACCGAGAAATACCCCAGAAAGCATAGGAATGTCCGAGAACACTGTGATGCCGATCGTCCGGGTGGCCGTGCTGGCCGCTGGAGACGACGGTGGCCGGCTGACCGAGATGGCGTTGCCGTCCGAGTTGCCGCTGCGCGAAATCCTGCCCGCGGTCCAGCGCATCGTGCTGCCCGCAGGCGGCGATGACGGCGCGAGCGCCCCGGACCCGGTGCGGCTCAGCCTGGCCCCGGTCGGCGGAGCACCGTTCAGCCTGGACGCCACGCTTGACACGGTCGGTGTCGTGGACGGCGATCTGCTTGCCCTGCAAGCGGTTCCGGCCGGTCCGCCGGCACCGCGCATCGTCGAAGACATCGCCGACGCCGCCGTCATCTTCTCGGCCGCCCGGCAGCATCCCTGGGGTGCCCCGCACATCGCGCGGGCAGCCGCGCTTGCCTTGATCGGGTTGATCCTCGTCGGCACGGGCCTCGCGGTCGCCCACCGAGTGATCACCGATGAGATGCTCGGGCTGTTCGTCGTGAGCGGGATCGCCGTCGCCACCGTGCTCGGTGCGCTGTCGGTGCGCGGCCGGTTCCCGGTGTTCGGCACGGCCCTCGCGGTCACCGCGCTGGTGCCCGTCGCGGCGGCGTTCGCCCTGGGCGTGCCAGGCGAATTCGGTGCGCCCAATGTGCTGCTCGCCGCCGCCGGGGTGGCCGCGTGGTCGCTGATCAGCATGGCGAGCTCCGGCGACGACCGCGGCATCGCGGTGTTCACCGCCACTGCGGTGGCCGGTATCGGCGTGCTGCTGGTGGCCGGTGCTGCCGCGCTGTGGGAACTCTCGTCGACCATCCTCGGCTGCGCACTGGTGCTGCTCGGGCTGCTCGTCACCGTCCAGGCCGCGCAACTGTCGGCGATGTGGGCGCGCTTCCCGCTCCCGGTCATCCCGGCGCCGGGCGATCCGACGCCGGCCGCCCAGCCGCTGTCGGTTCTGGCCGACCTTCCGCGTCGGGTTCGGGTGAGCCAGTCGCACCAGACCGGTGTGATCGCGGCCGGTGTGCTGTTGGCCGTGACCGGGTCGCTGGCGTTGGTCGGTTCGGCCACGGCCTCGCCGTGGGCCTGGTACATCGTCGTGGCAGCCGCTGCGGGTGCCGCCCTGCGGGCCCGGGTATGGGATTCCGCGGCGTGCAAGGCGTGGCTGCTGGGCCACTCGTACCTGCTGACCGTCGTCCTGCTGGTCGCCTTCGCGATCGACGGACGCTACGAGGCGGCATGGTGGGCGCTGGCCGTGCTCGCCGCGCTGGTTCTCGTGTGGGTCGTCGCGGCGCTCAATCCGGCCATCGCCAATCCCGAGACGTACTCGCTGCCGATGCGTCGGCTCGTCGGTTTCCTGGCTTCCGGTATCGACGCTTCACTGATTCCGGTGATGGCCTTCCTCGTCGGGCTGTTCAGCCTGGTTCTCGACAGGTGATGAATCGGTGATCCAGAAAAGCCTGGGCGTCCTCACGACGGCCGGTCTCGTACTGCTGATGGGCTGCCCGTCCGCGGGCGCCATCAGCCCGCCGGAGGTCGACCCACAAGTCGGCCCGCCGCCGGGCACCGCTGGGCCGGTGCAACCGATGATGCAACGCGGTGAGTGCACGACCACCACGACCATGCCCGGCACCGATCCCGGTGCCGTCAGCCCGAACCAGTTGGCGCTCAACCTGTCCGGTGCCTGGCAACAGAGTCGCGGGGAAGGGCAGACGGTCGCGGTCATCGACACCGGGGTGCAGCCCGGGCCGCGGCTTCCCAACGTCGAAGGCGGCGGTGACTTCATCGAGTCGACCGACGGCCTGACCGACTGTGACGGGCACGGTACGTCGGTCGCCGGCCTGATCGCCGGACAACCAGGGCCCGACGGATTCTCCGGTGTGGCACCGGCCGCCCGATTGATCTCGATCCGGCAGAACTCGCCGCGGTTCGCGCCCCGCACACCGGGGGCCGACGCTGTCGAGGCCCGCGCGGCCGGCGACGTCGTCAGTCTGGCGCGGGCCGTCGTACGCGCAGCAGATCTTGGCGCCCGGGTCATCAACATCTCCGTCGTGACGTGCCTGCCCGCCGACAAGACCGTCGACCAAACGGAACTCGGCGCAGCGCTGCGCTACGCCGCGGTCGAAAAGGACGCCGTGATCGTCGCGGCCGCCGGAAACAACCGCGGTGGCGTCTCCACCGGATCGGCCTGCGAATCCAATCCGCTCGGCAACGCGGGCAACGCCGGTGATCCGCGCAACTGGGGTGGCGTCACATCGGTTTCGATACCGTCGTGGTGGCAGCCCTATGTACTGTCCGTCGGATCGCTGAACGCTACGGGGCAGCCGTCCGGATTCAGCATGGCCGGCCCCTGGGTCGGGATCGCCGCCCCTGGCGAGAACATCACGTCGGTGAGCAATGCCCCCGACGGTGGGCTGTCCAACGCTGTTGCGTCCGAACAGGATCGGCTGATCCCGCTGAGCGGCACCAGCTACGCCACGGCCTACGTGTCGGGTGTCGCGGCATTGGTGCGCAGCAAGTACCCCGATCTCAACGCGCGCCAGGTGGTGCATCGCCTGACGACGACGGCGCAGGGCGCGGCGCGGTCGCCGTCCAACGTCATCGGTGCCGGTGGGGTCGACCCGGTCGCGGCACTGACCTGGAATGTCGCCGACATCCCGCTGGACGGGCCGACGGCTCCCGAAGGCAAACCCATTGCGGCACCGCCAGAACCCGCGCCGCGTGACAACACTCCGCGAATCATCGCGTTCGCCGGTACCGGAGCACTTGCGTTGGTGGCTGTCGCCGCCCTTGTCGCATACCGTCGGAAGGACAAGACCACATGACCGCCCGTATCGCGCTGGCGTCCCTGTTCATCGTCGCGGCGGTGCTGGCCCGGCCATGGCAGACCACCACCGAACGCTGGGTGCTCGGTGTCTCCGTCGGCGTCGTGATCGTGCTGTTCGCATGGTGGGGCGGCATGTTCTTCACGACGATGATCGGCCGCCGAATCGCGATGTGGCGGCGCAATCTCACGAAGAAGGAAACCCGGGAACGCGAGGATGCCGCGACGGTCGTGCTGCGCGTCGATCCGGCCACGCCCGCCCAATTGCCGATCGTCGTCGGCTATCTGGACCGGTACGGCATCCGGTGTGACAAGGTCCGGGTCAGTCACCGCGACGCCAACGGTGCCCGGCGCAGTTGGATCAGCCTTACCGTCGCCGCCACGGACAACCTCGACGCGTTGCGGGCCAGGTCATCGCGAATCCCGTTGCGGGACACCACCGAAGTGGTGGGTCGCCGACTGGCCGATCATCTGCGTGAGCACGGCTGGACGGTCACGATCGTCGACGGTGTCGACACTCCGCTGCCGGTGCCGGGCAAGGAGACCTGGCGGGGGGTGCGCGACGAGACGGGTTACGTCGCGGCGTACCGCGTCGCGGTGAAAGACAATGTGGATCAGACGCTCGCCGCGATCAGCGCGCTGCCGTCCGAGGAGACCTGGACGGCACTGGAATTCACCGGATCCCCGACGCATCCGCTGCTGACGGTCGGATGCGCGATCCGCACCGCCGACCGGCCCGCGGCCAAGGCGCCACTGACCGGCCTCACCGCGGCCCGCGGCACCCACCGTCCGGCTCTGGCGGCGCTCAACCCGTTGTCGACGCACCGGCTCGAAGGCAAACCGACGGCGCTGCCGAAGGCGTTGCTGCCGCGGCCGTCAGTCGAACATGAAATCCCGCAGGAAGCGGGTCATCCGGCGTAGGTAGTCCGGCTGGCTCACGTGCAGTAGGTGGTTGCCGGGGAACCAGTGGAACGCACAGCGATCCCAGTGTTCCCACAGCAACTCGGCCTGCTGCGGCGGCGCCAGCCGGTCACCGAGGCCGGTGATGATGAGCCTGCGCTCCTTGGCGACGAGCGGCCGGTAATTCAGCGGCGAGGCGTAGCGGGTCGCCGCCTCCGACAGCGCCGGATCGGTGCGCGCGACGAAACGCTCAAGTGCGACGAGCTTGTTGGCCGGGAACCACTCGTCGACCGTGCGGTCGGGCGTCACGACGGGCACGTTCGGAATCACGGCTTGGATGCGATCGTCCACGCTGGCCAGCAAGGCCGACGTGAAACCGCCGAGCGAGATGCCCGTGAGTGCCACCCGATCGACACCGGTGAACTCCAGATAGTCGATGATCGACCGGAAATCGTGCACTGCCTGGGCCATGCCCTCGGCGAATCCGCCGAAGCCGTGCGCGAAGAAGCCGTGACCGCTGAAAGGTGAGAACTTCTCGGCGCGCCGGCCGTGAAACGGCAAGGTGTACAACAACACGTCGTAGCCCGAGCGGTAGAACCACGGCAACGACAGAAACAGTCCATTCGCCAGATACGGCGATCCCATGAACCCGTGGATCACGCAGAGCGTGGGATGCGGGCCGTCATCGTGGCGCCAATGTTGGGCCCGGACAACGTTGTTACGGGCGAAGCCCGCGCACTGGTCGCGAAGCGCGGGGTTGACGGCGGTGAAGCTGCTGGCGAACCGGATGTTCTCGACACGTCCGTGCGCAATCCATTCTGCGATCGGATTGGCCGGCCGCGACGAGACACGCGGCGGTTCGGTGGGGGCCGGGAACGAAACCGCGGGGTCTCGCGCGGCGGCCAGATCGGCGTAGAACCGCATGTGCTCGTGTTCGGTTCGCGAACCCGACGGCCGCGCGATCGACGCCAGCGTGCGCGGCACCATGGACGCCGCGACGATCGACGCCACCCCGGTGCGCAGTACGAGATCGGCTGCGGCGGACGCGTCGACGATCGCGCGTTGGCGTACGGTCAGATCGACCCGTCGGGGCAGGCCACGCGAGCTCGCATCCGCCCCTGGCACATCGGGAATCGGGATGGGAGGTTCAACCGGATCGACTCGGTCAGCATGGGACGACTCCACGCTGCCGATGCTAACCGTCAGATCAGCCGGTAGACGGTAGATGAGCCCATCGGGACGGGGGTGAAATGAGCGGCGACCCAGTCGGCGATCTCGCGGGTGTGGGCATTGGTGCGGTTGGGTGCACGGATGACCTCAGCGTGCAGCCGCCGCCCGGCCTCGACGTAGTAGGTGATCCGGCCGGCGTGCACGTCACCGATGAACTGCTCCAACGTGGGCACCGGATCACCACTCCACCCGCCGACCGCCATCACGGCAGTGCCAGACGCGATCTCCAGTGCGGCCGCCGGTTGTGAGCCGTTGGTCGCCGCCGACCAGGTGGTGCGGGTCGCGGCCAGCATCTCCGCGAGTTCGCGGTTGGCCGCGAGATCACCCAGCCAGCCCGCTGACTGGTTCACCGTGACCGGCTGTGTGCCATGGTGGGGCGTCGCCGCAGTGGCCACCGCGAAACCGGTGACCGGAATCAAGCCGGCCACCCCCGCGAGTATCAGGCCCGCAACCGCCACTCGATGCCCCACGACCAACGCGGTCACCGCGAGCACCGCGACCGCGGCGATCACCCACGCCGACCACGTCGGCCCGAACTCGTTGCGGTGCAGTAGGTTCACCCCGGAGAGTGCGGCGGTCGCGGACAGCACCGCCAGGGCGATCCGGGCATCGAGGTGGGCCCGCAGCCGCCACGCCCACGCCACGCCACAGCCCAGCAGCGCCGCGATCGCCGGTGCGAGTGCGACCGTGTAGTACGGGTGCAGCATGCCGTTCATGTAGCCGAGCACGACTGCCGTGGTCACCAGCCAACCTGTCCACATCACAAGCGCGGCCAACTCCGTGCGCGGAAGACGATGCCGCGCAGCCAGATACAGCCCGAAACCGGCGGCGACCACCGCGGCGGGCAACAACCAGCCGATCTCGTTGCCGACCTCTGCGGTGAGCAACCGGGCGAGGCCATGGCCGTATCTGGCACCGGCATGGTGTTCACCACCGACGATCCGGCTGATCCCGTTGTAGCCGAACGCGAGATCGAGCTCGGTGTCGTCGGTCGATCCGCCGATGTAGGGGCGGTTGCCCGGTGACACCAACTGAACCGTCAGCACCCACCAGCCCGCCGCGACCAACACCCCGCCGGCGGCGGCCAGCAGGTGACACAGCCGTCGACGCCAGGATGCGGGTGCCAACAGCAGATACGTCAGCGCGAACGCCGGCAGCACGAGAAAGCCCTGCAGCATCTTCGTCAGGAAGGCCGTGCCCACCACCGCGCCTGCCGCGATCAGCCAGCGCCAGGATGCCGTCTCCACCGCGCGGGTCAGGCAGTTAGCCGCGGCGACCAACAGCAGCACCAGCAGGGCGTCGGGATTGTTGAACCGGAACATGAGTGCGGCGGCCGGGGTGACGGCCAGCACGGCGCCGGCAAGCAGTCCGGCATGTGTGGCGTACGGCTGCGTGGACATCGACCGCCGCACGGTCGCATAGAGCACGGCCACTGCCGCAACGCCCATCAACGCCTCGGGCACGAGCACCGACCACGGGTTCATCCCGAACAGCCGCACAGACAGGCCGGTGATCCACAGCGCCGCAGGCGGTTTGTCGACCGTGATGAAGTTGTTGGCGTCGAGCGCGCCGTAGAACCAGGCCGACCAACTCTGCGCGCCTGCCTGCGCCGCCGCGGCGTAGAAGTCGTTGCCGTATCCGTTGATCGACAGATGCCACAGATACAGCGCCGCGGTGGCCGTGAGCAACGCGAGCAGGCAGGCGTGCTGCCACCGCGATGTCGTCATGCGCAACACCGTGCCTGACCTGGCTGTAAACCGCCTGTGAGAGCTAGTTCAGGTCGAACAGCCGCGCGGCGTTGTCGTGCAGCACGTTGCGCAGCCACTTGTCGTCGACGCCGGGCAGATCGATGAGCGTCTGCACGGCCTCGGCGTAGCCGTACGGAATGTTGGGGAAATCGCTGCCGAACAGGATGCGCTCGCCCAGGGCATGCAGGCGGCCCGTATCGGCGGCGGGAAACGGCATGGTTGACTCCACGAATGGCGTGAACGCCATGGTCGTGTCGAGTCGCACCTGATCGAATTGCTCGGCGAGGTCGAGGAATTCGGAGTATTCCGGCATGCCCATGTGCGCGACGATCAGCACCAGCCGGGGATAGCGGCGCAACAGTCGAGCGATCCGGTCCGGGCCGGTGAAGTCGCCGGGCACCGGGCCCGAACCGCAGTGGATCACGACGGGAACCGCCGCGTCCTCGATGGATCCCCACACGTCGTCGAGCAATGGGTCGTTGGGGTCGTAGCGGCCGACCTGAATGTGCGCCTTGAACACCTGGATACCCGCTGCGACGGCTTCGGCGACATAGCGCGCCGCACCCGCCTCGGGATAGAACGTGGCCGTGGCCAGGCAATCGGGGGTGGCCTGCGCGAAGCCGAACGCCCACTGGTTCAGCCAGGCAGCCATGTCCGGTTTGTGTGGATACACCAGCGACGTGAACCGTCGCACGCCGAAGGAGCGCAGCGTGGCGACCCGCTGCTCCTCGTCGGCGCGGTACGTGATCGGCCATTCGCGGCCGATCAGCGGGCCCTGGCTGTCGAAGTACTGCCACACCTTGTCCATCACGTTCTTGGGCATGAAGTGGGTGTGGACGTCGACGATGCCCGGCAGGCCCAGTGATGTCCAGATGTTTTTCACTGATTGCGACTCGTCCATCGTCAGCGATGATGTCACCCCGCACGCGAGGAGGAAGATAGGGGCTGTGTGGAACCCTGACACCTATCTGGCCTTCGCTGATCACCGTGGGCGTCCGTTCTACGACCTGCTGTCGCGGGTGGCGGCGGTCGACCCACGGCGGATCGTCGACCTGGGATGCGGGCCTGGCAACCTGACCGAGACCCTGCGGCAACGCTGGCCCGATGCGGCGCTCGAGGCGTGGGACAACTCGCCGGAGATGGTGGCTGCGGCCCAGGCACGCGGCGTCGATGCCCACACCGGTGCGATCGAGGACTGGGTGCCACGACCCGACACCGATGTGGTGCTGTCCAACGCCGCGCTGCAATGGGTGCCGACACACCGCGAGATCGTGGTGCGGTGGGCGCGTGAGCTACCTGCGGGCGCCTGGATCGCGTTTCAGGTGCCCGGCAACTTCGATTCGCCATCACACGAGGCCGTGCGACAGGTGGCGCGCAGCGCGCCGTTCGCCGAGGCCCTGCGGGACATGCCATGGCGCGATACCGGTCAGGTGGACACCCCGGCGGAGTACGCGGGGCTGCTCACCGATGCGGGCTGTGCCGTCGACGCCTGGGAAACCACCTATGTGCACCAATTGACCGGCGAGACACCCGTTTTGGACTGGATCACCGGAACGGCACTCACCCAGGTCAAGAGCCGGCTCACCGAGGAGGCGTGGCAGGACTATCGCCGAGCCATCATCCCGCTGCTGGCTGCCGCCTATCCGGCCCGGCCCGACGGCACGACGTTCTTCCCGTTCCGGCGCGTGTTCGTGGTCGCCCTAGTCGAGTGATTTGTGCACCTTCCGTAACGCTGACCGTTACGGCAGGTGCACAAATCACAGGTCAGCGGCGGGTGTTGAGCAAGGCGATCACCTGATCGACGAGGTCGTCGATGTCGGCGCCGGTGGTGTCGAGCACGAGATCGGGATTCTCGGGCGCCTCGTAGGGTGCGTCGACGCCCGTCAGGCCTTTGAGCTCGCCGGCTTTGGCGCGCGCGTAGAGGCCCTTGGGATCGCGGCGTGCGCATTCCTCGACCGGGGTCGCGATGTGCACCTCGATGAACGGCAGCTTGGCCGCGTCGTTGAGCGCTCGTGCGGTCTCGCGGTCGGAGCGCAGCGGGGACACGAGCGAGGCCAGTGCCACCACGCCCGCATCGGCCAGCAGGCGCGTGAGATGCCCGACGCGGCGGATGTTCTCGGTCCGGTCGCCCGCCGAGAACCCCAGATCGTCGGATAGCCCGTGCCGGAGGTTGTCGCCGTCGAGCAGGTAGGCGACCTGGCCGGACTCGACCAGCGCGCGTTCGACGGCCACCGCCACGGTCGACTTGCCGGAGGCGGGCAGGCCGGTGAACCAGATTGTCGCGCCGCGCTGCCCGGTCTTGTTCCAGCGGTAGTCCCGGTCCAGCGATGACGGATGCCATTTGATGTCGGACCGGTTGTGGCCGCTCGGCTTGACCTCGCGGGCGTCGAGGATGATGCCGGCGCCGACGGTGTCGTTGGAGACCTCGTCGATCAGGATGAACGCGCCGTTGTCGCGGTTGTCGGCATAGGGATCGGCGATGACGACCGAGCTGGTCCGCAGGGTCACCGACCCGATGTCGTTGAGCGCCAACTCGACTGGGCCATCCACCTCGTCGAGGGTTTCCGGGTCGAGTTTGGTGTGCAACTCCTGGACGGTGGCCCGCACGGTGCGGGTGCCCTGCTTGAGCGCGAGCCGGTCGCCGGCCCGCAGCGGGTTGTCGAAGAACCAGCACACCGTGGCATCGAGCTCGCGGGCGAGTACCGGCAGCACGGCATCGTCGGAGCCGCTCACGAACACATCGCCGCGACCGACATCGATGTCGTCGGCCAATTCGATCGAAACCGACAGTGGCGCAACACCTACCGTGCGGTCGTCGTCGAGCGTGTCGACCGCGGTCACCGTCGACCGGGTGCCGGCCGGCAGGCTCACCACGGGATCGCCGACCCGCAGCGTGCCCGCGGACAACCTTCCGGTGTAGCGGCGGCGCTGCTCGGCGGTGGGCCGGGACACCCACTGCACCGGCAACCGCAGGCTAGTGGGCTCCGGATGCGGCGCGGACAGTTCGACGGCCTCCAGGTACTCCAGCAGCGTGGGGCCGTCATACCACGGCGTGTTGTCCGAGCGGTGCACGACGTTGTCGCCGAGTTTGGCCGCGATCGGGATGACCGTCAGCTCGGCCCCGGATGCGGCGAGGCCGAGCCGGTCGGCGACCTGCTGCAGTTCCCGCTCGACCTCGGCGAAGCGTTCCTTGTCGAAATCGACAAGGTCTATCTTGTTGACGGTTGCGACGAAGTGCTTGATCCCCAACAGTTTTGCGATGCGGGCATGGCGGCGGGTCTGGCGCAGTACACCGGCGCGGGCGTCGACCAGCAGGATCGCGACGTGGGCGTTGGACGCGCCGGTGAACATGTTGCGGGTGTAGCGCTCGTGTCCCGGTGTGTCGGCAAGGATGTAGCTGCGGGTGTCGGTAGAGAAGAACCGGTAGGCGACATCGATCGTGATGCCTTGTTCGCGTTCGGCGCGAAGCCCGTCGGACAGCGCGGCCAGATCGGCCACGCCCTCGGCATCCGTAACCGCTTCGAGGTGGTCGATGGGCAGGCTGTCGGTATCGTGCAGCAGCCGGCCGATCAGTGTGCTCTTGCCGTCGTCGACCGATCCGGCGGTGGTGATGCGCAGCAGTTGCCGAGTGCTCATCAGAATCCTCTGTTCTTCGCGCAAGCGCTCATCAGAAATAGCCTTCCCGCTTGCGGTCTTCCATCGCGGCCGCGGAAGTCCGGTCGTCGGCGCGGGTTTCGCCGCGTTCGGACACGGTCGCGGCGGAGATCTCGGTGATCACCCGCTCGATGTCGGTGGCCTGTGACCGCACGGCTCCGGTGATGGTGAGGTCGCCGACCGTGCGGTAGCGCACCCATTCGACCGTCGCGGCCTCGGAGCCCTGGGGCTGCGCGTAGTCCGACACCGCGAGCAGGATGCCGTCGCGCTCGAACACTTCCCGTTCATGGGCGAAGTAGATCGACGGCAGCTCAAGGTTTTCCAGCTGGATGTAGCGCCAGATGTCCAGCTCGGTCCAGTTCGACAGCGGGAAGACGCGGACCTGCTCACCCTTGCGGATGCGCCCGTTGTACAGCGACCACGGCTCGGGGCGCTGCGCGCGCGGGTCCCATTGGCCGAACTCGTCGCGGAAGCTCAGGATGCGTTCCTTGGCGCGGGCGCGTTCCTCGTCGCGGCGAGCGCCGCCGAACGCGGCGTCGAATCCGCCGGCTTCCAACGCATCCAGCAGGGTGCGGGTCTGTTGACGGTTGCGCGACGCCCCCGGGCCCGGATCTGCGACGCGGCCGCTGTCGATGGTCTCCTGGACCGAGGCCACGATCAGTTTGTGGCCCGCACCGGTGACGCGGCGGTCCCGGAACTCGATGACCTCGGGGAAGTTGTGCCCGGTGTCGACGTGCATCACGGGAAACGGCAGCGGCGACGGACGAAAAGCCTTCTCCGCCAACCGAAGCAGCACGATCGAGTCTTTGCCTGCCGAGAACAGCAGCACCGGCCGCTGCAGTTCGGCCACCACCTCACGGATGATGTGCACCGCTTCGGCTTCGAGTAACCGAAGCTCGTCGACGTGTACGAGGTCTGTCACGGTCACTGCGGCAGGCCTTCCTTCTCGGCGTCGGACCGGTAGCGGTCCACCCATTCGTCGGAACGCTGGTCGGCCTGGCGTTCGAGCACCGGCGCGGGAGCCAGTCGCGGATCCTGGCCGAGCGCCTCGAGAACCGTCGCGACGACCTGCGTGAGGTTGCGCCACAGGTACGGGTAGGAGATGTCGAGAGGCTTGACGTCCTCCTCGGCGAACCAGGCCCGCCAGCCTTCCTCCTGAGCCCGCAGCATCGTGACGACATGGGCGATCGCGCCGGCGTGGTACTCGGCGCGGGCATCGCGCGCGGGATCCGGCCTGCCCCGCCACACCCGCGTCTGCACGGCGCGCCAGAACGACACCGCCTGCGACACCACGTCGGGGCGGTACACGTGGATGAGCACCGGATCGCTGCCGACGACGTCGCGGATCGCCGACAGCAGGCCCGTGCCCGACCGGTCCGGGAGTCCCTGCGCCCGGTCCAGCAACAGCGGCGTCTGATTCCACATCAGCTTGCCGCCCCACACCCCGTTGGGCGTGCGGCCCACGGTCTGGATGTAGTCACGCCAGATGTGCGCGGGAGCGAGGTCCGGCTTTCCCTCGTCCAGCGGATCGAGCAGCCGCAGAATCGACTCGTCCTCGACCCCCTCGAACCACTGCCGCGGCTGCGGGGATTGACTGGTGCTCGGCAGGTACTGGAAGAACTCCTGTGGCTCGCCGGCTACGCCGGTGGCACGCAAGGACTCCACCAGCAAGGTGCTGCCGCTGCGCTGGGACGCGAGCACCAGATAGGCGGTCGGATGGTCGGACATGGCCGTGACTCTAACTGCCATTGATTTGCGGTACCTATTCCAGAAGCCGTCAAGGTTTTGTGTTCGCCGTGATCGAAACTATTGGTCGGCTTGCACGGCGTCGTCGATACCGCGATCCGCCGCTATCGCCGACCTACTGGTGGCGGGGCGGCCGTGGATATGCAGATATGTCTCGGTGAAACGTTCGGAAATGCGCGTGCCCGCGAAATCGGACGGTATGACGTCGTTCGTCTTCTCGCGCCAGTCGTTGAGCAGTAAGGCGAGATCGTTGGCGACCGCCTCTGCCTTGTCCGTCGCACCCGGTCCGAGCAGGTTGTTGGCCTCAGTGGGATCGTCGATCAGGTCGTAGAGTTCCCGCGCGGGCCTCGGCTCGAGCGCGTCAGCTGCGACAATCCGGCCGGGCGGGCTGTCGGCGATATCCCAGGGCAGATCCAACAATGGCCGCGCCGCGTAATTCTCGATGTAGCTGTATTCCTTTGTCCGAATTGCGCGAATTGGGTCGAATGAATCGTGATAGGTCTTTGTGGTGTAGACCGCGGTGCGTATTTCCGGGACATCTTCGGTGGCGCCCGTCAGGTTGCTGGCATGTGACAAACCGTCCACCTCGTCGGGAATCTCGACACCGAGCAGGTCGAGCAGCGTGGGCAGCAGGTCGACACCGCTGAACAGTTCGTCGTAGCGGCGGGGCGCGACGCCGGACCCGCGTGGCGGCCGGACGATCAGCGCGATGCCGGTACCCGCGTCGTACAGCGTCGACTTGGCGCGGGGAAGCGCCGGGCCGTGGTCGGTCACGAACACCACCCACGTGCTGTCGTCGAGCCCGGCCGCGGCCAGCGCGTCGAGCAGTTCGCCCACCTTCGCGTCGGCAACGGCGATCGAGCCGTAGAACTCCGCGAGGTCGGCCCGTACCTCGGCGGTGTCGGGCAGGTAATCGGGGACGGTCACGGTCTCGGCTTCTGCGGGCTCATAACGGTCCCGCGGGTACGGACGATGCGTCTCGAAGAAACCCGTGGTGAGCAGGAACGGCTCGGACGGTGCGTCGGCCAGCCAGCGAGTGGCCTGTTCGACGACGTACTCGCAGTACGAGTTCGACACGTCGAACTCGTCGAAACCCAGCCTCGACGGATACGACGTTTCGTGCTGCATGCCGAACAACGCGGTGTGCCAGCCGGCCCGGGACAAGATGTGGGGAAGTGTGCGCACCCCGCTGCGGTACTCCCAGCCGTGGTGGGCCAAGCCCATCAGGCCGTTGCTCTGCGGATAGCGGCCGGTGAACAGCGAACCACGCGACGGCGAGCACAGCGGCGCGGTCGCGTGCGCGCGGGTGAACAGGATCCCTTCGGCGGCGAGCTGATCGAGCCGCGGGCTGCTCACATCCGAATGGCCGTAGGCGCCGAGGTGGCGCCCGAGGTCATGCCAGTGCACGATCAGCAGGTTCTGCCGTTGCGGCTCGGTCACGTCACATCCTTTCCTGTCACCCACCGACCGAACCGGCTGCAGCGCAGTCGAGCAAGCGTTTGGCTCATCGAGAACAACTATCCCGCGGCGCCCTCACGGGTGGTACGGCACGCCGATCGCGCGGAACACGTACTCGGGCGGCACATCGAACGCCAGTGACCGAAGGGGCACCCGCATCAGGACATCCTCGGGTATCTCGGTCTTGTAGTGCATCGACAGCTGCCCCTGGCAGCGCGGATCGACCTCGGCGAGGTCGGTCTCCAGCGTCAGCCCCGACGTGCTGAGTTCGGCCTTGACCGCACCGGACTGCGGCGCCGCCCAGGGTTGGTCGATGCTGCGGCCGGCCAGCTTGGGAATGGTGGACATGGTCGCGAGCACGCGGTGGTTGGTCAGTACCAGTGAGCCGGCGTAACTGGCGATGCTGCCGGCGGATCGTTTGCCCGGGATGGAGCCGGTGAAACGTCTGGTGACCGGGACGTATTCGGCGATGAAGAGGATGCCTTCGGATTCGGCTTCCGCACGCAGGTCGCCCGGTAGGCCGCCGATGCGCAGCAGCTTTCGCAGGAACAGTGCCATCTCTGCACCGTAGCTCGCCGGAGTTGGAGATCTATTGGACCTGGTAGAGATGGTCGAGTGGGGACACGTACCGGATTGCTGATCACGACGGCGGTGGCGGCCGCGGCGGTGTACGCGCTGATGTGGGTCGGCTACGGCGCGTCCTGGGGCTGGGTGGTCCGGCTGGACGACGCCGGCCTGGACCGGCCGTTTCGGTATGGCTCCACTCATCCGGGCTGGGTGATGGCGTGGGATGTGTTCTGCACAGTGTTCGGGCCCATGGCGTTTCGGTTGGTGGGCGCCGTCATCATCGTGGTGGCCCTGGTGCGCCGCCACTTCCGGGTGGCACTGTTTCTGCTGCTGACCGTCGAACTCAACGGCATCGTGATCCAGCTGGCCAAGATCATCGCCGATCGTCCGCGTCCGTCCTCCGCGCTCGTCTACGCGTCGTGGTCGTCGTTCCCGTCCGGGCATGCCCTGGGCGTGCTGGTCAGCGTGCTGGGGCTGCTGGTGGTGGCGTGGCCGGCGCTGCGTCCCGCTCTGCGCCGCTGGTTGCCGATTGCCGGTGCGGTGTTGGTCATCGCGATCGGCGTCGGCCGCGTGGTGCTCAACGTCCACCATCCGTCCGACGTGCTGGCGGGCTGGGCGTTGGGCTATGCGTACTTCGTCGTGTGCCTGGTGCTGGCGCCGCCGTATCCGGCGGTCAGCGCAACGGACGAAACACCGGTAGCGCTCGGTAGCGAACGCTGAAGCTGGCTTGAGTGCACGTCTCACCGACCTCGCCGTCGTGGGCGAGCACCGTGGGACCGTCGACCGTGGTGAACCGGAACTCCGGCACCTGCATCTCGTGGTAGAGCGGGCTGCGGACGAGGCGGCCGAGTGCCACGGCCGTCGCGATGCGCAGACGGCTGAACTTCCTGCCGGTCTCCAGGATTCGCACGTCGATCAGACCGTCGTCCATGCGCGGGCGTAGCGCGGGTGCGAAGCCCGACGGAAAGTACGTCGAGTTTCCCAGGAAGAACAGCGACGTCTGAATCGTCTTGTCGTCGTAGGTGATGCGCACCGGCTCGTCCCGGCGCAGGGTCAGATACAGCGCGTATACACCGGCCAGCCGCTTGCCCATCCGGTGTTCGAGTTTCTCGCGCATCCGCACGTACTTGGGGTAGGCGCCGATGCTCGCGGTGTTGATCACGAGCTGCTTCTCGTTGAGGCACACCAGATCGACATAGGCTGCGCTGCCGCGGCGGATGGTGTCGACCGTGCGGGCGACCGAATCGCAGCCGATGTCCTTGGCGAAGTGGTTGAACGTCCCGCCCGGGAACACCGCCAGCGGCACGCCGGCCTCGACGGCCACCCCGGCCGCGCAGGCGACTGTGCCGTCGCCACCGCCCACCGCGAGCACCTCGCAACGTTCGGCGGCTTCGCGCAGCACCTTCTCGATGTCGTCGTCTTCGGCGATCTCGACGATCTCGGTGCGGGGCAATGAGTTTCGGACCTCGTCGACGACGCGGGCGCCGGTACCGCCACCGGAAGCCGGGTTGATCACCAGCACGACACCGGCCCCGTCCGACCGGGGCTCGGTCTTGTACCGCAGCGGATCGGACGTCGGCAGGCTTGCGGTCGGAAGCGTGGGCACCACCCGGGCGCCGAGGATCGCGATGCCCGCGCCGATGCCGAAGCCGGCGAACACGTCGCCGGGATAGTGCGCGCCGGTGGCCACGCGGGACAGCCCGACGAGCCCCGCGAGCAGCGCCATCGCCAGACCGGCCGGGGGGCTTTCCAGCCCGACCCCGACGGCGAACGCGGCGGCGCTCGCCGAGTGACCGGACGGCAGCGACGTGGAAGTCGGGACGCGGCGCGTGCGGCGGGCCGCCGGGATCAGCGTGCGGTCCGGCCGGGGCCTGCGCCATATCCGCTTGGCGACCTGGTTGGTGACCAGGCTCGTGACGGCCAGGCTCAGGACGCCGCGCGCGGCACCGCGCCGCACCGACGTGCCGCCCACCGCGCCGAGCCCGGCCGCGATCGCGAACCACAGCTTCGAATGGTCGGCGGCCCTGGTGAGCCGGGGCATGACGGTGTCGAGCAGCGGGCTCGGTGATTCGGCGACTGCCTCGAAGACCTCGCGGTCCAGCGTGCCGAGCCCTCTGCCGATTTTGCGCACGTCCATGCAGTCAACCTATCCGGATGCCTTGACAAATAAACTTGTCAAGGCGCACGATGCCCGTGTGCTGGAACTCGAGGTCATCGACGATCCGTCGGCGGCTGTCATCGCGCTCGACCCGATCCGCAGCCGTCTGCTGGCCGAACTCACCGAGCCGGCCTCGGCGGCTGCGCTGGCCGCGCGGGTGGGGATCACGCGACAGAAGGTCAACTACCACCTGCGCGCGCTCGAACAGCACGACCTGGTCACCGTCGCGAGCGAACGGCGGTGGGGCGGGCTGACCGAACGCCTGCTCGTGGCGACCGCGTCGTCCTACGTCGTGTCACCCGGGGCGCTCGGACCGGCGGCCGCCGACCCGGGCCGCACCGGTGATCGGCTCTCGGCGAGCTATCTGATCGCCCTGTCGGCGCGCGCGGTGCGCGAGGTCGGCGAGATGTGGCGAGCCGCGCGGACGAAGAACAAGCGACTGGCCACGTTGTCGATCGACACTGTGATCCGGTTCCGCACGCCGGCCGACCGTGCGGAGTTCACCCGCGAATTGTCCGATGCGGTCCTGTCTTTGGCGGCCCGCTATCACGACGACACCGCCGCCGACGGGCGCGAGCACCGACTGGTCGTCGCGGCCTATCCGAAACCGAAAACCGAGGAGCCGAAATGCCGTTGAAGAAAGACGATTCCGGACGTCGTTGGGTCGAGATGGAATTCCTCGTCCCGGGAACTCCCGAGCAGGTGTGGCAGGCCATCGCGACCGGACCCGGGATGAGCGCCTGGTTCACCCCCACGACCGTCGAGGAACACGTCGGTGGCGCAATCACATTCGACTTCGGCGACGCCGACTGCGGCGACCCGTCACCACCCGGAGTCGTCACGGGTTGGGAGCCGCCCGTCCGCTTCGCCTATGAGGAGCCCGGATGGAACGGTGACGCTCCTCCGGTGGCCACCGAGGTGGTGGTCACGAGCCGTTCCGGGGACAGCTGCGTCGTACGGATGGTGCACAGCCTGTTCACCGAAAAAGACGACTGGGACGACGAATTGGAGAGCTTCGAGGGCGGTTGGCCCGGCTTCTTCGAAGTGCTGCGGATCTACCTCACGCACTACGCGGGGCAACCCGCCGCGACGGCACACGCCATGGCCGGGCACCCCGCTGACATGCCGACGCTGTGGAGCCGACTCACCACCGCGCTCAACGCCAAGGGCGCGATCGTGGGCGATCGCATCGAAACCCCTGCGGATTCTCCTCGGCTGTCCGGTGTCGTCGAACGCGTCAAGCAGGACGCTCAAACCTGCGAGATGATGCTGCGGCTGGACGAACCCGGCGCGGGCGTCGCGGTTCTCGGCAGCTGTCCGGTCGGCGCGGAGACGCGGGCCATGGTGACGCTCTTCCTCTACGGACCCGACGCCGCCGCGACGGCGGACACCGAACGGCCCAGGTGGACAGGTTGGCTCAGCGAACTCGTGGCAGGGGACAAAGCCGCGACCTGATCGTGTCCGAACCTTGACGCCCGCGATAGCCGCGGCGTCGACGATGGACGGGTGCGTCGACTGCTGGTACTGCTGTGCGCGGCCGTGCTGGCGTTGATGTGTGCGCCTGCCGCCGTCGCGGTCAACGCGCCGTGGTTCGCCCGCGCGGTCGGATCGGCCACACAGGTGATCTCCGTTGTCGGTGTGGGCGGGTCCAAGGCGAAAATGGATGTGTGGCAACGCGGCTCGGCCGGTTGGCAACCCATCGGCGTCGGTATCCCCGCCAACATCGGGGCCAACGGCATGGCCGCCAAGACTCATGACGGCAACATGGCGACGCCGATGGGGATCTTCACGCTCGACTTCGCATTCGGTACCGCACCCAACCCCGGCGGTGGGCTGCAGTACGTCCAGGTGGGCCCCGACCACTGGTGGGACGGCGACATGAAGAGCCCGACCTACAACACCATGCAGGTGTGCAAGAAGGCGCAGTGCCCGTTCGACACCGATCCCGCCAGCGGCACCGAGAACCTGCAGATTCCGCAGTACAAACACGCTGTCGTGATGGGCGTGAACAAGGCCAGGGTGCCCGGCAACGGTGGTGCGTTCTTCGTGCACACCACTGACGGCGGGCCGACCGCGGGCTGCGTGGCCATCGAGGACGCCACGCTGGTGCAGATCATGCGCTGGCTGCGCCCTGGCGCGTTGATCGCGGTTGCGAAATAGCGTCAGATGTTGAGCGCCGCGCCGGGTTTCAGCTTGAAGTTCAGGTTCTCCAGCGACATCGTGGCGTCGTAGGTGCGGTCGTAGCCCGTCGCGCTGATCTTCCAGCCTTCGCTCGTGCGGCGGTAGGAGTCGTGGTAGAACGCCGCGCCGATCAACATGAAGTTGAAGTCCGGCGCGATCACCCGGTCCTGCAGGTACCACGTTCCGGTGGCCTCGTCGCCGTCGACGGTGATCTCGGGGTGCGCGACCCGGTGCTCGGTGATGATCTCCGGCCCGAGCGACCGCTTCATGAAATCGACCAGCGCCGTGCGGTCGGTGAAGTGCAGCGCCTCGCCCAGCGACTGCCCGTAATCGCCTGCGACGTCCTCGGTGAGGGTGTCGGCGAACTCGTCCCAGTGCTTGGTGTCGAGGGCACGCAGGTACCGGTATTTGACTTGCTTGATGTCGTCGATATCACCCATGCCCGACATTGCAGCACACCTGCCGTCGCGGCCACAGCGTTATCGGACGGCAGTGAGATTCCGGGTCGCCGGGCCCTCCAGCAGCGTGCCGTCCGGTGCGAATCGGGACCCATGCAGCGGGCATTCCCAGGACTCGTCGGCGTCGTTCCAGTTGACGATGCCGCCCAGGTGCGGGCACACCGGCGAGACCCGATGCTCGACACCGTCGATCACGCTGCAGGCCTCCATGTGCCACGGCGGCCCGCTGACCACGCCACCGTCGTCGGGCACGTGGCTGCCGATGCGGGTGACGGGCGTGATCCAGCCTTTCGCGAGGTTGAGCCCCACCTCGAGGTTCACTTTCATGGCGGCCGGAATGCCCGATAGCTCATGCGGGCTCCAGCTCGCGAACGCAGTCGCCCAGTCCATGCGGCCGCCGAGAATCTGACTCGACAGCGCCAACGCCGCCGCCGTCCCGTTGGTCATGCCCCACTTGTCGAATCCCGTTGCCACAAAGATCTTCTCGTGGCCGGGCAGGATCGGGCCGACATAGGGCAACTCATCGACGGGGGAGTAGTCCTGCGCCGACCAATAGTGCGTCTGCATGGCCCCGGGCCAGTGCACCTTTGCCCATGACGCGAGCTCCTGTACCGATTGGGCGGCGTTCGCGCGCCGGCCGACCAGATGGCCCGCACCGCCGACGATCAACCGGTCGCCGTCGGGGGTGGGTGCGTACCGCACCGACCGGGTCGGCGAATCGGTCGAGATGTACATGCCGCGCGTGAGATTTCCCGGCACCCGGAACGCCATGCAGTACGACCGGTTCGGGCTGAGTCGGGCGAAGAACCCACCGCGGTCGAGTATCGGAATCCCGGTGGCCAATACGCACCGGCTCGCGAGCACGTCGAACTCGGCCCCGGCATTCGTCCGTACATGCAGTTTCAGCCCACCGCCATCGTCGGAGACGCGCTGCACCCGCACGCCTTGCGCGAGTCGGCCGCCGCGCTCGTCGAGTTCGACGATCAGGCTGTCCAACAAGGGCATCGGGTTGAACTGCGCCTGATCGGCCAGCCGGACCCCGCCGTGGAACGGGAACGGCACTTCGGCGTCGTCGCTGTCGACCCAATCGACATCGAGCCCCGCCGTGCGGCACGCCTCCAATTCATTGCGGGCGAGCCGGACGCCGTCCTCGGATTGCGCATAGGTGTAGGCGGCTTCGCGTTGAACAGACAGACCGTGCGCCTCACAGTGCCCCACGAGCCACTGCTGGCCTTCGAGATTGCCCTCGACGTACTGCTTGGCGATCTTGGGGCCGTGCTTCTTGAGGATGCTCGACATCTTCGTGCCCTGCAGCAGGCTGATCTTGGCGGTCGTGTTGCCGGTGGTACCGGCACCCGCGGTGTGGGCCTCGAGCACCAGCACATCCTTGCCGGCGCGGGCCAGCAGCACCGCGGTGATCAGGCCCGTGATGCCGGCGCCAACCACCACGACATCGGCGGATCGGTTGATTTCATCGAGGGGTTCGGGCGGAAGCGGCCGTTCGGCGCGGTCGGCCAGCCACAGAGATGTCATGGCCATCCATGTACCCGCGCACGGCCGATCGAAACGACGCGTCCAGAGAAACGTTGCCCTGGCTGCCTGAACCCTTTCTCACGTGGTGAGTCTCTTCGGCGCGTGGTTGCTGAGACGGGCCAAAGGTGCATCGGCGGAACGCGCTTGGACCGCCGGACGCGGAGTGTCGGCTGAACGTTGCCCGGTTCGGCGGCTAGGGTGGCGTGCGTTATGAGCGACCCGTTGGGGTTGTCGATCGGGACCACCAACTTGGTTGCGGCGCGAGTCGGCAATCAACCTGTCAGCCGGCGATCGGTGTTGACCCTGTCGACAGACCGTACGCCGCAGGTCGGTGTGCCCGATTCGACGACAGGTGTCACGCTGGCCGGCTTCGTCGAACGCGTCGGCGATCCGGTACCGCTCGTGGCGCCCGACGGCGCGTCCTATCCCGCTGACACGCTGCTGGTCGAGGCGCTCGACGCGATGGTGGAGGCGGCAGGCGGGCCATCGCCACAGCTGGCGATCGCCGTGCCCGCCCACTGGGGCGCGCCGACCCTGCGGGCCTTGCGCAACGCGCTGCGGACGAACCCCAGCCTGTCCCGTGACGGTATGCCCGCCCGATTGATTCCCGACGCGGTCGCCTCGCTGACCGCGTTGCGCGCCAATCCCGGCTTACCGCAGGGCGGCGTCGTCGCGCTGATGGATTTCGGTGGCGGCGGCACGAGCATCACACTCGCCGACGCGGCCTCGGCGTTCGAACCGATCGACGAGACCGTCCGATTCCCGGATTTCTCCGGCGACCAGATCGACCAGGCGCTGTTGAAGCATGTGCTCGACGGCGTGGCCCAGGCCGGCGGGCTCGATCCGGCCGGTACCGCGGCCGTCGGATCGCTGGCCCGGTTGCGGGAGGAGTGCCGGCAGGCCAAGGAACGGCTGTCGTCGGTGACGGCCACCGACCTGGTGGTCGAGCTGCCCGGTTACTCGGCCACCGTCCGCGTCACCCGCAGCGAACTCGAATCGCTCATGCGACAACCGCTCGCCGGCGCGCTCGAAGCGCTCGAAAATGCGTTGGAGCGCAACAGGATCAGCTGGTCGGCGATCTCGGCGGTGGTGACCCTCGGCGGTGGGGCGAGCATTCCGCTTATCACTCAACAACTTTCGGAGCATTCCCGGGCCGTGGTGGTGACGACGCCGCAGCCGGCGCTCGACGCCGCGATCGGCGCCGCGCTGTCGGCGGCTTACGTCGCCGATGCCGACGCCATGACCGGTGCGGCTCCCACGCTCGGGGTCGCGGCTGCCCCGGCGACCCAAACCGCGCCTGCTGTGGTGCCCGAACAGCCGGGATCGTCGACGTTCCGGGCGCTGGCCTGGTCGCAGGACGATTCCGGTGACGACGTCGTGCCCTACAGCGGGCCCGATGTGGTCGACACCTACGGCAGCGAGACCTCGGCACGGCCTGCGGTGCAGTACGTTCCGCCGACGGGACCGATCGAGCAGCGGCGCTCGGCGTGGCAGCGGTTACCGCTCGCGGTGTTCGGTGTGGCCGGCGTGTGTGTACTGCTTGCTCTGGGTGGCGTGACGTATGCGCTGACCAGTTCCGAGGGCAGCACTCCCACATCGGAAGTCAAGACCGCCGAGCCGAAGCCCCTCACTCCGGAGCCGCAACCCAGCGCCGTCGCGCCGCCGCCACCGCCGCCGACCGTGACCGAGGCACCGCCGCCTCCGCCGGTGACGGTCACCCAGGCGCCGCCGCCACCTCCGCCGCCCGTCACCCACACCGAGGTCGTCACGCAGACCACGACGCCGCCGACCACGACCACGACAACAACCACCACAACGACAACGACCACCACGACCACAACAACGACGACCACGACGACACCGACAACCACCACGACGACGCCGACCACGACGACGACCACGACCAACCCGATGACGACGACCTACGTCACGGTGCCGTTCGTGCCGGTGCCCATCCCGATCCAGGTGCCCAACCAGCAGCCGCAGAATCCGTACCCGCAACAACCACGGAATCCGTTCCAGCCCTATCCCTGATTACGCGGGTGGTGACAGGCCGCCGCGTGCCCGGGGGTGAGGTCGAGCAGGGCAGGCGTATCGACGTTGCACACCTCGGTGCACCACGGACACCGGGTGTGGAAACTGCAGCCCGCGGGCGGATCGATCGGGCTGGGCACGTCCCCTTCGAGCACAAGACGCTCCCTGGCCGCGTTGCGCCGCGGATCCGGGATGGGCACCGCCGACAGCAACGCACCTGAGTACGGGTGAAACGGCCTGCGGTAGAGGCTGTCCGCATCGGCGGTTTCGACGATCTTGCCGAGGTACATCACCGCCACCCGATCGGATACGTGGCGCACCACGCCGAGATCGTGCGCCACGAACAGGTACGACAACCCGAACTCCTGCTGCAGGTCCTTGAGCAGGTTGATGATCTGTGCCTGCACCGAGACGTCGAGCGCCGAAACCGGCTCATCGGCGATGATGAGTTTCGGCTGCAGGGCAAGGGCTCTGGCGATTCCGATGCGCTGTCGCTGGCCGCCGGAGAACTCGTGCGGGTATCGGTTGTAATGCTCGGCCTGGAGGCCGACTCGATCGAGCAGTTCGTGCACCCGGCGCCTGGCCTCCGAGCCGCTGGCCAGGCCGTGCAGTTCGATCGGATCGCCGATGATCTGTCCGACGCGTTTGCGTGGATTCAGCGACGCGAACGGGTCCTGAAAGATCATCTGCATCTGCCTGCGCATCGGACGCAGGTCACGTTGCGAACGTCCGACGAGTTCATGGCCGTCGAACCGCACCGAACCGGATGTGGGCTGGGTCAACTGCAGGATGAGACGGCACAGAGTGGACTTTCCGCAGCCCGACTCGCCGACGAGACCCAGGGTTTCGCCTTCGTTGAGCGACAGGCTCACCCCGTCGACCGCGCGCACCCGCGCGACCTCCCGATCGATGACGACCCCGGACTTGATGGGGAAGTGCTTGACCAGATCAGTGACCTCCAGCAGCGCTGTCATCGAAGCGCTCTCTTCTCGGCGGGCTGAAGCCAGCACCGGTCCAGATGGCTTCCGCCGTCTCGGCTTTCCAGCGGCGGCGGCTGTGAACACTGATCGAATACGTGCGGGCACCGCGGCGCGAAGCGGCAACCGGAGGGTGGATTCAGCAGTGACGGCGGCTGCCCCGGAATCTGCGGCAACCGATCCGGATGTGAATCTTCCACGCGCGGAAGCGAGCCCAGCAGGCCCCAGGTGTATGGATGCTGCGGGTCGTAGAAGATCTCCTCCAGCGAGCCGTCCTCGACGATCTGGCCGGCATACATCACCACCACGCGGTCGGCGACCTCGGCGACAACCCCGAGGTCATGCGTGATGAGCACGACCGCGAGTTCGCGGTCACGATTGAGCTGGTCGACAAGCCGCAGAATCTGGGCCTGCACCGTCACGTCGAGCGCGGTGGTCGGTTCGTCGGCGATCAGCACTTCCGGTTCCAGGGCTAGTGCCATGGCGATCATGACGCGCTGACGCATACCGCCGGAGAATTCGTGCGGGTAGTCGTGGACTCGCCGCTCCGGATGCGGGATACCAACTGCGCGAAGCAGTTCCACCGCCTGCTCGCGGGCCTGTGCCTTGGCGACGTCCCGATGCGCCCGAATCATCTCGATGATCTGGTCTCCGACCCGGTACACGGGGTTGAGTGAGGTCATCGGGTCTTGAAAGACCATCGCGATGTGTTCGCCGCGCACGTCACGCAACTCATCGTCGTCGAGGCCGTTGATCTCTCGCCCACCGAAATCGATCGAGCCTTCGATCGCGGCGTTCGATGAGCGGGTAAGGCCGATCAACGTCTGTGCGGTTACGCTCTTGCCCGAGCCGGATTCTCCGACCACGGCCAGTATTTCGCCGGGTTTCAGGCTGAACGAGACACCGTCGACGGCGCGGACCACGCCCTCGTCGGTGGCGAACCGGACGTACAGATCCGTGACCTGTAAGAGGGTGCCCCGCTCGACGATTCGCTCGGGAGCTTCGCTCATGCGGGGGCCGCCTCTCCGAGTCGGATCCGTGGGTCGAGGTAGGCGTAGGCCAGATCGACGATCGTGTTGAACAGCACGATGAAGAACGCGCCGTACATCGTCACCCCGATCAGCGGGGGCAGGTCGAGTGTGCGGATGGCTTCACCTGCGTACAGGCCTACACCGTTGATGTTGAAGACGGTCTCGGTGAGGATCGCACCGCCGCCGACGACGGCGCCGAAGTCGAGACCGAACAGCGTGACGATCGGGATCAGCGAATTGCGCAGGATGTGGCGCGTGCGCACCTGGCGCTCGCTGATGCCCTTCGCCCGCGCGGTGCGCACATAGTCTTCGTTCGCGACGTCGAGCATGTTGGTTCTCAGCACTCTGCTGTAGAAGCCCACATAGAGCACCGCGAGCGTGACCCACGGCAGGATCAGGTGATACGCCCACTGCAGCGGATTCTCCGCCAGCGGTACGTAACTGCTCGCGGGGAACAGTTCCAGCTTGTAGCTGAGGTAGTACAGCAGGATCGCGGCGAGCCAGAACACCGGCATCGAGATGCCGGCCAGCGAGAGCACCGTCAGGGCGCGGTCGGTGAACCTGCCTGCGTGCACGGCGCTGAGGTAGCCGAACCAGATGGCCAGCGCCATCCACAGCACAGCCGCACCGATGCACAACGACATCGTGGCCGGCAGGCCCTCCCAAATCTGTTCGGCCACATTGCGATTGCTCGCATAGGAGGTGAGCTGGCCGGTGACGATCTGCTTCATCATGGTCAGGTACTGCACCGGCAACGGCTGATCGAGGCCGAGATCCTGACTCACCCTCGCGATCAGGGCCGGGTTCGCGTTCTTCCCGGCGATCCGCGCGGCCGGATCGGAGTTCGGGATCACGTTGAAGATGACGAACACCAACAGCGAGATCGCGAACAACACCGCGATCATCCCGAGCACGCGTCTGACGATGAACCTGGCCATGGTCTAGTGCTCCAACCGGATCTTGGCCTTGGGATCGAGCGCATCGCGCAGCCCGTCCCCGAACACGTTGAGCGACAACACGGTTATCACGATCATCAGGCCGGGCACGATCGTCAGATGCGGTGCGGTGTAGATCGTCTGGTAGCCGTCGGCGATCATCGTGCCCCACGACGCGTTGGGCGGCCGTACTCCGGCACCCAGAAACGACAGCGCCGACTCGAGCAGCATGTTGTTGGCGATGTTGAGGGTGAAGAACACGATGACCGTCGAGACGATGTTGGGCAGCAACTCGGAGACCATGATCCGCAACGGGCCCTTGCCCATCGCGACGGCCGCCTCGATGAACTCCTTCTGCCGCAAGGCCAGTACCTCGCCGCGGATTGGCCGCGCCATGTAGGGCACATAGACGCACCCGATGATGAGGATCGGAATCCACAGCGAGTCCCCGGCCACCTGGATCGGGCCCACCTTCAACCCGCCGAGGGCCAGAGCCGTGCCCAGTGCGATACCCAGCAGCAGCACCGGAAATGCCCACACCACGTCCATGACCCGCGACAGCAGTGCGTCGATCCACCCCCGGTAATAGCCCGCGAGCAGGCCGATGATCACGGCCAGCACCGTCGTGGTCAGCGCAGCGGCCAGACCGATGTATATCGAGGTACGGCCCCCGTACATCAACCGCACCATCACGTCGCGACCGTTCTGGTCGGCGCCGAGAAGGTAGCGGCCGTGCAGGCCCGGACCAAGCGGTGTGCCGTCGGGGGACACGACGTATGTCTCTTCGCCGTCGATCAGCACCTTGTCGGTGATGTGGTTCTCGTTCGGCGACGTGTGTGCCACATGTTCCGCCCACAGCGGGGCGGCCAGGCAGAACAGCACGATCGCGACGAACAGCGCGCCACATGCCAGCGCAACCTTGTTGCGCCGCAGCCGGATCCAGGCCAGATACCAGGGACTGTGCCCGGTGACCGCGACCCCCATTACTTCAGCGCGAAGGAGGTGTAGTCCTGGTTGAACAGCAGATGGTGATAACTCGTGTCGAAGTCCATGCGATCCGACAGGAACGTGGTGAACTGCTCGTTGCCGTACGGCGCCCAGATGGCCTGCTCCATGAACGCGCGGTCCAGGTCGGCGTAACCCTTCTCGACGTCGTCGGACAGTTGCTTGGTGAGCAGTTCATCCATCTTGGCGTCCAGTCCCGGGATGTTGACCCGAGAGTAGTTGTTGCCGTTGGTCGGAAGGATGCTCTTGCCGTTGATCAGCGGCCGGAAGAAGTCGTCGGGATGCGGGAAGTCCTGGAACCAGTCGGCGAACCCGGTGTCGAGATCGGGCGTGGTCTGGTTGCCGATCGTCGTCCAGTACACGTCGCCCGCGATGACCTTGAGTGTCGCGTTGAACCCGAGCTGGGTGAGCACGTCGTGGTAGTACTCACCGATGCGCTTGCGGTCCGGCTCGTCATCGGTCCACACGGTGATGTTGCGGTCAGCCGGATTCGCTTCGGAGATGAGCTGTTTGGCCTTGTTGATGTCCGGCCCGGGGTAGAGCTTGTACTCCTCGTAGCCCGGCATCCCCGGCGGCAGGATCTGCTGGGTGGGGTGCAACCGGCCACCGAAGATGCGGTTGAGCGCCTCGGGGTCGATGGCGTAGTTGATCGCCTGGCGCACCCGCAGGTCATTGAACGGTGCCAGCTGGGTGTTCATCCAGAAGTAGTAGGTGTTGATCGAGTCCTCGAGCCGGAAGCGGTCGCTGTAACGCGCCTTCACTTCGGGTAGCCGGTCGGCGTCGGGCGGATCGACCATGAAGTCGATGGTGTTCTGCTGTACGCCGGTGACCTGGGCGCTGTTGCTCTTGTTCTGGGTGATGATGATCTTGTCGACGTGCGCATCGGCCACCTCGTCGGCACCGGCGTCCTTGACGGTCTGGAACTGCGGATTGCGTTCCATCGTGAGGGTGTGCGGCGCATCGACTTTGGTGATCGTGAACGGTCCGCTGGTCGGCGGCGGGTTGTTGGTCGCGTCCTTGTCGAGCGGGGTACTCGGGGGGACCGGCGCGGCGAACGGCAGCGCGAGGATGTGGTCGAACGTGCCGTTCGGCCCGGTCAGCGTGATGGTGATGTCGCCGGACGCGTCGTCGGTCTTGATGCCACTGATCGTGTCGGCCTTGCCTTCCGCGTAGTCGTCGGCGCCGGCGATGACGCCGTAGAACACCGAACCGCCGGAGTCGGCCTTGAACAGGCGCTGGATGGCATAGGTGAAATCCGATGCCTTGATGGGGGTTCCGTCCGAGTACTTCATGTTCGGTCGTAACGTGACTTTGTATGTCTTGCCGTCAGGGGAGACCTCGGGCAGCGATTTGGCCAGCCCGGGCACCACCTCGGTGCCCTCCTCGCCCTTGGCGTGCTTATAGGTGAGCAGCGGGGTGTAGGTGTTGTAGAGCACCTCCCAGCCCTCGAGCGTGTAGGACAGCTGCGGGTCGATGTAATCGGGGAACGACGTCATGCTGACGTTGATCTCACCGCCCTCTTTCGCGGTCGAGCTTTCGCCCCCACCGCAGGCGGCCACCCCGATCACCGCAAGCGCGGCGACGCTGGCGATGGTCAAAACTCTGCGCGTCGACTTCATCTGTTCCCCTTGTTTTCCAACCCGACGATTGCCCGATACAGCTGTACGCCATTTGTTGGGCCGTTGAGCATTTTTCGGGAAAATTCACGGTCTGCAACTCAAACGACCGAAGTTTCTACTGTGTAACGCGAACCTGTGTGTCGAGACGTGCGGTTTTCACCGGGCAGTCCGTCGCACGCTGGGACTATGACGAGTCTGTGACGTGCGGCCCCGGCCGACGCCGGCGTCGTCGTCACCCGCGACTTTCGGTCGGCACCCTCTGAACGCGCGGCGATGCGTCTGCCGCCGGTGCGTAGCTGCGCTTTTGCGTCTCTGACCGTCGTGTCTGTGGCGACGCCGCACCCGTTCACCGCACCGAAATACGCCGTATCGTTTGGCGTCCATCTATTGTGTGGCTGTGCCTGAAATGGATCGTCGCCGCGTGATGTTCATGATGGGTCTGGGGGTGGCGGCCGCAGCATTGCCCGCCGGAACCGCCAGCGCAGAGCCGAACATCGGCGACAACCCGCCCGGGCCCGGCCCGGCTGCTGCCGATACCGCGCCGAACTTTCTGTTCCAGGACGAGTTCAACGGCCCGGCGGGCTCACCACCGGATCCGGCATGGTGGCATCTCGTGCCTGCCCGCGAGACGATCAAGAACCCCGTGGAGTGGGACAAGCCGTTCAACATGGGCCGGTACGTGACCGACCAGGAGCATGCGTTCCAGGACGGCAAGGGCAACCTCGTCATCCGCGCGACGCGCGGGCCGGGCACCACGATCCAGGAGAAGTACGCGAGCGCCAAGGTCGTCGGACTGTGGCGTGGTGGCATCGGCACCACGTGGGAGGCGCGCGTCAAGCTCAACTGCCTCACCGACGGGGCCTGGCCGGCGTTCTGGGTTCTGAACGACGATCCGGTCCGCGGCGGCGAGGTCGACCTCGTGGAGTGGTACGGCAACCGCGACTGGCCCTCGGGCACCACGGTGCACGCCCGGCTGGACGGCACGTCGTTCGCCACCAACCCGCATCCGGTCGACAGCGACTGGCACACCTGGCGTATGTCGTGGACGCCTGCCGGCATGTACTTCTGGAAGGACTACGGCCCCGGCATGGAGCCGTTCTTCGAGGTTCCCGCGAATTCATTGCAGGACTGGCCGTTCAACGATCCTGGCTACACGATGGTGCCCGTGTTCAACATCGCCGTCGGCGGATCGGGTGGGCGCGAACCCGCGGGCGGCAACTATCCGGCGGAGATGCTGGTCGACTGGATCCGGGTGTTCCAGGGCTGAACCCCGGGGGACGTAGCCCCCATTTACAGCAACTTCTCAGCTAACGTTTGCGTTGTCAATCGTCCAAGGCAGCGCAGGAGTTTTAAACGTTATGGCGGACAAGGGTTTTCGGCGATCGCTCACGGCAGGGGTGGCGCTGGCGGGTGCTGGTGTCATTTCCTTGGGGTCGATCGCGGCGCTGCCCGACACCGACGTTGAAATCGCTGCGGTCGCGCCGCGCGTGGTGTCGACCGAGGTTCAGCACGTCAACTTCGCCGAGTACGCACAGATTCTGGCTGCGGGCGCGACCGAGGCGCTCGAGCTGAGCGGCGATGCGCTCTTCCGCAAGGTGCCCGAGTTGTGGCAGACCGTGCAGGCCACCTGGCCCGATGCCGACCTGACGCACTGGAACTACGCGCTGGTGGCCGACATGGTGTTCGCACCCATCGCACCGCTCGTGATCGGACCGTTCAACGACGCGGTCGCCCACGTGCTGGCCCGCCAGTTCCCGGCGCTGGAGACCGAGATCCGGCAGCTACCGGAGCTGGTCGAGTACACCGCCGTGCGGCTTGTCGGCCCCTTGCTGAGCGCGATCGGCGGAGCCGGTATGGCCCACTCCGAGATCTTCTACTCCATGACGACCGGCGAGCTTCAGCCGTTCTTCGAAGCCGTTGTCCGCGCGCCTTTCCACGTGGTGGACGGCTTGCTCAACGGGGGTTACGGCGACCTCGGTCCGCTGCTTCCCGGCCGCGAAGGCGATTACATTCCCGCGCCCGGCATCCTCACGCCGTGGGGTGAGGAGCCTGCGCCTCGCGACATCAAGACGCCCGAGGACGTTGAAACCGCTGAGGCGAGCACCGCGGTCGAAGAAGTCGAAGACGTGGTCGAGGCGGACGAAACCGAGGACGCGACCGTCAGCCCGCTGCGGGCCGTCGTGGAGAAGCTCACGAAGCCGGCGGTCGAGGAAGTCACCGTTTCGACTGAAACCAAGACCGAAACCGAGGTCCAGGAGAACGGGTCGGCGACGGACACGGCCGACACGACGGACACGACAGACACGAAGACAGAGTCCGAGGTCGCGAAGCCGTCGCGCAAGGGTGTGCAGAAGTCCGATGACCGAAGCGGAATCCGCCAGAGCGTCAAGGACTTCCGGTCCAACGTGCGCGACAGCGTCAAGAAGCTCACCGGGAACACGAAGTCGACGACGCGTACCGACGACGATAAGAAGTCGCCTTCTTCATCGGCTGCCGGCTCCAGCGACAGCGGTGACAACAGCGGCAGCGACAGCAGCGAATAAACCTGGTTCGTGGTCGTCACCACGCCAGGGAGGTTCGGCTTTTCCGTTGTGACGCACTGTGACGAACGTGCAGGCTTTTGTGCCGTGAGGTCGAGATCGCCTCAACAAGTTGCACGTTCGTCACAGTATCGGCGAACGGGTCAGGGCCGCGGGGCCACTGCCGTCCGTAACTTCCCGACCGGTGGCGCGCAGAACGCCGACGCGATGTCGTCGAGCGGGACGGGCGCCCCAACCAGCGAGTGCCACGGATAGCGGTCTCTGGTCCGGTCGAGGAACTCGACGGCCCGGTGCAGGTGGCGTGGCTCGTAGTTGTGCACACCCGTGATGGTGAGCCATTGCCTGACAACGGCTTCCGGGTCGACGGCCAACGGCGCGCCAGGCATCACGGACCCGGCGAGTACGAGCACGCCGCCGATGTCGAGTCGGCCCAGTGCCTGCGCGACGGCATCGGTGGAGCCGGTGTAGTCGATCGCGACATCGACCGGCCCACCGTCACCGGCGCGGCCGCCGAATTCCGTTGCCAATTCCAGGCGTCCGGGATCGATGTCGACGACCTGAACGTCGGCGCCGGCTTCGGCGCAGGCCGCCACCGCGGTGAGGCCCAGCATGCCGGCCCCGCCGATCAATACGCGGCGCCCGGCGAGCTCGCCGGCCCCCTCCAGCGTCGCCATCACGGTCGCCGTCGCACATGCCGCGGGGGCCGCCACGGTATCGGGCAGAGTCGACGGCACCACGGCGATCGTCGTGCCCTTGGGCAGCACCACGTGCTCGGCATACGAGCCCGACAACGGCCAGTCACCGTCGAACGGCTCATGGCCGACCTTGCGCACCGATGTGCACTTCGCGGTCAAACCCGAACGGCAGCGCGCACATTCACCGCAGGTGACCGTCACCGACCACACCACTCGTTGCCCGACCTGGACCGGCGCACGCGGACCGGCGGCGATGACGTCGCCGACGGCTTCATGGCCGAGGATCGACGGGCACGCGGCGGAACGGCGGCCGGTCACGGTGTGCAGGTCACTGCCGCACACCGTGGCCAACCGAACCTGCACCAGGACATCTCCATCGCCGAGCTCGGGGATCCCGACTTTCTGCAGCTCGACCTCGGAGCCGCCGGTCCAGACCGCGGCCAGCGTCACACGAGGCGTGAGCGTATCCACCCGGACAACCTTTCGATGGCGTAGACGATGACGAAGATGACGATCACGATGGCGCCGGCCACGTCGAAGTTCAGCGTGCGGATCGACTCGAACAGCAGATAACCGATGCCGCCCGCCCCGACGATGCCGAGGATGGTCGAAGTGCGCACGTTGACGTCGAACAGGTACAGGCTCGAGCCCACCATCGCAGGCATCGACTGCGGAATCACCGCGGCGAACAATGTCTTCCACCAACCGCCGCCCACCGATTTGACGGCTTCCATCGGACCGGGGTCGATCTCTTCGACCGCGTCGGCGACCAACTTGGCCAGGAAGCCGACCGATCCGATGGCCAGCGCACAGGTGCCTGCGATCGGCCCGAGACCCAAAGCCGCGACGAAGACCACGGCCAGGATGAGCTCTGGCACGGCCCGTACCAACAGGATCCAGCCGCGGGCGAACCAGTACACCACAGCATTCGGCGTGACGTTACGGGCCGCGAGGATGCCGACGGGTATCGACAGCACCACGCCGATCGCCGTGGAAACCACGCCGATCGCGACCGTTTGTGCTGCGGCGACGAACAATTCGCTGCCGAGCGCGTCGAAGTTGGGCGGGATCATGCGGGTGAAGACCTCGACCGAGGGAAGCACCCAGGTGAACAGCGACACCGGATTGATCTTCAACACCACGAAGGATGCGAGGACCGTGCCGATCAGAAGGCCCGAGAAGACGAACCGGGTGGCGCGATCACGTGCCGGACTTGTCTGCTCGGGGGTCAGCAGCATCCTGCGGATGAGGATCGCGAGCAGCTCCATGGCCACGATGATCGCCAGGATCACGCAGACGATGCCGAGTGCGCGTGGATAGATCAAGCCCCGCAACGCATCCTGCAGGGCGAAGCCGATACCACCCGCGCCGACGAAGCCGAGCACGACCGACATGCGCAGGTTGATGTCGATCCGGTAGATGAAGGTGCCGATCCAGGCCGGCATCACTTGGGGGACGACAGCGTTGAGCATTTCGCGGAAGTATCCGGCGCCGGTACTGCGCACGGCCTCGCGCGGACCCGGATCGGTCTGCTCGATCGCGTCGGCGAACAGTTTGCCGAGCATGCCGATGGAATGCAGGGCGAGTGCGAGAATTCCTGGCAGCACGCCGATTCCGAGTGCGCGGACGAACAGCACCGCGAACAGCAGATCCGGCATGGCCCGGCAGAACGTGATGATCGCGCGTGCCACCGCGTACACGGCTGGGTGCGGTGTGGTGTTGCGGGCGGCCATGAATGCCAGCGGTACCGACGCGATGGCAGCGAGAACCGTGCCGAGCACGGCCATCAACAGTGTCTCGACGGCGAGTCCGGCGATCCGGCCCGGGTCGTCCAGACGCGGCGGCACCATGCGTTCGAGTAGTGCGACGACCTCGTCGAATCCGTCGATCAGAGCGGTGGGGGCGAAATCGATCGACCACGCCGACACGATCGTGGCGAGGACCGCGGCGATCGCGACGAGCTGAAGCAGACCGGGCCAGGGCGGCTTGCGATTTGGCGCCGACGGCCCGGAGGCCGCCGGCCGCTCGGTGACTTCGATGGTCATGACGGACGGGTGGTCGAGGTGACTGTGGGGTCGACGCGCTGATAGATCGCCATGACGTCGTCGCGGGTCATGCCCACGGCGGGCCGGTCGAGAACCTTCTGCCCGTTGCGCAGGCCGACGAGGCGGTGCGCCCAGCCGAGCGCGAGGTCGACCTGGTGCAGCGTGCACACCACGGTCAGCTTCTCCTCGATGCACACGCGGAACAGCAGATCCATGACGACGCCGGCGTTTTCGGGGTCGAGTGAGGCCACCGGCTCATCGGCCAGCAGGAGCGCCGGCCGCTGCATCAGCGTGCGTGCGATCGCGACGCGCTGCTGTTGGCCGCCCGAAAGCGTGTCGGCGCGACGCTCCGCGAAATCGGCGAGCCCGACCCGGTCCAGGTGGGCAAGCGCCGCCACGCGCATGCTCTTGGGGTAGGTGAGCGCGCCATAGCGCGGGAAACGCAGCTGGCCGAGGCCGCCGATGAGGACGTTCTCCAGGCAGCTGAGCCGGCCGACGAGGTTGAAGTGCTGGAAGACGAACCCGACCCGCCTGCGCAGGGCACGCAGCTGCGCGCTCGAGGCCTGGTCCACCCGGGTGCCGCCGACGTCGACGGCACCCGACGTGACGGGGTGTAACCCGTTGAGGCAGCGCAGCAGCGTGGATTTGCCCGACCCGGACAGGCCGAGCAGCACGAGCAGCTCGCTGCGGTGCACGTCGAGGGACACGTCGTCCAGTGCGAGGGTGTCACCGAATTTCTTGGTGACGTTGCTCATGTCAGCCCTTGCACTTCTCGGAACCGGTCACGTCGCAGACGTGGCGGACGCCGTCGTAATCGGAGTCGTTGACCGGCACGACGCCCCACGCGCGCTCGTCGGTGATCCGGCACGCGTCACCCTCGCAAAAGCCTTCTGCCTCAAAGTTGGTCACGTTGGCCTTGTCGGCGAACACCTTCTTGAGCTTGTCGATGGCCTCGGTGCCGAGTGAGTCGTTGGCGGCGAACACCGAGCCGGCGATCATCTCCGACTTCCACACCGTCTTGAGCTGGCCGGGCTTGAGGTCGCCCTTCTCGATCATCGTCTTGTCGACCATGGTGTCGAACGCGAATCCGGCGTCGCAGTCGCCGTTGGCGATCGCGAGGGCCGACGAGTCATGGCCACCGGCATAGATCGGCGACATCGCGGCCGAGATGTCGGCCTCCGAACCGGACTTGATGACACCGGCCTCGATCAGCCCCGCGCTCGGGTACAGGAATCCCGACGTCGAACCCGGGTCGACGAAGCACACCTTCTTGCCCGCGAAGTCCTTGAGGCCGTTGATGTTTGCCTCTTCGGAGCGGGCCAGGCCGTACGACTGGTAGCCCGGCTGCGTGCCCTCGTCCTTGATGACGGCGCCGATCGGGGTGATCTTGGCCCCGTTGATGCCGGCCACGACATACGCGAACGGCCCGAAGAATGCGAGGTCGACGTTGTCGGCGATCATGCCCTCGACCACGCCGGCGTAGTCCGAGGCCTGGACGAATTCGACCTTCGACCCGGTTTCCTTCTCCAGCAGCTTGATGAGCGGGTCATAGCTGGCCTTGAGATCGCTGGAGTTCTCGGCGGGGATGGCGGCCAGGGTGATGGTCTCTGGGAAGCCCTGTTCGGTGGTGGCCTCGGAGCTGTCGGAACCCGAACAACCGGACATGACCAGGGCGATGCTGGCAGCTGCAGCGGCGGCCGCGATCGGCCGGCGGGGACGAATCTTCATGGGCGCGGAAACCTTTCGAGGGGGCGGGGTTGATCCGCCACACACCCTGTGCGTTGGTCTATACCAACAGGTTCAGCTAAGGCGAACGGAAGGTTAACAGCTCGAAACTTCTTGGTCTATACCATGGTCTATACCAGGAATTGGTACGGTGGTCTCGTGGCTGCGAGCGCAGAGCATCGAGTTCTCAAGCACCAGGTGGTTCGCGCACAACTGGATCGGATGCTCGATGACATGGAGGTCGGCGACCCTTTTCCGGCCGAACGCGAGATTGCCGAACAGTTCGACGTCGCACGCGAGACCGTCCGGCAGGCGCTGCGTGAGCTTCTGCTCGACGGTCGTGTCGAACGTCGGGGCCGCACGACGGTCGTCGCCAAGCCCAAGGTTCAGCTGCCGCTCGCGATGGGCTCCTACACCGAGGCTGCCAAGGACAAGGGGTTGAGCGCCGGGCGCATCCTGGTCGGCTGGACCGACCTGACCGCCGACGAGACACTTGCCGGCCAACTCGCCATCGAGCCGGGCGCGCCGATCATCCAGTTGGAGCGCGTGCTGACCACCGACGGTGTGCGGGTCGGTCTCGAGACGACGAAGTTGCCCGCCGCCCGCTATCCCGGGCTGCGCGAGACGTTCGATTACCGGGTCTCGCTGTACGCCGAGATCCGGAGCCGGGGGATCAAGTTCGAGCGGACGGTCGACACCATCGACACCGCGCTGCCCGACGCGCGGGAATCGGCGTTACTGACCGTCGACAGCCGCACGCCCATGTTTCTGCTCAACCGGGTGTCCTATGACCAGAACGGCGTTCCGATCGAGCAGCGGCGGTCGTTGTATCGCGGCGATCGGATGACTTTTACCGCTGTGATGCATGCCTCATAACGCAATCGTTTCGTGACTATTTTGTGACCTTTGACCTGCGAAAACGCCGGGCTGGGGGCGCTCACGGAAATTTAAGGGAACTCTCAGAGACCGCGCTCGGTTGCTGCAATCGCTCTGACCTGCCCGTATGGTGCCCGTGTGGGCCGACATTCATTAGCCAGCCCCGGCCGACGGAAGAAGTCGGCTGTCGCGGCTGCGATCATCGCCCCGGCCGCTGTGTTGTTCGCGGTCGGCAGTGATGTCCAGAAGTTACCCGCCAAACCGGTGGCCAAACCCGTCGCCGAGGAACCGCCACCCTGCTGCATGGAGATCGTCTCGGCGCCCGCCTCGTCGTCGCCGCCTCCCGTCGTCCAGCCGGAAGGCGTGAACTTCGTATCGGCGGCCACGGCGTCGCGCTGGCGCGTCATCGACATCCCCGAGGCCCTCCCGGTCGGGGACGCCCCGGAGAGCGGTTTGCAGGTCAAGACGATCCTGGCCTCGCGCAGCATCAGCGCGGACTTCCCCGAGATCCAACAGATCGGCGGTGTCCGGCCGGATGCGCTGCGCTGGCATCCCGACGGGCTCGCGCTCGACGTCATGATCCCGAACCCCAGCAGCGCCGCGGGTATCGCGCTCGGCAACGAGATCGTGGCGTACGCACTCAAGAACGCCGAGCGGTTCGGATTGCAGGACTGCATCTGGCGCGGCACGTACTACACGCCGGGTGGTTCCCGCAGCGGCGGGTACGGCCACTACGACCACGTCCACATCACCACGACCGGAGGCGGTTATCCCTCCAAGGGGCAGGTCTACCTCCGCTAAAGCGTGTCGCGACCGGTGGACGGACGCTGACCTTTAGATTCGCGGTGTGGCGCTGTCTTTTCGCCGGGCCCGATCGGTGATGAGTGCCGAGGTCGCCGCGATCCGCAGCCGCGACCCCGACCTCGACGCGAGCGACATCGCCGGCTTCACCCTTCCGATTCTCGTGCGGGTAGCAGGCGTCATCGCCATCGGCGTGGTTCCGCTGCTCGTCGTGCGCAACGGGGAGAGCGAGAACTCGCAGCTCGTCGCGATCATCGGGTCTTTCGCACTCGTGGTGATCTGTGCGGCCGTCGTGGCCTGGCTGACCTCGATCGTCATCTCCGGGCTCGTCGTGATGATCCTGTACCGGACGCGTCCGACGGCGTCGTCACGACTCGTGATGCGCATTCTCACCGACTCCTTCATGCGCATCGACGACTCGACGTCGGCACTGGCCCTGCTGGCGCTGCTGGCCGGCCTGTTGTCGCTCGCGTTCGGCCTGCCGACCCGAACGGCCGACGAACTGGCCAACTCGGTGCTCGACGACCTGCTCGCGGCTCAGGTCGGAGTCCTGTTGGTGGCGTTGGCCTTCGCGTTCATCGCTGAGTCGATCCGCTCGGCCGCAGACATCGTCGACGACCAGTCGCTCATGCTGGCGTGGCCGTGGGCGCTGATCATCGCGTCGCTGAGCTGGGTGCTGGCCACCATCGCCGGACCGTTCGAGGCCACCCGCATGCTGACGATCCTGTTGCACGAATGGCTACCCGCGGTCGTCGACGGCGTGCCGAGCACCGAGGTGATCGCCGAACTCGTCCCACCCGGGGCGCGGTGGTTGGTCGCGTTCGGACCCGTGCCGATCATCGCCGCGATCTGGGCATACCAGGCGGCGAAGCACGGCGGGTTCGCCGCGATACGGGAGTTCTTCGAGGACGACGCGCCGACGGCGTGACGGAGCGCGCGCCAACTGAACGGAGAACCCGCCTTGGCCAAACCGGATGTGCACCAGCTGTCCTCGCGTCGCCTCGTGCTGCGGAGTATCGGCATGCTCCGAACGGTGCGCGGCCGGCTCGTTCTCCTGCTCCTGTTCGGAGTGCTCGCGTCGGCCCTGCCGTACGTCACGATCGCCGTGTTCGGACCGATGATGCAGGTGGTCGCCGAGGCCGGTGCAAGTGAGAACCTCGCCGGGGTGTGGGACCTTCGTGGACCGCTGGTGGCCCGAGAAGACGGCGTGCTGCGGTCTCTGGCGGGTCCGGTCCCGTTCGCGGTACTGCTCATCGTGTGGGCATCATCGCTGTTGCTGACCCAGCTGATGTACTTCGTTAACGCCTGGGTGGGTGCGAAGGTCGAGCAGACCCTGGCGGTCGATATCAGGCAACGCGTGCACGACCACCTTCAGACGCTTTCGCTGGACTTCTTCGTCGGATCCCGCAGCGGTGAGTTGATCCAACGGGTCACCACTGAATCCCTCGGTGTGCAACGGCTTTTGACCGACTGCCTGCTACCGCCACTGATCGACGCCGCGGTTCTCATCCTGGTCATCAGCTACCTCTTGGCCATTTCCTGGCAGATGACGGTCGCGGCCTTGCTTCTCACTCCGCTGGCCCTGCTCACGCTGCGATATGCGGGCCGCCACGTTCAAGCCGTCATGAGGCGGGGGATGAATGCCGACCGGGCGATGGCTTCCGAAGTCGAGCAGACGATGAGTGGAATCGCCGAAATTCAGATGTTCAACGCGCAACCGGCGCGCAGCAAGCGGTTTCACGACGTGTCGTCGTCCTCGGCGAGGAGCGTGGCGTCCGCGGTGGTCTGGACGCAGGCCACCGTGAACGGGTCGCAGATTTTCGTCGCGCTCAGCACCGTCGTGGTGTTGCTGGTCGGTATCGCATACAGCGCGCACTTCGGGCTGACTTTCGCGGCCCTGCTCGTGTTCGCCGGCGTTGTGCCGACGATGTTCGGTGCAGCGCAACGAGTTCTGGGCGCGTACACCACGTACCAGTCGGTGGCGCCCAGTGCGGCGTCGACCTACGAGCTGCTGGATACCCGCCCCTCGGTTCGGGAATCCCCGGGTGCCGTACGGCTCGGTGAGGTGCACGGGAATCTTGCGTTCGAGGATGTGACGTTCGGCTACACGCCGTCGCAGCCCGTCCTCGACGGGCTGTCATTCGCGGTCGCCGAGGGCGAGACTGTCGCAGTAGTTGGTGGCATCGGATCGGGCAAGTCGACGATGTTCAACCTCGCGTTGAGATTTCTCGACCCGCAGCAGGGCCGCATCTTGTTGGATGGTCACGACATCTCAGGTGTCACCATCGCCTCGTTGCGCGAGCAGGTGTCGAAACTCGCGCAGTTTCCGTTCTTCACGAAAGCCACGATCCGGGACAACATCCGGTTGGCGCGGCCCGACGCCGGCGACGCGGAGATCGAAGACGCGTGCAGGCAGGCACACATCCACGAGGTCATCACGACGAAGATGCCCGATGGCTACGACACGATCGTCGATGTGCAGGTGCCGTCCGGTGGGCAGAAGCGGCTCATTGCGCTGGCGCGGTGCCTGCTGCGCAACCCGGAGGTCCTTCTGCTCGACGAGCCGACGGAGAATCTCGACGCCGATCAGCGGACCAGGCTGATCGGCGTGATCCGGGGCTATGCCCGCGATCGCACGTGCCTCGTCATCAGTCACGACATGGACTTCGTCGCCGCTGTCGCCGACCGAATTCTGGTGTTGGAGAACGGACGGATCAGCCAGGAGGGTGACCATCGCACGCTGCTCACGCAACCCGGGCTCTACAAGCGGTTGTTCGAGGCGCAGAGCGCCGACATGGGCTAATCCTCAGGTGGCTCTGGTGCGGCGGGTGCGTTGCGCCGTCTCGCGAGGATCATCACGATGTCGCGCATGGGCAACTCCCGCAGACCTCCCCATTGCGGCCCGACTGCGAAGTCGGTATCGGTGGCGACGAACCGATACCCCGGCAGGTCGCGTTGCGGATTGAGCGGAAACTTCATGTGCCACAAGCGCTGTGCGACAGCGATCGCCGCGTCGATGGGCATCGGGCGGTCGATCCCGAGTGGCACGCAGATGTCCTGGGTGTGCACCAGGATGTCCATCAACGGGTCGACTTCCTTGGTCATGGGGGGACGCTTGCGTGAACCGACCATGGCACGCAGTCGCGCGGTGATGTCGTGCGGAGACGCTTTGTCGGCCAAGGCCATTCGCCGGATCATGGTGTCGAACCGGAAGCCGGACTTGAGTGCCGCGAGTGCGGCGTCCTTGCTGCTCACCTGCGAATGTGTCAGGTGGACGGCGACGTCGCGCACCGTCCACGCCGTGCACAGCGACGGTGTCGACCACTGGTGCGGTTCAAAGGTGTCGAGCAGATCGGCGAGTTGTCCACGCTGCTCATCGACCGTGCGCCAGATCGCGTCGGATTCCATGTCCGCTCCTATAGTCAGGATTCCTGACTAAAAATTAGTCAGGAATACGTACTAAAGTCAAGGTGTGGATGAGGCGCCGAACTCTGCGGTGATGATGTTCATCGCCTACCGGGCTGCCGAGAACCGGATCCTTGAAGTCGTGCACCGGGCCGGTTTCACCGATCTGACGCTGGCACAGTGCCGGATCGCGCAGCGGTTGAGCCCGCAGGGTATCCGGCTCACCGATCTGGCCGAGCAAGCGCAGGTGACCAAACAGACCGCGGGCGCCCTGGTCGACGAGCTCGAGCGGGCCGGGTACGTCGTGCGCCAACCCGACCCCACCGACGCGCGTGCTCGCTTGGTGATGCTGGCCGAGCGCGGCGCGGCAGTGTGTCGGGTGGCCGCCGCCGAAGTCGACGCGATCGAGGCCGAATGGCGAGAACATCTGGGCGCCAAGGCGTATCGCGATCTGCGCCGGGCGCTCGTCGCGCTGCGCGAGATCACCGACCCTTGGACATGAGAATGGCGGGTACGGATCCGACTGTTGTGCAGTCGGATCCGTACCCGCCTTAACGCTCGACGCTGCTTGGCGTCTTAGGTGCTGCTACCGGAGGGCCCGTCGCTGCCGTCGTTGCCCTGGTTGCCGTTGCCGCCACCGCCCTGGCCGCCGGCGCCGCCGTTACCGCCGGTGCCGGTCTTGCCTGCGCCAGGAGTGGCGTTGCCGCCGCTGCCGCCGTTACCGCCGACACCGGTGCTGGTGCCGTCGTTCGTCGGGACGGAGCTGCCGCCCTTGCCGCCGGTGCCGCCGTTGCCACCGCGGGCGTTGCCACCCGTCGCGGCGCCGCCGTTCATGCCCGCACCGCCGTTGCCACCGATGGCACCGCCGTTGCCGCCATTGCCGCCGCGACCGCCGGTGGTGTTGCCGCCCTCGGTCGAGGTCGCGCTACCACCGCGCCCGCCCCGGCCGCCGAGGCCCGAGACGATGCTGGTGCCACCGGAACCAGCCGCACCGCCGGTGGCGTTGCCGCCCTCGGTGTTCGCGGATCCGCCGCTGCCGCCGTTGGCCGAGCGCGAGATGACACGGCTGCCGCCGTCGCCGCCCGCACCGCCGACCGCGTTGCCGCTCTGGTGGCCGGTGGCGTTTCCGCCGCGACCGCCGTTGCCGGTCAGGTCAGGCGTGTTGCCGCCCGACACGAGGCCGAAGCCGCCGTCGCCGCCCCGACCGCCCGTGGCGGTCTGGCCGGAGGTTCCGCCGGTTCCGTCGGCGTTGCCGACCGTGGCCGAGCCGCCGGTGCCGCCGGCACCCGGGCCGTAGTTCTCGTCGGGAACCTCGTTGGGCAACGGCAATCCGAAGTTCGTGCCGCCGCCCTGGCCGCCGGCACCGCCCAAGGCGTTGCCGAACAGCGACGAGGCGTTGCCGCCGGCGCCGCCGTTACCGCCCCGGCCCGGTGCATAGCTCGCGCCGTAGCCGCCATCGCCGCCCTTGCCGCCGGTGGCGTTCGCGCCGTCACCGGCGGCGCTCGAGTTGTAGTCGTTGCCGCCTGCGCCGCCGTCACCGCCGTCGCCGGAGAAGAACCCGGCGTTGCCGCCGATGCCGCCATCCGTGGCAGCCGAGACGAGGTTGCCGTTCGCGTCGTACACGGCGTCGCGACCGGCGCCGCCCTGGCCGCCGTTGCCACCGAACAGGCCGGCGTGCCCGCCGTTGCCGCCGTTGGCGCCGGCACCACCGTTGCCGTAGAGCAAGCCGCCCGCGCCGCCGTTGCAGGCGTCGCCGGTGCAGTCGGCAGCGGCGTCGAGGCCGTTGCCGATCAGCCAGCCGCCGTCACCGACGATCGGCCGAATTGCCGCGGTGCTCACCGCATTCGGGCTCAGCGCGGCCGCGCTGATGAGCTGGTTGTCATTGCCGCCCGGGGTTCCGAACAGCAGCAGCGAGTCTTCGCTGTTGACCAGTTTCACCTGGGCTTTGTGGGCGGTGGCCGCCGACGGCTCCTCGGCGATGGCGGCCGCGGCCGTCAGCACACCGAGGCCGACCAACGCCGCACCCGCGACTCCCGTCGCCGCGTACTTGGGTGCGGATCGCGCTACCGCGCGATGCCGTCCGGGTTTCACGTACATTCAGGTCCCTTCATGTAAGCGCCAGCTAAAACTGATCGTTGGCTTAACGTTTGCTGTGAGAAAGCAAGCCGAATTCTCAGGTTCGCTTACCGGGGCGTCAATGCCTACGTTTTGGGTTCTGGGCGGTCAATGCCATCGGCTCGCCGTTCTCGCGCGTCGCGTGTGTGTAGTTCTGGCGCACTACAGCCACCCAGGCTGATCAGGTCAAATGTGCTGGGTAGCAAAGAATCTCAGATGGTTGCCGAGTGCGACGCGGCTGCTTGAAAGTCCCGCCGAAAAAAGATTTGCCGGAACGCGTTGCGGCGGAAGGATTCTCAGCTTCCGGAGATCAAGATCAATAATCGAGCTAGATATTATGGTGTGCGGCGGCGCGTTTGTGTGGCCCACCTATCAGGCGGCGCCGCCGATACGATCCACGCCGTGGCAGAGCAAACCATCGAGCAATCTCTCGACGACCAGAGCGACGAACGCCCTTCGTCGGAGAAAGCACAGAGCCCGGGGTCCAGCCGCCTTGCCCCCGTTGCGTTGGTGGTTGCGCTCGCGGCGGTCGGCCTTGCGGTGTTCGGATTGTTCCGCCCCTCGGCCGGACCGGCTGACGCCGCACCGGCAGCGGTCGATGCCTCGGCCGAGCAGGGTTCCAAGGCCGACGTTTGTAGCGCGTTCCAGACCGTCAGGTCTGCCGTGTCGATCCAGACCCACGCCACCAGCGAAGGGCCCGCCGGTGCGCAAGCCGTCGCGGCCAATGCGCGGCTGTCCATGCTTGGCGGCGGAGCCTATCTGCTCGAACGCACCGGCCCGGCGACGCCACCGGAACTTGCCGATGCGATCCAGAAATTCGCCGGCGGCCTCCAAGACATCGCCATGCACTCACTCACCGGAATCGGCAACGACGATCCCCAGCAAGCCGAACGGTTGCGCAATGCCGATGCGGCGAACAAGTCGATCGCTGGCATCTGCGCTGCGCCGTAATCTGCACAACTAGTTTGGTGTCGGCTCATGGCAGGTCTCAGTGCGCGACGGCTTCCAGAAGCCCCATCAAGTGTTTGAGGTCATGCCAGGGCACGAGCTCGTCACGCGGTCTCGACGCCATCGCGGTCAACTCGGCGACGTCATCTGAAAGCTGCCCGGCGTTGGGCACAGGCACGCTCTCACGGCTGAACATGTCGGCCGTCTCCAGAAGCCAGTAGTGATCGGCGTCGAACTCTACGGTCGAGCCATGGCGCTCCTCGACCAGGGACAGGACGCGGTCGAGTTGACGTCGCAATACGGAGAGGTCGAGCGTCGTCGTCACCTGTTCATGGTGACGTTTTCGTGGAGCCGATGACGGGAATCGAACCCGCGTATTCATTGCGACAGAACGCTTCAAACAGGAGCCGTTCAAGGGCCTTCCGGTCCAGGTGGCCGAGAATGCCGACGACCTCAACCGGTACGTTACGCTGCTCAATCGCCTCGACACCTTACGGCGGATCGCTACGCAACTGGTGAGGAGAGGCGCTCCGGCCGGCGGTCACGACCTGCCTGCCGATGCGTTAGCAGAGGATCGGGCGAGGAGACGCGTTGCCGCGCCCTTCACCGTCGCCTACACCAACGCATGCACTACGCGAGGCCGCGGAGAATGCCCCAGCAGTGCCGGCTGGACCACGCGCAGGTAGACGAGAGGATGAAGTCACGCCCGGTCATACCGTTTCGAAATATGATCGAACGATGGTTGACGTGCGGGCGATTCGAACAATCGCTCATCGCGGGCCTTGACGGCCGGGTGAGGTGGCTGTGCGCGAGCGCGTGCACGCGGGGCTACTCACCAGGTGGTAGGTGGTGATTGTCTCAAAGTGATCGCGATGAAGCGGCAGGTCAGAGATACTTTCACCAACGATATGCGCCCCGCGCCGGATCTCTGCAAGAATCGCCGAATGCCCGCCACCGACCTGGCCACTATCGCGGGATTGTTTTCTCGCGGGAGCTTTCGAGCTCTTGCGTCCGCGCGACCAGAACTCGCAAATGAATTTGCCCGCCGCGTTGGGGAGTCAGTTCCCGGGACAGCAGGTGTGAGCATCGGAGACGCGCTCGACACCGCTCTATCCATCATGGCTAAGCGGTACCGCAACGAGTACGTATTCAAGAACTCGCTGGTGGACCGCATTGTTTTCGGCCGGCACAACCCCCGAACAGCATCGGCGCTGCTGGAATTGCGGGCCGGGCCCTCAATCGCAGACGTGGTGATCTTCAACGGCACGTCGACGGCGTACGAGATTAAGACCGACTTGGACGACTTCTCCCGCCTAGCATCGCAGCTTCGCTGTTACGAGCAATGCTTCGAACGCGTGGCGGTGGTGACCTCCCCCCGTCTCGCGCCACGCGTCCTGGCGGCCGTTCCCGATCACGTCGGGGTCTTAGCTTTGAATGATCGTGGGAGTCTGTCCGAAAGGCGTGCGCCTGCGTCGGGTGTTGGCCGCCTGTCGCCACCTGCATTGTTCGGCCTGCTTCGCCGGCAAGAAATCCTGACCATTCTGCGGCGCACGCGGGGTTACGAAATAGACGTTCCACCGGCGCAGTTATGGCAACGAACGCGTGACCTATTCCTAGATTTGTCCGTCGAGGTTGCCCACGCCGAAGTAGTCGATCAATTGCGTGTACGGGGAATGCGTGCTGCTGCGCCCGCCGCTGTAATGCCTCGATCGCTACGAGCGATGGCTTACGAAGTTCCCCTAAGCACTAGTGCAACCGCGCGGGCTCATGCCAAACTCATCGCGCCAGCTTCGTCCTTCGTCAGGTGATCTGAGGGGAGATCCGGGTCGCAGCAGGCAGAAAGATGGCTGGTGTATTTCCCGTATCTCTATGGCAGGCAATACGAGCTGCTTGCTCTCCGTGACGTCGCAACCGACCTCGCTGGGTGGAACAACATCACTCCGGTAATCGAACCTGTAATGGCGAAACCCGGTGACCTTGGCCGGTGTCTGCGACGACTACAGGAGGTCCGTTCGCCGATGTACTTGATTGTCAACCCCAGTCAGGGCGAATTTGAGACGGGAGTGCCTGACACGTGGCGGCAGCCAATCAGTGAGTTCGTTGCGGACACCAGTCTCGTCTATCCCACCCACCAGGTCATATCCGAAGCTGATGCCGCGACCCTTTCCGAATTTCTGGAACGATTCCAAGGCCGTCGCGTGGGCGTTGTACTACGGCAACCGCACATCTCGGCCCAGGATCTAGCGGCGGAGGTAGACGATCGAGATGTGATCGTGTTCGTTCACGCTTCGGCGAATCCACGCACGTATCTACGAGAATTGCCCGCCGGAAAGTGTGTCGAAGTGGCGGCGTCGTTCAACGAGCAAGCGCGCAACGCCGACTACGGCGCGCCGGAATGGTTCACGAGTTCGCACCTAGAGTTCGCCAACGATGGGCGACCAGGTTTCTCCGACTTTGGACCTCTTCCTAGGACGTTTAGCTTCGGGGGTGGCCGTCCAGGGGCGGTCGCTATCCATCTCAGCTACTCGGACGGTGATGGCAGCCTGTGGATCCACCATTTCGTTTCCGACACCACAGACCGCGACCTTGGCGACGCTGCTTCGAAGATTGCTGAAGCAGTCAGAAAGCTTGAAGCGGAAGTAGAAAGCAACCCCGAGAAATTCGTTGAAACAGCCGGCTTGCAAGCCTACTTGGCGAACCAGGTTCTCGGCCTTCCCAGCAACAAGCGTCAGCAGCTCATCCACCACTTGGCAACAGTCGCTGCATCTCTCGGAGATATAGAACGGCCGGCGACGAATCTGGACTGAAATTCCGGAATGCGACCGGAACCGAACCGCTGCGCGAGCCGTCCAACTGAGGGTGCGCTCCCTTGAAGCGATCGGCGGCGTGGTTGGGCGACGGCAGAACTTGGTTATCGGGTGTCGTAACGTGATAGCCAAGCCCGACTCGGGCCACCGGGGAGCCTTTCTTAGTGCGCCTGAACTGGTGGTCCTGGGTGCGGCGCTCAATATGTCGCCAGTAAGTTTGGTCTATCCGGATCCGTATACTGAGCCCGGCGACTTTCTTCCCGGTGTTGAAATCGCGAAATTTTGGGCTGCACAGTGGTTGTCCGGCGAGGGTTCAGCGGCGGCGCGCGACGCCCAGAATCTCGACTGAGATCAGCGGATCTCCAACGTCACACGTTCGGCCTTCTCCGGGACCTCTACGAGACGCTTCCGCAAAGAGCTGCCGTGATGGAGAGTTCGGCCGCGATTGGTAGCAGTTCGGGTTCTACGACAAGCGAATTCGTCAAATCAAGCAAGAGTTTGATGATTGCTGACGCTGTCTAGGCAGCCACTCGCGCCCGGTGAACACGGGGGATTTTCGGCACCCGTAAGAGTGAACCGACCGGCGGCGTAATCAACCGAAGCACAACGCTTTCAGCTGTATTCGAAGCATTGATTCCAGCCAAGGCCGGAGAGGATGGGATAGGAGATCGGACCGTGACGCTGTACCGGGACACGTAGCGGCTGCACGGCGAACATTGGCTCGGGGAACTCCGAATCGCGGAGCTATCTACGGGCCGTGCCGACGCTCACTTGAAGACGCGGCCCGCCGTCAGCCACCTGCACGCGGATCATCTTGACAGGCATGAACAGCCTCGGGGCGAGACTCGACGTCGTGAAGCACAACCCCATGCGGGTAACCAAACCTGCTAGGACGGAACGCAAGCCAGCTCGGGCGCTCAACGCATCGGAATTCGAGCAGGTACGCCAAGCCGTCAAAAAGTTCTGCGAGTACAGAGGACCAGGGCCTCAGCGTGGCTGAATGCTGCCCGCATTCGTGCTGGGCGATACGGCTTACTTCGTGACGTGGCCAGCCGGATTTGTGAAGTTTCCTTTCCGTTGGTCACGGTCATTGCAGATTCGATCTGCGATCCTTTCGATCCAGCGGAATAGCCATCGATCGGCAGCGCTGCCGACTGTGTAATCGGCTGGTGCAGTGCTGTTTACACGGCCCTCGTCCTGCAACTGCTGCACACCGTCGTAATTATTATCGCCATAGACTGCGAGAGTTTTCCCGCCATTCTGCCCGACAACAGAGAAAACGGGAACATCGCTGGGTCCATCTGCTATATAGATCATATTTTGAAAAGGTACTCGACGCTCGTCCGCGGCCATACGAGCGTTGACATTAACTCCATCGAGCTTATTGATCCCCTTGTTTATCTCGAATATTGCCCGCGTTTTGGTCGTGTTATCTATTGTGTACCCAATTTGGGTAAGAGGGCCATTAGGATCGAACGTAGAGCCGTCCAATTTGCCATCGGAAGCCGAAGGAGCATCCGGTAGAAGTTCGCATGCCCAAACGCCATCCAGGAATGCATGGATAGGATTGCCCTCTATCATCTGGCGAAACCCTGTTGATACCACGTAATGCTCAACCGCTATTTTATTGTCCACGTAACGTTGATTCGTTGCGATGAAGTCCTTAGTTCGCTGCATAAACTCGGGCATTCCCGGTGCTAAATCCACCTGTGCGCCCAGTTCGCGGAGCAGGGAATTGTTCAACCCCCGGAAACGGCCATTTCTTACGTAATTCAGAGTATGCTCGAGATATGCTGTGTCGTCTGCAAGTTCTAGACCATGTTTCTCATAGAATCCACGTAATGCATTGACTTCGCCCCAGAAATGACCTTCGTTTACGTTGAAATGCTCGAACAAAGGTTTTTGCATATAGCCGGTCGTCAATGTTCGGTCGAAATCCCATATGAGCGCGATTTCGGTTTGCGTGACAAGCGAAACTGGCATTTAGGCGACCTCTGGACCAGTGAACCTTATTACGTTGTCGCCGCGATCGATCCAGCCGTATAGACGCAGTCCTGTGCCCCAGAACTCTTCGTGAGCGCGCCCCAGTTCTGGCATCGGGAGTACGACTGCGACCTCGATACCGCGCTTTCGAATCTGCTCGAACACTCCAGATAACTCAGCAGCTGTCTGCGCACTCTCGCAAACCCACTCGACCAGTCTTCGTTCGTATAGGTAGACGGCGGTCGGCGTGAGCAATTCGACCGAGGTGTTTTCGTTCTCGTGCCAGCTCTGCGCTATAGCTTTCGCTATGTCCTCAATAGAAATGCGGCTCTGAGTCGCGGTCCCCACGTCCGTCATGACGACAGTGTAGGGCGGTCGGTTAGTGGAATCTGGCAATACGTCGTCGTGCGCGTGGCCTGGCAGTTCGGTACTCATGCCTGCGACGCTAGCTTCCACCACCGACGGAAATCGCACAGACGTTCGAAACCGTGCAGCCAACGCGAGCAGCTAACCGTTTCAATACCACGGTTGCGCACGCGCACGGCATACGACGGTCAAGATCACCCTTGTCGGGCGGTTGGGAGTCTGGCATAGACCGCTGGTCAGCGGTTTCATGGAGCCGATGACGGGAATCGAACCCGCGTATTCAGCTTGGGAAGCTGATGTTCTGCCATTGAACTACATCGGCATGGTTGCCGACGAAGGATAGCAAGTCGGCGGACGGCGAGGGAACGCGGTGTGGCCTTCGAGCGTCGTGATTCTAAGAATTTGCCGGATAGTGCCATTGGCCGATGGCATTGTAGCTGGCGAGCACCATACCTGCCAGCGGGGGCCGGTTGGGATGGGCCGTCTTGGTGCGACGTTTACCGCCGCGAAACCTCGGGCAGCGGAACGTGATTGGCGGGCCCCGAGGGGCACCTGTGAACTCTGAGAGTTCCGTAAAGCAGCGCCCAATGGCTCTCAAAGACAGCCGTTAGCGTTTGACCGAGTTCTTCTCCATCCGGCGCGGGGTGGAGGCCGGGGGGATTCATCAGGGCTTACCAGTCGAGGAGTTCAACTATGGACGTTGTGCTTGGCGTTGCCATGACATCGGTCGACGCCCGACTCGTTCTGGTGGAGGGCAGCCGCGGTGACGGAGCGATGCTCGACCACGATTCGTTCGACGCCTACGCCGGCGTGGGCGTCGGCGTGCCCGGGTTCAGCGAGCACGTCGTGAGCGCGATCCTCGGCACGTATGCCACCGTCGCGGCATGCGGCCACACCGTCTGTCGGGTGGTGCTGACCTGGACCGATGTCGTCGCCACCGAGGCCGAGTTGGTCCTCGATGCACTCGACCAGCGCGGCATCACCGACATCGCCACGGTCACCGCGCCCGACGCCGTCGAGGCGGCCGCCGAGCATCTGGTGCGCTACGGCGGCGAGCGTTCGGTCGCGCTGTGCATTGTCGAACCCGACGCGACGATGCTGACGGTGCTGCATGGCGACGCGACGGGGATTCGCCAGATGCGCAGCCGCTGCCTCGGCGTGGTCGACCAGCCGGCGGCCGTGCACGCGCTACGCCGGGCCTGTGACACGTTCTCCGAGCAGATTCAATCGGTCGTTCTCGGGGGCGCCGCTGCCGACCTGGGAAGCCTTGCCGCGGAGGTGAATTCGCAGACCTCGCTGCCCGTCACGCTCTCCGACAACGCGGCGCTGATGCTGGTGCGCGGGGCGTTGCTGTCGAGTGCGGACACCGCACTGCGCGAGCTCACCGAGAGTCCGGCGGTGCTGGCCGACGCCGAGGATGCCGACGCCGAGGAATCCGAGACGCCGACGCTGTCGGTGTTCGTGCCCCGCTCCGCGAAGGTGGCGGCCGTGCCGGGCGTGGTCGACGAGGCCGAGGACGAAAACTCCTCGCCCAAAAGTGCTTTGCTGGTCCGCACGTTGAGCGTCGTGCTCGTCGCGGGCGTACTGGCCCTGACCGCGTCGGTGTTCTTCGCGATCAGGCAACACTTCTCGTCCGATGACGTCGAGCCGTCGGTATCGGCGCGCGCCGAGCCGGCCGACCCGCTGCCGCCCGCCCCACCGGCCGATCAGAAACCTCCGGAGCTGATGGCACTGCCTGCCCCTGCCCCGAATGCCATGCCTGCCGGCTTCCCACCGCCGCCCATGGCGCCTGCACCACAGCTGCCTCAGCTCGCGCAGCTCGTGGCGGCCGCCGCAGCCCAGGTGCCGCAGTCTCCCGTCGTCGCGCAGTTGTCGCCCGACGCAATTGTCAAGGCGCTCAACGATCCGAAGGTGAGTGCGGCCGCCCTGCAAGTCGCGCAGCGAGTGCTGCCGCCGGCCCTGGAGGCCTATCAGCGGCCGATCACGGTGCCCAACACCGGCATCAACGCGCCTGCGCCGGCCGACCTCATCGCGCCGTATCGCGAGGGTTACGGCCACACCGGACCGCATATCCCGGTGCCCGACTCACCGCAGTACATACCGCCCGGGCCGCCCCCGATACCGCCGCCGGGCTCGCCGCCGCCGGTCCTGCCGATCCCGCCGGGAATCCTGGCACCTCCGCCGCCCGGGGCTCCGCCGCCACCGCCGGTCCCCGGATTGCCGCCTTTACCGACGCCACCCCCGCCGGCAGTCTGATCGCCGGGCGGGGGACGGATAGTCTCGTCGGGTGCTGCTCTCCGATCGCGATATCCGGGCTGAGATCGCCGCGAAGCGCCTTGCCCTCGAGCCGTTCGACGACGCCATGGTGCAGCCGTCGAGCATCGACGTTCGACTCGACAGCCTGTTCCGGGTGTTCAACAACACCCGGTACACGCATATCGACCCGTCGATCCAGCAAGACGAGCTGACGAGCCTGGTCGAACCCGCCGAGGGCGAGCCCTTCGTGCTGCATCCGGGCGAGTTCGTACTGGGCTCGACGCTGGAGCTGTGCACGCTGCCCGACGATCTCGCGGGCCGGCTCGAGGGAAAGTCGTCGCTGGGCCGTCTGGGTTTGTTGACGCATTCCACGGCCGGGTTCATCGATCCGGGGTTCTCCGGCCACATCACGCTGGAGTTGTCGAACGTCGCCAACCTGCCCATCACGCTGTGGCCGGGCATGAAGATCGGTCAGCTGTGCCTGCTGCGCCTCACGAGCCCGGCCGAGCACCCGTACGGCAGCGACAAGGTCGGCTCGAAATACCAGGGTCAGCGGGGCCCGACGCCCTCGCGCTCACATCTGAACTTCCTCAAGTCCTAGGCGGCGGGCCCGAACGTGGGCGTTATGGACGGATTTCCGCGGATATCGGTACAAAGGGCCCACGGTCGGCGGGTGTGAACTTTCGGTAATCCGCACGCAACACGAAACAATTCGGAAACACCTTTGCCGCGCGGTTGAAACGCGAGACCGACATTCTCGCCGAATGCAAGAGATCGATCCGGCCGCCACCGCCTGGCTGCTCGCGAGCACCGCGCTGGTTTTGCTGATGACCCCCGGCCTCGCCATCTTCTACGGCGGCATGGTGCGCACCACCGGCGTGCTGAACATGATCATGATGAGCTTCATCTCGATCCCGCTCGTCACGGTGGCGTGGCTGCTCGTCGGCTACACGCTCGCGTTCTCCGAGGACGCCGGCGGCGGCCTGATCGGCGGCCTCCAACACTTCGGGATGCTCGGCATCGATCCGACGACCGCGCGCGGCTCGGTCCCCGAACTGCTGTTCGCGACGTTCCAGCTGTCCTTCGCGATCATCACGGCCGCGCTGATCAGCGGCGCGATCGCCGACCGCGCGAGGTTTGCCGCGTGGATGGTGTTCGTCCCGGTGTGGGCGGTCGCGGTGTACGCGGTCGTCGCGCACTGGGTGTGGGGGCCCGGCGGCTGGCTGTTCGAACTCGGCGTGCTCGATTACGCGGGTGGCCTGGTCGTAGAGATCGTGTCCGGCGCGTCCGCGCTCGCGCTCGCGCTGGTTCTCGGCCCCCGCATCGGATTCAAGAAGGACGCGATGCGCCCGCACAACCTGCCGTTTGTGTTGCTCGGCGTGGGCTTGCTGTGGTTCGGCTGGTTCGGGTTCAACGCGGGCTCAGCCCTGGCCGCCAACGGCACCGCCGCGGCGATCTTCCTCAACACGCTCGTCGCCGGTTGCCTGGGCATGCTGGGCTGGCTCACCGTCGAACAGATCCGGGACGGCAAGCCGACGACGTTCGGCGCGGCGTCGGGCGTGGTGGCCGGCCTCGTCGCGATCACGCCGTCGTGCGGCACGGTCAACACCCTGGGCGCGGTCGTCGTCGGGCTGGCGGCCGGGATCGTGTGCTCGTTCGCGATCGGCCTGAAGTTCCGGTTCGGCTACGACGACTCGCTCGACGTGGTCGGCGTGCACTTCGTCGGCGGCGTGGTCGGGGTACTGCTGATCGGGTTCCTCGCGACCGAGGTGATGACCGCGGGCCCCGAAGGCCTGCTCTACGGCGGCGGGCTGGCCCAGTTGGGTAAGCAGCTGCTGGCCGCGGTCGTCGTCGCCGTCTACGCCTTCGCGATGTCCTACGCGGTGGCCAAGGTGATCGACCGATTCATGGGATTCCGGGTCAGCGCCGAGGACGAAACCACGGGCGTCGACTTCACCCAGCACGCCGAGACGGCCTACGCCGAGGGCGTCCACGGCCACTCGCCGTTGCGCCGCCCCGGGCTCTTCGACGGCCCGCTGGGAGAACGGCCTAAATCACTGGAGGACGACCAGGCGGGATGAACCGGTGGACGCCTTTTGTCGTATTGCCGAGTAGGGTCTAACTACCGGCGTCGGCGGGCACCGTGCCGTCGCGGTCCGACCAGAACTACGCGCCGTCAGCTAACGCGTTCGGTTGTAACGATCGAGCTGGTTGCGACGATGAAGGTTCTAGTTGTCGGCTCGTGTCACATGCGTGCCCAATGGCGACTTAGGCAGTGTAGCAAACGTTTTGGAGGACTTGGTGGACATCGTATTGGGTGTGTCGATGACACCTACGACGGTCCGCATGGTGCTGGTCGAGGGGGAGAAAGCCGACGGCGTCACGGTCGATCACGACGCTTTCGACGTCACCGCCGGCGAAGGTTCGGCAACTTCGAGCGCGGCCGAGCAGGTGGTCGCTGCCGTCCTCGGAACCCAAGAGAGCGCCGCTGCGGGCGGGCATCATCTGAAGTCGATCGGGGTCACGTGGAGTGACCACTCGGACGCGTCCGCGCTGCGCGATGCACTGACGGCCCACGGCATCGAAAACGTCATGCTGGTGTCGGAAGGCCACGCCGCCGCCGCACTCGCGCAGGCGGTCGGCCGTGCGGTCGGGTACGACACCACGGCGTTGATGTTCATCGACCGTGACACGGCGACGCTGTCGGTCGTCAAGACCGAGGACGGCTCGGTCGTCAAGGTATTCGACCGTAGCCTGCACAGCTCCGACGCGATGGCCGTGCTGACCGAGATGGTCGCCGCGGTCGACGCGCAGGACGCCGCCCCGCAGGCCATGTTCGTCGTCGGTTCGGGCGTCGACGTCAGTTCTGTCAAGTCACACCTCGAAAACCTGGTGTCGATGCCGGTGAGCGCCCCCGACGAGCCCGAGCTCGCGCTGGCCCGCGGTGCGGCGCTGGCGTCGGCCAACGCACCGGCGTTCGAGGCGTCCACCGTCGGGCTCGCGTACTCGCAGGATCCCGACGGCACCACGGCGGGCAGCGCGTATGCGGGGCTGGCCGGCCTCGACACCCAGCTCGCGCCGCTCGGCGACTCCGCGGTCGACGACCTCGACCCCGCCGCGTTCGACGCGGTTCCGGCCGACGAGGGCCGCAAGCCGTTCCTGTTGGTCGGCAGCGCGCTGACGTCGGTGTTCGTCGTCGGCGTTGTCGCACTGGTCATTTCGTTGGCGGTGAGCATCCGCCCGACGGTCGATCAGCGCCCGGCTCCCGCGCAAGGCGCGGTGGTTCCGAGCGCGCCGGCGAAAGCCCCGGCGCCCGCGCCGGTTCCCGAAGCCAAACCGGTACAGCAGGCCCCGCCGCCCGCGCCGCCACCGGAGACCATCAAGGCCCCGGTGCCCGTGGTGCAGGAAGCGCCGCAGGCTCCGCCGCGCACGGTCTACGTCGAAGCACCGCAGGCGCCTGCTCCGGCACCCGCGCCGGCAGCACCCGCCCCGGCTCCCGCTCCCGTGGCTCCGCCGCCTGCCCCGGCGCCGGTGGCGCCCGCCCCGGTGTTGCCCGCGCCGGCACCGATCTATCAACCGCCGGGCTACCGGCCGCCGGTCGTGGTCGTGCCGCGTATCCCGTCAATCTTCCGTCCGCCGTGGGAACCGCAGCGTCCGCCGTATCAGGAGCCTGAGACCCCGCCGTGGCAGCCGCCATCGCATGAGGAGCCGGAGAGCCCGCAGTGGCCGTTCCCCGGTTCGGGCGGCGGCTCGGACGATGACGATTGGGGGCCGGGTTCCGGTTCCGGTAACGGTGGCTGGAATCCCGGCGGTTCAGGTGGCCACGGTTCGTCGGGCGGTGGCTCGGGTAGCTGGGATCCGGGTGACTCCGGCGGCTGGAACCCGGGCGGCGGTTCGGGTGGTGGCCGCGGTTCGTCGGGCGGTGACGGTGGCGGCATGTGGCCGTTCCCGTTCGGCGGCGGGCACTAGCGTCCAACCGTCACCTGTCGTTGGTCTGCCGCTCAGTGTCGCGTAGCGGCTAGCTCATCGGGGCTGCCTATAGAGGCAGTATGCGATGCACCGTCTTCGGCACCGGCTATCTGGGCGCGACACATGCGGCAGGCATGGCCGAACTCGGCCATGAGGTGATCGGGGTCGACATCGACCCGGGCAAGGTCGCCAAGCTCGCCGCGGGCGATATCCCGTTCTACGAACCGGGCCTGCGGAAAGTGTTGAACGACAACCTCGCCGCGGGCCGGCTGCGGTTCACCACCGACTACGCCGAGGCCGCCGACTTCGCCGACGTGCATTTCCTCGGCGTGGGCACCCCGCAGAAGAAGGGCGAGTACGGCGCCGACCTTCGTCACGTGCACGCCGTCGTCGACGCGCTCGTACCGGCGCTGCGCCGGTCGGCCGTGATCGTCGGCAAGTCCACCGTGCCGGTCGGCACGGCCGCCGACCTGGCCGAACGGGCCCGGCGGCTGGCCCCGGCCGGTGTCGACGTCGAGGTGGCCTGGAATCCGGAGTTCCTTCGCGAAGGTTTCGCCGTGCACGACACGCTGCACCCGGACCGGATCGTCGTTGGGGTGCAGAAGGATTCAGGCCCGCACGCGAGGAGGACAAAAGACTCACGCGCCGAGGCGGCGGTCCGCGAACTGTACGCACCGCTCCTCGACGACGGTGTGCCGTTCCTGGTCACCGATCTGCAGACCGCCGAACTCGTCAAGGTTTCGGCGAACGCGTTTCTGGCGACCAAGATCTCGTTCATCAACGCGATCTCGGAGGTGTGTGAAGCCGCCGACGCCGACGTGACGTTGCTGGCCGACGCGCTCGGCTACGACCCGCGCATCGGCCGCCGCTTCCTCAACGCGGGCCTGGGCTTCGGCGGTGGCTGCCTGCCCAAGGACATTCGCGCATTCATGGCCCGCGCCGGCGAACTCGGCGCGAACCACGCGCTGACGTTCCTGCGTGAGGTCGACAGCATCAACATGCGCAGGCGCACGGCGATGGTCGAGCTGACCACGCGGGTCTGCGGCGGATCTCTGCTGGGCTCCAACATCGCCGTCCTCGGCGCGGCGTTCAAACCCGAATCCGACGACGTGCGCGACTCGCCCGCCCTCAACGTCGCGGGCATGCTGCAGCTCAACGGCGCCACGGTCAACGTCTACGACCCCAAGGCGATGGAGAATTCGCAGCGCGTGTTCCCGACGCTGAACTACTCCACGTCGGTCGTCGAGGCGTGTGACCGCGCCGACGCAGTCCTCGTGCTCACCGAGTGGGCCGAGTTCGTCGATCTCGATCCCGCCGTCCTGGCCGATACCGTCCGCGCGAAAGTGATTGTGGACGGCCGTAACTGCCTCGATACGAAGCGCTGGGAGAGTGCGGGGTGGCGCGTGTATGCGCTTGGCCGCGGCGAGCCGCGCAGCTAACTCTGCGCAGCCAACAGCACTGTTTGACACTTGTAGAACAGCTGGGCCGGTCGTAGGCTCGGCCACATGCGGGAACGGATCCGTTGGCTGGCCCTGCACGGGGTGGTACGCGGCTTGTCCGCGATCGGGATGCGGCACGGGGATCCGCAAGCCCGGCTCATCGCCGATCCGGTGGTCCGCGCCGACCCGGCCACGTTCGCCGATGAGCTGCGGGACCGAGGTCCGGTGATCCGATGCCGCGCAGTACTGCTGACGTTCGACTACGGCGTCGCCAACGATCTGCTGCGCTCCGAGGAATTCCGGGTCAGCTCGCTCGGTTCGAACCTGCCGAAACCGCTGCGCTGGGTCATCGACAAGACCAGCACCGGAATGCTGCACCCGATCGAACCGCCGTCGCTGCTGTCGATCGAGCCTCCCGAGCACACCCGGATGCGCAAGCTCGTGTCCTCGGTGTTCACCACGCGGGCCGTGAAACGGCTGCGGGATCGGGTCGAGGAAACCGCGACCGAACTGCTCGACGGCCTCGGCAGCGATCCCGGCGCTGTCGATATCGTCGACCGCTACTGCTCGAAGCTGCCCGTCGCGGTGATCGGCGACATCCTCGGGGTGCCCGAGGCCGACCGGCCGCGCATCCTGCACTTCGGTGAACTCGGGGCACCCAGTCTCGACATCGGCCTGTCCTGGGCCCAGTATCAGCAGGTCAACGAGGGCATCGCCGGATTCGACAACTGGCTCGGCGGGCATCTGCGCGAGCTGCGCCGCAACCCGGGCGAGGACCTGATGAGCCAGATCATCACGGCCTCCGACGAGGGCGCGGCCGGCGAGCCGCTCACCGAACGGGAGATGAAGGCGCTGGCCGGCCTCGTGTTGGCGGCGGGCTTCGAGACGACGGTGAACCTGCTGGGCAACGGCATCCGCATGCTGCTTGAGCACCCCGAACACCTCGACACCCTGGCCGCCCGGCCGGATCTGTGGCCCAACGCCGTGGAAGAGATCCTGCGGCTCGACTCGCCCGTGCAGCTGAGCGCCCGGATCGCCACCCGCGACGCCGACGTGGCGGGCACGTGGGTGGAACGCGGCGAGCTGATCGTCATCCATCTCGCCGGGGCCAACCGAGATCCGAACGTGTTCACCGACCCGCACCGCTTCGATATCGAACGCGACAACGCCGGACGGCACCTGTCGTTCTCGGGCGGCAGGCACTTCTGCCTGGGTGCGGCGCTGGCCCGGGCCGAAGGTGAGGTGGGGCTGCGGGCGTTCTTCGAGCGGTATCCGGATGCGCGCCTCGCGGGCGACGGGGTCCGCCGTGACACCCGTGTGCTACGCGGATGGTCGACTCTGCCGATCGCGCTCGGGAAGTCGCGCGCGGCGGTAGGTTCGTGATGTGGATTTCCGAGCCGCGCTGCTCGACCAGACCCGTGCCTTCGGAGAGCTGATCGCCTCCGGCGATCCCGCAACGCCCGTCCCGACCTGCCCGGACTGGACGTTGAAACAGCTCTTCCGTCATGTTGGCCGCGGAAACCGTTGGGCCGCACAGATAATCGCCGACCGCCGGTCCACTGAGCTGGATCCTCGCGACGTACGCGACGGCAAGCCGCCCGACGATCTCGACGGCGCCATCGAATGGCTCAACTCAGGTGCCGCATTGGTCGCCAAGGCCGTCGATCAGGTCGGCTCCGACGCGCGGGTGTGGACCTTTCTGGGGCCACGACCCGCGGGCTGGTGGATCCGGCGACGTCTGCACGAGGCGACCGTGCACCGGGCCGACGCCGCAATGGCGTTGGGTGTGGACTACGACCTGGACCCGGAACTCGCCGCCGACGCGATCAGCGAATGGCTCGAACGCGTGTGCATCGAGGCCAAGAAGTACCACCGGGTTCCGCTGGAGTCTGGGCAGAGCGTGCACCTGCACGCCACGGACGACGTACTCGGGCCCACGGGGGAGTGGACCGTCGTCAACGACGAGGACGGCGTGTGGTGGTCGCACGACCACGGCAAGGGCAGCGCCGCGGTGCGTGGATCGGCCAAAGACCTGCTGATGGTGACCACCCGGCGCCGCACGGCGGCCGATCTCGGTCTCGAAGTGTTCGGCGACACCGCCGTATGGGACGCATGGCTTGAGCGCACGCCGTTCTGAGTGGCGTACGTTTCGTTCATGACCACATCGGAGATCGCAACGGTTCTTGCCTGGCACGACGCGCTCAACGAGAAGGACTTCGACACCTTGATCTCGCTGTCGAGCGACGACATCGAGGTGGGCGACGAGGCCGGGGCCGCCCAGGGCCACGCGGCCCTGCGGGACTGGGCCGAATCCGTGGGGGCCAGCGCAGTGCTCGGCCGGATGTATGTGCACGACGGGATCGTCGTCGCCGAGCAGACCATCACGACCGCCGACGGTGAGACGATCACGTGCGCGTCGGCGTTCCGCGTCGTGCGCGACCACGTCACGTCGGTGTTCCGCCACGACACGCTGGCTTCCGCGCTCGCCGCGACCGATCTGACCGAGCAGGACCTCACCGGCTGATGCGCGGCATCATTCTGGCCGGCGGGTCAGGGACGCGGCTGTACCCGATCACGATGGGCGCCAGCAAGCAGATGCTGCCGGTGTACGACAAGCCGATGATCTACTACCCGCTGTCCACGCTCATGATGGCGGGCATCCGCGACATCCAGGTGATCACCACCGCCGAGGATGCCCCGGCCTTCCACCGGTTGCTCGGCGACGGTTCGGGTTTCGGCATCAACCTGAGCTACGCCGTGCAGGACCGCCCGGACGGTTTGGCGCAGGCGTTCGTGATCGGCGCCGACCACATCGGCACCGACAAGGTCGCGCTCGTGCTCGGCGACAACATCTTCTACGGGCCGGGCCTGGGCACGAGCCTGCGCCGGTTCCAGAATGTCAGCGGCGGAGCGATTTTCGCGTACTGGGTGGCCGATCCGACGGCCTACGGCGTGGTGGAGTTCAGTGCCGACGGCACCGCGCTGTCCCTCGAGGAGAAGCCCGCGACGCCCAAATCGCACTACGCCGTGCCCGGTCTGTACTTCTACGACAACGATGTCATCGAGATCGCGCGGTCACTGCGTCCGTCGGCCCGCGGCGAGTACGAGATCACCGAGATCAACCAGGCCTATCTCAACCAGGGCCGGCTCGCGGTCGAGGTGATGGCCCGCGGCACCGCGTGGCTGGACACCGGCACGTTCGACTCATTGCTCGACGCAAGCGATTACGTGCGCACGATCGAACGCAGGCAGGGCCTCAAGATCAGTGTGCCCGAGGAGGTCGCCTGGCGCGTCGGGTTCATCGACGACGAGCAGCTGGCGGCCCGTGCCCACACCTTGCTCAAATCGGGTTACGGCGCATACCTTTTGGAGCTGCTCGACCGCTGAGTCAGGGGAGTCCGGCGAGGACCTTGTCCAAGGTCACCGGCAGGTCGCGGACCCGCACACCGGTGGCGTGGTAGACGGCGTTGACCACGGCTGCCGCCGCGCCGACGATGCCGATCTCCCCGGCGCCCCGTGAGCCCATCGGGTTGAAATGCTCTTCGGCCTCGTCGAGCCAGACGGCGTCGATGTCGGCCACATCGGCGTGGGCGCTGATGTGGTACGTCGCGAGATCCTGCGTGACCACGTGGCCGAAGCGCGGGTCACGGACACTCTCCTCGTGCAGGGCCATGGACAGGCCCATGGTCATCCCGCCGATCAGCTGGGAGCGCAGCGTGCGCGGGTTGATGGCGCGGCCCACCGAGAACACCCCGAGCATCCGGGGTATGCGGATCTCGCCGGTGTCGGCGTTGACGTGGGCCTCGACGAAGTGCGCGCCGAAGGACTGCACGGTGAACTTGTCGGCGCCGGGATTCTCCGGGGCCTGCGCCACGGTCGTCGCGCCGACGGCGGGCGGGTCGCCATGATCGGCACGGAATTGCTTGGCCGCGGCCACGATCGCCGAACCCCACGATGTGATACCCGACGAGCCACCCGCGACCGACGCCTCCGGCAGGGTCGAGTCACCGATCTGCAGATCAACCGCGGCCAGGTCGCATCCCAACGCGTCGGCGGCGATCTGGCTCAGCGTCGTCCACGTGCCGGTGCCGATGTCGGCCGCCCCGATCTGCACCGTGTAGTGGCCTTCGGGCCCGTAGCTGATCCGTGCCGAGTTACCGGGCATCGCCATGCCGGGATAGGTCGCGGCGGCCACGCCTGTCCCGGTGAACCACTGGCCGACACGCCTTTTCGCGGGCCGCGGGTCGCGGGAGGCCCAGCCGAACCGTTCGGCGCCCGCATTCAGGCACTCGACGAGATGACGGGCCGACCACGGCTTGCCGGACTCCGGATCGACGTCGGGTTCGTTGCGGATCCGCAGTTCGATCGGATCGATATCGCAGGCCGCCGCGAGTTCGTCCATCGCGACCTCGGCGGCATAGGTGCCCGGGCATTCGCCCGGTGCGCGCATCCAGAACGGTACCGGCACGTCCAGTTCGGCCAGCCGGTGCGTGGTCCGCCGGTTCGCCGACGCGTACATCTTTCGTGTGGTCACCGCGGTCTGCTCGGCGAATTCCTTGACCGCCGAGGTCTGTTCGATCACGTCGTGCACGATCGCGGTGAGCCGGCCGCTGCGGTCGGCACCCAACCGCAGCCGCTGGATGGTCGGGGTGCGATAGCCGACGAGCGCGAACATCTGCTGACGCGTGAGCGCGAGCTTCACGGGACGGCCGCCGCTGCGTTGGGCGGCCATGAGGGCCAGCACATCGTGTGCGTGCGGTGCACCCTTGGACCCGAACCCGCCGCCGACGTGTGGGGCGATCACCCGCATCTGCTCGGGTTCGAGTCCGAAGATCGGCGCGAGCGTCTTGCGCACCACATGCACACCCTGCGTCGAGTCGTACAGCGCCACAGCAGGCCGGCCGTCGGATGCGGTCCACCGGGCGACGCATGCGTGCGGTTCCATCGGATTGTTGTGCTCGATGGGAGTCGTATAGGTCTCGTCGACGGTCACCTCGGCGGCGGCCAGGGCGGCCTCGACGTCGCCGTCGTCGGTGTCGGGCGGATAGGACGGATTGACCGATTCCGGCGTGTACAGGCGCGGGTAGTCGACGGCGAGTTCGACGTCGTGCGGCTCCTGCGCGTACTCGGCAACGACGAGAGCCGCGGCGTCCCTGGCGATCTCGGCGGTCTCGGCGACGACCCCGCCGATGAGCTGGCCGCGGAAGTGCACCTCGGCATCTTGCAGGATCGCGAGCTCACCATCGGAAGCGTCCGCCAGCTTGGGCGCGTCGAACACCGTCAGCACGTCGAGCACACCGTCGAGATCGCGCGCCGCAGTGGAGTCCATGGTGAGTACGCGGCCACGGGCGACGGTGGCCTGGATCGGATGCAGATACACCGGGTGATCGACCTGCTGCTCGAATGCGTACGGCGCGGTGCCGGTGACCTTGGCGCGACCGTCCCTGCGGCCCACCGGATGTCCGATCACCTGCGGTTCGAGCAAGGTCATGGCCGCCTCCGTGCGGTCAGCATGCGCAACTGGGCGATCAACGTGCGGCGGGCCAGGTCCACCTTGAACTCGTTGCCCGGCTGCGGCTCTGCTTGCGCGAGTTCGGCATCGGCCGCGGCGGCGAAGACCTCGTCGGACGGCTGGTCGCCGATCAGCACCGCTTCGGCCTTACGCGCACGCCACGGCTTGTGCGCGACGCCGCCCAAAGCGATCCTGGCCGAACCGATCTGGAACGTGCTGGTGAACGACAGCTCGGCGGCCACCGAAACCACGGCGAACGCATACGACGCCCGGTCACGGACCTTGCGATAGTCCGAAACCGCGTCCGGTGGCGGAGCGGGCAACTCGACGGCCGTGATGAGCTCCCCGTGCTGCAGGACCGTGTCCCGGTGTGGTTCGTCACCGGGAAGCCGATAGAACTCGTCGAGCGCAATCCGCCGTTCGCCCTCGGTGTTTCGCACCACGACATGGGCGTCCAATGCGGACATCGCGACCGCCATGTCCGACGGATGCACGGCGATGCATTGCGGGGACGCACCGAGGATCGCGTGGTAGCGGACATAGCCACCGAGCGCCGAGCAGCCGCTACCGGGTTCGCGTTTGTTGCACGGGGTGGTGACGTCCTGGAAATACACGCATCTGGTGCGCTGCAGCAGGTTACCGGCCGTGGTCGCGGAGTTCCGTAACTGGCCAGAAGCCCCGGACAGCAACGCGCGGGCCAGCATCGGGTAGTGCGAGCAAATCACCGGGTCGGCGGCCAGGTCGCTGTTGCGCACGTTGGCGCCGATGCGTACGCCGCTGTCGGTGAGGACGGTCTCGGCCAGGTCGAGGTGGCTGACGTCGACCAGCAGGTCCGGTTCGGCGACACCGAGTTTCATGTGGTCGACGAGGTTTGTGCCGCCCGCGAGAAACGCCGCGTCGGGATGCTCGGCCAGCATGGCCACGGCGTCGGCGGGGCTGGTCGCCAGGTGATAGTCGAACGGTTTCACTGCGTGGCCGCCCGTTCGATCGCGGTGACGATGTTCGGGTACGCCGCACACCGGCAGAGGTTGCCGCTCATCCTTTCGCGGATCTCGTCGTCGGTGAGCACGGGTGTCACCTCAAGGTCGTCGGTCACATAGCTCGGCGCGCCCGACTTGGCCTCGTCGAGCATCCCGACGGCCGAGCAGATCTGGCCGGGTGTGCAGTAACCGCACTGGAACGCGTCTTCGTCGTAGAACGCCTGGGCGACCGGATGCAGTTCGTCTCCGTGTCCAAGACCGGCGGCCGTCGTGACGTGTGCACCGTCCGCGGCGACCGCGAACGTCAGGCACGTGGTGACGCGGCGGCCGTCGACCAGCACGGTGCACGATCCGCACTGGCCGTGGTCACAGCCCTTCTTCGGGGCTGTCGCGCCGAGTCTCTCGCGTAGGGCGTCCAGCAGCGTGACGCGGTTGTCGACGGTCAGACGGTGGCTTGTGCCGTCGACCTCAAGGGTCACTTCAGTGCTGTGCGCGTGACGGGGCTGGCTCACGGTCGCCGGGTACCCGTGGCCCCGGTGACCAAACGTCGCGACTCAGCGGGCGGTGTGCTGCGGGGTGGCCAGCACGGCCGCGATCCCCGTCGTCAACGGCACCGACAGGGCCAGCGCGATGCCGCCCACCGCTGACCTGGCGATCTCGATGGCCACGCTCTCACTGGTCAACACGTCGCCCAGCGACCGGTTGGCCACGCTGAACAACAACAACAGCGGCAGCGCGCTGCCGGCATAGGCGAGCACGAGGGTGTAGACCGTGCTCGCGATGTGGTCGCTGCCCACCCGCATGGCTCCGACGAAGACGGAACGCCGGGTACCGCCGTGCTCGGCGAGCTCGAAGACTGCCGAGGCCTGGGTGATCGTGACGTCGTTGAGCACACCGAGCGAGCCGATGATGAACCCGGCCAGCAGTAAGCCGGTGATCGACACGTTGCCCAGGTAGGTTGCGACGGCGTTGTTCTCCTCCTGCGACAGGCCCGTCAGATGGGCCAATTCTATTGCCGCCCAGGACAGTAACGCCGCAAGCAACAGTGAGGTCAGCGTGCCGAGCAGGGCCGCGCTGGTGCGCAGGCTCACGCCGTGGGCGAGATAGATGACCGCATAGAGGATGACCGCCGACGCCACGAGCGACACCGGAACCGCCGAGGCTCCGTCGCGCAGGGCGGGCAGCAGAAACACTACGAGAACGACGAAGGCCACCACGATGCCGATCAGCGCGCGCAGCCCACGCCAGCGGGCCACCGCGACCACCACGATCGCGAACGCCACCGCGAGGCCGATGAGCGACCAGCTCCGCTCGTAGTCGTAGAACGAGTAGGTTGTCGCGCCGGTCGGGTCGACCTGGCGGGTGATCCTGATGTGCTCGCCCACCAGAAGATTGGGCTGGCCAGGCCCGCCGCTGAACTCCAGGAGCGTGTTAGCGCCCTCGTTGGGGCCGGAATCGATCGAGATGATCGACTGCACGCAGCTGACATTGTCGCCCTCGGCGGGCTGCGGTACGGAGGTCAACACCGTGCCGACCGACTGGTCACCGCAGCTCGCCGCCCGAGTGCCCACCACATGCCCGGCCTCGGTCGTCACGGCGCCGCCTTCGGCGTTCTGGAACGGCAGCGGGATGTCGACCTTCTGCTGGCTCGGCCACAGCAGCGCCGCACCGGCGATCACGGCGACACCGATGGCGATCAGCAGCCCGACCACGATCTTGGCGGCCAGCGGGCCGAGGGGAGACGGGCCGCTCAGCGAATGCGAGTGGGAATGCGAATGCGCCACCCGGACAGGGTAGAGGGCACGGCTGGGACCCCCTGAACCGCCGAGACCACGGTTTCTGACAGATCTACGCCGAATCTTGTCAGAAAGCGTGTTCTCGGCGCGCCGGCCTACTGCCGGTAGCTCGCCAGGAAGTTGCCCAGCCGCTCGATCGCACTGGACAGGTCACGTGCCCACGGCAGCGTGACGATGCGCAGGTGATCCGGTGTCGGCCAGTTGAATCCGGTGCCCTGGGTCAGCAGGATCTTTTCCTGCAGCAGCAGGTCGAGCACGAGTTGCTCATCGTCGTGGATGTCGTGCACTTCGGGATCCAGCCGCGGGAACGCATACAGCGCACCGGCGGGCTTGACGCAGGACACGCCGGGGATCTCGTTGAGCTTCTCCCACGCCACGTCGCGCTGCTCGAGCAGCCTGCCGCCCGGCAGCACGAGGTCGTCGATGCTCTGATGTCCGCCGAGGGCGACCTGGATGGCGTGCTGTGCGGGCACATTCGGGCACAGCCGCATGTTGGCCAGCAGGCTGATGCCCTCGATGAAGCTGCTCGCGTGTTCTTTCGGGCCGGTGATGACGAGCCAGCCGGAGCGGTATCCGGCCACGCGGTAGGCCTTGGACAGGCCGTTGAAGGTCAGGGTCAGCACATCGGGGGCCACCGAGGCCAGGGCGATGTGCTTGGCGTCGTCGTAGAGGATCTTGTCGTAGATCTCGTCGGCGAGCAGCATCAGCTGATGCTTGCGGGCCAGATCGGCGATCTGCTCCAGGGTCTCGCGGCTGTACACCGCGCCCGTCGGATTGTTCGGGTTGATCACGACGATCGCCTTGGTGCGTTCGGTGATCTTCGATTCCAGGTCGGCGACGTCGGGGTTCCAGCCCTGCGTCTCGTCGCACAGGTAATGCACCGGGGTGCCGCCGGCCAGCGAGGTCGACGCCGTCCACAGCGGGTAGTCCGGGGCCGGGATGAGCACCTGGTCGCCGTTGTCCAGCAGCGCCTGCAGGGTCATGGTGATGAGCTCGGAGACGCCGTTGCCCAGATAGACGTCGTCGACGTCGAACTTCGGGAAACCGTCGACGAGCTCGTAGCGCGTGAACACCGCGCGCCGGGCGCTGGGAATTCCCTTGGAATCGGAGTAGCCCTGCGCGTACGGCAAGGCCTGGATCATGTCGCGCATGATCACGTCGGGGGCCTCGAAACCGAACGGCGCGGGGTTGCCGATGTTCAGCTTGAGGATGCGGTGCCCTTCAGCTTCCAGCCGTGAGGCGTGCTCGTGTACCGGCCCGCGGATCTCGTACAGGACGTCCTGCAGCTTCGTGGACTGGGCGAACGTACGCGGCTTCGGGTGGTGCCCGGTGGTGTGCCACGGCAACTGATGGGTAGTCACGTCCACCATGGTCTCATCACCGTCCACTGAATTTGAATTTGCCGATTGTTGAAGTGTCCATAACCACATTCCCCGGACCGCCGGGAATTGGCATACGAATTGATTCTGGGGTTTGCGTGCGAAGCGGCTGTGGATTGCCTTGACCGGTCAGCGCGCCTGTTCGGCGTTGCGCGACGATGGCTGCCAATCAGCAGATGGCCGACGATTTCCCCAGGCCAGGGGCGTCTGAGGCCATCGACCCGACGAACAGGATTGGAATTGCAATGACGAAATTCGCAGGGCTGCGCATCAATACGATCGCGGCGATATTCGGGGGCGGCGCCGTCGTTTCGATGGGTGTCATCGCCGCGGCGGTCGGTGGCGCACAAGCAGGCCCGCCCGTGGTGGCGTCGGGTGGGTCGATGACGATCGGCGAGACCACCACGGTGACCTACACCGGGACGGTCGCCCCCGTGGTGGCCAAGCCCGCCGTGAAGGCGCCGCCCTACGGCGGCGGCTAGCACGCCGGCCCGACATACAAGCGGGCGGCCACCTCCGACTCGGAAGTGGCCGCCCGCTTGCGTGCAGTGCTTGCTCAGCGCTTGCCGGGACGCTTCGCCCCCGGCTTGATGCCCAGGCCCACGACGGGCGGCTCGGGCTTGGCCGGTTCGGCTTCCGGTTCCGGAGCCTGCTCAGCGGCCGGTTCGGCAGCGGGTGCCGGGGCCGGTTCGGCAGCGGGCTGAGCCGGCGCGGCGGGAGCCGCCGGCTTGGCCTTCTTGGCGCCCGGACGGCGTGCACCGGCCGCGATGCCCAGGCCGACCACCGGAGGTTCGGGCTTGGCGGGCTCGGCCGGTGCCTCGGCGGCAGGCGCCTCGGCAGGTGCCTCGGCGGCGGGTGCGGCAGGAGCCGCCGCAGCAGCGGTCTTCTTGGCGCCGGGGCGACGCGCGCCCGCGGCCAAGCCCAGCCCCTTGACCGGGGCGGCCGGTGCTTCCGCGGCCGGTGCCTCGGTTTCGGGCGCGGTTGCCGGAGCCGCGGACGCGGCGGGAGCGGCCTTCTTGGCGCCGGGGCGCTTGGCCCCACCTGCGATGCCCAAGCCCTTGACCGGGGCCGCCGGTGCGGCTGGAGTCTCGGTCGAAGGCGCCTCGGCCGCGGGTGCGGCTGCGGTCTTCTTCGCGCCGGGACGCTTGGCGCCGCCGGCCATACCCAGACCCTTGACCGGAGCCGCGGCCGGTGCGGCCGATGCCTCGGCGGCCGGTGCGGCCTTCTTGGCACCGGGACGCTTGGCGGCGCCCGCCATGCCCAGACCCGTGACCGGTTTGGCTTCCGCGGTGGTCGCGGCCGGCGCCTCCTGCGGCGCGGCTTCCTCCTCGACCGCGGGTGCGGCAGCGGCTTCGGCCTTCGCCTCGGCTTCGGCTCGAGCTTCCGCCCGCTTCTCGGATTCCTTTGCCGCCGTGCCCTTTTCGGGCAGAGTGATGGTGCTCTTGTCGAGCGAGTTCAGCAGCAGCTGGGCCACGTCGAGCACTTCGGCCTTCTCGACGTTGCGAGCCGCGGCGACGTCGTCGACACCGTCGGTGATCATCACGCGGCAGAACGGGCAGCCGGTCGCGATGGTCGATGCGGTGTCCATCGCCTCTTCGGTGCGTTCGACGTTGACGCGCTTGCCGATGTGTTCTTCCATCCACATGCGCGCGCCACCAGCACCGCAGCACAGGCCGCGGTCGGCGTGGCGGGGCATCTCCTTGAGCGTCACGCCCGAGGCCTCGACCAGCTCACGCGGCGCCTCGTAGACCTTGTTGTGGCGACCCAGGAAGCACGGGTCGTGGTAGGTGACCTCGGGTCCGCCGGTGGACTTGACCGGCACCAGCTTCTTGTCGCGGACCAGCCGGTTGAGCAGCTGCGTGTGGTGCACGACGGTGTAGTTGGCACCGAGTTGCGGGTACTCGCGGCCGATCGTGTTGAAGCAGTGCGGGCAGGTCACGATGATCTTGCGATCGACCGTCTCGACGCCTTCGAACAGCTCGTTGATGGTCTCGACGTTCTGCGCGGCCAGCTGCTGGAACAGGAATTCGTTGCCGGAGCGGCGGGCCGAGTCACCCGTACAGGTCTCACCGGTACCCAGCACCAGGAACTTCACGCCCGAGGCTGCCAGGAGTTCGGCGACGGCCTTGGTGGTCTTCTTGGCCCGGTCCTCGTAGGCGCCGGCGCAGCCGACCCAGAACAGGTACTCGAAGCCGTCGAACGAATCCACGTCCTCGCCGTAGACCGGGACGTCGAAGTCGACCTCGTCGATCCAGTTGGTGCGGTCCTTGGCGTTCTGGCCCCAGGGGTTGCCCTTGGTCTCCAGGTTCTTGAACAGCACGCCGAGCTCGCCGGGGAACTCCGATTCGACCATGACCTGGTAGCGGCGCATGTCGACGATGTGGTCGATGTGCTCGATGTCGACCGGGCACTGCTCGACGCACGCGCCGCAGTTGGTGCAGGACCACAGCACGTCGGGGTCGATGACGCCGCCCTGCTCCAGGGTGCCGACGAGCGGGCGCAGCGCCTGCTCGGGACCCGAGCCCATGATGCGTTCGAAGCCGGACTCGGGAACGTGGGCGTGTGCGTGCTCTTCGTCGTGCTTCTCGCCGCCCACCTTTTCGCCCAGCCCGCCCTCGGGCGTGCTCTCCAGCGGCGACGGCTTCTCGCCGAGGATGTAGGGCGCCTTGGCGAACATGTGGTCGCGCAGGTTCATGATCACGAGCTTGGGCGACAGCGGCTTGCCGGTGTTCCACGCCGGGCACTGCGACTGGCAGCGGCCACATTCGGTACATGTCGTGAAGTCGAGGTAGCCCTTCCAGGTGAAGTCCTCGATCTTGCCGCGGCCGAACACCGCGTCCTCGGCGGGATCTTCGAAGTCGATCTTCTCGCCCTTGTGCTCCATCGGCAGCAGCGGGCCGAGGCCGTCGGGCAGGCGCTTGAAGGTGACGTTGATCGGGGCCAGGCCGATGTGCAGGTGCTTGGAGTGCAGCACGATCAGCAGGAAGGCCAGCATGACGCCGAGGTGGGCCAGCAGCGCGATCGTCTCCAGCCACACGTTGGCGGTGTGTCCGAGCGGCGCCAGCAGCGCGGCCATGCCGTCGGAGAAGAACGCGCCGGACTGGTACGGGAAGTCCTCACCCAGCACGTTGACGGCCGCGCCGCGGAACACCGCGTAGGTCGCGATGACCAGGAAGATCATGAACAGGATCAGCCAGGCGCCACCGGTGTGCGAGCCATAGAACCGGGACTCGCGACCGAGCTGCTCGGGGTTCTTGCGGATACGGATGATCGAGAACACGATGATGCCCGCGAGCACCGCGACGGCGAAGAAGTCCTGTAGGAAGCCCAGCACCGGCCAGCGGCCGACGAGCGGGATGTGGAACTCGGGGTCGAACAGCACGCCGTAGGCCTCGAGGTACACCGTGGCGAGGACGAAGAAGCCCCACATGGTGAAGAAGTGCGCGATGCCGGGGATCGACCACTTGAGGAGCTTCGACTGGGCGAAGACTTCCTTGTTCTGGTTCAAGAAGCGCTGGACGAGGTGGTCCTTGCGTCCGCGCTCGTCGCCGACCGTTTGCCCGGAGTTGATCAGCTTGGTGAGCCACAGGATGCGCTTGGCGGCGAACACCAGCACGACGAGCGTGGCGAGCACACCGAGAATCAGCCGCGACAGAACGAGCGTGTGTTCGAGACTCTCCACCGAAACGCCTCCATTTCGCGTGTTACCGGTCGGTAACTTGAGCATGGTTACCCGTGGGTAACTTAGCTTCCTTCAGCTCATAGTGACATTTGAGAGTTTCCTCCCGCTACCGAGGCTTACCTAACTTGGAGGCCACTGTGGGATAGCTCTCACCGCATCGACGGTGGCCAACGGCCGCCTGCGATGGTCCTGGCAAACAGTCGCTAGGGCTTCGGAGCGAGCATCGCGCGCAGCATCGAGAGCATCTCCGATCGCGATTCCGCGCCCAGCCGCCGGCGGATCCGCGCCACGTGATGCTCGACGGTCTTCGCTGAGATGAACAACTGGCTGCCGATGTCGCGGTACGGCATCCCGAGCAGTAGCAGCTCGGCGACCTCGCGTTCGCGATCGGACAGCCGGGCCGGCCCCGAGCTGGAATGCTGGGCGGCCGGGGTGTGCGCGGCGATCGGTGCGGGCGCGTCATCGACGGCACTGGTCTGCTTGAGATCCCTCGCCAGTTGCAGCATGGCCTGAGACACCCGCGGGTCGGGCGTCTGCAGCGCGGCCTGGCTCGCCAGGCGGGTTCCGTCCCAGGTCAACCCGTACTGGGACAACCCGCGTGCCGCCGCGGTGACCTCATCGGAGTCGACATGGTTGGCCAGCACCCGCAGCCAGATACGTCCCGCGTTGGCCAGCGCCCTGGCGAATGCACTCTGGCCCGCCGCCGCCGTCAAAGCCTGGCCGTGCGGCGCGACCGCCGCCGGGGAATTCGCCAAGATCCCGGCATGCACACCGGCCCAATGCAACGGCACCGACCACAAGACCGGCTTGCCCAACGCATCCAACAGGCCGAACGCCTCGGTCAGTGTGTGCTGCAGCCGGTCGATCTGGCGCATCCGGGCGCCCGCCACCCACAGCTCGCCGAGCGGCAGCAGTGAATAGAGGTCGATCGAGTACTCGGCAAGCACCTCCATGGCGGCATACCAGTGCTTCTGCACGGCACCGCTGTCCCCGCTGCGCCGCGCGATCGCGGTGCGCAGCGCGGCCGCCCACAGTGCGTCGCGCCGGTGCAGGGCGGGCCCGGTCTCGACCGCGGACACATCGGCGGCAGCCGCGGCCAACTGGCCGTCCTGCATCTTGACCCAGCCGAGCAGTAGCCGATGCCGGTACGCGGTGAACGCGGCAGCGCCGTCGTCACCGGCGCGCACGGCCCGGCCGATCACGCTGCGGGCCCGTACCGGGTCGCCGCCGTGCAGCGCCGCGAGGGTGACGAGGGCGGCCGGGGTGTCGGGTGCGACGCCGGCGGTCTGGTGCTCGGTCGTGACGGCCTGCCCCAGTCTCGCGATGGTCACCGCGAACGGCTGGTCGAGGGACATCAGCAACCCGTCGGCCAGGTTGCGGGCGGCGCGCGCGGTCGACGTCGGAGGTCCGGCGAGTTCGGCACTGAGCGCGGTGCGCGCGGCGGCGCCATCACCCACCGCCAACTGCACGACCGCCCCGGCCGAACTGATCGCGGCATCCGGATACGGGCCGAGCCACCGGAACAGATCGGCGGCCTGGGCCGCGCTTCCGTCGTGCACCGCGATACTGGCCGCGATGCGCACGGCCGCCGCGCGCTCGGCCGGATCGTCGGAGCTGAGCAGTTCATCGGCCATGCGCCCGGCGGTGCCGCAGTCGCCGGCCAGGGCGAGTGCATCGGCCAACGGCGTGGTCTGCGCGGCCGATCCCGATTGCACCGCGGCCCGGTACAGACGCGCCGCCCGCGCCGGCTGACCCTGTGCGTGCGTGGCGTGGTCGGACAGCGCCTCGGCCAGGCGATCGTCGCGCAGTCCGTGCTCGGCGAGGCGCACCGCGAGTTCTGCCGACAGTGTGGACAGTTCCAGCTGCGAGCTCAGCAGCGCCGACTCGATCTCGTGATGCCTTGCGGCGCCGGCGATCTGGGCGATGCAGTCGTGCACCAGCCGCAGGAACCTGCGGTCGTGCGAAGGCTCGACGAGGCCGCCGGCGCGGGCCCGGTCCACCAAGGTCAACGCGTCGGGGCCGGTCAGCCGCAGCGCCGCGGCGACGTCGTCGGGTCCCAGTTCCAGGCTCAGCGACGTGATGAGCAGGGTGTCGCGGGTCTGCTCGTCCACCCGGCGGAGCCGCTCGATCAGTGCGAACCGGGCGGCCTCGTCGGGACGGGTGGCCGCACCGGCCGCAGCCCGGACCAGAAACGGCAGGCCCGCGGTCGCGATCAATACCGACCGGACCGTCTCGGGCGGTGCGGGCGCTCCGAGCGCTGCCGTGACGATCCGGTTCACCTCGGCGGCGGGCAACGCGCCCAACGTCGCCACCGGGTTCTCCCGCTCCAGTGCGGTCACCAGCGCGCGCAGTGCCTGCCGATGTGCGAGCGGTTCGGCCGCAACCACCACCGTGGCCCCCGGATGTGCGACCTGTTCGGTGAGACAGTCGATTTCGGAATCGTCGAGCAGGTGCGCGTCATCGACGACGAAGGCCACGTCGGGTGCGTCGGTGGTCCGCGACGGCCTGGTGAGGACGGTGCGCCCGGCCTCGCGGAACGCGGCGCGGATGGCTGCGAGCGCGGTGCTCTTGCCCGTCCCGATTCCCCCGGACACCAACAGCTTCGCCGGCTCGGTCGGCGCGTCGAGCAGTCGGCCGGCGGCCTCGCGGACGGCCGGCGGCAGATCCGTGAGGCGTTCCGGCGCCGGGTTCGACATGTCGGCCTAGGCGCCGTCCTCGACTGGGACGTCGGGGATTTCGACGGTCGTCGTGGTCGGTGCCTGTGTCGTGGTCGGCGGTTGCGTCGTCGTGGGCGGTGTGGTGGTCGGTTGTGTCGTCGTGGTCGTGCGCGTGGTGGTCGTCGTCGGTGACGTCGTGGTGGTCGTCGTGGTCGTCGTAGTCGTGGTGGTCGGGCTCGTCGTCGTCGGAGCCGTCGTCGTGGTCGTCGGCGGTGGTGGCGGGGGCACGATGACGGTGCTCGTCGCCTGGCCGTCGGGGCCCACGGTCACGGTCGTGATCGGCTCGGGCGGTGGGCCTTCCGGAGACGGGCCCATCGAATACGTCGTGCTGGTCTCGGTGACCGGGGTCGAATCCGAAGACGTGCCCGTCAGCGTCACGGCGAGACCGCCGCCCGCGAGCAGCACGGCCGCCGCGGCCGCACCGAACAGGATCGGCGGGCGTTTGTACCAGGGGAGTGGCGCCGGTTCGGCGTCGTACATCTCCTCTTCGTGGCTGAACTCGACGGGCGGGCGCGCCGCTGTCGCCCCCGGCTCGGTCTCATAGTTGTAGTCGCCACCGGCGTAGGGCACGGGCTCGTTCGGCGGAGCGTCGTCCTGCGACCACGCCAGCGCCCGGAAGGTCGCCGACTCGGGGCCATCGGCGGCAGCCGCGGCACCCGCCGCGCCGGCAACGCCCGCCGCACCTGCCGCCCAGGCGGCGGTGGGCCCGAGCCCGGTCGGCGCGTCGGCAGCGGCGACCTCGGGAGCCATGCCGGTCGGCGCGCCGGCCTCGGCCACATGTTCGGCGACCAGGGCCGCCCCGGCCGCGACGACGAGCTGCGGATGCGGTGTGGTGACCACCGGCGCGCGTAGCCGTTGCGAGAGCTGTTGCGTCACAAGAGGAATCGCGGCACCGCCGCCGACGGTCGCGACGGCGGCGACACTTGACAACGCAATGTTGTTGCGCTGCAACGTGTCTTCGACGTTGTTGACGAATCCGGCCAGCGGTTCGGCGATGAGCTGCTCGAGCTCGGGCCGGGTGACCCTGACATCGGAGTTGAACCCCGGCAGGTCGGCGGTGATCACCGCCGCGGTTTCCGCCGACAGTCGTTCCTTCGCCTGTCGGCACTCGGCCCGCAGGCGGGCGAGTGAACCCACGGCGGCGGTGCCCGCGGGGTCGGCGTCGTTGGCGGCCGCGATGCCGCTGAGGACATGGTTGAGCAGCGCCTGGTCGATCTGATCGCCCGAGAAGTCTTGGTACCGAACGGTTTGGCCGACAGGTGCGAAGTCGGCGCCCGCGTCGGCAAGCGTCACGCTCGTGCCACTGCCGCCGAAATCGCACAGCACCACCACGCCTTCGGCGGGCAGCCCGGGATCGGTGCGCAACGCCGCGAGCGCGGCCAGGGCGTCGGGCACCAGTGCCGGCGGCGCACCGCCCGGCGTGAGGGCCGGCTTGCCCCGCAACGCGCCGCGTAGCGCCCCTACGGTGCCGGGGCCCCAGTAGGCGGGGACCGCGATCGTGACGGGCGCGCCGCCGCCGGCCGCGCGGGCCATCACGTCGAGCGCCTCGGCCAACACCAACTCGCCGCGGTGATGGGATCCGTCCGCGGCGACGATCGGCACGGGATCGCCGACGCGCTCGACGAACCCGGTCAAGGCCAAACCGTCGCCGCTGAACTCACCCACTTCGGGTGCGCGGTCGTTGAATAGGGTGAGGATCGATCGGCGAACCACCGGTGTGCGGCCTTCGCGGGCTGCCACCAGGTTGGTCACCCCGATCGACAACCCCAGTGAGTCGGTCATCAGGCGTCACTCCTGTTGTCTGGGCCGTCCCTCACCATAGCGGCTCGATCCCCCACGGCCCGTCATTGTTCCCCTAGTGGCGTCAATCCCCTAATGGCGAGTCCCCTAATGGCGCCGCGAGAGGGGTGGGTTCGGCACCGATCCCGGCCGGGGTCCCGCTGGATAGCATCGAGTCGTGGCCGACATGGGCCTGTTGACGACCGGGAAGGAGGTGTGCTGTGGCAAGTACGTTGCTCGACTTCGTCATGTCGCTCGTGCGTGATCCCGACGCGGCCGCACGTTACGCGGCCGATCCGGCCCAGGCCATCGCCGACGCACATCTGACCGACGTGACCAGCGCAGACGTGAACAACTTGATTCCGGTGGTGTCGGAATCGCTGTCGATGACGGCTCCCACCGGCGGACTCGACGCCTTCGGCGCTGAATCGGCCGGCAATGTCTGGGCGAGTGGCGCGGCCACCGCGGCGTTCGACGCGTTCGGCGACCATGTGCCCGTCGACGCCGGACCGGATGTGGTGAGCCAGGTCATCGAGCAGCCCACCGAAACCGTGGCGTCGGGTCTGGATTCCCTGACCGACACCGGGCTCGTGTCCGATCCGTTCGACGAGGCGTCGTTGCAGGTCACTGAGCCGGTCATCGACGATGCCATCACCACGGACCCGGTGATCGCCGACGATTGGGCACAGCCGGTTGTCGACGACCAGCACCACACCGACGGGGTGGGCGGTTTCGACATCTTCGACTGATCACGTCCGCGATTCGCACAGCGCACGACCGTATGGTCGTGCGCTTTTGTGCTTTTCACCTGCGCAAACCGCAATCCCCTACGTACCCCCTAATCCCCTAACGGGGCCGTGATCCCCACCCCGGACGGGCCCCGTGCGGGGAGGGGAACCGGCCCCGTTTCCGGGGGGTTGGCGAATCCATAACGTTGTCTCCAGATCGCCGGAGAGCCCGGCGGGGGACTTCGAAAAAGACTTCCCAACAACAACCGAAAGGGTTGGAGCAATGGCTATCTCTCTGATCGACTTCATCCTCGACCTGTTCCGCAGCCCGGCCTCTGCCGCATCGTTCATCGCCGACCCGGACGGGAGCCTGCGTGACGCCGGCCTGCCGAACGTCACCGCGGCTCAGCTGCACGCCGTCGCGGCCACCGCGGCTCCGGCCGGTGTGCTGCTCGGCGGTGGCAACCCGGTGCTGGGTCTGCAGCGCGCGGTCGCCGACCACCACAACATCCCGGCACAGTTCGCGGCACCGATCGCCTCGCCGTTCTCGCCGCAGACGCAGTTCGCGCCGGATGTGGCCAGCCACAACAACACCGACTTCGCGAGCCACAACGACGTCCCGATCATGAGCCCCAACCAGGACGCCGGCGCCAACGCCCAGCAGGGTGCGTTCAACCTGGGCTTCGGTGACATCACCCTCGGCGACAAGACCACCAACACGGCCACCAACGGCGGCGTGGTGGTCGACGGGGACAACGACGGCGACATCGTCAGCGGTGACGGCGCCGTGCTCGGCGACGGCAACACCATGAACAACGGTGACATCCTCGCCGGATCCGGCTCGAATGTCGTGGTCGGCAAGGACAACGAGGTCGAGGACAACTCGCAGACCGCGGGCGGCGACCTGATCTCCGACAACGAAGGCCCGGTCATCAGCGACGTCGACATGAGCGGCGGCCACGGTGGCGGTGCCAGCGGCGGTGACAGCCTGATCGGCATCGGCAGCGGCAACGCGTCCGGTGGCGACGGCGGCAACGCGGGCTCGATCATCATCGCCGACAACGACACCAATGCGGTGGGTGGCAACCAGACCTCGGTCGGCGGCGACTACGGCAGCGACAACACCCAGGACAACTCGGTGAACACCGCGGTCGAGACCAACACGTCCACCAGCTGGGAGGACAACTCGTCGTCCTACGAATCGAACATCGGATCGGGCAACGACACCGCGTTCGCCTCGGGCAACGACATCGCCTCGGGCAACGAGACGGCGTTCGCGTCGGGTAACGAGACCAACACGGCTCTCGCGTCGGGCAACAGCTACGAAACCGACACCGACGTCGCCTCCAACAACAACACCGGATTCGACGCGTTCTGATCCGAACAACCGCATAACGCAACGGGCGGGGACCATCTCATACGCGGGTGGTCCCCGCCCCGTTCGTGCGCCTACCGTTGAGCCCGGCAGGAGGAATCCATGACGCAACCGAACGACCCGCGCAAAGTAAAGGTGATCGTCGAGCTGATCGACTACGCCAGCAAGATCGCGGCCGCCAAGGACCGCAACGACCTTGTGGAGCGGCTGCGGGCGGCGAAGGTGCGCATCAACGACCCGCAGATTCGCGTGGTCATCGCCGGCCAGCTCAAACAGGGCAAGAGCCAGCTGCTCAATTCACTGCTTAACATCCCGGTGGCGCGCGTCGGCGACGACGAGAGCACGGTGCTGGCGACGGTCGTTTCCTACGGCGAGCAGGCGTCGGCGCGGCTCGTGGTGGCGCGGCCCGACGGTGCCGAGCCCGAGCTGATCGAGATTCCGCCGTCCGAGGTCACCAATGACCTGCGCCGGGCCCCGCAGGCCGGCGGCCGCGAGGTGCTGCGCGTCGAGGTGACCGCTCCGAGCCCGCTGCTCAAGGGCGGGCTCGCGTTCGTCGACACCCCCGGCGTCGGCGGGCACGGCCAGCCGCATCTGTCGGCGACCCTGGGCCTGCTGCCCGACGCCGACGCCATGCTCATGGTCAGCGACACCAGCCAGGAGTTCACCGAGCCGGAGATGACGTTCATCCGTCAAGCGCTCGAAATCTGCCCGCTGGCAACGATTGTCGCGACCAAGACCGACCTCTACCCGTACTGGCGCCAGATCGTCGACGCCAACACCGCCCACCTGCAGCGGGCCGGGCTCAACGTCCCGATCACTCCGGTCTCGTCGGCCCTGCGCAGCCACGCCATCCAGCTCAACGACAAGGAACTCAACGAGGAATCCAACTTCCCGGCCATCGTGAAGTTCCTCTCCGATCGGGTGCTGTCGCGCGAGAACGATCGCGTCCGCGACCATGTGGTGTCCGAGATCCATTCGGCCGCAGAGCATCTGTTGCTCGCGGTGAACTCCGAGCTGTCCTCGTTCACCGATCCGGACGCCCGCGAGCGTCTCACCGCCGATCTGGAGCGTCGCAAGCAGGAGGCCCAGGATGCGTTGCAGCACACCGCGTTATGGCAACAGGTACTCAGCGACGGCATCGCCGACCTGACCGCCGACGTCGACCATGACCTGCGCCACCGGTTCCGCAACATCTCGGCCCACACCGAGAAGGTGATCGACAGCTGCGATCCGACGCTGCACTGGGCCGAGATCGGTGCCGAACTGGAGGACGCGGTCGCCACCGCGGTCGGCGACAACTTCGTCTGGGCGTATCAGCGCGCCGAAGCGCTGGCCGCCGAGGTGGCACGGACATTCACCGAGGCCGGTCTGGACGCGGTGCAGATGCCCCAGATCGACGCGCGGGACATGGGCGCGGGATTCGGCGAGTTCAAATCGCTCGCGCGCCTGGAAGCCAAGCCGATCAAGGCCGGCCACAAGGTCGTCACGGGTATGCGCGGCTCCTACGGCGGCGTGCTGATGTTCGGCATGCTCACCTCGTTCGCGGGTCTGGGCATGTTCAACCCGCTGTCGCTGGGCGCCGGGCTGGTGCTGGGCCGCAAGGCCTACAAGGAGGACATGGAGAACCGCATGCTGCGGGTGCGCAACGAGGCGAAGACCAACGTGCGCAAGTTCGTCGACGACGTCGCATTCGTCGTCGGCAAGGAATCGCGGGACCGGCTCAAGGGCATCCAGCGTCAGCTCCGCGACCACTACCGCGAGATCGCCAACCAGACGACTCGTTCGCTCAACGAATCGCTGCAGGCCACGCTGGCCGCGGCCAAGGTCGAGGAGAACGAACGCAACACCCGGGTCAAGGAACTCGAGCGCCAGCAGAACATCCTCAAACAGGTCATCGACCACGCGCAGAACCTGGCGAACCAACCGCAACTAAGCTCGAGGAGTTAACCGCCGGTCGAAAGGGTTGGACTCCGCAGCGTGAGCACGGGCGATCAGGTGCGCGCGATTCTCGGCGGCACCATCAAGGCGTACCGGGGCGACCCGGCATACCGTGATCGCCCCGATGTGCACAACGAACTCGACCGCATCGGCCGCAGGCTCAACCAGCCGATCCGCATCGCGCTGGCCGGTGCGCTCAAGGCCGGTAAGTCCACACTCGTCAACGCGCTGGTCGGGGAGGACATCGCGCCGACCGACGCGACCGAGGCGACGCGCATCGTGACGTGGTTCCGCCACGGTCCGACGCCGAAGGTGACGGCCAACCATCGTGGCGGCAGGCGCTCGAACGTCCCGATCGCCCGCGACCCGCACGATCGGGGCCTGACGTTCAGTTTCGCCGGCCTGGATCCGGTCGACGTGGTGGACCTCGACGTCGAGTGGCCGGCCGCCGAGCTCATCGACACCACGATCATCGACACCCCCGGCACGTCGTCGCTGTCACGCGATGTGTCCGAACGCACGCACCGGCTGCTGGTGCCCGAGGACGGCGTGCCTCGCGTCGATGCGGTGGTGTTCCTGCTGCGCACCCTCAATGCCGCTGACATCGCGTTGCTCAAGCAGATCGGCGAGCTCGTCGGCGGCTCGGCCGGTGCGCTCGGGGTGATCGGGGTCGCGTCGCGGGCCGACGAGATCGGCGCCGGCCGCATCGACGCGATGATGTCGGCAAAAGACGTCGCCAAGCGGTTCACCGCGGAGATGGACAAGACCGGGATCTGCCAGGCCGTCGTGCCGGTGTCCGGGTTGCTCGCGCTGACCGCGCGGACATTGCGGCAGAGCGAGTTCGTCGCGCTCGAGAAACTGGCCGGGGTCGACGCGGGCGAGCTCGCCAAGGCCATGCTCTCGGTCGACCGCTTCGTGCGCGAGGACAGCTCGCTGCCGGTGGACGCGGCCACCCGCGCCGCGCTGCTGGACCGGTTCGGCATGTTCGGCATCCGGATCTCGATCGCGGTGTTGCGCGCCGGAGTGTCGGATTCGGTGGCGCTGGCCGACGAACTTCTGGACCGCAGCGGCCTGATCGCGCTGCGCGACGTGATCGACCAGCAGTTCGCGCAGCGGTCGGAGCTGCTCAAAGCACACACCGCGCTGCTGTCGCTGCGCCAGTTCGTGCAGCACAACCCGATCTATGCGACGCCATACATCCTCGCCGACATCGACCCACTGCTGGCCGACACGCACGCGTTCGAGGAGCTGCGACTGCTCAGCCAGCTGCGGTCACGGCCGACGACGCTGAACGAGGACGAGATGGCCTCGCTGCGTCGCATCATCGGCGGGTCGGGCACCGACGCCGCGAGCCGGCTCGGCCTGCAGCCCGACACGCCCTACGACGGGCCGCGGGCCGCGTTCGCCGCCGCGCAGCGCTGGCGCAGGCGCGCCGAACACCCGCTCAACGACCCGTTCACCACCCGTGCATGCCGAGCCGCGGTCCGCAGCGCCGAGGCGTTGGTTGCTGAATACTCGACGCGCTATTAACGAATCGAGGCCGAGCGCCGACATATAGGTATGCGTGATTGCTTGGGGTTGTCTGTTGGGACGACCAATCTGGTGGCGATCACCGACCAAGCGCCGATCCTGCGGCGCACGGTCCTCACGCTGTTCGGGCATCGCAGGCCCGAGGTCGGTGTGCCGGGGGAGAACCCGCAGCTCACCGAGCCGGGCCTGGTGATCACCGACTTCGTGGAGCGGGTCGGTGATCCCGTGCCGCTCGTGGCGCCGGACGGTTCGGCACACCGCGGGGTGGATCTGCTGGCCGAGGCCGTCGAGGCCATGACCCGTGCCGCGAGCCCGGTCCGCAGGCCCGATACGTCGGTGCTGGCGGTGCCCGCGCACTGGCGCCCGGCGGCGCTCGACGCGGTGCGTGCCGCGCTGCCCGGCGTGCGCGTCGTGCCCGACTCGGTTGCCGCGCTGACGGCGATCCAGGCGCATCCGGGCCTGCCCGCCCGCGGCGTCGTCGCGTTGGTGGACTTCGGTGCCACCGGAACGAGCCTGACGCTGGCCGACGCCGACGCGGGATTCGCGACCGTCGGACAGACCGTGCGGTTCGACGACTTCTCCGGCGATCTGATCGACCAGGAAATCCTTCGGCACGTGCTGGCCGACCTGGACGCCGAGCCGTCGGGCACCGCGGCCGTCGCGACGTTGACCCGGCTGCGTGAGCAATGCCGAATCGCCAAGGAGCGGTTGAGCTATCAGAGCGCGACCGGTCTCGTCGGGCCGGAGCCGGGCCGCACGATCAGGCTCACCCGCGCCGAGCTGGAGGCCGTCGTGGCCGAGCCGCTCGACCGCGTGATCGATGCGCTGCTGGACCTGATGCGGCGCACCGGTATCCACCCGGCTCAGCTTGCGGCGCTGGTCACCGTGGGCGGGGGAGCGCGGATACCCGTTGTCACCCAACGGCTTTCCGAAGCGCTCCGGATGCCGGTCACGACGGTTCCGCAGGCGCAGGTGATCGGCGCGGTAGGGGCCGGCCTGCTCGCGCGCCGCGGCCAGGACGAGACCGCGACGCGGCAAGCCGCGCTGGCGCCCGCATCGCTGACCGGAACCGTGGCGGCGTCGGTGCTGGCCTGGTCGGCGGTCGACGATGTGCCCGAGGTCGCCGAGTTCGTGCCAGAAGCGGTCTCGGAAGAGGCGGCCCGGCCCGCGTTCGTGTTCGCCGAAACGGCGCCCGAACCCGCCCCCGAACGGAGCGCGCCGTGGTACCGGCGCGGCGGCGTGGTGCTCTACGCCGCGACATTCTTGGCGTTGGTCGGCACGGTCGGCTGGCTCCTGTCGGCGCGGGCCGACCGGATGGACGCCGCTGCCGCCAGCGCCGCATCGTTGGCGCCGCAGACCGTGCCCGCGGAATCGCCACTCGCACAGTCGCTGCCCGCCCCGCCGACGCGGACCGTCGTCGTCCGGGAACCGGCCGGTTCGGCACCCGCGCAGGCGGCGCCGCGCGCGGCCGCCGCGCCCCGCTTGGTCCAGAGTGGGCAGGCCGCGCCCGCCCCGCGGGTCGCGCCACGCCCGGCACCGCAAGCAGCGCCCCGGCCCGCACCGCGCCCGGCCGCGCCACCGCCGGCGCCCGCGCCCATTCCGCGGTTCCCGGTGCCCCAGTTACCGGTACCGCAGTTGCCCATCCCGCAGCTGCCGGTCCCGACGTTCGTGCCGCCGACGTCGACTCCTGCGCCGCAGCCCGAGCCCACACCGACGCCGGAGCCGACGCAGGCGCCAGAACCTGAACCTGAGCCGACGCAGGCGCCAGAACCGACGCAGGCGCCTGAACCCGAGCCGACGCAGGCGCCTGCTCCGGAACCAACGCCGGAGCCCGCTCCCGAACCCATGCCGGAACCCACGGCGACGTCTACTCCGCCGTCGCCGTGAGTGGCCACTTGTGTCACGCCGAACGCATGTTCACGTGACATGACTGGCCACTGGCCAACCCCTACGCGCCCTCCTCGGGCGTCGTCGTGTCGGTGGTCGTCGTCGTGGTCGTGGTGGTCGTCGTCGTGGTGGTCGTCGTTGTCGTGCTGGGCGTTGTCGTGGTGGTGGTCGTGGTCGGCGCAGTCGTAGTCGTCGTCTGCGGAACCGTCTCGGTCACGGTCTGAGTCGGCGGCGGCGCGACCGGCGCCACGGCCGATGTCGTGGTCGGTGTGGTGGTCGTGGTGGTTGTCGTAGACGGGGTATCCGAGGAAAACAGCTGCACGAGCGCATAGATGACCAGCGCTGCGATCACCGCGCCGAGCGCGCCGAACCCGATCAGCGCAGCCGGCTTGCGGTACCACGGCACCGGCTCGGGTTCGAGCGGTTCGGTCGGCGGCGGGTACGCCTCGTAATCGCCGTAGCTCTGCGAGTATTGGGTGGGCTCGTCGTCGGAGTAGTTGTTCGACACGCGCAGATAGTAGGCGGCGTCAGTTACCCGGCACGGGATACAACGTGCGTGTCACGTTGGTGCGTGGTCGGCTCCGGCTCGTCGGCGACTCGTCTTCGTCGTCGGTCTCCGACCGCGTGCGCGGGAGCTCCGTCGGCCCCGACGGCTCCGGAGTCGAGGACCCCGACGTGTCCGACGGCGAGGTTCCCGTCGTGCCGGACACATCGGTCGGCAACCCGAACTCGGTGGTGACGGGCGGGCTCGTGCGCGTGATGGTCGGCGTCGTGGTCGCCGCCGAGGTCCCCGACGAGGTCGACGCGAACGTCGGGTCGACGAACTCGATCGGCGCGTCCTGCGGCTTGTCGGCACTGCTCGTCAGCGCCACCACACCCCAAACGACCAGCGCGATCACGGTGAGCGCAGCCACGCTGGCCCCGAGCACCGCCGGTGTCGAATGATGCCAGGGCGGCTCGGTTGTTTGCCCAGGGTCATTCTGGTCACCGGTCACGGGCACCGATACTAACGCCGGCCGATCAGCCCGGCTCGGGTCAGCTCAGCTGGCGAACGACCTCGCTCGCGACGAGGTCCAGATGGTCGAGATCAGCCATGTCCAACAGCTGCAGGTAGACCCGCTGCACACCGGCCTCGGTGAAGGGCGCCAGCTTGTCGACGATCTCCGCGGGCGTCCCGACGAATGGCGAATTGCTGCGCAGCTCGTCCACATCACGGTTGATCGCGGCCGCACGCTTGGCGATCTCGGCGTCGTCGCGCCCCGCGCACACCACGAACGCGGCCGAGTACGTCATCGAGTCGGGCGAGCGGCCCGCGCCGGCCACCGCGGCGGCCACGCGCTCGAACTGCGTCTTGAGCGCGTCGAGCGGCACGAACGGGACGTTGAACTCGGCGGCGAACTCGGCGGCCAGCGCGGGCGTGCGCTTGGCTCCCTGCCCGCCGACGATGATCGGCAGCGGCGTCTGCGTGGGTTTGGGCAGTGCGGGGGAGTTCACGACGGTGTAGTGCGTGCCGGAGAAATCGAACGTCTCGCCGACGGGCGTGTTCCACAACCCGGTCAGGATGCGCAGTTGTTCGGTCAACCGGTCGAACCGTTCGCCCAGCGGCGGGAACGGGATGGCGTAGGCCTGGTGTTCTTCCTCGAACCAGCCTGCGCCGAGGCCCAATTCGACACGGCCACCGCTCATTTCGTCGACCTGCGCCACCGCGATGGCCAACGGCCCCGGGTAACGGAAGGTCGCGGAGGTGACCATGGTGCCGAGCCGGACGGTCGAGGTCTCGCGGGCGATCCCGGCCAGCGTGACCCAGGAGTCGGTGGGACCGGGCAGGCCGTCACCGCTCATCGCCAGGTAGTGGTCCGACCGGAAGAAGGCCGAGTAGCCGAGGGCTTCTGCGGCTTTGGCCACGGCGAGCTGATCGGAGTAGGTAGCACCTTGCTGGGGTTCGACGAAGACACGGAAATCCACGTAACCCACCCTAAGAGCTACAGCCCCCGGTGCGCAGAGCGGAGGGCTGCGACGGCGTCGTCGGGGCCACCGAACGTCACCCGCGCCTGCTCGCGGCCGGCGGCGAACATCAGTAGTTCCCCTGGTTCGCCCGTCACGGTCACTGCGGGGCCGCTGCCGACGGTGGCGAGGGTTTTGCCTTCGGGGGTTCGCAAACTGACCCGTGCCGGAGATTTCGCCATCGCCATGCGGGCCATCGTGGCGACCTGCCGTGACAACGCGTTGACGGTGGCTTCGTCGAGAACCCTTGGCTCCCAATCCGGTTGAGCGCGGCGCACGTCCTCGTTGTGGATGAACATCTCGGCGACGTTGACCAACGGATCGAGCACTTTGAACGGGGAGAACAACGGAGGGCCCGACGCGATCTGATCCACGAGCGTGGCCCAGTCGGTGGAGTCGGTCACCTGCTGTTGCACCTTGGCGGTGTATCCGGCGAGCTTGGGCACCAGGATCCCGGGGGCGGCATCCAGTCGCCGTTCGCGGACCACCAGATGGGCGGCCAGGTCGCGGGCGTTCCAGCCCTCGCACAGCGTGGGAGCATCAGGGCCTGCGGCCCGCATGGACTCGACCAGTGCGGCACGTTCGCGCTGCGCGATACTACTCATGCCACCCGAGTCTAAAAGCTCTCGACACCCTCCACCGCGACAACCATTCCGTGCCCGCTGGCGTCGTTGGTGAACCGGGTGCCGTCGCTGCTGGCCTCGATCGTCCAGCCGAGGGCGGTGTATGTGCGGTAGTCCAGTGTGACCGCCGGGATCGCGCCGAGATTGCCGAGTACCCAACGCATATTGCCGTCGGCGCTGAGTTCGACACCGTTCGCCGGAAGCCCGTCGATGTCGGGTGCGTTGCTGAAGTCCGACTCGCAGCCGATGTCCTGGGTGGACAGCTGACAGCGGGTCTTCCCCGATTTGGTCTCGATGAAGACGTAGCCGTTCTGCGGTTCGAGCGGCGTCGCCCCGGCCGGCGGTTTGGCGCTCGGCGGCGCGGCCACCGTGGAACTCGGTGGCGGGGCGGGGCTGGACCGGGTCGGTCGCGCCGTCGGGAAACTCGGCTCGGTGGGGGACTGCGGGCTCGTGACGGGCGAGCCATCGATGTCGGACTGGCAGCCGGCGAGCACCACGCTCGCCGTCAGCAGGCATCCCAGCAACAGCCGCCCGTTCATCGGGATCAAGGCTACGCACGGGTGGGCGCGTGATGGGTTATGACGCGCCGAGCAGCCCCGCGTAACCGTCGGCGAGTGCGCGTAGCTGCGCGGCGCCGTCGCCGTGGTAGGACGCACCGTGCATGATCGCCAGAGTTGTCGGGTTCCGTTCGGCGAGCTCGTTGAGCGTCGGCACGAGGTTGGTCGTCAGGCCGGTCGCGTGGAACAAGCCCTCGGCGTCCAGTGCGGGCGCCACGCAATCCGATTCGGTGAGCGCCGGACACCGCCCGGTGTGGGTGAACAGGTCACCGGCCAGCAGGGTCGAAGTCGTCTCGTCGAACCACAGCCCGGCTTCCCAGTTGTGCGGGATGTGCGGGGTGGCGATGAACCGCAGCCGGTGCCCGCCGATGTCGTGTACGCCGTCGGGAGCCGCGACGGGAGGCCGGTCGCACAAGTCGGCGAGCGAGAGCATGATCGCCAGCGGGCCGTGGATCACCTCGGCGTTCGGCGCCGCGGCCAACAGCTCGTTCATCGCACCGCATTCGTCGGCCTCGAGGTGGCCGAACGAGATCCAGCGCAGCTTCTCGACCGGGAGCACGCGCTCGATCGCCGCCGACACGGAGCCGAACAGGTGCCGCATCCCGGTGTGGAACAGGAACGGCTCATCGCCGGTCAACAGGAACTGATTGAACGTGAAGCCGTGTTCGGTAATACCGGGAACCCAGGTGGACAACCGGTAGATGTCCGGCGCGATCTCATCGACTGTGGTGTCCATGGGCCCATCGTTCGCCGCGGCGACGCTGCGCGCGGCGGGTTGGCAAATCCGGCATGACAACTCCGGAAAAACTTCGCGAGCCCGCCAGCGGGCTGGCAGGATTTTGCTGCGATGGCCGAGATCGAGATCACCGATCGCCCCAACTGGGTGTCCGGCACGGCCGCAACCATGACGATTCTCGCGACGGGGTTGGCCTCCAGCATCACCGCGGCCGATCCGGTGATCCTGTCCGCGAACATCTCGTCGGTGCGGGCCGGGCTCGACATGACTGCGGGCACCGCGAGCTTCGTCGCCAGCATCGCGACGCTCACGCTGGCCGCAGCGGTCCTCGGCGCGGGCGCCCTCGGCGACAAGTTCGGGATGAAGCGCATGTACACGCTCGGGCTGCTCGGCACGGTCGTGTTCGGTGTCCTCGCCGCCGCGGCCCCCAACGCGCCGGTGTTGATCTTGTGCCGCGCCGCCGAAGGCGTCGCCTTCGCGCTCCTGCTGGGCTTGTCGCTGGCGATCGTCAATGTCGTTTTCCCGCCGGAGAAGCGGGCCGGTGCGATCTCATTGCATCTGGGCGCCGGATTCGTCGCCGCGGTGCCGATGCCCGCGGTCGGAAGTCTGCTGGCGCAGCATGTCGGTTGGCGCGCATGCTTTCTCGTCGCCCCCGCGGTGGCGCTCATCGCCTTGGCGATGGTGCTGCGGTACGTACCCGAAACGCCGCGCAATGCCCGTCGGCTCGATGTGCCCGGTCTGCTGCTGGTCGCCACCGCACTGCTCGCTGTGGTGTACGGCCTGTCGCGGCTGCAGACCGGACTGCATGCCGCGGCAGTCGTGCCGATCGTCGTCGGCGTGATGGCGGCGGCCGCCTTCGTCGTCTTCGAGCTCCGCACGCCCGACCCCGCTCTCGATTTGCGGATCTTCCGCTCCGGCCCATTCAACGCCGCGGTGTTCGCCGGCGTCGCATTCAACTTCCTTTCGGGCGGATCGACGATTCTCTGTGCGTTCTACCTCGTCACGATCCGCGGCGAGTCGCCGACGCTGCTGGGATTGCTCATGGCCCCCGCCGCGCTGTTGTCGGCGATCGCGGCGGCGGCCGCCGGGCGTGCGGCGGCGCGGCTCGGTGAGCGCGCGGCGCTCGTCGGCGGGCTTCTTCTGCTGCTGGGTGCGCTGCTGGTCCTCACGGTGCTCGGCGAGGACAGCCCGATGTGGATATTGTCCGCGGTTGTCGGCCTCAACGCGGTCGGCGCCGCGGTCACCGAAACCATCGAGGCCACCGTCATGTTGAGAACGGCGCCCGTTGAATTGAGTGGCGCGGTCACCGCGGTGAAAAGCGCTGTGGGCCAAGCGGCGTACTCGCTGGGGCCTGCGGTGTTCGCGTTGCTCGGCACCACGCTGTTCGTCCACGCCAGCCGGGACCGGCTCGCCGGCGCAGGCGTCACCGGCGAGGAGGCTCGCGAGGCGTTGCGGGTCGCCCACGGTGGTGCCGGTTCGTCGGCAGGCACCAATGTGCTTGACCCCGAACGGGCCAGGGAAGTCGTCGAAGGAGCGACTGCGGGCATGCTCGGCGCGATCCACACCATGGGCTGGATCCTGACCGCGGTGCCGGTGGCCGCGATCGTCGCGGTGCTGCTCCTGATGCGGGGTACGACGCGGTCACCCGAAGGCGCCCGCCCGTGAAACCGGAGATGGCTGAACCGCTCGACGAGCGCTCGGCGGCCGTCCGCTTCATCGCCCGGCTCGGTTCGGCGATGCTCGGCGCCGACTATCCGGTTCCGATCGTCCGGCGCACGTTGGACACCATCGCCGAGCAATACCGCATCGACTGCCCGCTGCTCGTGCTCCCGAACTTCATCCAAGCCGGCGATCGCGGCCAGACCACGGTTCTGCGTCGCGAGGACCCACTGCGGTACGACCAGACGTTCCCGCTCGGCGAACTCATCCGCCGCGCCACGTCAGGACAGGTCACACCCGAAGAGGGCTGGGCCGAACTCGACCGCATCCACACGCTGTCACGGCGTTTCCCGTCGTGGGTGGGCATCCTCGGGTACGCCGTGCAAAGCGCGGCATACGCGCTGATGCTGCAGCCCACGCTGGTCGCGCTGGTGGCGGCCAGCGGTTTCGGGCTGCTCGTCGGCCTTCTGGAATGGGCGACGCGCCATAACTCCGGCCTTCGGCAATTGCTGCCGGTGCTGAGCGCTTTCCTGGTCACCTACATCGCGTTCACGCTCGGCCGATTGCTTCACATGGGGCACGACAGCCTTCGCGTGCTGATCCCGCCGCTGACGCTGTTTTTGCCCGGTGTGGCGATCACGTTGTCGGTGATCGAATCCTCCACCGGCGACATGGTTTCGGGATCCGCGCGGCTCATGGCGGGATTCCTGCGGCTGGCCCAACTGGCCCTCGGCATCGTGATCGCCATCCAACTGCTCGGCCTGTCCTCGCCGGAGTTGACCGATGCGTCGGTGAACACCCTCGGGCCGTGGGCCCCGTGGCTGGGCGTCGCGGTGTACGCGGTGGGCATCGTGCTCCACCTCGGACCGCCACCCGGATTCGCGAAATGGCTTGTCCTGGTGCTGTTCATCACCTATGGCGCCCAGCTTGCGACCGCTGCGGCATTCGGCGGTTACACAAGCGGATTCGGTGGCGGCCTGGCGCTGATGCTCTGCGCGCTGGCGCTCGGGCGGCTCCCGATGACGCCGGCCGCGCAGGTCATCTTGGCACCGGGGTTCTGGCTTCTGGTCCCCAGCTCGGTCGGCTTGATCGGGATAGCCGAGCTCGCCGGCGGGCAGGGCAGCAACGCGATCATCGTGATGCTGGTGTCGATGATGTCGATCGCCCTCGGATTCGCGACAGGCCTTGCGATCTGGTCCGGCATCATGCGCCGCGGCGATGCCAACCTGGACTACTGAACTCCTAGGACGGCGACTTCGGCAGGAACTGGTTGTCGAGGAACGTGGTGTAGTCCGGCAATTGGACCGACGGATCGATCGACTTCTGCGTCTTGGCCCACTCGCCGAGTTCGGTCAGTTTGGTCGCCAGGTCCGGATTCAGCTGGAGCGTGAAGTCGAATTCGGTGAGCACCGTGCGCAGCATTTCGTGGTCGAGTTGCGTGGCTTTGGCCACGGCCTGTGTCGCAGCGTCGTCTCCTTGCGAGAGCGCGGTTCCGGCGTCGTTGAGTGCGGCGAGGAATGCGGTGATCGCGCCAGACTTCTCGGAGATCGCGGTCGGGGTGGCGATGAAGAGACTGTGCTGGTTGTAAGTGCCACCGGCCAACTGGACGGCATCGGTGCCGAGCGCCTGGACGGTCTGCGCCTGGTAGGGCTGGAAGATCGACACGGCGTCGACGTTGTGCTGGGTGGCTGCCGTCACCATGGCCGATGGCGACACCTGAACAAGTTTGGCCTCGATGCTGTTCTCGGCCAGCGCGTTTGAGATGTAATAGGCCGCGCTGGTGCCGAGTGGGGTACCGATCGACTTGCCCGCGAGGTCGGCGATCGTGTTGATGCCTGCACTGCGCCGGGCGATGATGCGCGAACCTTCCCACCGCGAACCGTCGGCGACGACGCGCAGCGTCGGGGTCCGGGTCAGCGCGGCAGATGTCGGCACATCGGCGGCGGTCGTGATGTCGACCTGGCCGGCCGCGGCGGCTTGCAGCGCCTCGACTCCGGACTGGAAGTTGACGACCTTCACCTTCACGTCGTGCTCGGTGAACAGACCCGTGTCGGCGGCGACGGGTATCTGCGCCCAGGACGGGTCGACGACGAATCCGACCGTCAGCTCGTCGGCGTTCGTGCTGCCCGAGTCCGTGCAGGCAGCGACGGACGTTGTGAGCGCCACCGCGGTCATCGCGGCGGTGATGAACCGCCGTACAGGAGTTTTCACGTTGATCGGTCCTTCGCGTTCAGTGCACGGCGTGGTCGATGCCGAGCTGGTGGTGGAGGGTCTTGCGGATGTCGCTGTAGCCGGCCTGGTCGGCGAGCGTGTCGGCCGGGCGGGGCCGGCTCAACGGGTTGGCGATGTGGTCGACGATCTGCCCGTCGCGCAGCACGCTCACCGAGTCCGCGAGCCGGATCGCTTCGTCGATGTCGTGCGTGACGAACACGATGGTGCGGTTCAACCGAGTCCACAGGTCGATCAGCAGGTCCTGCATGCGCAGGCGGGTGAGCGCGTCGAGCGCGGCGAACGGTTCGTCCATGAGCATCACCGTCGGCTCGCCGGCGAGCACGCGGGCAATGCTGACGCGCTGGCGCATACCGCCAGACAGTTCGGTGGGGCGTTGCCTGGCAACTTCGGCGTGCAGGCCGACGAGGTCGAGAAGCTCGTAGATCCTGTCGTGGCGTTCCGGCTTGCGTACTTTCCTTGCGGCGAGGGCGAAGTCGATGTTGTCGGCGACGCTCATCCACGGGAACAGCACATCGCGCTGGAAGGCGACGCCCCGGCGGGGATTCGGCTCGGTGACGGCTTCGCCGCTGTCCGTCACGATGCCCGACGTTGGGGTGATGAGTCCGGCCAGGCAATGCAGCAGGGTCGACTTTCCGCTGCCGGACGCGCCGACGAGCATGGCGAACGATCCGTCGGGGATGGTCATCGAGATGCTCTTGAGGGTCGGCTCCTGCTTGCCCGGGAATTGCACGACGAGATCACGAGTTTCGAGTGCCATGTCAGTGCTCCTCGCGGGCCCAGCGCGTGAAGGGCGACGTCGCCGCGTTGACGAGCAGGTCGCAGATCGCGCCGACGATCCCGAGGACGATCAGGCAGAAGATCAACCGGTCGGCCTGGGAAAACAACTGCGCCTGATAGATCCGGTAACCGATACCCGCTGTGGTGCCGGTCATCTCGGCGACCACGATCAGCACGAAAGCCATCGCGGCACCTACCCGCAGGCCCGCCGCGATGTCCGGTGCGGCCTCCGGCAGCACCACTTTGCGCAATGTCTGCCACCGGCCCGCCCCGAGGCAACGCGCGGCCTTGAGGTAGTCGATCGGCGTGCTCGCGATCCCGGAGTGACTGTTGATCCACACCGGGACGAACACGCCGAGCGCGATCACGAGTGTCTTGCTGTTCTCGCCCAGGCCGAACCACAGGATGGCCAGCGGGACCAGGCCGATCGTCGGGATCGGTGAGAACACCCGTAACACCGGTTGAAGCAGGTTACGCCCAACCGCGGTGGTAGCGGTGAACACCGCGACGATGACGGCGACTGCGGCTCCGATCGCGAAACCCACTGCGGCCCTGCGTAAACTGGCGCTGATGTCGTCGGCCAGAAGGCCTTCGGCCCACAGGGTCTGCCCGGCCGCGAGAATCTCCGCAACGCTGGGGAACAGCTGCCGCGGGAAGCGTCCGGTGGCGACCACGAGCGACCACACCGCAGCCGCGAGAACAAGCCCCGCCACGGTCCAGCCGAGGGCGCCCAACCGTACGGCCGCGGCCCGCAGCCGTTTTGCGCCCGGTGGCGGGGGTACGCGCACCGCCGGAGTTCGAACTGCCACGCCCGACGTCATGGCCGCAGGTCGACTTCCCGAAGCGGCGACCGCTCGATACCGGGCGGCGTCCATTCGAACGGCACGGCCTGTGCGCGATACACCAGTGCGGTCAGCGTGAGGCGGTCGACGCCGGGGACCCTGGTCTGCTTGACCTCGGGCTCGCCGGCCACGCCGTAGCCCTGGTAGGGGCTGTGGTACTCCCACACGACGTCACCGTCCGGCGTGACCTGAAAGAGCCTGCCCTGCATGCCTTCGGTGATGAGAGTGTTGCCGTTGGGCAGGCGCTGCGCGTTGCTCACGAACGAACTGAAGAACGTCCAGGACGGCAGGCCGGAGTCCTCTGCGGTGTACTGCCATACGATTTCTTTCGTGGCCGGGTCGATCTCGAGCACGCGCGAGCCGGCGTAGATGCCGATCGATGCGGGCGGGTAGCCCGCGCCGCCCTGGTTGTCGAACACCAGGATGTTGCCCGCTCCGGGCAGGTCGGCGGCGATCATGTGCGGGTTGTGCTGACCGGAGGTCTGGTCGAGCGGCCGTGGAACCTTGTGCACGTTGATCCGCTGATGTTGCGAACCGGGTTCGTCGTCGTAATAGGGCCCGACCTTCCACGCGATCGACCCCGACGCCTTGTCGATGAGCGCGACGATGTTGGCCTTGCGGAAGCTCACCAAGATGCTGTCGGGCTGAAACACCGTGTCGGGCTTGGCGTCGTGCCACCGGTTCGGGCCGAGGGATTTCGCGCTGTTCATCTCCAGATATCCCCACGGGTCATTCGGATCGCGAGCCACGGTCTGGCGCAATGCCGCCCAACCGGACTCGGAGAATCCGAACTCGTCGAGATGGTCGCCCGCCAGCCACTGCCACGCGATCTCGCCGTCCGGGGTGACCTCGTACAACCCCTGGTCGCCGACCACATGCTCGCCCAGTCCGGGGACGACGCGCGGCACCGTCACGAGGATCAGGCGGTTGCCGTTCGGCAGTAGCTCCCAGTCGTGGTTCTGCCGCGCGGCACCGCCCGGTGCCTGAGTGCCCCACTCCCACACACGTTCGCCGTCCCAGTCCAATTGTCCGACAGTGCCGTTGGCGTAGATGCCGCCGCGGGCGTCGCCGCTATCCGACAGTTGCACACCCACATCGCCGACGCGTCCGCCGTTGAGTGCCGGGTCGAGGATGCGGGGCGGTACCCCGGCGTACGGCCATTCGTGCACGACGGTTCCGTTGAGGTCGATCAGACGGGTGACCGAATCGGCGCCGGTGAACAGGACGTAGCTGTCGTAGGCGAGTTCGGGGTCCAGGTAGGTGACTCCGGAGAGTCGTACAAAAGCCATGTCAGCTACTCCACCAACGACGTGTTACAACCACGGGTCCTCCTCGTAACGGTTCTAATCGATTAGCGTAATGAGAGCGAACGACGATGGAACCGTCAGAATCGACGTGATCGAAAAGCTGGCGACGGCGAGTTCAAGGAGCGGAGTGTCACCTCGAGTGAGTGGTAAGCGCCCGACGTTGGCCGACGTCGCCAACCGTGCAGGCACATCGACGGCCGTCGTGAGTTACGTACTCAACAACGGGCCGCGGCCGGTGTCAGAAGCATTGCGCGCCAAGGTGATCAGTGCCATCGACGAGTTGAACTACCGGCCGGACCTACGCGCACGGGCGCTGCGCCGGCCGCGCCGCTGGCGGCAGATCGGTCTGCTCGTTCCCGATCTGACCTTGCCCTTGTTCGGCGAGTTCGTCGGGCGCCTCGAGGTCGAAGCCCGGGCCCGCGACCACCTCACCCTGATCGGCAACACCGGATACGACGCCGAACGTGAGCTCGAGTTCGCGACCGCATTCGCCGAGGTCGGCATCGACGGCCTCGTGGTGATCGGCGCCGCGAATGCGCCGCACACCGCGAAGCTGTGCCGTCAGGAACGCATCCCGGTGGTCTGGATGCACAACGTCCGCGGTGACGTCGCAGCCGAGATCGTCGGTGTGAATCATTCCCGCGCAGGCGAACTCGTCGCGCGACACCTGGCCGATGAACACGACTGCACCGACATCGCGTTCGTCGGCGGCTTCACCGAGGCCGACGTTCACCACGGCGACCGCGAGACTGTCGAACAACGATTCACCGGAGTCAGTGCGGTTGCCGGCTCTCGAATCCCGCTTGTCCGTACCGATCTCACTCCGGGCGGCGCCTACGCTGCGGTGAGCACGTTCCTGCGCGAAGGCGACCGGGTCCCGCGCGGGTTCGTCGTGGGCACCTATGGGCAGACGCCCGCCGTGGTCCGCGCCATCGTCGACGCCGGGCTCGACGTCCCCGGCGACGTTCGGGTGGTCGGCTTCGACGGACCCGCCAACGACTACGCACAGCTGCGCCTGACCGCAGCGCAACAGCCCGTCGACGCGATCGTCCGACGGGCGCTGAGCCTGCTGCTCGACGACGGTGCGAGCGGTGACGACCTGGAGCCGTCGCTTCGGGTGGGGGATACGTGCGGATGTTGACCGCGCTCGTGGTTCAGCTCCCGTCCGGCTGGGTACGCATGCCCCACCAGGAGGTCGCGAACGATGTCCGAGCTGTCCCATAACCCGCCCGCCGGTCGGCACTCGTCGATTCGCAAGGTCATCGTCGCGAGCCTGATCGGCACGTCGCTGGAGTGGTACGACTTCTTCATCTACGGAACCGCCGCCGCGCTGGTATTCAACGAGCTGTTCTTCCCGAGTTTCGATCCGTTGGTCGGCACCCTGTTGGCCTTCGCCACGTATGCCGTCGGCTTCGTCGCCCGGCCGCTCGGCGGCATCGTCTTCGGGCACTACGGCGACAAGATCGGCCGCAAGAACGTCCTGGTGGCGACCCTGTTGCTGATGGGCATCGCGACGATGCTGGTCGGGCTGCTGCCGACGCACGCAGCAATCGGAGTCTGGGCGCCCATCCTGTTGGTGCTCCTGCGCTTCCTGCAGGGCCTCGGACTCGGCGGCGAGTGGGGCGGCGCCGTACTGATGACCCTCGAGTCCGGAGACCGCACGCGACGAGGGCTCAATGCCAGCTGGCCCCAGGTCGGTGTGCCGATCGGTCTTCTGCTCGCCAACGGTGTGCTGTCGCTGATGGGCGCGCTCACGTCGGACGAGGCCTTCCTGTCATGGGGTTGGCGCGTGCCGTTCCTGCTCAGCGGACTGCTCGTGGTCGTCGGTCTATGGATCCGGTTGACCATCTCGGAGAGCCCGTTGTTCACCGAGGTCGAGGAAACCGGCGCCAAGTCGAGCGCTCCCATCGTCGAAGTGCTGCGCCGCTATCCGAAGCACATACTGCTGGCCATCGGAGCGCGGGTCGGCGTCGACGTGGCCTTCTACACGTTCGTGCTGTTCGTCACGACGTACATCGCCACCTACCTGGAATTGCCCGAGCAGTACGCACTCAACGCCGTACTCATCGCCGCGGCGCTACAGGTGGTCGCAATCCCGTTCTTCGGTCATCTGTCCGACCGATTCGGCAGACGGCCCGTCATGTTGATCGGTGCGATCGGTGCCGCGGTATGGGTTTTCGCGTTCTTCGCGTTGCTCGACACCGGCCAATTCGGATTGATCGTGCTTGCGGTCATCGTCGCACTCATCCTGCACGCGTCGTTGTACGGGCCGCAGGCGTCGTTCATCGCCGAGATGTTTCCCACCAAGGTGCGCTATACGGGTGCTTCGATGGGCTACCAGCTCGCGGGCATTCTCGGCGGCGCCCTGGCGCCGATCATCTCGGTCGCGCTGCTCGACCGGTTCGGCACGTCGATCGTCGTGTCGGTTTATGCCGTGGCGATGCTTCTGATCACGATCATCTGTGTGTTCATCGCGCCCGAGACATCGAAGATCGATCTGCATGCCGAAGACGTCCCGTTGAGTCACACGAGGCAGTAGCCGACTTGGGGGTTGATGTGGTGTGTCGATCCCTGTGACGAGCGTGCGACTTGTCGTGCCGTTCTTGGCTTTCGGGCACAAGAGCCTGCACGTTCGTCACAGTGCGCCGCAAGGGGAAGTCCGAACCTGACCTGGGCGGATGCCGGGTCTCGTCATGACAGTTGACGTTCGACCAACGCGGGCCGAACTTGGGCTATCCGCGCGTAGTCGCGGTCATGGTGCAGCACACCCGCATTGTGTGACAGTGCGGTCTCGGCGATGAAAAGGTCGGGAATTGCGGTGCGGTGCCACATGCCGCGGTGATGGGCAAGGTCGCGTTGCAACTGTCGTACGCGGTCGAAGATGTCCGGCGGTGCGGGCAATATCGGAAATACCTCACGTATCGATGACCGCTGCTGTTCGTAATCGGCCGCAGAGCGAGCTGAATACAGCCACTCCAATTCGCCGATCGCACACATGGCGAGGTCGGCAAGGTCGATGTCCGGTGGCGGCGATGCGCCGGCCATCAGCCGAATGTGGGCGCTCTTGTCGAGCACCCACACCGTCATCGCCAAGCCTCGTCGGCTTGCAGAACATCCGTGTCGACGGCCTCGGAAGCACGGTTCAGGTGAGTTGCGAGCCGCGCCCGCTTCGCCTCGCGCTCATGTTCGGCGGTGGCGATCAATCGCCGTAGACCTTCTTCCACGGTCGAGCGCAACGTCTGACCCGTGACGCGTTGGGCAGCCTTCACGAGTTCCTCGTCGAGTTCGATAGTCGTGCGCTTCACCGTCATATGTACATATTAATCGGAGAGCAATACATATCGCCTCAGTACGCAATGTGGGCGACCCGGGAACAAAACGCGAGCGGCGCCCGTTGAGCAGATCGACAACAACTTGAGTGACATCGACTCAAGTCTGGGTTGACAACCGATGGTTGGCAGGAGCAGGCTTGAGCGCAGTCCGCTCAGACCCCTATATGTCTATCAGGAGGCAAAACCATGGCTCGTGCGGTCGGTATCGACCTCGGGACCACCAACTCCGTCGTGGCGGTTCTGGAAGGCGGCGACCCCGTCGTCGTCGCGAACTCCGAGGGCTCCCGGACCACCCCATCGGTCGTCGCGTTCGCGCGCAACGGTGAGGTGCTGGTCGGCCAGCCCGCCAAGAACCAGGCTGTGACCAACGTCGACCGGACCATCCGTTCGGTCAAGCGGCACATGGGCAGCGACTGGTCCGTGGAGATCGACGGCAAGAAGTACACCGCGCAGGAGATCAGCGCGCGTGTGTTGATGAAGCTCAAGCGTGACGCTGAGGCCTACCTCGGTGAGGACATCACCGACGCGGTCATCACCGTGCCCGCCTACTTCAACGACGCCCAGCGTCAGGCCACCAAGGACGCCGGCCAGATCGCCGGCCTCAACGTGCTGCGCATCGTCAACGAGCCCACCGCGGCCGCCCTGGCCTACGGCCTGGACAAGGGCGAGAAGGAACAGACCATCCTGGTCTTCGACCTCGGTGGCGGCACGTTCGACGTCTCGCTGCTGGAGATCGGCGACGGCGTCGTCGAGGTCCGCGCCACCTCCGGTGACAACCACCTCGGTGGCGACGACTGGGACGACCGGATCGTCGACTGGCTGGTGGAGAAGTTCAAGGGCACCAGCGGCATCGACCTGACCAAGGACAAGATGGCCATGCAGCGGCTGCGTGAAGCCGCCGAGAAGGCCAAGATCGAACTCAGCTCCTCGCAGAGCACCTCGATCAACCTGCCCTACATCACCGTCGACGCCGACAAGAACCCGCTGTTCCTCGACGAGCAGCTGACCCGCTCGGAGTTCCAGCGCATCACCCAGGACCTGCTGGACCGCACCCGCAAGCCGTTCCAGTCGGTCATCAAGGACGCCGGCATCTCCGTTTCGGAGATCGACCACGTCGTGCTGGTCGGTGGTTCCACCCGCATGCCCGCGGTGACCGACCTGGTCAAGGAACTGACCGGTGGCAAGGAGCCCAACAAGGGCGTCAACCCCGACGAGGTGGTGGCCGTGGGCGCCGCCCTGCAGGCCGGCGTGCTCAAGGGTGAGGTGAAAGACGTTCTGCTGCTTGACGTCACCCCGCTGTCCCTGGGCATCGAAACCAAGGGTGGCGTGATGACCAAGCTCATCGAGCGCAACACCACCATCCCCACCAAGCGGTCGGAGACCTTCACCACGGCCGACGACAACCAGCCGTCGGTGCAGATCCAGGTGTTCCAGGGTGAGCGTGAGATCGCTTCGCACAACAAGCTGCTCGGCTCCTTCGAGCTGACCGGCATCCCGCCGGCCCCGCGCGGTGTGCCGCAGATCGAGGTCACCTTCGACATCGACGCCAACGGCATCGTGCACGTCACCGCCAAGGACAAGGGCACCGGCAAGGAGAACACGATCAAGATCCAGGAAGGCTCCGGCCTGTCCAAGGAGGAGATCGACCGGATGATCAAGGACGCCGAGGCGCACGCCGAGGAGGACCGTCAGCGTCGCGAGGAGGCCGACGTCCGCAACCAGGCCGAGTCGCTGGTCTACCAGACGGAGAAGTTCGTCAAGGAGCAGCGTGAGGCCGAAGGCGGGTCGAAGGTCCCCGAGGACACGCTGACCAAGGTCGATGCCGCGATCTCCGACGCCAAGAAGGCGCTCGAAGGCAGCGACATCTCCGCGATCAAGTCCGCGATGGAGAAGCTGGGTGTCGAGAGCCAGGCCCTGGGCCAGGCGATCTACGAGGCCACGCAGGCCGAGCAGGCTGCCGGCGGCGCCGGTGGCGCAGGCGGATCCGCCAGCTCGGATGACGACGTGGTCGACGCCGAAGTTGTTGACGATGACCGGGAGAACAAGTGAGCCAAGACGATTCGCACGAGCCGGTGACCATCACCGACAAACGGCGCATCGATCCCGAAACCGGCGAGGTGCGTGAGCCGGAGCCGGCCCCTGGCGGGCCGGCCCCGGCCGCGTCCGGCGCCGCGGAATCGGCAGGCGATAGCGACGAGGTCGCCGAGCTGAAGGCCACGCTGCAACGCGTCAAGGCCGAGTACGACAACTACCGCAAGCGGGCGCTGCGCGATCAGCAGCTCACCGCCGACCGGACCAAGGCCGCCGTCGTTACCCAGCTGCTGGGCATCCTCGACGACCTGGACCGGGCCCGCAGCCACGGTGACCTGGAATCGGGTCCGCTCAAGTCGGTTGCCGACAAGCTCGTCAACGCCCTTGAAGGACTCGGCCTTTCCGGGTTCGGCGAGGAGGGCGACGAGTTCGACCCGTCGTTGCACGAGGCCGTGCAGCACGAGGGTGAGGGTACCCATCCCATCGTCGGGACCGTCATGCGCCGCGGGTACAAGGTCGGCGAACAGGTGGTCAGGCACGCCCTGGTCGGCGTTGTCGACACCGTGCCGGATGCCGAAGCAGCGGATAACCCGGACGCCACGGGCGCGCAGGCCGCAGAATCAGACAAATAGACAGAACAACTAGAGAGATGAGGTAAGGAGGTGGCGCAGCATGGCCCAACGCGAGTGGGTCGAAAAGGATTTCTACAAAGAACTCGGCGTCTCCTCTGACGCCAGCGCCGACGAGATCAAGAAGGCCTACCGGAAACTGGCCTCCGAACTGCACCCCGACCGGAACTCCGACCCTGGAGCCGCGGAGCGGTTCAAGGCGGTGTCCGAGGCGAACAGTGTTCTGTCGGACCCCGCGAAGCGCAAGGAGTATGACGAAACCCGGCGGCTGTTCGCCGGTGGCGGCTTCGGTCGCCGATTCAACACCGGCGGGAACTTCGGTGGTGGTGGTGGATTCAGTTCCGACGGAGCCGAATTCAACCTGGGTGACCTGTTCGACGCCGCCGGTCAGGCCGGCGGCGCGAACATCGGCGATCTGTTCGGTGGGCTGTTCGGCCGCGGTGCGCAAGCCCGGCCGAGCCGGCCGCGCCGCGGCAACGACCTGGAAACCGAGACTGAGCTGTCGTTCCTGGAAGCCACCAAGGGCGTGGCAATGCCACTGCGGCTGACGAGCCCGGCCCCGTGTACGAACTGCCATGGCAGCGGTGCACGGCCGGGCACCAGCCCGAAGGTATGCCCGAACTGCAACGGCTCCGGTGTGATCAACCGCAATCAGGGAGCATTCGGCTTCTCCGAGCCATGCACCGAATGCCGGGGCAGCGGTTCGATCATCGAGCATCCCTGCTCGGAGTGCCAAGGAACGGGCGTCACGACCCGCACCCGCACCATCAACGTGCGGATACCTCCCGGTGTCGAGGACGGCCAGCGGATTCGCCTGGCCGGTCAGGGCGAGGCCGGTCTGCGCGGTGCGCCGTCCGGTGACCTCTACGTGACCGTGCATGTGCGGCCGGACAAGGTGTTCGGGCGCGACGGTGACGACCTGACGGTCAGTGTTCCCGTGAGTTTTCACGAATTGGCGCTCGGGACAACACTTTCCGTGCCCACGCTGGAAGGCAAGGTCGGCGTGAGGGTGCCGAAGGGCACGTCCGACGGCCGCATCCTGCGGGTGCGCGGACGTGGTGTGCCCAAGCGGTCGGGTGGCCACGGGGACCTGCTGGTCACCGTGAAGGTCGCCGTGCCGCCGAACCTGGAAGGTGAAGCGGCCGAGGCATTGGAGGCCTACGCAAAAGCCGAGCGGGCCAGTGGTTTTGACCCGCGTGCTGGATGGGCAGGCAACCTATGAGCAAACGCAAAGAGGAAGCCCGCACGTTTCTGATCTCGGTGGCCGCCGAGCTGGCCGGTATGCATGCGCAGACCCTGCGCACTTACGACCGACTCGGCCTGGTCAGCCCGCAACGCAGTTCCGGTGGCGGGCGGCGTTATTCGGAGCGCGACGTCGATCTGCTGCGTGAGGTGCAGCGGCTCTCGCAGGATGAGGGCGTCAACCTCGCAGGCATCAAACGCATCATCGAGCTGACCAATCAGGTCGACGCGCTGCGCGCCCGGGTGTCAGAGCTGACCCAGCAGGTGGAGCAGCTCACCGCCGCCAACCAACACCGCGATGTGTCGGTGTCGTCCAAGGCCGTCGTCCTGTGGCAGCCCGCCGCTCGACGGCGGCATTCGCAGTAGCCGGGGCAGCCGTCAGGCCCCGGCAGGCGGCGCGCTCATGCCGACGATGACCGTGTCGAGGAAGTCGTCGGCGATTTCTTCCGGGCTGCGTGGCCCGTCCAGCGTGAGCCAGAGATAGCTGTAGTTGAACATCCCGAGCAGGCCCTTGACCATCAGGGTCGGCAACGGATGGAACTGGCCTTCGCGCACCGCCTGATCCAACGCGTTGCGCCAGTGGGCCTCATACCGCTCGCGAGCGGCGATGACGCGGTCGCGCCGCTCGCCGGTCAACGCGTGATACTCGCGGAAGAAGACCGTCCATTCGGCCCGGTGTTCGGCGATGTTGCGCAGCAGCGCCCGCGCAAGCCCGCGCAGCCGCTTCTCGGGGTCCTTCTCCGTCAGTGCCAGTTCGTCCGCCAGCTCGTTCATCTGCGCGAGCTGGCGGCTGCTGATCTCGTAGAGGATCGTTTCCTTGCTGCCGATGTAGTGGTACAGGGCACCGCGACCGAGACCGACCGCGGCACCGAGGTCAGAGATCCCGGTGCCGTGATAGCCGGACTTCGCGAACAACTCCGCAGAAATACGCAGGATTTCATCCCTGTTCGAGTCGTATTTCTTGCTCATCGCCGTCGTGCTCCCTCGTACATCCTGACCAACAAGCCTATGGGGTCACGGTGCGACGCGGAGAACGAGGGCCTGACCTTGGCCGCCGCCTCCGCGCAGTGCCGCTACGCCGACTCCACCGCGCCGAACCGGCATGTCTCATCATCGGGTGCTGGCGTCGAAGGCGTCGGCGAACGAATACCCGTCGAGCAGTTGGCCTGCCGTCACCAGGTACTGAATGGTGGGCGTCCCCTCTTCAAGCCAGTTGAGCCGGGCATCGCGGTACAACCGCTCGATCGGATGTGCCCGCGTGTATCCGATGCCACCGTGGATGAGCAGGGCCCGGTCGGTCACCCGGCCCACCGCCTCAAGGCCGAACAACTTGCACATGCTCGCCTCGGCGGGAATACGCCGGCCGCTGTCCCACTTCTGCGCGGCGTCGGCCAGGAGTCCGCGCAGCGCATAGACATCCGTGGCCATCTCGGCGAGATAACGCTGGATGGCCTGGCGCGTGCCGATCGGCTTGCCGAAGGTCACGCGCTCCTTTGCGTGCGCGATGGACAGCTCGAGCGCCCGCTCGGATGTTCCGAGTGAACTCGCGGCGATGAAGACGCGGCTGATCTCGAGGGCGCGTTCGAGGTGTTGGCCACCTTCGCCTTCCGCCCCGATCAGGGCGGTTGCAGGAACGCGCACCGACGACAGCGTGATGTGCCCGTGCTCACCACCCTTGCAGCCCATGGTCTCCGGAAGCGGCTGGATCGAGAGTCCCTCGGTGTCGCGGGGAACCAGAAATGCCGACACCTCGGTGGCGTCGGTCTTGGCGAACACGATGAAGTGAGAGGCAATGTCGGAGTTGGTGATCAACCATTTCTCACCGTTGATCAAGTACTCGTCACCGCTCCGCACGGCCGTCGTCCCGAGGTCGGCGCCCGTCCCGTGCAGCGGCTCGGTCAGCGCGAACGCCACCGAATGACGGCCGGTCGCGGCACCGAACAGCACCGCGGACTTCTGCTCGTCGTTGCCGATCTCCGACAGCGCATGCGCGAACGAATTGTGCACGTGCACGAGGACGCGAAGTCCCCCTTGGATTTTGGCGAACTCGGCGATGATCGGCAGATACTGGGCGATCGACAGCCCGCTGCCGCCGTATTCGCGCGGCACCAGGAGGCCGAACGCGCCCACCCGCTCGAGGATGGGCAGCACGATCTCGTTCGGTACCCGCTCCTCGTCCTCGATGCGTTGTTCGAGGGGATCCAGTTCCGACCAGATCGCATCGAAGATCTGATCTCGCAGTGCTCGGTACTCGGCGTCCGGCAGGCCGATCGTGTGATCGAGGGTTGCGGTCATATCGTGTGGCTCCTTGTCTCGGTGGTTATCACAGGGCCCAGCCGCCGTCGGCGGTGAGGACGGATCCGGTGCAGAACGTCGCGTCTTCGCTCAGAAACACTGCAGCCTTGGCGATTTCGTCGACGGTGCCGAACCGGCGCAGCACGGTGGCGTTCTCAATCCGCTTGCGGGCGGCCGGCGGTACGGCGTCGGTCATGTCGGTTTCGACGAAGCCAGGCGCCAGCACGTTGACGCGGATCTGGTCGCGGGCAGTTTCTTTCGCGAGCGAGCGCCCGAAGCCGATCATGGCCGCCTTGGCGCTGGAGTAGGCGGTGTCGCCGGCATGCCCGATCAGGCCGACGACCGACGAGACGAGCACGACACTGGGGGAGATGCCTTGTGCGAGATGGGGCAGTGCCGCGCGGGTCAGCGACACGGTGCCCCGGATATTGGTTTCGACGACGTTCCACCACGCTGCGGGGTCGACGTCGGTCAGCAGCCCACCGGCCCACTGTCCGGCATTGAGAATGGCGGCATCGAGCCGACCCCAATCGGACACCACGCGTTCGACCGCGAGGACCGCCGACCGTTCGTCGGACATGTCGAAATGCACCGGCAGCACGTGCTCGGGCGCGTCGGCGGCCAGCTTCTCCGCTCCGTCCCGCCTGCTGCGGTAGGTACATCCCACCCGTACGCCCCGCCGGGCCAGAGTCGCGGTGATCGCGGCGCCGATACCTCGCGAGCCGCCTGAAACCAGGACCACGCGGGGTGGTCCGTCATCGTTCTGCTCCACGAGCGCGACTGTACTGATCGATCCAAGAATTTGGCAACAGGTGGAGATAAGTACGCCTTTTACTCGGTAAATAAGCCCAGATCCGGTTCTGGACTTTATTGGACTGATCAGTACAAGACCTATTGCGTCGAGGTTGGCGGCTGTGCTAGAGATGTGACTGGCAACACACATGAGTGCACCCAGTGAGGGAGTGTTTGGACGTGACAGTCATCGACGACGGAAGCAGGGTCGGCACTGTCCGACCCGCAAAAGTCGCATTCGCGAGCTTCGTCGGCACCGCAATCGAGTGGTACGACTTCTTCATCTTCGGGACGGCAGCGGCCCTGGTGTTCGGGGTGGCGTTCTTCCCGACCCTCAGCCCGCTGTCGGGGACCCTGGCCGCATTCGCGACGTTCGGTGTTGCCTTTGTGTCGCGTCCGGCCGGTGCGATCGTCTTCGGACATTTCGGGGACCGGATCGGCCGCAAGAAGATGTTGGTGTTCTCGCTGGTGCTGATGGGGTCGGCCACCGTCATGATCGGGCTGATCCCCACCTATGACCAGATCGGTTTGGCCGCACCGATTCTGCTGGTGATCGCGCGTCTGCTGCAGGGCTTCGCCGTGGGTGGAGAGTGGGGCGGCGCAGTGTTGATGGCCGTCGAACACGCGCCCCCTCGGCGGCGTGCGTTCTACGGGAGCTTTCCGCAAGCCGGTGTGCCTGCCGGCCTCGTGCTCGCCACGTTTGCGTTCCTGATCGTCGAGCGCCTATCCGACGAGGACCTCATGGCGTGGGGCTGGCGCGTGCCGTTCCTCGCGAGCTCGGCCCTGCTGCTGGTCGGAATGTACGTCCGGCTGAAAGTGACGGAATCCCCTGAGTTCGAGCGGGTTCGGCGCAGCGAGAAGATCGTGCAGCGGCCGATCGTCAGCGTCCTCCGCTTCCAGCGGCGTCCGTTGGCGGTGGGCGTCTTCACCCAGGCCGCGTCGCTCGTGCCGTTCTACCTGGTGACGGTGTTCGTCCTGTCGTACGGGCCGAAGGAACTGGGCCTGTCGCGCGAGACGATTCTGTTGAGCCTGCTCGCCGCATGCGTTCTCGACATCGTCACGGTGCCCTATGCCTCGATCGTGGCGGATCGGGTGGGGCCGCGAAAGATGTTGATCTACGGCTCCGTCTACATGGCCGCCATCGGCTATCCGTTCTTCTGGCTACTCCAGACGGGCAACGGGTGGGCAGTCCTGCTCGCGATGATATTGATCGTCACGATCGGCCATGCCGTGACGTACTCGGCGGTCGCCGCGTATGTGGCGGGTCTGTTCCCGGCCGATGTCCGATACACCGGGGCTTCGGTCGCCTACCAGATGGGCGGTGTCGTGTTCAGCGCGCCCGCACCGTTCATCGCCGTCACGCTGGCGTCGTCGATCCCGGGTTACTGGGCGTTGGCGGCTTACCTCGCGACCGCGTGCGCGGCGACGGTGCTGGTTCTGACCTTCTCCAAGACTGCGAAAGTGAGCCACTGATGTCCGCTGACAATCCTTCGGCGACCGACCAGGCCTGGGCTGCCATCGAATCCCGTCTCGCCCGCAATCCGTTCGGTGACGACTTCAACACCGCGCACGAAGCCTGCACGCGGTACGCCACCGATGCCGGGCGGTTGGCCTTGACGGTACGTCACGAGGACGGTTCCGCGGATCGGTGGACGTATCACGAGCTCGACAGGCAGGCGGCCAAGGCGGCGCGGGTGTTCGCGCGAGCGGGTTTGCGGCCGGGAGACCGGGTGGCCGGCCTGCTTTCGCGGCAAGTGGAGAGCTGGATCACCGCGCTGGCGGCCTGGCGCTCGGGGCTCGTGTACGTGCCGCTGTTCGGCGGATTCGGGGCCGAACCGATCGCCGCACGCCTCGCCGCGGCCCGTGCCGAAGCCGTTGTCGTCGATCCCCGCTACCGCGAAACCCTGGCGGATGCGCAAGGCTTCGCAGACCTCGACCTGACGATAGTCACGACCGGAAAGTGCGAAGCTGCAGGCGAATTCGCCGATAAGTCGTTCTGGGCCGAGCTGGACGCTGCCGACGCCGACGGTCCCGTCGTGCCCACCACTTTGACTGACGCCGCAACCGTGCTGTTCACGAGCGGTACCTCGGGAACACCCAAGGCATGTCTGATGACCCACGCGGCCTTTCTGTCCGTGATGCCCTATGCCACCAGTGTTCTGGCTTTGGGCCGTGACGACGTCGTGTTCTCGACGGCAGACCCGGCGTGGGCGTACGGGCTGTACACCACCGGGGCGGCGGTGATGGCGTTGGGCGTGCCCCGGATCATGTACTCCGGGCCGTTCGTGCCCGAGAAGTGGCAGCGCGTCGTGCGCGAAGAACGGCCGACCGTCGTCACCACCGCGCCGGCCGCATTGCGGCGGTGGACCGACACGCTGATGGACGACGGTGTGCCGCCGAGCCTGCGCGCCGTCGCCGCGGCCGGTGAGCCACTCACCGGCGCGGTGGCCAGTGCCTGGTCTGCCACCGGTGCGCCCGCCGTGCGCAACGGATACGGGCTGTCGGAAGTGGGAATGCTGTTGGGCGACACCCATGGCCCGGATGCGCCGTCACATCCGGGGAAGCTGTCGGGCGTGATTCCGGGCTTCGAGGTCTTTCTGGCGAATCGGGACGGTGAGCCGGTGGACGAGGACGAATCGGGTTTGATTGCGGTGCGCCGGCCCCGGCACCAGATGTCGGCAGGCTACGAGAACGCGCCCCACCTGTGGGCGCAGAGATGGCGCGGTGAGGTCTTCCTCACCGAAGACCGCGCCGTGCGCGACGGCGACGGTCGCTGGCAGGTCCTCGGCCGCGACGACGACATCATCGTCGCATCGGGCCACAATGTCAGCCCGGTCGAAGTGGAGAACGCCCTGTTGCAGCATCCCGGCGTGGTCGAGGCAGCGGCCGTCGCACACGACGACGCCTCGTACGGCAACGTCGTGCGCGCGGTCGTCGTCCCCGCGGAAACCGTGGAGGACACGACAGCGATGGTTCAAGAACTCAAAGCCATTGTCGCTCAGCATGTCGGACGCTATGCCGCGCCGAAAGTTGTGGATTTCGTGGGTGATCTTCCCCGCACCGAGCTCGGCAAGCTGCGTCGTTCGGCACTGCGCGCCGCACGGTGACAACCCGCATTCCGCACATTCAGAAGGGAATAATTGTGGCACTTGGCAATACAGGATTCTTTGGTGGCATCGCAGCAGTGGCCCTCGTCGTGAGTGCGTGCGGATCGCCACCCGCGAGTCCGGCGGAGACGATCACCGACCAGCAGTCGCCGGCCACCACCGTCGCACTCGTCCATGACATACCATCCGGTCACCCGCGACTCCCGTACTTCGACGACTTCGCGGAATCGGTCAACACGTCGTCGCAGGGGCGGCTCGCGGTGGAGATCAACCCCAACGGCGAGATCCTGGCCGGGCGCGCGTCACTGGACGCCGTTCGCGACGGTCGAGCCGACCTGGCGCTGGTCAATATGACTCACGTGGAAGCCATGGAGCCCGCCGCGGGGTTCATGAACTTACCCTTCGCCCTGGACGACACCGCGATGGCCGCCCAGCAGAACAGAACAGCGGTGTACGAGGTGCAATCCGGCCTGGTGCGCCCGCACGGGGTCGAGTTCCTCGGGTACATGCGCGGTGCCGACCAGCTGCTGGCGTTCCCGGCCGAAGACGTTGAGCGGGTTGAGGATATCGAAGGCAAGCGGATACGCGTCGCAGGCGGCGGGATCTATGAACGCCTGATGCGCGATCTCGGAGCCGTTCCGGTGGCCATCCCCATCCCCGAGATCAAGGACAGGATGCAGCGCGGTGAGGTCGACGGGGTGTTCACCTCGCCGGGCGGCTGGACGACGCAGGTGTTCGAGTCCGCGCCACATGCTGTGCAGGTACCCGGGTTGATGTACATCAGCTATGCCTTGATCGCGAACAAGGATTGGTTCGACAGCCTGCCCGACGCCGACCGCGATGCGGTTGCCGCTGCCGGGGCCGAGCTCACCGAGCAGTGGGTGCAGATGGCCGAGGACGACAAGGCCGTCGTCAACCAGGCCGTGGCGGACGGCGGCAGTTACCGCGTTCTACCCGACGACGAGGTCGCCCGGTGGAAAGCACGGGTGAGCGGGGTGTCCGACGACTTCTACAGCAGGCACTCGTCTTTGGCGGACGAACTGCAGCGCCGCGGCCTGCGCGTGACGGGCTGAACGCGCTATGTGACCTTGATCGAGAAGGTGGCGGTTTCCGGCGTGCCGGGAACCGCCATCCGGTAATTCCCGCGACACAGCGCGTCGGTGGGCGCGGCCATGGGCTCGATGCACAGCACGTCGTCACTGCCCGGCGCGAATATCTGTGCAGCGCCGTAGCCGTCGTCGAAGGTGACCTCGATGCGTCGGCCGCCGCCGGACAGCGCGAACTGCGCGCCGTCACCGACCTGATCGAACCCGTGGTCGAGCTCGGTGGAGCCCAATTGCTCTGTGCCGCCTGCCCATTCCGAATTCTCGCCGGTCGGGATGCCCCGACTGTCCACCGGCAGATACCGCATTCTCGGCGTTTCCAATTGCCAGTCTGCGCGAGGAACACCGGGCAGCTGGAAGTACGGGTGATAGCCGAAGCACAACGGCACCGACGCCGCGGCGGACGCCACCACGGTGGTGTCGACCGTCAAGGTGCGGTCGGCAAGCGTCACCGTCATGGTCAGGGTGTGCGCGAACGGGAACGTCGTCATCAGCTCCGGCTTGCCACCCCAGTCGAGGGACGCGATCACCTTGTTGCCGGACTGCTCGGTGACCACCCAATCCGGATTGGCGGCCAACACACCGTGAATCGGCGAACCGTGCTCGTCGACACGGACCCCGGCGACACCCGGTGTCAAGCTCACCACCGTGCCGTTGGCATTGTATTCGTTGGCGCCCAATCGGTTTGCCCACGGGTAGAGGATCGGGATGCCCATGGTCTTGCCTTTGGTGATGTAGGCCTGCAATCCACGCCGCTGACCGAGAAACTCGGCACCGTCGCCGGCCAGGGAAGTGCAGATCATGCCGGCGGTGGGCACATACGTCGCCGACAGCGACGAGGACGGATCCTGCAAGGTGACGGGTTGATGGTCAGCCATTGCGCAAGTCTGTCACGGCTCCGCGACGTCAGTGCGTGAGCGGGTCGTGCTGGATGCGCTCAGGCGGCGCGCCCTTCGCGATGAGTGCGGCCTTCGTCGCGTCGACCATGTCCGGACCACCGCAGATGAGGATCTGGCGGTCACCCCAGTTGCCGTATCTGGTCACCACTTCGGGCAGTTTGCCGGTCTGGCGGACGTGCAGCCCGCGGGGCGGCTGGACGTCGGGATAGTCACGCGCCCAAGGCGGATCGCTGCTGTACTCCGACACCGGGGTCACCGAAAGCCAGGGATTCGTGGACGCGATCTGCCACAGCGTTTTCAGGTCGTACAGATCGCAGGGGTAGCGACCGCCGAAGAACAAATGCACACGCGGGTTCACGCCGTGCAACGTCATGTCCATGATCAGCGTGCGCAGCGGGGCAAGCCCGGTGCTGCCCGCAACCATCAGCACGTCTTCGCCGGCGCGGTCCACCTGCATCGCGCCGTGTGGGCTGGAGATTCGCCAGCGATCGCCGGGCCGGGTTTCCCCGACGATCGCGGTGCTGACCATGCCGCCGGTAACCGACCGCACGTGGAACTCGATGGCACCCGACCGGTCGGCGGGGATCGCGGGGCTCAGGTAGCGCCAGCGGCGCGGCCACTGCGGCACCTGGACCGTGACGTACTGGCCCGGGTGGTAGAAGAGCGGTTGGTCGAGTTGCAGCCGGATCACCGACACGTCGCGGGTGACGCGATGGTGTTCGACGACGGTTCCGTCGCAGTACGCCGGCGACTGCTCGGCGTCGGCCGCGCCGCGCATCACCCCGATGGCCAGCGCGACCGCGTCGCGCGCCGCCTCGGCCAGCCGGTCGGTCCAGGCGGCGGTCAGGTGCGTGCGCAGCGTGGTGTAGAGCGCGTCCTGCATCGTGTCGTAGTGGCTCTGCAGGACGCCGTACTTGCGGTGGTCGCGGCCCAACTGAGCCAGAAACGCCACCGGCTCCTCGGCCCGCTGCGCGATCAGCTCACCGAACAGCCAGGCCAACGCGCTGGCGAACACTTTGCGCTGGACGTCCATGTCCGGCGGGAACAGGTCCCTGGCCGAGAGGTCGGTGGCAAACCAATGGGTGTAGAAATCGCGGATCAGGGCGTCGGACCCGTTTTCCGGGTCGACCGCATCGCGCAGTACCTGCAGCGCGTCACGGTCATCGAGTCCCACGCCGCTGCATCTTATGCGTGCCCACGCCGCCGCTGCCGCAGAGCCGCGATGACCACCAGCGATGCTCCGGCGAGGGCCCAGCAAGCCAGCACGATGACCGCGGACGTCGCGCCGGCGCCGCCGAAGTAGGCCGTGGACCGCAGCAGCGTGGCGTTTGCGCCCTGGGGTAACAGTTGGCCGAGTACGCCCCAGCCGCTCGGCAGCATTTCCGGCGCGGCCGTCAGCCCCGACAACGGGTTGCCCAGCAGCAGTGCCAGCAGCGCACCCACGGCCAGCCCGGTCCGGCCGAACAGCGACCCCAGCCCGAGCATGAACAGGCCCGCGGCGGCCACCCCGAGCGTGAGCCCCGCCGCCACGCCCCAGAAGTTGTCCTCGATGGACCCGAAGACGTAATAGAGCAGTGCGGCGATGGTGATACTGGCCACGGCTGAGAACACGATGCCGGCGGTCAGGCGAGTCCATATCTCGCGCCGGAGTGCGATCACCAGTGCGACTGCCGGGAGGATGCCGGCGAGCGTGATCGGCAGTGCTGACGCGGCCAGCCCGGCGCCGCGCGGATCGTCCTTCGTGGGCGGGGCCAGATCCTCCGTCCGTAGCGCCACGCCCGAATGGGCGGCGATCCCTGACCCGACTTGGTTGAGCAGCTGGGCGACCGCGGGGCTACCACCCGTCGCGGTCAGCAGGACCGGGCCGTCTGGGGTGAAGGCTATGCCGCCGTAGACATTTCGGTTGAGGATCGCATCGCGAAGGGCCGCCTCGCCGGGGTAGTAGGTCACCGCGAATGCGCCGGGCGCCTGCTGTTCGAGGCGTTGCGCGACCTGGCTGCTGGCGGCCTGTGGCCCGGCGGCGCCGATCGGAACGTCGTTCGGCTTGGAACGCGCCGCGGGCAATGCGAAGGCGATTGCGACAAGCGCGATCGCGACCGTCAGCACGGCGATGATGCCGGTGGCGCGCAATGCGGCGGGCGGCTCGTGTACGGGTGCGGCGTGGTGGGTGGGGAGCGTGTGCGTTGCCATGCTCGTCGCCTTTTCATCCGATGTTGAATTACGAATGTGCTGAGCGTAGCTCCGCGCACGTTGTATTTCAACAGCTATTGAAATGATACTGTCGGACTATGGCTCCACCAGCGCAAACGGCGAGGAAGCGGGGGCGCCGCCAGGGCGAACCCGTGTCGAGGGAGGCCGTGCTGGCCGCAGCCAAAGAACGATTTGCCACCGACGGCTACGAGAAGACGACGCTGCGCGCGATCGCGGCGGACGCCCACGTCGACCCGTCGATGGTGCTGTATCTGTTCGGGTCGAAAGCCGATCTGTTCCGGGAATCGCTGCAGTTGATCCTGGACCCTGCCCTGTTGGTCGAGGCGTTGGAGGGCCCGGCCGACGACGTGGGCACCAGGATGGTGCGCCGTTATCTTCACATCTGGGAGTCACCCGAGACCGCGGCCAGCATGCGCGCGATGCTGCAGTCGGCCACCTCGAACACCGATGCCCACGAAGCGTTCCGGTCGTTCATGCAGGACTATGTCCTCACCGCGGTGTCGGGCGTGCTGGGCGGAGGTGAACAGGCCCGGCTACGCGCGATGCTGGCGGCCTCGAGCCTCGTCGGCACCGCGATGCTGCGCTACGTGATGGCGGTGCCGCCTTTGGCGACGCTGACCGGCGACGAGGTGATGCGCTTGATCGGGCCGACGGTCACGCGCTACCTGACCGCCGACGCCGACGAGTTGGGCCTGCCTGAGCTGTAGGCATGGCCATCGCCGAGTGTGTATCGAGGGCGCGGAAGCGGCCTTCGGAACGCCGTGTGCGCACACTCGCCGCCCAGGACGCACAGTCGTTGATCGGCTACAGCGCGTGAATCCCCTTGTACAGCACCAGAAGGCCGATCACGACGAGGATCGCGGCGACGAGCGTGGCGTGATTGCGCTCCATCCAGTCTTTGAGCCGGGCCAGTGCGGGGTCCAGGCGCTCGCCCGACACCGCGTAGGCCAGGATCGGCAGGGCTACCGTGGATCCCGCGAAGATGACGAAATAGAGGCCAGCCGCCCAAACGCCGGGCTGTCCGAGGCCCGCCGATCCGATCGCCAAACCCGCTGCGACACAGATGAACAACACCTTCGGGTTGACGACGGTCAACACCGCGCCCGCCGCGGCGGCCCGCGGGGGAGTCAGCTTGCTCAGGCTCTGCATCCACTTCGGGCTGTGTTCGGACTTCGCGCGGGTGAACCAGCGGTAGATACCGAACACGATCAACGCCGCACCGACCACGATGCGCAGCCACGACGCCCACGTCGGCGGCTCGTCGAGCGCGCCGAACAGGTTCGAAACCTCGACGAAGACGGCCGTGAGTGCCGCCAGGCCGACGAGCCAGCCCGCCAGGAACGCCAAGCCGGTCGGCCGCGGATGCGGCGAATGTAGGACGAGCACCGCCGGAATGATCGACAACGGCGAGAGTGCGACCACGAGAGCCAGCGGAATGAGCTCCGTCAGCACTGAACCCAAGATGCCAGACATGCCCCGGACCCTTCCGTTCGAATCGGTCGATCAGAACCTAGCAAGCAGAATCCGGGCGCGCGCCGTTCGTCAGCCGCCCTCGAATTGGTTTCGGCCGAGAGTGTCGACGAACGTCGGGCCGAGGCGGTCGAGTTCGGTCAGGTAGGTATCGGCCCACGTGCCGAACGGTTGGTGTGCCAGGTACTCGTTGCGGAAGCGGTCGTCCTCGGACACCTCCGTCGCGCAGAACGCGGGTATCGCGAGATCGACCACGGGTCCGCCCCGTTCGACCTCGGCGAGCACCAGCGGTGCATTGCCGCCGAGAAAGCGGTCGATGATCCAGCCGTCCTCGCCCAGCCACATCGCATACCGGATCTTGGCGACGACGTGATCGGCGCGGCGCACGATCTGCGCGGCGACCAACGGATCGAGATCACGCTCAGCCTCGTAGCGCGTACCCCCGACGGCAGGGCCCTTGGCCGTCATCGTGCCGATCGACTCCTCGCCCAAGAGTTCCACCAGCCGCCCGGGATCGGTGTCCAATTCGGCCGGAGCGGTGCCCTGCACACGAACCCGGACCGCGTACCCGTCGGAGGCGAACAGGTATGCCTGCACGATCAGCACAGGCGAGGGATCCGATGCTGCTACGGCAGGCATTTCACGGACGAAGAACTTCCGCTCGAACTCGAAATCACCGGCGCCGGAGTCGGACATGGGTAGACGGTAGCCCGCCGGATGTCACACGTCAGCGTCTGACGCGGGTTTCAGCAGCGGTAATCCGGTGTCACCAGCGCCCGGCGGCCACATCTTCCACCGCATCGGCGGCATGGACCGGTCCGCCGCTCGCCTGGATCTCCTCCCGGATGGCGTTGAGACGCAATCTGATCTGCTCCTCGGACGTAACCGCCAGTGCCGCATCGCGAATCTCGGCGACAGCCGGCAGGTGAGCCTGCAGATGCCGCCCGACACCGAGGGTTTCGAGCCGCGCCGCATTGGCGGGCTGATCGACCGCCTGGGGTAGCGCAACCATCGGCACGCCGTACCACAAGCCTTCGGTGCACGAGCCCATGCCGGCGTGGGTGAAAAAGCAGTCGGCGAGCCGCAACACCGCAGGCTGAGGCACGGTCGGGCACAGCTGAACCCACGGCGGCACGGATCCGAGCTCGTCCGCTCCGGCGCGGCCGGTTGCCAACGTGAGCCGCCAGTCCAGCCCGTCGAGTGCGTCGATGACGTTGCGGTATATGTCGGCTCGCTGGGTGTAGGCCGTCCCGAACGCCAGCAGTGCCAGCCGTCCGTCGCCCGGCGGTGAGGTCCAGTCGCGTGGATCTTCACGGCGCGGGTCGATGCACGGCCCGACGAATCGATAGCGGTCACCGACACGGTCGGCGTGGCGTTGCATCACGCGAGGAATCAATGCCAGGCAACGCCGCGGAACCCCGGTGACCTCGTCGAACGTCAGGCCCGATCCCGACGCGGGGAGCCAGTTCTCGAAGGCCTGCCGGTAGGCGACGCCCGTCGGGCTGTTCAGGATCGGGTCCAGGATTTCGGCCATGTCCTCGTGGTAGGTGTCCCAGGCCACCTCACTCGGCGACAGCTGAGCTGCCGGCACACCCCACTGGGCGGCCGCGACCGGGCCGGCCATACCGCCGATGTCGTACAGGACGAGGTCGGGACGATCCCGGTCGAGGTGAGCGTGCAGTTGCGGCAGGACGTGAATCGCCTCGTCGAGAAACATCCGCATGCCCGTGACCGGATCGTTCTCATCACCCCAGGACTCAGGTGCGCCCGGCGCACCCGGCAGCACCGAGCCGCATTCGACGATGTCCGCACCCGTCGGCCGGGCCAGCCACGCCAGATGCCCGCTGACCAGGTAACTGACCCGGTGACCTCGGTCGACGAGTTCGCGGATCACAGCCAGGTGCGGGTACATGTGGCTGGGTGCGGAGGCGGGAACTATCGCGATGTGCACTCAGCCGATTGTGCCCGGTCGAAAATTTCTAAAGTTGAGCGGAACAGACTCAACCTTGACTGCGTTGAACATCACGACAAGCATTTTCTCTACACGGAAAGGGAGGTGTCGTGGACTCGTTCAACCCGACCACGAAGACCCAGGCGGCGCTGACCTCGGCGTTGCAGGCGGCCACTGCCGCAGGCAACCCACAGATCACCCCCGCTCATTTATTGATGGCGTTGCTGACGCAGAACGATGGCATCGCCGCGCCACTGCTGGAAGCGGTCGGAGTCGAGCCCGCGACCATCCGCACCGAGGCGGAACGGCTTATCGGCCGGCTGCCCAGTGCCACCGGTTCGAGTTCGCAACCGCAGCTGTCGCCGGAGGCGATCACCGCGATCACCACGGCGCAGCACCTCGCCACCGAGATGGACGACGAGTACGTCTCCACCGAGCACCTCATGGTGGGCCTGGCCACGGGCAGTTCCGACGTTGCCAAGCTGCTGACGAACAACGGCGCGTCTCCGCAGGCTCTGCGGGAGGCGTTCACCAAGGTGCGCGGCAGCGCGCGGGTCACCAGCCCCGACCCCGAGGGCAGCTATCAAGCGCTGGAGAAGTACTCCACCGACCTGACCGCGCGCGCTCGCGAGGGCAAGCTCGACCCGGTCATCGGACGCGACAACGAGATTCGGCGCGTCGTACAGGTGCTGAGCCGTCGCACCAAGAACAACCCCGTGCTCATCGGCGAGCCCGGCGTCGGCAAGACCGCGATCGTCGAGGGCCTGGCCCAGCGCATCGTGGCCGGCGACGTACCGGAAAGCCTGCGCGACAAGACCGTCATCTCGCTCGACCTCGGGTCGATGGTGGCCGGTGCGAAGTACCGCGGTGAGTTCGAGGAGCGGCTCAAGGCCGTGCTCGACGACATCAAGAACTCGGCCGGGCAGGTCATCACGTTCATCGACGAGTTGCACACCATCGTGGGTGCCGGCGCCACCGGCGAATCCGCGATGGACGCGGGCAACATGATCAAGCCGATGCTGGCCCGCGGCGAGCTGCGGCTGGTCGGTGCGACCACGCTCGACGAGTACCGCAAGTACATCGAGAAGGACGCGGCGCTGGAGCGGCGGTTCCAGCAGGTGCTGGTCGGTGAGCCGTCGGTCGAGGACACCGTCGGCATCCTGCGCGGTCTCAAGGATCGCTACGAGGTGCACCACGGTGTGCGCATCACCGACTCCGCGCTGGTGGCGGCGGCGACGTTGTCCGACCGCTACATCACCGCACGGTTCCTGCCGGACAAGGCCATCGACCTGGTCGACGAGGCCGCATCGCGGTTGCGCATGGAGATCGATTCCCGCCCCGTCGAGATCGACGAGGTCGAGCGGCTGGTCCGCCGGTTGGAGATCGAGGAGATGGCGCTCGAGAAGGAGTCCGACGAGGCGTCCAAGGACCGCCTGGAGAAGCTGCGCGCTGAGTTGGCCGACCACAAGGAGAAGCTGGCCGAGCTCACCACTCGTTGGCAGAACGAGAAGGGTGCCATCGACGTGGTCCGCGAGCTCAAAGAGCAACTGGACACGTTGCGCGGCGAGGCCGATCGGGCCGAGCGTGACGGTGATCTCGCCAAGGCCGCGGAGCTGCGCTACGGGCGCATCCCCGAGGTCGAGAAGAAGCTCGACGCCGCGTTGCCGGTGGCCGAGGCCCGCGAGAATGTCATGCTCAAGGAAGAAGTCGGCCCCGACGACATCGCCGAGGTTGTCGAGGCGTGGACCGGTATCCCGGCCGGCCGGATGCTCGAAGGCGAGACCGCCAAGCTGCTGCGCATGGAGGAGGAGCTCGGCAAACGCGTTGTCGGACAGAAGAAGGCCGTCGTCGCAGTTTCGGATGCGGTGCGCCGCAGCCGCGCCGGCGTCGCCGACCCCAACCGGCCGACAGGCTCGTTCATGTTCCTGGGCCCGACCGGCGTCGGTAAGACCGAGCTGGCAAAAGCCTTGGCGGAGTTCCTGTTCGACGATGAGCGCGCGATGGTCCGCATCGACATGAGCGAGTACGGCGAGAAGCACTCGGTGGCTCGGCTGGTCGGTGCCCCTCCGGGCTACATCGGTTATGACCAGGGCGGTCAATTGACCGAGGCTGTGCGGCGGCGCCCGTACACGGTGGTGCTGTTCGACGAGATCGAAAAGGCGCACCCGGACGTGTTCGACGTCCTGCTGCAGGTGCTCGACGAGGGCAGGCTGACCGACGGCCAAGGCCGCACGGTCGACTTCCGCAACACGATCCTCATCCTGACGTCCAACCTGGGTGCCGGAGGCACCGAGGAACACGTGATGGCGGCGGTGCGGGCGGCGTTCAAGCCCGAGTTCATCAACCGGCTCGACGACGTCATCATCTTCGACGGGCTGAACCCCGAAGAACTCGTGTCGATCGTCGACATCCAGCTGGGACAGCTGGCCAAGCGGCTCGCGCAACGACGGCTCACCCTCGAGGTGTCGCTGCCGGCCAAGAAGTGGCTGGCCGAGCGCGGTTTCGACCCGCTCTACGGTGCCCGGCCGCTGCGCCGCCTGGTGCAGCAGGCCATCGGCGACCAGTTGGCCAAGATGCTGCTGGCCGGTGAGGTCCATGACGGCGACATCGTGCCCGTCAACCTCAGCCCCGACGGCGAAAGTCTGGTCCTGGGCTGAGTCGGTAGCGAGAAGCCCCGCCACACCCGTGTGGCGGGGCTTTTTCGTGCGTGTGCGTCACGAGTGTGCACGCTCGGCAGGCGCTGTCCACTTTTGAGGGATTCCTGGCCGAACGAAGGCGGCGCACCACACATGGCGGCGAGAAGCATGGATGTCAGACAGTTCGCCAACCAGAAAGCGCAAAACCATGTCAGAAGCCATTGCCGGCATTGAAGTCCCGGATACCGCGGCGGTCGCCGAGGCGACACGTCTCGTTCAGCAGACCATCACGCCGCTCATCTACCACCACTCGTGCCGGGTGTTCTTCTTCGGCCAGATTCACGCTCAGCGGCTCGGCGTGACACCGGATCCCGAACTGCTGTACCTGGCGGCCATGTTCCATGACACCGGTCTTGTGACGCCGTTCTCCGATACCGAACAGCGTTTCGAGGTCGACGGCGCCGATCATGGGCGCAAGTTCCTGCTTGACCGCGGATTCTCGGCCGTGGCTGCCGATATCGTGTGGACGGCCATCGCACTGCACACGACGCCAGGCATCCCTGGCCGAATGGGCCCCGAGATCGCCGCGACACACCTCGGGGTGCTGACCGACGTGGTCGGGTTCGGTCTGGATTGTCTGCACCAGGACCAAGTGGACGAAATACTGGCCGTTCATCCGCGGGGCGACTTCAAGAACGAGTTCTTGAGCGCGTATTTCGACGGGTTCAAGAATCGCCCGGAGACGACACTCGGAACGGTGAACTCCGATGTCCTGGAGCACTTCATCCCCGACTTCCGGCGTGTCACGACCGTCGAGCGCATTCTCGGCTCGCCCTGGCCGAGCTGACCGGTTCAACCTGAGGAGCCCACGATGAACGGTTCATTTCCTTCGGTGCTCATCGTGCATGGCGCCTGGCACAAGCCCGAGCACTTTCGCCTCCTCGTCGACGAACTCTCGGATCTCGACGTACGTACCGTGCGGTTGACAAGCAGCGGCGACGATCCCGCCGTGCTCGGCGATATGTACGCCGATGCCGAGGTGATCGCACAAGCCGTCACAGCTGTTGACGGGCCAGTCGTCGTGGTCGCTCATTCCTACGGCGGCATACCCACCACGCAGGCGTTGGCCAACGTGCCGAATGTCCGAAAGATTGTCTATCTCGCCTCGTTTCAACTGGAGGCCGGCGAATCGCTGCTCTCGCAGAACCCAGATGGTGTGCTGTGGCCGTGGACCAGGCTCCGTCACCGGGACGGCATCGAAGACTTCGTCGAGGTATTGACGCCGCAGGAGGTGTTCTACAACGATCTCGACGACGCCACTGCGGAGTTCGCCGTCAGCGAGATGGGTTACCAGTCTTACTCTTCCATGCGGCAGCCACTGACCGAGACGGCGTGGAAGACGATACCGAGCACCTACATCGTCTGCGAAGCCGACAACTCGATCCCTGTCACCGCGCAGGAGCGGATGGCTGAGCACGCCGATGAGGTCTATTGGATGAACACGTCGCACTCCCCGTTTCTGTCTCAACCCGCAGCGCTCGCCCAGCTCCTGCGTGGTCTGTTCGCCAACGCATGAGCCATGGCACCTACCTAGGAGGAGGGAAAATCTATGCAAGCCATCACGATTCGAGACCGTGACGCCGGTATCGATGGACTCACCCTGACTGACTTGCCCTATCCCCACGCCGCTGAGAATGATGTCATCGTCCGAGTTCACGCGGCGGGCTTCACGCCCGGCGAACTCGACTGGCCCGCCACGTGGGCCGATCGCGCCGGCCGTGACCGCACGCCATCTGTCCCCGGTCACGAGTTATCGGGTGTCGTAGCCGAATTGGGATACGGCACCACGGGGCTCACTGTCGGCCAACGGGTTTTCGGCCTCACCGACTGGGCCCGCGACGGCTCGCTTGCCGAATACACCGCGGTCGAGGCGCGTAACCTGGCGCCTCTCCCCTCGGATATCGACCACACTGTGGCAGCAGCGCTGCCGATTTCCGGGTTGACGGCATGGCAAGGGTTGTTCGTCCATGCGGGACTCGCGGCAGGTCAAACGGTCGTTGTTCACGGCGCCGCCGGGGGAGTGGGTTCAATCGCAGTCCAGCTTGCCCGAGAGGTCGGCGCTCAGGTGATCGGCACCGGGCGGTCTGACGACCGCGACATCGTAATTGGCCTCGGGGCCCAGGCTTTCGTGGATCTCGAGGCCGACCGTTTGGAGGACATCGGCGATGTGGATCTCGTATTCGACGTCATCGGAGGCGAAATCCTCACGCGCTCAACCGCACTGGTACGCCCCGGCGGCACCGTCGTGACCATCGCCGAGCCGCCGACGGTGCAGCCCAAGGACGGGCGGGCGATCTTCTTCGTCGTCGAACCCGACCGCGCGCAGCTCGCCGACCTGGCTCAGCGTGTGCGGGGCGGACGGCTCACTCCCATCGTCGGTGCGGTGCGTCCCCTCGCCCACACGGCCGACGCGTTCGCACGGCATCGGCGCAATCCGGGCAAAACGATCATCCAGGTGCACGAAGGAGCCGGTAAATGATCGCCAAGGGCCTGCTGGCGGCTGCCGTCGCGGCCACGATCGTCGGCAGTGCTCCCATCGCGAACTCGGAGCCCGCTCTGGCTGGTTCGGAGACCTTGTCACCCCTACTCCAACAAGCGCTACCGAACGTCGCAGGCAAGACCTTCGCGTCGGCGATCGTCACGTTCCCGCCGGGCGCACACGCGGCGCCCCACCGCCACGGCGACGCGTTCGTCTACGCCTATGTGCTCGAAGGCGCGGTGAGCAGCCAGCTCGAAGGGGAGCCCGGACATGTCTACCGGCAAGGCGAGAACTGGTCCGAGCAGCCGGGCGTCCACCACGTCACCACCGAGAAGATCAGCTCAACCGATCCAGCAAAGCTGCTGGTGGTCTTCATCGCCACCACCGGTGAACAACTCAAGGTCGATGACCCACAGGGTTAGGCGCCCGAGTTGGCGCGACGAGCGGTACTGAACCGGCGTTGGTAGGCCGCCGGGCTGATCGACAGCTTTCTCGCGAACACCCGTCGCATGCTCTCGTAGCTCGGGAAGCCGGCGCGAGCCGCTGCCTGGGTCGCGGTATGTCCTTGGTCGAGCAGTGCTCTGGCCATGTCGAAACGGATGGTCTCGACGTATCGCGCTGGTGTGGTGGACAGTTCATCGCGGAAGAGCCTGGTGAGATGCCGCGTGCTCACGTTGAGATGCTTCGCGAGCTCAGCGAGCGAATGGTCGCCTTGCGGGTCCGCCGTCACCAAGTCGATGACCTGTCGAAGGGCTGGAGAACGAGGCGGCGGACCTTGCAGAGGAGCCGAGAACTGTGACTGGCCACCGGAACGCTGCATGTACACCACCAGCGCGCGGGCGACGTCGCGGGTCAGCTCTGGCCCGTGGTCTTTTTCGACCAGTGCGAGGGCCAGGTCGATCCCGGCCGTCACGCCCGCCGACGTGTATGTGTTGCCGTCACGGACGTAGATCGCATCGGGTTCGACTTGGCACGTCGGGCACCGGGCGGCGAGTTCGCGCGCGACGTTCCAGTGTGTGGTCGCACGCTTGCCGCCGAGGAGCCCGGCGGCGGCGAGGATGAACGCGCCCGTGCAGATCGACGCAACGCGGCGGGCTCCGGTGGCCGGAACCCCTGCGGCTTCGGCCAAAGTCGAAGGCACCGGTGTGCGCGGATAGTTGTCGGAGCCGGGCACCAGATATGTGTCGGCAGCAGGCTCGACGCATACGTCGTGATCGACTGCGATTCCGAAACCCAGGTTGGACGTGACGTTCTCACCCGTCGGCGACAACAGCACGATCTCGTAGTCGGCACCGAATCGGTTCGCCGTCTTGAACACCTCCGCCGGACCCGCGACATCCAACAGTGTTACTCCGTCGTAGACGAGAATCGCGACGCGGCGCGGACCCGACCGCGTGACAGTGGTCGACGCAGGCATAACCACGAGTGTGCACGCTTGGCACCGAGCGTGCGTCAGGGTCGGCCACGAAGCCGTATGTCCGCCGTGGGCGCACACTCGACGCCCAGGCAAAAATGGACTTGCTGGTCCAATAAAGTCGCGCCACCATGGCCGTAACGGCGAACAACACGGAGGCGCTCGATGAAACTCGGAAAATACGGCGTGTGGCAGCCGGCGTATGCGACCACACCGGACATGGCCAAACATCTGGAGAGTCTTGGGTTTACGGCGCTGTGGCTGGGTGGTCCGGAAGTCGACCTCGCCGGGATGGACGATATCCTCGCGGCCACCGACCATCTGGTGGTAGGCACCAGCATCTACAACATCTACCGCGGTGACGCGGCGACGTTGGCGGACGCGTATCGGCGGATCGAGGACAAATTCCCTGAGCGGCTGCTTGTCGGCATCGGCGTGGGTCATCCAGAGCAGACGAAAGGCTATGGCCCGCCACTGGCGACGTTGAAGGCGTTCCTTGACGAACTCGACACCCGAGGATTCCCGCAGGAGCGACGTGCGCTGGCCGCACTGGGCCCCAAGATGCTGGATCTGGCCCGCGAGCGCACAGGCGGATCAGTGCCGTATCTCGTCACACCCGAGCACACCAGGAGATCCAGGCAAGCACTGGGGCCGCAGAGATTCCTTGCCCCGGAACAGAAGGTGGTGCTCGAATCGGATGCCGCTCGGGCCCGCGCGCTGGCCCGGCCGCGAATCAAGCACCCCTACCTGGGCCTGGTCAACTACCGAAACAATTTGCGCCGGCTGGGATTCACCGATGAGGATCTCGCCGGTGACGGCAGTGACCGCCTGGTCGATGCCCTTACCGTTCACGGCGAACCCGCCGAGATCGCCCGAGGGGTGCGAGCGCATCTCGATGCAGGCGCCGATCACGTTCAGATCCAACTGGTCAGTGCGAATTCGGCACCGCACCCGCAGATGCCCGAGGTGCTGCTGCAGGTGTACGACAACGCCGCCATGCGCCTGTACGAATCGCTTGCCGAGGCCCTGGAGATCTAGCCGGATTTCACAGTGCGAACCGCCCGGCGAAGCCACGCAGCGGAACGTCGGCACTCGTCAGCAGCCCGGGCGGGGCCTTGGCCACCGACGCGATCGCGTTGAGCGCGGGCAGGCCCGTCACGGTCATGCCGATCGAGGCGAAGGAATCCGGATCGGAAAGGTCCACACCGGGTTTCGGGAAGATCATGTGCTTGTTGTAGACGCACGGATCGCCCTTGATCTGAGTGATGTAGCAGCCCTTGATATCCCAGCTCGGATCGGTGTGCGGGGTCATCTGCCATTCGAGGTGGGTCTCGACGCGCGGCACACCGTCGATCATGCCCTGGTACTTGATGTAGTTGCCGCCCAGCGATCCCTTCGGCAGCTTGTACCAGCCCAGGTCGACGTCCTTGGTGCACGCCCCGAGCTCGTAGGTGAACTTCACCTCGTCGAGCGTCAGCCCGAAGCAGTCGGCCATCATCAGGACGCTGTCGGCGAACACCCGGGTGTACTTCTCGAGCTTGCCGGGGATCGACGGGTCGTCGACCGGAAGCCCGTAGCCGACCTCGATCCAGGTGTCGCGGCTGTGATGGCATGACACATCGACGGATTCGATCGTGGTGACGTTCTCGATCTCGGCGACGTCGGCCGAGCAGACCACGCCGAGGATCTGGTTGAGTCCGGGATTCATGCCGGTGCCGTAGAACGTCGACCCGCCTTTCTCACACGCCTCGGCGAGCAACTGGGACACGGGCTTGCCCGACGGGTGGGGATGATTGGTGTCGCGGTGCCAGCCGGTGATCCAGTCGGCGGTTGTGACGATATTGATGCCTGCCTCAAGGACTTTGACGTAGAGATCCTCGTCAGGGAACACGCCGTGGAATGTCAGGACGTCGGGGCGTGCGGCGATGATGTCGTCGATCGAGCCCGTGGCGGTGACCCCGACGGGTTCGATACCGGCGATCTCACCGGCGTCACGGCCTACCTTTTCGGGTGTGTAGCAATGCAATCCGATGAGCTCGAGGTCGGGGCGCTTGACGATGCGCTTGATCATCTCGGTGCCGACGTTGCCCGTCGCGACCTGGAATACGCGAACCTTCGAAGTCACAGGGTGTCTGCCTTTCGTACACGTGCAAGGTCTGCGGCACTTCCACCACGACCGTCTGGATAGAACTGCATGGCCCACTTGCGGATTGCGGTGAAGCCCTCGTACTCGGCGGTCGCCAACGCGGGCGGATCGGAGTAGCGCTGGTGTGACCAGATATGGATGTCCTGGGTGAACTGCCGGATCACTTCGTCGCCGAACTCGGCGGCCTTCGCGGCGGCACGGGCAGTGTCCTTGCCTGGTGTGCGCCCGATGTAGACCATGAACCGAACGTCGGACGTGGACTCGTCGATCGGGGTGACGGCTGAGATCGTGCGGTTGTCGATCATGCCCCAGCTCTTGGTGACCGCAATGCCGAGACCGCCGTTGATGGCCTCGACGCCACTGCGCACGTCGTCGATGGTCTGGTTCTCGTCGCCTTCGAACGTGATCGTGAAATCCACGTAGGACACCGGATCGGCGAAGTCGTGGCGCGTGAACACCGGCACGATCGGCGTCTGGTGCACGAACTTGAAGTGCGCGAAATCCACGCCGTTCTCCAACACATACTGCGGATGCAGTTCGAGCGCTTCGCGATACAGCCGCTGCTGCGGGTAGTAGTCGGCGGCGCTGCTGCCGTCGGCGAAGGACGCGAACACGTCCGGTGCGTCGAAGAACGGCTCGCGGCATTCGATGTCGTGCCAGATGTAGATGGCCTCGTTGCGCTCGACGACTGGATAGGTCTTCATGCGTCTGCCGCGGTTGGGCCGGTCCTGATAGGGGATGCAGACGTTGCGGCCCTCGGCGTTCCATTGCCAGCCGTGGAACGGGCATTGGATGACCTCACCGACGACGTGTCCGCCGAAACCCAGGTGTGCGCCGAGGTGTTCGCAGTAGGCGTTCATGACCGTGACCTGGCCCGAATCCGACCGCCAGGCGACCATTTCCTCGCCGAAGTACTTCATCGCGTGGACGTCGCCGATAGCGACCTCGTCCGACCAGGCGACCTGAAACCAGCCCGTCGGTTTCATCGACAGCGGTGGCTTGGCCATGACCTGAATCGTAGGAGCATCTGTGAAACTTTGGAAGAGGGTTCTACGAAACTGGGGTAGCCTTCCAAGATGACCGAGGTCACCGCGCGTCGCACCAATCGGCGCGGCGTCGCGACCCGCGAGAACATGCTCGAGGCCGCGCTCAAGGCGCTGGCCACCGGCGATCCGGGAGCGGTGTCGGCCAACCGCATCGCCAAGGAGATCGGCGCGACCTGGGGTGCGGTGAAATACCAGTTCGGCGATATCGACGGCTTCTGGGCCGCGGTGCTGCACCGCACCGCCGAACGTCGCGCAGGTGTGCTCGGACGCCACGACAGCGGTGCGCCGCTGCGGCAACGGGTCGCCGGGATCATCGACCTGCTCTACGACGGGCTCACCGCGAGTGATTCCCGCGCGATCGAGAACCTGCGGGCCGCGCTGCCGCGGGACCGGGACGAACTCGAGCGGCTCTACCCCAAGACGGCCGCCGAACTGCAGTCCTGGGGCCAGGGCTGGCTTGAGACGTGCCAGCAAGCTTTCGCCGATCTTGATGTGGACCCCGAACGGGTGCGGGAGGTCGCGTCGCTCATTCCGGGTGCGATGCGCGGCATCGCCTCCGAGCGGCAACTCGGCACCTATTCCGACCTGGACTTGGCGCGGCGAGGCCTCACGAACGCGATTGTGATGTACCTGGAGGGCTCCGGGTCAGGGCGATCTGAGCAACCAGTAATCGGGTTGTGACCTCATAGAGTTGAGGCATTTGCGCTACCAACAAGTAGGCTAGGCCCGATGGTCCCGCTCTGGTTCACGCTGTCCGCACTCTGCTTCGTGGGTGCGGCCGTGCTGCTGTATGTCGACATCGATCGTCGACGCGGGTTGGGGCGTCGCCGTAAGTCGTGGGCGAAGTCGCATGGCTTCGACTACGAGCACGAGTCGGACGAGATCCTCAAGCGCTGGAAGCGCGGGGTGATGTCGACCGTCGGCGATGTCACGGCCAAGAACGTCGTGCTCGGCCAGATCCGTGGCGAGGCGGTGTTCATCTTCGACATCGAAGAGGTCGCCACCGTGATCGCGCTGCACCGCAAGGTCGGCACCAACGTCGTGGTCGACCTGCGCCTCAAAGGCATCAAGGAGCCGCGCGAGAACGACATCTGGCTGCTCGGCGCGATCGGCCCGCGAATGGTGTACTCCACCAACCTCGATGCGGCCCGCCGCGCGTGCGATCGCCGGATGGTGACATTCGCCCACACCGCACCCGACTGCGCCGAGATCATGTGGAACGAGCAGCACTGGACGCTCGTCAGCATGCCGGTCACGAGCACCCGCGCCCAATGGGACGAGGGTCTGCGCACCGTCCGGCAGTTCAACGACCTCCTTCGGGTGTTGCCGCCTGTTCCGCAGAACGGCGCAGCGCCGGCCGGCCAGCCCGGCCAGTCGCCACTCGCGCGGCGTGCGGGCTCGCCCAGCCGTCCGCTGGCACCGACACCGGCGGGCCGCCGCGAGCTGCCGCCTGGACGTACCGACATGCCTCCAAGCCGTGGTGACGTGGGTCGATACGCCCAACAGCGCCCTGACGTCGGCCGGTCGGATTCGATCCGCAGGCCTCCGCCGCCGGCCCGCAACATGCGTCAGGCGCCGCACTACCAGCGCTAGCCGGGCCGCATCGGGGGTTCAGTACCCTCTAGGTCATGTCCCGCCCCGTCGCCCTGATCACCGGACCGACATCGGGGCTCGGCGCCGGTTTCGCCCGGCGATATGCGCTCGAAGGCTATGACCTCGTACTGGTCGCGCGAGACGCGGCGCGGCTCGAACAACTGGCCGGCGAACTGCAGCATGAGGCCGGCGCAAGGGTCGAGGTGATACCTGCCGACCTGGCGGTCGCCGCCGACCGCGCCAAGGTCGCCGACCGGCTGCGGGCCGGTGTGCAGGTGCTCGTGAACAACGCGGGTTTCGGAACGTCGGGTGAGTTCTGGACGGCCGATTTCGCGCAATTGCAGGCTCAGCTCGACGTGAACGTGACGGCCGTGATGGAGCTGACGCATGCCGCGTTGCCGTCCATGATCGCCGCTCGGTCCGGCAGCGTCATCAACGTCGCGAGTGTCGCGGGGCTCCTTCCCGGCCGCGGGTCGACGTACTCGGCCTCCAAGGCGTGGGTGATCGCATTCACCGAAGGGCTGGCCAACGGGCTGGATGGCACCGGCGTCGGTGTGCACGCGCTCTGCCCGGGATTCGTACACACCGAATTCCACGCCCGGGCCGGTATCGACATGGCGGGTACGCCGTCGTTTCTGTGGCTCGAGGTCGACGACGTCGTACGCGACTGCCTGGCGGGAGTAGCCGCAGGCAAGGTCGTTATCGTGCCAGGACTGCAATACAAAGCGCTGACCACCGGAGGCCGGATGGTGCCGCGAAACCTGGTGCGCGCAATAACGAAGGTGGTGGGCAAGGGCCGTGAGAGAACCTGAGGCACAACCCCGCAACCGGTGCGGGCGCTGATCGGAGCGGTGACGGCGATGCTTCTCGTCGTCACCGCCACAGTGACCGGCTGCTCGACAGACGACAAACCCGAGAGCACATACGAGGCGCAGACCGCATCGCTCGGGGAATCGCTGAACCTGCTCGGCTGGACCATCACGACGTCGAACCTGCGTTTCGACGCCGAGCACGTGCTCGTCGACGTCGAGGCCACGGCATCGGGCGGCGAACACGCCAAACCCGAGGACATCCGGTTCGGCCTGTACGGCGCGTTGGCGCATCCGATCGAGGCCAACGCGATCGGCGGGTGTACCGGCGTGACCAGCCTGGCGCTTCAACCGCTCTCGGCGCCCTCGCCCGACAAGCTCAGCGGCACAGTATGTTTGGGTCCGCTGCGGGATCAAAGCCAGGTGCGTGGCGTCTACGCGTATTCACCGCGTGAGCGGATCGCCGGCACCACCGTCGCCTATGCCGCGGCATTCCCGGTCGGTGTCCTGCCGACCAACGTCAACGACACCGGCTTGACCATCAAGACGGCGAGCGTCGACGGCTTCAGCGCCGATGGTGCGCAGTTGGCGCCGACGGCTCTCGGTGAACCCGACGCTTTCACCGGTAACGGCTACATGCTGCTCGGACTCGAAATCGACGGTCTCGCCGCACGTTACCGCGAGGATTCGGCCCGGCGCGGGGGCCCGCTCATGGTGGTCGCGGCCCCGACCCTGCCTCCGCCCGGACTCAGCCATGCCTGCTCGGTGTACGGCGCATCGGTGCTCGTGCTGCCTGACGCATCGCGTGACGCGGTGAACCTACGGGCATCGCTGTGCACACAGGGCGAGATCAACGCCGCGCTGCTGTACGCGACGGTGTCGCTGATCGGCACGCAGGCGGCACTGTGGACCACCGGTGACTGAGCACGTCGGCCCCACCGAGTGGGGCGAAAGTCCCGGCGTCGGACCGTGGGTCGGCCCGCTGCCGGACGATCCGCGCTACGACCCCGAGCTGCTCCGATCCGGTGACACCCGCAATGTCGTTGACGCGTACCGGTATTGGAGTCGCGAGGCGATTATCGCCGACATCGATCAGCGTCGGCACCGGCTCCACATCGCGATCGAGAACTTCGGCAACGACGCCAACATCGGCGCGGTGGTGCGCACCGCCAACGCGTTCGCCGTCGACACCGTCCACATCGTCGGCCGGCGGCGCTGGAACCGGCGCGGCGCCATGGTCACCGACCGCTACCAGCGGCTGCGCCACCACGACACCACCGCCGAACTGCTCGGGTTCGCGAACGGCGCCGGGCTCACGGTCGTCGCGGTCGACAATGTTCCTGGTGCCGTGCGGCTGGAAGAGACTGAGCTGCCACGGGACTGCCTGCTGGTATTCGGTCAGGAAGGCCCGGGCATCACGCCCGAGGCGCAGGCCGGCGCGGCGGTGACGGTGTCGATCGCGCAGTTCGGCTCCACCCGCAGCATCAACGCCGGGGTCGCGGCCGGGATCGCCATGCACGCCTGGATCACTCGACATGCCGACATTTCGGAGGCCTGGTAGGGCAGGATCGTCCATATGGATCAGCTATGGGCTAACCGTGCGGCCAGCGCAGAAGCTGCGATCACCCAACGGCATCTGAAGAAACTCTGGGGCCTGCCCGGCACTCAACTCGGTGTGGTGGCCTGGCCGTCGACGAAGAAGTACCGCAATTTCGGGACCTGGCACTACTGGTGGCAGGCGCATCTGCTCGACTGCCTGATCGACGCGCAGGTGCGGGATCCGCAACCGGAGCGGAAGGTCAGAATCGAACGGCAGATTCGGGCGCACTGGCTGCGCAACACCGGATGGACCAACGACTACTACGACGACATGGCCTGGCTGGCATTGGCCATCGAACGGGCCGGGCGGCTCGCCGGTGTCGAGAAGCCCCGTGCACTCAAGACACTGTGTGACCAGCTGGTCAACGCGTGGGTGCCCGAAGACGGCGGTGGCATCCCGTGGCGCAAACAGGATCAGTTCTTCAACGCCCCCGCCAACGGTCCTGCCGGGATCTTCTTGGCCCGCTACGACGATCGGCTGCGCCGCGCCCAGCAGATGGCGGACTGGATCGACGAGACGCTGATCGACCCGGACACCCACCTGGTGTTCGACGGCATCAAAGCCGGATCGATGGTGCGTGCGCAGTACACCTATTGCCAGGGTGTGGTGCTCGGGCTGGAAACCGAACTCGCGGTGCGGACCAAGGACGCCCGCCATTCCGAGCGGGTGCGCCGCCTGGTCGCCGCGGTCGAAAAGGAGATGACCACCGACGGCGTCATCAAGGGTGCGGGCGGCGGCGACGGCGGTCTGTTCAATGCGATCACGGCTCGCTATCTCGCATTGGTGGCCACCACGCTGCCCGGGGACGCACCCGAGGACGCCGCGGCCCGTGATACCGCCCGTTCGATCGTGCTGAAGTCGGCGGAGTCGGCGTGGGACAACCGCCAGACCGTCGACGGCTTGCCGCTGTTCAGCGCGTTCTGGGATCGCACCGCCGAATTGCCCAGCGCGGCCGGCAAAGAGGCCGAGTTCGTCGAAGGCGCGGTCAACGCGTCGGCGATACCGGAACGCGACATGTCGGTGCAGGTGTCCGGCTGGATGCTGATGGAGGCCGCGCACACCCTGGCGGGTTAGGTTGTCACCGTGCGCGACGTGCTGAGCGAGCTGTTGGCAGTCTGGCGTGCCGGCGACACGGCGGGCTTGGCGACGGTGGTGCGGACGTTCCGGTCGGCGCCGCGCCCGGCGGGCGCCGCGATGGTCGTCGCACCCGACGGAACGGTCAGCGGATCGGTGTCGGGCGGATGCGTCGAAGGCGCGGTGTACGAGCTCGCCGGCGAGGTGGTCGCCGACGGCGCGCCGGTGCTGCAGCGCTACGGCGTCAGCGACGACGATGCGTTCGCGGTCGGGTTGACCTGCGGCGGTGTGCTCGATGTGTTCGTCGAGGCAGTGTCGCGACGGACGTTCCCCGAACTGGAAGCGCTCGTCGGCGACATCGAGGAACACCGGCCCGCGGCGACGGCAACCGTCGTCGCCCATCCCGACCCGGCGTGGGTGGGCCGTCGACTGGTCATCCGCACCGACGAGGTCACCGGCACGCTCGGATCGGCGCGGGCCGACGCCGCCGTCACCGACGATGCGCGCGGCCTGCTCGACACCGGCCGCAGCGGCGTGCTGACGTTCGGTCCGGATGGTGAGCGGCGCGGCGAGGGCATGGACGTGTTCGTCGCCAGCTTCGCCCCGCGCCCGCGCATGCTGGTGTTCGGCGCCATCGACTTCGCCGCGGCGGTCGCGCGCCAGGGATCCCTGCTCGGCTATCGCGTCACGGTGTGCGATGCGCGCCCGGTCTTTGCGACCAAGGCCCGGTTCCCGACCGCCGACGAAGTGGTCGTCGAATGGCCCAACCGCTACCTGGCCGCACAGCAGGCCGCAGGCGACATCGACAGCCGCACGGTGATCTGCGTGCTCACGCACGACCCGAAGTTCGACGTGCCGCTGCTGGAGGTGGCGCTGCGCCTGCCCGAGGTCGGCTACATCGGTGCGATGGGCTCGCGGCGCACACATGAGGACCGGATGGCCCGGCTGCGCGAAGCCGGCCTGAACGACGACGAACTCGCGCGCCTGTCGAGCCCCATCGGCTTGGACCTCGGCGCCAGGACACCCGAGGAGACGGCGGTCTCGATCGCGGCGGAGATCATCGCCCAGCGCTGGGGCGGGACTGGTAGGCCACTCGCCGACACCGGTGGCCGCATTCACCACGAACACAACGAGTCCAACGAATTGAGGAGTGGTCAGTGACCGAACGCGCCCGTATCGATTTTCCCGCCCGCATCGGCGTGTGGTGGGCCAGTGACACCTGGTCGATGCCCGAAGCGCAGCAGGTCGCGCGGGACATTGAGGCACTCGGCTACGGGTCGTTGTTCCTGCCCGAGGTTGTGGGCAAGGACGCGTTGACGCAGTCGGCGGCCTTTTTGGCCGCGACGGACCGGCTGGTGATCGGCACCGGCATCGCCAACATCCACGTCCGGGTGCCGTCGGCCGCCGAATCCGGCGCACGCACCCTGACGGCGCTCAATCCGGGCCGGTTCGTGCTCGGCCTCGGCGTGAGCCACGGCCCGCTGGTCGAACACGGGCTGGGCGGGACCTATGCCAAGCCGCTGGCCACCATGCGTACTTACCTCGACCGCATGGCCGCGGTGCCCGAACAGATCGAGCCGGGCGTCGGGCGTCCGCCGCGACTGCTGGCCGCACTCGGGCCGAAGATGATCGAGCTGTCCGGCATCCACGCCGACGGCGCGCATCCGTACCTCGTCACGCCCGCACACACCGCGACCACCCGGGAAATTCTCGGCCAGGACCGTTGGGTGGTTTCCGAGCAGGCCGTCGCCATCGGCGGTGACGAGGCCGACCAACTCGCCCGGGCGCACACCCACCTCGAGGTCTACAGCGGGCTGCCGAACTACCGGAACTCGTGGCTGCGCCAGGGCTTCGACGAATCGGATCTGGTTCGGGGCGGCTCGGACCGGCTCGCCCGCGGGCTCGTCGGGATGGGCTCGACCGAACAGGCCGCCGCGGCGATCACCGCACACCTCGATGCGGGCGCCGATCACGTCGTCGTGCAGGCGCTCGGCGAAAACCCGACCGCGGATCCGCGCCCGGCGTTGCGGGAACTCGCGGGGGCGCTCGGCCTCGGCTAGGACGCCTCGGCCGCGGTGGCTTCGGTCGCCGCGGCCCGCTTGGCGGCGCGCCGCCGCTTGTACCACTCGATGAACATCGGGGCCACCGATGCCACCACGATGAGGATGAAGATCGGTTCCAGCAGTTTCTGGATGATCTCGAAACTGCCCAGCCAGTAGCCGAGCAGGGTCAGCCCGACACCCCAGATGACCGCGCCGAGGACGTTGAAGAACGTGAACACCGGGTAGCGCATCTTGGCGGCGCCCGCGGTGATCGGCGCGAGGGTGCGCACAATCGGGACGAAGCGTGCGATGACGATCGCGAACGGGCCGCGTTGTTCGAAGAAGACGTGCGCCTCGTCGAGGTACTTCTGTTTGAGCACCCTGGCGTTCGGCTTGAACATCGAGGTGCCGATCGTGCGGCCGATGAAGTAGCCGACCTGGCCACCGAGGACTGCCGCGATCGGAATGCCCACCAGCAGGTGCCACAGCTCGAAGTTGGCGTGCACGGCCTCGCCCTGGGCCGCCGTACCTGCGGCGAGCATGCCCGCCACGAACAGCAGCGAGTCGCCGGGCAGGATCGGGAACAGCACACCGGACTCGACGAAGACGACGACAAGGATGCCCACCAGGGCCCATGTCCCGAAGTAACCGATGAGGTTGATCGGGTCCATGAAATCGGGCATGAGCGCCAGATTGGTCGTAACCTCTGGGAGGGCGGTGTCGATCACGACTCCCAAGGGTACCTGGGGCGTGCCACCGGCCAATTTCTGCAATAAGAGACCTCGGAAGGAAATTTCACATGCCTATCGCCACGCCTGAGGTCTATGCCGAGATGCTGGGCCGGGCCAAAGAGCATTCGTTCGCGTTCCCGGCGATCAACTGTGTGGGTTCCGAGAGCATCAACGCCGCCATCAAGGGCTTCGCCGACGCGGGCAGCGACGGCATCATCCAGTTCTCCACCGGAGGCGCCGAGTTCGGCTCGGGCCTCGGAGTCAAGGACATGGTGACCGGTGCGGTCGCGCTGGCCGAGTTCGCGCACGTGATCGCCGAGAAGTATCCGATCACCGTGGCCCTGCACACCGACCACTGCCCGAAGGACAAGCTCGACACCTACGTGCGTCCGCTGCTGGCGATCTCTGCCGAGCGCGTCGCGGCAGGTCGCAACCCGCTGTTCCAGTCGCACATGTGGGACGGCTCCGCTGTCCCGATCGACGAGAACCTCTCGATCGCGCAAGAACTGCTCAAGCAGGCCGCGGCCGCCAAGATCATCCTCGAAGTCGAGATCGGAGTCGTCGGCGGCGAGGAGGACGGTGTCGAGGCCGAGATCAACGAGAAGCTCTACACGTCGTCCGAGGATTTCGAGAAGACCATCGACGCGTTGGGGGCCGGTGAGCACGGCAAGTACCTGCTGGCGGCGACGTTCGGCAACGTGCACGGCGTGTACAAGCCCGGCAACGTGGTGCTCAAGCCCGAGGTGCTCGCCGAGGGGCAGCGCGTGGCCGCGGCCAAGCTCGGATTGGGCGACGGCGCAAAGCCTTTCGACTTCGTGTTCCACGGCGGCTCGGGCTCACTGAAGTCCGAGATCGAGGATTCGCTCAAGTACGGCGTGGTGAAGATGAACGTCGACACCGACACCCAGTACGCGTTCACCCGGCCGGTCGCCGCGCATATGTTCACCAACTACGACGGCGTGCTCAAGGTCGACGGCGAGGTGGGCAACAAGAAGACCTACGACCCGCGCAGCTACCTGAAGAAGGCCGAGGCGTCGATGTCCGAGCGTGTCGTCGAGGCGTGCAATGACCTGCACAGCGCCGGTCGCAGCGTCACCGGTGGGTAGTTCTCGTCCTGCCCGCCTGTGAGCGACATTGTCGCGGAAACCGCCTCGTGAGTCGCGTGGGTCACTTGGGCACCACAGTCCGGACCTCGTCCGTCACGTCGGTCGTAAGAGCCTCTTGCGCAACGGTTTTCGGCCTGCCCGCCTATGAGCGACATTGTCGCTCGCGGGCGGACAACGGATGACGTTGGTCGTCAAAGATATTCGTTGCGGCGTCAACGCCGAGGACTGCTGCCACATGGTGGCTTGTGGTGTCTCGGGACATCGCTGACACTTTTGTCTCGGGACATCGCTGACACTCATTGTGCCGGTTTGGGTTGGTGT
>NZ_LQQA01000016.1 GCF_002101965.1 Mycolicibacterium wolinskyi
CCCCCGAGCCTGCCGCTGCGCCGGCCGCCCCGCCGCCGCCTCCGCCGCCACCGGCACCGCGCACCTACACGGTGGTCTCCGGTGACACGCTGTGGGCGATCGCCGAGCGGTTCTACGGCGACGGCAGCAAGTACCAGCAGATCGCGAATGCCAGCGGAATCTCCAATCCTGACCTCATCCATCCCGGACAGGTTTTGACGATTCCCTGACCTGCACCGAACCGACGGCCCGGACCTCAGCGGTCCGGGCCGTCGTCGCCTCATCCGATGTGCCGCGGGATGATTCGCGCGCAAGCGCCGCTCATGCGGGTGAACCGGCGCGCAACCGGCCATCGCCCCGGTACCCTTGGAAATCACCACGACCGCAAACCGATGGGAGGCCGCCCGTGCGCCACCCGTGGCTTCGCGCGCTGCGATCACTCGTGCTGGCGGCCCCACTGGCGGTGTTGCTGCATGCGGCCCCGATGGCGCAGGCCATGCCAGGTGTACTCGTGTACCCCGGCATGGAAATCCGCCAGGACACCAATGTGTGCACGCTCGGCTACGTCGACCCGGTCAGCCGGATCGGGTTCACCGCAGGCCACTGCCGGGGCAGCGGCCCCGTGGGGGACCGGAACGGGAACTTCATCGGCCAGCAGACGTCATTCCGCGACAACACGCCCGACGGTGCGACGATCGACACGAATCACATGATCTCCGACTGGGAGACGATCCAACTCGCGGGCGACGTCGCGGTCAACAACATCCTGCCGGGTGGTCGCCTGCTGGTCGAGGACCCCGCGGTCGTGCCCGCGCCGGGTCTGCCGGTGTGCCACTTCGGGGTGGTCACCGGCGAGAGTTGCGGAACCATCGAAGCCGTCAACAACGGCTGGTTCACGATGGCGCACGGCGTGGTCAGTCAGAAAGGCGACTCCGGCGGGCCGGTGTACGTCGTCACTCCCGACGGCCGTGCTGCGATCGTCGGGATGTTCAACAGCACGTGGGGTCAGTACCCGGCGGCGGTGTCGTGGCAGAGCGCGAGCGGGCAGGCCCGCAATGCGGTGGTGCAGGCGTCCGGTGACATCGCGAACGCTGTTGTGCCGCAGCCCTAATCGAGCAATTTGAAGACCGGGATCGAGCGCGCGCCGTCCCGTAGCTCGGCATCGGTCGATTGCGGTGTCAAACCGGCGGCATGCCCCTTGACCTCCCAGTACCACCGGTCGAGGTAACGCTTCAGCAGCGGGGGCTTGCCGTCATCGGGCACCTCGGTGATCGGCACGGTGCGGCGACGCCACCGCGGGCCGATCTCGACGGCTCCGGCCGCTCTCGCGTTGCGGGCCCACTGCGTGTTGCCGCGCGGTGACACCAGGAACTTCTCGCTGTCCACCGACAGCAGGTTGACCACAACGGCGTGCGGTTTGCCGGTTCGCCGCCCGCGTACCCGCAGCGCCGTCGTACCGGCGATGCTGATGCCGAGTTCGGCGAGGTGGCGAATCAGGTCGTTGCCGGCGCGGGCGACCGGGCCGGGTGCGTCGTATCGCGTTGTCATCGTGGCTCCTTCGCAGGGAAACGTTTCGAGAGCAGTGCTCTCTTTCAAGAGTCGCACGGGTGGGCACGAATTTCAAGAGCAGTGATCTCGGTTCTGGCACACTCGCACTGTGGGCAAGCGTCAGGAGAGTCGCGAGCGGATCGAGGCCGCGATCATCGAGATCGGTCGGCAACACCTCGTCACCGAGGGTGCGGCGGGCTTGTCGCTGCGTGCGATAGCCCGCGACCTCGGCATGGTGTCGTCGGCGGTGTACCGCTACGTGGCGAGCCGCGACGAGCTGCTGACCCTGCTGGTGGTGGACGCCTACACCGAACTCGCCGATGCGGTCGACGGCGCGGCAACGCAATCCGATTGGCGTGCGCGCATCCGCGCCATCGCACACGCGACGCGCGACTGGGCCATCGACCAGCCGGCACGCTGGGCGTTGTTGTACGGCAGCCCGGTGCCCGGCTATCACGCCCCGGCCGAGCGTACGGTCGGGCCCGGCACGCGGGTGGTCGGTGCGTTGTTCGCGGCAGTCGCCGCCGGTATCGCGGCCGGGGACATCATGGCGACGAAAGAAGCTGTGGCGCAACCGCTCTCGTTCGACCTTGAGCGCCTTCGGGCCGAGTTCGCCTTCACCGGCGACGACGCGGTCGTGGCGAAGTGCTTTCTGGTGTGGGCGGGCCTGGTCGGCGCGGTCAGTCTCGAAGTGTTCGGGCAGTACGGTGCCGACACCCTGACCGATCCGGCGCAGATGTTCGAGCTTCAGATCGGGTTGTTGATCGATACGTTGACGCGCCCCGTACATCAATCTTGACTTATATAAGCAATAGCTTTTATGTTTGAGCCGTGCACGCGTTCGACGTCCTGGGCGACCCGGTGCGACGGCGCATCTTGGAATTGCTGGCCGACGGTGAACTGACCGCCGGCGCGATCGGGGCCGAGGTCCAAGCGGAGTTCGGCATCAGCCAGCCGGCGGTGTCGCAGCATCTGAAAGTATTGCGGGACAACGGTTTTGCCAACGTTCGAGCCGAAGGACAGCGCAGGCTGTATTCGGTGGACAGTGCGCCGCTGCGTGATATCGACCAGTGGCTGGACACCTTCCGGCGGTTCTGGACGCCGCACCTGGACGCATTGGCAACCGAGATCGCGCGCGGCAAAAGGCAACGCAGAATCGAAGGGAAACACCATGATTGACGTAACCCACCAAGTCAACGCCGTGCGCCGCACGGTCGGCACCCGAGTGCTCGAAGCGGGGGAGGCGCACGTCATCACGCTCGGCCAGACATATCCGACCGACGCCGCCGATCTGTGGGACGCGCTGACCAACATCGAGCGCATCCCGCGCTGGTTCCTGCCGATCACCGGCGAGTTGCGGGTCGGTGGCCAGTACCAGCTGGAGGGCAATGCCAACGGCACGGTGCTGAGCTGTGACCCACCCCGGGAGTTCACCGCCACGTGGGAGTTCGGCGGGGACGTCAGCTGGATCGAGGTCCGCGTCTTCGATGAGGGGCCGGATCGATCCCGATTCGAACTCGACCACATCGCGCACGTCGACGACGACACCTGGCGCCAGTACGGACCGGCCGCGGTCGGCATCGGCTGGGATCTCGGACTCGTCGGGCTGGCCATTCACCTGGAGACCGGTGAGGCGATCGAAGCCGGCTTCGAGGAGACGTGGTCGGCGAGCGATGACGGCAAGCGGTTCGTGACCGAAGCGGCCGGGCAATGGCAGCAGGCCCTGGTGGCCTGCGGCGCCGATCCCGAGTGGGCCCGCGCCGCGACGCAGCGTTGTGCCGCCTTTTACCAGGGCGAACCGCAGAACTAGAACGCGTTCTAGCCATCCCGCGCGGTCGGCGATATCCTCGTGTCGTGCTGAATCAGACACCTGTCCAGATTGCCTGGGTGACGGGCGACCTGGCGGCGACTGAACAGGCGCTGACCACCCTGCTCGGCGCGCGCCGTTGGGTGCGCATGCCCGCAGTCCACTTCGCCCCCGACAGTTGCTTCCATCGCGGCAGGCCCGCCGATTTCGTGGCCGACATCTCGCTGAGTTACGCCGGGGACACACAGCTCGAACTGATCGCGCCGGTCCGCGGTGACAGCGTGTACTCGGAGTTCCTGGATCGCAGCGGCCAAGGACTGCACCACGTCTGCGTCGAGGCGCCCGACCCCGCGGCGTTCGAGGCCCGCCTGCGCGACGCCGAACGCGACGGCACGCCCGCGGTGTGTCACGGCGAGATGCCCGGCGGCATGAGATTCGCCTATCTGTCGGCGCCAGGGGCCGGGGTGCCGTATCTGGAAGTCGCTTACATCCCGCCCGAGATCCGGGCGTTCTTCGACCATGTGAAACAGGAGCAGCAGTGAAAGAGATCCCCGAGGTTGTCGGCGCCGCCGAGGTCGCGTCCTGGTCCGACGAGGTCGACGTCGTCGTGATCGGCTTCGGCATCGCGGGCGGATGTGCGGCGGTCAGTGCGGCCGCGGCCGGAGCTCGGGTTCTCGTACTCGAGCGTGCGGCCGCCGCGGGCGGCACCACGTCGATGGCAGGCGGGCACTTCTACCTCGGCGGCGGCACCGCGGTGCAGGAGGCCACCGGGCACCCCGACACCCCGGAGGAGATGTACAAGTACCTGGTCTCGGTGGCCCGCGACCCCGATCTCGACAAGATCCGCGCGTATTGCGACGGCAGCGTCGAGCACTTCAACTGGCTGGAATCGCTGGGCTTTCAGTTCGAGCGCAGCTTCTACCCGGGCAAGGTGGTCGTCCCGCCCGGCACCGAAGGGCTGTCCTACACCGGCAACGAGAAGGTGTGGCCGTTCTGCGAACAGGCCAAGCCGGCGCCGCGCGGCCATTCGGTACCGGTGCCCGGCGAGCTGGGTGGTGCGGCGATGGTCATCGACCTGCTGCTCAAGCGCGCCGATGCGCTCGGGGTCGAGATCCGCTACGAGGTCGGCGCGACGAACCTGGTGGTCGAGAACGGGTCGGTCGTCGGCGTGAAGTGGAAGCACTTCGGCGAAACCGGTTGTGTGAGAGCGAAATCAGTGGTCATCGCGGCGGGCGGCTTCGCGATGAACGCCGAGATGGTCGCCGAGTACACGCCCGCGCTGGGCACCAAGCGGCGCACCAAGCACCACGGTGAGGTCGAGCCCTACATCCTCGGCAATCCCAACGACGACGGTTTGGGAATTCGGATGGGCGTCTCGGCCGGCGGCGTCGCCAAGGACCTCGATCAGCTGTTCATCACCGCCGCGGCCTATCCGCCTGAGATCCTGCTCACCGGCGTGATCGTCAACAACCAGGGTCAGCGCTTCGTCGCCGAGGACTCCTACCATTCGCGCACATCGGCTTTCGTGCTCGAGCAGGCCGACCAGGAGGCCTATCTCATCGTCGACGAGGCGCACATGGAGATGCCTGCCATGCCGTTGATCCGGTTCATCGACGGCTACGAGACGATCGAGGAGATGGAGACCGCGCTCGGTATCCCGAAGGGCAACTTGGCGGCGACGCTGCAGCGCTACAACGAGAACGCGGCCAAGGGCGAGGATCCCGACTTCCACAAGCAGCCGGAATACGTCGCGGTGCAGGACAGCGGGCCGTGGGCGGCGTTCGACCTGTCGCTGGGCCGCGCGATGTACTCGGGCTTCACCATGGGCGGCCTCGCGGTCTCGATCGACGGTGAGGTGTTGCGGGCGGACGGCACCGCCGTGCCCGGTCTGTACGCGGCGGGGGCGTGCGCCTCCAACATCGCGCAGGACGGAAAGGGTTATGCCAGCGGCACACAGCTCGGTGAAGGATCGTTCTTCGGCCGCCGCGCCGGCGCGCACGCCGCGGCGCGCTAGGCCTGTTCGGCGATGGCGCTCAGCTGCCAGCGCCCATCGCCGAGCAGCGCGAGCTGCTTCTCGTGATGCCGGTTGACGCTTTCGCGATGGCTGACGCTGACCACGATGCAGTCGGGTAGCTCGGTCCGCAGAGTCTCGTACATCGCGAACTCCTGACCCGGGTCGAGCGCCGACGTCGACTCGTCGAGGAACACCACGCTCGGCTTGGCCAGCAGGACGCGGGCGAACGAGATCCGCTGCTGCTCACCGGGCGACAGTATTTTCGACCAGTCCGCTTCCTCGTCGAGCCGCGACGACAAGTGGCCCAGGGTCACGGCGCTCAGCGCTCGCCGGATCTCGTCATCGCCGAACGCGGCGGCGGGATCCGGGTAGCTCACCATTTCGCGCAGGTCGCCCAGCGGGGCATAGGGCAACTGCGACAGGAACATCACCGTGCCCTCGGGGTATCGCACGGTGCCCGAACCGTACGGCCACAGTTGTGCGAGGCTGCGCAGCAGCGTCGTCTTGCCGGTGCCGGACGGGCCGGTGATGACCAGCCGGTCGCCGGGCGTCAGCTCCATGTCGAGGTTGTCCAGAAGCAGTTCGCCTGCGGGGGAACGCACTTCGACGTCGGCGAGCTCGACGCCACCGTTGTCGCTGACCCCGGACGCCAACCGCGGCAGCGCCCTGGCCTGTTCGTTGGCGGTCACCAATCCGTCGAGGCGGATGATCGCGGCGCGGTATCCGGCGAATGCGTCATACACCGACCGGAAGAAGCTCAACGAACTCTGCACGCGGTTGAACGCACTCGCCGACTGGGTGACATCGCCCAGTTGGAGTTCACCGGCGAACAGCCGGGGCGCCTGGATGATCGTCGGGAGCGGGTCGATGATCTGGTTGATGGACCGGTTCCAGCCGAGAAACGCCACGCCCCGCAACACGAGCCTGCGATAGTTCGCGATGATGCGGGCGAATCGCACGCCGAGCGTGTCGCGTTCGGTGCGCTCACCGCGGTAGAACCCGACGGCCTCGGCGGAATCGCGGATGCGCACGAGCGCATAGCGGAACGCGGCGTTGGTGAGCTCGTTGCGGAACGTGAGCCGGATGATCGGCCTGCCGATCCAGAACGCCACGACCGTCGTCACGGCGACCCACAACAACGCGATCCAGAACAGCGCCTTGGGCACCGTCACGCCCAGAATCGTCAACGGCCCGGCCAGGTTCCACAGGATCGGGGTGAACGCGACAACCGAGACGAGCGCGTACACCGAACCGAACAGCAGCGTCTGCGACGTCGCGACCGTCGGGTTGTTCGTCTCCGGTCCGGTGCCGGTGGTGAAGACGTCGATGTCGTGCTGGATGCGCTGATCCGGGTTGTCGATCGGCCGGCCGCCGAACGCGCCGAGGAAGCGGCCGCGATAGTAGGCCCGATCGTCGAGCCAGTCGCCGGTGAGCCGGTCGGTCAACCAGACGCGCCACCGAATGATGAAGTACTGCATGAGATACAGGTCGAGCAGCGTGCGGGTGATGTCGGCCGTCACCAGCATCGCGAAGATCACGATGGACTTCCAAAAACCGGCGATGCCCGAATCGCGCACCGCGTCGTTGCCCGCTCCCGCCCCCTCGAAAGCCACTTGAAGCGCGGTGAACTGGTCGTTTGCGTAATAGGAGAACAGCACGTCCATGCGCACCGAAACCATCACCGACAACAGCAGCACGGCCAACAGCGCCCACACCGGAATGCTTTGGCGCCCGGTGAAATAGCCGCTCGTGACTCGCCAGAACTGCCTGCCCCACCCGGTGAACCGGGCCAGCCCGGCCAGCACGACGACCATCGAGAGCGCGCCGACGGCCCACGCTTTCGCCACCCACAACAGCGACGCCAGGATCTCGTTGCCCCAGTCCAGCGACTGGGTGAACATCTCCATGCCCGGCAAGCTACCGTGGCCGGGTTACACCAGAGCGGGTTTCGAGTCTTCCTCGCCCTCCACGCGGCCCAGCCGCCATTCGCCGTCGCCGAGTAGCTGAAGTTCGTGGGTGTGGTGCTGCTCGACGGTGGTGCGGTGGCTGACGCTCACCAGGATGGTGTCCGGCAGCTCCGTGCGCACCAGCTGATAGAGCATGAACTCCAAGCCCTCGTCGAGCGCGGATGTCGACTCGTCGAGGAACACCACCTTGGGTTTGACGAGCATGATGCGCGCGAACGCGATTCGCTGTTGTTCGCCGGGGGAGAGCACCTTGGCCCAGTCCTGGACTTCGTCGAGCCGGCCGACGAGGTGCGCCAGTGCCACGTCGTTGAGCGTGCGCTTGAGGGTGTCGTCGTCGACCGAGCCTTCTTCGCCCGGATAGGTGACGACCGCGCGCAGATCGCCGAGCGGCACGTAGGGCAGCTGGGACAGGAACATCGTCTCGTTGGGTCCGCACGGCCGGGTCAGCGTGCCCGACGTGAACGGCCACAACTCGGCCAGGCTGCGCAGCAGCGTGGTCTTGCCGCTTCCCGACGGTCCGGTGATCACCAGCGTGTCGCCGACGTCGAGGGAGATGTCGAGCGGCTTGATCAGTTGCCTGCCGTCCGGGGTGCGGACCTCGACCTCGCTGAGCTTGACCGTGCCGTCGACGCACGGTGTGGTCGTCACCTCGGGCAGTTCGCGGGCCTCGTCGTTGGCCACGACCAGACCGTGCAGACGGATGATCGCGGCCCGGTAGCCGGCGAAGTTGTCGTAGGCACTGCGGAAGAACGACAGGCCGTCGAGCAGGCTGCGGAACGCGCTCGCGGTCTGCGTCAGCGCACCGAGCGTGATCTCGCCGCTGTAGAAGCGGGGGAACTGCACGACGTACGGAATCAGTTCCTGCGCCTGGTCAACCGAGAGGTTCCAGCCGAGGAACTTCGTCATCCGGTTGACGTAGCGCTTGTAGTTCGAGACGACGGGCGCGAACAGCCGCCGCAGGCCGGTGCGTTCGGCGATCTCACCGCGGTAGAACGCGACCGCCTCCGACGCGTCGCGCAGGCGCACCAGGGCGTAGCGGAACGCGGCGTTGTACTTCTCGTTGTTGAACGACAGCCAGATGATCGGCCTGCCGATCCAGAACGCGATGACCGTCGCGAACAACACGTAGACGATGCCGATCCAGAAGATCGCACGGGGCAGGTCGACATCGATCAGCGGCAGCGTCACCTCACCCGACAGATTCCACAGAATCGCGGTGAACGAAATCATCGAGGCGATCGAGCTGATCGCGCCGAACAGCAGGGTCGCGGTCGAGGTGTTGTTGGGCCGGTTCGGCAACGAGTCGGCGCTGCCGGTGAAGATGTCGATGTCGGTCTGGATTCGCTGATCCGGGTTGTCGATCGTGTCGTCGATGAAGCGGGCCCGGTAATACGCCTTGCCGTCGAGCCAGTCCGTGGTGAGCCGGTCGGTGAGCCACGCGCGCCAGCGGAGCATGAAGCGCTGCGTCATGTACAGGTCGAGCATGATCCTGGCGACGTTGAGCACCGCCAGGATCGTGAAGACTCCCAGCGACATCCAGAAGCCGTCCCGGCCGGACACCCGCACGGCCTCGTTGCCGCTGGAGATGCCCGAGGCGATGACCTGGAAGCTCGTCATCATGTCGTTGCCCTGGAAGCTGAACAACACGCTGAGCCGCACGCCGGTGATCACCGACAACAACAGCGCGGCCAGCCAGAGCCACACCTTGACGCTGTCCGGACCGGTGAAGTAACCGCTGCTGACGCGCCAGTACTGCCTGCCCCACTCGGTGAAGCGCGCGATCAGGAACAGGATCACCATCGTCGACACCGCCGCGATGACCCAGCCCTTGGCGATCCACACCAGCGATGTCAGAAGCTCGTTGCCCCAGTCGAGAGTCGGGGTGAACATCTCCATGCGGGCAAGGTACCCCGCAATCCTGCGGATGGCGTCGCGGAGGCTCCGTGCAACCGGTCCCGTTCGGCGTCTGCGGTCCTCCGCGTACCGTGAACATGTGCCAAAGACGTCCAGCGCCAAACCGGGGCGCTTGAGCAGCAAGTTCTGGAAGCTTCTGGGTGCCAGCACCGAGCGGAATCAGGCCCGTTCGCTGTCGGAGGTCAAAGGGGCGGCGGACTTCGAGGAGAAGGCCGCCGGGCTCGATGACGAACAGCTGACCAAGGCCGCCAAACTGTTGCAGCTCGAGGATCTGGCCGCCGCCGCCGACATCCCGCAGTTCCTCGCCCTCGCGCGGGAAGCCGCCGAGCGGACGACCGGGCTGCGTCCGTTCGACGTCCAGCTGCTCGCGGCGCTGCGCATGCTCGCCGGCGACGTCGTCGAGATGGCCACCGGTGAGGGCAAGACCCTGGCCGGCGCGATCGCCGCGGCCGGCTACGCGATCGGCGGGCGCAACGTCCACGTCATCACGATCAACGACTACCTGGCCCGCCGCGACGCCGAATGGATGGGGCCGCTCATCGAGGCGCTGGGCCTGTCGGTCGGCTGGATCACCGCCGACTCGACTGCCGAGGAACGCCGCGCGGCGTATCAGTGCGACGTCACCTACGCCTCGGTCAACGAGATCGGCTTCGACGTGCTGCGCGATCAGCTGGTCACCGACGTCGAGGACCTGGTGTCGCCGAACCCCGACGTCGCGCTCATCGACGAAGCCGACTCGGTGCTCGTCGACGAGGCGCTCGTGCCGCTCGTCCTGGCGGGTACCAGCCACCGCGAGCAGCCCCGGGTCGAGATCATCCGCATGGTCGGTGAGCTGACCCCGGGCAAGCACTACGACACCGACGCCGACAGCCGCAACGTGCACCTCACCGATGCGGGCGCCCGCGCGATCGAGGCCAAACTCGGCGGCATCGACCTGTACTCCGAGGAACACGTCGTCACGACCCTCACCGAGGTCAACGTTGCCCTGCACGCGCACGTACTGCTGCAGCGCGACGTGCACTACATCGTGCGGGACAACGCCGTACAGCTCATCAACGCGTCGCGTGGCCGCATCGCCGCGCTGCAGCGCTGGCCGGACGGGCTGCAGGCCGCGGTCGAGGCCAAGGAGGGTATCGAGACCACCGAGACCGGTGAGGTGCTCGACACCATCACCGTGCAGGCGCTGATCAACCGGTATCCCACGGTGTGCGGGATGACCGGCACCGCGCTCGCCGCAGGCGAGCAGCTACGGCAGTTCTACAAGCTCGGCGTTTCGCCCATCCCGCCGAACAAGCCGAACATCCGCGAGGACGAAACCGACCGCGTGTACATCAACGTGGCGGCCAAGAACGACGCGATCGTCGAGCACATCGCCGAGATCCACAAGACGGGTCAGCCGGTCCTCGTCGGCACCCACGACGTGGCCGAATCCGAGGAACTGCACGAGAAACTCGTGAAGGCGGGGGTTCCGGCGGTGGTGCTCAACGCCAAGAACGACGCCGAGGAAGCCGCGGTGATCGCCGAGGCGGGCAAGCTCGGCGCCGTCACCGTCTCGACGCAGATGGCCGGGCGCGGCACCGACATCCGGCTGGGCGGTTCGGACGTCGGCGACCAGGCCCCCGAAAAGGAGAAGGTCGCCGAACTCGGCGGTCTGCATGTCGTCGGAACCGGCCGCCACCACACCGAGCGCCTCGACAACCAGCTGCGCGGGCGCGCAGGCCGGCAGGGCGACCCCGGCTCGACGGTGTTCTTCTCCAGCTGGGAGGACGAGGTGGTGGCCGCGCACCTCGAGCGCAGCAAGCTGCCGATGGAGACCGACGAGGACGGGCGAATCGTCGCACCGAAGGCGGCCGGGCTGCTCGACCATGCGCAGCGCGTCGCCGAGGGCAGGCTGCTCGACGTGCACGCCAACACCTGGCGGTACAACCAGCTGATCGCCCAGCAGCGCGCGATCATCGTCGAGCGCCGCGAAACGCTGCTGCGCACCGCGACCGCGCGCGACGAACTCAAGGAGCGCTCGCCCGAGCGCTACGAGAAGCTGGCCGAGGACCTGGGGGAGGACGCCGAGGAGCGGCTGGAGAAGATCTGCCGGTTGATCATGCTCTACCACCTCGACCGTGGCTGGTGTGAGCACCTGGCCTATCTGGCCGACATCCGCGAGAGCATCCACCTGCGGGCGCTGGGCAGGCAGAACCCGCTCGACGAGTTCCACCGGATGGCCGTCGACGCGTTCGCCTCGCTGGCCGCCGACGCGATCGAGGCGGCGCAGCAGACGTTCGAAACGGCCGAGTCGATCGAAGACGAACCGGGCATCGACCTGTCGAAGCTCGCACGGCCGACGTCGACGTGGACTTACATGGTCCACGACAATCCGCTCGCCGACGACACGATGTCTGCGCTGAGCCTGCCCGGGGTGTTCCGCTAAGTTTTAGTTCCATGGAGGACGCGCCTGCTCCGCAGGGCAGGAGCGCAGTGTCGGGTGGTGAGTCATCTGCCCGTGACCGCGTGGTGACGGTGCCCAACGCGCTGAGTCTGGTGCGGCTCGTGTTGGTGCCGGTGTTCCTGTACCTGCTGTTCGTGGCACACGCGCAGGGCTGGGCCGTCGCGGTGTTGATGTTCAGCGGCTTCTCCGACTGGGCCGACGGCAAGATCGCCCGGCTCGTGGCCAACCAGTCATCGCGGCTCGGGGAACTGCTCGACCCGTTGGTGGACCGCATCTACATGGTCACCGTCCCGGTGGCGCTCGCGTTCTACGGCGCGGTGCCGTGGTGGATCGTGCTGACCCTGCTGGGACGCGACGCGGTGCTGGCCGCCACGCTGCCCATCTTGCGCAGCCGCGGGCTGGCCGCGCTGCCCGTCACCTACATCGGCAAAGCGGCGACGTTCGCGCTCATGTCCGGCTTCCCGCTGATCCTGCTCGGGCAGTGGGATGCGTTGTGGAGCAGGGTGATCCTGGCCTGCGGCTGGGCGTTCCTGATTTGGGGCCTGGCGCTGTACCTGTGGTCGGCCGTGCTGTACCTGATCCAGGTGGTGCTGGTGGTGCGCCGCATGCCGGTGGTGCGATGAGCCGCTTGCGCGAAGAGAGACAGCACCGATGAGTCTGCTCGGTGGCTACGAGTCGGGCGCCGGCCTCAACCACCACGAGGCCGATGCGCCCAAACGCATCCCGGTGCCCTCGCTGCTGCGATCCCTGCTGTCCGATCATCTCGATCCCGGATATGCCGCTGCCGCGGCCGAGCGGGAGTCCACGGGGCGGGCGCGGCCCCGGGTTCGGGAGTGGGGCTGGCAGATCCTGGCGGCACTGGCGATCGCCACGGTGTTCGCAGTGGCCGCCGCGCAGGCACAGACCGCGGCGCCGGCCGCCCGCGAGGCCCAGCACGCGCTGGCCGGGCGGGTGCGCGCCGCCGAGGCCGGCGCCGATAAGGCCAGTGCCGAACGCGGCGCGCTCGTCGACCAGGTCGACGCCGAGCGCCGGGCCCGGCTCGGCATGGACGAGGACGGCCAGCAGCTGCTGTCGAGCCTGGACACTGCGAACATCGCCGCGGCGGCGGTCCCGATGATCGGTCCGGGACTCACTGTGACGGTGACCGATCCCGGTGTCTCCAAGGATCTCAGCGACGTGTCGAAACAGCGCGTGGCGGGCAGCCAGCAGGTCATCCTCGACCGGGATCTGCAATTGGTGGTCAATTCGCTGTGGGCAAGCGGTGCCGAGGCGATTTCGGTAGGCGGCGTGCGCGTCGGCGCCGGGGTCACCATTCGACAGGCCGGCGGCGGGATTCTGGTCGACAATCAACCGATCACAAGTCCATATGTCATCGTGGCCATCGGCCCGCCGAACGGGATGTCGGATGCGTTCGACCGCAGTCCCGGGCTGCAGCGCCTGCGCCTGCTCGAGACCTCGTACGGCGTCGGGGTGAACGTCAGCGCCGGGGACGGGCTCGATGTGCCCGCGGTCGGCGTACGAGATGTCAACTTCGCCAAGCAGATTGGATAACAGTGGGTAGCACAGGATTGATCGGCTAGATGATCGGGATCGCCGCACTCGTCGTCGGAATCGTGCTGGGGCTGGTGTTTCACCCCAGCGTGCCGGAGTTCGTCGAGCCGTACCTGCCGATCGCCGTGGTTGCCGCGCTGGACGCGGTGTTCGGCGGTCTGCGTGCCTATCTGGAGCGGATCTTCGACTCCAAGGTGTTCGTCGTGTCGTTCGTCTTCAACGTCCTGGTGGCCGCCCTGATCGTGTACGTGGGAGATCAGCTCGGGGTGGGTACCCAGTTGTCCACCGCGATCATCGTGGTGCTCGGTATCCGCATCTTCGGAAACGCCGCCGCGTTGCGGCGCAGGCTGTTCGGCGCATGACATGACTGAATCCGATCCCGATCAGAAATGGGCCGCAGAGCGGCCGCCGGACCATCACGCCGGTGGGCCGGCAGACCATCACGCCGGTGGGCCGGCAGAGCATCACGGCCGACACGAGATGCCCGACGACGTGTCGCCGCGGCGGTTCCGTAATCTGCGCGTCTTCCGGCGCACCCGCTCACAGCTGATGTTCGGTGCGTTGGGGGTGCTGTTGTGCGTACTGCTCGGTGTGGCGATCGTCACTCAGGTGCGACAGAACGAGTCCGGTGACTCACTGGAGACCGCACGCCCGGCCGATCTGCTGACGCTGCTGGATTCGCTGCAGCAGCGTGAGGCTTCGCTGAACACCGAGGTCGCCGACCTGCAGCGGACCCTGCAGCAATTGCAGGCGTCCGGCAGTAGCGATCAAGCCGCGATCGAGAACGCGCAGGACCGGTTGGCGGCGTTGTCCATCCAGATCGGCACGGTCGGGGCGACCGGGCCCGGGGTGACGCTGACCATAGAAGACAACGGGCCGGGCGTCGCGGCCGAGATCATGCTCGATGTCATCAACGAACTGCGGGCCGCGGGCGCCGAAGCGATCGAGATCCGCGATCAGCAAACGGCGGTGCGCGTCGGGGTCGACACCTGGATCGTCGGCGCCCCCGGCGAACTGACGGTCGACAACGTCCTGTTGCGTCCGCCGTATTCGGTTCTTGCCATTGGCGATCCGCCCACGCTCGCGGCGGCGATGAACATACCCGGCGGGGCGATGGACAGTGTGAAGCGGGTGGGCGGCACGATGGTGGTACAACAGGCCGAGCGTGTCGACGTCACCGCCTTGCGGCAACCGAAACCGCGCCAATACTCTCAGCCCGTCAAGTGATTGCCCGTTAATCTGACCACCGACCCTGACCCGCAAGGAGCGTCGTGAGCGAGATCCCAGCCGACCTGTACTACACCTCCGAACACGAGTGGGTGTTGCGCACCGGTGACGACACGGTCCGCGTCGGAATCACCGACTACGCCCAGTCGGCGCTGGGCGATGTGGTGTTCGTGCAACTGCCCGACGTGGGTGCCGACTTCGCGGCCGGTGACGCGTTCGGTGAGGTCGAGTCCACCAAGTCGGTGTCGGACCTCTATGCCCCGGTCACCGCGAAAGTCGTTGCGGTCAACGGGGATCTGGACGGCAGCCCGCAGCTGGTGAATTCCGATCCGTACGGTGAGGGCTGGCTGGTCGATCTGCGGCTGGAGGAGGGTGCCGTCGAAGACGCCCTAACCGGTTTGCTGGACGCCGACGGCTACCGCGCGGTCGTGACCGAATGAGGGATTGTTAGGGTTTCGGGGCCGGTTCGATGACCGGATCGACCATGCCCGGCGCGCAGATATCTACCCCATCGGATCCGGCGGTGGTGGATACAGCGACGCCTGTTGCGCGGTACGGTCGACGTGAGACCGGCGAGGGCTGCGGCCCCGCCGGGCAACGCCACAGCAGCCAGTGAGGAGCAGCGGGTGACGGACAAAGACAGCAATCTGGGGGCTGATCAGACGTCGGAAGATGTAACGGTGGAGACCACGTCGGTCTTCCGTGCGGACTTCCTGAACGAACTGGATGCCCCCGCCGCGGCGGGAACCGAGGGCGCCGTATCCGGCGTCGAGGGCCTGCCGTCGGGGTCGGCTTTGCTTGTCGTCAAGCGCGGACCGAATGCGGGGTCGCGTTTCCTTCTCGACCAGCCGACCACGTCGGCCGGGCGGCACCCGGACAGCGACATCTTCCTCGACGACGTCACCGTCAGCCGCCGCCACGCGGAGTTCCGGCTGGAGAGCGGTGAATTCCAGGTGGTGGACGTCGGCAGCCTCAACGGCACCTACGTCAACCGCGAGCCGGTCGATTCCGCGGTGCTGGCCAACGGCGACGAGGTGCAGATCGGCAAGTTCCGCCTGGTGTTCCTGACCGGCCCCAAGTCCGACGACGACAGCGGCACGACCGCCTAGCCGAAATGACTGCCCCCGACAGACCTGCACTGGCCGGGATGTCGATCGGCGCGGTATTGGACCTGCTGCGAGGCGACTTTCCGGATGTGACCATCTCCAAGATCCGGTTCCTTGAGGCCGAGGGACTGGTCACGCCGGAGCGCACCGCGTCGGGTTACCGGCGGTTCACCGCCTACGACTGCGCCCGGCTGCGGTTCATCCTGACCGCGCAGCGAGACCAGTACCTGCCGCTGAAGGTGATCAAGGCACAGCTGGACGCGCAACCGGACGGTGAGCTGCCGCAGGCCGGATCCGCTTATGCCGTACCGCGTTTGGTCACGGTCGCCGGCGAGACCGACGGCGACGGCACGCCGGGCGTGTCGGCGGTGGCGCCGACCCAGGTGCGGCTGTCCCGGGAAGATCTGCTGGCCCGATCGGGCATCGACGAGGAGTTGTTGGGCGCCCTCGTCAAGAACGGCGTCATCACCACCGGGCCCGCCGGCCTGTTCGACGAGCATTCGGTGGTGATCGCCCAATGCGCGAGAGCACTGGCCGACTACGGGGTGGAGCCCCGGCATCTGCGGGCCTTCCGTTCGGCCGCCGACCGGCAGTCGGACCTCATCGCCCAGATCGCCGGACCGGTGGTCAAGGCGGACAAGGCGGGCGCCAGGGACCGGGCCGACGATTTGGCCCGCGAAGTGGCGGCGCTGGCGATCACGTTGCACACGTCGCTGATCAAGTCGGCCGTACGCGACGTTCTGGATCGCTGAGGATTAGACTCGTTTTGACGGCTACTTCGTCAAGGTCAGGTCCGCTTCGGATGAATCACGGACGAAACAGCACAGCGGTGCGGAGGGTAGGCACAGATGGCTGAGGTTCGGGTTGTCGGCATTCGCGTGGAGCAGCCGCAGAACCAGCCGGTGCTGCTGCTTCGCGAGTCCAATGGTGACCGTTACCTGCCGATTTGGATCGGCCAGTCGGAGGCCGCCGCGATCGCGCTGGAACAGCAGGGCGTCGAGCCCGCCCGGCCGTTGACGCACGACCTGATCCGAGATCTCATTGCCGCGCTGGGGCATTCGCTCAAAGAGGTGCGCATCGTCGACCTGCAGGAAGGCACGTTCTACGCCGACCTGATCTTCGACCGCGACATCAAGGTGTCGGCCCGGCCGTCGGACTCGGTGGCGATCGCCCTGCGGGTCGGCGTGCCGATCTACGTCGAGGAGGCAGTGCTGGCCGAGGCCGGGCTGCTGATCCCCGACGAGAACGACGAGGAAGCGGCAGGCACCGTCCGCGAGGACGAGGTCGAGAAGTTCAAGGAGTTCCTCGACAGCGTGTCGCCGGACGATTTCAAGGCGACATGAGCTCGCCCCGCGTCGCTGAGCCGGCTGTGCCGGTTGAGGTCACGGATACGTCTCAACTGGCCTCATCGGTGTCGACACGCGGCGCGGGAGTCATTCAACGGGGAATCCGGCAGCCATACTTTGGTTGCAGCGAGCAGTCATGGCTCGACGGGAAGCGTATGCTCGACACACTCGGGCTTGTAGCAAACCGCCGCAGTGCAGGTCGTTGCGGTAGACCGCGGGCGAGTTCGAACGGCGAGAGGATTCACAGTGGGTGACACGCCACGGCAGGAAGAGCTGGATCTGACCACCGGAAGTGGGGCGGAGCCGCCCGTCAGGGTGTCCAGCGAACCTGTTCAAGCCGGGTTGTTCCCCGATGACTCCGTGCCGGACGAACTCGTCGGCTACCGCGGCCCGAGCGCGTGCCAGATCGCCGGCATCACCTACCGGCAACTCGACTACTGGGCCCGCACCTCGCTCGTGGTGCCCTCGATCCGGGGCGCGGCCGGTTCGGGCAGCCAGCGGCTGTACTCCTTCAAGGACATCCTCGTCCTCAAGATCGTCAAGCGCCTGCTGGACACCGGGATCTCCCTGCACAACATCCGCGTCGCGGTCGATCACCTGCGTCAGCGCGGTGTCCAGGATCTGGCCAACATCACCCTGTTCTCCGACGGCACCACGGTGTACGAATGCACGTCGGCAGAAGAGGTCGTCGACCTCCTGCAGGGCGGTCAGGGCGTGTTCGGCATCGCGGTGTCGGGTGCCATGCGCGAGTTGACCGGCGCGATCGCCGACTTCCCCGGCGAGCGTGCCGACGGCGGCGAGTCGATCGCGACCCCCGAGGACGAACTGGCCTCGCGGCGCAAGAGCCGCGATCGCAAGATCGGCTGAGCCCGCGCAAACTCTCTGAGCGGTAACGCTTCCGGCGTTGCGGCCGACGTTTCCCGCTCTGAGCGGGCGGACCGGTAGAATCAGCAGCGCATCGCCCTTGTGCGGGAGAGTTCCGTGATCGCCAGTCACGGACGCCGAAGGAGCAACACCTCTCCGTCAACCTCTCAGGCACCCAGGACCGCGCCAGGCCCCGATGCCTCTGGAAAGCGGTGCCGTTGTGGCGCCCGCCCATGGGGAAAGGCCCACGACCTGGGCCGAATCTCTCAGGCGCCCGTGCGGGTCGACGACAGAGGGAGAGGGACGGTAGTACGTCTCGTACGTCTACGCCTCGATCAGGGGAGAGATCTTGTCCGACCAGCATCTGCCGCGTTTTGTCGATCGTCACATCGGTCCGGACGCCTCCGCCGTCGCCACCATGCTCGACGTGATCGGTGTCAGCTCCCTCGACGAGCTGGCCGAGAAGGCGCTGCCCGCAGGCATCCTCGACGGCCTCGACGGCGAGGGGCGCGCACCCGGGCTCGCGCAGCTACCTGCGGCGGCCACCGAGGAACAGGCGCTGGCCGAGCTGCGTGGGCTCGCGGACTCCAACACCATCGCGGTGTCGATGATCGGCCAAGGCTATTTCGACACGCTGACGCCGCCGGTGCTGCGACGCAACATCCTCGAGAACCCGGCCTGGTACACCGCTTACACCCCGTACCAGCCGGAGATCAGCCAGGGCCGGCTGGAGGCCCTGCTCAACTTCCAGACCATGGTGTCGGACCTGACCGGGCTCGAGGTGGCGAACGCCTCGATGCTCGACGAGGGCACCGCCGCGGCCGAGGCCATGACCCTGATGCACCGCGCCGTGAAGGGCCCGGCGAACCGCCTCGCCGTCGACGTGGACGTCTACGCCCAGACGGCAGCGGTGCTCGCCACGCGGGCACAACCGCTCGGCATCGAGATCGTCACCGCCGACCTCCGCGAGGGACTGCCCGACGGTGAGTTCTTCGGCGTGATCGTGCAATTGCCCGGCGCGAGCGGACGCGTGGACGACTGGTCGGGTCTGATCAGCGCGGCGCACGAACGTGGTGCCCTGGTCGCCGTCGGCGCCGACCTGCTGGCATTGACCGTGATCACCCCGCCCGGCGAGATCGGGGCCGACGTCGCCTTCGGCACGAGTCAACGGTTCGGTGTGCCAATGGGATTCGGCGGACCGCACGCCGGGTATCTGGCCGTGCACGCAAAGCATGCCCGTCAGTTGCCGGGCCGCCTGGTCGGCGTGTCCGTGGATGGCGACGGGGCACCGGCATATCGACTGGCGTTGCAGACCCGCGAGCAGCACATCCGCCGCGACAAGGCCACCAGCAACATCTGTACTGCCCAGGTACTGCTCGCGGTGACGGCCGCGATGTATGCCAGCTACCACGGTGCGGAGGGGCTCACGGCCATCGCGCGCCGTGTCCACGGTCATGCCGAGGCGATCGCGGCGGCACTGGGCGATGCGCTCGTGCACGACAAGTACTTCGACACCGTGCTCGCGAACGTCCCCGGACGCGCCGACGAGGTGATCGCGGCCGCAAAAGCCAAGGGCATCAACCTGTGGCGCGTCGACGCCGACCATGTCTCGGTGTCGTGCGACGAAGCGACGACCGATGACCACGTCGCCGCGGTGCTCGACGCGTTCGGCGTCAGCGCCGCCGAACCGCGCTGCGCCGGCATCGTCACGCGTACGTCGGAGTTCCTCACCCATCCGGCGTTCACCCGCTACCGCACCGAGACCGAGATGATGCGCTACCTGCGGTCGCTGGCGGACAAGGACATCGCCTTGGACCGCAGCATGATTCCGCTCGGCTCGTGCACCATGAAGCTCAACGCCGCGGCCGAGATGGAACCCATCACCTGGCCGGAGTTCGCTCGTCAACACCCGTTCGCGCCGGCATCCGACAATCCGGGCCTGCGCAAGCTGATCGCCGATCTGCAGACCTGGCTGAGTGGCATCACGGGATACGACGAGGTGTCACTGCAGCCCAACGCCGGCTCGCAGGGGGAGTACGCCGGGCTGCTGGCGATCAAGGCCTACCACGATGCCCGCGGCGATCACGCCCGCGACCTGTGCCTGATCCCGTCGAGCGCACATGGCACCAACGCGGCCTCGGCGGCGCTGGCCGGTATGCGCGTCGTCGTGGTCGCGTGCCGGTCGAACGGCGACGTCGATCTCGACGATCTGCGGGCCAAGGTGGCCGAGCACGCGGATCGCATTGCGGCACTGATGATCACGTATCCGTCCACGCACGGCGTGTACGAACACGACGTCGCCGAGATCTGCGCCGCCGTGCACGACGCGGGCGGCCAGGTCTACGTCGACGGTGCGAACCTGAACGCGCTCGTCGGGCTCGCCCGCCCGGGCCGCTTCGGTGGCGACGTCAGCCATCTGAACCTGCACAAGACGTTCTGCATCCCGCACGGCGGTGGCGGCCCCGGAGTCGGGCCGGTCGCGGTGCGGTCGCACCTGGCGCCGTATCTGCCCGGCCATCCGCTGGCCGACGAACTACCCGACGAGCACACCGTGTCGTCCGCGCCGTACGGATCGGCCTCGATCCTGCCGATCACCTGGGCCTACATCAGGATGATGGGTGCCGACGGGCTGCGCGCGGCGTCGCTGACCGCGATCACGTCGGCCAACTATGTCGCCCGCCGCCTCGACGAGTACTACCCGGTGCTCTACACCGGCGAGAACGGCATGGTCGCCCACGAGTGCATCCTGGATCTGCGCGCCATCACCAAGTCCACCGGCGTGACGGTCGACGACGTGGCAAAGCGCTTGGCGGACTACGGTTTCCACGCTCCGACCATGAGTTTCCCGGTCGCGGGCACGCTCATGGTTGAGCCAACGGAAAGCGAGAGCCTCGCCGAGGTCGACGCGTTCTGCGACGCGATGATCGCGATCCGCGCCGAGATCGACCGCGTCGGCTCGGGCGAGTGGCCGGCGGAGGACAACCCGCTGCGCAACGCCCCGCACACGGCCGAATGCCTTCTGGTGTCGGACTGGGATCACCCCTACACCCGCGAGCAGGCCGCCTACCCGCTGGGCAAGGGCTTCCGGCCGAAGGTGTGGCCGCCGGTGCGCCGCATCGACGGAGCCTACGGCGACCGCAATCTCGTGTGCTCGTGCCCGCCCGTCGAGGCGTTCGCGTAGCGACGGCTGTTTCCGGCCTACCTCGTCTGTTGTGCCGAGGTAGGCCGGAACGCGTCTGCGGAAGCGGTCAGCCCAGCAGGGTAGTGATCGCGGTGGTCAGTTCGGGCGACGCCGAGCTGGCCACGTTCTGGTAGCTGCCGCCGCTGATCTGGGCGACGGCCTCCCACGTGGCACGGTCGGAGTCGCCGCCGAAGTCGATGACGTTCACCGCGACCGGACGAGCCTGTTCGAACGCGCCGCGCACGAACTCCTGCAGCCCCGCACCGTCCAGGCTCTGGTCGGTGTGTGGGCCGGTGGTGATCACCAGGATCGAATTGGCCCGGCCGTCTTTGTAATTCGCCATCGCCTCGTTGTAGACAAGCCGCAGCGTGGTGAACGAAACCGCCCCGCCACTCGACGCGGACTGATCGTCGAGGGTCGAGCTGAGCACCTGTGACCGCGCGCGCCCGCTGACGGGTTCGGCCAGCGGTCCTAGCGACACCTCGGAGCGTCCCTCGGTGCCGTCGAACGTCCACAGGCCCACCTCGGATGTCGCGGGCAGTGCCTTGAGCCGGCTGTTGAGTGCCGCGACGACGTTCGCCAGCCGGGATTTGCCGCCTTCCTCGGTCGGCATCGACTGGTCGAGCATGATCGTCACGGCCGGGCTCTCGGCGGGGGCGGCCGTCGCGTTGGCCAGCGTGACGCGCATCGAGTTGTCGCTGACCGACAGCGGCGCGGCGAGCGGCCCGAAGTCGGTGACATCGCTGGAGGGCGGCGTGGTGCCCTCGGCCCGGAAGCCGGCCTTGGCGAGTTCGCCCAGTTGCTCGGGCTTGCGCAGGTAGCGGGCGAATTCACTGGCGGCGGTGACCTGTTCCTGCTCGAGCCAGTCACCGGCCAGCAGCACGGCGGGGTAATCGGCGACGGCCGTCGGCCCGTCCGGCACCCAGCCGGCCAACGAGTCCTTGGCGTCGCCGAGAGTCGCGGCATGCGTGAACAACTGCTGCTCGGTGGTGGCCACCGCGTGGACCGGAGCGGCCGCGGGATCGGACGCGTTGAGCATCGCGTCGAAGGCGGTCCCCAGTTCACCGTCGTCGAGTTTGGGTTGTCCGCCCAGGAGGGTGTTGACCCCGCTCATGCCTGCCGTCGGGGGTGACCCGGGCGGGGCGGACTCCGTCGCGACGGCTTCGGCGGCCAGATACGCCGCATCGCCGTTGTTGCGGTTGGGCAGGGCCAGTTTCAGCGTTCCCCAGCCCGGCAGCCGCAGCCCGTTCATCGCGGCCGGGTTGCTCTGCAGTTCCGGCAGCTTCGCCCAGTTCTGCCGGCCGAGAGCGTCTTTGAGCTGAGGGGAGACGGCGAGCAGAACCGGTGAGGTGACCAGTGACCGGCTGTCACTGACGGTCTCGGCGCCCGCGGTGGCTTCGAGCCGGGCCGCGGCGATACTGCTCGACGGAATCCACAACGCAGGTCGGTCACCGAGTTCGCTCGGCCAGGTGTTCGCGAAACCGCTCACCACCCGGTCGGATTCGGCCGATTGCACCCGTACCTTGACGCAGCGGTCACCGACCGGGCTCGCCGATTCGTTGTACTTGTTGGCCAAGGTTTCGACGTGCGACGAGATGGTCGGATCGGCGATCACGGCCACGCCGAGTTCACCGGCGACACAGCGTGCCGCCGCGGCGTCGCTGCGATCCGACAGGACGTCGCCGAAGAACTTCCACAGGATCACCCCGGCGACCACCGCCACGACGGTGACGAGGGCCGCGATCACCCCGACGCTGACACCGCGGCGTCCCGACGCCACCGCTCGGTGGCTACCCGTCCATTCGCCGTCCCAGTCGCCGCCACGTGCCCGGCGGGACGGCGTGGATGGCGGAGGTGGTGGTCCGGCCGCACTCAGCTTCGCGGTCGGAGCGTCGCGGTCGTCGTCTTCGGGGTAGCCGTCGGCATACTCGTCGGCATACTCATTGGCGTAATCATCGCCGTACTCGTCGGCATAGTCGTCGGTGTAGTCCGAATCCGAGTAATCCGGGTAGTCGGAGTCGCCGCCCGAATAATCGTCGGCGTCATCGGCGTCATCGGCGTACCGGTGCGGGCGGCGCCCGGGTTCAGGACGGTACCCACGATCGCTCGGATACTCGGGCTGCGGCGGCTGGTAGCCGCGATCCTCCCGATAGCCGGGATCGGGTCGATGCCCCGCCTCCCGTTCGTACCCATGGTCGGGTTCGTCGGCCTGCGGATACTCCGAACGCCCGTAGTCGGACGGACCGTAGCCGCCCCGGTCGTAGTCGGATTCGTACCCGGGCTCGCGGTACGACTCGTGACGGCCCGGCGTTTCGTACCCGGCGTCGTGGCCGGGCCCGAAATCGGGCTCGTCCGCGGAGTCTTCGGGGTCGGGAATGCTGTGCCTACCCATTCCTAACCCCTCGACTCGTCACTCATCCGGCCCCGCCGAAGTCTAATCACTGGGCAGCGGTGCTCGCTTTGAACTCGCGGCGGCGCCGGTGCAGGATCGGCTCGGTGTAGCCGTTGGGCTGCTCGGTGCCGGACAGGATCAGCTCCTGCGCCGCGGCGAAGGCGATGCTGGCCTCCGGGTTGGGCGCCATCGGCAGGTAGGCGGGATCCTTCGAGTTCTGTTCGTCGACCACCGCGGCCATCCGGCGCAGGCTCGCCTTGACGTCCTCGGCAGTTATGACGCCGTGGCGCAGCCAGTTCGCCAGCAGCTGGCTCGAAATACGCAGCGTGGCGCGGTCTTCCATCAGTGCGACGTCGTGGATGTCGGGCACCTTCGAGCAGCCGACGCCTGCGTCGATCCAGCGCACCACGTAGCCGAGGATCGACTGGCAGTTGTTGTCGACCTCCTCGTGGATCTCTTCCGGCGACCACGTCAGCGACGAGTCGGCGAGCGGGATCGTCAGCAGATCTTCGAGCTTGCCGCGCTTCTTGCCGGTCAGCTCCTTCTGCACCGCGAACACGTCCACCTGGTGGTAGTGCATCGCGTGCAGGGTCGCCGCGGTCGGCGACGGCACCCACGCCGTGGTGGCACCGGCCTTGGGCTGTCCGATCTTCTGTTCGACCATGTCGGCCATCAGGTCGGTCATGGCCCACATGCCCTTGCCGATCTGGGCCTTGCCGGACAAGCCGGCCGCCAGACCCACATCGACGTTGGCGTCCTCGTACGCCTTGATCCACGGCTGGCTCTTCATGGTGCCCTTGCGCACCATCGGGCCCGCCTCCATCGAGGTGTGGATCTCGTCGCCGGTGCGGTCCAGGAATCCGGTGTTGATGAAGACCACGCGGTCGGCGGCGGCTTTGATGCACGCCTTGAGGTTGACCGTGGTGCGGCGTTCCTCGTCCATGATGCCGACCTTGAGGGTGGCCTCGGGCAGCCCGAGCACGTCTTCGACGCGGCTGAACAGCTCACATGTGAACGCCACCTCGTCGGGCCCGTGCATCTTGGGCTTGACGATGTACACCGAGCCGGTGCGGCTGTTGCGCAACGGGCCGTTGGCCCCGTCGTTGTCCGCGCCGTCCTTCAAGCCGTGCATCGCGATCAGGCTCGTGAACAGCGCGTCCTGGATGCCTTCGAACACCTCGTTCCCGTCGGCGTCGACGATCGCGTCGTTGGTCATGAGGTGACCGACGTTGCGCACGAACAGCAGGCTGCGGCCGGGCAGCGTGAGCTCACCCTCGCCGTCCGGTGTCGTGAAGGTGCGGTCCTCGTTGAGGACGCGGGTGAACGTCTTGTCACCCTTGCTGACCTCTTCGGACAGATCGCCGCGGTTCAGGCCCAGCCAGTTGCGGTAGCCCAGCACCTTGTCGTCGGCGTCGACCGCGGCGACCGAGTCCTCGAAGTCCATGATCGTGGTGATCGCGGACTCCAGCACGACGTCCTTGATGCCCGCGGCGTCGGTGGCGCCGACGGGGGAGTCGGGGTCGATCAGGATCTCGATGTGCAGGCCGTGGTTGCGCAGTAGCACCGACCACTGGGGCTTGCCGAGCTCACCGGTGTAGCCGACGAATTGCTCGGGCGTCGCGAGCCCGCTCGACAGGTCGTCGCCGTAGGTCACGAGCAACTGTCCGTCGTCGATCTTGAGGCCGGTCGCCTCGCTCCACGAACCGGCCGCGAGCGGCACGGCCTCGTCGAGGAACTTGCGGGCGTAGGCGATCACCTTGTCGCCACGCACAGTGTTGTATCCGCCGTCAGTACCCGGCCGTACCTTCTCCGCGCCGTCCTCCTCAGAGATGACGTCGGTGCCGTACAGCGCGTCGTACAGCGAGCCCCACCGCGCGTTGGCGGCGTTGAGCGCGAACCGGGCGTTGAGGATCGGCACCACGAGCTGCGGGCCCGCGGTGGTGGTGATCTCGTCGTCGACACCGGCCGTGGTGATCGTGAAGTCGTCGGGCTCGGGCAGCAGGTAGCCGATATCGGTGAGGAACTGCTTGTAGGCAGCCGGGTCGACCGGTTCGAGCACGTGCGAGCGGTGCCACTTGTCGATCTGGGCCTGCAGTTCGTCGCGACGGGCCAGCAGGTCCTGGTTCTGCGGGGTGAGGTCGGCGACCACCTTGTCCACGCCGGACCAGAAGGTGTCGGGGTCGATGCCGGTTCCGGGCAGCGCCTCATTCGTGATGAAGTCGTGCAACACGCGCGCGACGCGCAGATTTCCGACCGTCACACGATCGCTGGTCATGCTTTCCTCCCTCGGCTCCAGACACCGCGCGGCGCCTGCCGTTTATCCAGCTTACCCATCGGTAACGTCGGCTTTTTCACCGTCCGCGCTGATGAGTAACAGCTCACATCGGTTTGCCAGAGTGGCCCGCAGCGGGGCGGCCCTCTCGGCGATCTCCTGTTGGGCCCGGACGTATTCGGCACGCCCGGCCGGTGTTTCGATGGGGATCGGCTCGAAACCATAGCGCCTCAGGTCGTATGGACTCGCGCACATGTCCACCGCCCGCGCGTCGGCGGCGAGCTCGAGCGCATCGACCACCAGTTCAGAAGACACCAGCGGGCCCAGTTTGTACGCCCACTTGTACAGGTCCATCGCCGCATGGATACAGCCCGGCTGCTCGGCGCTGAGCTGCGCTTCTCGGCTGAGTTGGCGGTCGTTGCGGACGGCGGCCGGTTCGGTGAAGAACCGGAACGCGTCGAAGTGGCTGCACCGCAACGGCATCGAGTCGACCACGGCGTCGGTGTCGGCCGCGCCGAGCCGCAGCGGGACCTGCGGGTGGCGAACCGCGCCGGTGCGATACACCATGGCCCACTCGTGCAGCCCGAAGCAGTTCAGCCGGGCCGGGCGCGCGGCTGTGGCGCGCAACAGCGACGCGATGAACCGCACCGTTTCCGTGCGGGCCGCGAGGTGGTCGCGGGTGACGGTGACGCCGTCGGCGCAGCGGCCGTACCCGCTCGCGTCGAGATAGCGGCGTGCGGACGGGCCGGACAGCACCACCCGGAACCCCGGATGCCAACGACGCAGTTGACGGGGCCGCAGGCTGTAGTAGGTGAACAGGAAGTCCCACACCGGGTGGGCTTCTCCGCGTTCCTGCCGGCGCACGTGCGGCGCGAGAAACGTCTCGACCCGCTCGCGATGACGCTGTTCGGCCGCGGTCCACTCGGATTCGTCGAGAATCCGGGTGACCAGGGTGGCGACGGGCGCCAGCTCAGACACGGTGCGTTCCGTCGCGGACGGTGCCGACGAGGTCCTCGACCAGGTCTTCGAGCGCGACCATCGCGGTCACCGCGCCGTCGGGCGAGGTGGCCAGGGCCAGGTGGCTGTTGCTGCGGCGCAATCGCGACAGGGCGTCGGGCAGCGGCAGGGTGGCCGGCAACTGCGGGAGTGGGCGCACCATCGCGCGGTCGACCACGGCGTCGGGTTCATTGACCTGCGGCAGCACATCCTTGATGTGCAGATAGCCGATGAACACCCCGAACATGTCGACCACTGGGAATCGCGAGTAACCCGTCTCGGTGAGGGCCCGCTCGACGGCGCCGACCGTCGGTCCGGTGTCCTGCGCGGCAACCTGGACCGCGTGGATCTCGTCCAGCGGCATGGCGACGTCCGCCACGGTGCGCGTGCGGGTCTGCAGGGCACGGGTCAGCCGGTGGTGTTCCTCGGGGTCGAGCAAGCCCTCCGAAACCGATTCGGCGATCATCTCCGACAGCTCGACGGTGGACACGGCCGATTCGAGTTCGTCGCGCGGCTCGACCCGGAACGCCCGCAGCGTCGTGTTGGCGCACCAGTTGTAGAACGCGATGAACGGCCGCGCCGCCCGGATGTAGAGCAGATAGGCCGGGATGAGCAGCATCGCCGCGGACTCCGGCCCGGCGATCGCGATGTTCTTCGGGACCATCTCGCCGAGCAGGACGTGCAGGATCACGACGATGGCGAGCGCGACGAAGAACGACACCGTGTGCAGCACCGCGTCGGACACGCCGAGCAGACCGAACGGCTTCTCCAGCAGATGCGCGACAGCGGGCTCGCCGACGCGGCCGAGCAGGATCGAGCAGATCGTGATGCCCAGCTGGGCGCCGGCCAGCATCAGCGACAGATTCTCGCCGGCCCGGATCACCGTGACGGCGCTTCGCTTGCCCTGCTCGGCCAGCGCCTGCAGCCGGTCCCGGCGGGCCGAGATCAGCGCGAACTCCGAGGCCACGAAGAACGCGTTGGCCGCCAGCAGCAGCACGGTCAGCAGCACGCCGAAGATGTCACCCACGGTGCTCACCTCCGTTGCCGCTGCCGTTGCCGTTGCCCAAGCCGGTCAGCTCGAGCAGGTCGATGCGGCGGCCATCCATCCGGACCACTGTGGCGAGCCACCGAGCCGGCTCGTCGGCTCCGCTGTCCGGGTCGAATGCCGTGAGCTCGACCGCCTCGCCCGTCTCGGGGATGTGGCCGAGCTCCTGCAGGACCAGGCCGCCGATCGTCTCGTATTCCCCTTCAGGGGCGCGGAACCCGGTCTCGGCGGCGACTTCGTCGATGCGCAGCAGCCCCGACACCTGCCAGCCCTGACCGGCGGGCACGACGTCGGGCGTCGCATCGTCGTGTTCGTCGCGGACGTCGCCGACGATCTCCTCGATCAGGTCCTCGACGGTCACCATGCCCGCGGTGCCGCCGTACTCGTCGACGACGAGTGCGGTCTGCAGACCGTTGGCGCGGATCTGGGTCATCACGGCGTCACCGTCGAGCGTGGACGGCACGGTTGCGACGGGCTGGGCCAGGCCCGCCAGCCGGGTCCGGGACCGCTCGTCGAGTGGCACCGTGAACACCTGCTTGACGTGCACGACGCCGATGGTCTGATCGAGATCTCCTTCGACGATCGGGAACCGCGAGAATCCAGTGTCGATCGCGGCGGTCATCAGGTCGGCGACGGTGTCGTCGGCATTGAGCGCCTCGATCTTCGACCGTGGCGTCATCAACTCCTCGGCGGTGCGCTCCCCGAACCGCAGTGAGCGGTCGACGAGCAACGCCGTTGTCTGATCGAGTGATCCGCTGCGTGCCGAGTTCCGGACCAGCGATGCGAGCTCCTGAGCCGAGCGTGCCGAACGGAGTTCCTCGGCCGGTTCGATGCCGAGCCTGCGCAGGATCCAGTTGGCTGTGCCGTTGGTCAACCGGATCACCGGTGTGAACAACATCGAGAACAGCAATTGGAACGGCGCGGCAGCACGTGCCGTCGGCACCGGCCGGGCCACCGCGAGGTTTTTCGGCACGAGCTCGCCGAACACCATCGACAGCGACGTCGCGATCAGCACCGCGAGGAACAGCGACAGGCCACCGGTGAGGTTGGCCGGTACGCCGATCGCGTCGAGGCCGGGCTGGATCAACCGTCCGACGACGGGCTCGGCGAGGTAACCGGTGGCCAGGGTGGTGATCGAGATACCGACCTGCGCGCCGGACAGCTGGAAGGACAGGGTGCGGTGGGCGCGCCGGACCAGTTGGTCACGGCGGTCGCCGTCGCGGGCGTTGGCCTCGACCGTGCTGCGTTCGAGGGCGGTGAGCGAGAATTCGGCGGCCACGAACACCGCGGTGCCGGCGGTCAGGAGCACGACCGCCAAGATCGACAACAGCGAGAAAACGACGCTCGAACTCATCGGGATCTCACCCGCAGGGCGCCGGGCACGAGGCCCGGCCAACTAGGAGAGGGGTCGTCAGCTTCGGCGTTCAGGACTGATTGCTGCTCCGCCCGGAAGGCCGGTTCAGAACCGGAGGCCTCAGTCGGTGCCTGCGGCACGTGAGCCCTTTCTTTCGCGCCGGCCATCGGACGTGGCCGGCCATGGATGCAGTGAAGCTCAATACTAACGCGTACGTAGCCGGTCGCCGCGGCCAACCACCACGTCGTGCCTGCAAAATGGCGCCTTGTCCTGCGGTTTACGCAGCCTAACCAAAGTTGCGCGGGTAGGGTCATCCCATCCCGTCAGGCAGCCGAAGGCAGGTCCTCCATGACGTCTTTCCTGGCTCGATCCAAGCATGTTGTCCGCCTGGCCGGTGTGCTCGGCGCCGTTGCCGCGATGGTCACGCTGAGCGCGTGCGGGTCGCAGCCGGCGGAATCGGCCGACAAGATCGTGGTGTATTCGGGCCGCAGTGAGGAACTCGTCGCACCGCTGATCGAACAGTTCACGACCGACACCGGCATCGAGGTGGAAACCCGGTACGCCGGCTCGGGCGAACTGGCCGCGCAGCTGATCACCGAGGGCGACAAATCACCGGCAGACGTCTTCCTGTCGCAAGACGCCGGCGCGCTCGGCGCGGTCACCCAGGCGGGGCTGTTCGCACCGATCGAGGAGGAGACGCTCAAGGCCGTGCCCGCCAAGTTCTCGGCTGCCGACGGCACCTGGGTCGGGGTCTCCGGCCGCGCTCGCGTCGTGGTGTACAACCCGACGCTTGCACCCAACGCCCCGGACACCATCGACGGGCTGCTGGCGCCGGAATGGAAGGGCAAGATCGGGTTCGCGCCCAGCAATGCGTCGTGGCAGTCGTTCGTCACCGGCCTGCGGGTGCTTCGCGGTGACGACGGGGCCCGGCAATGGTTGCAGGCCTTCAAGGCTCAGGAGCCCAGGGCCTACGAGAACAATGTCGCGGTGCGCGACGCGGTCGACTCCGGCCAGTTGCCGCTCGGTCTCGCCAATCACTACTACCTGTATGAGCTGATCGACGCCAAAGGTGCGCAGGCGGTGACCGCGCGCAACAAGTTCATGGCCCCGGGCGACCCGGGCGGGCTGATCAACGTGGCCGGGGTCGGCGTGCTCAAATCCGCACCGAATCCTCAAGGCGCACAAGAGTTCGCATCGTATCTGGTCGGCAAGTCGGCGCAGGAGTACTTCGCGGGCGAGACGATGGAGTACCCGTTGATCGCGGGGGTGGCGCCGTCGGGAGAGATGCCGCCACTGAGCGACCTGCAGCCGCCGCCCGTCGACCTGTCGGCGCTGTCGGACCTGGAAGCGACGCAGGAACTGCTGGTGGAAACCGGCCTGCTGACCAACTGACTCGATGAGCGGACGTGGCCGACGTGCTCCGGTGCCGTTGGTGGGTGCCGCGGCGCTGGTCGTACTCGCGACCTTGGTGCCGTTGGTCTATCTCGGTGAACGTGCCGTGGAGCGGGGGTGGGGCTTCGTCGTCGACGAACTGTGGCAGGAACGCACCGCGGCGCTGGTCGGGCGGTCGCTGACCCTGGTCGTCGTGGTCACGGCGATCTGCGTGGTGCTCGGGGTGGGGCTTGCGGTATTGGTGTCGCGGACCGATCTGCGAGGCAGGCGCGGCCTTGCCGTCGCGCTGACGCTCCCGCTGGCCATGCCCAGTTATCTGCTTGCCTACCTTTGGGTTTCGGTATACCCGGCGGTCGAGGGTTTCTGGGGCGCCTGCCTGGTTCTGGTGTTGGTGAGCTATCCGCTCGTCTTCCTCACCACCGTCGCGGCGCTGTCGCGGGTGGACCCGGCATTGGAGGAGGTGGCCCGCTCACTCGGCCACGGCGGTCTCTCGGTGCTGTTCCGGGTGACGCTGCGGCAGGCCAGGGGTGCCATCACGGCGGGTGCCCTGCTGGTGGCGCTCTACGTGCTCAGCGACTTCGGCGCGGTCGCCGCCATGCGCTACGAGGCGTTCACCTGGGTGATCTACGGCGCCTACCGGTCGGGATTCAATCCGTCGCGCGCGGCGGTGCTCTCGCTCGTGTTGCTCGTACTGGCGCTGGTGTTGGTGCTGGCCGAGGCGCGGGCGCGTGGGATCGCCGCCGCCCGCATCGGCGGCGGCACACCGCGGCCCGCACCGCTCAACCGGTTACGGCGGTGGTGGCCGGTCGCCCTGCTGGTCCCGATGGCGGTGCTGGCCGCCGCGATCGGGGTACCGACGCTCGCGTTGGTGCGTTGGTTGCTGACCGCAGGTGCGCGGTGGGACGGCGGGGAATGGGTGGCCGCGCTCGCCGCGACGGTGTGGCTGTCGGTCATCGCGGCCGTGGTGTGCACAGTCGCCGCGCTGCCGCTCGGCGTGCTCGCGGCGCGCTACCGCGACCGGGCCACCCGGGTCCTGGAGGGCGCGAGCTATGTGGCGCACGGGCTTCCGGCGATCGTCATCGGTATCTCGATGGTGTCGCTCGGGGTGGTGTTGCTGCGACCTCTCTATCAGCATGCGCCGCTGCTGATCCTGGCGTACGCGGTGCTGCTGGTGCCGTTGGCGGTCGGCTCGGTGCGGGCGGCCGTCGAGACGACGCCGGTGCGGCTCGAGGAGGTCGCACAGTCGCTCGGGCGCAGCCCGTTACGCGCGTTCGGGGCGGTCACCGCACGCCTTTCGGTGCCGGGTATCGGGGCAGGCGCGGCACTGATCCTGCTGACCTGCATGAAGGAGCTGCCGGTGACCCTGCTGCTGCACCCGACCGGTGTCGACACGCTCGCGACGCGGCTGTGGGGCTACAGCTCGGTCAGCGACTACGCCGCCGCCGCACCGTATGCCGCGGCGCTTGTGGTGTTCGCCGCCGTCCCGACCGCCGCACTCGGATTCTTCAGCGCGGGCCGCAGCGGGGTCCGCAGTGACTGACGGCGCGGCAGGGGTTGCGGCACTTGGGATTCACAAGTCGTACGGCAGGCGGCGCGTGCTCGCCGGGGCCGATCTCGAGGTCCCGGCCGGCACGATCACCGCGGTGCTCGGACCGTCGGGCTGCGGCAAGACCACATTGCTGCGCATCCTGGCCGGATTCGATGACCCCGACGCGGGAACGGTGCACATCGCGGGCGAGCCGATGATCGGTCGGGGGCCGGTGGTGCCGGCACATCGGCGCCGGGTCGGCCTCATGCCGCAGGAAGGTGCGCTGTTCCCGCACCTGACGGTCGGCGGCAATGTGGCGTTCGGTCTCGCGGCCCGCAACGGCGTGGCCGCTGAGGTGGCCCACTGGCTCGACGTCGTCGGTCTGCCCGGGCTGGCCGATGCCCGCCCGCACGAATTGTCCGGCGGCCAGCAACAGCGGGTTGCGCTCGCGCGGGCCCTGGCCGCCCAGCCCCGCGTCCTGCTGCTCGACGAGCCGTTCGCCGCGCTCGATGCGGGGCTGCGGACCCGGGTCCGCGAGGACATCGCCGAAATCCTGCGTGCCGCAGGCACTACCGCCGTCCTCGTGACGCACGACCAGACCGAGGCGTTGTCGCTCGCGGATTCGGTGGCCTTGCTGATCGACGGCGCGGTGGCCCAACACGCCGCGCCTGCCGACCTGTATGGTCGGCCCGCCAACCTCGCGACCGCCCGATTCGTTGGCGCCACAGTCGAATTGGCGGGGACATGCCGCGCGGGTGTCGCACACACCGCGCTCGGCGCCCATCCCGTGCGCATCGCGGTAGCCGATGGACCGGTTGTGGTGGTGTTGCGGCCCGAGCAGTTACGGATGCGCGCGCCGGACGGTGACGCCGATGCTGTGGCCCGCGTGTGCGCGAGCCGGTTCTACGGTGCGGACACCGTGGTGCACGTCGTGCTGCGCGACGGAACCGCCCTGCGGTTGCGCAGCCCGGGAGACGCTCGCGTCGCCACCGACAGTACGGTCACCGTCGAGGTCGTCGGCGACGTGCTGGCCTACCCGTCACCAGCCACTGGGTAACGGATGGCCTTCGGCGAATCCGGCCGCCGACTGCACACCGAGCACGACCTTCTCGTGCAGCTCGGCGAGGTTCGATGCGCCGACATAGGTGCATGTGCTGCGCACGCCCGACGTGATGTGGTCGAGCAGATCCTCGACGCCGCCGCGGGCCGGGTCGAGACCCATGCGCGAAGACGAAATGCCTTCTTCGAACAGGGCTTTGCGCGCGCGGTCGAACGCACTGTCACCGGCCGTGCGGGCTGCGACCGCACGCTTGGACGCCATGCCGTAGCTCTCCTTGTACGGCCGGTCGTCGCGGTCGTGCAACAGATCGCCAGGAGATTCGTAGGTGCCGGCGAACCACGAGCCGATCATCACGTTGGATGCGCCCGCGGCGAGTGCCAGTGCCACGTCGCGCGGGTGCCGCACGCCGCCGTCCGCCCACACATGCGCGCCGAGTTGCCTTGCGGCCGCGGCACATTCGACGACGGCGGAGAACTGCGGCCGGCCCACCCCGGTCATCATCCGCGTCGTGCACATCGCGCCGGGGCCGACGCCGACCTTGACGATCGAGGCGCCGGCACTGATGAGGTCGCGCGTGCCCTCGGCCGACACCACGTTGCCCGCCGCCAGCGGCAGGCCCAGATCCAGTGACGCCACGGCCTTGATGGCGTCGAGCATCTTGAGTTGGTGACCGTGTGCGGTGTCGATGACCAGGAGGTCGACGCCGGCCTCGGCCAGTGCCCTGGCCTTGGCCGCTACATCGCCGTTGATGCCGACGGCGGCGGCGATGCGCAGCCGTCCGGCGGCGTCGACCGCGGGCGCGTAGATGCCGGTGCGGATCGCGGCGGTGCGGGTGAGCACCCCGGCCAGGGTGCCGTCGGGCTCGGTCATCACGGCCACGTCGATCGGCGCGTGCTCGAGCAGGTCGAACACCTCGCGGGGGTCGGTGCCGACCGGCGCGGTGACGAAATCGGACAGCGCCACGTCACGCACGCGCGCGAATCGGTCCACCCCGACACAGCTGGCCTCGGTCACGAGCCCGATCGGCCGGCCTTCGAAAACCACGACGGCCGCGCCGTGTGCACGCTTGTGCAACAGCGCGGTGGCGTCCGACACCGAGTCGTCGGGGCCCAAGGTCACCGGGGTGTCGACCACCAGGTCGCGGCTCTTGACGAATTCGACGGTCTCGCTGACCGCGGTGATCGGCAGATCTTGCGGCAGCACCACGATGCCGCCGCGCCGCGCGACGGTCTCGGCCATGCGCCGGCCTGCCACGGCCGTCATGTTGGCCACCACCACGGGGATCGTGGTGCCAGAATCGTCGACGGTCGACAGGTCGACGTCGAAGCGTGACGCCACATCCGACCGGCCCGGGACGACGAAGACGTCGTTGTAGGTCAGGTCGTAGGGCGGTGTGTGCCCGTCAAGAAATCTCATCGTTGCCGAGTCTAGTTGGACGCCGAGCAGACACAGAGTCGCACGAACCAGGCCCTGGTAGCGCGATTCCGTGTCTGCTCGCGGCGAGAATCAGGCGGGGACTTCGCTGCGGTCGCCGCTCCACAGGGTGTGGAACTTCTGGCCGGGTTCGGCGTCGATGCGGCCGTAGGTGTGTGCGCCGAAGAAGTCACGCAGGCCCTGGGTCAATGCCGCAGGCAGCCGCTCGGTGCGCAGTGCGTCGTAGTAGGACAGCGCCGAGGAGAATCCGGGGATCGGGATGCCCAGCTGCGTGGCGGTGACCACGACGCGCCGCCAGCTGTCGATCGCCGACTCGACGGCGCTGCGGAAGTACGGGGCGGCGATCAGTGTCGCGAGGTCCGGCTCGACGTCGTAGGCCTCTTTGATCCGGTTGAGGAACTTGGCCCGGATGATGCATCCGCCGCGCCAGATGGTCGCGAGGTCACCGGGGGTGATGTTCCAGTCGTATTCGGCGCTGCCGGCCTGGATCTGGTTGAACCCTTGGGCGTAGGCGACGATCTTGGAGGCGTAGAGCGCCTGGCGTACGTCCTCGGTGAACTGGGCCGCGTCGGCGGGTGCGGCGCCGAGGTCGCCGGAGGCCAGGCCGACGGTGGCCTTGCGCTGGGGTACCGAACCCGACAGGGCTCGGGCGAACACGGCTTCGGCGATGCCGGTGACCGGCACGCCGAGGTCGAGTGCGGACTTCACCGTCCAGCGTCCGGTGCCTTTTTGTTCGGCCTCGTCGACGATGACGTCGACGAGCGGCTTGCCGGTCTTGGCGTCGGTCTGGCGCAGCACCTTGGCGGTGATCTCGACGAGGAAGCTGTCGAGGTCGCCTTTGTTCCATTCGTCGAACACGTCGGCGATCTCGCCTGCGCTCTTGCCGAGGCCGTCGCGCAGCAGTTGGTAGGCCTCGCCGATCAATTGCATGTCGGAGTATTCGATGCCGTTGTGCACCATCTTGACGAAGTGCCCGGCGCCGTCGGGGCCGATGTGGGTGCAGCAGGGCACCCCGTCGACGTGGGCCGAGATCTCCTCGAGCAGCGGGCCGAGGCTCTTGTAGGACTCGGCGGGGCCACCGGGCATGATCGAGGGCCCGTTGAGGGCACCTTCCTCGCCGCCGGAGATGCCTGCGCCGACGAAGTGCAGCCCACGCTCACGCATGGCGGCTTCGCGCCGGATGGTGTCGGTGTAGAGGGCGTTGCCGCCGTCGATGATGATGTCGCCTTCTTCCATGGCGTCGGCGAGCTCGTTGATGACGGCGTCGGTGGCCTCGCCGGCCTTGACCATGATCAGGACCCGGCGCGGCTTTTCGAGTGCGTCGAGGAATTCGGCGATGGTCTCGCTGCGCACGAACTTTCCTTCTGACCCGTGATCGGCCAGCAGCGCATCGGTCTTGGCCACTGACCGGTTGTGCAGAGCGACGGTGTAGCCGTGGCGGGCGAAGTTACGCGCGATGTTCGAACCCATCACCGCCAGGCCGGTGACGCCGATCTGCGCCGTGCCGGAAGTGCTCGTGTTGGTCATGCAGGAGCCTTTCGTTGTTTTGTTGTAGATGAACGCCCGACCGGTATGGCCTTATCCCAGACCGGCGAACAGGCGGTGCAACTCGGTGAGCCAGGGCACGGCGACCGCGACAGTGGGGACGACGAGTACGGCTACCGCTGCCAGATAGGCGATCGCGGACAGGACCAGACTGTTCGGCTTGCCGCCGAGGCGTCGCACGCGGATCACCGTGGTGGGCCCGCCCGCGGCCAGCGCTCCGGACGGTGTGCGACCGCCCGCGCATGCGACCAGGGCGCGGGCCAGGGGAGTGGGCCCGGCGGTCCTCACGGCGGCGTCGTCGGCGAGGAGCTCGATCAGCAGGCGCACCGCATCGAGCGCACTGGCGCTGCGGACGAACCGCGGGAAGGCGGCGTGCACGGCGGTGAACATCTCGAGGACGAGGTCGTGGCGGGCGCGCAGATGGGCTCGCTCATGGGTCAGGATCGCGGTGACCTCGTTGTCGGACAACGTGTTCAGTGTCCCTTCACTGACCACGACCCGGCTGCGCACCCCGGGCAGACAGTAGGCCAGGGGCTGCGCCACATCCAGGATGCGCAAGCCACTGGCCGAGGTACAGAGGTGAGTCGGCACGGCATCGCGCGACCTGCTCAGCAGGTCGACCATCATGCGGTGATGCGCCCGGCGCCTGCGGGTCGCGACGGCCACCTGGATCACCGCGACGCACAGCCGCGCACCGATCAGCAGGGTCAGGGTGAAGACCACGACATAGAGCAGCCACAGCGGCCAGCCCAGTACCTTGATCTCACTCGTGATGGTCGCGGTGGGCCGCCCGTCCGGCCCGGGGACGAACAGCCGGCTAGCGATCGCGATACCTGCCGAGAACGCCGAGAGAACGGCCGCAAGGGCGATCGACTGCCACAGCACGATCGCGGCGCGCGGTGCCCGCAGCGGCCATGACGCCCGCGCCAGCATCGCCGGCACTGGTCCAACCAGGGCCAGCGCGACGAGGGTGAAAGCCAGCGCGGACACGCCGTAAGTCTCTCTCAGGCGGTGCTGGAATTACCAGTCGGTGGTGGGATCCGATGCTTGCTCTCGAGCTCGGCGAGGGCCCGGCGCAGCGCCGCGGCCTCGTCGGCGCCGACACGTTCGACGAAGTGCACGAGCGCGGCCTGGCGGCTGCCGGAATCGGCGGCCTGGTCGAGGGCGTCGACCATGAGGCCGGCGACCAGTTCATCGCGGCCATGCGTGGGCGCATAGCGATGTGCACGGTCATCACGGTGCTGCACGACCAGGTTCTTCTTCGCCAGGCGTTGCAGCACGGTCATGATCGTGGTGTAGGCCAAGTCGCGGCGGGCGGCCAGCGCCTCGTGGACTTGGCGCACAGTTTGGGGTTCCGGTGCGGACCAGAGGTGATCCATCACCTCGCGCTCCAATTCCCCAAGACGCGTCAGTTTGGCCATGTTCCGTTCACTCTCCTGAGCAGTAAGGCCAGCGTACTACGGGCTTACTACCGCGTGTCGTATCCATCAACGAGCAAGTGTCCCGCCGTTGTCGGCGAGCGTCTACTTCAAGGTCAACGACCATTCACGGGTCTGTTGTGAATCGAGTCACAGCAGGTAGCCCTCGATCATCTCGTGACTATAGTAAGGCTAACCTAAGTCACATTGGAGCCTTCGGAGGTGTCATGACGGTCTTGATCGAGGACCCCCTGATCGCGGGTATGGCCATCAAGCGGGCACTGCCGCTGCACGAGTCCAGTCGGCGCCTGCGTGAGCTGTATCCGGAGTGTCCACGGGTCTACGGTGTTGCCGTCATGGGCGACCTCTCGCGCCGGCGGTGGTGGCCGCTGGCCGAGGCGCTGAGCGGCGATCGGCTGCAGCTGATGTTCGACACCGCGATCGCCGAGACCGACAACCGCGCCGCGGTGGCCCAGCAGTTGGCCGCCACGCTGGCCCACGTCGTCATCGGCCGGGTGGTGCCACTGTTGGTGCTGGAGGGCCGGGCCTGGGATACCGGCCTGGAGAACCTGTGGGTGCACGTCGACTCTGAGGGCGCGATCGACTGGGTAGGTGTCGTCGATCCGATTCTGCGCGCCCTGCCCGACGATCCGCATTTCCGCGCCGGCGTGACCCGCATCGCCGACGCCGCCCACGACGGAATCGTCGCGCTGCCGAGCGAGGCCGCGCTGACGACGTGGGTGGCGCACCGCAGCCACCGTGCGCTGGAGCCGCTCTTCACCCGTTTGGTGGAGATCAGTGGCGGCGCGATGTCGGTTGCGGCCATGTGGCACATGGTCGGTGCGGCTGTCGTGAGCGCGGCGACGCAGGTGCCGCTGCTGGCCGGCTGCAGCGAATTGGTCAGCATGCGTCGCGGTCAGGCGGTGCTCGATGCGCTGGTGGGCTTCGGTCTGCCGGTCCGCGGCGCGAGTCGCGCAGGGAAGGTCTTGCTAAATTAGGGCAGCCTTGCCTATTCTTTCGGTACGAGGCTAACGGACCGCGCCGGAGTCCTGAGGGCTGCAGAGACCCCCGGTCCACTCGAGGGCGGGTCCCGTGCGAATTGCACGGGACCCGCCCGCATCTTTATGGCGGCCCGCCGTGTAGACACGAGAACTGTGACGACAGAAGCGCCCGAAGGGCTGGGTAAAGGATTCGACTCCGAACTCGGCCTGACCTATCTCGAGCTCACCCCGGATGGTGGGCGCGCCGAGCTCAAGATCCACGACAAGCTCTTGCAGCCGTGGGGAATCGTGCACGGCGGCGTGTACTGCTCGATCGTCGAGAGCCTTGCCAGCGTGTGCGGTCACATCTGGCTGTCCGAGAACGGCGGCGGCACCGTCGTGGGCGTCAACAACAACACCGACTTTTTGCGTGCGATCGGATCAGGAACTGTGACAGCGGTTTCCACGCCGATCCACCGTGGGCGCCGCCAGCAGCTGTGGCTCATCACCATCACCGACGAGAACGACCGGCTGGTGGCTCGCGGTCAGGTGCGCCTGCAGAACATGCCGGCCGCCTAGCCGCTTCGGTACGGCGCGCGCCGGTGCGGGTGGCGTGGCAGTATCGCCCACTATGCGTTTAACGCCGCATGAACAGGACCGGCTGCTGATCTCGTATGCCGCAGAGCTGGCGCGCCGCAGGCAGGCTCGCGGTCTGCGGCTCAATCATCCCGAAGCGGTCGCGGTGATCACCGATCATCTACTCGAAGGTGCGCGCGACGGCCGCACGGTCGCCGAATTGATGGTGAGCGGCCGCAGTGTGCTGACCCGGGACGAGGTCATGGAGGGGGTTCCCGAAATGCTGCCCGACGTCCAGGTCGAAGCGACGTTTCCGGACGGCACGAAGCTGGTGACCGTCCACCAGCCGATCGCTTGAGGCGGCCGCGCATGATTTCTCAGCGAGTAGCCGAAGGCGGACCGCGCATGATTCCAGGTGAAATCCTGTTCGGGGACGGCGTGATCGAACTCAATCGCGGTGCGGCACGGCTGACCCTCGACATCGTGAACACCGGTGACCGGCCGGTGCAGGTCGGCAGCCATGTGCATCTGCCGCAGGCCAACGCCGCGCTGGACTTCGACCGGGCCGCCGCGCACGGCCACCGGCTCGACATCCCGGCCGGTACCGCGGTTCGCTTCGAACCCGGTGTGGCCCAGCGTGTCTCGCTGGTGCCGTTGGCCGGGGCGCGTGAGGTGCACGGCATCAGTCTCAACCCTCCGGGCCGATTGGACCCCTCATGACGCAACTCTCCAGGGCCCGCTATGCCGCGTTGTTCGGGCCGACCGCCGGTGACCGGATCAGGCTGGCCGACACCGACCTGTTCGTCGAGATCACCGAGGACCGCAGCGGCGGGCCGGGATTGGCCGGTGACGAGGCGGTGTTCGGCGGCGGCAAGGTGCTGCGGGAATCGATGGGACAGTCGAGGGCGACGCGTGCCGACGGCGCGCCCGACACCGTCATCACCGGTGCGGTGATCATCGACCACTGGGGAATCATCAAGGCCGACATCGGCATTCGCGACGGGCGCATCACCGCCATCGGCAAGGCGGGCAATCCGGACATCATGGCGGGCGTGCATCCCGATCTCGTGGTCGGTCCGTCCACCGAGATCATCGCAGGCAACGGCCGCATCCTGACCGCCGGCGCGATCGACTGCCATGTCCACCTGATCTGTCCGCAGGTCATGGAGGAGGCGCTCGGCAGCGGCATCACCACGATCGTCGCCGGCGGCACCGGCCCCGCCGAGGGCAGCAAGGCCACCACGGTGACACCCGGTTCGTGGCACCTGGCCCGGATGCTCGAGTCACTCGACTCGTGGCCGCTGAACGTGGCCCTGCTCGGCAAGGGCAACACCGTCAGCGCCGAGTCGATGTGGGAGCAACTGCGGGGCGGCGCAGCGGGATTCAAGTTGCACGAGGACTGGGGCACGACGCCCGCGGCGATCGATGCGTGCCTGACCGTCGCCGACGTGGCGGGCGTGCAGGTCAATCTGCACTCCGACACCCTCAACGAGGCCGGTTTCGTCGAGGACACGTTGGCCGCCATCAAGGGCCGCGCGATCCACGCCTATCACACGGAGGGAGCCGGCGGCGGCCACGCGCCCGACATCATCACCGTGGCCGGCCATCCGAATGTGCTACCGAGTTCGACCAACCCGACGCGCCCGCACACCGTCAACACCCTCGACGAGCACCTCGACATGCTGATGGTGTGTCACCACCTGAATCCCGCTGTGCCGGAGGACTTGGCATTCGCCGAGAGCCGGATCCGCCCGTCCACGATCGCCGCCGAGGATCTGCTGCACGACATCGGCGCGATCTCGATGATCGGCAGTGACGCGCAGGCGATGGGCCGCATCGGGGAGGTCGTCCTGCGCACGTGGCAGACCGCACATGTCATGAAGCGCAGGCGCGGTGCGCTGGAGGGCGACAGCCGCGCGGACAACAATCGGGTGCGCCGCTACGTCGCGAAGTACACGATCTGCCCGGCGGTCGCGCACGGGCTCGACGACGAGATCGGTTCGGTCGAGGTGGGCAAGCTCGCCGACCTGGTGCTGTGGGAACCGGCGTTCTTCGGCGTCCGCCCGCATGCCGTGCTCAAGGGCGGCATGATCACGTGGGCCGCGATGGGCGACGCCAACGCCTCGATCCCCACGCCGCAGCCCGTGCTGCCGCGACCCATGTTCGGCGCGGCTCCCGCGGCGGCGGCCGCGACCTCGGTGCACTTCGTCTCAGAACACGCGATCGATGACGGTCTCGCCGGTCGCCTCGACATCCGCCGGAAACTCGCGGCCACCAAGAACGTTCGGCAGGTCGGCAAGTCCCACATGCCACTCAACGACGCGCTGCCACACATCGAGGTGGAGCCCGACACGTTCACGGTGCGCATCGACGGTGAGGTGTGGCAGGAACAACCGGCGGCCGAGCTACCCATGGCACAGCGATACTTCCTGTTCTAGATGAGCAGTCTCGCAACACTTCTCACCCTGGCCGACTCGCGATTGCCGACCGGCGGGCATGTCCATTCCGGCGGCGTCGAGGAGGCCGTGACCAGCGGCCTGCTCACCGATATCCCGACGCTGCACGCCTACCTCGTCCGGCGTATCCGCAGTCACGGCCTCGTGGCCGCCTCGCTGGCGGTCGCCGTGCATTCCGGTGCGTTGACTCCCGACGCGGCCGACGCCGAGACCGATGCCCGCACACCGGCTCCGGCCGCGCGCGACGCGTCGCGGGCGCAGGGCCGGGGCCTGGTCCGGTTGGCGCGGCGGGTGTGGCCGGGGGAGCGGTGGGCCGCGTTGGGCCCGCGACCTCATCTCGCGGTCGCGGCAGGCGCGGCGGGCGCCGCCGCCGGCTTGCGGGCCGACCAGACGGCGCTTTCGGTGGTCTACACGACGATGACCGGTTCGGCGACCGCCGCGCAGCGCCTGCTCGCCCTCGACCCCGGCGACGTCGCCGCAGTGACTTTCGCGCTGTCCGCGCTGTGTGACTCGGTCGCCGGGGAAGCCACCGCCGGCCTCGCCGACCTGTCCGATCCGCTGCTCGATGTGCTGGCCCAGCGCCACACCGAACGCGAACGTCCCCTGTTCGTTTCCTGAAATCACGAAAGGCCCCTCATGCCACCGCATTTCCTCGACGGTGAACCGCACGCTCATACCGAACGCCCGAAACGGATACGGCAACCGGGCGAGCCGTTGCGTATCGGCATCGGCGGTCCGGTCGGCTCGGGCAAGACCGCACTGGTGGCCGCACTGTGCCGGCAGTTGCGTGACGAACTGTCACTGGCCGTGCTGACCAACGACATCTACACCACCGAGGACGCGGACTTCCTGCGCAGGCACGCCGTGCTGCCCGACGAGCGGATCGCGGCCGTGCAGACCGGCGGCTGCCCGCACACCGCGATCCGCGACGACATCACCGCCAACCTCGACGCGATCGATGATCTGATCGAGGGCAACCCCGCATTGGATCTGATCCTCGTCGAATCCGGCGGTGACAACCTCACCGCGACGTTCTCGTCGGGTCTGGTGGACGTACAGATCTTCGTCGTCGACGTCGCGGGCGGCGACAAGGTCCCCCGCAAGGGCGGGCCGGGAGTGACGTACTCAGACCTGTTGGTGGTCAACAAGACCGACCTCGCCCCACTTGTGGGCGCCGATCTCGACGTGATGCGCCGCGATGCGGCCAAAGTCCGCCAGGACCGGCCGACGGTGCTGATCTCACTCACCGAGGACCCGGCGGCGGGGCCGGTGCTGGCCTGGGTCCGCGAACAGTTGGAGGTCGCCCGGGCACAGTCGGTCTGATGCACTCCGACCTCGTCATCGTCGCGCGGCCGGGGCACCTGCCGTGCATCGAGGCCACCGGCGGCCTCACGGCCCGCTGCACCGAGCCCGACACCGTGCACCTGGTGTCGACCGCCGCCACGCCGCTCGGCGGCGACACACTCGCGGTGCGGGTGGTCGTCGAGGCCGGGGCCACGCTGCGGATCCGGACTGCCGCTGCGACATTGGTGCTACCCGGCGCGCACACGCGGCAATCGCGGGCGTGCTGGACGATCGAAGTCGCCGGCCACCTCGATCTGGACCCCCAGCCGACGGTCGTGGCAGGCGGTTCCGATCACCGGACCACTACGCGGTTACAGCTCGCAGGCACCGCCGAGGTGCGGATACGCGAACGCATCCAGATCGGCAGGTCGGGGGAGCGGGTGGGGTTCTGGTCGGGTGCGTTGCACGCCGACGTCGGCGCGGATACGCCCGTGCCGCTGCTTAGGCACCGGATCGAGCTCGGCAGTGGGGCAGTGGGTGACGACGAGCTGGCCGCGCCGCGGGCATGCATCAGCGAAATGCGTTACCCCGCACCATCTTTCGACGGTGCGGGAACCGTACTCGCGCTGGCGCGCGGCGGTAGCCTGGCCACCTGGCAAGGTGACCGGCTGCCGGCCGACGACACGAGTTAGGACGCCGCTTTCTCGGTTTCCTGTACCGAGGCCGCGATCTCTTCGAGCTCCTCGATCCTGGTACGGGCGTACGCCTGCTGTTCGGTGATCGTGAGCTGGCCGCGTTTGGTGCTCAGGAACGTCACGGTCCACGACAGCAGGGTGACGATCTTGGTCTTGAACCCCACCAGGTACACCAGGTGCAGCACCAGCCAGCACAACCAGGCGAAGAAACCCGCGAACTCGACCTTGCCGACCTTGGCCACTGCCGAGAACCGCGACACCGTCGCCATCGAGCCCTTGTCGAAGTACTCGAACGGGGCCCGGATCTTCTGGCTGGTGCCGCTGACCTCGCGCTTGATCAGCTTGGCTGCGTAGCGGCCGCCCTGGATCGCGCCCTGGGCCACGCCGGGAACCCCCTCGACCGCCGCCATGTCGCCGACCACGAACACGTTCGGGTGGCCGGGAACGGTCAGGTCGGGTTGCACCTTGACGCGACCGGCCCGGTCGAGCTCGACCCCGGACTGCTCGGCGAGATCCTTGCCGAGCGGGCTCGCCGACACGCCGGCCGACCACACCTTGCAGGCCGATTCGATGCGCCGGATGGTGCCGTCGGAATCCTTGACCGTCAGACCGTTGCGATCCACGTCGGTGACCATGGCGCCGAGCTGCACCTCGACGCCCATCTTCTCCAGCCGGGCCTGCGCCTTCTTGCCGAGCTTCTCACCCATCGGCGGCAGCACGGCGGGTGCGGCGTCGAGCAGGATCACCCTGGCCTCGGTCGGATCGATGTGGCGGAAGCTGCCCCGCAGCGTCTGATCCGCCAATTCGGCGATCTGCCCGGCCATTTCGACGCCCGTGGGGCCGGCACCGACGACGGTGAACGTCAGCAGCTTCGCCCGGCGCACGGGGTCACTCGACCGCTCGGCCTGTTCGAACGCGCCGAGGATACGACCGCGAAGCTCCAGGGCGTCGTCGATCGACTTCATGCCGGGCGCGAACTCGGCGAAGTGATCGTTGCCGAAGTACGACTGCCCCGCGCCTGCCGCGATGATCAGGCTGTCGTACGGCGTCGAGTAGGTGTGACCCAGCAGCACCGAATCCACCGTCTGCTTCTCGAGATCGATATGGGTGACGTCGCCCAGCAACACCTGTGCGTTCTTCTGCTTGCGCAGGATCACGCGCGTGGCAGGCGCGATCTCGCCTTCGGAGATGATCCCCGTCGCCACCTGGTAGAGCAGTGGCTGGAACAGGTGATGGGTGGTGCGGGCGATCAGCTTGACGTCGACGTCGGCGCGTTTGAGGGTCTTGGCGGCGGTCAGACCACCGAAACCCGATCCGATAATGACGACTTTATGCCGATCCGACGCCGTAGCTCCGGGATGGCTCATTGCTGCTCCTCGCGGACGTTTTCCCACTTGATACAACCGATAGGTTAGTCGGCACGATTCCGGTCAGCGCGGTGACGTAGGCAACCGCACTGAATGTTTACCCGGATATCAGCGGTTTCAATGCTTCGCCAACCTCGGTGACACCGCCTGGCACGTAGCCGCCGATGGTCACCGGGCTGAGGATGACCCCGTCCACGCCGACGTCGAAGAGCTTGGTCTTGAGTTGCTCGACGATTTGCTCGGGGCTGCCGAACACCGCGCGCTGCTTGAAGTCGGGCGGGATGGCGTCGGCGGTGAAGTTCTCGCCGATCAGGGCGATCACGAGCATGCTGGTCTCCAGTGTCGCGGGATCCCGGTCGATCTGCTCGCACTGCTGCCGGATGACGTCGAGCTTTCGCGGCAGCTCGTCGAAGTTGGCGATGATGTTGAGGTGGTCGAAGTGCCGCGCCGCCATCGGGATGGTCTTCTTCTCGCCGCTGCCGCCGATCATCAACGGAATGTGCTCGCGGAACCGGGGTTCGGCGAACGCCTCCTGAGTGCGGTAGTAGGCGCCGTCGACCGTGACGCGTTCGCCCTTGAGCATCGGCACGATGATCTGCAGCGCCTCGTCGAGTTTCTTGAACCGTTCGGTGAACGTGTTGAACTCGAAGCCGAGGCTGTCGTGTTCGAGCTCGAACCAGCCGGTGCCGATGCCGAGGATCGCGCGGCCCTGGCTCATCACGTCCAGCGTGGTGATCGCCTTGGCCAGCAGGGTCGGGTTGCGGTAGGTGTTGCCGGTGACCAGGGTGCCGAGCTGCACCTTCTGGGTCGCGGTGGCCAGCCCGCCGAGTGCGGTGTAGGCCTCCAGCATCGGCTGGTCGGGTGTGCCCAGGCCGGGCAACTGATAGAAGTGGTCCATCACGAAGACGGAATCGAAGCCTGCGTTCTCGGCTTCTTGAGCCTGCGCGATGACCGTCGGGAAGAGCTCGGCTACGCCGGTGCCGTAGGAGAAATTGGGAATCTGGAGTCCGAGTCGGATTGTCACTTCTCCGACCCTAACGCGTTATCCCAAAGTCGCGAGCGCACCGCGGCTGACGTGCAGCGTCTGCCCGGTGATGTGGCGTGCCGACGACGTGCTCAAAAAGATTGCGAGGCGGGCGAACTCGTCGGCGACCGACGGCGGGGTGGTGCCGAGACCGTCGTAGCCGGGTTCGGCGCTGCGTCCGGCGGCGACCGCGTTCACGGTGATGCCACGGGTGCCGAAGTAGCTCGCCTGTCCGGCGGTCCAATCCGAGAGGGCCGCCTTGACCGCGGCTTCGGCGCTGCCTTCGCGCGGGCTGTCGGGCAGGACGTTGATGATCGAGCCGCCCGAGCGCAGATGGTCACCGACGATCTGCACCGTCAGCGCGGCCGAGACCACGGTGGCGTCGAGGTTGTTGCGCCAGGCCGCGGCCAGATCGGCCAGCGTGTAGGTGCGGGGATCCTTGGCCTCCCACAGCGGGGCAGGCACGTTCACCAGGGTGTCGAGGTGGTGCGGGAACTGGGCGCGGGCGGCTTCGAGGCTCGCCGCGTCGGTGTTGTCGAACACGATCGACTCGACGTCGAGTTCCTTGGCGGCCACTTCGAGATCGTCACGGCGGGCGCCCGCGATGACCACGTTGTGGCCGGCGTCCCGGAAGCCTGCCGCGATCACGCGACCGAGTTCGGCATCGCCGCCGGTGACAAGCACCTCCGCCATGATGTACCTCCATGTACTGCCGGGATCGCCGCGCCGGTTTGGGAGCGATCAACGACCGATGTTACTGGACAGTAGCTAGGTCGCGAAATTCGACGCGCCCTGCCTTGTCCGGCGAGTTCGCCCGCGCGTGTGCAAGGGTTTGTCCAATGAGGCAAACCCTTGCCCTGACCACGGCCGTCGTCGGCTCCGTCGGACGTTGAGGACTTCGCCCGGCCTGCCGCGCTGGATCTACCTACCCGCCGCGCTCGGCGCGGCGTTCGTGGTGCTGCCACTGGTGGCGATGGCCGCCCGGGTGGATTGGCCGCGGTTCTGGACACTGATCTCCAGCGACACGTCCACCGCGGCGCTGGTGCTGAGTCTCAAGACCGCTGCGGCGAGCACCGTGCTGTGCCTGCTTCTGGGCGTGCCGCTGGCACTGGTGCTGGCGCGCAACGACGGCAGGCTGGTCCGGCTCACCCGGCCGCTGATCCTGTTGCCGTTGGTGCTGCCCCCGGTCGTTGGCGGGATCGCGCTCCTCTACGCGTTCGGCAGGCTCGGGCTGATCGGGCGGTACCTGGAGGCCGCGGGGGTGCAGATCGCGTTCACGACGGCGGCCGTCGTGCTGGCACAGACGTTCGTGTCGTTGCCGTTCCTCGTCATCTCGCTCGAGGGTGCGGCCCGCACCGCGGGGTCGGACTACGAGGTCGTCGCGGCGACGCTGGGCGCCCGGCCCGGGTCGGTGTGGTGGCGGGTGACGCTGCCGCTGCTCGGACCGGGGTTGGTGTCGGGTGCGGTGTTGGCGTTCGCGCGTGCGCTCGGGGAGTTCGGCGCCACACTCACATTCGCCGGATCCCGCGCGGGGGTCACCCGGACGCTTCCGCTGGAGGTCTATCTGCAGCGCGAAAGCGATGCCGATGCGGCCGTGGCACTGTCGGTGCTGCTGGTGGCGGTGGCGGCCGTGGTGGTGATCGGCCTGGGCAGCAGGCGCTTGCGGGCCGGAGGCTGGACATGACCCAGCGTCTGCAGGTGCGTGCCGTCGTCGAGCAGCGGGGCCTCGACATCGATTTCGACGTGGCCGCGGGCGAGGTGCTGGCGGTGCTGGGCGCCAACGGCGCGGGCAAGTCGACGACGCTGCACGTGATCGCGGGCCTGATCGACCCGGACGCCGGCCGGGTCCGAGTCGGGGACCGGGTGCTCACCGACACCGCGGCCGGTGTGCAGATCGCCACGCATGACCGCCGGGTCGGCCTGTTGTTGCAGGATCCGCTGCTGTTTCCGCACCTGTCCGTCGAGGCGAACGTCGCGTTCGGCCCCCGCAGCATGCGCCGGTCGTCGCGAACCGCCGCTCGCGATTCCGCGCAGCGGTGGCTGGCCGAGGTGGACGCCGCCGAGCTGGCCGGGCGCCGTCCGCGTCAGCTCTCGGGCGGGCAGGCGCAACGGGTCGCGCTGGCCCGTGCATTGGCCGCCGATCCCGACGTGTTGTTGCTCGATGAACCCTTGACGGGGCTGGACGTGGCGGCGGCCAGCGCGATGCGCAAGGTGCTGCGCCGGGTGCTGACCCGGGAGTCCCGATGCGCCGTGCTGATCACCCACGATTTGCTCGACGTGCTCACACTCGCCGACCGGGTGCTCGTCCTGGAGTCGGGCAAGATCGTTGAAAACGGTTCGACGGCAACGGTTCTCGCGACGCCGCGCAGCCACTTCGCCGCCCGCTTCGCCGGTGTCAACCTGATCGGCGGCACGGCGGCCGAAGGTGGTGTGCTCACCACGGCGTGGAACGCGCACTGGCACGGCACGCCTGCCGACGACGTGATGGCGGGTGCGCGTGCGGTCGCGGTGTTCGCACCTTCGGCGGTGGCGGTGTATCGCGACGAGCCGCACGGCAGTCCGCGGAACACCATCGCGGTGACGGTCGCGGAACTCGACAGCCGCGGCCCGGGCATCCGGGTGCGCGCCGACGAGCAGCCGGACGGTGCGCCGGGGCTTGCCGCCGACATCACCGCCGAGTCGGCCGCCGAGCTGCGCCTGGCACCGGGGGAGCGGGTGTTCTTCTCGGTCAAGGCTCAGGAAGTGGCCGTCCATCCGGCGCCGTGAGGGGTGCGTAACGGGACGCCGCCGGGCGCCGATGTTCCTGGCAGATTCATCGACGTTAAGGTGTTGCGGGCCGCTGTTGCGGGGCTCGGGCGTGGCGCCTGAGGCCTTGTCGTGCCAGCAATTTCGGTGATCGCTGTTGATGTGTGGGTTTGGCGTGCACAGCAATCGTCCAGAAAAACACTCTAAGAGCAACTCACACTTGCGTCACGGCGGTAACACGGTAGTTTCTTCCCCATGGACGAGTCGGACGCGATGTCTCATCGACGCAGAGGCCTGTCGAAGAAGCTGACCCTGGCCGCGATGACCGGCGCGACCGCGGTGGCCGTTGCGCTGCCGACGGTGGCGCATGCGGAGCCCGCCCCGCCCCCGCCTCCTCCGGCGCCGGGCAACACCTTCCTGCCGGCTCCGCC